>DASSGF010000050.1:0-621899 GCA_035693565.1 Rhizomicrobium sp. | reverse complement strand
GAGCTTCGTCCAGCACCAGTGGCACAACACCGCCCCGAAGGTCCTGGTGCGTGGGACGGCGCCGATCTGTCGGTAGTTCAATGAATGCCGGGGCCCCCTCCAATTTCCGGAGCCAATACGAATTCTGTTCCGACAGCCTTTGCCGCCCCAACCCATCAACTTCGTTCAACAATGAGTTGCGGTGGCCCTCCTCAGTATACATTGCACCCCCTTTTTTCCGATAATAATATGCTACCAAAGCGATGTGTTTTATATTTTGAATTATCTTTTGCGAATGACCTTGCGAAACTATCTATTTTCTCGCCAATCAAGCAGCCACGGCGTCAGGCGATCAATGCGCATCGCCGGGAAATAGAAGCTATAAACAAATTGCCATCGCTTTAGTATATTATTTATAACACAATCTCGATTTTAATGTATATAACTAAAGTGTTTGGTGGGCGGTGGCATGGATAGCGTTCACGAGGCACTCGGACCTGAATTCTTAAGGCGCCACAGCTGGCGCTATGGCAACCCGAAATGCATCCCAGGCGACGCCTCCTTCCGTACCTACAATTGGCTGGAGCACTAAGGCTGTACCGATATTTTCATGGACGCCCCCCGCCTCATGGAACCGTGCGGTCGCGGGACGTTGTTGCGCGGGCAATTTGCGCAGCGGTGGCCTAATGGCACGCCCTGCTAAGGCGATGCTACTAGCGGCCGGGCTCGGCACGCGAATGCGGCCGATCACGTTGAACACGCCCAAGCCACTGGTGGAAGTCGCGGGCAAGGCGCTGATCGACTGGACGCTCGATTCACTTCGGGATGCTGGCGTCACGGAAGTGGTTACGAACGTGCATCATCTCGCGGATCAGCTCTGCGCTCATCTTTCCAAGCGTGCGCGTCCGCGCGTGATAATCTCCGATGAGACGGCCCAGTTGCTGGATACGGGCGGCGGCGTGTTAAAGGCGCTGCCTCTCCTTGGGACTGACCCCTTTTTTTGCTGCAATTGCGACGCCATTGTCACCGAAGCTGCCGCAAGCCCTTCCGTCTTCTCGCGCATCGCCGATGGGTGGGACGATGCGCGCCATGACGTGTTGATGCTTGTTACGCCGACCGCGACGGCCAGCGGCTATGATGGACTTGGCGACTTCTTTGTCGAGACCGATGGCACGATGTGCCGACGTGGCGACGCTGCTGGCGCACCCTATGTCTATACTGGGGTGAGCGTTGTCCATCCGCGGGTGCTCGCCGTCGAGAAACCAGAACCCTTTTCCATAAACCGCGTGTGGGACCGCGCCCTCGCCGCAGGCCGCATGCAGGCAATGATTCACGACGGCGGATGGTATCATGTTGGCACGCCGGACGCCGTAACCGCGACCACCGCGTTGTTGCGCTAGAGCGCGGGCGAACATCCAAAACGCACGCACGGCGACGCTGTCAATTTGGAAATGGTGCACAGAGAGAGCAAGAGGCATCGCCAATCGCCACGTAGCTTTGTAAAGCGTATGACCTTGACATAAATGGGCCTCAAACTTTGCGACGGCTGTCTCGGAGAAATACGGCCGGGAACATAGGAAGAAAGAAAACCCATACTCCCGATTTCACCAATTCATATGTATCTGGGCTCCGTGCTTGAACTCATCAATCCGAAGCCGGGTCTTTGGCGTGGTATCATCAGGTAGATCGTCCAAACTGAACCAGCCGATTTCAGCAATCTCACGCGGATCACATACCTTCGGCGTTCCTTCGAAGGATCTCACTATCATAAAAACGGGATAATCGTGCCTGCCACGCCAACTGTTGCGGTATATACCGAATATTTGCGCCATTCCGCGAGGAGTTATTCCGACTTCTTCGCGCAATTCCCGTGAAAGCGCCTCGAATATACCTTCACCATTATCGACACCACCGCCGGGCATATACCAGCCTTTTCGATAGGTATGACGGACAAGTAAGACCTGATGGCTTTCGTTGACTACAAGCGCCCTGACGCCCACGGATTTCCCGCCGGCAAGGTTCAGTACTACGGCTCGAAAGCGGTCAATTATGGGATAGAGGATTCTAAGTATCTTCGTTTTTACGTAATTCATACAATGACCTGTTCCATTTCCAATTCCATGCCGAAAGCTTGCGCCACACGGGAACGGATCAGATTGGCCAAATAGACTATGTCGCAGCCTGTTGCGGTGCCGTCACTGACGATAAAGCCGCCGTGAAGTTCGGAAATACGCGCCCCGCCCCGCCTAGTGCCTTTGAGACCCAGTTGCTCCACCATCTTACCGACCGGCAAGCCCGTCATGGGTCGCTTGAAGACGCTACCTGCGTTGGGGAAAGCATAAGGGAAATTTTTGCGCCGTTTTATGCTGATTTCTCTCATCATTCTGAGTACGTCCGGGACCCTGCTCTCAGTCAATTCCAGTTCAGCCTCCACAATGATCCACGGCTGTCCCTGAAAAATGCTGTACCGATAACCAGGCACCAATGCGCTACGCTCGAATGTCCTGATCAGACGCTTTTCACGGTCAAAAATACGGACCCAGCGTATTACGCGGTGTATATCGCAATCATATGCGCCGGCATTCATATAGATGGCACCACCTACCGAAGAAGGAATATCCCAAAGGCGCTCCAACCCGCCAAGTCCCCGTGACGCCGCAGCGATACACAGGCGTCTTAGCGAAGCTCCAGCTCCGACTCGGGTTCGAGTCCCGTGAAATTCGATCTCTGAATCGAAGCGGGACATGCTGATGAATTTCGTGGATTTCCCATAAGACGCTCTGGACAGAATTACGTTGTTTCCATGACCGAGAACAAAAGCTTCCCGGAACGTTTCATCAAGGCCCAATAGATCCTCTGCAGCTTCGGGAAACACGCACTCAGAGGCCCAGGACTCTATACGGAACGAATTCAGCCAACGCAGCTCACCCTCTCTTCTAATCACCAGTGCGCTCCAGCGTATAACCAAAGCTCTCAAACAACGCTTGTGGCTGCGCGTATCCCCGTTCGATTTCCTGAAAGCCGGCGATATTTACGTTGGCCCCTCCAGCCATCGCAAACAGAACGGCCGACATTCCACCGCGAATATCAGTGCAGTCCACATCGTGTAATTCCGCCCGGCCGGGGCGCTTACCATTAACGGTTGCAAGTCTATCCGCAACCTGAATGTCAGAGCCAATCCGATTCAGATAAGGGACGTATTGGAAGCGCGTGTCGAATACTGATTCCGAAATATGACTTGTACCTGAAATGCAGGCCGCCAGGGCCGTCATGATGGGCTGAAGATCCGTCGGGAACCCAGGGTACGGTCGAGCTTCTATGACAAACGGTAGCAGTCGTCCCAACGAGGTCGGATAAAGGCGCAGCGTTGTGGAGGTCGTATGAATATCTAAGCCAATATCCCGGAGTACTGCCAAAGGCAGCGCGATGTGCGCTGGCTCTATGCCCCTGAGCAATATCCCCCGCTCATTCATGGCTGCCGCAATAACATAGGTCACCGCCACAATCCGGTCTGGAATAATCCTCCATTCTATTCCGGACAAGGCAGATACGCCGTTAACGACCAGTCGCCGTTCGCCAGTCCAATCGATTCGTGCCCCAGCCGATCGAAGCATGCTCACAAAATCAACAATCTCCGGCTCGATCGCGATATTCGCCAACTCGACCTCGGACTCGCCAAGCACCGAAGCCAGGATGAGATTGAGCGTTGCTCCGACGGATGGACTGCGCAAGGTGAAGCGGGCGCCACTTCTTTTTCCCGGCTTGAAACGAATTAGGCCAGCTTCTTCGACGATCGTCGCTCCGAGCGCCCTCAGACCATCGATATGAATGTCGACAGATCGATTCAGCTTACACCCTCCGGGCGTAGGCATATCGACACACTGCTCGCGCGCTTTCGAGACACCCAAAAGTAACGTACTATAGCGAGTTTTCTGTACCAACTCGTGCGAGATAGCGCCTACGTCATACTTGTCTGATACAAGTGAAAGCCTATCTCCGAGAAAATCAACTGACACGCCGGCGCCTCGCAAAAGCGCGACGGTGGTCCGGGAATCCAAAAGTTGGTTCGGGACATTGTGAAAGACGGTCTGCCCCTCCATCAGGAGAGCCGCATAGAGATGCGGCAGGAGTCCGTTCTTCGCTCCCGGGACCGTCAAGACAACAGGAGCGGGCCCGTTGAGCTCTGACTTTCGGAGTTGGGTAAGCATGCGACCTCCGGAACAGTAAATTTTACAATTGAGTCCAATGAAAACTCCCCGTAGCGGTAGTTTTCGATAAAACGCCGACATACATAGTCTATAGCTTCAGCTGTCGGATGACGCAGATCGGCCTGCCATAGTTTCTCAAATCGTGGCGCGCCTAGGAAAATCTCATAAGCAGGGAAGTAAGACGCCGGTCTCTTCGCCGTATCCTCATCAATAAAACTATGAATAGCAGCAATAAGTATCGCTTTTGACCTGATATTGGCTATCTGGGGGTCATATCCGCTATTCGTCATCTTCAAGGGGACGGGCGATATGGAGAAAACAATTGGCGTAGAATCGCCCTTATCGATCCTGATGATTTCCACAATTTGCTGTATATACTGAACAACCTCGTCGACGCTCAGAAATCGATTTCTATAATTTTTAGTGTGATCTCCGGCGACATAAGGGGATCGGTTTATCACCAAATCAGATCGCTCCAGGCTTGACTCCCAGATTTCTGATAGGCCGAGGGTTATTACAAACGCGTCGGCCTTTCGGTACATCTCCTTGGAGATTCTCTCAATTTCAATTTGCTGCTTATCAAAATCGTCCTTGTTGTCCGATAATATGGTATGCCGCATCGCATCGATATATTTTGTTTTGCCAAATTGATCGGTAACGGTCCAAACAAGTTGTTTGGATCGCCGACCAGACGCACTTTTGAGCTCATTCAAAATTGTGGCCGGATTATAGTGCATTCCCCATGGTGGTACGGCCAAGGGGAGGCCTTGCTGAACCAACCATCGCGTAAAATTGACAGCAAAGCAGCTTCCAATCGCAAATATCTGTGTGTCACGCGTCAACCATTTGTCTCGACGCCGAGCCATCCATTCGCGTTCACGTTCACCGGTCCATTTATGACCGATTTGAGCAGGAACATCGCGGTTGATGCGAATAGTCATCCCATGTCCTCTACGTTAAACGTTCAACTTCCCAATATAGGTACGCTCTCCCGCCCCGCTCCCGGACATTGAGGCAAAAAGCTTGGATTTATCGGTCAAGGGAAGAATAAAACTGATCGCCGGCTTCTATACGTACACGCTGGTATCGCTAAACGATTTCCCTAGCTTTCAGATGCAGCGCCGCACCTGCTATGGGTCTCCCTTGCTTCCCTGAGTAGGAAAGCCCGCATAACGCAGCTTCGCTTCACTATCCGCGTTCGGCATCTTACTTGCTGCCACCAACCTGATGCCCATTTTCGAGAATTATGGGGGCATGAGGCGGTCGCGGAGCAACGCGCGTCAACCCTTCAGGCTCATCTACGAGATGTTTATACGACGATAGCCACCGATTTTCTGGATCGCATTCGAGATATTTACTAAAACGAGCCTGTCGCCTTGCCCCGGTTAAGCTGGCGCGATGCAAAATTCTGATGCTCGTTTTCACCATGGATTTATACTCCAGGGGAGCCAGGTCGAAATGCAATTTGTCGTTCGAAAGTGTAAGGGGCGGCGAAAAAGAATAAAAACGCGTAACCCACATATGCGCTCTATCATAATGCGTCATGCCCTCGATCATTCGATGCACTTCAACACCATAGGCTGTGCGCAACTCCGCCTCGCCCTTGAGAAAGGGCCGAAGCGCAGCGGCATCGGAGGGTTCGACCACCTCGTCAGCATCAAGCCAAAACACCCAGTCTGGCTGGTATGTGCCGGCGGCAGCGAGGAGACGACGCCGATTTAAGGAATCGTCCCATCCTTTATACGTTTCCCGGCGCGGGTTTGACAGAATCTCCTTGACTAGCGGTTCGGCTTCCAGGCGGCTACGCGTATCGTCGGTGCTCCCATCGTCCAGCGCGATAATGCCATCCGCAAATTCTTTGGCACTCTGGAAATAGAAAGAAAGGTCCTCTCCACCATTTCGCACGGGCAAAAGACAAAAAACCTTCATAACTTCCTCGCGTCTTCCTTACATCGTCAACGACAATTCCAACCGCCAACAATACGATGTGTGTTCCAGGCCCGCGGATTTCTAAGAAGGGCCATAACAGCCCTCACCAAGCAGATTCCGTCCTTAGAACGGAGCGGAAAGCCCGGGATCGCACTCCCTAAAGGCCTGCCCATGGACCGTCAGCGCCCCCGCACGTCCAATCATGACATCAACGATTATCATAATATATATAGCATTATAATGTATATTAAAATATATTACTGCTAACAATGTCAAATGATAGGCGAGCCGTTGGATGCCACGAAATTGTGGCCCGAGCGCCCACAAAATGGGCTCGCAAGCCCTGAAACTGGCGGAATGGCGATCTGAAAATTATATTTATTTCTTCCGGCACATCGATGCCCGGAACTGTCTGTAAGGTTCTATATTTGGTGCAACTATGGATCTAGAGGAATTGATAAAGCGATCCGCGGCCTACCCTATCGTAACTGACGACGTTCAGGAGATGTGTACCGGGGGCATTTTTGTTTTTGGAGGCGACCGCCCGAAAGTTAAACAGGACCTCATCATCGCGCTCGACGCTGGAGCGTCCTTTGTTGTTACGGATGAGGAGCTCGAACTGGTTCCACCTTCCATGCAGGTATTTTCGCCGGATTTGCGCAGAACCGCGGCTAAGTTTGCGAGGGCTTTCTACGGTAACCCCGGAATGAATATGACTATTGTTGGAATTACGGGCACGTCCGGTAAAACAACTTCAGCCTATTTGGTGGAATCAATATTTAAAGCCGCTGGATACAAAACGGGAGCTATTGGAACTAGCTTCATTCGATACGGCGATAAAACACAGTCATCGTTAAACACGACACCTGGCGCGTTTAATTTAAACCGCGCTCTGGCAGCAATGACAGAAACTGGCTGTGCGGCCGTTGTCCTGGAAGTTTCGTCTCATGGAATTCTTAGGGACCGCACGTTCGGCGTACCCTTCGATGGCGCATTGTTTACAAATCTCAGCCGAGAGCATCTTGATGAGCACGGCACTATGGAAGCGTATTATGACACAAAACGCCGCTTATTCACGCAATACGCCGCATATTCGCGGGACTGCGGAAAATCGCCTAAAGCAGCAGTGAACTTTGATTGCTCCTATGGCAGACAATTGTTGAAAGACCTTGCTGTATCTATGGCACCGGGAGGCGCGCATTCGGTCGGGTTTAGCCTTCGTGAATCCAGACAAGATTACGACGGGACTCGGCTAGAGCTTGGACCGGATGGCATTCGCGGTGCCGTTATCGAAAACTGCACGCCGAAAAAGACGGAAATGTCTGTCGCTTCGCCTCTGATCGGGGAATTCAATGCGCAGAATATCCTCGGTGTGGTGGCGCTGTTGAGGCAACTCGATCTTAAGCCAGAGGTTATCGAGCGCGGACTGACCGAAACACGTTCAATACCTGGCAGAATGACTTATATCGATACCCAAAAGGGTATAGCCGTATATGTTGATTTCGCTCACAAACCGGGCGCATTGAACGCAGCCCTTTCAACTCTGCGCATGATCACAAAAAGAAGATTGATTTGCGTATTCGGTTGCGGAGGGTTCGGCGATCCGGGAAAGCGATCAATCATGGGCCGCATTGCGGCTATCTATTCGGATATTGTGATTGTTACCGCGGATAACTCGCGAGGAGAGCCGTTCGAGGCGATCGCGGCTGATATCGTGCGGGACATTACCCCAGGTGAAGTAGAACTCTTTGTGGTCGATGATCGAAAGCAGGCAATTCGCCAGGCGCTTGTAGCGGCTCGGTCTGGTGACGTGATCCTTATTGCCGGCAGGGGCGCTGAGGAAAGTCTCGAAGTCTATTCTGAGCAAACGGGGCCGACTGTTATCGAGTTTGACGATCGCGTCATCGCAGCCCGATTGGCTGCCGAGGTCCTAACTGACAATTGAGCGTTTGTTCCGGAGGAGATGAGCATTCTATGCGATCGGGAGACGTTATTCCAACACAAGCAGCGCTTGATGTTCAATAAACTTCTGCGCGTAAAAAGGTTTACGACTAAGGCAACACTTTCATTGAGACATAATATCTGATGTGCATCGGAATTATCGTTTCGGAGATTTCCGAAAGCGGAGACGCAAGCAGGATCAACGAAGACCAAATCGGGTATACCTCCGCAAATGGTCTTTGCGCCGCTTGGATTATCGATGGAGCCACCCCACTTCGAGATGCAAGATATGTTGTCGCCGAGGGATATGAGAACGATGTCGTTTGGTTTGTGCGCTCCGCCAGCCGGGCGCTTCAACAGTACGCACTGAACGGCTCAACCCCGGCGGATATAATAGAATCTGCTATGATCGATGTAGCAGATCAATACCGGCGAGCAGTTGGTGCAATCGATCACGTTCCCCCGGAGGACAGGCCGGTCGCAGCTTTGGCCTGGATACGCGGAACGTCGAAGGGTTCCGAGGTTCAGTTGGAAGCGGCTGCATTTGCGGATTGCAAGATTATTGTGGTGCGGCCTGGTCACGCTCCGGTCCTGTTGCTGGATGACGGGGGCCGTTTAGATGCCCGCGTACAGCGGCAGGTCGCCGATCTGCAATGCTCTGGGGCCGCCAGCATGGACGCGGTAAAGCACGCCCTCCTTCCATCGCTACTCCAGGGACGCAGAGCACAGAATACAAAACCCTCCGCCAAAATTCTGGGATTAGACCCTACTTCGATCGCGAATTTGCGTCACGAATCCATTTCAATCCAAGGCTCTTTCCATCTTCTACTCTGTAGCGATGGAATATTCAGACTTGTTGACGTTTACAAGCAGATGACTTTGGTTGAATTTGTAGAAACTGCCCTGAAATCTGGCCCAGAACTTCTACTCAAGAAACTGCGATCAATCGAGGCGCGCGATCGGGAATGCCATGCCTACCCGCGTGTCAAGCCTTCCGACGACGCCTCGATTCTGGTGTTACGTTTGCAACCTTGCTGAGTCGGGAAGCCGGCCCTTAAAAAGGCCTCTCCGTTTGTCCGCTGCCGACAATGAACGGATTTCATGGATAACGCCCGGCTGTCTTCGTTGTTTTGTTCGCCAGCCTCTGCTGTCATTGCGACACCGGAAATGTATCGAGCCCAACTATGGTCGGATGAGAAGTCTTATGTTCAACGCAGCGTAGAAGAACGACAGAGACAGTTTGCCGCCGGGCGATGTGCTGCCCGCAGCGCGCTTTCGCATTTCGGGGTAAAACCCCAACCGCTCATAATGAATTCTGACGGCGCTCCAGTGTGGCCAAGCGGTTTTGTGGGAAGCATTAGCCATTGTGCCCGAGTCTGCGCCGCGGTCGTCGGGCCGTCCAAATGTCATATCGGGATGGGTATCGACGTCGAAGAACTGGATTCCTTCGCACCGGAAATCGAACGATGGATCTGCACTGCCACCGAACGAAGCCATTTCTCTCAACTTCCAAAAGCCGAGTGGTGGAAGATTGCGTTTTCGGCGAAGGAAGCGTTCTATAAATCCTACTATCCGATCAGAAAATTGTTCTTAGACTTTTGCGATGTCGTGATTTATTTCGAACACAATGAACCTGTGAACGAAGGGACATTTAAGATTGAAATCGACGTCGATCGAGCCGAGCCGCTCGCAGACAATATTGCCTGTTTTGGAAAATGGATCGTGACGGAAGGGTTGGTATTTACCGCCGTGACAATTCAACCGAGGCGGAATGCTCCGCTAACTTAGCTGAAAGAATGGTGGTGCTGGCAGTCCGGTGCTCATTGGTCTCAGCCCCAAATAGCGCCAAAACAGGGAAAAAACGTCGGAAAAACCGGAAAATACCAATGTACCAGCGATCCGACCCCCTATTTTCGGGGTTTTCCGGGAGAACAGCCAAAAAATTGGTGGCCAAATAACAGGGAAAGCCCGGGCCAGGATCAGGGAAAGATGTCGGCAATAACAGGGAAACACTGTGGAAATAGGACCGGGAACGAACCCGGTTCTGTAAGCCCTATTCCGGCCCCCGAAAAGCAAGCTCCGGATTCACCGGGAGGGGGCCTGTTGGCGGCTGCGCCGATGGTCGTCGGCCGTGGGGACTACTTTTTGGCGTTATCGCGGACATTTTGGGCTTCTGGTAGTCCCGCCTGGGCTAGCAGCTTGCCAACGTGCCGAAACCGCGCATGAGGCGGGCGATATATTCAACTACGAGTTATGGACGCGGATTACTAAGGCCGTAAGAGAGTTGGTCAGAACGAAACCGCAGATGGACAGGGCGATAAACCAAAGCTCCGGGGTGTCTCAAAAGTACGGCTGCAATCCCCAGATACGCTTGGAATTGCAGACTAATGCAGAGTAAGTTCCCCCGCCCCAGTACTTGGATTTATCAATGGCTTATCTGCGTGAACTTGCCAAAAAATTGGTATTTCGTCACACCCGGTTCGGGGCACCGACCTACCCGTACACGTCTGATCCCATAGAGCTTGCCCTCTTGGTAATGGAGATGGAGCGGCAACGCGGAACCCCCGGCATCGTGCTGGAGGTAGGTGTAGCTCGTGGCATGACGACCCGCCTTTTGGCCGAACACTCCAGGCGCAGCACTGGGGACCGAATTGTCGCGTTGGACACTTTTAGTTCGTTCACCAAGCGGGACTTGGATTACGAGATGAAGGAAAGGGGTAAGACCGCGTCGGAGTTGGCCGGATTCGGGTACAACGATTTCGCGGCCTGGAAGAGAAACTTTCAAGCATTCTCATCGATCGTCACACCAATAAAAGCCGATTGTGCCGAGTTTGATTACTCCACCTTGGGCCCAATCAAATTGGCCTATCTGGATGTGGACTTATACCTTCCAACAAAAGCAGCGCTTCCTAAAATCTATGACTGTCTAGTTCCCGGCAGCGCAATCTTCGTTGACGATGTATCAGCATCAAACGGTGGCTATGACGGCGCTTACCATGCCTACATGGAGTTTTGCGCTGAGCGGGGCATTCAAACAAAGCTCCACGGATACAAGTGCGGCGAAATTAGGAAGTCGATCCAAGGACAGTGACGGACCTGAAGATGCGGTGTTCAGGTTCGAGCTTAGAAAAATCGGGACTTCTATCGGCCTGATCTTGCCCAAGAAAATGCTGGCGCATCAGGGAAATGTGTCGCCAACAACAGGGAATTGGGAGCCCAATCCCCGGAGCTCAATTTGGTGGATGCCCGCCGCGCCTCGTCGCGCTGGTGCTTAGTTCAAGGGTCCGCCCGTCGCTTTGAGGCGGAGCTGCCGGATGGTGCCCGCAATTCGAGTCCACAGGTCAAAGTTGAACCGATCCCCCGCTTTGGAGGCGGCGTCCGCGCGTTGGGCAGCCTCCATTTCGGCGCCTTCTCCGTACCGACCTAGCAGCTGGTTCGCCGCCCGCCATATCTCGATCTCTTCCATTGTCCAACGACCTAATAACTCGCCATCATCACTTCTGTCCGGCCCACACGACAATAACTGTGACGGCCAGGAACATTATTGGCAGGGCGCCTTTTGCCGACAGCTGCCACCCCGTCAGCGCATGATATCTTGCTTTAAACTCGCACCTGATAAGCGCGAGTACCAATTCCTGCCACTTCATGTATGCACACCTCTAAAAGGGCTTTGCAGTTTCATTCCGCCGATGATCCTGATCTCAGCCCAGAAAAGGTACAAGGGTTTGCCGGCTATCTCACTGAACAATCAAGAGATCTTGATCAAGTCCAGCGCATGACACGATTGCATGGTCCTTTCTGCTCAAAGTGTTTCTCCCGATTGATCGGGTCCCAGACTACGCAATATTTCCAAGAGCTTTTTTCTCGCATCATGAAGGTTATGGGACACCAGATAAGGGTCTCTTTGAGCCAGATCCAGAAATGCCTCGAAGACCGCGTCTGAATTTCGAATAAGACTGATCAGGTGCATGCCACTCGGACCTTTTGAGCCGGCAAACCAATTTTTGACCGCCCGCTCGCTTGCGCCCGTCCACCGCATCACTCTTTTGGTTGCCCCATGAGTGCCGCCGAATTGTTTGCGGAGTGCTCGCGCAACTACGGCGGCGTAAACCTTCTCACTTGGGGAGCGCCAAAGGTCTTTGGGCACTTATGTGCCCCTAATGGGCACTATGTTGCCCTCTTTGGAGATCATAATCCCGAATCTCCAGGTTAAACTGAATCTCGAGCTTGCTGAGATGGTGCTAATTCGCGCCGACTCAAAAAGCCGCAATCGTACCTGACGCCCAACAGCTCCGCGCTGTGAAAAGGATCCGGCGCGGATGATACAGCAAGGGGACGGTCATATTTTATCCGACATTGGATTTAAGCGCGCGGCGCAGTACGTGCGGATGTCGACGGAACATCAAAAATATTCGACAGAAAATCAGGCGGACATAATCAGAGAGTTTGCACAAAAACGCGGCATCGAAATCGTGCGCACCTATGCAGACGAGGGCAAAAGCGGCCTGAGAATCGACGGTCGCGACGCTCTCAAGCGCTTGATAAGTGACGTAGAGAGCGGTTCGGCACCATTTGGAACTATCCTTGTATACGATGTCAGTCGCTGGGGGCGCTTCCAGGATGCCGACGAAAGCGCCTACTACGAATACATTTGTAAACGGGCCGGCATCGGCGTCCAATATTGTGCCGAACAATTCGAAAACGACGGCAGTCCGGTCTCCACCATTGTCAAAGGCGTCAAACGCGCCATGGCAGGTGAATACAGCCGGGAACTATCCGCTAAAGTGTTTACGGGCCAGTGTCGTCTCATTGAACTTGGCTATCGGCAAGGAGGCGCCGCTGGTTACGGTTTACGGCGCAAACTGGTGGACCAGGCTGGCGAGAGCAAAGGCCTACTTGCGCGGGGAGAACACAAAAGTATTCAGACCGATAGGGTCGTGCTCGTACCCGGACCCCAAGAGGAGATCGAGACCGTCCGATGGATCTATAGGGTATTTGTCGAGGAGGGAAAGCCCGAACGCCAAATTGCCGCGCTCCTCAATGAGCGTGGTTTGCTGACTGACCTTGGACATCCTTGGAGCCGCGGCACGGTCCATCAAATTTTGATCAACGAAAAATACGTTGGCAACAACGTCTGGAACCGGATTTCTTACAAACTCAAGAAAACGCGGATTCGAAACGAGCCCGACACGTTGGTTCGCGCCGACAATGCGTTTGAGCCAATTGTCGATCGACTCCTTTTTGACGCCGCTCAGGTCATTATTCGCGAACGTTCCAAGCGACTTACAGACAATCAGATGTTGGAGTCTTTACGGCAGATCTACGACGCTTATGGCTATCTCTCGGGCATCATTATCGACGAGGCTGAGCAACTACCGTCTAGTAGTGCTTACCAGACCCGTTTTGGAAGCCTGCTGCGAGCCTACCAGCTGGTCGGATACGCCCCCGACCGCGATTATGCCTATATCGAGATCAATCGCTCGTTGCGCAGTTTGCACCCAGGGATTGTGCAGCAGACCATCGCCGGCATTGTTGCCATCGGGGGAACGGTGGTGCCGCTCGGCGCAACCGGCCTTTTACGCATCAATGACGAGTTCACCGCCAGCATCGTAATATGCCGCTGCCACATGACACCAGCAGGCTCGTTGCGGTGGAATATTCGCTTTGATAGTGGCCTTGCTCCGGATCTGACGATTGCGATCCGAATGGAGGAGATGAACCAACAGCCGCTCGACTATTATCTTCTGCCGCAGCTAGACATGTCTCTTCCCAAGCTAAGGCTCGCCGAACAAAACGGAGTTTCGTTGGATGCCTATCGCTTCCACGGCCTCGATGGGCTTTTCAATATGGCGGCGCGCGCAATGCTTCAGGAGGTCGCGTGATTCCCTCAACTCAGCAGGCAGAAGTTCGGCTCATCCCACTCGACCATATCAAGGTCACAAATCCAAGGGCGCGCAACCGTAAGGTGTTCAAAGACATCACTGCCAATATTGCGGAGATCGGCCTGAAACGGCCCATTACAGTGACACAACGCGATACGCCCCAGGGCCCACGGTACGACTTGGTATGTGGTCAAGGACGGTTGGAGGCGTATCAATCCTTGGGACAGGGCTCGATTCCCGCGTTCGTAATTGGTGTCGATGAGGAAACCAGCCTGGTGATGAGCCTAGTAGAAAACTTTGCGCGCCGTCAGCACCGTGCGGTTGACCTGCTGCGAGATATAGGCGGTATGGAACAGCGGGGATACTCCAGTGAGGAAATCGCCACGAAGACTGGCCTAAGTCTGGATTATGTCCAAGCCATCCTTCACCTGTTGAAAGCTGGGGAGACACGGCTTCTGAGCGCGGTAGAGGCGGGTCATATTCCACTCACAGTTGCCGTCGAGATCGCGCAATCCGACGATGTAGGCATCCAACGTGTTTTGCAGCAAGCATACGAGAGCAAGCAACTGCGGGGTAGGAAGCTGTTGTATGTCAAAAAGTTGATAGCTAGGCGAAAACGGAAAGGCAAGGACTTCGCCGAGAGCCGGAAAGGAGGTCAGCCGCGGCCACTTTCGGTCAATGCGCTGCTTCGCGTTTATCGGGATGACGCGGAAAAAAAGCGAGTCCTAATTCGAAAGGCCGAACGCACCCGAGATCGATTGATCTTTGTAATAGAAGCTCTTCGCAAGCTCCTTGCGGACGAGAACTTCGTTACTCTGATGCGTGCGGAGAAGATCGACTCTCTACCCCGCAATCTCGCAGACCGCATGAATGGCGCGGAAACGGAGATCGCATGACGAAATCTGTGGCAGTCCGTATGGGCTTTGAGAGGGAAAGTCGACGGATCTCTATCTCCAGTATACGTCCTCTTCACCTGGTGTCCCCTGCCGTACGGCAAAGCACAAAATTTGCCCAAATAAGCGCCTCAATTAGGGAAGTTGGTATCATCGAACCGCCGGTTGTGGCTGCCGACCGCACCAGTCCTGGTACCTTCCTGCTCCTTGACGGGCATCTGCGCCTCGAAATTTTAAAAGACCTGGGGGAGACGGAGGTCGTATGCCTCATATCGACCGATGACGAGGGTTTCACTTACAACAAGCGGTTGAGCCGGCTTGCGATGGTTCAGGAACACAAGATGATCGTGAAGGCGGCGGAACGAGGAGTTTCCCCTGCCCGGCTGGCCGCGGCACTCAATCTGGACGTGAAAACCTTAGCTCAGAGGCTCACGCTCTTGAAAGGCATTTGCGATGAGGCGGCCGATATTCTCCGCACCAAGCACGTCCCCATTCTTACATTTGGTGTTTTGAGAAAAATGGGCTCGCTGCGCCAAATCGAGGCGGCCGAGCTTATGGTGGCGATGAACACTTTTACCGGTACCTACGCTAAGTCGCTGCTGGCCGCCACACCGCAATCCCAACTCGCTCAGCCGGATAAACCCAAGACGATAAGCGGCCTTTCGGGAGAGCAAATTTCGATGATGGAAAAGGAAACTGCCAACCTAGATCGAGCCTTCAAAATGGCGGAGCAGTCCTACGGCACCGATCATCTCGATCTGGTGTTGGCGAAAGGTTATCTGGGGAAACTGCTCTGCAATGCCAGAATCGTTCGCTACCTGGCCCAGCATCATCGCGAAATTTTGGCGGAATTTCAAAAGTTGGCGGATAGCGAGCCTGCCAAAGCCTGAGGCCGTCTCAGGGGACCCGGACCCGACAAGCGCGGGGACCGCAGGAGACGCCGTCCTGTGAAGCGGATCAAGTGCGGTGGTGGGGATGGCGGCGAACCCGTTCGGAGCCCACTAGGCCGGAACACATAGTCCGGCCAAAAGTACCTGCGTGGTCTGGATCTGATCATTCGAGGATCCAGACCATGCATGGGTGTCTAGCTAGCCGCTTCTAGTGATGACGGGGCGCCTTGTTTGAGATTGGAGTGGCGCAAACGGCATCGAAATCATTTGAGATCGTAGGTGCAGTGCTCCTTTGGCTCGTCCGTCTCGCAGAGCCCGCAATAATCGACGCTATCCACGCCCGGCGTGCACATGCCCGCCTGTTTTTTTGGCGGCGAAGCGGTGAAATGCCTGGCGCCAGCCTGAATCTGGCCGGGCGCCACGCAGCGATAGATACGGACACAGGATCCCATTTTCAGGAAGGTAAAGTGGGGGTCGCGAACCCATGCGCCCTCGCCCGCCGTCGTGCCAGAGCGCTGAATTGTGGGTTTAGCCTTTTCCGGCTCCGCGCTCGCCAACATTCCCCAAACGCAGAGAGTTGCTGCCGTCAAGCCGGCGAAACAGACGTTCCTGCTTGTCATAGAGGCGCGTAAGGTTGTCAGTGAACTGCCTCAAGCTTTGGGCCAGCGTCATCGCGGGCTTCGCCAGCGATGACTGATGCCCGGAAGTGGCGACAGCTCTATGCGGGCAGCCCTTGGCTAATATCCACCCGTATACAGCTTCACGTCGGCTGCGGTGACCGGCTTCGTGTAGTGGTTCCCGAAATGGGTACGGACATAGGTGATGACTGCGGCGGCCTGGTCCGGCGTCAGGTGCAACGGTGGCATTCCGCCACGCCCATCGCTCACTATCGCGATGGGAAAGCCGGGCTCGGCCAAGTGGGGGTTCTTTGCCAGCGCTGGGACCGTGGCAGCACCGGTTGCGCCCTTGGCATCCGCCTGGTGGCAGGCTTGGCAGACCTGATGGAATATCTGCTCACCCGTGATCGGTTCTGGCGCCTTGACCGCGCCGTCGGGACCACCCATGTCCTGCGCCCATCCGGGACCGGAGGCCAGGGTGATCGCCCCTACCAAAAAAGAACGACAAACAAGAGAATGCATCAGATCAGGCCTCCAAAGCGCGCTTGTGCAGACGCTTGATAGCGTCGAGGGATGACGTCACGGCGCCTTCCATCCAGCAGCCAATATAGGATGCGTGCTCGCCCGCGAGCACGATGCGATCCTCGACCTCGACCAGCTTCTGGTAGTGCGTACTGCGGGTTTCTTCCGTCCACTGGCCGCAGCTGCCCAACGTCCACGGCACCCGGTTCCAGGCAACGCCCGCGCCGGTGATGAAGTTCTTGCGATAATTGGGGCCGTGGAACACAGAGCCCTGCTGCAAACAGGTCTCGATGCGTTGTGCCGACGACATGCCGGTCAGGCGCATGGCGGCGCGGCCACCGGAATAACACCCGATCAGAACCGCCGGCCCTTCCTTGAAGAAATTGTAATTGGGATAGGAAACCAGGCTGATGTCCTGGTTGGTGAAACTGTGACCGCCATAGATATAATCTTCGTCTTCCCAGAAGCGGGTCTTCATCTCCAGTCCGTATTTCACCGACGAGCCATAGGGCACGGCGCGGATCGCCGCCTTTTTCTCCGGCGACAGATTGTTTTCGACCTGATTCAGCACACTCAGCGCCATGGTACAGACGCAGAAGTCAGCTTTCGCCGTCGTGACGGCGCCCGTGCCCGTGTCAGTGTAGGTAACCGCCACGCCGCTCCTGTCCTGGATCATCTTGGTCACCTTGGCATTGTAGGTGATCATTGGCTGGATCTGCTTGGCGAAGGCCTTGCCGATCATGCCCATTCCGCCGACCGGCTGGAACATGGTGGTCTGCATTTCTTCGTTCATGAACATGGCGATGTTTCGCCAGACCCCGGAATTCAGAATCTCGCTGCGTGGGAAGGGCGTGGAAGGAGTTGGGGCGCCATCAACGCCGCCGCCGGGCGCCCTGTCATAGCCGCGATGCGACGATGAGATCAGGTTGGCTTTGTATTTCATGTCCTTGTCGAGCATGCCCCACATGCGCAGTGCTTCGAGCAGCTTCTGGCGATCTTCCGCGGTCAGTTCTTGGTCGAGCGCGTTCTGGTTCACCGCCTTGGCGAGCAACTCGGCGACATTGCCCTCGAAGTCAGCTGCCGCCGTCTTGAACCGGACGGGCTTGTTGGAGAACGCTTCGGTGTTGTGAACATAGGCGTTGTGGTTGAACTGGATGAACGGCTCTAGGGCCACGCCGAACTGCTTGCAGTAGTGCAGCAGCGTGCGGTGATGATAGGGAATGCGCCACGGGCCTGGATTGACGTAATTGCCGCTGGAAAAGCTCACCTTCTGGGTGTCGCCGCCCAGTTCGGTGTAGGTGTCGCCGCCATACAGCGACCAGTTCCGGCCGCCGGCGCGGT
Source organism: Rhizomicrobium sp. (assembly GCA_035693565.1). GTDB lineage: Bacteria > Pseudomonadota > Alphaproteobacteria > Micropepsales > Micropepsaceae > Rhizomicrobium. The sequence goes on along the minus strand of DASSGF010000050.1, from coordinate 603,697 downwards.
TTTGGTATTCCAGGACGCGGACCTTGTAACCCGCCTTGCTGAGCTCATAGGCCGCCAACATTCCGGCAAGACCCGCACCAATCACCAGCACCGAGCTGCTGGGACGAGCGCCCGACAGGTCCGGCGCACCGGTGAACTGGGTTTCGGCGCCATAACCGAGCGTGGTCATCGCCTGGTAGAGAGTGTCCGAACCGGCCACCATGCCGATCGCCGTCAAGAACTTGCGGCGCGACGTCTTGGCAGTGGGAACGGCAGCATCGGTATTTTCGGGTGTGTCGGTCATCAAATTCATGCCTCCTCTAAGGATGTAATCTTCCGCGCATTGACGCGGCGGAATACATCATGAATTCATTTCGGATGACGCTCCTGAGCCCGGAAAAAATTCCCGTCATTTTTTCAGGAGCTCCCCACTTTCTTGTTTCTTAAGTTACACCGTTCTTGTGCGTTGACAATTTTTTTGCGTGCTCAATTTTTGCGCTTTCACTGCAGCAATCTGCTCAGAATAAAGCATCTGATCGTGATCCAGATCGTGATCCAGACCATGCTCAAGCCACCCATGCGAACGATCCATGCAGGTTGCCTTTCTTTCTACCAGTTGATGTTGACGCGGCCGAAGTAGAAGCCGCCATTGATTCCGTAAGGCGACTGAGACAGCGGCTGAAAGTACTGCGTTCCGCTGTCGAGTGGCTGACCGTTGGTCTGCAAACCTCGGACCGGGGGGTTCTGGTTGGTCAGGTTGCTGGCGCCGACCGTCATGCTCACATGCTCGGTAAAGGCATAGGAGATATCGACGTCGGTGAGGAAGGTGGTGGGTGTCTTTTGCTGGTAGTAGTTGGCGCCGTTCACCACGAAGAAGACCGGGTAACTGGCGGTGCGGCCCGAACCCGGTGTGGTGTAGCCTGTGGTGGGACCGTAGATTTCTTCCTTCAGATTGACCGTCCAGGCATCGACGTTCCACAGCCCGCCGAATATGAACTTGAACTTGGGCGCCAGGCTGGTGAGATTGGCGATGGAGGTCGGCGTCTGCAACGTGATGCCAGCCAGCGGCGCCGGGTTGGGCGCGGTCCGCGAGATGGAAGTCTCGCCCCAGTTCGCCGCACCAGTCCAGTTTACCGCCCCCCAATCCCCGAAATCGGAAAGGTAGTTGGCGGTGATATCGACACCACGCGTCAGGGTGCTGACGCCGTTGACGAACACGGTGGTGCCCGTGCTCACCACGCCGGGATCCAACACGTTGCCGTTGGCGGTCAGCGCGTTACAGACCACCTGGGAGACGACCACGTTGTTGGATTTGCAAGGCGCGGTGCCGGTACCGACGATGCGGTTGCCGATGGCGATCGAGTAGCCGTCGACTGTCAGGCTGAAATTGTCCCACAGATGGGCGACAATGCCGATGCTGTAATTGACCGAGCTTTCCGGACCCAGGGGCGGAATGCCTTCGGCCTGCGCACCGGGAGAGTTCGGGCCCAGGGTGACGGTAGCCGAGGTCGGCGCCACGTTGGTCTGCGTATAGTGCTCTTCCGGCAGGGTCGGAGCGCGGAAGCCGGTCGCCAGGGTGCCGCGCACCGCGAATTCCGGCGTGATGTCGTAGCGGGCCGTGATCTTGCCGACATGGGCATCGCCAAAGTCGGTGTAATGCTCGAAGCGGCCGGCCACGTCGACTTGCAGATCTTTGATCGGCAAGACGGCAAGGTCGATATAGGCCGCATAATTCTTGCGGCTATGCGCCTGTACGGAAACCGGGCCATAGCCTGGGAAGGACGCCGCGCCGACCTTGTAGAAGGACGCCGGATCACCCTGAGTGATGGCATAGGTGTTTTCGCGACCTTCAAAACCCGCCGCGACACTGAGCGGCGAGGCCAGGCCGACCTCGAAATTCTTGGTAACGTCCAGGTTGCCCGTCAATTCCGAAGCAATGAAGGAACCGTCATAGAAATTGAGGGGCGTGGTGTGAGTTTCTATAAACAGCGAGCTGTTTGCCGATAGGGCGGTGCCGATCTTGTCGACATCTTTGCCGTAAGAGCCGGCCAGATCCCAATTCCAGCCATCGATCTCACCCTTGGCGCCGAAGGTATAGGAATAATCATCCTCGGCCAGAGTTTCCTGCGGCTTGAAGCCGACGGTGGAGAAGATGACTTCGCCCGGGGTCGTATATGTGCCGCTGGGGTTTTTCTGATAGCAGGCGTTCAGGCCGGTGGCCGGCGTGATGCCGTTGCCGCAACCCGGATTGGCGCTGCCCGGCGGCAGGAACTGCTGGTTGGAGAATTGCAGGGCGATGAAGCCGGATTGGTCGGGGGTACGATAGCCTTCCCAGGCCTTGGCGATGCGGCGGCCATAGCTGCCGAACGAATACAGCGTCAGGTTGGGTAAGATGTCGTATTCGGCATTGTAGAACACAGTGGTCAGCTGGGATTCAGGATCACCATAGCCATAGCCCGGACGGGGGAAGCCCGGAATTTTGGTGGCGTCGTAGGGGAGCCCCGGAAGCACGTTGCCGTTGATATCAGCCACGCGGGGATCAGGACCGCCCCGGGTCGAGAAGCCCCGGAAGCGCTTTTCGCCACTGATGCTCACAAAGCCCTTGCCGCCCAGATCGAAGCCGACATTGCCGCTGAAGTCGTAGGTGTTGCCATCGCCCTGGAAATATTGGCCACCCGTCGCACCGAACATGCCGCCATTGTTGTTGCGCTTCAGGATGATGTTGACGACGCCGGCGATGGCGTCGGTGCCGTACTGGGCGGCCGCGCCGTCTTGCAGCACTTCGATGTGATCGATTCCGTTGGTCGGGATCAGGTCAAGGTCGGTGGTGGCCGCGCCCTGAAAGGCGCCGGCCAACACATGGAGATTGCCGGTGGAGTGGCGGCGCTTGCCGTTCACCAGGACCAGCGTTTCGTTGGGACTGATGCCGCGCAGGCGCGCCGAAAGCGTAAGCGCCCCGGTATCGCCGCCCCGCGATTCGGCTTCGAAGGAGGGGAGCGTCTGCGACAGGGACTGAATTAGGTTTGGCTGACCCACATGGGTCAGAGCGTCACTACCCAGCACCGTGACCGGCGCGGCGCTGTCGGCGGCGCTCATGCCAGTGACGCGCGTACCGGTGACGATCACAGATTCTTGAGCCTGCGCGGTTTCCTGCGCCATTGCTGGGGCGACCGCAGCCGCCAGGAAAAAAAAGGACGCCCCAAGGAAGAGTGAAGCTTTGGGCTTAGAACGGTACGACATTAAGGAACCCCCCGGCGTTGCGCCTTGCGGCGAAATTGCTTTGGTTCCTTCCTGCTCGATTCCCCCGGCTTTTTAATTTTTTGCAGTGCGATGTTGAGATGAACCTATTGTGACTTGCGCAGTCTTGTAAATGGAATTCCATTTCAAAAAAATTTTCTTGATCGCAGAGTTACGCGAGCATCACTTCCACTTTGCTTCTCGTCACTGCCTGCTGCTTATGCATAAAAAAATTATTCATCAGCAACTCGCCTGATATTTCATCGCATCGGAGTGCCGAAGGTAGTTCACCACTTCCCGGCTGCCCGTGTTTTGAGCAAACAGCACAAGATCCGAAGGCAGGCGAATTCCGATCCCTATTCCTACATTGTCAAAATGCCGCGCCGGACTTCCGCGCGATCCGTGAAGCGAGTACCGTTGCGTCGATGTCGATGTAATTCTGATAACTTCTGGCGGGGCGATCGTTATGAAAATTGACGCGAAAATGTCGAAACTGGGCCGGCACATTGCATGGTTGGCAGTTATGGTCACGGCCGGTTCGCTTGCGGCTTGCACCGTAGCTGCGCCGCCGGGACCCGTGGTCCGTACTGGAGCAGAGACCGCGGCGATTTCGTCGACGGTGACCGAGCCGGTCGGCTACGAGACCGTCTATCTCAGCGGCATGACCGGGACCTTGCGGGCTCCGGATGGTTCTCCGCCAGGCACGCCGGCTCCCGATTCAGGCGATACCGAGGCCCAGGCAACGCGTGCACTCGGCAACATCAAGAATGCCTTGGCGTCCAAGGGGCTGGGCTTTGGCGATATCGTAATGATGCATGCCTATCTGGCGGCCGATCCGAACACGGGCCGCGGCGATTCAGCGGGTTGGAGCCGCGCTTATTCGAAATTTTTCGGCGTAGCCGACCAACCCAACAAGCCTTCGCGCACCTCGATTACGGTCGTTCTTGGCAGTCCGGCCGCGAAAATCGAGATCGAAACCATTGCTGTGCGCAAACCAGCAGAGAAAAAATAAGATAGGAGTTTTGGTGGACCGTCTTCAGTTCGCCCCGACCAGCGCCCAATCCACGCTCATGCTTTTCAATGCGTTCATATAGTCCGGGCCGTCATTGACGCGAGGTTTTTGCATTAAGCCATGATCTACCACATCCAGTATTTCACGAAGGACAGCAAGCCCGCGAACCAGGTGGAGTGGGATGGCGAGAAAGCCGACCTGTTGAAGGCCGCACAGGATGGCCTTGTCGAGCACAAGGCTGATTTTGCCATTGTCTTCGACGAGGCGGGCCGGAATTTGGGAACCGTAGGAGACTATTCGACCAATCGCCCGTGGCCGGAAACCTGAGCCTTGCGGTCGGGGCTCACAAATCATCGTCGAAATGAGACGATAGCGACCAGAAAGACAGCAGTCATGAAGGGGGCACGCAAGAATATCAAAACCGCTTTACTCGCCTTGGTCGCTGTCTGCTTGCTGGATGCGCCAACGACGGTCACAACAGCCGGCGCCGAAACCATGAAAAGCTGCGAGGCGAGCTGGAAAGGCATGACACCCGCCGACAAGGCCATGACGACTCACAAAGCGTTTTTGTCTTCTTGCAGGGAGGAGTCCCCGAAACAGATGGTTGCAATCCCTCCCGACCAGCGGCTTGCCCCATTGCCCTGCCACGATTACTCCGACTGCACAACGCAGGAGGTAATCTCGGATCCTAAGTAGCCGGTAGCGTGAGCCCAGGGGTTCCGCGAGGGCGCATCAATTTTCAATTCCAGTCCGTCTTCCGGGCTGTTTGCAACAGAGCCACACGCATCTACCCAACCCGTGCCGACATTCATCCGTCACAAGACCAAAGGACAGATCATGAAAACTCCCAAAAAAATCGCTCTTCAGGGTTCGCTCGCCGCGGGTCTGCTGTACGGCACGATGGCCTGCGCATTGGCGGCGGATATTGAACGCGTCTATGGTCCCAATGCGATGTCTCCCATCGCGGCGGGCGTCAGCGTGCCCCCCGGTTATACCACATATTTCATTTCGGGCGCCCTGCCTTCGCCGGTAACCCCCGCCACGGCGGGCACGCCGGCCAACTATGGCGATATCACTCAGCAGACCCGTTCGGTGCTTGATAACCTCAAAGCGACGATGGACAAAATGGGCGTGGGTTTTGGGGATGTGGTGGCCGCCCATGTCTTCCTCGACCCTGCCGCCGACTTCATGGCCATGAACAAGGTCTGGGGCACGGAGTTCGGTACCGCCGCCCAGCCCAATAAGCCGGCCCGTGCCGCCTTCCGCACCAATGCCCTGGTCCTTCCGGGAGCCCTGCTGGAAATCGAGTTCATCGCCGCCAAGAAGGTATCGGCCGAAAAGAAATAAATTAACCAGCGGCACTGCGCCGGTATCCATTGGGGCAAAAATAGAAAAGGCGAGCCTTGCGGTCCGCTTTTTGCTTCCATCGTCAGATGGACTCCATATCAGTCAGGCCGATGGACCGATCAGGCCGCCAAGGCTGCGCGGCTTTGCTTGCGCTGCCTGATAGCTCTTTCGAAAATGACACTATCAGCGAAGCAAATTGGTGGACTTCGTCGCGAGCGCATTCTTCTGCGACGCTGCGATAGCCACTCGCAGCCGCTGCTCTTTGGTATAGATCGCCATCACGAAAGGTTTGACAGTGGTGGTTCTTGGGGTCACCGAGATCACCTCGATGTCGGAATAATTGAAAGCGTCAAATTGGGCAGCATTGGCTGCATAGCCGGTCGACGCGAAAATCATAAAGCTCAGAATCACGGCTGTTTTCATTGCACGGCGCTCCACGGAAGACTCCAGTCCGCAGTAGCAAGAGGCGGGCCATACGCGCGAGAGGAAATTCCTTTGAGAAACAGAAGCTTCCTCGGGAGCTACTTTTTGTGCAGTTCGCGCCCTGATGAGCCTCTGTGCACGCTGCCGCGCAATCAATCAGTCCTTCAATGTTTTGGGTCGACCGATGAATTGGCGAGTTTTTAGGCACGCTGCTATGCACACAAGCATTTCACTTGTGCCGCTATATTCTTGTGGTAAGCCACTGCAACGGTGAACACAAAAATCAGTGGAGGTTCGAATGTCCTTGAAGACCTGTCTTTCAATTTCAACCGGCGTCATCATATTGCTCGCCACTGCGCCGGCCTTTGCTGCTGCTGCTTGGTCAAGCGCCGACGTCCTGGCGACTGGGACAGCCGATAGCTGCGCCGCCGCCAGCGCCGCCGCGCAGGAAGGAGGCAAAGTAACAGACGCCGCCTTGGCGAACTGCACGTTGGCGGTCAAGCTGGCCTACTATTACAAGGCGCGCGCTGAGGTTCTCAACAACCGAAGCGTCCTGCAGTATGCCCGCGCAGACTATAACGCGGCGCTGGCCGACAATACCGCTGCGCTGAAACTCGACGACCGCATGGTCGAAGCGATCGTGAATCGTGGTTCTATTTTCCTGATGCAACATCGCCCCCAGGCCGCAGCGGAAAATTTCGATCGTGCGCTGATGTTCAATCCGGCCCATCCGGAAAAAGTCTATTTCAATCGGGCGCTGGCGCGCGAAGAGATGGGCGACCTTAGCGGCGCTTACGCCGATTACGCTCAGGCGGCAAAACTTGCCCCCCAATGGGAACAGCCCAAGCGGGAAATGATCCGTTTCACAATCGCCCGTCAGAAGCCGACGAGCTGATACCTCTTACATTTGAATGGTCTTGTTGAAGGGCTCAGACCACTGGTCTGGGCCTTTTTTCTCTGAGCGGAAACGATTGCGGCGGCGCCCCTTCAGCGGTCAGCGCCAGTCCGCTCTAATCATAATACCTGATTATCGCTAGTCAAACGCCCACCGCGTATAATGTGGGATTCTGGGAAGTTACGCGCATCGTATTCCGGTGCCCGCAACAGCTGAGTAGGCGCCCATCTACATATGCAAATCGAGCGATGACTTTGAGAATTGCGCCGACCGCATGCGATGCAAATCATAGTAATCGGCGCAAAAGCGCGGGATTGTAATTCCTAATCATCACGAGCTGCGATGCATGGCTGCCGCCGGCGTGATGACAAAGCTCGCATAGCAAAAACTCATCACGTCTTGGGGAAATAGAAGTCCCACATGAAATAGTAGTCCAAAACTGTCCTCCCAACGGCACCTAGCAGGAGCGCGCAATTTAGCAAAGTAGGAAGCTTTAATGCCTTCCGGCGTCCCCATAACAATAACCCGACCACCATCGTTGAAGCCAGATTCAGCACAAGCCACTTACCGACCGGGGCCTTGTGCCAATAAATAGCAAGAAGGGCCCACACAGAATCAGCAACCAATAAGCAAAAAACGGAAAAATAAAACCGCTTCCAATGTTCTGGAGCGAGTGCGCGTGACATGACGAAGAACAGAGCAGCTTCGAGCGTGAAGAAAAAACCGTCGACAAGAAGTGTGGATGCGTAGTCTTGGGGCACCCCGCTCGGCGATTCGTAATGATCGAAGAAATACCTGCTCATACCTTGAAAGAAGGGAAGTAAGAGGAACAGCAAGACAAGAAGGGCCCACATCCTAGACCAGTGCAGGCTTAGTGTGTTTGGACCGCTCCCTCCTGAACTGTCAGCCGCAAATTGTTTAAAGGCCTCGCCAAGGGCAAGCGCTAGAATTACCGTGAACGCGCTTTGAAAAAACCTTACAACGTCCTTGACGGCATCAAGATAGTTACTCCTTGCGCCTACGGACTCTTCAGAAAACGTTGTCGGGGCAGGAGCGTGGTACGGAAGGCCAGCCGCTAACCGTGCATTCGCTCCGAAGGATGCGAGAGCACCAGGCAAATCTTTCAGAGAAGTAATAATCTCTCCGCCTCGCTGCCGGATGAAATATTCGACCTGAAGATTGACGGTTGAGCCTTCGTTGTCTGCCGAAAGGCGAAAATCTCCGCGATAGCCAAGAATCGGCTTTGCACGGCCGTATGCATAGCCGATCTCGGCTGCGGTCCCGCTGTCGACGTCGGTTCCATCGAGAACTGCTAATATGGCGTCGGCTCGATTGATGCCAGCTTCGTTATTCCGCGCGATTTCTGGGTCGAGAGCCTTCCAGGCGTCGCGGCGCCCCTGTCCGTATGGGAGGCGCAAGATCTGATCTATCTTTTCCTTCGCTGTCAGCGTCCAGGGATCGATTACCTCATATCCCAGCGCGTGAAGCTTTGGAATTATCGTACAATCTTTAAAACGTGTTCCTGCTTCAGAAAATCCGAGAGGGCCTGCCAAATATAGTCGAAGCGGTCGTCCTCCCCCGGCAACTACCTTGATCGGACCCTCAGGGCAATCCGCAGCCTGGGAAGAAGCGTTTAGTATCGTGGAAATACCAAAAACAACGAAGAATATCAGGAGTTGCCGGCAAAAGAGCATTTTCAAATTCCCCGATTGTTGGGCGCTATATCTCGTTATCTCGCTAGGGGATTCGGTAAAATGGGTTCGGAAGCAAAAAGGCCCGGTCCGAGAGGCCCCGGTCGAGATCACTCGGCTGATCGCCGACATTGGCGATAATCGTGTAACCCTTGGCCTGGATTTTTGCACGCTCAGGCGCCTTAAAGTCTGCAGCTGAGGTAGTATTTACGCCGTCTGGCCGCATAGCGAGACCGTCCCAGCCATTGTAACCAGCGGCCATAAGAGTAGCTTCGGTGTCGCTACGTTCGCTTTCGTGCCTCCCGGTGATAAAGAACACCGCGACGCCATTTGCTTTGGCTGCATTGAAGAGAGCGAGCGTGGGCCCTATAGCGGTGGCACGATGTGATTGATCCCACGCAAGGTTCCCGCATGGAGCGATCGGATTGCCTTTTGCATCGAGATTGCAGGGGCCATTCGCGATATAGCCGAAATCGTTGGCACGGATCTGGGGCCAGTTCGACAACGATGTCTCATCGATATCGAGCACCAACGCGGGATTTTTGACCTGCTTAGCTTGGCTCAGGACATATTGTTGGGCCTGGGCATCAACGGCAGCGATATCGCGGTCATAGCCGCCATAGTCGTGATAGACGACCGCTTGGCTCTTGGTTTCTCCCACATTTTGGGGCCCACAAATGGCGCCGGAAACACTTCCACATAGCAAGACCATTGAAAGACCCAGCATCCGCGCCTGAGCCTTGCCAACCATTCGGTATCGCATTTTTCCCCCTCTATCCAAATTCACCCGTCGCGTTTCAAGTGAGTTCCAACGCGTTCACTTGCTGCGCAAAGCACAAGACGCTACCTAGCGACAGCGCTGCAATTCTGTGCGGTTTCATGGCACACTTGAAGCGCCTTGCCAGCACCGCACCGTGCGCCAATCGTCTATGTTCGGATCTTTTATCGTGACGCCTCAAAGGCGCACCCTCGCCTTCCCGCGATTTGTCCTGATGGAGTTTGTCTTGTCAGCATCCGTCGCCTGCGGCCCCACGATTTTGGACCGACGGATATTTTGTCCCAGCGCGGGAACACTATTGTATGAGCCGGGCATGATCTAGGGGCGTACCATCTGTCATTTGCAATTTTGCAGAATGACAAAAAGTCAGTGTGATCGTGGGCCTTACTCCTGAAGCCCAAGGCTATTCTCTTGGGTGCGTTTTCAATGGGTAGCCGGCGCAGGCGGTTTGCCTAACAAGCTCCCATAGGCTGGAATTATTTCATGCTTAATCTGCGCGCCGTCATGCCATATCTCGACGAGAACCATGGTGTAAGGATCATTTCCGATTTCGTCGCAGGCATTTAAGAATCCCGCCGTTTGCATCTTTCGAATGACGGGCGGGTAAACGAGACATCGAGACAAAGATGGTGACGGCGAAAAGAATACGCTGCTGCTCTGCTTTTGAGCTGAACCCACAATCCTGACAAATAGTCAGAAAAGCGAGCCCCCTGAGGAAGATCACAATCGGGCTATTTAGAGATAGCCAGCTATGTGGCTATAAGGCATAGATATGCGAGTGGGCTTACATCGTCCGAACAGAACTGCACAATTCCTCCGCATCTTCATGCTTCACTATTGCGGTTTCTTTGGCCCTTTTGTTAATCGCGGCTAAAGACGTCGAGCGTGCTCGACACCAAAATTGCGATTGGGTCGCGGTTTTTCTGAGCGCACATTCCCTTTGCTACTTGTTCCGCTGATCCACTAGCTAAGCAACGTTCCATCGCGCCAGCTTCGACTCTCATATCGTATTCCTAATTTTTAGGAGCCAACCATGTTCTCATACAATGCGGTGAAGCGGTTGTGCTGCATTCTGGCACTCCTAGTGTCCTGCGAAACGCCAGCGGTTGCCTGGGGGCCGCAGGGGCACATGCTGGTTGGGTCACTGGCAACCGACCTCTTAACTAGTAACGCGCGCAAACACGTTAAAAGCATTCTTGGCTACAGTCTTGCAACGGCCGCCAAATGGCCAGACTGTGTACGTAGCGTGGTACGTCACACCGACGGAACGTTTGAATATGTTGTCAATCCGCAGTACCAGCCTCCATGCGACGCTTTTATGAAACCAAAATCCGAAGTTCGTCGTATGGAGGACTATGCAAGCCGCAACTGGGACAATTGTGACGGAGACGGAGGCTCATGCGCTGCCACTTATCACTTCGCAGATATTCCTATTGACCTAAACAGTTACGGTGCGAACGAGATCGGCGCGGCCGACCATGACGTGGTTCACGCCATTCAGGCCGCCACCGCCGTTCTGCAGGACCAGGCTGCCCCTGCCCCCTTTTCGATAAAGGACAAGAAAGAGGCACTACTACTTATTGCCCATTTTGTAGGAGACATTCATCAGCCACTCCACGTCGGCTCGATTTATCTTACCTCTAACGGAACCCCGGCCAATCCGTCAGATGCTGCGGAGGCAAAATCCGAGTTTACGCGCGGCGGAAACTTCATCTGCTTGAAAACAACGAATCTTCATTCTGAGTGGGACGCAATACCTGCGACCTGGGACGTCGATAAGATTTCCAAAACACGTCGGGCCAAGTTTCTAAGCAGCGCGCAGGCGGTTCCCAAATCGACAGGACCCTTGCAGGTCTGGCCGGAGACCTGGGCCACGGATTCTATTGGCGCCGCCAAAACAGCTTTTACCGGCCTCTCCTTTTCCCCGACCACCGGAAAGTGCCAAAACGCGAAGTGGGATGGCTCTGCTGACGACTCAAAGGCTTACGCAGGAAAGCGAAAAAGCCTTCAGGAAAAGCGCATCGAAAGCGCCGCGGCTCGGTTGGCGCAGCTACTCAACGCAGTATGGCCCTAACCATCCAAGTTCGGGACAGGTCTGACCAAAATAAGTTTTCAAGTTTGGCGTTAGGCTTCGCCGCTTTCGGAGGTTGAGCCTGAGACGGTCAGTTTTTCCATTTTCGAATATCGGAAGTGCGCTTTGCTGGGAACAAATGAATTACCGGCACCGATAATTCCTAGTTATCGCTGGTCCGGTAAATGATGCGACGAGTCAGCGGATCGGAAGTTTGATGGTCTGGCGACGTTGGTCGCGCGAGATTTCGAGCGTGATCTCGCCGCGCCACCGCCGAGCTTGATAGGTAGCCAAAAAATCCTCTGCTGTGGCGATTGGTTCCGTCTGACCATACTCACCGTCCAGGATACGCAATATGACATCGCCCCGCTTCAGTCCCGCTCGCGCGGCCGGCCCGTCCGGGTCCACAGCAAGGATTAGCGCGCCTTGAACATTGGCGAGACCAGCGGCGGATTGTTCGCCCAGGGTTTCCACGGATTTGAACGTCATGCCTAGGGCTTGGCGCGGTTGCGCGGACTGCCGGTCGTCAGAGAAAATCGCTTTGGGAATCTCTGGTCGCTTTGCCAAGGCCCGAAGCCGGGGGCTCGTCACGCCGAAGTCGTCCATCGAGAAGTTGTGAAAGCCGATGGCGATCGCGGATGAGCCATCCACAACTCTGAAGTCACCCTCGGCCGGATCCCTGAAGCCAGGACTGCCCGCTACAGAGTGAGCGTCAGTGCCGTTGCTCCTCGCTCTAGCCAGTGCCTGCGGCGTGGGAAATAGGTTGTAGTCTAGCTCCTTGCCCCAGTGCTCAATCAAAATAGGCTGGTAGCCGGACATCAAGATATTGTGCGTGAAAACGTCTTCACTGTTTGCGAACCACACGTGTGGATGAAAGGTGCTATTAAAGAGGATGTTGTTCCGCGCGACGCGGGCGAAACCTTCCCGAAACTTCAAGCCTCCCGCCAGCATCACATTGTCTTCGATGATGTAGTTGCTCGACCCATCATCCAGATCGATGTCCCATCCATGGTCCGATCGGAAGCGGTTGTGCCGCAATATATCGGGCTCTAAGGCGTCCAAGAGGACAAGCGAAGGCTCAGCAGCGACGCGGCGGTTCATTTCGGCCCGGTCGGGGTGCCAGAAGCGGTCGCGACCCCAACTGTTAAATGCCCCATGGTCGCCCGTCTCCAGGACGGTATCGAACACATCATTGTCAGCAATGAGATGCCCGCCCCAGGTGCCATCGCCGATATTGATCCCAGCGCGCGGCACACGATAGATGCTGTTGTGGCGCACGCTGATACGTGCCGATGTCGCGATCTCGACACCTGCGGCCTGTAGGTCGATCGTTCCAATATCGTGGATCAGGTTATCGTCGGCGGAGCTGTCTGCCGGGTAGTTGGGATCTCGAGGGCCCGGTGTCCGATCGATTTCCGAAAGTTGCAGGGACTGGTGATATTCGAACAGGGGCGAGCGGACAGAATCGGGGCGACCGACAAAGGCGATCCCGCTCCCGCCGACATCTTGAATGAGGTTGCCGTCGATGGCCACATGCCGATTGAAGCCACTGACCACGACAGCATTGCCGCCTAGCTGGGCGAAGTCCGATTCCGTGACCCGAACCCGCTCCGCGCCCTCTATGAGCACGGCGCCCGTGCGATCGAACATCCAGTCGGACCTGAGCAGCGGTTCAGTCGATTGCAGGAAGGACGGCGCCGCATTCCGGAATGACAGCCCGCGGATAACCACGTCGTGGACCGGCCGCTCGGCGGTGCCGCGGACTTCAAGGACCGTGCGACCGACGCTGGCGATCAGGCCGGTCCTGGCTGGGGGACGACCATCCGCAGGCCATAGGTAGAGCCACCCCGATTTCGTGTCGAAATACCACTCGCCAGGCGCATCCAGTTCCTCAAAGATGTTCTCGACGAACCGCTCCTGCTCGCTTGGACCGGGCTGACGGTTGTTGCCAGTTGGCGTTCCTAGATGGAGTGTTCCGTCGGCATTCTTTCCCAGAATCGGGATGTGCATGCCACCCCAGCGGCTGGCGTGGACAGCATGAATGACACCGCCAGCCGGGTCGGCCCATCGCGCCACACGCTGCGGGGCCGTCGCCTCGACGGAGACACCTCCGAACGGCGAGAGCTTGGGATCGTAGTTGGGGAATCGGGCGCGGATCAGGGGCCGATCGCCCGCCCACAGTAGTTCAAACGCAGGACCGCTTACCTTGGCGCGCCACACCTCGCCCCGCCAGCGCGTCCACTCCAGACCCTCGAGCCGCCTCGCAGCGCGCAGCACCGCCGGCCTTCCGCCAGCACTCCGGATCTCCAGAGGCGCGGCTTCCAGCCCGGAGTCGTCCGGCTCAATCACGAGCGGTCGAGGGAGAAAATAGTCGCCGCTAACCAGTTCGATGGTCACAGGGTCCCGTGGACTCTTGCGGCGCGCATCTCGTGCGGCATGCAGCGTCCGTGGCAGGTCCGTGCCTGGCGTGACGCGAAGGACAACTGCATCGGCAGGGACGCCCAGGCTGGACAACGCGCAAACTATGGCGACTACGCCAATCGCTCGCATTCTGGTCTTGGCTATCACAATCCAATCACCCCATTGCGTCAGACAGACGCCAAGTTCTGTCGTCAGGCGCGTCATCGGCGGTTTCGCTGTCAACGATGCGGCATTTCCGGTCCCCGCCCCTACCCCTGGTTGCTCAGGATGAAATCCATCACCGGCTTAGGATCCTTGCGCGATAGTGGGAAGTGCCCCTCTCCCTTGGCCACCAGCACCCTAATCTTGCCGCCGAGTGCTTTGTAGCGCTTCTCCACCACCCGTGTCTGGTCCTTCAGCCAGGGATCGAGACTGCCGCAATCATGCAGGATTGGTACCCCCGCCTTCGCTAGCGGGGCCAAATTATCGATTGGCGGTGTCTTCGACATCAGGCTGCGCATGAGAGGATTGCGGGCGTAAATCACAGAGACTTTGTCGGGGTTCGCGATTGCCCATGCATAAGACTCGCCCGCCTTCGCTCCGGTCCCCTCCATCACGACCTTCTTCGCGAATCCGTTGTCGACCATCCGGTTATAAACATCGTCCCATTCCTTTTGGATGGCTCCCAATCCCGAAATCGGCGGCAGCACGATGTGGTAACCCTTGGCCAGTAGCGCCAAAGCTACGGCTGAGTCGCGATCGAGAAAACTCGGATGGAACACCCATGGCTTGCCCGGCGCAGGATTCTGCGGCACCACGATGGACATGGCATCCCCGTGAAAGTTGCCCGTCCCCGGACCATCGTAGCGATCGTAAGAAGGAACATATCCCGGTCCGCGCACCGTCGCGTAAGTTTCTTCCGCCTTCAAATAGATGTAGGAATTTTCGGGTCCGTAATAGTGTGCTTTGGTGTAGGTTGAATCGGCAAAGGCTGGCCGGTTCGCCTCTGCCGGCTGCATGCGCTTCTCGATCCAGTCCGCGATCGGCGTCGCATCAGTAAGGCTGTGCGGGTGATGTGCAACGCCTTCCTTCATGATCACAGTGATCGAGCCGCCCAACTGGTGATACATCCGCTCCACCATCATCGTATGCCGCTGCAGTACAAAATCCTCCGTGCCGACCACATGCAGTAGGGGAATGTCATGCTTGGCGAACTCCGGAATCTTCGCCCAATCTTCGTCGTAGACCGCCGGATTGTCGTTATAGAGACAGGCCACCTTATCGGGGTTGACCCCACCCCAGTTGAACGCGTTGACGCCGCCCTTGCTCATCCCGACGAAGGCCGATTTCAGCGCCAAGCCGTGGTTTTCCGTCATGAACTTGTACCACAGGTCCCACGCCTTGCCCTGCCTGCCTGGGTCGGGGGCTACAAAGGCTATGTGGAACCCGCGTTTCAGAAGCTCGACTTCGGTTTGAGGTTGATGGTTCCAATAGCAGCCGCGCCATGACCACGGATTGCCGGGCGCCGCCTTCCTAGGGACGACGACAACACCGCGGCGTTTGCCGCCTTTTACAGCCTCATCGATTCCAAAGCTCGTCACCTCGCTCGCCGGGGCCGTCATAGGCGTAATCGCCCCAGTGGCGTCGTCCATTATGAAGTCGTAGCGGTCGAATCCCTCGTGCCAAGTGGTTTTCTCGCCTTGGAATGGGACGTATGAGTCAGCGGCTCTGGCGCCGGAAGGCAAAACGACTGCCGCTGCGCAGAACGTCGCCCCGGTGCCCAGAAAATATCTTCGTGAACTGTTCATGGTTGTTATTCCTTTCCTTATTCTGGCGAGGGAACGAAAATCGCGGCTGACATATGTGACGCTCCTGCACTGGGAGTACCTGGAATGCTGCAGGTCGCGCACGACGGCGAACCCGCCAATACCCCTTCTGAAATGGGATATGACTCTTCAATTAGCTTCACTGCCCTGCTATTCCTGATTTGTCGTAGGCGCATACAGACCCCGCTTACTAAGCCGTTGTTAGGACCAACACGGTTGCAATCGGATCCCGCGCTTGCGCTGGTAGTTCAACTTCCAGGCCCGCGCCCCGCTTGGTTACTTTCAGAGGGGTACGTGTCTTATCTGCCAATAAGTGCGCACCCGTGACATCGCGGGATATTTTGTCCAGGCGAAATGCGGCGCCCGGCCATTCGAATAGATGGATGTAGATTTTGTCGACGCCCGTTGTCGATCGCCATTTCCAGCTTGGCACAAACTTCGGATTGCCGTCTTTGTCATTTTCCATGGTGGAGAAGGCGCCAGCTTCGGCACCAAACAGAGTTGGCTGGGTCGCATAGATCGACTCGCCATTCACCGCCAGCCACTCGCCCATTTCCTGCAACCGCTTCACCTCCGGCAACGGCACCTCACCTGTCGCTGTCGGCCCGATGTTCAGCAGGTAGTTGCCACCCTTGCTGGCGATGTCGATTAGATTCCGCAGCAAGGTCTCGGTGCTCTTGAAATTCGTATCGCCCTCTTTGTATCCCCAGGCGTCATTCATCGACATGCACAGTTCCCAGTCACGCCCGGGAGGACCATGCGCGGGGATCGTCTGCTCTGGCGTCTCCATATCTCCCATGTAGCCACCACCAAGGCGGTTGCTCCAGATGAGCTTGGGATGCTCATTCAAGATCGTCACGATCTCACCCGCCAACTCCGATGTCATGTCCTCGTTCGGCGAGCCGAACCACAAAATTGCCGGAGCCTCGCCATAGTTCGTGAGCATCTCCCGAATCTGCGGGATTGCTTTTCTATGGAGATAGTCCGGAAAGCTGCCGTCCTGCGCCCGGTCCCAATGGTATGTCGGCGGCTTGTGCTGCTCACTCTTGAGAGTGCCTGCGCCATGCGGGGCGAAGGTTACTCCGCCAGGCGCAGTCCAATCCTGCACTTGCGAATAATAGAATCCAAGTTTCATGCCTTGTTTGCGGCACTCTGCGGCCAATTCCTTCAACGGATCACGCTTGAAGGGCGTTGCCTGGACAATATTGAAAGAGTCAGCCTTTGAATTGAACATGGCAAACCCGTCATGGTGCTTGGAGGTAATCACGATGTATTTCATGCCCGCCGCCTTCGCCAGGCCGACGATCTTGGCAGCGCTGAATTGCGTCGGATTGAACTTCGCCGCCAGCGCCTTGTAATCCGTCACCGGAATCGTAGCTGCATTCATGATCCACTCGGATCCCGGAATCGCATGACCCTCCCAGCGACCGGCAGGAATTGCGTAGAGCCCCCAATGGATAAACATGCCGAAACGGGCTTCGCGGTACCACCTCATGCGCTCGCTATTCTGAGCGGGCGTCTCCGTATCTTGTATTGAACTTACAGGATGGAGGGCAGTTGTCGGCTTTTGGCTGCCTTGAAGCTGCGCCCAAGCGCGCAGCGGTCTAGCCATCACGGCCCAGGTTGCAGCCAGAAGGCCACTATGGACAGTTCGTCTTCTAGATATCGTCATGCGCTCGCTCCTGTTTGGAAGCAGTTCGCTCGTGGTGTTCCGCGTGTTTTCATCTTAGCGTCATAAAAAAGGGGTGCCCGTACACCAGGCACCCCATAGTTTCCGATGCTAGGGAGACACCGGGTAATCGTTAGCCCAGCCTGTTCAGAAGGCGTGTCTGTCATTCGACGGCCGCTGATAAGGAGGGTAAAGAAGGCACGCCTGCACTGTTCAAGGCGATCACCGCATAGTCATGTTTGACCCCGGCCGGGGCCGTGGTGTCCACATATCGCAGTTGAGGCGGGGGTGCGTAAGGCGTGTCATGGTAGGATAAGCCTTGGAATAGTGGACGGCCATACACGACTTCCGGCGTGTGCATTGGAAGTTTTGCTATCCCGTGCCCATCGCGAATTACGATAAAGCCGCCAAGCCCGCTGGCGAGGTCCACCTCGGTGTCCCAGGTAATCTCATTGCCAGACGCGCCGCCGGCCTTCACTCGTACATTGAAGGGAGCGGGAGGCGTGCTCGTACCACTGACGGTTCCGGTTCTGACATACTCCATCCAGATCTTCGCGACCGCCTCATTGGGAAGCCACACAGCCTTGTTGGGGTCGCCATTGAATTGTGCTGCGGGCACAGCGGTATCGCCAAACGGAATGGCCAACCACGCGGAGCTAAAGTCCACCGGCTTTAGGATATTGGTCCAATCCGACAGACGCATTTGCAGGCAGGCGTCAAAGAACGGGATCGCAAGATAGCGAGAGTCCCCGCACCAATGGCCCGTGCGCGGATCTGGCGCCAACCCGATGGGCGCGCCCTGGGCTCGGTATTCCTGAAAAATCTCAACAGAGCCATCCCAGGCACGCCTGCCTCTTTCTCCGACGCCAAAGTTGACCATGGTGGGGATTTCATAGACCGCGGGGGGAACCTTTGGCTGGGGAAATTCGGGGCGTGTGCGGAATGTCACTGCATTGCCGGAACGCAGAAACGCGGCGAGCACCCGCTCGGGATGCAGCGTGCTCATCGTATTGGACCATATTCCGCCCCCCGAATGTCCCCAGAGGCACCAGGGTGCGGTGGCGATCTCCTTGTGCCCCGACTTTGCTGCGAATTCATCGAGAGCCTGAAGGAAGATGTGGTCCGAACCGAGCCTAGGGTCAAACCAATGTTCCGAGCCCCCGACTGTCAGATCGGTGGCATCATTGAGTACATGGTAAGATGGCCCAAGCAGTACACAGTCCCATTTCTTTGCCAAAGCCTGCCAGTGCAGATCATAGGCAGCTGTTGCACCCGACTGGGCCGCGGGGATACCGGCGCCATGCTGATGCACAATCACCGCCCGCACGGTCTTTATTTCGTCGGGAATCCAAAGCGTGTGCGTGACGCCAATTTTCAACTCCCCCGCCTTCGTGGACGGCGGATAGACCAGCTTCAGATATTGGCCCCTATTGCTTGAGGGGGCGAATGAGTCCCACGAAGCCGCCGGAGCCTGGGCGAGAGCCGCAGATGAGAGGGATGAAGAAGTGAAAGCCGCGCCAAGGCTAGCGGCCCCCTGCACGAACCGGCGCCTCGATGGGGACACCGCGAGCAAGGAGCGAAAGGTCTTCCCCTCGTGCTTGATAATCTTCTTCATGGTCTTATTCCCCCGAAATTACAAAACGACGTTTGGACTCTCAGTTCAAATTAGTTGGTCCAGCCACCGTCGATGATATGAATCGTGCCCGTAGTGAAGCTGGCGGCATCGCTCGCCAGATACAGCGCCAGTTCGGCAATTTCCTCTGGGTACCCGAGCCGTCCCATTGGCTGGCGGGCGACGAAGGCGGCCTGCGCCGCCTGGTAGTCGCCGGTCGCGGCGAGGCGCCCATCGAGCGACGGCGTCTTAACTGTTCCAGGGCAAATGGCGTTGCAGCGTATGCCTTGGCTCACAAAATCCGCGGCTACAGATTTGGTCAGGCCAATCACTGCGGCCTTGGAGGCGCTGTAGGCGAAGCGATTCGGTACACCCTTCACGCTGCTGGCAACCGACGCCATGTTGATGATCGAGCCACTTCCAGCTTGCAACATGCCTGGCAGAAACGCGCGTATGGTCCGGTACATGGCGGTGGCGTTGAGGTCGAACGCATGAGTTAATGCCGCCTCATCGCAGTCAAGAATAGTGCCAGAATGAACGACACCGGCGCAATTGAACAAGACATCGATTGGGCCCAGCTCTTCCGCCAGTGCCTCGATCGCCTGTCCATCACAAACGTCAAGCCGTCGGCATTCGCATCCGACGAGGTCGGCTAGAAGGTCCGCATTGATGTCGGTGGCAAAAACATGAGCGCTCTCGCTCGCAAATAGCTTGGCGGTAGCGCAACCGATTCCTTGGGCGGCCGCAGTAATCAATGCCGTCTTGCCGCGCAATCTTCCCATCGGCTCTCCCCTAAGCATTTTGGACCCTGCGAGGTAGACACGCCGGACCGATCGGCTCGAATGACTTATAGGTCAGTATAAATTCTTGATGCCTCATCGCCTCCGATTGGCTCCGTTCGCCCGATGCCAATCCGACCACAGCGTCGAAAATCTCGGCGCCTACCTCGTCAAGTGTCGCGCCCCCATCGAGGATGCGTCCGGCATTCACATCCATATCCTCGGATAACCGGCGATAGGTGTCGGGATTGGCGCAGATCTTGAGGACTGGCGAGATCGCAGACCCAACGACCGAGCCACGGCCGGTGGTAAAGAGCGTTACATGCGCACCGCAGGCAATTAGTTCTACGACCTCGGCATTGTCAGAAATATTTGGGAATCCAAACCGCGGCTCGCCGTCTGGAACCACATCCAGCAGATAAAGACCACCCGAGGGAGGGACGTCTCCTGGCTTGATAAGTCCAGTGATTGGCGAGGCGCCGGATTTGGAGTAGGCACCCATGGACTTCTCTTCCTGGGTCGTTAGGCCGCCTTCAGCGTTGCCAGGCGCGAAACTACCAAAGCCCATGACGGTATAATATCGTTCTGCCTTCGCCACACAGGCTTTGATCTCTTCGCCAAGAGCCGACGTGACGGCCCTGTCGGCCATGATCTGCTCACAGCCAATGAGTTCGCCTGTCTCCTCGAAGATACAGGCCGCGCCGGCCTCGACCAAGCGATCGAAACAGCGACCCACGGCCGGGTTGGCGGTGATCCCGCTGGTCCCGTCGGAGCCACCGCAGACCGTCGCGACCACTAGCTCATCGAGCCGTAGCGGTGCCACCGGCGTCATTGAAGCCAGCGCCTTGAGCCTCGCTACGGAGGTGAGGCCTTGCGCGATGGTAGACGCGGTGCCGCCATTTTCTTGAATTACAAGTGTCTCGACGGGACGACCGGTTGACGAGACGGCGGTACGAAGCTCCTCACGGTTGAAGCCCTCGCAACCCAGTGAGACGATTAGCACGCCACCCACGTTCGGATGTGTGCACAATGCCTTCATCATCCGCAACGCGTAGGCATTCGGATAGCAGCCCGGAAAGCCGATCAGATGGACGTCCATATCGTCACTACGGTCGACGATCCGCCGTGCGACATGATGAGCGCATTCGACGAGATAGACCACTGCCACTACGTTGCGGATACCTTTTCGTCCGTCGGATCGGCGGAACCCCCACATCATTTCTTTACCTCGTCGCTGACAGCTTGACGGGTATGGCTGGCAATGTAGTTGCTTTTCATGTTGTGCAGATGCACATGGGCACCGACGGATGCGGCTCGGGTCATTGCTCCGATCGGAGCGCCATATTTCCGCACGGTATCGCCTGGTTGCAGATTGTATCGTGCCAATTTGTGCCCGACATCGACGCCCTCCCTCGCGACGATCTCGCTGCCTTCGATTGCAAGAATGTCTCCGGTGCGAACCGGCCGCCTGCAGAGCAGGACATTGTCATCGGCGTGCAGCAGGATAAATGGCGAGATATCTGCAGTCTTAGACTCAGTCACGTGGAAACTCCGTTATCAGGCGTCGGCGCTTCCGGCAGCAAGAGGCATTCCTCTCGCAGCGCGCGCCAGAACCCGGCCGGTATCGCACGCTTTGCTAACGCGACCGTAGTATCGATATGCTCGCGCCGTCCCATACCGGGGATGACGCAAGCCACTTGGGGATGGGCAAGCGGAAACTGCAGTGCTGCCGCGGCTAGCGGCACGCCGAACCAGTTGCAGATGGCCTCCAGTCGCCGAACGCGCTCGATCACCCAATAAGGCGCTGGGGCGTAGTTGAAGTGCAGTGGACCGCCTGCCCGTGTGCCATTGGCAAGGATGCCAGAATTATATGGACCGCCAATGATGATCGGGATGTTACGCGTTGCACAGATTGGCAGGAGACTTGCGAGTGCCGTCTGGTCCAGTAGTGTGTACCGTCCAGCCAGCAGGAAGACGTCGAACTCGGCATCGGCAAGCGCTTGCTCGCAGATTTCACATTCATTTACCCCCAGCCCGATGGCGGAGACCGCTCCAGACTCCCGCAGCTCTCGCATGGCGCGGTAGCCCCCGTCCATAAACTCGCGATACCGCTCTTCATGCGCCGCACCGTGGGTATCTCTGCCAAGATCATGGGCGAGGAGAATGTCAATGCGGTCGCGACGTAGCCGCTGACAGCTCTGTTCGAAAGACCGCAGCACGCCGTCATAGCTGTAGTCGAATATTGGCTCGAAGGGCGCCGCGGCGGCAAAGCCGTGCCGGATTGAGGCCACATCGCCATGCGTCAATGGTTCGAGCCGTCGGCCGACTTTGGTCGAGATGATAACTGTCCCAGCCGGGTCAAATTCGTCGAGCGCGGTTCCTATACGGGATTCGCTCAAGCCGAATCCGTAATACGGTGCCGTGTCTATGTAACGAACTCCAGCTTCAAGAGCCGCCGCGATTGTGTCGATGGCGACCGTCTCGGTGACCGGTTCATAGAGATTCCCAATGCAAGCAGCTCCCAAGCCGAGTGATGGCAGCCCATCCCGCCATGACTCGGGCGCAGGCCCTTTCCTACTGGCTCCTATCCCCGGGCGCATTTTGTATCGTTTATTGATAAAAATGATAATCTCTAATGAAATTATGGTGTGCAAGCAGATCTGTCAACCAGCCAATCCCAATCGATTGATGGTAGCCAATAAGGCACCTTTTGTCCCCGGTATTGGGCAGCTCTGCCCGAAAATGATAGGTTTCCATTGGGACAACGAAGACCGGCGATATGAGCGATAAAACTTTTCCAAGCATCACTGATGAAAATGACCCAGATGGCCTTGAAGAGAGCGCCGATGGCCGCCGCCGCTATCGTGCGCCGGCGCTTGAGAAAGGCTTGGACATCCTCGAGCTGATGGCCCGTGAGGGTACGCCGATGACGCCGTCACAGATCGCAACGCGACTGGACCGTTCAGTGAGCGAGCTTTTTCGAATGATCCTCGTCCTCGAGCTGAGGGGCTATATTGAGCAATCGTCCGAAGGACAGGGCTACGAGCTCACGAACAAGCCTTTTACCCTTGGCATGGGGCGGGCCCGCGTAAGGGTTCTCCTCGAGATCGCGCTCCCAATTATGCGGGACCTCTCCCGTGAAATTGATCAAGCTTGCCATTTGGGGATGGCGTCCGGTGATCAGATGGTTGTCGTCGCCCGGATCGAAAACCCCGGCTATCTTGGGTTCTCGGTTCGGCCGGGCTATCGACGGGCTCTTGTGGAGGCAACTTCGGGTCTGGTGCTGTTTGCGTTTCAACACGAGGCGGTCCGAAAGGAATGGATTGGTCGGTTTGAATCTGGGACCGGCAAGGCGCGTTTGGACGGTTTTCTCAGGCAAGCAGAAGTCGTGCGCACCCGAGGCTTTGCCCAGGCGGGGAGCGATTTTGTGCAAGGCGTGACCGATCTTTCTGCGCCGATCATGGCGAGCGATGGCTGCATCGCTGCCTTGACAGTCCCGTTTGTCCAGCGCACCTCGCTACCGCGAAACATGGTGGAAGCGATCGACCTCGTTTGCACGTCGGCGCAACGCATATCTCAGCTTCTGGTCGGCAACGGATAAGCGGGTAGTGGGCCTCCACGAAGGACGATGCCCTGCCGGGCGTGAGCCTTGAGCTCGCCCACGCGAAGTTATTTTGCCCCTCTTTCATATCCAAATCTATATTGCACTAATCAAAACTTCTCTGCGCGCTGAAATAGGGTCTGAAATCTAGATCTCGGGTTTCTACGCCAAATAACGGGCCTCCAGTATTCGATAATACCGGCGGGTGCCCAAATCAGCCATTTTCTCCTTGATGTGTTTCATAAGTGATGGTAATTCTCATATATAAAACAGCGCAGACTTCCTCAGACCGGACCTCATCAGTCTGCCTGCGGACAACGAAATCTGGGCGGGGAGCGGGTGACGAACACGCAGTTTCTCATAGGCGGCTCAGTGCTGCTTTTTCATGAGGATCCTCATGAACGCGCCTGAACCTAGAGTCGAAGAGGGGCTCATTGGCGGATGGCACCGCACCCTTCCCATCGCGTTGATTGTCAGTCTGTTCTTCTTATGGGGCGTCGCCAACAATCTGAACGACGTCTTAATTGCTCAGTTCCGCAAGGCGTTCGCTCTTGCGGATTGGCAGTCTGGATTAGTGCAGTCCGCGTTCTATCTGGGCTACTTCATCTTCGCTGTTCCTGCTGCCCTATTTGCGCGGCGCTTTGGTTACAAGGGAGCTATTGTCTGCGGGCTGGCTCTTTATGGAGTGGGCGCCCTTCTATTCTATCCGGCGGCAGAAATCCGGTCCTACGGATCATTTCTCGGCGCATTATTCGTGATCGCCAGTGGGCTGGCGTTCTTAGAAACTTCCGCGAACCCACTCGTCACGGTACTGGGTGATCCCGAAAGTGCGGAGCGCCGGCTCAATTTGGCGCAGGCGTTCAACCCGCTCGGTTCGATCACCGGTGTGCTCGTTGGCCGGCAATTCATCCTCTCCGGCTCCCAGTATACACCCAGCCAATTGAGGACCCTTTCCCCGGAGGACCTGGCGCGCTTCCACGCAAGCGCTGCGCTGGCGGTGCAATCATCTTATCTCGTGCTGGGAAGTCTGGTTCTCGTCTGGGCGCTCATGATTCTCGCCGTGCGATTTCCTAAGATCCGTGAGGGTCGGGAGGAGGTCGTTTCTGGAGGGAGCCGTGCCGGCGGTTTCCTCCAACTGCTTCGGCATCGGCGTTTTCTTTTCGGGGTCGTGACACAGTTTTTTTATGTTGGCGCCCAGGTCGGGATATGGAGCTTTCTCATCCGATATGCCGAGGACGCAGTCCCGGCAACCAGTGATAAAACCGCCGCCACTTATCTGACAGCGGCCCTGGTCGCGTTCATGGTCGGCCGCTTTGCCGGAACGGCCCTAATGGGCTGGATCCGACCCAACCGTCTTACCACTGTTTTCGCTGCCATCAACTGCGGACTCTGCCTTGTAGGCGCATTCGTCGGTGGCTGGGCAGGCCTTATCGCGATGATCGCTTCCAGCTTCTTTATGTCGATCATGTTTCCGACCATCTTCGCAGTATCGTTGAGGGGGCTCGGGCCGCTCGCAAAGCTCGGTTCGTCAATCCTCGTCATGTCAATTATCGGTGGCGCGGTCGTGCCTGTCGCCATGGGGCGGCTTTCCGATCTGTCATCGATCGCAACCGCGATGATCATTCCGGGTTTCTGTTTCATTGTGGTGGGCACCTTCGCGATGTCCGACCATGTTTGATATCAGCTTTTTACGCTGTTTCGTGGCGGTCGCGGAAGAAATGCATTTCGGCCGTGCCGCAGAGCGCATGAACATGTCGCAGCCGCCCTTCAGCCGGCAAATCCAGATTCTGGAACACATCCTTGACGTGCAACTGCTCCAACGAAGCAGCCGGTCCGTCAAGTTGACGCCAGCCGGACAAACCTTCCTGCCCGAAGCACGCCATATCCTTCAGCTTCTGGACAATGCAACCTTGCTCACCAAGCGCATGGCCTTAGGGAAAACCGGATCACTCAAGATCGGGTTCACCGCCATGACGGCTGTGGGCGTTCTGCCACGCCTGGTGGCTGGGTTCCGGGAAAAATTTCCCAACGCGGAATTGCGCCTGCAGGAAGCTGGAAGCGCCGAGCAGCTTCGAAAGCTACATTCATCCGATATCGACATCGCCATCGTTCGCCCGCCCCTGCCGCAAACCTCGCTTCAATCGCTTTGCCTTTCGAGCGAACCTCTCATTGCGGCCATTCCGGCCACGCATACCCTGGCCGCGAAATCCAAAATCGCCCTGCGCGACTTCCACGGCCAACCCTTCATTTCCTACCTGCCTTACGAGGCCTATTATCTTTACACCATGGTGGGAGACCTGCTGGCCACAGCCGACGTCACGCCGAATTGTGTCCAGCAATTGACCCAAGTTCATGCCGTTATCGCCCTGGTTCACTCCGGCATTGGCCTCAGCATCGTCCCAGAGGGGGCGCGGCTGTTTAATTTCACCAATGTGGTGTTGCGGCCGATCGCCGATCCCCAGCCCAAGCCCCTAGAGCTGCTCATGGCATGGCGCGATGACAACTTGAACCCGCTGGTTCCGCAAATGGCTGAGCTGGCTCGCGGCATCATCTCAGCCGATAAGTAACTCTGATCTCATGAATGAAAAATCGGGGGATGCGCCTTCAGGCCCTCCCATCGACATCGCGCAATTTTCAGATTTACTTCCGCAAGGGCGCTGCACCCGAACAACGTCAATTCCCCTATCGGTCGATCCACCCTTTGAATTGCTCCTGTTTGGATCCTTTGGCACCGTCCAGAATATTCAAGATTCGCAGGTGGGGCGCTATCAGCCGGATATTGCCTTGGATGTCAGCCGGTGTGGCTTGCCGTAACCGCTGCGGATGGGCTGGGTCCGCCATTTGCGGCAAGCGCCATAGGCCCGGATCACAGGAGACTGAATGATTATCGATGAGCGAACATACACCTGCCATCCGGGCAAGGTTAAGGCGTTTCTGGAGGTCTATGAACGGCTGGGCAAGCCGATCCAGTGGCCCATCGTCGGCGAGCCCATCGGGTTTTTCACCACGGAAACCGGCACGCTGTGCCAGGTGATTCACGTGTGGAAATATGAAAGCATGGCCCATCGCGAGGCGTGCCGCCTCCAGCTCGCCGCCGCACCCGGCTGGAGCGCCTATCTGGATGCAGCCATGCCGCTTTTGCGCGCGCTCGAGAATCGCATTCTGGTCCCCGTGTCCTTCTCACCACTGAAATGAGCGATACCCAAGCCAATACGATGAACGGTGCCGAGAACCGGACGTAACGATCTCATTTGGGAGAACCGCGCCTATGCCGTCCCGAAGGGCGAATTAGTGGCGCGTCGTCGAACACGCCGGTGAAAAGGCGCAACGCATGCTGCTCCTCAGTAACCCACCACTCGATTGTGCATAACTTGCTGAGGGGGCAAAGGCCCCTTCTTGATTGAGCTAGATCTGTCGAACTGATCGGCGCAGCCGTCAGGACGCAGCCATCAGTCTGAGGCCCTCGGCCTCCAGGCCCTTGCGCACTGTGCAGACATTGTCGAACACCATGGTGGCTCCATCGCGGGTGTGTGCCGGCCAGTGCGGCAATCCGGGATGATTGGGGTTGCCGGTCCGGGCGAAGGCGACATAGGCGCTCGAAATGGTCTTGGACATCGCCAGAGCCTCCGGCCTGAGCCCACTATAATTCGAACAGCGCACGGCGTTATCGAACGTGAAAACCAGATCGCAGGCATGGAAGGTGCCGGGGCGTCCGTCCAGCATCGGTGTACGCCACTTGTAGAGATAGACATAGGACGGCGCGGCATTAAGCACCGCCTTGCGCGCCGCCTGCTCAAGGGCAGGGCGGCGGAAGGATTCGGCCGCGATGGCGCCGTAGATTTCGAACGCAGTGGCCTGCGGCCAGTCCCGGCGATAGGCGGCGATAATGGCCGGACCGTTCGCGCCATAAGCTTCACTGACACCCTTCTGAAGTTCAGTTTCCGTCATCCGGACACCGCCTTCGTGCTCCAAAGCACTAATTTGTTCATTGAACACGGTGCCAGTAATCAGCGGCACATGGGCCGAGATCGCCGGCGCATCGGGATCAAAGGGATGACGCGGAAGCACGGTACCGTCCACCGTCGGCGACCAGCCCTCCAGGCCAAACTGGCGGCGGAACACGGGCGTTGCCGCCCCCAGCTTCTTGATCATTTCCGCTGCCGCCCCCACCAGCCGGTCCACCGGCATGTCTTGGAGCTTGTCGACATCACCGCGCGCCAAGCCGAGCTGACGCATCACTTCTTCCGTCATGGCGCGGGCGGTATCGCGAGACTCAAATTTCAGGAACGGCCCGCTCTGATTGATGACGCGGTGAAACAGACCCTTGGCCGACGGCATCGCCATCAGGCACAGAACTTTGCCACCGCCGCCGGATTGGCCGAATATCGTCACATTGCCAGGATCGCCGCCGAACTGCGCGATATTGTCCTTCACCCATTGCAACACCGCCACCAGATCCAGCAGACCGACATTGGGCGTATATTTCGAGCCCCCTACTTCCGCCAAGTTGAGATAGCCGAACAGATTGAGGCGGTGATTGCAGGTCACCACCACCACATCATGCCGTGCCAGACTTTCCCCGTCATATGAGGCGAGGTCTTGATCGGAGCCACCCGAAAAACCGCCGCCGTGATAGAACACCATCACCGGCCGCTTGCGATTGTCCTTGAGGCCCGGCGTCCAGACATTTAGCACCAGGCAATCCTCGCCCGGCGTCATTTGGCCCTCACCACCATGACATAGAAAACTGAAGTCTCTGCCGGGCCGGTTGTGACCGTCATACGAAGTATGGGCGGAATCGCTGTTGGGCTGGATACAGCCGCGGCCAAAACGCAGGGCGTTGCGGATGCCGGTCCAGGGCTTGACCGGCACCGGCGGCATGAAGCGGTTGGCGCCGCCGGTGGATTCCCCGTATGGAATGCCCTTGAAAGCGAAAATACCACTGCGCCAAAGTCCCCGCAGCTTGCCACTGGCGGTATCCACTAAGGTTTTGGTGTCGGAAGCGATAACCTCATCGTGGATTTTTTCTGCGGCAATCACGGGCGCTGGCAACAAGGCGCCAGCACCCAGCGTGGCCGCGCCCTTGAAAAAGGCGCGTCGGTTGTTCTTCATTGGAATACCCCTTTTGCTGTAAGCCTCGCTACGCCGTCGTCAGAACCAGAACGGTTGCAATCGGATCCGGGGCTTGCGCCGGTAATTCAACTTCCAGGCCGTCACCCAGCTTTGTCA
Source organism: Rhizomicrobium sp. (assembly GCA_035693565.1). GTDB lineage: Bacteria > Pseudomonadota > Alphaproteobacteria > Micropepsales > Micropepsaceae > Rhizomicrobium. The sequence continues at coordinate 575,148 of DASSGF010000050.1, read as the reverse complement.
CCTTCAAGGGAGCCCGCGCCTTGTCCGCCAGCAGATACGCGCCAGTTACGCCGCGTGTTATTCCGTCCAAGTGAAATACGGCGCCCGGCCACTCGAACAAATGGATGTAAATCTTGCCCGCGGCCGTCGTCGATCGCCACTTCCAAGTCGGCACGAACTTCGGATTGCCATCCTTATCTTTTTCCGTGGTCGAGAACGCACCGGCCTCGGCACCAAACAGGGTTGGCTGGGTCGCATAAATTGACTCACCATTCACGGCGAGCCATCTACCCATCTCCTGAAGCCGCTCCACTTCCGGGGCAGGTACTTCGCCGGTCGCCATCGGCCCAATGTTCAGCAGGTAGTTGCCGCCTTTGCTGGCAATGTCGATCAAATTTCGCAGCAGGGTCTCGGTGCTCTTAAAATTCGTATCGTCCTGCTTGTAACCCCAGGTGTCGTTCATCGTCATGCACGACTCCCAATCGCGCCCTGGAAATCCCTGCGGCGGGATGTACTGCTCCGGTGTTTCCGTATCTCCGCGGTATCCACCGCCCAGACGATTGTTCCAGATCAATTTGGGATGCTCATTCAGGATCGAAACTATTTCGCCCGCCAGCTCGGGGGTCATGTCCTTGGTCGGCGTGTCGAACCACACGATAGCCGGAGCTTCGCCATAATTGGTGAGCAACTCTCGAATTTGTGGAATGGCCTTTCGATGGAGATAGTCTGGAAAACTGCCGTCCTGCGCAGAGTCCCAATGGTTTGTTGGGGGCTTATGCTGATCAAGTTTGGGAGTTGAGCTGACATGCTGAAGCGCTGCTCCACCAGGCGCAGTCCAATCCTGGTCTTGTGAATGATAGAACCCAAGTCTTATGCCCTGCTTCCGACATTCCGCCGCCAGTTCTTTCAGAGGATCGCGCTTGAACGGTGTTGCCTGGACGATATTGAAGGGATCTGCCTTGGAATCGAACATGGCGAATCCATCGTGATGCTTGGATGTAATTACGATGTATTTCATCCCCGCCGCTTTCGCCAAGCCGACGATTTTCTCCGCGCTGAATTGCGTCGGATTGAACTTCGCCGCCAGCGCCTTGTATTCCGCAACCGGAATCGTAGCGGTATTCATAATCCACTCGCCGATCCCCGCCACCTGCACGCCATCCCAGCGCCCCGCTGGAAGGGCGTAGAGGCCCCAATGGATGAACATGCCGAAACGCGCCTCGCGGAACCACTTCATGCGTTCGCTGTTTTGGGCGGGGGACTCGGTATCTTGTATAGAAGGCACGGGATGCGCGCCGCCCGTCGGAATGCGACTGCCCTCAAGCTGAGCCCAGGCACGAAGCGGATTACTCAGAACCGCCCCGGTTGCCGCCAAAGCGCCGCCCTGGACCGTTTTTCGCCTGGATATTTTCATGCCTCTTCTCCCTGTCTGGAAGCCACCCAGAAAATCAAAATGCCCCGTGTCGCCTTGCCGAAAACGCACGCCAGGTCGTTCATTCGACGGCTGCCGGTAATGAGGCCACCGAAGGCACACCCGCGCTGTTCAAGGCGATCACGGTGTAGGCATGCTTTCCGCCAGCCGGGACTGAGCTATCCACATGCCGCATCTGCGGCAGCGGGGCGAAGGGTGTGTCGTGATAGGAAAGGCCCTGGAAGAGCGGGCGGCCATAGACCTGTTGCGGAGGCTGAGCCGGAAGCTTGGCTATACCGTGCCCATCACGCAGCACTATAAAGCCGCCAAGTCCACTGGCGATATCCACCTCGGTTTCCCAGGAGATCTCGTTACCCTGCGCAGCATTGACCTTCACCCGCACATTAACGGGGGCTGGAGGCGCATCCATACCGCTGACGGTTCCAGTCCTTACATATTCCATCCAGATTTTCGCAATCGCCGCGTTGGGAAGCCATGCCGCCTTTTTAGGATCGCCCTTGAAATCCGCTGCGGGCACAGCGCTGTCGCCGAACGGAATTGCTAGCCAAGCGGAACTCATGTCCATCGGTTTCAAAATATTGGGCCAGTCGGTCAGGCGCATTTGCAGACACGCGTCAAAGAACGGGATCGCCAGATACCGGGAATCCCCGCACCAATGTCCGGTGCGCGGATCGGGTGCGAAGCCGATGAGCGCGCCCTGGGCCCGGTATTCTTGAAATGTCGCGACAGAACCGTTCCAGGGAAGTCTTCCTTTTTCCCCCATGCCAAAGTTGACCATGGTTGGAATTTCGTAGATCGCCGGCGGAATTTGGGGCTGCGGGAACTCAGACTTTGGACGAAAGGTCGCCGCGGTGCCTGAACGCAGAAAGGCGGCTAGCACGCGTTCCGGATGCAGAGCACCCATCACATCGGACCATATCCCGCCGCCTGAATGCCCCCACAGACACCAGGGGACAGTGGCGATCTCTGCGTGACCCGACTTTGCCGCAAATTCATCAAGCGCCTTTAGGAACGCGCGCTCGGAACCGCGCCTGGGATCGAACCACAATTCCGCACCCCCAGGCGTCAGGTCGATCGCATTATTGAGCACATGATAGGAAGGCCCAAGCAACACACAGTCCCATTTCTTCGCCAGAGCCTGCCAGTGGAGATCGTAGGCAGAGGTTGCCCCGGCCTGGGCTGCCGGAATACTCGCGCCGTGCTGATGCACAATCACGGCCCGTACGGTCCGGATGCCGTCGGGGATCCAAAGCGTGTAGGTAGCGCCGACCTGCAACTCTCCCGTCTTACTAGACGGTGGGTAGAAGAGCTGCAGATATTGGCCCGTGTTGCTGGATGGCGTGAAAGGCCCCCACGCACTGTCCACTCCATCGGTCCCGGGGGACGCCGGTGGCTGCGTTTGAGCCTGCGCGGCCGTAGAGAATGGAGCGGTCAAGGCCGCGCCAAGGCCGGTCATGGCCTGCACAAAATCCCGGCGCCGCGTTTTCAATTCCTGGTTCCTCCCAATCGCGCGCGGATGCTCATAGAATTGGGGGGCTGAAAGCCCGCCAATTCCGGTCCGGCCTCGAGCAATGAACTCATATCACCTTTTTCTTCATTGAGGAATTTTAAGGGCGATTTTGCTTCGCCGCGGTCATCATCCTTTGAAAGACGACCTCGAACGATTCGTTGGCCGTAGAGAACATCTTGCAGTGCCGCCGCGGCCTCAAATAGCGCCAACTTTATTTTTATCTCTCGCGAGGGCGTCATCCGGCCCACCTCGTCGCAGGCCGAAATCGCCGCGACAGTCTTGCCGCGATTGTCATGCACGGGAACCGCCACGCACCGAATTTTGACGTGCGACTCCCGATCATCGATCGCATATCCGTGCTTACGCACGGCAGCGAGTTCTTCGCGAAGACGAAGAGGCGAAGTGATGGTGAAGGGCGTCAGGGGCACCAAGTCCCCGTCCATGATAAATTTTTCGACAGCGGCCTTGTTCAAGCCCGCGAGAAGAACCTTTCCGAGTCCGGAGCAGTAGGCCTCCAACTGCGTTCCCACCCGCGTATGCACGGGAAAACTGCCGGCAGATGAATATTTTCCGACATAGGTCACCAAGCTGTTCTGCAAAATTCCCAGATGCATGGTGAGGTTGAGAGACTGCGCCAAAGGCGTGAGGATCGGCCCGCCGGCCTCCCGCAGGTATTCTGACAGCGGAATATTATGGGCAATGGAAAGAAGCTGAATACCGGGCCGATATTGACCGCGCTTGCCCCTCGCGATGACACCGATCTTTTCCATAGTTTGGATCAGCCGGTAGCCGGAAGCTATGGGGATATTGGCGCGGCGGCTAAGCTCACAGCTAGACAGCCAGCCCTCGGAATCGCGAAAGGAATTCAGGATCGCGAAGGCCTTGATCACTGAGAAATTGTTCGGTGTCGCCACGGTACGTTTTCGAGCTTGAAGGATCAGAAACGCCCGGTGCTGCCCATGGCAGCACCGGGAGCGAGCATTGACGAGCCCGCATCGATCAGTCAGTGAACCGTAAGCCGATGCGGAAGGAGCGGCCCAGACCGTCATAGATTGCGGTGTTGTAGTTTCCGCCAGCACCGTTATCACCGCCCGAGTTGGGAATGATCGGCGGCGGCGTGTTGAAGGTATTGTCCATTGCGCCGTATAGCTGGAGACTGTCGTTCCACCGGTACGACAGGCGCAGATCCAGATAGGCAACGGCCGGGATCGAATTGTTGTCCACGTTCACCCCCTCCACCCAGCCGTTGATATTTTTGGCGGAACTAAGGAACCGGGTCTGAACAACACCAATCCATGGGCCTTCAGAATAGGTCGCGGACAGGATGAAGCGCATTTTGGGTCCGCCGACGGGCCCAAGAGTTTGGTTGTCAGCGGCGACCGGATCGAGCACACCGCCGAGCGCACCAGCGCCATCCGTTTTGACCAGGCCGGTGCCAGCATTGTTCGGTTGGGTCCTGGTCAGCTCGTCGTTATAGTTGCCCACTAGGTGCCATCCCAGCCGGCCCGAGAACAGATCCATCTGATAGTCCGCCGCGAAGTCCAGACCTGAAGTTGTCTGAGCTGCCACGTTCACCGGACCGGCCGAAACGAAGTTCAAAGCGCCATCGAAATCGGTTGCGAAATTGCCGAAATCCGTCCGCACGACACCGTTCCCGTCCACTTCGGAGGTCGCGGTGTTGCCGCCGCTAGCGCCCTTGCCGAACAGGACGTTGGTACAAGCCGCTTTTGAACCGGTAAAGCATTGCTGCACGATTTGCCCAGCGCCGGCGGTGTAAACCGCGTTCCTCATGGAGATCGAATACCAGTCCAGTGAGATCGTCAGTCCTTCGATCCAGTGCGGTGTCAGAACCACGCCGCCAGAGACCGTGGTGGCATTTTCGGGTTGCAGAAGGGAATTGCCCTGATTGACTGAGGTGAGGTTAACAGGGGCTCCGTTGCTGGGAGGGAAGGGGCTGTTAATTGGAGAGTGATTGAGTCCTGGCGGCACGCTGCTGAACAATTCCGAGATGTAGGGCGCCCGAATGTCGAACGACCAGCTGGCGCGCAGACGTATATCGTCGTTGACCTGGCTGGTAGCGCCGAGCTTCCAAGTCTGCACGTCACCGCTAGTGGAATAGGACGTGTAGCGGCCGGCGGCATTGAAATTCAGCGACTGGACGAAATTGTCCTTCAGGAGCGGCACGTCAACTTCCAGAAAGCCCTCCTTGACATTGTACTGGCCCGTGAACGCGCCGAAATTGCCGCCAAGCCAGCCGCCGGCTGACGCGATCTGCAACGGGTCGCGGATATCTCTCTGCTGTTCAAGGCGGTACTCGCCGCCGAACGCCACCGCGACGTTTCCGGCCGGCAGCCCCCAGGGCAACACGCCCTGGGCCGAGGCCGACATCGTGGTCTGTTGCAGGACGGCAGTCAGCTGGTCCTCGATCGCGGGATTGAGGCGGCCGGGGGAGATGTAATTAATTGCTGCCAGGGAGGCCACATTGGTACCGAAGACGTTGAGCGGCACACAGGTCGGGACCAATCCGCCGGTCGCGATCGTCGCCGCGTGGTTGCTGTCAATGGGAGGTGTGACGCCCCAGCTTGTCGATGTCAGGCTGGAACGGCAAGCGATGCTGCCGACTTGCGGTACCGGCGCGCCGGCCGCAGCCAGCGCCGCTGCCGCCGCCGGGGTCACCGAGTTTGGCCCGGCAGCAGTCACGCGCACCGCGTCGACTGCATTGTTATAGTTCTGGACGACCATGTTGTTGGGCATATGCATGCGCTCGCGGACCTGGCTGTGCTGCGCGTTGAAGTTCCAGGACCAGTCGTTGCCTATCCTGCCTTCCAATTTGAAGACACCGCGCATCAACTGACGATTAACTTCATCGGTCGGATAGCCCAGGCTCTCCTGCATGGTCGCAAAGGTCGGATGCGCCTCCGCGCCAACGGGGATGCCGACAACATTGTTCGTCCCCAGCGAAAAGCTGGGGATACCGCCAGCCTGCATCTGCGCCAAAATTGCCGGGTCGAGATAGGCATTGTCTTGCTTGATCGTCAGCGTAATCCGTTTGGGGTTGGCGACGTTCTTGGCTTCCGTCGCGCCGAATTCGGCTTCGAATGACGCTGTGATGTCATTCGTCACCTGATAGCTCGTATAGCCGAACAGATTCGTGGTGTGATAAGGGGCCGCTAACATGAAATATTGATAGGTACCCCCAGCCTCGGTCGCCGAACAATTGTAACAGTTGCCCTTGGATGAGTTGGGCGTGTTGAACAAAGTTTGATTGAGCGGCGTGCCAAAATTGAACGGGGTTTGCGTGCCGTTGACGCCGAACTCGATACCCCTCAACGCATTCGCGGCGGCGGGAGTCAGGCCCGAACCGGCAGCGCTGGCAGTGATCAGGCCGCCCTGGGTGTAGACATTGTTGCCGCTGATAGAATGATAAACACACATCGGGGCCGCCCCGACGCCGCATACTGGGCTGACGGTGCTCGCGACCGTCGTCGCCGGGAATAGTTGACCCGGACGCCACCAGCTGCGCTGGCCGACGAAGACGGTATCCGGGCTCATGATGTAGTTGCCGGCCACCTCGATATGGCCGCGATCACCGAGAAAGTCAGTGCCCGCCGTCAGCTCGATCTTGCCAGTGCGGCGATCGTTCTGGGCAGTGTCGCCGAACTCCAAATTGGCTTTGAAGCCCTCGAACTTCTTATTGATAATCAGATTGACGACGCCAGCGACGGCGTCGGAACCCCAGGCCGCCGAGGCGCCGCCGGTGACGATGTCAACACGCTCGATAATGGATTTGGGCAGGGAGGCAAGGTCCACACCGCCAGCGCCGCCGCCGGCTGCGGCGTTGCCGCCGCCGCCGCCGCCAGAGCCGTTGGAGGTGTTGGAGGTCACCACGCGCTGGCCGTCAAACAGAACAAGGGTTCTGGCGGTGCCCAAGTTGCGCAGCTCGACGGTATCGAGGATGGAATCGCCCGGGCTCGCATTGAAGGTGCGCGTGCCGTTGCTGGGTGAGTCGGATTGACCGACAGAGGGGAGCTCGCGGAGAGAGTCGCCGAGATCGACCTTGGCGTCGTTCTCGATGGTTTGCTTATCCAACACCGTTACGGGTGTGGGCGCCTGGTACCCTTCAATAGAAATGCGCGAGGCAGAGACCGTGATCTCTTCGGCCCCCTGTCCCATTGCTGCAGCGCACAGGGCCAGCAAACTGGCCGAACTAAGAAGGAATAGAGACGTATATCTGCTGGCCATGGTACCCCCTGATTGAGTTGGACGACGCGAATGTTTTCGCGTCGCTGTCTGAACTCGACTTTCCCCTCGACGGCCGCTGAGCAATGCAACCGGCATTGTTATTTCAATGATGTGCGCAGGACCGTGCCAAAGGGGCCGCGGAGGAGCAATTCAAAAAGTGGATCGACCGATAGTGGAAATAGCGTTGTTCGTACGCGGAGCACTTAGAGGATACGCAGCGCGTAAGGGGACGTTTTTTCGGAAAAATGACGAGGGGCCAAACAGATTCAGATCCTGCCGCCAGCCCTGCTTTCCCTATTGTCGCGTCATGCCGGCGCTGAAGGATTTTGAAGGAGGCGCCTGGTGAAGATCGCCGTTTTCGGCGCCGGTGCGATCGGCGGCTGTCTCGCCGCCCGGTTGCATGACGCGGGCGCGGAAGTCAGCGTGGTCGCGCGCGGGCCGCATCTGGCGGCCATTCGCGCCAATGGCCTGACCCTGCAAAGCGACGGCCAGACAAGGGTCGCACGCCTGCCCGCCAGCGACAGGGCCGACGAGCTTGGCCCGCAGGATTATGTGATCGCCACGCTCAAGGCCAACACCCTGCCCGCGGCAGCGCCTGAGATCGCCAAGCTGATGGGGCCGCAAACGACGCTGGTTACCGGCGTCAACGGAATTCCCTATTGGTATTTTTACGGCATGGACAGCCCCTGGCGAGACCATGTGGTGGAAAGCGTAGATCCCGGCGGCCGGCTGTGGCAACTCTTGCCGCCACAACAGACAGTCGGCTGCATTGTCTTCCAGGCGGCGGAAGTGATCGCGCCCGGCGTCATCCGACACACCTACAGCAACCGTTTCAGTCTGGGCGAGCCCAACGGAAGCAAGAGCGCGCGCGTCGAGGCCCTGGCAGAAATCCTGTCGAAGGCAGGACTCAAGGCGCCCGTACTGACTGACGTTCGCGACGAGGTCTGGCTTAAACTCTGGGGCAACCTGGCCTTCAATCCCATGTCGGCCTTGACCGGTCTGACCGTCGACCAGTTGGCTTTCCAGCCCGACCTGCGCGCCGCCGCACGGTCTATGATGGAAGAAGCCGCCGGGGTTGCAGAAGCGCTGGGTATCCGCTTCTCCATGAATGTCGAAGAGCGAATGAACCTCACCGGCAATGTCGGCGCCCACAAGACATCCATGCTGCAGGATCTGGAACGCGGTCGGCCCATGGAAATAGACGCACTTCTGGGCGCGGTGGTGGAGCTTGGTCGTTTGACCGGAAAACCCGTTCCGCTTTGCGCGGCGGTGCTGGCAATGCTGCGCGGGCGCGCACGCCAGGCCGGGCTTTATCCAGATCGAGCATAGTGATCGAAAGTTCAATTGCCGAGCTAAAGAGGCTGTGCGCGGGCAACCGGTTCATGCAGACGCAAGCTAGGGCGCCGGGTTTCATCGACTGGCGTAGTATGGGACGGCGCTGATGAATTTCGGCAAGATATTTGCCAAGCGATCACACGTGTAGGCGAGACTTCCTACTTGTGCGTCCGCAGGCCGATGAACGTTGCCCGCTGGCCGGATTTCACGATCATCTGATGCGGCGTGCCCGGCGGAATGAATAGGTAATCGCCGGCCCGTACGGCCATGGTGTGGCCGCCGATGATGGCCGTCCCCCGTTTCTCTCCTGGCTCCCTCACCTTGGCATCTGGCACCGTCCCGCCGATGATGAAGCTGGCCTCGCCTTCTTGGATGAAAATATGGTCGCTCCAGTTTTCGTGGATCTCGGCCAAGCCGCTCTTGTCGCGGGTAGTGATGTGAATCTCATAGCCATCACGCTTGGCCAGCAGTACCTGAGAAAAAAGCGCGTCTGGGGTCATGCCTTTACGCAAGGTTTCGCTGATCTCTTTGCCGGCGACAAGCCGGGCTGCCGTATCCGACGCTGTCTTGTCCGCCATGGTCGAGGGGAGCGCCGCCAGGATGATGGCAGCCAAGGTCATGTTCATTTCAAACTCCGTTTGAAGATCATGGCGGCGTCGCTGGGCGGGCCGGTATATAGATGGTCGTAGTGGTCAATCCGTCACCGCCGATGGTTGCGAAATAGTACGCTGTACCGGCGGGAATAAACAGATAGCTCCCCTTGGCCAATTCATAGCTTTGCCCTCCGTCTACGCCTGTTCCCGTCAGGTTGATGGCATTGAGGCGTTTTTCGTCCCTGAGTGTGCCGCCCATAACCAATGTGCCGGACCCGCTAAGCACATTGATCAGCGCGTTGTCCTTCTCATGTAACGAAGCGGGCGGCGGCTTATCGCGATATTGCACCGCCAAGCGCAAAGGCGGCAGCGCTACTAGGATTTGCGCCGATGGAGATGTAGACGCTTTGGACCGGGCGGTGGCCGCAGCCACATCGTCCGGCGACGCATAGGTCACGACCCCGGGCGGCGTTTGGGCCTGTGCCGTGAGCGCGATGGCCGACAGTCCGGCCACAAGAAACGAAGTTCGCATAAGTACCTCTTCGCTGGAGAAAAATCCCCCGCCACCTTTCGGCGGCGGGGCGAGGTTCTCAGGGATCACGCACTCACGCCGAGCGCGGCGCGACTTTATCGCAAAGCCCGCCGGTGTCTATTACGGCCGCCGCCCTTTCTCATCTTATGAGATACGGCGACAAAATATAACGAATGAACGCTAAATTATCGCATTAGCGTTCGATGATAGCGGCGAGCGTGATCAGCGGTCCCGGACGATAAGATGGAGTCTTCACTACGGATGGAAGCGATAATACCTGATTTTCGCTAGTTCGAATGTCCGCTTTGCGCCAAAAGCGGACATTCCACGGTGCGCGGCCCAGACAGTCCCAGTGGGTGGCCTCCAACCCAGATTGTCACCAAATCGTTCAGACGGATTTGGAAACCGACATGGGCGCGAACTTGCCAGCGACGCCGGGCCATGCAAGCCCGGCGAAGATCGCTCCGGCTAAGGCAACAAGGCCCGCATGAAGGCTCCAGAACGCTAGGGGCGAAATGGAATCATAGAGTCCGCCAAGCCGTCCGCTGATCAAGCTCCCCGCAAAGGTCGACAAGTAATAGACGCCCAGCATCATGGCGTTCACCTGCTTTGGTGCTGTGCGCGTATAGAAAGCAATCGCGACGGGTACGACCCACAGATAGGCAAACGCCTCCCCGAAATTGTCCATGACCACCCAAGTGAGCGGGATTTTCGACTGTGCGCCGAAGATCACGCTCGCGGCGCCATCGAGGAATGTGAAGGCCGCCATGGTGGCGCAGCCGAAAGCCAGCTTGCCCATGTCGCTGAAGCCGCGACCGGTCCGCAGCTGCCACTTCCAGAGGGCCAGGATAGGCGGGACCAAAATAACGCAGGCGATGGCGTTCAAGGACTGAATCCAGGCTATGGGCATCCGCCAACCGTATATGACCATATTCACGTGATCCCGGGTCCAGATGTTGTAGACGTTCCATTCTTGCGTGTTGATGACCCAATAGAGGGTCAGCGCCGGCAGCAGTGCAATCAGGAAGGCGATCGTCCGCCACTCTGCGGATGTGAGCGGTTGCGTTTCACGGATTTCCCGCCGGGGCGGATCAGTCGGGATGTATTTCGATCCGATGAAATAGGTTCCCAGGCCGATCATCATGCCAAAGCCGGCGAACCCGAAGCCGACGTGCCAGCCCCAGGTCTGGGCGAGCAGGCCGGTCACGATAGGGGCGATAAAAGCCCCGGTATTGACCGCTGCAACATAGATTTGCATGCCAGCAGCCTGCCGGGGATCCCCCGAAGCGTATAGCCGTCCGACCTGAGCGATGAGATTCCCCCGCAAGAACCCCGCACCCAGGATCAGAAGAAGGAGGGCCAATAGGAAGGATTGGTCGAAGGCCATGGCGAGATGGCCGCATGTCATCAGGACTGCGCCCAGCATCACCGCATTTCTGCGGCCGATCAGCCGGTCGCCGACAAGTCCACCGAAGATCGGCGTGAAGTAGATGAAGCCGATGTAAATGCCAAAAATCTGGGCGGCCAACGGTTGGATGCTGAGAGGTCCGGTGACGCCTTCGATTACCTTTCGGAAGACCGGGAATCCGACGACCTTCTCAATATGCCCGGGAAGCAGCAGCTGCTCGGCGAGGTACAGCGTAAGAAGCGCGACCATTCCGTGAAAGGAAATCCGCTCCCAGAGTTCGGTCCCGGCCAAGGGAATAAGTCCCGTCGGATGTCCAAAAGTTCGGCCGCGGCCCGTCGTCATCGAAGGACTGTGGTCAGTTGCCATTCGCGATGGCCGCGCATCGGCTTCAGCTCCCTCGTTTTCTTCCGCCACCGCGCGCCCCCACAGCCTTTATTTTAGGCCATAGAGACAGACGGGAACTTTTCTGGCAACGCGCGCGCCGTGCCGCGAAAAACAGCTAACGGTTTCAGCGGGATGGGTTTGGGGACTGTCGCAAGTAGGCGGCTTTACAACCCGAGAACGCGATAAAACTACCCAACTGCGGCTCGCCCCTTGAATGTCCGCTTTGGGTCAAAAGCGGTCGTTCAGCAACGCCCGCTTTGCGCCAATAGCGGGTGCTTCAGACTTTCGTAAGGCCGGGTTGAACTGCCAATTTTTCAATTTCGGCCCGCTCGACTCGGACGTGGCCATCTGTCGCCCTGTGCAGCTTTATAAATGCCTTAGCTCGTTCATCCTCCGACAACCGAGTCCACCGACGGACGCATTGCGCAAGCGAGCCGGCGCAATAGACATGTTCAATTCCGACGAGTGAGGCCTCGACGTACCATGCGATATCAGACATTCGCGACTTTTAGCATTGTCCGCCTCCTTCCGGAAATGCGAGAGATGCTCTTTCTGAGCTAGGTTGCGAAGTTCCATTGCCGAGCGGCGCGCGACTCTGGGTGCTTATCAGGCCGACGTCTATCAAGCCCTGTGTGGTCTACATCGAGCCAGACTGGCTCATCGGCGCCGCGATCGGCCTTATTTTTGGCATCCTGATCGGGCGAACAAGCCGTATAATTACCTGAGACGTCTCGACGGGCGCCCAGCAAGATAGGCTACAACGGTGGACTCGCAAGATCTGAAAAAGCTGTCCAGCCTGACGCTTGAGCATTACGACAAGCGAGCCGAGGAATTCTGGGAAGGAACGCGCGAGCATGACGTCAGCCAAAACATCGCAGCTTTACTTCAATTCATTGAGAGCCAACCTCCCTTCAAAATACTTGATTTTGGCTGTGGGCCGGGTCGCGATCTCGGAGCGTTCAAAAAACTGGGACACGTTGCCATTGGCCTGGAAGGTGCCGCGCGTTTCGTCGCCATGGCAAAGCAACAGGGGCACACGGTGTGGGAACAAGATTTCTTGAAGCTTGACCTACCTGAGAGCCAATTTGACGGCGTGTTTGCCAATGCCTCTCTATTTCATGTACCGAGCCAGGAAGTCCCCCGGATTTTGCTGGAATTGCGCGCGACTCTAAAGCCACGCGGCGTTCTGTTCAGCTCTAATCCGCGCGGTCATAACGAGGAAGGTTGGAACAAGGGCCGTTACGGGGCGTATCACGATCTAGATGCATGGCGAGGCTTTATGCTGGGCGCGGGATTTGTTGAACTTACTCATTATTACAGGCCCGCTGGACTGCCACGCGAACAGCAGGCGTGGCTCGCGAGCGTGTGGCGCAGAACTCCCTAGCGAGCCAGGGATAATCCCCAATTATCATTAGTTGCCTCGCCAAAAACCTGCGGGATTTGCAATCGGAGCGCAAGGATTACGAATGACGCTGCTGATTCCTGCTCAAGTCACGGAAAGAATTAGGCAAATGTTCAGCCGACAATTTGTCATTGAGCGACGTCGCCTCCGCCGGGGATAGATGTCGTTCGTCGATTCAGCTCTGCGTGTAAAATCTAGTGTCCTCTATGGGCACCGCGTCGCTCAAGAAACTGTACGGCGTCTGGATGGCCCCACTTTTCGGCGCGGTCCAGCGGGGTCCATCCCTTCGCATCAACGGGATCAATCTTGGCCCCGCGGTCAAGAAGTAAGCCGATCATGCCCAAATCGCCGTTCTGAGCGGACATATGAAGCGGTGTGAGTTTGTCCTGGGTGAGTGCGTTGATATCCGCGCCTCTGTCAAGAAGGTAAACTGTGACCTCCCTATGCCTTTGGCCGACCGCGTCATGTAGCAATGTAGCGTCGTCCCACTCAGTGGCCTTGAGCAAAGTAGGGTCGCCGTCGACGGCTTGCTGCACCTTAACCAGATCTCCCGCGGACGCCGCAGCGAATACCGGGGTGTAATCCTCAGATCGGTGATGCGATGGCGTTATAAGCGCACAGCCGCTAACAAGCGTTGTAAGTGTAAAATAGATTGCGAAGCACAAATTCCGACGCATGGTCATGCCACTCCCGGGCGTGGCGGAAAACTCGCCAACAATTCATCAAATTTGCCGGGCGGTTTTTCGGGGTGCGTTCGGATCGTGTCCAGGGCTCTTTGAAAGCCGTCCTGAAGTTGTGTTTTGGGTACGGAACCCGGAGTGAAACCGGCCGCCATCGGATCTTTCGATAAATAAGGATTGAGGGATGGAATTGCCGCCGCGGGGCGTTGCGAGTCGGAGGCATTGAGAACATCAAGGACGCTGCCAACTGGCCTGTTACTAACCAAATCAGAATATTTTCCGTCCGGTCCAAACTTCTGGCCGATGAACTTGAGAATCGATGTGTGATCCAAAAGGCTGCTAAATACGGTTCCGGGGTTAACAAAGGGAGAAATCACAAACCCGGGAACTCGCACGCCCAAGGTCACGAATGGGTTTTGCCACGACGCTCCAGTGGGCGGCACAGTTTTCAATGCCGGTGGCGAAACGTGGTCAAAAAAACCACCATGTTCGTCATATGTGACGACCATAACGGTCCCCCTCCAGACATCTGGGACGCGTGTCATGGCGCGATATACTTCTAAAAGAAACTTTTGCCCACCTTTGATTGCCGAAGGCGCGTGATCGTCGCTGCTGAGGCCAAGATGGGGTGCATCGGTGTAAGTTGGCTCAACAAAAATAACTTGCGGAAATTTGTCAGGCGTTTCGTTCTGAACGTCGTCATATAATTGCGCGAATGGGCGAAAGTGGTTTTCAAGAAGTATGTCCGGAATCCAGCGAAGCATCATCGAGAAAAATGGCATGTCCTCGTGATACACTCGCCAGCGAATATTATTCCTGGTCAACCAATCGTAGACCAACTCTTGATCTGGGAGTGGCACTTGGTTGACGTCAATTTTCGTAAAGCCGCTCATCGCCATGAGGCGATTTGGCTGTGTTCCGGCCGGTAACGCCGAAAACCAGCGATCGCAGATGGCGTAATTTTCGGCAAAGAAGTCGGTGACGGGAGCCTGTTCGACTGAGAAATAGCCCATCACGGGCGGGTGACTCCCCGGCGTCACGGGTTTGGCTCCTTGAGCGGTCGCATAGTTCGTAACGAAGCCGTTCATGGGGTATACGCCAGCGACAGCAGTGCCCATTTGGACCGCAATCGGGTCGCGCTCGTGAGGCGGATCGGCGTCAATAACGTCGTACGGGTCGGTCAGCAGAAAGGGCGGATATTTGGCTCCTTGATAGAGGCTCGCGACCTGGTCTCGCCATTGAGCCGTAGTGCCAAGCCCTTGGACATTCGCTCGATTGTAGGGGGGAAGGCACAAATATCCGAGGAGATTGTCGAAGGAACGATTTTCCATCATGACGATGACGATCGTTTTTATCAGACTCACATCCATGTGGCTTACAATATCGCTCCATCGCGCCACCGCCTATATCCAATAACCTACAGCAATCCTAATTGGTGGCAAAAAGTCCCCAAAATATATTAGCGAATCCGCCAGCTAGATCTGCCCGATTGTTCGAAAATATTCGGATGTTGGTAGTCACATTGAGCGCGCTTAGTAATGGCGTTGTGGACCAGTGGGTACCTCCAAGCTCAATCTTTCCAGCACCTTCTCGGCAAAGCCCATTGTCGAGGGCAAGATCGTATTGCGGGATGTGCAGGACCTAAAGCCGCGTTCGCGCAACCCACGCACACATTCCCCTAAGCAGATCGAGCAGATCGCCCGCAGCATCCAGCGGTTTGGCTTTGTGAATCCGGTGCTGGTCGGTGCCGACGGGGGCATCATTGCGGGCCATGGCAGAGCCGAAGCCGCCAAGCTTTTGGGCCTGCAACAGGTCCCTACCCTGCGGGTGGATCATTTGAGTGAGGCGGAAATCCGCGCCTACGTGATCGCCGATAACAAGCTGGCCGAAAATGCGGGTTGGGATAAGGACTTGCTCGCGCTAGAGCTGAAGGAATTGTCAATAGAACTTGACCTCGAAATAACCCTGACAGGCTTCGAGACCCCGGAAATCGACATCCTGCTGCAGCCTGCCCAAGAGGACGAAGAACCGGAAATCGCCCCGGTCAATCGCGACGTGCCGCCGGTTTCACGGGCTGGGGATCTCTGGCTTATCGGTGAGCATCGTTTGTTTTGCGGCGATGCGCTGGACCCCACCTCTTACCGGCAACTATTGGGGGAGGATAAGGCCGGCCTGGTATTCACTGACCCGCCCTACAATGTGCCAATTGAAGGGCACGTCTCGGGGTTGGGCCGCGCCGCCCATCGTGAATTCGCCATGGCCAGTGGAGAAATGACTTCCCAGGAATTTGAACAATTCCTGGCGCAGGTTTTCAGAAATTTGGCCGCCTTTAGCCGGGATGGAGCACTGAATTATATTTGCATGGACTGGCGCCACACGCGCGAGCTTCTAGATGCCGGCTTTGCGGCCTATACGGAGTTCAAGAACCTTTGTGTTTGGGCCAAGACCAACGCTGGCATGGGCAGCCTCTATCGTTCCCAACATGAACTGGTTTTTGTTTTCAAAAACGGCCATGCGCCACATGTGAACAACATCCAGTTGGGACGTCATGGCCGCAACCGCAGCAACCTCTGGACCTATGCTGGGATGAACAGCTTTGGCAAGGACCGGGACGAGGAGCTGGCCATGCACCCCACGGTTAAGCCGGTGGGGCTGGTGGCGGACGCCATTCTAGACGCCTCCCTGCGCGGCGATATCATCCTCGATGCGTTTACCGGAAGCGGGACTACCCTTCTGGCGGCCCAGAAGACCCGCAGAAGGGGCTATGGCATCGAGATTGACCCGGCTTACGCCGACCTGACCATCGCCCGCCTGTCCGCCGCTTACGGGCTGGAAGCGCTGCTCACACCTGGCGATATCCCCTTTTCAGAAGTGGCGGCCAGCCGGCAACCCCGAGGGGCAGACCATGGATGACAGTGACGCCTACCAGGTCGGGTACAAGCGTCCACCCCGTCATAGCCAGTTTCAGCCGGGGCAATCCGGTAACCCAAAAGGACGGCCGCGCAAACAGCTGCTGGGAATTCCCGACCTTATCCAGAAGCACTTGGATATGGTCATGACGATCACCGAGGGGCGACAAACCAGAAGGGTGACGGCTCGTGAAGCCATTGTGCGCCGCCTATTGCATGATGCGGCAGCAGGAGAGCCTCGAGCCATGGAGCTGCTATTGCTGTTACAGCAAAGGGTCAGGATGAGGCAATTCTCGCCAAATGACTATTACGGCCCGGTCGTTTTCAGCTTTGATGCGGGACAGGAATCCAAAAGCGCGCTGGACTCACAATGAGCAAAGGCAGAAAACCTCGATCGAAAGACTTCAGCAGCCTTCTTGACCGCGGTCTTCGGGAAAAGGTCGGCTTTAAACTGGGTGGTCGCGTCAAGAAGATGGCGCGACTCGACTTGATGGTCTTGCAAAGAGTCATCGGCGCCACGCAGGGTGACGTCGCATCGCTGAAGTTCCTGCTCAAACACCTCAAAGAGGAACCCCCATGGGACCCACATGGCATCAACGTGGAATTTCAATTTCCCAATGGCAGCAGCATTGCGCACTACTATGACGGCCGGACAAGATGCAGGGATCAAGCTGGAAATGTGACCTGGGTAACCACAAAGGACGAGGAAGGCGAATGGTTACGTAAGAACTCGCCCTAGCGCCGCACTAACGAGGTCCCAGTTGTTTTCGTGCTGTTTGAGGTCTTTGATCCAAATGGCGCAGTGGAGTGACTGGGGATTCTTTGGCCTTAGGCGGCTTTTGTAAGTTTTCAAGAAATGACGCTGCAGGTCGCGTAACTTGAAAACGAAAAATCGGTCCTTCTTGCGGTCACTTCCCAGCTGCACGAAAATGCAGATCAACTTCGGGTTGGAAAGCTTCGCTGGACCCCGCACCAGCTGCCTTCCATCTTTTTGAAACTCGATATCCAAGAATTCGCTGACCTTGAACTGCCATGAATTCGTTCTGATGGCCTTTACCTGGACTGGCACCGCCTGGCCGGCTGGATTCGCGGCCAGCAGGTCAAACAAAGGGACGTTGCCGGCGAACGGCGCCGCAACATAGCCGAGACGCCCCAGCTCTGCAGCGACAAGATGCTCACCGATCTGGCGTGTTAGCTGCATTTCCCGGCCGCTGGCCATGGCGACGCTATTTCCTCCCGGATTGCCCTGCATAATCCCTTTTTGGGATAATCCTGAACCGGGATTAGCTCTGTCGGCGCCTTTATTCAAGTCCCAGGCGCTCGATGCGAAAATCGGTCCATACTCGCGCTTACAAGGTGCTTCAGGAGCGCCTTGTTGCAGCGCGACAAGCAGCCGGGCTTACCCAGCAAGAGTTGGCTACAAGGCTCGGCCGCCCTCAATCGTTTGTGGCCAAATACGAAGGCGGTGAGCGGCGTCTCGATATCGTAGAACTTCTGAGCATCACACAACTGCTCGGAATAGATGAGCGGCGCCTCTTCAAGGCAGTCAAAGCCGAGTTCTAAGCGACCAACTTTAAGGTCGACCAAATACCTTCACGCCAAGACGATCGACCGTCGCTTTCACTTGTTCACACACGGGCGCCATAGGGTTGGCCAAAGAACCCGGCGCTCCTGTGTAGGGGATGAGCGTCAATCCCTGGAGGTCGCTCGGCAGCTTCAGATCTTTCATCTTTGGATGGACCAAAATGGAGCGATGCCGGGATAACTTGCCCATAAAAAGGCCCAGTTCGAACAAGACGTTGTCCCTCACCGTCGGCGCCCGTGAGCCACGGGATTCCACGATATCGTCTGGCTCGGCGATGGCAACTGCAAAGTCGGATTCACCCACTTGCTTCTCCAACGCTTCTAGCGGGTAACCTCCGGCAAAGAATACGCCTTGATCCCACACGGTACTGAAAACCCGACCATCCAACCCCTCACGCAGCGCGTGCGCGAGGTCTAGCGCCTCAGACGAAGATATGATGAAGAGCTTGGGAAACTGATTGGGTTCGGCGATGGTGTCATTGCGTTGATAAAGGCGCTGCGCCAGATCCCGGGCCAGCGGTTGGTACATCTTCGGATAGGCTTCCGCGATGTCCAGGAATGCTGCATTGGACACCTTCAATGCCACCGTGGTTTCTAAAGCGCGCACTGTCGCGGATCGAGGCAAGGTCGGCTCGATGGCCGCCATCTCGCCGACGGTCTCGCCGGCCTTACGCGTACTGACCTCCGCCCCCTTGACCAGGATAGCGACTTCGCCTGCAACGAGGAAGTATAGATCATTGTCCGCGCCATCCTGAACAATCAGATCTTGACCTTGAGCGAACGAGACCACGGACCCGACCTGTGCCAAGCGCTCGGCCAGAGCCTGATCATGCCCAACCATCGCCTGGGGCTTAAGCGCACGGATCAGTTGCGGGCCGTTCGCCCCTTCAAAACGTTCCTTCATTTATTCACGCGGCCTTCGCCGCCTCCCTAAATTGCAACGGGCAGCTCGTGGTCTTCCCGCAGCAGGGTCTATCCTTGAATATTTCCCAGAATGCGCCGAGGGCCTGTTCCATGCCGGCGAGAGCCAAGGCCAGCGTGACGGCGTGTCCGGCATGGTCACTGCATTTTTTCATGGCGACCCCCGAACCGCACAAACAGGCCTGTCTCACGTTCACAATTTGGAATTTGTCGCCGGTCCGGACCGTATAGAGGCGGCCGACACTCTGCGTGACTCGTAGACTGCGCTTGTTGTGTCTGTGCGCCCTTATGCGCCCCTCGCGAAGCGCGGCCCACAGCCCGGCGCTCAAAAAATTCGCCGCCTCTTCCGCGATCGCCTGATAGCCGGCAGCGCCACCGTGCGCCCAGGCGTTGCCATTGGGCCAGCGCCTAAGGCCCCGCGCCCGTTCTTGCAGCCGCAGGAAACTGTTTACGATGAACCACCAGTTGTCTGCCGTCTTCGGGCTAGTGACGGGATCCGGCGCGTCGGCACCATAGCCCAGGCAAAAGTAGCCCCCCTCATTGATGTGCAACTCCGGGCACCAGGCAGGCAGAAGCTCCGGCTCCTTTTCGCGGACGCGAACTCTGGCCGTCGTGGCGTCGATTAGGAGCCGGTAATGCGTGATCCTGCCGTCGACTCGGCGCAGATGAACCAGGACCGTGAAAGTATCACCGCCATCCTCCACCAGTTCGGCTTCGAAAGCAGTGACACGATCCTTGATGAGGTCAGATGAAAGGCTCAGCCGTCACTCCCCGTCTCGGCATATGGACGCGCTACGACTTCCGAGGCACGGGCAACGGCAGGCGCCGCGGCCACAAAGGCTGCCGCTTTGACGATCCGCGCCGACTTATCCTTCTTTTCGGACAACGCTTCGACAGCCTCGTTGTAGTCGAGATCGGCCGTCTTGCGCTTGGAGCCGAACAACTCGCGCACCGCGTCGGTACCGGTGTCATAGGCCAACTGGCCGATGGCGGTTTCGGCTTTGCCGCAACGGCTCTGCTCTTTCTCCGAGGTCAGGACACCACGGCTCACTGAACAGCGCACCCGATCGCCCTGCATACCTAGCCGGGTGATGGTCATCGGTCCGAGCTCGAAACCGATCTGCAAGCCGAGTCCTTCGACTTCGATCTCCTCCTCCTCAATCTTCTCCAGCGCCAGGTTGAAGCTGCTACGCAGGCCGCCGGCGCACAGGACGGCGGTGCTGACTGTCGTGGGTTCATCGGTGGTCTGGACTGTACCATCGCACAGAAGACCATGCAGGCAATCACCGATGAAGCGGATGCGGCGGCCATCGAAGTCCGACGAGAGAACCCGATCCATCTCCGCGCGCAACACATGCAGAACGCGCACCACATCCTCAGGATTGACCTTGATGTTACGCGCGACGTAGTTGGTGAAGCCGTCCAGGTCCGCATAGACCGAGACCGCTTCTTGGCGCCGGGAATTGCCTGGCGTCAACTTGGTGATGTCGAGCGTGCGCAGTGGCGGGGTATGGCGGCTGAACTCGAAACTGCCCACCGGATTGGCCTTGAGGTCATCGCGCCACTCCTGGACGATCGTCTCAACCTTCACACCGAGATTGGCTTTGTCGACACTGGTCTTGATCTCCTCATCCGTCAGCGCGATCTTCTTGGGCTCATCGACCTCCTCGAGACCGATGGCCTTGCGCGCGGTATTAGTCAAATAAATGCCTTTGGCGCTGCCACCGCCGGACATCTTCGCCGCCTGGTTGGCAGGCTCGCCCAGGAACAGCGGCTCGCGACGGCCATTGCGGCCGTTGTTCACAGCCAACGCCATCCCGGTGTCGATGCCGATCCGCATCTTGGCGCTGGGGATCTGCTCCTGCGCATCGCCAGTTTGATCCAGTACCTGGATGATCAATTCACCAATGGCGACCGCACGATGGACCCGATCCCCCTCACCGCTCTCGCCATAAGGTTTGGTCACCGTTGCGTGCAGCCGCTGATTGTGAAAATCGACCCGACGGGCATCGCTGCGGAATAGGACCCGGTTGACCGCGCGATAATGAAGATTCAGGAAGGTGAGCGTCTGGCGATGGCAGCGAACGCCTTCCGTACCTGTGGTGCCTAGCATGTCGTCAAGATTGAGGATGTCGGCGTAGAGGTGAACGGCGTCAACCCTGTAAGCCTTGTTGGTCGGAATGTTTTCCAGCGACATATCGCGGGTGTAATCGGCGATCTCTACCGTCTCCACTTCCCCGAGCTTTTTTTCAATATGCTCAGCGGCACGATCGTGATCCCAGGAAGGACTCATGTATATCTCCTCAGCCATCGGTGTAAGGAGGCGGCGGGCTTGCCGGAGCTCAGCCGAGTAGGCTTGCCACGGACAGGAGCCTCGCCATGAAGGGCGCGGAAGGCAAGATCTTGCGCTGCGCCATCTACACGCGAGTGTCCACCGACGCAGGGCTGGAGCAGGATTTTAATTCCTTGGACGCCCAGCGCGAGGCTTCAGAGGCTTATATCAAAAGCCAGGCACACGAAGGCTGGAGGCTGATACGCACAGGCTATGACGACGGCGGCTTCTCAGGTGGAAGCCTCGATCGGCCGTCTCTCCAAAGGCTGTTGGGGGATATCAAGGCAAGGCTGATTGATGTGGTGCTTGTCTATAAGGTCGATCGTCTTACCCGCTCGCTCGCCGATTTTGCGAAGCTGGTGGAACTCTTCGACGCCCACGGGGTGTCCTTTGTATCCGTCACCCAGGCGTTCAACACCACCAGCAGCATGGGCAGACTGACCCTCAACGTCCTGTTGTCCTTCGCCCAGTTCGAACGCGAAGTCACGGGCGAACGTATCCGCGACAAGGTAGCCGCCTCGAAAAAGAAGGGTATCTGGATGGGGGGCAATGTACCCCTGGGGTATCGAGTTGAGGATCGCAAGCTGCTCGTAAACCCGGATGAAGCTGCAACGGTCAGAATGCTGTTTGAGCGCTATCTGAAGCTGGGCTCGATACCAGCTTTACTCACCGAACTGAACGACAAGGGTGTCCGGACGCGGGTGCGTCAGACCGCTAAAGGCCGGACTGGTGGCGTGCCCTTCACGGCCGGTCCGCTGTCTTACTTGCTCAACAACAGGATCTTTCTGGGTGAGATCGTTCACAAGGGGCAAGTATATCCCGGAGAGCATGAAGCCATCTTAGACAGGTCGCTATTTGAAGCTGTCCAGGCCAAGCTCGCGGAGAACCGGCACGCCCATCGACGGGCTGCCGAAGCATCAGATGCGCTTCTGGCCGGCAGGATATTTGACGACCGGGGCAATACTATGACGCCCACCTATTCCCGAAAAGGCCGCCAACGTTACCGATACTATGTCAGCCGAGCCTTCACTCAGGGCCGCAAGGTACAGGTTGGCACGGTGCACCGTGTCCCCGCTCCCGATGTGGAAGCGGAGGTCATCAACGCTGTTCGGACCGCAGGAGTCGAGCCGAACACCGATTTGGACGATCGCGCCCTTCTGAAATCGATCCAGCGAGCCACGGTCGAACGAGGTCAGATCAAAATCGAACTATCGCTCGAAAACGGCACCTCATCACTTTTGCGTGTTCCGTGGTCGCCCAAACCCGGCAAAATTAAGCGCACGATCACCCTGCCCCACGCTGATCCCACCAAAGATCAGCGCCCGATCCGCGTTGAACGTCGCGATGCGCTCCTGCGCGCCGTTGCACAGGGCCGTCTCTGGCTGAAAGAACTGATATCGGGAACTGTCAAGGACACGGCCGCAATAGCCGCGCGCGAAGACCGCAGCCAGCGCTCCGTACAGATGATGATCTCCTTGGCCTTTGTGGCGCCCGACATCATAGAAGCTGCCGTTTCCGGAACTCTTCCCCGCGGGATTGGCCTGACCCGGCTGATGAACCTGCCACCCCTCTGGACACAACAGCGCCGCCAACTTGGGCTCAGAAGCTAAGCAACCCGTCTCATACAAAGTTCGAACCAGTCTCAGGCCGTGTCGACGCAGATTTCGGACGAAAGGCTTTCGAACAGCCGGAGACAAAGTCCCACCTTGCGGCCTTCAGCCAACCTTGGACTGTCCAAGAGACAGGAAATTGTGGCGCCGAACCGCACAAGCCTCGGGAATGTCGGAGAAACACCCGCACCCTCCGAAACCGCGCAGTTCGAAGGGAATGGTTGGTGGGTGATGTAGGGATCGAACCTACGACCCGCTGATTAAGAGTCAGCTGCTCTACCGACTGAGCTAATCACCCACAGGTCTGCTGAAAACCGGCCAAAACCGGTCATCAGGGAGCGGCCTCATAGCAGAGGCCATCCCCCCTGTCTACAAAGCGGTGGGAACGCGCCTGTGGGCGAATTCTCGCGGTAAAATAATGAGTTAGATGATGCCCCCGGAATGCCGGGGAATTTCCACCTGGCGGTGGATATGCACGCTCATCAAAAGCCCGAACCCCAGCATCACCGTCAGCATGGCCGAGCCGCCATAGGACAAAAGCGGCATGGGAATACCCACCACCGGGATCAGGCCCATCACCATCAGCCCGTTGATCATGATGTAGAAGAAGAAGTTCAAGATCACGCCCATCGCCAGCAGCCGGCCGAACTGGCTGCGGGCGCTCATTGCTGTCTGCACGCCATAGAAGATCACCACCGCGAACAGCACCAGCAGTGCGAGCGCCCCGACAAAGCCGAATTCCTCGCAAAAGCTGGTCCAGATGAAATCGGTCTGTTTCTCGGGCAGGAAATTCAGCCGGCTCTGGGTGCCCTGGGTGAAGCCCTTGCCCGCCACCCCGCCGGAACCGATGGCGATCTTGGCCTGGGTGATGTTCCAGCCCTTGCCTAGTGCGTCGGATTCCGGATCCAGGAAGGTTTCCACCCGCGCCTTTTGGTAGTCATGCAGCACAAACCGCCAGGCCAGCGGCACCGCCGCCGCCGCGGCCCCCAGCGTGGGGGCGATCCACCACCAGGACAGCCCCGCCAGGAACAGAAGCGAACAGCCGTCCGCCACAATGATCAGGGTGGTGCCCAGATTGGGTTGCAGCACCACAAAGACCGCGGGAATGCCGATCATCGCCAGCCCGATGGCCAGCGGCACCGGCTTGGAGACTTCCTCGATGCTCTTGCCATGAAGGAACCGCGACAGCGCCAGCACCAAAGCGATCTTCATCAACTCAGACGGTTGCAAGTCCAATGGGCCGATGGAAATCCAGCGCTGCGCGCCAAGTCCGACATGACCCACCAGGTCCACCGCCACCAGCAGCAAAAGCGCAAAGCCATAGGCCGGATAGGCCAGGCTCATCCACACCCGAATATCGATCACCGCCGCGGCCAGGAGCACGATCAGGCCCAAGGTGAAATGGCCGATCTGGCGGATGGCCCAGGGGTGGAATTGGGCGCCGGCCACCGAATAGAGCATGGCGATGCCGGCCATGCCGATCAGGGCGATCAGCAGCAAAAGTCCCCAATTCACTTCACCCAGCTTGTCGGTGATGGAGAGGGTGCGCTTGGCGGCGGCATACGGACGAAGCGCCATCAGAGCACGCTTTTCTTGGATTGAGGCGGCACCGGTCCGGTTTCAGCCTGCTGTTTGACGGGTGCGGCGCTGGCGGAACCGGGCACGGGATAAGCGGCCTGCATGCGCGAAGGATCGCGCTGCTGGCAGAACAGCAGCACATCGCGCGCCATGGCGACATGGGGATGGGAAGGCACCGCGCCATGCTCGATGATGCTGACAATGGCGTATTTGGGATCGTTGACCGGGGCATAGCCGATGAACATGGCATGGTCGCGCAGCTTCCAGTCCAGGGCACTGTTCTTGGTGATGCCGCGCGCATGCTCTTCGTTGGTATAGGCGCGCACCTGGGCGGTGCCGGTCTTGCCTGCCATCTCGAAGCCCGGCTCGGTGATGCGCCAGTTGTAGGCCGTGCCGCCGCCCTCGTTCATCACCCGGTTCATGCCGTTGCGCACCCGCGCCAGCGCGTCGTCGGTAAAATCCAGCTTGGCCGGTTCGGTCCGCGGCACGGCTTTTCCGCCTACTGAATGGACCAGCCGCGGGCTGACCGCCTTGCCGCTGGCCAGCCGTGCCGCCTGCTGCACCAATTGCAGCGGCGTGACCGTGACATAGCCCTGGCCGATGCCGACGCTCAGCGTATCGCCCGGCTGCCAGGGCTGCTTGTACGTCTTCTGCTTCCAGGCGCGCGACGGGATCAGGCCGGAATGCTCGCCCGGCAGCTCGATGCCGGTGACCGAGCCCAGGCCCAGCTTGCGCGCCGCCTGCTCGATGGCGTCGATGCCCAGCTTACGCGCGGTTTCGTAGAAGAAGACGTCGCAGGAATTCTTGATGCCGCCTTCGACATCCAGCGAGCCATGGCCGCGATGATAGGTGGTCCAGGCCCAGCAGTTGAACGTGTGGTTGCCCACCGTAATGCGGCCACCGCAGTTGACGTGATAGTCCGGCGTGGCGAGGCCTGACTCGATCGCCGCCAGCGCCACTGCGGTTTTGAAGGTGGAACCCGGCGGATAGATGCCGCTGGTCACCTTGTTCAGCAGCGGCTTGTGATCGTCGGTGGTGAGGTCATGCCATTGCTGGCCCGACAAGCCGACATTGAACCAGTTGGGATCAAAGCCCGGCGTCGAGGACAGCGCGATAATGTCGCCATTGTTGACATCCATCACCACCATGGCGGCGCTTTCGCCGCCCAGTTTCTGGTCGGCCAGAGCCTGCACCTGGCGGTCGATGGTGAGATAGACATCCTCGCCCGGTCCGCCCGCATCCTTGCCCAGCTCGCGGATGATGCGGCCGGTGGCATTGACCTCGACGCGGCTGCCGCCGGCGTGCCCGCGGATCGCCTTGTCATACTGCTTCTCGATCCCGCGCTTGCCGATCCGCATGCCCGGCATGCTCATCAAGGGATCGTCGTCATGCTCCTGCTCCTGCGGCGACACCGAGGCGACATAGCCCAGGATATGCACCAGCTCCTTGCCGAAGGGATAGTCGCGGGTCTCGCCCACATCGCATTGAATGCCCGGCAGATAGGGCAGATGCAGATTGACCCGGGAGAATTCCTCCCAGCTGAGATTTTCCGCCACCGGCACCGGCACGAATTTCTTGTTGATGGCGATGTCGTGCAGGATCTTCTTCTTTTGCTGATCGCCGAGAAGAACCACCTTGCCGATGGCATCCAGCGCCTCCGGCACGCCCTGGGTGGCGTTCTCGCTCACCAGCAGCACGCGATAGTTGCGTCGGCTGTTGGCCAGTTCCACCCCGAAGCGGTCCATGATGCGGCCGCGCGGCGGGGCGATCAGGCGCTCGGAGACGCGATTGTCCTCGGCTTCCGTCAAATATTGCGCGCCGTCGCGGATTTGCAGTTGATAGAGCCGCCCGCCCAATACCGCGAACACGGCCGTCATCGCGCCGCCCATGCCCACCGAGCGGCGGGTGAAGGTGGCGTAACGGCTCTTGTCCTTCTTGTCGAACAGCGGCATCAGACATCGCCTCGCGAGGCGCCCACCAGTCTAAAGTGCAGCCAACGCACCACCAAGGTGGCGGGGGCATAGAAAAGCACCGTCATCGCCAGTTCGGTCACAATCGGAGCCATGGGGGGCAGATGCAGGCCCGACAGCAGGGCCAGGGCCGCGACCGTGACATAGGCGACGCCGCAGGCAATGGTGGCGGCGGCCGCAAAACCCAGCACCGCCGCCAAGCCGGAAAGTCCGGCGAAACTGTCGCGCTGGCGCGCCACCACGGCATAGGTCAGGACAAAGGCCAGGGTCCAGATGCCGGGCGGCCCGCCCGACAGGACATCCTCGGCAAAGCCGATGCTGAAGGTGACCGCCGGGGTCATCAGGTCCGGACGCACCAGGCACCAGAAATAGACCGGAACCAGTCCCAGAAGCGGCGCGGGAACCAGCCCGCCCAGCAGCGAAATGGGAACATTGGCGATCAGCACCCCCAAAAGCCCGCACAACATGGGGGCCAACGCCACCAGATAACGGAAGCGGGGCGGAGTGGCGGCGCGTTCCAGGCTCGCCATGGTCAGCGATCCATCTCTTCCGCCTGGGCGGCAGAGGCGTCCACCGGCGCGGGTTTCGCAGGCAAAGGAAGTACCGGTTGCGGTGCGGCAGGCGCCGCGGCAACGGGCGGCGGAGGCGGCGGCTGAGGCTTCAGTCCGGCGGCTTCCGCCGGCAATTGGGCCGTGGCCGGCAGCGCTTCCGGCGTCTTGGAAAAATTCAGCACTTCCACATCCTGGCTGGCGGCGGCATCCGCCAACAGCGCCACACGCCAACCTCCGGCGCCATCGGATATCACGGTGCCGATGGGAAGCCCCGCCGGCAGCAAGCCGCCATCGCCGGAGCTGGTCACCTGATCGCCCGCATGCAAGGTGACGGTGCGCGAAACCAGGTCCAGGGTCGGGGTGGCGCTATTGTCGCCCGTCATCATCGCCTGGACATTACGCGGCGCGATATGGACCGGAATACGGCTGTTGAGGTCGGTCAGCAGGATGACCCAGCTGGTGTGGTTGCCGGTCAGATAGACCCGCCCGATCATGCCGCGCGCATCCATCACCGCCTGACCGGGAAGGACATGACTGTCGCGGCCCGCATCCAGGATCATGGTCTGCAGGAAAGGCCGATTGGCGCGTCCGATCACCCGCGTCAGCACCCGGTTCATCGCGGGATCGGGCACGGCATGCAGCAACGCCTGATAGCGCCCGACCCGCCCTTCCAGCACGATGGCCACATTGCGCCACTGGCGCAGCCGGGCATTCTCTTCCTTGAGTTTCAAGTTTTCCTGATAGACCGAGAAAATTTCGGCGATCGAGCCCATCCAGCGGTCGAAGCCCGCCACCGGAACCCGCGCCTTTTCCAGCACCGGCGCCATCATGTCGGTGGCATGCGCCCGCATCTTGTCGAACAGCGTGCCTTGCGCCTTACCCAGCAGCACCACTACCACCGCCAGCGCAACCACAAGGATCAGCGGCAGCTGAACATTGCTTTTGCGGGCGATCTTCCAGGCATTGGCCATCGGCGGCTAGCCCTGCATGTTAAAAAGCTGTCGAGAGAACGTGCCGCATGCTCTTGGAATTCTCCAACACCCGGCCGGTGCCCAGCGCGACACAAGACAAAGGATCGTCGGCGATGGAAACCGGCAGGCCGGTTTCGTCCCGCAATACCTGATCCAGATTGGCCAGCAGCGAACCGCCGCCGGTCAGTACAATGCCCTTGTCCACGATATCCGCCGCCAACTCGGGCGGGGTCGCTTCCAGCGCCACTTTCACCGCTTCCACGATCGCCCCTACCGGTTCGGCCAAAGCCTCGGCGATATGACGCTGGGTGATGGTGATTTCCTTCGGCACGCCATTGAGCAGATCGCGGCCCTTGATCTCCATGGTGACGCCATTGCCGTCCATCGGCAGCGCGGCGGAACCGATTTCCTTCTTGATGCGCTCGCTGGAGGCTTCGCCGATCAGCAAATTCTGGTGGCGGCGGATATAGGCGATGATCGCCTCGTCCATCTTGTCGCCGCCCACCCGCACGCTGCGGGAATAGACGATGCCGCCCAGGGACAGCACCGCCACCTCGGTGGTGCCGCCGCCGATATCCACCACCATGGAACCGGTGGGCTCGCTGACGGGAAGGCCGGCGCCGATCGCCGCCGCCATCGGCTCCTCGATCAAGAACACCCGGCGTGCCCCCGCCGACAAGGCCGATTCCTGAATGGCGCGCCGTTCCACCGCGGTGGAACCCGAAGGCACGCAGACGATGATCATGGGATTGGCGAAGGAGCGGCGGTTATGCACCTTGCGGATGAAGTGCTTGATCATCTCCTCCGCCACTTCGAAGTCGGCGATCACCCCGTCGCGCATGGGACGGATGGCCTCGATGTTGCCGGGGGTTCGCCCCAGCATCATCTTGGCGTCGTTGCCGACGGCGCGGACGGCCTTTTTGCCGGCCCGGGTGGTGAAGGTGGCGACCACGCTGGGCTCGTTGAGGACAATGCCGCGGCCTTTGACATAGACCAGGGTGTTGGCCGTGCCCAGATCAATGGCCATGTCGCTGGAGAGCGCGCCGAGAAGACTACTGAACATGCAAATCGATCCCTAGACCCGGCAAACCAGGTCAAAAACAGCGCCCTTCCTGTGGCCTGGCCCCCGGGGCGCTTTTCCCGGGGGGTGGCCATTTTCAGCCGAAAGCTTACCTAGCGATGGTTAACGCTTCGGGTGCTTGCTTTTCGCGTTTTACCAACAACTTGTTCAAGGCATTCACATAGGCATAGGCCGCCGCCACCATGGTGTCGGTATCCGAGGCCTTGCCGGTCACGGTTCGGCCATTTTCCTCCAGCCGGACGCTGACCTGGGCCTGGGCGTCGGTTCCCTCGGTCACGGCGCTGATCTGGAACAATTGCAGGGTGGCAGTATGGGGGTAGGCCTCCCGGATCGCCATGAAAATGGCGTCCACCGGCCCGTCGCCGCTGGTGGTGACGCTTTTGACCTTCCCCCCGGCGTCCAGGGTCAGGGAGGCCACCGGGATGATGCCGGTTCCCGCCTCGACCCTGAGCGCCTTGATCGAGATGGCGTCATGGCCGCGCATGATCCCATCGTCCACCAGGGCGGCAATATCCTCGTCGAAGACATGCTTTTTCTTGTCGGCCAGGTCCTTGAAGCGGCGGAAGGCGTCCTCGAACGCCTCCTGTTCCAGCTCGTAGCCCATGCTTTCCAGCTTGTCGCGGAAGGCGTGCCGGCCGGAGAGCTTGCCCAGCATCAGGGAGGTGGCGTTCACCCCCACATCCTCGGGCCGCATGATCTCATAGGTCTCGACATGCTTGAGCATGCCGTCCTGATGGATGCCGCTCTCATGGGCGAAGGCATTCTTGCCCACGATCGCCTTGTTGTACTGCACCGGGAAGCCGGTAACGTTACTGACCAGCTTGGACGCGCGGTTGAGCAAGGTGGTGTTGATGTTGGTGGTGAAGGGCATGATGTCCTTGCGCACCTTCAAGGCCATCACGATCTCTTCCAGCGCGGCATTGCCGGCGCGCTCGCCGATGCCGTTGATGGTGCATTCCACCTGGCGCGCGCCCGCCAGCACGCCGGCCAGCGAATTGGCGACGCCCAGGCCCAGATCATTGTGGCAATGGGTGGAGAAGATCACCTTGTCGGCATTGGGCACGCGATTGCGCAACATGGTGATGATGTCGAAGAATTCCTGGGGCGTGGAATAACCCACCGTATCGGGCACATTGATCACCGTGGCGCCGCTGTGAATCGCCACTTCCACGCATCGGCACAGGAAATCCGGGACGGTTCGGGTGGCGTCTTCCGCCGACCATTCCACTTCCGAAGTGTGGTTGCGGGCCCTGGTGACGCTGGCGCCGACCGCTTCCAGCACCGCATTTTCGCCCATATTCAGCTTGTGCTTCATATGGACGGGACTGGTGGAGATGAAGGTGTGGATGCGCGGGCGATAGGCGCCCTTCAAGGCTTCGCCAGCGCGGTCGATATCCTTGAAGCCGGCGCGTGACAGGCCGCAGACCGAGGCGCGCTTGACGATCTTGGAAATCTCCTCCACCGCCTTGAAGTCGCCGGCGCTGGAAATGGGAAAGCCGGCTTCGATCACATCGACGCCCATCTCATCCAGCAGTTCGGCGATCTGGAGTTTTTCCTCGTGAGTCATCGCCGCGCCGGGCGACTGTTCGCCATCGCGCAGGGTGGTGTCGAAGATCTGAATTGGTGTGGCGCCTGGTGCGGTATCTGGGGTCTTGCTGGTCATGACAGTAGTCCTTCTGTTCGCCGCTGCTAGCGGCTTCGATTCTCCTTTGCGTTGATCCCCTAGACACCGGATGCGCGAACCATTCGCGCGCCGACAGAGCCTAGGGGCGGCTAAGAAGAAGAAGCGCCCGCGGAGAACCGAGGGAAGGACGGGGCTGAGTGCGGGCGCGCGCGGCCGCGAAGACGGAGAAGCCGCCTTTCACCACCTTGCTGATAACGCCTTGCGTCATGGACCTGTCGCCGTTCCGCCCGTGAAAACAACTTACCAACGCTCGGGCTAACTAGCGGATAATTCACTACTTTTCCCAGCGGTTGCGCGGTTTTACGCTGATTTTGTGCGCCCGCGCAATAGTTTCGGCGACACGCGCGGGAGAAAAGCGGCCGCCGGGCCGCATATAAATTGTCAGTGTAAACAATATCTTGCATTTAACCCGCTGGGCTGGCGGACAAAAAACCTTCGAACTGCCCTGATACCAAGGCCACGCTCAGTCCAGAAAAGGGCGATAGCCGCCGCCTCGGGGGTTGCTCAAAATGGTTGCCACCCGGCGCGAACCCGCCTATCCGGCTCTTGCGAATAATCGTCCAACCCCACCCGCCTTCGAGCCCCGCCGGCCATGAAAATCCTGCCGCCCGTCTCGATCGAAGCACGTCGCCTGCTGCCCAGCCGCTGGGACCTGCTGGCGGCGATCCTGGTGTTGAGCTTTATCGTCGCTTTTGCCGATGTCAGCCGCTTTCTGGTCCATCCGCTGAGTTCCATTACCGGGCACGCCCTGTTCCTCAATATCTGGGACTTGCCCGGCTATGCCTTGCGCACCGCGCTGCGCATGCTGATCGCCATGGCGGTGTCGCTGGCCTTCACCTTCAGCTACGCCACTTGGGCCGCCAAAAACCCGCGCGCGGGCACCCTCCTGGTGCCCCTGCTGGACATCCTGCAATCGGTGCCGATCCTGGGCTTTCTGTCGGTCACGGTGGTCTGGTTCCTGTCCCTGTCACCGGGACGCATCCTGGGAGCGGAGCTGGCTTGTGTTTTCACCATTTTCACCGGCCAGGCCTGGAACATGGCTTTCAGCTTCTACCAGAGCTTGCGCACCGTGCCGCCGGAGCTGGAAGAGGCCGGGCGCATGTTTGGCCTGTCCGCCTGGGCGCGCTTTTGGCGCATCGAAGCGCCCTTCGCCACCCCGCCGCTGATCTGGAACATGATGATGAGCATGTCGGGCGGATGGTTTTTCGTCACCATTTCCGAAGCCATCAGTGTGGGCAACACCAACATAGCGCTGCCCGGCGTGGGTAGCTGGATAGCGGTCGCCATCGCCCAGAAGAACCTGCCCGCCATCTTCGAAGCCATCGCCGCCATGCTGGTGGTGATCCTGATCTATGACCAGCTTCTGTTCCGTCCCCTGGTGGCCTGGGCGGACCGTTTCCGCATCGACACCGAACAGACCGAAGACCCGCCGGAATCCTGGGCCTTGAATGTCTATCGCCGCTCCAAGCTTGTGGACCTGATGACCGCGCCTTTCGAGCAGATGATGCGCTGGTCCTATCATTGGCAGCCGCCCAGCTTCGGGCTTCGCGCCGCGACACGGGAAATGGACAGCCGGCTGGCCGACATTCTCTGGTATGTGCTGCTGGGGTTGGTGGGGGTGATCGGCGCATACCGGCTCTACAATTTCGCGCACGCAAATCTGGACTGGTCCGACCTGGGCGCCGCGGTGGGGCTGGGATTCATCACCATGCTCCGGGTGATGGTGCTGATCGCCTTGGCCAGCCTGATCTGGACGCCGGTGGGCATCTATGTGGGATTGCGCCCGCGGCTGACCCAGATCGTGCAGCCGGTGGCGCAGTTCCTGGCGGCATTCCCCAACAATCTGCTGTTCCCTCTGGTGGTGTCGCTGATCGTGTACTGGAACGCCAATCCGGACGTCTGGCTGTCGCCGCTGATCGTGCTGGGCACCCAATGGTACATCCTGTTCAACGTCATTGCCGGCGCCGCCGCCATGCCCAAGGAGTTGCGCGACGCCGCCGAGAATTTCGGCGTGCGCGGCTGGCTGTGGTGGAAGAAGGTCGCGCTGCCCGCCGTGTTTCCCTACTACGTCACCGGCGCCATCACCGCGTCGGGCGGCGCCTGGAACGCCAGCGTGATCGCCGAGGTCGCCAGTTGGGGCAAGACCACCCTGCACGCCCATGGCCTGGGAGCTTATATTTCGGATGCCACCGCGGCGGGAGACTTTCGCCGCGTGGTCTTAGGGATCGCGGTGATGAGTTTCTTTGTGGTGGTGGTAAATCGCATTCTTTGGCGCCCCCTCTACTGGTATGCAGAACGCAAATTCCGCCTGACCTGATGGATAGGAGAACAGCATGGCTGAACTTCTGAATGTCGAACATGTGCGCCGCACCTTTCCGCGCGGCGGCGGCGAAGAACTGTTGGTGCTCGATGACGTCAACCTCACCCTCAGGGAGGGCGAAATTGTCGGCCTGCTGGGCCGTTCCGGCTCGGGCAAATCCACCCTGCTCAGGCTGATCGCCGGCCTGTCGCAGCCGCAGGGCGGCAACCTCTCCTACATGGGCTCTCCCATTCAGGGCCCGTGCCAGGGCGTGGCCATGGTGTTTCAAAGCTTCGCGCTGTTTCCCTGGCTGACGGTGCTGGAGAATGTGCAGCTGGGTCTGGAGGCCTTGAACCTGCCGCCGCGGGAGATGCGCGACCGGGCGCTGGCGGCCATCGACCTGATCGGGCTGGACGGTTACGAAAGCGCCTATCCCAGGGAATTGTCGGGCGGCATGCGCCAGCGCGTGGGTTTTGCCCGCGCCGTGGTGGTGCATCCCAACATCCTGTTGATGGACGAGCCTTTCAGCGCGTTGGACGTGCTGACGGCGGAGAATCTGCGCACCGACCTGGTCGAATTGTGGGGCAATGGCAAGTTGCCGATCAAAGGCATCATCCTGGTCACCCACAATATCGAGGAAGCGGTTTTGATGTGCGACCGGGTGCTGTTGTTCTCCTCCAATCCCGGGCGGGTGTCTTCGGAAATCCGCATCGACCTGCCCCAACCGCGCGACCGCACCTCGCCCCAGTTCGAGGATTATGTCGACAAGATCTACGTCGAAATGACCGCGCGGCGGGTGGAACGCATGCGCCAGGCCCAGGCCCAGGGCACGACATCCACGGCCATGCCGCTGCATCATGTTTCGCCCAACCAGATTTCGGGCCTGATCGAGGCGCTGGCGGCGTTGCCTTATAACGGCAAGGCGGACTTGCCCGACATCGCCTATGAGCAGGAACTGGAAGTCGACGAACTTTTTCCGGTGGCGGAAGCGATGCAGCTTTTGCGGCTAGCGGATGTGGAAGGCGGCGACATCAAACTCACCCATATGGGCAAGCGCTTCGCCGATAGCGAGCTGAATGAGCGCAAGGAGATTTTCTCCCGCGCCCTCATGAGCAATGTGCCGCTGGCCGCCCATATCCGAAAAGTTCTGGACGAGCGCACCAGCCATAGCGCGCCCAAGACCCGCTTCCTGGACGAGCTGGAAGACCATATGGCCGAGGATGCGGCGGAAGAGACCTTAAAGACCGTGGTGTCCTGGGCGCGGTTTGGCGAATTATTTTCCTATGATGATGACGCTGCTCTATTCAGCCTAGAAAATCCGACCTAGCGGCCGCCTGCCGCTCGCCCAAGCTCGCGGCGTTCGCGGCTTCTCGCATGTCCACTGGACATGCTCGCGCGCTGCGCGCGCCAGCGGCTCCAGGAAAACCCGACTTAAGCAGGCCGCGGCCTGACCGTTCCGGCGGCTTGTTTGGCGCGCTGGCGCGCTTCATCTGTGGTTGTGGCGCGGGCCAGCGCCACGCCCATGCGGCGTTTGATGAAGGACTCGGGCTTGCCGAACAGCCGCAATTCGCTGCCGGGGACTTTCAGCGCTTCCTCCACCCCGTCAAAATGCAGCGCGCCCGCTTCCACCCCGCCATAGATCACCGCCGAGGCGCCGGGCGAGGCCATTTCCACATTCACCGGCAAACCCAGAATGGCGCGGGCATGCAGGGCGAATTCCGACAGCTGTTGCGAGACCAAGGTCACCAGTCCGGTATCATGGGGACGGGGCGAGACTTCCGAGAACCACACTTCGTCACCTTTCACGAACAGTTCGACCCCGAAAATGCCGAGCCCGCCCAGGGCGCCGGTGACGGCGGCGGCCATGTCGCGGCCCTTTTTGCGCGCCGCATCGCTCATGGCTTGCGGCTGCCAGCTTTCCACATAATCGCCGTCCTTCTGGACATGACCGATGGGCTCGCAGAAATGGGTACCGTCAGCGGCGCGCAGTGTGAGCTGGGTGATTTCGAAGTCGAATTTTATTTCACCTTCCGCAATCACCCGCGCCTCGCGCACCCGGCCCGCGCTCAGCGCCTTTTCCCAGGCGGCCGCCACATCCGCGGGCGTTTTCAAGCGCGACTGGCCCTTGCCCGAGGACGACATCACCGGCTTCACAAAACAGGGAAAGCCAATTTTCGCCGCTGCCGCCTGCAATTCCTCCAGCGAGGAGGCGAAGGCATAGGGCGAGGTCGGCAGCTTCAATTCTTCCGCCGCCAGGACCCGGATGCGTTCGCGATTCATGGTGATATGGGCGGCGCGAGCGGTGGGAATGACGGTGCACAAACCATCCGCCTCGATCCGCACCAGCTCGTCAGTGGCCAGGGCTTCGATTTCCGGCACCAGCAGATGCGGGCGCTCTTTCTCCACCAGGGCTCGTAAAGCGCCTGCATCGGTCATGTCGATCACATGCGAGCGATGCGCCACCTGATGCGCCGGAGCGTGCGCATAGCGGTCCACCGCGATGGTCTCCACCCCCAGGCGCTGGAGTTCAATCACCACTTCCTTGCCCAATTCGCCCGAACCAAGCAGCATCACCTTGATGGCGGCGGGCGACAGCGGCGTGCCGAACCTCACGGGCCGTAAACCTTGGCGAAGGCATCCATCAGGATCTGGCGGTCGGCGGGCTGGCCCACCAGCTGAATGGCATCGTCCTGCATCACCACGCCGGGCGAAATCTTTTCCACCCAGATATGGGAGGCCGGAACCGCCCAGGAAGGATCATCCAAGGTGCCGGCGGTGATGAACACCAGCGCTTGCGACGCCAGATTGTGATGGAACATGCGGGTGCCGCATTTGGCGCAGCGATGGATGTCCATCTCGCGCCCGGAATCGGCCTTCTTGCGATAGATCTGGGTTTCGCCGGTCGAGGAGAAAGCTTCGTTCCTGGCAATCAGCATCACCACATTGGTAGAGCCGGTGGTCTTCTTGCAGTCCATGCAGTGGCAGGCATTGACCGCGAGCGGACGCTGATCCAGCCGCCAGCGCACCGCGCCGCACAGGCAGCTTCCGGTGTAAGGCGGCGAGGGAATAGGCGGACGCTGGGTCATTTGCCACCTTTGCGGAAATCGAAATTACTATCAGCCAGAACACTGAGTGTCGCCGCCCAGGCCGCCACATTCTGCCGCAACTGCGCCGGGTCGATAATGGCCAGGGTGTCGTCCTGGGTATGATGATAGTCGAAATAGCGGCTGGCATCCTGGTTGAGGGCGAAAACCGGCACGCCTGCCTCGCGAATCCCGTCAATGTCCGAGCCGGCCTCCCCGGGCTCCTCGCGCAGCGCCATCACCTTCAACGGCGCCAGCACCTCTTCCAGTGGCGCGATGTCGGGCGCATCGAAGGCGCCCTTGGGCAGGCGCAGGGCATAGATGGCATCGGCGCCCAGATCGCTTTCCCCCGCGATGGCGATGCCACCCAGCTCGCTCTTGTGGGCGGCGAGATAGGCGGCGCTGGAGCCCGCAGTCTCCTCCGAGCCCCACATCACCACCCGGATGGTGCGCCGGTGCGGCGTGACGGACACCAGCTTGGCTGCCGCCACCGTGATGGCAATGCCAGCCGCATCGTCGATGGCGCCGGTGCCGGGATCCCAACTGTCCAGATGGCCGCCGATCACGATGACGCCGGCCGCGGGATCGCTGCCGGGCATATCGCCTGATACATTCCAGGCCGTGCTGTCGCTGACATGCGACTCAAGCACCAGATGCACCGTCACCGCTCCCCGCGCCGCCATGCGCGCGATCAGTTCGGCATCGGGCACGCCCAGGGCGGCGGCGGGAATGGCGCGCTCGCCCGCATTCCAGGGCACCATGGCGCCGGTGTGCGGAGCGCGCGCGGTGCCGGTTGAGATGGAGCGCACCAGATAGGCCACCGCGCCATGGGCGGAGGCCACCGTCGCCGCAGAGCGCGCAGCCACGGCGCCGGCATAGCCTTCGATGCCCTGTGTGCGGGTCATGGGCTGGTTCACCAGCACGATCTTGCCGGTGCAGCAGGAGGACGTCGCCGCTTTCAGCGCCGCCAGACTGTCGAACACGATGACCTGGGCGGTGATGCCTTGGGGCGGGGTGGGAACGCCGTTGCCCAGGCCCATCAGCGCCAATTTGTGCGGATAGGGGCTGATGACTTCGCCGGCTTCGGCATCGCGCAGCCAGGCTTTTTTGGCGAAGGCCTCGGCATGGACATTGCTGAAGCCCAGCGCCGTCAGTTGGGCCAGGCCCCAGTCGCGAGCACGCGCCGCCGCCGGGCTGCCGGCAGGGCGGGGGCCGATTTCGGTGGTCAGGGATTCCAGCAGCTGCCAGGCGGTGTTGTCGCCAAGGCCCTTGTCGCGCAATTGCGCCGCCTTTTGGGAATCGGCGGCGGCCGCCGAGGCGGCAAAAGCGAAACAAAGTCCCAAAAAGACGGCGCGAAACTGCATCTGGCCCTCCCCCGCTGGGGAGAAGCTAATCAGGCTGGCGCGCCGCCGACCAGCGTGTTTTTAGCAATCCTGATCGGCGCGCCGTATTCGGTCAGCGTCTAGTTCTTCGCCGTATCCACCAATTTGTTCTTCGCAATCCAGGGCATCATGGCGCGCAACTTGGCGCCCACTTCCTCGATCGGATGCGCGTCGCCCATGGCGCGGGTGGCCTTGAACGAGGCCTGGCCGGCCTTGTTCTCCAATACCCAGTCGCGGGCGAACTTGCCCTGCTGGATATCGGCCAGCACCCGCTTCATCTCGGCCTTGGTTTCGGCGGTGATGATGCGCGGGCCGGTGACATACTCGCCATATTCCGCGGTGTTGGAGATGGAATAGTTCATGTTGGCGATGCCGCCTTCATAGATCAGATCCACGATCAGCTTCACTTCATGCAGGCATTCGAAATAGGCCATCTCGGGGGCATAGCCCGCCTCGACCAGGGTCTCGAAGCCGCCGCGGATCAGCTCGACCAGCCCGCCGCACAACACCACCTGCTCGCCGAACAGGTCGGTCTCGCACTCTTCCTTGAAATTGGTTTCGATGATGCCGGCCCGGCCGCCGCCGATGGCCGACGCATAAGACAGCGCCAGGTCATGGGCGTTGCCGCTGGCATCCTGGTGGATGGCGATCAGGCTGGGCACGCCGCCGCCCTTCAAATATTCGCCGCGCACGGTATGGCCGGGGCCCTTGGGCGCCACCATCGCCACGTCCATGTCGGCGCGCGCCTCGATCAGCTTGAAATGGACATTGAAGCCGTGGGCGAACAACAGGCAGGAGCCCTGTTTCATATTGTCCTTGAGCTCGTTCTTCCAGATGTCGGCCTGCAGCTCGTCCGGCGTGGCCATCATCATCACATCCGCCCATTTGGCGGCGTCCGACACCGCCATGGTCTTGAAGCCGGCCGCTTCCGCCTTCTTGGCGGATGCGCCGGGGCGGACCGCGATCACCACGTCCTTGACGCCGCTGTCCCGCATGTTCTGGGCATGGGCATGGCCCTGGCTGCCAAAACCGATGACGGCGACTTTCTTGTTCTTGATCAGATTGAGATCGGCATCCCGATCGTAATAGACGCGCATTGCTTTCTTACCCTTCTGTCGGCCCGCGTCCGGCGGGCTTTGCTTTTGAAACCAATTCTTGATGGCCGCGGCCGCGGTTCTTTACATCGCCTCCGGGCCTCGGGAAATGGCGGCAACCCCGGTCCGGGAGACATCCACCAGGCCCAAAGGCCGCATCAGGTCCACGAAACTGTCGATCTTGGCGGGCGAGCCGGTGATCTCGAACACAAAGCTGGAATGGGTGGTGTCCACCGGGCGCGCCCGGAAGGCATCGGCCATGCGCAGGGCTTCGACCCGCTTTTCGCCGGTGCCGGCCACCTTAACCAGGGCCATTTCCCGCTCGATCCCCGCCTTGGCGCCATCCCGGACATCCGTCCAGTTGGTGACCTTGTGGGTGGGAACCAGGCGGCGCAGCTGGGACTCGATCTGCTCGATCACATGCATGGTGCCGCTGGTGACGATGGTGATGCGGCTGGTCTTGGCCATGGGATCGACTTCGGCCACCGTCAGGCTTTCGATATTGTAGCCCCGCCCCGAGAACAGCCCGACCACCCGCGCCAGCACGCCGGCCTCATTGTCCACCAGCACCGTCAAGGTGTGGCGCTCGACCTCGGTGTCGAGTTTCACCTTCGTATCGTGCATCAGACCAGCATCTTTCCGGCGTCGCTGATCTCGCCGCCGTCATCCGGCGACAGCAGCATCTCGTTATGCGCCCCGCCCGAGGGGATCATGGGATAGCAATTCTCCGCCGGGTCCACCCGCACGTCGAACAGCACCGGCTTTTTGACGCTGATCATCTCCTTGATCTTGTCATCCAGTTCCGACGGCTTTTCCGCGCGCAAACCGACACAGCCGAAGGCCTCCGCCATCTTGACGAAATCCGGCAGGGCTTCCGAATAGGAATGGGAATAGCGCTTGCCATGCAGGATTTCCTGCCACTGGCGCACCATGCCCATATATTCATTGTTCAGGATGAAGATCTTGATCGGCAGGTCGTACTGCATCGCCGTCGACATTTCCTGCATGGTCATCTGGACGCTCGCCTCGCCGGCAATGTCGATCACCAGCGCGCCGGGATGCGCCATCTGCACGCCGACCGCCGCCGGCAGGCCATAGCCCATGGTGCCCAAGCCGCCCGAGGTCATCCAACGGTTGGGCTGCTGGAAGTGGAAGCGCTGCGCCGCCCACATCTGGTGCTGGCCCACTTCGGTGGTGACATAGACATCGTCGCGATGCTTGGTCAGTTCATACAGCCGGTCGATGGCATATTGCGGTTTGATGATGGAATCGGAGTTGCGATAGGACAGCGACTTCTTGGCCCGCCAGACATCAATCTGCTTCCACCAGTCCTTGAGCGCCGCGGCCTGGACCTTGTGCTTCTGGGTCTTCCAGAAACGGATGATCTCGCGCAGCGCCTTGGTGGCGTCGCCCACAATGCCCAGATCGACCCGCACGATCTTGTTGATCTGCGAGGCGTCGATATCCAGGTGAATCTTCTTGGAGCCCGGCGAAAAGGCGCTGATCTTGCCGGTGACGCGGTCGTCGAAGCGCGCGCCCAGATTGATCATCAGGTCGCAATCATGCATGGCGTGATTGGCTTCCCAGGTGCCGTGCATGCCCACCAGGCCCAGCCATTCCGGACGCGAGGCCGGAAACGCGCCCAGGCCCATCAGGGTCGAGGTGATGGGAAAGCCGGTCAAATCCACCAGCTCGCGCAGCAGGCGCGACGCTTCAGGCCCGGAATTGATGATGCCGCCGCCGGAATAGATGATGGGCCGTTCGGCGGCCGCCATCATCTCGACCGCTTTCACAATGGCCGACAGATCGGGATCGGTCTTGGGCCGCCAGGTGCGGTGATGGATGGATTGCGGGCCATGATAGGCGCCGGTCTGGAACTGGACGTCCTTGGGAATGTCCACCACCACCGGACCCGGGCGGCCCGTGGTCGCGATCTCGAACGCCTCGTGCAAGGTGCGGGCGAGATTGTTGACGTCCTTCACCAGCCAATTGTTCTTGGTGCAGGGCCGGGTGATGCCGACCGTGTCGCATTCCTGGAAGGCGTCGGTGCCGATCAAATGCGTCGGCACCTGGCCGGTCAAAACCACCAGGGGAATGGAATCCATCAGCGCATCGGTCAGGCCGGTGACGGCGTTGGTGGCGCCGGGCCCTGAGGTCACCAGCACCACGCCGGGCTTGCCGGTGGAGCGGGCATAGCCTTCCGCGGCATGCACCGCGCCCTGTTCGTGGCGCACCAACACATGGGTGATGCCTTCCACCTTGAACAGCGCGTCATAGATCGGCAGCACCGCGCCGCCGGGATAGCCAAAAATGTGGGTGACGCCCTGATCCTTGAGGGCGCGGATCACCATTTGCGCGCCAGTCATGGTCTCGGCGGCGGCCTGGGCGGCCCCTCCTCCCATTGTCAGCGTGTCGTCCTTGTCCATGTCACAATCCCTGAAATTCCATGCTCGCAATTGCACCAAAGATAAAGGGGCGTTTCCGCCCCTTGCCCGCATGCCGCACTGCCTACGCGAAGTATCAGCTTCGCGTGCAGCGCGGCCCAATAACTACGAGCGTCCTGTTCATGGCGGCGGAACCTAAAGATGCTGCGATGCGGCGTCAAGCAATTTCATGCAGAATTATGCCTGATTTGTGTAATTAAATTGCTAATAAGAGGGTCGAACCAGATATAATGTGGCATACGGTGCCGGAACCA
Organism: Rhizomicrobium sp.; assembly: GCA_035693565.1. Lineage (GTDB taxonomy): Bacteria > Pseudomonadota > Alphaproteobacteria > Micropepsales > Micropepsaceae > Rhizomicrobium. Next base: position 533,904 of record DASSGF010000050.1, on the reverse strand, counting down.
CGTCATCTGGCGCTTGGCAAATTGCCGCGTGGCGGTGATGGCAGCATCCAGCGCCTCGGCCCGGCTTAAGCTTCCCGCCGCCAGGGCTTGAAGCGGACGCAGACCCAGCAATTTGGCGGCCGGCACACCGGGGTCCAGGCCCGCCAGCTTTCGCGCCTCCTCCACCCCGCCATGATCCACCATGCTCTCGAAACGGGCGGCGATACGGGCCCGCAATTGGGCGCGCGGCGGATCCAGGACAAAGGCGGCGATCTTTTTGCCTCTCAGCGCCGGTTCGGCGGGTGCGTTTTGCCATTCCGCCAGGGGCCGGCCGGTGGCCTCGAAAACTTCAAAGGCGCGCAGCACGCGCTGCGGATCGGATGGCCGCAGCCGCGCTGCCGTCAGCGGATCGCGGTCGGTGAGCTTGGCATGCAGCGCTTCCACGCCGATATCGTCCAGCAGCGCGCGCGCCGCATCGCGAATTTCCGGCGGCGTCGGCGGCACCTCCGCCAGGCCGTCGGTGAGCGCCATGAAATAAAGCCCGGTGCCGCCGACAAAGATGGGCACACGGTTCATCGCGCGCGCCTGCGCCAGCGCGGCGATCGCGTCTTCGCGCCACGAACCGACGGAATAGACTTGATGCGCGCTGACATGACCGTAAAGCAGATGCGGCGCGCGCGCCTTGTCGGCGTCGCCGGGCTGGGCGGTGAGGATCGGCGCCTCGCGATAGACCTGCATGGAATCGGCGTTGATCAGAACGCCCTCGATTTCCTCCGCCAAAGCCAGCGCCTGGGCCGACTTGCCGCTGGCGGTGGGGCCTGCAATAAGGACCGCGTCATATTTCATTTTTGCCTTTCCTTGGGCCGCACAATGTTTGTTCTGAATGTCATCGGCAAGGGTGCCGATCCCGCTTTGTTTGCAGAACTGGGCCGTGCCGATATCCTTTCGCCCGGCCACGCCTTTGATGTGCCGGTCGCGGACAAGTCCGTGTTGGCCCCCGCGCGCGCCATGGCGCAAGGCAAAGCATGGGACATCAATCTGGTCGCCACCGAAAAACGCCGCAAGAAGCTGCTGGTGGCCGACATGGATTCCACCATCATCAATGTGGAGTGCCTGGACGAGTTGGCGGACATGGCCGGCCTCAAGCCCAAGATCGCCGCCATCACCGAACGCGCCATGCGGGGCGAGCTGGAGTTCGAGGCGGCGCTGAAGGAACGCGTCGGCATGCTCAAAGGCTTGAAGCTGGACGCCCTGGAGCGCACCTATGCCGAACGGGTGCGTCTCAATCCCGGCGCCAAATCCCTGCTCGCCACCATGCGCGCCAACGGCGCCCATACCATGCTGGTGTCGGGCGGTTTTGGCTATTTTACCAGCCGGGTGGCGGAAGCGGCGGGTTTTCACACCGAGCGTGGCAACACGTTGCTGGATGATGGCGCGGCGCTCACCGGAGAAGTGGGCATGCCGATTTTAGGCCGCGAGGCAAAGTTGCAAGCCTTGGAGGAAGCCGTCGCCGCTTTGAAAATCGATTTCGCCGAAAGCCTGGCGGTGGGCGACGGCGCCAATGACCTGGCGATGATCCAGAAGGCCGGACTAGGTGTCGCCTATCATGCCAAGCCGGTGGTGGCGGAAGCGGCGGGCGCCGCCATCAACCACAATGATCTGACAGCGCTGCTGTATTTGCAGGGTTATAGCGACGAGCAGATCGCGCGCAGCGATTGACTGGAGACATTCAGAAGTCTCGAGCCACGCATTTCGTGCGGCGACCATCCGCTAGGGCCATGACCGTTCGCATGGCTGGGCGCCATGCTCACCCCCCTTCGCGTGCGTAAGCACGCACAAAGGGGGAGGTGGCCGAGACGAGCGCAGGAGCGAAGCGACTGCGTGATAGTCGAGGCCGGAGGGGGATCAAATAAATAAACAGTTGCGACGGATGGGGGTCAATTCAATTTAAGTCCCAAATACTGCAAATCACCATCGCGGTTGATCAGCATCAGCGCGACTTTCTTGCCCGCCTTGGCGTCGGCCTCCACCCGCTTGGCGACATCGTCCGGCGACTTCACCGCCTGACCCGCCACTTCCACGATCACATCCCCGGGACGCAGGTTCTTTTCCCCCGCCGGACTGGCAGGATCCACCGCCGTGATCGCCACCCCCTGCACCGCGGCGCCGATCTTGAACTTGGCGCGCACCGGCCCATCCAGCACGCCCAAGGACAATCCCAACTGTGTCAGCTTGGAGGGCGTTTTGCCGGGAGGATTTTGCGGCGCGGGCGGCGCCTTGACCGGCTTGTCCGCCTTGGCGTCGTCGGCCAGCTTCTGCACCGTGATTTTCATGGTCTGCTTGCGGCTCTTGCGCAGGACATCGATGCTCACCGTCTTGCCGATGGGTGTGTCGGCCACAATGCGCGGCAAGGCGCGGTCATCGGGCACGGGCTTGCCGTCAAAGCCGGTGATCAGGTCGCCATTCTGCAAGCCGGCCTGGGCCGCGGGTCCGCCGCCGGTGACGCCCGCGACCAGCGCGCCCTGGGTGGTGGGCAGGCTCAAGCCTTCCGCGATCTCCGGCGTCACCGGTTGGATGCGAACTCCGATCCAGCCACGCCGCGCCACGCCGAACTGGCGCAACTGCCCCACCACTTCGCGCGCCAGATTGGCGGGAATGGCGAAGCCGATGCCGACGCTGCCGCCGGAGGGCGAAAAGATCGCCGAGTTGATGCCCACCACATTGCCGTCCATGTCGAACAGCGGCCCGCCGGAATTGCCCTTGTTGATCGGCGCATCGGTCTGGATGAAATCGTCATAGGGACCGGCATTGATGTTGCGGTTGCGCGCCGAGACAATGCCCGCCGTCACAGTCGAGCCGATGCCGAACGGATCGCCGATGGCGATGACCCAGTCACCCACCCGCGCCTTGTCGCTGTCGCCGAACTTGGTGGAGGGCAGCGGCTTCTTGGGCTGGATCTTGAGCAGCGCCAGATCCGTCTTGGTGTCGCGGCCCACCACCTTGGCCGGCATCTGGGTGCCGTCCTGCAGGGACACGGTGATCTGGTCGCTGTCCTCGATCACATGATTGTTGGTGACGATGTAGCCGGACGGATCGATGATGAAGCCGGAGCCCAGCGAGGTGACATGGCGCGGGGCGTTGGGCTTGGGGCCCAGGAAATTCTTGAACAGGTCTTCCAGCGGTGAGCCGGGCGGAAGCTGCGGCATGGCGCTCTGAGACGGCGCCTTCAAAGTCTGGCTGGTGGAGATATTGACCACGGTGGGCAGCAGCCGGTTGGCCAGGTCGGCGAAGGAGTCCGGCGCCGGGCGCGCCAAGGCGGCGGGGGCGAGCATCGCCAGCGCAAAAGTCACAAAGGCAAAAAGGCTTTTCGGGGCAGGCATGGGCATTCCCGCAGGCGTGGGAGGAATCGCCGCCAGTTTAGTAAGGCAGCACGGGAACAAACAGCGGAAACCCCGGGGAAAACGGTTTTTTTGCCCTACTAGGATTTCGCCGGAACGGGGGCTATATCCGGTGCCCCATGACTGTTTCCCGCGAAGATGTGCTCAAAGCGCTTGACCAGGTGATCGACCCCACAAGCGGGCGCACGGTGGTGCAGCAAGACATGGTCCAGGGCCTAGTGGTCAAGGACGGTCATGTCGGCTTTGTCCTGGAGGTGCCGGCGGGACGGGGGCCGCAGTCCGAACCCTTGCGCAAGATCTGCGAGGCGATGGCCTTGGGCGTCAAAGGCGTGAAATCGGTCACCGCCGTGCTGACCGCGCATGAAGATCACCCCCAGGCCAGCGCCCCGCCCCAGCATCACCACGAACACCGTCACAGTCCCAAGCCCGCGGTGAACCGGCAAGCGCCCCCTCCGCCATCCGGGATTCCCGGCGTGAAAAACATCATCGCGGTGGCCAGCGGCAAAGGCGGGGTGGGCAAATCCACCGTCGCGGTCAATCTGGCGCTGTCGCTGGCGCGCCTGGGCCTGAAGGTCGGGCTGCTGGACGCGGACATCTATGGTCCGTCCCTGCCGCGCCTTCTGGCCATCACCGAAAAACCGGACAGTGACGGCCACACCCTGTTGCCCATCACGCGTCACGGCATCAAGACCATGTCCATCGGTTTCCTGGTCAAGGAAGACGAAGCCATGATCTGGCGCGGACCGATGGTGCAAAGCGCCCTGACCCAGATGTTGAACGATGTGGCGTGGGCGCCATTGGACGTGCTGGTGCTGGACATGCCGCCCGGCACCGGCGACGCCCAGCTTACCATCGCCCAGCGCGTGCCGCTGAAAGGCGCGGTGATCGTTTCCACCCCGCAGGACATTGCCCTGATCGACGCCCGCAAGGGCATCGCCATGTTCAACAAGACCCAGGTGCCGATCCTGGGGCTGGTGGAGAATATGTCGATGTTCACCTGCCCCGATTGCGGCTCGTCCCATGCCATTTTCGGCCATGGCGGCGCGCGCGAAACCGCGGAAAAATTGGGCGCGCCGTTCCTGGGCGAAATTCCCCTGGTGCCGCGCATCCGCGAGACATCGGATAGCGGCCAGCCGGTCAGCGTCTCGGCGCCCGACGGCCCCGAAGCGCAGGCCTTTCTGGGCTTGGCGAAGAAAGTGGCGGCGGCGCTGGAAACCGCCTCGCGGCCCGCGCCGAAAATCGTCATTGAGTAACCATCACCTAGTCAGGGTGACATAGCTGTAGCGCAGGCCGTCCGGCGTGACGCGATCTTCCCGCGCTGTCTCATGCCAGCCTTTGCGGTCGAAGGTGAAAGTGGCATCGCCCGCGAAGTCCTTGTGCACTTCGGTCAGTTCGATGCGCGTGGCCAAGGGCAGAGCGCGTTCATAGATTTCCGCGCCGCCGATGATCATCACTACGCCCGATGTGCCCGATGTCGCCGCGCCCAGGGAGGAGGCGGTGACGGCGCCTTCGGCCCGCCAATCCTGCTGCCGCGTCACCACCACATTGACACGTCCCGGCAGCGGCTTCCTGGGCAGGCTGTCCCAGGTCTTGCGGCCCATGACGACCGTGTGACCCAGGGTCAGCGCCTTGAAGCGCTTCATGTCGTCGGAGATGTGCCAGGGAATGGCGCCGCGATTGCCGATCACGCCGTTCTGGGCGACGGCCAATATCAGGACGATCTCGCTCATGAGAGTTTTTCCAAAGCTTCGCCTTCCAGCCGGTAGGTGAGCCAGTTTTCCACCGGCTCCGCACCCAGCCCCCGATAGAAAGCGATGGATGGGGCGTTCCAGTCCAGCACCTGCCATTCCAGGAAACCGCCCGCTTCCCGCGCCTTGGCCGCGAGATGGGCCAAAAGCCTTTTGCCCAGGCCACGGCCGCGGCAAGCGGGACGCACATAAAGGTCTTCCACAAACAACCCGCGCCGGGCGCGAAAGCTTTTATAGGTCCAGAACCAGGTGGCGATGCCGGCCGCTTCGGCGCCCTCAAAGGCCAGATCGCAATGACAGGCGGCGCCAAACATATCGCGCCGCACCTGCTCTTCGCTTAGGGTGAAATGGTCCAGCAATCTCTCATAGCCCGCTAACTCCTTGAGCAGGGCGACAATCGCGGCGGCGTCAGACACTGTTGCAGCGCGGAGGGAAAACTCGCTCATGCGGCAGACCATAGAATCGTAGCAAACCAAAGGGAACCCGATGGGTTGACGCCGGTTACACTTACACAAGGGTAATCTGGGTTTTCAGGGAGGACGCCATGCGCCGCTTGCTGCTCGCCACCACCGCATTGATTTTGTTGAATGCACCCGTCCTGGCCGATCCGCCGGATCGGGGCGGACGGGGTGAAGGTCACGGTCATGCCGAACAAGGTCCGCCGCAAGGCGGTGGCCAGCAGCAAGGCGGTGGCCAGCAGCAAGGCGGTGGCCATGAGCGCGGCCCCGCCCAGCAGGCCGCCGCGCCGGCGCCCCAGGGCGGTGATCGCGGCGAACACAACCGCGGCCCTGCTCCACAAGCCGCGATGCAAGAACCGCAACGCAATTTTGACCGGGGCGCGCGCGATCATGGTCCGCAAGCCGCCACGCAGCCCCAGCGCGATTTTGGTCGCGCCGAGCCCAATCGCGGCTTCAGAGCGTCGCTGCAACAGGCGGCACCCCCCCGCAGCGACAACCGTCCGGACAATCGGGATCGCCGCGCCTTCAACGACAATTCCAACCGGCAGGATTTCAACCGGCCGAATCGCGACTTCAACCGCGATGGGCGCACCAGCTATCAGGGTCAGCGCTTTGGCAGCCCGCGCCACGACTTCTCGGGCTTCCGCGACTTCCATCGCAATTTCCAGGCCTCGCGGCATTACCGGGTAACGAATTATCGCCGCCCGGCGGGGTGGTATTCCCACCGCTGGACGTTCGGTGAATACCTGCCCGCCGCCTTCTGGGTCCGGGACTATTGGCTGATCGACTTTGTCGCCTATGACCTGCCGCCCCCGCCCTATGGCGCGGTCTGGGTGCGAGTCGACCGCGACGCGTTGCTGATCGACGAGGAATCGGGCGAAATCATCACGGTTGAGTATGATGTTTTCTATTGATTAAGCCCTCCAGGAATCTCGAGCGACGCATTCCGCGGAGCGACCATCAGCATCCGACAGCTTCCTTCCCCCTCGCGGTGCAGCCGCTGGAGGGGGAGTGAGCGAGGCGGCCAGCCTCGCGAACGGCGCAGCGAGGGTCAGGCTCTATCCCCGCCGCTCGCTTGCGTTCGTGGCGGCCCGGCCTCGCGGCGCGCCTAACAAAGCGCGCCGCTGCGGCGTTCGTCGCTTTCGCAGGTCCACCGGACCTGCTCACGCGCTTCGCGCGCCGCTCCTCACCCTGAGCTGCGACGGATGGGGGTAAATATTAGAAAGGGGCTCTCTGCGGCGGATGGTCCCTTACACCCGTCCTGGCACCTGCTATACACCCCTACCGTGCCCGTGCTCCCACGGGTTGAGTACTTAATCAGGGTACGGAATCTCGCATGTCCAACGTCACGGTGATCGGCGCCCAATGGGGTGACGAAGGCAAAGGCAAGATCATCGACTGGCTGTCGAACCGTGCCGACATGGTGGTGCGTTTCCAGGGCGGCAACAATGCCGGCCATACCATCGTGGTCGGCAACGCCACCTACAAGCTGTCGCTGCTGCCGTCCGGCGTGGTCCAGGGCAAGCGCTCCATCATCGGCAACGGCGTGGTGGTGGACCCTTGGTCGCTGCTGGAGGAAATCGCCAAGGTGGGCGCCGCCGGCCTGAAGGTGACGCCCGACATATTGGTGCTGGCGGAAAATGCCGTGCTGGTGCTGCCGCTGCATCGCGAATTGGACGCGCTGCGCGAAGAGGCCGCCACTCAGAAGCTGGGCACCACCAAGCGCGGCATCGGGCCCGCTTACGAAGACAAGGTCGGCCGCCGTGCCATCCGCGCCATCGATCTCAAAGACCCGGCCTCGCTGCCGGCCAAGATTGAGCGGCTGCTGGCCCACCATAATGTGCTGCGCAAGGGTTTCGGCGCGGCGGAAGTGGATGCCGGCGCGCTGCTGAAGTCCCTCAACGACGTCGCCCCCCGGATCGCACCCTTTTTGGGCTCGGCCTGGCGCGAGCTGGATGGCGCGCGCAAGACCGGCAAGCGGGTGTTGTTTGAAGGCGCCCAGGCTGTGCTGCTGGACATCGATCACGGCACCTATCCCTTTGTCACCTCGTCCAACACCGTGGCGGGTCAGGCGGCGGCGGGGGCCGGTGTTTCTCCCCGCGCCATCGGCACCGTGTTGGGCATCGTCAAGAGCTACACCACCCGGGTCGGCGAAGGCCCCTTCCCCACCGAATTGAAAGACGCCACGGGCGAGAAGTTGGGCGAGCGCGGCCATGAATTCGGCACCGTGACGGGCAGAAAGCGCCGCTGCGGCTGGTTCGACGCCGTTTTGGTGCGCCAGACCTGCATCACCGGCGGGGTGGACGGCATCGCGCTGACCAAGCTGGACGTGCTGGATGGCTTTGAGCAGATCAAGGTCTGCACCGGCTATCGGATTGACGATCAGACGCTGGATTACCTGCCCGCCGACGCCAATCTGCAGGCGCGGCTGACGCCGGTTTACGAAACGCTGGAGGGCTGGAAGGAAACCACCCAAGGCGCCCGCAGCTGGGCCCAGCTTCCCGCCAATGCCATCAAATATGTGCGCCGGGTGGAAGAGCTGATCGGCGCGCCGGTGGCGCTGCTTTCCACTAGCCCCGACCGCGACGACACCATCATGGTGCAAGATCCGTTCGTGGATCGGTGAGACGGGCGGCGATGACGGAAAAAGCCTTCTCCCTCATCGCCCGCATAAAGAGCTTCCGTTACGCGCTGGCCGGGCTTTGGCTGATGTTGTGCACCCAGCACAATGCCTGGATCCACCTAGCCGCCACCGTTGTCGTTTGCGGTACAGCTTTTGTACTGGGCGTAAGTGCCGCTGATTGGCGCTGGCTGATTGCCGCCATTGCCCTGGTCTGGGTCGCGGAGGCGCTCAATACGGCTTTCGAACATCTTTGCGATGTCGTCTCGCCGGACTTTCATCAAGCCGTACAAAAATCCAAGGACATCGCAGCAGGCGCAGTCCTGATCTGCGCCGTGACAGCAGCAGGCATCGGCGTGGTGACTTTCTGGCCCTATGTGATCAAGTGATTGAGCGGGCCTGCGCCTTGTCCCAACCCCGGCGCGGTGCGGATCGCCTCCTGCACATAGGCATGAGCGCGGGCGACCGCATCTTGCAGTGGCAGCTTCTGCGCCAGGCCGCAAGCAATCGCGGTGGCCAGGGTGCAACCGGTGCCGTGCAGATGTGGCGTTTGCTGTCTCGGCGCCTCGAACGGCAGGAATTCCCCGCCGCTCCATAGCACGTCGCGCACGACGTCGCCTTCGCCCTCCCCCGCGCGCGAAGCGCTGGTGGGGGAGGTGGCCGTAGCACCGCTCAGGTGCGAAGGCCGGAGGGGGTCAAAAGCATGCCCGCCCTTGAACAGCACATGATCGACGCCCAGCATCTTGAACACCATGGCGGCATTGCGCAGGCGATGCTCGCTTTTGGGGTAGATGCCGGTCAGCACTTCCGCCTCCGGCAGGTTGGGGGTCACAAGGGCGGCGCGGCGCATCAGCCTTTGCTTGAGGATATCGATACCTTCCGCATCCAGCAGCGGCGTTCCGCTGGAGGACAGCAGCACCGTGTCCAGCACCAGCGGAATGGATGATCCGTCCAAGGCATCAGCCACGGCGGCGGCGATGGCGCCATTGCCCAGCATGCCGATCTTGATGACATCGGCGCCGATGTCGTTCAGCGCCATCTTGATTTGCCCGGCGACGATTTCCGCCGGCACGGGATGAACCGCCGTCACGTCCTTGGTGTCCTGGACGGTGACCGCGGTGATCGCGGTCTGGGCGTAAACGCCGAATGCCTGGGCGGTCTTGAGATCGGCCTGAATTCCGGCCCCGCCGGAGGAGTCAGAACCGGCGATGACCAGGAGGCGGGCGATCACTACGCTGCGACTTCTTCGATTGCGCTGGCAATCTGGCGCACCACGGCGCGCACCACTTTCTCGTCTTCGCCTTCCGCCATCACCCGGATCAGGGGCTCGGTGCCGGACTTGCGCACCAGGATGCGCCCCGAGGAGCCCAGCTTGGCATTGGCGGATTCGATGGACGACTTGACCCGCGCGTCATCCAGGGGCGAGCCCTTCTTGAAGCGCACATTCTCCAATATCTGGGGCAGCGGCTCGAACAGATGGGCGGCCTGCGAGGCGGGCTTTCCTTCCTGCGCCAAGACCGCCAGCACTTGCAGCGCCGCGATCAACCCGTCGCCGGTGGTGGAGAAATCCGACAGGATGATATGGCCGGACTGTTCACCGCCGACGTTAAAGCCGCCCTTGGCCATCTCCTCCAGCACATAGCGGTCCCCCACCGCCGAACGCGCCAAAGTCAGACCCAGGGTCTTGAGATAGCGGTCCAGGCCGGCATTGGACATCACCGTGCCCACCACCCCGCCGCCTTTGAGCTCACTGCTCTTGGCCCAGCTTTTGGCGATCAAGGCCAATATCTGGTCGCCGTCGATGATCTGGCCTTTTTCGTCCGCCATCACCACCCGGTCGGCATCGCCGTCCAGCGCGATGCCGAAATCGGCGCGCACTTCGCGCACCTTGGCGCACATCGCCTGGGGCGCGGTCGAGCCGCAATCCAGGTTGATGTTGGTGCCGTCCGGCGTCACGCCCATGCTGACAATGTCGGCGCCCAGCTCCCACAACACTTCCGGCGCCACCTTGTAGGCGGCGCCATTGGCGCAATCGATCACGATCCGCAGGCCCTCAAGCCGCAAGTTGCGCGGAAAGGTGCGCTTGGCGAATTCGATATAGCGCGCCTGGCTGTCGTCGATGCGCTTGGCGCGGCCGATCCCGGCTGACGGCGCCAGGCCCTGTTCCAGGCCGGCGGCCATCAGGGCCTCGATTTCACTTTCCACCTCGTCGGACAATTTCTGTCCGTCGGGGCCGAAGAATTTGATGCCGTTATCCTCGAACAGATTGTGCGAGGCGGTGATCATCACCCCCAGGTCGGCGCGCAAGGAGCGCGTCAGCATGGCGACCGCGGGCGTGGGCAGCGGGCCGAACTGGAACACATCCATCCCCACGGCGGTGAAGCCGGAGACCAAGGCGCTTTCGATCATGTAACCCGACAGGCGGGTGTCCTTGCCGATCACCACCCGGTGGCGATAGTCGCCGCGGGTGAAGATACGTCCCGCCGCCATGCCGGCCTTCAGCGCCACCTCGGGGGTGAGCTTGGCGGTGTTGGTGCGGCCTCTGATGCCGTCGGTGCCGAAATATTTGCGAGTCATGAGAAAGTCCCGAGAGTGGAGGTGTTTTACCACAAACTGATTGCGACAGGTTAATGGGTCTTGACGCCGGTTAATACGGCTTTCCTATATTTTTCAGTGGCTTAAGGCCGCCGCAGGTCCGCTTGATGAAGTGCCCGGCGGGATCAAGGGCGGTCCCGGCCGATGGTCTTCAGCACTTTCAGGCCGTCTTTCAGCGCGCCCGGTACATGGGTGCGGATATGGGTGGCCCCTTGCGCCTCGGCGAACAACTCGGCCGCCAGGCTGGCGGCCCCGGCTTCGAGGGCGGTGCGATTGACCAGCTTGCGCAGGAAGCCCTTGCGGGACAGCGAAACCAGAATGGGCAAGCCATAGCGGGCTTTGAGCTCCGGCAGGCGGCGCAGGATGATCCAGCTATTCTCCGGATCCGTCCCCAGGAACTGGCCCATGCCGGGGTCCAGGATCAGCCGGTCGCGGGCGATGCCGGCTTCGGTCAACGCCTTGATGCGGGCATCGAAGAAAGCGGTGACACGATCGAAGATTTCCGAAGACGGCACCTCCGTGCGCACCGCGACGCCGCGCGGTTGCACCATGTGCATCACGATCAGTTCGGCGCGCGATTTTGCCAATGCGCCATAAAGCGACGCGTCGGGAAAGCCGTGAATGTCGTTCACATAGTCGACGTCCTGCGCCAGCGCCCAGCGCTGCACATCGGTTGCGAAACTGTCGATGGAGAGCGAGAGCCCCTTGGCCTTCAGCTCCGGCACCACCGCTTCAAGCCGCGCGATCTCCACCTCCGGCGTCACGGCCTCGGCATCGGGATGGGAAGACGCCGCGCCGATGTCGATGATATCGGCGCCGGACTGCGCCATGGCCTGGGCATGAAAGATCGCCGCGCCCGGCGCCAGATAGCGGCCGCCATCGGAGAATGAATCGCTGGTAATATTGAGGATGCCCAGGATTTTCATGGGAAGCGAGCGGCACGTCTTCGTTTTTTAATGGCAGAAAGGAGCACAGCGCCATCAGATTTCGCGCCACCGCGCGACTGCCATGGCAGCAGATTTCCGAGACCGACAAATAGCGAAGCGACTGCAATGCCGCCGGTCACGGGTCCCAAATCCGGCAACAGATAAGTCAGAGCCAAAGCAGCAAAGGCTAGTGCCAAATTTGCCAGCGGCCCGGCGGCGGCAAGCACAGCACTTTGGCCAGGTGTTCTGATGCGGTTCCCAGTCGAGAAGGTCACTGCACCTCCTAAATCGCCCGAGGGAAGCGTCCAAAGTTCGAACCTTTTGGTTTTGGTTCTGTAGGCGATAGGGAAAACGGCAAAAAGCGTTATCTTCCAGCCAAAGTGGCGTACCGCCAGCGCGTGGCCCCCTTCGTGTACGGTGACCACGATGAAAAGGACCATCGCATATAGCAGCAGAAAAAAGGGACGACCCCACCCTCCGTATGCGGAAAGCTCGCTTCCCTGCTGCATCACCAGGAGGCCCGGGAGACCGAGAAGGCAGTACGCAATTGTCCGGAAAAACGCATTCATCGCCATTCCATGATCAAAAAAGCGCCTGAACCGTCTTTGTCATGGAAGACGGATGGCCGGGTCAAGCCCGGCCATGGTGAGTTTTATGAATTAACGCGCGGCGCGAGGAGTTTTGCGGCGTGAGCAGGAGCGCCGAGCGATGTGTACAAGACGTACATGAGCGATGGCGCGACGAACTCACGACGCAAAAGAACCGCGCCGCCCAAGACGTCTTACCTGGGCTGTGGCTCCGGCGTGATGATCGGGCCGGGCGAAGCCGGGCGAGGCTTGCCCGCCGCCGGCACCGACGTGCCCTCGCCGCGCGACGGCACCACCGGGTCTTCATAGGGCGTACGCACCGGCGGGATGCCCTTGAGCAGGGCCACGATCTCATCGCCCGTCAGGGTCTCATATTCCAGCAACCCACGCGCCAGCACATTCAAATCGCTCTGACGGTCGGTGAGGATCTGCTTGGCCCTGGCATAGCACTCGTCGATGATGCGGTGGATTTCCGCGTCGATCTTCTGCGCCGTGGCTTCCGAGACATTCTGGGTGCGCGACACGCTGTGGCCCAGGAACACTTCCTCCTGGTTCTCGGCATAGGCGATCGGGCCCAGGCTGTCGGACATGCCGAAGCGGGTGACCATGGCGCGCGCCATGCGGGTGGCCTGTTCGATGTCGCTTTGCGCCCCCGTCGTCACCTTTTCATGGCCGAACACCAATTCCTCGGCGATGCGGCCGCCAAAAGCGACACACAGATCCGCCAGCATCTTCTGGCGGGTCAGCGACAGCTGATCGCGTTCCGGCAAGCGCATCACCATGCCGAGCGCGCGGCCGCGCGGAATGATGGTGGCCTTGTGGATCGGATCGGAACCGACGACATGCAGCGCCACGATGGCATGGCCGCCTTCATGATAGGCGGTGAGTTTCTTTTCCTCATCGCTCATCGCCATGGAGCGGCGTTCGGCGCCCATCATCACCTTGTCCTTGGCGTCCTCCAGCTCGCTCATGGTGACCACGCGCTTGCCGCGCCGGGCCGCCAACAGCGCGCCTTCGTTCACCAGATTGGCCAGGTCGGCGCCGGAGAAACCGGGCGTGCCGCGGGCGATGGTGCGGGGATCGACATCGGGCGCCAACGGAACCTTGCGCAGATGCACGCGCAGGATCTTTTCGCGGCCCGCCAGGTCGGGATTGGGCACCACCACATGGCGGTCGAACCGGCCGGGACGCAGCAGTGCCGGGTCCAGCACATCGGGCCGGTTGGTGGCGGCGATCAGGATCACGCTTTCATTGGCTTCGAAGCCGTCCATCTCCACCAGCAACTGGTTGAGTGTCTGCTCGCGCTCGTCATTGCCGCCGCCCAGACCGGCGCCGCGATGGCGGCCGACCGCGTCGATTTCGTCGATGAAGACGATGCAGGGCGAATTCTTCTTGGCCTGTTCGAACATGTCGCGCACGCGGCTGGCGCCCACGCCCACGAACATTTCGACAAAGTCCGAGCCCGAAATGGTGAAGAAGGGCACATTGGCTTCGCCCGCGATGGCGCGCGCCAGCAAGGTCTTGCCGGTGCCCGGCGGGCCGACCAGCAGCACGCCCTTTGGAATGCGGCCGCCCAATCGCTGGAATTTCTGCGGGTCGCGCAGGAAGTCGACGATTTCCTTGAGGTCGTCCTTGGCCTCGTCCACGCCGGCGACATCTTCAAACGTCACGCGGCCCTGGCGCTCGGTCAAAAGCTTGGCGCGCGATTTGCCGAAGCCCATCGCCTTGCCGCCGCCCGACTGCATCTGGCGCAGGAAGAACACCCACACGCCGAAGATCAGCAGCATGGGGAACCAGTTGATGAAGATGGCCAGCAGCGAGGGCATGCCGTCATCGGCGGGCGACACCGCGGTGTCGACATTGTGCGCCTTCAAGGTCGGCCACAGGGTATTGTCGTTGTTGGGCACCGTGGTGGTGAACTGGGTGCCGTTGGTCAGCTCGCCCTTCACCGACTCGCCCTGGAAGGTGACCTTGCGGACCTGGTTCTGGATCACCAGCTCGTTGAATTTGGAATAGGTCAGCGCCGAGGCGGTGGTGTGCGACCCCGTCCCCTGGAACAGGTTGAACAGGAAAACCAGCAATAGCGCGATGACGATCCACAGCGCGAGATTTCTAAGATTGTTCAAGGGGCGTCCTTTTCTGGTCGCAGGAGCGGAATCCAACCACCCCAATAGATAGGATGATTTTAGCCCATTGCCAGACATCAAAACGTTAAGAGTTTTGGACCGCTGCTGCAACACAGCAAAGCGAAAGTTACCGGCCGGGCCTCTTGGTGGAACTCCCGGTTTTCCTTGGGCTTTCCGGCTCGACCAGCAGGGTGAAGGGAACGAAATTTTTGTCTTTTCCGGCCAGGGGCCGAAGGCGGCAGCCATGCAGGGTGGCGCCGGGGCCGAAGTTGCCGCCCGCGATCTGGTCGAAAAGCCGCTCCAGGGAGTCGAAACGCGGCCGGTAGACCTGGCTGCCCACCGTCATCAAAACCGCCGCCAGGCCGCGCAATCCCAGCTCGCGCGGCGCCGCCGCCAGGGCGCCGGCATCGATCAGGATGCCGGTTTGCGCCTTGCGCGCCGCCCGCTGCAGGACCGCCTGGGTGGCGATTTCCAGCGCTTCCCGGGCGCGCGCCAGATGGAGCGCCGCGGCGGCGATGCGCGCCGGCGTGAGGCCGGCCCCCGCCAGCGCCTTTTGCGCCTTTCGGACTTTCACCCGGTCGAAGCTCGCATCCGCATTCATCGGATCTTCGATCCACCCCTGCCCTTTGGCCTGGAGATAGAGACGCAGTTGGGCGCGGCTGAAAGCCAGCAATGGCCTGGCCAACACCAGCCCGGCGAAGGCGGGCACCGGCCAGGGCGCGCGGGGCTGCATGCCTGCCAGCCCGTCCAACCCACTGCCGCGCGCCAGCCTGAGCAGGAAGGTCTCGGCCTGGTCGTCCTCGGTGTGGCCAACCAGCAACGTCACGACTTTGTTTTTCCGTAGCCAGGCGCCCATCAGCCGGTAGCGCGCCTCCCGCGCCGCCGCCTCTATGCCCGTTTTGGCTTTGGGGCCACGCCATTTGAGCAGCTGGACCTTCAGTCCGGCTTTTTTTGCCCATGCCGCCACCCGCTTGGCATCCTTGGCGGAAGACGCGCGCAAGCCATGATCGACTGTCAGCACTACGGGCGCGGGAAGCTTTTTTTCCCGCGCATAGTCCGCCAGCAAATGCATCAAAGCGATGGAGTCTCCGCCGCCGGACACCGCCACGGCCCAGGACCGGACATGACCTTGCGCGGGATGCGCCGCCATCGCCCGCGCGAATTGGGCTTCGATCCCGGCTGGGGATTTACTTGCTGCAGGCCGTCTTGCGGAGGCTCGCGGCGCTGGCGAGGGTCCCCGGCGCGGCGCTGGGATATTTCGATTTGATGAGCCCAAGCGTGGTGCAGCCTTCCGACTTCTGGCCCATCGCCATGAAGGATTGGGCCAGCTTGAGCATAGCGTCGGGCGCGCGGGCTGACTTGGGATATTTCTTGATCACTTCCGCGAAGGTGCGCGCGGCGGGCGCATAGTCCTGGCGGATGAAGCTGATATTGGCCACCCAATAGATCGCCTGCGGCGCCAATTCGGTATCGCCGGGATGCGCGTCGGCATAGGCACGGAAGGCGGCGGCGGCTTCGCTATACTGCGCCCGGCTCATCAGATTCATCGCCTGGTCATACTGCGACGGACCGGTGGGAGCGGCGGGGGCTGCGCTCGCCACGCTGCCTGGGGGCGGGCCCGCAGTCGCGCCGGGATTTACCGGAAGCGTTCCCAACACGCCCGGCGCCCGGCCCAAGACCGCGGGCTGGCCATTAGGCGCGTTGCCGGTGGCGTCGATGGTGCCGCCGACGGGCGGCAGGCTGTCGCCAGGCCGCGGGGCCCCCGGCGGCGGCGCGTAAGGCTGCTGGGCTTGCTGGTTTGGGGCGGAGATGGTGCCGGCCGCGGCGCAATTCATGGAATCGGCGGCGCCCACCTGCTGCGCCGACAAGGTGCAAAGCCGGTAGGCAAAATCCTTCTCCATCTTGTCGATCTTGTCGTTCTGAAGCTGGAGCTGATGGCTGAGCTCCTCATTGGCGCCGGTTGAGCGGCTCAAGGAATCGGTCAGTCCCCGCACCCGGTCTTCCAATTCGCGGATGCGCGCATCCTGCTGCTGGGTGGCACCTTTGAGATCCTGGATGCCGCTGTCCTGGGCGGCTTCGCGCGCTTTTTCCTCATCGCTGGGGCCGAACAATTGCGCCTGGGCGCTGCCCAAGCCCAAACCAAGCGCCAGAACCGAAACCGCCAGATGCCGGACAATCATGGGTGTCTCTCTACCAAGCCTTTAAAGCAAAAAGGGGCGCGGGAATTATCCCACGCCCCTTTTTCCTTACATACGCAAATTACGAATTTGCACCACCGGTGATGGTTGTGACGCCACGGCGGTTCTGGGTCCAGCAAGATTCGTCGGACTGGGTGCAGACCGGGCGTTCCTTGCCATAGGAGACGGTTTCCAGCCGGGCGGTGGAGACGCCCTGGCTGACCAGATACTCCTTCACCGCATTGGCGCGGCGCGCGCCCAGAGCCAGGTTGTATTCGCGGGTGCCGCGTTCATCGCAATGGCCTTCGATGGTGACGCGCACCGACGGATACTTGGCCAGCCATGCCGCCTGGCGGCCCAGAATGGCCTTGTCATTGTCCTCGACATTGTACTGGTCGAAGGCAAAGTGGACGGTATCGCCGACATTGACGCGGAAGTCCTCGGCGCTGCCGGGGATGATGCGCGACACCACCGGAGCGGGAGCCGGCGCGGCGGGCGGCGGCGGCGCGGGCGGCGGCGCAGTGTTCACTGCCTCTTGCTTGTGGGTGCAAGCCCCCAACATCAGGACCGCTGAAAGGCACGCGAATTTCAGGGTGTGGGTGAATCGGATCATGACTGGAATCTCCTGGCAGCGAAGTCCACCGGTGCGGGCGGCGCCGACGCTCTAAGAAAATTGACGCACCTCAAAACGACAAACGCATTAAGGGGTAAAAAGAGCCACAAATGCGTTCGAATTTGGACGAATTCTAGGAAAAGAGCCTCACTGGATCAAGGGTGACCAGGCGGGATCGGATGCTGAACCGGGGGTTAAAACCTTGCGTTCATTGCGACCGGTCACGTCCACCGACCAGATCTGCGAGCCGGCGCTGTTGGAGGCTTCGCGGGTGTACATCAGGACCCGGCCATTGGGCGCCCAGGTGGGGCCTTCGTCATGATGACCGCCGGTAATGACGCGCTCTCCCGAGCCATCCGGCCGCATCACGCCAATGGAGAAAATGGAGCCTTGCTGCTTGGTGAAGGCGATCAGGTCGCCGCGCGGCGACCAAACCGGGGTGCCGTTGCGCCCGGCCCCGAAACTGATTCGATGCTGATTCGAGCCGTCCACATTCATGACATAGACCTGCTGGGCGCCGCCCCGGTCGGACTCAAAGGCGATCTGCTTGCCGTCCGGCGAGAAGCTGGGGGCGGTGTCGATGGCGGGGTCGCTGGTCAGCCGCTGGATGGCGCGATTGCGCAAATCCATCACATAAATGTCGGAATTGCCGTTGGTCTCCAAGGTCAGCGCCACCCGGTTGCCGTCCGGCGAAAAGCGGGGGCTGAAGGTCATGTTGGGGAAATTGCCCAGCATCTCCTGTTTGCCGGTCTCGATGTCGAACAGATAGACCCGCGGCTTGGTGCCGATATAGGACATATAGGCGATCATCTGGGCGGTGGGATTGAACCGCGGCGTCAGCACCATGTAGTCGCCGCGGGTGAGGAAAATGGGATTGGCGCCATCCTCGTCCATGATCGCCAGCCGCTTGACCCGCTTGATGGCCGGCCCGGACTCGGAGATGAAGACGATGCGGGTGTCGAAATAGCCTTTCTCGCCGGTGATGCGCTCATAAATCGCGTCCGACACCATATGGGCGATGCGCCGCCAATTCTCCGGCGTGGTGAAGAATTGCAGGCCCAGCATCTGGCTTTCGCCATAGACGTCCCACAGCCGGAAATCGACCCTGAGGCGGCCGTCGGGCTGCACCGTCACCATCCCAGTCACCAACCCTTGCGCGGTGATGCTGCGCCAGGTGGCGAAAGTGGGCACCTTGTTGATGTCGGTGATGTGCTCGGCAAAGCCTTTCTGGTCCAGCGGCCTAAACAGGCCGGAGCGTTCCAGGTCGGCGCGCACCACCCCCGCCACATTGGCCCCGGTCTGCGGATCGCCGATGAAATCGGGAATGGCGATGGGCAGGGGCTGGGCGTTGCCCTGGGTCACGTCCACCTGCAACGCAGCCCAAGCAGGCGTCAGTCCGGGCGCCACCCAAAGCGCCGCCCACGCGGCAACCAAGACTAGAAATTTCTTCATGCCACTCTCCTGGCGAATATCAGACGCCACCAACATGGCTCCAACATGGCAGGCGACTTATTGTTCCATGATGCCGCGCGGGTCAAAGGGGTGCTTTGCACCTTACTGTCCCATCATCTGGCGCGGGTCGAAGCCCAGGGGATTGATTTCCCGCCACAGATTGTAGCGGTCAGGCGGCAGGCGATAAGGCTGGCATTGATAGATGGCGCGGCTGGCGGCTTCGGAAGCCGCACGGGTATAGCTGTTGCCGGACGCCTGGGCCGCCGTGCCCGGCGTCATCTGCAGCCGCCCCACCGTTCCATCCGGATTGAGGCTGAGATCGAAATAGACGATCAGGTCGCCGGCATTGGGGGCGCCGGTGGGAGGCGACCAGCAGCGGCGCATCTGGCTTCTCAGCGCATCCGCCAGGTCGGCTGTCATCATATTGCCCAGGCCGACGCCTTGGATCACCCGCGGCCCTTCCTTGGCGGTCTTCACCGGCTTTTCGGGCGTGGTCAGCTTGTTGAGCAGGGCGTTGAAATCCTGCTGCATCTCTTTTCTGGTGGGTTGCGGTTTTTCCACCGGCAAGGGTTTTTCCTTGGCGACGTCGAACTTGGGCACTGGCGGCTCGGGCGCGGGCTCGACTTCCTGAAGTTGCGGCTCGGGCGGCACATCCAGGGCCGGCGGCGGCCGGTCGAGCTTTTCCGGTTCGGGCTTGGGCGCCTGCGCCGCGACATTGGTCTGGTCGGCGATGGTCACCAGGTCCACCGGCACGACATGGGTATCTTCCGGCGCGTTGAGGCTGCGGTGAAAGGTGAACAGCGCGGCGGCAAAGATCAGGGCGTGAAACAACAGCGAGCCCACCGCGCCCAAAGGCATGTGCTGGGCGGTGGTGGGGCGGATGCGGCTCCCCAGGAGCGCCGCCTTATTGCGGGTTGGGCTTCGGTTTGACGACATCAGTCACCAGCCCGATATGGGTGAAGCCGGCCGCGGCGAGCAGCCCCATCACTTCCATCACCTTGCCGTAGTTGGCGCGGTCATCGCCGCGCACGAAAATGCGCTGATTGTAGCCGTTCGACGCGATGGCGGTCAGCTTGTCCACCAGGGCGGCTTCCGGCACCTGTTCCTTTTGCAGGAAGATGGCGCCGTCGCGCCGCACCGTGATGGAAAGCGGCTCGCGGTCCTGGCCCAGGGCCGGGGCGCGGGTCTTGGGCAGGTCCACCGGCACGCCCACGGTCAGAAGCGGCGCCGTCACCATGAAGACGATCAACAGCACCAGCATCACGTCGACAAAAGGCGTGACGTTGATCTCGGCCATGGCGCGGCGGCGCATCCGTCCGCGGCCTCTTGCGCTGGTATGTTGAATCCCTGCCGCCATCAGTGCGGCACCTTCTCATCCAATTGCCGCGACAGAATGGCGGAGAATTCGTCGGCAAAAGCGTCCAGCGAATTCACATAGCGGCCGATCTCGGCAACAAAGCGGTTGTAGAAGATCACCGCTGGAATGGCGGCGAGCAGGCCCATGGCGGTGGCGAACAGGGCTTCGGCGATGCCCGGCGCCACCACCGCAAGGGTGGTGTCATGGCGGGCGGCGATGGCCGAGAAGCTGTTCATGATGCCCCACACCGTGCCGAACAGGCCGACAAAGGGCGACACCGAGCCGATGGTGGCCAGCATGCCCAGCTGGCGCTCGATCGTGTCGGTCTCGCGCAGGATGGTGACGCTCATCGCTTTTTCGATCCGGTCCTTGATGCCGGGCAGCAGCGATTCCCGCAAGCCGCCGTTATTCTCAAAGCCGCGCCGCCATTCGCGCAGGCCGGCGATGAACATGGCCGCCAGCGGATGGTCGTTGCGGGCGGCGAATTGCTGATAGAGCTCGTCCAGCGACTGGCCGGACCAGAACACTTTCTCGAACCGGCGCGCCTTGCGCTTGAGGCCGGACAGGGTCACCAGCTTGTTGAAGATGATGGTCCAGGACCAGAGCGAGGCCAGCAGCAGCAGCACCATCACCGCCTTCACCACAATGTCGGCGCGCAGGAACATGGAGACGATGGAGAAATTGCCCGACAGGACCTCGCTCAGGCCGCCCCCGGAATTGGCGGCCTCGGGCGGCGGCGCCAGGCTCTGGGATTGGGCCTGCGGTCCCACCGGGGCGGCGATGGGCGCGGCTTGCGCCCAGGCCCGATTGTGAGAAACCGCCAGCAGGCCAACCAGAATCAGAAGGGCGGCGGCGAGGGTCTTGATCATGGAAAAACCTTTTGACGCCAACGAACTGGCTGGCTAATGGCGGGCGATCTTGGCCGAAATTGGGCGAATAGTTTCAAGTTTCTGCCGCCACAACCAAAGGCGCAAGAGTCTCAAGCACATCCTTGGGCAAGCGCCGCGGTTTTCCCGTTAACGTGGTGACGCAGGCTTCGATCCGCCCCTCGACCAGCAGCTCGCCGCCGCGCCGCACCCGCTGCAACACCTTGATCCGGGCGCCGGAGACTTCGGTGAGGACCGAATGCACCGCGATCTGGTCGTCCAGCCGCGCCGGACGCAGATATTCCACCGCGATGCGCCGCAGGCTCCAGGCGGTGGGCTCGGCATCTTCCAGCCGGGCGCGGGAGATGCCGGCCAGGCGGAAGAATTCGGTGCGGCCCCGCTCCATATAGCGCAGATAATTGGCGTGATAGACCATGCCGGAAAGGTCGGTGTCTTCGTAATAGATACTGATGGGCAGGATATGGGTCTTGCCGTCGAAGACTCCCAAGCCTTTCAACTGGCCTTTCAAATCAGTCATTCTCATCGCCCGAAAACAGGCCGGTCTGCGCCGGCGATTGCGGTGGCGCGGTCAAGCCGAGATGGCCATAGGCCGCGCCGGCGAGAACGCGGCCGCGCGGGGTGCGTTGCACAAAGCCCTGCTGCAAGAGATAGGGCTCGACGATTTCCTCGATGGCGTCGCGCGCCTCGCCCAAGGCCGCGGCCAGGGTTTCGATCCCCACCGGGCCGCCGCCATAATTCTGGGCGATCAAAGACAGGTAGCGGCGGTCGAAAGCGTCCAGCCCGCGCGCGTCCACTTCCAGCCGGGTCAGCGCGGCATCGGCGGTCTTGGCGTCCACGCTGGCCTGCTTGGCGACCGCGGCGAAGTCGCGCACCCGCTTGAGCAAGCGCCCCGAGATGCGCGGCGTGCCGCGCGAGCGGGCGGCAATTTCGCGCGCGCCGTCGCGGGTCAGATTGAAGCCCAGCACCCGCGCGCCGCGCTCCACGATCGAAAGCAGTTCGTCCGGGGTGTAGAAATTCAGCCGCACCGGAATGCCGAAGCGATCGCGCAAGGGCGTGGTGATCAGGCCGGAGCGGGTGGTGGCGCCCACCAGGGTGAACGGCGCCAATTGGATCTTCACCGAACGCGCCGCCGGTCCCTCGCCGATCACCAGGTCGAGTTCATAATCCTCCATCGCCGGATAGAGGATTTCCTCCACCGCCGGATTGAGGCGGTGGATCTCGTCGATGAACAGGACGTCACGCGGCTCCAGGTTGGTGAGGATGGTGGCGAGATCGCCCGCCTTGGCCAAGACCGGCCCCGAGGTGGAGCGGAAATTCACCCCCAATTCCCGCGCCACGATCTGGGCCAGGGTGGTTTTGCCCAGGCCAGGCGGGCCATGGAACAGCACATGGTCCAAAGCCTCGCCGCGCGCCCTGGCGGCATCGATGAAGACGGAAAGGTTTTCCCGCGCCTGTTGCTGGCCGACGAAATCCGCCAGCCGCTTTGGACGCAAGCTGGCTTCCAGCGCGTCGTCCTCGCTGCGTTGCGGCGCCAGATTTTCGTTTTGGACGCCAGATTTTGTAGGAGTCACCGGGCCATTCCCTTCAAGGCTTCACGGATCAGGGCCGAGGTCTCGCACTGTTCGCCCAGGGCCTGCACGGCGCGGGCCACCGCTTCGGCGGCGCGCGCATCGGAATAGCCCAAATGCACCAGCGCCGATACCGCATCGCCTTCCGGGCCGCGCGGGGCATGCGCCGCCGCGGCGATTTTTCCATCCTCTTCGCCGCGCAGCATCATGGAAGGCGCCTTGTCCTTGAGCTCGGTGGCGATGCGCAGCGCCAGCTTGGGACCCACCCCCGAGGCACGGCCGATCATCGCCTTGTCGCCCAAAGCCAGCGCCCGCTGCAATTCGCGGGGGCTCAAGGTGGACAATACCGACAGCGCCACCTTGCCGCCCACATTCTGCACCGTCTGCAGCAAGCGGAACCATTCGCGCTCCTCGGCGGAGGCGAAGCCATAGAGCTTGATGGCGTCCTCGCTGACTTTCATCTCGATCATCAGGCTGGCATGCGCGCCCACAACCAAGCGAGAAAGTGTGGAAGCCGGACAATGCACCAGATAGCCCACGCCGTTCACGTCCAGGATCACCGTATCATCGGCGATTGCGTCCACGGTGCCGGTCAGTTTGCCGATCATGGGCGCTTACTCATCCCACCACCACCATTCGCGCGCGGGTGGCGGAAAGATGCGCGTGCGCAATGGCCGCCGCCAGGGCATCGGCGGCATCGGCCTGGGTGACGCCGCAGGCCGGCAGCAGGCGCTTGACCATGAACAGCACCTGCTCCTTGCCGGCATGGCCCGCCCCCACCACGCATTTCTTGATGTGATTGGGGGCATATTCGGCGATCTCCAGTCCCGCTTCCGCCGCCGCCAGCAGTGCGATGGCGCGGGCCTGGCCGATCTTGAGCGCGGCCTGGGGATCGCGCGCCACGAAGGCCTGCTCCACCGCGATGGCCACCGGGACATGGGTCTCAATCACCAGCCCCAGCTCACGGTGCAAGGCCAGCAGCCGCGCCCCCAAGCCGATGGCGGTCTTGGTGGCGATCACGCCATGGGCGACATGGGAGAGCCGGCTGCCCGAGACATCGATCACGCCCCAGCCCATCCGGGCCAGCCCCGGGTCCAGGCCAAGGATGCGAATCATCAGGCTCATGGCCTGTTTGTACTCTTTATGTTCGGCCGTTTGAACTTACGGTTCTGACGATCCGTGCTGGCCCAGGCTGAGCAGGTTTCCGTCCGGGTCCTTGAACCAGGCGACCTTGACGCCAGGGGCCGGTGACCAGACGCACAGCGCGTCCTGGTTGAGTCCGGGAACGCGCACAAAGACCACCCCTGCCGCCGCCAGTCTCTCCATCACGGCCACAATGTCGGGGACTTGCCATCCCAACACGGTGAAGGGCTGGGGCTGCAGTTCCTTGACGGGCGAGACGCGCAAAACCGTTCCCCCGGCGTCAAACACAAGTGCGTAGGAGTCTTCGCGCGTCAGCGTCAGGCCAAGCGTGCCCGCATAAAATCTTTTCGCCGCCTCGCGGTCCCGTACACAGAGGAAGGCGCCGATTTTCGCATCGCCCAGCATTGCTTCCCGCCTAGTGGTTTTTGGCAAAATCCAGCATGGCCATGGCGATTTCCCGCTCGCCCATGATCACCTTGCTGGCGCCCAAGGACAAAAGATGATCCACCTCGGCATCAAAATGGGCCCGCGCCACGATTGGCAGGCCCGGATTGGCGCGCCGCGCCTGCTGCACGATCTGGCCCGCTTCAAAGGCTTCCGGGATGGCCACGAACAAAAGTTTCGCGCACCCCAGATTGGCCGCCGCCAGCACGTCATCGCGCGCGCCATTGCCGCGAATATGTTCGATGCCGGGATCGCCCACCGCCCCTTCCTCCACCACCAGCAGCGGCAGCACGCCCTTGATGCCGTCGGCGATCAAGTGTCCCACCCGGCCATATCCCACCACCACCGCGTGACCGGTGAGCTTGGTGGGCTCGGGCGCGGGCTTGGGCATGTCGGGGGCAGGCTGGGCATGCGGAGACGCCTCGCGCCGGGCCGCCAACGCGAACAGGAGCGGATTAAGGAAAATAGAGAGGATGGACGCGCCCAGGATCAAGCCTCGTGTCCGGCCGGACAACAGGCCGAGCCCGATGCCGACATCGTCGAGGATGAAGGAGAATTCGCCGATCTGCGCCAGGCTGACGGCGATGGTCAGGGCGCTGGCGCTCTTGACGCCCAAAAATCGGAGCAGCGCGTAGCACACCGCCCCGCCCGCCAGCACGATGCCGAAAGTCAGCGCCAGCGCCTGAGGATCCTGCACCACCACGCGGGGATCAAACAACATCCCCACCGACAGGAAGAACAGCACGGCGAAAGCGTCGCGCAGCGGCAGCGACTCTTCCGCCGCGCGCTGCGACAGCCGCGAACCGGCCAAAATCATGCCGCCGAAAAAGGCCCCCAGCGCAATGGAGACGCCGAACAGAAAGGAGGCCGTGAAGGCGACGCCCAGCGCCACCGAAAGCACCGCCAGGCGAAACAATTCGCGGCTGCCGGTATGGGCGATGTAATGCAGCATGGCGGGGATCAGGCGGCGCCCGATCACCAGCATCAGGCCGGCGAACAGGGCCAGCTTGCCGAAGGTGAGGCCCAGGCTTTTGGCCAGCACCATCATGTTCATGTCGCCGCCCTTGAGCACCGCGGCGATGGGCGGCAACAATACCAGCACCAGGACGGTGAGCAGGTCCTGGACCACCAGCCAGCCCACCGCGATCTTGCCGCGGTTGGTTTCGGTAAGCCGGCGATCCTGCAGCGCCCGCATCACCACCACGGTCGACGCCACCGACAGGCAAAGACCGAAGACCAAGCCCTGGCTGAGCGGCCAGCCCAGCACCAGGCTGGCGGTGACGCCCAGGGCGGTGATGATCGCCATTTGCAGCACCGCGCCCGGCACCACAATGGCTTTGACCTGCATCAGATCGGAAGGCTTGAAGTGCAGGCCCACCCCGAACATCAGCAGCACCACGCCGATATCGGCCAGCTGCAAAGTCAGGCGCTGGTCCAGCACAATGCCCGGACTGAACGGCCCCACCAGCACGCCGGCGAGCAGATAGCCCACCAGCGGCGGCATCCTGAGCCGCTGCGCCACCGTGCCCAGCACAAAGGCCAGGCCCAGGCCGATCACCAGAATGCCGATCAGCGGGGACATGTGCTCCATGCTGCCACTATAGGCGAGCGTGTCAGAAGCGGAAGCCACCGGGCTTGCGCTTCCTGGCGGCGCCATCATCCAGGGTCAGCGGATAGTGGCGGCTGGAGGCCCAGCCATCCTCGTCGAGATACAGCGTGCCGCCGGGATCCTGAAACAGCGGATAGACTTTGTTGCGGTAATTCACCCAGCCGGCGACGGCAGGCCCGGCTTCGAATTTGATGCGCGAAATGGTGCGGACCCGGAAACCATGGCGCCTGACTGAGATTGTCACCGGTGGATTAACACGCCGCATCCCGCCCCCTCCCCGCCCTTCGCTTACGCTCCGGGCGTTCGTCGCTCGAAACGATCCACCGGATCGTTTCGTCCGCACAAAGCGCGGACCGCTCCTCACCCAGTCAATTTCGACAACAACGTATCGGATAACTCGTAATTGCCGTAGACATTTTGCACGTCGTCGTGATCGTCAAGAACTTCCACAAGCTTGATCAAAGTCTCGCCGGCTTCGTCATTCACCGACACGGTATTCTGCGGCCGCCATATGATGGCCGCCGACCCGGGCGCACCCAGCTTGGCCTCCAGCGCATCGCGCACCGAGGCGAAGTCCTCCATGCTGGTGAGGAATTCGTGGGCCTCCGGCGTGGAGACGCATTCATTGGCGCCGCAATCCAGCGCCGCTTCCAGCATCTGGTCTTCGCTGCCCTTTTCCGGCGGATAGGTGATCACGCCCACATGATCGAACATGAAACTGACCGAGCCGGTTTCCCCCATCGCCCCGCCATATTTGGAAAAGGCGGCGCGCACATCGGCGCTGGTGCGGTTGCGGTTGTCGGTCATGGTCTCCACGATCAAGGCCACGCCGCCGGGACCGCGACCCTCATAGCGGACTTCGTCATAATTCTCGCCGGTGCCGCCGGCCGCCTTGTTGATAGCGCGCTCGATATTGTCCTTGGGCATGGACTCCGCCTTGGCGGCGATGATGGCGGTGCGCAGCCTGGGATTGTGCGCCGGGTCGGGCAGGCCGGATTTGGCCGCCACGGTGATCTCGCGGGAGAGCTTGGCAAAGAGCTTGGAGCGCTCCTTGTCC
The DNA here is from genome assembly GCA_035693565.1 of Rhizomicrobium sp. Taxonomy (GTDB): domain Bacteria; phylum Pseudomonadota; class Alphaproteobacteria; order Micropepsales; family Micropepsaceae; genus Rhizomicrobium. The sequence continues at coordinate 507,160 of DASSGF010000050.1, read as the reverse complement.
TGCTTGCCCTTGCGGAACATGATGTTCTTGAACTGACTATGACCGGCCATTTGCTGCTTCCCGATGGGTGGCTGGAGATACTAGGGCCGGCCCATTTGTTTCAAGGGGCCTTTTCAAGCCCGCCCGCGCGGGGGCAGGATTGCCGCTATTTTCAGGCCTTATTTCCAAAATCGGAGCCGCCATGACGACGCTCGCCACCGACCCGCTGACCCTTGTCCATCTCGCCATCAGCCTGGCCGCCATCCTGACCGGCCTGCCCGTGCTGGCGGCCATGTTCAAGGGGCGAACCCCGGTAACCCTGACCGGCATTTTCCTGGGACTTACCGTGCTGACCAGCGCCACCGGCTTTCTGTTCCACAATGAGCATGTCACCCCCGGCATGATTGTGGGCGCCATTTCCCTGCTGGTATTGGCGGTGGCGCTGTTTGCTCTTTATGGGCGGCATTTGGCGGGGCGCTGGCGCAGCGCTTATGTGATCACCGCCATTCTGGCGCTGTATCTGAATGTTTTTGTGCTGGTGATTCAGTCCTTCATCAAGATTCCCGCGCTGCATGCGCTGGCGCCCAGCGTGCCCCCGGCTGGGCCGGTCTTCGGCGCGGTCCAGGGGGTGGTGCTGATCGCCTTCCTGCTGGCGGGATGGCGGGCGGTCAAAGCGGGCCGCACGCCGTAAAGCCTGGAAAAACCAAAGAAACCGGCCTGTCCAGGCGGGGTCGCTTTGCCGCTTGACTTCAGTTTAGAATATTTCTAAGAATATTTCTCAGTTAGAATCATTCCAAGGAGTTCCCATGCTGACCGTCGGCGACAAATTCCCCGATTTCTCCGTCCAGGGGGTGGTTTCCACCAATCCCGCAAACGCCTTCCAACCCTTCACCCAGGACAGCGATCAGGGAAAATGGAAGCTGATCTTCTTCTGGCCCAAGGATTTCACCTTTGTCTGTCCCACCGAGATCGCCGGCTTCGGCAAGCTCAACGGTGATTTCAACGACCGCGACACGGTGATCTATGGCGTCTCCACCGACAGCGAATTCGTCCATCTCGCCTGGCGGCAGAACCATGCCGATCTGAAAACCCTGCCCTTCGCCATGCTGGCCGACACCAACCGGCGGCTCTCCCGGGCGCTCGGGATCCTGGATGAGGAAGCCGGCGTCGCCAAACGCGCCACCTTTTTGGTGGATCCGGACGGCATCATCCGCTTCGCCTATGTCACCGACATGAGCGTGGGCCGCAATCCGTCCGAAGTGCTGCGGGTGCTGGACGCGCTGCAGACCGACGAGCTCTGCCCCTGCAACTGGCAGAAGGGTGAAGAGGTCATCCAGACCGCCGCCTAATCACCGCTCCGCCTGTCCACCCCAACAGGCGGAGCACCCGCCCTCATCCCCAAAAGGGATGAGGGCCCTTTTTCCGAAAGGAGTGCCATGTCCATCGAAGCCCTGAAAGACGCGTTACCCGACTACGCCAAGGACCTGAAGCTCAACCTGTCGTCATTGGCGCAGGAAACTGTGCTCACCGAGCAGCAGCGCGCCGGAACCTTCATCGCCTGCGCGCTCGCCTCTCGCGAGCGCATCACCATCAACGCCATCCTCGGCGAATTCGCCTCCAAACTGACGCCGGAGGCGCTGAACGCGGCCCGCGCCGCCGCCAGCATCATGGCAATGAATAACATCTATTACCGCTTCACCCATCTGGCTTCGGCGCCGGATTACCGCACCCTGCCGGCGCGGCTCAGGATGAATGTGATCGGCAAGCCGGACGTGGCCAGGGCGGATTTTGAGCTTTGGTGCCTGGCGGTGTCGGCGATCAATGGCTGCGGCATGTGCATCGACAGCCATGAAAAGGTTCTGCGCAAAGCCGGTCTCTCGCTGGAAGAGATTCAGGCGGCGGTGCGGATCGCCGCGGTGGTCCATGCGGTGGCGTCCACCCTCGACGGCGAGGCCCGTGGTACCGATCTCGCCTGCGACGCGGCGGCGTGAAGCGCCTTCTGGAAAGCGCCCGGGCCTGCTATCACTGGCGGATTGGGCGCGATCCAGGAGTTTGAAATGAAACGTCTCGCTTTGGTATGCCTGTTGCCGGCGGTCCTTCCGGCGCAGGCGCAGACACCGGCGCACGAACTGCCCTATGCCAAGGAACGCATCGAATGGAACAAGCCGCAGGCGCCATTCCATGTCATCGGCAATATCTACTATGTCGGTATGGCCGGGGTCAGCACCTTCCTGATCGTCACGCCGAAAGGTGACATCCTGACCGATGGCGGCTTGCCGGAAAGTACCGAAGCCATCGAGAAGAACATCCAGGCGCTGGGCTTCAAGTTGAGCGACATAAAGATCCTGCTCAACAGCCATGCCCATTTCGATCATTCCGGCGCCCTGGCCAAACTCAAGGCCGACACCGGCGCGACCTTTTATGCCAGCGCCGGTGACAAGCCGTTTCTGGAAAGCGGCCATATCACCTATGGGCTGTCCTCGCAGATCGACACCACCCCGGTGAAGGTGGACCATGTGGTGGCGGACGGCGATACGGTGAGCCTGGGCGGCGTCACCCTGACGGCGCATCTCACGCCCGGCCACACCACGGGCGACACCAGCTGGACCATGCCGCTGGTTGAGGGCGGCGTGAGCCATCAGGTGATGTTCTTCGGCTCGCTCACCGTGGCCGCGCCCTTGGTCGGCAACACCGCCTATCCGCAGATCGCCTCCGACTATCGCGCCAGCTTCGCGAAACTAAAGACGATACAGGCCGATATTTTCCTCGCCCCCCATGGCGATCAGTTCGAGCTGAAGGACAAGCTGGCCAAGCTGAAGCCCGGCGCCCCCAATCCCTTTATCGATGCGGACAGCAAGGACCGCACACTGGAGAAAATGGAAAAGTCGTTCGAGAGACAGCTGGCCAAGGACGAGGCAGCGGCTAAAGCTGGGGCACCGTAGATTTCAGCCGCCCGCCAACCCGGACCGGTTCAATGCGGGTGGCAAGGCCCTTTGCGCCAGTCTGGATGAAGACGCCGCACAGCGTGGCGGGGCCGGTGGCGGGGGTGAAGCGCTGGGTGGACATTTTGCGTACAAAGCGCTGCACCGGTTCGCTCTTGTCCATCCCGATTACGGAATCATAATCGGCGCAGGCCCCCGCATCGACCTGGAAGGCGGTGCCGCCGGGCAAAATCTGCGCGTCGGCGGTGGGCACATGCTGGTGCGTGCCCACCACCAGGCTGGCGCGGCCGTCGCAGAAATGGCCCATCGCCATTTTTTCGGACGTGGCCTCGGCATGCATGTCCACCACAATGACATCGGCGCCTTCGCCCAAGGGGCAGGCCGACAATTCGCGGTCGACGCCGGCGAACGGATCATCCAGCGCATCCATGAACACCCGGCCCATGGCGTTGATCACCAGCACCGAACCACCCGGCGTCTGATACAGGTTGCCGCCGCGCCCTGGCGTGCCTTTGGGATAATTCAGGGGGCGCAGGATGCGATCCTCGCTGTCGATGTAAGTGAGGATTTCCTTCTGGTCGGCCCAATGATTGCCGGTGGTGATCACGTCGACGCCTAAGGCAAAAAAATCCTCGGCGATGGCGCGGGTGAGGCCGAAGCCGCCCGCCGCGTTCTCGCCATTGGCGATGACGAAATCCAGCTTGAGGCTTCGGCGCAAGGCCGGCAGTTCGGCCTGCACCACATCGCGGCCCGGCCTGCCGATAATGTCGCCCAGGAAGAGAATGTTCATGCCCCCTCTTAACATAAAGAGCGGGGCGCGCAGCCGGGGATTTTGGGCCTATTCCCGGAATCTCATAGGGCCGTGTTCGGTCAGAATGGCGTCGAGCATGGCATCATGCGGCTGGTGCGGCAGCGAATCCATCTGCTGGCCGGCATAGGCAATGCCGATCGCGGGCACTTTCAACAGGGCGATGGTGCGGTCATAGAAACCGCCGCCATAGCCCAGCCGGTGGCCGGAGGCATCGAACGCCAATAACGGCACCAGCAAAATATTCGGAACGGCGCGCGGCCAGATGTCCAGCGGTTCGTGAATACCGAAAACGCCCGGCGCCAGCACTTCGCCGTCCGGCACGCGATGAAATTCCAGCGGGAGACCTTTTCCGGCGACACGCGGATAGGCGATGTGGCAGCCCAGCGCGACCAGCCGTTCCAGCAGCAGCGCCGGATCGGCCTCGTCGGGCAAGGCATGATAGCCGCCAACGATTGAACCTTTGGGAAACGCCAGCGCTTCGGCATGACGCGCGATCCCGCCCGCATAGTCCTTGCGTACCAGACCCAAGCGCTTTTCGCGTGCGGCGGTGCGGAGATCTTGTTTGGAGGAAGGCTCGATCATCAACTATTTTTTTCGTGCCGCTTGCCGAGCCGCTGGCTTAGCTTTTCTTGGCGAGCAACGCGAGCCTAGAAAAGCTTGCCCTAGCCGAGCGAAGCGAGGCGCGCCCTTCCGCACTCTCGCCTGTCCACAGGACAGGTCGTCAAAGATTGGTGCCGGTTGCCGAGCCGCTCGCCCAAGCTCGCGGCACCGTCCACCTCTCGCCTGTCCACTGGACAGGTCGTCAAAGATTGGTGCCGGCTGCCGAGCCGCTCGCCCAAGCTCGCGGCACCGTCCACCTCTCGCCTGTCCACTGGACAGGCTCGCGCGCTTCGCGCGCCGGTGGACGGTACCATACTCGCCGTTGGTATTGGATCTCATGGGCCTGCAAGTGCAGGTGGGCGTCGTGTATCCGGAACCACGGTCCCGGTCAGGGACAACTCCCGATGAGTACAATTAAGGCCCCTGGGCATCGCAACCTGACGCGCGAGACAGTGACCGTCCACCATCCAGTTTAGGCGTGCGCGAGGCGCGCGGCAATGTCTTCCAATTTTTTTGTCGCGTTTTCCAGGGCATCGGCAGCCGCGCTTTCCGCCTGTTCCACCCGCAAATGCAGCTTTTGCCTGTCGCCGTCGGTGACAATTCCAACCTTGCCGCTCAGTTCATGATGTTCATCGGCGATCAGCAGCGCCGCCATCAACAGCATGCGGGCATCGCCCACCTGGCCCACCGAGCCCAGCACCTCGCGCGCCTTGGCGTCGACATAGGAAGCCAGCTCCTTGAGATGCTCTTCCTCGCCATCGTCACAAGCGATGGTATAGGCGCGGCTGTTGACCATGATATTGACCAGCGGCATCGCGTTACCTCGCCAGCGCGGCGCGGATTTCGCCAATGGCGCCATCCAGCCGGCCTTCCACTTCTTCGGTCAGGCCCGACAAGGCACTGACTTCCTCTTCCAGCTCCGCCACCCGGGCGAGCAGCCTGTCGCGTTCCATCTCCAGCTCCGCGAGGCGTTCCGGCAATTTGGCGGCCGCGTCCAGGCTCTCCCCTACCGAGGCGGCGGCATTTTCCAGGGCCTCGAGGGCCTTCTGAAAGCGGTTTTGTGCCAAATCCAGACGGCTCATGCGCTCCTCATCGCTCAATTTCCCCCCAAAACACCTCAAGACCTTAGGCCCGCGCGTCCTGATTCCGCAATCCGCAAACACCCTGTAGCGGGGGATCGGTGGATCCACGGATCGAGGGGTGTGAGAAATCCTTGAATCCAGTGCCGTTTCGGGCCCGAAATTCGCCCATTACCGACGTCGAGGGATTGTGAATTTCGGACCCGCGGCGCTGGAGCGGGAAATCGGGTCAACCGATACGCGTTGCCAGCATGGCGCCAGCCCTTGACGGGGGCGCCAGCCGCTCGCTAAGGCCAGCCACCACCACGCCGGGAACTCCCCATGCCCCAGCCCGATCAGGCTTCTCCTGACCAGAATCAGATCCGCAGCCTGGCCAATGCCATCCGGGCCCTTTCCATGGATGCGGTGGAAACCGCCAAGTCCGGGCACCCGGGCCTGCCCATGGGCATGGCGGATGTGGCCACGGTGCTGTTCTCCCGATTCCTGAAATTCAATGCCGCCGAGCCGGGCTGGCCGGACCGCGACCGTTTTGTGCTGTCGGCCGGCCACGGCTCGATGCTGCTTTATTCCCTGTTGTGGCTGACCGGCTATCCCGAGATCACCATCGACGACCTCAAGCACTTCCGCATAGTGGGCAGCCCCACCGCCGGTCACCCCGAGCATGGCGACCTGCCCGGGATCGAGACCACCACCGGACCGCTGGGCCAGGGCATCGCCAATGCCGTGGGCATGGCGCTGGCCGAGCGCATCCTGAATGCCCGCTTCGGCGACGACCTGGTTCAGCACAAGACTTATGTGATCGCCAGCGACGGCGATCTGATGGAAGGCATCAGCCACGAAGCCATCACCTTGGCCGGGCACCTGAAGCTCTCCAACCTGATCGTGTTGTGGGACCACAACAACATCACCATCGACGGCTCCATCGCCTTGTCGGATTCCACCAACCAGGCGGAACGCTTCAAGGCCGCCGGCTGGACCGTGGACAGTTGCGACGGTCATGACGCCGCCGATGTGTTTCGCGCCCTTGCAAAAGCGCAAAAATCCGACGCGCCGGTGATGATCGCCTGCCGCACCATCATCGGCTTCGGCCTGCCCGGCCGCGAAGGCACGCAAAAGGCGCACAGCGACGCTCCCGGCGCCGAAGTGGTGGCGGGCGCGCGCAAGGAATTGCACTGGCCCTATGAGCCTTTTGTGGTGCCCGACGACTTGCTCAATCAATGGCGCGCCATCGGTAAGACCGGCGCCAAGGCCTGTGACGCCTGGAAGGCGCGCAAATCCGCCAGCAGTTGGGCCAAGGAATTCGATGATGTCATCAATGACGTGATCCCCGCCTCGCTGGGCCCCGCGCTGGCGGCGTTGAAGGAAAAGCTTTCCGCCGAAAAGCCCAGCGCCGGCACCCGTAAAATGTCGGAAAAGGCGCTGGACGTGATCAATGCCCAGCTGACCAACACGGTGGGCGGCTCGGCCGATCTGACGCCTTCCAACAATACCAAGACCAAGAATATCGACGGCATTTCGCCCGGCAATTTTTCCGGCCGCTATATCCATTACGGCATCCGCGAACATGGCATGGCGGCGGCGATGAACGGCCTGGCGCTGCATGGCGGGATCATTCCCTATGGCGGCACCTTCATGGTGTTTTCCGATTACTGCCGCCCCTCCATCCGGCTCGCCGCGCTGATGGGCATAAGGGTGGTGTTTGTGATGACCCATGACTCCATCGGCGTGGGCGAGGACGGCCCCACCCACCAGCCGGTCGAACATCTGGCGGCCTTGCGCGCCATTCCCAATCTGTTGGTGATGCGCCCCGCCGATGGCGTGGAAACCACAGAATGCTGGGAACTGGCGCTGAACAACAATCGCCGCCCCAGCCTGATCGCCTTCTCCCGTCAGGACGTGCCGACGGTGCGTGTCGGTCATACGGCGGAGAATCTTTCCGCCCGGGGCGCCTATGAATTGGCGGGCGATGCCAATGCCAAGGTGACCTTCCTGGCCACCGGCACCGAAGTCAGCCTGGCGGTGGAAGCCAGGAACAAGCTCGCCGCCGAAGGCATCCCGTCGCGGGTCGTGTCCATGCCCTGCTGGAAATTATTCGAGGAGCAGCCGGAAGAGTATCGCAAAAAGATCCTGGGTCCCGGCACCGTCAAGGTGGCCATTGAGGCAGCGGCCCGTGAAGGCTGGGATCGCTATATTGGTTCGGAATTGCTTGGAAACGCCGGCGCCTTCATCGGCATGCACAGCTTCGGCGCCAGCGGCCCCTATAAGGACGTCTATGCCAAATTCGGCATCACCGCCGATGCGGCGGTGGCGGCGGCCAAGAAATTGTTGAAGTAGCAAAGGGCCGGCGCGCGCCGGCCGAGAAGGAGATTGGAATGGCGCTTCGGGTTGCAATCAATGGTTTCGGCCGCATTGGCCGTTTGGTGTTGCGGGCCATCGTGGAATCGGGCCGGCGCGACATCGAGATCGTGGCGGTCAATGATCTGGGGCCCGTGGAGACCAATGCCCATTTGCTGCGCTATGACAGCGTGCATGGCCGCTTTCCGGCCCAAGTGAGCGTGGACGGGGAGTATATGATCGCCGCCGGCCACAAGATGAAAGTCACCGCCATCAAGAACCCCGCCGAGCTTCCCCACAAGGAGCTGGATGTGGACATCGCCCTGGAATGCACCGGCATCTTCACCTCCAAGGAAAAGGCCAGCAGCCATTTCGCCGCCGGCGCCAAGCGGGTGCTGGTCAGCGCGCCTTGCGACAGCGCCGATCTGACGGTGGTCTATGGCATCAATCACGATCACCTGACCAAGGAGCATCTGGTCGTGTCCAACGCCTCCTGCACCACCAACTGCCTGGTGCCGGTGGCCAAGGTGCTGAATGACGCGGTGGGCATTGAGCGCGGCATGATGACCACCATCCACAGCTATACCAACGACCAGCCCTCGCTGGACCAGATGCACAAGGACCTCTATCGCGCCCGCGCCGCGGCGCTGTCGATGATTCCCACCTCCACCGGCGCCGCCAAGGCGGTGGGCCTGGTGCTGCCGGAACTCAAGGGCAAGCTGGACGGCATATCGGTGCGGGTGCCGACGCCGAACGTGTCGCTGGTGGATTTGAAATTCGTCGCCAAGCGCGCCACCACCGCTCAGGAAATCAACGACGCCATCAAGGCGGCCGCGGCGGGCCCGCTCAGAGGCATTCTGGATGTGGTGCATGACAAGCTGGTGTCGGTGGATTTCAATCACAGTCCGGCGTCCTCCAGCTTCGCCCTGGACCAGACCAAGGTCATGGACGGCACCTTCGTCTCGGTGATGAGCTGGTATGACAATGAATGGGGCTTCTCCAACCGCATGGCCGATACCGCGGTGGCGATGGGGAAGTTGATCTGAGTATCCCACCCTCCCCTTGAGGGAGGGTCGAAATTTGAGAGCGCAAGCGAGCAAATTTCGGGGAGGGGTCGTGAGACGCGCCGGACCCCTCCCCGAATTGCTCCGCAATTCGACCCTCCCTCAAGGGGAGGGTAAAAGGAGTAGCGTGAGCAACTTCAGAACCCTTGACGACCTGGATGTGAAGGGAAAGCGCGTGTTGGTGCGCGCCGACCTCAATGTGCCGGTGGCGGACGGCAAGGTCACCGACGACACCCGCATCGTGCGCCAGGCCCCCACCATCAAGGAATTGTCGGCCAAGGGGGCCAAAGTCGTCATTCTCAGCCATTTCGACCGGCCCAAGGGCAAGGTGGTGCCCTCCATGTCGCTGAAGGTGCTGGTCGAGCCGCTGGAAAAGGCCGTGGGCCGCAGCGTCGCCTTTGCCGATGACTGCATCGGCCCCACAGCCCGCGGCGCAGTGGCGGCGTTGAAGGACGGCGACGTGCTGCTGTTGGAAAATACCCGCTTCCACAAGGGCGAAGAGGCCAACGATCCGCAGATGGCCAAGGAATTGGCGGCGCTGGGCGACATCTTCGTCAATGACGCTTTCTCCGCCGCTCATCGCGCCCATGCCAGCACCTCCGGCGTGGCGCGGCTTCTGCCCAATGCGGCGGGCCGTTCGATGCAAGCCGAGCTCACCCATCTGGAAAAGGCCTTGGGCAATCCCGAACGTCCGCTGACGGCGGTGGTGGGCGGGGCCAAGGTCTCCACCAAGATCGAACTGCTGCAGAATCTGGTGAAACGAGTCGAGACCCTGGTGATCGGCGGCGCCATGGCCAACACCTTCCTGGCGGCGGAAGGCGTGAAGGTGGGCAAGTCGCTCTATGAGCCCGATCATCTGGAAACCGCCCGCCAGGTGATCCACATGGCCAACGAGGCGGGCGCGGTGATCCTGCTGCCCGGCGATGTGGTGGTGGCCAAGGAATTCAAGGCCGGAGCGGCCCATCGCACGGTTCCCGTGAGAGACATCGCGGATGACGAGATGGCCCTGGATGTGGGGCCCGCCAGTATTAAGGCTTTTGAGAACAGGCTGTTGACCACCCGCACCCTGGTATGGAATGGGCCGTTCGGCGCTTTTGAAATCGCGCCCTTCGACAAGGGCACGGTTGCCGCGGCACAATTGGTGGCAAGCCTGACCCGTTCGGGCCAGCTGCTCTCGGTGGCCGGCGGCGGCGACACCGTGGCCGCCCTTGCCCATGCGGGGGTGGAAGCGGATTTTACCTATGTGTCCACCGCCGGTGGCGCTTTTCTGGAATGGCTGGAAGGCAAGCAACTGCCGGGCGTGGAAGCCCTGAGTACCCAGTGAGAAATCAAGTGAGGACAAGATGAATCTCGCAGAGCTGAACAAGATCGCGAACAAAATGGTCGCCCCCGGCAAGGGCCTTCTGGCCGCCGATGAATCCACCGGCACCATCCAGAAGCGTTTCGACAAGATCGGTGTCACCAACACCGAGGAAAATCGCCGCGACTATCGCGAAATGCTGTTCCGCACCGACAAATCGATGCGCGAGCATATTTCCGGCGTGATCCTCTATGATGAAACCCTGCGCCAGAAGGCCAAGGACGGCACGCCGTTCGTCAAACTGATCGAAGCGGCGGGCGCGGTGCCGGGCATCAAGGTGGATGCGGGCGCCAAGCCGCTGGCCGGTTCGCCCGGCGAAACCATCACCGAAGGCCTGGACGGTTTGCGCGAACGCTTTGTCGAGTATCACAAACTGGGCGCGCGCTTCGCCAAATGGCGGGCGGTGATCGATATCGGTAAGGGCATTCCCAGCTTCAACTGCATCAATGCCAATGCCCAGGCTTTGGCCCGCTATGCGGCGCTGGCCCAGGAAAACGGCATCGTGCCCATCGTCGAGCCGGAAGTGCTGATGGATGGCGATCACGATATCGTGGCATGTGAACGCGTGACCAGCTGGGTGCTGCACGAAGTGTTCACGCAGTTGTTCTATGCCGACGTGAAGCTGGAAGGCATGATCCTCAAACCCAACATGATCGTGCCGGGCAAGAAATGCGCCCAGCAGAATTCGGTTCAGGAAGTGGCCGAGCGCACCGTCAAGGTCCTGAAGCAGCATGTGCCGGGCGCGGTGCCGGGCATCGCCTTCCTCTCCGGCGGCCAGTCGGACGAGGACGCCACCGCCCATCTGTCGGCGATGAACGCCATCGGCGGCATGCCCTGGCCGCTCACCTTCTCCTATGGCCGCGCGCTGCAGGCCGCGCCGCAATCGGCCTGGAGCGGCAAGCCCGAGAATGTCGCCAAGGGCCAGGCGGCTTTTGCCCACCGCGCCCTGATGAATTCACTGGCGGCGCTGGGCAAGTGGAGTCCTGCTGAGGAAAAGAAAGCAGCTTGAGCGATTGCCGCCTTTACCTGGTTTCGCCGCCGAAACTTTCGGCGGCGAATTTTTTGGGCCCGCTGAAAGAGGCGCTCAAGGGCGGCGATGTCGCGTCCTTTCAGTTGCGCCTGAAACACGCCGGCGACGATGAAATCCGCCGCGCGGTGGACGCACTCCGCCCCGTCGTCCAGGCCCATGGCACCGCCTTCATCCTGAATGACCGGCCCGACCTGGCCGCCGAGCTGGGCTGCGACGGTGTCCATGTCGGCCAGGAAGATGCGAGTTACGGAGAAGCCCGCGCCGCCTTGCCCAATGGCATTGTCGGGGTCACCTGTCATGACAGCCGGCACCTGGCCATGGAGGCCGCCGAAGCCGGGGCCGATTATGTCGCGTTCGGCGCCTTCTTCCCTACCAAGACCAAGGAACCCAAGACCGCTGCGGACGTCGAGCTGCTGCGCTGGTGGAGCGAGATCATGGTGGTTCCTTGCGTCGCCATCGGCGGCATCACCACCGCCAATGCGCCGGCGCTGATCGAGGCGGGAGCGGATTTTCTGGCCGTGTCCGCGGGCGTGTGGGAGCATGCGCAGGGGCCGGAAGCGGCGGTGCGGGCCTTCAACGCGTTGTTCCGGTGAAAGAGCGCCTGCTGGGCTTTCTGTTTGTCGGCGCGCTGGCCGCGGTGACGGTGAATCTGCTGGCCGACCGGATTCATGTCTGGCTGTTCGCGGACTCGCTGTGGTTCCAGGCGCACTGGTACATCCCCTATCTGATCGTTCCCGCCGCCTGTCTGTTGGCGCTGGCCTTCAGTTTGGGCTTCTTCCGCCCCAAGACCCCGCGCTGGGCCGATCTCCTGGTCCTGCTGGCGACCGCGCTGCTGCTTTATCTCACCGTGGGCGGCAGTTATGCCTGCTGGCGTTATTGCTTTTAGCTGGTTATAACCCGCCCGCTCTTTGAACCTGCTGAACCTTCACCCGCGCCCCAGGAGGGCCGTTTTTCCATGGCCAAGATCACCGGCAACGAAATCAGCCCCGGCACCCTGATCAATTATGACGGCGGGCTGTGGATCGCGGTGAAGACCCAGAAGGTGAAGCCCGGCAAGGGCGGCGCCTACAACCAGGTTGAACTCAAGAACGTCATCAGCGGCACCAAGCTGAATCAACGCTTCCGCTCCGACGAGGCGGTGGATGAGGCCTATCTCGACAAGAAGGATTTCCAGTTCCTGTTCGCCAGCGGCGACATGCTGACCTTCATGGACATGGAAACCTACGACCAGATCGAGCTGGCGACGGATTTCGTGGGCGACCAGGCGCAGTTCCTGCAGGACGGCATGAAGACCCTGGTGCAGATGTATGAAGGCAAGCCCATCGGCATCAAGCTGCCGGTGCAGGTCACCCTAACGGTGGCCGAAGCCGATCCGGTGCTGAAGGGCGGCACCGCCGCGCCCTCCTTCAAGAGTGCGGTGCTGGAAAACGGCATGAAGATTCAGGTCCCGCCCTTCATCTCGGCGGGCGAGAAGGTCATCGTCGCCACCGAAGACGGTTCCTATATAAGGCGGGCCGAGTAGTGGTTTACACCTCTCCCGCTCTTAATGTGATGATCGCGGCGGCCCGCAAAGCCGGCCGCCCCCTGATCCGCGATTTCAATGAGCTGGAAAATCTCCAGATTTCCATGAAAGGCCCGGCGGATTTTGTTACCAGCGCCGACAAGCGCACCGAACGCATCCTGATCGAGGAATTGTCCAAGGCGCGCCCCGGCTATGGTTTCCTGGGCGAGGAAGGCGGCGCGGTCACCGGCGCCGACAGGACGCACCGTTTCATCATCGATCCGATCGACGGCACCACCAACTTCATGCATGGCATTCCGCACTTCGCCATCTCCATCGGGCTGGAGCGCGAGGGTCAGTTAGTATCGGGCGTGATCTACAATCCGGTGACGGACGATCTTTACACCGCCGAAAAAGGCCATGGCGCCTATCTCAACAACAAGCGGCTGCGCGTTGCCGCGCGCAAGGAACTGGGCCCCAGCGTGATCGCCACCGGCCTGCCCTTCATGGGCAAGGAAGGCCATGCCCGCGCCAGCGCCGAAATGGCGGAGGTGATGAATGTGACGGCGGGCATCCGCCGCTTCGGCTCGGCCTCGCTGGATCTCGCTTATGTCGCGGCGGGACGGTTTGATGCGTTCTGGGAGCGTTCGCTGCAGGCCTGGGACATCGCCGCCGGCATTGTGCTGGTGCGCGAGGCCGGCGGCATGATCAGCGACCTCGACGGCAAGCCGGAGATGCTCAGCCATGGCAGCATTCTCGCCGCCAATGAGAATCTGCATCCGCAGCTTCTGAAGCTGCTCAAGAGCGTGAAGTTCTCCTGACTTCTCCAATTGTCATTCCCGCGTAAGCGGGAATCCAACTTAGGCAACCAGCACGGAACGCGAAAGTTGGATGCCCGTTCATACGCTGCCGCTATGAACTCGCGGGCATGACAGCGAGGGTTAAAAGCCTAGCGGACCGCCCCGGCCCGGTTCTCCACCACCACATCACCGACTTTGGCGGTCAGCACATTCGCCGCCAGGTGCGAGGTGAACCCGATCCCGGCATAGACGGGTCCGGCAGTCTTGAACACAACCGGCGCTCCTTCGGGATGAAGCGGCTCGCCCTGCCAGCTGATATAGAGCTGGAATTGATCGCCCTTCTTCTCAATGCCGATGCGGCTGGGATGGAAGGTCTGCGGCCCCTTCTCGTCGGTTCCGGCGCGCGGCTGGCGCGCCGAGCGGTATTCGACATCGGTCATCTGGCTGCCTTTCTCCGCCCGCCAGGAGATATGCACCATGCCATTGCCGTGCTGGGCGGCCATGATCTGGCGGGAATCGTCATCCAGGCTGTCGCGGAAGATCAGCACCACCTTGCGGTCGTGGAAATCGTCAATATTGGGCCAGTTCACCGTCGCCGCCAGCGAGACATCGCCCGACATCTTTTTCCACAGATAGCGAAACTCGTCGCGCTGATACCAGATGTTATAGCCGGCGGAATTGATGGTGTAGGTCTTGGCCGCCGGATCGTAACTGGCGCTGCCCGGCGCCAGCGCGCCACCGACATCGCTCTGGCCGTCGAATTGGCCGACCGGGGTGTTGAACGTGACCGAGGCGCGATGAAAATCGGCGGGTGGCGGCACTTGCTTATGCGTGGCCGATTGCGGCAGCGCCCAATCGGGCACATCGATACCGGGCGGCGCAGGCGGCGGGACCAGGGATTGCGCCAAAGCGGATGAAACAGAAAACGCGGCCAGCGCCGACCAGATAACGACACGCATCATTTCCTCCCCATTCCTATTTATCGCTAGAACTCTATCACCGTCCGGATGCTTTCGCCGGAATGCATTAGGTCGAACGCCTCGTTGATGCGATTGAGTGGCAGCTTATGGGTGATCAGGGGATCGATGCTGATCTTGCCGTCCATATACCAGTCCACGATCTGCGGCACCTGGGTGCGGCCGCGCGCCCCGCCAAAGGCGGTGCCCTTCCACACCCGCCCCGTCACCAGCTGGAAGGGGCGGGTCTTGATCTCCTGTCCCGCTCCCGCCACCCCGATGATGATGCTTTCGCCCCAGCCGCGATGGCAGCATTCCAGGGCCTGGCGCATCAAATCGACATTGCCGACACATTCAAAACTGTAATCGGCGCCGCCTTTGGTCAGTTCGACCAGGTAAGGCACCAGATCACCTTTCACTTCTTTCGGATTCACAAAGTGAGTCATGCCGAACTGCCGCGCCAAGGCCTCGCGCGCCGGATTGATGTCCACTCCCACGATCATGTTGGCGCCCGCCATCCGCGCGCCCTGGATCACATTCAGCCCGATGCCGCCCAGCCCGAACACCACCACATTGGCGCCCGGCTCGACCTTGGCGGTGTTGATCACCGCGCCGATGCCGGTGGTCACCCCGCAGCCGATGTAGCAGACCTTGTCGAACGGCGCGTCCTCGCGGATCTTTGCCAGCGCGATCTCCGGCAACACGGTGTGGTTCGAAAAAGTCGAACAGCCCATATAGTGATGAATCTTTTTTCCGCCGATGGAGAAGCGCGATGTGCCGTCCGGCATGACGCCTTGGCCCTGGGTGGCGCGGATCGAGGTGCAGAGATTGGTCTTGTGCGAGGTGCAGCTTTTGCACTGGCGGCATTCCGGGGTGTAAAGCGGGATGACGTGATCGCCTTTCTTGAGTGACGTCACGCCTGCCCCAACGTCCACTACTACCCCGGCGCCTTCATGGCCGAAGATCACCGGGAACAATCCTTCCGGATCGGCTCCGGAACGGGTGAATTCGTCGGTATGACAGACACCTGTGGCTTTGATTTCGACCAGCACCTCGCCGGCCTTGGGGCCTTCCAGATCCACCTCCTCGATCACCAGGGGCTGGCCTGCGGCATAACCGACAGCGGCGCGGGTTTTCATGGCGAAATCTCCCTCAAGGGACGTGAAATCTGTGCTATTTGCGCAATGGTTGCAAAGCTTTAGATTACCGCTAGGCTGGGACCAGGGAATTTTCCGGGCACTTTTCGAGCTGTCTTTATCGATGCGTTTGACGTCAATCCTGCTTGTTGCCTCCGTCCTTGGGCTCTGCACCGTTCCGGTCGCGGCCCAGACCGTCGCCTCCTGGCAGGAAGTCCAGGTCAATCCGGTGCGGCCGGGCGGCAACGGCGTGCTGCTGTATCCCGGCGGGGAATATTCCCGCATGGTGCCGCCCCTGCTCTATCCGGGGGAGCGTGGCGGCCCCATCCAGCTGCACATGCCCGCTCCGCATCGCCGCCGCGTCGCCAGCGCCGAACCGTCGCGGCCCAGGCCGGTTGCACCCAAGCCGGTCGCGCCCCCCCGCACAGAAAGGCCGGCGCCCGCACCCAAAGTGGCGCGCGCGCCCAAGCCCGCCCCGGCCCCAAAGGTCGCCAGCGCCGCGCCAACCACGCCGCCGCCGGCTGACTTCAATCCCTTTGGCGGCGCCAGCAATCTCAGCAATGTGTTCGGCAACAGTCCGCCGGCCCCCAAAACCGCGCCCGCCGGCCCCACCACCGGCAATGAAAGCCTGTCCAAGCGCAGCATGATCCTGTTCGCCAAGGATGCGCCCGATCCCGCCAAGTCGGCGCTGGGCAATATCCGCTTCCTGGCCCAGGAGCTTAACAGCGCCATGTCGACGCCCAATGCGCGCATTGAACTGCAAGGTTTTGGCGGCGCCAAGGGCGACAAGGGCTCCGACGCAAGGCGGCTGTCGCTCAAGCGGGCGCTGGCCATCCGCCAGGTGCTGATCGATGACGGCGTCTCGTCCGACCGCATCGATGTGCACGCCATGGGTGGCGTCGATGATACGGGGCCCACTGACAGAGTGGATGTCTACGTCAAGGCCTGATTAAACGGGCACCGTCACATCCGCGAACTTGTTCACCTGGCGCAAGGGCGGGAACAGCTTCATCCATCCCGCCACCACCAGCAAAGTGCCGATGCCGCCCGCCACCACCGCCGGCACCGTGCCCATCAAGGCGGCGGTGATGCCGGATTCAAATTCCCCCAATTCATTGGACGCGCCGATGAACAGGATGGAGACCGCCGAGACGCGCCCGCGCATGACATCGGGGGTAGAAAGCTGGATCAGGGAACCACGGATATTGACGCTGACCATGTCGGATGCCCCCAGCACAAACAACGCCAAGAGCGACACCGGAAACCAGGTGGAAAGCCCGAACACCATGGTGGCGATGCCGAACACCGCCACGGCCGCGAACATTTTGCCGCCCACCCGGTTCTTGATCGGCCAATGGGTGAGGACGAAAGCCATGGAAAAAGCTCCCGCCGCGGGCGCACTGCGCAGGAAACCCAACCCCAGCGGCCCTACATGCAGGATGTCGCGGGCATAGACGGGCAGAAGCGCGGTGGCGCCGCCCAGCAGCACGGCAAACAGGTCCAGTGAGATCGCCCCCAGCACCACGGGCCGCGAACGCACGAACTTGACGCCTTCGGCCACCCGTTCCAGCCGGCTCTGATCGGTTGGCTGTGGCGTGAAACGCCGTCCGCCCAGCCGCGCCACGATCAGCGCCGCGCCAACGAAGCCCGTGATGCAGAGGGAATAAACCGGAACCGGTCCCAGGGCATAGAGAAAGCCGCCCAAGGCCGGGCCGGAAATGGTGGCGGCGGTGAAGAAGGACGAACTGAAGGCCATAGATTTGGAGAGCCGCTGGGGCGGCACCAGAAAGGGCAGCAGCGAGGAGCCGGACGGGCCCGCGAAACCGCGCGCAGCGCCGAACAGCACCAGCACCACGAAATACATCCAGGCGGTGTGCGGCCGAAACAGGCTCAGCAGCAGGAACAGGGCGCTGCACGCCGCCTGCAGCCCGGCCGCGAGACTGTAAACCCGGCGCTGGTTGAAACGGTCGGTGATGTCGCCCGCCGGCAAAGTGAGCAGGAACATGGGCAGGAACTGGCACAGACCCACCAGCCCCAGGGCGAGCGGCGTGCGCTGCATGTCATAGATCTGCCAGCCGATGGCGACCGACTGAACCTGAATGGCCAAAGTGGAGATGAAGCGCGAGGAGACGAAGAAATAAAGGTCGCGATCGCGGTAGGTGACAGAGTCGCTCATGGGCTCTGGCGTGCATAACACGCGGATGCTTGGCCGCAAAGCTCAGGCCCGCCTCCCCTTCGTGCGCGTAAGCGCACAGGAGGGGGAGGTGACTTCAGCGATCGAGGTGAAGCGTCAGCGAGCCGAGAGGAAGCTGAAGGCGGAGGGGGGCAAAAATTACTTCTCCGCGATCAGCGAAATGGAATTCTGCAAGTGGAGCGTCTGCACATTCATGCCCGGCACCACCTCGAATTTCACCGCCGCGAATCGCGGCTTGGAAAAATGCGGCCGGGCGTCGCGCGAAAAGCCGAACGGCTCCAGCGGGAATCCGAACCAGCTGGTGTCCATCTTGTTGTTGCTGTTGAGGTCCTGGAAGGTCTCGATGGCATAGACCCCGGGCGGCACATTGTTGAGCGTGACAACATTCTCCCCCAGCGTCGCCTTCACATCGGCGCTGGCGACCGGCACGGAATCGTCGTCCGGATAGCGGGCCTCGTCATACAGCCCCAGCCGCAAAATGCCGCCCTTGGGCGAAACATCCTGGACATGGATCACCAGGACGGCTGGCTCCTGGGCATGGGCCGGCGCCCCGGCAGCAAGGCTCATTCCGCCCAGCAACGACGAGACAGCGACCATCCATGCCAGTGAAAAGCCTTGAAAAGCCTTGAGATTACCCATTCCAGCCCAGGACAGCCTTATTTGTATCAATTTGTCGCAAAATTCCGTCCGCAAAACAAGTGTTCAAACCGCCGCAATCCGGGAACGCGGCGGCAATTCCTCAATATGGTGAATTGGGGAGCGGACTGCGCCCAATCAACCCAATTTTGGTTCCAGTTTCTTGCAGGCGTCGATCAGGCCTTTGACGGCATCGGCGGACTTGGCGAGACCGGCCTTTTCTTCCGCCGTCAGGTCAAGCTCCACCACCCGCTCCACGCCTTTTTCGCCGATCACCACCGGCAGACCGACATAGAGATCCTGGATGCCGTAAGCGCCGTTGACATGCACGGCGCAGGGCAAGACCCGCTTCTGATCCTTGAGATAGCTTTCCGCCATGGCGATGGCCGAGGTGGCGGGCGCGTAATAGGCCGAGCCGGTCTTGAGCAGGCCGACGATTTCGGCGCCGCCATTCCTGGTGCGGTCCACGATCTGATCCAGCCTGTCCTGCTTGATCCAGCCCATCTTGACCAGTTCCGGCAGCGCGATGCCGGCGACCGTGGAAAAGCGCGGCATCGGCACCATGGTGTCGCCATGGCCGCCCAGCACAAAGGCGGACACGTCTTCCACCGAAACGCCCAACTCTTCGGCCAGGAAATGACGGAAGCGCGCGCTGTCCAGCACGCCGGCCATGCCCACGATCTTGGCATGGGGCACGCCGGAGAATTTCTGCAACGCCCATACCATGGCGTCCAGCGGATTGGTGATGCAGACCACAAAGGCGTTCGGGCAATTGGCCTTGATGCCGTCGCCCACGGCGGCCATCACCTTGAGATTGATGCCCAGAAGATCGTCGCGGCTCATGCCGGGCTTGCGCGGAACCCCGGCGGTGACGATCACCACATCGGCGCCGGCGATATCGGCATAGTCATTGGTGCCCTTGAGCTTGGCATTGAAGCCGTCGACCGGACCAGACTGGGAAAGATCCAGCGCCTTGCCCTGGGGCAGGCCTTCCATGATGTCGAAAATCACCACATCGCCCAGTTCCTTGAGCGCCACCAGATGGGCCAGGGTGCCACCGATCTGTCCGCCGCCGATAAGAGCGATTTTCTTGCGCGCCATATGGAAATTCCCGGAAAAATTGCGCGCCTAACTAACCTTATCGGCAAGGCGGGGCAAGGCGGCAGAATCGCCAAAATTCACCATCCGAAATCACTCCGCGATCAGCCGGACAAAAGCCATGGCGCCATGGGGAGCGCTGCCATAGCTGGCGGCGGGCGCGCCGCCGGGGGGAGAGGGGGCAAAATCAAAGGCATAAAGACCGCCCAGGCCGATTTTCCAATCCTCGGCTATGTCCCAGTCATGGATCGCGCCCAGGCTGATCTCTCCGGCGCCGCGCACCGCCCCGCCGGGCATCAGCTCGTTGCTTTCCATGCTCTCGCCGCGGACAAACAGGGTCCAGTTCCGGTCCGGCTTGAACTCGCTTTCCAGCAGGACCGCATTCTCGCCGGTGCCGTCGGAGAGGTGTTTGTTGCCGAAGGCGAGCGTGGCGGCCAGACTGCCGAAATCGAACTGCTGGAAATAGGTGGCGCTGGCGGTGAAGCGGCGCTCATCCAGATCGGGATCGAGCGCTTCCGGGCTTTTCAGCCAGCCATGCGAAACCTGCAGCGACCAGTTGGGCGAGGGATTCCAGGACAGCCGCAACGAGGTGGAATCAAACCGCGCGGCGTCGAAATCGAAACGGAACTGGTCCGGCTCGCGGCCGGTGAATTGCGACACTTCCAGTTTCCAGTCCTGCTTTACCAGGCCCGCCGTCACCACCCCGAACGTGACATGGGTGGAATCCAGCCAGTGATGACTGATCGGCGTCATGGGATTATCCATTGCCGAGACGCGATGCATATAGGCGCTGGGGCCCAGCGCAGGTTCGCCGGGATAGCCGGCATACAGGAAAACGCTGCTGTCGTCCGGCAAGGGATGGCTGTAGCTGACCGCCAACTCCCCCAGCAGGTCATGCGGATGCTGGCGGTCGACCAGATGGGTTTTGCCGTCGGCGGTTTCCCCCGACGCCAGCAGCAACGGATAGCCGCGCCGCCCCATGAAAGGATCGCCGCTCAACATCGCCCTCAACCCCAGCGTGTCGCCATTGGCGAGATCCTTGCTCGCCATCGCCATGATCATGCTGGAGGAAAAAACCTGGTCGCCGCCGCGTGGGCCGCTTTGCCAGTCGGCGATGCCGTTGATCCGGCCATGCAACATCACCATCCAGTCGTCCGCCGTCAGGGCAATGCCGGCATGCGGCGCGGCTTCGGGCTGCCAACTGGTGCCGCTGGCTTCGCGCGTCATGGCATAGCCGCCCAGAAGTCCGTGCATCGCCATTGCATGCGCCCCATCAGCCATGTCCATGCCGGGCATTTCCTGGGGCTGGTCTTTCGGCTTGGCCGCGCCGGCATCGGGATGCATTTCCATGCCAGGCATCGTGTCTTCTTGTGTTTGCGGCTTTGCCTCCGGCGCCGGAGCAGCATCGTGGCGCATGTCCATACCGGGCATGGTTTCCGGTTGGGTTGGCGCGGGCGCCGGTTTTTTTGCGGATGGTTTTTTGGCCGGCGGCTTGGCGGGCTTTTTCGGCGGCATCGCCATGCCGGGCATATCATCCATCTTCATGCCGCCCATATCCATGGCGCCGTTACCCGATGGTGAAGCCGATTGTGCCGCCGGGCTGCCGGACAACAGAATTACAAGCGTAATCAGGGAAGCCTTGGCGCCGCGCATCGCGTCACTCATATCCATTCTCAACAAGGGCTTGAACCCGGAAACAACGCTACTTAATTTACCCCCTGGGAGTATGCAAGCATGGCCACCGGACATCAAAAATTATTGACCCGCCTGTCGCGCATCGAGGGCCAGGTGCGGGGCATTGCACGCATGGTGGAGGAGGATCGCTACTGCATCGACATCTTGAACCAGATGCAGGCGATCAAGGCTGCCTTGAAGAAAGTCGAAGAGGAAATCCTCAAGGGCCACGCTTCGCATTGCGTCGCCCAGGCGATCAAGAGCGGCGATGCCAAAGACCAGACTCGCAAATTTTCCGAACTTGTCGAACTTTTCAGCCGCTATGGAAAATAGGCCGAGCCAGGTCCGCGATCCGGTTTGCGGCATGATGGTCGATCCTGCGACCGCCAGGTTCCGGACGACCCAAGACGGAGAACCCTATTATTTCTGCAGCGAAGGATGCCAAGCGAAATTTCTCGCCGATCCTTCGGCCTATACCAGCCCGGCGCCCGGTGCGGCAGCGGCTGATGTCATCTACACCTGCCCCATGCATCCGCAAATCCGCCAAGCGGGTCCCGGCAATTGCCCCATCTGCGGCATGACGCTGGAGCCCCTGACGGCAACGGTCGAGACCGGTCCCAGCCCCGAACTGACCGACATGTCCCGGAGATTTTGGATCGCGTCGGCCCTGACCCTGCCGGTGTTTGTGTTGGAGATGGGCGGCCACATACCGGCGCTCAACCTGGACCACGCCATTTCGAGCACCGCATCGACCTGGATACAGCTTGTACTCAGCACGCCAGTCGTCTTGTGGGCGGGCTGGCCCTTCTTCTCGCGTGGCTGGGCGTCTTTACGAAATCATTCGTTGAACATGTTCACGCTGATCGCACTCGGGGTCGGGGTCGCTTACCTCTATAGCCTGGTTGCAACTTTCACCCCCGGCCTGTTTCCCATGGAAATCAGGCACCAGGGAATGATTGCGGTCTATTACGAGGCCGCCGCGGTGATAACGGTCCTGGTGCTGCTGGGCCAGGTGCTGGAATTGCGTGCCCGCGAACAGACCGGCGGCGCCATCCGCGCGTTGCTGAGGCTCGCCCCGAAAACCGCCCGGCGGATACGCGAAACCGGACATGACGAGGAAGTCGCCCTTGAGCAAGTCCGTATTGGCGACCGGCTCCGAATCCGGCCCGGAGAAAACGTGCCTGTCGATGGCATCGTGATCGAGGGCCGCAGCAGCGTTGACGAGTCCATGGTGACCGGGGAGTCGATCCCTGTCGAGAAAGCGCCGAACGCCCGGCTGATCGGTGGCACCCTGAACAGCACCGGCGGCCTTGTGATGCGGGCCGACAAGGTCGGGGCGGATACGGTTCTTGCCCGAATCGTCCAGATGGTGTCGGAAGCCCAGCGCAGCCGCGCGCCTATCCAGGGCCTCGCCGACACCGTGTCGGCCTGGTTCGTGCCCGCTGTCATTCTCACCGCAATAGCCACCTTCGCGGTCTGGATGATTTGGGGGCCTGGCTTTGGTTATGCCCTGGTTGCCGCCGTCTCTGTCGTGATCATCGCTTGTCCCTGCGCCCTGGGTCTGGCCACGCCGATGTCGATCATGGTGGGCATTGGAAAAGGCGCGAGCGCGGGCGTTCTGATCAAGAATGCCGACGCCCTGGAGCGATTTGAGAAGGTCGATACGATTGTGGTCGACAAGACCGGCACACTGACCGAGGGCAAGCCGCGGGTGGTGGCGGTGGTGCCGGCGGAGGGCTTCGGCAAAGCGGAAATTCTGGCGTTCGGCGCGAGCTTGGAACGCTCCAGCGAACATCCCTTGGCCGCCGCCATAACCGCAGCCGCGTATGAAGAGAATGTTGTGCTACAGGACGTCTCGGGATTCATGTCGGCAACCGGCAAAGGCGTAACGGGGAAGGTGGGGGGACTTGCGGTCGGGGTCGGAACGATCAAGCTGGCCGGTGACCAGGGTATCGTCGCCGATCTGATTGCCCGTGCGGATGCGTTACGCCGGGACGGCGCGACGGTGGTGTTTGTATTCGTGGACGGCAAGGCGGCAGGCATCATCGCGGTCGCCGATCCGATCAAACCCACGACTGGCGCAGCGTTGGATGACCTAAGGAAGAATGGCATCAAGATCGTGATGCTGACAGGCGATAACCGCCTTACGGCTCAGGCCGTCGCCTCCAAGCTTGGTATTGCCGATGTCGAGGCCGAAGTTCTGCCCGAACAAAAGAACGCCGCTGTACGCCGCCTGCGCAGCGAAGGCCGCGTCGTCGCCATGGCGGGGGATGGCGTGAACGACGCTCCGGCCCTCGCCGAAGCCGACGTTGGCGTTGCGATGGGCACCGGAACCGACGTCGCCATGCAGAGCGCGGGGATCACGCTGGTCAAAGGCGATCTTATGGGCATCGCACGCGCCAGACGGTTGAGCGGCGCCACCATGCGCAACATTCGGCAGAATCTGGTCCTCGCCTTCGTCTACAATATCTTGGGAGTGCCGATTGCCGCCGGCATTCTCTATCCGGCGTTCGGCATCCTGCTCAGCCCGGTGATCGCGGCCGCAGCGATGAGCTTGAGTTCAGTTTCGGTGATTGGAAACGCCCTGCGATTGCGGCTGGTGCAGCTCTGATAACAAGACAAAGAAAAGGGCCGGATGCTGACGCGCCCGGCCCTTTTTTCTCTCGGTAAGAGAAAGAAGCTTAGATCGCTTCCTTCAGTTCCTTGGAGGCGCGGAACGCGACCTTCTTGGACGCCTTGATCTTGATCGCTTCACCGGTGGCGGGATTGCGGCCCATGCGCGGACCGCGCTTGCGCACCACCAGGATGCCCAGACCATTGAGACGGATGCGCGCACCCTTCTTCAAATGCTTGGTGATCAGACCAATCGTGTCTTCCAGGATCGCATTGGCGCTCTTCTGGGAGAGTTCGTGCTTCTCGGCCAACTGGCCGGCAAGCTGACGGGTAGAGACAGTTTCGACTTTTGCTTTCGCGGCGGTTGCCATTGGGTTTCTCCCTCTTAGACGAATCAACGATGAGCCCGATTTTACGGCATTTCTTGCAAGATAAAGGGGGAGAGTGTCAAAAAAAACGCAAGAAATTGGGGCTTTTTCCACATCTAGATGAAAAAGCCCGCAAAATCAGGCCTTTCTCGACCATCAGACCGGGCCCAAAAGCACGGAGCATCGGCGGACCCGGAGCGTAGCGGAGGGCCCCGTCCGTGCGACCATGAAAAAAGGGCCGCGTGGGAAGCCCAGCGCGGCCCGATTTACAAGCTTTTTAGCGTTGCGCGACTCAGGCCTCGGTCTCCGGGCCGGCATTCTCGCTGCGCTCGCTGATGCGGGCGGACTTGCCGGTGCGGCCGCGCAGATAATAGAGCTTGGCGCGGCGCACCTTGCCCTTGCGGACCACGGTCACGGAGTCGACCAGCGGGGAATAGATCGGGAAGACGCGTTCCACGCCCTCGCCATAGGAGACCTTGCGAACCGTGAAGGCCTCATTGAGGCCGGCGCCCTGGCGGGCGATGCAGACGCCTTCAAAGGCCTGCAGGCGTTCGCGGGTTTTGTTCTGCTTGGCCTTCTCGTCATAGGTGACGTCCACCACCTTGACGTTGACCTTCAGCGTGTCGCCGGGACGGAAATCGGGCAGCGGCTTGGCGCGCAGGGCGCCCATCTGCTCGGCTTCGAGCTGCTGCAAAAGGTTCATTTTGTTAGGTCTCCGTGGCACGCAAAAGCGAATTTGAGCCGGGCCGTATAGCCTAGCGTTTGGTCTTTTCATAGAGGGTCCAAAGATCGGGACGGCGCGAGCGGGTGAGGCTTTCCGCCTGGCCCTGGCGAAATTTGGATATTTCTGAATGATTTCCGCTAGTTAACACATCCGGTATGGTCCGGCCTTCGAACTCTTGCGGGCGGGTGTAATGGGGATATTCCAGCAGGCCGGAGGTAAAGCTCTCTTCCGCTGTCGAGGCGTGGTCTCCCAGCACGCCCGGGATCAACCGGACGGCCGCCTCGATCAGGGCCATGGCGGCGATTTCGCCTCCCGCCAGGACAAAGTCCCCGATGCTGATTTCCTCGATTTGGCGGGCCTCGATGGCGCGCTGGTCCAGGCCCTCGAAGCGGCCGCAGAGCAGGACCGCCCCCGAGCCAGCCGCCAGCTCGCGCACCCGGTTTTGGGTCAGCGGCGCCCCGCGCGGCGACAGGTAGATCAGGGGCCGGTTGGCCCGGTCCACGGCATCGATGGCGGCCACCGCCACATCGGCGCGCATCACCATGCCCGGCCCTCCGCCCGCCGGACTGTCGTCCACGGTGCGGTGCTTGCCCAAGCCGTGATCGCGGATGTCGCGGACCTCCAGCGACCAGAGATTTTTCTCCAGCGCCTTGCCCAGCAGCGAAATGCCCAGCGGCCCGGGAAACATTTCGGGGAACAATGTCAAAACTGTTGCTGACCAGCCTGTCATCGGTTTTGCGCCACCCTCGCGGGCCAAACTACGCTGCCGCTATGGCCCGCTCGGCGAGGAGAATGATCATTCAACATGATCATTCTCCTCGTCATCCTCAGGCACCGCGACAATGATGAAGCCTCCGGCGACATTGATCACCGGCGCGGTTTCCTTGGTGAAGGCCATCAGCACACTGTCGCCATCGGGACGGGCGAATTCCAGCACATCGCTGGCGCCAAAATTGTGCAGGCTTATCACCTTGCCCAGCACCCGCCCCTCGCTGTCCTGCACTTCCAATCCGATCAGGTCGGCGTGATAGAATTCATCCTCGCCAGTGTCGGGCAGGGCCGCACGGTCGACCAACAGCTCCGCGCCTTTCAGGGCTTCGGCGGCATTGCGGTCGCGTACGCCTTCAAAAGCAATCACCGCCTCGCCCGGTTTGGACGGGCGAAAGGCGGTGATTTTCAACTTGCGTCCCGCTTTGGTGTGCAGCTCGCCATAGCGCGCCAAGCCATCGGGCGCGGCGGTGAAGAGCTTGGCCTTCACCTCGCCCTTGAGCCCTTGCGCACCGATAACGGCAGCCAGCAGGACGTCGCGGCCCACTTTAGGCCGAGGCTTCCGCCGCCTTGGCGTTGGCGGCAGCGCGTTCCTGCGCCTTCTTCTTGGGCTGGGCCTTTTGCGGATTGTTGTGGACGCGGGCCTTCACCACGCCGGCATTGGCCAGCATTTTGTGCACGCGATCCGAGGCCACCGCGCCCTTGCCGATCCAGGTCTTGGCGGCTTCCAGGTCCAGCTTGATGCGGTCGGCATGATCCGACGGCAACAGCGGATTGTAGAAGCCGATCTTCTCGATGAAGCGGCCGTCGCGGGGCGAACGGGAATCCGAGATCACGATATTGTAATGCGGGCGTTTCTTGGTGCCGCCGCGAGCCAGACGAATACGAAGAGCCATGTTGTTCTTTCCTTGCCGTTAAAGGGTTAAATCACGCTACTTGTTTTTTGGTCGCTCCCGCTCTCGCGGACGCTCCTACCGCCGTCCCGGAAACATTCCGGGCGGCAATCCACCGGGGAAACCTCCGCCCATGCCGGGCATGTTGGGCATCTTGCCCTTCCCCACCATCTTCATCATGTCCGCCATCTGGCGGTGCATCTTGAGCAGCTTGTTGACTTCCGACACTTCCACCCCGGCACCCGCCGCGATGCGTTTCCTGCGCGAGCCGTTGATCACATCGGGATCGGCGCGCTCCTGCTTGGTCATGGATTGAATGATCGCTTCCTGGCGGGTGAGGATCTTGTCGTCCAGGCCCGCCGCTTCCAGCTGGCCCTTGATCTTGCCCACGCCCGGCAGCATGCCGAGCACGCCCTTCATGCCGCCCAGTTTTTTCATCTGGTTCAACTGGGACTTCAGGTCGTTCATGTCGAACTGACCCTTTTTCATTTTGGCGGCGATCTTCTCCGCCTCTTCCTTGTCGATCGTCTCGCTGGCCTTTTCGACCAGGGACACCACATCGCCCATGTCGAGAATGCGCGAGGCCACGCGCTGGGGATGGAACGGCTCCAGCGCGTCCAGCTTTTCGCCGGCGCCCAGGAATTTGATCGGCGCGCCGGTGACACTGCGCATGGACAGCGCCGCGCCGCCGCGCGCATCGCCATCGACGCGGGTCAGGATGATGCCCGAGACCTGCAGCCGGTCGTTGAAGGATTTGGCGATATTGACCGCGTCCTGGCCGGTCAGGCTGTCGGCCACCAGCAAAGTCTCATGCGGATGAACCAGCGCCTTGACGGATGCAACTTCGGCCATCAGCTGCTCATCGACATGCTGGCGGCCGGCGGTGTCCAGGATCACTGCGTCATAGCCGCCGACCTTGGCGGATGCGATGGCGCGCTTGGCGATGTCCAGCGGCCCTTGGCCGGCGATGATGGGAAGCGTGGCGATACCGGCCTGCTCGCCCAGCACGCGCAACTGCTCCATGGCGGCGGGACGGGTGGTGTCCAGCGATGCCATCAGCACGCGCTTCTTTTCCTTGGTCTGCAGCAACAGGCCGAGCTTGGCGCTGGTGGTGGTCTTGCCCGAGCCCTGCAGGCCCACCATCAAGATGGGCGCAGGTGGCGAACCGATCGAAAGAGCGGCATTTTCCTGGCCCAAGGTTTCGACCAGCACGTCATGGACGATCTTGATCACCTGCTGGCCGGGCGTGACCGAGCGGATCACGTTTTCGCCGATGGCGCGCGGCCGCACCTTGGCGATGAAATCACCCACCACCGGCAGCGCCACATCGGCCTCGATCAGGGCGGTACGGACCTCACCCAGGGCGGCGTCGACATCGGCCTCGGTCAGGGCGCCACGGCCGCGCAGGCGGTCGAAGACACCGGTCAGACGAGATTGTAAGCTCTCAAACAATTTATCAACAGCTCCAAGCACTTAAGCCCCAGGGGGCGCACCTGCGCTGCCTGGGGTCGATCCCCCGCGCCGGGCGGGGGACCGGAAAGTCATAATGGCTTTCCGGAAAGTGGCCGGGTTTTAGGCCCCACAGCGCGCAAAAGTCAAATTTTCTGACATTCTGCCGCCAAACAAGACATCAAGGGGAACCGTCATGATCTACCACTTGAACCGCCGCCTGCTGCTGGCGGGCGCCGCCGCAACCCTGCCGTCGCTGGCGGCCGCGCAAACAGCCAAGCCGCTGTTGGGCACGCCGCGTTCGGTGATCAGCGATCCGCCGCGCGACTTTTCGCCCGGGGCCCCGCCCGCCTTTTCGCCCGATCCCGACATCATCCGGGTGGAACCGGCGTTCGGCGGACTCTTGATTGGCCAGGAAGTGATCCGCCGCGTCCATACCGGCCTGCATCTGGCGGAAGGCCCCGCCTGGTCCAGCCTTGGCCAATACGCCATTTTCAGCGACGTCAAGAATGACACGCTCTATCGCTATATCTGGGAGACGGGCGAAGTCACGGTGTTCCGCCGTCCCTCCTTCTCCACCAATGGCAACAGTTTCGATTTCCAGGGCCGCCAGCTTTCCACCCAGGATTTCTTCCGCCGGGTGGTGCGCTGGGAAGCGGATGGCTCCATGACGGTCGTGGCCGATGCTTACAACGGCACGCCGCTCAATTCGCCCAATGATCTCGCCCCCCACAAGGACGGCAGCGTGTGGTTCACCGACCCGCAATTCGGCGGCAATCTGGCGGAAGGCCATCCCGATGACGGCGACGGGCCGATGAATGGCGGCGGGGTGCGCGATCCCCGCATCGGCAACAGCGGCGTCGGCATCCAGAAAGCCGGCGGCATGCATCAATCCCTGCCGATGAATGTCTATCGCGTCGACGCAAACGGCCGGGTCGAGATCGCGGTGCCGTTCGAGCAAGGCAAGGCCCCCAACGGCATTTGCTTCTCGCCCGATTACAGCAAGGTCTATGTGATCCGGGGCGGCGGCATCACGGTGGGCGACATCTCAGGGACAAAAGTCACCAATCTGCGGGTCTTCACTGACTGCATGGTCGATGGGGTGCGCTGCGGGCCCGACGGCATGCGCGCCGACAAAGCCGGCAACATCTGGTGCAGTTCGGCGGCGCCCTTGGGCTATGCCGGCGTGACGGTGTGGAATCCCCAAGGTCAGTTGATCGGCCGCATCCGTTTGCCCGAAGGCTGCGCCAATCTCTGTTTCGCCGGGCCCAAGCGCGATCACCTGTTCATGACCGCGACCCAGTCGATTTATATGTTGCGGGTGAATATTCAAGGTGCAGCACCCGGCTGAAAGCCGGGGGCTGCACCGATGGGTTGAGGAGCGGTTCGCCGAAGGCGAACGAAATGGTCCGGTGCACCATTTCGAGCGACGAACGCCCTGAGCGTAAGCGAAGGGCAGCGGCGCCAGGTTAGTTTCACCCTCCCCTTGAGGGAGGGTCGAAATTGGATTCGCGCGACCAGCGCGAAAACAATTTCGGGGAGGGGTCTTGGCACGACTGTCTAAGCGTGACCCCTCCCCGAAAAATGCTGCGCATTTTTCGACCCTCCCTCAAGGGGAGGGTCGAAGCAGCATTGACACCGCTACCAAGCCACGCTCCAGTTTCTCCCAGAACAAAACAAACGGGGAGGACTTTTATGAGTTTTGATTTGACGCGCCGCGGCATACTCGCGGGCGCCGCCGTTCTTGCGCCCAGCATGGCCCTGGCCCAGGCGGCCAAGCCGCAACTGGCGCCACTTTCCTCCATCCTCAATGGCCGCACTTACGGCCGCGAGGCGCCGCCCAACATCTATCCCGATCCCGATATCCTGATCCTGGATCCGGCGGCCAATGACTGCTTCATCGGCCACAGCTCGATCAAGCGGGTGAAGACCGGCTTTGAATGGGCGGAAGGCCCGGCCTGGAGTGAGCAAGGCCAGTATGTGGTGTTCAGCGACGTTTCCAAGGACATCCAGTACCGCTACATCTGGGAGACCGGCCAGATCAGCGAATACCGCCACCAGTCGTTCAATTCCAACGGCAACACCTTCGACTTCCAGGGCCGCCAGATCACCGCCCAGCATTTCCTGCGCCGGGTGATCCGCTGGGAGCATGACGGCTCCATGACGGTGATCGCCGACAATTACAACGGCCAGCCATTGAATTCGCCCAATGACATCGCGCCCCACAAGGACGGCTCGATCTGGTTCACCGATCCCTATTACGGCGCGCAGCTGGCGGAAGGCCATCCCGACGACGGCGTCAGCATCATGAACCCCAGGGGCCTGGCCAACGGCAATATCGGCAATGGCAGCGCCGGCATCGTGGGCGCGCACAAGCAGGTGCGTCCGCCTTGCATCTATCGCTGGGATCCCAGCGGCAGGCTGGATGTGGTGCTGGAAGGAAAGCCGGGCCTGGTGCCCAACGGCATCGCCTTCTCGCCCGATTACAGCAAAGTCTATTTCGTCTGGGGCACCGGCATCGATGTCGCCGATGTGGTCGGAACCAAGATCGCCAACCAGCGCCGCTTCACCGACTGCAATGTCGATGGCGTGCATTGCGGTCCCGACGGCCACCGGGTGGATGTGGCGGGCAATGTCTGGTCGGGCTCGACCTCGGTGCCCGGCTATATGGGCGTCACGGTGTGGAATCCGGCGGGCAAATGCATCGGCCGCATCCGGCTGCCGGAGACTTGCGCCAATGTCTGTTTCTGCGGTCCCAAGCGGGACTGGCTGTGGATGTGCGCGTCACAGTCGGTCTATCTGGTCCGGTTGGGCATACAGGGAGCCGCTCCTGGGTGAGGCCCGGCTACTCGGGTTCCCGCAGCGCAGCATCGGCCCATTTCGGGGAGAACTCCTCCGTTTACGGGTGAGGAGCGGTTCGCCGCAGGCGAACGAAACGGTCCGGTGGACCGTTTCGAGCGACGAACGCCGCGAGCTTGGGCGGGCGGCGAGAGGCAAATCATCCGTTTACGGACAGGCCGGGGCACCTTACGGTGCGGCCAGAAAATCCGCACCCGAAAGTTCCCCATGCCCAAAGTGCCCGATATGTCCGCCGCGGCCGTCAAAAGCCGGGAGGCCATGACCAAGATCGCCAAGGCTACAAAAGCCAAGGAAGTCGCCCCGCCGCCGCCCAAGCCCCGGGTTGCCAAAGGCCGGTAAAGAGAAGCCCGCCCCGCAAGCGGGCTTTTTTCTTTGTTCCGGCCTCGCGCCTTCGCTTCGCTCAGACGCTGCGGCGTTCGGCCCTCAAAACGATCCACTGGATCGTTTTGACCCGCTCCGCGGGTCGTGCCTCACTCCGCCAGCCCCAGCCTCTCCGCCAGATAGACGAAGGACAGCGCCCACATCTCCGCCGCCTGGCGGTGGTCGGCCGCCGCGGCATGGCCGCCATCGGTGTTTTCGTAGAACAGCACGGAATGACCTTGGGCCATCATCTTGGCCGCCATCTTGCGGGCATGCACCGGCGTGACGCGATCGTCGCTGGTGGCGGTGACAAAGAACACCGGCGGATATTTCACCCCGGCTTTGACATTCTGATAAGGCGAATAGGTGAGGACGTAATCGCGCTCGGCGGGAATGGCGGGATCGCCATACTCGCCGATCCAACTCGCGCCCGCCCCGATATGGGTGTAGGCGATCATGTCGATCAGCGGCACCTGGCACACCACCGCGCCGAACAGTTCCGGCCTTTGCACCATCACAGTGGACACCAGCAGCCCGCCATTGGAGCCGCCCATGATGCCCAGCTGCTTGGGCGTGGTGAGGCCGCGGCGGCTCAAGTCTTCCGCCACCGCCTCGAAATCGTCGTAAGCGTGCTGGCGCTTGGTCTTCAGCGCCGCGTCATGCCAGCCCGGTCCGAACTCGCCGCCGCCGCGGATATTGGCCACCACATAGATACCGCCATGGGTCAGCCACAGCCGCCCGAAATTGGCGCTATAGCCCGGGGTCAGCGACACTTCGAAACCGCCATAGCCATACAGGATGGTGGGCGCCGGGCCTTTGAGGGTCTTCGGCCGGGTGACGAAATAGGGAATTTTGGTGCCGTCCTTGGAGGCGGCTTCGAATTGTTCGGTAATGAGACCGGATGAATCAAATCGCGCCGGCAGCGACTTGATGGCGGCGGGGCGGTCATCGCCGCTGTCGAAATAAAGCGTGGTGGGGGTGAGATAATTCTGGAAGCTGAACATGGCTTCCGGCCCGAAATCATTGGTGGTGACGATATCGGCCGCGCCCTGCCCCGGCAGCGCCAGGCGCTTGTCGGCCCATCTGCCGTCCTTGCGGGTAAAGACATGCACCGCGCCGATCACATTGTCGGTGATGGCGGCATAGATCTTGTCACGCCCGATGCCTACGCTCTCGATCGATTGGCGCGGTCCCGGCGCGAAAATCACTTGCGGCTTGGCGCCGGCGCGGAACGCCACCAGCGCGCCTTTGGGCAGATTGACGCCCTCGGTGGTGAAGGCTTGGCGCAAGGTTGCGATCCAGGCCCCGTCAAACAGGCCTTTCATGTCGGCGGAACGCGGCAAGGGCAGTTGCTTCACCGCCCCGTTTTCCAGCGCGAAATAGTCGCTCTCAAAAAAGCTCACCGCCCGGATCACCAGGCCGGCATTGCCCTGTTTGGTGTGAAAGGTGGCGGGCGCCGAGGCCACGTCGCTGGTCTCGCCTTCGTACAAGCGTTTGGCGGAGGACAAATCCTCTCCCCGCCGCCACTGTTTGACAATGCGGGCATAGCCGGAAGTGGTTTCGCCATCCTTGGCGGTGGCGAACAGGACCGTGTCATCGTCCAGATAGCTGGCATCGGTCTTGGCTTCCGGCATGGCAAAGCCGTCGGACGCCAGCCGCTTGGCTTTCAGGTCATATTCGCGGATCACCACCGCATCGCCGCCGCCGCGCGACAGCCGGATCAGGCAGCGCGTCTCGCCGGGGGAGCATTCCGCGCCCTTGAACACCCAGTTTTCCTTTTCGGACTTGGCCAGCGCATCCACATCCAGCAGCAACTCCCAATGCGGCGCGGCATTGCGGTAATCGACGGTGGCGGCGCGCCGCCAGATGCCTTTGGGATTGGCCGCGTCCTGCCAGAAATTATAGACAAAGCCATGGGAGAGACTGCCCATGGGGATACGATCGGTGGCGTCCATCACTTCCAGGATGGAATCGTAATTCTTCTGATAGCGCGGGTCGCTCTTTAAGGGGCCCAGAGCGGCGGCATTGTGTTCCTTGACCCAGGCGAGCGGTTTTTCGCCATGCACATCTTCCAGCCAGGCATAGGGATCATCGGCGGGACCTGGTTGATTTTGGGGCACGGCAAAGGCTCCTGTGGCGATAAGGGAACCGATCAGCAGGGCAAAAAGCTTCGCGCGCATGGGATGGTCCGCAAATGACGGGACAGGATGGAAATTTTCGCGAAAACAGGCAATGGAAAAGGTGCCTCCCCTGCCTCGTGCCGCGCTTGGCCGCGCGCCACTGCGGCGTTCGGGCGGGCGAAAGGTCCACTGGACCTTTCGCTTTTCCGCCCTCACCCATATAAGGCCCTATGACCGCCTTTGTGAAAATGCACGGCCTGGGCAACGACTTTGTCGTGTTCGACGCCCGCGACAATGCCATTGCCTTGGATGGGGCCAAAGCCAGAGCCATTGCCGACCGGCATTTCGGGGTGGGCTGCGACACGGTGGCGGTGATCCGCCCCGGCGGCGCACAGGCCGATGCCAATATCCTGTTCTTCAATGCCGACGGTTCGGAAACCGAATCCTGTTTCAACGCCACCCGCTGCGTGGCGCGCCTGTTGTTGGACGAGCGCGGCCTGGCGCGGGTCAAGCTTTCCACCCAGGGAGGCACGCTCACTTGCAGTGACGCGGGCAAGGGGCTGGTGATGGTCGATATGGGCCCGCCCAAGCTGGAATGGCAGGAAGTGCCGCTGGCCGCGGCCGTGGACACGGTGAATTTTCCGCTGGACATCGGCGGCACCAGCGTGCCGGTCAGCGCCTTGTCCATGGGCAATCCCCATTGCGTCCTGTTCGTGCCCGATGCGGAAAAGGCGCCCCTGACCCAGCTGGGTCCCAAGATCGAGACCCTTCCTTTCTTCCCCCGCCGCACCAATGTGGAATTTGCCCAGGTCCTGGACCCTGAGCGTATCCGCATGCGGGTATGGGAGCGCGGCGTGGGCGTCACCCTGGCCTGCGGCACCGGCGCCTGCGCCACCGCGGTGGCCGCTATCCGCCGCGGGCTCACCGGGCGCAAGCTGGAACTGGTGCTGGACGGCGGCTCGCTGACCATTGAATGGCGCGATGCCGACAATCATGTGCTGATGACCGGCCCCACCGCCATGCCGTTCCGCGGCCGGCTGGAACTGGACCGGTTGTGAGCATTGACGTCATCACCTTCGGCTGCCGCCTCAACGCCTATGAAAGCGAGGCGATCAAGGCCCGTGCCGGCGAAGCCCAATTGCGCGACGCACTGGTGGTCAATACCTGTGCGGTGACGGCGGAAGCGGTGCGCCAGTCGCGCCAGGCCATCCGCAGGCTCAAGCGCGAGAACCCGGCCCGCCGCATCATCGTCACCGGCTGCGCCGCCCAGATCGCGCCCCAGGACTATGCCGCCATGCCGGAAGTGGACGCCGTGCTGGGCAATGCGGAAAAGCTGGTCGCGGACAGCTATGCCGATTTCGGCATCGGCCGGAACGAGAAAATCCGCATCAATGACATTATGAGCCTGCGCGAAACCGTGCCGCAAATGGTGGATCATTTTGATGGAAAGACGCGCGCCTTCCTGGAAGTGCAGAATGGCTGCGACCACCGCTGCACATTTTGTGTCATCCCCTTCGGGCGCGGCAACAGCCGCAGCGTGGCGATGGGCGCAGTGATCCAGGAAGCCCGGCGGCTGGTGGAAAAAGGCTTTCCCGAGATAGTGCTCACCGGCGTGGATTTGACTTCCTATGGCGCCGACCTGCCCGGAGCGCCCAGCCTGGGATCCTTGGTGGAAAAGCTGCTCAGGCTGGTGCCGGAGTTGAAACGGTTGCGGCTGTCCTCGCTGGATGCCATCGAGGCCGATCCCTTGTTGATGCGGATGATCGCCGAGGAGGAACGGCTGATGCCGCATTTCCATCTTTCGGTGCAATCCGGCGACGACCTGATCCTCAAGCGCATGAAGCGCCGTCACGCCAGAGCCGATGTCACCGGCTTTTGCGACCGGGTCCGCCGCACCCGCCCCGGCGCTTCCTTCGCCGCAGACTTGATCGCGGGCTTTCCCACCGAAAGCGACGCCATGTTTCAGAACAGTCTGAGCCTGGTGGACGATGCGGGATTGTCGCGCCTGCACGTCTTCCCTTATTCCCCGCGCCCCGGCACACCGGCGGCCAAAATGCCGCAGCTGCCCCGGAGTGTGATCAAGCAACGCGCTGCCCGGCTCAGGCAGAAGGGCGAGCAGGCCATGGCGCAATGGCTGGACGGCATGAAAGGCTCGCAGCACAGCGTGCTGATGGAACGGGGCGGCGTCGGCCGTACCCCCTGTTTCACCCCCGTGGCCATCGCCGGCATCGCCCATGGCACTTTCCTGCAAGCCCGCATCACCGGCCGCGAAGGCGATCATCTCCTGGGCGAACATCTGACAGGCCTGCCGGCATGAGGACGTTTGGCGAGGCTCCGCCGCCCCCCACTTTTTTCGACCGTCTCAAATCGGGCCTGTCCAAGACCGGGCTGGGAGAATTTCTCACCAAGAAGAAGCTGGATGCCGAGACCATCGCCGAATTGGAAGAAGCCCTGATCCGCGCCGACATGGGCGCGGGCCAGGCGGCCAAGCTGGCGGCCGCGGTGGCCAACAACCGCTACGACGCGGAAATCTCCGGGCGTGAACTCAAGAATGTTTTGGCCGAGGAGATCGCCGCCCTGCTCAAGCCCATCCAGAAACCCTTGACCATGGATGAGAGCAAAAAACCTTTTGTGATCCTGGTGGCGGGGGTCAATGGCACCGGCAAAACCACCACCATCGGCAAGATGGCCAAACGGCTGGCCGAAGAAGGCGCCAAGGTGACACTCGCGGCCGGCGATACCTTTCGCGCCGCGGCCATCGAACAGCTGCGGGTCTGGGCCGACCGGGCCAAGGCGCGCTTTGTCGCCACCAAGCCCGGCGGCGATGCTGCCGGCCTTGCCTTCGAGGCCTTGGAGAAGGCGCGCGCCGATGGCAGCGACATTCTCTTGATCGATACCGCGGGCCGCTTGCAGAACAAGGCCGGACTGATGGCCGAACTGGAAAAAATCGCCCGGGTGATCAAGAAGCAGGATCCGTCGGCGCCCCATGCCGTGCTGCTGGTGCTGGATGCCACAACGGGCCAGAACGCGATCAACCAGGTGGAGGCCTTCTCCGCTTCAGTGCCGGTGACGGGACTGGTGATGACCAAGCTGGACGGGACCGCCAAGGGCGGTATCCTGATTGCCCTGGCGGGGCGCTTCGGCCTGCCGGTACATTATATCGGCGTGGGCGAGGGCGAGGACGACCTGCAGCCCTTTGTCGCCCTGGACTTTGCCCGGGCTTTGGTGGGGGCGGAAGGCTGATGAACCCGCAACTAAGGCGGCTGGCGCTGGATCTGGGACCGCTGCTGATTTTCTTCGCCGGTTTCAAGTATCTGGGCATCTTCGGCGCGACCGCTGTGTTCATGGCCGCGGTGCTGGCGGCGCTTGCCATCGGCTATCTGCTGGAAAGGCGGCTGTCGCCCATGCCGCTATTCACCGCGGTGCTGGTGTTGGTCTTCGGCGGACTGACACTTTATCTGAAGAATGATGTTTTCATCAAAATGAAGCCCACGGTCCTTTACGGTTTCTTCGGCGCCGTTCTGCTGGGGGGCTTAAGTCTCAACCGCCTGTTCATCAAATATGTTTTCGCTCAAGCCTTTGAACTGGATGAGACGGGCTGGCGAAAGTTAACCGTGCGCTGGGGCGTTTTCTTTTTGGC
This sequence comes from Rhizomicrobium sp., assembly GCA_035693565.1. Taxonomy (GTDB): domain Bacteria; phylum Pseudomonadota; class Alphaproteobacteria; order Micropepsales; family Micropepsaceae; genus Rhizomicrobium. Next base: position 470,172 of record DASSGF010000050.1, on the reverse strand, counting down.
GCTGGGGGCGCTCAACGAAGCGGTGTGGCGTTCCACCTCGACCGCGACCTGGGTTTCCTTCAAGGTGTGGGGCATCATCCCCTTGATCTTCCTGTTCGCGCTCGCACAGACCCCGCTGGTGATGAAACATCAGACCGGTGATGGCGACAGCGGCAAGAAGGCGCAAGATTGATGCGCAGCGGGTATCGCGGCGCGGACTATCTTCTTAAAAACATTGCGGGCTTCGCGGCGTTGGTGCGCGCGCGCCACAGTCATACCATGCATTGTGGCCGACGCGGCGCGGGATGCATACAGGCCTGCATGCCATGACCCGAGCAGGTATTTTCGCAAAAATGAGAAGATGAAAATTTGCGCATGGACTTCTGCACGCAAAACCGTTTTAACTTCGGCTTCCGGGTCCAACGCGCCTTTCCTGCAACCTGAAGACAGGGCAAGATCGAAGGCCGCGCGACCCGAGAGAGCGGCGAAGACCAGAACGCAAGTAAGGGGTGATGGAGATGAAGGGGCAGCGCAGGCCGGGGAATGGTTTTGACCTTTCCGAAGCGCCCTCTCACCTGATCCGCCGTTGCCAGCAATTCTATGGCGACCTTTATGCGCGCGAAGCCGGCGGCAAGGAATTGACCAAGCAGCAATTCACTTTGCTCTGCGCGCTGGAACAGAATGATGGCGCCAGCCAGACCGCGCTGGTCGAGATCACCGGCATCGATCGCTCCACGCTTGCCGAGATGGTGCGCCGGATGCTGGAAAAAGGATTGCTGTCGCGCGAGCGCACCGAGGAAGACGCGCGCGCCAATGCGGTGGCCATCAGCCCCACCGGACGCAAGGCGCTGCGCGGCGCCCGCAATGCCGCCGACCGGGCGGAGCGCGCCCTGCTCGAGGCCCTGCCCCAGCCTGAGCGCCTGAAATTCGTCAAGGCCCTGACCCAGATCGCCCAGGCCGCCGAGCAGCTGAATGGCGATACCGCAAAGCCCGTCCGGCGCAATGTGCGTCGCAGGAAGATAGGCGGCTAGACCTCCCCTATCTGTCATGCCCGCGAAAGCGGGCATCCATCGGCTGCTTCCGCACGGCCGGACAGATGGATTCCCGCTTACGCGGGAATGACAAAAAGGCTCAAACCGTGATGTCTATGTGCTGGCCCAATCGGGCCGGAACCGCTGTTTGCGGCTGGGCCGCAGGGGTGGCCGGGGCGGCCACCTGCTTCAGCGGCAAGGCCGAAAAACCCGTGCTTTTCTCCAGGGCGGCGGTGAAATTGGCTTGGGCGGCCTGTTGCGGCGCCTGGGGCACCTGCAGGCGGGCACGCGCCTCGCGGGCAGCCTGCTGGGCGGCAATCAGGGTGGCGCTGACTTGCATGCACCCAACTTGGCAAAACAGGGTTAGGAAAGTGTTGACGGCCCGGCCGCTCGCCCCAGCTCGCGGCGTTCGTCGCTCGAAATGGTCCACTGGACCATTTCGTTCGCCCAAGGGCGAACCGCTCCTCACGGATTGGCTTGCGCCGCCTTGATGGCCGGCAGCAACTGCTCTTTCAGCGCCCGCTCATCGATCGGCCCGACATATTTGAGGCGGATGATGCCCTTGCCGTCGACCACATAGGTTTCCGGCACGCCATAGACCCCCCATTCAATGGAGGCCCGGCCATCGTCATCGCGGGCGATGCGGGCAAAGGGATTGCCCATCTCATCCAGAAAGGCGCGGGTGGCGGCGGGCTTGTCCTTCTGGGTCATGCCGTAAAGCTCCAGGCCGGGGGTCTTGGCCAGTTCGGCAAGCTGAGGCGCCTCTTCGCGGCAGGGCGCGCACCAGGAGGCAAAGATGTTGATCACGCTGACATGGCCGGCCGCCAGATCCTGCGGCATGAAGGCGGCGCTCTTCGCATCCAGACCCGGCAGCACCAGCCGCGGCGCGGGCTTGTTGAGCAAGGCGGAAGGAACCAGGGTCGGCGACGGTGACCACAGGCTTTTGAACAAAAAGAAAGCCAGCAGCGCGAAGCCGGCGATGGGCAGCAGATAGATTAGCCGTTTCACTTTTTCACTTTTTCGTTTTTCTCGAGCGCCGCCAATTTCGCTTTCGCCCGGCGCCAGGCCAAGGCACACCACAGCGTGATGCCGATCAAGGCCAAAGCCGTGATGCCATAGGCCGGCCAGATGTAAACGCCATAGGGACCCAGGTCGAAATTCATGGCTAGCGACCTTGTTGCATCAGACTGCGCGCCCGCCGCTCCAGGATGACGGTGCGTATACGGACCATCCACAGGCTGGCGAACAACAGGACATAGCCCAGCATCATGATCAGCAAGGGCCAAAGATAGATGGGCGCGATCTTGCCGGAGATGATGCTTTCGCCCTGGTGCAAGGTGTTCCACCAATCGACGGAGAATTTGATGATGGGGATATTCACCACTCCCACCAGCGCCAGGATGGCGGCGGCGCGCCCGGCGCGCGTCTCATCCTCGACGGCGTTCCACAGCGCCATATAGCCGAAATACAAAAACAGCAGCAGCAGGAAGCTGGTCAGGCGCGCGTCCCACACCCAATAGGTGCCCCACATCGGCTTGCCCCAGAGCGAGCCGGTGATCAGGCCCAAGGCGGTGAACACCGCGCCCAGGGGGGCGGCGGCCCGCGCCGCGATATCGGCCAGGGGATGGCGCCAGACCAGCGACAACAGCGAGCAGACGGCGATGGCGCCATAGGCCAGCTCCGCCACCACATCGGCGGGAACATGGATGAACAGAAAAGTCACCGTGGTTCCCTGCTGGTAGTCAGGCGGCACGCTGAAACCCAGATACAGACCCACCGCCAGACAGACTGCCGTGCCAATGACCGTAAACGGCAATACCGCACCCGAAAGGCGCATGAACTCATGGGGGTTGGCGTAGCGGAACAGGAACTGCATCTAACCACCCAAGTTCAGCCGCACGCCGGCGGCGGCGGCAAAGGGACTTAGCAGCACCGCGGCAAAGGCAAAAGCCGCCAGAAGGCCCAGCGCATGCGCGGAACTCAGCCCGTCCAGAGCCAGCGCCACGGCGCCTGCGCCAAAAATCACCGCCGGCGACAATAGCGGCAGGATGATCAGGGGCAGGATCAATCCGCCCCTTTTCAGCGAAAGGGTCAGGCTGGCCCCGATCGCGCCCACCGCACTGACTGCGGGCGTCCCGATCAGCAGCGAAACAAACAGGATCAAGCCAGGAGACAGCGGCAGGTTGAACAGCACGGCCAGCAGCGGCGAAAGCAAGGTGAGCGGCAGGCCGGTGGACAGCCAATGGGCGGCGATCTTGGCCAGGGCGACGGATTCCAGGGACAGAGGCGAGAGCGCGATCACATCCAGGCTGCCATCCTCGAAATCGCCCTGGAACAGCCGGTCCAGGGAAAGCAGCGCCGCCAGCACCGCCGCCACCCACAGGATGCCGCCGGCCACCCGCGCCAGCAGATGCAAGTCCGCGCCCACCCCCAGAGGCACCAGGGTCGCCACCAGCGCGAAGAAGGACAAGGCCAGCGCCGCGCTGCCACCGCTCCTGGCAGCCAGCTTGACGTCGCGCAACAGCAGGGTCGCGAAGGGGCTCACAGTTTCAGGCTTTCATTGCCAAGGCCGAGCGGATCATGGGTGGCGGCGATGATGATGCCGCCGTCGCCGCAATGGCGCGCCATCAATTGCCCCACCAGCGCCTGGCCTGCCGTGTCCAGCGCCGCGAAAGGCTCATCCAGCAGCCAGAGCGGCCGCGCACTGGCCAACAGCCGGGCCAAGGCCAAGCGCCGCCGCTGCCCGGCGCTGAGATAGCGGCAGGGCAGATCGGCCTGGCGCGCCAATCCCACCTGGTCCAGCAGCGCCGCATCGGTTTTCTGACCGTAGAGATGCGCGAAGAAATTGAGTTGTTCGAGGACCGTCAGTTGCGGCTTGAGCCCATCCAGATGGCCCAGCCAGCCGGCGCATTTGCCGCGCTCATCGGCGTCGTCGCTTTCCTGGCCGCCTGTCTTGACCAGGATGCGGCCGGCGGCAGGGGTGAGAAAGCCCGCGATCAGGCGCAGCAGCGAGGTCTTGCCGGAGCCGTTGGCTCCTTCCACGGCCAGCGCCTGGCCGGCGGTGACGCGAAAGTTCAGGCTTTCAAAAAGCCTTTTGTCGCCGCGCACACAGGCGAGTTTCTCGGCGGTGAGAGATGAAATCATTCCACTATTCACCATGGGCGGCCCTGAGCCGCCTATCCAGGGGTTCAGGCGTCGTTATCGGAACCCTGGATGGCCGGGTCAAGCCCGGCCATAGAGAGGTGAATTGCAGGTGTTGTTATCTCCGATAGACGATCTGCTCCGTCCAATGGATGAGATCGTTCAACAGACTCCAGTCGGACCCACTGAACGCTTCGTGTCCCAAAGCGCGAGTTGCTTTCAATGCGCCGTAAAGATTAGCCCAACCGTCTGTCAAGCCATTCAACGATAGATAGCCAGGCAGCAATAGTGACAGCGCACCGAGCTTACGTTCGTCACACCACCGCTCGATCAGTTGACGCAAAGCGACAAGATGTTCGTCGTGGTTCACTGTACGGCCGTCCACTCAGTACATATGCTGCCCGCCGTTAATCGACAGCGTCGATCCGGTGATGAATCCGCCTTCATCGGCCACCAAGAACAACACGCCCCGTGCGATCTCTTCGGCATGCCCCAGCCGCCCCACCGGAATCCGCGCCACGATCTTGGCCAGCACATCCTGGGGCACCGCCGCCACCATGTCGGTGTCGATATATCCGGGCGCGATGGCGTTGACGGTGATGCCGGAACGCGCCCCTTCCTGGGCCAGCGCCTTGGTGAAGCCATGGATGCCGGATTTGGCGGCGGCATAGTTCACTTGGCCGTACTGGCCGGCCTGGCCGTTGATGGAGCCGATATTGACCACCCGGCCGAACTTGCGCTCGACCATGCCGTCCCAGGCCGCCTTGCACATGTTGTAGCAGCCGCCCAGATTGGTATCGATCACCTCGTCCCAGGCGCCGCGGCTCATCTTCTTCATGGTGCCGTCGCGGGTGATGCCGGCATTGTTGACGATCACTTCCACCGGGCCCAGCTCGGCCTCGATCTTTTTCACGCCCGCGGCACACTCATCGAAGGAGGCGACGTCCCATTTGTAGGATTTGATGCCGGTCTTGTCGCTGAACGCCTTGGCGCGCTCCTCATTGCCGGCATAGCTCGCCGCCACCGTGTAGCCGGCCTTTTTCAGCGCCACCGAAATCGCTTCGCCGATGCCGCGCGTCCCACCCGTCACCACCGCCACCCGTGCCATGCCTTGTCCTTTGCTTTGTATCCGACAAAGCAATTAGGCCCCATTTTGGGGGCGTTTCCAACCGGAAGTGATGCTGCGCTGCACGGAGCGACCGCCCAGCGCAGCGCCAAGCGGCGCGACCATTAAAAAAGCTAGCGTTCGACCGTCAGCGCTATGCCCATGCCGCCGCCAATACAGAGCGTGGCCAAGCCTTTCTTGGCGTCGCGCTTGCCCATCTCGAACAGCAAGGTGGTCAGAATGCGCGCGCCCGATGCGCCGATCGGGTGTCCGATGGCGATGGCGCCGCCATTGACATTCACCTTGGCCGGATCCCAGCCCATGTCCTTGTTGACGGCGCAGGCCTGGGCCGCGAAGGCCTCATTGGCTTCCACCAGATCCAGGTCGCCCGCTTTCCAGCCCGCCTTGGCCAGCGCCGCGCGCGAAGCGGGAATGGGACCGGAACCCATCACCTTGGGATCGACACCGGCTTGCGCCCAGCTGGCGATGCGCGCCAGCGGCACAAGCCCGCGCGCGGCCGCATCCTTGGCGCTCATCAACACCAAGGCGGCGGCGCCGTCATTGATGCCCGAGGCATTGCCCGCGGTGACAGTGCCCTGCTTGTCAAATGCCGGCCGCAAGCCCGCCACGGCCTCATAGGTCGCGCCGTCGCGGATATATTCATCCGTGTCCACCACCGTGTCGCCCTTCTTGCCTTTCACGGTGACAGCGACGATCTCGTCCTTGAAGCGGCCGGCCTTTTTGGCGGCTTCCGCCTTGTTCTGCGAGGCGACGGCGAAGCGATCCTGCTCCTCGCGGGTGATCTGCCATTCCTTGGCGACATTCTCCGCCGTCATGCCCATGTGATAGCCGTTGAAGGCATCCCAAAGTCCGTCGCGGATCATGGTGTCGATAAAACTGAGGTCGCCCATTTTCTGACCGGCGCGCAAATAAGCGGCATGAGCGGAGAGGCTCATGGATTCCTGTCCGCCCGCCACCACGATCCGGCTGTCGCCCTGGCGGATGGCCTGGGCGCCCAAAGCCACGGTGCGCAAGCCAGAGCCGCACACCATGTTGATCCCCCAAGCTGGGGTGGCGATGGGAATACCGGCGGCGATGGAGGCTTGGCGGGGCGGATTCTGTCCCTGAGCGGCGGTCAGGACCTGACCCAGGATCACTTCGCTGACTTCCTCGCCGGTGACCTTGGCCCGCTGCAGGGCGCCCCGGATGGCGATTTCGCCCAATTTGTGCGCGGCAAGGGTGGCGAAAGCGCCACTGAAGGCACCCACAGGCGTGCGGGCGGCAGACACGATCACGACGTCTTCCATGGGGACCTTCCGTTGGCGGACTATTGCGCGGAGCGCAAAATGCCGCGAACGCGGCCATTGGTAAACGGGCCAAAAAATACCAATTTATATCAATGACTTAACAATAAACTGAGGACCTGTCGGCTATTGCGGCTGCTAAATGACGCTGGACTCCCGCGCTGCGGGGTGATGTCCTAAGTGCGCGCCCGTTGGGCGCGAACGCCTTCGGGGAGGCGTTGTATACAGCATCCGGGGAATAAAAAGTGTCAGAAGAAAAAGCCAAAGCCGAAGGTCCCGTGGTGATCAAGAAGTACGCCAACAGGCGGCTCTACAACACCCAGACCTCTTCCTATGTCACCTTGGATCATCTCGCCGCCATGGTGAAGGAAGGAACCGAGTTCGAAGTGCAGGACGCGCGTACCGGCGAGGATATCACCCGCTCGGTCCTCACCCAGATCATTTTCGAAGAAGAAGCCAAGGGCCAGTCGCTGTTGCCCATCAAATTCCTGCGCCAGTTGATCCGCTTCTATGGCGACTCCTTGCAGGCCTTCGTGCCCGGCTATCTGGACATGAGCATGGACGGCTTCACCAAGAACCAGGGCGCCATGCGTGACCGCATCGCCGAAGCGCTTGGCGGCGGCAACAAGATGGTCGAGGACCTGACCCGCCAGAACCTGCAGATGTTCGAGAATGCCATGGCTATGTTCGCCCCCTTTGGCAGCGCCGCCAAAGGCGGGGACGCCAACACCAAATCCGCCAAGCCCACCGAAGACATTTCCGATCTCAAGGAGGAGATGGAAGCGATGCGCCGGCAACTGGCCGAGTTGAGCCAGCGCAAGTGATCTCCCAGTCCCGGGGGGCTTTCTTCGCAATTGCCGCCATGCTGCTTTGCGGCTGCGTCGCGCCCATGACCGCGCGCGAGGCGCAGACCCTGGCCCATGAGCGGGTGGTCAAATATTGCGGGGGTCATTGCGGCGCGCTTGCCCTTGCTCACACCCAGAAAATCAAAAGCCGCTGGCTGGTGGACATCGAGGCGCCGCGCCAGAAATTCACCGTGATCGTGGAAGATGACGGGAATTCGCAGGTCACGGTGTGGGATAAGTGATCGATACCGCCAAGTCACCCGGAGCGCGGCTCCAACATAGCGCTCCGGGCTAGCCCTTGCGGGAAACCGGGTGAGCCAAACCGGCCAAGATCAAAATAAAACCCTTGGCCAGCCGCCCGCAACCCCGCTGAAATTCACGCGCAAAAACATCGATGGATTCCCGCTTTCGCGGGAATGACAATTTAGCTCGAGCCCGGCATTCCGCCGGGCGACGATCCGCTAGGGCCATGACCCACCCCCCCTTCGCGTGCGGTAGCACGCTCAAGGGGGAGGTGGCCGAGACGGGCGCCGCCGCAGGCGGCGTGATAGTCGAGGCCGGAGGGGGTCAAAAAAATAGAGAGCTGCGACGGATGGGGGTCATCAAAAAAAGGTTATTGACCCCATTTGGGGTCAATAACCGGCTCTCCAAAGAAGAAGCCCTGGAAGTAATCCACGCCGAAACTCTGCAGCAGGGCGGCGTCCTCGTCCGAGCCCACCCATTCCGCCACCGTCTTGATGTCGAAGCTTTTCGCCAAACCGACAAGCGTGCGCACGAACACCTGGTTTTCCGGTGATTGGCTTAAATCCTTCACGTAAGAACCGTCGATCTTGACGGTATCGACATGCAGCATCTGCAGGTTGCGGAAGGAGGTATAGCCGGCGCCGAAATCATCGATCGCCACCCGCACGCCCACTTCGCGCAGCTGGGAGACGAACTGGGCATTCTCCTCGAAGTGATGCAGGGCCGCGGTTTCGGTCAGTTCCACGATCAGGCGCGCAGCGACATCCTTGGCGTTGCGCACATAGTCCACGAAATCATTGAGCCAGGCGGGATCGGAGGCCGCGGTGCCCGAGACATTGACCGCCAGCGTGAGGTCCTTATGCGCCCGAAGCTGGGCGATGGCGGCTTCCAGGGCAAACCGGTCCATCAGATGGACGATGCCCATCTGTTCGGCCGCCGGCACGAAATGGCCCGCGGTGAGAATGCTGCCGTCCGGCTTGACCATGCGCAGCAGGCATTCGTAATGCGAAATCTTGCGCGAGCGCGAACCCACGATGGGCTGGAAGGCGAGTTTCAGCCGCTTTTCCTTCAGCGCCAGGATCACATCGTCGGCGATCTGCATCTGGCGCAGCCGCGCGGTCTCGCGCTGGGGCGAGGGCTCATAAACCGCAAAGCCGTCACGGCCGTTGGCGCGGGCCTTGTCCAGCGCCTGTTCGGCGCACAACATGGCTTCCTGGCTGGTGGAGGCGGCCTCGGGCAGCCATACCGCGCCCACCGAGCAGGTGGCATGCACCAGCCCGGAGCGGGCTTCGATGGCATTGGCCCGCACCCCGGCGCGCAGGCGCGACGCCACCACATGGATTTCGTCCGCGCTGCAATTCTTCAGCAGCACGCCGAACTTGTTGCCCGCCGTGCGGCCGATCACGTCGCTGCCGCGCAGGCAGCTGGCGAGCCGTTCGCCCACGCCCATGATCACTTCGTCGCCGGCATCAAAACCGAAACTGTCATTGATCATCGCCAGCCGGTCCACCGAGGCGACCAGGAAGGCGCAGTTGCGGTTCTCGCTCTTGGCGGCTTCGATGGCCTGGGCCAATTCCTCGCGCAGGGCATTGCGGTTGAGATGGCCGGTGAGTTCGTCGCGGGTGGCAAGATAGGTGAGGCGGCGCACTTCGCGCGAGCGCTCGGTGGTGTCGCGCATCAATCCCACCAGCCGGGCGGTGCGGCCGCTCTCGTCCGCCATGCGGGTGCCGGTCAGGGTGAAATTGACCGCGCCCAGGGCGCTGGCGATTTCGATATCCGCCAGGAAGAAAGCGGACGCTGCGTCATTTCTGTCCAGCACCTGTTGCAGCTCGCGGCGCCGCTCCGGCAGGACGGCGTCCAGGAAATTGCGTGCATTGGTCGAATCCAGGTGCAGTGGCAGAAGATCGGTGGCGCCGTCCCAGCGGATGGTGCCTTGCGCCACATTCCAATCGAAGGCGGCACAGCCGGCGGCCTGGGCCGCCAGGCGCAGCCGGAGCTCATCTTCCAGCGCGCCGAGCTGGACGATTTCGTCTCGCTTTTGCAGTGCTGCGTTAATCACAACCACCATCCCCTGGCCGGTTTCTCCAGCCTTCGCCGGGCAACTATGGCGGGCGCGAACTTAAAAAAGCGCAAAACCAATGCTCCACGCCACCGGCGGAACAGGCTTTGCGTTATAAGGTTTCATGCGCGTTACCGGACCCCTGGAACCCACCATCAGCCGCGGCTCAAGAGCCCTGGTGGCGGCCCCGCGCCGGTGTGAAAAGCCAAGCGCCTCCAGCGCCTTGAATGGTTACCGGCGCGAGGAGGATCAGGCCGGGCAAAGTCCCGCTTTTCCCCTGCGGATTGAGCTTGTGTCCCAGGAAGGCACGCGCGGCTTCGATCCATTTTGGGACGGCCCCCGCCTGCTGCCCGCTTTTGTCGCGCAGGTAATGGCTCAGGCCATGGCGATGCCGGAACGGCGCCTGGCCGCGGCAGCCCTGGAAACCGCTTATGCCAGCCTGGCCTGTCCGCGCATGGCGTTGGTGCTGGACCGCAAAAGCTGATTTTCCCGCAAGCCAGGCTTGGTCTTTGCCAGGCCAACCAGCGCGGCGGCAGCGAACAGCAGCACGGCGCTGAGAGCATTTGGTTCCAGCATCACCAATCCCGCCGCCAGCAAGGCGGCCCCGGACATCGCCGCAACAAGGGCGATGCCGCGCAGCGCCACGCCGACGACGGCAAGCCCGGCGATCAACACCGGCAGCAGCGCCAGCATCTCATGGCCCCATAGCATGGCGGCAAAGCCGCTACCCAGCGCCAGGACCAGGGCCAGGCTGGCGGCAAAGACCGGTAGCGGCGCGGTGAAGCGCGCGAAGGCCGCGATCATCAGCGCCGCTGAGGCCAAGGGCAGCAGGAAAAGGACCGCCGCGAGCGACAATTGCAACGGCACCGACAGGGCCAGGGCGGAAAACAGCACCGCCGCGAAACGCAGATAAAGCCGCACACCGGCGCGGCTGGGCGCGCTGAGAAACCAGGCGCTGATACTGGCGGCGAACAACAGGCCGGCAGACAGAAGTTCGAGCGAATCAAAAACCATCCGGAGCAAGATACTCCAGATGGCTTTTGTCGATCAGGCGGCGAGCAGGTTGCGCAGGACGTACGGCAAAATCCCGCCGTTCTTGTAATAGGCGACTTCGTCCGCCGTCATGATCATCAGATAGAGCGGCAGCTTGAACGTGGAGCCGTCGGGACGATGGACGATCGCCTCCATCTGCTGGCGCGGCTTGAGCGTGCCGGACAGGCCGGGAATATCGATCACCTCGCGCCCCGTAAAGCCGTAATCCTTGCGGGTCTTGCCGGCCTCGAAACAGAAAGGCGCCACCCCCATGCCGATCAGGTTGGAACGGTGGATGCGCTCAAAACTTTCGGTGATCACGGCGCGCACGCCTTGCAGCGCCGGCCCCTTGGCCGCCCAGTCGCGGGACGAGCCGGTGCCATATTCCTTGCCGCCGATCACCACCGCGGGATGGCCGTCCCGCTTGTAGGCTTGCGCGGCATCGAAAATGGACATGGTTTCGCCCGCCGCATTGGGCTCCTTGTAATAAACCGTGTTGCCGCCCTCGGCCCCGCCCATCATTTCATTGCGGATGCGGATATTGGCGAAGGTCCCGCGTTCCATCAGCTCGAAATTGCCGCGCCGCGAGCCGTAGGAATTGAAATCCTTCTGCGCCACTTGGTGCTCGGAAAGATAGGTGCCGCCCGGCGCCGTCGGCTTGATATTGCCGGCCGGCGAAATGTGGTCGGTGGTGATGGAATCGCCGAACAGCGCCAGCACCCGCGCACCCTTGATGTCTTCCACCGGCTTGGGCTTGACCGTCATGCCTTCGAAGAAAGGCGGGTTCTTCACATAGGTCGAGGCCATGTCCCATTGATAGGTCTGGCCCTTGACCAGCTTGACCTTCTTCCAGTTGGCGTCGCCCTTGAACACATCGCCATAGCGTTTCTTGAAACTGGCCGGCTTCACCGCCTTGGCGATCGCGGCGGAGATTTCCTTCGGACTGGGCCAGATATCCTTGAGATAGACCGGCTCGTCGTTGCGGTCATAGCCCACCGGCTCGCGCGTCAAATCCATGTTCACCGACCCGGCCAGGGCATAGGCCACCACCAGCATGGGCGAAGCCAGGTAATTGGCGCGTACCTGAGGATGGACGCGGCCTTCGAAATTGCGGTTGCCGGAGATCACCGCCGCCGCCACCAGATCGGCTTCGGTAACCGCCTTTGCAACAGCGTCAGGAAGAGGTCCGGAATTGCCGATGCAGGTGGTGCAGCCATAGCCGGCCAGGGTGAAACCAAGCTTGTCCAGCGGCTTGTCCAACCCCGCCTTGGCGAGATAGTCGGTGACCACTTGCGAACCCGGCGCCAGCGAAGTCTTGACCCAGGGGCGCACTTTCAGGCCGCGCTTCACCGCCTTCTGCGCCACCAGGCCGGCGCCGATCATCACCGAGGGATTGGAAGTGTTGGTGCAGGAGGTGATGGCGGCGATCACCACATCGCCATGGCCGATGGAGAGCTCGCTGCCTTCCAGCTTGGCGCGCTTGTTGGCGGTGGCTTCCTTCTTCCAGGTGTTGATCAGATGCTCGGCGAAATTGCCGGCGATGCCTGACAACGCCACCCGGTCCTGCGGCCGCATCGGACCGGCCATGCTGGGCTCCACCGTCGCCATGTCCAGGCTCAGCGTGTCGGTGAAGACCGGATCTTGCGACTTGGCGGTGCGCCACAGGCCTTGCGCCTTGGCGTATTTTTCCACCAGCGCCACCCGCGCCGGCTTGCGGGCGGTGTTTTTGAGAAAGCGCACGGTCTCGGCATCGATCGGGAAGAAGCCGCAAGTGGCGCCATATTCCGGCGCCATATTGGCGATGGTGGCGCGGTCTTCCAGGCTGAGTTCATCCAGGCCGGGGCCGTAATATTCCACGAACTTGCCCACCACGCCCTTCTTGCGCAGCATCTGGGTGACGGTCAGCACCAGGTCGGTGGCGGTAACGCCTTCGCGCAGCTTGCCGGTCAGCTTGAAGCCGATGATTTCCGGGATCAGCATGGAAATGGGCTGGCCCAGCATGGCGGCTTCCGCCTCGATACCGCCCACGCCCCAGCCCAGGACGGACAGGCCGTTGATCATGGTGGTATGGCTGTCGGTGCCCACCACGCTGTCGGGAAACGCGACGTCGACTGTCTTCTTGGTCTTGGGATCCTGCGCCTTGCGGGTCCATACCGTCTCCGCCAGATATTCCAGATTCACCTGATGGCAGATGCCGGTGCCCGGCGGCACCACCCGGAAATTGGCGAACGCCTGCTGGCCCCAGCGCAGGAAGGTGTAACGCTCCTTGTTGCGCTCATATTCGACGGCGACATTCTTCTTGAAGGAATCCTTCTTGCCGAAATTGTCGATCATCACGCTGTGATCGATCACCAGGTCCACTTCCGCCAGCGGATTGATCTTTTCCGGATTGCCGCCCAGCTTCTTCATGGCGTCGCGCATCGCCGCCAGGTCCACCACCGCCGGTACCCCGGTCAAATCCTGCATCAAGACGCGGGAGGGCCGGAAGGCGATCTCGCGGTCGCTGGTGCGCGTCTTGGCCCAATCCGCCACCGCCTGGATATCGTCCTTGGTGACGGTCTGCCCATCTTCGTGGCGCAGCAGGTTTTCCAAAAGCACCCGCATGGAATAGGGCAATCTGGAGATGCCCTTGAGACCGTTCTTTTCCGCCGCGGTGAGACTGAAAGTGACATAGCTTTTGTTGCCGACCTTCAGTGTTTTGCGGCACTTGAAACTGTCCAGGCTCTGCGTCACGGGAATTCCTTCCGGTGGGAATCGGCATCAAGGATTGGAAGACCCTTTAGTCATAATCCCGCCCAAAAGGAAGGCGCGAAACAGTCTCACCCTGTCCAATTCCACCCCTTAAGAACGCCTCATTCAGCGCCTCGCGGGCTTAAATTTGCCCCATTAAGATGGCAATCTACCCGTACAAAGAGGGGGTTGGTGACTGTCTGCATTGGTGGCCACCGCCAACCATGGGGCAGACAACCGCCGAGAGACGTGTTGTGAAGAGCGTATTCGCATTGCTGTCCGTGCTGCTCACCAGCGCCTCGCTGGCCTGGGCGCAACCCGACGCACCGCCCGGGGTGCCGCCCGGCATTGCGTCCGGCATGGCGTCAAGGCTGGCCGCCGAACGCACCGGCCAGGTCCAGGCCGGTGTCTACAGCGCCGGCGAGGCCAACAATTTCATCCTGGAGCCCTATGGCAGCGGCAAATATCTGCTGCGCTTTGCCGATCACGCGGAAAATTTCGTGCTGACGGTGGAGCGCGCTTCCCTGGGCGCCAAGGTGCTCAAATATGACACCGGCACCACCGCCGTGCGCATCTCGGTATGGGGCGGGCTGACCCTCTACACCCAGGACGCTCCGCAAGGCATACCCGCCACCTATCAGGGCAGCCGACCGCCGGCCGCGACCCTGGCCATTTCCGCCAACGAATTGCAGACCGCCTTTAATGACGAAGCCAGCCACCTCACTTACGTGCAGAACATCGCGCTGAAATTCTCGGCCGACCCCGCGGTGCTGGCGGCGGATGCGGAAACCCGTGGCCGCGCTTTTGACGCCTTGACCAATGCCGCGGTGGGGATCGAGCGCTTTCTCGCCGCTACGCCTTCGGCGCGGCAGATCCTGATCAAGCGCATCAACAATGTGAAGGTCGCCGAAGGCGGCAAGCCCACCATCGCCATATCGGGCCAGACCTTGCTGGTCAGCTTCGTGCCCGGCGAAGGCCATGAGGGCCATGCTTCGTCGCTGGCGATACAGCAGGAACTGACAAAGCTGCTGGCTACCTCCGCTAAAGACATAGCGACGAAGTAGCGGGCAGTTCCAGAATTCTCGAGCGAGGCATTTCGCCGAGCGACTATCCGCATACGAAAGATCCCTTCCCCCTCGTGGCGAAGCCACTGGAGGGGGAAGGTGTCGCAACGAAGTGTCGGCGGAGCCGACCTGAGTTGCGATGGATGGGGGTCAAAAAAATAAAAAGACGCTGCGACGGACAGGGTCACTTGGACATAACTGTAACCCGCCCCACTGACGTATCGCCAGCGATCAGATTGTCCTTGGAATCGAATACCCAATAGCTGGCCTCGGTGAACTGGCCGGTGCCGACGCCCATGCCGTTGCCCACCGCTCCCAGCACCTTGCCGTCGTGATTGAGCTTCAGGAATTGGCCATCCTGGCCCGACGCCATCCAGGGATTGCCCTGGTGATCGAAGTTCAAGGCGCAGACCAGGTTCCTCATCGGCAAGGTCTTTATGAAACGGCCGTCGGCGGTATAGACCACGATGCGATATTGCTCGCGATCGCCGATCCACACATCGCCATTCTTGGGATCGATGGCGAAGCCGTGGGTGGAATCGAACTTGCCCTGCCCCACTTCATTGCCGAACCACTGGCCGACATATTGGCCGTCCTTGGTCAAGTGCAGGACGCGCGCCACGCCTTCCTTGTTGGCGGGATCGTCGGAGTCCACGTCATTGGGGCTTTCATTGGCATGGCCTTCGGCGATGTAGAGATCGCCATTGGGGGCAAAAGCCACCATCACCGGCTGCCACAACAGGCGCTGGCCTTTTTCCTCCACCCAGTCGCCACGCTTGTCCTTGGTGCCGATGGTCATCAGCAATTTGCCTTGCGGCGAAAGCTTCATCACCGTGGCCTGGCCATTGTCGGTGATCCAGACATTGTCGTCCTTGTCCACCGCCATGCCATGAGCCTTGGCCTGATGGCCGATCTCGCTTTCCGGCACTTCCAGGATCAATTTGTGGTTGGGATCGAATTTCATCAGCTGCACCACGCCGGCAGGCGAGCGCTTGAACACCCAGAGATTGCCCTTGGAATCCAGCGCCACCGACGGGACGCCGCCGATGCCCTTGGGCACCACATAGGGATAGGAAAATTTGTAGCCCATATTCTGGTCCCATTCGACGCGGGCCAGTTCGCCGCGGGCAAAACCGCCCTTGCGGCCACACACCAGCGAATGGCTGCAGGAGGGGCCGGAATCGCCGCCCGGCACCCGCGCGCGCCCGCCCGTCACGGCGCGGCGCTCTTCGCGCGGGATCACATGCACCGTGCCGTCGGCATCCACCAGGGTGAAGCCGGTGGGATCGGGAAACGACGGTCCCAGATGCCAGCCCGGCGCGCCGCCCTTGGCGGGCTCGCTCTGGATCGCCAGCCGCGAGGCCTGGCTGAAAGCGCCACCGCTCATCAAAGCGAGCGTGAGCGCGGCGAGCGCGAAACCATTCTTCATGAAGTTCCCCTGGACGTTATCTCTTGGGGCGGTCCGGCTCACGCCTTACGCCCTGGTTTAATGGGCGGTCCGGCTCACGCCTAACGCCCCGGTTTAATGGGGCGGTCCGGCTCACGCCTTACGCCCCGGTCTTTTGTCTGAGTTGACGATGCGCGCCGTCAGGCGCAGCCGTCAACGGGCAATGCGCCACACTTTCGGTGTGCGCCGCAATAAATGATCTCTGGATTACGGTTCGAATCCGTTCTGCGCGGTTTTATTTTTGACCCCCTCCGGCCTCGACTATCACGCAGCCGCTTCGCGGCTGCGCCCGTCTCGGCCACCTCCCCCTTGGGCGTGCTTACGCATGCAAAGGGGGAGGCAGGTCATGGCCCTAGCGGATTGTCGCTCGGCGAAATGCCTCGCTCGAGCCAAATCACGGTTCGAATCCGTCCGGCGCCAACTCGAATTGCGCGAAATCGAAGCCGGGAGCTACCGTACAGCCAACCAAGGTATAATCGCCCAAACTTCTGGCCGATTGCCAGGCCTGTGGCGGCACCACCACCTGCGGCGCCTGGGCTTCGTCGATATCGGGTCCCAAGATGTAGATCTGCTTGCCGATACGAAGTTCCATCGGTGCGCCGCGATAAAAATGCCAGACTTCCGCCGCATCCACCCGATGCCAGCGCGATACTTCTTCCGCCTTCAGCAAAAAATAGATCGCGGTGGAATGGCCGCGGCCCTCGCCGTCCCGAAAAGTTTCGCGAAAGTAACCGCCTTCCGGATGCGGCTTGAGATCCAGCAGAGCAATCAGGCGATCGGCTTCAGAAGCCATGACGGTCTCTCACGCGGCCGGACGCAGCCGCGCGCCGCGCCGCGCCATCGCCGCCATGGCGCCGGCGATGGAACGGGCATCGTCCAACGCATTGTGCGGCTGGCCCGTAAAGGCAAGACCCATTGCCGGCGCCAGATCGCAGGAATGCAGCCCGCGCGGGTCCACGCCCAAGGCGGCGAACCAGCCGCGCAGATCATAAAAGGGCGGCAGCGGCTTCAAGCCGGCGATGCCGTATAGCCGGATATTGTCCTCCAGCACCCGCTCGTCACGGCCGAAGGCGGCGATGGGGCCCTCGCCCGCGAAATCCAGAAAGCGCTGATAGGCGATTTTGAAATCCACGCCCTCGCGCGCCAGCCGCGTGCTGGCGATGCCGGTGAGATTTTCGAAATAGGGCGACAGGTCCGGATTGATCCGGGGACGCAGCAGGACATCGAATTCCGCCAGGGTTTCGAAACTGTCGGCGTCGAGCTTCACCGCGCCGATCTGCACCACTTCCCGGAATTCGCCCGGCGCGAGCCAGCGCCGCGCCATCGAACATTCCCAGGCGGTGTATTCCAGATCAAAGACGGTGATCGTGGGAGATGCCAACAAGAGCCCCCGACTGTCCGAACCGGCGCGAATCATCTACTGGTTCCCATTAATACATTGTTAAGCATGTACTCCTAACCCTGAAGCGCGCCTTCAGCGGCGCCACAGAGGCGTTCATGGGCGATCCCAATCCCGCCGGTCTTCCGTTCCATCCTGCACCGCTTGCAAAAAGCTTTGGTGATAGCCCCAGCGACAATCGCTCGCCGGCACTTGTCCGCCTGCTTCGCCTGCACCAGGAGGCTTTTCAAAATTTCAGCCAGGCGCGATTGCTGGACCGCGCGCCTTCGGCCTGCCTGGCCGTGATGTTCAGCGGCGCAGTGCTGCTGTTTTGGATGGCCCAGGAGGGCGGCGCCAACCTTCCGGCCGGTTTTGTCTGGAGCCTGTGGCTTTTGACCGGCGTTATCGCCCTGACCGTGATCTATATCCGCGGCTTCGCGCGCCATCCGGCGCAAGGGACGCTGGAAACCGCCACGCGGGAGCTTCGCAAGTTCCTGTTGTATACTGGAACGGCTTGGGGCCTTGGCGCTTATGCGGTGATGCCCGGCCAGCCGGATGCGGCGCTGATCTTTGCCTTTGTCGCCCTTCCCGGCTTGGCCATGATCCTGGTTCTGAAAGATGACAAGGCGATGTTGGCCTTTTGCGGTCCGGTGATGCTGCTGAGCCTCGGCGCGGCGGCCATGCGCGGCTGGCCGCACGGCCTGGCCGCAACCCTGGGCGCCGGAGTTATCTGTATTTTCATGTTGCAGCGCGCCATCCGCGCGCAACGGGATCCGCTCGCGCATTTGACACAGCAGTGACGCAAGACGGCGGCGCTTTTGCCATGCCGCCATGATAAAAAGAACAAATCATCGCCTTCTCCCGCGAGGCCGCCATGACCGTGATGACCGCCATCCGTTCCGCTGAGACGGAAGAAGCCAAACATGCGGTGGAACGGATCGCCCAGGCCCGCGTCCTGCTGCCCAAGGATGACGGCCTGCTTCGCTTCTTCGACGCGCTTTATGCCAGCGCAGTTCCCGACGATGTGCTGCGCGCCCGCGCCGATCAACTGGCGGCGCTGGCGGTGCTGCTGCATGGCGAAGCGGCCAGGCGCGCCAAGGGGGCCGTGCATGTCGCGGCGCTGGATCATGGCCATGACACCGCGCTGGTCGGCATCAATGATGACCGGCCCTTCCTGTTCGATTCCGCGCTTCAGGCGGCCATTGCGGGCGGGGCGCGCATCCGCGCCGCCTTTCATCCGGTCGTCGACATGGATGGCGTGCGGACCAGCGTCATCGCCCTGATCTGCGATGCGTTGAGCCCGGAGGCGCGGCAGAAACTGGTCGAATCCTTGCGCGACACCTTCAGCCAAGGCGCCCTGGCTGTGCGGGACTGGAAGCCGATGCTGGCCAGGCTGGCGGCGGCGCGCGAGGATCTGGCCCGCCATCCTCCCTTTGTCGCGGGCCAGCCATCGCAAATCAGCGAGGACCTCGCCTTTCTGGATTGGCTGGCGGACAATCATTTCACCTTCCTGGGTGCGCGCGACTATGCGCTCAACAAGGACGGCGCCAATGGCATCCTGGAACCGATCAAGGGCAGCGGGCTGGGGGTGCTTTCCGATGACGGGATGCGAGTGATCGGACGCGGCGGCGAACGCAGCGGCTTGACCGCGGAAGTCCGCGACTTTCTCAACACGCCCGAGCCCATCATCGTCACCAAAAGCGCCGCTCGCAGCCTGGTGCACCGCCGCGCCCATATGGATTATATCGGCGTCAAGACCTTCGATCCCAAAGGCCAGTTCGTGGGCGAGCGCCGTTTTGTCGGCCTGTTCACCTCCAATGCCTATTCCGCCCAGCCCCGCACCATCCCGCTGTTGCGCCGCAAGATCGAAGCGGTGATGGCCCATGCCGGTCTCGCCCCCGCCAGCCATGACGGCAAGGCGCTGAGCCATATCCTGGACACGTTTCCGCGCGACGAACTGTTCCAGGTCTCGGCGGAAGAGCTTTATGTGATCGCCACCGGCATTCTGCATATGGGCGGGCTGCCCCGGCTCAAGCTGTTTTTGCGCTTCGACCGTTTCGACCGCTTCGTCTCCGCCATTCTTTTGGCGCCGCGCGACCAGATCACCGCCAGGCTGCGCGCCGACATTCATGCCCTGTTGGCCAAGGCCTTCAACGGCCGCATGTCCGCCTTCGAGGCGGCGGTGAGCGACAGCCCGCTGGTCCGGCTGCACTACATCATCGGCCGCAATGAGGGGCCGCTGCCCAAGGTGGATGTGCGCGCCCTGGAGCACGAGATCTGCAATCTGGTCACCACCTGGGAAGACCATCTGGCGGATGCGCTCTGCGCCGTGCTGGGCCGAAGCGAAGGTCATGCCAAGCTGATGGCGCTGAACCCGCATTTCTCGCCCGGCTATAGCGGGTTGTTCCCGGCGCATGAAGGGGCACGCGATCTCCTGACGCTGGAAGAGATCGCCAATGCCAAGGACGGGCTGTCCCTGCGCGCCACGGTCTGGCGCCGGGAAGGCGATGCGGCGTCGGCGCTGCGGCTGAAGCTGTATGTCCTGGGCGAGGTGCTGCCGCTGTCGGCCTGCCTGCCGGTGTTCGAGAATCTGGGATTGAAAGTGATCGCGGAGGATTCCTTCCCCCTCTCCTTCAATCGCGGCGCCGGCTGGCGCCAGGATGCGGTGATCCTGGATTTCTCCATGGAGCGGGCCGATGGCCTGCCGGTGAAGCTGGACGAGTTGCGCGGTCCCTTGGAGGACGCCTTTCACGCCGTGCTGCGCGGCGAGGCCGAAAGCGACGGCTTCAACCGGCTGGTGATCGGCGCCAGCCTGACCTGGCGCGACATCACCATCCTGAGAGCGGCGGCGAGATTCCTGCGCCAGGCGGCCATTCCCTTCTCCCTCACCTATATGCAGCAGGCCTTGGCGCGCAATCCCGATGTCGCGGCGCTGCTGGTGGACCTGTTCCATGCCAGGAACGATCCGAATCTGTCCGGCGAACGCACGCCGCGCGTCCAGGAGATCGAGAAACGCATCGCCGCGGCGCTCAAGGATGTGCCGTCGCTGGATGACGACCGCATCATCCGCCGTTTCCAGAATGTGATCCAGGCGGTGCTGCGCACCAACTTCTTTCAGACGATTGACGGCGTCCATCGCCCCGCCATGGCGATGAAGTTCGATTCCGCCAAGCTGGAAGAATTGCCGGCGCCGCGGCCGTGGCGGGAAATCTTCGTCTATTCGCCGGCCATCGAGGGCGTGCATCTGCGCTTTGGCCGCATCGCCCGGGGCGGGTTGCGCTGGTCCGACCGCCGGGAGGATTTCCGCACCGAGATATTGGGGCTGGTCAAGGCGCAGCAGGTCAAGAATGCGGTGATCGTGCCGGTGGGCGCCAAGGGCGGCTTCTTTCCCAAGCTGATGCCGCAAAATCCCAGCCGCGAACAGTTCATGGAAACCGGCATCGCCGCCTACAAGACCTTCATCAACGCGCTGCTGGATGTCACCGACAATCTGGGCAGGCATGGCGAGATCGTGCCGCCGCCCGATGTGATGCGCCCGGATGGCGATGATCCCTATCTGGTGGTGGCGGCCGACAAGGGCACCGCCACCTTCTCCGACATCGCCAACGGCATCGCGCTGGAGCGCGGCTTCTGGCTTGGCGACGCTTTCGCGAGCGGCGGCAGCGTCGGCTATGACCATAAGAAAATGGGCATCACCGCGCGCGGCGCCTGGGAAGCGGTCAAGCGCCATTTCCGCGAATTGGGCACCGACATCCAGTCGACCGACTTCACGGTGATGGGGGTGGGCGATATGTCGGGCGATGTGTTCGGCAATGGCATGCTGCTCTCCCGGCATATCCGGCTGGTGGCGGCCTTCGACCACCGCCATATTTTCCTGGATCCCAGTGCCGACGCCGCCACGGGGTTCGCCGAGCGCGAGCGGCTGTTCAACCTGCCGCGTTCCAGTTGGGACGATTACAACAAGAGCCTGATTGGCCCGGGCGGCGGAATCTATGCCCGCAGCCTGAAAGAGATACCGCTTTCGCCGCAAGTGAAGGCGTTGATCGGCAGCGACGCCGACACCATGACGCCGCCCGCGCTGATGAACGCCTTGCTGAAAGCGCAAGTCGACTTGTTATGGTTCGGCGGCATCGGCACCTATATCAAGGCTTCCTCCCAGAGCCAGCAGGATGCGGGCGACCGCGCCAATGACGGTCTACGCATCAATGGCGGCGAGGTGCGCGCCAAGGTGGTGGGCGAAGGCGCCAATCTGGGCGTGACACAGCTCGGCCGCATCGAAGTGGCGCGCGCAGGCGCCCGGATCGATACCGATGCGGTGGACAATTCCGCCGGCGTCGACACCTCCGACCATGAAGTGAACCTGAAAATCCTGCTGGGCGGTCCGGTGATGCGGGGCGAACTCAGCACCGAGCAGCGCAACAGCCTGCTCGCCTCGATGACCGAGGATGTCGCGGCCCATGTGCTGGCCGACAATTACAACCAGACCCTGGCGCTGTCGGTGGCGGAACAAAAAGGCCTGCGCGATCTCGACGCCTATGGCCGGCTGATGCGCGACCTGGAAGCGCGCGGCAAGCTGGATCGCGCGGTGGAATTCCTGCCCAGCGACGCGCAGATCAAAACCCTCGCCAATGAGGGCCTCGGCCTGACGCGTCCCGAACTGTGCGTGCTGCTCGCCTATGCCAAGCTGGATCTGGACGCCGAAGTGCTGGCCAGTTCCTTGCCCGACGATCCCGCCTTCGCCGCGCTGCTGGCCGGCTATTTCCCGCCGGCCGCGGTTGCGGCCTTTCCGGAGGAGCCGGAACGCCACCGCCTGAGACGGGAAATCGTCTCCACCGTGCTGATCAATGCCATCGTCAATCTGGCGGGACCGGTCTTTGTGCTGCGCAGCCGCGAAATGACCGGCCTGTCCAGCGCGCAAGTTGCCCGCGGCTTTGTCCTGAGCGACGGCGCCTTCGGCCTGTCGGCGCTGAAGAGCCGCATCGACGCGCTGGACCTCAAAGTGGCTGCGGCAGTGCAGAACAGGCTTTATGCCGAGATTGCCGACCAGTTCCGCCGCGCCACCCGCTGGCTTTTGACTCATGTGCCGGCCGAGGCGCCGATCGCCGAAACGGTGGCGCAATATCGCGCCGGGGTGGAAGCGATGCGCGAAAGCCACGAATTCACTCAGGAGGAACAGGCGCAGATCGCCGCGCTGGCGCTGGAGCATGTGCCCGAAGACCTGGCCCGCGACATGGTCCTGCTGACGCCGCTGGGGGCGGCGCTGGATGTGGCGCTGCTGGCGCAGGAATCGCGCGCCGCGCCCGCCAAGGTGGCGCCGCTCTATTTCGCGGTGGGCGCCGAACTGGGCCTGGACCGGCTGCGCACGCTGGCCAACAAATTCTCGCCGCCGGAACATTGGGACCGGCTGGCGCTGCGGCGGTTGATGGATGATCTGTCCCAATCCCAGCGCGGCATTGCCACCGCACTGCTGCAAAGCGGGACCGGCGTGGGTGAATGGGCCGGGAAGAACGGCGAAGCGTTGCAGCGCACCCGCGCCTTCCTGCAGGCGCTGGAAGAAAGCGGCGAGCTTAGCGTGGCCAAGCTGATGCTGGCGTCCAGCCAGATTCAGGGGCTGCGCTAGCGGGCCCGTCGAAACTGTCCTAAGCTGCCGCGATAGGTATCAAACGGCGATACATGCTGGGGGGCAGCATTGGGGGGATCACCGGTACTGTGCGGCGCGCTGGTCGCGTGGCACGGCCTGTTCAGCGACCAGGAACTGGACGCGATCGTGACCCTGGGCGACAGCCTGGGGCTGGAAAGCGCCGAGTTGTCGGGACGTGGCGGCGCCACTGAAAATATCCGCGCCACCCGCGTCGCCGAGCTGCCGCGCCGCCCCGAGACCGAAGGTCTTTACCGGCGCATGGAAGAGGCGGTGCTGCAGCTCAATGCCCGCTTTTTCCGCTTTGACTTGTCGGGACTGGTGAATTTCCAGTACGCGCTCTATGGCGGAGCGCAAGGCGGCTATTTCGATTGGCACAAGGACTACGGCCGAGATCCCTCCGATCCGGGGCAGGAGCCGCGCAAGGTGACC
Organism: Rhizomicrobium sp.; assembly: GCA_035693565.1. Taxonomy (GTDB): domain Bacteria; phylum Pseudomonadota; class Alphaproteobacteria; order Micropepsales; family Micropepsaceae; genus Rhizomicrobium. The sequence goes on along the minus strand of DASSGF010000050.1, from coordinate 446,744 downwards.
CTAAGCCTGCAACTCAGCGCGCCGTCGGACTATGAAGGGTGCGAATTGCAGGTGCGCGCCGGCAATCAGATCGATACCGCGCCCAAGGCGCGCGGCACCCTGGTGGCGTTCCCCGCCAATGTGCTGCATCAGGTGACGCCGATCCGTTCCGGCCTGCGCCGTTCGCTGGTGGCCTGGGCGGCGGGACCGGACTTTCGTTAGAGTTCCAGGAAAATCAGCGCACCAGATTTATCTGGTGCGCTGGTTCGCCGTGGCTCTTGTCTTGGCCGACGAATTCGATGCCGATGCCATCGGCGTGATGACGCGCCACGCGGCCGGCGATCTGGGCGATCAGCACGAATTCGCCGATCGGCGGCTTGATGTCGGTCTTGAGCGACACGCCGCTGACGGAAATGTCGGTCACTTCGCACTGGACGATCTGGCCGTCGGCGCGGGTGAATTTGGCGAAGCCTTTCTGGCTGGAGCGTTCATGGCGGCGCAGCACATGATCGTCCACCAGCGACTTGTTGAGAAACAGGATCAGTTGTTCGGCGGTGCGTTCGCGCTTGGACGGCGTGCAGACAAAGGCGAGCCCGAACCCGCCGCTGTCGCGGCGCACCACGTTTCCTTCGAAGCGGCCGAAACCATCGACATAGAGCACCACGGACGTCGCGGCGTCCGGCACCACCTCCGAAGAGACCGCGGCGCCACCCGGCGACAGATCCAGCACGGTGCAGCGGGCTTCCCGGTTGTCGGAAGGGACGAACAGCCGGCCCGGCAGGTCCACCCGGACGCGGCGGAAACGGCGGCGCTCGGCCCCCGCATTCGCGACTACCGGTCCGGCGTCCTCCGTGGCATTCGCCAAGCCCTGCATGGGCCCGTCCCATAAAGTTAATTCGACGACGGTTTTACGCCCCTCAGGGTCAACAGGAGGTTACCGGAGCGGCACCGGATCAACCAAAATCGGGCATTTTCCCCGGCCGGACGGCCCCTGCCCGGGCCCGGCATGGTTTCTTCAATTTGAGACAGGGGCTTTATTCCTCCAACGGGGCCGCGCTATAGGAAAGACGGGTAATCATTGCGGCATGGGCAGGGCTGGGGCCCCGCCGGAGATGCCGCCAGTGGGGATATAGGAAATGCGCTTTTTTGCAGCTTCGCGCGGCACGGGCCGCGGTCTCATCATGCTTGCCGCGGCCGCTGTGATGGCCGTGGGATTGGCGGCCTGCTCCAGCGACAGTGACGAGGAAGCCACCACCGGCTCGCCTTTCACCCAGGCCCTTTCCAAGGATTATAGCGACCTTTCCGGCCAGGCCTCGGCGCTTCCCGCCGCGGCGACCGAGAGTTCCTTCTGGGATTCGCTCAACCCCTTCTCCAGCAGCGACAGTTCCAGCGATCTCCTGGCCAAGGCCTTCACCACCAAGGCCGATTTGGCCAATACCGGCACCGAACCGGAGGCGGAAGCCGCCTCGGGTCCCGCCCAGGCCAACATGCGCGCCCGGCTGGTGCGGGCCGTTGCGGCAGGCAAGGACCAGTTCCCCGAACAGGCCGCCCGCGCCCAGGCCGATTATGACTGCTGGGTGCTGTACGGCACCGTGGCCAGCGCCGCCGCCGCCAGCCAGGCCTGCAAGACCTCGCTGGATTCTTCGATTGTAAGGCTTGAGACCGCCGCGCATCCGGCGCCGCCGCCCGCGCCTGTTCCGGCGCCGGTGTCCGCGCCCGCTCCGGCGCCAGCGCCTGTCGCGCAAGCCACGCCCGCCAGCTTCACGGTCTATTTCGACTTCGACTCCTGGACCTTGAAGGCCGAGCAGCTGAAGGTGCTTGATGACGTGATCGCCAGCGCCCGCTCCGGCGGTCAGGCGAACATCATCATCGTCGGCCACACCGACACGTCCGGCTCCGCCGACTACAATCAGCGGCTTTCGGTCAAGCGCGCCAATGTGGTGGTCGAGGCGCTGGTGCAGATGGGCGCGCGCCGCGCCGCGCTGCATGCCAGCGGCGTGGGCGAAACCGATCTGGCGGTGGAAACCGGTGACAATGTCAAGGAACCCAAGAACCGCCGTACCGTGATTTCGTTACAGCCGTAATCATTAACGCCTGAGGAAGCATGACGGCCCGCGCCGAAAAGCGCGGGCCGTTGCTTTTGGGCACTGTCCAATAGCGCACGAAGCGCCTAGTCTGACGGCCATGACACAGCGTCTTGTCCTGGGCGTGGCTTTGGCAGTCCTGTTCTGCGCGCCCGCGCTGGCGCAGCGCAATGGCAACTTTCCGGTCACCGAAATGAATTTCGACCTGTGGTGCCAGGAGCAGGCCGGCCTGCCGGCCGAGCGCTGCGACAAGCGCACGGCGGAAGACAATGCCGCCTTTGAAGCCTATCGCTCCAAGGTGGAGGCCTACGAAATCCCCTATTTGCAGGAAAAGGCCAATGCGGCGCGGCTGGACCGCGACATCCTGCGCAACGATCCGGTGGACAATCCGGCGGTGAAGGACATTCCCTCGCAGCGGCCCGATCTCAATAACTCATCGGCCTCCACGCCACCCCGGCCGTAGCGCGCGATCCCGCGCCTGTCAGACAATCCGGCTGTGATCGTCGCTGTTGGCGGCGTGGTCGAACACCGCGAACATCTTTTCCAGCAAATCGCCCGATCCGAAATTCAGCAAGGCGGGATTGTCCTTGGACACCACCAGGCGCAGATAGGGCGCCTTGGGATGGGTGCGCAGCATGGGCGCGGGCGGCGGCGGCGGCGGCAGGTTCTGGTCATATTGCGGCATGGGCTCGTCTTCCTGCACCAGCTGCGAGCTGACCAGTCTTTGATAGGCAATGGAGCGGCCGACCAGCGGCGCGGGATCGCTCAACATCTGCACCATGCCCATGAAACGGGTTGGGGCGCCGCCGCCCAGCGAAATGGGAGTGAGGATGGTTTCCAGCTCCACCATGCCATTGTCCTGGGTGGCGGCGATGGAAGTGAGGCAAAGCGGCTGGCCGGCCTTCAGCGCCTGGCGCAACAAGGGCGACAGCGACAGGCCAGACTGAGCCTCCCAGTGGGCGAGGAAGCTGGTGCCCTTGAGCTCAAAGCCGAAACGCTCACACAGGCCGGTGCCCGCCAGGCGGTACAAGGGACGTGCGGGATTCTCGCAATCCAAGATGAAGACATAGGACAGCAGGCGCTTGATCGCGCGCGGATCAATCTCGCCTTGAAAGGGCACATCGCGGCCCCGGCGCAACCGGCTCCAATAGCCCACCAGCAAATGCGAATTCTTGTGCTTCATGGCAATCCGTGACCGTGACAACCTCTTACGGCCGCGATGCTCCTTAACGGAACGCCCGCGACCGTCCGTCAGGAACCAGAGCGAAAGCCGTGCCAGCGGCGAAAGCCGCCAGAGCGGACTTATTCTCGAAACGGCACAGGGTTCTGACGCGGCTTTCCTTATCAGCCTCAAGGCGACGCTTTGGCGTCTCATTCCGAGATGCCCACAGGCATTTGGAGCCATCTGCCGCGTTGCACCGTAAATTTCCCCTGCTATTGTGCCCCCGCTTTCCACGTTCCTTGGGGCTAACTCCATGAATATCCACGAATATCAGGCAAAAGAGGTGCTGCGCGGATTCGGCGTGCCGGTCCCCAAAGGCAAGCCCGCCTTCAGCGTGGAAGAGGCAGTCGCCGCCGCGGAAGCACTGGGCGGGCCGGTCTGGGTGGTCAAGGCCCAGATTCATGCCGGCGGCCGCGGCAAGGGCGGCGGCGTCAAGGTGGTCAAATCCATCGAGGACGTGAAGAAGGAAGCCCAGCGCATGCTGGGCATGACTTTGGTCACCCACCAGACCGGTCCGCACGGACGGGTGGTGAAGCGGCTTTATATCGAAGACGGCTCGGCCATCGAGCGCGAGCTTTATCTGTCGGCGCTGGTGGACCGCGCCACCAGCCGCATCGCCTTCATCGTCTCCACCGAAGGCGGCATGGACATCGAGCAGGTGGCCCACAGCACACCGGAGAAGATTCATACGTTCCAAATTGAGCCAGCCGCCGGTTATTCGCCCTATGTCGGCAATGAGATCGCCGTGGCCTTGGGGCTGAAGGGCGAACAGGCCAAGCAGATCGGCAAGGTGGTCAAGGCGCTGTATGAGGCCTTCCTGGCCAAGGATATGAGCCTGCTGGAAATCAATCCGCTGGTGGTGACCAAGGACGGCAACATCATCTGCCTGGATGCCAAGCTGAACTTCGACGACAACTCGCTTTACCGCCACAAGGACATCCAGGAACTGCGCGACCTGGACGAGGAAGACCCGGCGGAAGTGGAAGCCAGCAAGTTCGACCTCTCCTATATCAAGCTGGATGGCGAGATCGGCTGCATGGTGAATGGCGCCGGGCTGGCCATGGCCACCATGGACATCATCAAGCTGTATGGCAGCGAGCCGGCCAACTTCCTGGATGTGGGCGGCGGGGCGTCGAAGGAAAAAGTCACCGCGGCGTTCAAGATCATTGTCCGCGATCCCCATGTGAAGGGCATTCTGGTCAATATCTTCGGCGGCATCATGAAATGCGACATCATCGCCGAAGGCATCATCGCCGCCGCCAAGGAGATTTCGCTGTCGGTGCCGCTGGTCGTCCGCCTGGAAGGCACCAATGTCGAATTGGGCAAGCAAATACTGGCCAAATCGGGCCTGGCCATCACCAGCGCCGACAATCTCGCCGACGCCGCCGAGAAGGTGGTCAAGGCCGTGAAGGGTTCGAAATAATGTCCATTCTGGTCGACAAGAACACCAAGGTGATCTGCCAGGGCTTCACCGGCAACCAGGGCACCTTTCATTCCGAACAGGCCATCGCCTATGGCACAAAAATGGTGGGCGGCACCACGCCCGGCAAAGGCGGCACCACCCATCTGGGCCTGCCGGTGTTCGACACGGTGCGCGAGGCGCGCGAAAAAGTCGGCGCAGATGCCTCAGCCATCTATGTGCCGCCGCCCTTTGCCGCCGACGCGATCCTGGAGGCGATCGATGCGGAAGTGCCGCTGATCGTCTGCATCACCGAAGGCATCCCGGTGCTGGACATGGTCAAGGTCAAGCGGGCGCTGTCGGGCTCCAAGTCGCGGCTGATCGGCCCCAACTGCCCCGGCGTGATCACCCCCGGCGAATGCAAGATCGGCATCATGCCCGGCCATATCCACAAGCGCGGCAGTGTGGGCATCGTTTCCCGCTCCGGCACTCTCACCTATGAGGCTGTGTTCCAGACCACCAATGTAGGCCTGGGCCAGACCACCTGCGTCGGCATCGGCGGCGATCCGGTGAAGGGCACCGAGCATATCGACGTGCTGGAAATGCTGCTGGCCGATCCCGAAACCAAGTCCATCATCATGATCGGCGAGATCGGCGGCTCGGCCGAGGAAGACGCCGCCGACTTCATCAAGCATTCCAAAGTCAAAAAGCCGATGGTGGGCTTCATCGCCGGCGTCACCGCCCCGCCGGGCCGGCGCATGGGCCATGCCGGGGCCATCATTTCCGGCGGCAAAGGCGGCGCCGATTCCAAGATCGAAGCGATGAAGGCGGCGGGCATTCGTGTGTCGCCCAATCCGGCTGCCCTGGGCACCACCCTGCTCGATCTTTTGAACGGCAAGTAGCCCCGGTTATTTTTATTACCCCCTCCGGTTTCGTTCGGTTGGCTTGACCGCCAACCTCACCCTCTCGGCTCGCTAACGCCTGGCCTCGATCGCTGAAACCACCTCCCCCTTGAGCGTGCTTTCGCACGCGAAGGGGGGTGAGCATGGCGGTCAGCCATGCGAACGACCTGTGTTTTTGTCACTCCAATGTCACTGTCGCCTGCACAAAAAACGGGCGCGTGAGACATTGAGAATCCGCCATGCGCATGCGGCCCGGCGGATGCCCCGATTTTGCCGTGCAAATGGGGGTTATTGATCCCATATTAACGATATCCGGCGTTGAATCGGCTGGCAGAAGGCGTTACCACCCACCGCCCAAACGACGCCCCACCCCAGGAAGGGGACGCGCCCAACAAGCCGCCCCATAAGCGTTTGAAATGACAGAGCAATCTCCCGCAGACCGGCTGAATCGCGCCTCCAATGAAATCTTTGAGGCGACTTCGTTCCTCAACGGCACCAACGCCGCCTTTGTCGAGCAGATGTACGCCGCCTGGCTGGCCAACCCGGCTTCCGTCGATGAGAGCTGGCAGACCTATTTCTCGCAAGTCGGCGACCAGGGCCTCACCCCTACCCAATTGGGCCGCGGTCCGGCATGGCGGCGCGATCGCCGTGTCGATGTTGCGTCCAGCGATTTGATCGCGGCGCTGACCGGCCAGGACCCGCCTTCGCCCAAGGCTTCGGCGGCCAAGGCCCCCAAGGCGCCGACCGCGCCAGCGCCCGCCGCCGACACCACCGAGGCGTCCAAACATTCCATTCACGCCGTTCAGATGATCCGCGCCTATCGCATGATCGGGCATCTGGAAGCCGATCTCGATCCCTTGGGCATCACCCCGCGGGTGCCGCAGCAGACTCTGGATCCCAAAAACTATCAGTTCGAAGGTCCGGTGCTGGACCTGCCCATCTATGTCGACGGCATCCTGGGTTTTGAGCGCGCCACCCCGCGTCAGTTGCTGGAGAAGCTGCGGGCCACCTATTGCAGCCGCATCGGCTATGAGTTCATGCACATCAACGACGCGGAGCAGAAGGCCTGGCTGCAGCGGCGCATCGAGGGCGATCACGTCCATTTCACCCCGGAAGGCAAGAAGGCCATCCTCAACAAGCTGATCGAAGCGGAGGGTTTTGAGAAATTCGCCTCCAACCGCTTTGTCGGCACCAAGCGCTTTGGTCTCGACGGGGCGGAATCCACCATTCCCGCGCTGGAGCAGATCATCAAGCGCGGCGGCCTGTTGGGCGTCAGCGAAATCGTGCTGGGCATGGCCCATCGCGGCCGCCTGAACGTGCTGGTCAATGTGATGGGCAAGCCCTATCGCCAGCTGTTCCACGAATTCCAGGGCGGCAGCGCCAATCCCGACGATGTCGAAGGCTCCGGCGACGTGAAATACCATCTGGGCGCCTCGTCGGACCGCGAGTTCGACGGCCACAAGGTGCATTTGTCGCTGACCCCCAATCCCTCGCATCTGGAGATCGTCAATCCGGTGGTGCTGGGCAAGGCCCGCGCCAAGCAATGGCAGCTGCATGACATCGACGCCCGCACCGGCGTATTGCCGGTCCTGATCCATGGCGACGCCGCTTTCGCCGGCCAGGGCGTGGTGGCGGAATGTTTCGCCATGTCGGGCATCAAGGGCTTTCGCACCGGCGGTACCCTGCATTTCGTGATCAACAACCAGATCGGCTTCACCACCGCGCCGATATTCTCCCGCTCCTCGCCCTATTGCACCGACATCGCCCTGATGGTGCAGGCGCCGATCTTCCACGTGAATGGCGATGACCCGGAAGCGGTGGTGCACGCCACCCGCATCGCGGTGGAGTTCCGCCAGAAATTCAAGAAGGACGCGGTGGTGGACATGATCTGCTACCGCCGCTTCGGCCATAACGAGACCGACGAGCCCAGCTTCACCCAGCCGCAGATGTACCGGGTGATCAAGGATCATGCCTCGACCCTTCAGCTCTATTCCGAAAAACTGGTCAAGGAAGGCACCTTGAGCCAGGCCGGCGCCGACGCCATGGCGGAGGACTTCAACAAGCGGCTGGACGAGGAATTCTCCGCGTCCAAATCGCATTTGCCCAATCGCGCCGACTGGCTGGACGGCCGCTGGCAGGGGCTGGAAACCGCGCCCAAGAACAGCGACCGGCGCGGCGAGACCAGTGTCGGCGAAGACGAATTGCGCAAGGTGGGCAAGGCGCTGGTCACCGTTCCGCCCGGCTTCAACCTGCACAAGACCATCGTGCGCCAGCTGGAAGCCAAGGCCAAGATGTTCGAAACCGGCGAAGGCTTTGACTGGGCGACCTGTGAAGCCCTGGCCTTCGGCACCCTGCTGGATGAAGGCTATTATGTCCGCCTGTCGGGCCAGGATTCCCAGCGCGGCACCTTCAGCCAGCGCCACGCCGCCCTGGTCGACCAGCAGAGCGAGGAACGCTACTTCCCGCTGCAGCATGTCAGCGACAAGGGCTGTTTCGAAGTGATCGATTCGCTTTTGTCGGAAGAAGCGGTGCTGGGCTTTGAATATGGCTATTCCACCGCCGAACCCAAGGCCTTGGTGCTCTGGGAAGCCCAGTTCGGCGATTTCGCCAATGGCGCGCAGGTGGTGATAGATCAGTTCATCGCCAGCGGCGAAATGAAATGGCTGCGCATGTCCGGCCTCACTTTGCTGCTGCCGCATGGCTATGAAGGCCAGGGCCCGGAACATTCCAGCGCCCGGCTGGAGCGTTATCTGCAGCTTTGCGCCCAGGACAATATGCAGGTCTGTGTTCCCACCACCCCGGCCAATTACTTCCACATCCTGCGCCGGCAGATGCACAGAAGCTTCCGCAAGCCGTTGATCGTGATGACGCCGAAATCGCTGTTGCGCAACAAGAAGTGCACCAGCTTCTTCACCGACATGCTGCCCGGCACCTCCTTCCATCGCGTGCTGCGCGACCAGGCGGAAGTGGTGCCCGGCGCCACCACCATCCAGCTGGTGCCCGATCACGAGATCAAGCGGGTGGTGCTGTGCACCGGCAAGGTCTATTTCGACCTGATGGAGGAGCGCGAGAAGCGCGGCGAGAACCGCATCCAGATCCTGCGCATCGAGCAGCTCTATCCCTTCCCGGAAAATGTCCTGGCCCAGGAGCTCAACCGCTTCCCCAAGGCCGAGCTGGTATGGTGCCAGGAAGAGCCGCAGAACCAGGGCGCCTGGAATTTCGTTCGTCCGCGCATCGAGGCCACGGTCGCCAAGTTGGGTGGCAACGCCTCGCCGCGCTATGCCGGGCGTCCCGAATATGCCTCCACCGCCGCCGGCCTGATGAAACAGCATCTGGCCGAACTGTCCCAATTCCTCAACCAAGCCCTTTCTCTCTGAGAATTTATTTGAGAGTCAAAACATGACCGTCGAAATCAAAGTGCCCGCCATGGGCGAGTCCGTCACCGAAGCCACCATTTCCAAATGGTTCAAGAAGGAAGGCGATGCGGTGAAGCGTGACGAACCGCTCTTGGAACTGGAGACCGACAAGGTGACGGTGGAAGTCCCCTCGCCCGCCGACGGCGCCATTGAATCGATTTCCGCCCAGGCCGGCGCCACCGTGCAGGTGGGCGCGCTGTTGGGCGCCATCGCCGAAGGCCAGGCCGGTGCGGCCGCCACACCCAAAGCCGCCGCGCCGAAAGCCGAAGCGCCCAAGCCTGCCCCCGCTCCCGTCCCGGCTCCCCCGGCGCCCAAGGCTGACGCTCCCGCAATGCCTTCCGCCAAGCGCATTTCGGAGGAAAGCGGCATTGCGCTGTCTTCGGTCGCCGGCACCGGCCGCGATGGCCGCGTTACCAAAGGCGACATGCTGGGCGCGCTCGCCTCGCGCTCTTCCGCGCCGGCCCCGGTTGCCGCCGCACCAGCGGGCCCGCGCAGCAATGAAGCGCGCGAGGAAAAGGTGGCGATGACCCGGTTGCGCAAGACCATCGCGCTGCGCCTGAAGGAATCCCAGAACACCGCCGCCCAACTCACCACCTTCAACGAGGTGGACATGACGGCGGTGATGGGCCTGCGCGCCACCTACAAGGACGCGTTCGAGAAAAAGCATGGCGTCAAGATGGGCTTCATGGGCTTCTTCACCAAGGCGGTGGTGGCGGCGCTGAAGGAACTGCCCAACATCAATGCCGAGATCGAAGGCGACAATATCATCTACAAGAATTACTACGACATCGGCATCGCGGTTTCGACCGAGCGCGGGCTGGTGGTGCCGGTGGTGCGCGACGCCGATCACTTGTCCCTGGCCGGGATTGAAAAGGCGATCAGCGACTTCGGCCTGCGGGCCCGCGACAACAAGCTTAAGCTGGAGGAACTCCAGGGCGGCACCTTCTCCATCACCAATGGGGGGGTGTTCGGTTCCCTGATGTCCACCCCGATCCTCAATTCCCCGCAATCCGGCATCCTGGGCATGCACAAAATCCAGCCCCGCCCCATGGCGATGGGCGACAAGATCGAGATCCGTCCCATGATGTACCTGGCGCTGTCCTACGATCATCGCATTGTGGATGGCCGCGAGGCGGTCACCTTCCTGGTGAAAGTCAAAGAGAACCTGGAAGACCCCCAACGCATGATCCTGGAAGTTTGAAACGGTCTGATATTTCAGCAAAAAGGGCGGCTTCGGGCCCCGGCTCGGGCCGCTCAAGTTGCTGACGCGCGCGGCCCTGCGCCGCTTCGAACCTGGTCGGTTCGAAGCCCTTTTTTATTTCGAAAATAATTCCGCTTTCTGTCGGAACCATCCATGCTCCACCGTCCTTTGACGAAACCCCCCTAAGGAGATGGCCATGTCCTATGTTGACGGTTTTGTGATCGCGGTTCCCAAAGGCAAGCTGGACGCCTACAAGGCGATGGCCAAGGAATGCATGCCGATCTGGCGGGAATTCGGCGCCCAGGATTATGTGGAATGCATCGGCGACGACACGCCCTATGGCGAAGTGACGTCGTTTCCCCGCGCCGTACAGGCCAAGGACGATGAAGTCGTGGTGTTTTCCTGGATCACTTATCCGTCCAAGGAAACCCGCGATGCCGCCAACAAAAAGATTATGGCGGATGAGCGGCTGAAGAAGATGATGGAAAACCCGCCCTTTGACGGCAAGCGCATGATCTTTGGTGGGTTTAAGCCGTTTCTCGGCCTGAACTAGGCCACACGCTTATCAAGCACCTCGAGCTTGGCGAGCTCGACATGCGCCCGCAACTCGATCTGGTCGAGCACGTCCTGCAGCTTAGGATCGGCAAAGGCTTCGTGACGGCGGGTGACCGCGGCCGCCAGCTTGTTCAAAGTGGCGCGGGGAATGCCACCCGCCAACAGCCCGTCGCGCACCGAATCCAGCAGGTCCAAAAGCTGTTCGCCATGCGCCAGGCCTTTGGATTTGCCCTGGGTGGAATCATCCATGCCTTGCAGCATCAGGATGGAATCCAGCGCTGCGATGGGGCCGGGACCGGCCACGATCTGGGCATGGCTTTCGCCGGGCTCGGCCACGGTGAAGCCGCCGGCCGGCGCGCCCGCTGGCGCCTTGCGCTTGATGGCGGCGGTTTCGATACGGCCAGGGCCTTTGATTTCCACTGGGCTTGGGTCCCACTGCGACACACCACCATCTCCGATTATGGTTAAGGAAGGGTTTCTCCGTGTCGGGGTGAAACGCCCGGGCGGCTGGCGCCTGGCATGGGGCTTGAACGGCGGAGGCAAGCCATGCGCCGCAACCGCAAGATACAGATAAGCCTTTTGCTGACGGTGGTGGCGCTCGCCACCCTGACCGGCTCCAAGATCATGGCCACGCCGCAGCCGGGGCCCTATGGCGCCATCGCCATGTCGGACACCGCCCTCGCCTATGGCAGTTCCTGGGGCTATGCCGACCCCATTTCCGCCTATGAACGCTCCATCGCCGAATGCAACAAGGCGTCGGGCGGCGGGGATTGCGTGGTCAAGCTCAGCCTGAAAAACAATTGCGGCGTGCTGGCGATCAGCGCCGAACGCAATGCCTCGTTCCTGGTGCAGGGACAAGATCAAGTGCTGGCCACCTCGACCGCCATGGCCCAGTGCCGCGCCACCGGCGCCAGCGATTGCGCCATCCGCCAGAGTATTTGCTCTAGCGCCTCTTGAAATTGCATAGGCAGCGCGAGGCATGAGGTGGGCGATAGCCAACCGAACGCCGAGCAAAGCTGCGAAGGCCGGAGGGGGTGATTAAACTAAGCGCGATGATAGGGGTGTCCGGCCAGAATAGTCAGGGCGCGATAAATCTGCTCGGTCAATAGCGCCCGCGCCAAAAGATGCGGCCAGGTCTGCGGCCCGAAGGCCAGGCTGCGGCCCGCTTTCTTGCCCGGCAACGGCGCCAGCCCATCCGGACCGCCGATCACAAAGGCCAGGTCCTTGGTGCCGACATCGCGCAGGCTGCCCAGCATCTCGGCGAAATCCTCGGAGGTCATGCCCTTGCCGCGCGCATCCAACAACACCACATGCGCGCCTTCCGGTAGACGGGCTGCCAGCCTTTCGGCTTCGTCCTTCATGCGGGTGTCGGTGTCACGATGCTTGGACACCGCAAGTTCCTCCAGCGTGACCGCTGCGAAGCCCATATTGCGCCCCATCTTGCGGGCGCGGTCGCAGAAATCCTCGCACAGCATGCCTTCCGGCATACCGCGCATATGGCCGATGGCGTAGATCCACAATCTCATAAGTTACTTACGGCCGCCCACCGACCACATGCCTTCCAGGTCGTAATAGTCGCGCACCTCCGGGCGGAACAGATGCACGATCACATCGCCCGCATCCACCAGCACCCAATCGCCCTGAACCTGACCGCTCACGGGGCGGGTGCCATAGCCGGATTCCTTCAGCCGCCGCGCCAGATGCTCGGCCATGGCGGCGACATGGCGCGAGGAACGGCCCGAAGCGATCACCGCGGCATCACACAGGGCGGTGCGGCCGTGCAGGTCGATGGTGACGATATTCTCGGCCTTGTCGTCTTCCAGCGAGACCAGGATGCGCTTGAGCAGGTCACTTTGCGGCGCGGCCTTGCGAACAGCAGCCGCCGGCTTTTTGGCGGCGGGCTTCTTGACGGTCTTCTTGGCGGGCTTTGAGGATTTCGTCGCTTTTTTGGCGGGTTTGGCGGCCGGTTTCTTAGCGGTTTTCCGGCCAGTTTTCTGGCCAGCAGCCTGTTTGGCAGTTTTGCGAGTCAGGGCGGAAATCCTTATGTGTCAGGAGACAAGGTTTAGCATGGCCTCTTGTGCCGCACCAAGGGCCTCTGCGCGCAGTTCAGTTGAGCTCTCTTGGGAACGCGGCCCGTCCAGAATGACCAGCGACGGCGCGGAACCAAGCCGGCGCGAGGGCCAAAAACGCCGCGCCAGGTCGGCATGCAGAGACGACAGAACCGAACCGGGACGGCGCACCACAGCGATGGGGATCAGCTGCGCAATCTCCTGCCAGCGCCGCCAGCGGGAGAACTGCTCCAGATTGTCACTGCCCATCAGCCACACGAATGTCACGCGCGGGAAACGGTGTTTGAGCCTGCGCACGGTATCGATGGTGTAGCGGCTATGCAGGCGGTTCTCGATATCGGTCACCCGGATATGGGCGTCCGCCGCGACCAGCCGCGCCCGCGCCAGCCGCACTTGCAAGGACGCCGGTTCCGGCTTGAGCGGATTGCCCGGCGACACCAGCCACCAGACATAGTCCAGTTTCAAAGCCCGGCGCGCGATTTCGCTGACATAGAGATGACCGCCATGGGCGGGATCGAAGGACCCGCCCAGCAGCCCGATGCGAAGCCCATCGCTGACAGGTCCCGGCGGCTTTACCCAGTGTGAGGTCGTGCGCAATCAGAGATCGCGCCCATTGAAGAATTTGACCTCCAGCTTGCGCGGATCGATGCCCTCCACGCAGCGCATGTTGACCGCCACCACCTTGTTGCCCTTGGGATCGGCGCCCTCGGAGAATGGCGAAATACCGCAAGCCGGACAGAAATGATGATCGATCACATGCTTGTGGAACTTGTAGGTCGCGAGATTCTCGCGCGGCGTCTTCAAGGTGAATTGGGAGGCGGGAATGAAATGCAGCAGCCCGCCGCGCTTGTCGCAAAGCGAGCAGTTGCAATCCAGCACGGTGCCGATCTCGCCTCGGAACTCATAGGCGATCTTGCCGCAATGACAGCCGCCCTTATTTGTCATGGCCGCATTTGCCCATTGCCGCGCACCACGTATTTGAAGGTGGTGAGTTGCTCCGCGCCCACCGGCCCGCGGGCATGCATCTTGCCGGTGCCGATGCCGATTTCCGCGCCCATGCCGAACTCTCCGCCGTCGGCGAACTGAGTCGAGGCGTTCCACAACACAATGGCGCTGTCGACGCTGTTCATGAAGCTTTCCGCGGCGGCGGCATCCTCGGTGACGATGGAGTCGGTGTGATGCGAGCCATACTGCTCGATATGCCGGATTGCCTGTTCCAGCCCGTCGACCACGCGCACCGCGATGATGGCGTCCAGATATTCGGTCTTCCAGTCTTCTTCGCTGGCCGGCTTGGCGGCGGGAAAGACCGAGCGCACCGCTTCATCGCCACGGATTTCGCAGCCGGCCTTGGCCAGATCGTCCAAAACCGGCAGGCCGTGCGAGGTCAGCACCGCGCGGTCCACCAGCAAGGTCTCCGCCGCGCCGCAGATGGAGGTGCGCCGCATCTTGGCGTTCAGGGTGATGCCGCGCGCCTTGGTCAGATCGGCCTTGGCATGGATATAGACATGGCAAAGCCCTTCCAGATGCGCCAAGACCGGCACCCGCGCTTCATTGATGACGCGCCCGGTCAGCCCTTTGCCGCCACGGGGAATGATCAGGTCCACCGTGCCGTTCAAGCCTTCCAGCATCATGCCCACCGCGGCGCGATCGGTGGAGCTCACCACCTGGATCGCGGTTTGCGGCAGTCCCGCCGCTTTCAAGCCTTCCGCCATGGCTTTTTGGATGGCGCCGGACGAGCGGATAGAATCGGACCCGCCGCGCAGAATGGCGACATTGCCGGATTTGAGCGCCAGGGCGCCCGCGTCCGCCGTCACATTGGGGCGGGATTCATAGATGATGCCGATGACCCCGATGGGGGTGGCGACCCGCGCAATATCCAGGCCATTGGGCCGGGTCCAGCGCGCCAGTTCACGGCCCACCGGATCGGGCAAAGCGGCCACCACCTCGATGCCCTTGGCCATGGCTTCGATGCGCGCGTCATTCAGCGCAAGCCGGTCGATCATATTGGCGGGCATGTTCGCCGTCTTGGCGGCTTCGGTATCGCCCTGGTTGGCGGCAAGAATTTCAGCGGCGCAGCTCCTGATGGCGGCGGCGGCTGCGCGCAACGCTTTGGTCTTGGCCTCGTCACTGGCTTCGCGCATGGCCCGCGCCGCCTCGCGCGCGTTCGCGCCGATGGTCATCATCTCGGCAGCGAGCGCATCGCTGGTGTTGTGAACCGTCATGTTCCGTTGCCCGTCAGGATCAGGTCGTCGCGATGGATCATCTCGTCCCGGCCACGATAGCCCAGAATGGCCTCGATTTCGACCGTCCGTTTGCCGGCGATCCGCTCCGCGTCCGACGCATTATAGGCCGCCAGCCCGCGGGCAACCTCGCGGCCTTCGCGGTCGCGTACCACCACCGCATCGCCGCGCTCAAAGCGCCCGTCGATCTGGCGGATGCCGGCGGGGAGCAGGCTTTTGCCCTCCTTCAAGGCGCGCACCGCGCCGTCATCGATTACCAGCGCGCCCTCCGGGCGAAGCACGCCGGCGATCCAGCGCTTGCGGGCGGCGGCGGGCGTCAGCGTGGCTTTGAAAATCGTATGCCGCGCGCCCTTGGCGATTGCCGACAGCGGGTTGAGGGTCTCACCCTTGGCCAGGATCACGTCACAGCCCGCGCCCATGGCGATCTTGGCGGCGGTCAGCTTGGAGGTCATGCCGCCGCGCCCGAAACCGGAGACGGAGTCGCCCGCCATCGCCTCGATCTCGGCGGTGATGGCGGCGACTTCCGGAATATGCCGGGCGGAAGGATCGCGCGTGGGATCGGCGGTGTAGAGCCCGTCCACATCCGAAAGCAGCACCAAACGGTCCGCCCCCATCATGGACGCCACCCGGGCCGCCAGCCTGTCATTGTCACCGAATTTGATTTCGGCGGTGGCCACCGTGTCATTCTCATTGATCACCGGCACCGCGCCCAGCTGCACCAGGGTTCCAAGCGTGGCGCGGGCGTTGAGATAGCGGCGGCGTTCTTCGGTGTCGCCGAAGGTCAACAGCACCTGCGCCGCTACGATGGAGCGGGTAGCCAGCATGTCGGCATAGGCTTCCGCCAGCCGCACCTGCCCTGCCGCCGCGGCGGCCTGACTTTCCTCCAGCCTGAGTTCACCGGAGGGCAGCTTGAGCAGTCTGCGGCCCAAGGCGATGGAGCCGGACGACACCAGCACGACGTTCATGCCTTGTTTTTTCAGAGCGGCGACGTCGTCGCACAGCGAGGCCAGCCAGTCGCGGCGCAATTCACCCTTGCCGCCATCGACCAGCAACGCCGAGCCGACCTTCACCACCACCAGCTTGGCGCCGGAAAAAATATCGCTCATCGGCGTTGCTTCTTTATCGTCCGTTTCGCGGTCTTGCTCATCGCTTTGGATTTGGCCTTGGCCTTTCCGGTCTTCGTCTTTGCTTTGGGCTTGGCAGCCTTGGCCTTGCGGCTTGCCAGCTTCTTGGCCGCTTTCGCTTTGGCTTTCGCCATGGGTTTCTTGGTTGTTGTTGGCGCTTCGGCCTTGACGGGCTGCGGGGGAACGACTGGCGCCTTGAAATTGACGGTCTGGCGTTCGCTGCGGGTGCGGGGCGCTGCCATAGGGCGCGCGGCCTGCCCTTCTTCCGCACGCACCGCGCGGCGCTGGTTGATTTCCTTCGCCATGGCGCGCAGCACCGTGTTGATGCCTTCGCCGCTGACGCCGGAAATCACATGCACTTTGTGACCGCAGGCTTTTTCCAGGCTGCTGCGTTTCTTGGCCAGTTGCGCTTGCGGGATCGCATCCACCTTGTTCAGCGCCACGATCTCGGGCTTTTCATCCAACCCATGGCCATAGGCTTCCAGTTCGCCGCGGATGGTCTTGTAGGTCTTGGCGATCGCCTCTCCGGTACCATCGATCAAGTGCAGGATCGACGCGCAGCGTTCAGCATGACCCAGGAAACGGTCACCCAGGCCAACGCCCTCATGTGCGCCTTCGATCAGTCCCGGCAGGTCGGCCAGCACAAAATCCGTCTCGTCGATCTTCACCACGCCAAGCTGAGGCTCCAGCGTGGTGAAGGGATAATCCGCGATCTTGGGCCGTGCGGCGGAGACGCGGCTGAGAAAGGTGGATTTGCCGGCATTGGGCATGCCGATCAGGCCGGCATCGGCGATCAGCTTGAGTTTGAGGACAAAGGTTTTCTCTTCCGCGGGCTGGCCGGGCAGCGCGAATTCCGGCGCCTGGTTGGTCGAACTCTTGAAATGATAATTGCCGAAACCGCCATTGCCGCCTTTCAGCAGGCGATAGCGCATGCCGGGCGTATCCATGTCGACGATCAGCGTTTCGCCGTCTTCTTCATAGATTTCGGTGCCCACCGGCACCTTCATCACCGCATCGGCGCCGCCGGCGCCGGTCATCACCTTGCCCTTGCCGCCTTCGCCATTCTTGGCTTTGACGTGTTGCTGGAAGCGGTAGTCGATCAGGGTGTTGAGATTTTCCACCGCTTCCGCAATCACATCGCCGCCCCGGCCGCCATCGCCGCCGTAGGGACCGCCATACTCGATGAACTTCTCGCGCCTGAACGCGACGCAGCCATTCCCGCCGGAACCGCTGGCGGCATAGACTTTCGCGACATCGAGAAAGCGCATTTCGAGCTCCTATGCGGCCTGTTTTCGCAGGAAATCGGCCCGCGTCAACAGCATGTCATGGCAGAGCACCGCCGCGCCCCGGGCGTTGCAGTCCCGCATCACCGAGCCGTTATGGCGCGCCCCCAGCTTGGCCAGGACATTGCCCGAGGCCGGGTTGTCATAGAACCAGCCGGCATGGACGGTCTGAAGCCCCAAGACCTCAAAGGCATAGGTCACCAGCCGGTGCGCCGCTTCGGTGGCATAGCCGAACCCCCAAAAGGGCTTGCCCAGCCAATAGCCGAATTCGTCATCTTCATGCAGGCCGATCATCCCTAAGAAAATTCCGTCGCTTTTGCGCTGGATCACAAAACGATGCTCGGCCGCCAAGGCCAGGAAAGCCTCGGCATCGCCTTCGTTATAGGGATGGGGCACGCGCGCGGTCATGCGCGCCACGTCATAGTCGCCCAGCCACACCGTCATGCTTTGAATATCCGCCGGCCGAGGCGGCCTCAGGATCAATCTGTCACTCTCCAAAATGCACATGTCATCCCCCGCAGGTCCTTTCGGTGCGAGGAAGAAAAAAGGGAGATGGCGGACCATCTCCCTCGCGCATTATGGGCCACCAATTTCTTGGCGGCCTATGTCTTCAGCCGCCTATTCTGCCGCGATCTTCGCCGCCGGATTCATGGCCATCACGGACACGAAGGTACGGCGCTTGTAGCCGGTCTTGAACGAGACCTGGCCGTCGCGAAGCGCGAAAAGGGTATGGTCCTTGCCCATGCCCACGCCTTCGCCCGGCCAGAACTTGGTGCCGCGCTGGCGCACGATCACATTGCCGCCCGCCACGGCTTCGCCGCCGAACAGCTTGACGCCCAGCATCTTGGGATTGGAATCGCGACCGTTGCGCGAGGAACCGCCGGCTTTCTTGTGCGCCATGACCTACTCCTTGCCAGAGGTGATGCCGAGCACCTTCACCGTGGTGAAGTGCTGGCGGTGGCCGCGCTTGCGATGGGTGTTCTTGCGGCGCTTCTTCTTGAAGGCGATCACTTTCTCGCCCTGGCCGTGTTCCAGAATCTCGCACTGGACGGATGCGCCCTTGACCAGCGGCGCGCCGATCTGGGGCTTGTCGCCGCCCAGCATCAGGACCTCGAGGTTGAGCTTGGAGCCGACATCGCCTGCCAGGCTCTCGACCTTCAAGACCGAGTCCTTGGCCACTTTATACTGTTTTCCGCCGCTGCGGACGACCGCGTACATGGTCTAAGCCTTTGAATTTAATTGTTTTTCCAGGGAAACGAGTCCCCCGGCGAGCGGCGGACTATACGCAAAGAAGCTTACCGGTCAAGCACCGGTTTTCGCAGCGCTATTCTGCCCCTTTCAGCCGCCTTTGCAGGCGTTCCTGCTGGCGGGCCAACAGCGCCCCCAGCCACAGCGCCACGCCGACATAGACCGCCATCCATTTGGCGTTGGAGAAGGTGAAGGCGATGCGGGCCAGTTCGTCGGTAGGACGCGTGAGCATCATGCCCAGCTCCAGCGCGTTCTCGATCCCGTCCAGCACCGCGCCGGCAACGGGGACCGCCGCCAGCAGGGTCAAGATGCGGCGCAACCGTCCCGGCCGGGGCGCGAAGGCCTCGCGGGTGAGGATGCCCGAATAGAAGAACGCCGCCGCATAAAGCGGCATCAGCAGATAATCCAAACCCCAATTGAAGCCGGCGCGCACCGCATAAAGCGAAGGCCAGACCAGGAAAGCCTGGCGATATTGCTGGGCGGTGGAAAAGCCTTGCAAATCGGCGGTGCCAAAGCCGGACAGGCTTTTGAGCCGGAAATCCGACCAGGTCAGCACGGCAAAAACCACGGCGCTCAACACGGTGGTGAGCAGCCAGCGGCGGACCAGGCCTTGCTTGGTGATGCGCATGGGTGTTCCGAAATATGCTAGCTAGTGTCCTGATTTCGAAATTCGCACGAATTTGATATCGATCTCCAGGCGAATTTCGAAATCGAAGGACACTAGCAACTTTTTGATTCCTAGTGTCGTCTGGTTTCGAAGTTCGCTTAGGAGCTTGATATCAATGATATCGCGAACTTCGAAACCACGACACTAGGCCATCCTATGCCATCGCTACCACCGCGAACAGCCGCGGACATCTTGTACAACTTCCACTGGGTCGTGCCCGGCGAGGCGGCACGGGCGATGCAGGCCTGGGCCGGGGGCCTTGGCCCCTTCCTGAAACGTCGCGGTATTCGCGCCATCATCAATTTGCGCGGCCGCAATGACGATTTGTCCTGGTGGAAAAAAGAGACGGCCACCGCAAAGGCGGGCGGTATCGCCCATCTCGATGCCATGCTGGATTCGCGCAAACTGCCGACCCGCGCGATGCTGCTCAGGCTGGTGGAATGTTTCGACACCGCGCCCCGTCCTTTCCTGCTGAAATGCTCGGGCGGGCAGGACCGCACGAGTTTGGCGGCGGCGCTGTATCTGATCCATCGCGGGGGCTGGGGAGCGCTGGCCGCCGCCGAGGCGCAGTTCGCCCGCTTTCCCTATCTGCACTTTCCCAAGACCCATCAGCGCTGGCTGAAGCCGTTTGTCGCCTTCGCGCAAGAAGGCGCGGGCGGAAAGAAGCTGGCGGCGTGGATCGCCGACGACTACACGCCGGAAAAGCTCAAAGCCTGGCTGGATGGGCACGGGTTGGAAGGGAGCTATGCGGCGATTTTCACCTCGCCCACACGTTCTCCCTATCAGTGGTAGCCTTTTTATGACCCCCTCCGCCCTTCGCATCGCAAGCGCTGCTACGGGTACCTCCCCCTCGAATGCGCTTACGCGCACGAGGGGGAGGCCGCTCACCATCGCTCCCGGCATCTTCTTGTGGCGCGAGAAATTTTCGCCGCTGGCGCAGAAGCATCTGCTGGACGAGGTCATGGCGCGGCTGGAACAGGCGCCGCTCTACCGTCCGGTGATGCCCCGCACGGCCAAGCCCTTCTCGGTGGAGGAAAGCAATTTCGGCGCCCTGGGCTGGGTGTCGGACAAAAGCGGCTATCGCTATCAGCCGGTTCACCCGGTCACCGGCCAGCCCTGGCCGGATATTCCACCAGCCCTGCTGGACGTGTGGGCCCAGATCAATTCCGGACCGGCGCCGGAATGCTGCCTGGTCAATGTCTATCGCGCGGGCGCCAAGATGGGCCTGCACCAGGACCTGGACGAGAAGGATATCAGCGCGGCTGTGATCGGCGTCTCGCTGGGCGATGAGGGCCTGTTCCGCATCGCCACCGGGACGGCCAACAAAACAATTGGCGTGCAACTGGCCTCCGGGGACGTGATCGCTTTTGGCGGGGTGGCGCGGCTGGCCCGCCATGGCATCGACCGCATCAAGCCGGGTGGTTCCCGGCTCCTTCCGGGAGGAGGCCGTCTGAGCCTCACCCTTCGGCGAGTGGCGATGGAAGCACGGACCTAAAAAAAGCCCCTGGCCGGGGGGCCAGGGGCAAATGCGCTTAAAATAGCGCAGGGGGCTGCTGGGAGGGGATGACCAGCGGTCCCCGCGAAGGCGGGAGCTGAAAGCGAGCGGGGGGGCAGTGCCAGCAGCTCAAGCCGTCTTCAGGGATTAAACTATGCAAAGATGCAACAGGTTTCAAGAAAATTCGAAAGCCTGACAGAATTATAATGACAGTGGCATTTCCGTCATAATCAATTTGCCGCAAATCACCCCGATTTTTGCCGTTTTCCCGAAAGGCGGGACGGCGGGATTCGGGGGTTTTGCCTAGGTCTTTGGGCCGCTATTTGCGGGGGAAGCTGAGGCCGCGGGCCTGAACTGGCTGTGTTTGAGCGGTTTGCCAGCTGCTCGCTTTAAGAGAGTTCTCTGCAAGCAGCTCTCCGGCCCTTCGCTCACGCTCAGGGCGTTCGTCGCTCAAAACGATCGTCGCGCTACGCTGTCGCTAGCGACGGATCGTTTTGTCCGCCGCGCCAAAGGCGCGGCGGAGCGCTCCTCACCCCCAACTCTCCTTGACACCCTTGCGCTTGCCGATGCCGGGCGAAGCCGCTGGCAGCTCCAACACCGGCGCGCCCAGCCATTTGCCCTGGCCATGATGAAAGCCCATCTCGCGCGCCGCAGCGGCCATCTCTTCGCTTTCGATCCATTCGGCGATGGTGGTGACGCCCATCTCACCGCACAGCTTTGCCAGCCCCGCCAGCAGCGCGTCATCGCGCTTGGAGCTGCCGATCTTCTTGATCAGCGCGCCGTCGAATTTCACAAAATCCACCTGGAAGGCGTGCAGATAATTGATCGAGGCGCTGCCGCCGCCGAAATCATCCAGTCCCACGCGATAGCCCATGGCGCGCAAGGCGGCGACCGCCTTGCCGGCGCTTTCCAGATCGGCGATGGCCGCCGTCTCGGTGACCTCGATCAGGGTGCGCGGCGCCAGCTTGCGGTGGCGGGCCAGAATCTCGGCCAGCATGCCGAAGCTCGCAGGCGAGGCAATGGTGGCGCCCGAGACATTGAAAGCAACCTGGGCGCTTGCATGCTGCTCGATCAGGCCCAGCACCTTGCTGGCCACCGCCAGGTCGAAGACGTTGGCGATGCCCAGCGCCTCGATGAACTTGACGGTTTCCTGGGTGCCTTCCGGATTGGCGAAGCGCGCCAGCGCCTCATAGTGCGAGAGCTTGCCGCTGGCCAGGTCGCTGATCGGTTGGTAGGCGATTTCAAAAGCCCCCTCGCCCACGGTGCGGGTCATATCCGCCAGCCGCCTTTGGGTATCATCCATCATGCCGGCGAAGATGCCGGCCAGATCGCCGTCGCGTGTATCCATCTTGCCCTTGGCGGCAAAGCGGTCGATCACATAGCGCATCGCCAAAATCCGCTGCTCGGGGCTGAGACCCGGCGCCATCAGGCCCAGGTTGGTTTGCGCGATTTTGGGCGCCTTGAGCCCGCCCGCGATAATGGCGTCACTGACTTTGCCGGCAATATCCGGGATGCCGCCGGTGGCCGACGCCAGCGCGCCGAAACTGGTTTCGGAAATGCGCCCGGCGGAACTGGCGCCGCTGGTCTGGATGCTGTCGCCGATGCGCTGCATCAAGGCCTGGGCATTGTCGGGCGAAAGCTGGGCGCAGAGTTCGGGCAGGCCGGGCACATGCACCAGAGTCAGGGTGTCCCGGTCGCCGGCTTTTTCGGCCGCCGCCAGAAATCCTTCGCGTGAGGCAAGTCCGGTTTTGGGATCGAACTGGCTCATCGGCGCGCGGGTGCCGGGCCTGGCCAGGGTGCAGGAAATAGCGGCGCCGTTTTGCGGCAGGCGGAACATGGCGAGATTGGCTTCGGTGCCCGTGGCCAGCATCAGCTTGTAGGGTCCGGCACGATCGCCGCTTTTCAGCGCCTTGGCGAAGGTGGCGAACTTGACGCCTTCCGAGGGCTTGAACAACTTGCCGGCGGGCTTGCCCACCAGCGCGTCGCCATTTTCCTTCACCAGATCATTGGCGGCCCCGGCGGCAAACAGGATCGTGCCTTCCGTGTCCATTTCGAACAGGAAATCGGCATTGGTGAAGGCAAAGCCCAGCAGGCGGGCTGGCAGGGACATGACGCACCGGATGAGGTCGGGTGCGGATTTTGCCCGCAAATGTCTTAGGATGCTGTAAACGAATATGGCGTCACAGGGCCCGGCCAAAGCCCTGGAAGATGGCCAGACTCAAGGGGTTGTCGGCAAAGCCCCATTCCGGATGCCATTGCACGCCCAACAGGAACGCCTTGCTTGCCGGCCGTGACATCGCTTCGATCTGGCCGTCCGGCGCATGCGCTTCGCATCTGAGGTCCGGCGCCAGCCGGTCCACGCCCTGGTGATGCAGTGAGTTGACACTGGCCTCTTTCAAGCCGGAGAGCCGGGCCAAAATACCGTCAGGCGCGATGGTGATGGTATGCGCCGGAGCATACTCGGTATCACGCGGCACATTTTGCGGCTCGCGATGATCCAGCCGGCCGGGAAGTTCGTGCAGATGCTGATGCAGGCTGCCGCCCAAGGCGACATTCAATTCCTGAAAACCGCGGCAGATGGCGAGCAACGGCTTTTGGGCCGCAACCGCGGCGCGCAACAAGGGCAAACTGGTGGCGTCGCGAATCTCGTCCAGTTCGGTGCCGGGGCGCGGCGTCGCGCCATAGTGTGAGGGCGCGACATTGGATGGGGCGCCGGTGAACAGCAACCCGTCCACCGCCGCCAGAATATCGGCGATGCCCAGCGGTGAATCCGTGGAGGGGATCAACAGCGGCAGCGCGCCCGCGCCATCCTTCACCGCCGCGATATATTCGTCATTGGCCTGATGCACCGCCATACCGTCAAAGACGCGACGGTCGCAGATGATGCCGACGCGTTTCATCAGGGCCGGCTGCTTTGCCGGACTGCCTTTTGCGGCGCGGTGAACAGCGCCGCATCCACTTGCGCCCCGATCTCCAGATTCTGCAACGCCACCGTGGTATTGCCGCCCTGGTTGTCGCGCACCGTCCATTGCCGCAATTCGATGGCGGGACTGGAAAAGACCAGGGTGATGTTAGAATCGTTGCGGTTGGTGCTGCTGCGGGCCCGTACCACGATGGTGCCGTTCTCCTCCGCCACTCCCATCACCGCCCGGTTGGCCTTGAGATTCACATTCTCGTTCAACAGCAGGCCCAGCGGCGTGTCGGAGAGATCATAGTGGTCCACGGTATTGAGGCGCGCGTTCTTGACATAGAGGCTGCCGCCGGTGGCCACGATCAGGATGGGACTGGGTGGGCGATAGGAAAAGCGGATCTGGCCCGGCTTCTGGATCACCACCTCGCCCTGGCTGGTGCCGCCATCCGGCCCAATCTGGACAAAGTCGGCCTTGAGGTTCTTGATCGAATTGAGATAGGCGCTGACCTTATCCAGTTCGTCCTTTTCCTGATCGCTGAAGGGGCGCAGCAGGCGTTGCGGCGCAGGCTGTCCCGCGCCCCCCAAAAGGGTGATGGACACGGCTGCCACGGCACAAAGGAAAAAGCGGCGCATCAGCAAGGCTCGCATGACAAGATGGAGAAATTCGGGCGATTTGCGCGCCTGAGGGTGGCAAGATAGATTCCGCGCCCGAATAAGCAACCGATGAATTTTGAACCAATGCCCCCGGCCTCCTTTTCCCATGTCGCGGTTCTGGGTGCGGGCGCCTGGGGTACGGCATTGGCGCTGGCAGGCCTGGGCGCGGGCCGCAAAGTCACATTGTGGGTGCGCGAAGAGGATGTGCTGGCCGAAATCCGCGCCAAACGCCGCAATCCCTTTCTGCCCGAGATTGTGATCCCTGAGGAACTTCAAGTCACCGGTGATCTGGCGGCGGCCTGCAAGGCCGATATCTTGCTGCTGGCGGTGCCGGCGCAGGTGTTGCGCGTTTTCGCGGATGGCCTAAAGCCTCATGTCGCGGCGCAAAAGCCCTTGGTAATCTGCGCCAAAGGCATTGAGAAAAAGACCGGCAGGCTGGTGACCGAAGTGGTGGCCGAAAGCCTGCCTCAGGCTGCCTTGTCGATTCTGTCGGGTCCCTCTTTCGCGCGCGACGTGGCGCATGGGCTGCCCACCGCCGTCACCATCGCGGCAAAAGACGAATTGGCGGGCCGGTTGCAGGCCGCGCTGGGGTCGGCGGCCTTTCGTCCCTATGCCAGCGACGATCTTACCGGCGTGGCGCTGGGTGGCGCCGCCAAGAATGTCTACGCCATCGCCTGCGGTGTGGTGGAAGGCATGGGGCTGGGTGAGAACGCCCGCGCCGCGCTGCTGGCGCGCAGCTTCGCGGAGCTGTCGCGGCTGGGCGAGGCTTTGGGCGCCAGGCGCGAGACCCTGATGGGCCTTTCGGGCCTGGGCGATCTGGTCTTGACCGCCACCAGCAAATCGTCGCGCAATTTCTCCCATGGCGTGGCGCTGGGCGCGGGCAAGCCGCCGGGCACGGACCTGGCCGAAGGCGTGGATACCGCGCCGGCACTGCTGGCACGGGCGCGCGCCGAAGGGGTAGAGTTGCCGATCGCCGAAGCCGTGGCCGCTCTGGTGGCCGGCGCCCTGTCGCCGGGTGAAGCGATGCTCAAGCTGCTGAGCCGCAAGGTGACGGTGGAATAGGAGGGGCTGATGAACAACTGGCTGTTCAAGACCGAGCCGGAGACATTCTCCTGGGAGATGCAGAAAAAGAAGGGCGCCAAGGGCGAGCCCTGGAGCGGGGTGCGCAATCACACCGCCAAGCGCAACATGATGGCGATGAAGAAAGGCGATCTGGGCTTTTTCTACCATACCGGCGAGGAAAAGGCGGTGGTGGGGATTGTCGAGGTGATCGGTGAATACCGCCCCGATCCTACCGACGAGACGGGCCTGTTCGGGCTGGTGATCGTCAAGGCGGTGAAGGGCATGCCCAAGCCGGTGACGCTGGCCGATTGCAAGGCCAATCCCAAGTTGAAAGACATGAGCCTGGTGCATTGGCCGCGGCTGTCGGTGCAGCCGGTGACGCCCGCCGAATGGAAGGAAGTGTGCAAGATGGGTGGCTTGAAGTAGCTAAAACTTCTCTTCGCCTTCCTTGCGCACCGGATCGGGAAAATCGCGGTACAGGCCGAAGCGCAGATTTTCCACCCTGGAATTGACGCCGAAATGCACGCTTTCCACCGGCTCGGCGCGGCTGGCGACATGGTTGAACGCCTCGTCCAGCTGCGCCATGTTTTTGGTCTCGATCACCAGGTGAAAATCGCCGAACTCCCGGGGCGCCAAGCCCAGTTTGCGGCGGGACAGCTTCCAGCCTTCGATCAGTCCCTTCTCTTTCAGATGCGTCATGTAACGCGCCAGGTCGCGCGCGAAGTCGGTGTCCTTGACACCTCGCCTGAGATCGAACCAGCCGTGATAATAGTCCATGGCTATCTCGCGAATTTGGCGGCGAAAAAATCGCCCTTGTTCCATTGGGGCCGCGCGCCGTCCGCCAGCTCGCGGGTGATCTCATAATTCAGCCGCGCGAACTTGGCGCCCATCTCATAGCGGATCGGCTGGGAGAGATCGTCGCTGGGCTTGTGGTAGTTGTTCTTCAAGAAGAATTTTGTCGCGGCCTCGCCGCCATTGGCATAGCCGGTGGCCAGGAACACCGCCGGGATGCCTTGCTCGACAAAGCGATAATGATCGGAGCGGGTGAAAGTGCCTTCATCGGGCGCCGGATCGGGTGACAGTTTGACATTCAGGCGGGCGGCGGCGCGGGCGACCGACGGACCGATGCTGGAGCGGTCGGCGCCGAACGCCACCACATCGGTGAAGTCATAGGTGAGGATGGGCATGTCCAGATCGACATCGGCGGCTATGCCTGCACGCGGCACGGTGGGATTGTGGGCGAAATATTGCGCCCCGATCAGGCCTTTTTCCTCGGCGGTGTCGATCAAAAACAGCACCGAGCGTTTGGGCGGCCTGCCTTGAAACAGCCGCGCCACCTCCAGGGTGGTGGCGACGCCCGAGGCATTGTCCAGCGCGCCATTGTTGATCGAGTCGCCCTTTACCGGCGGGGTGATGCCGATATGGTCGAGATGCGCCGACAGCACCACATATTCGTTTTTCAATTTGGGATCGGAGCCGGGCAGCAGTCCCACCACATTCTCGCTTTCCGCCGGCTTGATCTCGCTGCGCACCACGACCTTGAGCGACAATGGCAAGGCAAAGCCCTTGACCGCGCCATCCTTGGTTTCAGCGGCGGCCAGGATCTTGTCGGCGTCGGCGCCCAAAAGCTTATGCACGCCGTTCAGGCTGAAGGCGGCCAGAAACGGCAACTCACTTTCCACAAAAGGCTTGCCGTCCTTCTGGCGCCAGGTCATGTCCCAGCTTTGATATTCACGCACGGAATTGGCGAAGGGATAAAGCTTTTCCCGCGTCAGGGTGCTGAGCGAGACATAGCCGATGGCGCCATGCGCCTTGGCGGCGGCGAGCTTGACCTTGCCGCTGCGATAATAGGCGCGCTCCTCGGTCTGGAGGAATTTGGGCGCGCCCGACAGCGCCACCACGATCTTGCCCTTCACATCCAGCCCGCGATAGTCGTCGCGGCCATGTTCCGGCGCCACCAGGCCATAGCCGACAAACACCAGCGGGGCATCGCGCTCCAGGACCGGCGTCTGGGGATCGCCGCCCACCAGATAATCCGTGCCGAACGCCAGCGGCACCGCCTGACCTTGGCTGTCGCGCAACTGCACCGTGCCCTGGTCCTTAACGCGGTCGGCCACCAGCGGCACATGCTGGAAATAGCCGCCCTTGTCGCCAAGAGGCTTGAGGCCGATCTGTTTCATCTGGGCGGCGACATAGTTGGCCGCCTGGTCAAATTCCGGCCTCCCCGCCTCGCGGCCCTTGAGCGCGTCGCTGGCGAGATAGGCCATGTCCGCCTTGATGCGGGCCGCGGAGGACTCCGGCTGGGCCGAAACCGGAAGCACCAGCATCGGCAGGGCCAGAACGGTCAGAAACTTTCTCATAAGTACCGCCTCATCGTCATGCCATAGGGCGCAAAACCCGCGCCTTCATAGGCGCGGATCGCGGTGGGATTTTTCGCCAGCACTCCCACCGTCAGAACCTTGTGGCCACGCTCCCGCGCCCAGGCTTCGCAACCTTCGATCAAGGCGCGGCCCAGCCCCTGGCCGCGCGCCTGGGGTACAACATACAGCTCCGCCAGATACCCGTGCCGGCGTTCGGGCTCGACCACAAAGACCTCGGCCTTTTCGTCATGGGCGAAGGCCCAGCCCACGGCTTTTCCACTCGCATCTTCCGCGATCAGCATGATGCCATGCTTTTCGGCGCAGCGATGCTCAAGGGCGCGCCAATGTTCGACGGCGAAATTGGGATCGCGGCGGCGGTCGGGCTCGAAGGCGGCCTCATAGTCCTGCAAGCCGTTGATAAAGGACAGGATGGCCGGCTCGTCGGCGGGCAGACGGGCTTGTCTGATCGCCGGCACGCTAATGGTCGAGCGCCTTGACGATTTCTTCCGTCATCTTCTTGGCGTCGGCGAACAGCATCATGGTGTTGTCGCGGAAGAAAAGCTCATTCTCCACCCCGGCATAGCCGCTGCCCATGCCGCGCTTGATGAACAAGACAGTCTTGGCCTTTTCCACATCCAGGATGGGCATGCCGAAAATCGGCGATTTGGGATCGGTCTTGGCGGATGGATTGGTGACGTCATTGGCGCCGATCACATAGGCGACATCGGCCTGGGGGAACTGCGAATTGATGTCTTCCAGCTCGAACACTTCGTCATAGGGCACATTGGCTTCGGCCAAAAGCACGTTCATATGGCCGGGCATGCGGCCGGCCACCGGATGGATGGCGTAAGAGACCTTGACGCCCTCTTTCTTCAGCTTGTCGGCCATCTCGCGCACCGCATGCTGAGCCTGGGCCACCGCCATGCCGTAGCCGGGTACGATGATCACGCTGGCGGCATTCTTCATGATGAAAGCGGCGTCGTCGGCCGAGCCCTGCTTGACGGGACGGGTTTCCTTGGCGCCGGCCGCCGCAGGCCCGGTGTCGCCGCCGAAGCCGCCGGCGATGACCGAGATAAAGCTGCGATTCATGCCCTTGCACATGATGTAGGACAGGATGGCGCCCGACGAACCCACCAGCGCGCCGGTGATGATCAGGGCGGTGTTCTCCAGCGTGAACCCCATCGCCGCCGCCGCCCAGCCGGAATAGGAGTTCAGCATCGACACCACCACCGGCATGTCGGCGCCGCCGATGGGGATGATCAGCGTAATGCCGAAGACGAAGGCCAGGCCCGTGATGGTCCAGAACACCCAGTGCTGCTGGTCGAAACAGAAATAGATGATCAGGCCGATGATGCCGGCGAAAATCAGCAGATTCAGCAGATGCCGCGCCGGCAATAGAATCGGCGCGCCGCTCATATTGCCGTTCAGCTTGGCGAAGGCGATCAGGGAACCGGCGAAGGTGATGATACCGATGGCGACGCCCAGCGACATCTCGACCAGGCTCTGGGTGCGGATGGCGCCTTCCGTGCCGATGCCGAAGGCTTCCGGTGAATAGAGCGCCGCGCCGGCAACCAGCACCGCGGCCAGGCCGACCAGCGAATGGAAGGCCGCGACCAGCTGCGGCA
This sequence comes from Rhizomicrobium sp., assembly GCA_035693565.1. Lineage (GTDB taxonomy): Bacteria > Pseudomonadota > Alphaproteobacteria > Micropepsales > Micropepsaceae > Rhizomicrobium. The sequence continues at coordinate 417,248 of DASSGF010000050.1, read as the reverse complement.
TGTCGGTCATGGCGATCTTCTTGGCGGTCACGCCGCCGATCAACCCGCCTATCCCGAGGCCACCCACGATAAGCGCGATGGTCAGTCCGTCGGCGACACCGGCCACCCACAAGGTGGTGGCGATGGCCAGCGCCATGCCGATCATGCCATTGCGGTTGCCCGCCCGGCTGGAAGCCGGCGAGGACAGTCCTTTCAGCGCCAGGATGAAGAGAACACCGGCAGCGAGATAGAGAAGAGCGGCGATATTACCGTTCATCTACTTCGCCTTCTTCTTATACATGGCGAGCATGCGAGCGGTGACCAGAAAGCCGCCAAAGATGTTCACGGATGCCATCGCCAGGGCGAAGAAGCCAAGCCCCTTGGAAATCCAGGAAGCGTCGGACATCACCGGCACCGCCACAGCGATCAGCGCACCGACCACGATCACCGACGAGATGGCATTGGTCACCGCCATCAGCGGCGTGTGCAGCGCCGGCGTCACGCCCCAGACCACGAAATAACCGACAAAAATCGCCAGCACGAAAATCGAAAGCCGGAAGACGAACGGATCGATCATTTCCATGGCTTATCCCCGCGAAACCACTGCGCCGTCTTTTGTCACGGCACTGCCTTTGACGATCTCGTCATTCCAGTCGACGCTCAGCGCGCCCGTCTTCTTGTCCACGATCAGGGACACGAAGTTGAACAGGTTGCGGGCATAAAGCGACGACGCATCCGCCGACAGCGCGCCCGGAAGATTGGTGGGCCCCAGGATGGTGACGCCATGCGCCACCACCGTTTCATCAGGTTTGGACAAGGGTGTGTTACCGCCCGCCGCCGCCGCCAGGTCGATGATCACTGAACCGGGTTTCATGGTCTTGATCATCTCTTCCGTCACCAGGATCGGCGCCTTGCGGCCCGGGATCAGGGCGGTGGTGATGACAATGTCCTGCTTCTTGATGGTTTCGGCGGTCAGCGCCGCCTGCTTGGCCTGATACTCCGCGCTCATCGGCTTGGCGTAACCGGCCGCGGTCTGGGCGTTCTTGAATTCCTCGTCCATCACCGCGACGAAAGTGCCGCCCAGGGACTCCACCTGTTCCTTGGTGGCCGGGCGCACATCGGTAGCGCTGACGATGGCGCCCAACCGCTTGGCGGTGGCAATCGCCTGCAAGCCCGCCACGCCGACACCCATCACCAGCACCCGCGCCGGCGCGATGGTGCCCGCCGCGGTCATCATCATCGGCATGGCGCGGCCGTAAGTGGCAGCGGCGTCGATCACCGCCTTGTAGCCCGCGAGATTGGCCTGGGACGACAGCACATCCATCGATTGGGCACGGGAAATGCGCGGCAGCAATTCCATGGCGAAAGCGGTGACACCGTGGCCCGCCAGCGCCTGGATGGCGTCGCCTTCGGCATGGGGCGCCAGCAAGGCCGCCAGCACCGCGCCATGTTTCAATTGGGAAATTTCGGCGCCGGAGGGCCCGCGCACCTTCAGCACAATGTCGGCGTCCTTGAACGCCGAGGCCGCGTCCGGCGCGATCATCGCGCCCGCGGCGGTGTAGTCAGCATCTGAGATATTGGCGCCCGCGCCGGCCCCGGCCTGGACCGTCACCTCCAGCCCCAGGCCCTTGAACTTCTTGACCGACTCCGGGGTCGCAGCGACGCGCGTCTCTCCCTCTCGAACTTCCTTCGGGACCGCGAGGCGCATGGGAGGAGCCTTTGAGGCTTAGCCGTGGGTGCGGAAAATCATCAGAAGGACCATGATCAGCATGATGAACCCGAAGGTCCATTTGCTGCCGGTCAAAAAGCCGGCATAGGCCTTTTTGTGGGCGCTGATGTCCATGGATCCCGGCTGATAGTCGGATTCGTCCGCCATAAAGGCCCCTTTTTAATTGGGGCGGTCCGGCTCTCGCCTAACGCCCTTTTTGATTGGGACGGTCCGGCTCGCGCCTGACGTCCCATTTATGCTGAATTGGACCGGAATATAGCAAAGACGCTGCCCCCGGCAACTTGGTTTATTGGACCTTTCCGGCGCCGCTTGCGGGGGCGTTTTCGCCTGGTTTCGGCACGAATTCCGGCGATTCAGGCTTGATTAAGCATGGATTTGGCGAGGAGGCCCTGTGCCGCAAAGGAACAGGCTTAAACGCCGCATTTACCTGTGTTCCCGCAAAATCCCGCTTCCTTCGAGAGGCGTAAAAGACATGGCCCAGACCGTTCTGGTGGTGGACGACGATCCCGTACAAAGGCGCCTGCTGGAAACCGCGATCGCCCGTTCCGGGATGCAAGTGGTGACCGCGCCCGGCGGCCAGCCCGCGCTGGACCTGGTGAACGGCCCGCGCGGCGACCAGATCACCCTGGTGCTGCTGGATCTGGTGATGCCCGACATGGGCGGACTGGAAGTGCTGGAAAAGCTGCGTCCCACCCATGCCGAATTGCCGGTGATCGTCCTGACCGCCAAGGGCGGCATCGATTCGGCGGTGGAAGCCATGCGCGCCGGCGCCAATGATTTCCTGGTCAAGCCGGCCAGTCCCGAACGTATCGCCGTCTCCATCCGCAATCAGCTCAAGATCGGCACCCTGTCGGGTGAAGTGAAGCAGCTCAAGAAGAAACAGGACAACCGCCTCACCTTTGACGACCTGGTCGCTTCGTCGCCGGAAATGAAGCAGGTCTTCCGCCTGGGCGCCCGCGCCGCCCAATCCGACATTCCCGTGCTGATCGAAGGCGAATCCGGAGCCGGCAAGGAATTGATCGCCCGCGCCATTCAGGGCAGTTCGGCCCGTTGCGGCAAGCCCTTCGTGACCGTGAACTGCGGCGCCATTCCCGAAAATCTGATCGAATCCATCCTGTTCGGCCATGAGAAAGGCTCCTTCACCGGCGCCAGCGACAAGCATTTGGGCAAATTCCAGGAAGCCGATGGCGGCACCCTGTTCCTGGACGAGATCGGGGAATTGCGCCTGGACATGCAGGTCAAGCTGCTGCGCGCCTTGCAGGAAGGCGAAGTGGATCCGGTCGGCTCCAAGCGCCCGGTGAAAGTGGATGTGCGCATCATCGCCGCCACCAATCGCGACCTGGGCGGCATGGTCAAGGACGGCACATTCCGCGAAGACCTGTACTACCGCCTCAATGTGTTTCCCGTGATGGTGCCCGCCTTGCGCGACCGCGCCGGCGATATCGCGCCCCTGGCGCGTCATTTCATCACCCGCTTCGCGGCCGAAGAAAACAAGCCGGTTTCCGGCTTGACCGGCCAGGCCAGCCAGCTGCTGGAACGCTTCAACTGGCCGGGCAATGTGCGCCAGTTGGAGAACACTATCTTCCGCGCCGTGGTGTTGTGCGACGGCAGCCAGCTGGATGTCTGCGATTTCCCCCAGATCGCCGCGGCGATGGGGATGGAAAGCGTGGCGCGCGTGTCCGTTCCCGGTCCCGTCGAGCCGGGTCAACCGGTTCCGGTCGTGTCTGCTTACGCGCTCAGCGTCACCGACGGCAGCGGCAATATCCGCCGTTTCGAGGAGATGGAAGCCGAGATCATCCGTATGGCCATCGCCCGCTATAACGGCCATATGTCGGAAGTGGCCCGCAGGCTGGGCATCGGCCGTTCGACGCTGTACCGCAAGCTGAAGGAATTCGGCCTGGAAGGCGATGTGGCGGAGACGGAAGAAAGCCCGGCGCTGAAGGTAGGCTGAAGCTAAGCTTTCGCCTGCGCCATCAGAGCAAGCGGCCGTCCGTCATTGTCCTGAAAGAAGGCCATCCATTCCTCGGTGCCGTCTTCGTGACGGTGAATCATGTGCGGCGCTTGGATAAACGTAATACCGCGTGCCATGAGCTCGGCATGAGCATTGCGGATATCCGGCACCCGGAAATACAGGATGGAATCGCCCTCGCCGCCCTCGCCTTGCGACAGAAACAGCCGCGTGCCGCCGCAATCAAAGAAAGCCAGATCGCCAAAGGAATAAAGGTGTTTTAGCCCCAGCACCTCGCCATACCATTTGCGCGCCGCCGCGATGTCTTTCACCCGGCGCGCGATCTGACCCACTGGACCAAGATGCAGAGGTTCATCCATCCTGCCCTCCCAGCTGGATCGTCAGCTCAGATGCCCACTCCAGCCCTCGGCTTGTGCTCGCGCACATTCAGCGTGTCCTGCTCCGGCACGCCATCGCATTCGATCGCGATGGTGGTGACAGGAGAGTCCGGCGCGGTGGCCGGCAAGCCGGCAATCTGGGTGCGGAAGCCATCCTGGCTTACCGTCAGCGCCGCCCCGGTCTTGAGAATCTTGGCCGACAGCACCTTCTGTTTCAGGCCGGAAATAGACACATCCGTGCCCGGCCAGAAATGGACATGCATGTAAAGCGTGCTGCCCTTGCGGGTGAAGTTGGCATAGACCGAGGTGTGCGGCTGGCAGATGTCCGCCCCATAGATCGTGTCGCCATTGCGTTTCATCCATTCGCCCACCGCGGTCAGGATGCGCGCGCTTTCCGGCGGGATGCCGCCGTCGGGCTGGGGCCCGATATTGAGCAGGTAATTGCCGCCATCGCGGGCGCAGGTGATCAGGTTGCGGATCACGGTGCGCGGGTCTTTCCAATTGTCGTCGGCCTTCTGATACCCCCAACTGTCGTTCAGGGTCATGCAGCTTTCCCAGGCGCGTCCGCCGGTTTCGGCCCGGATAGTCTGTTCGGGGGTGGAGAAATCCCCTGCCAAACGGTTGCGGTTGTTGACGATGATGTCGGGCTGCAGGGCGAACACCATCTGGTTCATCTTTTCCGATTCCCAGCCATCGGCGTCCAGCGGCCAGGACACGTCATACCAAAGGATGTCGATCTTGCCGTAATTGGTCATCAACTCGCGGACCAGGCCATGGGTGTAGTCGACAAAGCGCCGCCGCGCGGCCGGGTCCTCCTGGCAGCGGGCGCCGTCGGGATGATGCCAGTCCATCAACGAATAATAGAAGCCCACCCGCAGCCCTTCGGCGCGTCCCGCCTCGACGAATTCCTTGATGACATCGCGCTTGGGCCCGTAATTGACCGCATTGTAATTGGTCAGCTTGGTGTCCCAGTTGCAGAAGCCTTCGTGATGCTTGCTGGTCAGCACCATGTATTTCATGCCCGCCGCCTTGGCGAGCCGCGCCCAGCCGCGCACCGAACCCGGCCCCGGATTAAACCCGGCGGTGAATTTCTGATATTCCGCCACCGGAATGGCCTCGTTTTCCATCGCCCATTCGTGGCGGCCATGGGCGGCGTAAAGCCCGAAATGGATGAACATGCCGAATTTGGCGTCATGCCACCATTTCATGCGGCGCTGCTGATCGGCGGTAGGCGCGGACCCGGACGGATCGCGGCCGGGCGGCGGTTGGGCGCTGGCAGGCTCCTGGGCGGCAGCCGCGATGACCGGCGTGGCGGCAGCGACGACCGGGGTGGCAGCGGCGCCCATCAATAAGCCGCGACGATCGATAGAAATATTCGGCATGATTTTCTCCCCTTGCGCGCCTTGAGTGCGCTTATCAGGGATCAAATCAGCCGAACTCGCCAAGGGTCAAGCCAATAGTGGCTGGACGTTTCAATCCGGCGAACAACGCCTGGATCGGACAGCAGAATTTCGCGCGGCTAGCGCATGTCCATGGCGGTCAAGTAAAGGTCCAGCATGGCTTCCTGCTCCTGAAAGTCCGCCTTGTCCAATTTCCGCATGCGAATGACCTGGCGCATGATCTTGGTGTCGAAGCCGTTGCCTTTGGCCTCGCTATAGACTTCGCGGATGTCGGCCGACAGCGCGGCGCGTTCTTCCTCCAGCCGCTCGATGCGGTTGATAAAGGATTTGAGCTGGTCTTTGGCGAAGCCGGATTTGGCCATGGGATGTCCAAGAATTTCAAAAGCCGCGGAAACTAGCCCGCCCGGCCAAAGCGGCGCAACGCGAAAATCAGTCCCGCCTGTGCATATCGTCCAGGGCGGCATCCAGAATGGGCTTGAGGCGCAACGCAAAGGCTTGTGCCGCGTCGTCGGTGGCAATCAAGTCCTGCCGTATCTCAATCAGCACATGCGGCAGGCCGCGCAAGGTGCCATGCTGGTAGAGAGTGTCGCCTTCCAGCGCGCCGGTATAAGGTTCGTTGTCGCCCACGCTGAATCCGGCCTGTTTGAGCCGCGCCATCAACGGCGCCGACAGCCGCGTGTCGCGGTCATAGAGAATGCCCATCTCCCAGGGCCGCGCCCGGCCTTTCCAGGCCGGGGTGAAACTGTGCATCGAGATCACTATGGCGCCGCCCCCGATCCGGTCCAGCACCGCGTCGATGGCGGCATGATAGGGGGCGTGGAACATCTGAATCCGGCGCGCCACTTCCGCTGCGTCAGCGGGGGCATTCCCGGGAATGATGCTGCCGTCCGACAATTTCATCACCAGGGTGGGATCGTCCGCCCCGCGGTTGAGATCGATCAACAGCCGCGACCACGACCCCAAAATCGCGGGAGCGCCATAAAGACGAGCCAGGGCGCGGGTTACCGCCGCCGCCCCGATGTCATAGGCGATGTGGGTGGACAACAGGGCCGGATCGAGCCCCAGCCCGCCCTCGGGCAGGGCATTGGAGGCATGGTCGCAAAGCAACAGCAGCGGCCCATCTCCCGTCACGGCCTCAAAAGCATTTTCCCTCATGCCGCAAAGATATAGATTCGGGAATCGTTGACGAGAAGTTTCAGGCCAAACCGGGAATCACAATGCGTCGCATGACCCTCATCCTTGCCGCCCTGGGCTTGACCTGCCTGGCCGGTCCTGCCCTGGCGGGCTTCAATGTCTGCAACAAGAGCAATCTGCCGGTCCGGGCCGCCATCGGCCATTTTGACGGCACCAACTGGACCAGCGAGGGCTGGTGGACGATTGCGGCCAAGGCCTGCACGCCCTTGCTGACCGGGCCGCTAGAGGGGCGCTATTACTATCTCTATGCCAGCGATGGCGGGGCCGGGACCTGGGAAGGCAAGACCCATTTCTGTGTCGCCCCGGACAAGCGCTTCCGTTCGGTGGGCCGGGCCGACTGCGCCAAGCGCGGCTTCGACCGGCGCGGCTTCTTTGAAGTGGACACGGGCAAGAAGCCCGACTGGACACAGTCTCTTTCCAATTAAAGGTTCTGCATGCGCCGCCGCCGGAAGACGAAAATTCTCGCCACCCTGGGGCCTGCCTCCAATACGCCCGGCAAGATGCGCGAACTGTTCGACGCCGGGGTCGATGTCTTCCGCATCAATATGAGCCATACCAGTCACGAGTTGCTGCGGCAGATGGTCGGCGACCTGCGGGCGCTGTCGGAAGAGGTGGGGCGGCCCATCGGCATCCTGTGCGATCTGCAAGGTCCCAAGATCCGGCTGGGCAGGCTGGAAGGCGGCCCGCGCATGCTGAAAGAAGGCGAACGCATCCGCCTGGTGCTGGGTGAATCCAGCGACAAAGCGGAAGAAGTGCCCATTCCCCATCCCGAAATCTTCCAGGCCATCAAGCAGAAGCATGCGCTGTTGATCGACGACGGCAAGGTGCGCCTGCGGCTGTTGCGCAAGGCCGACACCTTTGCCGAGGCCGTCGTGGAAGTGGCGGGCGAAATCAAGGACCGCAAGGGCGTCAACATGCCCGACACCCTGCTGCCCTTGTCGGCCATGACGCCCAAGGACCGGGCGGACCTGGATGCGGCGCTGGAACTTGGCGTGGATTGGATCGCGCTGTCCTTTGTGCAGCGGCCGGAAGACGTGGCGGAGCTGAAAAAAATCGTGCAGGGCCGCGCCGGGGTCCTGGCCAAGATCGAAAAGCCCAAGGCGTTGGCGTCGCTGCACGGGATCCTGGAATTGGCCGACGCGCTGATGGTGGCGCGCGGCGATCTCGGCGTGGAAATGCCACTGGAGCGGGTGCCGGGGCTGCAAAAGCAGATCACCCGCGCCGCCCGCAAGGCCGGCAAGCCGGTGGTGGTGGCGACCCAGATGCTGGAATCCATGATCAATTCCCCGATGCCCACCCGCGCCGAGGTCTCGGACGTGGCCACGGCGGTGTTCGACGGCGCCGACGCGGTGATGCTGTCGGCGGAGTCCGCGTCGGGCTCTTATCCGGTGGAAGCGGTGCAGACCATGGACCGCATCGCCTGTTCGGTGGAGGACGACGAACTTTATCACTCCCTGATCGAGGCCCAGCGCGGCGCGCCCGAAAAAACCACGCCCGACGCCATCATGGCGGCGGTGCATGAAGTGACCGAAACCATCGAGGCCCGCGCCATCGTCTGCTGGACCAAGTCCGGCATCACCGCCATGCGGGCGGCGCGCGAGCGCTCGGCAGCGCCCATCATCGCGCCCACGCCGTCGCTGGAGACGGCGCGGCGGCTGACCCTGGTATGGGGCACCCATAGCGTCATGACCGAGGACATCCGCGATTTCGACGATATGGTGAAGCGCGCCAGCCAGATCGCCCGGCAGGAAGGCTTCGCCCAGGCGGGTGAGCGGATCGTGATCACGGCCGGTGTGCCTTTGGGCACCAGCGGCGCCACCAATATGGTCCGCGTCGCCTTCGTAACAGACGAAGATTAACTCACCAACTGACAGCCCGGCATCTCGAACTTGTCGTCCACCCGGTGCTCGTCATAGGGGAATTTGAGCGGAATATAGGTAATGCGGATGGCCTTCGCCGTTGCGCTGTCCAGCGTGTAAACGTCCGTGCGCGGCATCAGCGCGCCATTGTGGAAATTAACCTGGATGGTGAGAAGATTGCCGGACAGCGACCAGGTGCCCTCTTCCGTGCTGTCATCGGGCTTGCCATTGCGGCAATCGCGGAATTGGGACTGCATGCGGCCATCCGCCGTGAAATGATCGAGATACATCGAGGCCTTGTCGCCCGGCTGGCCCTGGCCGAACCAGGTGCCGGTGACCGGCGACGCGGCCCAAGCCGGCGCAATCAGCCCCGGTAATGTGGCAAGACAAAACAGCAGACCGGCCCAGCGCATGCTCAACTCACCAGGTCGCAGGCCGGCATCTGGAAATCCGCCGCCACCCGGCTGGATTTGAAGACAAAACCGGACGGCATGCTGTAGGTCTGGTGATTGCCGTCATGGAAAAGAATTTTGTACGGCGTCTCGTCGAACATGACCTGGCCGTTGGACCAGGTGATCTGGACCATTTCCGTCCCGTCCTGGAACCACCACTTGCCCTTCTGGATCAAATCGCTGGCCTGATAACCATTTTGGCTTTTGCGGCAGGCGCGGAATTGCACGGCGAAATCGCCATTGGGCGCGGCATGCGCCAGCCACATCTCGCTTCTGTCATGCGGCTCGCCCTGGCCGAACCAGCTGCCGGCAAGGAAGGACGGATGCTGGGGGGCGGGCGCCGCAATCAGGATCGAAAGCGCCAGCGCGAGCATCAGCTGGTCAATTCACAGGACGGCATCTGGAAATCATCCGCCACCCGCTGCGGGCTGTAGGGAAAATTCCATGCCAGGCTGACATATTTCTGGCTGTTGGCGTCATGCGCCACCATCTTGTAGCCGTCGACGCGCGGCATCCTCTGTCCGTTCACGGTGTCGACCCGAAGCTGGAGGAGATCGCCCGCCAGCGACCAATGGCCGGTCTGCACCTGGTCGGTTGGTTTGCCCCCGGCACAAGTACGGTATTCGCCCTGCCAGCTTCCGTCGGAGCGCATGCGATCGATATACATGGCGTTGCGGCTCTCCGGCTGGCCGTGGCCGAACCAGGTACCCACCATGTAAGACGTCGCCGCAATCGCAGGCGTGGCGAAGACAAGGAAGGCGCACCCCAACAACCAGCGCATCCGTCAGATATCCCGTCCCTCGACTTTTTGAGTCAGTTCGCGGACCTTGCGGCTGGCCTCTTCCATTTGCGGGTCCACGTCCAAGGCGCGGCGATAGAGTTTCAGCGCGCCGGCCTTGTCGCCATATTCCTCCAGCTTGTCGGCCAGTTCGGTCAGCGCCTGGAAATGGCGGGGATTGAGCAGCACCACTTTCTGCAAACTGACCAGGGCGGCGGTATCGTCGTCCGCCTCCTGTTCCATGGCGGCGCGGATATGCCAGCCTTCGGCATAGTTGGGCGCGATGTTGGTGACGGCTTCGATCAATTGTTTCGCCGTCTTGTTGTCGGCGGCGGCCTGGGCCGCCTGGGCGCGAGTGATCAAGAGATCGACACTGGGACTGCCCGAGACACGGAACATGATGAGCAGCTTCTGCTCGATGCCATGGGCGTCCTCGGCGCTGGGCGCCTGCTTGAGCTGGGAGAACAGCTTTTCTTCGCTGGTGACTTCCTTTGGCTCGGGCTTTGGCGCGGCCGGCTTTTCCGGCGCGGCAAGGGCGGTGCCGGAGAGAAGCAACAGGGACAGGACAAGCGCGGGGCGCATGGCGCGGAGCTTAATGCGGCTTTGCGGGTAATTCCAGATTGGCGACGGAACAAGCGGATAGATACGCCCGCCGCTCGCCCAGGCTCGCGGCGCTCGTCGCTTTCGCAGGTCCACTGGACCTGCTCACGCCTTGGGTTTCTCCCAAGGCGCCGCTCCTCGCCCAGATTCGGCCCAGTCCAGCAGTTCCGCGATGTGCAGGATGGGCTGGGAAAGCTCCTCGCCGGACGCCAGATGTTGCAGGCAGCCGATATTGCCGCTGACCAGGACATCCGGGGCGGCGGCCGCGATGTTGCCCAATTTGCGGGCGCGCAATTGCGCCGACAGGTCCGGCTGCAGAATGGAATAGGTGCCGGCCGAGCCGCAGCAGAGATGGGATTCCAGGAACGGCGTGACGATAAAGCCGGCGGCTTCCAGCAGCGCCTCGCCCACGCCATTCAGCTTCAGGCTGTTCTGCAAGGAACAGGCGGGGTGATAGGCGACCCGCAAGGGTTGCGGCGGCGTCGCCGCAAGCGGGGTGCACAGTTCGGCGAAGTCGCGCGCCGCACCTGCGAATTTCGCCGCGCGCGCTTCCCAGATGGGATCGCCGGCGAACTGATGGGCATAGTCTTTCAACTGCGCCGAACAGCCGGTGGCGGTGATCAGCACGCCATCATATTCGCCCTGTTCATAGGCTTGGATCGCTTTTTTCGCCCAGGCGCGGGAATCCTCTTCCCGTCCCATATGGTGCGGCAGCGCCCCGCAGCAACCTGCCCCTTCCAGCGCCACCAATTCGATGCCGCGACGCGCCAGCACCCGGCCCACTGCGGCATCGATCTGCGGGCTCAGCGCGCCTTGCACACAGCCCGGCATGATGGCGATGCGCTGTTTCACCACCGCCGGCTTGGGGAACTGGGTGGGCTCTGGCCCTTGCGGGCGCGCCATCAGTCCCATGCGAGCCATGGCGCCCAGCCTGCCCGGCAACAATCTGGCGATGGGCGCGCCCAGCCGGGCCAAGAGCAGCCCGATGCGCACCAGCTGGGGCCGGGTCATCACCTTGGCGATGGTCCAGCGCAACAGGCGATCGGCCAGCGGGCGCCGGTAATGCTCCTGAATATGAGCGCGGGCCTGGTCCACCAGCCGCTGATAATTGACACTGGAAGGGCAAGCGGTTTTGCAGTTGAGACAGGAGAGACAGCGGTCGATGTGATAGACCTGCTCATCGGTGGGCGCGCCACCCTTCTCCAGCATGTCCTTCATCAGGACAATGCGGCCGCGCGGACTGTCGCGCTCATCTCCCAAAAGCACATAGGTGGGACAGGTGGCGGTGCAAATGCCGCAATGAACACAACTGCGCACCGCCTTGGCGGCGGGACCAAGCTGCGGGTCGGCAAGTTGCTCAGGCGTGAAGTTGTAGCGCATCAGAGCCGTCCCGGATTGAACAGCGACAAAGGATCAAAGGCAGCTTTCACGGCGCGATTGAGCGCCGCCAGGGCCGGCGGCTGGGCCGCATAAAGGCCATACAGGGCGCGGCTTTCGGCGCTGGCGCGCAACAGCATGGCTTGGCCATTGGCCTTGGCCGCCACGGCGCGGATGCGCGCCGCCTGGTCGGGCGGCGCCGCCAGCCAGATCACTCCGCCGGCCCAGTCGCCCAGCCAATGGGCGGCATTCAATTCCTCGGCAACGCGCGGCGCGTCCGAAGGCGCGATCAGCACCCGCCAGACATCGCCCGGCAGATCGGCGAAATTCTCGCCGCTGCCGATGGCCGGGAAAGGATCGCTTTCGATCCGCTGCATCGCATTTCCCAACAGGCCGTGCGCCAAAGCGAGCTTTTCCTCCAACGGTGTAGCTGCGCCTTCCAATTTGATGAAGGCCGCGCCCTGCCCGGCCCCTGCCATCATGCCGGCGGGCAAATAAGCCAGGCCCGCGGGTTCCAGGGGGCTGAGCGCGATCTTGCGCAGATGCGCGAAGCCGGTCTGCGGCGTCACATCGTTCAGGCACAACACGGCGGCGTGCTGCGGCTTGGGATATACCCGGAACGTCATCTCCGTCAGCACCGCCAAACTGCCATAGGCGCCGCACATCAGCTTGGGCAGGTCAAAGCCGGTGACATTCTTGACCACTTTGGAACCGCCGCGAAACACTTCGCCCAGGCCGTTCACCGCCTGAAAGCCCAAAAGCGAATCCCGCGCCCCGCCATGGCGCAATTTGCCGGACCCGGAGGCATCGCTGGAGGCCGCGCCCGCAAGCGTCGCCACGCCATTGGATTTCAGCAGCCTGGACCAGTCGGCCGGATCGAACCCCAGCCGCTGGTTCTTTTCCGCCAGCACGGCGGTGATTTCGCTGAGAGGGGTGGCGGGCGCGGCGGTAACGATCAATTCTTCCGGTTCGTACTTCAGGATTCCCGAAAGGCCCGACACATCCAGCAGCGGCAGGCCGCCTCCATTTGAATCCTTCAGCGGCCGGCCGACATTGCGCCGGGTACCCCCCGCGACGATCTCGAACGGCGACTTGCCCGCGCGGGCGGCGCGCACAAAATCCGTCAGCTGGGAAAGAGTATCGGCTTTGGCCATCAGTAGCGCGGCAGATTCGGATGCGGCAGTTGTGCGCCATGGACATGGATATGGCCCTGCTCGATGCAGGCCGACAGGGTGGGAAACACCTTGCCGGGATTGAACAGGCCTTGGGCATCGAAGGCGCATTTCACCCGGTGCTGCTGCTCCAGATCGGCTTCGCTGAACTGGTCGGTCATCAGGTCGCGTTTTTCGATCCCGATGCCATGCTCGCCCGACAACACGCCGCCCACCTTGACGCAGAGCCGCAGAATATCGGCGCCGAAAGCTTCCGCCCGCTCGAATTCCCCCGGCTTCATGGTGTCGAAAATGATCAGGGGGTGCAGATTGCCGTCGCCGGCATGGAACACATTGCAGAAGCCCAGGCCATATTGCTCCGACAGCTTGGCCATGTCTTCCAGCACTTGCGGCAGGGCATGGCGGGGAATGGTGCCATCCATGCAGATCATGTCGGGCGCCAGTTTGCCCATGGCGGCAAAAGCGGCCTTGCGGCCCGACCAGATGCGGGCGCGCTGTTTCTCGTCGGTGGCTTCAACCGTCTTGCCGCCGCATTTTGCGACAATCTCGATCACTCGCGACACGGCATGGGAGACATCGGCTTCCACACCATCGGCGTCGATAATCAAGATGGCCTCGGCGCCCGCGGGATAGCCGGGCTGGTTGTAGCTCTCAATGGCTTCGGCGGCGCGGCGGTCCATGAATTCCATGGCGGCTGGCACCACGCCGTCGGCGATAATGGCGGCGACACAAGCCCCCGCGGCGGGCACCGAGTCAAACGACGCCATCAGGGTGCGGGTCACAGGGGCTTTGCGCAAAATCTTGACCACCACCTCAACCACCACGCCCAGCAAACCTTCCGAGCCGGTGACCAGGCCCAGCAGATCCAGCCCGCCCTGCGCCCCCGATTTGCCGCCCAGGGTCACGATCTCCCCGCCCGGCAAGACCATGGTGACGCCCAACAGGTTGTTGGTGGTGAGGCCGTATTTGAGGCAATGCAGCCCGCCGGAATTCTCCGCCACATTGCCGCCGATGGTGCAGGCGACCTGGCTGGAAGGATCGGGCGCGTAATAGAAGCCATTGGCCTCCACCGCCTTGGTGATGTTGAGATTGGTGACGCCGGGCTCCACCACCACGCAGCCATTCTCGTAATCGATCTCGAGAATGTGCTTCATGCGGCCCATCCCGATCAGGATGCCGTCCGCGCGCGGCAGCGCCCCGCCCGACAGCGAGGTGCCCGCCCCGCGCGGCACAATGGGCACGCCTTCAGCTTGGGAATATTTGAGAATGGCGCTGACCTGTTCGCGATTGCTGGGCAGCACGCAGACCAACGGCATCTGGTGATAGGCGCTGAGCGCGTCGGAATCGAAGGTGGCCAGGCCCGACGGATCGGCCACCACGCCATCGGGCACAATGTCCTTCAACGCCGCCACGATCTCGGCGCGGCGGGCGATGATTTTGGAATCGCTGGGAGGTAGAAGCATGCGCCTGACCCGAATAGCGGCGCAGTATCGCTTAACCCTGGCGGGCTTTGAACCGCGGATTCTTCTTGTTGATCACGTAGACGCGGCCCTTGCGGCGGATGACGCGGCAGTCCTTGTCACGCTTCTTGAGCGAACGGAGTGAATTGCGGACCTTCATGACAAGCGCCTTCTGAGCCAAAATCGGCCGAAAAGGCCGTAATCCCGGGAGGCGCGGAAACTATGCAACGCCCTCCCCCCTGTCAACCCGCGAAATGAGGCAAAAAAGCCAGCTTTTCCGCCAAAAAATGCCCGAACGGGTGTATCCATAGGCATGGCCAATCGCCTTTCCATCCTTACCCTGGCCGCCGTCCTGGACTTGGCGGCCTGCGCCAGTACCCCGCCCAAGCCCGTTTCGCCGCCACCGCCGCCCGCCATCGCCCCAGTTCCGTCCGCGCCGGCCCGGCCCGGTTCCGGCGATGCCAAGTTCGATGCCTTCCTGGCGGATATCCGGACGGAGGCGCTGGCCCAGGGCATTACGCCCGCGACATTCGACAGCGCGACGGCAGGGATCGCGCCCATCCCCGCCATTTCGGCAATGAATGCCAACCAGCCGGAATTCGCCAAGCCGGTATGGGCCTATCTGGATTCGGCGGTGTCGGCGCGGCGGATCAAGGACGCGCAATTGCTGATGACGCGCCATGGCGAGGTGCTGGACAAGATCGCGGGCGACAGCGGCGTGCCCAAACAGATCCTGGTCGCCGTCTGGGGCATGGAAAGCGACTATGGCGCCGACAGCGGCAGCTTCAACCTGTTCGCGGCGCTGGGAACTCTCGCTTATGACGGCCCGCGTGCCGCCTACGCCAAGCCGGAATTTCTGGCGGCGCTGAAAATCTATCAAGAACAGCGCTATCCCTTGAGCGAAATGACGGGAAGCTGGGCGGGCGCCTTCGGCCAGACCCAGTTCACGCCCACCACCTTCCTCAAATATGCCGCCGATGGCGATGGCGACGGCGTGATCGATCTTTGGCACTCGGTGCCGGACGCCCTGGCCTCGGCGGCGCGGCTGCTCAGCCAGCAAGGCTGGGTGAAAGATCAAGCCTGGGGTTACGAAGTCGCGCTTCCCGATGGCTTTGCCTATGAAGACGCCGACCTGGACATCAGGAAGCCGGTTTCGGAATGGAGCGCGCGCGGGATAAAAACGGCGAGCGGCGACAAGCTGCCGGTTTCAGATGCCGATAGCGCGCTCTATCTGCCGGCGGGGGCGCGCGGTCCGGCCTTTCTGGTCTTTGCCAATTTCAGCGTGATCCTGAAATACAACAATGCCGCCAGCTATGCCTTGGCAGTGGGACTGCTGGCGGACCGCATGGCGGGCGCGGCGCCCGTGCGGCACAGCTGGCCGCGCGAGGAACGCACGCTGTCGCGCAGCGAGCGGACCAGCTTCCAGGCGGATCTGCAAAAACTGGGTTTTGATCCGGGAACGCCGGACGGTGTGCTGGGCCGAAAGACCCGCGCGGCCTTGCGCCAATATCAGAAAGCCAAATCCCTGCCCGCCGACGGTTTTCCCACCGCCGCGCTGCTGACGATGCTGGAAAATGACGCGGCCCAGATCAAGCCTGAGCCGGGTGTCAGCAATCCACCCGTCCCGGCGCCCCCGCAGTGAAGCGGCAAGTGCGAGTTTTGGCGCCGGCGGAATCATAAAGATCGATGGTCCAACCGTCGCCCGCGCGGGTCATCAGCAGAAAACCGAACCCGCCCAAGGACAGGCCGTCGGCCACGGTGACCCCGGAATGGCCGAGAAATTGGGCGCCATGCAGATTGCGCGGCGTGACTTCCAGGTTGGTGCCGCCATTGCCAGCCACGATCTGGGGCGGCACGCCCTTGGCATAGTTGATCGCCTCGAAGCTGTGGATATGGCCCGACAGCACCAGTTCGACGGAATGCGGGATCAGTGGCGCACCTGCTTGCGCATTGATGCGGCTGGCTTCCATCAGGGTCAGGTTGCCGCCGATGGGAATGCCCAGCGGCCCGCTGATCGCCGCCCAGGTGGGACGATGATGCACCAGCCAGACCGGCAAGCTGCTCTTGCTCAAGCCCGCGATTTCGCGGGCATAGAGATGCGCCGTGGCGCGATTGAGATCCATCTCATCGGAATCGGCGTCATCCAGCACCGCCAGGGCAAGGCCGCCCAGATCGACCGTGTAAAGCGGCTCATGCGCCAGGCAGGACGGCGCGGCTTCACCGGGGCCCAGCAACAGTTGAAAGCCGGGACCGGCGCGGGTGCAATCCTCGTGATTGCCGCGGGTCAGCACCATGGGCGCGGCCGCCAGCAGCGGCGCGGCGGGCGCGAAAAAATCCGCGTCCCAGGTTGTCCAGTTGTCGCCCCAGGGCGAACCGGCACAGCCTTGATTGCCGCTCGGACAGGCGCTCTCGCGGTAAAGATAATCTCCGACATGGATCACCAGATCGGGCTTCAGCCTGGCGGCGGCGGCGGCCAGATTGGGAAAGGGCCATTTCGCCGGATCGTTGCAGGCTTGCAGCGCTGCTCCCTTGATACGGCAGCCGGTGTCGCCCAAGACCAGGATGCGCTGGGGGCTGGCCGAAGGCACCGGCAGAGTTTCACCGATGGTCAGGTGATCGCAAATTTGACCGGCTTTGCAGCCAGCAGTCATTTGTACGCTGGCGGCTCCAATTTCCGCCGGCAATGGCGCCGCGCACAATAACGGAAATTCGTCGCTCTTGGACGCTCGTACCGCCATCGGCACATCGCCTTTGTCCGTGTGCAGTATTGGGCAATCATCGCCGCTGGTGATGGCCCGCGCCTCATAGCCGTGGGCCGTCGCCTGGACCCATTGCAAATTCTGCGCCCGTGCGGCGACGGGCAAAAAGAGCAGCAGAAGAAGAAGTTTTTTCATGGGCGGGGAGCCTATCTCGCGCTTCTTGCTCAGAACAACCGCTTCAAGGTGATTTTCCAGGTGCGGCCGATGCCGGGCAAGGCGCTGAGATTGGCATAGGTGTCGGCGCCGGGGGTGAAATAGCGTTCATCCCCCAGATTGTTCAGATTGAAATCACCCTCCCACACATCCCATTGCGCAAAAGCCGAAGCATTCAAGGTGACATAAGAGGGATACACAATCGGATTGGGCACCGTCTGCTGGGTGTGGCCGACATAGGTCCCGCCGAAACTGGCGCCCCAAATCAGTTTTTCCCCGCCCCAAGACAGCGCATCGCTGGTCCAGGTGAGATAGGGGCTGATCACCGCATGAGGCACCAATGTGTTTTCATAGTCGCCGCCGCGTCCGGGCAAAGTGGAGAAATCGAACGTGACATAGCTGCCGCCGAAACCGTTCTGCGGCGTGATGCCGTAGCTGCGCGCCGGCAGATAGGCGAAGCTGTGGTCCGGCCCCTTGATGGTGGTGTGCTGCAGCGAGGCCGCCAAGGTCAGGCTGAGATTGGGCGTGGCGACATACCGCAATTCCAGTTCCGCGCCCTTGGAGCGGGTGCCGGTCACATTGGTAATGCCGCCGCCTTGATGCAATTGGGTGCGGTTCTGAACATACCAATCCAGGCTGCCCAGCAGATGATCGTCCAGGGCGGTGAACTTCACGCCCACTTCATTCAAGAAAGAATTGGACAGCCAGTCCCGGGCCGAAAGCAGGCTGGTCGCAACCTCGCTGGCCTGACCGATCTCGATGGCGGCGGATTTGGCGGTGGTGACATACGGCACCAGGCCCCAGGGGGTTTTGTAGGACAGGCTGGCCGAATAGGTGAAACGCCCGGCATTGCCGCGCCCGCTGGCGGGCTCGAAAGCCAACACGCCGGCATCGACGGAACGCACATTATAACTGTCATAACGGCCGCCCAAAGTGAGATCCAGACTGTCATCCCACATCAGATCGGTGGTGAGAAAGGCGCCGGCATCCGTCGTGTTGGTCCGCACGTCATTTTCCCAGCCCAGCCCAACGGCGCCCGGCGGATCGATATTGAAAGGCGAGTCGATAATGTCATTGGGCGCCGGCCCTTGGCTGATATCGCGGCGGTCCAGCGCGATCACGCCGCTGTTGAAGCTCTCTTTGCCGATGGCATGGACGATGCGATAAGAGGCGCCCGCCGCCGTCAGGGTTTTTAGCGCGCCGAAATCGCGCTTGAGGTCATAGCGCAAGCGGATTTCGCCGATCTGGGTGCGATAAGACCCCGGAAAGCCGTAAGAGACAAAACGGTCATTCTCCAGCGTGTCGCTGAACAGTTGCAGGCGCAGGCTTTGGCCCGCGTCCAGGGTCTTGGCGGCTTCCAGGAAGACGGTGTGGGTGATGGTGTTGGAGAAATCCACCCCGCGCGCCAGATAGACGGTCCGCGGGTCCAGCGTGGTGGCGCCGAAGCCTAAGTCCAACCGGTGCGCCGCATCCTGGCAGGCGACACAGGCCAAGGGCTTGAAATTGGGATCGAAGACATAGGGATTGCCGCCGAACTCATTCAGCGTCAGCCGGCCATTGCCATCGGCGTCCTTGAGAGACGTGTTGCGGCCGGTGATGTAACTGCCGCTGTCGATCAAGCTCTGGGTGAGCCGGTTCCAGCCCGGCGTCTGAATATCGCCATTGGAATGGTAATACATATAGTCGGCGGCAAAGGACCAATCGCCCAGCGCCAGATTTCCCGACAGCTCGATCAATTGGTGGCTGGGATGAATGCCGCGATAGAAACTGAAACTGTCATCCACTTCGCCATAGGCATGCAGTCCGCCGGCCGCGCTCCCCAACGCGACAGGCGTGCTGACCGCCAAGGTGGCATTGCGCCTGGAATAGCTGCCATAGGTCAGGGTGGCCTCGCCGCCAAAGACATCGCTGGCGCTCACCGTCTTGGGCAGGAAATTGACCAGCCCGCCCACCTTGCCCGCGCCATAGATGGGCGATGGCGGGCCGCGCAGGATCTCGATTCCCGCAGCGTCGGACAAGGGCGTGGAATAGGTGCCGCGATTTTCCGCCCGCTTGAAGCCGCGGAAATAATTTTCCGCCAAGGTACCGCGCAAGGATACCGATCCTTCCACGCCGTAATAGCTGGCGGTATAGGCGGACGGGCTGATGGCGGTAAGGTCATTGACGCCGGTGATGCCATAGCGGTCGATGGTGGTGTCGCTGACCAGGGTGACGGCGCGCGGGGTTTCGAGCAGCGGCTTGTCCAGGCCGAAGGCCGCGTCATTGCCACGGGTGTGCAGCAGATGGACCGGATCACCTTCGACGGTGATCGATTCCACCCCCTGCCCCCAGGCCGCAGTGGCGCAAAAAGCCGCCAACCCGACCGCAAAACCCCCCAGGCCCCATTTCATACCGCCGTACATAGGCATTCCTTCTGGAAATGCCATGTAACATTTTACGTCAATTCGGTCAGCGGCAAATCCCGGTAACCCAAGAAATTACTTATCCATTTGATATAGCGATATTTTTCCATATTTTCTGGAACGCCGCCGTCTCGGCGACCACCGCTCCGCTCAGCGCCAATGCCTTCAAGGCATGGCCATGGAGAGCCGCCTCATAGGCCGCGCAGGCATCGGCGGCGATGAACACATGGAAATCCAGCTCGAACCCGTCCCAGGCCGAGGAGGCCACACAGCATTCGGTGGTCAGCCCCGCCAGCACCAGCGTGTCCACGCCGATACTGTGGAGCCGGTCGCCCAGTCCGGTGCGGGCAAAGGCGCTGTAGCGGTTCTTGGAGATGACCATCTCCTCGGGGTGCGGCAACGGCCCGATAAAGTCGGCGCCGTGCGTACCCTCCACACAGAGATCGGGTCCGGTTTCATTCTGGCGCGCCCGGGCCTCATGAATGACCCGGCTTTCCGCTCCCGGATTGCTGATCAGGCGCACGAATATCACCGCCACGCCCGCCGCGCGCGCCGCCTTCACCAGCTGTTCGGCTTTGGCCAAGGCCGCTTCGGGCGCCGTCATGTCGGCGCCGCGCCGCGCCATCTCGCCGTCGCGCGCGCCGAAATCCACCTGGCAATCTATCACCAGGAGCGCGGTACGCTTGGGCGCGATCCAATCGGCTTTCATGCAAAGGCCTTGCGAAGCCTGGGCAGGATTTCACGCCCGGTCACCCGCAACCCCTGAAGATAGTCGTCATAGATGAACATCAGCCCGTCGATATCGCAATCGCGCAAAAAACCCTCGATTTGGGCGGCGCAGGTCGCGGGCGAACCCACCGCCGTCTGGGTCATGAAGGCGCCTTGCGCCCGCGCCGTCATGGCATTGCCGGCAACGCCATAGCTTTCCAGCATGCCCAGCACCGCACCCTCATCCAGCCCGTCGCGGTATTTTTGCGCCTTGGCTTCGGCCTCCTGATCGCTGTCGGCGGTGATCACGGTCATCATGCAATAGGTCTTGATCGGCTTGCCCAGCTCCGCCGCCAGTTGCTTGGCGCGGCGGGAAGCCTCACGGGTTTCCGCCTGGTTGCGGCCGCCGATGAAGCAGCCATCCGCCTCGCGCACCGAAAACTCAAAACCGCGCTTGGACATGCCGGCGCAAATCAGGAAAGGCGGCTGCAAGGGTTTGGGTTCGCTGACGCAGTCCTTGAAATCGAAATATTTGCCTTGAAAGGTGACGGCGGGTTCACGCCACAAAAGCTTGACGATCCGGGTCCATTCCTCGGTCAGGTCATAACGGGCATCGTGATCCAGTTCCGCATCCCAGGCGCCCATCTGCTCGAATTCACCACGATAAGCGCCCGCCACGATGTTCAAGCCGGCGCGGCCGTTGCTGATATGGTCCAGGGTGGCGATCATCTTGGCCGCCACCGCCGGATTGTGCAGGATGGCGTGCAAGGTCGCCCACACCTTCACTTTCCTGGTCACCGCGGCGATCCCCGCCATCATGGTGACGGCTTCCAGGCTGGCCCCCCAATGAGACGTCGCGCCGCCAAAGCCGCGCCACTTGCCCATCGCCATCACGAAATCAAAGCCTTCCTCCTCGGCTGCCAGCGCGGCGTCGCGATTCTGCGCCCAGCCGCCGTCCAGCACCGGCGTGCTGCTGGAGACGATCCAGCCGCCGTTGGCGACTGGGAGAAAAACGCCATATTCTTTGGAACCGCTCATGCCGCCAACGTTATTTTTTGGCGAACACGCTCTCGCGTGCTTCGCGTCGCGACCGGGAGAAAAACGCCAAATTCCTTCATGCGCGCCTCGGATGGGGTGGGCGCATCATCATCACCGCCAGCATCACCAAACCCACCATCAGCGCAAGGCCCAGGAAAAACGGGGTGAAGCCGCCGGTGCGGTCGCGGATCACGCCCGCCAAAGCGGGCGCCACCGCGCCGGCGGTGGAGATCAGATTGACGGTGGAGAAAAGCTCCAGATAGGGCCCGCGCCCGAAATAATCGAGCAGCAGGATGGTGGCGGAAAACAAGGTCAGGCCATAGCCGATGCCGATGCCCGCGGCATAGATCAGCATCATGGGCACCTCCCGCGCCGCGCCCAGGGCCAGCAGGCCAACCACCAGGCTGGCCAGCGACACGCACAGCAAACTCTTGGCGCCGACAAAGCGGGTGAGAATGCCGCCGATGAACCGCGCGCTGGAATTAAGCAGCGCCTCCACGCTCATCATGCTGCCGGCGATCACCGCCGCCACGCCATGCTGGGTCAAATGCGCCACCGACACCGCGCTGGCGGTGATGCCGCAAAATTGGAAAGCGGCGTAAGCCGCGGCAATGACCCAGAATTGCCGCGTCTGCAGCGCGTCCCGGAACGTCCAGCGCTCGGTTGATATGTCGGGGTCGCTCTCGCCGCCGCTGCCCACAGCCGAGCGCGCATCCACCAGGAAGGCCGCGATGATTCCGGTCAGGGCAATCAGCACCCCCATCATCAACCAATAGCTGCGCCAGTCGGCGGTGGCGTCAAAAATGGCGGTATAGAGCAGCGGCCCGGCCACTCCGCCCAAGCCGCCCACGGTGAAGAACAAGCCGATGGCAAAAGAGGGCCGCGCGAACAGCCGCGACAGCAGATAGGTCGCCGGCACGGAATCCAGCAGAGTGAAGCCCAGCCCCGCCAGCGAGGCGCCCAGAAAATAAGTCAGCAACCCGCCGGTGCGCGCCAGGAAGAGAAAAGCCACGCCCATCACCAGGCTTCCGGCCAGCAACGCGGCGCGCACGCCAAAGCGGCGGATCAGGGTGGCGGGTACCGCGCTGGTGATGCCGCAAAAAAACCCCAGCAGGGTGAAACCGAAGCCCGCGCCGGTCCAACTCCAGCCCAACTCCCGGACCATCGCCGGCAGCACCATGCCCAGGCTGCCGAAGGTCGCCGCCGTGATGATGAAATACAGCGCGCTCATCAGGCCAAGGGTCAGCCAGCCGCCACGCTGTGTCATTGTCGCTTATCGGCTTTCCAGGCTGCGCTTGATCTCGGCGGGAAAATCACCCAGCACCTTCAGCATCTCGCGCCGGGCGCGTTCCACATCGCGGCTGGCGAGCGCGTCGGCCAGGGCGCGATGCTCGTTCAGCGCCGCGATGCCGTCACTGGGATCGGGACCGCGCATGGCATAGAGCCAGTAACGCGCGGTCTGGTGATGCAGGGTGACCACCATCTTGGCCAAGGTGCGGTTGCCGCTGGCGGCCGCCACCGCGACATGAAAGGCCTCATCCATCGCCGCCAGCGCCGCCTGGTCATTGGCTTCCACCGCCGCTTCGCCGTCATCCAGGGTGGCGCGGATCTGGGCGATCTCCTCGTCACTGGCATGCTGGGCGGCCAGCGAGGCGCAATGCACTTCGATCAGGCAACGCGCCTCGAAGGCTTCCCGCGCGCCGACGATATCCAGCGGCGCCACCGAGGTGCCGACCCGGGCGCGGCGCGCCACCAGGCCTTCCAGCGCCAGCCGCGCCAAAGCTTCGCGGATGCCGGCCAGGCCGCCGCCATAGCGGCGGGCCAGGGCGTTCTCATCCAGCTGCTCGCCGGGTGCCAGACTGCCGATGATGATGTCCACCAGAATGCGCTGATAGAGGCGCGACTTGAGCAGCCTGGGCGACCATTCGTCCAGCCCTGCTGCGGTGTCCTTTTCCCGAGAAGCTGCCATGGCCCGACCCTTTCGGAATGGGACAATGGGTATGCCGGGGGCCATTGGCAAGACCCCTCACAACTCTTCGCGGCTAAACAAAATTGATTTCAAAGATATAGCCGGCGCTGGGGCTTCCGGTGCCTTCAAAGCCCGGCGGTCCCACACCGGCGTCACAGGAAATCAACTTGCCATTGTGCATGGCCAGGCCATGGGCATCGGCGGTCCCCTCCAGGAATTCGGCGGTTTCCAGCAATTGGCCGGTTTGGGCGTCATATTTCATCAAGCCGCAGGTGGTGGTGTGATGCAGCTTGCCGTTCTGCATCACATAACGGTTGATGTCGGAGCTTCCGGTCACCATCCAGACCGCGCCGCCGGGATGAGAATCGTCCCAGGCGATGCCATGCCAGCGCGCGGTGGTGATGGGAATGATGAATTCCGGAGCCCAGCTCTTGGGGTCGACCCTCAAGATGGCCTTGAGGCGATTGGCCACGATCCAAAGCTTGCCCTCATGCCACATCAGGCCATGGCAACCACCGCCATTGGCGGCGGGGCCCAAAGGAATCTGGCGATGGCTGACCAGCCGTGAATCCATGTCGACTTCATAGATGCCTTCCGGTCCGCCATTGGCGCCCATCCAGACATGGCCGTTGCCATAGGCAAAGCCGGAGGTGTTGTAGGAATCCGTCATCACGGTTTTGAGCTTTTTGCCATTCCAGTCGAACAGCCAGGCCGCTTCCTTTTCGTGCCGGCCGCTCTGGCCGTAACCTCCGGCCTTCTGCTCGGCGACCCACACGCCTTCCGGCACCACCGCCACGCCATTGGGATAGGCATCCGGCACCTTGAACAGGTTGCGGGTGGTGACTTTGCGATGCGGAATCTCCTTGCGCTTTTCCGGTGGCGCCGCGCCCAGATCCTTGCCCTTGGGATAGTCTTGCGCCAACGCAGCCGTCACGCCGGCGCCTGCGGCAAATCCCAAGCCCGCCAGAAATTCGCGTTTTCTCATTGTCGTTCCTTTCGAAAAACAAAGGGCGCCCGCGTGATGGGGCGCCCTTTCTTATGGCTTCACTTTCGCATCAGTTCGGCAGCGCGAACGCCACCAGCTGATCCGACAGGCGCGGCGTCAGGATGCCGTTGCCGCCGGCGGCGAACAGCACATACTCCTTGCCCTTATAGGTATAGACGGCGGGCTGGGCCACGGCGGGCGCTTCCACCAGATGCTTCCACAACACCGTGCCGGTCTTCAGGTCGACGGCGCGCACCCGGCTGTCCATCGAGGCGCCGATGAAGATCAGGCCCGAGCGGGTGATCACCGGCGCGCCGATGGTCACCGAGCCCCAGCTTTCCGGCATGTAGAAGCCCCATTTCTGCACCTGGCCGAACGGCTTCTTCCAGTTGAGCTTGCCGCTATTCATGTCATAGCTCAGCAGGGTGCCGTAGGGCGGCGCCCAGCAGGGCATGCCCCACATGTTGAGGAAATTCTGCAAGCGGAAGCCATAGGCCGAACCCTGCTGCGCCGCATAGCCGTCGCGGTCGCGCAACGCCGTGCCGTATTTCTTGTCGGCATCGGCGCGCGGGACCAGGGAATAGACCTGCGGCACCACATCGCTGTTGACCACATAGGTGTTGGTGGCGGGGTCCAGCGCGCCGCCGCCCCATTCCACTCCGCCCACCGTGGCGGGCCAGGAGATGGAGCCGCGGATGGAAGGCGGCGTGTAACGGCCTTCATCGCGGATGCGCGCCTTCCAGCGGCTGCATTCCCCGAAGCTGACAATGTCAGCCAGCAGCGAAACCGGCGGAGTGGTATCGCCGATCGTGGGTTCCGGCACCGGCACATAAGGCTGGGTCTTGGCCGCCACCTCGCCCGGCACATCGGAGGCCGGATAAGGACGTTCCTCGATCGGATAAACCGGCTCGCCGGTGTTGCGGTTGAGCACGAACAGGAAGCCCATCTTGGTCGCCTGGATCAAGGCGGGAATGGTCTGCCCATCCTTCTTGATGTCCACCAAAGTGGGGGCGGAGTTGATGTCCACGTCCCAGATGTCGTGATGCACCAGCTGGCGGGCCCATTTGACTTCGCCGGTCTCGGCATTCACCGCCACGGTGGCGGTGGCATACGGCATCTCCTTCAGCCGGTCGCCGCCATAATAGTTGGGGCTGGGCGAGGAGGTCGGCAGGAAGGCCAGGCCCGTCTCCGGATCCACCGAAATGCCGGCCCAAACATTGGCGGTGCCGGTTTGGTTGAGCATGTCCTGGGGAATGATGTTGAAGGTCCATTTCAGCGCCCCGGTGCGGGCGTCGATGCCATAGACCGTGCCGGGATTTTCGGTCTTGTAGACCCAGTCATTGCCGGCCCAGCCCAGGATCAGCGTGTCCTTGTAGACGGCGGGCGGTTGGATCAGGCCGATCTTCCATTTGGCATTGGTGGTCAGCCAGGCATTGACGTCGACCACGCCATTCTTGCCGAAGCCGGCGCATGGCTTGCCGGTATCGGCGTCCACGCCATGCAGCTCGCCCTGCATGTTGCCGATATAGACCATCTTCTGGCAGGGCTGGCCGGCCGCCGGAGTCGCGGCCGCCCAATAGGCGACGCCGCGATTCTTCAGGCCCTGATTTTCCAAATTGCCACTGCCCTGTGCCGAATATTCCCACTTCTTGCGGCCGGTATCGGGTTCCAGGGCGAAGAGATTGTATTTGGGCGTGCCGATATAGACCGTATCGTTGACGAAGAGCGGCGTGGCGCCCCAGGTGGTGGAGTGGGCGCCGCTGCCGACATCGCCGGTGTGGAAGTCCCAGGCCTTTTTCAGATTCTTGACATTGTCGGGCGTGATCTGGGTGGCGGTGGAATATTTCTGCGCCTGCTGATTGCCGCCGAACGCATCCCATACTTGCGGCGGATCATTGTTGGGCCCCTGCGCGGTGGCGCGTTCCAGGGGAAGCAGGGCGGTGGCGGCGGCGGCGATGCCAAGACCCAGCACGCCAAGGACAAAGGTTTTCTTGTTAGTCTTCGACATCGTCGATCTCCACGCTGCGGTCGGCGGCGTCGCCGATCACGTTCATCAGCCAGCCGATCAAGGCCAGGGCTTCCGCGGCCATGATCACCGGGCTTTCCAGGAAATAGCCGGCCACCGAGGAGCCGATGATGTCCAGCAGAATGGACACGACCAGGAAACCCTGCAGCAGGCTGGAACGGTTCGGCACGCTGGCCAGCACCAAGGCGGCGACCAGCATCAGCGCCGCCGCGACGGCGACCAGGATCACGCCGCCGGTGCCCTGCAGGCCGGTTTGGGGCGAATAATAGTCAAAGACGCAAATTGCGCCCGCGATCAGCGACGCCAGGATGATCAGCCACGCGCCGCGCGTGGAATGTCTTTGAGTCAACGTCCCCTCCACCAATAACTGGCCCAACCAGACTTTGTGTTTGGCTCAATCCTAGCGGGCTTTCGCTCCGACGCAAACCGAGCCACTTCGCACTAGCAGCAAATGCAATTCAAAAAAACACGCCAAGCCCTGCGAATGCGGCCGCCGCGGCAGATCGCGGTCCATAAAAACTAATGCAAGTCTACCTTCGTCACCCGCCAATTGCCGGCTTCCGCGACATAAAGGGAATTGGGATTGCGGCAGTCTATGGCATTGACGCTGCCGAAATCCTTGGGGCCCTTGCCGGCCTGGCCGAACTTGCCCACCACCGTGCCGTTCAGTTCCAGCTTGTAGATTTCCCCGCCATGATCGAGATCGTTGGCCGGATTGGAATTGGAACTGAAAAGATATTGATGCGCGCCGGGCGAGATGCAGATGGCTTCCGGATTGCCGCCGCTGGTGATGCTGCTCTTGTAGTTGCCGTCATTGTCGAACACCTGGATGCGGTTGTTGCCGCGGTCGGCGGCGTAGACATTGCCGGCCGCGTCCACCGCAATGCCATGGACGGTCTTGAACTGGCTGTTGTCCGCGCCGCGCGAGCCCCAGCTTTTCACGAACACCCCGTCGCGGGTGAATTTTGCGACCCGGGCATTGCCGTTGCCGTCGGCGACAAAGATGTTGCCAGCTGCGTCCCAGGCCACATCCGTCGGCGACTGGAACAGATCACTTTGCTGGCCTGAGCCGGGTGGATTGCCGCGCCCGGTATCCGGCGACGACGGCACATCCACCGACTCCGGCTTTCTGCCCAGCAACATAGCCAGGCGGCCCTGAGGATCGAACTTCATCACCATGGAGGAATAGCGATCGACCACCCAGATATTGTCGTTCTTGTCGACACGCACCTGTTGGGCGGCCAGGAAGCCATAGACCTGCTTGCCGATCTGGCGGATGAATTTTCCGTCCGGCGCAAACTCGTACAGGTTGGAGCCGCCATGGGCGAAAGCGCGGCTGCCGCCCAAGGTGATGGTGGGCTCGCCATTGCGGGTATAGACAAAGACATGGCCCTTGGAATTGGTGGCCACGCCCGTCACATAGCCGAAGAAAGTGTCATGCGGCAAAGTCAAAGGCTGGGACGTCGCATAGCTGATCTCCTGCGCCATCGCCGGCAAGGCGATTGTGGCGGCAGCCGCCAGTAAAAGGGTCGCGAAGCACCTCATCTTACTTCCTCCCCTTTTTGGCGGCTTTCTTGGCGGCCGGCTTGGCGGCGGCATCCGATTCCTTGAGCACGAATTTCTGCATCCGCCAGGATTCGATCTCGCCCACAATGATCTGATTGGGATTGCGGCAATCCATCATGTGAACCACCTGAAAGCCCGGCGCCAGCTTGCCGGCATGGCCGAACTTGCCCAGCGGCGTGCCATCCAGTTCCGCCTTGTAGATCTGTCCGGTGCGCGCCCAGGTGCCCGGACCGTTGCCGTTGGGATTGGAGTTGGACATGAACAGATATTGGTGCGGCCCTTCGGAGATGCAGTCGGACCAGGCGGTGCCGAACGAGGTATAGGCCGTCTTCCATTTCAGATTGTTGTCCAGCACCACATAGCGGTTGTTGCCGCGATCGGCGACATAGACATTGCCCTGGTGATCGACCTGCAGGCCGTGCGGCAGGTTGTATTCATTCTCGCCCTTGCCGACCTTCTCGCTGCCATTCTCGGCCAGGAACTTGCCTTCAGGCGAGTATTTCATCACCCGGTTGTTGCAATAGCCGTCGCTGATGAAGATGTTGTCATTCTGGTCCCAGGCGACATCGGTGGGCCGGCACAGCGTGTATTTCTCGTCCGGCGGATTGGGGCCGTGCGGCGTGGCATAAGGACCGTCGGCGAGGTTGGGGCGATGGCCGATCACCATCAGCACTTTGGTGCCGGTGGGATCGAATTTGGTGACGACATTGGTGCCTTCGTCCACCGTCCAGATATTGTCATGGCGGTCCACCCGGACCGAATGGGCGAACTGAAAGCCGTAAAAACCCTTGCCGATTTCCTTGATGAACTTGCCGTCGGGGCCGAACTCCCAAAGCCGCGTCTGCGGCCCGCGGAAATACGCGAAATAGTGACCCTTGGAGTTGCTGGCGACGCCTTGCAGCTCGCCCATATAATCGCCGGGCGGCGCCTGGAAGAAATTGGGCACGGCTTCGTAAGAAAGATCGGGCGTGGTCAGGGCCGCGGTGGCGGCGGATTGCGGATAGGCGGAAGTGGTGCCGAGCAACAGAGAAACGGCGGCGGCCGCCGTCAGATAATGCTTCACGAAAACCCTCCCCGAAATACCCGCGCTTCTTGGCGCGGCGGGAGTGTATACGGGGATGCGTCCAGGGCAATATCCCCGGCCGGCGAGACACGGCGAATTCGGCACTTACGCTGCGCTGCAGCGCTGGGTGGCGCGGCTAGTTATGCAGCATCGGCCGGCCTTCATGGGTGACCAACAGGTCGTGCATGTCGTCGGCATGCTCTTCTTCCACCCGCAAAATATCTTCCAGCATGTTGCGGGTGCCCGGATCATTGTCGCCGAAATAGCGGATCAATTCGCGATAGTGATCCACCGCGATGCGTTCGGCGATCAGGTTTTCCTTGATCATGTCGACCAGGCTGCCGCCCTGGGCATATTGGGAAGCCGACCTGGTCAGCAACCCTTCCGGATTGAGATTGGGCTCGCCGCCCAGCTGGTTGATGCGCTCGGCCACCATGTGGAGATGCTCCAGCTCCTCCTTGGCATGTTCGGCGAATTCCTTTTTCACGCCTTCGCTCGAAAGCCCGGTGGCGGTGATGGCATTCTGGGTGTAGCGCAACACGCAGACGATCTCGGTCGCCAGCACCGATTGCAGAATCTCGATGGTCTTGTTGACGTTGCCGACATAGTTGCTGCCCAAGGCCCCGTCATCGAGATTTTGGCGCGCCCGCTCTCTCAGGGCTTTCACGTCGGTGAGAAAGGGTTGTTGACCGGCGGACTGTTGACCATTTTGGCGCATGCGCAAATCCTCCATCGCGACAGCGCAGTAACGGCTGCGAGGCCCAGGAAGTTCCAGCAGAGCCGGTTCAGATCGAGATGGTCCCTTCAGGCGGCACTATGCAGCCGCCATCCACCGCTGCCAGGATCGGCTCGGAATCATCGCTGTCCGGATCGGTCTGCATGCCGTCGACGCAGAGGGAAGGATCGGAGATTTTGATGACAGGCGCGCTTTGCGCCGTTTGCGCCAGGGCAAAGATCAACGCCCAGCCCGCGAAAAGATGACAAGCAAATCGCTTCATCACACAGCCCGCCTTGCGGAGGTCTTCCCTGTCCGCCCCCGGACATGGTCTGGGAAAACCCGTACAGGCACTATGACAGATTTTTTGCGTCGCAACATAGGTTTTTGGGTTCCCAACCGCGGCAAAAATGCTTGTGGGAACCAGTGTCCGGCAAGTTCCCGGCAGCTCCCGAAAAAATCATAATCCCTGAGACATTGCCGGGACGTGAACATCATGAAGATCGCGCTGCTCTCCACTGCCTTTCTGGTGGCCGTCCTTGCAAGCGCCGCCGCGGAACCCGGCGCATCCGTTTTGACCACCCGTTTGGAGGACGGGCGCGCGATTGCGCTGAGCGGCGCGGTAGGCGACGGCAAGGCCGACGACAGCGCGGCCATCCAGGCCGCCATCGACAAGGCGGCTGCGGATCGCGAGGAAGGCATCGTCTTTATTCCGCAAGGCCGCTACCGCATCACCCGCACCATCTATGTCTGGCCGGCGGTGCGGGTGTTCGGCTTTGGCGCCAAGCGTCCCGTATTCGTGCTGGGCGACAACACGCCGGGCTTCTCCTCGGGCGTGGCGGACATGGTGATCTTTGCCGGCTTTCGCCCCGGCGCCGGCGCCGGCTCGCGGCCTGAACGGCCCGGATTTCGCGTGCCCTTCCCGCCGCCCGGCAGTGTGCCGCCCAACCCCAATATCGCCGACGCCAATCCGGGGACTTTTTATTCGGCGATGAGCAATATCGATTTCGAGATCGGCAAAGGCAATGCGGGCGCTGTCGCCATCCGCTTTCATGGCGCGCAGCACGATTATCTCAGCCACATGGATTTTCACATCGGCTCGGGCCTGGCGGGCCTGAACCAGGTGGCCAATGAGGCGGAGGACCTGCGTTTCTTCGGCGGCCGCTACGGCATCTTGACCGAGAAGCCTTCGCCGGCCTGGCAGTTCACTTTGATCGACAGCCAGTTCGACGGCCAGCGCGAAGCCGCGATCCGCGAGCATGAAGCCTCGCTGACTTTGGTGCATGTGTCTTTCCGCAATGTGCCGGTGGGGATCGACATCGACGCGGGCTATTCCGACTGGTTGTGGGCCAAGAACACCCGCTTTGAGAATGTCGCCAGGGCGGCGGTGACCGTCAGCAATGAGAAAAGCGTCTATACCCAGATCGGTTTCGAGAATGCCGTTGCCGCCAATGTGCCGGTGTTCGCGCGCTTCCGCGAAAGCGGCAAGACGCTTGGGGCCAAAGGCGCCTATGAGGTCAAAACCGTCAACCACGGCTTGATCCTCAAGGCGCCCGGCACATTGGGCGAGACCGGCACGCGTTGGGAGACGGCGTCCTTGTCCGCCCTGCCCGCGCCTGCGGCCGCGGCCATACGGCCGCTGCCGCCCACCGCGCAATGGGTGAATGTGCATACGCTTGGCGTGAAGGGTGACAACAAGACGGACGATACGGCGGCGCTGCAACACGCCATCGACACGCACAAGGTTCTGTACCTGCCCAGCGGCCGTTACATGGTGCATGATACCATCCGGCTCAAGCCCGACACGGTGTTGATCGGTCTGCATCCCTCCATCACCCAGATCGACCTGCCCGACAACACACCAGGCTTTGGCGGTGTAGGCGCGCCCAAAGCACTACTGGAGACGCCCAAGGGCGGCGACAATATCGTGTCGGGCATCGGGCTGTTCACCGGCGGCATCAATCCGCGCGCGGTGGCGGCTTTGTGGCAGGCGGGCGAACATTCGCTGATGAACGACGTGCGTTTCCTGGGCGGGCATGGCACCAACAATCCCGATGGCTCGCGCTGGAATCCCTATAACGATACCCACAGCGCCGATCCCGACATGAGGAAGCGCTGGGACGGACAGTATCCTTCGCTATGGGTGACCAATGGCGGCGGCGGTACATTTGCCAATCTGTGGACGGTCGATACTTACGCCCAATCCGGGGTCACGGTGTCGGACACCAAGACGCCGGGGCATCTCTACGAGATTTCCAGCGAGCATCATGTGCGCAGCGAATTCCAGTTCCGGAACGCGGAAAACTGGGACGTGCTGGCGCCACAAACCGAAGAGGAAGCCGGCGAAGGCCAGGAGGCGGTGTCGCTGGATATCATGAACTCCAAAAACATCACCATCGCCAACTGGCATGCCTATCGGGTGACGCGCACGATGCGGCCGGTGGACACGGCGGCGCGGATTTACAATTCCAGCGACATTCATTTCCGCAACGTGCATGTCAATGCCGAGAGCGGGTTGGGGACTTGCGACGCCAATGGCTGCGGTACCTATCTGCGCGCCAGCAAATTCCCTGCCGAAAACAGCATCCGCGATGTGACGGGCCATATCGACACTCGCGAGCGGGAGTTCGCGGTGCTGGATTATCCGGCACACCCCGCTCGACCGGGGCCGTCAGGCAAAATCGAGAAACTGGAGGACGGCTTCTATTCCATTTCCGGCGCGGCGGTGGATGGGCAGGGCAAGCTATACTTCGTGGATAAGCACCAGCAGCGCATCTACGGCTGGTCGCAGAGCGAAGGCTTGTCCGTTGAGCGCGACAATCCCACCGACCCGGTCAATCTGGCCATTGACAAGTCTGGCGACCTGTTGGTGCTGTCATCGTTGGGCGCGGAAGGCACGCTCTACAGTTTCAAGCCTGGCTCGCCCGCGACAGAAATGACGGTGATTGCGCCGACCCCGGTGGCGGCCCATCCCAATGCCACCGCCATCCTGCCCGGCAATTACTGGAACAATGGCGAGTTCAAGGACCAGCTCGATCCTGAAACCTATCGCTACATCAGCTTGAGCGAGATGTTCGCCCGCGATATGGGCGTGGCCAAGACGCGGGAATATGTTTCACCCGACGGCAGCGTGTTTTTGCCCGTCAGCCGCACCTTCCAGCAGGGACCGCCGGACGGCACCGGCTGGCGTTTTTCCGACAATCTGGACAGCTATGGCTTTGTCACGGCCAAACCGGGTGGGCGAGTCTATGTCAGCAACGAGTCCGAAGGCCGCATCTATAGCGGGCTGGTGCGCGATGACGGCCGGGTCACCGATCTGAAGCTGTTTGCCGATCGCGGCGGCGAGAGCCTGGCTGTGGCGGCCAACGGCAATGTCTATATCGCCAATGGCCAGGTGCTGGTCTATGCGCCGGACGGCAAACAGATTGGGCAGATCGACGTGCCGGAGCGGCCGATTCAGATCCTGTTCGGCGGCGCGGATGGGCGGACTTTGTTCATCCTCACCCACCACAGCCTGTATGCGGTAAAGACATAAAAAGAGGCGGCACTCAGGCCGCCTCTTCGTCTTCACGGACAATGGTGGTCAGAGCTTCCCCTTCAAGAACGCCGCGCTGGCCTGGACCATGCCGATGGGCGAAGGATCATAAGGCTCCTCCAACTCCATATAGGCGCTGGTGACACTGCTCTTCTTCACCGCCGGCAGCACCTTGCTCCAGTCGACAATCCCCTGGCCGATGATGGCGCTGACCATCTTCATATTGGTGTTGGGAATGCCCTGGTTCTTGAGATCCTTGAGATGCACCGAACTGTAACGCTTTGGGTATTTGGTGAGCCAGGCCACCGGGTCGGCGCCGCCCGCGATCACCCAGCCGATATCCATTTCCATATTCACCAGCGCCGGATCGGTCTGCGAGAGCAGCAGCTCATAGGGCAGCACATCGCCGATCTTGCGGAATTCCAGATTGTGATTGTGATAGGCGAAAGACAGGCGGGACTTCCTGCACAAATCGGCGAACTTGTTGAAGGCGTCGGCATTCCTCTTCCAGTCGTCCACCGTGGGCCCCGCCATGATGGTGGCGCGGTCCTCGGGATAAAGCGGGAAGGAACAGGTGATGTTCTTGATTCCCGCCGCCTTGGCCTCGTCGATGGTGGCTTCCGGCGTCTTGCGCAGCTGGTCGCCGCCGGCATGGATGCTGTCCCAGATCAATCCCAGATCGTCATAGAGCTTGCGCTGGTCCTTGGAGGACTTGCCGGACATAGTGAGGTTGGCCTGCACCCGCCGCACCCCCGCCGCCTTCACCTGTTTCAAAGTGCCTTCATAGTCCTTGGCCAGGTCGGCGCGCACGGTATAGAGCTGCAGGCCCAACAGCAGATGGCGCTGGGCGAACGCGGCCTGTGGCAGGGCGGCGGCGGCCGACATGGCGGCGGCTCCCAGAAGAAAATCGCGGCGGCTGGTCATGATGAAACTCCCTGTCAATTCCGTTTCGGATGGTTTTCGATAAACTCGACTTGCTTGGGATTCAGCGTTTCGATGCTCAACCCGTTGTCGCCGAACACCAGCCGTTGTTCATGCTTGGGGTCATAGCGCGGGATTTTCGCTTCCGCCGTCACCGGATTGCCCGTCCTGGCGAAAGCCACCACCACGTCCTGCATCTGGTTGGACAGCTTGTAGTCATACGGCGTCCAGTCGCGGGTGTGGCGGTACAGGTTCAGCGAATCCAGGGTGCCGTACCAGAAAGGCAAGTCGGAATTGTGATAGGACCCTGCCGTCTTAATATCCATATCGGTGATCACCACCCCCGGCGGATAAGGATGCGGGTGGTCGAATTGCACCATCCAGATGGGCGACTTGCCGTGGGCGGCAGCGTTTTTGGCCCAGTTGCGCATCACGCTGCTGCGCCCCGAGATATGCGCCACCGCATTGGCCTGCCGGGCGGCTTCTGCGTCATCCTTGGCGGGAAACAATTTCAGGAATTGTTCGGCATCCGCACCATAGAGGTCGCTTGCCGCCTTGCGATAATCGGCCAGCGTGCGCGCCCTGGTGACCGCCGTCCTGGTTTCCTCGTCATTGCCAGTCGAGGATAGCAACAAAGGCACGTCGCTTGGTTGTCCCGCGGCCGCCATATCCGCAGGCTGGCCGGGCACGACATAGCCGTCCACATTCATGCCGCCGAAGGTGATTTTGTTGGCGGCGGCGATATTGGTGATCCTATCGGCGGGAATGGTGCGCATCTCGGCGATGTCCTTGGCTTTCATCGCCTGTTGCAGGCTCACCCCCTTGGCTTCCATCTGCGCCAAAGTTTGCAGATGCGACGCGAAGGGGCCTTGATAGCCACCCGACAAAGCCGCGATCTTGGCGTACAAGCCCCGTGCCAAAGGCGAGGACCGCAGCATATCCAGCGCCTCGGCGCCGGCCGACTGGCCCATCACCGTCACATTGGCGGGATCGCCGCCGAACGCCGCGATATTGCGCTGGATCCATTTCAGACCCGCAATCTGGTCCATCAAGGCGTAATTGCCCGACGCATTGTGACCCGACGCTGCGGTCAGCTCGGGATGCGCTAAATTGCCGAAAATATTCACGCGATAAGAGATGCCCATGAAGATCACCCCTTTCTTCGCCAACGGCTCGCCGCCATAGACGTCGAAATTGATGGAGCCTTCCTGGAAACCGCCGCCATGAATCCACACCACCACCGGCAGCTTGTCGCCCGCCTTGGCGCTTGGCGGTGTCCAGACATTCACATACAGGCAATCTTCGCTGGATTTGATCTCGCCGAAATAGTGATTCAGCGTGGTGGCGCGCAGCGCGATATAGCAGTTGGTGATCTTGCTGTCGGCGTTGTAGATGCCCTTCCAGGGTTTCGCCGGCATGGGCTCGTGCCAGCGCAACTCGCGCACCGGCGGCGCCGCATAGGGCACGCCCAGATAGGCCTTGACGCCGCTGTCCAGCAAGGTGCCTGACAATTTGCCGGTTTCGATGGTGATGGGATCGCCGGGGATCGGAATCATCACCCCCGCCTGCGCGCCGAACAGCGTCGCGGCCAGCGCCAGTGCAGTGCAGCAAACCAAGGTCTTGAAACGTCCCATTCTCTCTCCCCGTTATTGCGGATGCTTTTAAGCCAAATCCCCTGTCCTTGCACGGTTCTTTCCTCCGCCCTAGGCTCGATGAAAACGAAATTCCTGGGGGAAGAAATGCGCAAATCTGTATTGGCAGCGGTGTTATTGTGTGGCGCGGCGTTTTCCTTCCCGAGCAGCGGCGCGCCGGATGCCAAGCCGGCCGGCAAGTCCAACACCTCCTTCACCGGCGCCACCGCCAATCTGGCGCCCAATGACCCGGCGGGACAATGGACCCGCCAGGCCCGCGACTACGCCAACACCCGCTACAGTCCGCTCACCCAGATCAACAAGGCCAATGTCGGACGGTTGCGCGTGGCCTGGAGCTTCAGCGACGGCCAGATGTATGGCCATGAGGGCGCGCCGCTGGTGGTGGGCGATACCATGTATCTGGTCACGCCTTATCCCAACATCGCCTATGCGCTGGATCTCTCCAAGACCGGCGCGCCGATCAAATGGGTGTTCCAGCCCAATCCAGACCCCAGAGCCATCGGCGAAGCCTGTTGCGACAAGGTGCTGCGCGGCTGGGCCTATGCCGACGGCAAGCTGATCTACAATCTGCTCGACGATCATACCGTGGCGGTGGATGCGGCGACCGGCAAGGAAGTGTGGCGCGTGCTGCTGGACGATGTCACCAAGGGCCCGACCCTCACCCAAGCCGCCTTTGTAGTGGGCGACAAAGTCTATATCGGCAGCAGCGGCGGCGAGTTGGGCACCAATGGCTGGTTTCAGGCGCTGGATGTAAAGGACGGACACACCATCTGGAAAGCCTTCACCAACGGACCGGATGACGGGGCGTTGATCGGGTCGGAATTCAGGCCCTTTTATCCCTGGATGAAAGGCAAAGACCTGGGCGTCACCAGCTGGCCCGGCGAAATGTGGAAACAGGGCGCCAGCGCACCCTGGGGCTGGGTGTCTTATGACCCCGACTTGAACGAAGTCTATTACGGCACCTCCAATCCGGGGCCGCGCACGCCGTCACAGCGGCCGGGCTTGAATCTTTGGAGTTCAGCGGTGTTCGCCCGCGACGCCAACACGGGTGCAGCAAAATGGGCCTATCAATTCACCCCGCATGACGAGTGGGACTATGACGGCGTCAATGAGAATGTGCTGATCGACATTCCCTGGAAAGGCGGCCGCCGCAAGGTGATGGTGCATTTCAACCGCAACGGTTTTGCCTACACCATCGACCGCGCCACGGGCGAGGTGCTGGTGGCCGAGCCGTTCGGCCTGCAGAACTGGGCGAAAGAGATCGACCTGAAAACCGGCATGCCGGTGGTCAATGACGCCGCGCATCCGGTGGTGGAAAAGAAGGTCACAAATATCTGCCCGCCCGATATCGGGGTGAAGAACTGGAATCCGTCCGCCTTCAGCCCGCGCACCGGGCTGCTCTATGCGGGGGTGTTCAACAGCTGCATGGATTTGACCAACCATATCGTCCAGTACATTCCGGGCGCGCCCTATGACGGCATGGAGATGGCCCGCCACGCCGGACCCGGCGGCAATTGGGGTGAGTTCATCGCCTGGGACCCGGTTGCGGGCAAACGGGTTTGGAGCATCAAGGAAAATCTGTATGTATGGAGCGGCGCCGTGGTCACCGGCTCCGACCTCGTGTTCTACGGCACCATGGATGGCTGGTTCCGCGCCGCCGATGCGCGCACCGGAAAAGTCTTGTGGTCGCAGAAACTGAGCTCGGGCATCACCTCGGCGCCGATGACCTTCACCGGACCGGACAAACGGCAATATGTGGCGGTCTATACCGGCGTGGGCGGCGGCGCGGGCGTGCTGCGCCGGGTGGGCGGCTTCCAGCCCGGCGGCAACACGCTGTATGTCTTTTCGGTGGATGGCGCGGGGATTGGCTTGGGCACCAGCCAGCTTGTGTCGCATTCGGATGTGGCGGCGCCGGTTTCGGTGCCTCCGGCAGCGGCGCACAACTGATGAGGAAACTTGTTGCCGCCTTCCTGCTGACGGCGACGTCCGCTTTCGCGCAAGTGACGGCGGACACGCCCAATCCGTTTGCCGGCAAGCCCGATGCCGCGGAAACCGGTCATGCCTTGTTCGGCAAGATGAACTGCGCCGGCTGTCACGCCTATGACCTCACGGGCGGAATGGGGCCGGATCTGACCGACAGCAGCTGGCTCTATGGCGGCAAGCCGGGCGAAATTTATCACACCATCGCCGAAGGCACGCCGCGCGGCATGCCGGCCTGGAAGGACAAAATGACGGCGGACGAGATCTGGCAGGTGGTCAGTTATATCCAGAGTAAAAAGCAATGATCCGGCTGGCGCTGGCACTGTTGATTGCCGCCACATTGGGCGCAGCCGCCGCGCCCGTAACGACGGATGAAGGTCCCGTGGAGGGCGCCACCAAAAGCGGCGTGGCGCAATTTCTCGGCATTCCCTACGCCAAGCCGCCGGTAGGCAATCTGCGCTGGATGCCGCCGCAGCCGGCCGCGAAATGGGTCTCGGTTCGAAAGGCCGACAAATTCGGTCCCATCTGCGCGCAAGTCACCACGCTGGGTCCCTTTGCCGGTCCGCCCAACAGCAATGAAGACTGCCTCTATTTGAATGTCTTCACGCCGGCCGTGAAGGCCAAGCTGCCGGTGCTGGTATGGATTCACGGCGGCGGTTATTACGACGGCGCCTCCAACGATTACGATCCGGCCAAGCTGGTGACCAAGGGCAAGCTGGTGGTGGTCACGCTCAATTACCGGCTCAACCTGTTCGGTTTCATGGCGCATCCCGCAATCGATGGCGAGGGTCATGCTTTCGGCAATTACGGCATCATGGATATGCAAGCGGCGCTCAAATGGGTGCAGCGGAACATCGCGGCGTTTGGCGGCGATCCCGACAACGTCACCCTGGGCGGCCAGTCGGCGGGCGCGGGCGCTTCCGCCGCCAATGTCTTCTCGCCCGGCGCGAAAAATCTGTTCCATCGCGCCATCTTCCAGAGCGGCGGCTATACGCCTTTTGTGCCCAAAGCGATTGCCGAGGAGAAAGGCAAGAAATTCGCCGCCGCCGCCGGCTGCACGCCAAAAAGAGGAGCGGACGGCGACATGGCCAAATGCTTGCGCGCCCTTCCCGCCGGCAAGATCGAGGCCCTGGCCGGAACCGCCAGCGAGACCAGCCCCTTCATCACCAACCCCCTGGTGGACGGTACGGTGATCCCCGAACAGGAGATCGACCTGATCCGCGCCGGAAAATTCAACAAGATGCCGATCATGATGGGCACCACCCGGGACGAGGGCAATTTCAACAACGGCATCATCCAGTATTTCAAGAAGGGCCGCGCCGCGCTGACCGAAGCCGACTATCGCGCCTATTTACAGCGGACCTATGGCGGCAATGCGGGCGCCGGTGGCAGTCCGCCCGCCTATTCTAAGGACACGATCGATAAAGTGACGGCGCATTATCCGGTCGCGAAGGCTGGCGCGCAGATGGCGTGGGACGCGGCGCACAGCGACATGCTGGCTTGCCGCGGCCAGTACACCGCCGAAGCGCTTTCCGCCCATGTGCCGGTCTATATGTATTTATTCGACGATCGCACGGCGCAGAGCTATTTCCCCAAGATGCCGGGCTTCCAGCCGCTGGCCTATCACACCGCCGATATCGCCTATGTCTTCACCGGCTATCATGGCGGGCCGCAAGGCCTGCCCTTCACCTTGACCGCTACACAGGCCCAACTGTCCGATCATCTGGTCACCGCCTGGGCGAATTTCGCCCATAGCGGCAATCCTAATGGCAGCGGCGATGCGCCCTGGCCGAAATGGAAAAAAGGCGGCGATACACAAGCCTATCTGCTGCAAAACGCAGCTTGGCCAACGGTGCAGACCAACACCCAATTCGCCGCCGCGCACAATTGCGACTTCTGGAGCAAAATTCTTCTCTACAAATAGGATTCGATCATGCGTCTGCTTGCTTCCGCTTTGCTGTTCACCGCCCTGTTTGTCTCGCCCGTCCAGGCCGTGGAGTTGCGCATCATCTGCCCCGGCATCATTTACAATGCGGCGCTGAGTGAACTGGTGGACGGCTACAACAAGAAGAGCGGCAACACCGTCGTCATCGTGCGCGGCGTCATGGACAGGATCATCCCCCAGGCCAAGACCGACATGCCGGCCGCCGATGTGGTGGGCCTGCCCGGCGAGTTGATGAACAATCTGTACCTGGATGGCGGGATTGTGGGGGCGACCTATACACCGCTGGGACGCGGCGAATTGGGCCTGGCGGTGAAGAAGGGCGCGGCCAAGCCCGACATCTCCACCGTCGCCAAGCTGGCGGCGGTGCTGAAGACGGCGCAGGCCGTGATGGTGAACGACCCCAAAGGCGGCACGATGCAGGGGGTGATGATCGACGGCATCCTCAAGCGCCCGGAATTTACCGGGGTGCATGTGGTGGCTTCCACCCGTGGCGAAGGCGCGGCCGCCTTGGTGCGCGGCGAAGGCGATATGGCGGTCCAACTGGTGCAGGAAATTCTCAACAAGCCGGAGATCGAGCTGGTGGCGCCGCTGCCGGTGGAACTGGGCGGCCATATGGACGCCGTCCTGGCGGTGTCGTCGCGCTCAGCCCATCCCAAGGAAGCGGCCGACTTCATCAAATTCCTCACCGGCCCGGAAGCCAAGGCGGCCTGGACCGCCAAGGGCATGAAGCCGTTTTAAGGCCAGCACTTTATCGGACGAAAATCGTTATAGCGCACGAAGTGCTGGAAAATTATTTCGGCGTCTCGACCACGCCGCCGGCTTTCCAGATCTTGGCGGCGTCGGGGCGGGTGACATAGCGCAGAAACGCTTCCGCGTCTTTCGACGCCGCCGAAACCTTCAGCACCGCCGCCGACATGTCGACATAGAGGCCCAGATCATCGGGAAACTGGCCCACCACTTCGGCGCCTTTGGCCATCAGTTCCTCGGTGATGGCGCCGCCGCCATATTCGGCGTCGCCGCGCACAATGGCATCGCCGATCAGGCCCTTGATGGGCCGCCGCTCGACACCGGCGAATTCCGGGCGCTTGAGCATCTCCTCCACCATGCCGCCGGTCAGGCTGCCCACCGCCGGATTGGCATAGGCCAGTACGCCGGCTTTTTTGACAAAGGCGACAAACTTCTCATGGGTGGAGATGTCGGGATGGGCGCCGCCCGCCTTGACCACAATGCCGAAGATGATCCTGCCCAACGGCCGTTCGCTGCCCGCCGCCAGCTTGGGCGCGAAATCCTTGAAATCGCCGGTGGGCGCCATCACCACATCGCCCGGCGCATCGGTGGAGACCGCGGTGCGGATGCGCCCCACATTGAATCCCGCGAAGGTGACCTTGTTGCCGGTTTCCGCCGTCCAGGCGTCCGCCAGCTGCCTCAAGGGACCGTTGACGATGC
Source organism: Rhizomicrobium sp. (assembly GCA_035693565.1). Classification (GTDB taxonomy): domain Bacteria; phylum Pseudomonadota; class Alphaproteobacteria; order Micropepsales; family Micropepsaceae; genus Rhizomicrobium. The sequence goes on along the minus strand of DASSGF010000050.1, from coordinate 376,039 downwards.
CCGGCGAATAGACGGTGATGTCGGCCGCCTGCGCGCGCAACGGCACCGCAACAATGAACGCGATCGCGACAGCCAGAAGACGCACGCACACCTCCCCGTTTTCCTGCACGCTGTTGCTATGGCATTCAGTCAAGCGTGAATTGCCCGCTTTGGCAATGCGCTTTAAAACTGCGGGCCACAGCTGGGGAGAGCATCATGGAAAATCAGGACGGCGGTGCAACACGGCGCGAGGCCTTTATGCTGGGCGCCGGGGGTTTGCTGGCGTTGGCGCCATTCGAAACGCCCGCCTTCGCCATGACCGGCGACATGGCGGGCCTGCCCTGGGCCAACAATGCCATGCGCTGGGCGCAGGTGGCTTTCACCGAGGAAGACCCGCCCAGCTATGATCCTCACTTCTGGTTCGATCTGTTCCAGAAGACCCATGTCGAGGCGGTGTGCCTGTCGGCGGGCGGCTGCATCTGTTTTTACCCTTCCAAAGTGCCGCTGCATAACCGCGCCAAATATCTGGGTAACCGCGACATGTTCGGCGAAATGGTCAAGGGCGCGCGCGCCCTCAATATGAGCGTGATCGCCCGCGTCGATCCCCATGCCATGAGCGAGGAAGCCTTCGCCGCCCATCCCGAATGGGCGGCGTGCACGGAAGACGGAAAGCCGCGCCGCCACTGGGCCGCCGCCGACATGTATGTCACCTGCCAGAATGGCGGCTTCATGTTCGACTTCATGCCCGCGGTGCTGAAGGAGATCGCCGACACCTACAAGCCGGAAGGCTTTTTCGGCAACCGCTGGGCGGGCAGCGGCATGTGCTATTGCAACACCTGCCGCAGCAAATTCCGCACCGCCACCGGCATGGAGCTTCCCACCACCAACGATCCGCAGAATCCGCAGCGCAAATCCTACATCCAGTGGAACGCCGATATGCGCTGGAAGCAGTTCAAGCTGTGGGACGATACCGTCAAGGCGTCCAAGAAGGACTGTTTCTTCAGTCCCAATGGCGGGATGAACGATCCCAACAATGTCACCATTCCGATTGTCGCTATCGACCGCCAGGGCCGCAGCGGCACCACGCCGGTCTGGGCGATGGGCAAATACGCCAAGCAGGTGCGCGCCTATATGCAGAACCTGCCGGTCTGCGGCCTGTTCAATGTCGGCATTGAGGACGAAAACCGCTGGAAGGATTCGGTGCAGCGCGGGCCGGAACTGGAAGCCTGGGCGCATTCGGGTATCGCGCAAGGCTTCCGGCCCTGGTACTGCAAATTCAACGCCCGGATTTTCGATGCGCGTTGGGTCGCGCCGGTCACCAAAATCTTCCAGTGGCACCATGCCAACGACAAATACATGCGCAACACCGCCAATCTGGCGCGGGTGGCGATGATCAATTCCACCCAGTCCGGCATTTTCACCGCCGGCGGCACCGCCTTCACGGCGGGCGACGGCGTGCGGGCGGCGCAACGCGTCACCGACTCGCAGAACGGTTACTACCAGGCGCTGGTGGAGGCGCGCATTCCCTTTGAGATGGCGGATGACCGGCAGCTGGAGCCGCGGCATATCTCGCGCTATCGGGTGCTGGTGCTGCCCGATATCGCCGCGCTGTCGGACAAGCAATGCCAGCAGATCCGCGACTATGTGCTTGCCGGCGGGCGGATCGTGGCGACCGGCGAGACCTCGCTCTATGACGAGTTGGGCAAGCGGCGCGCCAATTTCGGCCTGGCCGACCTGTTCGGCTGCGACTATGTCAAGACCGAGAATGGCGTGAAGAATTCCTATCTGACGCCGCGCCATCCGCATGCGCTGACGCGCGGGCTGGAAGATGCGCCGCGCATCATCGCCGCCACCCAGCAGATCACGGTCAAGCCGCATGACTCAATGAAACAACCGCTCACGCTCGTGCCCAGTTATCCCGACCTGCCGATGGAGCGGGTCTATACCATGACGGAACAGACCGACACGCCGATGGTGTTCTGCCGCGAGGTGGGCAAGGGCCGGGTGGTCTATTTTCCTATGGATTTGGACCGCACATTCTGGGAAGTGCTGGCGGCCGATCACATGCTGTTGTTGAAAAATGCGGTGGACTGGGCGGCGGATGAACCTTCGCCGATGACGGTCACCGGGCCCGGCCTGGTGGACGTGTCCATTTGGCGGCAGAAGAATTCGCTTACCGCCCATGTGGTGAACATGAACAATCCCATGATGATGAAGGGGCCCTATCGCGAAATGATTCCGGCAGGGCCTTACAGCGTGTCGCTGGCTCTACCGCCCGGCGTCAAACTGGGCGCGGTCAAGCTGCTGGAAAGCGGGACTGTCCCTGCGACGTCACACGACGGCAACCGGCTGGTGGTGGAGATACCGCGCATCCGCCTGCACGAAGTCGTGGCGGTGGACCTAGTCTAAATGCTGGACCTGATTACCGCTTGGTCCAGGCTCCGCCCAGGGGCTTGAAATACTGGCCCGCCGGCACCTTGCCGATCAGCTGCGCGCCGGTGGCCTGGCCCGCCGCGTCCGGCGACACGCCCGACTTTGTCGCGGTCTGGGTGTAGACCTCACGCCGGCCGGCATTGATGGAATTGACCGCCGCGGTGACGGCGCCATCAGCGCCGCTGACGATACCCAGATAACCGTCAGCCTGTTCTCCCACCGTGCCGGCCGCCTTGGCGGCGTCGACAGCGGCCTTGTCGGCGGCGAGATCGGCAAAAGCGGGCGCAGTCAGCGCCAAGAGCGCGACGGCGGCGAAGATATGCTTGAAGTTGCTCATGATCGGGCGTCCTTCAGACTAGAAGAGATTGGGGTTCTGCTGGATGGCGCTCTGGACTTCCTTGTCCAGCCTCACCCGGACATCGGCGTCCAGCTTGGCGTAGATATTGATCGGCGCGACTTCGACCCGGATGGTGGGGGTACAGGCGCCCAGACTTGCGAACACACAGGTCGCGAAAAGCAGTTTTTTCATGGCTTTGCTCCAGCCGACACGTTCCTGTCCGGTTGCCCCTCCGGACTTAGGGTCTTTGACCATGCTTCGGCATAGGACTTCAAGAGTTCGTCAAAATTAAGGGAGGTATCCAGGGTCAAATCGATGGGCGTGCCGCTGGGCAGCGGAATAGGCTTGTACAAGGCGGTGCCATTGAGGATGTCGGTAATGGCGACATCGGCGGTCTGCGGCTTGGGCGGCGCGCTTTTGCCCTTGATACGAAAGACAATCTGCAGCCGGCCATTGGCGACGGAATTGAGATCGGCCGACATTTGGTCAAAGGCGAGATATTCCAGCGCCTGATACGCGAAATCCTGCACCGCGTTGCTGCTGATGGCGGCCTCGCCCTGCGCCCACAGCGAGCGGTCCACCGACAGCCGGCCTGGCCCGTCGGCGGCGACATGGCCGTTGATGATGCGAAAACCATCCGGGCCCATGGCGAAGGGAATATGACCCGAGACTTTTCCCTCCAGCTTGACCTTGCCGCCCAGGTTGGAGGCGGTGACCAGGGCGTTCAACGAAATGCCCTTGATCTCGGCGGCGCCTTCAACCTTGCCGGGATTGGCCAGCGACAGGGTGATGGCGCCCAGGCTGGCATGGCCTTCAGCGATGTCGGTGTCGGCCTTGGCAAGCTGGACCGTGGTGGGACCAAAGCCGAAGCGGATGTCCACGGCGCTGAACGGCAAGGTCCAGTCGATGCGGGAGATGGTGAGGCTTTGCCCCGGCGCGGTGGCGGGCGGCAGCAGCGAGATGAGCAGGATATCGCTTTTCACCGCATGCGCCTTGCCCAACGGCGTCATGAAATCCAGGCTGAGCACCGTAAGCTTGCCGCGGCTGGTGATGGCCTGGGGCGTCCAATCGACATCGCCGGTGAAAGCGGTGGTGCCTTCGGCGCGGCGCAAGGCCACCAGCAGCGGCGACAGATCGGCGGGCTGCTCACCTTCGGCGGTGAAGGTGATTTTCGGCGCATCGATATGCGCCGTGCCGCTGCCTGTCGCCATGGTGTGCACGAAAGTCGCTTCACCCAGCGAATTGCTCTTGGCATTGGCCGCCGCAAAGCGTCCGCGCCAGATGCCATCCGCCAATGAGGCGGTGCCGCTGCCTGTCAGCGGCTTGAAGCGTTGGCTGGCGGCGCGGTCCACCATCTGCGCCGTCGTGATGGTGGCGGTACCTTTGCGCGGGGCGCCCTGGCCGTCAAAGGCCAATTTTGTGGTCACATTTTCCACATGCGCGGTCGCCAGCGGCAGATCGGCGGACGCGTTGCGGGCTTCGCCTGTCAAGGTCCAGCCGGCGCCCTCGCCCGTCAACAATGGCTGTTGCGCCGGCGCGCAGACATCGCCTTGCACATTCTTCGCCAGATCGCTGGCGCCGGGATGGAAAGCCGCCAGGGAGGCCTGCACGCAACCCGAAGGCGTGAAGGCATATTGTCCGTTCTGCCAGGAAAAGCTGCCCTGCCCGCTCAGATGAACGCCGCGCAGCATGGCGAACTGAAAACGGCTGTCGAAAGCCGCCTTGGCGGTGAAGCCGCCACCACTCCACAACAGGTCGCGCACCGTCAGTTTGGCGGCGGGCAAACCGGGTCCGGCCAGATCGGCTTCCAGCACCGCGTGCAAACTGTTCGGGCTTCCCGACACCGTCAGGCCGGAGAGGCGCGCCGTCGCGCCCTTGGCGCCGGTCCACAAAACCGGCTGGCTTGCGGTGAATGCCGCCTTGCCGTCCCGGTAGACGGCATGCCCCGCCAGCGCCAAGCTCCAGTGTTTGAGGTTTTGCCGCAGCGCGCCGGCCAGCGCCGGATCGGCTGCTTGCAGGGGAGCGAAGGCGGCATCCATCCCCCCTTCCGTCGCCAGGCCGAGATCGGCGGCGCCCTCCATGCGGCCATCCGCATACTGGATCGACAGATTGCGCGCCGTGACATCCAGCTTGCGCGCGCTCAGCCCCGCCGTGACGGACGCCGCCGTCATATGCAAGCGCGCGGACGGCACCACGAAAGACAGATGGCCTTCCGCCGCAGCCCATTTCACGCCCGCCGCATCGCTCGCGACAGTGACGTCTTGCGCCTGGACCGCGGCGCTTTTGGCCGAGCCGGAAAAACCGGCCGAGAGTTTTTGCGCCTTCTGGTCATAGGTTAGATTTGCCGCAGCGACCGTTACCGCCATGCCGCGATAGGCGAGATTGGTTGGCCGCGCCTGCAAGGACAGAGCGGCGGGAAGGTTCTTTTCCAGCCGGACATCGCCGTCCACTTCGGCCGGACCTGCCGGAGTGGTCAGCATCAACCGCAGGCCGGCGAGCGATACGATGAGATCGTCGCTGACATAGGGCGACTTGCCCTGTTGCCGGCGCAGCGAATCGATCCAGGCCTGCAACGAACCCAGCGTGACATTGCCGGCATCGTCGATGCGGGCCCGCACCAGCGGATGGACCAGCCGCACCTCTGTTACATAAGGCATCCAGCGCAGGGGATCGAAATGCAGCTCGATGCGTTCCGCGGAAAGTTCCGGTGCATCGCCGGCGCCAAGGGCAAAGCGGGCCGACACGCCGGAAAACCCCAGCTCGCCGATCTCCACCGACGACCGCACGCCATGGCTGTCGAAATAGGAGCGGGCGAACTGGACGGCGATCATGGTGCGCGCAAGCCAGAGCCCCAGCAGCAGCACCGCCACCACGCCCAAGACAATCGCAGCCCACCACCGTCGTTTCACGCGAAGCGCTCCTACCCTCCAAGGTAAACTGCTTGACGCTAGTTTGCGACCAAATCAGGCGTTGATGTGACGGCCCAGCCTGGATTTGTCGGGGCGGTAAATGCGCAAGGCATTGGCGCCCATCACGCCAGCCACGGCGCTGGAATCCCTGGCCGCGACGGCCTCGCGCGCCAGTTCGAACCAATTCCCATAGTCGCCGGCCAAGGTGAGGACCGGCCAATCGCTGCCCCATACCAGCCGCTCGCGCCCGAACAAGTCGAATAGTGTGGCGGCGGCCGCAATGACATCGTCCCTGCCGCCGCCGGGTTGCAGTTCGTTCAAAAGCCCGCTGAGCTTGCACGACACATTGGGATGGGCGGCCAGCGTCGCGATGGATTTTTCCCATTCGCGCATCGCCGCGGGAACGCCCAGCCGTGGCTTGGCGCCATGGTCCAGGACAATGGAAAGCTGGGGGTGGCGGCGCGCCAGTTCGCTGACCGCCGCGACCTGATGCGGCAGGACCAGGGCATCGAACACCAGGCCTTCCGCGGCGATGGCATCGAGCGCAGGGGCCAGGCCGGGCTTCAGGATCCAGCCCGGATCGGGAAGGTCCTGCAACATGGGACGCACACCCAGAAACAGCGGGTCGCCGGCACGGCGGCGCACTTCATTGGCGGCGCCGGCGGCCTCCAAATCGATCCAGCCCACCACGCCCAGAATCCACGGCGCATTGCGGGCGATGCCCAACATATAGTCCGTCTCTGCTTGTGTCGGCGCCGCTTGCACCAGGATGGTGGCATCGACGCCGGTGTCCGCCAGCAACGGTCTGAGATCGGCGGTGGAATAGACCCGATGGATCGGACTGTCCGGCTTCAGCCAGCCGTAATCGCCCCGCGCAGGGTCCCAGAAATGCTGGTGGGCGTCGACAATCATGACGGCCAAGAATCCAAAGGGACTGGCGCGTCGTCGCGGATCAGTTTTTCCTGGCGCAACTCCCGCCACAAGGCGGCGGGAATTTCATACTGATACAGCGCCAAACTGTGGATGACGCGCTCCGGAGAATCCAGGCCGGGGATCACACTGGCGACCAGAGGATGCGCCAGCGGAAATTGCAGCGCCACCGCTGCCAAGGGCACGCCATGGCGGTCGCAGACAGCTTCGATCTTGCGGACCTTTTCGATCACGGCGGCGGGCGCCGGCTCGTAATTGTAATAGAGCGGCGCGCCGGTTTTGGTCCCCACCGCCAGAATGCCGGAATTGTAAGGGCCGCCGATCACGATGGCCGTGCCGGCGGTTTCGCAACGGGGAAACAATTCATCCAGCGATGTCTGCTCCAGCAAAGTGTAGCGTCCCGCCAGCAGGATCACATCCAGCCGGGCATGGTCCATCACCTCCAGGCAGGCCGCCACTTCATTGACGCCCATGCCGAAGCCTGAGATCGCGCCACCGGCGCGCAATTCTTCCAGCGCCCTCAAACCGCCGCCCTTGGTCAACTCGGCCATGCGCGCCGCATTGGCGTCGCCGTGGGTCAGCTTTCCGATGTCGTGGATATAGAGAATGTCGATGCGCGACAGGCCCAGCCGTTGCAGGCTTTCTTCATAGGAGCGCATCACCGCGTCATAGGAATAATCGAACACCGGCTCGAACGGCATGGGTGTGGCATAGCCGTGACGCAACTGTGTCGCATCCACCGGACCCGTGACCGGTTTCAGCAGGCGGCCAATTTTGGACGACAGCACGACATCCTTGCGGGCGCGCAGCGCATCACCCAGCCTTCGCTCCGACAGGCCAAAGCCATAAAAGGGTGCGGTGTCGTAATAGCCAAAGCCCGCCCGCTCCGCCGCCGCAAGACTTTCCCGCGCCGCCTCGTCCGGCAAGGGACGGAACAGATTGCCCAAGGGCGCGGTGCCGAATCCCAGCTCCGTGACCTTCAGCCCGGTTGCGCCCAGACTGCGCTGCGCGATCATGCTGTCTTCAGCTTTGGTGCAAACAGCCCAAAGCTGACCACCACCGCATAGCAGGCCGCCAGGATGAACATGCTCCAATGCAGCGCGCCGGTGAACGAGGCGAACAGCGCCATCAGGGGCGGCACCACCGCGGCGCCGCAGATCGCCATGACGATGAAGCTGGAGGCGAACTCGGTCTCATGCCCCAATCCCTCAAGCCCCAGCGCGAAGATGGTGGGGAACATGATCGACATGAAAAAACTGGTCGCCACCAGCGCCCAGATGCTGGGAAAGCCGCCAACCACCGCGGCCAGGCAGCACAGCACAATGTTGCAGCCGGCATAGAGCATCAACTGGCGCGGCGGGTTGACGGTCCGCTGCAGCCAGGCGCCGACAAAGCGGCCGACACAGAAGGCGATCATGGTGGCTTCGAGATAGATTTGCGCCCCGGCGCGTTCGGGCACATGCGCCGCCTCCTGCGCGAAATCCACCAGGAGGCTCCAGGTGCCGACCTGGGCGCCGACATAGAAAAATTGCGCGATCACCGCATAGAGAACCCGCGGCCTGTTCAGCACCGCGAAAGGCGAGCCCGTGCCTTCCGGCGTGACGTCGGCGCGCAGCGGCGGATATTTGGTGAGCGCGATGGCCGTGGCGATCACCACCATCAGGATGCCCAGCACCAGATAGGGCGGACCCACGGCGGCGGCCTCCTGCGCCCGCCAATGATCCACCGCGGCCGGCCCCATCGCCGCCATTTGCGCCGGGGTATATTCGACGCCGGAAAAAATCACATAGCCACCCACCAGCGGTCCCAGCACGGTGGCGACACCGTTAAAGGCCTGGGCGAAGTTCAGCCGCGGCGAGGCGGTTTCGGGCGCTCCCAATATGGCGATGTAGGGATTGGCGCTGGTTTCCAGAAATCCCGCGCCGATGGCGATGATGTAGAGCGCCGCCAGGAAAATGCCATAAACCCGCAGATGCGCCGCCGGCACGAACAGGAAAGCGCCGACGGCATAGAGCGCCAGCCCGATGATGATGGTTCTCTTGTAACCCAGGCGGCGGATAATCATCGCCGCCGGCAGCGGCGCGCAGAAATAGCCGATATAGAAGGCGAATTGGGTCAGGCTGGCCTGCGGCCGCGTCAGGTCCAGCGCCTTCTGGAAATGATGCAGCAACAGATCGTTGAATTGCGACGCCAGGCCCCAGGCGAAGAACAAGGTCGACGTCAACGCGAACGCGACCAGATAGCGTCTTTCGACAACCGGCAATCCCGACATTTCCGCCCCTATATATGTCCGCACTCTAAGCGGAATCCGGGGCGGGAGGCTACATGGTCGCGCCGATCTGCCAGGGCACGAATTCGGCGTCGCCATAGCCCAATTTTTCGGACTTGGACCGCTCGCCGGAGGCAATCTTGAGGATGTGCTGGAAAATCTCCTTGCCCTTGTCCTGGATCGACACCCCGTCCAGAACATCGCCGCAATTGATGTCCATGTCGTCGGTCATCCGCTCATAGACGGCCGTATTGGTGGCCAACTTGATCGAAGGGGTGGGCTTGCAGCCATAGGCCGAACCGCGCCCCGTGGTGAAGCAAAGGATGTTGGCGCCGCCCGCCACCTGGCCTGTGGCCGATACCGGGTCGTAACCGGGCGTGTCCATAAAGACAAAACCCTTGGCGGTGACGGGTTCGGCATATTCCACCACCGCTTTCAGCCGGGTGGTGCCGCCCTTGGCGGCGGCTCCCAGGGACTTTTCCAGGATGGTGGTGAGGCCGCCCGCCTTGTTTCCCGGCGAGGGATTGTTGTTCATGTTGCCGGCATTGCGGCTGGTGTAGTCCTCCCACCAGCGGATGCGCTCGATCAGCTTTTTGCCCACCTCGGGCGCGGCGCGGCGCGTCAGCAGATGTTCGGCGCCATAGATTTCGGGTGTTTCCGACAGGATGGCGGTGCCGCCATGGGCCACCAGCAAATCCACCGCCGCCCCAAGCGCCGGATTGGCGGTGATGCCGGAATAGCCGTCGCTGCCGCCGCATTGCAGCGCCAGCATCAGTTCGGAGGCCGGCGCGGTCTCACGCTTCACCGCATTGGCCGCCGGCAAAAGATCGCGCACCGCCGCGATGCCCGCCTCGATGGCTTTTCGCGTGCCGCCGGAATCCTGAATGGTGAGGGAACGGAAGGTATCGCTTTCGGCAATATTGTAAGCCTGTTTCCAGCGCGCGATCTGAAAGGTCTCGCAGCCCAGCCCCACCATCAGCACCGCGCCCATATTGGGATTGGCGGCATAGCCCCATTGGGTGCGTTTCAAGACCTCGTAACCCTCGCCCTTGCTGTCCATGGCGCAGCCATGGCCGTGCACCAGGGGAACCACGCCGTCCACCTCGGGATAATCCTCCAGCAACCCGCTTTGTTCGACCGCGCGGGCGATAAACCGCGCCACGGTGCCGGAGCAGTTCACCGAGGTGAGGATGCCCAGATAATTGCGGGTGCCGTATTTGCCGTTTGAGCGGCGGAAGCCCTGAAAGCTTGCCCCCGTCAGCGGCGCGGGATCGCGTGCATCCACTTCGAACTGGTAGTCGCGGTCCACCGCATGAAAGGCGATATTGTGCTCATGCACCCAATCGCCGGGGGCGATGTCCTGGGTGGCGAAGCCGATGATCTGGCCGAATTTCAGCGCCGGTTCATCCTTCCGGATGGGCCGCACCGCCGCCTTATGGCCGGGCGGAATGCGCCGGATGATCTTCACATCATCGACAATATCGCCGGGCGACAGGCCGCCCACCGCGACCACCACATTGTCGGCCGGATGCAGGCGCAGGAACGAGGCCATGGAAACTCCCAAAAAACCGGATACGCCCTTATAATCCAAAGCATAACCGGGAGAGCAACAAAATGAGCCGCCGCCTTTGCTTTGCGCTGGATTTGGTCAATGACGCCGCAAAAATCGCGGAATATGAGCAATTCCACGCCCCTGGCGGGGTATGGCCGCGGATTGTCGATGACATCCGCGCCCAAGGCATCGAAGGCATGGAAATCTGGCGCACCGGCGACCGAATGATGATGATCGCCACCGTGGCCGACGACTATCCCAGGGCGCGAGACATTCCGCCGGAACATGACCAGTGGGAAGCCCTGATGTGGAGCTTCCAAAAGGCGCTGCCCCACGCCGCTCCGGGCGAAAAATGGGTGCCGATGACGCGGATTTTCGACTTGGCGCAGCAGAAGGGCGCCTGACGGAAGGCGCGCGTGAGGACTGCGGCAGCCGGGCCGGGGCTTGCAATTGGACATAGGACGCATCGCAGGCACTCGACTAGCCTGCGCGATTGGCAAACACTGCTTGCTTGAAACGCGGAACGAAGCCGGTGCCGCCGGGCGGCAACGATAAGAGACCGACGATTTCGATGGAGGTACTATGGACGCGCACGGGATTATTATCTGGCTGATCATCGGGGCCGTTGCCGGGTGGCTTGCGGGCCTCCTGGTCAAAGGCGGCGGGTTTGGGATCATCGGCGATATTATTGTCGGCATCATCGGCGCCTTCATCGGCGGATGGCTTGCCGGAGCCCTGGGCATCAGCATCGGAAGCGGCCTGATCGCGTCGATCATTACCGCGACACTGGGGGCCGTTATCCTGGTCCTGCTGCTGCGGATGATAAAGCGAGCCTGACCGCGTCCAGGTGCCGGCCGCATTGCACAAACGGCGCAAGACAAAGGCCCTGATATCGCGGGCGGACAATCCGGCGCCCTTGCCTTACAAGCCGGACCGTCCCAGGGGGCGGCCCTTGGACCAGGTTCTTCAGGCGGGCAAGCTGTTGCGGGACAAGGTCCCGCGCGGCGAGCACAGCCATTGGCGGCGCGGTGAGGACACCGACCTCCTCAAAATTCTGCGGTCATCCGACCAGGGGCGTATTCAGGGCCTGGTGCCGATCCGCTACGGGCGCATGCTGGCCTCGCCCTTCGCCTTCTATCGCGGCTCGGCCGCCGTCATGGCCGCCGACCTGGCCGATACCCCTTCGACCGGGCTTCGGGTACAGGCCTGCGGCGACTGCCATCTGCTGAACTTCGGCGGCTTCGCCACGCCGGAGCGTAACCTGCTCTTCGACATCAACGACTTCGACGAAACCCTCCCGGCCCCATGGGAATGGGACGTGAAGCGGCTGGCCGTTTCCTTTGTGCTGGCCGCGCGCGCCGCCAACCTGTCGGAGCAGAAAGGCCGCGAGGCCGCCATAGGTTGCGCGCGCAGCTATCGCGAGCGGATTCGCAAATTTGCCCATATGCACCCGCTGGATGTCTGGTACGCAAGGGTGGCGGAACAGGACATTCTCCATCTGCTGCCGCCCCAAGTGCGCAAACGGATCAAGAAGCGCGTTCTCAAAGAGAAAAAAATGAACGGTTCCGCGGGCGAATTTCCCAAGCTGGCGGACATGGTGGGCGGCCGCGTGGGCATACGGGATGCACCGCCGCTCATCTTTCACCCGGAAATCTCGCATACGCCGGACTTCGGCCCGATGGCGGAGCGGATCCTGGCCCATTATCGCCAGACGCTGTACGAGGACCGCCGCGCTTTGCTGGACGACTATCATTTCGTGGATGCCGCCATGAAGGTGGTGGGAGTCGGCAGTGTCGGGCGGCGGTGCTGGATCGTGCTGATGATGTCGTCATCCAATGACCCCATGTTCCTGCAATTCAAGGAGGCGGTCGGTTCCGTCCTGGAGCCTTTCGCGGGCAAGAGCGCCTATCCCCATCACGGACAGCGTGTGGTCGCCGGCCAGCGCCTGATGCAGCCTGCTTCGGACATGTTCCTTGGCTGGGTAACCGGTGAAAACGGCGTCCAGTTCTATGTGCGCCAGCTGCGCGACGGCAAGATCAAGCCGATGGTCGAAACCTTTGATGCCCAGACCATGTGCCTGTACGCCGAGGCCTGCGGCTGGGTGCTGGCCCGCGCCCACGCCAAGGGCGGCGATGAAGCCTCGATTGCGGGATATCTGGGCAGCAATGACCAGTTCGAGAAGGCGATAGGCAGTTTTGCCGTCAGCTATGCCGACCAGGTCGAACATGATCACGGCGTTCTGAAGGCGGCGGTGCGCCGCGGCGAAGTCACCGCGCTTCTGGAATAAGGCCGGCGGCCCCGCCGGATGTATTTGCGCGCGGCGAAAGCACGGCTTGGCGCCGCCGATTTTGCTTGCGCCGCCGCGGCGGCAAGTGATTATTCAGGCCAAAATCGTTCAGGGGAGAGGGATCATGAAAGCCCGACTTGGCATTGCCGCGCTCATACTTGCGATGACGGCGCCGGCGCTGGCGCATGAAGGTTTCCTGGCGCGCGAGGAAGTGATCCACGACACGCCGGAATGGAAAGGCGAACGCTTTGCCGACGGCCGTCCCAAAGTGCCCGACGCCATTCTCGACCGCATGAAAAGCGTCACCCTGGAAGAGGCCTGGGCCACGCTGCGCTTTGCCGGTTACGAGCAGCAATATGAAGACGGCTGGTTCACGCTTTTTCCCGACAAGATCCTGGTCGGCCGCGCCTTGACCTCGACCTGGATCCCGGGACGGCTGGACTTGCAGAAAGTGATTGAGGCGGACGGAAAGGTGGAAGGCCGCAAGGGCGGACCCAATGCCTGGCCGGTCGACATGCTTCAGCCGCGCGACGTCTATGTCAGCGATCATTTCGGGCTGAAAGTGAACGGCCCCTCCATCGGCGACAATGTCGGCAATGCCATCTATGCCCGTTCCGGCAACGGCATCGTCTATGACGGCGCCATCCGCGACATCAACGGCCTCAAGGAGTTGCCCAATTTCATCGCCTTTGTGCGCGCCTATGATCCTTCGCATCATTATGGCCGCATCGGCGATGAAGGCAGGCCCGTCAACTCCACCATGGTGGCGATCAACAGTCCCACCAAGATCGGCCATGCCGCGGTGATGCCGGGTGATGTGGTGTTGGGGCGCGATGGCGGGGTGATCTTCATTCCGCCGCAGCTTGCGCAACAGGTGGTGCAGGAATCCGAACACACCCGCTTGCGCGACACGTTCGGGCACCAGCGGCTGCGGGAACAGAAATACACTGCCGGCCAGATCGACCGCGACTGGACGCCGGAGATCGAGGCCGACTTCCGCCAGTGGATGAAAGACAATATCGACAAGCTGCCGGTTACCCATGCCGCCGTGCAGGAATATCTCGATCAATTGGCCAAGCAGACCAAGAGATAACCCTAAGTCTTGGGCGCCACCGCCTGCGCCACCAGATCCGACACCAGATGGGTGGGATGCGGCCGCACCGCCGCTTCATACAATGTGGTCAGCACCACGCAGATGGTGCCGCTGTCGGGATCGGCCCAGGACAAGGTCCCCGTCGAACCATTGTGCCCGAAGGTGCGCGGGCCGCAGGCCGGCGAACCGACGCCCGGCGGCAGATCAAAGCCCAGCCCGCTGGCCTTCACCCCAGCCGGACTCTGATTGGTGATCATCAGGGTCTCGGTGGCGGGCTTGAGAATGCGGCCGCGCGTTTCCAGGAATTCGGCGCAGAAGCGCGCTACGTCGGCGGCCGGTCCCAGCGCCCCGCCCCAAGGCGCCCCCAGATTGCGCCAATACTCGCTGTTCCAGTTCCAGCTCTCCCAGCTTTTGCGACCCGCATCGGTCATGGCGGGCGCCGCCTGGCTGGCGACGGTCATGGCATTGGCGCGGCCCCGCAGGCCATAGCCGGTGCGGTGCATACCCAAGGGCTTGAACACCCGCTCTTCCACCAGATCGGCGATGGGCTTGCCGGTGATCTTCTGGGCGATTTCCGAGGCGAGCAGGATGCCCATGCTGGAATAGGAATAGCCGGTGCCGGGCGCGAATTTCAGCGGCGCTTTCAACGCGCTTTCGCGATAGTCCGCCAGAAGCGCATGGCGTTCGCGCAAGCCTTCGTCACCGGCCAGCATGTCGGGCAATCCGCCGGTATGGGTGAGGAGATGACGGACGGTAATCGTCTCGCGCCCCTCGCCGCTAAAGCCGGGAAAAAATTTCACGCACCTGTCGTCCAGGCTCAACGCGCCCGCATCCATCAGACTCATCACCGCCGCCGCCGTCATCGGCTTGGTGATGGAGGCGAGCAAAAAGACCGGCTCGGTGCCCTTGGCGGTGCCGAAATTGCGAGCAAAATAGCGGCTTTTCTGGGTCACCAGGATGGAGGCGCCTTGGATGCGGCCATCGGAGATCCAGGCCTGCATCACGCCGGCGGCCTGTTCCAGTTTGGCACGGTCCCAGTTTCCCGGGGCGGCTTGCGCCGGCGCAGCGCTGACCATCATGCTGGCTCCCGTGGTTGTGAGAATGTCCCTGCGATTCATCCGGTTTCCCCGTTCTTTTGGCATAAGTCCTATCACGCCCATGCAAAACCCGCATCGGTCGATAGCCACATTGGCTTGGACCCCGTGGAATCCGGCCTCTAATTTCGCCCCAACCAAAGAGACCGGAGGAAGCCTTGAGCAAGATGTCCCCACAGGAAATGGCGAAGATTTTGGCCAGGGGGCTGTTGTCGTTTCCGGTGACCCATTTCGATGACAATCTCCGCTTCCAGGAAGGCCCCTATCGCGAACATTGCGCCTGGCTGCTCTCGTTCAAGCGGCTCACCGGCCTGTTCGCGGCGGGCGGCACCGGCGAGTTCTTTTCCCTGACACCGGCGGAAGTGAGCGCGGTGGTGAGCGCCGCGGTGCGGGAGACCAAGGACCAGACTCCGGTGATCGCGGGCTGCGGTTTTGGCACCGCCATGGCGGTGGAGCTGGCCAAATCGGCGGAAGCCGCCGGCGCCGACGGTATCCTGCTGTTTCCGCCTTATCTGGTGGTGCCGTCGCAGGAAGGCTTGATCGCCCATATCGACGCGGTCTGCCGGTCAACCAAGATCGGCGTGATCGTCTATAGCCGCGACAATGCCATCCTGACAGAAGACAGTCTGGCCAAGCTGTGCGACCGCAATCCCAACCTGGTGGGCTTCAAGGACGGGGTCGGCGACATCGAACTGATGATGCGGATCTATGCCCGGCTGGGCGACCGGCTCACCTATATCGGCGGCCTGCCCACGGCGGAGACCTTCGCCCTGCCCTATTTGGAAATGGGCGTCACCACTTATTCCTCGGCCATCTACAATTTCATGCCGGAATGGGCGCTGGCCTTCTATGATGCGGTGCGCGCCAAGGATCATGCCAAAGTCATGAAGGGTCTTTCGGAATTCGTGTTGCCCTATATCGCCATTCGCAACGAGAATAAGGGCTATGCGGTTTCGATCGTGAAGGCGGGCCTCAAGGCGGTGGGCCGCGACCCGGGTCCGGTGCGGCCGCCGTTAACCGCGTTGAGCCAAGATCAGCAGGCGCGGCTCAAGCGCCTGGTCGACGCCGCCAAGCCGGTCTGATCTGGCCGGATTTGCCAGCCTTTGACGGCGCGAGATAGGCTGCGGTCATGGCGGGCGCATCCTTCTGGTCACAGTTCGAACTCAGGCAACTTCGCTGTTTTGTCGCGGCGGCGGAGGAATTGCATTTCGGCCGCGCCGCGGCGCGCATGAACATGACCCAGCCGCCCTTGTCGCGGCAGATTCAGCTGCTGGAACATGTGATGGGGGTCAAGCTGCTGGACCGCACCAGCCGCGCCGTCAAACTGACTCCGGCGGGACGGGTGTTCCTGCTGGAAGCACGGCGCATTTTGCGCCTGACCGAAAGCGCGGCGCTGGCCACCCGCCGCATCGCCAGCGGCGAGGCCGGCACCATCACCTTGGGTTTCACCGCCGCCAGCGGCTACAGCTTCCTGCCCATGCTGCTGCTGCAGCGCGCCAGCCACGCGCCCAATATCGATGTGGCGCTGAAGGAAATGGTCTCGACCGACCAGGCGGAAAGCCTGCTCACCGGCCGCATCGATGTAGGGTTGCTGCGTCCGCCCATCGCGCGCACCGAATTCACCACCTTGAAAGTCAGCGAGGAAAGGCTGGTGGCGGCTTTGCCGGTGGGCGATCCGCGCCTGGTCCAGGCCACCCTGACCCTCAAGGATTTCGACCATCAGCCTTTGGTGATGTATGCCGCCGAAGGCGCGCGTTATTTCCACGATATGCTGACCGGCCTGTTCGAGGCGGCGGGCGCGGCCCCCATTCCCATCCAGTCGCTCAGCCAGATCCATTCCATGCTGGCCCTGGTGCGCGCCGGCATCGGCGCCGCTCTGGTGCCGGAAGCGGCCCAGTCGCTGCATTTCGACGATGTGCATTTCCGCCCGGTGGAGACGGACCCGATAGCGCCGGTGGAGCTGTTCGCCGCCTGGCGCAGCGACAATGACAATCCCGCTTTGGAGGCGTTTCTGGACCTGCTGCGGCCCGAATCCATCGAGGATTTGGAGGCGTTGGCGGCGGAGGAACATTGATCCAATTCCCGCATTGATCGCTTGAACCTTTGGCTTGGACGGGCCAAGCTGCCACACATAATTTTAAGCGCCTTTTTGGCCAATAACGCCGGTAAGCGGCCGCCTTTTGGGGATGGAGCGAGCATGACGGACTCGACAGCGGATACGCGCGACAGCCATGTCCGTTTCTGGATCATCGCGGTCCTGTTCATCATCTCGTCGATCAATTACGCCAGCCGCGCCACCTTGGGCATCGCGGGCAAGCCGCTATCCAGCGAATTCCATCTCGACAGCGTGCAGCTGGGATATCTCTTCTCCGCCTTCGCCTGGGCCTATGCCATCGGGCAGATTCCCGGCGGCGGATTGCTGGACCGTTACGGCTCGCGGCCGGTCTATCTCTGGTCGATCACGCTATGGGCGGTCTTTACCGGCCTGCAGGCCTTTGTTCCCTATCTTGCCTTTGTGCCGGTGATGCTCAGCCTGTTCGTGCTGCGGCTGGCGCTGGGCCTGGCGGAATGTCCCAGCTTCCCCGCCAATGCCCGCATCGTCGCCAACTGGTTTCCCAACTCCGAGCGCGGCACCGCCAGCGCCATCTTCAATGCCTCGCAATATTTCTCGGTGGTGGCCTTCACGCCCCTGATGGGCTGGCTGGCGCAGTATCACGGCTGGCAGTCGGTGTTCTTCTGGATGGGCGTCATCGGGCTGGTCGGCGCGGCGATTTTCTGGGCGGTGGTGGATTCACCCGCCCGCCATAAACAGATCAGCAGGCGCGAATTCGATTATATCGAGAAAAACGGCGCCTTGGTGAATTTGGACAAGCCGGCTGCGGCGGCGCAGCCGATCCGCTGGGGCATTCTGGGCCAGCTTCTCACCAATCGCATGCTGTGGGGCATCTATCTGGCGCAGTATTGCATCACCGCGCTGACCTATTTCTATTCCACCTGGTTTGCCATCTATCTGATCGAGGCCCGGCATATGAGCCTGGCCAAGGCGGGTTTCGCCGCCGCCGGCCCCGCCATAGCCGGTTTCGTGGGCGGCGTTCTGGGCGGGGTGGCGTCCGACTATCTGCTGAAGCGCGGCGTGCCGCTGTCGCGGGCCCGCAAGACCGTGATCCTGATCGGGTTGGTGATTTCCTGCGCCATCCTGCTCTGCAACTATACCGACAGCCAGGCCATGATCATGCTGTTCATGTCCATCGCCTTCTTTGGCAAGGGCGTGGCGGCGCTGGGTTGGGCGGTGATGTCGGATGCCGCACCCCGCGAGGCCACCGGGCTTGCCGGTAGCGTGTTCAACCTGTTCGGCAACGCCGCGGGCATCTTCACCCCCATCGTGATCGGCTACATCCTGATGGCCACCAATAACGATTGGACTTTGGCGCTGGTCTTCCTTTTTGCCCATTCCATTGTCGCCATGATCGGCTATGGCGTGATCGCGGGCGAGATCAAGCGCGTCGTGCTCAAACCCGTTTAAGGACATTCCATGGCACAACAAGTGACCGGCGCGCCGCGCGTCACGGAGATGAAAGTCGTTCCGGTGGCGGGACAGGACAGCATGCTGCTGAACCTGTCAGGCGCCCATGCCCCCTATTTCACCCGCAACCTGGTGATCCTCACCGACAATGCCGGCCATACCGGCGTGGGCGAAGTGCCCGGCGGGGAAAAAATCCGCCAGACCCTGGAAGACTGCCGCGACCTGGTGACCGGCACCGGGCTGGGCGCCTGGAACAATGTGCTGAGCGAGGTGGGACGCCGCTTTGCCGATCGCGATGCGGGAGGGCGCGGGCTTCAGACCTTCGATTTGCGCACCACCGTGCATGTCCAGGCGGCGCTGGAATGCGCGCTGCTGGACCTGTTGGGCCAGCATCTGGAGGTGCCGGTGGCCGCCCTGCTGGGCGAAGGCTTGCAGCGCGACCGGGTGGAGATGCTGGGCTATCTCTTTTTCATTGGCGACCGCAAAAAGACCAACCTGCCCTATCGCGGCGGACACTCCTCCCATGGAAGTGGGGGCGACGCCTGGACCCAGTTGCGCGATGAAGAAGCGCTGACCCCGGCGGCCATCGTGCGCACCGCGGAAGCGGCGTATGAGCGCTATGGCTTCAATGACTTCAAGCTCAAGGGCGGTGTTCTGGACGGCTGGGAAGAGATCAAGGCCATCGAAGCCCTGGCCAAGCGCTTTCCCAAGGCGCGCATCACGCTCGATCCAAATGGCGCCTGGTCGCTGAAGGAAGCGATCAGCCTGTGCAAGGGCCGCGGCGATATCCTGGCCTATGCCGAGGACCCCTGCGGCGCCGAAGGCGGCTATTCCGGGCGCGAAATCATGGCGGAGTTCCGCCGCGCCACCGGCCTTCCCACCGCCACCAACATGATCGCCACCGATTGGCGGCAGATGGTGCATGCCGTCGACCTGGGCTCGGTGGACATTCCCTTGGCGGATCCGCATTTCTGGACGATGCGCGGGTCTGTGCGGGTGGCGCAGATGTGCGCCGACCGCGACTTGCGCTGGGGCAGCCACTCCAACAATCATTTCGACGTGTCGCTGGCCATGTTCACTCATGTCGCCGCGGCGGCCCCGGGGAATATCACCGCCATCGATACCCACTGGATCTGGCAGGACGGCCAGCGCCTGACCAAAGAGCCGTTCCGGATCAGGGGCGGGCTGGTGGATGTTCCCAAGCATGGCGGGCTGGGCGTGGAGATCGACATGGCGGAAGTGGAAAAAGCACACGCCACCTACAAATCCCTGGATTTGGGGGCGCGGGACGACGCCGCCGCCATGCAGTTCCTGATTCCGGGCTGGAAATTCGACCCCAAGCGGCCCTGCCTGGTTCGCTAGCAACGCCGCGCGGGGTATGATCCGCCTCATGAACGTCCAGGAAAAGCCGCCGCATGAGCCGCCCCGCCGCATCCAGGTGGACGGCCGCGACAATGTGGCGGTGGTGGTCAATGGACTTGGTCTTCCCGCCGGCACCGCATTTTCCGATGGCCTGGTGCTGAACCAGTTTGTGCCGCAGGGCCATAAGGTGGCGCTGGCCGATATTGCCGATGGCGGCGAGATCATCCGCTACGGCGAGGTGATCGGCACCGCCAAGGGCGCGATTCTGCGCGGCGACTGGATCAGTGAAGACAAAGTGGTGATGGGCGGCGCCCCGCCGCTGGACCAATTGGAGATGGCGACCCGCCCGCCGCCCCGGCCGGAGCCGCTGACCGGTTACACCTTCGATGGCTACCGCAATGCCGACGGCACGGTGGGGACCAAGAATATCCTGGCCGTGTCCACCAGCGTGCAATGTGTGGCCGGTACCATGGAATTCGCGCTCAAGCGCATCAAGGCGGAGCTGCTGCCGAAATATCCCAATGTCAACGATGTGGTGGTGTTGACTCACGCCTATGGCTGCGGCGTGGCGATCAATGCGCCCCAGGCGGTGGTGCCGATCCGCACCTTGCAGAACCTGGCCAACAATCCCAATTTCGGCGGCGAAGTGCTGGTGGTGGGGCTGGGCTGCGAAAAACTGGCGCCCGAGCGGCTTCTGCCGAAAGGCCAGGAGACCGGAACCTTACGCCTGCAGGACGAGGCCTTTGTCGGTTTCGGCGCCATGATCGACGGCATTCTGGAGAAAGTCGAAGCGCGGCTGAAAATCCTCAACCAGCGCAAACGCGAGACGGTGCCGGCCTCGGAACTGATTGTCGGCATGCAGTGCGGAGGCAGCGACGCTTTCTCCGGCCTTACCGCCAATCCGGCGCTGGGCTTCTGCTCCGACCTTTTGGTGCGGGCGGGCGCCACGGTGATGTTCTCGGAAGTCACCGAAGTGCGCGACGCCATCCATTTGCTGACCCCGCGCGCCGCCAGCAAGGACGTGGCCGAGGCGCTGGTGCGCGAAATGCGCTGGTATGACGACTATCTCGCCAAGGGCGGGGTGGATCGCGGCGCCAACACCACGCCGGGCAACAAGAAGGGCGGACTGGCCAATATCATTGAAAAATCCCTGGGCTCGGTCGCCAAGTCGGGCACCAGCGCCATCAGCGCCGTGCTCGCGCCGGGCGAGAAGGTGCGCCAGCGCGGCATGGTGTTCGCCGCCACACCCGCCAGCGATTTTGTCTGCGGCACTTTGCAACTGGCCTCGGGCATGAATCTCCACGTCTTCACCACCGGACGCGGCACGCCTTACGGGTTGGCGGCGGTGCCGGTGATCAAGGTCGCCACCCGCAGCGAACTGGCCAAGCGCTGGAATGACCTGATCGACCTGGATGCCGGACCCATCGCCACGGGAGAAAAAACCATTGAGCAGGTGGGATGGGAGCTGTTCCACCTGATGCTGGACGTCGCCAGCGGCAGGAAACAGGTCTGGGCCGACAAGTGGGGCCTGCACAACGACCTGACACTCTTCAATCCAGCGCCGGTGACGTAGCAGGCCTTTCCAGCCGCCTCGCAACTAGATTTTCCCGAAGAATGACCGCGGATTATCCACCGTCATGGTGCGAATATCGCTGTCCGACACGCCAATTTTCTTGAGATAGGGAATGAGGTGCTGGGTGGTGAACAGCATTCCCTCTGGAGGATCGATTTTTTCCCGCCAGCTTTTCGCGTCCTCCGGAAGCAGCGCACCGCCGAACTCCGCATCTTGTGAAAGAAATATTTTCGTCGCAAAGCCGGCGTCGATCAGCAGCTTGATGCATTCAGCCCGCCGTTCAAAAGAGGGTTGGGCATCCGCAGCCACCCCGCGATGGACATGGTCCATGCCCAGCGAATAACCCCGCCGCACCAGACCCAAAAAGTAGTCCATCTCGCCACTGCCATCGCTGTGGTCGAAAGATACACGCGCAGGATTTACGCCCTCATTCTCCAGGATCGCGGCGTGGCTCTCGCCGGCACGATGTGCTGCATCGCTATGGGTGCGTATCGGCACACCAGTCGCCTTGCTGGCACGGGCTGCCGCTCGCAGACCTGTCTCTTCAAGGGCGGTCACCTTCTGAGTGATGATTCCTATCTTGATTACGCCGGCTTTTATGCCGGTGCCGTCAATTCCCTGCTCGATCTCTTTTGCAAAGTACTCGGCAAGACCCGCAATCGTGCCGGCCGGCATGGATATATGCGGGTCTTGCGGCGGAAAAAACCGTTGGCCGGTGCAGGCGATCATATTCAGCCCGGATTTGCGCGAGACTTCTTCCAGAAACCGGATGTCGCGCCCGACATCATAGGTGGTCAGGTCAACGATGGTGCTGACACCAGCCGACCGTACAAGTTTGAGTTTCTCGACGGCTCGGGCGACAAATTCCGCTCTGCCGCCCCACACCTTCGGCCATCTGGTCAGAACCTCTGACCCATCGGCAATATGTTCATGCGGGAGCGTGACACCGAGCTTCGACGCATCGAGTGGTCCCAACACGGTTTGGACGAAGCCGGTTCGGCGTGGCATTGGGACTGGTCGCATCGCGCCCGCGGATTCCAAGGCGTTGGCACTGAATTCGGCTGTTGGGGCTGCAACTCCAGCGGCAGCAACCCACTTGAGGAACTGTCTTCTGCTGCTCATCTCGCATCTTCCAGCACCATGGCGCCGCCCTTGGCGGCGATCATGATGGTGGGCGTGTTGGTGTTGCCGGAGGTGATGGTGGGCATCACCGAAGCGTCGATTACCCGTAAGCGCTCCAAACCCCGCACCCGGAGCCGTTCATCCACCACCGCCAGCGGGTCACTGGCCAGTCCCATCTTGGCAGTGCCCACGGGATGAAAAATGGTGGTGCCGATATCGCCTGCCGCGTGAATCAATTCCGCGTCGCCGTCCGGGACGGCGGGACCGGGACGGAATTCCTCCGGCCGGTATCTCGCCAATGCCGGCTGGCACATCAGCCGCCGGGTCAGGCGCAGGCAATCGGCGGCGATGCGGCGGTCTTCATCGGTGGAAAGGTAGTTGGGCGCGATCTCGGGCGGCGCCTCCAGCGCGGCGGAGGTGATCCGCACCGTGCCGCGCGATGTGGGGCGCAGATTGCAGGGGCTGACGGTGATGGCGGGAAAGCGGTGCAGCGGCGTGCCGAACCGGTCCAGCGACAAAGGCTGGATGTGGAACTGGACATTGGCCCGCTCTTGGCGTGGATCGGAGCGGGTGATGACGCACAATTGCGACGCCGCCATGGTCATGGGCCCGCGCCGCAACAAGGCATATTGCAGTCCCATCAAAGGGCGGCCCAGCAGGGAATAATAGACCTCGTTCAGGGTCTTCACCCCACTCACCCGGTACATGGCGCGCAGTTGCAGATGGTCTTGCAGGTTGCGGCCCACCCCTTCCAGCGCCTGAAAGACGGGAATGCCCGCCTGGCTCAGCCAGGCGGCCGGACCGATGCCGGAGCGCTGCAAAATCTGCACCGAGCCGATGGCGCCCGCCGACAGGATCACTTCGCCCTTGGCCCGCGCCTCGAACAGTTGATCGCCCTGGCGGTAATGCACGCCCGCCGCGCGCTTGCCGTCGAACAGCACCCGCTCCACCGCCACATCGGTGACCAGCCGCAGATTGGGCCGGTGCAGCACCGGTTTCAGGAATCCGCGGACCGCCGACCAGCGCCGGCCGCGCTTCTGATTGACGTGGAAATAATAGCTGCCCTCATTGTCGCCGGTATTGGGATCGGGCTTCCGGGGAATGCCGATTTCTTCCGCCGCGTCGATGATCCGGTCCAGTATCTCCCAGCGCACCCGCGGCAGTTCCACGCTGAGCTCGCCATCGCTGCGGTGATGCTCAGTATCGCCCAGAAAGTGGCGGTCCAATTGGCGGAACACCGGCTTGACGTCGTCCCAGCCCCAACCGGCCAATCCCAACTGCCGCCAGTGATCGTAGTCGCCCGCCTGGCCGCGCATGGACAGCATGGCGTTGATGCTGGAGGAGCCGCCGATCGCCTTGCCGCGGGGATAGTTGAGCTTGCGGCCATTGAGGCCCCGCTCGGCCGCGGTCTCGAACATCCAGTCGCTGCGCGGATTGCCGATCAGGAACAGATAGCCGACCGGAATATGAAACCAGATCCAGTCGTCATGGCCGCCGGCTTCCAGGAGCAGGACGCGCTTGGAGGGATCGGCGGACAGGCGATTGGCCAGCACGCAACCGGCCGAGCCGGCGCCCACCACGATGTAGTCATAGTCGCCGTCGAGCGTCATCGCCGGTTATCTGACGGCTTGGTCGGGGGCGCCGCCCCACACACAACGAACGCGCGCGCCTGCCCCATTTTGCGAAAAGCCACGGACCGGCCCCTACTGGCTGTATCTGCTTAAAGCTTATTATCCACAGCCTTGAATGAGAAGCCAACCAGAACTGCTGGAGCGCAAATGGGCTTGTGTTATTATCTCCCTGTGACGCGCTGATCGAAAGAAAAGCAACTCACAAAGAACGGCGAGGATAAGCGAAAGCTGGTCCCCGCCGTTTTTGTTTTCCGCGCGCTAGTGCAGCGTCACGCCGTCCGTAGGACGCGGCACCGGCCGCGGCCAGGAGGTCCAGCGCCGGTCCTGGGAAATGTCGCCCTGCGGCGCATCCCAGGGCAAGGCTTCCAGCCCGTTCAAGTCATAGACGATCTTGCCGTCCTTGATGGTGAGTTCCGCCACCAGCTTCTGGGTGCCGTCGACCCTTGTGTTGACCATGTCGGTAAAGCCGAACTTGCCTTTCTGGATGCTCAACACCGCGACATCGGCGATCGAACCGACGGACAGATTGCCCAGCTCGTCATGTTTGATCTCATGCGCCGGGTGCGCCGTCATGTCGGCCACCACTTCCTGCAAGGTCAGGCCGATGGCCATGAACTTGCTGGCGACATTCAGGATATCCTTGGTGCCGCTGTTCATGGCGTCGACATGCAGGTCGGTTGAGATCGAGTCCGGTTTGAACCCCTGCTTGATGAAGGGTATCGCCAGCGACCATTTGAAACTGCCGCCGCCGGTGCCGGTATCGAAAATAACGCCCCGGGCGCGGCCCTCGATCATGCCCTTTTGCGGGCCCTTGGTTGCGGGATCCTGTTCCTGGCGCAGGCCGGAATACATATGGGTGTAGATGTCGCCAGGCCGCAGCTTCTTGGTCAGAAGGTCATACAGCGGACGCGTCGGCCGGTCGGCGCCGAAATCCACCATCACCGGGATGTTGGCCTTGGTGCCGGCGATCACCGCCTGCTCCACCGGTATCCATTCCGGGCCGTTGAAATGCGCGGTCTTGATGCCCACGATCAGGCCGGGATAGCGCAGCGCCATCTTGGCGGTGGCCTCGCCGTCCATGTCGAAGGTGTTCTGCTCATATTTGCCGCCGCGCATGCCCGCGCCCACGATATTGAGCATGACCAGGATGCGGGTCTTGGCGCGGTCGACGATGCGGTCCTTGAAATCCTCGAAATTGCGCCAGCCCGAACAGCCGGCATCGATCACCGTGGTGACGCCGCTGCGGAAGGTGAAGCCGTCGGGCCGGATGCTGAGATCGCCCGCATAGGAGCCGCGCTCGCCGGTGCCGGTATAGTTGTGGGTGTGCAAGTCGATCAGGCCGGGCGTGACATACATCCCCTTCACATCGACGGTCTTGATGGCGTCGGCGGGTCTGAGATTGGCCGCAACCTGGGCGATATGGCCGTCCTTGATGGCCACATCCATCACCGCATCGATATGGTTCTTGGCATCGATGACATGACCGCCGCGCAGCAGCAGGTCATAGGCCGGCGGCGGCTGCGCCCCCGCGGCCGCCGTCAGCAGCGCCAGCGCGGCGCCGGCGAGAAGGTATTTCATGCCCGCACCGCCGTGAAACTGGCGCCGCCATATTCGCCCATATTCACCGTGCCTGACATGCGATTGCCCTGGGCGCTGCCGGTAAAGACCCAATGAATGGCGTTGCCGGGCACTTCCATCACGGTGTGCAGTTCGACATGGTCGCCATGCACCTGGCCTTGCAGCTTGCCGCTGTAAAGCTCGCCCAGATGCATGCCGTTGACCGTGCCGCCGGATTGCTCGACCACCAGCTTCTGTTCGCCATGTCCGTGCAGATATTCCACCGTCACCGCCCAGGTGCCGGCCAGCGAGGCCGGCGCGCCCGACGGCAGCACCGGATTGTCGTAATGACCCGGATTTGTCAGCGCCGCGTAGATGGCGTTGCCGATGATCTCGGATTCACCGGGATCCAGCATATAGGGCATGATGGTGACCGAGCTGGCCATCTGGTCGGGACGGCGTCCGCTGCCGCCATCGATCAGGATGCGCGGCGAGCCGGCATCCAGCTTGGCCACAAGTTCCGAGCCGGTGATCTTGAGCACATTGGCATCCCATTTGACGCGCAAACGGGTCGCCTTGTTGGAAAGATCGGACGGCTGCAGATATTCGAAGCTGGTGGAGGGAAGGCCTTTCAGCCTGGCCTCGATGCCCTGCATCCAGCCCAGCCACATTTTTTGCTCGCCGGCATGGTCGCGCTTGTACCATTGGCGCACCGCCGCCAGGATGCCCATGCTTTCTTCCTTGCTGCATTTCAGCGCCCGGCCATAAGCATGATGCGGCGCGGCTTGATAGTAGGCCGCCTTGCACAGGCCCTTGTCGCCCAACAGGATGCCGGAGGATTGCGGACCGCGCAGGCACTTGCCGCCGGAATAGCAGACCAGGGTGGCACCACGGCTGATATGGGGATTGGGATTGAGCGGTTCTTCCGCCGCCGCGTCGACCAGGATCGGGACCCCGGTTTCCTTGGCGATGGCGCAAAGGGTGGCAATGTTGAGAGGGCCGGTCTCCGCTTCCGGTCCCGACATCACATAGATCATGGCGGTGCGGGACGAGATTTTGGACCGCAGTTCCACCGGCGTTTCCACTTCGACAATCTGCGCGCCGGCCATGCGCACGCCCAGGTCATAGGGATTGCGGGAATAGCGGGGGATGATCACCTGGTCCTTGGCCTTGACGTAAGGCAGGGCCTGGCACTTTTCGACATTGGCGCCGGCGATGCAGGCGATGGTGGCCAGGCAGATGGCGGCTTCCGCGCCATTGGTGGCGATGCCCCATTGCGCCCCCATCAGCTTGCCCAGTTCGGCGCCGACGCCGTCCATCATCTCATCGAGATGGACATAATAATGTGAGGCCTCGAACATGGCCTGCTTGACTTCGGGAAGCGAACGCGAGCCGCTGATAATGGTGTAGGTGCCGCGCCCATTGATCAGTGTTCTTACCCCGATATGGGTGAAGATATTGTCCTGTTCATTGGGGTGATAGGCAGGCAGCTTGGGCGCGCCTTGCGCCGCTGCCGGCGCGGAGGCCACGCCCAAAGGCGCCATCACCCCCGCCACCGCGCCCGAAGTTTTGAGCAGGTCGCGCCGCGACCAGTTGCCGAACAATCCCATGACAATTTCCTTCAGATGTAAGCGATGACGTCGATTTCGATCAGCGAGTCACCCGGAACGCCCGCGGCGGCCGTGGTGGTGCGCACCGGCGGCAGCGTGCCCCAATCGTAGGTGCGATAGACCGCATTCATGCGGGCATAGTCCTTCAAGTCGGCGAGAAAGACGGTGACCTTGAGGCATTTCTGCAGCGAGGAACCGGCATTCCCCAGGGTCTTCGAGATTTCATCCAGCACGCCCTTGGTATGGTCCTCGATGGTGCCCGGCTTGTGATAACCCACCCCCGACAAGAAGAGCATATTGCCGTAGGCGACGGCGCCCGAATACATCGGCACACCCGGCTTTGCCGGATCGGGCGGGAACGGCGAATGTTTTTCCATCTTGGGCTGGGCTTCGGCGCTCTTGCCCAACAGGGTGGCGCCGGCCGCTGCCGCCGCTATCGTGGCGCCGTTTTGCAGCATGCCGCGGCGTGATTTCTTTTCCATGTTTGTCCCCTTGTTTGATGTTCCCTGGTGGCGGTTGTTTTTCGCCCAATCGGCGCGCATCTAATCACAGGCTGGCCCTCTGACGCAAAGCGCAACAAAGCGCAAAAAAACCAAAAAAATCCGGCAAATGTTAGCGCACACGCGCGCGACAAACGTCTCTCGCGATGCGGCAAGGCTATTTTTTTGCCCTATAGCCGCAGCCCCTGAGGAACAGGTCCGCGGCATAAGGGATGAAGGTGTCGATTTCCGCCTTGCTCATGGGGTCGCCCATGGCCGTGCGGATGCGCGCCATATCGGTCAGCAGGCTCATCAGGGCTTTTGCCGCCAGCTCGGGATCGGTGAGGTCCGGCAGCAGCCCCTGGCCGTGCCAGCTTTCCAGCGCATCGCGGAAGATGCCGCGGCCGCGCGACAGGACGGCATTGTACATTCTTGTAATAACGGGAAAACGG
The DNA here is from genome assembly GCA_035693565.1 of Rhizomicrobium sp. Lineage (GTDB taxonomy): Bacteria > Pseudomonadota > Alphaproteobacteria > Micropepsales > Micropepsaceae > Rhizomicrobium. The sequence continues at coordinate 347,847 of DASSGF010000050.1, read as the reverse complement.
CGCGCTTCCGAAAAGGCGATGCTGATAAGGCCGGCGCCCTCGCCGCTGATTCCTTCGATAATGCGTGTCCCCAGGCCGATGATGAAATCGCGTGGAGCGATCTGCTGGGGATCCAGCTTGCCCGCGGCCGCATGGGCCGCAAGGTTGCCTTCCACGATGCGGTTGACCACCGCCTCGACCACCTCGGCCTTGTCGGCATAGCGGGCATAGAGGGTCTTGGTCGAAGCCCCGGCGCGGCGCGCGATCTGCTCCATGGTGGTGTCGGCAAAGGTGCGCTCATTGAACAGCTCCAAAGCGGCGTCCATCAGTCTATCCGGCAGTTTGGCGGCTTCTTCTGCGGACAGCCGGCCCGGTCCGCCACGGGATTTAGCCGATTTTTTCTTCAACATTTCAAACCTTTACAAAAAACTTACCTATCGGGGCAGATTAGCGCTTGACTGAAAGAAAAGAAAGTGTTTCTTTCCCGACCGTCAAAGAAAAGGAATAGTTTCTTTTCTTCCGGCCCGCAAGGGGAAAGCGCCATGACCGACATCACCGCCGACAGCAGCGAATTCCTGGCCGCCCCGGCCAGGACGGCGAATCAAAGCAAGCTGCGCAAGCGGCTGTTGATCGGCCTGGCACTGGGGGTTGCCACGGCGGGCCTCGCCTATGGCAGCTATTACGCCTATCAGGCGTCTCACTATGTCACCACCGACAATGCCTATGTCGGCGCCTCGGTGGCCCAGATCAATTCCCAGGTCAGCGGACCCATTGCCAGCGTCGCGGTGGACGACACAAAGCAGGTCCACAAGGGCGATGTGCTGGTGGTGATCGATGACAGCGACGCCAAAATCGCCCTGGCTCGCGCGCAAGCCGACTATCAGCACACCCTGCAGCGTGTCTCACAATATTATTCCCAGCGCGAGGCCGCCGCCGCCACGGTGCAGGCGCGGCTCACCGATGTCACCCGCACGGCCGAGGATTATGGCCGCCGCCGGAATCTGGCGGAATCGGGCGCCATCTCGCGCGAGCAGCTTTCCAATGCGCGCAGCGCGGCGGAAGCGGCCGAGGCCAATTTGGCGGCGGCGCGCGAAAGCCTGTTGGCCCAGGCCGAATTGGTGAAAGGCGTGAACATCGCCGACCATCCCGAGACCGTTGCCGCCCGCGCCGCGCTGGAGAAGGCAAGATTGGATCTTTCCCGCACCGTAATCCGCGCTCCCATTGACGGTGTCATCGCCCAGCGCAAGGCGCAGGTGGGACAGAGCGTGCAGCCCGGCCAGGCGCTGATGACGGTGACGCCCATCGCTCAGGCCTATGTCGACGCCAATTTCAAGGAAGGCCAGCTCAGCAATGTGGGCGTGGGCCAACCGGTCACCCTGACCTCCGACCTCTACGGCAGCAAGGTCGTGTTCCACGGCAAAGTCGCGGGCATGGGCGGCGGCACGGGTTCGGCCTTCGCGGTGATTCCGGCCCAGAACGCCACCGGCAACTGGATCAAGGTGGTGCAGCGGGTGCCAGTGCGCATCGCACTGGATGCAAGAGAGCTCGCCGCCCATCCCTTGCGCGTCGGCCTTTCCATGATCGCCACCATCGACGTGCATCACGTCAACTAAAAGCGGCAGGAAGGGGAAATCATGTTCGCGACCGGAAAAGACGCGCCCCTGACCGGTGGCATGCTGTGGGTGACGGCGATCATGCTGGCGATGGCGAACTTTATCGCCGTGCTGGACATGACCATCGCCAATGTCTCCATGGCCAGCATCGCCGGCAGCCTGGGCATTTCCAGCAGCCAGGGCACCTGGGTGATCACTTCTTATTCGGTGGCGGAAGCCATCGTGGTGCCCCTGACCGGCTGGCTGGCGGGGCGCTTCGGCACGGTGCGCGTCTTCACCACCGCCATGGCCCTGTTCGGCGTGTTTTCCGCTTTGTGCGGCATTTCCGGTTCGCTGGAGATGCTGGTGCTCGGCCGCATCATGCAAGGCCTGTCCGGCGGCTGCCTGATGCCTTTGTCCCAGACCCTGTTGTCGAAAATCTTTCCCAAGGAACGCGCGCCCGCCGCCATGGCGTTGTGGGCGATGACCACCTTGGTGGCGCCGGTGCTGGGTCCCATCCTGGGCGGCGCGATCTGCGACAATCTCTCCTGGCCTTTCATCTTCTTCATCAATGTCCCCATCGCGCTGGGGTGCGCGCCCTTGATCGCGCGGCTGCTGCGGCGTTTTGAATCCAAAAAACTCCGCGCCCCCATCGATCTGGTCGGCCTGGTCCTTTTGATCGTCTTTGTCGGCGCGCTGCAGATCATGCTGGACATCGGCAAGGATCACGACTGGTTCGAGGCGGTGGAAATCCGCGCCCTGGCCGCCATCGCGGTTATCGGCTTCCTGGCCTTCCTGGCCTGGGAACTGACGGACAGCAATCCCATCGTGGACCTGCGGGTGTTCCGGCATCGCGGCTTTACCGCGGCGGTTTTCACCCTGAGCCTGGGTTACGGCTCCATGTTCGGGGCCAATGTGCTCACGCCGCTCTGGCTGCAAAGCTATATGGGCTACACCTCGACCTGGGCGGGCATGACCACGGCCTGGAGCGGCACCACCGCGGTGTTGATGGCGCCCATTGCCGGACTGCTGATGGCCAAAAAGCTCGACCCGCGCCGCCTGGTTTTCTTCGGGCTGCTATGGATCGCCGCGGTGATGCTGTTGCGCACCTATGTGACCGTGGATGTCACCTATTGGCAGATCGCCATTCCCCTGATCCTGATGGGCTTCGGCCTGCCGCTGTTCTTCGTGCCGCTGACGGCCCTGTCGCTTGGCAGTGTGGAAGAACACGAAACCGCTTCGGGCGCGGGGCTGCAGAACTTCCTGCGCACCATGTCCGGCGCCATCACCACCTCGCTGGTCACCACCGCCTGGGACGACAAGGCCACCACCGCCCACGCCGAGCTGGCGGGTCTGGCGGACCGCAATGGCGATGTGGTGCGCACCCTGTCGGCGTCGGGCATGAGCCATGATGCGGCGGTGAATCAGCTGAACAATATGGTGCAGAGCCAAAGCGTGATGATCGCCACCAATCAGTTGATGTTCCTGGTGGCGCTGGCCTTCGCCATTGCCGCTTTCGCCATCTGGCTGGCGCCCAAACCCAGCCGCGCCATCGATCCGGCGCAGGCCGGCGGCCACTAAGCGAAATTTCGAGACCAAGGCGCACAACAAGACCGCGACGCTGCTCGCGGCCTAGCTGTTAAGCGAGAATTCGATCGGCACCACCGCATCCAAAGTGGGGGTGGGGAAATCCGCCGGCAAGGCGGGCAGCGGCTGGGCGCGCTGAATCAAGGCCAGCGCTTCTGCATCCAGAATGGGGCGGCCGCTGCTTTGGGCAATTTCGGCAGATTGCACCCTGCCGTCCGCCGTCATCACAAAATGCAGCATCACTCTGCCTTCGATGCGGGCCTGGCGGGCGGCGCGGGGATATTGCTTGAAGCGGTTGAGTTGGGCGAGGACACGGGCCAGATAGCTGTCGCGGCTTTCACCGGCTGGTTTCTGCACCGCAGGGGCAGTGACCGGGGGCGCCGGGGCCGCCAAAGGCGGCTGTGCCAACACGGGCGGCGGCGATGGCGTTTGCACCGTGATTTCCGGCACCGGCGCCGTAACCACGCTGGGCGCCGCCAGTTTGGGCAAGGGTTTACTATCTTCCACGATCTTGCGTTTCTCGGGCGTGATCCGCACCGACAATTCCTGCATCATCCTGGGATGCGCGACATGCACCGCAGTCAGCGCCAGGGCCAGGATTACGGCATGGACGGCGAGCGTGATGCCGATGCCGGTCAGTTTGTCCTTAAGCTTGCCGCGCTCCGGACGCGGCCGCCGCGGGAGGCGGACGGGCTTGGCCTGGTCAAAAGCATCAAGCGGAAAAGAAACCGTCATGCCGCCGCCTCTTCCGGTGCGAGATCGTCCGTCATGGCGGTCATGGGCACATGACGCTGGCGCTTTTTCCACCACATGACCAGGCCGGTGACGATGAACAGGCTGGGCACCAAGCCGGAGACGAACACCAGAAACCGCCAGACCGCATTCAGGCTGCCGTCATGCACGGGACGCATCCAGGCCAGGAAGCGCTCGGAATTGTCGCGGATGGCCAGCACCTTGCCGCGATAGGGATCGACCAAAGCGGTGGCATTGATCGCGCCGTTGCTGAGATAGTTGACGCTGATCGGCCGGTCGGGCTCCGCCGGGATGGTGACACTGCGCAATTTGAGATTAGGCACCATGGCGCTCGCGGCCAGCACCGCCTCGGTGGCGCCCGGCTGCTTGCCCGGCAACGGCTCGACCATCAGCATGCCGCGCGGCGCGGCGGGCGCATTGAGGCCCATGAGTTGCGGCCAGGCGATCACCACGCCCGAATAGCTCACCGCCATGAAGACCAGGAAAATCCAGATTCCGGTGGCGGCATGCAGTTCGCGGTTGAATCTTAGACCCGTGGCCGTGCGACGCACTTTGAAGGCGTATTGCCATTGCCCGCGCTTGGGCCACCATAGAACCAGGCCGGAAAGGCCCAGCAGGCACATGGCCACGCCCAGCCAGCCGACAAACCGCCGTCCGTCGCGGCCCATCAGGAAATTGCCGTGCAATTGATGGGCGAACGTCAAAAGGCCGGGCTGCGCGAAGTCGCGGCTGGCCAAGACCTCCCCGGATACCGGATCGATATACATTTGCAAGCCCCGCCTGCCGCCACCGCGCTCTCTGTTCGACATGGCGCCCATGGGCGAAACACCATTGAACCGCACCACCACCGCCTCGCCGGTTTTTTGCGGCACGATGATCTGCAAGGCGCCGATTTCCAGGCCCTGTCCTGCCGCCGCGTCACGGGCAATGCCGGTGATCATGGACAGCGGCAGCGGCTGGCCCGCCGTCAGGGCGCGGGGCGCCGGCGCTATCCAATTCGAGATCGTGTCGTCATAAACCAGCAGGCTGCCGGACAGGCCCAGCGCCGCCAACAACAGGCCCAGGATTAGCCCCACCCACATATGGACGGTGAAAAGCGCGTGGCGCACAGCGGCGAAACTCATGACGTCCTCATGCGTCCGCCCAGCGGCGGAGAAGATTGTGGTAAAGCCCGGTCAGGTTGATGACCTGTTCGTTATCGCCGATCTGCCGGCGCAGGCTTTGGATACTGGTATCGAGTTCAAACAGCATAGTGCGGGCGGCCTCGTCGCGCACCATGCTTTGCACCCAGAAAAACGACGACCAGCGGCTGCCCCGCGTCACTTCCGTGACATGATGGCGGCTGGTGGCGGAATAGAGCACCAGGTCGCCCGCCGGCAGCTTGACCGAATGGGCGCCGAATGTGTCCTCGACCACCAGTTCGCCGCCGTCATAGTCGGCCGGGTCGGTGAGAAACAGCGTCGCCGACAGGTCGGTGCGCACCCGGATGGGCGAGGATGCGCCTTTGACAAAGCGGATGGCGTTGTCGATATGGGCGCCGAAATTCATCCCCGGATCGTAGCGATTGAACAGGGGCGGAAAGACCCTGAGCGCCAGGGCGGCGGAAGTGAAACGTTCATTCTGCCCCAGCGCCGTCAGGATGATGTCGCCCAAAATACGCGCGGCGGGAGCATTCTCCGGAACTTGAAGATTCTTTTTTGCATTCGCGGACTGCGATCCCGCCGTTACCTTGCCGTCCACCCAATCCGTTCCCGCCAGCACGCCACGGATATGCGCGACTTGCTCTGGGGTCAGCAGATTGGGGACGTGGACCAGCATGGCTAGAGATCGACTCCTGCGGAAATGAGGAAGGTGCGTCCCGGTGACGGCGTGCCGCGATTGCCGAAGGACTGGGAGTAGTTCAGTTCGTCGGTGATGTTGTTGACATTGAACTGGAAGTGGAAACGGTCGATGTCATAGGTGGCCACGGCATCGAATTCCAGGGTGCGGGGAATGACCGCGATACGGCTCAGGCCGGTGGGATTGGGCGCGGTACCGGCGATGGTATTCCGGACAAACAGCTGGGATTGATAGGTGGCGCCGCCGCCGATGCCCAAGCCAGGCACAAAATCATCCAGCTTGTAGGACGACCAGAGCGAGAAGGCATTCTTGGGCACAAAGATCACCGGAGTGCCGATGGTGTAGGGATTGGGCTTGCACAGCAGAGGCGCCGTGGTGGTGCAGCTATTGTCCGCCGTCACCTGGGAATCCAGGAACGTATAGGCCCCCACAATATTCCATTGATCGGTGATCTGGCCGGTGGCCGACAATTCAACGCCCTGCACCCGGTCGCGCTCACCCGACTGGGCGGTCGCGGTGCCGCTGACCGGATCGGTGATCAGGGCGTTGCTTTTCAGCACCTTGAACAGCGAACCGCTCAAGCCCAGCGCGCCGTTGAGAAAGCTGTGCTTGGCGCCCAGTTCCAGGGTCTCACTGGTTTCCGGGTCCAGGGTCTGGTTGGCCGTGGTGATGGGCGTCGGCGATCCCACAATCGAGGTGCCCTGCGGCACCGCCGATTTGCCGTAAGAGAAATAATAGGTGCTGTTCTCATCCGGCTCGAACACCAGGCTGGCGCGGGGATTGACGATGGTCGAGGGCGAGCGCGCCTTAGTGACGGCGCCGCTCACAACGGTGGAAGAAAAGTTCGCGGAATAGTGATCCACCCGCACCCCGCCGATCAGCGACCATTCCGGGGTGAAATAGAAGCGGTCGGTGGCGAAGAAGGCGAAATCGGTGGCATCGCCATTGGAGAACACCACCGTGGCCGGTGTGGCGGTGGAATTGGCGATGGTCGTGGCCGCCGGCAGGAACACGGAATAGCCGGGCGGCGGATTGTGATCGGGATTGAACAGGCTGCGGCCGATATTGGCGCGGCTCTGGCTATGGTCGTTCAGGCTGTAGGTGAACTGCGCCGTGGTTGGCAGGGTGTAGGCGTAAATGGTGCGGTCGGCGCGCTGGTATGACACGTCAAAGCCCGCGATCGCGATATTGCGGAAACCTCCGGCATTGAAATCCGCCTTGGCGGTGGCGACGTCCTGCGCGCCCCAGCTGTTCTGCTGATACGGCCCGCTGCCGCCAATGCCGCCTTGTGCCGCGTTTGGCGCGGCCGACGGTGTCGCGCCAAACAGAACATTGGAACAGAAATTGGTCGCCAGCGTGAAATCGCAGCGGTCGATGGTGGTGTATTGAAAATAGCGCGAATAAACCGCCACGCGGGCGTCGTTGCTCAGCGTCAGCCAGGGCGTGGCCTGGTGCGCCAATTTCATCGTGATGATGTCGGTGTCGTTGCGGTCGCGGTCGGTATTGTAGCCCAGGAAGGTGTTGCGCGGCACGCCATACTCGGTCGCGGGCTCGGCGATCAATTGGCCGAGACGCTGCGCCACCGGGATGCCATAGTCGGGAATGCCGCTGGAATGCTGGTGCAGATAGGCCAAGGAAAATTGCGTGTCGGTGCCCAGCCCAAGCGCGATGGTGGGCGCAATGCCCCAGCGGCTGGCATGCACAATATCGCGGTCCACCACGCCGGTATCGGTGACCATCAGGTTGAGCCGCACCGCGCCGGTATTGGAGAAGGCGTAGTTCAGGTCGGCGGTGGCGCGGACATGATCGCCGTTGCCGCCTTCGACCGCCGCGGAATACCGGTCTTTCAGGAACGGTGTCTTGGAGATGGTGTTGATGGCGCCGCCGGTGGTGCCGCGCCCGAACATCAGGCCGGACGGGCCCTTCAGCACCTGCACTTCCTCGTAATTGAAACTGTCGCGGGTATAGGCGCCGAAATCACGCAGGCCGTCGAGATAGACATCGTCCTTGGCGTCGAAGCCGCGAATCTTGAATTGGTCGCCGGCCAAGGTGCCGCCTTCGCCGATGGCGATGGTTATGCCAGGCACATTGCGCAGCGCGTCGCTGAGGGTTGTGGTGGCCTGTTGCCTCATCGTCTGCTGGTCGATGATATTGACCGCCTGGGGCGTGTCCTGAAGGCTGGTTGACGGCATGGACGCGAGCGGCGGAGCATGGCTGAGGCCATTCTTGTCGCTCCTGTCGCTGACCGAGACGGGGCCCAATTGCACCGGAGCATTTTTGTCCGTGGCGACTTGCGCGGCGGCAGGCCCCGCCAAGAGCAGGGCGCCCAACATGAGCGGCGTGCCGGAAATGGAGGACATGCAAAGGCCCTTTCAAGGTTCAGCTTTTTGGACCTGGCTGGCATCCTTGTTGGCCTTTAGGCGGAAGGGGCTGGCTTGGTACGCGGTGTAAAGGGCAACATCACTTGGTGAGGATCAGCTTGCCGTTGCTGGTAAGGCGCAGGCGGTATTCGGCGCCGTCGTGCAGCAGCACCGCTTCGCGCCCTCCCCCCAGCAATTCGCCTATCGCGATCCGCCGGACGGGTTGGGGGGAAGCAGGCGGCTCTTTGGCGGATTTGCCGGAAACGGCCATGCGGTTCCTCACTTGCCGGCTCTTCAAAACATGCCGTGCCGCTATTTGCAAGTGATTTGCAACTTCATTCTTAACAGAAATCAGAAGCAAGTAAATTCAAAGACTTACCGCTACGGCACGTCCCTATTGGGGCAGCGCAAAACTGATCAGATTGGTCGAATCCATGGCGGCCACATACTGCCGGCCATCGACCATGTAGGTCATGGGCGAGGCGCGCCAACTGTCATTGGCGCGGAAGCTCCACAGCGTCTTGCCGCTCTTGGCATCCACCGCCGCGAAGTCGCCGCCGGTTTCGCCATGAAAGGCCAGCCCGCCCGCCGTGGTCAGCACTCCGGTATAGTTGGTCTCCTGCGGGCCGGTGAGCAGCTTCTCCCACACCACCGCGCCGGTTTCGATATTCAGCGCCCGCACCAGCCGGGTGCCGACATCCGTGGGATCGGGATTGGGCCCGAAGATTTTCCCGCTCTTGCGATAAATGCCGCAATCCTCGGCCGCCATCACATAGAACAGTCCGGTCTGGGGATCGAAGGACTGGCTGTACCAGTTGGTGGCGCCGCGCACCCCGGGACAACTCTTCACGCCTTCCGGGGTGGGCGTATTGCCTGCGGCCAGGATCGGCGTGCCGTCTTTTTCAAAGCCCTTGGCCCAGGTCATCTTCTTCACGAACGGTTTGGCCAGCAGGAATTGGCCATTGCTGCGGTCCAGCACATAGAAGATGCCGCTGCGCTGGGCCGACAGCAGCAGCTTGCGCGGCCGCCCCTGCCAATTGGCATCCACCAGCACCAGCGGCTGGGTGGCGTCCCAGTCATGGGTGTCGTAAGGCGTGAACTGGAAATGCCATTTGAATTTTCCGGTCCTGGCGTCCAGCGCGATCACGGAATTGGTGTAGAGATTGCGCCCGCCCCGCTCGTCCGGATCGGTGTCCGGATAGGGATTTCCCACCGCCCAATAGAGCGTGCCGGTCTCCGCGTCATAGGAGCCGGTGTGCCAGGTGGCGCCGCCGCCGGTGGCCAGGGCGCGGCCCTTCCAGGTTTCCGACAAGAGCTCGCCCGGCTTGGGAATGGTGTAGAAGCGCCAGGCCAGCTTGCCGCTATCGGGCCGGTAGGCGGCAACAAAGCCGCGCATCGGGGAGTCGCCGCCGGCGATGCCGGCGACAATCAGGTCATTGACCACCATCGGCGCCATGGAACTGTAGAATTTTCCCGGCGCGCCTTTTTCCGGCAGCCACACGCTCCACATCACCGCCCCGGTCAAGCGATTGAGACAGACCAGATAGGCATCATCGGAGATATAGAAGACGCGGTCTCCCAAGACCGCCACGCCGCGATTGGGACCGAGCGGCGCCGACGCGCTCTTGGGCGCGGACGCGATACCATTGTTGCGCGGCACGCACCAGATCGGCGTGCCGGTCCTGGCATTGAGGGCGCAGACGCGGGTGCCGCCGGTGACATACATGACGCCGTCGATCACCAGCGGCGTGCCTTCCAGGCCAGCGCCGCCCGGCGCGAAGAGAAATTGCGGCTGAAGCTGTTTCACATTTTGAGTGTTGATCTGGTCAAGCCGTGAATAGCGATTGCCGTCCAGCCCGCCGTTATAGTTGGGCCAGTCGCCGCGCTTGGGGTTCATGATCTGGTCGATATCGGCCTGTGTCACCGGCGCGCTGGCGGTGGCCAGGGGCCCTTCCTCGACACCGGCAAGGCTTGAGATATAGGCCAAAAGATCGCGCCGCTGATCCGGCGTCACATTGTGCAGGGCAGGCATGGCGGACTGCGGCTGGCGCGTCACCGCGCCATATTGGCCTTCCTCCAGCAGATGGAATTTGGCGTCAAACGTCTGCAGGACCACTTCATGTTCGGTCTCTTTGCGGACAAAACCACGCAGGCTTTCGCCATTCTTGAGGGAAACAGCGGATACCGCCCATTGAAAGTCGGGGCAGAAAGCCCAGAAGGGACACACGCCCAATGTTTTCTTTCCCATCTCACCGGTCGGATTGGCGAGCCAGGCCTCGATATCCGTCCGGCTTGAACTGGCGGCGATATTGGAAAGATCGGGGCCGTTGCTGCCGCCGCGGCCCTTGACCATATGGCAGCCGGAACAGCCGCCTTCGCCGAAGAAGAATTTCTCGCCCGCTGCCACCTGTTCCGGCGGCTCGGCTCGCAGCGCGGACTGGTTCATCGACTTGAGCCAGGTGGAAATCCGCGTCAGCTGTTCCTGGGGCAGGCTGGCGAAGGCCGGCATGCCGCCGGGCATGCCGCGCCGGATGATGGCGGCAATGCCCGCCGCGTCCAGCCGCCGCAAATCGGGATTGTCCGCCAGGGCCGGCGCGCGATCACCGCCGCCGCCGCCCGAGCCATGGCACACCGCGCAATTCTTCTCGAAATCATCCTTGGCGGCGGCGAAAGGCTCCTGCGCCCGGGCGTGCCAAAGCGCGGCGGCAGCAAGCAGCAACACGAAAACGACGGCGATCTTCCGCATCAGATGGGCCGCCGCATATGTCTCTCCCCAGGTCTCGCGCCATTTTCGGGCGTCGTTGGGAAGAGCCTAACGCGCTTAGTTGGCGGGCACCAGCCGGACGATGGAGCCGCCTTTGGGATCGCCGTTCATATTTTGCAATAGCACATAGATGAAACCGTCCGGGCCGGTCTTGACGTCGCGCACCCGGCCGTAATTCTGGATCACCGCTTCCTGGGAAACGATCTGGCGGTCCTTGATCTCCATCCGGATCAGCTTCTCGCCCACCATGCCGGTGATGAACAGATTGCCTTTCCAGGCGGGGAATTTGTCGCCGGTGTAGAAGGCGATGCCGCTGGGGCCGATGGAGGGATTGTAGAAGGTGATCGGGTCGGTCACGCCGGTGGCATGCAGCCGGCCGATCCCCGGCTCTATTCCCATGGTCGCCATGCCCCAGCCGTAATTTTTGCCCGGCTCGATGATGTTGACTTCATCGCCGCCGACCGGGCCGTGCTCGGTTTCCCAGAAGATGCCGGTGGCGGGATCGAAGGTCAGCCCTTCGGGATTGCGGTGGCCATAAGTCCAGATGCTGGGGAGCGCACCCGGCGTATGGACAAAGGGATTGTCCTTTGGAATCGAGCCGTCGTCATTGAGGCGATGGATCTTGCCGAGCGGCGAAGCCAGGTTCTGGGACATCTGCATGTCATGACGCTCGCCCATGGACCAGTAGAAATGGCCTTTGCGGTCGAACAGGAAGCGCGAGCCATAATGGTCGGCGCTGACCCGGTAGGAATCCGCCGGGGGATTGAACAGGACCTGCTGGTCCACCCATTCATTGTTGGCATTGACCTTGCCGCGAACGATAGTGGTCATGGTCGGCGGCGCCATATTGGGCGCGGCATCGTCGCCCGGCTGCACCTGATAGCCCGGCGGCACGGTCGAATAGGACAGGTAAATCCAGCCGTTTTTGGCGTAATCGGGATGCAGCGCCACGTCCAGCAGGCCGCCATCCTGACGCACGAACACGCTGGGCGTGCCTTTCACCGGCTCGGAGATTTTGCCGTTCTTGTCCATGAAGCGCAGCCGTCCGGCGCGCTCGGTGAAGATCAGCCGGCCATCGGGCAGGAAGGCCATGCCCCAGGGCTGGTCCAGGCCGGTCACCAAAGTCTCGGCCTTGAAATTGGCTTTCTGGCTGTTGAAGACTTTGCCGCCGATGTCGGGCACCGCTCCCACCCGGCGGTTGAGGATGCCGCCCCGGATGCGCAGAAAAGCCGGCATCTGCGCGATCTCATCGGAGAAAAATAGAGTCTTGAAACTGTGGTTGGGCGTGGCGGGCAGGCCGTCGGTGAGCGCCTGGACGATCTGAGCGTCGCTGTGGCTGTTGAGGAAATCCAGCGTGAACACACTGTGTGCCTGGGGTCCGGGCTGGATGGTGGCGCCGTGACAGGCGGCACAGGTGGTGTTGAAGATTTCATTCGCCCGCGACTGCAGCAAGGCCGGCACCGGCGCCTGCTGCTTGCGCGCCGGAATCCGCAGCTCGGCGGGCCCGGCCGGCCGCGCATCCTGTTGGACACCGGGTTGCGCCAGGACATCGCTAGACAACGCGGCGCCAATGGCCAGTGCGGCCAGCCAGATGCGTTTCATGGAATTCTCCCCTTCAATCTTGTTGGGTGATTTGGCCGCGACTATAGCGCCTTACCAGACGGCGGCAACGGCGCTTTCCAGCGCATCCAGCGTAAACCGGACATCAGTGTCGCTGTGCGCCGCCGACAGCGAGCATTGCTTGGTGGCAATGGGCACGAAGAACACACCCCGCTGGATCAGGGCGCGCCGCAGCGCCACATCACGGGCAAAGTCATGGCCCTGGATAATGTCATGCAGGTCGGCCGGCGGCTTTTCCATCAGGTAAAAGGAGAAAGCCGAGCCTTGCCGCGCCACGCAAGCGGGTATCCCGCGGCGGGCGAAAATGTCCATGATGCCAGCTTCCATCTCCGCTCCCAGCGCTTCCATGCGGGGATAAAGACTGTCCCGGTTGGCGATCAGCCAGCGCACGGTTTCGATGGCCGCCGCCACCGCCACCGGATGGCCGTTATAGGTGCCCGCGACAAAGGGGCGCCGCGCGGGGTCGGGATCGATGATGGAGTCCATATAGTCGCGCTTGCCGGCCACCGCCGCCAAGGGAAAGCCATTGGCCACCGCCTTGCCATAGACCACCAGGTCAGGCTTCACCCCCGACAGTTCGGCATAGCCGCCCAGGGCATGGCGGAAACCGGTCTTCACCTCGTCGAACACCAGCAAGAAGCCGAATTCGTCGGCCAGATCGCGCAAGCCTTCCAGATAACCAGGCCTGGGTTTGACCACCCCGATATTCTGCAGCAGCGGCTCGGTGATCAGGGCGGCGATGGGATAGCGGCGGCAGACATAGCGCACCGATTCCAGGTCATTGTAATTCACCGCATGGGTGAAGCGGGTCTGGGTGATGGTGGTGCCTGCCCCCAACGGCCGCAATGGATATTCGCCGGGCGAGACGCGCGGACCGATCTCGGCCAATGTGTTGAACACATTCAACGCCAGTTCATCATGATTGCCGTTATAGCCGCCCTGCATCACGATGATGTGATTGCGCTGGGTCACGGCGCGGGCGATGCGGACGGCCAGAGAGGTGGCTTCGCTGCCGGTGTTGAGGAAGGTGATCTTTTCGGCGTGCGGAACATGCTCGCAGATCAATTCCGCCAGCCGGCCTTCGGCGATGGAGGGGCCGGCGCCGAACAGGCTGTCGCCTCCGGTGAGCGCAGCGGCGGCGGCCTCGTTCACCGGCTGGAAATTATGCCCCAGGAAATAAGGCGCGAAGCCCGCATGATAGTCGATGTAGCGCTTGCCCTCGCTGTCCCACAGATAGGCGCCCTGGCCTCTCACAAAAGTGATGGCGGGATCGATGCTGCGATTGACCGAGGAAATGCCGCCCGGAATGTAGCGGCGGTTGTGCTGCAGCACGCTTTCGGCAGAAATCGGCTTATCCATGGGCGGTTTCGAGAGCCTTGAGGGATTTGGCGGTGTCGTCGATCACCTGCTCCATGCAGCCGGGCTGGAACAGGGAAATCTTGATCTGATAAAGCCCGGGCTTGCTGTAGGTCTCGGCGGGCGCCAGATAACCGACATTGCCATTGACGATATTGAGCACCATCACGGCATGGCCCGGAAAGCGGGCGCGAATCTCCTTCTGATAAGCGGAATAGGGCTCGGCCGGCGCGCCCACCAGGAAGGCGTCGCCCAGCTGCACCAGGGTGGTGGAGACGGTGCGCGATTTGCCATCCCCCACATCGCGGCGGACCATCAGCCGCCGTTCCAGCCGTTCCTTCAACGGACGATCGGTGCAGTCTTTCAGCTGTTCCAACAGTTCGGCTTCGGTGGGCAGGTTGACGTAAGGCAGTTCGGTGGTGGAGCGGGTGATTTTCAACGTGGTGCTGGCGGGTTTGGGACGCAAAGACCAGCGGCCCAGCCGCGCGCCGGAATCTTCGATGCGGTCGAAAGCCAGCTCCTGCTCCGGCGGCAGCATGCCGGTCAAGGTCGAAAGCGCGGCATATCCCAGCTGGCGGCCATTCTGATCGGCGATCGCCGTATCGGCCTCGTAAGAGCGCAACGGTGTCATGTCGCCCGAGGCGCCGTGCAGGAAGAAACAGGGCGCGCCGCCGGTATCGCGCTCCACCACTTCGCGCATGGCGCCATAATAATCCGGCGAGATCATCTTGTTGCCGCCGCCCAGCGACACCGGGTGACAGGCATAGTTGACCATGGTGGCGATGATCTTGCCGTCTTTGCCGGTGACGCGGCCCACCAGCACGGTGTCGTCGCTGGGACCGTCGGGATTGACGCTGCAAAGGAAGGTCTCGCTGTCCAGCACCAGGTCGCGGTTGCGCGCCAGATTGCAACGGCCATCGGCCCAAGACGCCACCGCCGCTTGCGCATTCGCCTTGGATTCGCGGATCACTTTCACCGCGCCTTCCACGATCTTGTCGCGATAGGGCGGAATCAGATGACCGCCCTGACGTTCCAGATTCTGCAGATTGGTGATCGGTCCCGAATGGGTATGCCCCATATGGGTGATCAACTGCTCGTTGCGAATACCGGCATCCTTCAGGATGCGCTCGCGGATCTGCATCTCATGGGCGTTGTCGTACCACCAGCCCAGGTCGAAGCAGACCAGGTAGAGCTCGATTCTGGGATCGCCGCCGCGCAGGAACATGCTGGTGACAAAGAGCGGACGATGGATGCCCTCGGCGGCGTCATGCTTGGCGCTGCCCCAGGAACGCGAATAAATGCCGTCGGGCGGCGTGATGTCGGCACGCGCCACGCCGATCTCGCCTTTAAATTCGGATTGCCGGATCACCAGATCGTCGAGGTTTTTCTTGTTCATGATCGTCTCGTTTATGAACCTGTCGGGAAGAAGATTTGCGAGAATATCACCATGGCGGCCAGGGTCAGCACCAGCGACAAGCCCGCCCAGAATATCACGCTGCTGTACCAATGCCGGCCCAGCCCCGCCCGCAAGGTTTCGCCGGAATTCCAGAAAGTGACGGGGTTTTCCTGGGTTCCGGGACTGCGCCCGGGATGGAGGAGCGTCCCCAGGATACAGGCCAGGATGGACACCAGCAGACTTACCGGCGCCTGGTTGTTGAAGGGATAGAACCAGCCCGGCATGGCCCAGAGAAAGCCGATCAGCTTAAGGCCCAGCCCGGTGGCAAAACCGGCAATGATGGCGGCAACCCCGCCGGCGCCATTGGTGCGCTTCCACAGCAGGCCCATCCACAAAATCGCGGCGAAAGGCGGCGCCACCAGGGCGTTGATGGTCTGCATATACTGATAGATGCCCGCATCCATATGGCTGATGGCGATGGCCATGCCGATGCCCGCGATGATCGCGATCAAAGACGTCCAGATGCCGACCCGCACCTTCTGTTTTTCGGTCGCCGACGGATTGACCAGGGGCACATAAAGATCGAACGTCAAAATGGCGCCCGTGGCATTGACCACCGAGGCGACGGTGGACTGCACCGCGCAGATCAGCACCGCCAGCAACAGCCCGCGCAGGCCGGCGGGAAAGAATTCCCGCACCAGCACCACAAAGCCGCCATCGGCGCGATGATTGGCCCCGGCCCAGTCGCCCAGCATGAATTCCGGATGGCGCGCGAACAGGATGAAGCCGGGCAGGACGATGATCAGCGGCAGGAACAGCTTGGCATAGCCCGCCATCACCATGCCCATGCGGGCGTGCCAGATGTCACGCGCGCCCAACACCCGCTGAACGATGAACTGGTTCATCACCCCGTACCACACACCCACCGAGAGGAAACCGAAAAAGGCTCCGGTCCAAGGCATCAGGGGATGGTCGGGCGGCTGAAAGACGGTGAGCCGGTTATAGGCGCCGTAATGCGTCAGATGCGGCGCGCTGGCATCCAGCGCCTGTTTCCATATTCCGCTGGCGGCGATGTTTTTCTGCATCACATAGCCGAAGCCGTCGATGATGCCCCCTGACGGCGTCATGGCCTTGAGCGCCAGGATGGTCAGCAAGGTGACGCCGCCGATCTTGACAATGGCGGTCAAGACCCCCGTCCAGGCCACGGTGTTAAGGCCGCCATAGACGGCCCAGGCGCCGGCGAAAGCGCCGGTGCCGATAATGCACCACAGCAGCGGCCAGCCGAAGAAGCCCGACAGCGCCAGGCCGCCGGCATACATCACCGCCGCCATGAAGATGGTGACATTGGCAAAGATGGTGAGCAGCGCGAAGGCCAGCCGTACCCCCGGACCAAAGCGCGCCGCGAGATATTGCGGCACGGTCACCACATGGGCGCGGATCAGGAAAGGGACGAACAGGAAGACGATCACGACTTCCGCCAGCGTGGTCACCCATTGGGCCAGCGCCGTCGGCATGCCCAGGATGTAACTCGCTCCCACCAGGCCGATGAAATGCTCGGTGGAGACATTGGCGGCGACATAGCTGCCGCCCACCGCATACCAGGGCAGCCGGCGTCCGGCCAAAAAATAGTCGGTGGAGGAATCCCGCTCGCCGCGCCCGGAGAGAAAGCCCACCAGGCACAGGGCCGCAAGGAAGACAAAGAACTCGATATAATCGAGCGGCAACAACGCCAATGTGGAATTCGCGACCACTAGTGTCCCGATTCCGAAAATCGCGAACTTCGAAACCCCGGCACCTGGCCCCCAGCGGTGCGGTTGTGCCGCCCCTTTTTCCGGCCAGTCTAAGGTTGCGCGAAACCGTTGAATAGTCTGAAATTGGGGCACAATCGCCCCATTCCAGGGGCTTTTGGGAGGATGGCCATGAAAGCCCGGAGCAAATCATGAAAATAGGTGTTTTCACGCCATTGCTGTCCGGCTTGCCGTTGGACGATGTCCTCAAGAAGCTCAAATCCCTGGGGCTGGACACGGTGGAGTTCGGCACCGGCAACTATCCCGGCGACGCCCATGCCAAGCTTTCCATGCTGGACAATCCCGCCGAGCTTCAGACTTTCAAAAGCAAGATCGCCGATGCCGGCATGACCATTTCGGCGCTGTCCAGCCATGGCAATCCGCTGCATCCCAACAAGGAGATTTCGCAAAAACACGCCGAGACCAGCCGCAAGACCATATTGCTGGCGGAAAAGCTTGGGGTGAAGACGGTGGTGGATTTCTCCGGCTGTCCGGGGGATTCGCCCAATGCCAGATTTCCCAACTGGGTCACCTGCCCCTGGCCGCCGGATTTTCTCGACATCTTGAATTGGCAATGGGACGAAGTGGTGACGCCCTATTGGAAAGCGCATGGCAAATTCGCCGCCGATCATGGCGTGAAGGTCGCCATCGAAATGCATCCGGGCTTTGTGGTCTACAATCCCGAGACCATGCTGCGCTTGCGCGCCATCGCCGGCGTGGCGGTGGGCGCCAATCTGGATCCCAGCCATCTGTTCTGGCAGGGCATCGATCCCATCCAGGCGGTACGGGTGCTGGGCGACGCCATCCATTATGTCCATGCCAAGGACACCCAGCTTTATGCCGCCAATATGCCCAAGGTGGGCGTGCTGGACACCAAGCCCTATACCCAGGAACGCGACCGCTCCTGGATGTTCCGCACCGTCGGCTATGGCCATAGCGCGGAATGGTGGAGCGAATTCATCTCCACCTTGCGCATGTATGGTTATGACAATGTGCTCTCCATTGAGCATGAAGACAGTTTGATGTCGCCCGATGAGGGCCTGACCAAGGCGGCGTCGCTGTTGAGCCAGCTCGTGATCCGGGAAAAACCCGCCGCTGCCTGGTGGGTGTGATGGACCGGATTCGTACGGCGGTAATCGGCACCGGTTTTATGGGGAGGGTGCATCTGGAAGCCCTGCGCCGGGTGGAGAATGTGGATGTGGTGGAAGTGGCCGCCACCAGCCCGGACAAGGCGCGCGCCGCAGCCGCCGGATATAATGTGTTGAATGCCACCGGCGACTGGCGGGATGTGATCCATGATCCCTCCATCGATGCGGTGCATATCGCCACCCCCAATGTCTCGCATTTCCCCATCGCCAAGGCGGCGTTCGAGGCCGGCAAGCATGTGCTGTGCGAAAAGCCGCTGGCGATGAATGTGGCGGAAGCGCAAGAGCTGGTGAATCTGCAGGCGGCGAAAAAGCTGCGCGGCGGGCTGTGCCACAATCTGCGCTACTATCCCATGGTGCAGCAGATGCGCCGGATGCGCGAGGCCGGCGACTTCGGCGAGATATTGGTGGTCCAGGGCACCTATTCCCAGGACTGGATGCTGTATGAGACCGACTGGAACTGGCGAGTGGACCCCAAAGTCAGCGGGCCGTCGCGGGTGATGGCCGATATCGGTTCGCATTTCTTCGACATGGCCGAGCATGTCAGCGGACTGAAAGTGTCCGCGGTGTGCAGCGACCTGCAGATCTTCTATCCCACCCGCAAGCAACCGGTTGTTGATTCAAGTGGGGGCGGCGGTGAGAGCTTTTCCGGAAAGCTGGGCACCTCCGGCGAGACGGTAGATACACCCATCGTCACCGAGGATTTCGGCGCCACCCTGTTCCGCATGGGCCGCGCCCGGGGCACCATGACCGCCAGCCAGGTTTCGGCCGGGCGCAAGAACGGGCTGGTGCTGGAGATTTACGGCACCAAGGGCGGCGCCAGTTGGCGGCAGGAATGTCCGGAAGAATTGTGGCTGGGCCATCGCGACGCGCCGAACCAGCTGATGTTGAAAGACCCATCCCTGATGAATGAGGCCGCGCGCGGTTTTGCCGACTATCCCGGCGGCCATGCCGAAGGCTATCCCGACACGTTCAAGCAGCTGTTCCGCCGCTTCTATGGCTCGATCAGCGATCCGTCCCTGACGCCGGACTATCCGCAAATGGCAGACGGCTTGCGGCAGTTGAAGATTCTGGAGGCCGAATTGGCCAGCCACAAGATGCATGCCTGGGTAGATGTGCCGACTTAAACTCGAGCATGGCATTTAACGCTTCAGCCAAGCGAGGCTTTTACGGCGTTTTCGATGATTGCGGGCGGCGTCTCTCCGCGCCAGATGGAAACGATGCGCCCATCCCTGCCCACCAGCATCTCGACCGGCAGGCCAAGGATGCCGCCGTAGCCGATGGCCAGTTTCGCGTCACCCATAACCACCGGGTAATTCACGCCTAGCCGGATTGCAGCGGCCCTGGCTTGGTCCGCGGAATCATCCATCGAGATTCCGATGACCTGAAAGCCCCGTCCGCGCAGACGGGCTTGCAAGTCCCGGAAATGCGGAATGGCGACCATACAGGGCGCGCACCAGCTGGCCCAGAAATCCAGGAGCACCACTTTGCCGTTGAAGGCCGCCAAGTCCACCGGCTTGCCATCAAGCCCGGCGCGCGAGAATGGCGGCGGTATCATGCCGGGCGTGAGCTTCTGGAGCGCCTGAGCCGGGATATTGCCAAGCCCCACGGTCCCCGCTCCCATCAGGAACCGGCGCCGATGCATTATTGGCCCGTCGCCACGGGATAACCCTTATCCACCCAGTCCTGACCAAAATTGTTGGCGATATAGAGCGCCCTCAGCCTCGAGAAGCCCATCGCCTTGAGCGCGGTATAGGCTGCATCCATGTTGGGGCAACGGTTCCAAGGGCAGCAGCCGCAATAGATCACGACGTCCGAACTACGGGGAAGTTTTTCGGCCTCGGCCTTGAGGGCCGCCAGTCCTGCCTCGCTGTTGGTGGGGCCGGCATAAATGGCGCCGGGAATATGGGCTTGCTGGTACAGCTTGCTGAATCCCACCTGCAGGATGGTCGGTGGCGCGGCCTTCAACTCGCCGGCCAGTTGGGCCGGCTGGATCAGGGCGGAAGCCGGGATAATCTCCGTCGCCGCCATCGCCGGCTCCGCCGCGACCAGCAACAGCGGCGCTATCAGCAACAAGGAAGTCCAAACCGTTCGGATCATTCTGACCTCCATTCCTGAATAAGACAGGCTAGTAAGGGTAACCTGGAAGCCTTGGCGTCCCGTGCTTCCAGTCGGGCAGCCGGGCATAGTCATCGCGCATCGGCATCTTGACCTTCGGCAGGCTCTCCTTGTCGAGAACTTGGTCTTCCGGGATCACCCGGTTGACGAACAGCAGGTAGGCCGTCAAGGCGTAAACCTGATCGGGTGTGAGGGTTCCCTCGCGCCCCAGAGGCATGCCGCGATGGATGAAATCCCATACCGTCGTCGCGGACGGCGAGGTCAGCGGCAGAATACGCCCGTCGAAAAAGGCCGAGGACTCCCCTGCCCGGGAAGATTGCAGCGCGGGCGCCGGCCCGCCCATGCCCGCCTTGCCGTGGCAGCCAGCGCACCCCTTCTGCTGGAAGATGATCGCGCCCTCCTTGGCGGTGCCGCGGCCCGGGGGGAGTTCCTCTCCGGTGGGACCGATTGAGATATCCAGAGCGCGGAGTTCATCCGGGGTTGGCGTGCGCCCCACGCCATAGGTGGAAGACTGGGCAAAGGCAGGGCTCCCCAGGAGCAGCGCAATCGCGGCAAGTCGATAAACTGGTCTAGGCGAGCCCATTGGTCACAGTGCCGTCCCTATTGATCCTCCAGGGCATCACGCTGTTGTCCAGCCCGGGCACTCGGTAATTTCTGTCGAAAGGCACGTTCCAGTATTTGGCGACTTGCTCGCGCGTCGGCTGCACCTGTCCGATCTCGTCGGTGCAGCGCGAAAGGATCTCGGTTTCGTTGCCATCCCAATGCCACGGATAGCCGAACCTTGTGTGCGCCATGCGTTGCGGCGCGGCCTTGATCTCGGCGCGATTCCACTTCCGCCCGCCATCGGTGGATACTTCCACGCTACGAATGGCGCCACCGCCGGACCAGGCCAGCCCACTGATCTCGTAAAATCCGCGCCCCTGCAGCTGTTGTCCGCCCGACGGTTTGGTGATGACCGATTTGGGCCCGATCTGGAAGCTGAGCGCGGCTTCCTCGGGCGTCTTGGTCAGATGTCCGTAGTCGTTATAGTTCAAATAATACCGGTCGACGATCTTGATGCGCCGAAGCCACTTGGTGTGGAAGATTCCTTCATAGCCGGGGACCATCAGACGCAGCGGATAACCATTCTGTGGCCGCACGGCCTCCCCGTTCATGCCATAGGCGACGAGGCAGTCGTCCATCGCCTTGGCGATGGGCATGCTGGAAGCCCCCTTCACTTCCTCGGCGCCTTCGGCGACGAACCATGTCGCGCCGCCTTTCAGGCCGCATTCCTTGAGCAGCGTGGAAAGCGGCACGCCGGTCCATTCGGCGCAACTGGTCATCCCGTGCGATTCCTGCACATTCTTCGCCCGGCCATTGTGCCGGTTGCCCGCGCACTCGATGAAATGCAGCCGCGTGACGGACGGGAGGCGCTTCAAATCCTCCATGGTGAAGGTCAAGGGGCGATCCACCAGGCCGTGAATCGTCAGAGTGTGCTGCCTGGGATCGATGTCCGGGACATAGGAGCCGCGAGTCGTCGCAAAATAGTGAAGCGACGACGGCGTGACTACGCCCACGGAATCCTGCAACGGCGAGGCCACATGGAACGTCATCCCGAACGCGTCAGGTGAAGGCCTGCCGCTCATCGGGTGCGGTATGCGCGCCGAGGCCACGAAATGAGAGCGCTGGCCGTATGCGATCAGCTCCTTGGTGGCCTTGATCATCGGAGGCTCTGCCGGGTCCGATGCGGGCGATGGACCACCCATCGCCATCCCGCCGGCTTCCTGTTCCGGCGCCCCTGCGCGTGTTTGGCCCGACGCCGGCGTTTGGGCGAGCGCCGCCAGCCCGCCGGCCAACGCGGCGCTACCCTTCAGGAGATCTCTGCGGCTTGTTCGTTTCGAACTCATCCGTCTTTGCCTCGAAAAAGGACATGACGACGAAATCACGCTTCCGCTGACGAAAGTATAGGCAGCCTTACTGAATCTGGCAATCAGGTTGGGTAAAAGCGATGTTCTGCAGGGCGTTGTCACTCAAGCGGGCGCGCTGCCGATCAGGCGATATCTTCCGATCCGGTCAAAATCCCAACGTCGCCCGCGCCGGAACCGCGCACTTCCAATCTACCGCAACATCACCAATCCAGTTGCAACAGCGAAATGGAATGGTGCGGCAGGTCGGTATTGACCGTCACGGCGCCATTTTTCCCGTCCAGCCAGCGCGGCGATTGCAGCAATTGCAAACCGTCCTTGCCTTTCAACTCCGCATACTGCGCCGGTGTCGGATTTTGCGGCGAGCCCATCGCTTTCCACGCCGTATAGGCATTGGAATGGCTGTCGTCGATGCGATAGTGAGTCAGCCGCACCCGCGCCGCCGTCTTGGGCACGCCGGTGATATTCACCACCGCCGGCACCGAAGGCCCCGGCTTTTCCGCGTCATGATAATTCCACAGCATGACCACCGCTTGGCGGGCATCCGTGGTGGCAAAAGCATCGATATCAGCTGAACCCCGCACGCCGGAGGCCATGAGGTCGTCCAACTTCACCTGGCCGCTGCTGGCAGTGGCGACGCGGCGTCCCTTCATCAGCGCCGCCATGCGGAAGAAATTCAGCACCGGCTTGTCGATGCCGTTGGTGGCAAGCGAGCGGAAACCTTCGAAATATTCCTTGTTCTCGAACTCGAAAGACCAGCTCAACATGGCGACCAGATTGACCTTGTGCCGGTCCGCCAGTTCGAACAGTCCCTTGTAGGCGGCGGCCGTGTAGGAGGGATACAGCGTGCCGTTGCGATAGGCATTGGCGGGATTGACCTTCATGGAACAGGCGGCGCAGCCTTCCGGATCGGCCTCGCTCAGGATGATGGGCAATGCGTTCATCCTGTGACGGGCAATGATGGCAAAGCCCTGGTCGGCGTCGTTCAACTCCTTGGCGATGCCCATCACCACTTCGCCGTCCTGGATGCGCGGCTGGCCCTTGACATGGAAGGAGATGAAATCCAGCGGCACCTTGGCCGCCGCGACATGAGTAAGAAATCCGTCCAGGAATTTGGAAGCATGCTCAATGGAAGGCCCGGTGGCGGCGGGACCGCCCACCTTGGCGCCCGGCAGCGCGGCGCGCACGCCGGCCGCCGCATGATCATACAACTCCCAATATTGTTCCGGCGTGCCGTGCCAGTAATCGATGTCCGGCTCATTCCACACTTCGAAATACCAGCCGCGCACGGTGTCGGCGCCATAGCGCTGCGCCAGATGGGCGGTCACCACCCGCACCAGTTCCTGCCATTTGGCATAATCCTTGGGCGGCGCCTGCACGCTGCCTGCCGTGGTGCGGCCGGGATAGTGGACCTGATATTCGTTGCTGCCGCTGGTCAGGTCCTTGGGCATGAAGCCCAGTTCCACCATTGGCGTCACCCCGGCCGCTTTATATTCGTCAAAAATCCCGTCCAGGATGGTGAAGTCGTAAACGGCGCGGCCGCCCGCCTCCTCGCGATAGACATTGGTCGAACTCCATTTCAGTTCGGGGATGCCGTCGCCGGAGGTCAACAGATGATGGGCGCGGATATGAACCGGTACGGGGCTCAAATCATGCAATTCCCGCAGCAGCTTCTTGCCATCGCGGCCGGTGGTGAAATTGGCTTCGTCATAGCCGAACCAGCTATAGATGGGCCGGTAGAGACCGATGCTTTTGGCCAAATCCACGGAGAGGGTGGCCGGCGGCTCCTGCGCCACTGCACTGCCGCAGGCCAGCAGTGCCGCCAATCCCCAAGCCAGGACCCTCATGCACGTCTCCCCCGGTGAGCGTCTGTCGCGCTATTTGTCGGACATGGTAGCCTGGCGCCGGGGAAGAATCGCGAAGAATCGTCATGAAAAAATTGATCCTGGTGCTGCTGGGCGTCCTGACTTTTGGCACGGTTGCGGCCGCGCCTTCCAGCTATCCGGACTGGGCCTATGCCGTGCCGGCCAAGGACAACGAAGCCATCGCGCCAAAGGATGACGGCACCCGCTTCACCCTGCCGGGCTCCCAGGGAAAATTCACCCGCGGTGAGATCAGCGGCGCCAACCACGCCCCGCCCGCCGATTGGTATCCCGGTGACCATCCCGCCATGCCCAGACTGGTGGCGGCCGGGGATGCGGCGCGCGGCATCACGGCTTGCGCCGCCTGTCACTATCCCAATGGAAAGGGGCGGCCGCAAAATGCCGGCATCGCCGGATTGAACGCGGATTATCTGGCCCGCCAGTTGCGCGAGATGAAGGCCGGCTTACGCAAAAGCGCCGAGCCCAGGAAGCACAATGCCCAGCAGATGGTGGACTTCGCCAAGGCGATGACGCAAGGCGAGATGACCGAGATCGCGGCTTACTATGCCGCGCTGCCGCCGGCGGTGCAGATCCGTGTGGTGGAGACCGGCATGGTTGCAAAAATGCGCAGCCAGGAAGGCATGTGGCTGCCGCATGAAAGCGGCGCGCGCGAACCGATCGGCAACCGGGTTATCGAAACGCCGGTGAATGTGGATCGCGAACAATTGCGCGATCCGCATGCGGGTTTCATCGCCTATGCGCCCAAAGGCGCAATCGCCAAAGGCCGCCGCCTTGCCGCTGAAGCAGGCTGCGCCGGTTGCCATGGCGATGGGCTTCGCGGCACGGAAGGCGCGGGTCCCGCCATCGCGGGGCGCTCACCCAGTTATCTGGCGCGGCAATTGTACGATTTTCAGCAAGGCACGCGGCATGGCGAAATGGCGGCGGCGATGCAGCCGGTCGTCGCCAAGCTGACCGCGGCGGACATCGTCAATCTCACAGCCTATGCCGCGTCCCTGAAGGCCCGCTGAGCCGCTCAGGGTCGCGGGCGTGGCAGCATACGCCAAGCCACGCGATTGGTATTGTTCGAGCTCAGCCACAGTGAATTGCCGATCAACTGGGCAGTGGACTCGCCGCCGAAATCGGCAATGGCTTCGCCGTAAGACAGGATGGCCCATTGCAAGGTGGCCGGATCCAATTGCGCGGCCACCCAGCCACGGTGACAGTTTAAATCGCCCTTGCGTTCGACAATCTCCTTGCGGGTGCCGCCACAGGCCGGTTCGTCCTGGATCACGCCCAAAGTGAGCAGCCGGTCGCCGCTCCAGTGGATGTTGTCTATGTTGAACCAGATGGCGCGTGCCGAGCGCGGCGGCTTGGAGGTGTCGGCGAGGGAATAAATCTCGACGCTCTGGGTGCCGGAAACCGCGACATAGATTTCCTTTTCATCCCTGGAAATTTCGATGCCGTTGTTGCCCGCCAATTCGGTGCCGGGCAGCAGGCGCCAGGTCTTGTCCGCCGGTTTCCATATATAAGTGCCGCCGGTGATCTTGCCGACCATGTAATCGGCCTGGGTGGCGCCGTTCTTCATCTGCACATTGACAATAATGGTGCCATCACTGGTGGCGGTGACGCCATTGGCCCGGAAATCGGAAGGCAGTTTGGCGCAACCGGTCCAGGTCAGGCTGGGTTCGCCGGAGCGGGCGTCCAAGGCGTAAACCTGGATGCTTTCAAACGGCGCGTGGGTCACGGTGTAGAGCGTATAGAGGCCGGCGGTCGGCGTGATCTTAAGCGCGATGCCATGGGCGTTCAGCACCTTGGGATCGGGCACCGCAGGGCAGTCGGGATAAAGCTTCAGGTCCGGCCGCGCCTGGCTGAGATCGAATTGCCGGTAGGTCTTGGCCTGGCTGTCGATCAGTCCGACGCCGCCGCTCGCGCCGGAGCCGCCGAACACGATATATTTGCTGTCGCCGACCTGGAGCAGATCCTCGGGCCGGATCATGCCGCAGATATAATTCAATCCCATCGACGGCGTGCAGGATGCGGGAGGCGGCGCTTCCGGCTGCGAGCCGGGCAAGGCGCGGTAAGCCACCCGGTCCATCTGAAAAGAACTGATCCAGAGCGTCTTGCCGATCACCAGGCCGGTGGCGATGCCGCCAAAGGCGGGATTGGGCTCGCCATAGGCCAGAGTCCGCCATGTCATCGCCTTGGGATCGAGCTGCGACACCACCCAGCCGCGATGGCAATTCATATTGCCATGCGCGTTCTGGATCTGCTTGCGGGTGCCACCGCAAGCGGGCTCGTCGAACATCATGCCGGCCGCGATCAGACGGCTGCCGCTCCAGTGAATATTGTCCAGATTGAAAAAAGGCGTGCGGATGCTGCGCGCCGGCTTGGCGGTGTCGGCCAGGCTGTAGATCGCCACCGTCTGGGTGCCGGACACGGCGATATAGATTTCCCTTTCGTCCGGCGAAATCTCGATGCCGTTATTGCCGGCAAGTTCGGTGCCCTTCAGCAGGTTCAGGCTTTTGTTTTTGGGATCCCAGGCCCACACCCCGCCGGTGATGTTGCCGCTGATGAAATCGGTGGCGTTGCCGTGCATCTGCACGTCGGCCAGAATTGTGCCGTCGGATTTGGCGGTCACCGCATTGGTGCGGAAATCGGCCGGCAGCTTGACGCATCCGCTCCAGCTGATGGCAGGGGCCGCGCCCCGCGCATCCACGGCAAAGACCTGGATGCTTTCAAACGGCTGGTGTGTCACGGAATACAAAGTGTAGGTGCCCGCCGTCTTGGCGGGACGAAGCGCAATGCCGTGGCTGTTGAAGCTGGCGGGCGCGCTCGCGCAATCGGGATACATTTTGAGGTCAGGCTTGGAGATGCCGGTGAAAAACCGCCGCGCCGTCTTGGCATTGCTGTCGATCAGAAAAATGCCGCCATGCTCGCCCATGCCGCTGGCGATCACCCATTTGCTGGAGCCGATCTGCAGCAGGTCCTCCGGCTCGTCCAAGCCGCAGACGAAGTTCAGTCCCAAGGAGGACGCGCAGGAATGCGCCTCGGTGCCGGGATGGGGCACGCCGGCGGGTTGTTGAGCAAAGGCGGCGAAGGGCAGCAGCGCCAGCAGGCCAATGGCCAAAAGCGTCTTCATGACGTCTCCCCGCTTTTTGAGAAACTTAGCGCTTATTTGGCGGCGGGCAAGGCCGTCTGGTCCGCCGCCGGATCCATCGCGGCCAGATCGGCGCGATAGCTGACCGTATCGGCGCCGGGGAAATTCTTCGGCACTTTCTGGGTGACTTTTCCCGTCGCGGCCCATTCGGTGCCGCGCTGAAACGTGGTGGCGAAGCCGATACAGGACAGCGCCAGCGCGTCATGACCCAGGGTGGTGTGGAAGATGCGCCCCTTGCCCCAAGTCAGCGCCATCAGCATGGGCTCGTCGAAGCCGGTGCCGCGATTGGCCGGGTCGGCATAGGCGGTGGCCAGCACGGTGAGGTTTTTTCCCGGGCCGCGCAGCCGGGAATAAAGCTCGTCGGCGGCATGCATCCACTGCGCCGGCAGCCCGCGCATGACGGGGTGGGTGGCCGCGCGCGCCATGATGCGGAACGGCTTGCGCTTGCCATGCTGGCCGGCCAGTCCAGGCGCGCTGTCCGAGATCAGTTTGCCGTTCTGGAAATACCATCTGGGACCGGCCGGGGCGTCGCGGTCGCGCCATCCGCCCAGCCCGGTCATTTCATTGAACGCCGTCCAGCCGGGAAAGGCATTGTCGGCGGCGTGCACCACCACCAGCCCGCCGCCACTCTTCATATAGGTCTCGAACTCCTCCTTCAGCGCCGCCGGCCAGTCCTGGGAGTCATAGTTCAACACCACCACCTGATATTGGGCGAAATCCGGATGAAAGCCGGAGAAGTCGCCGTCTCCCGGCGGCGCGCTGACCACCGTCACCGCAAAACGGCCGGTCTCCTCCAATTCGCGTTTCATGATCTGGGTGGTGAGCTGCCAGTTGTGATAGGCCGCCGCGCTGGCGCCATCCAGCAGCATCACCTTTATGGGTTGCGCCGCCATCGCGGCACCGCTCCACAGCATCAGCAGAAGGGCGAGCAGCCAACGCATCTACTTCTCCGGATCGGCGGCGGTGAAAGCCGAGCAGCAGGGCTTGCCGATGGCATGCAGCTCCATCACTTCGGCGCGGGTGCCGTCGGGATCCAGCAGATTGAGCTGCCATTTGGCGTCGCGCCCGATCTTGGGCACCGCTGGCGCGCCCCGGGAATCGACCTGGCCTTGCAACCGGTTTTCGGTCCACAGCCGGGTATAGACCGCTTCGATGTTGGGCACGCCCAAGGCGAAATGATTCAGCACCCCCATCTGCGCCTGGGTCAGCGGATTGCTGGTCAGCATATATTCCAGCCAGTCGGTACCGTCCGGCACCTGCTGCGACACCCAGGCGGGCGGCGCGTCATCCTTCATCCCGCCATACCAGTAGGGGCGGAAGCCCAGAATGTCCCGGTAGAAACCGTCTTCCAGGGCGCGGTCCTTGATGATGGCGCCGACATGGATGACATGGGGAAACAGCAGATTGGCCGGAACGGAAGCCGCAGCCGCGTGAACAAATTCCACTGTCAGCCCTTCCGGATCCTTGACCTGGAACCATTGGCTGCCATCGGCGCCCTTGTTGACGGCCTTGGGCACCGCGATCTTCTTCGAGGCCAGATAGCGGCGCAGTCCTTCCGCGTCCGCTGTGTTGAAGGCGATATGGTCGGCGCGATTGGCTCCGGCGCCGGCCGGCAACGGCAACACTTCCACGAATTGGCTGGGCGAGAAGTAATAGCGCACGCCTTGCGCATTCTCCGGGTCCATCATCTTCACCGCACCCAGATCATGGACATAGAAATGATCGGTCTTGCCGGCGTCGCTGGCATAGACCGATAAATGCGAAACCGAGGTGATGGGCGGGCGCACGAGCGGCGCGGCGGCCATGGCAGGGCCGCCCAGCATGCCGCTCAACAGGAACAGAATCGGCTTTCGCATTCCACCTCCCCAGGTCGCGCGGCGGAGTATAGCCGGAAGCGGTATTGCGCAAAGCGGATACCGCCACCGCCCCGGGGCAAAAAAATGGGCGGGACCGAGGTCCCGCCCAGTAATACGCAGGGGGAAGCGTTTTGAACGGCGGGGGAAACCGGTTCAGTAGTTGTAACGGACACCCATGAAATATTCGCGTCCGGTTGTGTAATAGACCAGCGGGCGGTGACCGACCGTGTCGAGATATTGAAACAGGGCCTGGTCGGTCAGGTTGATGGCCTGGATGTCGACGGTGAAATTGTCGTCAATCTTGTAGCTGCTCGAGGCGTCCAGATTGAAGGTCGACGCCTGATATTGGGAGTCATTGGCGCTGAGCCCCGAGGTCGGGCCGGGCGTGACCAGGAATTTGCTCCGGAACGCGCCCGAGAGGCGCGCCTGGAAGATGCTGTCGTCGTAATAGAACGTGGCATTGTAAGTCGTCCGCGACAGGCCCTGGAGGTCGCCCTGGGTGGTGATGGCCGCGGTTGTCGCGGTTGCCGGCACCAGAACGTAATTCTGCCGGGCCTGGATGAAGGACACATTGCCCAGGAAGCCGAAATTGTCGAAGGGCTGCGGCAGGAAATCGAACGGCTGCTGCCAGTCGATCTCGGTGCCGTAGAGCGGGCCGCCCTTCTGCGTGGTGGTGGTCGTGTAGGTCGTGTTGGTGTTGGTGTCGTTGCAGGTCGGCGTGAAGCTTCCGCCGCAGAAAGACAGCAGCGTGCTGGACGGGATGCCCAACGGATTGGTAGCAAAGGGCCCGAACAAATTCTGCGATACTTCGATGACGTCGAGATGCTTGTAGAAAAAGGCGAAGGAGAGCAGCGCGCCCTTGTGATAATACCATTCAAAAGACAGGTCCGCGGTCTTGGCGCGATAGGGGGCCAGGTTGGGGTTACCGGTACTGACCGACACCGGATTCGCCCCCGACTGAGTGATGCTGACGCCGGGCAGCAAGGCGGTGAGTCCGGGGCGCGTCATCACATAGGAGGCGTTGAGGCGGATCAGGAAATTGTCCACCGGCTCCAGCACGGCATTCAACGACGGCAGGACGTCGTGATAGGTGTTTTTCACTTCCGTCTGCTGGAAGGTCTTGGTCGTGGTGTTGAAGGCGATGCCTTGGGCATCGGTCTCGGTCTCGACATAGCGGACGCCGATATTGCCGCGGAACGGCACGCCATAGAACAGGGCATCCCAGCCTGCCTCAAACCAGAAACCGGTATCACCCTCGCGCACCGTGCCGTTCGACGAACCGAAAGCCGCCGGACCCTGCAGGAACGCGCCGCATCCCGGCGCGGTGGTGCATGCGCCCGCGCTGCTGGAAAGCACGGCGGGAAACACGGTCTGGTCCCAGATGTTGAAAAGCTGGTTCGCCTTGTTCAGGTCGGGGACCAGATAGCGTGTCGCCACGCCCGCCGGATAGTCTCCGGGCAGGGTGACGAGCTGGGTATATTGCGACAAAGGCGTATTCTCGATGGATGACGGAATATAGCTGTCCAGCGAGGTGTTGGCGCCGTTGGAGCGCGACGTCATGGACTGGCGGTTGCCATAATTGCGGATATCCACGCCGCCCTGCAGGGTGAGCCAGCTCAGGGGCGTGTAGGTGGCGTCCAGCGTGACGGTGCGGAAGCTGTTGAACACCCCGGCGGTCCGCTCGCGGATCTGCGAAAGAAACCAGCCATTGGTCGAGGTGGGATCGACATTGCCGAAGTTCAGCCCAGGCGTCTTGTTGCTTTGGGTGAAATCATAGGAGAAGGGCTGGGCCACCGAGCCCGCGCCGCCCGCCACGCCGCCGGCGCAGTTGGCGGCATTGCCGCCGGTCGCGGTCGCGGCCGTGCAGTTATAATCCATCGTCAGCGTGGTCTGGATCGGGTTGTTGTGATGCGATTCCGACCAGCCGGCCAAACCATGGACTTTGAAGTCTTCCGAGAAAGTGTGTGACACGTCCAGGGTCGCCTGGCCGAAACGCGTATCCAGATGATCGATGCGGTGCTCGGAGCGCAGGCCGACATTGGACGCGGTGATGGCGTCCAGATTGTTGGTCAACGGATTGAGCGAATAGGAAAGGATGTTGATCGCGCCGCGGCCCAGCGTGGGCGCCAGAAGGGCCGGGGTTCCGGCCGGCGCGGAATTCGTCGCGTTCTGGTTCAGGCTGAGAGAATTGGCCTCGAGATATTCTTCCTGGCGCACCACGGAGAAATCCGCCGCCAAGAGGTCCAGGGTGACAAGGGTCGCGTCATCCGGCTGGAACTGGATGGAATTGGTGAAGCCCATGCGGATTTCATGGTTCGGAATATAGTCATAGCGCGGGAACCGCGGACCGAAGGCTTCATTGACCACATCGTAATTGTTCGGCAGGCCGCCAACCGCCGCGCCCGTGGTCTGGCGGTTCGGCAAGCCGCCGCCGGCGGCAACGAAAGTCTGCGGCGACAAGGTCCCCGGCAGCGGGGTGCCATTATACGCCACCGACCCGAAACGCTGGGTCGCGGTGCAGTTGAACTGGGCGCCGGCCACGGTGGCGCAGCCCGCGACCAGCGGCGGAGTATGCCCCGCAACCTGCTGCGTATTGTCGTTCTCGAACCGGGTGGTGTCGAAGCCGAGTTGCAGCGTATTGCGGCTTTGGAACGCGGCGGAGAACAGAACTCCCAGCTTGCCGCCCATGAAGGTGTCGGAAACCAGGGTGGTGAAGCGCGGATTGAACTGGCCGCCCTGGTCGGCATATCCGGCCTGGCCGGACAGCGCAAAGGTGAAGCCCTGATGGTCGAAGGGGTGCGCGGTGGTCAGATCGACGGTGGCGCCCAGCGAGCCTTCCTCGATTCCGGCCGAGGCCGACTTGTGCACCGTGATTCCGGAGAAGAGATCCGAGGCGAAGACATTGAAGTCGAAGGCCCGGCCGCGATTGGTGCCGCCTTGGCTGTCCTCGCCGCCGACCGTGGACATCGCTTCCATGCCGTTGATGCGCACCCGGGTGAATGTCGAGTTCAGGCCGCGAACCTGAATTTCACGCCCCTCGCCCTCGTCCCGCGACAGCGCCACGCCGGGAATGCGCTGGATGGATTCCGACAGGTTCAAGTCGGGAAATTTGGCAATGTCTTCCGCCAGAATCGAATCCGACGAACCCAAGGCATTGCGCTTCATATCAAGCGCTTTCTCAAGGCTTGCCTTGAAGCCGCTCACCACCACGCTCTCCACCGGCGCCGAGCCGCCGCCCACGGTCGAAGGCACCTGTTCCACCGCGCGGCGCATGAAAGGCCGGCGTACGATCAATCCGTTGGCGCCGTCGGACACAACTTCCAGGTCGGTTCCCCTGGTCAGCATGGTGACCGCCTGCTGGGCGTTCATCTGGCCGGAGATCGCCGGCGCCCTCAGGCCGTCCACCGATTCCGGCGTGAACAGGATGCTTTCGCCGGTCTTCTGCGCCACATTGCGCAAGGCGTCCGACAAAGGCTGTTCCTGGAGGGAAAGTTGGGCGTCCTGGGCCGCCGCCGCCGCTGCATTGATGGACAGAATGGCGACGCCGCCGAACAGGATCGGGCGCAAGGCGCGTAAGCACGAAGTGACCATGGTTTCCCCTCTGCATTGGCGGCCGCTGACGGGCCGCTCTGTGGGAAGACGTACGGTGGTCCTCTATTCCCCACCCCCGCTACGGGCTGGAATCTGCACCAAGAACATAAGTGTCACCGATTTGCCGCACGGTGATGGGAAGCAGCTTGGCAAGCGAATGGGCAAAGGCGGCATTGTCGCCCACCCGGTACATGCCACTGACTCGCAACGACGCCACCTCAGGATCCGCCGCCAGCTTGGCGGTGGAATAGCGATTCATTTCCTCGACAACCTGGGAGAGTTCCTCCTTGTCGAACGCCTGATAGCCGCTCTGCCAGGCCAGCACATGGGTAAGGTCCGGCTTGTCGCGCTTTTCGACGTCATTGGAAGCGACCAGCCTTTCTCCCGCGCGCAGCTTTTCGCCCTGGCCGGCCGGCGCCGAGGCCGGCTTCACATCCGCTTCGCCATGGATCAGGACCACCTGGACCTGGCCATCCTCGCAACGCACATCGAAATTACAGCGGCTGGCCACGATCTTGCGCTGTGCCGCCTCGACAATGAAGGGACGCTTGGCATCGGGCACCACGCGGAAATTGGCCCTGCCATACTGCATGTCCACCAGCCGCGCCGTCTCGCTGAAGGAGACCGCGATGCGGGTTTTGGCGTCCAGAAAAAGCTGGCTGCCGTCATCCAGGGCGACATGCTTCTGCTCGCCGATATCGGTCTCGTAGACCTTGGCGCTGGCCGAGCGCCAGAACAGCGCGCTGCCGCCGGTGACCGCCAAAAGCCCCACCCCGGCCAGCAAGGCGCGCCGGCCCAGGACACGGCGCGCCTGCGCGTGCGCGTGCGGAAAGTCGCGCAAGTCACTCTGAGCCTGAAGATCGATTCGAAGATTGGCCAGCTTATCGTTCAGTCCGCCCACATCGCTCCACATCCGGTCCACAGCCTCGAACGCCGCGGCATGATCGGGGGCGGCGTTGAGCCAGGCACGGAAAGCCGCCTCATCCGCCGCGTCGCGGTCCTGGGCACGCAGCCGGGCCAGCCAGGCGGCCGCTTCCGCCCGCACTTCTGCCGATGGCGGCGGGGCTGATGGCGCAGGGGGGCCCATGCTCACCAGCCCTCCGCCCATTCGGTGAGGAAAAGGGCGGCCTTGGCGATGTGCTTTTCCACCGCGCTCTGGCTGATGCCCAGGCGCTCGGCGATTTCGCGGTACTTCATGTCGTCCAGGCGGTGCATCAGAAAGATTTCGCGTGTGCGGGGCGTCAGGCGGGACAGCCCCTCCCTTACCCTCTCCAGACGTGCACGGGCGGCCAAAACCTCATCTTGCAGCGGCGAATTTTCGCAAGCCCCGGTCTCGTCAGGGGTGATATCGGCGATAAACCGGTCATGCCGGTAATTGTCGACCCCGATATTGACGGCGGTACGCACCAGAAAGGCGGCGACATTTTCGACGGCATGCTGGGCGCGGTAGCGCAGCAGCTTGAGATAGGCGGCGTGCAGCAAGTCCTCGGCATCGGCGCCGCCGCGCGTGCGGATGCGGACTTCCCGGATCATCCGGTTCCAGAACTCCCGATTTACCGGAATATCGGACATGGCCTCCCCAAGCCGTGATCATAATCCTGTGCCGGACCGGCTGTCAGCGCATTTGTCCGGCAAATAGGATGCAACCCCGCGCCCGGAAAAAAGACCAATCCATTTGCGGCATCAATCGCCTGCGAGTGGTGCAATGCACCATCGGCGAGCCGGGCGTCCGGCAAAATCGCTGGTTAAGCCCTCAGTCCTTGCGGAACGGGCTGGTTGGCAGCCAATGCGGCCGCTGGGGCGCGTCCGCCACCCGCCGGGCGATGGCGGCGACAAAGCCGTCCAGCTTGACCGCTTCCTCCTTCAGCATCGGCTGCGCCAGATCGTCGGAGGGCGCGTGATAGCGGTTGGCGCGCCAGTCATGCTCGATCTGAAATTCCGGCGTGTCCTTGGCGAAGCCAAATTTGAAATACAGCGACGGCACGCCTTCGCGCACGAAGCTGTATTGATCGGCGCGGATAAAGACATTGCGGTCGGGCAGCGGATCGGGCACCACCGCAATGCCCTGCTCCGCCCCGACAGCGCGGGCATCCGCCCCCAGGCTGCTTTCGCTTTCACCCGGCAGATAGACGCTTTTCAACGGCCATAAGGGTAGCGGCATGTCGAAATTCAGGTCGGCGACAATGCTGGATTTGGGCACGGTGGGATGAACCGCGAAATAATGCGAGCCCAGCAAGCCTTTCTCCTCGGCGGTGAACAGAACGAACAGAATGGAACGGCGCGGCGCCGGTCCGGTTTTCAGGCCAGCTTTCAGGCCGGCTTTCAGCCGGTGGGCGATATCCAGCACCGCCGCCACGCCCGAAGCATCATCCATTGCACCGTTATAGATGCGGTCGCCATTGATCGGCTCACCGACGCCCAGATGATCCAGATGGGCGGAGACCACGACATATTGCGTCTTCAATTGGGCGTCGCTGCCCTCCAACTTGGCTACGATATTGGGCGAGGTGACCGGTGAGCGCGCCGCGGCCACTTCGGCCTTCAGCCGGACCGGCAAGGCGAAACGCGGCACCGGTTTGGAAGCATCCGCCAGTGCACACAATTCCGCAAAACTATGGCCACTGCCTTTGAACAACAGTTCGGTTTGCGCCGGATCGAAGGCAGCGGTGAAGAACTGGTCCGCCGTGTCCCGCAAGCCGGCATCGGCCAGATACATGCCGGGCTGGCGGGCGAGCAATTTTTGCCGCGACCACAGGATTTCCACCTGTTTGGGCGTGGTGAGCGCCAACACGCCGATAGCGCCCGCCTTGGCCAGCGCCTTGTTACGGGCCGAGCGGGCGTCGGATTTGACCGGTCCCGAAATCGTGTCGGGCCCGCCGCTGATGAGCACCACGATCTTGCCCTTCAAATCCTGGCCGGCGAAATCATCATGTCCCTGTTGGGGCAGGTGCAGGCCATAGCCGATAAAGACCAGCGGCGCGTCGATCTGCGCGGGCCGCGGGCCGCCGCCGGCGGAGATCAGCATCTCGTCGCCGACCTTGAGCGGCGTCGTGTTCCCATCCGCCCCCAGCAACAAAGCGCGGCTCTGGTCCTGGTCCACCAGCTGCTGTTCCAGGCCCACCGGCTGCAGATAGCCGTCGCTGCCGGCGGGTTTGAGCCCTTCCTGCTTGAGGCGGGAAATCACATAGGCGGCGGCGCGGTCATAGCCGGGCGAGCCGGTCTGCCGGCCTTCCATGGCGTCATCGGCCAGGGCGGAAACATCGGCCCACCATTGCGCCACCGGGTCGGCCGCCAAGGCCTTGAAGGACAAGGCCAGCAGGACAAACAAAAGAGCAAACCGCGCGGTCATGCGAAAATCCCCGGCTGGGACGGTGGCACGCTCCCGGTCTCCATAAAAGAGGCCCGCAGCAAAGGGCGGTGCCGCTGACATTTCTGCCCTCGCCTTTTCGCATAGCAGCCCGACGGGTTTTGGGGCAAAACTGTTTTTGCGCCGCAGCTGGCGGCTTGTCCGCCGCGCGGGCGGCGTCATTGGTCGGGGGGAAACGCATGACAAACCAGCCGCCGGCGCCAACACGGCGCTCTCTTCTCGGCATGATCGGCATGGTCGCGGGAAGCGCCGCCATGTACCACGCCATGACCGAACTGGGTTATGCGGGCGAATCCACTTTCAAGGGACCCATCGAGCTGTCGCCGCCGCCGGCCGGCACATCGGTGCTGGTGTTGGGCGCCGGCGTGGCCGGCATGGTGGCGGCGATGGAATTGCGCGACGCCGGCTACAAGGTGCAGGTGCTGGAATATAACAACCGTCCCGGCGGGCGGAATTGGACCTTGCGCGGCGGCGATGTCTATACCGAGCTGGGCGGCTTCACCCAGACCGTCGGTTTCGATCCCGGCCAGTATATCAATCCCGGCCCCTGGCGGCTTCCCTATCACCATCAGGGCATCCTGCATTATGTGAACCGGCTGGGCGTGGCGCTGGAGCCCTTCACCCAGGTCAATTTCAACGCCTATGTTCATTCGCCCGACGCCTTTGGCGGCAAGCCCAGGCGCTTCCGCGAAGTCCAGGCCGATTTTCACGGCCATGTCTCCGAGCTTCTGGCCAAATGCGCCAGGCAAAGCGCGCTGGACCAGAGCGTCAGCAAGGACGACCAGGCCATCCTGATGGAGGCGCTCAGGGATTGGGGGGCGCTGGATGAGAATTACGAATATAAGAAGGGCCTGATCGCCAGCGACCGGCGCGGCTATGTCTCCGATCCGGGAGGCGGGCTGTCCTCGGTGCCGCAAACCTCCGAGCCGCTGGCCTTCAATGACCTGTTGCGGTCGGGACTGTGGGCGGCGATCGGCGCGGGCCATAATTACGACATGCAAAGCTCGATCTTCCAGCCCAAGGGCGGCATGGGAATGATCGGCGCCGCCATGGGCAAGGAGCTGGGTCCCCTGATCCAGTACAATTGCAAGGTGATCGACATCCACCAGACCGCCAAGGGCGTCACCGCCACCTATATCGATTCCCAAAAGGGCGGTCAGAAGCGCACCGCCACCGCCGATTGGTGCGTCTGCACCATTCCCGCCTCGGTGCTGAGCCAGATTCCCATGAATGTGGGCGGCCCGATGAAGAATGCCATCAATCAGATTCCCTATATGGCGGCGCTGAAGGTGGGATTGCAGTTCAAGCGCCGCTTCTGGGAACAGGACGACCAGATTTATGGCGGGATCAGCTATACCAGCCAGCCCAATACCGTGATCGGCTATCCGATGTGGGATTATTTCTCCAAAGGCAAAGGCGTGCTGTTGGGCGCCTATACCTTCGGCAAGGACGCCTTTCTCGCCGCCGCCAAGCCGCCGGAAGAACGCATCAAGGACGCGCTGGAACAGGGCTCCAAGATCCATCCGCAATATAAGGACGAATATGAATGCGGCGTGGCGGTGGCCTGGCACCGGGTGCCCTGGACCTTGGGCTGTGCAGGCGACTGGAGTGAGGAAGGCCGCGCCGCGCATTACGACAATATCTGTGCCCTGGACGGGCGCATCATCCTGGCGGGCGAGCATATCTCGCGCCTTCCCGCCTGGCAGGAAGGCGCCGTCACCTCGGCGCTGGATGCGATCGGCCGGCTGCACAAACGGGTGGTGAACGCCTGATGGAGAAGAAGATGAAATTCCGCGCCGCGGCCGCCATCGCCCTGCTGTTCACGGCCGAGCTTCCCGCCATCGCCGATACGGCGGCGCCCGCCGCGCCGCGCCGCGCCTATAGCCGCCGCGAACTGTTCAGCCAGAGAACGGGAGAAGAGATTTACCGGGGCGTCTGCCAAGGCTGCCATATGCCCGATGCCAAAGGCGCGGTGGGCGCGGGCGCCTATCCGGCGCTGGCCGGCAACCCCAATCTGGAGACGGCCGGCTATCCGGTGGGCGTGATCGTCAAGGGCCAGAAGGCGATGCCCAGCCTCGCCGGCTATCTGGATGACGAGCAGATCGCCAATGTGGTGAACTATGTCCGCACCCATTTCGGCAACAAATACCGCGACAAGGTGAAGCCGGAAGACGTCAAACTGATGCGCTAGTCGCCCCCTCCGGCCTTCGCTGGCCCGAGGACCAGCTACGGTGTTCTCGGCCGGCTTGGCTGCCGACCTCACCCCCTATGCGAGCGCGCTAACGCGCACGCGGGGGGTGGACTCGCTTCAAGAGCGTCACTCTAAAGTTTTTTACCCATCCGGGTAATCGGCACCGTGACGCCATTGGGCGTTGGTACCTCCATGCGCTCGATCTCGACATAGCCGCAGGCGCGATAGAGCGGCTCGCCGCCCGCCGTGGCGCCCAGTTCGGCGCGGCCAAAGCCTTCGGCGCGGGCGGCTGCCTCGCACAGCTCCAGAATCCGCCGCCCCACGCCGCGGCGCACGAAGGCGGGCGCGGTGTACATGGCCCGCACCCGCGCCGGCTCAGTTTCAGGATCGAGCAGGCGGGAGTCGCGTCCCGCCGTGTGATTGTGCCCGAACAAAGTGGCGCGCCGGCTCCAGCCGCCGCAGCCGGCGATCACGCCGTCCTCTTCGAGGATGAAATACGTGCCGTCTTCGATCAGCTGGCTATCGACCCCCATCACCGCGAAAGAAGCCTCGACTTTTTCCGGTGAAAGAAATTGCGGCAGCAATTCGCGTATCGACGCCGTCATCAACCGCTGCAAGGCGGGCATATCAGCCGAGGTGGCGAGACGATCGGTAAACATGGCTTCTTTTATCCCGCATTCTCACGGCGGCGGCGGCCATACAGCATGGTGATGTTGATGCGCCGGTTCTCATAACCGTCGGCGAAAGCGATGTCGTCGGTCTTGTGGAACAGGTTGGAATCGAAAATCACCGCCCGGTTGGCGCGGTACGGTACGGTGATCGGCTTGGCGCCGCTTTTGGCCAGGAAATCATAGGCCGCGTTTTCATCGGAATTGAATTTGGCGAAATCCCATTCCAGCGGCGCCTCTTTGTCCCAGATCACCAGTCCGCCCGAAGCCGGATCGCGATTGGCGGAATCGGGCGTGATCCAGAAATTGACATTGACCGCCGCCTCGTCGGCATGGATGCCGATGCCCGCAAGCCGGCTGTCATATTTGAACGCCCAATGATAGCGCAGCGGATGGGAGGAAAATATTTCGGGAAAGGCGGTGCCGAACTCTTCCGCGATCTGCGCCAGGAGCGGGACAGCGAAACCGGATTCCGGGAAGGCGCCCAGATAGCCTTGGGCATAGGCCTTGCGCCAGACATCCGCGCCCAGACAATAGCGCCTGAGCGCCACCAGCGCATCCGGGGTGAGCAGATCGTCTATCACAACAATCCTGGGCGCGCCGGTTTGCCAGGCCTTGGCGGCGGCATCGCGATTGTGGGGATTGATCGCGGCGCCGGCGAGCCTTTCGCCGGCAAAACTTTGCCCGCCTTGCGCGGCAAGCCAGTCCCGCCGCTCCCGATCATGCGCGATGTGATGCGCCAGCCTGGCTGTGGACGGCCCGCTGAGTGTGGCGGCGCGCCGGAAGCTTTGAAAGCTCTCCTCCAGGCGGTTCATCTCGCTCAGGACCTTGCCACGATGGGCCAGCGCCGGCAGGTCGTCAGGCTGAAACGCCAGCGCCTGATCCAAGCTTTGCAGCGCTTCCTCGAACCGTCCCAACTCGCGCAAGGCGAAACCGCGATGGCCGAGCGCCGCCACCATGCCGGGCTGCAATTGAAGCGCCCGGTCCAGGCTTTGCAGCGCCTCCGCGGGCCGGCCCAGATCGGTCAGCACCGCGCCGCGATTGGTCCAGGTCTCGGCCAGGTCGGGCCGCGCCGCCAACACCAGATCGTAGTCGGCCAGGGCTTTTTCAAACTGCTTGCGTTCCCGCCGCATGTTGCCGCGATGATGCAGCACTTCGAGATCGCCCGGCCGCGCCGCAATCAGCCGGTCCATGCTTTCCAGCGCCTCATCATGCCGCCCCATCTCCCACAACAGGGTGGCCAGTATGCTGAGAACTCCGGGCTCGCCCGGCGCCAGGCCATCCGCCCGGCGATAGCTGGTCAGCGCCTCGTCCGGCTGTCCGGCCATCCTTTGCACATTGCCCAGATTGATCCAGGCCGCCGGCACTTGCGGATTCAATTTCAAGGCTTCGGTGATCAGACCGATCGCTTCGCCATAACGTCCCTGCTGATAGCGGATGACGCCCAGCATATGACGCGGCGCAAAACTGGAAGGTTCCATCGACAAAAGCTGCTGATACAGAAGTTCCGCCTCGGGCAATGAACCTCGCTGATGCAGCGAGATGGCCTGATCGAACAATTCCTGCAGGCTGGTCATGGTCAGGCTTCATACAGCAAAAGCCGGTGCCGCGGCCAAACCGCCGCAACGCAAGCTCTTTACCGGCCGCTTCGCCCGTCTATTATCGCGGCAAAAACAACCAGGAAAGTCACCATGCGTCTCGGGAGAGATTTGATTGATCGCGCCCCACTGCGCGGCCGCCGCCGCCCGCGCCTGCGGGTCTTTGCCTTGGCCGGCACCGCCCTGATGTTATCCGTTGCGCTCGGATTGTCGGCAACCAAGCCGGTGACAAAGTCTGCGACAAATGCCAACCAGAAGGGCCCCCTGACCTCGCAGCTCAACCGCCCATGGCCGGCGGCGGTTCAGCGGAAGCAGCCCAAATTTCCGCCCGCTCTGTCCCCGGCGCAGGAGTTAAAAACCTTTCATATGGCGCCCGGCTACCAGGTGCAGCTGGTGGCCTCCGAACCCTTGGTGCAGGACCCCATCGTCGCGGAATTCGACGGCGACGGCCGTCTCTGGGTGGTGGAAATGCAGGGCTATGCCGTGGGCGAGAAGATGGTCAACATGACCGAGCCGGTCGGTGATGTGGCGATCCTGGAGGATACCGACGGCGACGGCGTCTATGACAAGCGGACCGTGTTCCAGGACAAGCTGATCCTGCCGCGGGCGCTCAAGATTCTCGACCATGGCTGCGCCTTGATCGGCGAACCGCCCAATCTGGTCAAAGCCTGCGACACCGATGGCGACCTCAAGGCCGACACCAAGGAAGTGATCAAGGACGGTTTTGGCCGGCAAGGCAATATCGAGCATGCCGCCAACAGCCTGTATTGGGGCATGGACAACACCATCAATGTCTCCGAACACACTTATAATGTGCTGCCCAAGGATGGCGGCAAGTTCGAGATCGTGCCCAATCTGACGCGCGGCCAATGGGGCGTCAGCCAGAATGACGGCGGCTTGATCTTCCGCAACTTCAATACCGATCCCTTGTTCGTGGATTACGTTCCACCCAGTTATTATGTCCGCAACCCCGACCTCACCCGCACCAGCGGCTTGTACGAAAATCTGGTCGATCAGGAAAAATCCGCGATCTGGCCGGTGCGCCCCACCTTGGGCGTCAATCGCGGCTATCGTCCGGAAGTGCCGCGTCCCGACGGCTCGGCCTATTACTATCAGGGCGTGTCGTCGCCCTTGATCTATCGCGGCGATGCCTTGCCGAAAGAACTCTATGGCAATGCCATCGTGGTCGACAGCCCTACCAATCTGGTGCATCTGGTCAAGGTCAACAATGACGGCGCCGGCAACATCTCGGGCCAGGACTATTGGGCCAAGGGCGAATTCCTGGCTTCCACCGATGAGCGCTTCCGCCCGGTATGGCTGACACCAAGCTGGGACGGCAGCGTCTATATCGTGGACATGTATCGCGGCGTCTCACAGGACGAGCCGATCCAGACCGACTATCTCAAGAACTATATTTTGCAGCACAAGCTGTGGGACGGCATTCATAACGGCCGCATCTATCGCATCATCCATACCGGCATGAAGCCGGCGCGCGCCAAGCCGCACATGATCGAGGAGACGCCGGCGCAATTGGTGGCGCATCTGTCCGATGCCGATGGCTGGTGGCGCGACACCGCCCAGCAATTGCTGGTGCAGCGGAATGACAAGTCGGTGGTGCCCGCCCTCAAGCAATTGGCGGCGGCCGCGCCGGACGCCCGCACCCGCGTCCAGGCGGTGTGGACCTTGGCGGGCATGCATGCGCTGGATGCCGAAACCGTGACGCATGCGTTGGACGACAGCGATGCCTATGTGCGCAATGCCGGGTTGCGCGGCGCCGAACCCTTCCTGGCCAAGGGCGATGCCGCGATCCAGGCCGCGATTCTTAAAAAGTCCGATGATCCCAGCTGGCAGGTGCGCCGGCAGTTGGCCGCGTCGCTGGGTGAATTGCCGCAGCCGGCCCGGGTGGCGCAGGTGGTCGCGCTTTTGAAGAAATACGGCAATGATCCGATCACGGTGGATGCCGGCATCAGCGGTCTCAAGGGTCAGGAAGCCGATGCCTTGACCCAGCTTCTGGCCGACGCAAACGCCAATGCCGATGCGGTGGAGATGCTGGCGGGCGCCGCCGCCAAGAGCCGCGATCCGGGCCAGGTCGAGAAGCTGATCGCCGCGGCGGTCAATGCCCAGCAGCCGGCAAAGCTGCGCCTGGCGATGCTGAGCGGCGCCAATACCGGTCTCACCGGCGCCGATGCGCGTCCCCGCATGGTGGTGGCCAGCGGCCGCGCCGG
The DNA here is from genome assembly GCA_035693565.1 of Rhizomicrobium sp. Taxonomy (GTDB): domain Bacteria; phylum Pseudomonadota; class Alphaproteobacteria; order Micropepsales; family Micropepsaceae; genus Rhizomicrobium. The sequence goes on along the minus strand of DASSGF010000050.1, from coordinate 305,132 downwards.
CGGCGTGGGCGATATATCCTTCCGTCCCAGGACGGTGGCGAAACCCATGGCGCTGGCCGCCGAACCGGTGGCGTTGACCGCGCTGGCCAAGGAGAGTGGCGAGCTGGGCACCGCCGCCAAGACGGTGGTGGACAATCTCGTCTGGCCCGGCAAGCCGGTGCCGCTAACACCCAAGAACAACCGCACCCCGGCAGAAGAAGTCCTGTTCAAGGCGGGTCAGGGCGTCTACGCCACCAATTGCGCCGGCTGCCATCAGGATCAGGGTCAAGGCGCGCCGCGCGTGGCCGCGGCGCTGGCGGGTTCCAAGATCGTCACCGGCCGCCCCGACGGCGTGTTGCGCGTGCTGTTGAACGGCAAGGACGGCTCGATCGGCGAAATGCCGCCCTTGGGCCAGTCCTTGAACGATGAGCAGCTGGCGGAGGTCTTGACCTATATACGTGGCAGCTTCGGCAACACCGCCGCGCCCATCAGCCCCGCATTGGCCAAGGAGTACCGCCTGCTCTATGCCTATCGCAAAAAGCCCTGGACGGATCAGGAACTGGTGAGGCCGCCGCGGCAACAATGACCGCCACGCTTGCCGTCAAAGATCTGGCGCATCGTTATGGCGCGTTGGAAGCAGTCGGCGGCGTGAGCTTCGAAATCGGGGCGGGAGAGATTTTCGGCCTGCTGGGCCCCAATGGCGCGGGCAAGACCACGACCCTGGAATGCATCCTGGGACTGACCAGGCCGGATCGCGGCGGCATTGAAATCTGCGGCCAGGATAGGCGCGCCGATCCCCGTGCGGCACGCGCCAGAACCGGCGCGGTGCTACAGGCCACCGGTTTGCAGGACAAGATCACGCCGCGCGAAGGTTTGGAGCTTTTCGCGTCTTTCCACGCAGCGCCGTTGCAGACGGATACGCTGCTGGCGCGTTTCGGGCTGGCCGAAAAGGCCGATGCCGCGTTCGACACCCTGTCCGGCGGGCAAAAACAAAGACTGGCGCTGGCGCTGGCCTTTGTCGGCGATCCGCTCGTCCTGCTGCTGGATGAACCGACCACGGGCCTGGACCCGCAAATGCGCCGCGAGGTGCAGGATCATATCCGCGCCCTGAAAGACAACGGCCGCGCCGTGCTTCTGGCCACCCATGACATGGAAGAAGCGATGCGCCTGTGCGACCGTATCGCGGTGATCGCGGGCGGGAAGATTGTCGCCACCGGAGCGCCGGGCGAACTCACGGCGGGCGGCAGCCTGGAGGATCTGATCCTGCGGCTGACCAAGCCATGAAGGCGCTGCTGCATCTGATCGCGCTCAGCCTGAAGCTGAATTTCCGCAACCGGATGGCGATTCTATACGGCTATCTGTTTCCCCTGCTCTTTCTGGCCGCTTTTTGGGCGATCTACCGCAATGATCCGGTGCCGCTGGCGTTGCATGTCGGCCAATTCCTCACCGTGACCATCCTGGGCAGCGCTTGTTTCGGCCTTCCCACCACCATTGTCAGCGAACGCGAGCGCGGGGTGTGGCGGCGCTATGCGCTGGCGCCGGTGGGGCGCTGGGTGTTCGTGACCGGCGCCTTGCTGTCGCGGGCGGTGCTGCTGCTGACCTCGGCCTTGCTGCAACTGGCCTTGGCTTTCGCCCTTGGCTTGCCCGTTCCGGTGCATCCGCTCGGCCTGTTTGTTGCCTTCGCCGCCGCCTCGGCGGCGTTCCTGGCCATCGGCATGGTGATCGCCATGCTGGTGGACAATGTCCCGGCGGTGCAGGCGCTGGGCCAATGCATTTTCCTGCCCATGCTGATGATCGGCGGCGTCGCGGTGCCGCTGCAAAGCCTGCCGTCATGGGCGCAGCACCTTTCCGCTTTTTTTCCGGGCCGCTATGCGGTGGAAGCGATGCAGCTTTCCGCCACCGGCAGCGGGCTTGCGCATGCCGGTTTTGACCTGCTGGCGCTGCTTTCGATCGCCGCCGCCGGCGCCATTGCCGCAACCGCCATGTTCCGCTGGGACAAGGCATTCAAGCCACAGCGCGGCTGGGTGCTGCTGGCATTGGGCATGTGGGTGGCGGTGGGTGTAGGCGCCGAAATGCGCGGGCCGGTTACCCTGCAAACACCGCCGGATTCACGCGATGTCGGACCGGCCACACAGTATGTCGCCGCGAAGCCCCCCGCGCCGAAGGCCTCCTGGCAGGAGGTTACCGGCAGCGATATCGACAACATCGCCTTCGATCGCCTGCCTCCCGATGACGGCATTGTCTCGCCGGTATCGCGCAGCGATGAAACTCCGGATCCCGCGCTTCAGCCCATGCTCGACCGCCTGCAGGACGCTCTGCCCCGCTGGGCGCCCGGCATGGTGGCGGACCCGGTGCAACGCAGCCGGAACCTGCTGACCATCGCGGCAGTGCCCGACATCCTGCAAATGGAACAGATGGAGCGCTTTGTGCCCCGGCTGGTGTTTGCCCGGCTTCAGGCCGTGATCCCGCCGCGCGACCTGCCGAAAATACTGTATTGGATCGCCCTGCATCCCGACGACGGCGATGACACGGCTGTCCATCAATTGCGCGAATTTGGCTTGCCCGATATCAGCGGTTCGCCCGCGCCGGTGCGCGGCCGCGTCATGCTGTATGCCTTTAAGCTGCTGGGCCGGCTGACCGGACATCTTCCCGCCCGTTAAAGGGAGGCGCTGATACCGCCGCGCACCACCGCGCCGGGCGCGGGAAAGCCCACCACATCCTCGTAATGCTGATCGAACACATTGTCGACGCCCAGACGCAGCGCCAGGTTGGGCAGGATGTTATAGGCCACCGCCAGATCGGCGCGGCTGTGGCCAGGAAGGTTCACATCTCCGGTCGGGACGGAATTGTCGATCATGCCGCCCACATGATTGAGGTCGAAATTCACCGTCCAGTCCTGATCCGGCCGCCAAGCCAGGCTGCCGCCCGCCAGCCAGCTGGGCACACCACGCAGCGAGGCTCCGGTGAGCTGATTGCGGGCATTGGTGTAAGACAGGCGCGGCGTGGCGGTGAGCGTACCCCCAAGGATGGGACAGGTCAGTTGCAGCGAGGTTTCGATGCCACGCACATGCACGGTGGAAAGATTGACCAGCTTGGGCACGGCGCCCGGCTTGAAATCGATCAGATCGCGATAATTGGTGGCAAAGGCTTCCGTTTTCCACACCCCCAAGTCCCCTAGCTTCTGGCTGACGCCGCCCTCAAAATTTTCCGCGTCTTCCGGCTTGAGCGTGGGATCGCCGACAATCGGATTGCCCAGGGCATAGAAGCTGGGAAGCTTGTAAGCCTTGGCCCAGATCAGCTGAAACCGTGTGCCCCAATCGGCCAGCGAATAGTCGGCACGCACTTGCGGACTGAAATGATGGGTGTCGCCTGTATCGTCATAGCGGGCGCTGCCCGACACGGTGAAAGCCGGCGTAACCTGATAGCGCGTTTCGGCAAAGCCCGCCCACAAGGTTCGGTCTATGGCAAAATGCGTCGGTACTCTGGCAGGGCCGAACATCAGATAGCCGTCATCGACGCCATGCTCGGCCTGCATGTCCACGCCCAAGGCCGCGTCCAATCCCGGCAGCGGCTGAATCCGGTTGGTCCAAGTGACCTGGTGGCGGGCGAAGCGGGCATCATCGCCGTTGGCGGGAATACCCGACGGTGTCTGGGCGCTGGGCGCCACGCCCGGCGAGGTTGCGGTCGAGCCGCGATCATAAAAGCCATAGTCCAGCGCCATATCCCACCATCCGGTGATATCGCGTCTGGCATGGGCGCCGAACACGCCTTCCTGAATGTCGCGGTGATCCAGCATGCGCTTGACCGCCAGGCGCGGCCCGCCGCTGGAATCGGGAAACGAGGTGGCGATGCTGCCGCCATATCGTCCGTTGAAGCTGACCGCCGTGCCCGCGATTTCGGGCAAGGATAAAGCCGCGTCCAGATTGGTTCCTTTCAGCGTGCTGCCCTCCACCGGCATGCCGTTGTCTGTGTAAGACAGGCCCAGATTGGCAGTCGTGCCGCCGACAGGTCCGCTGATGTGACCGGCGGCGCGGACATAGCCGAAGCTGCCGCCATCCGCCGTCAGTCCGGCTTCGAGATGATCGCTGCCGCGCCGGGAGATGATATTGATCACCCCGCCCACCGCATCGGAGCCGTAAACCGCCGAAGCCGGTCCGCGCACGAATTCGATCCGCTCTATGTCATTCAGGTCCAGAGTGGAAAAATCATAGGAGCCGCCCCTTGTGTTGGTGGGATCATTGGCTTTCACCCCATCCAGCAGCACCAGGGTGAAATTGGGCTTGGCGCCGCGGGTGAACAGTGACACCACACTGCCGCGCCCGCCCGATTGCTGAACATAGACGCTGGGCAAATCGCGCAGCAGGTCCACCACACTGCCGGGATTGCGTGCCTGGATGGTTTCGGCATCCAGGACGGAGACATTGCTGCCCGCTTGCTCGTCCTTCAGCCGTGTCGCGGTGACGATGACATTTTCGGATGCGCCGCGAGCCGGCAGGGCCAAAAGCGCCATCCCGCAAAACAGCCAGGCCGCACCTGACATTTTTCTCATTACGCAACAGACCGTATTGGAACGGCCAGGACGCTAACCGCGCGCAAAGATGAAGGCAACCGCGCGATGCGCGTCATTCTGGCAGCGCGAAGACATACACCATGTTGCTGCCGCTGGGCTGATCCAGGTCGGGACGAAGCTGGATGGGGCCGTTATTGTAACCGCCGCCCGCCGCGACCGCGATATATTGCCGTCCCCCGGCACGGAAGGTCACCGGCGCGCCGAACACTTGCGATCCCAGCCGCGTCTGCCACAGCACTTTGCCGTCGCTTTGATCGAAAGCCCGGAAATAGCGATCCATGGAACCGTTGAACAATATGCCGCCCGCGGTGGCCAAAACCGGCGAATAATTCGACGCCGGCGTTTCCCAGCTCCACAAGGTCCGGCCGGTTTCCACCGATATGGCATCCAGCCGCCCGATATTGCTCGAACCATCGGCAACCACCTGCGGTCCGATGGTGTTGTACTGGTCCTTGGGCTGGCTGGGAATATTGTCGACCCGCACCCGATAATCCGCGCAGAGATTCTGCAACTGCACGTACATCACATTGGTCTGCGGACTGTAGGCGGAGAAAGGCCAGTCGCGCCCGCCCGCATGGGTGGGGCACTGGTGATAGGCCTTTTTATAATCGGTGATGAACAGGTCGGGATTCGACGTGACCTTGCCCTTGGCGTCGATGTCCTTCACCAGGTTCTGGAACACGGTGGATTTGGCCCAAAGAAAGTCGCCCTTGGCGGCATCAAAGCTCCACAGGATCGAGGTCTTGCACGGCACGCCGGTCAAAGTCCTGCGGCTGGCGGATTGGACCTTGCGGCCCATCGCCATCATGCCCTTGGCCTTGGGATCGGGATTGACCGGTGTGGTGATGGGCATCATTTCAAAAGTGCATTCCTGATCGGCATTGTCCTGCGGGAAAACCTGGTGCTTCCACACGATCTTTCCGGTCTTGGGATCGACGGCAAAACGCGTGTTGGTGCCGGCCAGCGTGGCGGTGCCCTTCACCCCGCGCTGAGTGTCCGACGACGGACCCACGCCGCTGGAGCCGTAAAAGGCCAGGTTCAATTCCGGATCATAGGTGATCGGACCCCACACATCCGTCATCCAGCGCTGCTCGAACGGCATGCCGCCCCAGGTCTCGTCGCCCGGCTCGCCTTTTTTGGGAATCAGATTGTTGCGCCACAATTCCTTGCCCGTCGCCGCGTCATGGCCGGTGACATAACAGCCCTGCGCCGCTTCCTGGCAATTGCTGCCCGCGATCACCACGCCATTGACCACTATCGGCCCGGTGGTGTTGGTGATGTGCAGATCGCCGCCGCGATTGACTTCCCACAAGGCCTTGCCGGTCCTGGCATCCAGCGCCAGCAGAAAATTGTCGCGCGTGACGGTGTAAATCCTGTCTTCATAAAGGAAGATGCTGCGCTTGCGCTGGCCCCAGAAATTGTTGTGAAAGGCCTCCTGCGACGGCAGGTTGCGGCGATATTGCCAAAGCAGGTCGCCGCTGGCGGCGTCGATCGCCTGGATCACGTCATTGGGATTGCCCAGAAACATCACGCCTTTGTAGATGATGGGCGTCGCTTCATTGATGCCGGTTTCCATGGTGCGGGCCCACGCCAATTGCAGGCCTTTCACATTGGATTTGTTGATCTGGTCGAGCTTGCTGAAGCCCCAGCCCTCATAATTGCCGCGCATCATGATCCAGTCGGACGGATCGGGATTGCGCAAAACCTGGTCGGTGACCGGCGTATAGCTGGCAAGCGGGTGCGGCGCGACGGTAGTTCCGTTTACCGGCACCGGAGCTTGCGCCAAGGCGCTTCCCGCAACCGTCACCAACAAGGCAAACGCCAATTTCCCCAGGCTCATCGCTTCCCCTTCGCGAATGTTGTTATCGCGCGATGATGCCGGGTTTTTTCCTGCCTGGCTAGGAGAGTTCATCCAGCAGGACCGCGACATGACGGACCTGACGCGCCGCACCATGCGCGATCTGGTGACGGCAACTGGTGCCGTCGGCCACGACAATAGCGCCGGGATTTTTGCGAACCGCCGGCAGCAAGCTCAGTTCCGCCATCTGCATGGATACATCGTAATGGCTGGAATCATAGCCGAAGCTTCCGGCCATGCCGCAGCAGGAGGTCTCGATCAATTCCGGTTGCGCGCCAGGAATCAGCCGCAACACATCCAGGACCGGCGCAACCGCTCCAAACGCTTTTTGGTGGCAGTGGCCGTGCACCAGGATAGGCGCCGGCGCCGGCTTGAAAGCCAAGGTGAAGCGCCCGGCCTTGGCCTCCCGCGCCAGGAATTCCTCCAGCAGCAAGGCTTGTGACGACACCGTTTTCGCGGCATCGCCAAGACCGAGGGACAGTGCTTCGTCCCGCAAAGTCAAAAGGCAGGATGGTTCCAGGCCGACAATGGCGACACCGGCGCGGGCCAGCGGCAAGACATCCTCCAGCAGCGCCGCGAGTTTTGCTCTTGCCTTGTCCACCATGCCGGCGGCCAGGAAGGTGCGGCCGCAACAATGCTGGCCTTGCTCCTTTTGCACCAGATATAAAGTGTAGCCCGCTTTTTTGAGGACCCGCGCGGCGGCCAGCGCATTCTCGCTTTCAAAAGTGGCATTGAACGTATCCACGAACAGGGCCGCCGCCTTGGGCGCCGCCGCGATGGCCTGCTGCCCGGTGGAAAACAGCGCGGCATCGTGCGACGCCCAGAACGTGTCTGTGCGCCAGCGCGGCAACGGCCGCCGGGCTGAAAAACCGCCGATTCTTTCACTGAGCCAGGCAAGACCCGGCAGACGGTCGCGCAAATTCATCACCCCGGCGACGCGGCTTGCCGCATCGGCATAGTCCGGCAGATGGGCGATCAGCCGGTCCTTCAGGCTATATCCGTGCTTCTTTTTATAATGCGCCAGGAACTCGATCTTCATCTTGGCCATGTCCACGCCGGTGGGACATTCGCGCTTGCAGCCCTTGCAGGAGACGCAGAGGTCCAAAGTGTCGAACATCGCCCGGCTGGTCAGCGCGTCCGGCCCCAACTGGCCCGAAAGCGCCAGGCGCAAACTGTTGGCGCGGCCGCGGGTGAGATGCTGCTCGTCGCGGGTGACGCGATAGCTGGGGCACATGGTGCCGGCATCGAATTTGCGGCAGTGCCCGTTGTTGTTGCACATCTCCGCCGCCTTGGCGAAGCCATGCGCCGCATCACCGCCGCTGCCGGGCGGCGAAGTTTGTTCGGTGATCGCGTCGTTCTGGACATTCCACTCCGACCAGTCCAGCGCGGTCTGCAAGGGGCGCACCGTGTAGGGATGTTCACTGCCCGGCGGCGGATAGCGGAACAGCGACCCATCATCCATGCGCGGCGGGTCGATGATGCGGCCCGGACTGAACAGGCCGATGGGGTCCATCTTCTGCTTGATGGCGCGCAGGGCGTCATACAGTTTCGGCCCGAACTGCCAGGCGATCCATTCGCCCCGGCACAAGCCATCGCCATGTTCGCCGCTGAAGGCGCCTTTGTATTTGCGCACCAATTCGCTGGCTTCCTCCGCGATGCGGCGCATTTTCTGCGCGCCGTCGCGGCGCATGTCCAGGATGGGACGGACATGCAGGGTGCCGACCGAGGCATGGGCATACCAGGTGCCATGGGTGCCATTGCGGGTAAACACATCGGTCAACGCCGCGGTGTATTCGGCCAGATGTTGCAGCGGCACGGCGCAATCCTCGATGAAGCTCACTGGTTTGCCGTCGCCCTTCAGGCTCATCATGATATTGAGGCCGGCCTTGCGCACCTCCCACAGATTCTTCTGCGGCGCCTCGTCCTGCATTTCCACCACGCTGCCGGATTGGCCAAGGTCACCCATCAGCGTCACCAAATCCTTGAGCTTCCTCACCAGCGCAGGCTTGTCCTCGCCGGAGAATTCCACCAGCAGAATGGCTTCAGGGCGGCCTATGAGCGCGGATTCCATGGTGGGACGGAACACCGGATTGGTCAGCGCCAATTCGATCATGATGCGGTCCACCAGTTCCACCGCGCTGGGATTCAGCCGCACGATATGTTGCGCCGAATCCATCGCGGCATAAAAACTGGAGAAGTTGACCACGCCCAGGACGCGATTGCGCGGCAGCGGCACCAGCTTGAGGGTCAAGTCCTTGGTGAAAGCGAGGGTGCCTTCCGATCCCACCAGCAGATGCGCCAGATTCACGCTGCCATTGTTGGTGTAGGGGCGCTCATTCTGGTTGTCGAAAATATCCAGATTATAGCCTGCCACCCGCCGCAGCACCTTGGGCCAGCTGGCTTGAATGTCATCGCGGTGGCGCATCGCCAGGTCGCGCACAAAAGACGCGATCTCCGTCGCCCGTCCGCTCAAGCCCCCGACCGGGCCGAACGCCACTTCGCTGCCGTCCGACAGCCAGGCAGTGGCGCCCAGCACATTGTGCACCATGTTGCCGTAAGCGATGGAGCGCGAGCCGCAGCTATTGTTCCCCGCCATGCCGCCCAAAGTCGCCTGGGCGCTGGTGGAGACATCGACGGGATGCCACAGACCGTGCTTCTTCAGCGCGGCATTGAGATGATCCAGCACCAGGCCCGGTTCGACCCTGGCGGTGCGGTTCTCGACATCGACCTCCAAAATGGCGCGGCGGTATTTGCTGTTGTCGATCACCAGCCCCGCGCCCACCGTCTGGCCGCACTGGCTGGTCCCGGCGCCGCGCGGCACCAGCGGCACTTTCAGGTCGCGGGCAATGTCGATGGCTGCCGCCACGTCGCGATCGTCGCGCGGTACAAACACGCCCACCGGCATGACCTGATAGATCGATGCGTCTGTTGCATAGCGGCCGCGCGAACCATCGTCGAACAGCACCTCGCCCCGGGTTTCGCTTTCCAGGCGGCGCGACAATAACTCGCTGGTTTCGTTGGAAACCGTGCCGGAGACGGTTCGGATCAGCACGCGGAATCAAGCCTCAGAGGGCGCGGCCTTGGCGGCGTTTTATGGAGCCCGTTTGCAATTCTGTGGCCGGAACCATAGCATTTTGACTTAAGAACACAAAATTCCAGGGACGTTTATGCTCACGCTCGATTTCCATCCCACCGGCCATCATTTCCTGCAGATTCCCGGCCCCAGTCCGGTGCCCGATCGCGTCCTGCGCGCCATGAGCCTGCCCACCATCGATCATCGCGGACCGGAATTCGGCGTGCTGGGCCTGAAAGTCACCCAAGCCATCCGCCGCATCTTCAAGACCCAGCATCCGGTGATGATCTATCCCTCCTCGGGCACCGGCGCCTGGGAAGCGGCGCTGGTGAATGTGCTCTCTCCCGGCGATCACGTGATGATGTATGAAACCGGCCAGTTCGCGGCGCTGTGGGCGCGGCTGGCCAAGCGGCTGGGCCTGACGACTGAGATTCTGGAATGGCCGGGCAGCGATTCCGATCTGCCCGAAGCGCCGGGCTGGCGCCACGGCGTGCAGGCCGGCCTGATTCAGGAGCGGCTGGAAAAGGACAAGGAACATCGCATCAAGGCGGTGTGCGTGGTGCACAACGAAACTTCCACCGGCGTCACCTCCAATATCCCGGCGGTGCGCAAGGCGATCGATGCGGCCAAGCATCCTGCTCTTCTGATCGTGGACAGCATTTCGGGCCTGGCCAGCGCCGATTTTCGCCATGACGAATGGGGCGTGGACTTGACCGTCAGCGGCTCGCAGAAAGGCCTGATGCTGCCGCCGGGACTGTCGTTCAACGCCTTGTCGCCGCGCGCCATCGAAGCGTCCAAGAGCGCCAAGCTGCCCAAATCCTATTGGGCCTGGGACGAAATCATCGAGATGAACAAGACGGGTTACTTCCCCTACACCCCCAACACCAATCTGCTTTACGGCCTGCATGAAGCGATTGAGATGCTGGAATCGGAAGGCCTGGACAATGTCTTTGCCCGTCACAAAAGATGGTCGGCGGGCGTGCGCAAAGGCGTGGAGGCCTGGGGCCTGCCGGTGCAATGCGCCGACGCGGACCTGCATTCCCCGATCCTCACCGGGGTGATTGTGCCCAAAGGCGTGGACGCCGACGCCTTGCGCAAAACCATCCTGCAGCGCTTCGACCTGTCGCTGGGTTCCGCCTTGGGCAAGATCAAGGGCCGCACCTTCCGCATCGGTCATCTGGGCTTCAGCAATGATCTCACCTTGCTGGCGACGCTTGCGGGGTGCGAAATGGGATTGAAACTCGCAGGCGTCAATCTCCAGGGCCGGGGCGTGGAAGCGGCCATGGAGTATTTCGCCGGTCATCCCGTGAGCATGACCAAAGCCTCGTGACATTGCCTGGCTATGATGCGGTGCAGCAACAGCCTGTAATAGAATGTCTTTTAAAGAGCGTAACCAGCCCGCCAACGAACCCTTTTGCCGGCCGGTAGGCCTCGCTAATATCGCCCGTGAGGAACGCAGGAAGCATCCGGCAATACCCCCGGGCATGCTGAATACATAAAACAGGCAAGGACCAGCCATAGCTGAATCATCCATAAGACGTTGGTCCGTTTTGGGCATGTCATTGGGGACAAAGTCAGCAGATGAGTAGTGCAGCCGTGAGTAAAGCGTCGCCTCAGGCGGCGGAAGGCAAATCTGCCGGTGGCCCGTCCACTGACGGAATGAAGCCCACCGATATCTCCAATCCCGATTACTTTCACAAAGTCGTGGATTGCCAATGGGCCTGCCCGGCTCATACGCCGGTTCCCGAATATATCCGCATGATCGCCGCCGGGCGCTATTCCGACGCCTATATGGTCAATTGGCACTCCAATGTGTTTCCCGGCGTGCTGGGCCGCACCTGTGACCGGCCTTGCGAGCCCGCCTGCCGCCGTGGCCGGGTGGAAGAAGTCACCAAGAAGGCCGAACCCGTCGCCATCTGCCGTCTCAAGCGCGTGGCCGCCGACAACAAGGATGACGTCAGGGCGCGCATGCCCGCGCCGGCGGCGCAGAAGAATGGCAAGCGGGTGGCCTTGATCGGCGCCGGCCCCGCCTCCCTGACCGTGGCGCGCGATCTTCTGCCTCTGGGTTACGAAGTGGTGCTGTATGACGGCGATGCCAGCGCCGGCGGCATGATGCGCACCCAGATTCCCAAATTCCGCCTGCCCGAAACCGTGCTGGACGAGGAAGTGAATTACATTCTCGATCTTCAGCCGACGCTGAGGTTGGGAGAGAAGATAAATTCCCTGAAAGCCCTGCTGGCGGAAAATTACGACGCCATCTTTGTCGGCTGCGGCGCGCCGCGCGGCCGCGAGCTGGACATTCCCGGCCGCAAGGAAGCCCAAGCCAACATCCATATCGGCATCGACTGGCTGTCGTCGGTCTCCTTTGGCCATACCACCAGCATCGGCAAGCGGGTGATCGTCCTGGGCGGCGGCAACACCGCCATGGATTGCTGCCGCACTTCGCGCCGGCTGGGCGGCGATCAGGTCAATGTGGTGGTGCGCTCTGGCTTTGAGGAAATGAAGGCGTCTCCCTGGGAAAAGGAAGACGCCATGCATGAAGGCATCCCCATCCATAACTATCTGGTGCCTTTGGAATTCCTGCACTCGGGCGGCAAGCTGACGGGGGTGAAGTTCCAGAAAGTCAAAGCCGAGTTCGACGCCAAGGGCCGCCGCAGCCTGATCCCGTCCGGCGAGCCGGATGTGGTGATGGAATGCGATGACGTGCTGGTGGCGGTGGGCCAGGAAAATGCCTTTCCCTGGATCGAGCGCGATGTCGGCCTGGAATTCGACAAATGGGACATGCCCAAGGTCAACCCCGCGACCATGCAATCCACCAATCCCAAAGTGTTCTTCGGCGGCGACGCAGCCTTCGGGCCCAAGAACATCATCTGGGCGGTGGCGCACGGCCATGACGCGGCGATTTCCATCGACCTGGTCTGCCAGGGCAAGGATGTGGGCCAGCGCCCGCCGCCCATGGTCAACCTGTCCAGCCAGAAGATGGGCATTCATGAATGGAGCTATGACAATGATATCTCCAATGACTTGCGCTACAAGGTGCCGCACGCGCCCATCGAAAAGACCCTCAAGGACGTGCGGCTGGAAGTGGAGCTGGGCTTTGACGTCAAGCAGGCCTTTTTGGAGGCGCAACGCTGCCTGAATTGCGACGTGCAGACCGTGTTCGACACGCCCAAATGCATCGAATGCGACGCTTGTGTCGACATCTGTCCCATGGACTGCATCACCTTCACCAAGAATGGCGAGGAAGACGATCTGCGCGAGCGCTTGACCGCGCCGGCGCTGCACAAGGACCAGGACCTTTATGTTTCCAGCACCCTCAAGACCGGGCGGGTGATGGCCAAGGACGAGGACCTTTGCCTGCATTGCGGGCTTTGCGCCGAGCGTTGCCCCACCGGCGCCTGGGACATGCAGAAATTCCTGCTCAATGCGCCCAAGACGGAGTACGCATGCCGGCGATAAAATCCGTCAATGATTTCGTGGTGAAGTTCGCCAACGTCAATGGCTCGGGCTCGGCCAGCGCCAATGAGATGTTCGCCCGCTCCATCCTGCGCATGGGCGTGCCGGTTGCCTCGCGCAATATCTTCCCGTCCAACATCCAGGGCCTGCCGACCTGGTATGAAGTGCGGGTCTCCGGCAAGGGCTGGCTGGGACGGCGCGGCGGCGTCGACCTGATGGTGGCGATGAACCCCCAGACCTGGGACAAGGATATCGCCTCCATCGACCCGAACGGCTATCTGTTCTACGATTCTTCCCGTCCTGTCCCGCTTTCGAAATTCCGCGATGACATCAATGTCATCCGCATGCCGCTGACGGAAATCTGCAACGCCGCCTACAAGGACCCGCGCCAGCGCCAGCTGTTCAAGAACATCATCTATGTCGGCGCCCTGGCCCAGTTGCTGGGGATCGATCCGGCGGTTTTGGAAAAGCTGATCGGCGAGCAATATAAGGGCAAGGACACGCTGATCGCCCCCAACCATCAGGCCCTGCGCATGGGCCATGACTATGCCCGCGACCATCTTGCCGGCGCCTGCGGGTTGAAAATCGAACAGGCCGATGAAGTGGGCGACCGCATCTTTGTCAGCGGCAACGACGCCGCCGGCCTGGGCTGCGTCTATGGCGGCGCCACCGTGGCGGCCTGGTATCCCATCACGCCCTCCACCTCGGTGGCCGAGGCCTTCGCCAAACATTGCCGCAAATACCGGACGGATTCGGACACCAAGCAGAACAAATTCGCCATTGTGCAATCCGAGGACGAAATCTCCGCCATCGGCACGGTGATCGGGGCGGGCTGGAACGGGGCGCGCGCCTTCACCGCGACCAGCGGCCCCGGCATTTCCCTGATGCAGGAATTTTTGGGCCTGGCTTATTTCGCGGAAATTCCCGCCGTGATCATCGATGTGCAGCGCGGCGGCCCCTCCACCGGCATGCCCACCCGCACCCAGCAGGCCGATCTGATGATTTGCGCCTATGCCAGCCATGGCGACACCAAGCATGTGTTGCTGCTGCCGGAAGACCCCAAGGAGTTGTTTGAATTCTCCGCCCAATCCTTCGATCTGGCGGAGCGGCTGCAGACCCCTGTGTTTGTGCTGGAGGATCTGGACATCGGCATGAATGACTGGCTGTGCCAGCCATTCACCTGGGACGATTCACGCGTCTATGACCGCGGCAAGGTGATGACGGCGGAAGAATTGGAAGCCGGCAAAACCTTCGGCCGCTATCTGGATGTGGACGGCGACGCCATTCCCTACCGCACCCTGCCCGGCACCCATCCCACCAAGGGCGCCTTCTTCACCCGCGGCACCTCCCGCGACCGCTTCGCCAAATACAGCGAGGAAGGCCCGGTCTATCAGGACAATATGCAGCGGCTGTTGCGCAAGTTCGAGACCGCCAAGTCCCTGGTCCCCGCGCCGGTGATCACCCGCGCCGCCAAGAAGGCCAAGCATGGCCTGATTTATTTCGGCTCCAGCGCGCCGGCCGTGCGCGAGGCGCTTGCCGCGCTGGCGGATGACGGCGTGCAGCTGGACACAATGCGGCTGCGAGCCTTCCCCTTCTCCGAAGCAGTGACGGATTTCATCAATGCCCATGACCAGGTCTTCCTGGTGGAACAGAATCGCGACGCCCAGATGCGCTCGCTGCTGGTCAATGAATGCGGCATCGATCCGGCGCGTTTCATTTCCATTCTGCATTTCGACGGCACGCCGATCACCGCGCGTTACATCAGCTCCGCCATATCGGAACGCCTGTCGCTCACCTCCAGGGAAGCCGCGGAATGACCTATATCGCCAAGCCCAAGCTGCGCCATCCCGCCATCCCGGTGAACCGGCTGGGCTATACCCATCGCGACTATGAGGGCTCGGTCTCGACTTTGTGCGCCGGTTGCGGCCATGACTCGATTTCCTTCGCCATCATCCAGGCTTGTTTCGAGCTGAACATCGAGCCGCATCGCGTCGCCAAGCTCTCAGGCATCGGCTGCTCTTCCAAGACGCCGGATTACCTGTTGGGCCAGAGCCACGGCTTCAATTCGGTGCATGGCCGCATGCCGTCAGTCCTGACCGGCGCCAACCTGGCCAATCGCGACTTGCTCTATCTGGGCGTTTCCGGCGACGGCGATTCCGCCTCCATCGGGCTTGGCCAGTTCGTGCACTGCGTGCGCCGCGGCGTGAACATGGTCTATATCACCGAGAATAACGGCGTGTATGGCCTGACCAAGGGCCAGTTCTCCGCCACCGCGGACAAAGGCTCCAAGAGCAAGGCGGGCGGCTTCAATGCCGACTCGCCGCTGGACCTGGTCAGCATGGCGCTGATGGTGGGCGCGACCTTCGTGGGCCGCAGCTTCTCCGGCGACAAGGAGCAGATGGTGCCCCTGATCATGGCGGCGATGAGCCATCCCGGCCCGGCCTTTATCGACATCGTCAGCCCTTGCGTGGCGTTCAACAATCATGCCGGCTCGACCAAGGCCTATGACTTCGTGCGCGCCCACAACGAAGCGGTGAACCGGCTGGACATCATGGAGCCGCGCGAGGCCATCACCGTGGAATATGCGCCAGGCACCACCGAGGAAGTGGCGCTGCATGACGGCTCGACTTTGCGCCTGGCCAAACTCGCCGCCGACTATGATCCCTTCGACAAGGTTGGAGCGATGAACTACCTGCAAAGCCGCGCCGCGGCTGGCGAGCTGGTCACCGGGCTGATCTATATGGATTCCTCGCCCAAGGATATGCACGCCAATCTCAACACCGTGACGGCGCCCTTGAACCGGCTGTCGGAAAAAGAGCTTTGCCCCGGTTCCAAAGGATTGGACGCCTTCAACGCCTCGCGCCGTTGAGATGAGGAGGCTTCTGGCCGCGCTGCTGTTGGCGGCAAGCTCGCTTGGCGTATCGGCCCAGCCTGCGGTGGATGCTCACCTGGCGGCGGCCCGAAAGGCCGAAGGCCTCGATTTCCCCGGCACCATCGCCCGGCTTTGCATCATACCCAATGCCCCGCGCGAAAATAGCGGGCCCCGCCCCATCCCCGACCGCGCCACCTGGTATGCCGAACCGGCGCGGATGTTCGACAATCTTTATTGGGTGGGAACCAAAATCCATTCCGCCTGGGCGCTGCGGACCAGCGGCGGCATCATCCTGATCGACACGCTTTACAATTATGCGGTGGAACCGGAGATCGTGCAGGGCCTGATAAAGCTGGGGCTGAATCCCGCCACCATCAAATATGTCATCATCACCCACGCCCATGGCGACCATGACGAAGGCGCCCGGCTGCTGCAGGAGCGTTTTGGAAGCCATGTGGTAATGGCGGACTGGGACCTGATCGAAAAGAACCCCGCCATGCCGGGCGGCGTCCCCAAGCGCGACATCGTCGCGGAAGACGGCCAGAAGATCACCCTGGGCGATGACAGTGTGACCTTGATCTCCACGCCGGGTCACACGCCGGGCACCCTGTCATTGATCTTCACGGTCAAGGATCGCGGCAAGCCGGTCACCATCGCTTATACCGGCGGCACCGCCTTCAATTCCCAAATGGATGCGGCGCGCTACGACACCTATATCGCTTCCCAGAAAAAGATGGCCGAGGCGGCAAAGGCGGCCGGCGCCAGCGTGATCATGTCCAACCATTCCGAGTTCGACGATGCCTGGGAGCGCGGCCGGCTGATCCGCTTGCGCCGCGCCGGCGAGCCGCACCCTTACGAATTGGGCGCCGACGCCGTACAGCGTTATTTCACCATGGCCGGCGAATGCGCCATGGCGATGCGCGAGAAGCTGGCGCAGCGCTAGTCAATCCACAGCCCGCGCCTGCGGTGCCATTCCTCGATGGACAATTTGGGATAAAGCTGGAATTTGGCGTCGCCTCGCCCAAAATCCGGCCTCACCCACGGCGCCTTGAACTTCAGCATCAGATGCACCTTGGAGGGCGGCGCCGGCAGTTTGGTGTCGATCGCCGAGGCGAAGGGATGCACCAGTTCCGGCCAGCTTGGATCGTAAAGCCAAAGCGCGGTGGCGCATTTGGTGCAGAAACTGCGCTCGCCTGTGCTGGTTTCGCAATGACCGTCCGCGTCTTCGATTTTGGCGCGATAAACGCCGATCGCCTTTCTGCCGCGCACTTTCAGTGTCTTGCTTTCGGCCGAAAGATTGATGGCGAAACCGCCGCCGCCCGCGGTCTTGCGGCAGATGGAACAGTAGCAAAGCTGATAGGGATGGGGCGCATGCGTGAGGACCGAGAAACGCACCGCGCCGCAGCGGCAGGAACCTTCCAGTTTCATCGGCATGGAACTTCTCCATTCTGGCAGTAAGGCAACCTTGGGTTCCCCCAAACGTTCCTATCGCCGGGAGATGCTACTTCGGGAGACATGTCATGAAACGCACATTCCTGTATGCCACCTCGGCTTTGCTTTTGTTCGCAGGCGCGGCTGTTGCCCAATCCGTGGATCGCCCCGGTCACGAAAGCCCCAGGCCAGGCACCAACTCGGAGGCCATGAGCGCCATCAAAGACAGCACCGCCGGTGTGGTCGGCAAGGCATCGGCGGAGCTGACGACGTCCACCAAGGGCTTTGTCACGGCGGCTGCGATCAGCGACATGTATGAAGTGGAAGCCGGCCGGATCGCCGAACAGCGGGCGCAATCCCCGGCGGTCAAGGACTTTGCCCGGGAGATGGTGGAAGCCCATACCGGCACCACGTCCCAGCTCAAGAGCCTGCTTGCCAAGGGCGATATCGACGTGACGCCGCCGGCGCATGTTGATATGCGCCGCCAGGGCATGCTGGACGATCTGCGTGGCGCCAAATCACAGGACTTCGATCACCGTTATGTCAGCCAGCAGGTCGCCGCCCATAGGGAGGCCGATATCCTGATGCGCGGCTACGCCAAGGAGGGCGACAGCCGGACGCTGAAGGAATTCGCCGCCGCCACCGACCACGCGGTCAAGATGCACCTGTCCAAGGCGGAAAAGCTGGACAAGGCGGTAAAGACCGCCTCCAACTGACCTGAGAACAAAGTCAGGAAAGGCGCGCCCGGTTTGGGGGCGCGCCTTTTTCTTTACGGCAGCCCGAACACCACCAGGCTGTCGCCCACCGCCGGGCTGTGCACGAACGCGCCGCCGGTCGCGACCACGGCGACATATTCTTTGCCGTCCGCGCCCCGGTAAGCCACCGGAGACGCATGCGCGGAGGCGTCCAGTCTATAGGTCCACAATTCCTTGCCGGTCTTGGTTTCAAAGGCCCGGAAGCGGCTGTCATCGGTGGCGCCGATGAAGATCAAGCCGCTCGCCGTGGTCAGCGGCGCGCCCAGATTGGGACGGCCCGTGTCGCGCTTTCCTTCCGGCAAGATGTCGCTGACGCCCAGATTGACGCGCCAGGCGACCTTGCCGGTGTTGACGTTCACCGCCCACAGGTCACCCCAGGGCGGATTCTGGCAGGGGTAATAGCCGTGGTCCTTAATCTCCTGCTGGAAGAAGCTGTCCGGGCCATAGGCGGATGCCCAATAGCCACCGGGCTTCTTTTCCAGCGCCTCGATCGAGCCGAGCTCTTGGGTATTGACGATGAAATAGCCCAGCTTGGGATCAAAGGCGCCGCCGCCCCATTCCGGCCCGCCGCCCGAACCCGGGAAGCGCGCATTCTGCGTGCCCGCGGTGATCGGCGAGAAAGCCACGGTGTCCTGGATCTTCCGGTCGGCAATCATCTTCTTGCAGAAGGCTTCCAGCTCCGGCGTGATGTTGGTCACGTCGGTGGCGGCGGTGAAGCTCTGCTTGGCCAGCGGCGGCGGCGTGACCGGAATCGGCTGGGTCGGCCAAGTCTGTTCGCCACCGACCGTGCTTTGCGGCACCGGCACTTCCTTGACGTCATAGAGCGGCTTGCCGGTCAGGCGGTTCAGGATGAACAGGTAGCCCGACTTGTTCATCGCCGCCACGGCGGGAATGGTCTTGCCGTCCTTCTTCACGTCAAACAGCATGGGCGGCGTCGGTTGATCCCAGTCCCATACTTCGTGATGCAGCAGCTGGAAATGCCACAGCCGCTTGCCGGTCATGGCGTCCACCGCCACCAAAGTGTTGCCGAACAGGTTCATGCCGTGACGGTCGCCGCCCCAGCGGTCCGGTCCCGGTCCGGTGAAGGGCAGGAAGGCGATACCGCGCTTGTCGTCCACGGTGATCATGTTCCAGATATTGACGCCGGCACGATTCTGCCAGCCATCCTTGGGCCAGGTGTCGTTGCCGAATTCGCCTTCGCGCGGCACGGCATGAAAGGTCCAGACCAGCTTGCCGGTACGCACATCCCAGGCGCGCTCATCGCCGGATATGCTGCGTGATTCCTCAGGTCCGTCGGCCCCGGTCATGACCAGGTTCTTGAAGATTCCAGGCGGTGAGGTCAGGGCATAATGCTTGTCATAGCCGCGCATGATCTCCGGCGTCTTCAGGTTGACCGCACCGTGCTCGCCGAACTTCTCCGCCGGCTTGCCGGTCTTGACATCGATCGCCATCAGCTTGCCGTCATTGGTGCCGAACAGCAGTTCCGGCGCATAGTCCTTGTCACCGGGCCAATAAGCCATGCCGCGCGGCGCGGGGCGCGTGTTGCCCGCCAATTTGTAGTTCCAGATTTCCTTGCCGCTGGTGGCGTCCAGCGCCACGATGTTTCCGTAAGGCGAGCCCAGATACATGATGTTGCCCACCACCAAGGGCGTGGTTTCTGTGGTCGCCACCCGCGTCGCGTCCGCCGGCTTCATGTGATAGGTCCAGGCCACTTTCAGCGAAGTCACATTGGCGGGGGTGATCTGGGTAAGCGGCGAATAGCGCTGGGCGCCGCGATCATTGCCGTAATTGGGCCAGTCCTCGCCCGGCGCGGCCAAGGCAAGACCGGCGGTCAGGATGGTACCGCCCAACAGGCCGGCCATTGTGCAAACACGCAAAGTGCAAACACGCAAATTCGATCGCGACATTGTGCTCCCCTATTACGGCTTTCGGGCCTTTTGGCGCGAAAAATCGCCAGCCCGCTGGCGGCAATCTACAGGTCTGGCGCGAGGCGGCAAGGCTTCTGAGCGGTCCAATCAGTTGCCAAGCCCGAAGCCATAGACATGGCCGTCATGGGACACCAGGAAGACGCGGCCCCCCGCCACCACCGGCTGATTGAAGTGCACCCAGTCCTTCAGCAGGTCCTTGCTGGAATAAAGCTCGCGCCCGGTCAGGGCATCCAGGGCATAGAGCACCATGGGCCCGACCGGAGTGGCGCGGAATTTCTCCAGCTCCGCTTCGGTCAGCGCGGGCTGGCCGGGCAGTGCGCGGCCATGGCCGTCGGGATTGTTGGGATGCTGGATGGCCTGCTCGCCGGTCTGGACCGCGAAAACCAGGCCATTGGCCACGGCAATATTGTCCGGCAGGTAAAGATCACGGCTGATCCATTCCGGCTCCAGCGAGAAATCCGATCCGGCCTTGGCGAGCTTGAGCGCCATCACACTGCCATGCGGCGCATCGCCATTGGTCATGGGGAAGGAGACGTTTTTCGCCTTGGGTCCCCACATCGGCACATACAGATACGTCGCGCCCTTGGTCTGATAGAGCGAGATGCCGCCCCACACCCCTTGGGCGTAATATTCCGCCGCGTCATTGCCCAGGCGCGGCGATTTGTAGAGCGCGGTGGCGTGATCGCTGCCGCCCAGGCTGGCCGCGTCCAGCAAATAGACCACCGCATCCTTGGAGGAGGTGGCGACCAGATCGCGACCGGCGAAACGAAAAACCAACGGACTGCCGGAGCCCAGGTCGAGATCCCGGGCATTCAAGGCTTTCCACTCCGCCGGGATGAAATAATCCGGATTTCCTTCCAGCTTCAGGGGGACGGACAGCACCGCATTGCCAAACAGGCCTTTGTCGGGATCGCGCGGACCATCGGCAGTCTGGACATAGACGCCCTTGGGTCCCTTCACCGGCCCGCCGCGGCCCCAAGGACCCGCAGGCCTGCTTTTACCGGTGAAGAAGCGCGTCAGCACCGGATGGGCGGGGTCATGTACGTCCATCGCCGCCACCGTGCCGGGTTCGATCGGTTGCTCGGCGGTGCCGCCGCAGCCGCGCCCGGCCGCGGTATAGACCACGCCGTCGATCAGGTTGAGGCTCCAATTGCGGCTGAACGGCGCCACCATCTGCGTCGGCGTCAAGCGCTCGGCGCCATCGCCCAGCCCGGCGCCGCGCAGCATGCCGTCGCTGGTGGTGAAATAGATCACGCCCTTAGCCTTGTCGATGACGGGGGTCGCCTGCTCGGTGTTAGAGCAGTTCACATTGGCGGCATGCGGCGGCTTGAGCGTGTTGCTGAAGCTCTTGCGCCAAACCACCGCGCCGCTGCCCGCGTTCAAAGCGGAGATGGAATCATCCATCCCGATGGTGAACAGCAGGTCGCGTTTTCCTTGGCTGGTGGCGATACCGGTTGCGACCAGCGGCGAGGTGAGGCTGGCCAGCGCCACATCCTTGACGGCCACCGGCAATTGGGTCTGCCACAACAATTTCAAGCGCGAGACATTCTGCGGCGACAGCGTGTGTTCGTCGCGGTTCCATCCGCTGCGCTCCGGGTCATGGCCGAAGGTCAGCCATTCATTGGCGCTCGTCGCCGACGCGACAGCGCAAAACAGAGCCAACAGCGCCCACAACCTGCCTCGAACCATCTGTTCCCCTCCCCAGACGCGTGATGCCTCGCGTTCTTTGATCTCACTCTAGCATCCGGCCGATTGCTATGGCAGGGCGAAAGCGGTCACCTCATCCGCGCCGGCTTGCTCGCCCCAGAAACCGCCGGTGGTGACGGCGGCGACATATTGCTTGCCGTTCTTGCCCTGATAGGTCAGCGGCGTGCCATAGAGCGAAGCGGGCAAGCGGAAGGTCCAGATTTCCTTGCCGGTCTTGAGATCAAAGGCCCGCAACCGCTTGTCGTCGGTACCGCCGATGAAGATCAGTCCGCCGCCGGTGACAATGGGCCCGCCGACATTGGGCCGCCCCGTATTGGGGTCCGCCAAGCCGTCAGTCACGCCCAACACGCTGTGCCACAAAATGGCGCCGCTGTTGACATTGACGGCATAGAGCTCGCCCCAAGGCGGAATCTGGCAAGGCATGCGCGAGGCCTTGTCCCAGAACCATTGATAGCCGTCGCGCATGTCGTAAGTGCCGTCGGCTTTGCGCGTCATCACTTGCGGCGAAGCCATGTTGGAGATGCTCAAAACATAGGTGCCGGATTTGGGATCGAAGGCGGCATGGCTCCAGTCGATGCCGCCCCAGGAGCCGGGAAAGCGCGCCACGCCGGAATCCACCCGCTGCGGCTGAAGGAACTTGCCGTTCGCGATGTTCATCGACTTGATGATCTTGTCGCAGCCTTCCTTCTGCTGCGGCGTCAGATTGGCCAGTTCCGACATGTCGAAAGAGGTGCGGCCCAAGGGCGGGGTCACCGACATGGGCTGGGTGGGCGAAGGCGCCTCGCCGATCATGTCGGTGTCGGTGGGAACCGGCGTTTCGGTGATGGGATAGATCGGTTTGCCGGTGACGCGATCCAGCAGGAACAGCAGGCTGGCCTTGCTCATCACCGCCACCGCGGGAATGGTGCGTCCGTCCTTCTTCACCTCCAGCAAGGTGGTCAGCGGCAGGTCATAGTCCCACAGGTCGTGATGCAGCGCCTGGAAGTGCCAAAGATATTTCCCCGTCGCCGCATCCACCGCGACCAGGGAATTGGAAAACAGCGACGGGCCTTTGCGGTCATTGCCGGATTGGTCGAAGGTCGGCGCGCCGAACGGCAGATAGGCGATACCGCGCTTGGCATCCAGCACCAGCCCGGTCCAGACATTGACGCCCGAGCGGTTGATCCAGCTGTCGCCCTCCCATGTGTCATGGAATTTCTCGCCCGGCTGCGGCACGCCGTTGAAATGCCAGACCTCGCGCCCGGTCTGCATGTCAAAGGCCCGCACCTGGCCGGAAGCGCCTTGCTGCGGGGTTTCCTGGTTGCGCGAGCCGGTGATGACCAGGTTTTTGTAGATCACCGGCGCGGAAGTGACGCCCAAGGCCGCCTTGGGAAAGCCTTGCATCACCGCATCGCTGTGCAGGTTCACCGCCCCGTCCTTGCCGAAACTTTCCACCGGCGCGCCCGTATCGGCATGCAGCGCGATCAGCAATCCGCCCCGGGTGCCGAAGACAATTTCGGGCTTTGCCCCCGGCCAATAAGACACCCCGCGCGTCGCCGGCTGGTCGTTGCCCGGTACCTGATAGGCCCAGCGCTGCTGGCCGGTTTCCGCATCCAGCGCCACCACACGGCCGTAAGGGGTTGAGACATACATCACGCCTTTCACCACCAAAGGCGTGTTTTCAGACGAGGCAAAGCCGCGGCTGCTGCGATCCGGCGGGCGCATGTGATAGGTCCAGACCGGTTTCAGGCCGGTCACATTGGCGGGGGTGATCTCATGAAGCGGCGAATAGCGGCTGTCGCCATAATCATGACCGTAGGTGGGCCATTCCTCCAGCGCCGAAGCGGAAAGAGGCAGCACCAAAGCGCTGATCAAAAGCGCGGCTTTGCGGGAAAGATGCATCATCATCGCCTTTATTGCGCCAGGGCAAAAATCGCCACCGTGTCGTCATAAGGCGGCCCGCCCGAAGCGATATGGCCGCCGCGGCAGCCATTGGCGCCCACCGCGATATATTGCACGCCCTGGACGCGATAGGTCATGGACGGTGAACAGACGCCGCGCTCGAAATGATGCGACCACAGTCTGTCGCCGGTCCTGGCGTCGAAAGCGCTGAAGTCGCCGGTCTGTTCGCCGGCAAAGACCAAATCGCTGGCGGTGGCCAGCACGCCGCCATACATGGGACGCGGCGACTTGTACTGCCAGCCGATCTTGCCGTTATTGACGTCGATGGCGGTCAAGGTGCCGCTGGACGGCACGCTGGTGTCCGGTTTCATCACTCCGCCGGTATGACGGCCCACCCAAGGCCCGCCGGGCTGACTGTCCTTGAACTCGATGGTGGTGAAAATCATCGCCTGATTGGCGCCCAACACATAAAAATAATTGGTGCGCGGCGAGAAAGCCGGCGGCTGCCACAGGCTGCCGCCGCTGACGCCCGGCAGGATGCTGACGCCTTCCTTGTTGGGCGGGGTGAAAATATTGGCGCTTTGGGTGACAAAGGGTTCGGACTTGTGCATCAGCTTGCCGGTGAGGCGGTTGACGATAAAGACATTGCCGACCTTGCCGGCCTGTCCTGCGGCGGGAACGGTTCTGCCATCTGCGTCCTTGGCGTCAAACAGCATCACCGGCGCCGAGGCGTCATAGTCCCACATGTCATGCGGCACTTCCTGGTACCACCAGGCCAGCTTGCCGGTCTTGGCATGCAAGGCGAGGATGGAGTCGGTATAGGCGTTCGCGCCCGGCCGGCTGGTGCCTTGATAATCGGGATTGGGATTGCCGGTCGCCAGAATCACCAGGCCGTTTTTCGGATCGATCGCCGGCGTGTTCCACACTGAGCCGCCGCCATACTTCCAGGCATCGCCGCCCCATGTGTCGCCGCCCGGTTCGCCCGGCGCGGCCGTGGTGCGGAATTCCCAGATCTTGTTGCCGGTCTGTGCGTCATAGGCCTCCACCATGCCGCGTGTTTCATATTCCGCGCCGGCGGTGCCCACGATCACCATGCCGTCATAGACCTGCGGCGCCTGGGTGTAGGTGTAATAATGCTTGGGCTCGGGATGGGTCTTGGCGGGATCGGTCTGCCACACCAGCTTTCCTGTCTTGGCATCCAGCGCCACCAAATGGCCGTCGAACAAAGCGGTGAAGACTTTTCCATACGCCACCGCGACGCCGCGCGCCTGGGGCCCGCAACAGGCCTCGGTGAAATCCAACTTGTCCGGCTGCCAGGCCCAAAGCTGTTCTCCGCTTGCCGCGTCATAGGCCTGGACGTGATTGGTGGCGGTGACCAGATACAACACCCCGTCCACCACCAGCGGCGTTGCCTCGAAGCTGTTGGCCACCCCTGTATGCAGGGTGTGAACCAGAGTCAGCTTGCCGACATTGTCCTTGTTGATGCCGGTCAGCGGCGAGAAGCGCTGATTGTCATAGGTGCGGCCATGCAGCCGCCAGTTGTCCTTGTCGCTGCCCGCCTGGAGCAGGGCCTGATCCTGAGTCGAAAGCGCTGCCACGGGGGTGGCCGCCATCAGCCCGGCTATCGCAAGCACTAGTTTGGTCCGCATCCGCCCCTAAGCCTTATGTTCTTGTCCGGATCGGGGTCCAGGATCCGCCCTGGGCCGGTCTTTTCAACGCCTTAGCTTGCCCGTTACCGCCCTTTGAGCAACCGCGGACTCAGGTCAGCCGGAGCAATTATCTCTCAACATATGAGAGATGACGAAGCGTCATCTTTGAGCTATGCTCCTATTACAACAATCATCCCACCGCATCGTCTGCGGCGCAGACCGCTAGGCAAGCGGCGTCAGGGAAACGTGGGCGATGTGCCACACTTAGTGTGGCGCGTTCAGGGGGATCGGTCGCGTGGCAACACCCAAGAATTATTCGGTTATGAAAGCGTTTGCTTTGCTCAAGGCCTTTCATGACCCTGAGGAATGGCTGACCAGCTGTGAGCTCAGCCGCCGGGCCAATCTGCCGGAAGCCTCCGGCTATCGCCTGATCCAGACCCTGGAAGAAATCGGCGCCGTGGTGCGCGGCCCCAGGGGACGCTACCGCCCCGGACTGCTGCTGCTGTCGCTTTCCCATAATGTGACCATCACCGAATTGCTGCGCGACGCCAGCCATGCGCTGATGACCGAACTGGCGCGCAATTTGGACCTCACCATCCATCTGGGTGTGCTGGAGCACGGCATGGTGACCTATGTCGCCAAGATCTCAAATCCCGGTTCTCCTCCCGTCCATACCAGGGTGGGCGCCCAGCTCGAGCCCTACTGCCTGGGCCTGGGCAAGGTGCTGCTGGCGGCCCTGCCCGACGACGAACTGGAAAGCTTCATTCTGGACGGCGAACTGATCCCCCTGACGCCCCATACCATCACCACCGCGGCGGCGCTGCGCGCCGAACTCAAGCGGGTGCGTGAGCAAGGCTATGCCTTGGACGACCGCGAGCATCACGCCAATATCCGCTGCATCGCGGTGCCGGTGCTGGACCAGGATGGCCGGGCGGTCGCGGCGCTCTCCGCCACCGACGATGCCGAGCGTATGACCCCGGAACGGCAGGTGCTGGTGCGCGAGGCCTTGTTCGATACCGCCGCGGCGCTGCGCCGCAAGCTCTATCCCACGCCGCAGCCTTTGCAGTATCGCAAGCCGATCGCGGCGGAATAATCCTTCATCACGCGGCTCAAGGACGGGCGGCCCATTCGTCGCGCGCCAACGCCATCTGGGCCTGGAATACCGGATTCTGCATCAGCTTGAGCGCCAGAATGGTGCCGAACTGCTGGCCGGCCGCGATATCGCTGCGGAAATGCACGCCGCAGACCAGGCGATGCTCGGCATATTCCGAAGCCCTCGCCAATATCGCTTGGGATTTTTCCGGCAGCAGCGAGGCCAGCACCACGCCCATGGAGAAGGACAGCGAGGCGTGGCCGCTGGGATAGGAATTGGCCGCCTTGCCCGGCTTCACTGGCTCACAGGTCTTGATCTTTTTGTCCACCGAATAGGGACGCGGACGGTGGAAGAAAGCCTTGGCAAGCTTGGAGTCCACGTCTTCTTCTTCCACCACCAATTGCAACAATTTGAAGGTGGCGGGTTTGGTCGCGATATCCAGGCCAATGGCCCGGTTGAAGATATCGGGACTTTCGTCCTTGGCGTCATGGGCGGCGATGGCCCGCAAAGTCTTTGAACTGCGCGCCGCGATGGCGTGGAGCTCCCGGAACTCCGCCTTCTCCGCCGCGGATCTGGCGGCAGGCGGCGGCGGCAGGAAGCGCGAAGCATCCACCTCCGAAGGCGCAAGCAGCGCCGCCTGGGCCATGACAGGCCACAGCAGAAGGCAAGCGAAGATCGACCCGGCCTTGCGCATCACGTCCTCCTTTAGAACCGCGCCTTGAGCGTGAGCTGGAAGCTGCGGGACGGCTGGAAATAATACTGGTCCAGGCTGTTGGGACGGTTGGCATAGTCATAGACATTGGCGCCGCCCAGAGGCGCCTTGTCATTGATGCCGGCCGCCACCAGGCTGCGCGAGTTGAGCAGGTTGTAGATGCCAACGCCGAGTTCGAGATTCTCCCAGCTCGCGCTGCCCTTGAAATCCATCACGTTATAGGCGCCGAGCTTGTAGAAAGGCGTATCGATATTGTCCATATATTGCTGGCCGACCAGCTTGTCGATCAGCGACAATTTCCAGAAATCGCGCTTGTAGAAGATGCCGCCGGCGGAGGTCCACATCGGCGCCTGCTTGAGCCATTTGCCGCCCGACTTTGAGGAATTGAGCGAACCGTTGAGGAAGACGCTCCAGCCATCCAGCTCGCCGTCAAAGGCATAGGTGCCTTCCGCCTCGATGCCCTTGTAGGTGGCGACGCCGGTGTTGGTGGCGCAGGTTTCACCGGGCGATCCGAAGAACGGCGCCTGGGCGCAGTTCTGGAAGGAAATGTTGTTGTCCACGCCGATATAATAGATATCGCCATCGACCGTGAAGTTGTCGGCATAATAGACGGTGCCGAACTGGTAGTTGGTGGTGGTCTGCGCCTTGGGGAAGGTGGTGGTGGGCACCGCCTGCTCAAAGGCGCTGATGTCGGGGACATAGATGCCTTGGGCGTATTGGAAATAGACGCTCCAGCTGGGCTGAATCTTGTAATTGACGGTGGCGAAAGGCAGATCGTGGGTGGTGTTGAATTCGCCGGTGAAGGGAACGACCGGCTTAGTTTTCTGCTCCAGCGGCGCGTTCACATAGTGGTTCCACCACACATATTTGAAGCCCGGAGTGATGGTGAGATCGGGAAGCGGACGCAGTTCCAGCTCGACAAAGGGTTCGTACTGATTCCAGCCGGAATGTTCCTGATATTCGAAGAAGCCGCCGCCCAGGGGCTTGGCGGTGGGCGTGGCCAGGACATTGGCGGGATTCTTGATGTCGTTATAGAGACGGGAGTCGGCGAAGCTGTTGTCATGCCAGGGATTGCAGCCGGTGGGTGAGGCAAAGCATTGGGTGGCGTCATAATCGGAGCGCGCGCGCTGCGACACCGAGCTTTCCCACCACATGCCGGCGCGGACCTGGCCGGTCAGCCAGCCGAAATCGAAATCCTCCGAGGCGCGGAAAATATTGCCCCACACGCGATAAGCGTTCTGCTTGGTGTAGCCGGGAACATCATTGGGGAAGGCCTTGCCCTTGACGATGGAGCCATTGCCCTGGGTGATGCCCGCCGCGATATTGGCGGCGGTCTGCTGCACCGAGGTGGTGCTCAAGGTCTTGTTGACATAGGCATAGGAATAGAAGGTGTTGTCGATCTGGATGCCGTGGCCCAGATCGCCCTGCAGGCGCAGATAATCCATGTCGGTCTTTTTGTGGACATGGTTGTAGGGCGCGTAGGTGCCGGCTGCCGGATTGTTGATCTGCAGCGCATAGTCCTTGCCGAAAGCAACCAGCTGGGCGGCGGTGGCGCCGGAATTGTCTTCCAACTGCTGGAACAAGCCGTTGTAGCTGCTGAACAGGGTGGCCTTCCAGCCGGGGGCGAATTCGCTTTCGAACTTGAGCAGATAATTCTGCGCCGCGCTGGACTGATGACTGAGATAGCCGGTGGTGTTGGTGTCCTGGTAGTTCAGCATCAACCGGTTGGTGGTGCCGCCCAGCGCCATGTCACCGGTCTGGTAATTGCCATTGAACATGTTGGTGCCGAAGCTTCCGGCGCTGGCTTGCACCCGGGCATGGGAATCGGAGGAGAGCACTTCCGAGAACATGTTGACCGAGCCGCCATAGGTGGAGGGGCCCAGCACGCCGGCATTGCCGGGACCGCGCTCGACATCGATGCTGCCGATGGTGGTGGTGGGGAAATAGGATTCCGAATGATGGGTGGGGCCGTTGGTGTCGCCGAAGGGAATGCCGTCATAAGTCAGGCCGAAGCTGCCGTCTGGCAGTCCGCGCAAGGTGTTCTTGACGCCATTGTCGGACAGGCCAGGCCCGTTCAGGTCGGTGCCGGTCATCGAAGGCGCGATGGCGAGGATGGTGGTGTAGGTGCCGGTCTCCGACACCGAGTCCTCGATATAGGACTTGTTGATGATGGTCTGCGGCTCCGTGGTGTCCAGCGAGGCCTTGGCGGGAGCGGTCTCCGGGTCGAAGGCCGTGCCGGTGACCACCACGGTTTCGATTTCGCCCGCGCCCTGTGACGCGGTGATCTGCTGCGTATTGGCCACCAGTTGCTGCGCCTGGGCGGCGCCCGCCAGAACGGCAAAAAGGGCGCAAGCCGCGCAATGGCGCAAGAAAACGGACCTGGTGGCAATCATCAAAAAAACTCCCCGCTTAAAATCACGCAGGCAAAATCACGCCGAGCAAAACGGGTCCGTTTGCGCGATCGCTTATTTGCGAACGCGCATTTCCCGCGGTGTCGATCTGGATGGTCCCGCCTTAAGCGACTGCAATGGCATGGAGCGGTGACAGTCCGGTGACGCCCGCTATACGAAAAATCAATCCGGGCGCGGCATGACGTCCTTGGCCGGGTCTGCGCCCCGGGGCCTTGCAACTCCCCGTTCCATAAGGCGTATCCGTGTCATGGCTGCTTGCTTGCGGAAATTATTGAGAAAATTTATCTGCAGCCCGCCGCCGCCGGGCATAGGCGGTACCCCTGGTCCGTGGGACACTCGCGCAAAACGGGAGGATTGCATGCGATTCACGCTCTGCTCGATCTTGTGCACAGCTCTCTTGTGCACCGCCTTGGCCATGCCGGCCTCTGCCGCCCCGCCTTACCGCGTCACCCACACCTACACCTTGGGTGGCGATGGCGGCTGGGACTATCTCAACCTCGATCCCGCGACGGGGAATCTTTTCATCACCCGCGGCAGCCATGTGATGGTGGTCGATCCCGCAAGCGGCAAGCTGCTGGCCGATATCGCCGGCCTGCAAGGCATTCACGGCACCGCCTTTGCGGGCGGCTACGCCTATGTCAGCGAGGGTGGCGCCGACCGCATCGCCGTGATCGACGGCAAAAGCCTGGCGAAAATTTCCGAAATTCCGGTGGGCACGCGCCCCGACGGCATCCTGTATGACGGTTTTTCCAAGCGGATATTCACGTTCAACGCCGCCAGCAAGGATGCCACCGCCGTCGATCCGGCAAGCGGCAAGGCGGTGGGCACGGTGGCGCTGGGCGGCAAACCGGAAGCGGCCGTCAGCGACGGCGCCGGCACCATTTTCGTCAATATCGAAGACAAGAGCGAGCTGGTGGCGTTCGACGCCGCAACCCTGGCGGTGAAACAGCATTATCCGCTGGCGCCGTGCGAGGAACCGTCCGGCATGGCGGCCGACCTTGCCCATGGCCGCGTCTTCTCCGGCTGCCACAACAAGATGATCGCGGTGACCGACATGAAGACCGGCAAGGTGGTGGCACAGATCCCCAT
This sequence comes from Rhizomicrobium sp., assembly GCA_035693565.1. GTDB lineage: Bacteria > Pseudomonadota > Alphaproteobacteria > Micropepsales > Micropepsaceae > Rhizomicrobium. Next base: position 274,668 of record DASSGF010000050.1, on the reverse strand, counting down.
CGGCGATGGCGTGGACGCCAACCGCTTCGATCCCGCCACCGGCCTGGTGTTCAGCTCCAATGGCGAGTCGGGCACGCTGACGGTGGCGCATGAGGACAGCCCCGGCAAATTCACCGTGCTGCAACAGCTTGAGACCGCCGGCGGCGCCCGCACCATGGAGCTGGATGAGAAATCCCACCGCGTCTATCTGGTGACCGCCGATCGCCGGCCTGGAACGCCGACGCCGGACCGCCCCAATCCGCGTCCGGTGCCGGTGCCCGGCACCTTCCGGCTGTTGGTGGTGGAGCGCTGAAGGCGCCGCCGCGCCTTTCGCAACCCCGTCCGCCGTCGTAAACTCGCCCGGCAGCCGGACGGGGTAAGATGCTCAAGATTGTTTCCGCCAAGGTGATTGTCACGTCTCCGGGGCGCAATTTCGTCACCCTGAAGATCGAGACCTCCGATGGCGTCACCGGCCTGGGCGACGCCACGCTCAATGGCCGCGAGCTGGCGGTGGCGAGCTATCTCAACGATCACCTGATCCCCTGCCTGATCGGGCGCGATGCCCAGGCGATCGAAGACACTTGGCAATATTTCTATCGCGGCGCCTATTGGCGGCGCGGTCCGGTCACTATGGCGGCGATAGCCGCGGTGGACATGGCGCTATGGGACATCAAGGCCAAGGTCGCGGGCCTGCCGCTCTATCAGCTGCTAGGCGGCAAGTGCCGCGACGGCGCCATGGTCTATACCCATGCGACCGGTCCGACTATCGAAGAGACGATCGAAAAAGCCCAGGCCTTTATCGCGCAGGGCTTTAAAGCGGTGCGGTTGCAGACCAGCGTGCCCGGCCTGAAGACCACCTATGGCGTTTCGAAAACGCAAAAGTCCTACGAACCCGCCGACGCCGACATCCCGTCGGAACATGTCTGGTCCAGTGAAAAATATCTGCGCTCGGTACCGGAGCTGTTTCAAAAGGCGCGCGACGTGCTGGGCTGGGACGTGCATCTGCTCCACGATGTGCATCACCGGCTCACCCCGATCGAGGCCGCGCGCCTGGGCAAGGAGCTGGAGCCCTGCCGCCTTTTCTGGCTGGAAGACACGGTGGTGGCCGAGAACCAGGAGAATTTCCGCCTGATCCGCCGCCACACCGTCACGCCGCTGGCGGTGGGCGAAGTGTTCAACAGCATCTGGGATTGCAAGCAGCTGATCGAAGAACAGCTGATCGACTATATCCGCGCCACCGTCACCCATGCCGGCGGCATCACCCATCTGCGCCGCATCGCGGCGCTGGCCGATCTCTACAATGTGCGCACCGGCTGCCATGGTCCCACCGATCTTTCGCCGGTCGCAATGGCGGCGGCGCTGCATTTCGACGTCTCGATCCCCAATTTCGGCATCCAGGAATGGATGCATCACGCCCCCGAAACCGATGCGGTGTTTCCCCACAGCTATCACTATCGCGGCGGCGCGCTGCATCCGGGCGAAGTGCCGGGCCTGGGGGTGGAGATCGATGAAAAGCTGGCGGCCAAATATCCCTATAAGCGCGCCTATCTGCCGGTGAACCGGTTGGAAGACGGCAGCATGACGGATTGGTGAGAAAGTCAGGCTTTGCCCGGCGCGGCTTTGCGGCGGGATGTCCGCTTGTCGGGCGCCGGAGATTCCAAGGGCGCGCAGGAGTCCCGCTTGACCAGGGTGAATTTGAGCATCCTGTGCGCCACCTGCGGCTCTGACCCGGCCCGGCGGCCGCGGATCTGCCCAATCAGCAAGCGCACGGCCTCGCGCGCCATCTCGACGATCGGCTGATGGATGGTGGTCAGAGGCGGCCATACCGTGACGGCCAGTGGGGTATCGTCAAAACCGGTCACCGAGAGGTCGCGGGGCACATCCAATCCCCGGCGATGCGCCACCGCCATGGTGGCGGCCGCCATATCGTCATTGGACGCGAAAATGGCGGTGGGCTTGCCGCCGTCCAATAGCCTTTCCGCCGCTTCCAGGCCGGAGCGGTAGGTAAAAGACCCTTGCGCCACCAGATCGGCATCCACCGACAGGCCCGCCTCGGTCATGGCTTCGACATAGCCGTGGAACCGCTGACCGGTGCCGGTCTGGTTGGGATGCCCGTTGATGAAGGCGATGCGGCGATGTCCCAGCTCCAGGAGATGGCGGGTCATCGCCCGCGACGCCTCGAAATTGTTGATGCTGACCGCGGAGAGATCGGCAGCGGGTTTGCCTGACGCCACCAGCACGGCGGGCAGGCCAGCGCCCCGCACCGCGTTCAGGGTCTCCTCGGAATCACATAAAGGCGCGGGCAGGATCACCCCGTCTATGCCGCCCTTGACCAGCCTTTCTATCGCCTCGACCTCGCTTTCGGCGGCTTCACATTTCTCGATCACCAGCTGGCAGCCGGAAAGGCTGGACTGTTCCAGGCTGCCGAGCAGGAATTCGCTGAGATAGTTGGCGCTGGGATTGGCGTAGAGAATGCCGATATGGGTGGTCTCGGCGGTCGCCAGGCTGCGCGCTGCCTGGTTCGGCTTGTAGCGCAGCGCGGCAATGGAGGTCATCACCCGGGCCCTGGTTTCCTCGCGGACATTGCTTTCGCCATTGATCACCCGCGACACCGTCATGGGCGAGACATCGGCATGGCGCGCGACATCATGAATCGTGATGACCCTGCCGCTGCGGCGGCTGTTCTTTTTGGTCAATTTACGCTCCCCTAAACCGGTCCCAACAAACGCCGAACACATGGACGCCTGCTCTTACGGCAGCTTTTCGCCCATGTTGGCTTGTCTTGAAGCCGCGAGATACCGGTTTTTTTGTGGTTTTCCGGAATTTCTGTGCGGGGGAGGCAAATGATAAGGCTACCGTAAGGTGGGTGAAGCGCAGCCTGCAACGTCTAGCGATGGATCGATTGCGTGCCGAAGGTACTGAGCGAAAGTGAAGGCCCCAACATCAGCCTGAATGACCGCTTTTGACCCAAAGCGGACATTCGGCTGCAGGCCATCGCCGATCACTTGCCCATGATGCTCTGTAGTTGCAGGGCTTGTTTCACTGAGCATTTCTCGGGTGAACGAACCGATAGTTGGCCCATCGTCCAATTGAAGCACCGACGGACGGGTTCGCAGACTTGTCCGATTGGTCTTACTGGCAATTGGTTTTACTGGCGGCAACCTGGCCGTGGGCAGACATCGTGTGCATGAAGGCAAGCGGGTTCCAGGCTCAGTCGGCATCATGGCCCGTCTGGCTCACAGGCGGCTGCTCGCGGCGGGGATCGCCACGGAACCGCTGCTTGAACGGGCCGGCCTGACGCCGGAAGAAATAGGTGATCCGCAGCGCCGTCTTCAGGTGTCCCACGAGGCGCGATTCATGGATCTCGCCGAAAAGGCGCTAGGCGATGACATGCTTGGCATTCATCTCGCGCAGGTTGCAGAGTTGCGTGAGATCGGACCGCTTTATCATCTGTTCACGTCTTCCGAAAATCTCGTGGATGCCTTTGAGCGGATTGCCCGCTTCAGCTCGGTTGTCAATGAGGGCATTGTCCTGGAGAAGCTTGGCGGCAGTCATCTCGGCATGTCTTTCCGGCATGCCGGAACCAATCACGATCGAGACCATCACCTGATCGAGTTCGGCATGACCGCGCTTGCGCGGGTCTGCCAGCACGTGACAGGGCGCCACCTCCTGCCGAGCCGGACGCGTTTTACGCATTCCAGGAAGGGCCATTCACAGGAGCTTGCAACAATCTTCGGTGCGAACATCCACCTGGGCGCGCCGGTCGACGATATCGTATTCCCGGAGGGTGCCGGCCGCCTGCTGGTGACCAGTGCCGACCCCTGGCTCAACAGGCTCCTGGTTTCCTACTGCGAGGAAACGCTTTCGCACTGCCCGACGGCCCACGATTCCTTCCGGTCAGAGGTCGAGCATGCGATTGTCCCTCTGCTGCCGCACGGCAAGGCCAAGGTCGCTGAGATCGCCTCACGTCTCGGCGTAAGCAGCCGGACATTCGCGCGGCGGCTGGAATCCGAAGAACTGAGCTTTTCATATCTGCTGGAAAATCTGAGGAGCCAGCTTGCCGAGCGTTACCTGGGGGACGAAAAACTATCCATCTCCGAAGTCTCCTGGCTGTTAGGGTATCAAGAGATCAGCGCCTTTTCGCGTGCCTACAAGCGATGGACCGGCAAGACGCCGCGCGAGGCACGCTTGGCCCGTTGATATTGGTTCGTTACCAGCCCGGCACGGCTTTCTCGTCGGGAATTGGCAGCCCTCCGACGAGAGACGGTGACAGGATATCCTGTCGCTATGTTCACACAAAATCCGTCTCAAACGCCCGGTTTACACTTTGTGATTCGCTCGGTGATGCTCGCCATATATCTCTCGATGGAGCACACGGTCGCCTCGCCAGACTTCATGTCCCATTCCCCATGGGGAATTCAGCGCGACCCTTGCAACCCGAATGGCTGAATCATCATTGTCGCCGACAAAATCTTCTCCGCTAAAGATTTCCCCCGAATGCGTAAAGAAATTAACTCGATACTACCCCATATTGCTATTTTGGCCGGTCCACGGGTTCCCGCTTTGATTGGCGTCAAGTTATTGAGCAATTCCCGATTCCCTTGGCGTATCTTGCGATTGGCCTGATTGCTGAGGTCGTCTAGTCCATGCTTAGACGCGCATTGATCCGGATCAAATGGCTGAAAATAAATAATGGGCCACCGACGACTAAAAGCGTCTTGATCAGAAACCTAGATCCAAGGGGCCACCAATCTAGTTCTTAAAGGAAGGAGATGGTCATGCCACTTGGCTCGTTTTTCCTATACGTGTCCCCGCATGGCCCTTTTTGAAATGAATTGTTGTTCATCCGACCGCAACTTTGATTTTGCTCAAACGTGATCGCCAGAGAACGCTGCAGAGTTATTTTGCCAAGGGAGAGCGGCGATGCGCATCAAAACGCCAGTCGGTGTGTGGGCTCTGATCATACCAGCGCTTGTCTTGACTTTCCTTTTCACGGATAGGGCATTTGCTGTTCCCGCCTTCGCTGATCAGACCGGCCAACCCTGTTCTGGATGTCACGTGGGCGGGTTCGGTCCTCAGCTGACCGTGTTCGGACGGCAATTCAAGCTTTTGGGATATACGGCGCGCACCGTCGACTTTAACGTTCCAGTTTCGGCCATGGCCATCGCCTCCTATCTGCACACTTCCGCAGATCAGCCGCCAACTCCGCATTATTCCGCCAATGACAATGTGGCGCTGGACCAGATCAGCCTGTTCTTCGCGGGCGGCGTTGGCGAGCATTTCGGGGGCTTTAGTCAATTCACATACGACGGCGTCGCGCGGGCTTTCTCTTGGGACAATCTTGATTTGAGGGCTGTAAACGATTTCATAGTGGACGGGACCGACCTGGTGGCAGGCCTCAGTCTCAACAACAACCCGGCCATTCAGGACCCGTGGAATACGATGCCCGCTTGGGGCTTTCCCTATACTGATTCCGCGCTCGCTCCCTCGCCAGGGGCCGCCACCGTCCTAAATGGCGGATTGGCCCAAAGCGCCATCGGGCTTACCGCCTACGCCTGGTGGAACTCATCGTTGTACGGCGAGGCCGGCGTCTACTGGACCCCTGAGCGGGGCTTCATGCGCGCCATGGGAGCAGATGGTGGGGCTGTCATCCGTGGCAGCGCGCCCTATGTCCGCGTTGGCTATGAGAAGGACTATGACAACCAGAATTTCCAGCTGGGCGCCACGGCATTCTTTCCCAATCTTTATCCAGGTGGTGACCGCACGGCGGGTGCCTCGGACAAGTATCAAGATCTTAGCGTTGACGGCTCCTACCAGTATGTGGGCTCAGGCGGCAACAACATCTATCAGGTTAACACGCGCTACATTCACGAGCATCAATCGCTCGATGCAACCTTTGCGCTCGGAGAATCAGCGAACCCTTCCGATACACTCGAGGAATTCGAAACCGACGCCTCCTATTATTGGCACAACGAAATCGGCTTCACAGCAGGCTATTTCAGCAACTGGGGTTCCACGGATAGTCTGCTCTATGCCGACAACCGCACCGGTAAGCCCGACAGCGCTGGGTTCGTTTTTCAGCTCGACGGAACGCCCTTCGGGAGTGGCGGCGACACATCCCCGCTAGGTAATCACCTGAATTTGCGGGTGGGCATACAATATCGACATTTTACCCGATTTGATGGTGGAGCCACCAACTTTGACGGTGCCGGAAGCAACAGTTCTGGCAACGATACCTTCAGGATTTTCGCATGGGTAGCACTTTAGGTGTTCAATTTCCGAGAAAGGAATTTGTCCATGATACGTAATTCACACTCTCTTGTTGGGGTCGCGGCACTGACAGTGAGCCTGTCGTCGCTGATGGCTCCATCATATGCCGCTCAAGCTGTCATCGATCAGAAAGGACTTAAGTTCGTCCCGAATACGATGACCATTAACGTTGGCGATACGATACGCTTCACCAATAGCGATCCCTTCACACATGATGTAACGGTCGTTGGCCCGAGTGGGACTCCCAGCGACAAGGGTCTGCAGCATCATGGGCAAGACCTGACGGTGACATTTCCAGAGAAAGGCACTTTCTCGATCATCTGCACGTTTCATCCGAATATGAAGGCGACCGTCATCGTAAAATAGCCGCCGACATTCTGCTATTTACAACTAAGGAATTGAATGACGCGAAGGACATTTATCCCCAATGTGCTTCTTTACCGTAAGGCTGTGGAGAGGACCCAAGTTGGCAATCAATCGCCCCACGCCTGAATGTCCGCTTTTGGCGCAAAGCGGACACTGTGCAAGGTCGGGCAAGTCTGAGCAAACATTCGAAATTCTTGCCCTCCATATTTTTGGGGCACCTGAGGCAGGGGGGCGTCACTCCCGGGGTGGGCCTGTCCAACATGGGTACCGGTACCCCCGGGGGCCACTTACCCTTTCCAACACAGGTATGGGGCGCTCTGTTGCGCGGCACGGTCACTCAAAGCGGAGCGAGATCCCGCAGCCCGGTAGCTATGCGGTAGCTAGCCAACAAACCGTCAGCCGGCACACAACCGAATCATGTTGAATTTGCTTGGCGCTCCCAAGGGGAATCGAACCCCTGTTTCAGCCTTGAGAGGGCCGCGTCCTAACCGCTAGACGATGGGAGCAAGCGGAACGCGCTTATAGCGGGCACCTGCTCGGCCCCGCAAGTTCCCACCCCTACGCCCTCGAGACCCTTTCCGGACCGGAACGGGGGCCCGGCTCGGGTGTTCTCTAGGGACAAATTCACCAATCTTGCCAACACCATGCCCCGTTATTTCTTCCACATCCGTGAAGGCAGCGTCTTCTACCGCGACGAAGAAGGTCAGGAATTGGCCGACGCCGAAGCAGCGCGCGAGGAGGCCATCAATACGGCCCGCGAGATACTGAGCGAGAAACTGCTGCATGGCGGCTCATTGAACCACCGCACCATCGAGATCGCCGACGAAACGGGTTATGTGGTGGACGAAATCAATGTGCGGGACATTCTCTTTCAGGCAGGCCACTTCCGCAGCTATTCCGACGACGTCACCCAATCGGCGCCCAAAAACGAGCCATCGCGGTAGACAAAGGCGTTGACGCTTTCCCCCGCCGCGATCAGCCAAAGAAAATTTTCTTCGCCGGCGCCGGCCCTGTCGGTGGCCGAAGGCACGCCGCTGCCATTGGGATGAGAGTGATAACAGCCGATCACGGCCTGGCCCTGCCGCCGCGCCGAGCGATAGGCGTCAAACTGGTCCTTGGGCTCCATGTCAAACCGGTCCGGCGCGGCGGCGAGATTGCGCGCGGGATGGAGCGCGGTGATGCAAAAATCCGTTCCGTTGCGGTTTCCTTGAAGCAGGCCGCAGCATTCCCGCGGATGCGCCGTTTCGGCTTCGCGCAATATCTGCCGGCGAAGGCCTGGCGGCAAACTCACCCGCATCACTTTTGCGTCCTGACCTGGCCGGTCAACTTGCCGGTCGAAAGGTCGATAATCTCCACCTCGCCGCCGGAAGGCGTGGCGACATGCAGGACCAGCTTACCCGCATCGGTGGTGGCCGAGACGATATGCGCGCCGGGTGCCAGCGTGATAATGGCCGCCGGCCCGGCGGGCGCCTCCGCCGCCGGGGCTTTGACCTGTTCTCTGGCTTGTTCTTTGGCCGCCATGAAAATATGCGCCTGGCGGATAAAGCCCCACAGGGTCGCCAAAAGTGCCAGCACGACAAGCGCGCTCATGATAATGACGATCACCCAGGCAGTGCGGCGGCTGGTCGCCGGCGGCCCGGCTTTGTGATCTACCTTTTGATGAACGGGCATGTCGGACACGGATAACTCCCATGAAATCGTCGGCGGCCGGCATACGGCGCTTGCCGGTGAGGCGCATGCCGGTTGGCGGCTAGACCGTTTTCTGGCTGCCGCCCTGCCCGATTTTTCCCGCGCGCGGCTTCAGCAATTGCTGGCGGCGGAGGCGGTTTCGATAGATAGGCGGACGATAAAAGACCCCAATCACCGGGTCAAACCGGGCGAGAGCTACAGTGTAACGGTGCCGCCCACCGCGCCCGCCACGCCGCGAGGCCAGGATATCCCGCTGGAGGTGGTCTATGAGGACAAAGACCTGATCGTGATCAACAAGCCGGCCGGGCTGGTGGTGCATCCGGCCGCGGGAAATCCCGACGGCACCTTGGTGAATGCCTTGATCGCCCATTGCGGCGAGAAAAACCTCGCCGTCGGCGGCGAGGCGCGGCCCGGCATTGTCCACCGGCTGGATAAGGACACTTCGGGCCTGCTGGTCGCGGCCAAGAATGAGCGCGCCATGACTTCGCTCGCCAAGCAGTTCGCCAATCACACCATCGAGCGCGCCTACAGTGCGATTGTCTGGGGAGCGCCGCGAGACGGTGCCGGCCTTATCGAAAGCCAGATCGGCCGCAGCCAGTTTGACAGGAAGCGCATGGCGGTGCTGCGGGCGGGCGGCAAGACCGCCCGGACGCGCTACAAGGTGATCGAAAAATTCGGTCCCCGGCCTTTTGCGTCCCTGATCGAATGCCGGCTGGAAACCGGGCGCACCCACCAGATCCGCGTCCATCTGACCCATCTGGGCCATCCCCTGATCGGCGATCCCCAATATGGCCGCAACCGGACCGCGCCCCGGGCGAAATCACCGGCGGAAGAGCGTGCGTTTACAGCGGCAGCGGATTTTCCCCGCCAGGCGCTCCATGCTTTTGTCCTGGGATTCCAGCACCCTAGCCTGCACAAGACCCTGCGTTTTGAAGCGCCCTGGCCTGCGGATTTTGCGGAACTTGCCGGGGCGCTTAGGGGATTGAATAAACCGTAAGCCGGCTTATTTCCTAAACCGCTGGTAGGTTCGGGCGTTGTCATTCTTTCTGACCTCGACCTTCGGCACGAAGGGGGATTGATGAGTAGTCGTGGCCTGCCCGCTTTGTCGGGTGAATCCGGTCTCTCGCGCTATCTGAGCGAGATCCGCAAATTTCCCCTGCTGTCGCCGGAAGACGAATACATGTTCGCCAAGCGCTGGAAGGAACATGCCGATCCGGAAGCGGCGCGCCGCCTGGTCACCTCCCATTTGCGCCTGGTGGCCAAAATCGCCATGGGCTATCGCGGCTATGGCCTGCCGGTCTCCGAAATCGTGTCGGAAGGCAATGTCGGGTTGATGCAGGCGGTGAAGCGCTTCGATCCCGACAAGGGGTTCCGCCTGGCGACCTATGCCATGTGGTGGATCCGCGCCTCGATCCAGGAATATGTGCTGCGGTCCTGGAGCATGGTGAAGATGGGCACCACCGCCGCCCAGAAGAAGCTGTTCTTCAATCTGCGCAAGGCCAAGAACAATATCGGCGCCATCGAGGAAGGTGATCTTACCCCCGATCACACCGCCACCCTGGCGGATCAGTTGGGCGTCACCGAAAGCGAAGTGACCGAGATGAACCGGCGGCTGTCGGGCGGCGATGCGTCGCTGAACGCGCCCCTGCGTTCGGAATCGGAAAGCGAGTGGCAGGACTGGCTGGCGGATGACAGTGTCGACCAGGAAACCCGGCTGGCCGAGCGCGAGGAAATGGGCGACCGGCATGACTTGCTGGTCAATGCCATGAAGGATTTGACCGATCGCGAGCGCGACATCATCCAGGCCCGCCGCCTGCAGGACGAACCGGCCACCTTGGAGGAGTTGTCGCAGAAATACGGCGTCTCCCGCGAACGTGTGCGCCAGATCGAGGTCCGGGCGTTTGAAAAGCTCCAGCGCGGCATGAAGGCGGCGATGAGCGCGGCCGCCCTGCCCGCTCCGGCCTAGACACAGCCACTATGCAGTGATGGCGTTTGCGGTGACGGCGCGCGCACCATTATCGAAGGCGATTGCGCGCCCTATCTGACCGGCGAGATCGAAATCTGACGTTTCATCAGCGCGAGGAATTTTGCGGCGTGAGCAGAGTGAGGCCCGGTTCGCGCCTGGCGCGAATGAAATGGTCCGGGGGACCATTTCGAGGGCCGAACGCGCGGAGCAAAGCGACGCGCCGGGGGCGCAACCTTCACATCTGAATTGCTCGGCCACTCGCCTAAGCTCGCGGCGTTCGCCGCTTTCGCAGGTCCACTGGACCTGCTCACATGCTTCGCATGACGCGGCTCACCTCACGACGCAAAAGGACCGCGCTGATCACCTTCGCGGGTGTCGGAATCGTCGACAATTCCTTCATCGAACAAGGCCAGCCCGTCTTCCAGATAATCGCCCAGCAAAGGCAGGCCGAGCAGATAGTCGGCGGTGCGGCGGGAATGTTCGCTGCGCGCGGTGGCGACCGCCTCGCGCCATTCTTCCAGGCCATAGGTGCCGCGTCCCACCCAGGCCAGCGCCACCAGCCGGATGCGCTCATCGTCATTGAGCGAACGAATCGCGCCCAACAATTCCTCGCGCACGGGATCGTCGCTCTTGTCGGTCAGGACATCGGTCTGGCCGTCGTCGATGGCGTTGGAACCCTCATCGGGATCGCTGTCGCTTTCCTTTACGTCATATTCCCGCGCTTTCAGGATGATGAACCCCACCTTGTCCAAGGGCAGGTTGAGCGAGGGGGCGCGCGGGTGCCGGGGACGGTGCGGAACGGAAGGATGGGCCGAAACCATGGGAGTTCCTGTGTTTTCTGGCTTTGGTGAAACGCGTCAACAGGCCACGCCGTTCCTTCATGGAATTGTGCGTTGACGGGAAGAACGCGCGCGCCTATATCGGCGGCGGGCCACGCCCCCCCAACGGGGCGCTATCATTCTGGAAGGAATGAACCGCGATGACTGAAGTTGCTCTCCCGGCTGTGCGTCCCGCGCGGCCTTTTTTTTCGTCCGGACCCTGCGCCAAGCGCCCCGGCTGGACCCCTGAGGCCCTGAAGGGCGCGCTGGTGGGCCGCTCCCACCGCTCCAAACCCGGCAAAGCCAAGCTGAAGGACGCCATCGAGCGGACCAAAAAGCTGTTGGGCCTGCCCGCCGGTTACCGGCTGGGCATCGTGCCCGCTTCCGATACCGGCGCGGTGGAAATGGCGCTGTGGTCGCTGTTGGGCGCACGCCCGGTGGACCTGTTTGCCTGGGAGAGTTTCTCCGAGGATTGGGTCACCGACACGGTCAAGCAGCTCAAGCTGAAGGACGCCCGCGTCTTCAAGGCGGGATATGGCGAGCTTCCCGATCTGTCCCAATACAATCCCGCCCATGACGCGGTGTTTGTGTGGAACGGCACCACCAGCGGCGTGAAAGTGCCCAATGGCGACTGGATTCCCGCCAACCGCGAGGGCCTGACCATTTGCGACGCCACCTCCGCCGCTTTCGCGATGGATTTGCCATGGGAGAAGCTGGATGTCGTCACCTTCTCCTGGCAAAAAGTGCTGGGCGGAGAAGCCGCGCATGGCATTTTGATCTTGAGCCCCCGCGCCGTCGCCCGGCTGGAAAGCTATTCCCCGCCCTGGCCGCTGCCCAAGATTTTCCGCATGACCAAAGGCGGCAAGATCGTGGAAGGCATTTTCGAGGGCGAGACCATCAACACGCCGTCCATGGTGGCGGTGGAGGATTATCTCGACGCGCTTTCCTGGGCGGAAAGCATCGGCGGGCTCGCGGGCCTGATCGGGCGTTCCAACGACAATCTGAAAGCCCTGGAACAGTGGGCGGCCAAAAGCGATTGGGCCGGTTTCCTGGCCAAGGACGCCGCCATCCGTTCCAATACCAGTGTCTGCATCGCGGTTACCGATCCTTCTTTCACCGCCCTTGCCGATGAGGCCAAGGCGGACGCCATCAAGAAGATGTGCGCGCTGCTGGAAAAGCAAGGCGTGGCGCTGGACATTGCCGGCTATCGCGCCGCACCGCCGGGACTTCGCATCTGGTGCGGCGCCACGGTGGACAGATCCGACATTGAAGCCCTGACGCCCTGGCTGGACTGGGCCTGGCAGCAGTTGAAGAGCTGATACAGCCAACGAAAGAGCGCCATGCCGTTCATCCCGGAAAACGAGTTGGAAAGGGCGTTGGTCGCGGCGGCGCATGATTCCGGCGCGGCGCCCGCATTCTACCGCCTGCTGCTGGACTCCGATCTTCTGGTCCTGGGCACCGTCGAAGGCCAGGAAGAGGCGACCGAAACCGTGGCCTTGGAGCCCGGCGGCAGGATCAACCTGGTCCCCGGCGAAAAAGACGGTAGCCGCTATCTGCCGGTATTTTCCTCCCTGACCCGGATGCAGGACTATGTGACCGAGGAAAGCAAATATCTGCGCATCAATGGCCGCGCCTTGCTGGACCTGACCCGCGGCGCGCCCGTCACCCTCAACCCGGCCTCCGAATATGGCAAGGAACTGACGGCGGACCAGGTCGGTCAATTGCTGGACAGCGCGCGCATCGTCCCGCGCATCGTGGAATCGCAGGCCGAGCCGCCCGTGCGGCTGGTGGAAGCGCTGACGCATTTTTTTACCGCCCGCCCGGACATCCAAGCCGCCTGGATCACCATGGTCGCGCCGAGCGGCCGCGCCGAGGAGGCGCATCCCCTGGTCGGTATCGAAACCAGCGGCGATTGGCCGAGCATGATGCAAGGCCTGCAAGAGGTGGCGCGCGACGCCCCGGACTCCATGTTCGATGTGCAGCGGGTCGACCGCTTCAACCCCGTGGGAATGGCCGCCGCTTTGCTGCAATCGCCACCTTTCTACCAGCGCCGTTTCCTCAACTGATCCCCCCATTCATCGCCCAAGGACCAAACGCATGCCCAAAGTTCTGATCGCCGACAAATTGTCCCCCGCCGCCGTCGCCATCTTCCGCGAGCGCGGGGTCGATGCCGATGTGAAGACCGGCCTGGCCAAGGAAGAACTGATCAAGATCGTGGACCAGTATGACGGCATCGCCATCCGCTCGGCCACCAAGATCACCGCCGATGTGCTGAAAGCGGCCAAGAACCTCAAAGTGATCGGCCGCGCCGGTATCGGGGTGGACAATGTCGATATTCCCGCCGCCACCGCCTCGGGCGTGATCGTGATGAACACTCCGTTCGGCAATTCCATCACCACCGCCGAGCATGCCATCTCGCTGATGCTGGCCTTGGCGCGCGAACTTCCCGCCGCCAACGCCTCCACCCAGGCCGGCAAGTGGGAGAAGAACCGCTTCATGGGGGTGGAAATCACCGGCAAGGTTCTGGGCCTGATCGGCGCCGGCAATATCGGCTCCATCGTGGCCGACCGCGCCAAGGGGCTCAAGATGCGGGTGGTGGCCTATGATCCCTATCTGTCGCAAGAGCGCGCCAATGATCTAGGGATCGAGAAGGTGGAATTGAACGACCTTCTGGCGCGGGCCGATTTCATCACCTTGCATGTGCCGCTGACGGCGGAGACCAAGAATATCCTGTCGGCCGATGCCATCGCCAAGACCAAGAAGGGCGTGCGCATCGTCAACTGCGCCCGCGGTGGATTGATCGACGAGCACGCCTTGAAGGCGGCGCTGGACAACGGCCATGTCGCCGGCGCGGCGCTGGACGTGTTCGAGACCGAGCCCGCCAAGGAGAATATCCTGTTCGGCAGCGACAAGGTGGTGGCCACGCCCCATCTTGGCGCGTCCACCACCGAAGCGCAGGAGAATGTGGCGCTGCAAGTGGCGGAACAGATTTCCGACTATCTCTTGACCGGCGCCATCACCAACGCGCTCAACATGCCGTCGATTTCGGCGTCGGAAGCGCAGAAGGTGCGGCCCTGGATTTCGCTGGCGGAGAAATTGGGGTCCTTCGCCGGCCAACTCACCGGCACCAGCCTGACCGGGGTGGAGATCGTCTATGAAGGCACGCCCTCGACACTAAACACCCGCGCCTTGACCCAGGCGGCGTTGCACGGCCTGCTCAAGCCCATGCTGTCGGAAGTCAACATGGTCAATGCCCCGGTGATCGCCAAGGATCGCGGCGTCAAGGTGAGCGAGACCCGCCGCGACGCCCAGGGCATCTATGAAGGCTATATCAAGCTGGTGGTGGAGATGAGCGACGGCACCACCCGCCGGGTCGCCGGCACCGTCTTCTCCGATGGCCGCCCGCGCCTGATCCAGATCAAGGATATCGGCCTGGATGCGGAATTCGCGCCGCACATGCTTTACGTCGTCAATGAGGACAAGCCGGGCTTTATCGGCAAGCTTGGCACCCTGCTGGGCGATGCCAAGGTCAATATCGCCAACTTCACCTTGGGCCGCAGTGCCCCCGGCCAGGACGCGATTGCTTTGATTGAAGTGGATGGCGCGGTCCCGGAAACGGTGGCGGCAGCGGTCGCCAAGCTGCCGCAGGTGAAACACGCCAAGCCGTTGGCTTTCTAAAGGCATGAGTCAGGCGGGATTTTCTTCTGTCTGAAATGCGAAAGCTTTCCCGCGAGAAGCCGGGTCCCAGCCTGCGGCCAAAGCCTGCGCAATTCCGGCTTCAATCATCTTCTTGGAAATTGGAGGGCGTACGGGCAGATTCGGCGCGACGAGATAGGTTTTCCCGTCAATTCGAAGCCTTCTTCCTTTCTTGGGGAATGGGTACTCCAAAATCAACTCGCGTCCGCTACCTTTTTCCAAGCGAACAGCAACGGACAGTCCCTTCCATCCATCCGCCGTACACCATTGTGGCTCTCGGTGGACGTTCCAGCAAAGTTTCAGTCCGTCAATCGTAACGGTACCTTTAACTGACCGTTTCGGGCGTTGTGCCAACTGTCGAGCCCTTTTTTAAGCACGGCTTTTTGCGATCGCCTCATGATGGCGAATAACTTCCTTGACGATGAAGTTCAAAAATTTCTCGGCGAAATCCGGATCAAGTTTCGCGTCCTCCGCCAGCTTGCGCAGCCGCGCGATCTGCGCTGCTTCGCGCGCGGGGTCGGCCGGCGGGAAATGATGGGTCGCCTTGAACTCCCCCACCGCCTGGGTGCACTTGAACCGCTCCGCCAGAAGATGGATCAGCGCCGCGTCGATATTGTCGATGCTATCTCGCAGGCGCAGCAGTTCGGGGTGGGTCATGGCGTGCCTTTCGTACGTCCCTGCACAATTTTCAGGCCAAATATGTTTAAGCGAAAGCCTGCCGCCGCGCCAGCAAAGTTCCCGGCAAGGCCTTTGGCCAGTTTTTTTCCAAACAAGGTGAACAGCGGGCATCCGGCCTCTTTCCCATCCGCCCGCCAAGGTGATTAGCTTTGTCCGGCAAATATGGGGGGCTTGCCGGCCTGCGAATAGCGGACGGCAGGAAAGACGATGCGAAAATTCCGGAGTGTGGGGGCGCTTGTCCTGGGATTGCTGACGGCGGGATGCGCCGCGACCCAACAGGCCGATCAAGACGGCGTCACGGTCAGCGATCCGCTGGAGGGGATGAACCGCTTCTTCTTCGACATCAATCAGCGGCTGGACCGCAACGCGGCCAAGCCCGCCGCCACGGTCTATAAAGACACCGTGCCGCACACCGTGCGCGCCAGCCTGCACAACGTGCTGGACAATCTGGGCGGCCCGGTGACCGTCGCCAATGACCTGCTGCAGATACAATTCGAGAATGCCGGAATCGCGGCGGGCCGCTTCCTGGTCAACAGCACCATCGGCCTGGCGGGAATTTTCGATGTCGCCACCGATTGGGGCATGCCGTCGCGCAACCGCGACTTCGGCGAAACCATGGGCACCTATGGCGTGCCGCCGGGGCCCTATCTGGTATTACCGTTCCGCGGCTCGACCGATGTGCGCGATTTCGCGGGAAATTTTGTCGACGGCTATGCCACCCCGCTGCGCTATGTGCGTTATGACGGCCGCAATTATGTGGGCTGGATGAAATCCACGGTGGGTTCGATGGAAAACCGCGCCACCAACCTGGTCACCTATCAGGATATCGAGCGGGCCAGCGTGGATTACTATGCCACCATGCGTACCTACTATCTGGAACGCCGGGCGCGGCTGATCGAGGACCGCACGGTCCGGACCGCAGGATTACCGGACTTTTAAGACCAGGCCAAAAATGCTCTAACCCGGCCATGATGGTCGTCGAGCGCATTGTCGCCTTTTGCTGCCGGGTCCCCGCCTTGGTGATCGCGGTCTGCCTGCTGTTGGCCGGCGCCGCCGCCTGGTACACCCAGCACAATTTCGCCATAAACACCGACAGCGAGCAGCTGATCGACGCCAAGGTGGGCTGGCGGATGCGCCAGGCGCGATTCGACGCCGCCTTTCCGCAGCAAAGCAATCTCACCCTGGTGGTGGTCGATGGCGTGACCCCGGAATTGGCCGAACTGGCCGCGGCCAGACTGACCGACAAGCTCACCGGGGATGCCAGGCTGTTCAGCCATGTCCACCGCCTTACGGGCGGCGCCTTCTTCAACCGGAACGGGTTGCTTTTCCTGCCCCTCAAGGAGGTGCAGGACACCACCCAGCAATTGATCAAGGCACAACCCTTCCTGGGAGGGCTGGCGACCGATCCGTCCTTGCGGGGGATCATGACCAACCTGTCCAACGCCCTTTTGGGGGTGAGCGCGGGCCAGGCCAAGCTGGCCGATTTTGACGGCCCCATGGCGCGCTTCGCCGACGTGTTCGATGCCGCGGCCAAGGGCAAAACCGAATTCCTCTCCTGGCGCTCCCTGATCACCGGCACCCCGCCCAAGCCGGAGGAGATCCGCCATTTTATCGCGGTCAAGCCCCGGCTGGATTTCAACGTCCTGGAGCCCGGCAAGGAAGCCAATGACATGATCCGCGCCGATGCCCGCGCCCTGGGGCTGACGCCGGAGCATGGCGTGCGCGTCCGCCTCACCGGTCCGGTGCCGCTATCGGACGAGGAGTTTGCCACTATCACCGACCGGGTCTGGCTGATGACCGCGGTGATGATGGGCGGGGTGCTTTTGACCCTGTGGCTGGCGCTCAAAAGCTTCAAGATCATCTTTTCCATCCTGGTGACCCTGGTGGTGGGGCTGGCCATCACGATGGGGGCGGGGCTTTTGGTGGTGGGCGTCTTCAACATCATCTCCATCGCCTTCATTGCCCTGTTCGTGGGATTGGGGGTGGATTTCGGAATCCAATACTCGGTGCGCTATCGCAGCGAGCGCCATCTCAACGACGATCTGGCGTCGGCCCTCAAGAGCGCCGGCCGTGGCGTGGGCGTGCCCTTGGCGCTGGCCGCCGCCGCCACCGCGGCCGGCTTCTTTTCCTTCCTGCCCACCACCTATACCGGCGTCGCCGAGCTGGGGAAGGTGGCGGGCATCGGCATGATCGTGGCCTTCCTGCTCGCCATCACCATGCTGCCGGCGCTGTTGATGCTGCTCAATCCGCCCGGCGAGGACGAGGATGTCGGTTTCACCAGCCTGGGGCGGGTGGATGATTTCATGACCCGCAATCGCCTCAATGTGATCCGCGCCGCCGCCGGTCTGGGCGCGCTGGCGCTGGGGCTGATGGCATTTGTGCAGTTCGATTCCAATCCGCTGGACTTGCGCAGCCCCAGGATGGAATCGGTCGCCACCCTGTTCGACTTGATGAAAAATCCCGAGACCTCGCCCAACACCATCGATGTGCCGGCCTTTTCGCTGGCCGATGCCGATGCGGTGGCGGCGCGCCTGCAGCAGGAGCCGCTGGTGGCGGAGGCGCTGACCCTGTCCAGCTTCGTGCCCGATCAGCAGAAGGAAAAGCTGGCCCTGATCGCCGACGCCAACAACCTGCTGGATACGACCCTCAATCCCCTGGATTTGGCGCCGCCCACCACCGATGCCGAACGCATCCAGGTATTCAAAAGCACCGCGGAAAAGCTGCGTGCCGCCGCCGGCAACGGCCAGGACAAGCCGGCCCGCAATGCGCGGCGCCTGGCCGATGCGCTGGACGCCGTCATCAAGGGCGGCGCCCCTGCCCTGGCCCATGCCCGCGAAGCGCTGCTGCCGGGCATGAAGATCATGCTGAACCAGGTTTCGGAGTCGCTGAAAGCAGCGCCGGTCACTATCGCCAACATGCCGGCCGAGATGCGCACCGACTGGGTTGCTCCTGACGGCACCGCCCGCATCCAGGTCTTTCCCAAGGATACCAGCAACGATCCCGCGACCTTGGCCACCTTTTCCGATCAGGTGCTCAGCGTGGCGCCGCAAGCGACCGGGGCGCCGATTTCCATACGGGAATCCGGCAAGACCATTGTGGGGGCCTTTGCCGAAGCGGGCATCCTGTCCTTCATCGCCATCTCCATCCTGCTGATCCTGGTGTTGCGCAGCGTCCATGACGTGCTGATGACTCTGGCGCCGCTGGTGCTGTCCGGTCTTTTGACTTTGGCCACCTGCGTGGTCCTGGGATTGCGGCTCAATTTCGCCAATGTGATCGCGCTGCCCTTGCTGCTGGGGATCGGGGTGGCCTTCAATATTTATTTCGTGGTGGCCTGGCGGCACGGCCAGCGCTGCTTTCTGGCTTCCAGCCTGACGCGGGCGGTGATCTTCTCGGCCCTGACCACGGCGTCGGGCTTCGGCACCCTGTGGCTCAGCGTCCATCCCGGCACCGCCAGCATGGGCGAGTTGCTGATGATCTCGCTGGGCTGGGTGCTGGCAACGACGTTGTTCTTGTCGCCGGCTCTTTTAGGTCCGCCAACACATTCGCTTAGAATGCATGATCCGGAAGTGTGAGGCCGGTTTCGGGTGAGTTTGCCGTTTTGTTTGATTGACCGCCTCCGGCCTCGACTATCAACGCCGCCTGCGGCGGCGCCCGTCTCGGCCACCTCCCCTTGGGCGTGCTAACGCACGCGAAGGGGGAGGCGGGTCTTGGCCCTAGCGGATAGTCGCTCCGCGGAATGCGTCGCTCGTGATTCCTGGAACTGCCTGCACCGGTGCTGACTGTCATTTGGACTCGAGCCCGGCATTCCGCCGGGCGACCAACAGCATCCGACAGCTTCCTTCCCCCTCATGGCGAAGCCACCTGAGGGGGAAGGTGTCGCAGCGAAGTGTCGGCAGAGCCGACCTGAGCTGCGACGGATGGGGGTGAATCAAAAAAACTTCGCGAACTCTATGTTCGGCCTGAAGCGAACCGCTAGCCTAACATCTGGTCCGTCAAGGCATTGATGCGCTTGGTCAGGCCTTGCGCACCGCCGGCCGCGAGCGAAGCGGCGAAGTCGGAGCGCTTTTGCGCCATCTGGCTGATATTGCCGGCCAGATAGACATCGGTGATCTTCCAGTCCGCTCCTACCTGATGGGTGCGATAATTGAAGGCGATGGTCTCCTTGTCGGTCTTCATCGTGCTTTTGACGAAATGATCGCTGCCGCGGACGATGGAGGCCGGGTCCACCGTGAACTTCTCGCCATTGTAGGAATCGAAATTCTTGGCGTAATTGGCGATGGTCATGCGGGAAAAGGCATCCGTCAGGGCTTTCTTGTCGGCATCGGACAGGGATGCCCATGTCGGGCCAACCGCGGTCTGGGTCATGGCGTCCAGGTCGAAGGCTTTTTCAACCGCCGGTTTCAGCTTGTCATAGCGGGACTTGGCGCTGCCGCCCGCCTTCATCGAGGCCTGCAGGGCATCATAGAATCCTTGCACCTGCGCCACCGCCGGATCGGCGGTTTGGGCCTGGGCAGGCAGGATCTGGATCGCCGCAACCGCGGGCGCGCCCGCCAGCATCAGCACCATGGAAAAGGATTTCAAAATACGGCTCATAGAAATCTCCTTGGGCTTTCCGTGTAACGCATGAAAGCTGAATGGGACCCGAACGAAACGGCAAAAATACGGTTCTTTTTTGAGGTTTTTAGCTGTCGCGGTCCAACAAAAAAAACGGCAGGGCGCACAATTCCGGCGCCTTTGCGGCATAGGGGCCCAGCGCCTCGACCGCGCGACGGGCGCGCTTTTCGGCTTCGGCGCGGGCGCCTTCCACGCCCAACAGGGTTACCAGGGTCTGCTTGCCCATATCGGCATCCTTGCCCACCGCCTTGCCGGTTTTTTCGGCGGTGGAAGTGACGTCCAGAAGGTCGTCGGTGATCTGGAATACCACGCCCATATCCTCGGCATAGGCTTTGAGCCGGGCGCGATCCTCAGCCCCCGCCTGGCCCAGGATCGGTCCGGCTTCGCAGGAAAATTCAAACAATTGGCCGGTTTTACGCCGCTGCAGATCGATCACATCCTCGACCCCAAAACTCTTATCGGCCAGCATGTCGATGATCTGGCCGCCGATCATGCCGCTATGGCCGCTGGCCTCCGCCAGGCGCGCAATCAGGGCACAGCGCACGTCGGCGCTGGGATGGGTGCGGGCATCGGCCAGGATCTCGAAAGCGATGGTCAACAGCGCATCGCCCGCCAAAACCGCGGTCATCTCGTCAAAGGCGATATGGGTGGTGGGACGGCCGCGGCGCAGGTCGTCGTCGTCCATGCAGGGCAGGTCGTCATGCACCAGGCTGTAGGTGTGCAGGGATTCAATCGCCGCGCCCACCCGCAAGGACCGCGAATCGTCCACCCCAAACAGCCGGGCGGAATGCAGCACCAGAAATGGACGCAGCCGCTTGCCGCCCGCCATGATGGCGTAGCGCATAGCCTCCTGGACACGCGTCTGGCGGCCCAAAGGCCGGGGCAGGACGGCATCCAGGGCGGCATCGACCAGGCTGGCCGACGCCGCGATGCTTTTTGGCAGCCCGCTGGTATCCACGGCTTGTTGGGAAGGACTCGACATGGCGCCCCATTTTGGTGCGGGCCCCAAAACCGTCAGCTCCGGAACGGGCCCAAGGGCCTGCTTGTAGCCTTGAAGACCAAGCTTTTGCCACCGCTTTTGCCGGGCCTGGCGAGAGGCTGTGACGGCCCGTTTTGGCAACATTTGGCAATATTTGGCCGGTTCCATCAGGAACGGCTGTTACCCATGCAGAGGAAGGGGTTGCACCCCCTATCCCGAAAGGGGAAAATGACTATGTTGCAGCGCCACCAATACCTTGCCGCTCATCTGGTTTGAGCCGGCAGGGCTGGCCGGGGGCGGCCAGATGCTTTTGGAGCAGACCAGGGACCGATATGCGAGTTATTCTTGCCCAGCCACGCGGCTTTTGCGCCGGGGTCGTCCGCGCCATCGATATCGTGGAGAAGGCGCTCGATAAGTATGGCGAGCCGGTCTATGTCCGCCATGAGATCGTCCACAACAAGCATGTGGTGGACAAGCTCAAGAACAAGGGCGCCCGCTTTGTCGAAGAATTGGACGAAGTGCCGGAAGGCGCCGTCACCGTGTTCAGCGCCCATGGCGTGCCGCAGTCGGTGGTGAAGACCGCCCAGGATCGCGGCCTGCCGGTGCTGGATGCCACCTGCCCGCTGGTGTCGAAAGTGCACAATCAAGGCAAGCGCTATGTCGCCCAGGGCCGCACCCTGATCCTGATCGGCCATGCCGGCCATCCCGAAGTGGAAGGCACCATGGGCCAGGTCGGCGCGCCCGTGACCCTGGTGCAGAACGAGGCCGATGTCGCGGCCCTTGCCATTCCGCCCACCACGCCCATCGCCTACATCACCCAGACCACGCTTTCCATCGACGACACCAAGGGCATCATCGTGGCGCTGAAGAAGCGCTTCAGCGACATTGTCGGTCCGGAAACCAGCGACATCTGCTACGCCACCCAGAATCGCCAGACCTCGGTGCGCGAGCTGGCCAAGATCGCCGATGTGATCCTGGTGGTGGGCGCGGCCAACAGCTCCAACTCCAACCGGCTGCGCGAGATCGGCATTGAGGAAGGCGTGCCTTCCTATCTGATCAATGACGGCAGCGAGCTGAAAGCGGAGTGGGTGCAGGGCAAGGATGTGGTCGGCCTGACCGCCGGCGCCAGCGCGCCCGAAGAACTTGTGAAGCACGTGATCGAGGCGCTGAGCGCCATCGACGATGTCGAAGTGGAACAGATGGACGGCAAGAAGGAACATATCGAGTTCCGGCTTCCCGCCGAATTGAGGGCTTAAGCCAATGGGTTTGCCGCTGCGTCAAGCCGCCAAGATCGGCGCTTATGTGATCAAGAAGCACCTGTCGGGCGGCAAATACCCGCTGGTGCTGATGCTGGAACCGTTGTTCCGCTGCAACCTGGCCTGCGCCGGCTGCGGCAAGATCGACTATCCCGATGAGATCCTGAACCAGCGCCTGTCGGTGCAGCAATGCATGGACGCGATCGACGAATGCGGCGCGCCGGCCGTCTCCATTGCCGGCGGCGAGCCCCTGCTCCACCGCGACATGCCCAAGATTGTCGAAGGCTATCTCGAGCGCGACAAGTTCGTCATCCTGTGCACCAACGCGCTGCTGTTGGCCAAGAAGATCGACCATTACAAGCCGCATCCCAATTTCACCTGGTCCATCCATCTGGACGGCGACAAGGTGATGCACGACAAGTCGGTCTGCCTGGACGGCACCTACGAAAAGGCGGTCGCCGCCATCAAGCTGTGCAAGGAACGCGGCTTCCGCACCCAGATCAATTGCACCTTGTTCGACGGCGCCGATCCGGAACGCACCGCCGCCTTCTTCGACCACATGATGGAGCTGGGCCTGGACGGCATCACCGTGTCGCCCGGCTATGCCTATGAGCGCGCCCCCGACCAGCAGCATTTCCTCAATCGCGAGCGCACCAAGACCATGTTCCGCGAGATCCTGAAGCGCGGCAATGGCGGCAAGAATTGGGAATTCACCAATTCGCCTTTGTTCATGGATTTCCTGGCCGGCAACCAGACCTATGAATGCACGCCCTGGTCGATGCCCCTGCTCACCGTGTTCGGCTGGCAGAAGCCCTGTTACCTCTTGGGCGAAGGCTATGTGAAGACCTTCAAGGAGCTGATGGAAGGCACCGAGTGGGAGAAATACGGCGTCGGCAAGTATGAGAAATGCGCCAACTGCATGGTGCATTGCGGCTTTGAAGGCACCGCCGCCACCGATGCCATCAAGCATCCCTGGAAGAACCTGCCGCTGATGCTGCGCGGGGTGAAGACCGAAGGCGCGATGGCGCCGGAGATCGACCTCTCAAACCAGCGCCCGGCCGAATTCGTCTTCTCGCGCCATGTCGAGAAGAAGATGTCAGAAATCCGCACCGGAAAATCCGACACCACAGAGATCGCGGCAGCGGAGTAATTCCTCGAACGCCTTGTTGGACGCGCGCGCGGTGTGAACCAGCGCCGGTATTTGCGCGGGCTTTTTGATCAGCGACCACAGCACGCGGCCCAGCGCTATGCCGCCGTCCGGCTTCATCGCCACCAGGGCGGCGGGCGGCAGGACATGGCCGGCGTCGTCGGAAATCACCCGCAGGGCCGCCAGCGGCAGGTTGCGGCTTGCGGCAAAACGGGCCGCCACCTGGCTTTCCATGTCGACCGCCAGAGCGCCGGTGGTCTCGTGCAGCCCCGATTTGGTCTCAGGATGCTCGATGATCACATCACTGCCGAACAGCGCACCGCGATAGGCATAAGGCAAGCGCGAGACCAGACGGACACGCCAGCTTTCATGGCAATCCCACTTCTCCGCGCCGGTCATCACCTGGTCGGCAATCACCACATGGCCGACCTCAAGCTGGGGCGACAAAGCGCCCGCCAGGCCGATGGAGATCACGCCACGAATATCGCCATGCAGGGCGTTGAGCTTGGCCATAAGGTCGTTGGCATCACCGCCGCCTGCGACCGCAACAACCCCAGCTGTGCCAACGATCTTGGCTTCTTTGGCGAGGCCGGTGACGGCGAGGATGGTCATGGACGCGCCAATCTTATTTCCGGGTGACGTTTGCCAACATCGCGCATCTCTAACACGCCCACATCCACCATGGCATAAAGCCTGGAAAACAGGATTAAGTCACTCACATCCGCCGATTCGTTCCCCAAAAAATCCCCAACCACGAGAGCCAATGACCGCCAGTCTTCTTCCACCAATACCAAAAGCCGGCCGTCGTAAAGCTCCAGTGGCGCGGAAGATAATTTTAAATCCTGATCTACAAACCGTATCGCAGCGTTGTCGGCTCTGAGACTTTCCCACAAAGCTCGGCAATCATCGCGCAATTTTGAGTCGACATCTCGCGCCGTGCTTAACAGATCACCGCGGACAATGTAGTTGGCAGGAATAACACTGACACTTCGGAAGAATTCTCCGCTATCGCTTTTCATATTTGTCGTATCGACAATTTGGGTGGGCCGATCACCCAAGCGCCGAAGATATTCCAGAAAGGCGCAATATTCGGCGGCCGATCGCCGCGAAAACCACGCGATACGCGAAGCATCATCCGCAAGAACCGTCGGCCAAAAGGTTTTTTCATCATCACTGACGTCCGGGTTGTCGAATCCCAGATGATGGCTGATCCAAGTTCGCCTTAAGGAAGATTCGGGCGGATTTATCGGTCCGTAGCTCAGATTGTCGGAAAACCGCGCGACTGCCACTTCGCGACCAGCCAGCGCGGCACGAAGATCAGCCGCCGCCGAATAGCCAAATGCAATATGGAGCTCCAAGTGGTCCCCGTGCGCAGCTAGAGTCCGTATTCCACCCGCCGCGAATTGCCGCTCTTGAGATTGCGATAGCGCGCCAGAGCCCAGAGCGGGAAGAATTTCGGATAGCCGTGATAGTTGAGATAGAACACCCGCGGGAAACCGCCGCCGGTATAATGCGGCTGGCTCCACAAGCCGTCCGCGTCCTGGGTGGCCTTGAGGTAATTTATGCCGCGCGCCACCGCCGGATGATCCACCTCGCCCGCCGCCATCAGGCCCATCAGCGCCCAGGCGGTCTGTGACGCGGTCGAGGTGCTGCGTTCGTAACCCTTGTAGTCCAGCTTGTAGCTGTCGCAATTCTCGCCCCAGCCGCCGTCTTCATTCTGGATTTCCACCAGCCAGTCCGCGCCTTTTTTCATGGCGGGATGATCGGGCGTCAGCCCTGCGCCATTCAATCCCGCCAGCGCCGACCAGGTGCCATAGATGTAGTTGACACCCCAGCGGCCCCACCAGCTGCCGTCGTCGCGCTGAACCCGGATCAAATAATCCACGCCCGCTTTCAACCGCGCATCATCCGCAGGCACCCCCAGCTGCGCCATCATGCCGACGCAACGGCCCGACACGTCTTCGGTGGGCGGGTCCAATAGCGCGCCATGATCGGCGAAAGGGATGTTGTTGAGATAATAATAGCTGTTGTCGGCGTCGAAAGCGCCCCAGCCGCCATTCCTGCTTTGCAGCCCATTCACCCAGATGGCGCCGCGCTGAATGGCATCGTCATACTGACGCTCGGCCAGGCCCGAATGCCGGGCCCGGTCCATCGCCATCACCACCACGGCGGTATCGTCCAGGTCGGGATAATAGTCATTGCGATACTGGAAGGCCCAGCCGCCCGGCGGCACATCGGGCCGTTCCTCCGCCCAGTCGCCCGCCACCTCCAAAACCTGCAGCGGCTTCAGCCATTCCAGGCTGCGCGCCACCGCCGCGCCTGCCTTGTCATCGCGGGTCTCCATCAGGGCATGCGCCACCAGGGCGGTATCCCACACCGGCGAGACGCAAGGCTGGCAATAGGCTTCGTGTTCCTTGACAACGAGCAGGTTCTCGACCGACTTGCGGGCAATGGCGCGGTCGGGATGATCGGGCGCATAGCCCAACACGTCATACATCATCACGCTGTTGGCCATGGCGGGATAGATCGCGCCCAGCCCGTCCTCGCCATTCAGGCGCTCAGTGGTCCAGCGCCGGCATTCCTCGATCGCGCCAGCCCGCAAGCCCTTGGGCCAGGGCACGATCTTCAGCACCTTGTCCAGGCCGTTGAAGAACGCCGACCAGCCGGCGCTTTGATGCGGCGCGCGGGGAGAAGCCGCCGGGACGCCGAGCACGAACAATTCGTCGATGTGAATATCGCGTGGATTTTTCGCCAGCGGCTGACGCGCGCAAAGCACCAGCAGCGGCACGATCACGGTGCGCGCCCAATAGCTCATCTTGGAGAGATGCACCGGGAACCAGCGCGGCAGCAGGATCAATTCCGGCGGCACGGTGGGGATGTTGGACCAGGCGGTCTGGCCATACAGCGCCAGCAGGATGCGGGTGAAGACATTGGCCTTGATGGCACCGCCGCGCTTGCGGATTTCGTCGCGGGCGCGGACCATGTGCGGCGCGTCTAGTCGATCGCCGATCATCTTCAGCGCGAAATAGGCTTTCACCGTGGCGGAGATATCGAAAGCGCCTTCATGATAGAGCGGCCAGCCGCCATGCGCGCCCTGGATGCGGCGCAGATAGACGCCGATCTTGCGTTCCAATTCCAGGTTTGGCGTCTCGCCCAGATAGTGGACCAGGAGCACATATTCCGCCGGGATGGTGGCGTCGGCCTCCAGCTCATAGACCCAATGTCCGTCGGGCCTCTGCTCCGCCAGGATGGCATCGGTGGCGGCGCGAATGGCGCCCTCCACCTCTACGAATTCGCCGGGACTTAGCTGGTTCATACTTTGTCTCTAGGGGCCACTATAAAGACAGTTGCTTCAGCGCCAAAGCGGCCGCGGTTTCACCGGATTGTATCGCCCCTTCTATGGTGCCGGGCAGGCCGGTTTGGGTCCAGTCGCCGGCCAAAAACAGGTTGTTCCAGCGCGTGGCCGCGCCCGGCCGCCTGGCGTCCTGTTCCGGAGTGGCGGCGAAGGTGGCGCGCTTTTCCTTGACGATCTGCCACACCGGCAACGGCTCTTGGATATTCAGCGCCCTGGTAACATCGGCCCAGATGCGCCTCGCCAATTCCTCGCGGTCCTGGTCCACGATGGCGTCCGCGCCCGAGATGGTGACGGAGATACGGTCGCTGAAAGTGAAAATCCATTCCGCTGTCCCACCAATCACGCCCAGCATGGGCGACGCGCCAAGCGGCGCGGGATATTTGAAATGGGCGTTGACGATGGAGCGGAAATCGTCAGGCGCCTGCAAATTCGGCACAAGGTCCTGGGCGGCCCAGGGCGGCACCGCCAGCACCACCATGGTATCGGGCTTCAAGGCAAGCGTGCCTTCCACACTCTCCAGCGCGATCGCTTTGCCGCCGCCGAAGGTGATGGCGCGCAGCCTTTGACCAAGACGGATCTCCGCGCCGCGGCTTTTCAGATAGGCCACGGCCGGATCGACAAAGGCCGCCGCCAGGGTGGGATGGGCGATGCGGGTGCGATAGGTATTGCCGCCGCGCAGGAACGTCTTGCGCACCAGGGCGCCGGCCAGCATGGCGGAAGCGTCCACGGGGTTGGTGTTCAGCGCGCCCAAAAAGAAGGGATGCAACAGCCTTTCCCACAACAGGCCTTTGCAGGACATCACCTCGCCCAGGCGCTGGCCGGGGCGGGCGCGCAGCAATTTCAGCAGTTCCAGATAGTCCGCCGGCGTGGTGCCGGGTACGCGGCGCTTGGCATCCAGCAGCCAAAGGGGAAAGGGTCCGGGATTGGGCCGGATGGTCCAATGCGCGCCGCTCGCAAGGTCGAAAAAATCCTTCTCGGGGACGGGCGAACCTTGCATCGCCCCGGCAGCGCCGATGCGATTCAGATACCCGAAGGCAGCCTGGTTTCCGGTCAGGATGAAATGATTGCCGTTGTCGATAATCCCATCAAAACCGGCATCGAAATAGGACCGGCAACGCCCGCCCGCCTGCCCCGCCGCTTCGATCAAGGTGACGGATACGCCGCGCGCCGCCAGGACGGTGGCCGCCGACAGGCCCGCCAGCCCCCCGCCGATAACGAAAGCCGCGCGCTGCACGCCTGGGGCCGTCATCCGAAAAGGCCCTGGCGCAACACCAGTGACAGCAGCTTGGACTTGGGCAAGGACACGCGCTGGCGCGGCGGCGCGAAACCGCGCACCTCGCTAAGGCGCAGGATTTCGGAATAGACCGCGCCCATCAGCCGCGGCGTGCGGATGCGGCCCTTGGGCCGCGCCGCCAGAATGCGCTGCGCCTCGTCATAATGGCGATGCGCCAGATTGGCCAGGCGGCGGCACACCGCGTCGATCTTGGGCTGGGCGACGATGGCCTGCGGGTCCATCTGGCGGCAGCAATCCATCTCCTCCAGATATTCGCGCGGCAGATACAGCCGTCCCGCCGCCGCGTCCTCGTCGATGTCGCGCAGGATGTTGGTCAGTTGCAGCGCCCGGCCCAGATGATGCGCCAGGTCGAAACCCGGCCCTTCCTCCATGCCGAACACCTTGATGGAAAGCCGTCCCACCGCGCTGGCCACCCGGTCGCAATAAAGATCGAGCGTGGCCAGGTCGGGCGCGACGACATCCTCGGCCACATCCATGTCCATGCCGTCCAGCACACTGAGGAAATCTTCCAGCCTCAACCCGTAATGCGCGACCGCCGGCGCCAGAAACCGCACGTGTTGCGGCGGTGACGAAGCCGGGCCGGCATACAGCGCGCGCAGGTCGGTGCGCCATTGCTCCAGCCGCTCATGGCGTTCGGCGCGGGTGCCCACCCCATCATCGGCGATATCGTCCACCTTGCGGCAGAAGGCATAGATGGCGAACATGGCATCGCGTTCTTCCGCCGGCATCAGCCGCATGGCGATGTAGAAGGAGCTGCCGCTGGCTTTCTTTTTCACGGCCTTGGCGGCGGGGCCGCCGATATTTTCTGCGTTGGTCATCTTCGGTTATCTGGGGCGGGCTCTTGTTGAACGGGTCAGGCGCATCAGCGCAAAAGCGGGAAAGCGTTTGAGGAACAGGGCGGCGACATCCATCTTGGAATGATGCACCGGCTGCGACAGCGGATCGCGGTTCAGCAACATGGTGTTGAGGTCATCGGCCAGGGTCTGGATCAGATCCACCTCCAGCGCCAGCCTGCCCTCCTTGATGCCGCGGGCAAAGACCCGCGAACTCTCCAGCAAATCCGCATTGCGGCGCGCCAGGGCGGCAATCACCCCGGCCAGGGCGGGATTGGCCTTGTCTTGCGCCAAAGCTTCCACGCCGATGCCGGCGGCCGCGAGCATCGGTTCGGGAATATAGACCCGGTTCAGTTCGCGATAATCCTTGGCGCAATCCTGCAGATGATTGATCACCTGCAGCGCGGCGCACAGCGCGTCATTGGCGGGCCACAGGCTTTGCGATTCGCCATGCACATCCAGCACAAAACGGCCCACCGGCATGGCGCTGTAGCGGCAATAATCGATCAGATCGTCCCAGTCGCGATACCGCAGCTTGGTGCAGTCACGGCGGAAGGCTTCCAGCAAATCCAGGGCATGCACCGGCGCAAGATTGCGCTCCGCCAGCACCCTTCGCAGCGCCACCCCTTCCGGCACGGCATCGCTTTCCCCCACCAGCGAGAGGCGCATCTGTTCCAGCAGCTGGAGTTTTTCCTCCGCCGGGACATGCGCATTGTCGGAGACATCGTCGGCGGCGCGCACGAACTTGTAGAAGGCCAGCACGGGGGGGCGGTTTTTGGGCGCGATCAGGAAGGAGGCGACGGGAAAATTCTCGTCGTTATGGCCCTTGCCGGATTGGAGTTCGGCCACGCTGCTCATGCCTTACCTCCCACATCGGCTTGCGGGCGGCCTTTCCACATGCCGCCCCGGCCCGACCAATGCTGCCAGGCGGACTGGAAGGTGAAGGCGCCATAAAAGACCCCGATCAGGGGCAGCGTCAGGCCCCATAACGGCGACAGGCGGTAGAAACGCAGCATGGGCTGATACATCAGCGCCATGATAATCCAGGCGAGCCAGCCGGCCATCTGGGAAACGCCCCAGGCGAACAGCGCCGTCATCACCGGCGCCAGATAGACCATCGCCAGTCCCAGCAAAGTGCCGGCCAGGGCCCAGGGCGAATAGCCCAATTGGGCATAGGCCGTGCGCGTCACCATATGCTGGATGTCGGAAATATGGTCATAGGGCCGCAAAGATTGGGCGCGGTCGGTCAGCCCCAGCCAGATCGGACCCTGTTTCTTCATCGCCCGGCCCAAGGCGCAGTCGTCGATGATGTTGTGGCGGATGGCGGCCAGACCGCCGGCTTTTTCCAGCGCGTCGCGGCGGGCCAGCATGCAGCCGCCGGCTGCCGCGGCAACCGGGCTTTTGGGATTATTGACGGCGCCGAAGGGAAACAGCATGTCGAAAAAGAACACAAAGGCCGGAATCAGGAAATGTTCGGCATGGCTTTTACAGGACAGCCGCGCCATCAGCGACACCAGCGCCTTGTGATCCTGCTCAGCGCGCGCCACCAGCTGGCGCAGGTTGTCGGGCGCATGCGCGATGTCGGCGTCGGTGAACCAGAGGAATTCCGGTTGAAGTGTTTGGGCCTGTTGTGCGCCCTGGTCCATCGCCCATAATTTTCCGGTCCAGCCGGCGGGGCGCGGCGCGCTGCGCAGGACCGTCAGACGGTCCGAATTCAATCCCCGCGCCAGCTCGCCCGTACCGTCGTCCGACTGGTCGTCCACCAGCACGATCTGGAACGAGCCCGGATAGTCCTGGGCCAGCAGGCTGGAAAGGCTCGCTTGAATCACCGCCGCTTCATTGCGGGCCGGCACCACCGCGACAACCGACGGCCAGGATGAGGGCTCGGCGACCGCCTTTGTGTCCCGCTCGCGCAGCAGCCAGAAACCGCTGTGAAACAACAGCAGATAGAGCCACACCGCCAGCGGCAGAAACCCGAACAGAATGCCCGCGATCATTGGAGATACCCATTGTCGCGGAACCAGCTCAGCGCGTCTTTCAAGCCTTCCTTGTAGGGCCGGGCGCTATAGCCCAGTTCGCGCCTGGCCTTTTCCGAGCTGAAGAACATGCGATAGCGCGACATGCGCAGGGCGTCGGCTGTGAGGAAGGGTTCCTTGCCGGTGACGCGGGCAAACAGCTCGGCGCCCCAGGCCAAGGGAAACAGTGGCGCGCGCGGAAGTTTCAGGCTGGGGGCGCGGCGGCCCGACAGGAAGGCGATATCCCCCAGCATGGTCTCCAGCGTCACATCGCTGCCGCCCAGGATGTAATTCTCCCCGACGCGTCCCTTGTCCAAGGCCAGAAGATGGCCATGGGCGACATCATCGACATGCACCAGATTGAGGCCCGTATCGACAAAGGCGGGCATGCGGCCCGAGCCCGCTTCCACAATAATGCGGCCCGTCGGCGTGGGCTTGATGTCGCGCGGCCCGATGGGGGTGGATGGCGCCACGATCACCGCGGGCAATTTTTCCGTCTGGATCAGCCGTTCCACTTCCCGCTCGGCCACCAGCTTGCTGCGCTTATAGGCGCCGATCACACTTTGCGGGGTGTGGCGCGAGGTTTCATCCACCGCCTGCTCGCCCGGCTTCAAGGCGGCGACAGAGGAGGTATAGACCACCTTTTCCACGCCGGTCTTCAGCGCCGCGCCCATGGTGGCGCGGGCGCCGAGGAAATTGTTGCGCTCGATCTCGCCCGGGTCGCGCGCCCACAAGCGATAATCGGCGGCGACATGAAACAGATAGCGCGCGCCCTTGAGCGCCGCGGTCATGGAGGTTTCATCGCGCATGTCGCCCAGGACCGGCTCGCAATGCAGCCCGGAAATATTGACCCGCGATGCGTTGGCGCGCATCAAAACCCGCACCTGCAAGCCGCGCGTGACCAAGGCGCGGGCGACAGCGGAGCCAACGAACCCGGATGCTCCGGTGACCAGGGCGATGTCAGCCATTGCGGGCCTCGACATCGACAAAAGCACGGCGGCTTTCCGCCGCCTGCCAATAAATCAACGCCGGCACGCCCAGCACGATCTCCCGCGCCCGCTTGAGCAAGGACACCGCCACCCCCATTTCCGCCGGAAGACCGAACAAGGGCGCCAGCATGGCATAGCCCCATTCCTGCACTCCGATGGCGGCGGGTACCGGCGCAGCGATGCTGCGCAAGGTGCAAAGCAGGGCTTCCAGCGCCACCGCATTCAAAAAGCCGATGCGCCCGCCCACCAGGCGGAAGGCGATGTAGGTGCCGACGCCGGCGCCGATCCAGGCCAGCAGATGAAAGGCCGATGACGCCGCCAGCCGGGCGCGGGAATCATAAAGCTCCAGGATGGCGGCATGGAAAGAAAGGCCTTGCCCGGCTTGCGGGAAAAAGCGCCCCGCCAGCTTTTCCGCGAAGGCGGCGCCCTTTTTCTGCAGGAAGATCAACAGCGCGATTCCCGGCACCGCCAGCAGCAGCACCGCCAGCATGGCTTCGGTGACCGGCCCCGAACCTTGCAGGTGGCGGAACTGGGTGAAACCCATCCCCAGCCCGAAGGCCAGGAACACCACCTGCGCCATGGCCTCGGTGGTGGCGTCTGCCGCGACCGATCCCGCGGCATAAGAGGCCGGCATGCCTTTGAGCACCATCAGCCGCGCCGCCGCCACCATCCCGCCCACCGGTGAGAAAGGCGAAATCTCGGCGATGGAATCGCGCACCAGCCGGGCCAGGTAGAAATCGCGCAACCGGCCGCGCTGGGCCGGCGGCATCAGGAAATACCAGGCATAGGCCAGGGAAATGAAAACGATCAGGGCAAAAAGACACAGCAGCGCCAGGCCGCCGAAACCGGCCCGCGTGACCGCGGCGAAGATGGAGTCAAAGCCGATCGACCAGATCAGATAGGCGGCCGCGACCAGACCGGCCAGCAGCGCGACGGCGACCCCGATCTTGGATGCGCGCTGCATCAGGCCGGCAAGGGCTTGGCGCGGAAGCTCCACAGCCGCATGGCGCCCAGCGCCGCTTCCGCCAATTGCGGCAGGAAACTGGGGCGCAGCAAGTCCTTGTCGAACACGCCCATGCGGCGGCGATTCTCGGAATAGCAGTCTTCCAGGAAGCGGCGGAAGGTGAAGCCGTCCAGGAACACTGATGCCTGCGTGGCGGTGAATTCCTTACCGTCATTCAGGTCCTTGCCGCGCTGGGCGGTGCCGATCATGCGGCCCAAGGCGCGCATGTAATAGCGGAAATCGGTCAAGGGCAGCGCCAGGCGGGCTAGGAACCCTTTCTGCGCCTGGTTATAGGCCATCCAGTTGACGAAGAAGACGATGTGGCGGGTTTCCTCGTACATCAGGGTCTCGAAGATGGTGAACATCTCCTTGGGCAGGAATTCCGATTGCATGGCGATCTTGAAGACGCCGAAGCCCAGAAAGGAATCCATGCATTCGCCAAAGCCGAAATCCTTGAAGCGGGTTTCGACATTGTCGCTGACGTCTTCCAGCGGCCGTTCGGCGGCGTCGATGCCGTATTTCTCGATCATCACCCGGATCAGCTTGGCATGGCGGGCTTCCTCGAAGCCCTGCAAGGCCACCGCCTCCTTCATCACCGGGTCCTGGATGGTCTTGACGAATTCCGCCACGATGGCGCCGGCCCGGCGCTCGGTATAGAAAACCTCCTCCCAGAACGGCACGGCCTTGAGCCGCTGCAATGCCGCCTCGTCCAGGTCCGGCCAGGGCAAAGTCTCCGGATCGAATTCCGTATAGGTCTGCATGAAGTGGCGACAGAAAGTGTCGCGATGTTCGGGCGATCCGATTTTCATCAAGCGCTCTTCTTTTTGGGACCGACGAATTTCAGCGCCAGCCGCGCCATGAAGGGCACAAAACGCGGCCGCTTCAGGCGATTGTCATAAGGTTTCAGGCGGCGGTCATTCTCTGCCACACAAAGGGCGATCAGCTCGCCGACATCGACATCCGATCCCAACTGTTCGGCGCCGCTGAGGGTGAAGTTGTTATCCTGCTGGCCGTTGGAAACGTCGGAAGCGATGCCCATGCGCTCATAGATCAGAAATATCCAGACCGCGAACACCTTGAGTTCGAAATAAGGCCTGCGCCAGAACGGCATGTTGCGGCGATGCCAGGCGACCCAATTCACAAAGAACAGGATGTGGCGCGCTTCCTCATTTACGACGGGATCGAAGGTTTGGACCAGTTCGGGCGGAAAATAGCCGGTGTCCTTGGCCGCCTTGAACAGGCCGAAGGCGAAGAAGGAATCGATGCATTCGCTATAACCGGTGACCATGAAGGCCCATTCCGGGTCCTTGGGTTTCTCATAGACCGGTTCGGGCGCCAGCTTGATGCCATAGGCTTCCACCAGATTGGCCAGCACATGGCGATGGCGGCGTTCCTCGAAACCGTTCAATTCGATCGCCTTGCGCAACAGCGCGTCCGGCACGCTTTCGGCATAGGTGCAGACATTCAGCCCGGCGCGGTTTTCGGTCTGCACCGCGATGTCCCAGATCGGAAGCGAGGTGATGCGCTTCTCGGCTTCCTCACCCAGCTTGGGCCAGTCCAGCACCGCCGGCTTGTAGGGATCGTGGGTGTCCAGCAAGGTTTTGCAGAACAGCCGCTTGTGCTCGTCCGAGCCGAACTTGATCGGGCCGTTACCAGGCCAAGTGCCGGTATCGCGCGTCAGGTCGGGCGGGATGGCAAAAGCAGGACTGCTCAAGGGGACGCTCCTTTGGCTACTGCCTTACCCTGTTGGGGCCGCCAATTGAACCGCAAAATACAGCAAAGCGTCATTGATCTAAATCATTGAATCTGTTGGGCCAAAAAGTCGCCAAAGCCCCCGGTCCGGATGGCTTTTGCCGCCAAAATGGCCGGCAAAACCGGGTCGGTCAGGGCCTCAAGTTCCCCCCTGTACTGATAGCCCGGGGCCGACCCCGGATAGGGGCCGGTCGCTGGATGCATATAGATCTCGCTGAGGCCCGCCGGCAAATGGTCGATCACCCCGGCCAGCCGGGCGCGAGTCATGGCGCCCGACCAAGCCAGGCCAAACACGGCATCGGGGGCGGCAATCCCCGCCCGGCGGAAGCGCCGGGTCAGGCTTTTGGCGAAGGGCACCGTCAACGCCACCAGGGCGGAAGCCTTGTGCGGTTCGACACGGGCCAGCACGGCTTGCGGCTCCAGCGGCACCCGCGCGCCTTTCACGCCATGGGCCTTGCCGATCTCGATGATCAGGGCGGCGATGGTGGGGTGCAGGTGGAAGTGTTTGTGGGCGTTAACATGATCCAAACCCAGGCCGGTGGCGGCAAAGGCGGCGAATTGGGCTTCGATTTCGGCGCGAAGCTGGGCGCGCACTTTGGGGCGGAAGAACATCGCCGCACCCGCCCGCGCCATGTCGGTGCGGAAATGGCCGGCTGAATCCACCAGGTCCGGCACGCTGGCCGCCGGCAGCACCGGCCTTCCTTCCACCAGCACCAGATGCAGACCCACGCGCAATCGGGGCATGGCCTTGGCGCGCGCCACCGCATCACCCGCGGCGGCGCCGGACACCATCAGGCTGGCGGCGGATAAAATTCCATCGCGATGGGCGCGCTCGACCGCCTCATTGACTTCGGTGGCAGCGCCAAAGTCGTCGGCGGTGATGATGAGCTGCTTCACCGCGCTCAGGAGACGATCATGTCTTCGCGGTTCTTGAGGAACTGGAAGAACTCCACGCCTTCGCGCAAGCGCCTGACCAGCATGTCGCGCGAGGTCAGCATCTCCTTGACGATTTCCATGATCTTGGAGGGGCGGAAATAGAACTTCTTGTAGAAGTCCTCCACCGATTCGAAAATTTCGGTGTGGCCCAGATGCGGATAGTTGAGCGGCGCGATCTGGGTGCCGTCTTCGGTCAACAGATCCACGTCGGAAGCAAACCAGCCATTCTCCTTGGCCTGCTTGTAGAGGAAGGTGCCGGGATAGGGCGCGGCCAGCGACACCTGGATGGTGTGCGGATTGACTTCCTTGGCGAAGGCCAGGGTTTCCTGGATGGTTTCGCGGGTCTCGCCCGGCAGGCCCAGAATGAAGGTGCCGTGCACCACAATGCCAAGCTCACGGCAATCCCGGGAAAAGCGCTTGGCGACATCGACCAGCAAGCCCTTCTTGATGTTGTGCAGGATCTGCTGGTTGCCGGATTCATAGCCCACCAGCAACAGGCGAAGGCCGTTGGCTCGCATCACTTCCAGGGTCTTGCGCGGCACATTGGCCTTGGCGTTGCACGACCACACCACGTTCAATGGGCCCAGCGCCTTGGCAAGCTGTTCCACCCGGTCGTGATTGTCGGTGAGGGTGTCATCGTCAAAGAAGATTTCCTTCACTTCCGGGAAATTCTCTTTCACATACTTCACGTCCTGCACCACGCGATCGATCGACATGAAGCGGTATTTGTGGCCGCCGATGGTCTGCGGCCACAGGCAGAAGGTGCAGCGCGACTTGCAGCCGCGGCCCGTGTACCAGGACATGTAGGGATGCAGCAGATAGCCGCCGAAATACTTCTTCACGTCCAGCTGCTTGTAGAGCGGCAGGACCGACGGCAGCTTGTCCATGTCGACCAGGATTTCGCGCTCGGGATTGGAAACAATTTGTCCCGAAGCGTCGCGATAGGTCAGCCCCTTGATCGTGGACCAATCCGCGCCTTCCGCCAGCTCCTTGATGGTGAAATCATATTCATTGCGGCAGACGAAATCGAGTTCGGGGCAGGCCTGCATGCTCTCCACCGGCTCGACCGCCACCTTGGCGCCGATGAAGCCGATCTTGGCTGTCGGATGGATGGCGCGCACCAGCCGCGCGGTCTTGCAGTCGGACTTGAAGCTGGGGGTCGAGGTGTGAATGACGATCAGCTCATGCGCCTTCACATCCTCTTCAATATCCTTGAAGGAAAGATTGTGCGGCGGGGCATCGATCAGGCGCGAACCCGGCACCATGGCGGCGGCCTGCGCCAGCCAGGTGGGAAACCAGAAGCTCTTCACTTCCCGCTTCATCTGATAGCGCGCGCCGGCGCCGCCGTCATAGCCGTCAAAGGACGGGGCTTGCAGGAAAAGGGACTTCATCATCGTCATGACCTCATGCCCGGAAAACCGGGGGCATATGGGAACTTTTCCAGGATTTCTTAGACCTGGGACATTGCGCCCGAAGGCTCTACCGCAAAGTGCGTCCCGCGCCAATGCACGGTTTCGCCGAACAGCGACACCAGGAACACGGCAAAGCTTAACAGGTCACGCGCCGGCATCAGCCATAGCGGCCCCGCATAGGTGCCGAAAAGCCCGTCAATCCTGAGTTTCAAGAACAGCCGGGCGGCCAGGGCGCAAGCCAGGACGGTAAGGCTGGGAGGGTTACAACCCAGCAAGATTGCCGCCATCAGGGCGAAGGCAAAGCCATGGGTGACAAAGCTGCCCAGGTGACCGCCGGGACTGACCAGCCGGATGGTGCGGCTCCAGCGCAACTCATGGCGGAACAGATCGACAAGACTGTTCTCGGCGGCGGTATGGCCGACCCCCATGGCGGGTATGGCCAAGGTATAGCCACGATCGCGCACGGCGCGGCCGATTTCATAGTCGTCCGCCAACTGGTCGGCAAAAGCGGCAAAGCCGCCGACTTCATCGAGGGTCTGGCGCCGCAAGGCGATGGTGGAACCGAAGCAGGGCGCCGCCAGTCCCAGCGATGCACCCAGCACCGCATTGGGCAGGAAGGTGTAGGAGGTGCTCATCGCCGCCAGCGCGGACCACAGCCCATGGCCATCGCGGGCCGGTTCGCCGGTGTAAAGACAGGTCACGATCCCAACCCCTGGACGCGCCAGCGCCGCCATCACTTGCGACAGCCATTGGGAACCCACGGCGATATCGCTGTCCGACAGCACCAAAGTGTCGTGTTTGGCCTGCGGCAGCATATTGATCAGATTGGAAACCTTGGCGTTGGCGCCGTAGAGCGCCGCATCCGCGACAATCGCGGTATCCAGATGCGGATATTTGGCCTGGAGTTCGCGCACCACCGGAATGGCGGGATCATTCTCGTCATGCACGCCGAACACGATCTGGATCGCGCCGGGATATTTCTGCGCAAAAAAAGTTTCCAGGTTTTGCGACAGGTCCGGTTCGCCCCGGTGCAGGGGCTTGAGGATGGTTACGTCCGGACTGTGGGCGGCGGTATTTTGTGGCGTTTGCATGAAGCGGCCCGCCAACAGGGCGGCCAGCAAAGCATAGGCTGTGCCGAGCGTCGCGGTTGCGGCAAACACCCAGCCAAGATCCATCAAAAACACAGACATACTCACAGCCACAGATGCCCCCTGCCAGATACTTATTAAAACACCGAATTTCGAGTGGGGAAGAGGCTTTCGGTGACATTTTGCGACAATTGGAAATTTTCCCCGACTTTTCAATAACATATTGATAAAGCACAGTTTTATTGTGACATCGCGTCACTATACCGGCCTGACAGGGCCCTCCCCTGTCCTATAGGCTAGCAAAATGGTCACAATCGCCCCCCCCACAGGCGCCCTTTATGCCCGCGCCAGCCAGTTGTTGCAGGCCGGCGACGCCGAGGGCGCCGACCGGCTTTTGGCACCCTGTTTAGAGGAGGGGTCCAGCGATCCCCGGCTGCTGCATTTGATGGGGACGGTGCGGATGCGCCAGCAGCGGTTCGCGGACGCCGCGCGGTTTTTTGCCCAGGCCCGCCAGGCCAATCCGGACGAAGCGGTGCTGGCCTTCAGTCATGGCACGGCGCTGCGTTTTTTGGAGCAGCAGCGCGAGGCCGCGGCCGCGTTCCAGGCGGCGATCGCGCTGAAGCCGGACTATGCCGAAAGCTATTTCGAGGCCGCCAGCGCCTTGCAGCAGCTGGGCGAGACGGCGCAAGCCGAAACCACTTTGCGCCAATGGCTCGCGGTCATGCCGGAGCACGCACGGGGCCTGATGGCGCTGGCGGATTTTCTGCTGGCCACCAAGCGCCCGCAAGAAGCCGAGCCGTTGCTGCGCCGGGCCTTGCGCCAGCCGGTGCCGCCGCAGATGCGGGGCGCGCTGCTGCAATCGCTGGGCCTGGCGCTGTATCGCCAAGCTCGGGAGCAGGAGGCGCTGGAGCAGTATGAACAGGCGGCGGCGCTCAATCCCGAGGCAAGCGCCGACGCCATCCGCGCCGAATTGTTGCAGCGGCTCAAGCGTTATGACGACGCGGCCGCGCTCAGCGCCAGCCTGGTGGCGCGCGATCCCGCCAATGCCCAATGGCATCAATTTCACAACGATCTGATGTACCGGCTGAGGAACACCGACTATCTGAAATCCTATGACCGGGCGCCCAAGACGGCGGAGCTGTTGCTGTCAAAGGCCTTCTTCCTCGCCCATGAAAAACGGGCCGAGGAAGCGCATGCGATTTTCCGCGAAGCGGCGGCGCTGGAGCCCGACAATCATCGGGCCTTGGCCGGAATCGGCAATACGCTGAACCTGATGAAGCGTCATGCGGAGGCCCAGCAAGTGCTCGAGGCGCTACTGGCCAAGCAGGGTGGCGATGATCCCGACCTGATGTCATGCATCGCGGAAGCGGCGATCGAGGGTGGCGACCCCGAAAAGGCGGCTGAATTTTGCCAAAAATGCGTCGCGCTGTCGCCGCACGACCAGGTGGCATGGGCGATCCTGGGAACGGCCTGGCGCATGCTGGGCAATGAACGCGACGAGGAACTGAACGGCTATGACTCTCTGATCCG
The DNA here is from genome assembly GCA_035693565.1 of Rhizomicrobium sp. Lineage (GTDB taxonomy): Bacteria > Pseudomonadota > Alphaproteobacteria > Micropepsales > Micropepsaceae > Rhizomicrobium. Next base: position 235,003 of record DASSGF010000050.1, on the reverse strand, counting down.
CACTTACGATCTGGAGCCGCCGGAAGGCTTTTCCGGCATGGAAAGCTTCAATGCCGAACTCAATGCCTGGCTCGATCGGGTCCATCCCGCCACGCGGGAATATCTCGACCAATCCCTGCGCAACGGCACCCAAACCGCGGACAGACTGTTTGGCGCGGGCCATGACTTGGTGGAGCGGCTGCAACTTCGCATCCGCGAGGCCATCGCCCGCTATATCGCGGCCATGAAACCGGATGGCAAACATCCCCTGCTGTCGCGGCGCGCGGGCAATTTCGACTATACTGGCTCCTGGTCGTCACGCCTGCGCGATTGCGGCTTTCACACCAACCATGTTCATCCCGAAGGCTGGATCAGTTCCTGCTATTATGTGGCTTTGCCGAGGGCGGTCGAAGACTGCGAGGGCCGCCAGGGCTGGATCAAATTCGGCGAACCGGCGCTGGATGTGACGCTGAAAGATCCCATCCGCCGCGCCATCCAGCCCCGTCCCGGCCGGCTGGTGCTGTTTCCGTCCTATATGTGGCACGGCACCATTCCGTTCCGCGATAGTGAAGCGCGGACCACGATAGCGTTCGACGTTGTGCCGAAGCCTTAGGACGCGCGTCGTCTGGTATGGACGGTTTTCGAGGCCATCCGGCGCGCCTTGGCGGCAGCCACCAAGGTCAGCCAGTTGCCGATCAGGCGCACGGTGTTGGAGCGCCAAGCCTGGCGCGGCAGGGCGCCCAGCACGATTTCCTGATAGCGCGGCAATTCGCGCGAGTCTTTCAATTCCGCCAGGCGAAGCTCGGTGGCGCGGTCGAAATAATGTTCGGGCAGAGCCGGACGTTGCTGTGTCGCGCCGTCCAGAAAGCGCTCCAAGTCGCGCAGATATTCGCGGCCCAAGGTGGCGGGATCATATTCGGGATGACCCTGCAAAAAGACGAAGCGGCTCTGGCCGGGCGGTTCGCGGGTGAAGATGTCGGCTTGCCCGTTGCCCAGCCGCGCCAGAATCCGGTAGCCCTTGGCCAGGAGATCGCTTTCCGCCACCTGGCCGCGGCGCGAATGCGGCACCGGCACCGCCGAAACCGTGTTGAAGAACAGCGGATCATCCTCGACCCGGATGCTTTCATAAATGCCCGACAGCCTGACCGGGAGCGGTTGGGCGGCAATGTCATCCAGATGCAGGACCGCGGCTTCCGCCGCATTTGCGGAAAACAGGGTCGAAAGCGTGCCGGTTTCGGCCCAGTCGATCAGCTGGGTCAATTCCTGCCAGAAAGGTTCATCGCGCAGGTTCGAGGTTCCCGGCTCGAAGCCGGTGACAATCAGGGCGTCGAGTGTGGCGGCCGGCAGGAAGGCGGCATCGTCATAAAAGCCCGCCATGCGCGTGCGCGCGCCTTCATCGCGCGGAATGGCGCGCAGGGAGAACAGCCGCAGCCGCACGTCCAAGCCGCCGCTTGCTTCCTTGAGCAGCCGCGCGAATTGCAGTTCCGTGGCGCGCAGGCTGGCATCGGGCATGTTGTTGACCAGCCCGACATGGACGGCGGTGCTGCTGTGGCTGCCGCCCAGCAGGAATTGCTCGACCCGGCTCATGGCGTGGCCTCCCGGAAAGCACCGGTCATGTTTCTGATGACGCGGCAAGCATCAAACCCCGTCTCTCCCGGGTAGGTCTGGCTGGTGCAAGTCTGGTCGCGCATGAAAGCCCTGATGAAGCGCTGATGGAGCCCGGGAGATCCGGCATGCCGCGGATGTTAGGTCCGGCGTGTTAACAGTTCTTCGGCGCAATCCCGGAGTCGGGGGCGGTAGGCGTTAACTTGCTTTGCGCGGGACAGAGCGGAAAAACCTGTAAATTCCGCGTTCCAATGCGGGACAAGGTTCATGCCGGACCCGCGACGCGGAACCGGACTCTCCCGGTGCCGGTTCGCAAATCGCAGCGGAGAGAATGTTGCTCCCGTTAGTTGCAGTTTTAACAATCCGCTAATGGCGGACAGCGCATACTGAAGGCGAACAAGAACTGTTTTGCGAGCCGAAGGTTCGCCATGACCATCAATCCCCAAACGGCAAGCCGCGTGCGCTGCCGCCTCATCGAAGAAAGCGATCTGGACGGATTGGCGGATCTGTTGACGCGCGGCTTTCCGCGCACCCGCCGCGACCGTTGGCTGCGCGGTTTCGCTCGCTGGAAAAACCTGCCCGTGATCGAGGAGGCGCCGCGTTTCGGCTATCTGCTGGAAGGCCGCTTCGGGCCGGTGGGCGTGATCCTGCTGATCTCCTCGCGGCGCGGCGACAGGATCGTCTCCGACCTGTCGAGCTGGTACGTCGATCCGCAATGGCGCAGCCATTCCACGCTGTTGATCTCGCTGGCCACCAAGCTCAAGCACATCACCTATGTCCATACCTCGCCGGCGCCGCTCAGCTGGCGCGCCCTCCAGGCCCAGGGCTTCTCGCCTTACAATTTCGGGCGCAGTTTTTATTGCGCCGTGCCGGGCGGCGGCACGGTCAGTGAAACCATCCCCGCCGGGCTGCCCGAGGCGCAGTTGCTGCGCGACCATCGCGCGATGGGCTGGATCAGCCTGGCGGTGGAGAAGGACGGCATTGTTTCGCCCTTTGTGCTCAAGCCTGCCCGGCTGGAAGGGCCTCCGCTTCCGGTCCTGGATGTGATGTTCTGCCGCGGCGCCGACGATTTAAAGCGTTGCGGCGGGGCGCTGGCCCGCCATTTCCTGCCGCGCGGCCGCCTTGGCTTTCTGATCGATGGTGACATGGAAGCGATGCTGTCGCACTATGTCGAAGGCAAGGAACCGCGCTACTTCAAGGGGCCCCATCGTCCCCTTCTCGGTGACCTGGCTTATACCGAGAAAGTCATATTTGGATGAATCTTCGCGCCCAGGCCACCACCCGCACCGTTGCCAAGGTGCTGGTGGACCAGCTGCGCATTCAGGGCGTCACGCGCGTCTTCTGCGTGCCCGGCGAATCCTATCTGGCGGTGCTGGATGCGCTCTATGACAGCGGCATCGCCGTCACCGTCTGCCGCAATGAAGGCGGCGCTTCGATGATGGCGGAAGCCTGGGGCAAGCAGACCGGGCGGCCCGGCATCTGCTTTGTCACCCGCGGTCCCGGCGCCACCAATGGGTCAGGCGGCATCCATATCGCCCAGCAGGACTCCACCCCCATGATCCTGTTCGTGGGCCAGGTGGAACGGGAAAATCGCGGCCGCGGCGCCTTTCAGGAAATGGATTACGGCGCTTTTTTTGGCGGCCTGGCCAAATGGGTGGCGGAAGTCAATGACCCCGACCAGATGGGCGAGATGGTGGGCCGCGCTTTTTCCACCGCCCTGGCCGGACGCCAGGGCCCGGTGGTGCTGTCCCTGCCGCATGACGTGCTGCCGCTGCCGTCGCGATCGCCCGATGCGCCTTTTGTGGCGGCGGCGGAAACCGCGCCCGGCACAGCCGAGATGGCGGGGTTGGAAGAGCTGTTGCTTGGCAGCGAACGGCCCATGCTGATCCTGGGCGGCGGACGTTGGAACGAGGACGCGCTGAAGAGCATCGCCCGTTTCGCCGAACGTTTCGGCGTGGCGGTCTGCACCTCGTTTCGCCGCGCCCATCTGTTTGATCCCTCACATCCCAACTATGCCGGCGATCTGGGTCTGGGGCCCAATCCCAAACTGGTGGCGCGGGTGAAAGCCAGCGACCTGGTGATTGCCGCCGGCGCCCGTCTCAATGAACTCGCGTCGCAGGGTTATACCTTATTCGATATTCCCGATCCCCAAATGACGCTGGTGCATGCCTATCCGGGCGCGGAAGAATTGGGCCGCGTCTATCGCCCGCATCTTCCCATCCATGCCACGCCGCAAGCCTTCGCCGCCGCGCTGGGCGCGCTTTCCCCCCGGCGCGCGCCTCGCGAGGTGAGCGCCGCGCACCAGGAATATCTGGACTGGTCGGAAAAGCCCCTGCCCCAACCCGGCGCCGTCAATCTGTCGGAGATCATGGTCTGGCTGCGCGGCCATCTGCCCGCCGACGCCATTCTGTGCAACGGCGCCGGCAATTATTCCGGCTGGATTCACCGCTTCTACCGCTTCCGCCGCTTCAACACCCAGATGGCCACGATTTGCGGCTTTATGGGTTATGGCATGCCGGCGGCCGTGGCGATGAAGAGCCTGTATCCCCAGCGCACGGTGTTGGCGATCAATGGCGATGGCGATTTCCTGATGAACGGCCAGGAATTCGCCACCGCCGTGCAATATAAATTGCCCATCATCGCGCTGGTGTTCGACAATGCCAGCCTGGGCACCATCCGCATGCATCAGGAACGGGAATATCCCGGCCGGGTCAGCGCCACCGACCTGGTCAATCCGGACTTCGCCGCCATGGCCAGAAGTTTCGGCGGTTTCGGCGCGACGATCGAAAAGACCGCGGATTTCGCGCCCGCTTTCCTGGCGGCCCAGAAAAGCGGCCTGCCGTCGATCCTGCATGTGAAATTCGACGCGGAGGGCATCACGCCGGTGACGACTCTCTCGGCGATCAGACAAAGGGCTTTAAAGTCCTAGCGCGACCGGCAGCGCCTCGCGCACCGGCAGGACGCGGATTCCCGCCGCCGCCACCCGGTCCAGCGCCCAATCCAGCATGCCCGGCGTGGAGCCGAAGCGCGACGGCCGTTCCGACACATCATGGGTGGCCAGGATCAGCCAGCCATTGCTGCGCAACACTTGCGCGACAGCGGCTTCGATGCCGTCCTGGTCCCATTGCCACATTTCCAGCGAGATAACGCTGAGCTGCGCCAAATCCACCCGGCCGATATTGATGCCGCCATGAGTGCCGCGCAGGGACGCGAAACGCGACGCATAAAGCCGCTTGCTGCGCACACTGACCCGGCCATAGGGATAGGCGTAGCTCACCGGCGCCTCGCCCTTGAGAAAAGGCTTGAGAAACTCGGCATTGCGCCGGGCATCCGCGGCAAGCTCCACATTGCTGAGCGCGGGCGCGGGCTGGTGGCCAAAGCCATGACAGCCGATTTCATGCCCCGCCGCGGCCACGGCCTTGAGATCTTCGGCATCGTAAAAAACCGTGTCCTTGACGGTGCGGCCGCAGAATCCGCCCGCCGTGTAATAAGTGGCCCGTATGCCGCGGCGCGCCAGCACCGCGCCGCCTTGCGTCCAGGCATTCTTGGGAAAATCGTCGAAGGTGATGCTGGCCACCGGCTGGTGGCCCGCCAGACGCATCGGCCGTTTAACCAGGGTGCGGCCCATCAGGCTGGTCAGTTTGGTTTTCCACTGTTTCAGCGCGGCCATGGCCGGATTCTGGCCAAAAAGCCTTAAGAGCCGGTAAGGCGAAAATAGTATCTTGCAAGGCAAGGTACCATGTGATAGACACTAGCGCATGGTCGAATCTCTTCAAATCCAGCTCAAGAAAGGCGTGTTGGAGATGTGCGTGCTGGCGCTGCTCTCCCAAGGCGACAATTACGCCTATGACATTGCCAGCCGCATGGCCGACGCGGTGGGGATGGGCGAAGGCACCATCTATCCCCTGATGCGACGGATGCAGAATGACGGGCTGGTCTCCACCTACCTGCAGGAGTCCGACAGCGGCCCGCCGCGCAAATATTACAAACTCACCAAAAGCGGCGCCGCCGCTCTGAAATCGCAAGTCGCCGAATGGCAGTCCTTTGAGGGTGCCGTGCGCAAAATCCTGGGAGAAGCAACATGAACCGCGCGCATTTCATGGCGCAGCTTCGTGACGGGCTTTCCGGCCTGCACCATACCGATATCGGCGACATCGTCACCGATTATGAGCGCCATTTCGCCGACGGCGCCGCCGACGGCCGCAGCGAGGACGAGATCTCCGCCGCGCTGGGCGATCCCGGCCGGCTGGCGCGGGAACTGCGCGCCGAGGCGGGCTTCCGCCGCTGGGAGGAAAACCGCAGCGCCGGCAATTTCGTGGGCGTGGTGCTGGCGCTGCTGGGGCTGGCCACCATCGACTTCATCCTTCTGCTGCCGCTGCTCTGCATCCTGGCCGCGATTTTCTTCGGCCTGTCGGTTGCCTGCCTGGGCATGGTGGTGGGCGGCGCCTTCCTGCTGTTCAACCTGCTGTGGGGCGGCGTGATGGGCAATGCCGGCATGCAGCTCCTGATTGCGCTGGGCCTGATCAGCGGCGCCGTCGGCGGCGGCGCGCTGCTGCTGCTGTTGATGGACATCATCGCCAAGCTGTTGATCCGCTATGCCCGGCTGCACTTCCGCCTGTTCGATACCGCCAACCAGTCTCTCTAAGGGAGAACATCATGCACAAGCTCGCCATCGTCGCCGTGATCGGTCTTTCCGCCTCCGCCGTCTGCATGGGCGCGGCCGCCGCCATCGGTGGCCGCGATTTCGGAAAAGGCTGGGACGGCATGGATTTTTCCATGTTCGGCGACCGGCCGCGCTGCGAAACAGTTGCCGGCGCCAGCGCCACCAGCCGCGACCTGGACTGGGACGGCAGCGATCATTTCGGCCTGGCGGTGCCGGGACACGGCAGCTATACGCCCGGCACCGACAATAAGGTGCATGTCAGCGGCAACGCCCAGATGCTGGCGCATCTCAGGGTGCGCGACGGCAGGCTGGAAATGGATTGCCGCAACTGGCACGGCGACAGCGACGCCTTGACCATCACGCTGCCCGGCCAGGAGTTCAAGAAATTCGGCATCGCCGGCAGCGGCAACCTGGTTCTGTCCAAGCTGGATCAGACAATGGTGAAAGTCAGCATCGCCGGCTCGGGCTCGATCAAGGCGGACGGCAAGGTGGAGCATGCCGACATTCATATCGCCGGCTCCGGCGACGCCGATCTGGGCCGGGTCACCGCCAATGTCGCCACGGTGCACATCGCCGGCAGCGGCAATACCGATATCGCGCCCAGCGACGAAGCCGACATTCACATCGCCGGTTCGGGCGACGTCAATCTGCACACCAGTCCCAAGCGGCTGGAAACCCATATCGCGGGCTCGGGCCGCATCCACAATATCAGCAGCGGCGGCTGAACAGTCGGGAGAAAGCGTCATGGCGAACAAGCTTGTCGTTATTGCCGTTATCGGCCTTGCCGCCTCCGCCGCCTGCATAGGCGCGGCCGCCGCCATCGGCGGCGGGAGCTTCGACGATGGGCTGAAGGGCTTCTTCGCCCGCGGCGCGGGTTGCGAAAAGATCGACAGCGCCACCGCCGCCAGCCGCGACCTGGATTGGGACGGCAGCGATAAGGTCGAGCTGGTGGTGTATAGCGACGCCCGCTATACGCCCGGCACCGATAACAAGCTGCATGCCAGCGGCGATCCCCAGGTGCTGGCGCATCTGCGTATCCGGGACGGCAAGATCGATCTGGACTGCCGGGGCTGGCGCGACCGCGACATGATCAAGCTCACTTTGCCGGGACGGGAATTCCGCAAATTCGCCATCGCCGGACGCAGCGATCTGAAGCTGGACCATATGAACCAGGCCAGCGTGAAAGCTCAGATCGCCGGCACCGGCACCATCACCGCCAATGGCAAGATCGACGATGTGGATATCGAGATCGCCGGCGTGGGCCATGCCGATTTCGCCAAGGTCACCGGCCGCAGCGCCAAGGTGCAGATGGCCGGCGTCGCCGGCGCCGACATCGCCCCCAGCGAGTCCGCCAAGATTGATATTGCCGGGCCCAGCACGGTTAATCTCTACAGCAACCCCAAGGATCTGGACACCAGGATCGCCGGGCCGGGCCGGCTGCACAAACTTGCCCCGGGCGGCTGACCTGCCCGCCCATATCAAGGAGACGATCATGCATAAACTTGGCCTTATCGCCGTCATCGGCCTCACCGCCTCCGCCGCTTGCATCGGCGCCGCCGCCGCTATCGGGGGGAACGGCTTCGGCGATGGCATTGAGGGGCTGTTCGACAGCCGCCCGCGCTGCGAAGCAGTTCCCGGCGGCCAGCTCGCCGCCAATCGCGACCTGAATTGGGATGGCGACCATGTCGCGCTGGCCGTGCTGGGACAGGCCAGCTATTCGCCCGGCACCGACGACAGGCTGCATGCCAGCGGCGACCCGCAAGTGCTGGCGCATCTGCGCGTCCGTGACGGCCGGATCGAATTGGATTGCCGGGGCTGGCGTGATCGCACCCGGGATTTGACGATGACCTTGCCGGGGCGGGAATTCCGCAAATTCCAGACCGAGGGCGGCGGCAAGCTGGTTTTGAACCAGCTGAATCAGTCCCAGGCCAGGATCGAGATCGAAGGCGCCGGCCATGTCAGCGCCAACGGCCGCATCGATGATCTCAAAATGACCATCGAAGGTTCCGGCGACGCCGATTTCGCCCAGCTCACCGCGCGCAAGGCGGAGTTCGGCATTGAAGGTTCCGGCAAGATTCAAGCCAAGGGCAGTGTCGATGATCTCAAGATGGACATTGCCGGTTCCGGCCATGCCGACTTCGATGCGATGACCTCTCAGAAGGCCGCGGTGGACATCGAGGGCTCCGGCACCGTCCGGGCCACGGGCAAGATCGACGATGTCAAAATCTCGATCGAGGGGTCTGGCAATGCCGACTTCGGCCAGATGCAGACCCGTACCGCCAAGGTGGACATTAGTGGACATGGCGACGTCCATATCGCCCCCACAGAAGAGGCGAAGGTCGACATCAGCGGCTCCGGCGACGTTTATCTGCACGCCAACCCCAAGTCGCTGGACACCGATATCAGCGGCTCGGGCCGGATTCACAGGGCGGGCTCCGGCATCTGAAGTGACAGATATCCAGGATGAACTCCGCGTGGAAAATCGGCCTTCTGGTCGCGATAGGGCTGATTCCGGCAGCGGCTGAAGCCGCGGGTTTGAGACAGGTTCAGATTGCAGCCGACGCGCGCGGCCCTGCCATCCACGCGCTGATCTGGACGCCCTGCGACAGGCCGGCCAAGAACATAAAAATAGAGGACCCGCTGGTCATTCAGGGAACATGGAATTGCCCCATACAAGCCAGCGCGCTGCCCTTGATCGTGATCTCACATGGCGGAGGCGGGCCAGCCTTTGAACATCATGATACGGCGGAAGCATTGGCGGATGCCGGCTTTGTGGTGGTGGCGCTTGAACATCCCAACGATCATGTCGCCGGCCTTGATAAATATTGGCTCGTCGAGCGTCCAACCGACGTCCAGCGCGTGGTTGACTACATGTTGCGATCCTCAGCCGCCGCTCCGAACATCGCAGTGAACCGCATCGGCTTTTTCGGTTTTTCGCGCGGAGGTTACACCGGCCTGATGCTGGCAGGGGCCAGCCCGCAATATCCTTGGTTCCTGAAAGTCTGGCTGCAACTCGCTACATGGATGTTTCACCAGCACGCGCCGTTCCAGCCGCCGGCACTTGATCCCCGATTCAAGGCTTTTGTACTGGCCGATCCCCTGACCTTCTTTCCGGACAAGAACAGTCTGAAAAAAGTGAGAACGCCCATCCAACTATGGAGTTCAGAAAAAGGCGGCGCGGGCGTAACGCCCGAAAAGGTGGCGGCGGTGGCGCACGATCTGCCCCAACCTCCGGAATTTCACCTGGTGCCCAATACCGCCCATCCCGCATTCGCCTTTCCCTGTTCGCCGGCGGTCGTAAAGGTAGCAATGGAGTTTTGCACCGACCCGCCGGACTTTGACCGGGCGGCCTTTCACAAGACTTTCAACGCGCAGGTGCTGCGGTTCTTCCGCGAAAAGCTGAACCCGTAAGCGGTTTGGCGAAGACAAGAGCAAACTCGACAAGTCCTCGCGGCGGGAGTATCTCCCCGCCCCATGTCCAGCAGCCTGCAAATCGGCGACGTGACCATTCCCGGCCGGGTGCTGACCGCGCCCATGACGGGGGTTTCCGACCTTCCATTCCGGCGCATCGCAAGCCAACTCGGCGCCCCTTATGTCGCGACCGAGATGGTGGCTTGCGACAGCTTTGCCCGCGGCCGTCCCGATGTGGTGCGGCGGGCGGCGATCGGCAATGGCCTGCCGCTGATGGTCATCCAGTTGGTGGGCCGGTCTCCCGAATGGATCGCCAAGGGCGCCAAGCTTGCCGAGGATGCCGGCGCCGACATCATCGACCTCAACATGGGCTGTCCCGCGAAAGAAGTGACCGGCGCATTGTCGGGCTCGGCCTTGATGCGCGAACCCGATCTGGCGGCGCGGCTGATCGAGGCTGTGGTTAATGCCACCTCGCGCCCGGTCACCTTGAAGATGCGGCTGGGCTGGGATGACAACAGCCGCAATGCGCCCGAGATCGCCGTCCTGGCCGAACAGCTTGGCGTGAAGGCCATCACCGTGCATGGCCGCACCCGCCAGCAATTCTATGGCGGCGCGGCCGACTGGCGCGCGGTGGCGGAGGTGAAGCAGGCGGTGCGCATTCCGGTGATCGTCAATGGCGACATCACCGATGCCGCCTCGGCGCGGACCGCCTTGGAACAATCCGGCGCCGACGCGGTGATGATCGGGCGCGGCAGCTATGGCCGGCCCTGGATCGCCGCGGCCCTGGATAAGGCTTTGTATACAGGGACGAAAATGTCAGAACCCGGCCTGACCGCCCGTTTCGGCATCGCGCTTGAACATTTCACGGATACGCTGCGCTTCTATGGCGACAGTTTGGGACTGAAAATATTCCGTAAGCATCTGGGCTGGTATGTCGAACAGGCTTTATGTCCTGCCGATCCCTCGCTGAGACGCGCCGCCCGGGCGCGCTTGTGTCAAATTGACAACGCGCGCGGCGTAGAATCTGCTTTGGCCGCACTTTGGTCCAATTCCGCTCTTCCAATTCTTGCACCCGCACATATGTAAGGGCGCCGCATCGGCTTGGCGCGGCGGGGGAGTTTATTTGTTTCGGGACGTAGGCGGACGCATCCGCCGATCGTCATTCTGATCCAGGATATTTGGGGGTATTATGTCGCGTCGCCTATTGCCCGTCTTGGCCGCGGGCCTGGTCCTGGCCGCCTGTGGCCGCCAGCAGCAACGGCCGCAGATGCCCCCCGCCAGCGTGGGCTTTGTCACCATCGCGGAACAACCGGTGGCGCTGACCGTTGAACTGCCCGGCCGTACCAATCCCTTTGCCGTGTCCGAGATCCGTCCCCAGGTCTCGGGCATCATCCAGAAGCGGCTGTTCGTGGAGGGCTCGACTGTCCATGAGGGCCAGCCGCTTTACCAGATCGATCCCGCCCCCTATCGCGCGGTTTATGACAACGCGCTGGCAACGCTTGCCTCCACCAAGGCCAAGGCGGAACGCTATGCCCGGCTGCTGGCGGAAAACGCCATCGCGCCCCAGGACGCCGACGACGCCAAGGCCGCCTATCTGCAAGCCAAGGCCACCAGCGATGCCGCCCGCATCAACCTGAACTATACCCGCATCATCGCCCCCATCACCGGACGGATCAGCGCCTCCACCGTCACCGAAGGCGCGCTGGTGACCGCGCAGCAGGCCACCGCGCTCGCCACCGTTTCCACACTGAATCCCATCTATGTCGATGTCGATCAGTCCAGCGCCGAACTGGTGGCGCTCCGGCGCGCCATCCAGGCCGGCAATGTGAATTCCGATACTCCCATCACCGCGCGGGTATCGCTCAAGCTGGATGACGGCAGCACCTATCCGCTGGAAGGCAAGCTGCAGATGACCGATGTCACCGTCGACCCGGCCACCGGGGCGGTGCGGCTGCGCGCCATCTTCCCCAATCCCCAGAGCCTGCTGCTGCCGGGCCTTTATGTGCGCGCCACCATCAATCAGGGCGTGGACCCGCATGGCATCCTGGTGCCGCAACGCGCTGTCGGCCATAATCAGAAGGGAGAACCCACTGCGCTGGTGGTGGACGAAAAGAATTTCGCCCGCCTGCGCCTGCTGAAAACCGGACGCGCCGTGGGACCCGATTGGCAGGTGCTGGACGGGTTGAAGCCGGGCGAGAAGGTGATCACCGAGGGCCTGGCCAAGGTTGTGCCCGACATGCCGGTCAATCCACAGCCGGCCGGCGTGGCATCCAACCTGCCGGCGGCCGGCAGCCAACCGGCGGCGCGCTGATGAGTCTGTCGCGTTTTTTCATCGACCGTCCGGTCTTTGCCTGGGTCATTGCCGTGGTCATCATGCTGGCCGGCGGCATTGCCGCCTTGAGCCTGCCGATCGAACAATATCCCAACGTCGCCCCGCCCGCGGTGGTGATCAGCGCCACCTATCCCGGCGCGGATGCCCAGTCGGTGCAGAATTCGGTCACCCAGGTGATCGAGCAGCAGCTTATCGGGCTGGACAATCTGCTGTACTTCTCGTCCGCGTCCAACTCCAACGGCTCGGTATCGATCACCGCCACCTTCGCGGCGGGCACCAATCCCGACATCGCCCAAGTGCAGGTGCAGAACAAGGTGCAGGCGGCGGTGCCGCTCTTGCCCAGCGCCGTGCAGCAGCTGGGCGTCACGGTGGTCAAAAACTCGCCCAGCTTCATCATCGTGATCGGCATTTATGACGATACCGGCCGCTACACCAATATCGACATTTCCGATTTCATAGCCTCCAAGATGCGCGATCCCTTGTCGCGCGTGCCGGGCGTGGGCAACACCATCGTGTTCGGCGCCCAGTATGCCATGCGCATCTGGCTGGACCCCTTCAAGCTGCACAATTTCGCGCTACAGCCCTCCGACATTGCCAATGCGGTGCGCACCCAGAATGTGCAGGTCTCGGCGGGCCAGATCGGCCAGCAGCCGACCACCCCGGGGGCGGCGATCAACGCCACCGTCACCGCCCAGTCGCGGCTGCAGACCGCGGAGCAGTTCCGCAACATCATCCTCAAGACCTCACCCAGCGGCGCAATCGTGCGGCTGGGCGATGTCGCGCGTGTCGAACTGGGGGCGGAAAGCTATGCCGTGGCGAGCCGCTATAACGGTTATCCCGCCGCCGGCCTTCCCATCATGCTGGCGCCGGGCGCCAATGCGCTCAAGACGGTGGATGCGGTCAAGGCCAAGGCGGAGGAACTCAAAGCCTCACTGCCGCCGGGCATGAAGCTGATCTATCCCATCGACAACACCACCTTTATCCGCCTCTCCATTCATGACGTGGTCGTCACCCTGCTCGAAGCCATCGCCCTGGTGGTGCTGGTGATGTATGTCTTCCTGCAGAACTGGCGCGCCACCCTGATCCCCGCCGTGGCTGTGCCGGTGGTGCTGCTGGGCACCTTCGGCGTCCTGGCGGCGGCGGGCTATTCCATCAACACCCTGACCCTGTTCGCGCTGGTTCTGGTGATCGGGCTTCTGGTCGATGACGCCATCGTGGTGGTGGAGAATGTCGAGCGCATCATGCATGAGGAAAGGCTGTCGCCCCGCGACGCCACCCTCAAAAGCATGCAGGAGATCACCGGCGCCCTGATTGGCATCGGGCTGGTGCTGACGGCGGTGTTCATGCCCATGGCCTTTTTCGGCGGCTCGACCGGGGTGATTTACCGCCAGTTCTCCATCACCATCGTGTCGGCCATGACGCTGTCCATCCTGGTGGCGTTGATCTTGTCGCCATCGCTCTGCGCCACCTTGCTCAAGCCGGTGGAAGGTGAAGGCCATCTCAAGCGCGGCCTGTTCTTCGACGCCTTCAACCGCAACTTCGACGCCTTCCGCGAATGGTATCAGACGAGCACGGCCGGCTTCCTCAGGCACACCTGGCGCACCATGCTGGCCTATCTGGGCATTGTCGCGGTGCTGATGGTGCTGTTCGTGCGCCTGCCCACCGGCTTTCTGCCCGACGAGGACCAGGGCTCTATCATCAACCTGATCTCGCTTCCCCCCGGCACCACCCAGCCCGAAACACTGAAAGTGGCGCAGAGCGCGGCGCAATATTATCTCGACAACGAAAAGAAGAATGTGGATTTCGTCTTCGCGGTGGCGGGCTATTCCTTTGCCGGCTCGGGCCAGAATACCGGTATCGCCTTCACCAAGCTGAGGGATTGGAGCGAGCGCAAAGGATCCGAAAATGCCTCCGTCGCCATCGCGCGGCGCGCCATGAGGCATTTTCTTCCCTTACGGGATGCACAGGTCTTCGCCATCGTGCCGCCTTCGATCCAGGAGCTCGGCACCGCCAACGGCTTCGACCTGCAGCTGGAAGATCGCGGCAATATGGGCCATGAGGGATTGATGGCCGCCCGCAATCAGTTGCTGGGATTGGCAGCGCGTGATCCCATGCTGCAAGGGGTCAGGCCCAACAGCCTGGATGACACGCCACAGGTGCATGTCAACATCGACCAGGGCAAGGCCGGCGCGCTGGGCCTGTCGCTGGCCGACATCAACAACACGCTGAGCGCCGCTTGGGGGTCGACCTATATCAACGACTTCGTCGACCGCGGCCGTGTCAAGCGGGTCTATATGCAGGCCGACGCGCCCTATCGCATGACACCCCAGGACCTGGACCGCTGGTATGCCAAAAGCGCCGACGGCAGCATGGCGCCTTTCTCGTCCTTTGCCACCTCGAGCTGGACCGTCGGTCCGGCCTCGTTGACCCGTTATAATGGTTTGCCGGCGGTCGAATTGCAGGGCGGGGGCGCGCAGGGCGTTTCCACCGGCACGGCGCTGGCGGAAATGCGCAAGCTGGCCCAGCAACTGCCCAAAGAAGCGGCCATCGAAACCACCGGCCTGTCCTATCAGGAAGAAGCCAGCGGGGCGCAGGCGCCGGCGCTTTACGCGCTCTCCATCCTGGTGATCTATCTCTGCCTGGCGGCCCTGTATGAAAGCTGGGCTATCCCGTTGTCGGTGATGCTGGTGATACCGCTGGGCGTGGTGGGCGCGCTGGCCTTGACCAGCCTGCGCGGCTTGTTCAACGACATCTATTTCCAGGTCGGGCTTCTCACCACCATCGGCCTGTCCGCCAAGAACGCCATTCTGATCGTGGAATTCGCGGTGGATGCCGAGCGCCGCGGCGCGTCGGCCTTTGATGCCGCCATGGAAGCGGCGCGGCTGCGGCTGCGGCCCATCCTGATGACCTCCATCGCCTTTATCGCCGGCGTGACGCCCCTGGCATTGGCGCATGGCGCGGGCGCCGGCAGCCAGAACGCCATCGGCACCGGCGTGGTGGGCGGCATGATCACCGCCACGGTGCTGGCGATCTTTTTCGTGCCGGTGTTTTTCCAGCTGATCAATACCACCTTGCAGCATCACAAATAGCGGCCCGGACCGTCGCAACCTCTCGTCCATTTGAGATCAACATGCGACCACCGAAAAAACACAACGGGCTTCGCGCAGAGCAATGGGCGGGGGCCGAGACCCCCACAGTTCCCGACTGGGAAGCCGCGCGCATCTTCCTGGAAGTCGCCCGTTGCGGCAGTTTCAGGGCGGCATCGCAAAAATTGCGGCAATCGGTCAATGCGCTGCGCCGGCGGATCGATGATCTGGAGGCTGATCTGGGCGTGGCCGTCCTCACCCGTTACATGAACGGTGTCCAGCCCACGGAAGAAGGCGCCAAAATCTTTCGGGCCGTGCAGCAGATGGAGAATGCCTCCTTTGACCTGCTGCAGGCGCGGGAGCGGCCCGGCAAACAGGTGGAAGGAGAGGTGCGACTATCGATCACCGAGGGCATGGGAACACATTGGCTGCTGCCCAAGGTGAAGGAGTTTCAACGCTCCAACCCCCAATTGGCGATATCCATGCGATGCGGGCAGAAGCCCGCCGATTTGCTCCGCCTAGAGGCGGATCTTTCCGTGCAATTGCGGCGCCCCAAGGAGCCGGGCCTGAAAGTCGTGAAACTGGGCTGTTTGCACGTGATGCTTTTTGCCGCCCGCTCCTATCTGGATGTCTATGGCCATCCCGCGTCGATCGCGGACCTGAAAGACCACCGCCTTGTCATACAGTCCGATGACGAGAGGCAATATCTTGAGATTTACGAGAAAGTCCTGGGCGGCCTGTCGCCGGAAAAGCTGGTTGCCTTTCGCTGCAATACCAGCACCACACACATGGCGGCGACTATGGACGGAATCGGCATCGGCGCCCTGCCGACCTATTTACAGGCGATCGGGGGTGCCCTTGTTCCCGTGTTGGACGTCGGCGTGAGCCATGACATCTGGCTGGTTTTCCGCGCCGACGCCAAACGGGTCCCGCGCATCCGCAAGACCATCGAATGGGTGACCCAATGCTATAATCCGCGGCGGTTTCCCTGGTTCAGGGATGAGTTCATACATCCCGACCGTTTCCACCAGCTGTATGCCGGGGAGCCATTGACCAGCCTGGTCTCCGGGTTTCGCGACCTGCGCTAGGCGAAGCGCTCTTTCCCGCATGCCGCGTTCGGGTCATACTTCCGGAAAAACCGGGGAGTATCGCCATGTTTCGTTTCTGCCTGGCCTTGGCGCTGCTCGCAGGCATGCCCGCACTGGCGCAGAACACGCTGCCGCCACAGCCGCCTCGGACCGTGGAAGGCCAGCCGATCGAAACGCGGTCGGTGGAAAAAGCCGACGACAAGCCGTTGTTTCCGGAACAGACCAGGGCGCCCTATCACGCATCCGTGCCCTTCAAAGTCACCACCCTGGTGGACAATCTCCATGTCACCTGGGGCATGGCGTTCCTTCCCGACGGCCGCATGCTCTTGACAGAGAGATTGCCTGGCGCGCTTCACATCCTGGACAAGAACAATGTCCTGTCGCCGCCGCTGCCCGAAATCATGAGCGTCGCCGCGGGCAAGGAGATCGTGCTGCTGGACGTGGCGGTCGATCCCCGCTTCACAAGCAATCACCGCATCTTCTTCAGCTTCTGCGATTTCGTGCGCGAGCCGCAACTCAACAACACCAACACCTATATCGCCCGCGCCAGGCTGGATGGCGACAAGCTCAGCGATGTGAAAGTGATTTTCCGGGCAACCCCGCAATGGCCGGCCAAGGGGCTGGGCGGCAAGACGGGGGGGCGCATCGTCTTCGCACCCGACGGCAATCTGTTCGTCACCATCGGCGACCGCGACTCCTCCCCCCAGACCACCATCGACTGGATGGCGGCGCAGAAGCTGGACAATCACCTAGGCAAGATGATCCACATCACCCCTGATGGCGCGCCCGCGCCCGGCAATCCTTTTGCCGGTCAAGCCGGCGCGCTGCCCGAGATCTGGGCGCTGGGCCTGCGCAGCCCGGAAGGCCTGGCCTTTGATCCCAACACCGGCCTGTTGTGGGAAAGCGAGTTGGGCCCGCGCGGCGGCGATGAAATCAACATCATCAAGAAAGGCGCCAATTACGGCTGGCCGGTGATCACCCATGGCCTGGACTATCCCGGCGTGCCGATCGGCGAAGGCATCACGCAAAAGGAAGGCATGGAACAGCCGGTCTATTACTGGGACCCGGCGTCCGATCCGGCGGGCATCGCCTTTTATCGCGGCAACCTGTTCCCGCAATGGAAGAACAGCCTGTTCGTCGCCATGATGAACGGCAAGTTCCTCTCCCGCCTGACTTTGTCCCACAACAAGGTGGTGGCGGAAGAACCCATGCTGATGGAGATGAACACCCGCTTCCGCGATGTGCGGGTGGGGCCGGACGGCGCGGTCTATGTCCTGACCGACAGCGGCAGCGCCAATATCAGCCCCAATACCCCGCCCACCAGCAAGCTGCTGAAGCTCACGCCCCGGTAAAGCCGATGAATCGGCGGCAGTGGCGTTAAGCCGGGCAAGGCAGTAAAAGGCCGGCATGATCGCCGATTTCAGGCCGCACCGCTTCTGCGTGGCCCCGATGATGGACTGGACCGACAGTCCTTGCCGGGTGCTGCATCGCTGCCTGACACGGCATGCCCTGCTCTATACCGAAATGGTGACCGCCGAGGCGATACTGCATGGCGACCGCGCGCGCCTGTTGGCTTTTGATCGCTTCGAACATCCGGTAGCGCTGCAATTGGGCGGTTCCGATCCGGCGAAGCTGGCGCAGGCCTGCCGCATCGCCGCCGATTTCGGCTATGACGAAGTCAATCTCAATGTCGGCTGCCCCTCCGACCGGGTGCAGTCGGGGCGGTTCGGCGCCTGTTTGATGCGCGAGCCCGAACTGGTGGCGGAATGCGTGGCGGCGATGCGGGCGGCTGTTTCCATCCCCGTCACCGTCAAATGCCGCATCGGCGTGGATGACCAGGAGCCGGAAATGAGCCTGCGCGCGCTGATCGACGCCTGCGCTCAGGCGGGCGTGACGGTGTTTGCGGTGCATGCGCGCAAGGCCTGGCTGGAAGGCCTGTCGCCCAAGGAGAATCGCGACGTGCCGCCGCTGGATTATGAACTGGTCTATCGCGTCAAGCGCGAGCGGCCCGCTCTCACCATCCTGGTCAATGGCGGCATCGAGACCCTGGAACAGGCCGAGGCGCATCTTCGCCATGTCGACGGCGTGATGCTGGGCCGCGCCGCTTACCAGAATCCCATGCTGCTGGCCCAGGTGGATGCGCGCTTCTTCGGCGGGGCGCCGGTGGACGTGGATGCGGCGGTGGAAGCCTATTGCGATCATGTCGCGCGCCGGCTGGCGCAAGGCGCGCGACTGCATCCGCTGATCAAGCCCATGCTGGGGCTCTACAATGGCCGGCCCGGCGCGCGCCTGTTCCGCCGCCATTTGAGCGAGCATGCGCCGCGCGATGGCGCGAGCATCGCGGTATTGCGCGAGGCGCTGGACTTTGTGCGACGGCGCGAAGCCGCGTGATCCGTTCAGGATTTCAGGCAGGCTCTGCGCTGCTCCACGACCTGTGTGGCGACCAAAACGGCGTCGGCGGTCATCAGATGCAGGCCATCGATCGTGTGTGCGCCCCCCGGAACCGACAGTTTCAGCCAGCAGAAATGGTCCGGCGGAAACCGCTCCATGACCGCCCTGCGCAACTCTTTCTCGCCCGCCAAGTCCATCAGGTTGGGGTCAATCGGCAACTCGAAGAAACCCACGCGGACGCCGCGGGCTTGCAGCGTGGAGACAAGTGACGCGATCTGAGCCAAATTCCTGTTCAGACTAACAGCGTCGGGCGGGGACGACATGGCTTGCCGCTGATCGGCGATCAGCTTGCGAATGGCATCTGGCTGCGGCACCAGATCCTCATCGGCCTTGTGCAGCAGGGCCTGAATGACACGTTCCGCCAGATTGACCGGATCGTACCCGGTCCGGAACGCACGCACGCTTTCACGCAATTGCCGTTCGGGAAAGCGCAACAGGGATTGCAACGTGGCCGCATCCGTGCCGCGCGACAGCAGATTGACCTCAACCAGCACCAGCCGAGGGCGCGCCCCGGAACGTTCGATCAGGGTAATCCCGGTGGCCGGTGACCCGCCCGCTATCGCCAGATTGGCGATATGAGGCCCCAGAACCGGCGGCGGCAGCCGAAAGGTCAGTGACGATCCCGCCATGACCGTATCGGCCTCCGGCCGGCCGAGATAATCCTGCGCCCGCAGCATGTTGGTATCAAATTGATTCTGACCCTTTTGAACCTTGAAGGGCAGGAATTGCACCAGCGCGGCATAACCCGCGATGACCAGGGCGGCGGAAATGAAGACGGGAAAAAGCGATCGCTGCATGGCTCAGAACTGAAAATAGATGAAGGGCGTGGGACTGCCGGCCTGCAACACGATGGCGCCCAGCATCACTCCCAGGAGCGGCCCCTCTGCCCGCATGCTCCAAAGAAACGCGGCCGGCCCGGTGGGCGCGCCGCGCAGCTTATAAAGCAGGTGATAAGCGACCACCGGCAAACTGTAAGCAAATACCTGGAAAGGCGCGCCGACCGCGAAATGCATGTGGCGGTTCTGCCAGAACACCACCGCCAGTTCGCGCACCTGGGCAAAGTTGGGCAATTTGAAGAGAACCCAGCCCAGCGTCACCACCAGGAAGACCAGCGCCCAGCGCAACAACTTCACCCCAATGGCCTCGGAAAGATAGAACCGCGTCCCGCGGAGACCGCGCTCCACCGCCAGCGCCGTGCCGTGCCACAATCCCCAGATGGCATAACTCCATCCCGCTCCGTGCCACAACCCGCCCAAGGCCATCACCAGAAGCAGGTTGACATAGGTGCGGTGGGGGCCTTTGCGGTTGCCGCCAAGCGGATAATAAACATAGTCGCGCAACCAGGCTGACAACGACATGTGCCAGCGCGTCCAGAATTCGGAAAAGGTCTGGGCGATGTAAGGAAAGCGGAAATTGTCCGGCAGCGCATAACCGAACAGCCGCGCCAGGCCGATAGCGATCAGCGAATAGCCGGCGAAATCGGAAAATATCTGGATCGAATAGGCGAAAAGCACCACCGCCAGGTTCAACGCGGAATAGGAATAGCAATAGGGCGGCTGCAGAACGAAGGTTTGCTGCGCCAGATTGTCGGCGACCACCGACTTGAGAAAGAAACCGATGATCAACGCCTTGGCCGCGCCATACCAGTGGATGTTGCGGAACGCTTTTGCCTGTATCTGGGGATAGAAATCCTTGGCCTTGACGATGGGTCCGGCCACCAGCTGGGGAAAGAATGTCAGGTAGAAAAAGGTCCGCATGCTGTGATCCAGGAAGCCGCGTTCCCGGCCCAGCGGGCTTGCGGTATCGCCCGCTTCACGCGCGCGGAAAACATCCACCACCAGGCTGATTCCATGAAAGGTATAGAAGGAAATACCCACCGGAAGCGGGATCGCCAGCAAGGCGCCGAGGACACCGTCAGGATGCGGCGCCAGAAATGTGGCGGCAAAGAGCCGGTCATATTTGAAAAAGGCGAGCACCAGAAGATTGACCGCGACACCGGCAATCGCCCAGGCGCGCCGCGGCGCGTCGCTATGCGCCCGTTCCACCTGATAGCTGGTCACGGTCGAAAGCAGCGCCGAGCAGGCCAACAGAATCAGAAGATAGGGTTGCGCATAGGCGTAGAATATCAGGCTGGCGACCAGCAGCACCGCAAGCTGCCAAAGCACGGAGCGCCCCAGATAATAGAAGGCGAATGTTGCCGCCAATAGAAGGAAAAATATGCGGTCGGTAAAAAGCATCAAAAAGTCTTTCGCGGGCGGGCCCGTTTTTCAGCCGGATAGATGAGATGCGCCTATGGATCAAGCACCTCTGAAGAAACCGTGGCTGGCACCCCAATGCAGCAACAGGTCGGGCCATATCGCGGTCGGCCTGCCGATCGTGCGGGCCAGGCCAAAACCATGGCCGCCCGCCTCGAACATATGCAGTTCTGACGGAATTTTCGCCGCCTGCAGCGCCGTGAAATAGGCGCCCGCATTTGGCATGGGCGGCACCGTAGTGTCGTCGGCCGCCAGGCAAAGCCAGCTGGGCGGCGTATCGGCCGGAACATGGCGCTCGCAGGAATAGGCGTCGATCAGCGCGGGCGCCGGATCAAGCCCCAGCAGTTTGTCGCGCGAGCCTGCATGGCGGCCTTCGCCCATGGTGACGACCGGATACATCGGCACCGAGAAGCTTGGGCGCGCGTCCGCGACATCGGCCGAATCGAGCGGCGTGTAGACCTTGGCGGCGAAGCGCGTGGCGATGGAGCAGGCGAGATGCCCGCCCGCCGAAAATCCCATAAAGCCGATGCGCGCGGGATCGATCCCATAGCCCGC
The DNA here is from genome assembly GCA_035693565.1 of Rhizomicrobium sp. Classification (GTDB taxonomy): domain Bacteria; phylum Pseudomonadota; class Alphaproteobacteria; order Micropepsales; family Micropepsaceae; genus Rhizomicrobium. The sequence goes on along the minus strand of DASSGF010000050.1, from coordinate 213,578 downwards.
CGCATTGGCGCGCACCAGCCGCATGGCGCGCTGGGCATCCTGCAACGGCACATCGCTGCGGTTCTGCCAACCCTCGCCGGGAAGACGATAGCGCAGCACAAGACAGGTGACGCCGGCGGTATTGAAGCGCCGCGCGACGTCCATGCCCTCGAAATCCAGCATCTCGCGGCTATAGCCGCCGCCGGGCGCGATGATCAGGGCGGAGCCGTCGGGCCGGTCTGGGCGAAACACATTCATCACCGGAATGCCGACCTGATCGATGGCGCGGTCGTTGGGGGTGATGTAAGCCGGCTCGTGATTGCTGACGCGAATGGGCGGCAAGCCCAGGCTTTGTCCGCCCGGCGGCATGCCCGGCCACAGGGTAACGACCTCCTTGGGGTCACTGGGCAGCACGCCATCCCCCGCCACCACCGTATCGGCCAAGACGGATTTCGGAAAAGCGGCGGCGGCGGCGCTCAAGCCCATAACGGTGCGGCGATCCATCCCCATTCTCCTTCTTGTTTGCAATCAAGATCACACTCTTTCTCTTTTTCAGGCAAGGCGTATTGTTTGCCGGCCATGAAACGCTTCGCTATCGCTTTTCTGCTGCTGACAGCGCCCGCCGCCGCCCAAGACGGACCCGCCTATGGTCCGATGCTGGAAGGTTATGACTATCCCTTTCCGGTGCAGCATTTCCGTTTCCAGAGCCAGGGCGAGGCGATGGACATGGCCTATATGGACGTGAAACCGGCGCAGCCCAACGGCCATACGATCACACTGCTGCATGGCAAGAATTTCTGCGCCGCGACCTGGGGTGCGACGATCCGGGTTCTGGCCGCTGCCGGTTACCGGGTGATCGCGCCCGACCAGGTGGGTTTCTGCAAGTCCACCAAGCCCGCGCATTATCAGTACAGTTTCGAGCAACTGGCCGCCAACACCCACGCGCTGCTGGAATCGCTGGGAATCTCCAAGTCCATCATCATGGGTCATTCCATGGGCGGCATGCTGGCGACCCGCTATGCCCTGGCCTATCAGGGCGCCACCGAACAGCTTGTCAGCGTCAATCCGCTGGGCCTGGAGGATGGGCGCGCCAAGGGCGTGCCGCCGACCGGAGTCGACCAGCTATACCAGGCCGCGCTGAAGACCACGGCCGACAGTATCCGCGACTATGAACGCAACGTCTACTATGCCGGCACCTGGAAGCCGGAATACGAGCCCTGGGTGCAGATGCAGGCCGGCATGTATCGCGGCCCGGGGCGCGAAGCCATGGCGTGGAATTCCGCGCTGACCTCCGAGATGATCTATACCCAACCGGTGGTGCATGAACTGGAACGGCTTTCCATGCCGGTGCTGCTGTTGATCGGCGACAAGGACACCACGGGAAAAAGCAATGCGGTGCCGCCGCAGATCCGCGCCACGCTGGGGAATTTTCCGGTGATGGCGAAAGACGCGGCGGCGCGCATCGCCCATGCCAAGCTGGTGGAGTTTCCCGATCTCGGTCATTCGCCGCAGATTCAGGACCCTGCGACATTCCACAAGACGCTGCTCGAAAATTTGATTAAGCCCTGAACCCGTGCGTACCGGCCCAATTCAGGAACAGCTCCGGCCAGGCGGCGTTGGGCTTTCCCTGGGTCCAATGCAGGCTGAAACCGTGACCGCCGGCCTCGAACACCTGCAATTCCGACGGCACCCTGGCCTCTTGCAGCTTGTTGAAGAAGGCAAGGCCATTGGGCGCTGGCGGCACCACATCGTCGTCGGTCGCCAGGCAGACAAAAGACGGCACGGTGTCCGCCGTCACATGCTTTTCCAGCGACCACATCTCGACGGCTTGCGGTGAGGGATTTTCGCCCAGCAGATGATCGCGAGAGCCCTGATGGGCGCCCTCGCCCATGGTGATCACCGGATACATATGCGCGGCGATGACCGGCCGCGCGTCCAACCGGTCGGCGGGGCTGACGGGGCGATAGACCGGCATGCCGGACCGCAATGCCAGGCTGGCGGAAACGTGCCCGCCGGCGGAAAAACCGATCACGCCCAGGCTGCGCACGCCATAGTCCCCGGCGCGGATCAGGCGCATGGCGCGCTGGGCGTCCTGCAGCGGCACGCTTTCCCGGTTCTGCCAGCCCTCGCCCGGCAAGCGATAGCGCAGCACAAAACAGATGATGCCGCGGCTGGCGAAATATTGCGCGATCTCACGCCCGCCACGGTCGCCGCCTTCCGAAGCGTAGCCGCCGCCCGGTGTGATCAGCAGGCCCAGGCCCGTCGGCCGCGCCGGACGATAGACAAAAAAGCCCGGTGTCTGAATCTGGCTGACGGCGCGGACGTGAAAACCGTCCGGCTGCACCGCATCGGTGACTTTGAGCTCTAAATGGACGCCCTCGCCACCCGGCGGGATGCCCGGCCACAGGCGGACGAATTCCTCGGAATCGCCCGGCAGATAGCCGGTTTCGTGCGCCTGGCCGAAAGCCATACGCGGCAGCAAGACACCGCCAAGACTCGCAACCAGTATTGTGCGCCGGTCCATGCCACCCTCCCCGCTGTTTTTGGGAATGCTGGCGTGGCGCTGACCTCAAGACAAGGCTAAATCTTCTGATCGTACTCGCCCACTTCGGGGTGCTTAGCCAAACGCGTATCAATGTCCTTGAACATGGCCCGCATATTGGCCTCGGACGCCGGGCTTTCCACCACCACCACCAGGGAGGGCTTGTTGGAAGACGCCCGCACCAGGCCCCAGGTGCCGTCCTCAAGCGTCACGCGCACCCCGTTCACCGTCACCACACTGACGATCTTCTGGCCCAGCAAGGTTTCGCCTTTGTCCTTCAGCGCGGTGTATGCCTTGGTCACGGCCTCGACCACGGCATATTTTTTGTCGTCGGGACAGAAGGGCGCCATAGTGGGCGAACCCCAGGTCTTGGGCAGCCCGTCATAGAGCGCCGACAGCGTCTTGCCCCCGGCGCGGTCCAGCATCTCCAGCACCGCGATGCCGGCCACGATGCCGTCGTCATAACCAAGGCCGATCGGCGGATTGAAGAAGAAGTGCCCCGATTTCTCGAAGCCCGCCAGCGCCTTCAATTCGGCGGTGCGGCGCTTGATATAGGAATGGCCGGTTTTCCAATAATCGGTGGTGACGCCGCGCTCTTTCAGAACGGGATCGGTCAGATAAAGGCCGGTGGATTTCACGTCCACCACGAATAGCGGATTCTTGTGCTGCGCCGAGAGGTCGCGCGCCAGCATCACCCCGATCTTGTCGGCGAAGATTTCCCGCCCCGCATCATCCACCACGCCGCAGCGGTCGCCGTCGCCGTCAAAACCGAGGCACAGATCGGCACCTTTTTCCTTCACCGCATGGCTCATGGCATGCAGCATCTCCATGTCCTCGGGATTGGGATTGTATTTGGGGAAGGTGAAATCCAGTTCGGTATCCATGCCGATCACTTCGGCGCCGATGCGACGCAAGGCCTCCGGCGCGAAGGCGCCCGCCGTGCCGTTGCCGCACGCCGCGATCACCCTGATGGGCCGCGACAGTTTATGGCCCTTGGTGACGGCGGCGAGATAAGTCTCGCGCATGTCGGGCACCGCGACATAAGAACCGCCCGGACGCTCCCGGCCCTTGCCGTTCAGCACAATGTCCTTGATGGCGTTGATCTCATCGGGTCCAAAGGTCAGCGGCCGCTTGGCCCCCATCTTCACGCCGGTCCAGCCATTCTCATTGTGGCTGGCGGTAACCATGGCGACGGCCGGACAGTCCAACGCGAATTGCGCGAAATAGGCCACCGGCGACAACGCCAGGCCGATGTCATGCACCTCGCAGCCGGCCCGCATCAAACCCAGGATTAACGCCTGCTTGATCGACAAGGAATAAGAGCGGAAGTCGTGGCCGGTGACGACTTTTGGTTTCACACCAATGTCGTGCAGATAGGTGCCCAGGCCCAGGCCAAGGGCCTGGATGCCCAACAGATTGATCTCCTTGCCGAACAGCCAGCGCGCGTCATATTCGCGAAAACCATTGGCGGTGACCAAAGGCAGGTTTTCGTAGTCGGCGGTATTGGGCACGAGATCGGAACGGGGTTTGGTCATGGCGTCCGGGGCGTGGATGATGCGGGAACGCTTGTAACCGCCCCGCCCGCTCCGCTCAACCTTAACAAGGCGGGCGGCCTCAACCCGGCTCGTGCGGGCCCAGCCGACCTTCCTTGGTCTCGAAGCGCGGATTGGAAATATCATAGGTGCCATACCCGCAATGCGGGCAGGCGGGAATCAATGCGCCCCGGGAAATACGTGTCACCTCGTGGCAGCGTTCGCAGCGGTAATCCGACGAATCCCGCGCTATTTCTCCCATCTTCTCGCTCATGGCCAGGTGTCCGCCGGTTGCCCTCAGCCAACGCAAGCGGCGGCGCCGCGTTCCCCCGCCTCTTGTTTTGGGCTTGTTCCCGCATGGTATAGTGCACAAATGGTCACAGAAATGCTGCCGCGCCTGAACCTGCCCAGGCTGGAAAAAGGCTGGGTCTGGCTGGTGGGCGCGGGTCCGGGCGATCCGGGCCTGATCACCGCCTTGGGGCTCAGCGCGCTGGCCCAGGCCGACACCATCCTCTATGACGCGCTGGTCGACGAGCGGCTGCTGGCCCTGTCCAGGGGCGACAAGATCTATGCCGGCAAACGCGCCGGGGTGAAAAGCTGCAAGCAGGATGAGATTTCCGAATTGCTGGTGAAGCTGGCGAAAGCGGGCCATCGCGTGCTGCGGCTCAAGGGCGGCGATCCTTTTGTCTTCGGCCGCGGCGGCGAGGAAGCCCAGGCGCTGGCGCGGGCGCGGGTGCCTTTCCGCATCGTGCCGGGAATCACCGCTGGCGTCGGCGGCCTGGCCTATGCCGGCATTCCCGTCACCCATCGCGACACCAATCATGCCGTCACCTTCATCACCGGCCATGGCGCCGACGGAAAATTGACCAAGCTGGACTGGAACGCCGTATCGCGCGGAGCGCCGACGCTGGTGTTCTACATGGCGCGCAAATTCGCCGGCGAGATTTCCCAAGCCCTGCTGGCGGCGGGACGCGATCCCAAAGAGCCCGCCGCAATCGTCGCCAATGCCGCGCGCGCCGACCAGCAGGTGACCGTCACGACCCTGGCCGGCCTGGCCGCGGCGGCGGAAAAAGCCCCGGCGCTTGCCATCATGGTGATTGGGGAGAATGTGCGGCTGGCCAAGGAACTCAACTGGCTGGCGGAAGCGGTCGCTTGAGTTTCAGCCGCGAGCGCCCCGCAAGGCCTTTGTTTATGCTGTTTTTTACCCCAATCCCGTTTCGGTACGGCCACTTCGCGAGATCGCTGCAAACCGAACAAGTAGCTTAACTGGGGTTTAACAGCGCTTCTCTAGGCTGGTCCGGCAGTTTCGGAAATGTCTCCATGGCGAAGGCGCAGTTTCACAAAAACCAGCGGGTCTATGTCCGGCCGGTGGGCACCTGGGCGCTGATCGAACGGGTGGTGCCGCATTGGGCCAAGGGGATCGATGAGCCGATCCGCATTCACTATGACGTGGGCCTGGGCCGCGAATTCGCCGCGGAAGAACTGCAGAGCGAGGAACCGCTGGGCGACAAGGTCCCCGGCAATGGCAAGACCTGGCGCGTGATCAGGGCCCGCAACAAATGGCAACCCTCCGAGGATTGCGCCCGCCATCCTGTCCCCGGCACCTATCCGGTGGTGGTGACCGGCGAAGCCGAATGGGGCGGCTGGCGCGTGCCGGGCGCGGAATATGACCTGGATCCGGCCAAGACCGAGGAACAGGCCAAGCTGATCGCCAATGCGCCGCAGTTGGCGGCGTTTGCGTCATCGCTGGTGAACTGGGCGCGCAAGTCCGGCGAGGACATGCCCAACGAGCTGGCGGAACTGGCGCATCAGGCGCAGGACATCCTCTCGGACGTCACGCGGACTTCGTAAGCGCCAGCGCTTTCGGGCGGCGCTTCGCGGTAACGGCGTTGAGCAGCCAGGCCGCGGCGATGCAAAGCGCCAAGACAACAGCCGCGCGCAATGGCCGGGGCCCTTGATTGAGGCCGAAGACAGGGGTGAATTGCGCCAGCAGAATGATCCCCGGATGCACGACATAGAGCGGATAGGACAGTGCTCCCAGCGCTTTTGCGAAAGCGGGCGTCTTATGCTCCGAGCGGATCAGCATCACCACCAGCAGGGGACATAGGAGAATGACCGCGATGGCGTCAAAGGTCGGGGTGGCGCCGGGCGTCGGCACCACCGCGATGCACAGCCACAATAGCAGCAAAATCTCCGGCGCGACCGCCGGCAGTTTCGCGAAAGCATTCCGCGCATGCAGGCGGCTGATCACCACGCCGGCCGAGAAATCCGCCACCCCGCGCAACAGCCCATAGGTAAAGACATCGACGCGGCCATTGCCCACGCACCATCCCCGGCCGGTGAAATAGCAGGCCACCGTCATCACCAGCCAGCCCAGGGCGGCGATCCACATCAGGGTGCGGGTGCGGCAGGAGAACAGCCAGCGGGCATAGGCTGCATTGACCAGCCACTCCACCATCAATGACCAGCTGACATGCAGCAGAGGCGGCGAAAAGCCGCCGCCCGGCATGCCGAAAGCCGGCACCATCAACAGCGTCAACAACGGCATCAAGAGCCAGATCGTCACCCAGCCATAGCCGCCCTGGTAATAACCGGATGACGCCATCCAGATGAAGATCGCCAGATTGAAGGCGGCGCCCAGCCAGAATACCGGCAGAAGACGGCGGCCGCGCATCTCCAGGAACGGCAGCAGCCCGAGCCCCTTCTCGAGCGCGGCCTGGTAGTTGAGCGCGATGACAAAACCGCTGAGGAGAAAGAACATGTCCACCGCCAAAAAGCCGTGCTGCAGCAGGGAGCCGGGCCGGAAAAGATTGTCGGCATGCAACAGCACCACGCTGAGGGCGCAAACCCCGCGCAATCCGTCCAGGCCGTGAAACCGCTTTGGCGCCATCGGCAATAGTCTAGAAAGCGCGGGTTTACGGAATATTGAGGAAATCGGCCCGGATCGGCTGATTTTGGGGCTGGCGCGGCGCGGACAGAGGGCTATAAAGCCGCGGCCTTTATAGAGCTGAATGAAGCCGAAAGCCCGTCATGCGTACCGAAGAACCGCGCGCCGTCCATCTCGTCGACTATCAGGCGCCGGAATTCCGCATCCTGACCGTGAAGCTGGACTTCGCGCTGGACCCCGAAGCGACGCGAGTGAAGTCGGTGCTGGAGATCGAGCGCGTCTGTGGTCATGGGCCGCTGACATTGCTGGGTGAGGACCAGAAGCTGCTGCGCATCGCCTTGAACGGCCGCGCCCTGGCGGCGGATGAATACCGGCTGGACGAGAAGCGCTTGACCTTCGCCGACCCGCCGGTGCGGTTTACGCTGGAGATCGAAAGCCAGATCAATCCCGCCGCCAATACCGCGCTGGAGGGCCTGTTCCTTTCCAACGGCATGTTCTGCACCCAATGCGAGCCGGAAGGTTTCCGCCGCATCACCTTTTTTCTCGACCGGCCGGACAATCTCTCGGTCTTCACCGTGCGCATAGAAGCCGACAAGGAGCAGTATCCGGTGCTGCTCTCCAACGGCAACCGGATTGAACGCGGCGAGCTGGCGCCCGATGAAAATGGAGAGATCCGCCATTTCGCGGTGTGGCACGATCCCTTTCCCAAGCCTTCCTATTTGTTCGCCCTGGTGGCGGGCGATCTGGGCTCCATCCATGACAGTTTCACCACCATGAGCGGGCGCAAGGTGGCGCTGGACATTTATGTCGAGCATGGCAACGAGCCGCGCGCCCGCTACGCCATGGATGCGCTCAAGCGGTCGATGGCCTGGGACGAACGCGCCTATGGCCGCGAATACGACCTGGACATTTTCATGATCGTGGCGGTGTCGGCCTTCAATATGGGGGCGATGGAAAACAAGGGCCTCAACATCTTCAACGACAAGGTGTTGCTGGCGACGCCGGAGACTGCCACCGATGACGACTATGCCCGCATCGAAGGCGTGGTGGCGCATGAATATTTCCACAACTGGACCGGCAACCGCATCACCTGCCGCGACTGGTTCCAGCTTTCGCTCAAGGAAGGCTTGACCGTATTCCGCGACCAGAGTTTTTCGGGCGACGAGCGCAGCCATGGCGTGCAGCGCATCCAGGATGTGCGCACGCTGCGGGCGCGGCAATTCGTGGAGGATGCGGGCCCCCTGGCCCATCCGGTGCAGCCGCAAAGCTATATCGAGATCAACAATTTCTACACCGCCACCATCTATGACAAGGGCGCGCAGGTGATCGGCATGCTCAAGACCCTGGTGGGGGATGAGGGCTATCGCAAGGCGACGGATCTTTACTTCGCCCGCCATGACGGCCAGGCCGCCACGGTCGAGGATTGGGTCAAATGTTTCGAGGATGCATGCGGGCGCGATTTGCGCCAGTTCCGGCTTTGGTACCGCCAAGCCGGCACGCCGGTGATCGAGGCGCGCGGCGCCTATGATGCAAAGGCGCGCACTTACACGCTGGATCTGACGCAATCCCTGGCGCCCACACCCGGCCAGCCGGAGAAGGGCCCGATGCATATTCCGGTGCGTGTCGGATTGGTGCGCCCCTCCGGCGCCGCCCAAGCCTTGACCTTGGAGGGCGAAAACCAGGCCGGTGCGGAAACCCGCGTCCTGGAACTCACGGAAAATTTCCAGCGCTTCGTCTTTGTCGATGTCGCGGAGGAGCCGCTGCTGTCCCTGGGCAGGGATTTTTCCGCCCCCGCGATCTTCCGCAATCCGCTGGCCCGTCACCAGCACGCCATCCTGATGGGCAAGGACAGCGACGCCTTCAACCGCTGGGAAGCGGGCCAGACGCTTGCCACCGGCATCATGCTGGAAGTCGCGGGGCAAACCCGCACCGAGACACGCGGCGGCGCCAATGCCGACTACATCACCGCCATCGGCGAGGTGCTGGCCCGCGCGGAAGAAGATCCCGCTTTTGCCGCCCAGATGCTGATGCCGCCCACCGAAAGCGAATTGGCGGCCAAGAAGACGCCGGTGGACCCGGCCGCCATCAACACCGCGCGCCTGGCTCTGGTCCGCGCCATCGCCTTGGCGCATAGCCAAAAGCTGGCGCGGCTGTATGAAGAGATGCGCGATCCCGGCGATTTCAGCCCCGACGCCAAATCGGCGGGCCGGCGCGCCCTGCGCAATGCCTGCCTGCGCTATCTCACCGCCGCCGATGACGAGGCCGCCGCCGGCCTGGCCGACGCCCATTATCGCGCCGCCGGCAACATGACCGAGATGATCGCAGGCTTGGCCGCCCTCACCCGGATGGAATCGCCGCTGCGCGACCGCGCCTTCACCCATTTTTATGACCGGTTCCGCAACGATCCCCTGGTGCTGGACAAATGGATGGGGCTGCAGGCCGGTTCGCCCCTGCCCGAAACCGTCAATGCGGTGCGCGGGCTGATGAAACATCCCGCCTTCGACATCAGGAATCCCAACCGGGTGCGGGCGCTGGTGGGCGCCTTCAGCGCCAATCATCTGCGCTTTCACAATGGGGATGGCTCCGGCTACCGGCTGGTGGGAGAGGTGATCCGGAGCCTGGATCCCCTCAATCCCCAGGTGGCGGCGCGGATGGCCGGGGCTTTTGAAAGCTGGCGCCGCTACGACCCGGCCCGCCAGCAGATGATGCGCGCCGAGCTTGCGGCCATCCGCGATCTCGCGGGCATCTCCCCCAACCTGCTCGAGGTTGCGAGCAAGATGCTGACTTGATCGAATCGTTCACCGATCCGATCACCCGGCAGGCCACTTTAATAACTGGTGACGCCACAGCCATCGATTCATACTGATCCGGCGCGAATCATCGTGCGGGTGGGGGACGATGGCCCAGGCGACGGCACGCCGGTGGAGCAGGCTTGATGGCGTTTTCGCCGCAATTCTGGAGCGCCCTTTTGCCCGCCGTCTTGTGCGCGACAGCCGTTACACCGTTCCCATCTGCATTGTCCTGATCTGCGGCTGCTTCGCTGCCGCCGCCCTATTGCAGATGCGGCTGGACCGCGCCCATGCCCTGACCGAAGCCGCCAATTTCCAACGCGCGCGTGCCGTCATGGTGGCGGATGCCGCCGGACGCAGCCTGGACCGCTATGTCCGGCTGGGCCTGGTGTTCGCAGGCGCCCCGCAGCAGTTTCGCAGCGCCGATCTTGCCCGCGCCGAGCCCGCCATCCGCGACATCGCGGTGTGGGCCGCCGATGGCAGCCAGGAAGCACGGCTGAACGCCACCGCCACCACACCGCTTGCCCGGCCGGTCTTCGCCGGTCCGCGTGCCGCCTTTCCCGGCGGTCTGATGTTCCGCGATGGAGCGCGGGTGATCGCGGTGCGGTTTGATCCCGCCAGCCTGGCCTTGGAGCATATGGCCCTGGTCCCGCGCCAGGAGGCCCGCGGCGGCACGCTGTCGTCGCCGGTGCCGGGCTGGCCGCTGGCGGTGATGGGCCGGGTGGATGAAAACAGCGCCCTGGAGGAATGGGCCCAGGCCCTGCCCCTCTATCTGTTCGTGATCCTGGGTCCGGCGCTGGCGGGCGGCTGGCTGGCGGCACTTTTCGTGGGCGCTTTTGAGCGGCAGGCGCGGGCCGCGCGCGCGGTGCGGGCGCTGAAATCCACCCGGCCCGTCGAAGCCAGGCTGATGGTGCGGCTGGCCAATGCCGAGCGTGGCGCCATGGAGGCCTTGCGCTCCAAGTCGGAATTCATCGCCCATATGAGCCATGAGTTGCGCACGCCCTTGAATGCGGTGATCGGCTTTTCGGAAATCATCGCCGAGGAATTCTTCGGTCCCAACGGCCATCCCAAATATGGCGAATATGCCCGCGATATCGGCGATGCCGGGCGCAATCTGCACACCAAGATCGACAACATCCTGGAATTCTCCAATATCGAGGCCGGCCATTACCCCTTGCGGATCGAGGCCCTGGACCTGGCGGAACTGGCCGCGTCTTGCGTGGAGGAACAGCAGGGCCGCGCCTTCGCCCGGCGCATCTCCTTGTCACTGGCTTTTGGCGAGCCGGGATTGGTGCGCGCCGATGCCGGAGCGGTGCGGCGCATCCTGGCCAACCTGATCGTCAATGCGCTGGCCTACACCGCCGAAGGCGGCATTGTGCGCGCCGATGTGCGTTTTGAGGAAGGCGCCGGGGTGCTGACCTTGTGTGACAGCGGCCTTGGCTTCACGCCCGAGGAAAGCCGCCTGGCGGGCAGGCCCTTCCAGCGCTTCGACCGCGCCGGCACGGTGACGGGCGCGGGCCTCGGGCTGGCCATCGCCATGGAGCTGGCGCGACGCATGGGCGGGGCGATGCGGCTGAATGGCGGTCAGGGTCAAGGCGCCATCATGGAGCTGCGGCTGCCGCGTTTATAGGGTGAGCCGGGAGTAACGAAAGGTCCAGTGGACCTTTCGTCCCGGCGAACGCCGCAGCGGCGCGCGGCCAAGCGCGACGCGAGGCCGGGGAAATCTAGCCGTCGGTACGTTGGATGCCCGCTTTCGCGGGCATGACAAAAAGTTCTATTTGAACATATGCTGCTCAAGTTGAGCCTTCTGGGGGACGCGCATGAAGACTGGCTGGATTCTTGGCGGTTTGGCCGCCGCTCTTCTCGTCACCCTCGGCGGATGCGGCAAAAACGCCAGCGCGCCCGCCACCCTGTTTCAGTGGCAGGACTATGTCGCGCCCGCCTTCTATGCCGATTATGAAAAGGCTTATGGCGAAAAACCCGCCACCAGCATTTTCGCCGATGAAGACGAGGCGCTCTCCAAGATGCGCGCCGGCTTCAAGCCGGATGTGATAGGTCCCTGCCTTTACAGCCTGCCGCGCTGGAAGGAAGCCGGCCTGCTTGCGCCCATCGATACCAGCAAACTCAAGAACTGGAAGAAGCTCCCGGCCGCCTTGCGCAACCTGCCGGGCATTTCCGCCGGCCCCGGCAAGGTGTGGTTTGTGCCGCACTATTGGGGCAACACCTCGCTTACCATCCGCACCGATCTGGCGCCGGAATATGCCAAGTCGCAAAGCTGGGACATTCTGTTCGACCCCAAATACAAAGGCCGGGTGTCAGTGCTGGACGGCGCCGACGACGTGGTGCCCTTCATCGCCCACATGATCGGGATCAACGCCTATCAGATGAACGAGGCGGACTGGGTGAAGGTTCAGGCCAAACTTCGCGAGCTGGTGCCGCAACTGCGCTTCATCTCGGCGGACAACACCGCCCTGGCGCAAGGCCTGGCTTCGGGCGAGATCGTGGCGGCGATGAGCTGGCGCACCACCTTCGCCTCGCTGAATCGCGAGCATAAGCCGGTGGCCTATCTCAACCCGCCCGGCGGCATGTTCACCTATGTCTGCGGGCTGGTGATGCACAAGGACCCGTCGAATGAGGAAAAGGCGCTGGCGCTGATCGATGCCGGCCTCGCCGACTCCGCCGCCGTCTATATGATCACCACCATCGGGGACGAGCCCGCCAATATCGAGGCGATGAAGACCGTGCCTGACAGCGTGTTCCAAACGCTGGGCGTACCCCGCGACCTGGAGACCTTCCTCAAAAGCGGCATCTTCCAGCAACCCCTGCCCAACAAGGAAAAGATCGTGGCCAGCTGGACGGAGATAAAGAGCGGGGTTCAGTGATCGAATCCGGTTCCAACTTGGGCAGATTGGTCCCGCGCAAGATAGTGATAGCCTCCGCCGCCTTTGTATTTTGTATGGTTGCGCTTCTGAACCAAGCGCTCGCCGCTGAACAAGCTGTGATTGTTCACTTTCGCTATGGGTCGAGGGACCTGCACCGCCTCTTCGTGCTGGAAGACAAACTCGAGGCCACGATCACGCGCTCCCAAGCTGGAGAATTTGACGGCGACGAAATAGCGACCGATGGTAGTGACGGATTTCTGTACATGTACGGGCCGAGTGCCGACAAATTGTTCGAGATTGTCATACCAGTTCTTAAAACCACCGACTTCATGCGTGGCGCCGATGTGACGCGGCGGTACGGGCCGCCCGGCGATAGGACACCCGAAGTCAAGACGGTGATAGCACCCAATAGCAATCCGTAGCGCTGGGCATGAGCTGCCCTAAAAGTGACAACCGGCAGCCTGCTCAATTTATCGGTGAATGTTTGTCGCTGCGAAACGCCTTGCGCACAAGGTACCAGTGAATGATCCGCCGGGCCGGGCCGCGGATCAAAAGATAAGGCACAAAGGCCAGCACCAGCACCACAACCGCCATTTCCAGCGGCCGGAACGCCTCGATGACCGCATACTGATAAACCGCATCCATGATCACGCCCAGCACCATCACCCGCGCCACGGCGCGCAGGCCCTCCTTCAGCCGCTCCGCCCGCCCCGCAGGATTGTGCAGGATGTCCTGGAGATAGGGCGCCCGCCAGCTGGCGGCGTCACGGCGGCCGTCCCGCACCGCCAGGAAAATCGCCACCGCCGGCTGCAGAAAAAAGCGGAAATGCAGCGGCCCCTCGGTGCGGGCCAGCACTTCGTCCCAGAAGGGAGGGAGCATCGGCACTGTCCTTCAGAACAGGATCGTGGCGTTCACGGTGATCAGGTCGCCTCCGATGGTGTTGGTGTGGGTGACGTCGCGCTCCCATTTGGCGGTAAAGGACACCGGCATGCCGTCCCATTTGGTGGCGAAAGTGGCCGCCGGACCCAGTCCGAAGCTTTGCGCCCGGAACGGCCCAAGCTTGGCGCCCGTGCCGCTATCGTCGCTGAGCTGCTGCATCCAATTGCCCGCCAGGCCGATTTCCCAGCTGGGGGTGATGTGGTTGCCAATCCCCCAGTCCAGATGCATCAGCCAGCCCGACTGGTAGTCGGTGGCCTCGTTGCGGCTTTGGGCGACAAAGGTCATGGCGCCGGAAACATCCCAGCCGCTGGCCGGATCAAACCAGGTCATGGCGACAGCCGGCATATAACCCATCACATTGCGGCCGATATTGAACTGGCCGGGGGTATAGCCGCCGGTGGGAAGATAGAGCGAAAAGCTGGCGTTCCACCACAGATTGCCCTGATTCCAGCCCACGATCACCGGCGTCAGGATGGAGTCGGCGAAATCCGATGTCCCGGCATGGAAACTGGAAACCGCCTTGGGTGACACCAGATTGGCGTTCAGGCTGCTGCCCGCCACCGCGATGGCGCCGCCCATGGCATAGCGCCCGCCGAGATAGTCCGTGTCGGTGACATAAGTGCCGCGCAGGAAACCGGCATCAAGGCTCATGTCCAGGCCGAATTCCGGCGCGCCATTGCGCACCGCCGCATCGGTCGAACCGTTGAAATGATAGTAGATGCTGGAAAAATACAGGCCCGGCTGGGGCGGCAACACGCCGGACATGAAATCCGACATGCCCTTGGGATAGATGCTGAAGCCGGTCTCGACCGCGCCGGCCGGGGCAGCCGCCAGGGCGAGAAGACAAAACGCCAGCAGGCTGCGTTTCATGGTCACTCCTATTTTGGGAAAAGAGCCGTCCTGGCGCGTCAAGGGCGGCGATGTTGCCGCGAGCAACGGCGCGGCAACCAGAAAGGCGCGTTGGTGGAATTCCCGCTCTGGCACGCGCGATGCTGGCGGCGCGCGCGCCCGCGCCTCAATTGGACCTTCGTCCAGTTATAATTCCGGAGGGGTTGATGGGGAAACTTGGTCCGGCATGGATCGTCATCCCACCATTGATGAATTGCTGAAAAGCGACCCTGCGGCGGAAGTGGTGGTCATTCCGGCGGTCGACACCAGCGACACCGACCGGGCCTCGGTGGAATATTCCCAGCACCGCACCAAGCTTTCCACCCACCGCACCGCGCTGTCCACCCGGCGCACGGAGATGTCGTCGCGGCGCACCGGCATGTCCTTCCAGCGCTCGCGCCTGAGCGCGGAACGCACCCTGATGAGCGTGATCCGCACCGCGCTGTCGCTGATCAGCTTCGGCTTCACCATCTACCAGTTCCTGGGACGGCTGATGAGCGAGAAGCTGGTGAGCGGAGCCCCGCATGCGGCGCGCAGTTTCGGCCAGGCGCTGGTGTGGCTGGGAGTCGGCATGCTGGTGGTGGGCATTATCTACCACATCCAGTTCATGCTGGGGCTGCGCAAAGTGCGCGGCGGCATGCATGACGAAGCGTTGATCCATGCACAGAGCGGGTTTCCCGCGTCCTTCACGCTGATCGTGGCGGTGCTGCTGCTGGCGATCGGGGTGATCGCGGTGGCCAGCCTGACCTTTCAGGTCGGACCATTCCATTAGCCGCCGAGGAACCACCAAAGGAAAGGACACAACATGCCCATGACGCCGGCCAAGGCATCACTCCACAGTGACGTGGAGGAGGCAACGCTTTCCCCGCAGGACGGCCGCGCCATTGCGCGTGATGCCTACATCTACGGCTTTCCGATGGTGGACAGTTACCGCATCCTTTATTCCTATTTCGTGGACCATAACGGGCCCGAATATAAGGGCGGCTGGAACCGGGTTCACAGCACGGCGCGCGTTTATACGCCCGACGACAAGGCGATTCAGACCCCCAATTCCGACACGCCCTACTCCATGGTGGGCGCCGATCTGAGGCGGGAGCCTTTGGTGCTCACGGTGCCCAAAATTGAAGCCGGGCGTTACTATTCGCTGCAATTCATCGATCTCTACACCTTCAATTTCGCCTATGTCGGCAGCCGCACGACCGGCAATGACGAGGGAAACTTCCTGCTCGCCGGCCCAGGCTGGCGGGGAGAGGCGCCGCCCGGAATCCGCCAGGTGATCCGCTGCGAGACCGAACTTGCCCTAGTCCTCTACCGCACCCAGCTTTTTTCACCGCTCGACATCGCCAATGTGAAGAAAGTGCAGGCGGGCTACCAGATCTTGCCACTGTCCGCCTTTCTGGGACACAGACCCCCGCCGGCCGCGCCGCCGATCGATTTTGTCAGGCCGATCAGCGTCAGCGAGGAACGCACGTCGGTGGAATTCTTCAATCAGCTCAACTTTCTTTTGCAATTCTGTCCCGTTCATCCGTCTGAGCAGGAGATCAGGGCGCGCTTTGAGCAGCTGGGCATCGGCCCCGGCGGAGATTTCCACATCAAGGCGCTGGCGCCGGACATGCTCAAGGCGGTGCATCACGGCATGGCGGATGCCTGGGACGCCTATGACCAGACGGAGCAAAAGCTGGGGACGGGCGAATTGACCAGCGGCCAAGTGTTCGGAACCCGGGACACCCTCCAGAACAACTATCTCTACCGCATGCTCGCGGCGGTGGACGGAATCTATGGCAACTCCCAGGACGAGGCGATCTATCCGGTTTATGCGATCGACTCGGACGGCAGGCCGCTGGATGCCTCCGCCGCGCGCTATGAACTGCGGTTCCCGCCGGGGCAACTGCCGCCGGTCAACGCCTTCTGGTCGCTCACCCTGTACGAGATGCCGGCGCGCATGTTGGTGAAGAATCCTCTCAACCGCTATCTGATCAATTCGCCGATGCTGGAATCCCTGCATCGCGATGCGGATGGCGGCATCACGCTCCATATCCAGCACTTCTCACCCGGCGGGGACCGGGAGGCCAACTGGCTGCCCGCGCCGGCCGGTCCGTTCATGATGGGGTTACGGCTCTATTGGCCCAAACCGGAAGCGCTGGAGAAACGCTGGAAGGCTCCGCCCTTGACGCGCATGGAACAAAGCTAACACCGGCCGCCGGTTTTCCGCCGGAATTGGACCTGCGTCCAATCGTTTCGGCCTGTCCGGAACGCTAAACCCGACCTGCAATCCGACCGGTGTATCCCATGGCCGCAGCTGGCAAAAAACCCAACATCCTTTTCATCATGAGCGACGATATCGGCTGGTTCAACATCAGCTGCAACAACAACGGCATCATGGGTTATCGCACGCCCAATATCGACCGCATCGCCAAGGAAGGCGCCAACTTCACCGACTTTTACGGACAGCAAAGCTGCACCGCGGGCCGCGCCGCTTTCATCACCGGCCAGACGCCGATCCGCACCGGCCTGACCAAGGTCGGCATGCCGGGATCCGCGCTGGGGTTGAAGGCGGAAGACCCCACCGTCGCGCAGTTCCTCAAGCATCTGGGCTATGCCACGGGCCAGTTCGGCAAGAACCATCTGGGCGACCGCAACGACCAGCTTCCCACCATGCACGGCTTCGACGAGTTCTTCGGCAACCTCTACCACCTCAAGGCCGAGGAAGAGCCGGAATATGCCGACTATCCCAAGGACCCGGCCTTCCGCAAGAAATTCGGTCCCCGCGGCGTCTTGAAATGCAAAGCCACCGACAAGGACGACGCCACCGTCGATCCGGTGTTCGGCAAGGTCGGCAAGCAGGTGATCGAGAATACCGGTCCCTTGACCCGCAAGCGGATGGAAACGGTGGACGAGGAGTTCCTATCCTCGGCGCTGGACTTCATGGAGCGCAAGACCAAGGAAGGCGGGCCGTGGCTCTGCTATTTCAACACCACCCGGATGCACATTTTTACCCATCTCAAACCGTCCTCGGTGGGCAAAACCGGTCAGGGACTTTACCCCGACGGCATGGTGGAGCTGGACGGTTATGTCGGCCAGCTTCTGGACAAGCTTGA
Source organism: Rhizomicrobium sp. (assembly GCA_035693565.1). Lineage (GTDB taxonomy): Bacteria > Pseudomonadota > Alphaproteobacteria > Micropepsales > Micropepsaceae > Rhizomicrobium. The sequence goes on along the minus strand of DASSGF010000050.1, from coordinate 196,042 downwards.
AAAGCTGGGCGTGGCGGACAACACCATCGTGGTCTTCACCACCGACAATGGCGCCGAGGTCATGAGCTGGCCGGACGGCGGATCAACACCCTTCCGCGGCGAGAAGGACACCAACTGGGAAGGCGGCTGGCGGGTGCCCTGCGTGATGCGCTGGCCGGGGGTGATCGAACCCGGCCGGGTGATCAATGATATCTGCTCGCTCCAGGATTTCATCCCGACCTTCGCCGCGGCGGCCGGCGAGCCCGATCTCGTGGAAAAGGTCAAGAAGGGCTACAAAATCGGCCATACCACTTTCAAGGTCCATCTCGACGGCTTCAACCTGTTGCCTTTCCTGGCCGGCAAGGACAAGGAATGCCCGCGCAAGGGCTTCCTGTACTGGAGCGACGATGGCGACCTGATGGCGCTGCGCGTCAACCAGTACAAAGTCGTCTTCGCCGAACAACGCGCCACCGGATTAGGGGTGTGGCGCGAGCCGCTGTCGGCGCTGCGCGTTCCCAAGATATTCAACTTGCGTGCCGACCCCTTCGAGCGCGGTGATGAAAGCTTTAAATATGACGACTGGCAGGTCGAGCACCTGTTTGCGATGTACGCCTCACAGGCGATCATCCAGGAATGGCTTTCCAGCTTCAAGGAATTCCCGCCGCGGCAGAAATCGGCCAGTTTCAGCATCGATCAGATTGTCGAAGCCCTGATGCCAAGGTCATGACGGGACTCCATCCCGCGATCGGGAACGATGACGCTTTCATCCTGGCATGACGGTCACGCCAAGCTGGCGATCCTGGATTTTGTCGCCAAGGTCACCCTGAAGGGCGGGAAGTATTTCGTTCCGCCGGCGGACCGTATCGCCGTGTTCGACAATGACGGCACGCTGTGGTGCGAACAACCGCAGCAGGTGCAACTCTTCTTCGGCCATGACCGGCTCAAGGAACTGGCGAAGCACGATCCGTCCCTGGCCCAGCGCCAGCCCTTCAAGGCCTTTCTGGAAAACGATCTGCGCGCCATGCGGGCGCTGGGCAAGAAGGGCCTGTTCGAAGTGGCCGCCACGGCGCATGCCGGCATGACCGAGGAGGCGTTTGCCCGCCAGGCCCGGATGTGGCTGGCCACAGCCCGCCATCCCGTCCTGGGCGTGCCCTTTCCCCAATTATATTACCGGCCCCAGGTCGAGCTGTTGGCCTATCTGCGTCATCACGGTTTCAAGACGTTCATCGTCTCCGGCGGCGGAATAGACCTGATGCGGGCCTTTTGCGAGGAGGTCTATGGCGTCGCGCGGGAGCAAGTGATCGGCTCCAGCCTCAAGACCCGTTTCGACATGCAGAGCGGACATGGCGAGCTGGTGAAGCTGGCGGAACTGAACAGTTTCGATGACCGCGAGGAAAAGGTCGTCAATATCGGCTTGCATATCGGGCGGCGGCCGATTCTGGCGTTCGGCAATTCCGATGGCGATCTGGCCATGCTGCGCTACACCAAATGCGGCCAAGGACCGCGCTTGGCGCTGCTGCTGCATCATGATGATCCCGCGCGCGAATTCGCCTATGACAGGGATTTCCATCTCAGCCCCCTGACCGAAGCGCTGGACCGGTGTGTGGAATACGGAATCACGCTGGTCAGCATGAAGCAGGACTGGCGCAGCGTGTTCGAAACCTTCGTTCCCGTGGCCGCGACGGCCAGAGCCTAGTCAACCAAAACGGTTCAGCATGTTGAGCGCGCGCGCCATCGACGCGAAAGGCTTGCCGCAGGCAGGGTGATAGTCGCCCGACATGTCGTGGCCGCGGCCGTCGAACACGACACGCGTCACCGGCTGGCCCTTGAGGATGGCTTGTTTGCAGGCCTTGCAGACCGGGTCTTCGGACCCGCCGCCGAAAAATCCATCATTGAGGTACATGGAACCTCCGCCCCTGTTGTTCCGGCACTATGGCTAGCGCGACGACCGGCGGCGCGCGCTTGGACAGTTTGCCGCTGGGAAGCGGGAACTCTGCGCCCTAAGTCCAATCGCGCCCTCTTGCGGAGGCGCATTACGGTTTTTATGCCGCCGAAGGAACCGCGCAGCGCTTATATGACGCCTGCTTTGCACGCCCGCGTCCCCGAAAGTCCGACCGCCATGGCCTGGATTGCGGGTGGAAGCTTTCGGATGGGCTCCGACCTTCATTATCCGGAGGAAGCGCCGGCACATCCGGTCTCCGTGGACGGCTTCTGGATCGATTGCCATCCGGTGACCAACCAGCAATTCCACCGCTTTGTCAGCGCCACCGGTTATGTGACCTTGGCGGAACAGGCGCCGCGGGCCGAGGATTATCCCAACGCCATCCCGGCGATGTTGAAGCCCGGCTCCATCGTGTTTCAGAAGCCGCCCAGGCCGGTCAGCCTGTCCCAGCATCTGGTCTGGTGGGACTATGTGATCGGCGCGGATTGGCGCCATCCTCTGGGGCCGAACAGCGACCTGGACGGCAAGGCGCAGCACCCCGCGGTCCATATCAGCTACCAGGACGCTGAAGCCTATGCCAGTTGGGCCGGCAAGTCCCTGCCCAGCGAAGCGGAATGGGAATTCGCCGCGCGCGGCGGCCTGGAGAGCGCCGAATATGCCTGGGGTGACGACTTCATGCCGGAAGACCGCATCATGGCCAATACCTGGCAAGGCCAGTTCCCCTGGGAGAACCTGACCTGCCGGGGTTTCGAGGGCACATCGCCGGTGGGCTTTTTTCCGCCCAATGCCTTCGGCCTGTTCGACATGATCGGCAATGTCTGGGAATGGACCACCGACTGGTATGCGGCGCGCCACGCGATGGCGGCGGCGAAAGCATCCGGTTGTTGCGACGCCGCCGCCGCGCGCCAACGCAGCATCGAGCCGGGCGGGCTGCCCATACCCCGCAAGGTGATCAAGGGCGGCTCGTTCCTCTGCGCGCCGAACTATTGCCGGCGCTACCGCCCCGCCGCCCGCATGCCCCAACCCATAGACAGCGCCGCCTGCCATCTGGGTTTTCGCTGCGTCAAGCGGCTGCCACCCTGATGGAAGCCGTATTGCGGCAATTTTCCGCCATGGTGGCGCTTCTGGTGGAAGGCGTGGCGGTATTGCTGATCGCCTATGGCGCGGCCGAGGCTTTCGTCAATTCCGGGCGGCATTTTTTCCGTCACACCCACGATGCGGGCTGGCGCAAGGCGCTGTTCCAGCGCTTTGGCGTCTGGCTGCTGCTGGGGCTTCAATTCGCGCTTGCCGCGGACATTGTCCGCAGCGTGATCTCGCCGAGCTGGAACGATATCGGCCAGCTGGCCGCGATAGCCCTGATTCGCACGTTCCTCAACTATTTCCTGGAGCGCGATCTGGCCGAAGTCGAAAAACCCTAAACGCCTTTCCATGAACGGCCCGGAAAAGAAAACCGCTGCGTTCTTGCGAACAAGCTCGAGCCCGGCATTTCGCCGGGCGACCTTCCGCTAGGGCCATGACCCGCCTCCCCCTTCGCGGGCGAAGCCCGCCTTAAGGGGGAGGTGGTTTCGACGGCGGTGCGAGCGAAGCGAGCGCCGGATAGTCGAAACCGGAGGGGGTTCAAAAAATAAAGGCCCGAAAAAGAAAGAGGGCCGGAGCAACGCTCCGGCCCTCTTCAATTTCTTGCCCGAGGCGGTCTTAGACCACGCCTCTTTTATGCTCGCCGACCACGACCCGGCCCGGTTCAAAGACGCGCTTGAACACGTCCAGCGCCTTGCGGGGCTCGGCATTGCCGCACATGAAGACGTCAAAGGCCGCGAAGCCCTTTTCCGGCCAAGTGTGGACGGAGATGTGGCTTTCCGCCAGCACCGCCACGCCGGAGATGCCGCCGCCATCCTCGAACTTGTGCAGGTGAATGTGCAGGAGCGTGGCGCCCGCCTCATTCACCGCGTCGATCAGCGCGGTTTCGATCTTTTCGCGGTCATCCAGTCCCTTGGCTTCCCAAAGGTCGATGATCACATGGCTGCCGGCATAGGACAGGCCATTCTTGGTAATAAAGTGGTCCTTCTGATCGTCGTTCGAAGGCGTCACAACGATCGGCCGCGGCGCCTTGGCGGCGCGGGGTTTAATTTCTTTTTGCGGGATTTTATTCGCCGCCACCAAATTGAGTCGAGCCATTTAAGCACCTACCCGTCTTAGAGTTGACACCAAACGCCTTGGCCTTGCGGACTTCCGGACGCGTCTTAAAGAGAAAAGCGACGGAGGGGGTCAGCCCTACGCCGCTTCGTCCGGCTTTTTTTCTCGCCGGGTCAATTGCGAAATAGGGCTATCTGCCCGGCGATGCAAGAGAAAATTTCCCCGCGCGCCAATTTTTTTGCCCCGCGTGCCTCGGCGGCACACGTCAATACCGCGCCGCGAGGCGTTCGAAACGCCGGATTGCGTCCGGCGCGCAAGCCAAGAAAGCGCGATAAAATGGGCATCAAACGCGCGGCAGCGCCGCGGTAGACACGGGCGCCAAGCAGTCCTATACGGCGGGAGCGTTGTCACAAGTCTTAAGGAAACGTTATGGCCCGTCCCCAGCCCCAGCCGAGCAAGACCAAGAGCCACAAGGCCTCAGACGACCTCCAGGTGGAGCGCCTGCACCAGGGCTACGCCCAGTCCATGGAGATCACCAAGGTGCTGGCGGACGAGCGGAGCCGGTTTCAGCATATCCGCATCTTCGACACCGTCGCCAACGGGCGGGTGATGACCCTGGATGACATCGTCCAGATCACCAGCCGGGACGAAAGCGCCTATGCCGACATGCTCACCCACCTGCCCATGCTGGAACATGGCAAGGTGGAGCGCGTTATGATCGTCGGCGGCGGCGACCTCTCCATCGCGGACGAAGCTCTTAAGCATAAGAATGTCCGGGAAGTGGTGCTGGTCGACATTGACGACCGGGTGATCGAGCTTTGCCGCCGGCATTTCGGCGCCATCAACGCCAAGGCGTTCAAGGACAAGCGGATGGTGATCGAGGCGGCCGACGCCTTCGAATATCTGGGCCGCAAATCCAGCAAAAACCGCTTCGACCTGATCATCGCCGACCGCCCCGATCCGGTGGGCCCCGGCAAGGCGCTGTTCGGGGAGACCTTTTATGACCGGGTGAAGGGCGCGCTGAAACAGGGCGGCTATGCCACCTTCCAGACCGGGGTGCCCTTCTACCAGCCCTGGGAGATCACCGAGGCGCTGCAGGAACTCAGCGCCTTCTTCCCCAAATCCGGCCTCTACCTCACGGTGGTGCCCACCTATATCGGCGGCTTCATGGCGCTGTCCTGGGCCAGCAAGGGCGGCAAGCCGCTGGGAACGCCGGCGGGGATCAAAAAAGCGGCGGCGGCCTACAAGAAGGCCAAGCTCCGTTGCGACTATTACAACCCGGCCGTCCACGCCGCCGCCTTCGCCCTGCCCAACTGGATCGCAAAGCTGGTGCCGTAGCCGAACCGTCCGGCGGCCCTATGCGCCGTACCGGTCCCAAAGCCGGTTGCGGAAACGCCCGCGCGGGTCCAGCGCCCTGCGAACCTCCCAAAAGCGCTGGGCGCCCGGATAGGCCCGGTTGAATTGCTCCGGGGTCGCGTGAAGCTGATAGGGGAGATAGTAGCTGCCGCCGCACTCCAGCACCGCGTCGATCAGTTGGCGGGTCCACTGTCTCACCCCCGCTTGTGCGGCCGGGGAACGTCCCTGGCGATAGAACAACACAAACGAAAAGACCTCCTGTCGCGCCCAGGCCAACAAGGTTTGCGGGTCTGCAGGGGAATGGCGGATCGAAACATTGAGCGCGTTGACCCTGCCGGCGATGAGAATGCGCGACATGGCCCGGGCAAAATCCAGAAAACGCACCCTGGGCACGAAATATTCCTGCAGCGCAAAACAGCCCGTGGCGTCGGACAGCGGTCCCAGCGCGCCAAGGCTGAGGCTCGCTTCATGGTTGCGCCACACCACAGGATGCTGGGCATAGTCCAGCGGATCGACCACCTCCCGGCGCAGCAAATGCGCACCCGGAGCGCTGGACAAGAGCCATACGCTGGTGCGATCCCATGCGGAGGAAGCGCCGGCCGGGAACAGCCGATCCGGGATGGTCACCGGCTTGTCGGTGCGATACCAGCTCACCGCCATGGCGCGGGAGAAATCCGCGGGATCGATGTCGGCATTGTGCATGACCGCCTCCGCATCACCGCGCACATGCTCGTCAAAAAAGGCGGGATAGCGTGACAGCGGCAGGCTGGCCGCCCGGCGCTCCATCCGCACATTCGCAACAAGATCGAGGGTGGCTTCCGTGATGATGCCCAATCCGCCATAGCCGCCAATAGCGGCATGGAATAGTTCGGGCCTCTCGGTCCGGCTGGCGGAAATGGTGTCGCCTGCCGCGGTAACCAGGGTGATGTCCCGCACCGAATTGATGATCGGGCCCGCGGCAACATAGCGTCCGTGACAGTTCACCGACAAAGCGCCGCCGATGGTGAAATCGGAATAGCTCTGCATGATCTTGACCGAAAGGCCGTGCGGATCGATCAGCGATTGCAGGTCGCGCCAGCGCATGCCGGTTTGCACGCGCACGCGCCGGTTCACCGGATCGAGCGCCAATAGCCGGTTGAGGCCGCGCATATCGAAGTGGAGGCTGTCAGGCTCGGCGATCTGGCCGCCCATGCTGAAGCCGCCGCCGCCGATGGAAATGGTTCCCTGCCAATCTTTCACCAGGCGCGCAACCTCGGCGCTGGCGCGGGGACGGACGATATGGGCCACCTCGGTCGGGTCGAGGCCGCTGGCGTCGTTGACAATCGGCCGTTCGGCGGCTCTTGCCGCCCCCGTGGCCAGAATCCCCAGCCCCCCGCCTAGAATGCCCCTGCGCGTTACCAGCATGCGGGCGCCACTATACCGGCAATGCCGGGGCTTTTCTTTCGGGCCCTAAACGCCCATCTTTCGGGGAGGAAACTTCCGGAAAACATCGTCATGGCTTTGATCGGCCCCAGCGGGCGCCCGCTCACCTCCCAGCCGGCCCAGAATGCCGCCACCGGCGACAGCCCCCATATCAAGGATTCCGGGCTCGCCACCTTCGCCGCCGACGTGCTGGAAGCCAGCCGCGAGGTGCCGGTGATCGTGGATTTCTGGGCGCCCTGGTGCGGCCCCTGCAAGACGCTGGGCCCCGCGCTGGAGGCGGCGGTGACCCAGGCCAATGGCGCGGTCAAGCTGGTCAAGGTCAATATCGACGAGAATCCCGAGATCGCCCAGCAGCTGCACATCCAGTCCATCCCCACCGTCTATGCCTTCAAGAACGGCCAGCCGGTGGACGGCTTCATGGGCGCCATTCCCGACAGCCAGGTGAAAGCCTTTGTCGCGGCGCTGGCGGGCGGCGCCCACGACCACGATCACGGCCATGGGCACGGCCATGGCGGGCCCGAACACACCGCCGAGGTGCTGGCGGTGGCGGCGGAAGCCCTGGCGGCCGGCGACATCGCCATGGCGGCCCAGGCTTACGGCCATGTGCTGCAGGACGAGCCGGGCCATCCGGAGGCGGTGGCGGGGCTGGCGCGCGCCTATCTCAAGAGCGGCGATGTCGAACGCGCCAAGGCAACCTTGCAGATGGTGGGTCCGGATGGCGCGGCGCATGACGCCATCCGCGCCGTGGAGGCCGAACTCAAGCTCAAGGACAAGCCGGCCCCGGAAAGCGGCGAAACCGCGGGGCTACGCGCCAAGCTGGCCGCGAGCCCTTCGGACCACCAGGCGCGCTATGACCTGGCCATGGCGCTGGAGGCGGCCGGCGACCGCGACGGCGCCATCGGCGAACTGCTGGAACTGGTGCGGCGCGACCGCAAATGGAATGAGGAAGCGGGGCGCAAGCAGCTTGTCACCCTGTTCGAAGCCATGGGCCCCGCCGATCCACGCACCATCGAGGCCCGGCGCAGGCTTTCGGGGCTGCTTTTTTCCTGACACGGTTTTTCCATGGCTAGGCGTTACCATTCCTATTCCGACCTGCCCCATTCGCTGCCGCTGTTTCCCTTGAGCGGCGTGTTGCTGCTGCCGCGCGGGCATCTGCCGCTCAACATTTTCGAGCCGCGCTATCTGGAGATGGTGAATTACGCGCTTCAGGGCGACCGGCTGATCGGCATGATCCAGCCCACCGAAAGCGAGGAGACGGTGCTCAAGCCGCGCCTGACGCAAGTGGGCTGCGCCGGCAAGATCGCCTCGTTCCAGGAGACCGAGGACAATCGCTATCTGATTTCCTTGACCGGCATCTGCCGCTTCCGGCTGACGGGCGAGATGCAGACCTCGACGCCCTGGCGGGCCGGCTTTGCCGACTTCGCGCCTTTTGCCGGCGACCTGGCGCAGCCGCATGAGGAGGAATTCTCCCGCCAGCGGCTGTTGGCGGGCTTGAAGACCTATCTCACCAGCCGCGACATGCAGGCGGATTGGAACAGCGTGCTGACCGCGCCGGCCGAGGCGCTGATCAATGCGCTGGCGATGATGTGCCCCTTCGATCCGATGGAGAAACAGGCGCTGCTGGAGGCGGTGACGTTCCAGGAACGCGCCTCTACCCTGATGGCGCTGCTGGAAATGGGCGGCGAGGCCGGTCCGGCCACCCTGAACTGAAGGACATATGGACACCGATCCCAAATTGCTGGAAATCCTGGTCTGCCCCCTGACCAAGACCATGCTGCGCTATGACCGCGACAAGCAGGAACTGGTGTCGCGGGCGGCGGGCCTGGCCTATCCGATCCGCGACGGCGTGCCGGTGATGCTGCCGGGCGAGGCGCGCAGCCTGAGCGATGAAGAACGCGATGCCCTCCGCTGATTTCCCCTGGCCCAGCGAGATCCGGCTCAATCCGGCGCGCGACACCCTCACTGTCGCCTTCGACAATGGCGAGCGCTTTGAGCTCGCGGCCGAGTATCTGCGGGTGGAATCCCCCAGCGCTGAAGTGCGCGGCCATGGCGGCGGGCCCAAGACCATCGTCAAGGGCAAACAGGACGTGAAAATCGCCGGCCTGGAGCCTGTGGGCAACTATGCCCTGCGCATCGGCTTCGATGACGGCCATGACAGCGGCCTCTTCAGCTGGGCCTATCTTCACCAGCTTGGCGCCGAGAAGGAAAAAATCTGGGCGGCGTATGTGAAAGCGGGCGGACGATGAGCAGCCCGTCCCCAAAAGGCAACCAGACGCCGCTCAACTTCCGCCAGGTGCCGCGCAAGGTCCGCAGCCTGGCCAAACTGCCGCGCGGCAAGCGGATGGCGGTGGTGAAGGGCCAGGATCGCGGCCGCTTCATGGACATCTATCACAATGTCCTCACCGTCTCCTGGCCCTGGTTCTTCTTCCAGCTGGCGGCGGCTTTCACCGTCATCAACCTGATCTTCGGCATGCTGTATGTGATTGACCGCAACGGCATCGCCAATGCCCGGCCCGGCAGCTTCGCGGACGCCTTTTTCTTCAGCGTGCAGACCTTGGGCACTTTGGGCTATGGCGTCATGTCGCCGCGCACGCTCTACACCAACCTGCTGGTCGCGGTTGAGAGCTTCAGCGGCATCCTGACCATTTCGCTGTTCACCGGCATCATTTTCGCGCGTTTCTCACGCCCCTTTGCGCGGGTGCTGTTCTCGAAGGTGGCGGTGGTGGCGCCGTTCGACGGCGTGCCCACCTTGATGTTCCGCGCCGCCAACCAGCGCGGCGAGGCCATCGTCGACGCCAGCGTGGTGGTGAACCTGGCCCGCCAGCACACCACCGTGGAAGGCGTCACCATGCGCCGCTTCCAGGAGCTCAAGCTGACGCGCTCCAACAATTCGCTGTTCGCCTTGTCCTGGACCATCATGCATCCGATCGATCAGGACAGTCCGCTCTATGGCCTCACCCAGGAGGACATGGAGGCCCAGGACATGGAGATCGTGGTGATGCTGAACGGGCTGGATGAAATCCTGGCCGACCGCATCTATGCCCGCCATGCTTATTGGTGGGATGAAATCGCCTGGAATCGCCGCTTCGTCGATGTGATCTCGCTCACCCAGACCGGCCACCGCCTGGTGGACCTCACCATGTTCCATGACACGATTGAGATTGCCGGCACGATTGAGGACGAAGCCTAGGATTTGGGAAGGGCGCCCAGCCCGCCCAGCACCAAAGCGGTGGCGAATGCCACTGTCTGTTCCACCCCTGCTCCCGCCTTGACCTGTTCCGCCAGCTCCAGGGCGAGCCCGGCCAGCGCCGCCGACAGCAAATCCGCATTGCCGGCGGGAAGCACGCCTTGCGCCATGGCCCAAACCACGTCCTGACGCAGTTCGGTGAACCCGGCCAGCGCTTCCGGCGAATCCATCCCGGCGCGGCGGGAGGCGCGTTCATTCTCCACCACAAAGCGGAAAAAGACGCGGAAGCTGTCGGCGACAAAAGCCTCGGCATTGGCGGCCGCCAGCCGCGCCTGACGCAGCCGGGGCCGGATCGCCAGCGCCTGCTGGTCGCGCAGCGCCAGATACACTTCCTCCTTGGACTTGAAATAATTGTAGAAGGTGCCCGAGGCCAGCGGCGTGGCGCGGATGATGTCGCGCACCGTGGCCGCGGCATAGCCCAGCTCGGCAAAGACCTGACGCGCGCCGGCCAGAATGATCTCCCGGTTCTGGGCCTTGGCGCGGTCGCGGCGGCCCAGCCCTGCGGCGGGAGAACCGGCGGAAAGATCAGGCGGCTTGGCGTCCATCGCGCGACCTTAGCCCCTGCCGATTGCGTCGCTGAGCCTGGCAAAGCCGTCGCGCTCCAGCAAGGCCAGCAATTCCCGCTTGATCCGCGTCACCAGTCCCGGGCCGTGGAAGGCCAGTGCGGTGTAGAGCTGCACCAGACTGGCGCCGGCGCGGATCTTGGCATAGGCGTCGGCGCCGCTTGAGATGCCGCCCACGCCGATCAAAGTGACGGCGCCATTCAACCTTTTGTGCATCTCGGCCAGGACGCGGGTGGAAGGCTCAAACAAGGGCTTGCCGGACAGCCCGCCGGCTTCCTCGGCATGGCGCGAGCGCAAGGGAGGCCGCGCGATCGTCGTGTTGGAGACGATCAGGCCTTCGATGCCGCTGGCGCGCACCACCGCGGCGATTTCGTCCAGGGCGTGAAGATCCAGATCCGGCGCGATCTTGAGCAGGATCGGCTTGCGCATGGTGCTGGCGAGGGTGTCGTCGAACAGCTTGGCGCGGGCATTGGTGAGGATGCCAAGCAGCCGGGTCAGCTCGTCGCGATTTTGCAGGCCGCGCAAACCCGGCGTGTTGGGCGAGGAGACATTCACCGTCACATAGTCGGCGAACGGCGCCAGTTGGGAAAAGCACCAGGCATAGTCGGGAACGCGGTCGCTGGAATCCTTGTTGGCGCCGATATTGATGCCGACGATCCCGCCTCTTCCGCTGGAAAAGCCTGGGCGCGCGCGCAGATTTTCCGCCGCCGTCACGCTGCCGTCATTGTTGAAGCCCATGCGGTTGATCACCGCGCCGTCGCGGGAAAGCCGAAACAGGCGGGGGCGCGGATTGCCGGCTTGCGGCTTTGGCGTGACCGTGCCGCATTCCACAAAGCCGAAGCCCAGCCTGGCCATGGCGCCAGGCACTTGCGCATTCTTGTCGAAACCGGCGGCCAGTCCCACCGGATTGGGAAAATCCAGCCCCAGGGCGCTGACGGCAAGGCGCGGATCATCGCCGGGAGCTTGCGGCAAAAGCGGACCCGCCGAACGCAGCAGCGCCAGGGTGGCGCGGTGCGCGGTTTCGGCCGGAAGCCGCCGCAGCAAAGCGGCGCCAAGATCAAGCAAAGGCATGGCTTCCCTATGGACGGATTCTCGGCCAGCTTCTACAATAGGAATATAACCATAAACTACGGTTTGATTCCTAAGTGCTCACCCACCACCAAATCTGGCGCGCCATAGACGCGCTCGCCACCCGGCATGGCATGTCGCCGTCCGGCCTGGCCAAGCTGGCCGGGCTTGATCCCACCACCTTCAACAAGAGCAAGCGCGGAGCCGCCCACAGCAAGCTGCGCTGGCCTTCCACCGAAAGCCTGGCAAAAATCCTCTCCGCCACCGGCGCCTCGCTGGAGGACTTCGTGGCCTTGGTGCATGAGGGCGGCGGACGGCCGGTCAAGGCGCGGATGGTGCCCTTGATCGGCCTGGCCCAAGCCGGCCGCGCCGGCTTTTTTGACGATGCCGGATTTCCCGCCGGTTCGGGCTGGGAGGACATCGCCTTTCCGGAGATCGCCGATCCGCATTGCTATGCGCTGGAAATCACCGGCGACTCCATGCTGCCGGTCTATCGCGACGGCGACCGCATCATGGTGTCGCCGTCAGGCCAGCTTCGGCGCGGCGACCGTGTGGTGGTCAAGACGCATGGCGGGGAAGTGATGGCCAAGCAGCTGGGCCGCATGACCGCCCAGCGCATCGAGCTCAAGAGTTTCAATCCGGCTTTCGAGGATCGAAATCTTGCGCTTAGCGATATCGCTTTCGTGCACCGGATTATTTGGGCGAGTCAGTAGTTTTTTTGTTGACCCCCATCCGTCACAGCTCAGGTCGGCTCCGCCGACACTTCGCTGTGACACCTTCCCCCTTCTTGATGCTTCGCATCGAAGGGGGAAGGAAGCTGGCGGATGCTGAACGTCGCTCCGCGGAATGCGTCGCTCCAGATTCCTGGATGGATCGCTATCTGGCGCGTCTGAATCAATGCAACGTGTAGCTATATTCCGGCTTCTTGCCGCTTTTCCACAACGCCAATAGCGAGGCCTCCAGCGCGGCGCGGCTGGCGAAGGTGCAGGCGCCGTCCTTGCCCATGCGCGTATGGGAGACTGCCGCCGCGCGGGCATCCTTCTCGCAATCGGGCCGGATTTCCTGGGCGCCATAGGGCATCGTCACCACCACCAGGCCGTAATAACGCAGATTGTCGTCGCGGCGGGTGCGCTCCAAAGCGGCAGCCTGATAGATCAGCACATTGCTGGGCGCTCCCGGCAAGGGAAAGAATCCCAGTTCAAAGCCCTGGCCGAAATCCTGGCCGCGATCGGTCTGGGTCATGTGGTAACGGCCGCGCGCGACCTTGTGCAAAACATAATGCGTTTCCTTGCCGCTCGGGTCTTTTGCCGTGATCGGACCTTGCGCAAAAGGCTGCAGCGACATGACATTGCGATACGGACGCGTCACCGTCTGCCAACAACCCGCGAGCAAAACGCAGCACAGCAAAATCAGCGGTGTTAACTTCCGCACCCCGTCTCCCGCGACAGCTATTCCGGAAAGCCCTGATACTTCCGGACCCGGACATGAAACGCATCTTCCGTGCCCTGGTTCAAGAGGTCGAGAAGTTCCTGGGCGCGGCCCTGAATTCTTTTCTCATAAGCAGTGGCCGGCGCCGCCGTCTGCGCCGCCGTGAGCTCCGCAATGATGCGCGCGCGGTATTTTCCCGCGTCAAAGCCCGCCAGCCCCAGGGCGATCTGATAATGCACCGCGACATTGCCCGGCGCCAGCTGTACCGCACGGTCGAACAGGGCAAGCGCCTCATTTTCACGCGCGCCGTAGAACAGCCGGGCCAGGGTGGCGCCGCCGCCGCGCACGATCTCGATATGCCAGCCGCCCAGCGCGGAAACGGCAAAAGGGTTTTTGGGATCGTCGCCGATAGCCGATTCCAGCGCCGCCTTGGACTGGGCCGGCATGTTCTTCAAGCGCGCCTTGACGGAGCCGATAATGCGCGCCTGATAGCCCAGCGCCACGGCCAGCCAGACCTGGCCAAAGGCGTAATGCGGGTCGGCGGCGATCGCCTGGCGCGCCAGGCTCTCGGCCCGTTCCAGGCAGGGAAGGCACGGCGTGTCGCGCAAAACCTCGTCCGCCAGCACCGCCCGGGCCGCGATGGCCAGCCCCGGCGCGGTGTGCGACGCCTCGCCTGTCTTTTCCGCCTGGCTGTAGTCGCCCTTGGCATAGAGCGCGAAAATCTCATCCGTGCTGGCGGCCTGGGCCGACAACGGCGCAAGCAGCAACAGCACGGCCAATGCGATATCAGGTCTTGAGAAACTCGCCATTCAGGGCGCTCCGGATCATCGCCGCGGTCTGGGCACAACCGAACAAGGCCGCAAAGGAGCCGAAGCGCGGCCCCTGGCTCTGGCCCAGCAAGACTTCGTACAAGGCGCCGAACCAGGCGCGCAGCGGTTCAAAGCCATGCGCCTTGCCCACTTCATAGATTACGTCCTGCACCACCTTGCCGTCGCGCTCATCGCCCAGCCGGTCCAACTGCGCCGCCAAGTCCGTAAGCGCGGCGCGCTCCTTGTCGTCGGGAGCGCGATAAACTTTGCTGGGTTTCACGAAGTCTTCGTAGTAACGCAGCGCAAAAGCCACCAGCCGTTCCAGGCCGGGATTTGTCTCCGGCGAAACCGGTTCCGGCGAATAGGCGCGGATGAAGCCCCACAGCACGTCGCGATTGTGCGCGTTGGAGGCCGACACCAGATTGAGCAGCAGCGCGAAGCTCACCGGATAACGTTCCTGCGGCACCTTGCCGGCATGAATATGCCAGACCGGATTTTCCAGCCGCTGTTCGTCACTGGTTTCCGGCGCGGTGTAGGATTCCAGGAAGGCGATATACTCGTCTACCGCCTTGGGGATCACGTCGAAATACAATCTCTTGGCGGTGCGCGGCTTCTGGAACATGAACAGCGCCAGGCTTTCCGGCGAGCCATAACTCAGCCAGTCGTCCAGGCTGATGCCATTGCCCTTGGATTTGGAAATCTTCTGGCCCTGGTCGTCCAGGAACATCTCGTACATGTACTGTTCCGGCGGCTCGCCGCCGGCGATCTTGCAGATGGCGCTGTAGAGCGGCGCCTGGGAAAGATGGTCCTTGCCGTACATCTCGTAATCCACGCCCAGCGCCGCCCAGCGCATGCCCATGTCGGGCTTCCATTGCAGTTTGCAATGGCCGCCGGTGACCGGCACGGTCTGGTGGCTGCCGTCTTCCTCGACATAGGTGATGGTGCCCGCGGTCACATCGCGCTCAACCACCTTGGCCAGCAGCACCTTGCCGCTGCGCGGGGATACCGGCAGGAACGGCGAGTAGGTCTGCTGCCGCTCTTCGCCAAGCGTCGGAAGCATCACTTTCATCACCTCGTCATAACGCGCCAGGATCTTCAACAGCGCATCGTCGAAGCGGCCCGATTTGTAGGTGGCGGTGGAGGAGTAGAATTCGTAGCGGAACCCGAATTGATCCAGGAAGGAGCGCAGCCGAGCATTCATGTGCGCGCCAAAGCTTTCATGAGTGCCAAAAGGATCGGGAATGGCGGTAAGCGGCTTGCCCAGATGGCCCGCCAGCATCTCCTGATTGGGCAGATTGTCCGGCACCTTGCGCAAGCCGTCCATGTCGTCGGAGAAAGCGATGAGATGGGTGGGAATGTCCGAGATGCTTTCAAAGGCATGGCGCACCCAACTGGTGCGCGCCACCTCTCCGAAGGTGCCGATATGCGGCAGGCCGGAAGGGCCATAGCCGGTCTCGAACAACACAAAATCGCCGCCTTTGCCCTGCGACCTGCGGCGTTGTGCCCGCGCCAGGAGCTTGCGGGCCTCCTCGAAAGGCCAGGCCTTGGCGGCAAGCGCCTGTTCTCGTGTTATTTTCATTCTTGGTTAAGTCTGAATTAAGCGTTTGGAAAGGGCGCGAAACCTAGGCTGTGGCCGGGTTTTACGCAATGACAGACGGACTCTTGCCGGAAGAAAAGCCGGCGTCACGGGAAAAGCTGGCCGATCCGGTGTTCGCCGGACGCATTGACCTGCTTTATGCGCTGGGTCGCCATTATCTCTCTCTGCCTTTCGCGGTTTTGTGCGCGCTGGCCACCCTGATAGCCGGCCATGGGCCCGCCATCCTGCCGCTGATGCCGCTGGCGCTGCTATTGGCCGTTGTGATTGCGTCCGAACAACTCACCACCGCTTACAGGAACCGCGGCCGGCATGGCGATGCCCATTTCTGGGCCTGGCGCTACACCTTCCTGTCCGCCATCTCCGGCGCCGCCTGGGGCGCTGCCGCCTTGTTCTGGTTCGTGCCCGATTCCTTCGCGGCCCAGGCCTATCTGGCGCTGGGTTTCCTGGGCATGACGGCGACGGAATTCATCGCCCGCTCCGCCCATCGCCCCGCCTATGTCGCGCATACTGTGTTCGCGCTGGCGCCGCTTGTGGGCCTGTTGCTCAGGCAAGGCGGAACGTATGCGGATTGCACCGCCGTCTTGATGGTATTGTTTGCCACCGTGCTGATCAGCTATTGCCAGGGCATGGGACGGCTGCTGGATGAAAGCATCCGGCTGCGCAATGAGAATGGCGAGCTGGTGATCCAGCTGAGGCGCGAGAAGGGCGAAGCGGTCAAGGCCCGCGACGCCGCCGAAACCAGCGCCCAGGCCAAGGCCGCCTTTGTCGCCAATATGAGCCATGAATTGCGCACGCCTCTGAACGCGCTGCTGGGCATGGCGCAGCTCCTGGAGCGCGCCGAACTGCCCAAGCAGCAGCGCGATCATGTCAAGGTGATGCTGCAGGCCGGGCGCGGGCTTCAGACCCTGATCGATGATGTGATCGCGCTGACCAGGGACGATATTCATCAGCCGGAGGATGAGGATTGCGATGCCGTCCAGGCGGCGCGCGCCGTCGCCCGGCTGCTGCAGCCGCGCGCCTGGGAGAAACAGCTGCTTCTCACCTTGAGCGCGGCGTCCGGCCTGCCGCGCGTGGCGGCGGATCCGCGCCGGGTGCGCCAAGTCCTGCTCAAGCTGACGGACAATGCGTTGAAATTCACCGAGCGCGGCCTGATCGATATCCGGCTGGATTTGAGCGAGGACGGAGAATCGGTGCGTTTCGCCGTCTCCGACACCGGGCCCGGCGTGGCGCCGGAAGCGGTGGAACTGCTGTTCAGTCCCTTCACGCCCGGCGATTCCTCCTATGCCCGCCGCCAGCAGGGCGCCGGCCTGGGCCTGTCGGTGGCCAAGCGCGTGATCGAACAGGCAGGCGGCACGATCGGCTTTTCCAGCAAGCCCGGCGAAGGCGCCACCTTCTTTTTTACCTTGCCGGTATCGGGCGCGGCAGCCGGCACGCCTGCGGAATCGGATGGCGCGGAAAATCGCACGCCGCCGCCCACCGGCCTGTCGTTTCTGCTGTTCCTGCCCGCTCTGGCCGAAACAATCGCCCGGCTGCTGGAGCCTTTCGGCAATCGCGTCGTCAAGGCCGAAAGCCTGGCGGAAGCGGAAGAATATGCTGCTTGCGAACATTTCGACGCCGTCATTGCGGGCGCCAGCGATGCCGATATGCTGGCCGCCGCTCCGGGCGCCAAGGCGCCTTTGATCGCGATCCTGTTGCGCGGCGACCGCGCGCCCGCTTCCACGCCGCACGCCTTGCGCTGGCCGGTGGAAGCCGATCCGCTTTATCGCGCCCTGGACCGTGTCTGCCAGTCCGCGGACGGCACCAAGGATAGCGCCAAGAACAAGGAAAGCGTGGCCGCCATCGATCCGGTGGCCTTCAGCCTGCTGGAAAAATCGGTGGGGGTGAAAGCGCTGCTGGAAATCCTGCAATGCTATATCATCACCGCCGAACAGCTGACCAATGCCCTGGCCGAGGCTTGTGCCGGGGAGAATTGGGACGAAGCGACGCGGCTGGCGCAGGACATTATCGGCGCGGCCGGTGGCTTGGGCCTTTCCGCCATCACCCAGGCGGCGCGGGATTTCACCAAACTGGCGCGTGACGGCGAGGACCAGCATCAATTGCGCAATGCCGCCCAGAGCGTAGTGGGCGAACATGTGCGGGTGAGGCAGGCGCTGATACAGCTTTATCCAGACGCTGCCTAAAAATCGCTGGCTTTTGCGTGGCCGCGCTTCAATATCGCGCGCCCATGGCCTCCTTGCCCGACCTGATCGCTCTTGTTCCCGCGCCACCCGGCGCGGCGATCGCACGCTCCGATGGCACGGCGGAACGGATCGACTTGCGTGACGCGCGCGCGCTGTTCGAAGGCGGCGATGTCCTGGTGGCGCATGCCGCCTTTGCCGCCGGACGGCTGGGCACCCGCGCCAATGTCATGCTGTTTGATGTGCTGGAACTGTTCGCTTTTGTGCGGCCCGGCCTGCCTTTTGTTCCCAGCGCCCTGGGCCTGGCGCGCGCCTTGGGACTGGCGGCGCCGCACAGCCCCGAACAATCGGCGCAAAGCCTGCACGCGATCGCCCGCACCTTGCTGAACGAAGTCGCCGGCTGGCCCCAGGAGGTGCGCGAGCGGTTGGCGCCTTTGGTGGGCACTTTGGAGCGCGCCGGCTGGCGCTGGGCGCCCTTGTTGAAAGAGATGGTGGGCGAAATCCCGCATGGCTCTCCCATCGCCGGCCTGGAAGCATGGCGCGGTCTGCCGCAATGGGAGGATCAGGCGCCGGTGGGACAGCCGGGTTCGCAACCGGTTGAACCGGCCGAAGCCCGCGCCCGCCTGGCGCGGCTGGTGGGGGTGATGCGGCCCGAACAGGGCAGCTATAGCGAGGCGGCGGCTTATGCCTTCGGCCCGCGCGAACAGGCCGGCGCGCCGCGCGTGGCATTGGTGGAAGCGGGCACCGGCACCGGCAAGACGTTGGGCTATCTGGCGCCGGCTTCGTTGTGGGCGGAGAAGAACGGTCCCGGCCTTTGGATTTCCACCTATACCCGCAACCTGCAGCGCCAGATCGTGCAGGAGATCGCCCATCTGTGGCCCGATCCGGTGGAGCGGGCGGAAAAGGCGGTGGTGCGCAAGGGCCGCGAAAATTATCTCTGCCTGTTGAACTTCGAGGAAGCCGCGAAAAGAACGGCCCTGACGCCGGGCCAGCGCACCGTGGTGCTGGCCCTGATCGCGCGCTGGATTTCCTCGCCGACCGACGGCGATCTTTCCGGCATCGGCTTTCCCGCCTTTCTTGCCGCCTATCTGCCTTTGTCCACCATCACCGACCGGCGCGGCGAATGCATCTATGCCGCCTGCCCGCACTATCGCCTCTGTTTCATCGAACGCGCCATCCGCCGCGCCCGCCATGCCAGTATCGTGATCGCCAATCACGCCTTGGTGATCGCGCAATCCAGCAGCGATTGGCTGGGCGAGGACGAGACCAGCGATACGCCGCCGGAAAAAGAAGAAGGGCGCCGGCTGCGTTTTGTGTTTGACGAGGGCCATCATCTGTTCGACGCCGCCGATAGCGGTTTTTCCGCCATGCTGTCGGGACGCGAAATGGCGGAGCTGCGCCGTTGGATTCGCGGACCCGAGGGCCGCGCCAGGACCCGCATGCGGGGACTGGAGGAGCGGCTGAAAGACCTGATCGCCGATGACGAGGCGGCGCAGGAGGCTCTGCAAGAGGCGGTGCAGGCGGCGGGCGCGCTGGCGGGCGAAGGCTGGACGCAGAGACTGGGCGGCAATCCGCGCGGGCCCGGCGAAGTCTTCCTGGCCGCCGCCTACAGCCACGTGCGGGCCCGCAGCAGCGATGCCGATGCGTTCTATTCCCTGGAAGCCGAACCCCATCCCATGGGCGAGGAGTTGCTGGAGTCGGTGCGCGGCCTCAGCCGCGGCCTCAAGCGCATCGCCGATCCCTTGGCGGTGCTGGCGCGGCTGTTGCGCAAAAAGATGAACGACAAGACCGCGACATTGGAGCCTTACACCAAGGCGCGGCTGGAGGCGGCGGCGCGCGGGGTGGACCGCCGGGCCAAGGCGATCCTGCCGGCCTGGATCGAAATGCTGGAGACGCTGGCGCAAGGCGAGATCGCGGAAGAATTTGTCGATTGGTTTGAAATCGCCCGCGAAGACGGCCGCGACGCCGATGTGGGTCTGCGGCGTCACTGGATCGATCCCACCAAGCCGCTCTCCAGCGCGGTGCTGGAACCGGCTCATGGCGCGCTGATCACCTCGGCCACCCTGCGCGACAGCGATGGCGGCGAGGACGATCATTGGGCCAGCGCCGAGATCCGCACCGGCGCCGGACATCTGCCGCAGCCGGCGCGGCGCGCCCATTTCGACTCGCCCTTCCGGTATGAAGACCAGGCGCGCATCTTCATCATCAAGGACGTCGCCCGCCGCGATCCCGAGGCGCTGGCCGCCGCCATGCGCGAATTGTTTTTGGCCTCCGGCGGCGGGGCGCTGGGCCTGTTCACCGCCGTGCGCGCACTTCGCGAAACCGGCACGCGCATCGCAGCACCCTTGGCCGCGGCCGGCATCAATCTCTTTGCCCAGCATATCGACCAACTGGATACCGGCGCGCTGGTGGATCTGTTCCGCGCCGAAGAGAATGCCTGTCTGTTGGGAACCGATGCCTTGCGTGACGGCGTGGACGTGCCGGGCCGGTCGCTAAGGCTGGTGGTATTCGACAAGGTGCCCTGGCCCAAGCCGACCATTCTGCACAAGGCGCGGCGGGCCAAGTTCGGCAAGGGCTATGACGACCTGATCACCCGCTTCCGCCTCAAACAGGCCTTCGGGCGGCTGATCCGGGGACCGGAAGACCGGGGCTGTTTTGTAATCCTGGAAGGGGCGACCCCCAGCCGGCTGCTGACCGCTTTCCCGGAAAAAGCCCCCGTGAAACGCTGCGGGTTGGCTGAGGCGATTGGGGATATCCGGGCGTTCCTGGGGCCTGACGCCGTGACCCGCGCCCCCGAGGCACCTATAACCGGTTGATGGCTGCGACCTTGGAAACCCTGCATCCCGCTGACGACAATTATGGCCGCTTCTCCACCGGCATCCTGCCCAGTCATGTGCTGGTCCGGCTGTTGGAGCAGGGCCGCGAGATCACGGCGTCGGAGCCCTTCGCCAAGGGCCAGATCCAGCCCGCCAGCATCGATTTGAGGCTGGGACCGGTCGCCTATCGGGTGCGCGCCAGTTTCCTGCCCGGGCCTTCCGCCACGGTGGAGGAAAAGCTCAAGACCGTCTTCATGCATGAAGTGGATCTGCGCGACGGCGCGGTGCTGGAAGCGGGCTGCGTCTATATCGTGCCGCTGCTGGAGCGGGCGGAATTTTCGGCACGCATTTCCGGCGGCGCCAATCCCAAAAGTTCCACCGGCCGCATCGATGTCTTCACCCGCCTGATCACTGACTACGCGCCATCCTTCGACCGGGTCGAGCCGGGCTATCGCGGCCCGCTCTATGCCGAAATCTGCCCGCAGACTTTTCCGGTCCTGGTGCGCAAAGGTTCGCGCCTGAATCAGCTTCGCATCCGCCACGGCTCGCCCCAGTTCAGCGACACCGCGCTGCGCCGCCTGCATGAACAGATTCCTCTGGTCGCTTTTGATGGATTTGGGGGCGAGCCCAATATCGATGACGGCTTGGCGCTGTCCATCGATCTCAAGGGCAGCGCGGATGCGGGACGGCGCATCGGCTTTCGCGCCAAGAAACACACCGGGCTGATCGATGTGGACAAGGTGGGCGCGCTGGACCCGGCGGATTATTGGGAACCGATCGAAGCCAATGCCCGCGGCGACATGGTGCTGGACCCCGACGAGTTCTACATCCTGGTCAGCCGCGAGCGGGTGGCCATTCCGCCCGACCATGCGGCCGAAATGGTACCGTTCAATCCCCTGGTGGGCGAGTTCCGGGTTCACTATGCCGGCTTCTTCGATCCGGGATTCGGCTATGAGCCGGGACGGCCGCCCTCGGCCCGCGGCGTGCTGGAAGTGCGCTCCCGCGAGGTCCCCTTCATTCTGGAACATGGTCAGGTGATCGGCCGGCTGATCTTCGAACGGTTAACAGATCCGCCGCCGGAAGGTTACGGCCAGGGCCTGGGGTCCAACTATCAGGGCCAAGGTTTGAAGCTGTCGAAGCATTTTCGCGCGTGATTTCGCGAGCGGCTCGTAACAATTGTTGCGGAAAATCCACATCATCCGCGCAAAGAACGCAAAGTCCCGGAAACACCAAGCAAAACCGTTGCGCGAGAGCCCGTCTCCGGCACAGTTAGCGTCACGCGCGGATGGACGGTTTGGGGAAACCCCGCGTGGGTTGGTTCCGGTTGGGGTCCGGTCCAAGGTCCTGTTTGAAGGGGGCAGTGAGAGGCGGTTACGGCGCTTAGGCAGCCGGCCGCCTCTCGGTTTTTTGGCTGTGGGGCACGACCGCGCGGCGGATAAATCGGTCCAGCGACCCGATTTGAGTACCGAACGCCCTAAGCGCAAGCGAAAGGCCGGACGGACGCAGCAGATGACCCAATCGTGATTCTCCAGACGCCCCGGCTGATCCTGCGGCCGCAGCGTCCCGCGGACGCCCCCGCTCTGTTCGCCATTCTGAGCGATGCGCAAGCCATGCGCTTCTGGAACCGGCCCGCGCTGACCCGCCTGGCGGTGGCCGAGGAGCTGGTGCGCGAGCAGCAGGCGGCCATGGCGGATGGACTTTGCCGTTACTGGACGCTGATCCGCGACGGCGAGGCGATAGGCAGTGTCGATCTCAGCCTGATCCGGGACGGGTCGGCGGAACTGGGCTTTCTGCTGCGCCGCGATTGCTGGGGCCTGGGCCTGGCCAGTGAAGCGGTGGGCGCGGTGGCCGCCCATGGCCTGGCGGCGCTGAACCTGATGCGGCTGGCGGCGGCTGTGCAGAACGCCAACCGGGCAGCCGCGCGGGTGCTGGAAAAAAACGGCTTTGCCCGTGTCGACTCACGCCCTGTTCTGCTGGCCGACGGCCAAAGCAGGGCTTGCGATTTCTATTTGCGCGCGCGCGGCTGAGGCAGGCCGAAGGCCCAGACATGGCCGGCATGGTCCACCGCGAACAACTTGCCAAGCGCCACCACCGGCTGGGTGAAGTGCACCGCATTGCCGTCCATGGTCTTGCCGCTGGACCAGAGTTCCTTGCCGGTCTCCGCGTCGAACGCAAACAGGCTCATGACGGAATGCGGGGTCATGATGCGGTTGTTGGCGCCTTGATCGGAAGCCCAGGGCTTGCGGGTCCCGTCGGGATTGAAGATGTCCTTGGGCACCTGGACCGCGCTTTCCGCCGTCTGCAAGGCGTAAACCACGCCATTGGCCACCACCGGCGGCGACGCGATGTTGAGATCGCGCGACACCCATTGCGGCTGAAGCGAAACCTTGCCCTGATCCTCCACCACCTTGAGAGCCATGATGCTGCCATCGGGCGCATCACCATTGGCGATGGGGAATTTCAGGCCCGCCTTGGCGGGCGCGCCCCATAGCGGCACATAAATCCAGCGCTCGCCGGTCTCGCTTTGCGCGGTGGCGAGATTGCCCCATACGCCTTGCGCCTGGAAATCCTGGCTGTCATTTCCCAGCCGTGGCGACTGATACAGCGCCGTCATGTGATCGAAGCCGCCCAGATTGTCGGCATCCAGCAGAAAGACCACCGATTCCTTGGAGGCGGTGGCCAGGATGTTGCGCTTGCCGAACGGAAACAGCAGCACGCCGCCCGAGCCGATATCCAGGTCGCGGGCGTTGACGTAACGCCAGTTGGACGGCGTGAAACTGTCGTTCAGGCCCCAGGCATGCGGCCTCACCGCCAGGATCATGTCGCCATAGATGCCGCTGCCGGGATTGTTGGGACCGTCCGCGGTGGCGACATAAGCGCCTTGCGGACCCCAAGCCACGCCGGATGCGCCCCACGGGCCGGCGGGGCGGCCCTTGCCGGTATAAAAGCGCGACAGCGCCGGATGGGCGGGGTCGGAGATGTCCATCGCCGCCACCGTGCCGAACTCCATCGGCTGGGTGGGGCCGCCGCCGCAGCCGCGCGCCGCGGTGGTGTAGATCACATTGTCGACCAGATTGAGCGACCAGTTGCGGCTGTAGGGCTGCACCATGTCGGTGGGGGCGAGCGCTTCCGCGCCGTCGCCCAGTTTGGCGCCGCGCAGCTTGCCGTCGCTGGTGGTGAAGTAGATGTGGCTGCTGGCCTTGTCGATGATCGGGGTGGCCTGCTCGGTGTTGGCGCAGCTGATCGACCTGGGCCGCAGCGGCTTGAGGGGATTGTCGAAGTGTTTCTGCCAGACAGTTTCGCCGGTATTGGCATCCAGCGCCGTCAGCGTGTCATCCATGCCGATGGTGAACAACAGGTCCTTGGCGCCCGCTGGGGTGGAAACGCCAGCCACCACCACCGGCGCGGTCAGGGTGGAGAGAACCAGTGCGGGCGCGTCGGTGAGGAGCTGTCTGTTCCACAGCGGCTTGAGCTTGCCCACCGTCTTTTTGCCCAGGACGGTCTCGCCGCGATTCCAGCCGCTGCGCTCACGGTCGTAGTTATAGGAAAGCCAATCCGGCACCGCCGGACCCGGCTCGATCTGCTTGAACACCGGAGGAGGCTCGGGCCGCGTTCTTGGCATGGGCGCGAGTTCCTGCGCCGCAGCCGGTGGTATGAACGCGGTCAAGACCGCGAGCGAAAGCGTGGTCGAAATCTTGGTCATATTCTCCCCAGCGATGGTCATGACGCCATCTTGCGCGAAAGCGTCCCCTATCCCTGTCCCATCTGTCAACCAAGGATGGCCGCCAAAAGGACCGGAAAAGCCGGCTAAATCCGGGAAATCATGGAGATACGCGCGGACTGCGGCACGAAAGCCCGCCTCAACCCTTGGGATAGTCCCGCCACAACCATTCCAGCGCCGCCGGCAAGGTCTGGCGGATCACCCGCCCATCGGTATGCCCGCCGTCAACGGCCCAGAGATAATGATAGTCATAGCCCTTCTTCTTGAGTACGGCCGCCATGCGGTTGTTGGCCAGCGGCCAATTGTGCCAGGTGTTCTCCGGATTGGTGTAGCGATTGTCCTTTCCGCCCACTTCCATCCAGATGCGGATGGGTTGCTTGGGCGCCTTGGCGATCAGGTGATCGTGATACTCCCAGCCTCCGCGCGGCGTCTTGGGATCCATCGGCCAGGCCTGGTTCACGAAAGTGCCGGAATAGCTCAGCACCTTGTGATAGCGCTCGGGATGAAACCAGGCCATGGTCCAGGCGCAGACACCGCCCGACGAACCGCCCATGGCGGCGCGGCCTTCCGGATCGCTGGTGAGCGTCACGCCATAGCGCTGCGTCACCGCCGGCAGCAATTCCTGCTCCACCCAATTGGAATAACGGTCGGACAGGGTGTCGTATTCCAGCCCGCGCTGGGAGCCTTGCGCGTCGCTGCCGCCGGAATCCGGCGCGATAATGATCATGGCGGGCACGCGATGCTGCGCGATCATGGTGTCCAGCACCGGGGCCAGGCGGTTGATATAGGAATGGCCGTCCTGCACCACCATGAAGGGCGCCGCCGTGCCGGGCTTGTATTGTTTGGGGATATAGACCCAGACATGGCGCTCATAGCGGCCCGGGGCGGACAAATTCAAACCGGGCATGATGATGTTGTTGTCATGCGGATCGCGGGTCAGCGGTTGCACGCGCACGATCCCGGGATAAATCTTGCTGTCCTCCGAATACATGATGAATTCCCGCACGTCGCCCTGCGGCACGGCAGGATCGACCTTGTATTCCGCCGCATCGGCGTAAGGCGGGTTGATGATGGTGGTTTGCGCGTCCTCCGCCGGCGGCGGCGTGGGCGGGCCCTCGGGCTGCGGCTGGGCCAGGACCGGCAAGGTCAGCAATGCCGTGGCGGTCAGAAGAAGCATGAAAGTCCTGTTGCGCATCCCGTTTTCCTTTCTTGTTTGTTTATGACGCGGCCACCGGCGCCACCGCATTGGCGGCTTCGGCCAACAGCGCGGGCACGGTGTGGGAGATATCCAAAATCACCGCATGCTCGTCCGGCATGGGCTTTTCCAGGGTGGCGAACTGGCTGTCCAGCAGCGCCGCCGGCATGAAATGACCCTTGCGCTTCTTCATCCGCTCGCCGATCAGTTCGCGCGAACCATCCAGCAGGATGAACAGCACCCGGTCGTGCACTTTCTTGCGCAAACTGTCGCGATAGACGCGCTTGAGGGCGGAACAGGACACCACCACGCCATGGCCGGTCGAGCGTTCCACTTCCATGCGTTCGCCGATGGCTTCCAGCCAGGGCCAGCGATCC
This sequence comes from Rhizomicrobium sp., assembly GCA_035693565.1. Lineage (GTDB taxonomy): Bacteria > Pseudomonadota > Alphaproteobacteria > Micropepsales > Micropepsaceae > Rhizomicrobium. Next base: position 170,212 of record DASSGF010000050.1, on the reverse strand, counting down.
GCGTCGGTCAGCGGGATGCCGGCGGCCATCTTCTTCACATTGGCGATGGGATGCAGGGAATCGCCTTCCACAAAAGGCACGCCCAGTCTTTCCGCAAGGCCGCTGGCTATGGTGGTCTTGCCCGAGCCGGCAACGCCCATCACCACGATCAGAGGTTTTTTGTTATCGGACATCATCCGGGCGCTCAATCAGGAAGGGCGAAGGCGTAGACCATGTTGCCCGCCGAGATGGCGACATATTGCTTGCCGTCCACCGCATAGGAGACGGGCGAGGCGGTGATCGCGCCGCCGGTGGCAAAGCTCCATACCGCGTGGCCCGTCTTGGCATCCAGCGCGATAAAACGGCCTTCGGCGGTGGCGGCGAACACCAGGCCGCCGCGGGTGGCGATGACGCCGGCGGAATTGGTGGCACGCATCACCGGGAAGCGCCACTTCGCCTCGCCGGTTCTGGTGTCCAGCGCCTCGATCCCGGATTTGGGCGGCGGGCCGGGCGGCGGCGGCACGCTGCCACGCGCGGTATAAAGCTTGCCGCGCTCGAACACCGCCGGGCCCATGGACATGAAGCCCTGTATGTCATTGTAGTGGAGATAGAGGGTTTCGTTTTCCCGGTCATAGGACGGCGCCTGGAAATTGGTACCGGCGCCGGCGGGCCACATGATGGTGCCTTCCGGCGTGGCGTCGGTGGAATGATCCACTATCGGCCGCCCCTGCTTGTCCCAGCCCTTGACCCAGGTGGCCTTCACAAACGGCTTGGCCCAGAGGAATTTGCCGTTGGTACGGTCCAGTACATAGAAGACGCCATTGCGATCGCTGTGCAGCATCAGCTTGCGCATCTTGCCGTCGATCATCTGGTCGGCCAGCACCAGGTCTTCCTCCGAATCCCAGTCATGGGAGTCGTTGGGGGTGAACTGGTACCACCATTTCAACTTGCCGGTGTCGGGGTCCAGCGCCACCACGGAGTCGGTGAAGAGATTGTCGCCCTTGCGCACCAATTGATTGAAGGAGGGCGCGGGGTTGCCGATGCTCCAATACAGCAGATGCAGTTCGGGATCATAGCTGCCGGTCAGCCAGGTGCCGCCGCCGCCCAGCTTCCAGCTGTCGCCCGCCCAACTGCCGCCACCGGGTTCGCCCGGCGCCGCGGTGGTATAGAAGCGCCACAGCCGCTTGCCAGTGGCGGGATCATAGGCATCCAGGAAGCCGCGCAAGCCCATCTCGCCACCGGACGAGCCCATGATGATCTTGCCGTCCACCGCCAGCGGCGCGCCGGTCAGAGTGAAACCTTCCAGCGTGTCTGCTACCCGCACTTCCCACAATTCGCGCCCGGTATGGGCATCCAGCGCGATCATATTGTCGTCCAGGGTGCCGAAGAAGACGCGCCCGTCCAGCACCGCCACGCCGCGATTAGACGGATTGATCTGATAGGGATTGACCACATCCTGCTTGCGGTGGAAGTGCCAGAGCTGCAATCCGGTCTTGGCATCCAGGGCATAGACATCGCCGGGAGGCCCCGAAACATACATGATCCCGTCCACCACCAGCGGCAGGCTTTCCAGCGCCGACGGACCGGGCAGCGACGCCGCCCAGCGCGCCTGAAGCTTGCCGGCATTGGCGGGCGTGATTTCCTTCAGCTCGCTGAAATGATGGCCGTCATAGCCGCCCCAATAGGAAAGATAATTTTGCGGCTCAGCGCGGGACTTGAGCAGGCGCTGATAGTTGAGCACCGGATCCGGCGAGGCTTTCGAGGTCTGGGCGAAGTCGCGCTGCTTGTGTTGCGCCAGATAGGCCACCAGATCTTCGCGTTGCGACGCCGTCAGGTTGAGATCGTGCGGATAGGCATCGCGGGTGGGAACGATGTCGCGTACGGCTTTTTTGTCCAGCACGACATTCTTGCCGTCGACCGCCAAAGCCAGAGTGAAACTATCCTCGGCGGTGACAAAGCCGTGCAGCCGGCGGCCGTCCGTTGTGGTGACGTCGGCGAAATGCGGCGGAGCGCGGAAGCCGGCGGGCGCCTTATGCGACAGGCCGCTGCGGATGGCCGAAAGCGGCTTGGCGCCTTCATCCGACAAATCGGCGGCGATGGCCGCGCCTTTGCCGTTCACTTCATGACAAGCGGCGCATTTGCCTTCGCCAAAGAAAAGCGCCTCGCCCGCCGCCGCGTTGCCGCTGGCGATCTCATTGCCGCCCTGACCCGCCCTTGGGCCGCCGCCCGACAGGCTCTTGATATAGGTCACCACCCGCCAGACATCGTCCGCCGGCAAGGCGGCGAAGCTGGGCATCTGGGTTCCCGGCACACCGCTGCGGATGGTCTGGAACAGATCATAGTCGCCATTGCCGTGGGTAAAACGGCCGCTGTTAAGCGCCGGGCCCCGTCCGCCGGTAGCGCCTTCGCCATGACAGGCGGTGCAGGTGGAATTGAAAACCTTCTGCCCCGCGGTCACCGCGCTTGCATCTTTGGCGAAGGGGTTGGTGGGCGTGTCGGCCTGTTGTGCCAGGGCCGCGCCGCCCGCGATGACGGTCAAGGCGCCGACAATGACGCCGATAGATAATAGCTGTTTCATGCCTGTTGCGGGCTGCCGCTGCGGCGGCCCACGTCCACTCCCCAACTCTCTTTATGTATGGACGGGATACTATAGTGTCGTATGGCTCAGGCAAACAGGCGGAGGCGGACAAAATGGCGAAGAAAACAATTTTGAACCCATGGTTTTGGGCGCCGGCCTTGGCCTGGCTGGCCGGAACCGCGCCTTTGCAGGCCGGGACAGTCAAGAGCGAGGTTTACGGCACCACCAAGGATGGCGCCGCGGTTCACATCTTTACCATGACCAACAATCACGGCCTGCGCGCCCAGGTGCTGGATCTGGGCGGCGTGGTTTGCGACGTCGAGGCGCCCGGACGCGACGGCAAAATGGCGAACGTCATTCTCTGCCAGAAAAACCTGGCGGGCATTGAGGCCAGCGGCCCGATGAGCGCCCTGACCGGGCGCTATGCCAACCGCCTGCTGCACGGCTTCAGCCTGGAGGGAAAACATTACGACCTGCAGGCCAATCCGGCCGGAGTCACGCTGCATGGCGGGCGTCCGGGCTACAGCATGCGCGTCTTGCAGACAGTGGGGACCTTCCAGCACGCCAATGACGCGGGCGTAACCTTCAGGCTGGTATCGCCCGATGGCGATCAGGGCTTTCCCGGCACCCTCACGATTGACCTCACCTACACCCTCACCGATGGCAATGATTTCCGCATGGATTACAAAGCTGTCACCGACAAGCCCACGGTGGTGAACCTCACCAATCACACCTATTACAATCTGGCGGGTTCCGGCTCGGTGGAAAGCCAGCTTTTGACCGTCATGGCGGACCAGGTGACCCCCACCGATGTCAACCAGGTTCCCACCGGCGAACTGGCCAATGTCGCGGGTACGGCGCTGGATTTCCGCAGTCCCAAAGCCATCGGGCGCGACCTGCGTTCATCGGAGCCGCAGATGCTGATCGGCCGCGGCTATGACCATAATTTTGTGCTGCGCAAGTCAAAGCCGGGCGCGCTGGAACTGGCGGCGCGCGTCAGCGATCCGGCGAGCGGGCGGACCCTGGAGCTTTCCACCTCCGAACCCGGCGTGCAGGTCTATTCCTCCAACAATTTGAATGGCGGGGCGGTGAATGGGTTGGGCCTGACCATGCGGGCGACGGATGGAATCGCGCTGGAAACCCAGCATTATCCCGACAGCCCCAATCACGCGAATTTTCCGTCGACGGTGCTTCGGCCGGGCGAGACTTTCACCTCTGCCACGGTGATGCACTTCACGGTTCAGTAGGTTCGACGAGCCTCAACTCTGCCCGCGCGGCCGCTCGCCCTAGCGCACGCCGCAAAAGATCGCGGCTATACCAAAGCCGTCTTCGCCCATTCAAAGCAACGACGGTTGTTGTCTTCCACCGCTTTCAGTTGCTCGTCGGGCGGCAAACTGTCGATCATTGGCAGCGGCTTCTTGCTCTGATTGGCATTCACCATCCGGATGGTGTCGGCCAGGAATTTGCCGCCGCGGTCGGGCCAGGTGACCCAATATTTGTCGGTCAGCACCGGCACCTTGAGCGGATTGCGGGTGATCAATTCATGCACCGGCTTGAGCGCGGGATTGGCCTTCTTCAACACCGCCCACATGGCCGGAATATCCATGAAGCCGTCCTCGAACAGCACCTCCGACAGCAGGAAGCCGTCGGCATAATTCTGCACCGCCATGTTCTTCATATGGACGGACTTGGCATAAGGCGACAGCTTGACGATCACATCCATGGGATCGTCGCACATCGCGATGTTGTTGCCGAAATCCACGGTCGCGCCCAGATGCTGGCTGGAATATTTCCGCAACACCTCGACTTCCTCATCCACCGCGCGGTCCTTGTGATTCTCCATCGCCAGCGGCATGCCAACGCGCTCGGCGATGGGCAGGCAGGCATCCAGCGAGGCGAACGCCGTCACCTGCCAGTCCTTATAGGCTTGCAGGCTGTCGAAGGTTTCATAACGCCGGCCCACGAAAGTGACCACGCGCACGCAATCGGCTCCCAGCGCCTTGTAGTTCTTCAAGGCCTGCTCGAAACCCGCCAGGTCCTTCGTCGCGCGGGAGAGCAGGTCCAGATCACCCTGCAGGAACATGTTGTTCTTGTCCAGCCGGGCGCGCAGCGCCTTGAGGTCGGCATCCAGCGGCACGGTGAACTGCACCCCGCCGCCGCCCAACTCATGGACACGGTCCACCAGCTGAACGGGATCGAGCTTGCCGCCATTCTTGGCGCGCAGATCGCGCAAGATACGTCCCAGCGCGGTTTGCGAGGTACCCAGTGCCGACTTCTGCGCCGGCGCGGCCGAAGCCGGCAAGGCGGAAGCGGCCAGCAAGGCGGCGCCTCCCCTCATCACATCGCGCCGTGTGCTCATCTCGCGTCTCCGTGTGAATTCAGGCGGCGGTCCAGCCGCCGTCGATCAGGATGTCGATGCCGGTGATGAACCCGGCCAGGTCGCTGCACAGATAACAGGCCAGGCCGCCAATCTCCTCCACCTTGCCCCAGCGGCCCACCGGCAGCTTGGTCAGGAACAGCTTGTTGGCTTCCGGATCATTGATCACCGGCAGGTTCATTTCGGTATGGAAGGGTCCCGGCGAAATGGCGTTGACGGTGATGCCCTCGCCCGCCAGTTCCAGCGCCAGGGATTTGGTGAAGCCCAGCAGCCCCGCCTTGCCGCTGGAATAGGCGGTGCGGTTGGGCAGCGAGACATGCGCCATGATCGAGGACAGGTTGATGATCCGGCCATAGCCGGTGCCCTTCATGCCCGGCACAAAGGCGTTGCAGGCGAGAAAAGTGGTGACCAGGCTGGAATCCACCACGCTCTGCCATTCCTTCAGGCTGAATTCCGTCACGCTTTTGCGGATATTGATGCCGGCGGAGTTGATCAGGATCTGCGGGTTCTTGAACTTGGCGTTCACATCCTTGGCCAGGCGCGCGACATCGCTTTCGCTGGTCATGTCGGCGGTGAAGGTCTCGACCTTGCCGCCCTTGAGATCGCCCGCCACCTTGTCAAGCTTGGCCTGGTTGCGGCCCACCAGCGCGATGGCGGCGCCGGCTTGCGACAAGGTATGCGCCATGGCTTCGCCAAGGCCGCCCGAGCCGCCCACGATGACCGCCGTCCTGCCCGTCAGATCGATTTTCACGCGTCAGACCTTCTTGCTTGAATGATAAGACCGGGCTGGACCCGGATTCCCCTAGTGTCGTGGTTTCGAAGTTCGCCACATCATTGATATCGCGCTCTGAGGCGAACTTCGAAACCGAAACGACACTAGAATCAATAAACTGCTAGTGTCCCTGGATTCCGAAATTCGCCTGGAGATTGATATCATGATCATGCGAATTTCGGAATCGGGACACTAGCGTTTTGCGTCCGGTTCCAAAAAGAACCAACACAGCGCCGAGATCGTCGATGCCACCGCCATGGTGTAGATCGCCATGGACCAATCATTGTTGGAATATTTGAGGATCAGCCCGATCACCCAGGGCGCGACAAAGCCGCCGAAATTGCCCAGCATGTTCATGGTGGAGGAGACCGTCGCGGTATAGCGCTTGCCGATCTCCACGCAGGTGTTCCAGCTGATCGGCATGGTGAGGTCGCTGCAGAAGCTGGCCAATCCCATCATCGCCATGGCCAGCGGCACGCTCGCCACATTGGGAATGATGGTGAGCAATATTGCAGTGGCGAAGAAACCGAAAATCGCCACCCATTTGCGCGGCACCGACAAAGGCAGGAAGCCGGAAACAATGGAGCCGAGCCCGCCCAGGGCCAGCGGAATGGTGGCGTAGCCTGCCGCGACGCCCGGGGTCAGGCCGCGCGCCTGTTGCAGCCAGGAGGGCAGCCAGGTGACGTAGAAATACCAGGTGTAGGAGAAGCAGAAATACTGCAACCCCAGGAGGAAAATGTCCTTCTGGAAAAGCAGCTGATACCAGCGCACGCCATGGTCGTGCAGCACCAGTTGCCGGCCTTCTTCCAGCAGCGCCAGTTCGGCCTGGTTGACCGCCTTATGCTCCGCGGGATCGTTGCGGAACCAGGGGTAGAAAAACACGACCCAGGCCGCGCCCAACAGCGCCAGGGCGACAAAGCCCAGACGCCAGCCGAAATGATAGATCACGAAAAACGCCACCGGCGGCGCCAGCGCCCCGCCCCAGCGGCCGAACGCCCACATCACCGCTTGCGCCCGCACCCGCTCGTTGAGCGGCAGCCAGGCCGACAGCATGCGCGTCAAATTGGGGAAGCAGCCGGCCTCGCCCGCGCCAAACAAAAAGCGCAGCGCCAGAAGCGAGCTCAGATTCCAGGCGGCGCCGATCAGCGCGGTGAAGGTCGACCAGATCAGCACCAACTGACTCAGGACCCGGCGCACCCCGCGCTTGTCGCCCCAAAGGCCCATGGGAATTTCGAACAAGGCGTAGGAAAGCCCGAAAATCGCCAGGACCATGCCCTTTTGCGCCTGATCCAGCTTGAGATCGGCGGCAATCGGCACGATCGCCTGGCTGATCGCCACGCGCTGGATGTACATGATCATGGCCAGCGCCAACGCGAAGACCACCACCCAGTAACGCGCATGCGTTGGTTTCATGGAGACATCCCGCCCCTTGTTATCCTGTCCCGTTATTGGGGCATGGGAAGCCTGCCTGGAAGGCTTCACATCGGCTTATGACTTGTATACTAAGTTCAGACCCCGGGAAGTCAATGCATCCAGGCCATTTTGCATGGTCCCGGATGCGGGAATAACAGAGAGAAAACAAGGGTTTTGGGCGCAACCAGCAGTACCGGCGCCACCCTCTCGAAACCCTTGCGAATGGAGTGCCGATTTTGAGCCAGCCCGACCTCCCGCAAGCGTTGGATTTTCGAAAACAGGTGGCGCTGGTGACCGGTTCGGGGCGCGGCCTGGGCCGCATGATCGCGGAGACCTTGCTCAAAGGCGGCGCCGCGCTGGCATTGCACGATATCGATGAGAAAGCTCCCGCCGCTTTTGGCGAAAGCGAAAGCCTGACCGCCTTGGCGGAAGAATTGTCCCAGCGCGGCGGCGCCAAGGTCGTGTCGGTGACCGGCGACATCTCCAAGGAAGGCGACGTCGCCGCCATGGTGAAGACGATCGAGGCGGCGCTGGGGCCCATCTCCATCCTGGTCAATTGCGCCGGCGGCGACATCGCCGCCAAGGGCGGCAAGCCCAATCCCAATGACGCGCTGAACATCAGCCTGGAGGACGCCCATGCGGTGATGAACCGCAATTTCATCGGCACCATGCTGATGTGCCGCGCCGTGGTGCCCGGCATGATGAAGCGCCAGAAGGGCGCGGTGATCAATTTCGGGTCGCTCAACGGCCATATCGGCGTGTCGCCGGAAGTGGTCTATGGCTGCGCCAAGGCGGCGATCCTGCATTACACACGCTGCCTGGCGCTGGAGATGCGCCCCCATGGCGTGCGCGTCAACGCGGTGAGCCCAGGCCCCACCACCACCGCGCGGTTTCTCGCCACCCGCACCACCGATCCCAGCAAGATGGAAGGGGTTTCGCTGGAGCGCTATGCCAAGCCGGCGGAAATCGCCCAGGCGGTGGCGTTTCTGGCCAGCGACCAGTCCAGTTTCGTCAATGGCCAAGTGTTAAGGGTGGACGGCGGCATGACGCTGTTCGCCTGCTGATTTTTTTGCGTTAGGAAAATTTTCGATGTCCAAATCCCCGAAAAAGTTGCGTAGCCGCGCCTGGTTCGACAATCCCGACAATCCCGACATGACCGCGCTCTATCTGGAGCGCTATCTCAATTTCGGGCTCACCCGCGAGGAACTTCAGTCGGGCAAGCCGATCATCGGCATCGCCCAGACCGGCAGCGACCTGTCGCCCTGCAACCGCCATCATATCGAGCTGGCCAAGCGCATCCGCGAAGGCATCCGCGAGGCGGGCGGCATCGCCATGGAATTCCCCGTCCATCCCATCCAGGAAACCGGCAAGCGCCCCACCGCGGGACTGGACCGCAATCTCGCTTATCTGGGCCTGGTGGATCTGATCTACGGCTATCCGCTGGACGGCGTGGTCTTGACCATCGGCTGCGACAAGACCACCCCCGCCTGCCTGATGGCGGCGGCCACGGTGGACATTCCCGCCATCGCCTTTTCGGTCGGCCCCATGCTCAACGGCTGGCATGAGGGCGAGCGTACCGGCTCGGGTACGATTGTGTGGAAAGCGCGCGAGATGATGGCGCGCGGCGAGCTGGACTATCGCGGCTTCATGGAATTGGTGGCGTCCAGCGCGCCCTCGGTGGGCTATTGCAACACCATGGGCACCGCCTCGACCATGAACAGCCTGGCGGAAGCGCTGGGCATGCAGTTGCCGGGCTCGGCGTCCATCCCCGCGCCCTATCGCGAGCGCGCCCAGATGGCCTATGCCACGGGCTTGCGCATCGTCGACATGGTCAAGGAAGACCTGCGGCCGTCCCGGATCATGACCAAGGACGCGTTCCATAACGCCATCGTGGTCAATTCCGCCATCGGCGGCTCGACCAACGCGCCCATCCACATCACGGCCATCGCCCGCCATATGGGCGTGGATGTGCCGCTGACGGAATGGCAAAGGGTGGGACATAAAGTGCCGCTGCTGGTGAACCTGCAACCGGCCGGCGAATATCTCAGCGAGGATTTCCACCATGCCGGGGGCATTCCCGCAGTGGTGAATATCCTGATGCAACAGGGCCTGATCAAGGAGAATGCCCTCACCGCCAATGGCAAAACCATGGGCGAAAATTGCAAGGGCAAAAAGGTTCTGTTGGAAGAGGTGATCAGACCGTTCGACAAGCCGCTGAAAAAAGACGCCGGCTTCATTGTGCTGTCCGGCAATCTGTTCGACAGCGCCATCATGAAGACCAGCGTCATCAGCAAGGAATTTCAGGACCGCTATCTCTCCAACCCCAAGGACCCCGATGCTTTTGAAGGCAAGGCGGTGGTGTTCGACGGGCCGGAGGATTACCACAAGCGGCTGGACGATCCCGCGCTGAATATCGACGAACACACCATGCTGTTCATGCGCGGCGCAGGCCCCATCGGCTATCCCGGCGCCGCCGAGGTGGTGAACATGCACCCGCCCACCGCGTTGTTGCTGCGCGGGGTCAATGCCCTGCCCTGTATCGGCGACGGCCGCCAGTCGGGCACGTCCGGTTCGCCCTCCATCTTGAACGCCTCGCCGGAAGCCGCCGCCGGCGGCGGCTTGGCGCTGCTTCGGACCGGCGACCGGGTACGCATCGATTTGCGCAAGGGCACCGCCAATATCCTGATCAGCGACGAGGAACTGGCCAAGCGCGAGAAAGAGTTGGAAGCCGCAGGCGGGTACAAATATCCCGCCTCGCAGACGCCCTGGCAGGAAATCCAGCGCGCCCATGTCGGCCAGATGGGGACCGGCATGGTGCTGGAGAATGCGGTCAAGTATCAGAAGATCGACGAGACCAAGGGCATTCCCAGGGACAACCACTAGCCGCTTGTCTTTTGCGCCCATTTACGGGTCCGGCCGGGCCCGGAAGTGGACCCGGAAGTGGACCAAAGTCCCGCTTCCGTCGGCGAAACCAGCACGCGACCATACCGGCATATTTTGTTGGTACTCGGTCCCGGGCATCAAGCTTGTATCTCGACTGGCTGAACAACGCGCCGATATGGGCGCTCGGCGTTATCCTCCTGGTGGCGCTGTTGGTTTCCGCGGTCATCGGCCGGGCCATCCGGCCGTGGACACATCCCCGCGACAGCGACTCAAATGGCGAGGGCTACAGCGTCTCCGCCATTTTGGGGCTTATGGCGCTGCTCACCGGCTTCACCTTTTCGCTCGCGATCGATCGTTTCGAGACGCGGCGCCAACTTGTTCTGGAACATGCCAATGCCATCGGCACGGCTTACTTGCGCATTCAGCTTCTGCCGGAACCGCATCGCGCGCGGCTCAGCGGCCTGATCAACGAATATACCGACAACATTATAGCCCTGGCCAACGCGCCGCCCGGAACCAATGGCCCGCTGCTCGCGCGGGACGATGCGATACTGACGCGGCTGTGGGCGGCGACCAAGGCCGGTTACCACAGCATCCAAAGCCTTCCCTTTGCCGGCGTCTTTGTTGCTTCCATAAACAGCCTGGTCGATATGGATGGCGCGCGCCGGGCCGCCCGGTCGGCCCGTGTGCCGGTGGAAGTGTTCGCGGTGCTTCTGATCTATCTGATCGGCACAGCCGGTGTCCTGGGCCTTGTGCTCAAATCCCGCCGCGGGCTTTTTATTGCCTTCTTTCTGCTTGTCCTGTTGACCCTGTCCCAGCTTCTCATTCTGGATATTGAACGGGCGACGACCGGCACCATCCGGGAATCACAGAGACCCATGGAGGATTTGCGCGCGTCCCTCAAGCATCAACCGCCGGCCGTGTTCGACCAATAGAGCGCCGGAGCAACGCGCGTTCTTGCCAGAGCGCAAAACGGCAAGCCCAGACATGGCAAGCAAAGAAAAAGGCGCCGGATCTCTCCGGCGCCTTTTTTATTTGTGCAAATCCTAAAGTCAGATCTTTGTCCGCTTCACCAACTGCTTCTGGCTGCCAAGCTTGTCGATGCCCAGCTCGATGACATCGCCCTCTTTCAGGAATACCGGCGGCTTCATGCCCAGACCCACGCCCGGCGGGGTGCCGGTGGAGATCACATCGCCCGGCTGCAGGCTCATGAACTGACTGACATAGGAAATCAGGGTCGGCACATCAAAGATCAGCGAGGCGGTATTGCCGGTCTGCATGCGCTTGCCATTGATATCCAGCCACAGGCCCAGACTGTTGAGGTCGCCCACTTCATCCAGGGTGACCAGATACGGTCCGAACGGGCCAAAGGTGTCGCAGCCCTTGCCCTTGTCCCAGGTGCCCAGCCGCTCCAGCTGATATTCACGCTCCGACAGGTCGTTCACCACACAGGCGCCGGCGACATAGTCCAGCGCCTTGTCCTTGGCGACATAGCGCGCTTCCTTGCCGATCACGATGCCCAGTTCCACTTCCCAGTCGCCCTTCTTGGAGGTGGGCGGCAGATAGACATCGTCATTGGGACCGATGATGGCCGAGGTCGCCTTCATGAAGATGATAGGCTCGCTGGGCTCGGGCATGCCTGATTCCGCGGCATGGTCGGAATAATTCAAGCCGATGCAAAGAAACTTGCCCACCTTGGCCACCGGCTCGGCGATACGCACGCCCGCTGCGACAACCGGCAGGCTCTCGACCTTGGCCGCCCTGATCGCCGAAAGATCGGCCAGGACGCCGCCATCGATATCCTTCACCACCCCCGACAGGTCGCGGATCTGGCCGTCCTTGTCCAACAGGCCGGGCTTTTCCTGGCCCTTGGGGCCGTAACGCAGCAACTTCATTTTTTCTTTTCCTTAAATCCGGTTGGCAAAAAAATTCCGCCGCGGTTTTAGCGCGGCGGAGGGTTTTGTGACAGTGGCCTATTGGGCCGGAAAACTGCCCGCCAGATATTTGGCGATGGTGTCGAATTCGGCGTCGCTGGCATTGGCGCCGTTATTGGCCATCTGGTTGACCAGATCCTTCCAGCCCTGGCTATCCAGCTTCTGCTGGGCGGCGATTTCCGGGGAATGGCACTGGGAACAGACCCGCACCATCACATCGCGGCCAGGGCCTTCCGGCAGGGACTTGTAATCATCAGCCCAGGCAGGAGCCGAGGCCAAACCAAGCAATGCAATTGCTGCAACAATACGCACGGTCATCTCTCTCTTCTGCCCCATCATCTCGACTTTACTTCCTTCTTTGGTAAAGCGAAGGCGATTACTTCATCATTGGTAACCACGGAACCGGTCTGGGACCCGCCGGTATCCGAAGCCGCCACATATTGCCGCCCGTCCGAGCCCTGATAGGTGACCGGGGTGGCGGTGACGGAGGCCTTTAACTTAACTTCCCACAGTTTGTCACCTGTCGCGGTGTCAAAAGCCCGGAAACGGAAATCGTCGGTGGCGCCCACAAAGGTCAGGCCGCTGGCGGTCAGGATGGTGCCGCCCAGGCCGGGACGCCCCGTTTCCTGCAGCCCGGCCGGGAAACTGTCGGTGACCCCCAAGGTCTTGCGATAGACCACATCGCCGGTATCCACATTCACCGCCACCAACTGGCCCCAGGGGGTGGGGCCACAGGGCAGCTTCTTGGCGGGATCCCAGAAACGCAGCACCCCATAGTCATTGACGAAGCGGCCGTCCGGCTTCTGCGCCACATGCATGGGCTGGAACAGGTTGTTCACATTGGCGACGAACAGATGCAGCTTGGGGTCATAGCTGCCGCCATAATAATTCACCCCGCCCTGGGTGCCGGGCGGCGCGACGGTGATTTCATTGTAGCCCGGCGGCAGATAGGTCGAGCCCAGCACCATATGCTTGTCGTCGACCAGCTTCTCGCAATAGGCCTGATGCTCCGGCTCACCCTTATAGAGATTGTCGCGTGAAACAGTGCCTTGCGAGAGCTGTTCCGGCTTCACCGGGAAAGGCTGGGTGGGCGAGGTCTGTTCGCCCGGCACCTTGCTCTGCGGCACTGGGCGTTCCTCGACGCCGAAGATGGGCTTGCCGGTGACCCGGTCCAGGATGAAAACCAGCGCATTCTTGTTGACGGTCAGAAGTGCGGGAATGGTTTTGCCGTCCTTGTGCACATCCATCAGCACCGGCGGGTCCTGGGTGTCATTGTCCCAGATGTCATGATGGGTGACCTGGAAGTGCCAGAGATAGCGGCCGGTATTGGCATCCACCGCCACAATGGAAGAGCTGAAAAGATTGTTGCCAGGCCGGTCCACGCCCACCCGGTCATTGTTGGGGGCGCCCAGCGGCATATAGAGAATGCCGCGCTGCTCATCCACGGTGAAATAGCCCCAGACATTGACGCCGGAGCGGTGGCGGGCGCTGTCTCCGCCCCATGTGTCGTAACCGAATTCACCGGGGCGCGGCACGGTGTGGAAGGTCCACACCAGCTTGCCGGTCTTGGCGTCCCAGGCCCGGGTGTCGCCGACCGCGCCGATATTGGGCGCGGCATCCGGCGTACCGGCGCCGGTGATGATCAGGTTCTTGTAGATCATCGGCACCGCGGGCTGGCCATACGGATAGTTCGGCGAAGTGCCCATGACTTCGGGTGTCTTGAGATTGACGATGCCATGTTCGCCAAAGCCATCGACGGGTGCGCCGGTCTTGGCGTCGAGCGCATAGAGCCGGCCCATGCGGCTGCCGAACACGATCGTCGCGGCATGGCCTGGTGAGCCTTTCCAATAGGCCACGCCCCGCTCTGTCGGAGTGTCGGTATCAGGCAGCTGGTACTTCCATTCTTGGGCGCCGGTCGTGGCATTAAGCGCGATGACCTCGCCATAGGGCGAGGTGATGTACATATGATTGCCCACCACAATCGGAATGGTTTCCGCCAGCCGCGGCCGCCTGTCGTAGCCCGGCGGCGTCAGGTGATAGGTCCAGGCAATCTGCAGCTGATTGACATTGGACTTGTCGATCTGGGTCAGCGGCGAATAACGCTGCCCGCCCAGATCATGGCCGCTGGTCTGCCAGTCGCTGCCGGCGGCGAAAGCCGCTGCCGCAAAGGCCGATACCAACAGGGCCGCATTCGTGCCCATCAACAACGCTTTCATCGTGCGCCCTTTAATATCGGCTACGACCTGACTGGGAGATGAATGGCATGGCTATGGCCTGCCTTATTTCCGCCGCTTAGTCGGCCGGGCGCGCCGCGCGCGGCGGCGGCGCCACATAGTCGGTCAGTTCGGTGGTGGGCTTCTTGCCGGCCCAGGCAATGCCGCGCAGCAGCACTTTCTGGATGGCGGGATCCTGCAGGCTATCCACCATATGGCCCTGCATCCAGACAAAGGCCCGCGCCGGCTGGCCGCCGGGCAGGGTATGCTCATAGGTCCACATTTGCGGGACAGTCTGGCCCACGCCGCCGCCGCGCCGCGCGCTGGGCGTATCCGGCATGGTGACGGTCAGAAGAGGATGCACTTCCAGCGCCAGGTTCAGCTTGTAGAAAGCTTCGTCATAGATCTGCGACGGCATGCCCTGGACGATCGGATTGTCTTTGTCGACCACCGTGTAATCGAGGGTCGCGGTCCAGGTGTAGTTGACTTCGCCGTGCTTTTTGCCGGCGCCCACCAGGGTCGCCATGTCGGCCGGATCGGGGCCGCAGAGCGAGTCATGGAAAGTCACAAGCCCGCCGCCGCGCTTCACATAAGCTTGCAGCCGGGCGCGCTGTTCCGGCGTCATGTAGCCGGCATCGCCCTTGTAGATGATCACCACGTCAGCCCTGTCCAGTTGTTCCTGGCTGGGGAAGGAAAGCGCGCCATCCACCACCGCGCCACGGGCGGTCAGGAATTTGGACCAAGTGTCCAGGAAGTAAGGATAGTCATGCGCGCCCGGCCCATGACTCTTGAGGCCGCCATACAGGAAGATATGCATGCCATTGGCATTCTGGCCCTGCGCGCGCGGCCTGGTGTAGGTGGAATAGCGGCCATAGTCCTGGGCGGTCTGCGCCGAAGCGGCGAGAGAGGTGACGCAAGCCAGCGCCAGCGCGCTGGACAACAGAATGGTTTTGACAGTCATGGATACGCGAACCTCCCGGTGATCTCTTGCCCCAGGTGGAGGTTTTTCGGCATCCCCATCTCTGTAGACAATATACTTTAGGGGGCCGCCGGGAGATCTGCCAAGCGACAACAGGGCGCAGCGGCATGGAACCACTGCTCTAGTTTTGCAGATGCGAGATAACGATCAGGACGGTTTGCGCGCCAGGGTCGAATAGCGTTCCGGCTCGGTATAGGCCATCCGCATATGGGTGAGCAGCACCGTCTGCGGATCCTCATTGGATTTGCCGGTGACCGCATCCAGCAGGATGCGATGGTGGCTCAACCGCCAGCGGCGCACGTCATGGGTAACATGTTCAAGGGTCTTGTGCGCGAACAGGGGAACCATCAGGGCGTTGAGCGACCGTTCCAGATAGGGATTGCCCGAGGCCCTCCACAACAGGCGATGGAACTCCAGATCCAGGGCGGCGGCTTCCAGCAGAGTTCCATTCCAATGTTCCATGCGCTCGACCAGCTTTTCCAGTATGGCCTGGATCGCCGGCGTCATGTTCTTCTGCGCCAGCCGGAGCGCTTCCGTCTCCAGGATGATGCGCAAGGAGGAGATCTGCAGCACCTCCTCCGCCCCGATATTGGTGACGAACATCCCCCGGCGCTCGCGATTCTGCACCAGCCCCTGTTCCTGAAGCTGCGACAGCGCCTCGCGCACCGGAATGCGGCTGATGTTCAACTCGCGCGCGATCTGGCTTTCATTCAGCCGGTCCCCGGGCCGGTATTTTCCCGACAGGATCGCGGCGCTGAGAATCTTGACGACATGGGCGCGCAAGGTTGTCGGCGCGCCCGTGGTCAACCCGCCCTCGGGAAAACTGTGCTCCAAATTTTCCATATTGCCTCCTACGGCAACGCGTAGGCGATCACAT
This sequence comes from Rhizomicrobium sp., assembly GCA_035693565.1. Lineage (GTDB taxonomy): Bacteria > Pseudomonadota > Alphaproteobacteria > Micropepsales > Micropepsaceae > Rhizomicrobium. The sequence continues at coordinate 154,207 of DASSGF010000050.1, read as the reverse complement.
AGTCGCCTTGTTTATTCTGAAGTGCAGAATGGCCCCCGGCCGACAGTACCACATATTGCTTGCTGTTGGAGTCCAATCGGTAGGTCATGGGCATGGACTGACCCGCCGCTGGCAGCGATGCCCGCCACAATTCCTTGCCGGTTTCGGTCTCGAAAGCCCGGAAATAGCGGTCCGTGGTAGCGGCAATGAAGGTTAACCCTGACGCCGTGGTGATGGCGCCGCCTTGATTGGGCACGCCCAGGTGAAACCAGAGCGGCCAGGGCGCCTCGTCACGGCTGGTGCCCAGCGGCACTTCCCACACTTTCTTGCCGGTGGTGATGTTGATGGCGGTGAGCCGGCCCCAGGGCGGGGCGTTACAAGGCGCGCCGAAGATCGACATAATGTTGTCATAGACTTGGCGATAGGGCGTGCCGATCAAGGGGGAGTAGCCGTCCGTGCCCCGGTGCGGCTCCAGGTGGTGCGAGGACAGCAGGTTGGAGGAATTGACCACCAGCAGGTTGCGGCCCGGATCGAAGGTCAGTCCGCCCCAATCCATGCCGCCAAGGCTGTTGGGATAATCCACCGAGGATTGCGCGTAATAGGGCGTGAAAATGCCTTCGTTTTTCAGCTCGTGGAAACGGCGCAGGCAATCCCATTTGTCGATCCATGCGAAGCCGAAAATGTCGCTGTCCTGCATCTTGGTGATCTGGACTTCATGTTCGGGAAGCTCTGGGATCGGCTGGGTGGGTGACAGACCCTTTTGCAGCCCGCCGGTGGAGACCGGCGTTTCTTTCACCGGAAAGATGGGTTCGCCGGTCAGCCGGTTGAACACAAAGATGTAACCCATCTTGGTGGCCTGGGCGAGCGCAGGCGTCACCTTGCCGTCTGGCGCTTTGTAATCGAACAGCATGGGCTGGGACGGCGTGTCATAGTCCCAGATGTCCTTATGGACCAACTGATAGTGCCAGACGACTTGGCCATTGTCGGTGTTCAGCGCCACCACCGAACTGCCGTAATAGTCCCAATCGCCTTTGCCGACCACCGAATCCACCTGCGGCGTGCCGGTGGGCAGGAAGATCAGCTTGTGCTCCACATCCACCGACATGGGCGCCCAGACATTGGGCGCGCTGCGTGGATAGGTCTTGCCGTCGCCTGGCGGAAGATCGGGCGGCGCCGCCGTGAAAGCCCAAACCACTTGGCCGGTCCTGGCGTCCAGGGCCCGCACCACGCCCCCCGGCATGTCGACATTGTGAAAGTCAATGATTTTGGAGCCAGTGATGACCTTGTCGCCGGCAATCACCGGCGCCGAGGAGACGCCATAAAGAGCCGGCTTTTCGATGAACCCCAGATTGTCGTGCAGGTCCACGCGTCCGCCCTGGCCGAAGCCGGTGCAGGGTTTGCCCGTATCGGCGTCCAGCGCCCACATCTTGCCGTCGATGGTGGCGGCGAAAATTCGTTGAGAACACTCTTTGTTTGAACCTTGGCCCGACGCCTGGCTGTCCTTCCAATACGAAACGCCGCGGCAGGTTATGACGGTGGCGCCATCGGTGTCGGGCTTGAGGTCCCGCATCCATTTTTCCTTGCCGGTCTCGGGGTCAAGGGCGGCGATACGGCTGCGCGGCGAACAGAGATACAGGGTCTTGTTGGCCAGGATGGGCGTCGCTTCGAAGGCAAGGAGCGACTTCTCCCCCGGTTTTGAGAGATCGCCGGTGTGATAAACCCAGGCGACCTTGAGATCCTTGACATTTTGGGGCGTGATCTGGGTGTTGGCGCTATGGCGCTGGCCATGTTGGCCATGGCCCCATATCGGCCAGCCATCCGCCACGCCGCCGGAATGGCTATAGGTCGGGCGGTTGTCACAGGAGGAAAGGGCCGGCAAAGCAACCATGGCCAAGATGGCCAAATACCGCCCACGGGTTCTCAACATCCTGCCCTGTTCCTTATTGAGGGGCATGTTGTCGTCCACCCCGGCTTTGTATTCTATATACAACTATATCGGCTCGGCGGCCGTCCATAACTTTCCGCGCCGGCCCAAAACAAATGGCAGCGTTTGCGAAGAACGATAAAAAAAGGGGAACTGCGATGAAACCGAACGGTTTTGAATTTTCTGGAATGTCACGCCGCGCGGCGTTGACCGGCATGGCCGCTATGGCGGCGCAGCCAGGCTGGGCCGCCACCAAGGCGAAGCCGCGCGTACTGGCCCTGATCGGCGACCGCTATCACAATCCGGATTACATCCATGTCAGCCTGGACAAAATCTTCCATGAGCTGGACCTGCCCATCGACTACACCATGGATTATTCCAGCCTGTCGGCTTCGTTGCTGAAACCCTATCAACTCTTTTTGGTTCTGCGTGACGGCATGATCTGGCCCGGCGGCTATTCCGGGCCGGATGCCTACACCGCGTATGAAATGGATCTGGAAGACGCCGACAAGTTTCCCGCCGCCAAGCCCATCATGTGGATGAACGAAGAGCAGGGGCTGGCGGTCAAGAATTTCGTCGAAGCCGGCGGCGCCTTTTATCCCCTGCACAATTCCAGCCATATCTCGCTGTCGTCGAAGAACTACCGCGACGTGATGGGCGGCGCCTATTTCGGCCACCCGCCCTTGCGTCCCTTCCAGGTTCACGCCACCCAGAATGCCCATCCCATCACGGCGGGCATGCAGTCCTTCGTCGTCAATGACGAGCAGCATTATGTCGATTACGACAAGGATCCGCGCTATGTGATCCTGGAATCGGAAAATCTCGACGGCCTGACCTATCAGGGCCGCGGCGCCAAATCGCCGGCCGGCTGGGCCTATGACTATGGCAAGGGCCGGGTGGTGTTCACCGCGGTGGGCCACACCATCCACGCCATGTGGAACCCGCAATATGTCGAAGTGCAGAAACGCGCGGTACGCTGGCTGCTGAGAGACCTGTGAGTGACCCCAGCCGCTTTGTTCGACCAGGGCGTGGCGGCTCATCGCGCCGGAAATCTGGCCCAGGCGGAAAAGTTCTACCGTGAGATATTGCGGGCGGATGCGCACAGCTTCCCCGCCCTTCACATGCTGGGTTTCCTCAAGGCCCAGCAGGGCCGCCATGACGAAGCCATCGTCCTGCTGAACAAGGCGGTCAGGCAGAAGCCCGGCGATGTCACCGCCCGCGCCCATCATGCCCATGCCTTGATGGCGGCCACGCGCTTTGACGAAGCGCTCACGGCCTATGACCAGCTGCTGGTTTTGGACCCTCGTCATTTCGAGGCGCTGTACAATCGCGGCGTGATCCTGTCCCAGCAGCAGCGCTTTGAAGATTCGCTGGCGGCACTGGATGCGGCGCTGGCGCTGAAGCCGGACACCGCCGCCGTGCACTACAATCGCGGCGTGGTGCTGGTGGGGCTGGAGCGCCACCGCGAGGCGATGGCAAACTATGACCGGGCGCTTGCCTTGGATCCGGATTATCTGCCCGCCCGCGCCAACCGCACCATGGTGGCGCTCAATCTCTGCGACTGGGAGCGGATGGCGCGGATGCCGGTGGAAGACGTCGCCGCGGTGGCGCCGCCCCTCACCTTCCTGGGCTATAGCGACGATAAGGCGCTGCAGCTTCAGTGCGCCCAGGGCACCATCAAGACCCTGGTGCCGCAGCCCTTGCCGCCGTTATGGCGAGGGGAAAAGTACCGTCATGACCGCATCCGGCTGGCCTATGTCTCGGCGGATTTCCGCGAGCATGCGGTGTCGTTTCAAATCGCGCCCCTGATCGAGCGCCATGACCGCAGCCGCTTCCAGGTGATCGGCATTTCCACCGGCACCAGCGATGACAGCGCCATCCGCGCCCGGCTGGTGAAGGCTTTCGACCGCTTCCATGATTTCGCCGCCCTCAATAGCGGCGAGATCGCGCGCCGGCTGCATGAGATGGAGATCGATATCACCATCGACCTGGGCGGGCATACCGGCCAGGCGCGGCCGCAGCTTTTCGCCCATCGCCCCGCGCCGGTGCAGACGGGCTGGCTGGGCTATCCCGGCACCAGCGGCGCGTCATTTATCGACTATATGATTGCCGATGCGGTGGTCGCGCCTTTCGAAGACCAGGATTTTTTCACCGAGCGGCTGGTGCATCTGCCGCACAGCTATTTCCCCGCCGATCCGCAGCGGGAGATCGGGCCCCTGCCCTCCCGCGCCGCCTGCGGGCTGCCGCGGGACGGGTTTGTTTTTTGCGCCTTCAACAACAACTGGAAAATCACCCGGCCGGTATTCGAGGTCTGGATGCGGCTGTTGGGCTCGGTTCCCAGCAGTGTGCTGTGGCTGAAACAGCCGGCGGCGGATGCGCGCCTGCATCTGGAACAGGAAGCCGCGGCGCGCGGCATAGCACAGGAGCGGCTGGTCTATGCCGGCAATGAAGCGCGGCGCGACAACCATCTTGCCCGCTACCGGCTGGCAGACCTGTTCCTGGACACCATGCCCTACAATGCCCACGCCACCGCGGCCGATGCCTTGGGCGCCGGTCTGCCGGTCCTGACGTGCCAAGGCCAAGCCTTTGCCGGACGCGTCGCGGCCAGCCTGGTGAAGGCGCTGGGCCTGCCGGAACTGGTGGCCCAAAACCTGGCGGACTATGAAAGCCGGGCGCTGGAACTGGCGCGCGACGGCGCCAAGCTGGCGGCTCTCAAACAAAAGCTGGAGCAGAACCTGACCAGCGCGCCGCTGTTCGATGCCGACGGCTTTTGCCGCGCGATCGAACAGGCCTTCGTCACCATGCACGAGGCCCGGCGCGGTTAGCCACGGCAATTGCCTGCGCTGGCGCCGCCATTAAAGCTGCGTACCCCGAAATTTATCGGCAGATCGCCCTCGACCCGGTCGGTATGCATCCGGTCCGGAATCGGCGGCAGAGGCTGGGCCTTGCGCATGATGTCGGTGGCGGCCTTGTCGAGCCCGTCATTGCCGGATGACCTGCTGATCTTCAGCCGGTCGATCTGGCCATCGCGGTGGACCGAGAAATGCATCATCACCACGCCGGTGCTGTGCACAGCCAGCGCCGCGTCCGGATAATAAAAGAACTGCCGCACCCGCTCCGTCACCGCGCGCAACCAGGCCGGATCAAGGCAGCCGGCCAGTCCGGCGCCATTGCCGCCGGTGCCGTTGCCCGACGCTGCTTGTCCCATCGGGCCGTTGCCGGACGTACCGCCCGGCATGGGCGAGGTCTTTGCCGCCGATGCCGGAAGCGGTGCAGGGGCTTGCGGCGGCGCGCCGGATGCAATGGTGAAGACCGGCGGCGCGGGCTTTTCCGCGCGCGGCCGGATCAGATGAGCCAGGAAGGGCGGCAGCGGCTCGACGGCGCGCTTCTTGGGCACATCCGGCAACAGCGTCGCGACAATTTCGGACTCAACCGGACTGGATCGCGGCGCCAGCGAGGCGCGCCAGACCAGCAGCGCGAAAAGCGCGTAGAGCAGCGCCGTCAGCAGGCCGCCGGTCACGCGGCTGGATCTATCGGCCCCGGCCGGCGGAGTCCTGCGCGGAAATTGCGATAACAAGGCGCGCGAGGCCATGACTGTCACGGTGGGGCTGGTGTCGGGGATAGAGGGTCATCCCACTTCGTCCGGTACCAGGCCCAATAGCTGCCCCGGGCGCAGGCGGTGGCCGGCAAGTGGGTATCCGAACGCTTGGGATCCAGGCGGCAGCTGATCGCATTGGGATCGCCCGTCACAGGATCCTCCGGCGACACTCTCGCGGGCGCGCGGGCAGCCGCCTCCAGGGCCGGACCTGTTTGCGCGAGATCCGCCACGAGCGTGTTCTGCACACACAGTTCGCGGCCAAGCCGTGTGGCGAGCGCGTCCAGCTCCGGCGGCTGGCACATCATGTAGCTGGTGAAGGCCTGCACTGGCGGAGCGGACCGGTCGCCCCCCACAAGCTCGGCCTGGTCCGCGATCAGAAACTCGGCAAAAAAGCGCGGATCGCGATCCTCTTCCGCACTCTGGAATTTGGCCGCCACGACAACAGGCCGTCCCGCCACCATTTGCGCGGCATCGGCGGGATTGCGGAGCCGGACATTCACCAGCACATTGTCGTGCCCCGGCCGGCCGCAATCCATCTCCTTCACCAATATCAAGCGGGTCGAGACGACGCGGCCGCTCACCTCCTTGTAGGGACAATCGCGCCAGTTGGGAGGATTGAGCGAACTGAACCGGCCGCTGGCGCTCAGTACGGGGACGGGAATCCCCGTCACGGGCGCAAAAGCGGCCGGCGGGGCGGCCGACACGCCTTGCTGGGCCAAAGCGGGGCCGGAGCAGAAGAACAGTGTGGAAAGAAGCGCGCCAATGACCGGTATGGGCTTCATGCCTGCCTCCCATGAGCACCTTGGGCGCAAAGCCGCCGCATCTATCTCCCGAAGGCCAATGGCGGAACAGCTATTGGCGGCGCCGAAGGAGCCCCGAAACGAGAAACCCGGGCTTGCGCCCGGGTCCCCCTGCGTCAGATTTTAAACCTGACTAGTCACGATACGGATGACCGCAGCGGCGCTCATAGGCTGAACGGCCGCCATGATCGCGCCACACCGGGTCACCCAAATTCAGGGTGCAAGGATCGGTGGCCGCGCCGATCACGGCGCCACCCACCGCGCCAGCCGCCGCGCCCAAAGCGGGATTGCCGGCCGCCGCGCCAATCGCAGCGCCGCCAGCCGCGCCCAGCATGGCGCCACTGGCCATGCGGTCGCCGGTATTGGTGCCGCAACCCGCGAGCATCAAACTCGCGGCAAAACCTAAGACAGTAATCATTGTCGTGCGCATGTTTGACTCCCTTGGCTTGCAAAAACAGGCGGAGAGGCAACGCGGCATCGTTGAAAGAAGTTCCGCCGCGCAGGCGGCGCCGCCGATTTCTATTGCGGCAAAAAAAGGGCAGTCCGCCGCAACGCCTTAAAATCAGGCGCTCTCAAATAGCGCCAACTAGCTTCAACGTCAGCGTCCAGAAGGCGAGACAACCGGCGAGCGCGGCCAGCGACAGACTCTGCCGCTGGCACGACATCCACCACGGCCGGTGTTGAGAATGAATGTGGCGAAAATAAAACACCGCCATCTCCAATGAAACATCACGGATGAACAATGGAGTGGTTGATCAGGCGTTCCGGATTGTTACACAGATTTGAAGTGAAGTTCCGGGCACGAAATACCGCGACGGTAAACCCGCGATATATGTCGTTCCTTAGAAACAAAATTTCGGGTCAGATGCGCTCCAACCGCGTATCGGCGTCGCCGAACTTGTCCTGCTTCATGCCGAAGCGGTCCATCAGCGAGAGATACAGGCTGCACATTTTACGCTTGTCTTCGCTTTCGCCGAGATAGTTCAGGCTGCGCCCGGTCTGCAGGCTGCCGCCAAGGCCGCCGGCCAGCACCAAAGGCAGGCGCGAATTGTCATGCTTGCGGCCCACGAACATGTTGGACATGAACATCAGGCAGCTATTGTCCAGCACCGTGCCGTCGCCTTCCTTCATGCCGTCCAGCTTGGAGGCCAGATAGGCATATTGGGCGACATGGAATCGGGCGATGCGCTCGTAATTGTCGGAGGCATTGTCGTGGCTGGCGGCGTGATGGCCTTCCTTCACATCCAGGAAGGGATAGTACATCGCCGACAGGTCGCGGGAGATGATCAGCGACGCCACCCGGGTCTTGTTGGTCTGGAAGGCGATGGCGATGATGTCGCACATCAGCTTGGCATGCTCGCGCAAATCCTCCGGCAGGCCGTTGGCGGGACGCTCCATCGCGGCGGCGGACATGTTCCTGGTCTTGGCGGCATCCTGGGCGTCGTTCATGCCCTTGCGCATCAGCTCGACGCGCTTTTCCACCTCGCGCACGCTGGTCATGAATTCGTCCAGCTTGCCCTTGTCGGTGGCGCTGATCTTGGTGGACAGCGCCTTGGCGCGGTCATTGATGCGGTCCAGCACGCTGACATTGAGCAGGCTGCCGCGATTGTCGAACAGATTGTCCCAGGCCAGCGCGGGATAGACTTCCACCGGCACCGGCGAGTCCGGCGTCTGCCAGGACAAATGCGAACTATAGGCCAGCGAGAAATTGGTCTCGTGAAAGCCGGTCATGGGCTGCTCGCAAGCCAGCACGATGGAGGATTGCGGCGTGTCCTGCCCGACATGGCCCGCGATCATCTGGTCGACGCTGATGCCGGAATGGATGATGGCGCCCTTGGTGATGTGCTCGCCGGACAACAGCGAACCGGTCTGGGCCGGATGAATGCCCTGGTTGGTCAACGCCTTGACGAACAAGCCGTCGACCACATTGATCTTCTGCTTCAGGGGCTCCAGCGGCTCCAAGGTCTTGCTGAGCTTCATCTCGGCGCCATTGCCTTCGGCGCTCCAGTGATTCTCGTTGACGCCGCAACCCAGGAACACCACGCCGAACCGCTTGGGGAAATCGGCAGGCGTCGGCGCATCGGCCAGGGCATTCACCGAATGCAGCCAGGGCAGCGCCATGCTGCAGCCGGCGCCTTTGAGCACCACGCGGCGGGAGAAAGCGCGGGACCGGAACGTGGAGAAATTGTCCTTGGCCATATCAATGCTCCTTGCGGAAATCGGTCTTGATCAATTTGCCGGCGGGTTTGGGCGGCGAAGCGGGCGGCGGGGCCGCGGCTGCGGTGACTTCGGGCAGCCGCCGTTCGAGGAATTGCGGACTCTGCACGATGGTCTCCACCAAGGCGCGGAATTTGTAGCCGTCCGCCGCCAGATTGGCGTTCATCTTGTCCACCAGGGATTCATCCGACAGCTGCGGCGACCGGTTGAGCGCATAAGCCAGCAGCTTGCGGCTGAGATTGCCGATGAAATTGTCCTGGCGATGGGCCTGGATGAAGGATTTGAGGCCATTCAAGCCGTCGCCATTGACGCCGCCCGGATAGGTGGTGGAGGCATCGACCGGGCGGCCTGCCAGGTCCTTGGCGCGGGCATCCCCCACCGGGCCATAGCCTTCAAACGCCAAGCCGAAGGAATCAAACCGCAGATGGCAGCCGGCGCAGAACGGATTCTTGTGATGCTCGGCCAGCATTTCCCGGATCGGCTTGTCGGTCTTGGATTCGTCGCTGGGAAGCTCGGGCACCACCGGCGGCGGCGGCGGCACGCGGATACCCAGAACCTTCTGCACCACCCAGTTGCCGCGCTTGACGGGTGAGGTACGCAGGCCGGGCGAATATTGGGTCATGAACACCGCCATGGGCAGGACGCCGCCGCGGCCATACTTGTCGGCATCATCCACCTTGACCCAGCTATCGGCGTCGCCGTCCAGATCCGGCATGCCGTAAAACTTGGCCAATTGCGGATTGACGAAAGTGTATTTGGCATACAGCACATCCAGCACCGAACGCTCGTTCTGGATATTGTCCTGCATGAAGTGGATCGGTTCCTGGAACATGGCTTCGCGCAAATTGTCGTCGAAAGCCGGGAAGCGCTGGCGGTCCACCGAATTGTTGGTCTCGAACTGGCGGAACACCAGCCAGTTGCCGGTGAATTCCGTGGCCAGGCCCTTCACCCTGGGGTCTTTCAGCATGCGCCTTGTCTCGGCGGTGAGCACGGCGGGCTTGTGCAAGTCACCGGCGGCGGCATGCTTCAGCAAATCCGCATCGGGCTCGCTGGCCCAGAGGAAATAGCTCAGCCGGCTGGCCAGGCTGAAGTCCGACAGCGGCGCGGCGTTGAAGGCCTTGGCGGTCTTGGTTTCATTCCGGGCGCCGGCGGCAATCGCCTTCTGTCCCGCCAGATCGAAGCGGTAGAGGAAGTCCGGCGACATCAGGATTCCGACGATGGAGTCGCGCACCGCGTCTTCATGCGACAGGCGGTTCTGGCTGCGCAGCTTCTTGTAATAGGCCAGGATATCGCTGCGCTCGTTTGCGCTCAGCGGCCGGCGATAGGCGCGTTCGGCGAAGCGCACCAGCGCCGCCAGATGCTTGGGCTCGGCCGCGACATGCTCCTTCTCCAGATTGCGCAAGGTGGCGTTGATCAGGCCGAAGTGCCAGCGGAAGGCCTTGGGCGCGACCGGATCGTTATGCTCCTTGTCGGCCGCCCAGCGCGCCAGATACTTGTCACGCATCTGCAAGATCACGAATTGATCGGTCACTTCATGGCCGACCGGACGCTTGGAGCCGGATTCGGTGGAAAGCGTGCCGTTGATGTTGCCGTCCACCTCGCCGCTCTGGTTGAAGAAATACTGGACCCAGGTGCGCTCGGTCTGATGGGCGATGAAATCGAACTCGTTCCACAGCCGGTTGAGCTGGTCCTGGCCCTTTTTGTCCAGGATCAGCTGCATCAAGGCGGTGTCGTCGCGGTAGTAGCCGCCGGTATTGTGATATCCGGCGCTGAGCAGCCGTCCATTGTCGGTGGCCTGATCCGGCCAGTAGCGGCCGCGCTCGCTGACCACGAATGTGTCGGGAAAGACCGACGCGAAGCGGTCGAAAGCCGCCTGGTATCTGGCCTTCTGTCCCACCGGATAGACCAGATCGGCATCCCCGTGACGCGCATGCATCATCATGATCGCCCAGCGCGGCGAGGCGTCTTCATGCAAAGGCGGATATTTCGGAATTTCCGGCAAGGCCGGTTCCGGTTCATTGGCGGCACGCAAAGCGTTGGGGTCGCTCTTGCGGTGATTGTCCGCATATTCCTGCAGGCGCCAATTGTGCAGCGGCTCGGACTGGCCCGGCAGACCGGTCACCTTGGGCGAGAAGAACTGCATGGCGGTATGGGCGCGGATGCGGGTGACGTAATTCTCCATCGCCTGCGTCTTGACCGTGAGCAGGCCGGCATCGCCGGGCGCCGGCAGGGCATTGAACAGCGTCTGCAGCTTGGCCACCGGGCCCACCGCATCCTTGTCATGCAGAATGGCCCAGACCATGGACAGATATTTGGCGCTGAGTTTCATCTCGGCGGCAATCGAGGACAGGGTCGCGGCCGGCTGGCCCAACTGGGCGCGATGGCGGTAGCGCCAGGCCGCCTGGAAATAGTCTGAAAAACTGGTGGGCTGGGCCTGGTAGAAGGCGATGATGCGCTGGATGGCGTATTTGTCGTGATCGCTTTCCACCGCCATCAAATGCGGCGCGAAATCGATGGTGTCGGGCTTGAGCACCATATGATCGGCCACCTGGCGCGCGGCTTGCAGATATTTGTTCAGCAGCGCCGGCGACATGGTGAGAGACTCGCCGGAATTGTCGAAGCCGGCGGTATTGGCGGGGTCCACCGGGAATTGGCGGGCCACCTGCATGTCCTGTCCGGTCAGGTCGCGGATGGTGTTGTCATATTCGGCATTGCTGAGACGCCGCGCCAGCACCGTGCCCGGATCGCCGCCCAGCCGCTTGATCTCCTCGGCGCGCACGCCATGCACGAAATCGATGATCGCCTGCGCTTCCGCCGCGGAAGGCTGCGGCATCTGCTTGGGCGGCATTTCATGGGCGGCGAGCCGGTCGGCCAGCAAGGACCAGCGGGGGAAATCCTCCTTCACCTGGTCCATGCTGGTATAGGACTTGAGATCGAACTGGGCGGTCGGCTGCGGGCCGGAATGACAGGCCACGCAATATTTGCCGACAAAGGGTTTGACCGTGCCGTCGAACTGCGCCTGCAAAGGCGAGGCCCCCGCGGCAAAGGCCGGACCGGCGGCGAAGACAAGCAAGGCCAAAACCACACTGCGCATCGATGACTCTTTGTTCTTGTTGGCCGCTTTGGCGGTCTTTTCCCGGGCGCCGCTCGCGGGCGCAATTCTCAGACAAATAAGCAGAATTGCACCCTGGTGTAAATTTACACCGTGCCACGGGGTAAAAATCGGGTTCCCGCCGCTTTTCCTTGGCAAAGGCCGGAAAAGCCCCGCTTTTGTGCGGTGCAAGAATGCCGCGAGACACCGGCGAATCGCCGGGCAAAGAAAAACCCCCGCGCGGGATCCCGCGCGGGGGTTGATCTTGGGGCGGACGGCTTAGTCGCCCGTGGCTTCAAAGTTGTGCAGGATCGGCGGCCGCGGATTGAACGGCACCCGGGTGGACCAGGCCGCGGCTGGATCGTCGCCGGCCCTGTGCCAACGGCCCTGGGCAGCGATCATCACGTCGCCCGGATCGCAGTTGAAGTAGGGCAGGCCTTCGACCTTCATGCCGATCTTGCCTTCCATGATGAACCAGAATTCGGTCCAGCCGACATGGAAGTGGCCCTTGTTGGTGTCCGGCGGAACCGGAGCGCCCTTGCCGCGCAGGATGTTGGAGGTGAAGTGGTCATCCCACACGAACTTGCCGCCATAGGGTTTATCCGTGCCGTTGAACTCCTTCATATAGTCCACATAGATCGGGTTGGACTCTTTCTCCTTGGCCGGACCGGTCAGGTTGGTGACCCTGACATAGGTCATGCCCTTGACCGGATCGGGGGTCTCGCTGACCGGATAGAGCGGAACAGCACCGGCCTGGCGCACTTCAAAGCGCAGCGCCGGCGTGCTTCCCACACTCTCCAGCGTATACATGTGGCGGAAGGGAACATTGACCATGAATCCCTTGGTGGCGGTGAAGGGCGCATAGCCGTCGATGGAGACCTTCAGCGAACCGTCCCAGACGATGAACACCACCCGGTCGTCGGAATACATCTTCTGCTTGGTCTTCGCGCCCGGCGCCATGGAGATGTAATCGCCCTCCTGGTCCTTGTTGCGCACGATGGGCTGCACCCAGTCGCTCTGGCCCTTATGGGCGGCCAAGATTTCGGACAGCTTCCAGTGCGGCTTGTTCGGCGCCACATAGGGCGTCGGCGTGGTCGGCTTGGGCGACCAAAAGAGCGCGCCCTTGGGGAAATTTGTGGTCGGCATGTCTTCCTTGCCGAGGAACTGGGCGGACGCGGCAAGCGGCGTCAGAAGCGCGGCCGCCGCAACGGCCAGCGTGAATTTGGCTTTTTTCATTATTGTGATTCCTTCCTCTACGGCACGCTCCCTAGCGGCGGCCGGACGGCGGTTTTTAATGCGAAATGACGCTGTCAACCAGCGCCATCGGCTCGGTGAATTGTCGCGAAGCGTCGCAAGGAATGTCTGCCGCAGCGCACACAATGAAAACTCTGACATATTGTGCCCGGGAAAGCCGCCGGATCGCGCAGGAGAAATGTTAGCGAAAAGTTCCCTTGGTAAGCTGGGAATCAACGCCCCCCGGTGATTCATGGCCTCGCGCTTGGCAGGGAGCTGGCGGCGAAGCCTCGCGCATCGCAAAGCCGACGGGACCCGGCGGATATAATCTGTATACGGATAAAATCCCGCTCCTTGCAAACTGTCCGCGAAATTTTCGCCGCCGCCAAAGCAGATCACGGTGATGAATCTTGGGGAACAGCGGTCTCGCGCTTCGCAAGGACGGCTACGGAAAAGAGTGAGATACCCGCCGGTGCAGCTTTTGCTTGTGGCAGCGCTTTCATTGCCCGGCATAATGCGCCACACCCTGGCACCCTGCCTCTAGCCTGCGTTGGGGAACCCCATACCCGGCGCTATTTGATTGCATGGGCCGCGCAGTGGGTTAGGTTCTGCGCGGGGCAAGGGGGGCCGACTCGATGAGCATGATCGAGTTTGAGCGGGTATTCGCCGAATTCGAGAACACCATCTCTTCCGCCGCACTCAAAGAGGTGGCGCGATACTGGCGCGACCTGGTCCGCACGGGGCGCCTGCCCGGCTGGAATGATATTCGCCCCTCCGCGATCAAGACCCATCTTCCGATAGTGTGGTGCTATGACTACGACCCCGGGCTGGATGATTTTGTCGGCCGCCTGGCCGGCTATGAAATCACCGGCGTTTCCAACAAGCCTTTCAAGGGCACAAGGCTTTCGGAACTGCGGCCCAATGACAAATATCCCCGCGCGCTGATCCGCGCCAAGCGGGTGGTGCAGGAGCCCGCGCTCTATCGCGGCCATGGCATCGTCTACAAGACCGAGGAGAGGCGCGGCTTTGGCGAACGCATCGTGATGCCGCTGGTCGCCAGCCAGTCCCAGCCCGCCGGCATCTTCGGCGCCACGGAATATAAAAGCGTCTCGGAATGGGCCCGTTCGGCCCCCGATCTCAATGCGGAAGAAGAGAAGTGGTTCTCCCTGGCCGGATTGGTGGACGCGCCGCAACTGGCGAACTGCTAGCCGGCGAGGCTGGCGGCTCAGCGGCCCCGGGGCCAACGCGGTTACGATCCATTTCGAAACAGCCATCGCCGGACGCCTGACATCTGCGCGTAAAGGCGCTCCTTTGTAAGCCGGGGCTTACACATTCGCTTGCTTTAACATTTTCTTCACACCGTTTTTTGCAAGAGGCGGTCAATGGCATGGCGCTTGCGAGTTTTTCAGCAACAAACATAAGGACATGCCCCAAAATGAGAATTGCATCGCTGTCAGCACTCGCCTTCGTGACTGTAACGGGATTTTCGACGGCCGCTTTCGCCGGACCCATCTGGGTCTTCTCTGACAGCACAGGCTCTCAGGCCTCCGATGTCGGGGTCATCACCCTGACGCAAAACGGCGCCAATTCGGTCAAAGTCTCCGTTGATTTGAAGGACGGCTATGGCTTTATCAATAGCGGTGGGCCGCATACCCCGTTCGCGTTCAACTTGAAGGGAAGCGGCGCTCTGGATATCAGCTTTACAACTCCAGCCGGCGGCCACTACACCCATAAGGGCCCGCATAACAGCATTGTTCAAGAGACCCTGAGCCTCGACACGCTGGGCGGCAGCAACACGCCTTTTGGCGCCTTCTCGGTCGCGATTGATGACACCGCGGGCAATGGGTCGGGCAGCGGCTATTTTGGCGATCTGCTTTTCACCCTGACCCGGGCGACCGGGCTCAGCACCGACGATTTTATCGCTAATGACGACGGCGTGTTCTTTTCCGCCGATCTGTCCAACGGGGACAAGACAGGAGCCCAGGCTTGGAGCGTCGGCATCGATCCTCCCGGTCCCTCAACTGAGCGGGTGCCCGAGCCGGTGACCATGTCGCTTTTCGGCGCGGGATTGGCCGGAGCATTCGCCGCGCGGCGTCGTAAGAAGCAGGCTTAGTCGCCAAGCTTTTGACTAAAGCGGCGCCTCTGCTTCAGAGGCGCCGCATTCGTTTCCGGAACATTCAACTAGGGCGGCCGCGGAAGTTTGGAGCGGGTGATGAGAATCGAACTCACGTATGCAGCTTGGGAAGCTGCCGTTCTACCATTGAACTACACCCGCACCTGACGGTGCTTGTACCATACCGCCGGAGTTTTCGCCCGGCGCCTCGCTCGTGCTCGGCGCGTTCGGCGCTCAAATCGGTCCACCGGACCGATTTGACCGGCTGCGCCGGTCGCGCCTCACCCATTGAACTACACCCGCAACCGGTGATGCTTCTAGCACACTGCCGATATTTTCGCCCAGTGTTTTGAAGCTGCCGTTCACCCGGCGCCTCGCTTGTGCTCGGCGCGTTCGTCGCTCTCGCAGGTCCCCCGGACCTGCTCGTCCGCTACGCGGACCGCTCCGAACCCATTGAACTACACCCGCAACCGCTGGTTTATTAGCATGGGACGCGGAGCATCTCAAATATCTGCTCTGACACATGCTTCCCAGGAGCGATGTAAATGGCCAAGCATCGAATTTTCACCACGGAGTTCGCCAAGGTCTATCCGCTCTATGTTCAAAAGGCGGAGCGCAAGAAGCGTACCAAAGACGAGGTTGACCAGGTCATCCGCTGGTTGACCGGCTATAGCCAGGCGGGGCTTGAGAAGCAGATCAGCCGCCACAGCGACTTTGAGACCTTCTTTGCCCAGGCTCCCGCCATCCATCCGGACGCCGCGCTGATCAAGGGCGTGGTGTGTGGCGTCCGCGTGGAAGACGTAGAAGACCCGCTGATGCAGAAAATACGCTACCTGGACAAGCTGATCGACGAGCTTGCAAAAGGCAAAGCCCTGGAAAAAATTCTGCGCCGGTAAGGCCGCCGGCAACTGGCCCGTCTACCGGCTCACCTGCGCCTCATCGGCCCGGACAACGGAAATCGCCGATGCAACCGCCTTCCCCTTCACGCCATGAAACGTGATCGACAGAGTGCCGTCTTTTGCCTCGGCATCGAAGGTGCGATCGGTGCTTTTCAATTTGCCGCCCGCCGCCGCGAAGATATCGAAGCCCTGCAGCACCGCCTTGCCGTTGACGGCAACATCGAACATCCGTTCGCCGGCCGCGCTCGCGGAAGGTTCCTGGAACAGGATGGTGACGTGGTAGCGGCCGTCAGGCACCGGAATGCGATAGGAAAAATCGCCTTCGCGGAAACTGTCATACAGCCGGGGATCGCCGGAACTGATCGCGATGCCGGCGTTGCCCTGTACAGGCGCACTGGCCGGGGCGGCCGCGCCGGCGGCCAGATCGGCATGGTCGAAACGCTGAGCGACCGGCACATTGACGGCTTGCGCCTCGCCGCCGCTGAAATAGAGGTCCGAACCGTAACGGCTGCCGTCGCGCGCGGTATAGCCGGTATTGTCGCCAGCCTTGATGCGGACAATTCCGGGCGCGCCGGAGAACGTCCATCGCAGACTGTCACTGACTGGCTTTCCAGAGATTTCGGCACTGGCACGCAAGTCATTGGCGCCTGAACCCAGATGGACGGACGGCCACAGGCAAACGCCGCCTTCGCAGCGCGCCGGTCCCAGCTCCTTGCCATTCAGCCAAAGCTTCGCTTCGGCCGCATTGCTGTACGCCTTCACGTCCACAACGCCATAGGGCCGGTCGGCATAGCGCCGCCCCACCAGATGCAATGTGGGCGCGGCATTCCAATTGGCGCGATAAAAATAGAAGGCATCCTTGTAGGTGTGGCGGTCGGCGGTGACCAATCCCTTGTCATTGACATCGGTGAGATCGCCTTCCAGGCGCGCGTCACTGGAAAAATCGAACATATTCCAGACATAGACGCCCCAGATATAGGGCCGCGCCTTCAACACGCTCCAGGCCGATTCATGATAGAGGTTTTGAAATTCCTCCGGATGCGGGCGCCCTCGCGAATTGATCACGCCGCCCGAGGGGTCGTCGCTATGCTGGGTCAGCGCCGCGCCCACGCCATATTCCGATACCGACATCGGCAGTTGCGGGTGCCGGGCATGCGCCTGATCCAGCATCGGTCCGAAATCGCCCAGTTTTCCGTTGTACCAGCCAAAGTAGCGATTGTAGCCGACGGTGTCGGCAATACCCACGACGGAATCACGCGGCGCGATACCCTCAATGGTGCGGCCGATCTGCGGCGGTATTCCCACTTCACAACAATCGGCAAGCGTGGTCGAGCGGCCGGGGTCTTCGCTATGGGCAAGCGCATTGAGACCTTTCAGCAGCGCACCGGCCTGGCTGGGGCCTTTGACCTTTGACGGCGTGTTGTCGGTTTCGTTGCCGATGGACCAGACGGCAATCGAGGGATGATTGAAATTCTGGCGGATCAGTTCGGTCAGCTGCTGGCGGGTGTTTGCCGTCAAGGCCGGGCTTGCCGGAGCGCCGTCAAATGAGACCTTGTTCACCACCGGGATCTCGGCCCAGACCACGATGCCTTTGGCGTCCGCCGCGTCATACGAGGGTTGGTCGTGCTGGTAATGGGCCATCCGCACGGCGTTGGCGCCCAGATCGGCCAGAATGTCCAAGTCCTGCTCCTGATCGGCGCGTGAAACCGCCCAACCTTTCACCGGACGATCCTGATGCAGCCCCACACCCTTGAGAAAAAGATGCTCGCCATTGAGGAAGAATCCCTTGTCGGCATCAAACCGCATGGTCCGAAGACCCAAGGGTTGGGTCACGCGATCCAGGATGGCGCCCTTGGGAGAGCGCAGCGTGACCGTGGCGTGGTAGAGATAGGGTGCCTTGATCCCCTGCCAAAGCCGGGGCTGGGCGACATTCAGTATTGCTTCAACACTGGCGGGTTGTGACGCCAGCGTGACGGAATGCGAATCCTTGGCCACGACCTTCCCGGCAGCATCCTCGATCACCGTTTCGACCAATGTCGCGACGGGCGCGAGGCCGTCATTCTTGAGGCGCGCGGAAACCTTCACTTCGGCGGAAGCCGGCTCGATCTTAAGCGCGCGCGCATATACGCCGGGACCGCCATAATCCAGCATGTCGACATGCACCGGATTGGTGACGATCAGCGAGACATTCCTGTAGATGCCGCCGAACATGAAAAAATCGCCCGAGAGCGGAACGATATCTTGGGTTGTCGAGCCGGGCACAGCCAGGCTGTTGTCGGCCTGGACCACCAGCAGATTGTCGCCGGACGGATGAATGGCGGCGGAGGCATCGAAACGGAAGCGGGCAAAAGCGCCCGCGTGTTTTCCCAGATATGTCCCGTTCAGCCAGACTTGCGCAATCGTTCCCACGCCGTCGAACTGAAGGAAATAGCGCGCGTTTTTGGGCGATACGGGCGTCTTGAAATGCAGACGGTACCAGCCAATGCCCTGGACATTGTTTGACGCGGGCGACCGTTCCAGCCCCTCATTTCCGATTCGGTTCCAGGTATGGGGAACCGCGACCTTCGACCAGCTTGCATCGTCGAAGGCGCCGCTTTCCACGCCGGTCAATCCGGAAGCCTGTTTGAAGCGCCAGCCATTCTCCAGAGCAAGTGTCGCGCGCGGCTCTGCCGCCAAACCTGGCAGCGCCGAGCCAAAGATGGCGGCAAGGCAAATGGCGGTGACGGCGAAGCCGCGTGAAACCGGAAGACTCATTGCGGTCCTCATTTGTAACTTGCTGGTTATTTTGCTGGGCTTTTCCCGGACGGCCGGCTGAAGCGGCTCTTGGGCGGGAACAATATCCGGCATGAAAACGAAGGCAAGCGATAGTCTGTCTTAGGCCAAGAAAGCGCGCACGCTCCGGCCAAACCGCCGCCTTGGCAGCGGTTGCGCAAGCGGGAAGATCAGGATGGACTACCGCTCCATCCCCTTCGCCTTCCACACCTCGGTGGCTTGCGGGCGCATGATGAAGTCCACAAAGGATTTCGCCTGGGCGGGATCGGCGGTGCCGGACGATACCGCGACCGAGACGTCGATATGGGCCTTGAGCTCATCGGGCAGATGCCCCACCAGCTCCACTTCCTTGTGGTCCAAGATCTCGCTTTCCAGCTGCAGCCCCAGATCGCCTTCGCCGTTGATCACGCCGGAAACGCCGTTGCCCTTGCTGCTGATCACGCCGTGCACGCCGGCGAATTCGGGGCGCTTGAGCAGGGCGTCGATGATCTTGGCGCCCATGCTGCCGCGCGCCGGATCGGGGTTTGAATAGGTGACGCCGATTTTTGCGGCTCTCAGCACGGCGGCCAGCTTGGCGACGGTCGAGATATCGGGATGCGGAGCGCCGGCTTTCACCGCCAGGCCGATATGGACCCGGCCCATGGGAATGGCGGCCGCAAGGATCTCGCCGGGCGCGAGCGAGGTCATCAAATCGGGGGTGAGGAAAAACACATCGGTCGGCTGGCTGTGCACCTGGCCGGGAATCTTCAGCATCTCGGCGACCTTGATGTCGACTTGGGTGCCGGTCTGTTTGGTGAAATCGTCGGCCAGTTCCTTCAGGCCCGCATTATAGACCACGGTGGGAGCGAGAATTTGGAGCTCCGCGGCCTGCAGCGCGGCGCTTCGGAAGAGAGCCAGAAGAAAAAAAGAAAAGGCCGCGAAATGAATCAGACGCATGGTGTCCTTTGCCGGCACAATGGGGCGGGTTGAAACTAGCGGCGGAGCGGTCGCCGATCCAGCCGGATCCGGGCAGCGACCCTGACTGATCAGGGGATGGGCAGCTGAGCCGCCGGCGCCACCCAGACCCAGGACATCGCGGTCTTGTTCATCACCAACAAGAAATTCGGGATTCACTATGTCCGGCCTGGAGGGCCGGAATGACGGGAATTGGCCTGTGCGCCGCCGAAATGGTTAAAAATCTAATCAAATCGGGTTCTCCGGCTTTTTAGCGGTTCCCGTAAGCCTCCGGCAAATTCTGCCCCGTACGCTGGGAGCGATTTTGGAAGGAGACCCGCTATGCACAATATGATTCTGGCTTTCTGTAAGGACGAGTCCGGCGCCACCGCCATTGAATATGGCCTGATCGCCGCTCTCATTGCCGTGGTGATTATCGGCGGCGTGACCGCCGTGGGCACGCAACTGTCCACCACCTTCAACAACATCTCTGGCAACCTGAAATAATTTCTTGGACGTGGGCAGTGCATCTGCTGACTGCAATACCGGCCAGGTTGGGCAGGGTCCGTACATGGACCTTGCCCGCCTGGCGGTTTGCGGCTGAGCGACCCGCCAGCCTCTCCTTTCGGTGCCGGCCATGAAGCCGGAGGCCGGTTCCGATAATCCCGCCACCAGCCAGATCGAAGACGGCCAGAACTGGCTGCTCGATTGCCTCAAACCTTTGGGCCGCGCGGCCAGCATCGCCGCCGGCGCGCCCTGGAGCCGGCAGGCCGAATATCACGGCTTCCGCATCCTGACGGCCGGCGAGGATGGCGCCTATGCCGCCCGCGTCACCCACCATCATGGCCGCGAGATAAAGCTGACCGCGCAGCTCAAGCATCACATCGAGCAGGCGAGCTTCAAGAGTCCGGAAGAGGCCATGCAGCATGCCCGCTTTGTGATCGCCTCGGGCGCGCTCAATCCGCTGCTACGCAGCTGAAAGAAAAGCGGCGCCCCACAAAAGTGGAGCGCCGCGCTTATTAAGCCAAAGCCGCTTAGATTGTGACGTTGCCCTGCTTCGCGGCTTTCACCAGATGATCCGCGCAACGATAGGCCAGCGCAGAGATCGTCATGGTGGGATGATTGCGCCCGCCGGTGACGAAGCTGGAACCGTCAATGATGAACAGGTTGGGCACGTCATGGGCCCGGTGATACTTGTTCGCCACCGACGATTTGGGGTCATTGCCGATGCGGCAGGTGCCGCGGGCATGCGCCCCGCCCTTGGAGTCATTGACTTCATCGGCCCAAACCTGGGTTGCGCCCGCCGCCTTCAGGATTTCGACCGATTTGTCGATGAAGAAGCGCATCGCCTTGAAGTCATTGTCATGACTGGTGCTGGTGATGCGCATCGCGGGCAGGCCCCAGGCATCCTTCACTTCGGGATCCAGGTCCACCGTGTTGGTCTCCACCGGAAGCTGGGAAATGAAGTTCACCATCGTCAGCCGGCGGTTGGCCTGCTCGATCAGCGCCTTCTTGTATCCCGCGCCCCAGCTGGGCGCGCCATGCGGACCGCTGAGGCCATACTGCATGGGCGACATCTGGCCGCGCGCCGTCATGCGGCCGCCGCCGTAAAAGCCACGGTTCTTCACATCATTGGGCACATAAGACAGCACCGCCGCGCCGGTGACCGCGCCCTTATACTCGTTCAAGGGTTGGTCAAAGAGGCCCGAAGCGCCGCCGCCATTGCCGGTCATCAGATACTTGCCCACCAGACCGCTGGAATTGGCCAGGCCCTGTTGGAAGCGGTTGGACTTGGACAGCAGCAGCAGGCGCGGGGTTTCCGTGCCATTGGCTGACAGCACCACGCATTTGGCCTTCTGGAAGACTTCCTGGTTGTTGTTGGCCTTGTCGAAATAGGTCACGCCGGTGGCGCGGCCGGATGCATCGACGGCGATCTCGCGGACATAGGAATGAACGCGAATCTCGCAGTTGCCGGTCGCCACCGCATAGGGCAGCAGCGACACCGCGGACGACGACCGCGCCTTCACCTGGCAGCCATAGCCGGAGCAGGCGCCGCAATTGATGCAGCCCGAACGCCCATTATACGGCTCGGTGATGATGGCGGCGACGTTGGGCGTCACCGTCAGGTTCAGCTTGGCGGCCGCCTTCTGGATCAGGGCGCCGGAGCTTTTCAGCGGCAGCGGCCGGCACGGATAAGGCTTGGACATGGGGGCGATCAGGGGCGTCTTGATGTTCGGCCCCGAAATGCCGATCTCCCATTCCGCCTGGGTATAATAAGGCTCGATCTCCTCATAACTCACCGGCCAGTCGGCGATGCCGGTACCCTTCATGGTGCCGAACCTGCTGGCTTCGTTGAACTCGTACGGCAGATGCCGCCAGGACGACGCGCCATAGGTGACGGTGCCGCCGCCCACCACGCAGCCATAGCTGTGGCCGCCCGCCACCGCTTTTTCATTGACGTTGCGGCGGAAGGTGTTGCGCTGGGTCTTGGGATCGCTGATCAGCTTGTCCTCTTCCGACGGGAAGCGGTTGATCAACTCGTCCTTGTTGTAATCCTGCTCATGGCCATAGGCGCCCCAGGCGCCCTGCTCCATGACGACGACGGAGAAGCCCGCGGTCGCCAGCTGCTTGGCCATCACGCCGCCGGCGGCGCCGGAGCCGATGATCACGAAATCGACTTCTTCGGAGGGTTTGTACTTTTTCATCACCAGGTATCCTCCGCTTTGTCATAGGCGCCGAACGGGGCGCGGAAATTCAGGCTGTCGTCATAGCCGATCTGGGTCCAGCCGACTTTCTTGTAGTTGCCGCCATGCTGGGGCGAAGCGAACATGCCCATGATGGTGTGGTCGCGCACGGTGCGGAAGAACGGCGTCTTCTCGATCGCGGTCAGGACAGCGATCTGCTGCTCGGCGGACAGGGTGGCCAGCGGTCTGCCGCCGGTGCGGCTGGAAAGATCCGCCAGGCCCTTGGCATAGATGTCCTGCTTGTCCTGGGCGAAGGTCACCAGCGCGGTGTCGATGAAATAGATCACCTGGGCTTCGCGGGCGCCGGGCGTGTCGGTGGTGGGATAAATCTGCGCCGCCATGGCATCCACCTCGCCCGCCTGCTCGCGGGTGAAATAGGTGAAAGCGCCTATGGCCTGGGCCTTTTCCGCCGCCGCGACTTCAGCCGGCCAGTTGGCCGCCAGCCAGGCGGCGCTGGTCGCCGAGAAGGATTTCAGAAGGAAATGTCGTCTGTTGTCGCTCATGACCGCTTCTCCTTTGAAGCTGCTTGTTTGAGATATCGTGTGATGCCGCGCGGCGCCACATTCACCGCGCCATACATGTTGCCGTCGGGGCCGACCACCACGCCCTCGCCCGCCTGCTCGTCGGGCACGAAAGCGTCCGCCTTGGCTTGGGCGATGCTGCCGATCCATACGCCCTTCTTCCAGCCGCCGGGATGGGTGGCCTCGGTGGAGTCGGCGTCAATCGCATAGAGCCTGTCGCCGGATATGTAAAAGCCGGACGGACGCCCGAACTGCTTCCATTCGGTGATCAGCTTGCCGTCCTGGGTGAAGATCTGGATGCGGTTGTTGACCCGGTCGGCGACATAGAGACGCCCCTGTCCATCCAGCGCCAGGGCATGGGGATTGTTGAACTCACTGGGGCCCGCGCCGGCCTTGCCCCATTGGGTGATGAACTTGCCGTGCGAATCGAACTTCATCACCCGCATGTTGAGGCCCGCGGGAATGAAGGGCGCGATGGGCGCATGACCGTCGGTGACAAAGATATCGCCCTTGGCGTTGGTGATCACGCTGCTGGGCGACTGAAAATGGCTTTCGTCATTGCCGCGCTGGCCTGCCGTGCCAAGCGTCATCAGCACCTTGCCGTCCGGCGACAATTCGGTGACCTGCAAGCCCTTGCTGCCGTCCTTGGAGATGGCGCCATCCGTCACCCAGACATTGCCGTGACGGTCGACATGCAGGCCATGCGGAAACACGAAAAGACCCGCGCCGATGCTTTTGATCGGCTTGCCGGTCTTCAGATCCAGCTGAATGACCGGCGCATGGTCGGAGCCGTCGCAGCTGTTGGCGCCGCAACGGTCGATAGCCCAGATCTCGCCATGCGGACCGCGTTGAATGCCGGCGGTCGAGCCCCAGGAGCCTGTGGGCGGCGAAGCCCATTGATGCTCCGGCGCGCCATAGGGACTGGGGATGGCGTCCTCGGCCCAAGCGATGGAGGGAAGGCAGATCAGAGCCAATGCAAGAGCAAATTTCACGACAGACATTCCTCCCCAACGGCCGATTCCGGCCCGGTTTTGAGCGACGCTATACCCCCGGCTCGCGGCGCGTCAAAGGCGTTACAGATGCGAGAACGTCGCATCTAATGATGCGGCGCAGCATCGCGTTCCCGCCGCAGCGCGCAGGCCGCTGCCGCCCGGCCCAATTTCCTTCGTCCGCGGGAAATTGGCTATGGTCGTTTGCGGAACACGAAAAACAGAGATGTCATGAAAATTCTGGTTACGGGCTCGGGCGGCATGATCGGCCGCAAACTGGTCGAACGGCTGGTTGCCGACAAGGCATTGAACGGCAAACCGATCCAAAGCCTCACTTTGGTGGACGTGGTGGAGTCGCCCATTCCGGGCGGCGCGCCCAAGGACACCAAACCGATTGTCGCGGATTTTTCGGAGAAAGGCGTGGCCGCCACCCTGATCCAGGACAGGCCGGACGTGGTGTTCCATCTCGCCGCCATCGTCTCGGGCGACGCCGAAGCCAATTTCGAAAAGGGCTATCGCATCAATTTCAATGGCAGCTGGGCGCTGCTGGAAGCCATTCGCCAGGAACATGACAAAAGCGGCTACAAGCCCCGCTTTGTTTTTGCCTCCAGTCTGGCGGTGATCGGCCCGCCCTTCCCCGATCCGGTTCCCGATTCCCTGGCCACGACACCCACCACCAGCTATGGCACTCAGAAGGCGATGACGGAATTGCTGCTGGCCGACTACAGCCGCAAAGGTTTTCTGGATGGCGTGGGCGTCAGGCTTCCAACCATCTGCATCCGTCCCGGCAAACCCAACAAGGCGGCCTCAAGCTTTTTTTCCGGCATCCTGCGCGAACCCCTGGCGGGCCAGGAAGCGACACTGCCGGTGGCTGATGACGTGCGCCACTGGTTCGCCAGTCCCCGCGCCGCAGTGGGATTCTTCATCACCGCCGCCACCATCGATACCGCATCCCTGGGCGTGCGCCGTTCCATGACCATGCCGGGTGTTTCCGCCACGGTGGGCGAAGAGATCGAAGCCTTGCGCAAGGCGGCGGGCGACAAGGCGGTCGCCCTGATCAAGCGGGTGGACGATCCTTTTATCGCCAATATCGTCAAAGGCTGGGCCGGCCGCTATGACACCAAGCTTGCCGCCGGCATGGGGTTCAAGGCGGAAAAGAATTTCGACGAGATCATCAAAGTCTATCAGGAAGACGAGATGGGCTGATGAACCTCTCCCGCCGCAAAAGCCTTTGCCTGGTTCCCGCCCTGGCCGGGCTTGCTGCCAGCGCGGCGGCCCAGCCGGCGGCGCAGGACGACGAGGACGATCCGCCCATGCCGCTCAAGATGGTGATCCTGGATATCGGGGGCACCATCATCGGCGACCATGGCGAGGTGCCTGACGCCATGCTGGGCGCCTTTTCCCGTCATGGCATCAGCGTGACGCCGCAAGAATTCAGTGAATGGCGCGGCGCCTCCAAGCGCGGCATGGTGCAGCATTTCGTCGAACAGCGCGGGCCACAGAACGGACGCGCCCCGCTGATCGAAGCGATCTACAGCGACTTCACCGCCACCGCTTCCAGAGCCTATGCCAATGTGCGGCCCATTCCCGGCGCCGAGCAGGTGCTGAAGGAATTGCAGGCGATGAAGCTGATCCTGGCCACCACCACCGGCTTTGACCGGATGCTGACCAGCCAGGTTTTGTCGAGCCTGGGCTGGCAGCATTATTTCGTTGCCAGCATCACCAGCGATGATGTGGTGGATGGCAGGCCGGCGCCTTACATGCTGTTCCGCGCCATGGAAGCCGGCCATGTCAATGAAACCGCCCAAGTGATGGCGGTGGGCGACACGCCGCTGGATCTGCAGGCCGCCAACAATGGCGGCATGGGCGCGGCCATCGGGGTCTATTCGGGCGCTGCGACAGAAGACCGCTTGCGGAAAGAGCGCAACAGCGGCGTCCTGCCCAGTGTCGCGGAATTGCCAGGGCTGATCCGCAAGGGCCTGCCGCTGTCGCATTGCCGCGTTTGACCGGCGGACCTGAGTTTGGGGAGACAATGATGAAGACGCTGATGACCGGCCTGTCGGCCGCCTGCCTTTGTTTCGGCGGACTGACGCTGGCCGCGAGCCTGGCGCCCTCCTTGGCGCAGTCCGCCGGGGATTGGCCGGCTTACGGCCATGACGCGGGCGGCGGGCGTTTCTCGCCCTTGACCCAGATCACGCCGGACAATGCCGGCAAGCTCCAAGTCGCCTGGACCTATCACATGAATCCCGCGCCCGGCGGCAGCCGTATTCCCACCTCCACCACCACGCCCTTGATGGTGGATGGCCTGCTCTATCTGGGCACGCCCTATGGACGGGTGGTGGCGCTGGATGCCACCACGGGCAAACAGGTCTGGGCTTATCAATTGCCGGGCAGCGACCAGCCGCCCTTTCGCGGCATGGGCTATTGGCCTGGCGACGAAAAATTCGGCCCGCGTCTCATCTTTGGCAGCACCCAGGGAAAATTGATCGCCCTGGAAGCCAAGACCGGCGCGCCCGCCAAGGGCTTTGGCGTGGATGGTGTGGTGGAAACCAAGACGCCGGAGATCATGAACGGCCTGCCCAATGCCTATTACGGCTATTCCTCGCCGCCCGGCATTTACAAGAACCTCGCGATATTCGGTTCACGGGTGCAGGAAGCGCCGTCCAAAGGCGCGGCGGGTGATGTGCGCGCCTGGGATATCAGGACCGGCAAGCTGGCCTGGACCTTTCATTCCATTCCCCGGCCGGGCGAGAAATTCCACGACAGTTGGGACGGCGACAGCTGGAAGCAGCGCTCCGGCGTCAATGTCTGGAACATGCTGACCATCGATGCCAAGCGCGGCATCGCCTATTTGCCGTTCGGCGCGCCCACCTTCGACCGCTATGGCGGCGACCACAAAGGGTCCAACCTGTTCAGCGACAGTCTGGTGGCGGTGGATGCCAATAGCGGCAAATATCTTTGGCACTACCAGGTCACCCATCACGACATCTGGGACTATGACTTGGACACCCCGCCGGTGCTGCTGGAGGTGAAGAAGGACGGCAAGACCATTCCCGCGGTGGCGGCGATGAACAAGAGCGCGCTGTTGTTCATCCTCAACCGCGTCACCGGGGAGCCGATCTTCGGCGTCACCGAAACACCGGTGCCGCCCTCGCCGGTGGCCAGCGAAAGCCCCTCGCCGACCCAGCCCATCCCCGACAAGCCGCCACAGCTGGCGCGCAACAGTTTCGACTTGAGCGAAGTCGCCGACCTGACGCCGGAACATCACGCCGTCTGCCAGGCGATGATCGACAAGGATCACCTGGTGGGTTCAAAACGCTTTGAGCCCATTCCCGCCGATCATGCCATCATCCGTTTTCCCGGCGGCGAAGGCGGGCCGGAATGGGCGGGCGGCGCTTTCGATCCCAGGCTTTCCCTGTTCATCGTCAACACCAACAATTACGGCTATATCGAAAAACTGGTGCAGCAGCCGGACGGCGAATGGAACATGACCAGCGGCCGCTTCGTCGATCCCAGGACGCGTCTTTATTGCCAGAACCCGCCCTGGGGTATGCTCACCGCCGTCAATGTCAATACCGGCGATATCGCCTGGCAGGTCAATCTGGGCATTTCGGACCTGTTGCCCGAAGGCAAGAAGAACACCGGCCGTCCCAGCAATGGCGGGCCCATTGTTACCGCCAGCGGCGTCACTTTCATCGGCGGCACCGACGATCAGCGCTTCCGCGCCTTTGACAGCAAGACCGGCAAGGAGTTGTGGACCTATCACCTCGACTATTCCGCCCACGCCACGCCCATCACCTATCAAGGCAAGGATGGGCGGCAATATGTGGCGGTGGTGGCGACGGGCGGGTCCTATCTGTCCAGTCCTGCCGGCGGCGACAGTCTGGTGGCGTTCGCACTTCCGAAGAAATAGAGCCCGATGCAAAGAGCCCGGCACATCACAATTGCTTGGATACTGCTGTTGGCGGCTTGTTCACCTGCAAAAAATCCAGCTGTGGAAGCTTTGAATGGCCTGAGCGTCGAACAGAAAAGAGTTCTCACTGCTTGGCTGTCAAAAAATGACTCTTTGCGCCTCTCCAAGGATCAGGACTGCAATTGCAAGAATGAGATCGATGAAATTCGCCGCAACGGGCCGTGGGGAAAGCCAATTCCGGGCTACCAGCCTTATTTGCAGATTGGCGATTTCAACCATGATACATACTCCGATTTTGCGATCACACTGGTGAGGAAACGCGATCCGGCGCGGCGTACATTGGTAATCTTCAATGGCGGAGCTGCCCATCAATTGAGTGACCCTGCATTCGTTATGGATGCAAATCCGCCCGCCGCTCTTTTCTACGATCAAAAGCATGCACTCAGCGTTGGTGCACCATTCAGCGACAATTTTTGTGAACTGAAACCAATCGGCCCGACCTACAAGCCGGACTGCGAATCTGGCGACTACGGTTGAGAACAACCCGCTCCGCTCACCGATAGGTCGCGTCGTCCACCCGGCCCAGGTCGGTGTCGAGCACGCCCACGGTCACAATCGCGAAAGTCAAAACCTCGGTGCCTTTTTCCAGATGGCCTGAGACGGTGGTGCCCTTGTTGTCGCCCAGCGCCAGAGTGACATGGGCGTGGATCACGCCGTTCACAATATAGCCGTTCATGCCGATAAAGTCGGCCGGGGTGGTTGGAGCGCTGAAGAACATGTCGGGCACCGGGTAATCGCGGCCGGTGACATTATGAAGGCGGTAGCCGCGCACCGAACCGATGCCGGACAGGATCACCGCATTCTTGATGTTCTGCGCCTTGACCTGCTTTTCCATTTCGGTGAGCAGGTCGGTCTTGTTTTTCGCCCGCAGCACCAGGATGCGGTCGAACTTGGCGCTCAGGGCATAGGAATCCGGCACCTTGGGATCGTTGGGCCGGGCATCTTCCGCCGTGGCGGGATGGCTTGAGAGTTGCGCGGAAGCGGGCAGCGTCAGCGCCAGCAGCGCCAGGCCCAGACACATCGATTGTTTTGTGGGGAAAAGCTTCATGACTCCCTCCATTTTTGGAGGAAGGCTAAACCAAAAGCGGCTTGGACCGGTAGCGCTTAAGCGAAGATCTGGACGATGCCGTAGACGATCCCGAACAGGACGGCGAAAAAGCCCGCCACAATGACCACCGACAGCCAGAAGGGGAAGGCGCCGCCGCCATTGGCCAGCTTGGTCTCGTCCTTGCCCTGAACGTCTAAGGTTGCCATCGAAATTCTCCTTGCGGCGGGTGTTTTAAGCCTGGCCGGGGCTTTGTCAAATATAACGTTTCACACCGCTATCGGCGCCTTGATTCCGGCATGAGCCTGGTAATTTTCCAAGGTGAAATCGCCATAGTCGAAGGCGAAAATGTCCGTTACCGCCGGATTGAGTTTCATGCTGGGCAGCGGGAAAGGCTTGCGGGCAAGCTGCGCATCCGCCTGTTCCAGATGGTTGAGATAGAGATGGGCATCGCCGAAACTGTGCACAAAGTCGCCGGGTTTCAGCCCCGTCACCTGCGCCACCATCATGGTCAACAGCGCATAAGAGGCGATGTTGAACGGCACGCCCAAGAAAATGTCGGCGGAACGTTGATAGAGCTGACAGGAGAGTTTCCCCTCCGCCACATAGAACTGGAACAGGCAGTGGCAGGGCGGCAGCGCCATCTTGGGCACATCGGCCGGATTCCAGGCGGTGACGATCAGCCGCCGCGAGTCCGGATTGGTCTTGATATCGCGGATCAGGTTGGCGATCTGGTCGATGGTGCCTTCGGCCTTGGCCGGCCAGCTGCGCCACTGATAGCCATAGACCGGGCCCAGCTCGCCATTCTTGTCGGCCCATTCGTCCCAGATGGTGACGCCATGCTCTTGCAGCCAATGGACATTGGTCTCCCCGCGCAGGAACCATAGCAGCTCATAGATGATGGATTTCAGATGCACCTTCTTGGTGGTGACCAAGGGGAAACCATCGGCCAGGTTGAAGCGCATCTGATGGCCGAAAATGGAGCGGGTGCCGGTGCCGGTGCGGTCGCGCTTTTCCACGCCCTTGTCGCGGGCCAGCCGCAGGAGATCGAGATATTGCTGCATGGGGAAAGCCTAATGGATTCGCGCCCGCACTTCACCCGCTAGAATGGCAGGGATTTCAGATCCGGTTCCACCCATCGCCTGCGGGCTTCCACAGACATCAACCGCTCCCGGCTCCAATATTCCAGCAGCCAGTTGGGATTGGCCAGGTTGGATGACAGCAAGGCATTGGCGATCCGCCAGACCGGCATATCGGCCGGATAGGCGTCGAGCACGCCCCGCGCCCCCCGCAGCGAGGCCAAGGTGATGGTTTCATGATAGCCGCCGCTATCGTCATTCACCCGGCCCACCGATTGGTTATAGGCGCGGATCAGGCCGGGCATGGTTTTGGCGGCATCCAGGTCCGGGCGATAGCGCATCAGCCACAGCGTGGCGGCGAAATGGGCGGCATGGGTCCACTCGTCGCGCGGCAAGGTACAGGCGAACAATCCTTCCCCGATATGGAGAATCTCGGCTTCGCTGGCGAAAACGGCGCGCATGTTCCGGGGTTGCCTTCCAAGCCCTTGAAAGTCAAGCCGTTCCCGCCCTTCAATTGTTAAGCTTCAACCCCTATATTTACAGGGCCGGCTTGCCGGCTATGGCGATAAACGACTGTGTAATAAGCGGCCCGGACCCGGGGGCGGTACCCGGCGCCTCCACCACAAGTCCTTCGAAAAGGAGGATTTCTGTGGGGGCGAAATAGGATCGACGGACGTGTAAAGACTGTTCTTTCGCCCGGTATGGTTCCGCCGTTATCGGGCTAATCGTACAAGTGCCAACGATAACGAAATGGTACTCGCTGCCTAATTAATTAGGTAAGCGCGGCTTTGGAAGGTGTGCCGAGCAACAGAAACACCTTCCGCTTTGCACCGAGCACGCCTAGCTTTTCTTGAGCCGAGCGAAGCGAGCTTAGAAAAGCTGGCGCAAGCGAGCCGCGACAGCGGCGAGACGACAGAAGCACTCCCCACTTTCTCACTGCGTGATTTTTATTCCGATGTCGCCATGCTGCGAAACAATGGCGACCTCGGTATGCGCACCACGACGGCGGAGGCGCAAATTCACGCTGGCGCCGCCCACTTCCAGATCGTTGATCCTGATCTCTTCCAGGAATTTGGGCAGTTGCGGATTGTGGAAGCGGATCTCCCGCCTGGCGACATCCAGCTCCAGTCCCAGGCAGGCTTGCAGCAGCGCGAACGGCGCCACACTCGCCCAGGCTTGCGGCGCGCAGGCCACCGGATAAAGCACCGGGGCGATGCCGCGGCGGCGGGGAAAACCGCAGAACAGTTCGGGCAGGCGCATCATCTCCATATGGCTGGCAGCGTCGAACAGGCCCTCGAAAATGGCCGAGGCGCCGCGCTTCACGCCGTAACGCGCCAGGCCCAAGGCAATCAGGGCATTGTCATGCGGCCATACCGAACCATTGTGATAGGACATGGGATTGAAGCGCGGCGCATCCGCCGACAAGGTGCGCACGCCCCAGCCCGAGAACATTTCCGGCGTCAGCAGGTTGGCGGCCAGAACTTGCGCCCGGTCCGGCGCGGCGATGCCGGAGACCAGAACCTGTCCCGCATTGGAGCTCAAGACCCGGCAAGGCTTTTTGTCGCCATCCAGCGCCAGGGCATAGGCGCCCAATTCCTCGATCCAGAATTGCGCCTCGAAGCGGGTGCGCAACTTTTCCGCCGCCGCCGCCAATGCCAGCGCGCGCTCCTCCTTGCCCAGCGCCCGGGCCATGATGGCGGCGCCGCTTTTGGCGGCATAGACGTAAGCCTGCACTTCGCAAAGCGCGATCGGCCCCGTGGCCAGGCTGCCGTCGGCATGCATGATGGAGTCGGCGGAATCCTTCCAGCCCTGATTGGCCAGGCCGGTCTCGCTCAGCCGGTAATATTCGACAAAGCCGTCGCCATCCCTGTCGCCATAGCGGTCGATCCAGTCCAGCGCCGCTTCGATATGCGGCCACAGCGTCTTGATCGCCTCCAGATCGCCGGAGCGTTCGAAATAGCGCGCCGCCAAAAGCACGAATAGCGGCGTGGAATCCACGCTGCCGTAATAATGCCCGAACGGCACCTCGCCCAGATTGGCCATCTCGCAGGCGCGGGTTTCATGCAGGATTTTTCCCGGTTCGGCATCGGCCTTTTCATCCATGGCGGTGGCCTGGTGATGGGCCAGATAGTTGAGCACCCCGCGCGCCAGCGCCGGATCAAGCCACAGGATCAACAGCGCGGTGATCAACCCGTCGCGTCCGAACGGGGTGGAGAACCAGGGCGTGCCGGCATAGGGATAGGGCCCTTGCGGCGTCTCGGTCACCAGCATGGAAAGGTCCGCGCCGGCCCTGGCCAGCATGCGGTCGGCCAGGGCGTTGCTGGAGGTGACGCTGCCGCCCAGCTCCAGGGCGCGGGCGGCGCCGCGGCGGGCGGCGCGGTAGGGCTCGGAAAAAACTTCCGGCACGGGCTCTCGCGGCGTGGCGCTGTTGGTGCAGCGAACGGTTACCACCAGGGCGGATTGCGCGCCAGCAGCCAGCTCCAGCGCATACAGCGCCTGGCTCTTGGAAAGCTGGCGCGGCGGCGGATCGAAGCAGATCTCGCTGCGGCGTTCGATTCCGTCCAGCCCGGCATAGCGGAAGATGGTCTTGGCATGGCCGATCACCGCGCAGGTGATTTCGCCCCGCCTGGGGCGCTGCATCCCGCGTATTTCGAACAGGTCGGCGAAATCAACCGCGAAATTCACGGTCAGCCAGCATTGGTGCGGCCGGTTGTCGAAATTGTGGACGGCGATGCGCTCATGACAGACGCCCTGCCAGAGGAATTTGGACCGGCGGATATGCAGGATCTCGCGCGGCAGGACGATGGCCGGGCCCTGATAGATGTCGGGATTGGAGAGGTCGACAGTGAGAACCACATTGTCATTCTCCACGCCCGAGGACAGCAGCAGCGGCCGCTGGCCGTCGATCAGTAGCTCAAGGCCCGACAGGTGGCGGGTGTCGTTGTGGAACAACCCGCCCGGGGTCAGGCCCGGCGCCACGCAATCGCCCAGCGCGTCGAACAGGGCGAAGGTATCGCCCTGCTTCAGGGTGCGGGGCCAACGCTGCTGGATGGACTCCGTCGCCTGAATATAAAAAGTCGAAATGTCGTCAGCCGGGAGGGCTTTCGCCTCCATGACGTCCTCGCCCGCAAGGTCCTTGCCCGTTTTCACGGAGCTCAAATCATTCCGCCGCCACCGCGACCGCCTCTTGCGAAGCCCGCAGCTTTCGATAAATCCGCAGATACTCACGCGCCATCGCCTTGACGCTGAACCGCTCCTCAAAGCGCGCGCGGATGGTGGGGCGGAACAGGCCGTCCAGCCGGCCGACGGCTTCCACGGCCTGGTCCACATTTTCGGCGACAAAGCCGGTCAGGCCGTTCTCGATGACCTCCGGCACGGAGCCGCGGGCGAAGGCGATCACCGGTGTCCCGCAGGCCATGCTTTCGATCATCACCAGCCCGAACGGTTCGGGCCAGTCGATGGGGAACAGCAGCGCCTTGGCGCGGCCCAGGAATTCCTGTTTTTGCGAGTCCCCGATCTCGCCGATGAATTCGACATGCGGGCTCGCGTCCAGCACCGGCTTTACCTGCTCTTCGAAATAGTCCTTGTCGGCGGGATCCACCTTGGCGGCGACCTTCAACGGCAGGCCGGCGCGCCGGCTGATTTCGATCGCCGGCAGGATGCCCTTGTCGGCGCAGATGCGGCCCAAAAAGGCAAGATAACCGCCTTCGCCTTCGCCTTCCTTGAACAAGTCTTCGGGCAGGCCGTGATGAACCGTGCCTTGCCAATTGACCGGCGGCACCGGCAGGCGCTGATGATCGGAAATCGAGACCAGCGGCATGTGCGGGAAGGCACGATAGATGTCGGGCAGTTCCGGCAGGTCCTGCCGGCCATGGACCGTGGTCAGGGTCCGCTGGGCCATGCGGCGAAACATCGGATAGTGGAAAAAATCGATGTGAAAATGCAGCACATCGAATTCATCCTGCCTGCCGAACACCCGGTCCAGCATCAGGATGTTGAAAGGCAAGCTGTTGTGAATGCCCGCCAGCCGCAGTGACTTGGGGACGACCGCTTCGAGCCTGGCCTTGGTGCGCGAATCTCCGGAGGCGAACAACGCCACCTCATGGCCCTGGGCGACCAGTTCCTCCGTCAGCCAGGATACCACGCGCTCGGTGCCCCCGTACAAGGTGGGCGGAACGCTTTCCACCAGGGGGGCGATTTGCGCGATTTTCATGACGGGGGGCCCTTTTAACTAAGCGCTTATTCACAACGGTATTTCAGCGGCTCGGGTTCCCATTTTTGTCGTATTTGCGCTAAAATGCCCCGATCGCGCGACCGGAGGACCTTGCCGCGCCTCTTGACCTGCGATTGACTCCGTAAACGCGGTGCATAGTGTGCGGCCCCAATGGCGAAGGACTTTATTGGCTATCAGGCTCTGACCGATTCCGCGTTGCGCGGCGTGGTGCGCGACGCCCTGCGGCGGATCGAGAAATCCGGCCTGATCGGGGCGCATCATTTTTACCTGACCTTCAAGACCCATGCCGAGGGCGTGGACATTCCGGAATTCCTCAAGGAACAATATCCGGACGAGATGACCATCATCATCCAGCACCAATATTGGGCGCTGAAGGTGAAAGACGATTATTTTGAAGTGACCCTCACTTTCAAGAAATTGCCCGCGCCGCTGCATATTCCCTTCAACGCCTTGACCGCTTTTTTCGACCCCGGGGTGCAATTCGGCCTGCAGTTCCGCGCCGAGGGCGATGGCGCCCCCAAGCCCGCCACCGGGCCGGTGATGGTGCCCAACAGCCCGCAGGAAAGCGCCCCCGCCGCGGGGCCGGAACCCTCGGCCTCCAAGGGTCAGGCTGAAAAATCCGGCGAAAAGCCCGGCGAAGTAGTGAGCCTGGATTCATTTCGCAAGAAGTAATTTCGGAAAAAGACCTTCATGACCAAGACCCGTACCGAAACCGATACCTTCGGACCCATTGAAGTCGACTCCAGCCGCTATTGGGGGGCGCAGGCACAGCGCAGTCTGGGCAATTTCAAGATCGGCTGGGAGAAACAGCCCGCCGCGATCATCCGGGCGCTGGGCATCATCAAGCGCGCCGCCGCCGAGACCAACATGGCGCTGGGCGGGTTGGATAAAGCCCTTGGCGAAACCATCATCAAGGCCGCCCAGGAAGTGATCGACGGCAAGCTGGATGAGCATTTCCCGCTGGTCGTCTGGCAGACCGGCTCCGGCACCCAGTCCAACATGAATGCCAATGAGGTGATTTCCAACCGCGCCATCGAAATGCTGGGCGGGGTGATGGGCAGCAAGAAGCCGGTCCATCCCAATGATCACGTCAATATGAGCCAATCGTCCAATGACACTTATCCCACCGCCATGCATATTGCCTGTGCCGAGGAGATTCATCACCGTCTGCTGCCGGCGCTCAAACATCTGCACGCGGCACTGGAAGCCAAGGTCACGGCCTGGGCGGGCATCATCAAAATCGGCCGCACCCACACCCAGGACGCCACACCGATCACCCTGGGCCAGGAATTTTCCGGCTATGCAACGCAAGTGTCCAACGGCATCGCCCGCATCGAGCAGACCTTGCCCAAGCTGATGGAACTGGCGCAGGGCGGCACCGCGGTGGGTACCGGGCTGAATGCGCCGGTCGGGTTCGACAAGATGGTGGCCGAGCGCATCGCCAAGATCACGGGGCTGCATTTCACCACCGCGCCCAACAAATTCGAGGCGCTGGCCGCGCATGACGCCATGGTGTTCTCCCACGGCGCCATCAACACGGTGGCCGCCAGCCTGTTCAAGATCGCCAATGACATAAGGCTGCTGGGCTCAGGCCCGCGCTCCGGCCTGGGCGAATTGGCCCTGCCGGAGAATGAGCCGGGCTCCTCCATCATGCCGGGCAAGGTCAATCCCACCCAGTGCGAGGCCCTGACCCAGGTCTGTGTGCAAATCTTCGGCAACCATGCCGCGCTGACCTTTGCCGACAGCCAGGGGCATTTTGAGCTCAATGTCTACAATCCGGTGATGGCCTATAATTTCCTGCAAAGCGTGCGGCTGATGTCCGACGCCGCCATCAGCTTCACCGACCATTGCGTGGTGGGGATCGAGCCCAGGTGCGACAATATCAAGGCAGGGCTTGAAAGATCGCTGATGCTGGTGACGGCGTTGGCACCCAAGATCGGCTATGACGCGGCCGCCAAGATCGCCAAGACCGCGCACAAGAACGGCACCACCCTGAAAGAGGAAGCGGTCAAGGGCGGCTATGTCACGGCGGAGGAATTCGATGCCGTGGTGCGGCCGGAAGACATGATTGCACCAAAATAGTGCGCAGTTCCCCCGCTCCTGGCCATGTGATTGTCCAAGACAACCGCACCGGCAAAGTTTCCTACTGGCAGAAGGACTATCACCAGAGCGCCAGTGACGGCCATGGCATCAGCACGGCCGACTATATCCATGCCATGTATTTCTTCCTGCGCCAGGTGAAGGCCAAGGACGTGCTGATGATCGGCTGCGGCGGCGGCACCCTGGCCACCATGCTGCACCGGGCCGGCATCAAAGTGACGGTGGTGGATCTGCACCGCCTGTCCTTCACCATCGCGCGGGATTATTTCCACATGCCGGCCGAGATTCCCGCCCATGTGGCCGACGGCATCGCCTATCTCAGGAAACATCGTCAACGCCACGATGCCCTGGTGCTGGACGCCTTTGGCGAGGGCGGCATGCCGGATAAATTCATGGTTCCTGCCTTTTTCCGCCTGGCAAAATCGCGCCTGAAGCCGCGCGGGTTGTTCCTGATGAATGTGATTGTGGCGGATGACGATGACCGCACGCCCGATATCCTGGCGCGCGCCATGCGGGCGCAATGGCCCAAGGTGCGCCTGCTGGACACCGACGGCTGGGTGGACCGCAATGCCGTGATCGCCGCCGGCCCTGTCACAAAATTGAAAAAACCGAAAGTGCTGATGCCGCCCAAACCCGGCGCCGCCAAACTCAAGCGGCAATTGGCGGTACTCAATTGGAGGCCCACAAGATGAGCCTCAAGAAACGTTCCTTCACCCTGTCAGGCCATCGCACCAGCGTGGCGCTGGAAGCGGAATTCTGGGCGGTGATCGACCAGACCGCGCAACGCCAGGGCAAGGCGCTGGCGGCGCTGGTCGCCCAGATCGACGCCTCGCGTGGCGCCCGCCCGCTGGCCAGCGCCCTGCGCCTCTTTGCACTGGCGGCAAAAGGCGGCTAATTTTGGCGCCATGATCACGCTTTACCACGCACCGCGCTCGCGTTCTTCGCGTTTCATTTTCCTGCTGGAGGAACTGGGCGCGCCCTATCAGATCGAGAAAGTTTCCATTCGGCGCGGCGATGGCAGCGGCGCGTTGGACAATCACAATCCCCATCCGCACGGCAAGGTGCCGGTGATCCGCGACGGCGACACGCTGGTCTATGAAAGCATCGCCATCGCGCTGTACCTCACCGACAAGTTTCCCGCCGCCGGCCTCGGACCGGTGACGGGTGACGCCAAGCGCGGGGCTTATCTCACCTGGCTGGCCTATTATGCCGGGGTGATGGAGCCCGCCTGGATGAGCGCCTTCATGAAGACCGACGTGCCGCGCGGCACCGCCGGCTGGGTCAAGACCGATGAAGTGATGGCGTTAATCAACGCCACCCTCTCCAAAAGCCCTTACATCCTGGGCGAGAAATTTTCCGCCGCTGATATCCTGATCGGCACCACTTTCAAATTGTTCATGGGTTCGCCGATATTGCCCAAGACCGATTTGCTGGAATCCTATGTTCAGCGCGTGGTCGGCCGCCCCGCCTATGCCCGCGCGAGTGCCAAGGATGGCTGAGATCGTCAATCTCAATCGCGCCCGCAAGGCCAAGGCGCGGTCGGAAAAGGAAAAGACCGCCGGGGCCAATCGCGTCCTGCACGGCACGCCCAAACATTTGCGTAAGCTGTCGGAAGCGCGGAAAGACAAGGCGGAACAGCGCCTGTCGGCGCACAGGCTGGACAAAGACCAGAACGATAAATAAATGGGCTTTTTGGCCCGCGCGTTCTAATATCGTTCTCATGTTCCCAGATTCTTTGGTCACGTCATGAGTGGTTATGACGGCCGCTATTCCGACCCCTTGGATTCCGCCTTCAGCGAAGAGCAACCCTCTGCGCCCATTCCGCGCGAACCCCCCTATTTCACCGGCCTCAACAAGGAACAGCGCCAGGCGGTGGAAGCGGTGGACGGTCCCGTGCTGGTCTTGGCGGGCGCGGGCACCGGCAAGACGCGGGTTCTGACCACACGGCTGGCGCATATTCTGGCCACCCGCCGCGCCTGGCCGGGGCAAATTCTCTGCGTCACCTTCACCAACAAGGCGGCGCGGGAGATGAAGGAGCGCATCGGCGCACTCATTGGGGGTGTCGTCGAGGGCATGCAGTGGCTGGGCACCTTCCATTCCATCGCCGCCAAGATGCTGCGCCGTCATGCCGAACTGGCCGGCCTGAAATCCAACTTCACCATCCTGGACACCGACGACCAGCTTAGGCTGATGAAGCAATTGATCGAGGCGGAAGGCATAGACGAGAAACGCTGGCCGGCCCGCACCCTGGCTAGCATGATCGATAGCTGGAAAAATCGCGGCTTGCGGCCCGATGAGGTGTCCGAAGGCGAGGCGCAAGGTTACGCCTTCGGCAAGGGCAAGCTGCTCTACCGCCAATATCAGGAGCGGCTGAAGGCGCTGAATGCGGCGGATTTCGGCGATTTGCTGCTGGAAAGTCTGCACATCTTCCGCACCCAGCCCGATATCCTGGCCGATTACCGCGACCGCTTCCGCTACATGCTGGTGGACGAGTATCAGGACACCAATGTGGTGCAATATCTGTGGCTGAAGATATTGGCGCGCAACAGCGAAGATCGCCCCGCCAACCTGTGTGTGGTGGGCGATGACGACCAGAGCATTTATGGCTGGCGCGGCGCGGAGGTGGAAAACATCCTGCGCTTTGAGCGCGATTTTCCCGGCGCCAAGGTCATTCGCCTGGAACGCAACTACCGCTCCACCTCCGCCATTCTGGGCGCGGCGTCCGGCCTGATTGCCGCCAACAAGGGCCGGCTGGGCAAAACGCTGTGGACCGAAGGCGATGAAGGCGAGAAGATCCGCGTCGCGGGCGTATGGGACGCCGAGGAGGAGGCGCGCAACGTCGCCTCCGAGGCCGAGGACCAGCACCGCCAGGGTCACCTCTATTCCCAGATGGCGGTGTTGGTGCGCGCCTCTTTCCAGATGCGGGAGTTTGAAGACCGGTTCATCTCCCTGGGCCTGCCCTATCGGGTGATCGGCGGTCCGCGTTTCTATGAACGGGCGGAAATCCGCGACGCCATCGCCTATATGCGGCTGATCGCGCAAGGCGATGACGACCTGGCGTTCGAGCGCATTGTCAACAAGCCCAAGCGCGGCATCGGCGATGCCAGTGTGGCGAGCCTGCATGCCTTTGCCCGCGCCAAGCAGATGCCGCTATTGTCGGCGGCGCGCGAGATCGCCGAGACCGACGAATTGCCGCCCAAGGCGCGCAAGGCGCTGAGCGAATTGGCGGGGAATTTCGCGCGCTGGAGCGACACCGCCAAGGTTCTGCCCCATACCGAACTGGCCGAGATGGTGCTGGACGAAAGTGGCTATACCGACATGCTGAAGGCCGACAAATCGGCCGAAGCGCCGGGGCGGCTGGACAATTTGAAGGAATTCGTCCGCTCCATGGAGGGGTTTGAGTCCCTCACCGCTTTCCTGGAGCATGTCTCGCTGGTGATGGAGATCGCCCAGGACGAGAGCGGCGACCGCCTCAATCTGATGACCCTGCATGCCGCCAAGGGGCTGGAGTTCGACACCGTCTTCCTGCCGGGCTGGGAGGAAGGGCTGTTCCCCAGCCAGCGCACCATGGATGAGAATGGGCTGGCGGGATTGGAAGAAGAACGGCGGCTGGCCTATGTCGGGCTGACGCGGGCCAAGCAGCGGGCGCGGATTTCCTTTGCCGCCAATCGCAGGGTGCATGGCTCGTGGCAAAGCGCGCTGCCGTCGCGCTTCATCAAGGAAATTCCCGAGAGCCATGTCGATGCGACAGTGGATGAAGGGTTTTATGGCGGCTATGCCGGCTTCCGCGACAATGACAATGCCGCCAGTTTCGGCAGCACCTATGAATCGCCGGGCTGGAAGCGGGCGCAAGCCAACCGTGCCGCCCAAGGCCAGATGCGCACCCGCCCGCCCTTGATCGAGGCCCAGGCCTGGAGCGTGCAGACATCAGATCCGGGCGCTTCCGCTTACAATCGTGGTGACCGGGTGTTCCACCAGAAATTCGGCTATGGCCGGGTGACGTTTGTGGAAGGCAACAAGCTGACGGTCGATTTCGACAAGGCCGGCGAGAAGCGGGTGATTGACCAGTTTGTGTCCCGCGCCTAAAAGCCTCCGGCATTTTTCGTCAGGAGGCTAAAATGCGCCGTAAGAGCCAGGACTTCAGCTTTTGAACCCATGAGTAAACGCCGGAGGGGCTTTCAACAGCGAAACCTCCGTTAAGCGCGGTCACCGCATTGTCCACGGTGACAAAGAATTGATCGAAAAATTGGGCCGAAACGACCCTTGCCCCTGCGGTTCTGGCAAGCGGTTCAAAAAATGCTGCCTGGAAAGCAAATGCTTTCATAGACAAAGCTTACTATTTCCGTGACTAGCCGAAATGCGGGCGTTCCGGAGACACCGGAACGCCCGTGCCGCCCATTGCACATGCAGAGTCGCCAGGACGTCACCGTGCCGCCGGCATTTGCACATGCAGGGTAGCGCCGACGAACTCGCCTTGCACGTCACTGTACCAGTGGGCCACACCCGCGGGCACCATGATGCGATCGCCCTTGGCCAGCTTCTGTGCCGTGCCGCCCTGGATGGCGGTGCCGTTGATGGTAGCGCCCGAGTCCTTGGCATCCACCAGCGTTCCGCCGGTTATGAAGGTACAGCTGCCGGCCAGGACCTCAATCAACTCCATCTCATGCTTGTGGATGCTGGCGGGTGTGTTGCCGGTGCGATAGTTGATCTGCCAGGGAAAGGCGCCGACATTGGCGATGATCTCCATCGTGTTGCCGCCCTTGTGCTCGGCCCGTGCCTTGGCAATCAGCTTCTCCACATCGGCGGCGGAGGCGAACATCCGGTTGGGCATGGGCGTCTGCGCCTGGACCGGCAGGGTGAGAACGGACAGGGCGGCGACAAGCAGAAGCATCTTCGTCATCATGACATCCTTCCGGAATTGTTCTTGTTCATCGCCTTCACTCAAGGCTACTGCACATGCAACGTCGCCAGCACGAAGGTGCCATCCGTCCGCGCCAGGTGCGGCAGGCCCTTGGGCACGAAAATCCAATCGCCCTTCTTCATGCGGTTGTCGGTGCCGCCTTCGAGCGCGTCGCCGTCGATATTGGCGCCGAGGTCCTTGGGATTGACCACTGTGCCGCCGGTGACGATCACGCCCTCGCCTTCCAGCACCAGCATGAACTCGCCATCATTCTTGTGCACCGAGGCGATGCCTTTGGGCGTGCGGTATTCCAGCCCAACGCGATAAGGCGGCAAGACCAGCAAGGTGTCGCCGCCGAAGAAGCGCGGCGAGGTCGCCGCCGCCGCTTTGGCTTTTTCGATCATGGCGGGCAGGTCGGCGGCGTGATTGACCAGCTTGGGCGCGGCAGGGGCGCGTCCGGCGGCCGGTGCGGGCTCGCCCGTGCGCGGCAGATGCAGGGTCGCCAGCACGAATGCGCCGCCCGCATCGGGCACCATCATATGCGCGGTGCCTTGCGGCACCATCAGCATGTCGCCTTTCACCACATGCTGGGCGGTTCCGCCTGTTATATCCTTGCCCGAGAGATTCCCGTTGGCCCCGGGCGTGGCGTCCACCAGCGACCCGCCCGTGGTGATGGTGCCACCCCCGTCCAGCACGATGATCAGCTCGGCCTCGGCGGTATGCACGGCGGCGGGAGCCCTGCCGGTGCGGTGCTCCAGATTGAGCATGTAGGGCTGGGCGGCAATGATGGGTTGCGATGAATTGGGCCGGTCACCTTGCGCGGCGCGGGCGCTTTGGCGGATCTGCTCGACCTGTTCGGCGCTGACGATGATGGCGGCGGTCTGGGCAGCGGCGGCGGAAGCTGCCAGCAACAGCAGCGCGGAGGCCAGGAAAATCGGTTTCATCAGCGTATCCTTCGCTCGAGGGTCCGGCTTGATTTGACGCTGACAGGCTAGCACGGCATATCCCCGCCATGACAAACCCTCCTCTCTGGAAGGCCTCGGTCGCGCTCACCAAAGCCGAGGCGTCCGACGTCTCCGCCGCCCTGGAGCTGGACGGCAGCGCCCAGGCCGTGCTGATCGTGGAAGAGCCCTTTGCCGACGGCGCGGTGGTGGAGGCGCTGTACGCCGATCCGCCCGATGTCCTGTATCTGTCGCGCATCACCGGCCGCGCCATGACGGTCGAACCCCTGCCCGACCAGGATTGGATACGCCTGTCGCAACAAGGCCTGCCGCCGGTGCGCGCCGGGCGCTTTTTCGTCTATGGCGCGCATGACGCCGGCCAGGTGCCGCATGGCGTGATCCCGATCAAGATCGAGGCGGGGTTGGCGTTCGGCACCGGCCATCACGAGACCACGGCGCTGTGCCTGGAAACACTCTCCGGCCTGGCGCGCGAGCGCAGCTTTCGCAATGTGCTGGACCTTGGCACCGGCACCGGGCTGCTGGCTATCGGCGCCGCCAAATTGTGGAAGCGCCCGGTTCTCGCGTCCGACATTGATCCGGTGGCCGTGGACGTGGCGCGCGAGAATGCCACCGCCAACGGCGCCGGCCCTTTGGTGCGCGCGCTTGTTGCCGACGGCCTGGCCAATCCCATCCTGGCGCGGGCCG
This sequence comes from Rhizomicrobium sp., assembly GCA_035693565.1. Classification (GTDB taxonomy): domain Bacteria; phylum Pseudomonadota; class Alphaproteobacteria; order Micropepsales; family Micropepsaceae; genus Rhizomicrobium. Next base: position 111,417 of record DASSGF010000050.1, on the reverse strand, counting down.
CGCCTTATGACCTGTTGATCGCCAATATCCTGGCCGGGCCGCTGACCAGGCTGGCGCCGGAGATCATCAAAAGCCTGTGCCCCGGCGCGATGCTGGTACTGTCGGGCCTGCTCAACAACCAGGAAAAGCTGGTGACCAGCTTCTACCGCGGCCTGCGCTATGTCGGGGCGCGCCGCAGCGGACCCTGGAGCGCGCTGGTATTGGAAAAACCCAGCCGTTAAGCTCCCGGCATGGACAAGCCCTTCCAGACCTATGACGACGCCTCCAATCCGGCCACCTGCGCGCCCAGGTTAGCCGCGTTGCGCGCCGAACTGGCCAGGCGCGGACTGGACGGTTTTGTCGTGCCGCACAGCGACCAGCATATGGGCGAATATCTCCCCGCCTTTGCCGAGCGGCTGGCCTGGCTGACCTCCTTCACCGGCTCGGCGGGAACCGCGGTGGTGCTGAAGGACAAGGCCGCCATCTTTGTCGATGGCCGCTATACGCTTCAGGTGAGGAACCAGACCGACACCAAGCTGTTCGAGCCGCGCGACCTGGTGGCGGAAGGCCCGCAAGGCTGGATACCGGATGCCCTGCCGAAGGGCGCCAAGCTTGCTTACGATCCCTGGCTGCACACCCAGCACAGTGTGATGCATCTGAAAGCCGCGGCGGAGAAAGCCGGCGGCACACTGGTGCCGGTGGAGTCCAATCCCATCGACGCGGTGTGGAACGATCAACCCGCCCCGCCGGTGACCCCGGCCAAGCCGCATGCGCTCAATCTTTCCGGCGAACAGAGCGAGGCCAAGCGGCTGCGCCTGGGCGAGGAGCTCAAGAAAGCGGGCGCGGAAAACGCGGTGATCACTCTGGCGGATTCGGTGTGCTGGCTGCTGAACATCCGTGGCCATGACGTGCCGCACACGCCTTTCACCCTGGCCTTTGCGATTCTGCATGACGATGGCGGCGCCGACCTGTTCCTGGACCCCGCCAAGCGCTCGCCCGAATTGATGGCCCATCTGGGCAATGCCGTTCAGGTGCATGATCCTTCGCAATTCGCCGCGGCGTTGGATGCCATGAAGGGGAAAAGCGTGCTGGTGGACCCCTCCACCGCTGCCAGCGCCATCTTCGACCGGCTCAGCAAGGCGGGCGCCAAGATCAGGCATGGCGCCGATCCCTGCCAATTGCCCAAGGCCTGCAAGAACAGCCTGGAAATCGAAGGCATGCGCAAGGCGCATATCCGCGACGGGGCGGCGCTGGCGCGGTTCCTGGCCTGGTTCGATAACAATGCCGCGGGCGGCGAATTGACCGAAATCCAGGTGGCCGAAACCCTGGAGGGCTTCCGCCGCGCCACCGGATGCTTGAGCGACGTGTCGTTCGACACCATCTCGGGCGCGGGCAGCAATGGCGCGATTGTGCATTACCGGGTGACGCGCTCCACCAACCGCACCGTCCGGTCCGGCGAGATGTTCCTGCTGGACAGCGGCGCGCAATATCCCGACGGCACCACCGACGTCACCCGCACCATCATGGTGGGCGAACCGACGGCGGAAATGCGCGACCGCTTCACCCGCGTCTTGAAGGGCCATATCGCGCTGGGGACGGCGCGTTTCCCCGACGGCACCATCGGCATGCAGTTGGATTCATTTGCCCGCCGGCCCCTGTGGGAAGCGGGCCTGGACTATGACCATGGCACCGGCCATGGCGTGGGAAGTTATCTGTCGGTGCACGAAGGGCCGCAGAACATCTCCAAAAAGCCGGTGATGCAGGCCTTGAAGCCCGGCATGGTCTGTTCCAATGAGCCCGGCTTCTACAAGACCGGCGCCTTCGGCATCCGGATCGAGAATCTGATTGTGGTGACCCAAGCCGAGACGGTCGGCGGCGACCGGCCGATGATGGGGTTTGAGACCATCACCCTGGTGCCGATAGATTTGAATCTGGTGGAGTCATCGCTGCTCACCGATTTTGAGCGCGGCTGGCTGAATCTCTACCATGCGCGGGTGCGCGACACGATCGGCCCGCTGGTGGATGACGACACAAGCAAATGGCTGGACCGGGCGACGCGCAGTATTTAGCCGTTATTGTCATTCCCGCGTAAGCGGGAATCCATCTTGCGATTGGACGCTGTGGAGTGAAGTTGGATGCCCGCTTTCGCGGGCATGACAATCAAGAAATCAACTTCAACCAGGCATCTTCGTCCAGCACCTGGACACCGTGCTTCTGCGCATCCTTCAGCTTTGACCCCGCGCCCGGGCCCGCCACCACGATGTCGGTCTTAGCCGAGACCGACCCCGCCACTTTCGCGCCCAGGCTTTCCGCCCGCGCCTTGGCTTCTTGTCTTGTCATTTTTTCCAAACTGCCGGTGAACACCACCGTCTTGCCACTGACCGGCGAGGATTTCGACGGCGCGGCCATGTCGGTCACTGTCAGCCATTCCAGCAGCCGCCCCAGCGCCTTCACATTGTGCGGCTCGTCGAAGAAATCATGGATGGCTTCCGCCACCACCCCGCCGATGCCTTCCAGGCTTTCCAACTCTTCCTTGAGGTTATCGGCGTTCATGCCTTCCAGAAAGGCATCGATATTGCGGTAATGCCGCGCCAAGAGCCGCGCCGTGGTCTCGCCGACATGGCGGATGCCCAGCGCATTGATCAAGCGATCAAGCCCGATGGTACGCCGCCGCTCGATCGCCGCCATCAAATTTTCGACGACCTTGTCCTCGCGTTCCTTTTCGGGCTTGGCTTTCTTGCCAGAGGATTTTAAAGCCTCCTTGCCTTCGGCGGCGCGGCGTTCCTCCGACAGCGCGGCGCGATGCGCGGCCAACACCTTGCTGACTTTTTCGGGTTTCTGGGTCAGCTCAAAAATATCGGCGGGCTCTTTCAGCAATCCCTTGTCATGGAACAGTTCGATCATGGTGCCGCCCAGGCCCTCGATATCGAACTGGTCGCGGCCGACGAAATATTTCAGCCGCTCCACCGTTTGCGCGTCACAGATCAGCCCGCCGGTGCAGCGCCGGTCGACATCCATCTTGCCGGTCTTTTCGTCCACCTCCCGCACCGCATGGCTGCCGCAGACCGGGCACTTATCGGGAAATTTATACGGCTTGGCGCCCCGGGGGCGTTTTTCCAAAATTACCCGCAAAATCTGCGGAATCACGTCACCGGCGCGCTGGATCACCACGGCATCGCCAATGCGCGCATCCAGCCGCTGGATCTCGTCCTCATTGTGCAAGGTGGCGTTCTGCACCACCACGCCGCCCACCGTCACGGGCTTCAGCCGCGCCACCGGGGCCAGCTTGCCGGTGCGGCCGACTTGAATCTCGATATCTTCCAAAACCGTTTCCGCCTGTTCGGCGGGGAATTTGTGGGCGATGGCCCAGCGCGGGCTGCGCGAGACGAAACCCAGCCGCTCCTGCAGATCCAGCCGGTCCACCTTGTAGACCACGCCGTCAATGTCATAACCCAGCTTGGCGCGCTTGGTCTCGATGCCGTTATAGAATTTGAGAATCTGCTCCAGCGTTTCGCACTGTTTCACCAGCGGATTGACGATGAAGCCGTATTCCTGGAATTTTTCCAGCATGCCGCTCTGGCTTTTGGCGGGCATGTCGCTGATTTCCCCCCAGGTATAAGCGAAAAAATTCAGCGCCCGCGAGGCGGTGATGGAAGGATCAAGCTGGCGCACCGAACCGGCGGCGCTGTTGCGCGGATTGGCGTAAACCGGTTTGCCGTCCTTGGCCTGGCGCTTGTTCAGCGCCTCAAACGCCTTGTGGGTCATATAGACTTCGCCGCGCACTTCCAAAACCGCAGGCGGTTTGCCCTTCAGGCGCAGGGGAATGTCGGAAATGGTGCGCAAATTCGCGGTGATATCCTCGCCTTCGCTGCCGTCGCCCCTGGTGGCGCCTTGCACCAGCACGCCTTTCTCATAACGCAGCGAAGCGGACAGGCCGTCGATCTTGGGCTCGGCGGTCACCGCAATGTCCTGATCGTCCTTCAACCCCAGGAACCGCCGCACCCGCGCCAGCCAATCCGCCACATCCTGGTCCTCAAAGGCATTGTCCAGGGACAGCATCGGCACCCGATGGGTGACCTTGGCGAATTTCTCCGAGGCTCGCGCGCCCACCCGGTGCGACGGACTGTCGGGCCGCACCAAAAGCGGAAAGCGCGCCTCGATCTGCGCATTGCGTTGGCGGAGCGCGTCATATTCGGCGTCGCTGATCTCCGGCGCGTCCTCGCCATGATATTTGCGATCGTGCTTGGCGATTTCCTTCGCCAGGCGGTCGAGTTCCTTTTCGGCTTCCGCCGAGGTCAGCTTGTCGACAGCCTTGGCGGTCATGCTCGCCTGCGAGCCTTCTTCTGTGGCGCAGCGGCTTCCGCCATCAAGCGCTTGGCCGCGGCACGGGCCTCGGCGGTGACAGCCGCCCCCGACAACATGCGGGCGATTTCTTCCAGCCGCTGGTCTTCATCCAGGAATTCAATCTTGGTTTTGTCTTTTGCGCGGCTGATGCGGAAGTGCCGCGCGGCACGCGCCGCCACTTGGGGCGAATGGGTGACCAATAGCACCTGGGTGGTTTCGGCCAGCCGCTGCAGGCGTTCGCCCACCGCATCGGCCACCGCCCCGCCCACGCCGCGATCCACTTCATCGAACACCAGGGCGGCCGGCGACGACACTTGCGCCAACGCCACTTTCAGCGCCAAGGAAAAACGCGCCAACTCGCCGCCGGAGGCAATCTTGGCCAGGCCGCCAAAGCCGGCGCCCTCAACGGTGGCCACTTCGAAAGCGATGCGTTCCAGGCCGAAAGCCGCGCCCTTGTCGTCATCCAGCCTTTCCAGGCTAACGCGGAATTTGGCATGGCCCAGCTTCAACGGCGCCAGTTCGGCGGCCACCGCGGCTTCCAGTTTCCTGGCCGCGCCTTCGCGGGACTTGGACAATTTGCGCGCGCAGGCGAGATAGGCGTCGCGGGCGGCGGTGACTTTGCCTTGCGCTTTTTTGATCTGGCCGCCGCCTTCACTCAGCGCCACCTGCTTGGCGGCGAATTCGTCGCGCAAGCCCGGCAGCCGCTCCGGCGTCACGCCATATTTGCGCGCCAGGGCGCGGAGCGCGAACAGCCGCTCCTCCGTGCGTTCCAGCACATTGGCATCGCTGTCCAGCCGCGACAGCAGCGAATCCAGTTCCCGCCGCGCCTCTTCCGCCAGGGCATAGGCCTGTTCCAGGGCGGTTTCCGCCGGAGCGGCGGCTTTGCGGGCCTCTTCATTCATCCGCGACAATTTTTTGAGCGCCTGCGCCAGGCCGGTCTGGGCGCCGCGCTCCCCCGCCAGCACCTCCAGCGCCGACGACACGTCTTCCACGATCCGCGCCGCGTTCATCATCAAGGCGCGTTCGCCGGCCAGCCGCTCTTCCTCGCCTTCTTCCGGCGCGAAATCCGACAGTTCCTGGGCGGCGGCACGGACAAAATCCGCTTCCGCCCGGGCGCGCTCGGCCAGTGCCTGCAATTCCTCCAGCGCGGTGCGCGCCGCCAGCCATTCGGCGTGCAGCATCGCCACGGTCTGGGCGTCGCCGTTCAAGCCGCCAAAGCCATCCAGAAGGCTGCGATGGGTGGCGGTGTCGAACAAGCCGCGATCATCCTGTTGGCCGTGCACTTCCAGCAGCGAGTCGCCCAGTTCCTTCAGCAGGCCCACGCCCACCGCCTGGTCATTGATAAAGGCGCGGCTGCGGCCATCGCCGGCCAAGGTCCGGCGCAGCACGATCTCCGCGCCCTCTTCCATGTCCTGCGCGCGCAGCAGCGCCCAGGCGGCGTGGTTTTGTTGCGGTTCGAACACGGCGGTGGCGGAGCCCTGATTCGCGCCCGCCCGCACACTGGCCCGGCCCTTGGAGCCCGTGGGCCCGCCGACCGCCAGCCCCAGCGAATCCAGCAGAATGGACTTGCCCGCCCCCGTCTCGCCGGTCAGCACATTCAGGCCGGGGGCGAATTCCAGCGCCGCCTGCTCGATCAGGACAATGTCACGGATGGTCAGCGCCGCCAGCACGGGAAGCGAATCTCAGAAGACGCGGTGGAAAGCCTGACTGATCCAGGAGCGCTTGTCTTCCTCCGGCTTCAGGTTGCGGCCTTTCAGGATGTTATAGGCATCCTTGTACCAGCCCGAACCGGGATAATTGCGCCCCAGCACCGCGGCTGCGGTCTGGGCCTCGCTGTCCAGCCCCAAGCTGTAATAGGACTCGCAAATACGCTCCAGCGCCTCGGCGATCTGGGGCGTGGTCTGGTACTGGTCGACCACGGTGCGGAAGCGGTTGATGGCGCCGATATAGTCGCCCTGATGCAGGTAATAACGGCCCACCGCCATTTCCTTGCCCGCCAGGTGATCGTTGGTGAGGTCGATCTTGAGGGTGGCGTCACGGGCATATTCGGTGTCGGGGAAACGCTGCACCACGTCCTGCAGCGCCACCAGGGCGCCTTCGGTGTTGGACTGGTCGCGGCCAATATCCACGATCTGCTCATAGAGCGAGATCGCCTTGATATAGAAGGCATAGGCCACTTCCGGGCTGCCCGGATGCAGCGAGATATAGTTGTCGGCGGTGGAGATGGCCAAACCGTAATTGTTGGCCTGGTAGGAGCAGAAAGCGCTGATCAGCATGGCGCGGCGGGCCCATACCGAATAGGGATGCTGGCGGTCGACTTCGTTGAACTGGGCCGCGCAGAGGTCCCAGGCGCCCGCATTGATCGCCCGCCAGCCATCGGCATAGATCTGCTCGACGGTACGCTCGCGGTAATTGGCGGCGTCCTTGTTGGCGTTGTTGGTCTCGTCGTCCTTGCCGCCGAAAATGGAGCAGCCGGCCAAAGCCACCATCGCCGCTCCCACCAGGATGGCGCGCAACAGGGGCTGAAGGCGGGTGGCAGAAGCCATTTTCATTCCTTGGTTCGCGCTAAAAACAAGCACTTTCAAAGGCTTGTTTGGGTCCTGCCCCGCGCTCTGCCCTTATATACAGCGGCTTTGGCGTCCTGGGGAAGTGGTCACCCGTTACACCGGATTCAGAGTTCCACCCATTGATAATTGGCCGGCTCGGCGAACAGCGCCTTGAGCAGGGCATTGTTGGTGGTATGGCCGGATTTCCTACCCTCGAAGCGGGCGATCAGGGGAGCTCCGGCCAGCGCCATGTCGCCGATGGCGTCCAGAATCTTGTGACGGACGAATTCGTCGGCGAACCTTTGGCGCTCGCGATTGACCACGCCCCTGTCATCCAGCGCCAGGGTGTTGGCCAGCGACGCACCCTTGGCCAGGTCCATCTTGTTCAGCGCCTCCAGCTCACTGAGAAAGCCGAAGGTGCGGGCCGGGGCGATTTCGGCCCGGAATCCGGCGCGGCTGAAGGCGAAGGCGTAAACCTGCTCGCCGATCACCGGAAAACTCAGTTCGTAGAAAAAAGACAGTTGATCGTCGGGCAGCAGCACGGCTTGGGCATCGCCGCTTTCCACCCGCACCGGCTTCACCACCTTGATGGCGGTACGCGCTTGCCTGTGCTCGGCGGCGCCGGCGCTTTCCAGCAGATTGAGATAGGACAGAGCGTCGCCGTCCAGGATGGGCGGTTCCGGGCCATCCAAAGTGACCAGCAAGTCATCGATCTCCGCCCCCGCCGCGGCCGCCATCAGATGCTCGACCACGCCCACTTTGGCGCCGGCCTGGCCGATCACCGTGCCCAGACGGGTTTCACTGACCTGGTCATAGCGTGCCGCGATCTCCACGCCCAGATCGGCGCGGCGGAACACCACCCCACCGCCGCTTTTGCCCGGCGACAGGGTCATGGTGACGGGCACGCCCGCATGCAAGGCGGTGCCGGTAACCGTGACCGGATGGGCAATGGTGCGGCGAGGAGACATCTTATCAGTCTAAACTATTGCGGCGGCATAGTTACAGGCGTTTACTTAGCAGCGCATGGCTTCAGGGAGAAAGCCGCATGCGCAGGGTTGGAGCGTTGCTTGCCTTTCTGGCTTTGACCCTCGCGGCAGACCGGGCCCGGGCGACATTGCCGGCCGAACAGCCCTATCGCATCGACTATCATGGCCGGCTGGTCACGAACGTCACTATCAATGGTCGGGGCCCCTTCCGCTTCCTGATCGACACCGCCTCCAGCCGCTCGCTGATGTTCGAGCATGTCCGCAAAGCGCTCAATCTCGCCCGTTCCCAGCCCGACCAGATGACGGTCTATGGCATCAATGATGTCGCCGAGGTGATGCCGGTGAAGCCGGACCGGCTCGACATCGCCGGCCAGAATGTTTCCGCGATCACCATGGGGGTGTTGCCCGAAATCGGAAGCAACGGTCCCGATGGCATACTGGGCCTGGACGTGCTGGCGCGTTATTTCGTGATCCTGAACCGCGCCGCCATGACCATCAGGCTGCTGCCGCCGGACACGAGCTTGCCGCCCGCCTATGCCGGTTGGTGGGGAACGGAACTGACGCCGCGCCCATTGAAGAAACTGCCCGTCCAGTTCTGGTATCTGAAGACGCAATTCAATGACGTGGGCGTCAATTCCCTGTTCGACCTGGGCGCTGATCTCACCATGCTGAACTGGGGCGCGGCTGAGCGGCTGGGCGCGCGCAAGAGCCATTATTCCAAATACGGGCCGCCGCCGGAGATGGTGCAGGACGTGCTGGGCAAGGAGGCGCCTGCCGTGCGTGCCAACGGCGTGAGCGTGCGGCTGTCGGGCAAGGAATGGGCGCAGCAGGCCGTCATGATCGCCGATGCTCCGATCTTCACCTATTTCGAATTGGATGAGCACCCGTCCGCCATCATGGGGCTGGATCTGCTGGGCAACAATTCCCTGGCGATCGATTTCGCCCGGCAGCGGCTTTATCTGGGGCCGACGGTTGGATCGCCGGCCAGGGCATCAGATCCTTGTCCGGCCTGGGCGCCGGCAAGACTGTGCTGAACGCAAGGCAACGCTTCTAACAACGCCGCGCCAACAAAAAGGGCGGCACGTGCCGCCCTTTGCTATTTCCGTAAATTGCCGATCAGTTTGATTGACGGCGCAAAAATGCCGGTATCTCGAACTGCTCATCCCGCTTGTGATCGGGGAACAGGTCGTCGGCATTGTTGCGCGGCGCCTCACCTTGCGGCTGCGGTGCGGGATTTTGCATGACCTGGGCGGTGGCGCGCGGCCGCTCCGGCATCGCCGGGCGCGGTTCGGGCCGGGGCTCGGCGCGCAGATCGGGCGCGGGCTTCTTGCGGCCGAAAAAGCCCCAGCCGCTGCTTTTCTTTTCCGCCGCCGCCGTTCTGGGACTCGCGGCCAGAGGCTGCTGCTCAATCGGGCGGTAGCTTTCGGTGGCGGGATATTTCGCCGAGACCGGCTCATTCACTTCCGGGGCGTCGGCTCCGCCCAGGATATAGTCCTCGGCCGGGCTCTTTTCGGCGCCGATCTGGCTGGCGATCTGTTCCATCGAGATATGCACCGGATTGGCCACCGCCGCGGCGACCGGCGCCGGCTGGGCCACCCGCGGCGGCGTCTTGAGGTTCAGATGGGGATGCAGCGGCCGCACCTTTTCCGGCAGCGCCATCTTGGTCAGCTCGGCATCGATGCCGGTAGCCACCACCGACACCCGGATGCGGCCTTCCATATCGTCTAGGATGGTGTTGCCGAAGATGATATTGGCGTCGGGATCGACCTCGGCGCGGATGCGGTTGGCGGCCTGCTCCACCTCGAACAGCATCAGGTCGGGACCGCCGGTGATGTTGATCAGCACGCCCTTGGCGCCCTTCATGGTGACATCATCGAGCAGAGGATTGGAGATTGCCATGTCGGCGGCGCGCATGGCGCGGTCTTCGCCTTCCGCCTCGCCGGTGCCCATCATCGCCTTGCCCATTTCCGAAATCACCGACTTGATGTCGGCAAAGTCCAGATTGATCAGGCCCGGCATCACGATCAGGTCGGTGACGCCACGCACGCCGGCATGCAGCACTTCATCCGCCATGGCGAAGGCTTGCGCCATGGTGGTGCGGTCATTGGCGACCCGGAACAGGTTCTGGTTGGGAATCACGATCAGGGTATGGACGAATTGCTGCAGCTCGGCGATACCGCGCTCGGCCACCCGCATGCGGCGGTCACCTTCCAGGCTGAAGGGCTTGGTCACCACCCCCACCGTCAGGATACCGGCCTCGCGCACGGCCCGCGCGATCACCGGCGCCGCGCCGGTGCCGGTGCCGCCGCCCATGCCGGCGGCGATGAACACCATGTGCGAACCGGCCAGCTGTTCCATGATCTCGTTCAGCGACTCTTCCGCCCCGGCCCGGCCCACATCCGGCTGAGCGCCCGCGCCCAGGCCCTCGGTGGTGGCGACGCCCATCTGGATGCGGCGGCCGCATTTGGACTGGGCCAAGGCCTGGGCATCGGTGTTGGCGACGATGAACTCCACGCCTTCCAGGCCGGCCTCGATCATATTGTTGACGGCATTGCCGCCGGCGCCACCCACGCCCAGCACCGTGATGCGGGGACGCAGTTCCTTGCTCTCGGGCACTTTCAGGTTGATCGCCATGCTACATTCTCCTCAAAAAGTGGCCGCTTCTTTTGGATTTGGAAGCGTCCTGACCAGTTCCGATCACCTTGGCGGGCACCGCCAGCATTCCCAACTGATTCGCTTGATTTATTTGTTGAATCACTACAGCCACCTGCGGGTCAACCGTCCCAGCCAGCCGGACAGCCCGCTTTGGCTTTGTTTCTTGGCGGCATGGATGGCGATTTCCGGATTCAAAAGCTCCGGCGGCATGGTGGCGCCGGCCATCATCAAACCGATGGCCGCGGCATAGTCGGGCCCCGCCGACGCCGCCGCCAGGCCGGAAAAAGCCGCCGGCCTGCCGATCCGAATCTGCTTGTTGAGGATCCGCGCCGCCAACTCCCGCGTCCCCGCCAGCTGGCAGGCGCCTCCGGTCAAGACCGCGCGGCGGCCCGCCGCCACATCAAAGCCCGACGCCCGGAGCCGGGTCTGGACCTCGCCGAAAATCTCCTCCAGCCGGGCCTGGATGATTCGGGTGAGCATGGAACGCGGCAGGCGGAGCGCCGAATCATCGCCCTCTTCCCCCATCTGTGCGACGGCGACCACATCGGCGCCGCCATCCATCTCGCCCATCGCGGCGCCATAGAGCGTCTTGACCCGCTCGGCGGCCGCCAGCGGTGCCGCCAGCATGCGGGCAATGTCGTGGGTCACGGCAAAGCCGCCCACCGGCACCACATCGACATGCACCAGATGGCCTTCCAGGAACACGGCGATGGAGGTGGTGCCGCCGCCCATGTCGATCACGGTGGCGCCCACCTGTTTTTCGTCTTCGGTGAGGGTGGACAGGCCCGAGGCATAAGCGCCGAACAGACTGCCCACCACATTGAGATGACAGCGTTCCACCGCCAGCTTGAGATTCTGCAGCGGCGAGGGCTTGACCGCCACGGCATGCATGGCGACCCCGATGCGCTGGCAGAACATGCCGGAGGGATTCTTCACCCCCCGCGCCTCATCCACTACATAGGCGGTGGGCGCGGACTGGATGATCTCATGGCCTTCCAGCTTGGCCCGCGCCCGGCCGTCGGCCAAAAGAAGGCGCAGATGCTCGTCGGAGACCAGGGCGCCGTCCAGCGACATCACGGTGCGGCTGGTGACACTGACCGGCTGGCCGCAATTGACCCCGATCAACACATTCTGGATGCGGGCATCGGCCATATTCTCCGCCGCCGCCACGCAATCGCGGATGGATTCTTCCGCCTGTTCCAGGCTGGTGACGGTGCCCGCCTTGAGCCCCGCCGACTCCCGCAAGGCGCTGCCCAAAACTTTAAGCGAACCGGATTCCGCCTGGCCGATCACGCAGACGATCTTGGACGTGCCCACATCCAGCGCCGACACCAGGCCGGTGCGGTAGGCGGGAATTTCGTTGCTCACGCGCAAGCGAACCGTCTGGTTCATGTCTCTTTTCCTCGTTGAGCTTCCTTCTTCTCGCCGTTTTTCAGAAGAAGAAAAATATGGCTGGACGAGCGCAGGTCGATTTCCGTGACGTCGCGCTCCAGGATGCCGTTGTCGATGATCAGATGTTCCAGAGTGTCGAGTTCTTTCTGCCAGCCGGTCTCGGGCAATTGCACCACCACGCCATCGTCCAGGATCAGGTTCCAGCGCCGCTCCGACTGTCGCGCATAGACCGCGATGCGCGCGGCGATGGCGCGATGGGTGGCGACCGCATCGACCAGGTCGGCGGCGGCGGCGGGCGCGCCGGTCCCGGCCAGCTTGGGCAGGCGGCGGAACTTTTCCACGTCATGACTGGTGATGAGCCCGCCATTGCGCTCCACCACCCAGATGGGCGCCTCGCCATGGGAGTCCCCAGAGGAATTTTCAGGCGCCTGCCACAGGGCAAAGGGGCGCTTTTCCACCAGACTGACAAAGATGGCGTCGGGATAGCGGCGATGCAGTTCGGCGGAAGCAATCCATTCCAGGCGGCCCAGGCGCTCGCGCGCCCGCCACAGATCGGCGCTGAAGATGGACTGGCCGGGCTTCATCCCCAGCACTTCCAGCACCTGGTTATAAGGCGTGCGGCGATTGCCGCTGATATGGATTTCGGAAATGCCGAAACCGGCGTCGGCGGTGACGGTGTCGATGCCGCGGCCGATGGCGTGAAAGCCGCGGCCGATCACGCCGCTGGCGAACAAGGCCCCCAGCAGGACCAGCACCGTCAGCAAGCCGCACAGCGCCATCATGGGACGGTGGGCGAACAGCGACAGCCGGTCCAGCAGCCGCGCCAAGCGGCCTTCGCTCTTGCCCCGGCGGGCGCTGCCCGGCTGCACCGACGGCAGCTCGCGGCCGCGGCCGCTCACCCGGGCTTGCTGGGCGCGGGCGGGCTTGCGGCTCTTGCGCTCCACATTCACCGATCGCATGAGGCATCCTCCACGATCCAGCGGCACAGCTTGGCGTAGGACATGCCGATATGGGCGGCCTGTTCCGGCACCAGCGAGGTGGGCGTCATGCCCGGCTGGGTGTTGGTCTCCAAGAGAATCATCCGATGCTTCGTTCCCGTATCGTCATAGCGGAAATCGGTGCGCGTGACTCCCCTGCAGCCCAGGGCCTTGTGCGCGGCAATCGCCAGCGCCATGGCTTCTTCTGCGGCCTTTTGCGGGATGGGCGCCGGCAGGATGTGTTTGGAGCCGCCCGGGGCGTATTTGGCTTCATAGTCATAGAATTCCAGATCGGTGGTGATTTCGGTGACGCCCAGGGCGCGATCCCCCATAACCGACACGGTCAGTTCACGGCCGGGCACGAATTCTTCCACCATCATCTCATTGGAAAGATTCCATTTCTCGCTGCCCAGCTCGGCGGGCGGGCGGTTGTCGCCCTTGCGGATGATATAGATGCCGACCGACGAGCCCTCATTCACCGGCTTGATGACATAAGGCGGCTCCATCAGATGCGCGCCCGCCGCCTGGTGGCGATCGACCACGATGGAGTTCACCACCGGCAGCCCGGCGGCGCGGTAGACGTCCTTGGTGCGCTCCTTGTGCATCGCCAGGGCCGAGGAGAGCACGCCGGAATGGGTGTAAGGGATGCGCATCAGTTCCAGCAGGCCTTGCACCGTGCCGTCTTCGCCAAAGCGGCCATGCAGGGCGTTGAACACCGCGTCGGGCTTGGCTTCGAACAATTGCTGGCCGGGATTGTCGCCGGGGTCCAGGGCAAAGGCATCGAACCCTTCCTCGCGCAGTGCCTTGACCACGCCGCGTCCCGACGACAGCGAAACCTCGCGTTCGGCGGAGCGTCCGCCTGCCAAGACGGCGATCTTGCGGAAGGTGGTCATGCCACGCCCACCCGCTTGATTTCCCATTCCAGGCTGATGCCGGATTTTTCCTTGACCCGCTTGCGGACTTCTTCGCCCAGCGCTTCCAGGTCGCCCGCGGTGGCGTCGCCGGTATTGATCAGGAAGTTGGTGTGCTTCTCGCTGACTTGGGCGCCGCCGATTTTCAAGCCGCGGCAACCCGCTTGGTCGATCAATTGCCAGGCTTTTTGGCCGGGCGGATTCTTGAAAGTGGAACCGCCGGTCTTGGCTTTGATCGGCTGGGCGGCTTCGCGGGCCGCCGACAGTTCTTCCATCCGGGCGCGGATGGCGCTCGCGTCATCGCGCGAGCCTTCGAACACCGCCTCGATGAAAATCAGGTCATCGCCGGCGCCCTTCGCCTTGCGGTACTCGAACGCCATGTCGGCGCTGGAAAGCCTGATTTTATTGCCTTTTTCGTCGATTCCTATGGCCTCGACAAAAATGTCCTTGATCTCACGGCCGTAGCAGCCGGCATTCATTTTCAACGCCCCGCCGATGGTGCCGGGCACGCCGCGCAAGAATTCCAGGCCGGCGATTCCGGCATCGGCAGCGGCGCGCGCCACCGCGCCATCCAGCGCCGCCGCCCCGGCGCGCACCCGCACGCCGTCGGTTTCGATCTTGCCGAAAGCCGAAGACAGCCGCACCACCGCGCCGGGAATGCCGCCGTCACGTACCAGGAGATTGGAGCCCACGCCGATCACCGATACGCGCAGGCCAGCCGGTTTGGCCGCCAGGAACGCCGCCAGGTCGTCGGCATCGGCAGGGCGGAACAGCACTTCCGCTGGGCCGCCGGCGCGAAACCACACCAGATCCTTGAGCGGCGCGCCCCGGCTGATGGTGCCGCGCACCGGCGGAAGCATGTCGCAAGGCGGTGATGCATGGGAGGGGGTCATCATCACAACAGACCCTCCAGCTTCTTGGCCAAAATTTGGGGAAGGTTGTGCATCCAGCCGGTAATCGAGCCGGCGCCGGTGCCGATAATGGCGGCACCCGGTTTCACATACGGCGCCACGGCGGCGGCGAGATCGTCTTCACCTTCGATGGTGATCACGTTGCGATGACCATGGGCGCGCAGGGCTTCCGCATAGGTATCGCGATTGATGCCGTCGATGGGTTTTTCACCGGCGGCATAGACCGGCGCGATCACCGCCACATCGGCGTCATTCAGGCAGGTGGCGAACTGCTCGAAAGTGTCGCGCAACCGGGTATAGCGATGCGGCTGCACCACCGCCACGATGGGGCCCTTATAGGCCTGGCGCGCGGCGCGCACCGCGGCGGCGATCTTGAAAGGATTGTGGGCGTAATCGTCGATGATGGCGGCGCCATTGACCTCGCCCACCTTGGTGAAGCGGCGGCCCACGCCGCGGAATTCCTTCAGGCCTTTCTGGATCACCGCGTCCGGCACGCCGAGCTGGCGCGCCACCACAATGGCGGCCATGGCATTCTGCACATTGTGCTCGCCGGGCATGGGCAGGCTCAGCCCTTCCAGCCTGGTTTCCGTGCCCTTGCGGCGGTCGGTGAAGACGCAGTCAAAATGCGAAGCGCCTTCCGAAAATCGCACATTCACCGCCCGGGCATCGGCCTGGGGCGAAATACCATAGGTGATGATGCGGCGGTCGGTGACGCGGCCCACCATGGCCTGCACCTCGGGATGATCGATGCACAACACCGCGAAGCCGTAGAAAGGCACATTCTCGACAAAGCGCTGGAAGGCATCGCGCATGTTTTCGAAGGTGCCGTAGAAATCCAGGTGATCGGGATCGGCATTGGTCACCACCGCCACGGTGGCGGGCAGGCGCAGGAAAGTGCCGTCGCTTTCATCGGCTTCCACCACCACCCATTCGCCGGCGCCCAGCCGTGCATTGGTGCCATAGGCATTGATGATGCCGCCATTGACCACGGTGGGATCCAACCCGCCTGCATCCAGCAGCGAGGCGACCAGGGTCGTGGTGGTGGTCTTGCCGTTGGTGCCGGCGATGGCAATGCACGATCTCAATCGCATGATCTCAGCCAGCATCTCGGCCCGGCGCACCAACGGCAGCGACAGCGCGCGGGCGGCGTCGAACTCGACATTGCCGGGCTTCACCGCCGAGGAATAAACCACGGCATGGGCGTCCTTGAGATTGTCGGCATTGTGGCCCACATGCACGGTGATGCCCATGGCGCGCAGACGTTTCACATTGGCGTTTTCGGCCGCGTCCGAGCCCTGAACCTTGTAACCCAGATTGTGCATGATTTCGGCGATGCCGCTCATGCCGATGCCGCCGATGCCGATGAAATGAATGGCGCCGATATCCAGCGGCACGCGGGTGGTGACCTGAATGTGAGGAGTCGGCGTGGCCATCAGGCGGCTCTCTTCTGATTGGAGGGGCGCGTCAGATCATCCACCACATCGGCCAATTTTTCCGCCGCCTGCGGCACCGCCAAGGCATGGGCGGCAGCGGCGCGGCGCGCCAGCGCCCGGGGATCGGCAAAAATCCTGAGCAGCATTTGCGCCAGGGAATCCGGGGTCAATTCGCTTTGCTTGACCCGCCAGCCGGCATCGGCGCGCGCCAGAATATCGGCATTGGGAGTCTGGTTGTCGTCCAGCGCGCCGGGCAGCGGCACCAGGATCGCCGGACGGCCGATGGCCATCAACTCGGCGACCGTGCCGGCGCCGGAGCGGGCAATCACCAGATGGCTTTCCGCCATGCGCTTGGGCAGGTCCTGAAAGAACGTCTGCAGTTCGGCGCGGATCTCGGCATTGGCATAGATCTGACGCACCGTCTCGATGTCCTCGGCCCGGCACTGCTGCACCACCGACAGCCGCACTTTGAGATCATGCGGCAGCCGGGTCAGCGCCGCGGGCACGATCTCGCTTATGGCGCGGGCGCCCTGGCTGCCGCCGAACACCAACAGACGCAATACGCCGTTCGTTTCCGGCATCTGGTACGGCGCGGCCCATAAGGCTTCCACTTCGGGCCGCAGCGGATTGCCGGTCAGCACGATTTTGGATGTGTCGGAAGGCGCGAAACGGGCGATGGGAAAAGCAGCAGCTACCACCTTCACGCGGTTCATCACCAGCCGGTTGGCGCGGCCCACCACGGCATTCTGTTCGATGATGGCGGTGGGCAGGCGCGCCAGATTGGCCGCCACCATCACCGGCACGCTGGGATAGCCGCCAAAACCCACCACCGCGGCGGGTTTGAGCTTCAGCAATTTTGTCAGGGCGATCACAATGCCGGCGGCGATCTTGACCGGCGCGGCGATGGCGTTGAACGGCGAGGAGGGCACGGTCTCGATCCGCGCCGACGGGAAAGCGGTGGCATAGTTGGCGAACCGCGTGTCGGTCATCACCACGATCTCGCGCCCGCGCCGCGCCAGCGCGCCGGCCAGCGCTTGGGCCGGGAACAAATGTCCCCCCGTGCCGCCCGCGGAAAGGACGATGACACTCATGCCAGGCTGCCTGCGAAAAAGCTGGGATCGTCGCGGGTGGTGAGCTTGATCTGCGGCCGTTGCCGCGTCACCGCCAGGGCGAAACCCATGGTGAGCGCCACCGCGAACAGCGAGGAGCCGCCATAGGAAATGAACGGCAGGGTCATGCCCTTGGCCGGCAGCAGCGACACCGCCACGCCCATATTGATGAAAGCCTGCACGGCGGTCACCACCGCCAGACCAGCGCCCGCCAACTGGGCAAAAGGCTCGCGCGCGCCCGCCGCGCGCAGCAACAGCCGCACGGTCAGGACACAGAACAAAACCGCGATCAGGGCGCATAGCAGAAATCCGAATTCCTCGCCCGCCACGGCGAAAATGAAATCGGAATGGGCATCGGGAATGCGATATTTGATGGTGCCGGCGCCGGGCCCGACACCCGCGAAGCCGCCATGCGCAAAAGCCTTCAGCGCCAGGCCCGCCTGATAGCCGGTGTCGGACTCGCTGAGGAACTGCTCCACCCGATGATGCACATGGGGAAAGATTTCATAGGCCGCGACGCCCAAGGCGCCCGCTATGCCCAATCCCGCTCCCACCCAGACAAAGGACATGCCCCAGAAAAACAGCATCGCCCCCCACAGGCACAGCAACAGCCCGGTCTGGCCCACATCCGGCTGGCGGATCAGGATCGCCAAGGCCGGCACCAGCAGCAGGAAGGTCACCACCGGCTTGGGCATGGCCAGCGGCTGGCGGTCGGCCAGCACGGCGGCGGCCAGGATGGCGAAGCTGGGCTTGAGGAATTCCGACGGCTGCAGGGCAAAGGCGCCCAGATCAAGTTCGCGCCGCGCCCCCAGCACATCGGCGCCCACAAACAAAACCAGGAAAGAGCCGATCAAGGCGCTGGCGAACGTCACCGCCGCCAGAATGCGGATCTGCCGCAGGTTCAGCAGCGACACGCCACCGAGAATGCCAATCGCCAATACAGCAAAAGCCACCTGACGCGCGGTATAGCGGAAATCGCCCGCCGTCAAAGGGCCGCCGGTGATGGCGGGGCTGGCGGCGAAAGCCAGCATCAATCCGATGCCGGCCAGGGCCAGCATGCACAGCAAGGCGACGCGGTCCACGGTGAACCACCAATTGGCAAAGCCGCTTTTGTCGGAGCGGTTCATCATGACGTGGGCCTCATATCGCGCGGCAGCCTGGCGACCAGGCTGCGGAAACTGTCGCCGCGTTGCTCGAAATCCTTGAACTGGTCGTAGGAGGCGCAAGCCGGCGACAACAGCACCACCGGCGAGGAAACCGGCGAGGCGAGCGCATCGGCCGCCGCGCGGCTGACGGCGGTTTCCAGCACCTCCGCCATTTCATAAGGCGCCTTGCCGTCCAGGGTGCGGGCGAATTGCGCCGCCGCCTCGCCGATCAGATAGGCCTTGCGGATGCGCGGAAAGAAACCGGACAGGCTTTCGATGCCGCCGTCCTTGGGCTTGCCGCCCGCGATCCAAAATATATCGGGATAGACCGCCAGGGCGCGCGCCGTGGCGTCGGCATTGGTGGCCTTGGAATCATTGATGAACATGGTCTTGCCGATATGGCCGACATCTTCCATGCGATGGGCGAGACCGGGAAAGCTGGCGATGGCCGCGGCAATCGCCTTGCTGTCGGAGACAAAGGGCCTGACCGCGCCATAAGCCAGCGCCGCATTCTGCCAATTGTGCGCGCCGGGAAGATGGGTGGCGGAGGCCATGTCCATCACCTTGAGCGCGCGCCCCCTCATGGCGTCATACAGCGCGCCATCGATCACGAAAATGCCGCGGCCCAGCACCTTGCCGACCGATACCGGATGGGCCTGAGCGCCACCCGCCGCCGACAATTGGGTGAAAATGCCGCTAGACCAGCTGTCATCCACCCCGATCACCGCCTGGCCGTCGCGCGCGGTCTGTTTCATCAGCCGCGCCTTGATGGCGGCATAATTCTCCATCGTGCCGTGCCGGTCGATATGGTCGGGCGACAGGTTGGAAAGCACACCGACATCCGGCGTCAGGCCGGGGGTGAGATCGATCTGGAAGCTGGACATTTCCAGCACATAGATGGTCTTGGCGGCGGGCGGCGCCAGTTCCAGAACCGACTTGCCGATATTGCCGCCGATCTGGGCGTTGAAGCCGCATTGATCCAAGATGTGTCCCACCAAGGCGGTGGTGGTGGATTTGCCGTTGGTGCCGGTGATGGCGATCACCGGCGCTCTGCCCGGCTGATCGGCATGGGGGCGGATCTCATGGGCGAAAAGTTCGACGTCGCCAATCACCGGCACCCCGGCGCGATTGGCATGTTCGACCACGCCATGGGGCACGGGATGGGTGAGCGGCACGCCGGGCGACAGGACCAGGGCGGCGATCGTCTCCCATGGCCATTCCCGCCAGGGCATCAGTTCCGCGCCTTCCTGGCCGCCCAGGTCGCGGGCGGTGCTGTTGTCGTCCCAGGCGATCACTGTCGTGCCGCCGGCCACCAGCGCGCGCACGGCGCCCAGCCCGGTGCGGGCCAGGCCGAAAATCGCGACGGTCTTGTTGGCGAACAGCCGGCTGGGGATCATGGAATCACCGCAGCTTCAAGGTGGCGAGACCGAGCAGCGCCAGCACCACCGCCACGATCCAGAAACGGATCACGATGGTGGGCTCGGTCCAGCCCAGCTGTTCATAGTGATGATGAATGGGCGCCATGCGGAAGACGCGCTTGCCGGTGAGCTTGTAGGAGATCACTTGGACTATCACCGACACGGTCTCGACCACGAACAGGCCGCCCACGATAGCCAGCACGATCTCATGCTTGACCGCCACCGCCACCACGCCCAGCGCGCCGCCCAAGGGCAGCGAGCCGGTATCGCCCATGAAGATGGCGGCGGGCGGGGCGTTGTACCAAAGAAAACCCAGGCCGGCGCCCATCAGCGCCGCCAGGAAAACCGCCAGTTCGCCGGAATATTCGATATAGGGGACCTGCAGATAGGCGGCGAATTTTTCGTTGCCCACCAGATAGACGATCAAGGTGAAGGCCGCGGCGGCGATCATCACCGGCATGATCGCCAGCCCATCCAGACCGTCGGTGAAATTCACCGCATTGGCGGCGCCGGCGATCACGAACACGCCCACCACCAGGAAGAACAGGCCCAGCGGCAACAGCGCCGTCTTGATGAAGGGCACCGCCAGCACGCCTGACAAGGACACGGTCTCGGCCTGCATCACCAGCCAGGTGGCCAGCGCCGCCACAACAAATTCAATCAGCAGGCGCGAACGGCTGGAAAGCCCGTCCGAAGTGCGCTTGGTCACTTTGTAATAGTCGTCCAGAAAACCCAGCATGCCGTAAGTGGCGGTGACAAAAAGCGCGATCCAGACATAGCGATTCGACAGGCTGGCCCACAGCAAGGTCGAGGCCACCCAGGGGATCAGGATCAGCAACCCGCCCATGGTGGGCGTGCCGGCTTTCTCGATGATGTGGCGCTGGGGGCCGTCGCTGCGGATAGGCTGGCCCTTGCCCTGTTTCACTTTCAGCCAGCGGATCAGCATGGGATTGATCAGGAAGGCGATCAGCAGCGCCGTCACCACCGCCGCCAAGGTGCGGAAGGAGAGGTATCGGAACAGGCGGAAGAAGGCCAACTGATCGGTGTGGGTAAGAAGCGAAAGATAGTAAAGCATCTAAGCCGCCGCCCCCGTGTTTCTGGCTTTCAACCCTTCGACAATCGCCGACATCTTGGCGCCGTTGGAGCCCTTGATCAGGACCGTGTCGCCGGCTTTCACCGCCGCCAGCACCTGCGGCAGCAGCGCGGCGGAGGTTTCCGCATAGGCGCCGCGCCGTGAGGCCGGCAGCGCATCCCACAAGGCCTTCATCTGGCCGCCGCTGGCGAACACGATATCCACCTTGTTGGCCTCGATGGGAGCAGCCAACCCCGCATGGTGAGCGGTGCCGCCCTCGCCCATTTCCAGCATGTCGCCCAGCACCGCGATCTTGCGACCGCTGCTTGCGCCCAGCAACGCCAGCGCCGCCGCCATGGAAGCCGGATTGGCGTTATAGCTCTCGTCGATCACCTGGATGCCGCCCGCTTCGAACCGCGCCCCCCGGCCTTTCAAGGCGGCGAAGTTCTTCAGCGACGCCGCCGCGTTCAGCACATCGCCGTCCAACAGCGCCACCGCCGCCAGCGCGCCCACCACATTCTGGGCGATATGGGCGCCCGGCGCGCCGACCCGGCAATCCACGCTTCTGCCGAGAATGTCGCACTTGACCCGCATGCCTTCGCCATCGGGTGTGATGGCGATCAGCCTGGCGTCGCCTTTTTGGCCAAACGTCACGATGCGCGAGACACGCGCCTGGCGGGCGCGGTTTTTCAGGCGCTCGGCATAGGCATTGTCGGACGGGATCAGCGCCGCGCCGCCCGGCAACAGGCCTTCGAAGATTTCCGACTTGGCATCGGCAATGGCTTCGCAAGTCCCGAAGAATTCCAGATGTGCCGGGGCGATGGTGGTGATCAGCGCGACATGCGGCTCGACAAAGGACACCAGATTCCGCAACTCGCCGAAATGGTTCATGCCCACTTCGAAGATGCCGTATTCGCTGTCGCGCGGCATGGATGCCAGGCTCAGGGGCACGCCCCAGTGATTGTTGTAGGACGCCGCCGAGGCATGGGTCTTGCCCAAGGCATTCAAGGCCAGCCTGAGAATTTCCTTGGTGGTGGTTTTGCCCGCACTGCCGGTCACCGCCACGATCCTGGCATGGCTGCGAGCGCGCGCCGCGCGCGCCAGATCTTCCAAGCCGCGCTGGGTATGGCCCACCGTCAAAAGCGGTCCGGTTACCCCGGACAGCGGGCGCGCCACCATGGCGGCGGCGGCCTTGGCCTTGAACGCGGCTTGCACAAAGGCATGCCCGTCGCGATTGTCGCCTTGCAAGGCCACGAACAGATCGCCTTCTTTCAGGGTGCGGGTGTCGATGGAAATCCCGTTCACCGCAAAAGCCTGGCTGGCTTGCCCGCAGGTGGCGGCTTCGGCCTCGCTATGGGTCCACAGCGTCATGCCGCGCGCCCTCCCAGGGCCAGGGCTGCCGCAATCGCCTGCTCGCGGTCGGAAAAAGGCAGCACGTCACCCATCACATACTGGCCGGTCTCATGGCCTTTGCCCGCCAGAACCAGCACGTCGCCTGTCTTGAGGTCCGCCACCGCCGCGCGGATGGCTTCGGCCCGGTCGCCGATCTCGCGCGCGCCCTTGGCGCCCGCCAGGATTTCGCTGCGGATCACCGCGGCATTCTCGCTGCGGGGATTGTCATCGGTGACAATCACGTCATCGGCCAATTTCACCGCCACCGCGCCCATCAGAGGACGCTTGCCCTTGTCGCGGTCGCCGCCGCAGCCGAACACCACATGCAGCCGGTTGGCGGTGTGCGGCCGAAGCGCTTCGAGGATTTTTTCCAGGCTGTCGGGGGTGTGGGCATAGTCGACATAGATGGGGGCGCCCGACTTGGCGAACGCCACCTTCTCCATCCGGCCCGGCGCGCCTTTCAAATGTTCCAGCGCGGCGAACACTTTCGCAGCGTCGGCGCGCTCATTTTCCTTAAGCAGGCCGATCGCCAGGCCTGCCGCGACCAGGGCGTTCGATGCCTGGAATTCGCCGGCCTGCGGCAGCTCGACATAAAAAATCTTGCCTTGATAGTGCAAGGTCAGCGCCTGGGCGCCGCCACGATCCTCGCGCCGGTCGAGATGGATGGTTTCGCCGTTGCGGCCCACGGTGATCAATTTCAAGCCGCGCGCTTCGGCGGCGTCGATGAAGGCTTGGGCATGCGCCGCATCGGCATTGACCACCGCCACGCCGCCCTCCTGCACCACTTCGGTGAACAGCCGGAGCTTGGCGGTGAGGTAGTCCGCGAAACTGGGATGATAATCCATATGGTCGCGGGTGATATTGGTGAAGCCGCAGGCGGCGATCTTCACGCCGTCCAACCTGTGCTGGTCCAAGCCATGGCTGGACGCTTCGATGGCAAGATGGTCCACGCCATCCTGCTTCAGTCTGGCCAGCAACTGGTGAATCTCGACGGGATCGGGCGTGGTGTGGGACAGCGGGATTTCGCCTTTGGGCCCCACCACGCCCACCGTGCCCAAGCTCGCCGCCGGCTTGCCCAGCGCGGTCCAGATCTCGCGCAGAAAGGCGACAATGGAGGATTTGCCCTTGGTGCCAGTGACGGCGGCGACGATATCGGGCTGGGCGGCAAAAAATGCGGCGGCATAGCGGCCCAGCGCGGCGCGGGGATCTTCTTCCGGAATGAAGCGCACGCCCAGCGCCGCGACCTCGCCGGCCAGCGCGGGCGCACCCATCACCGCCACGGCGCCACGCGCCACCGCGTCTTTCACAAAGCGCGCGCCATCGGTCTTTATCCCGGCCAAAGCCACGAACAGATAGCCTTGCTTCACCTTGCGGCTGTCACTGGCCAGTCCGGAAATTCCAAGACCCTTGAAATCGGGCCCGGAAGAATTTTTTTCACCCAACATGGCGGCGTTTCCGCCCCTTGTCTCCATGCTAGAATCCGATTGTGGCGTCATTGAGGGTCGATTCAGGTCTATTGGCCCGAAGCCAGTTTGGTGGGCTCGGGAATATTGGGGACGCCCAGAAGCGGGGCGATACGCTGGATCACGCGGCCGACCGTGGGCGCGGCGGTCCAGCCGGCCAGGGCGAAGCCGGCGGTTTCCTTGGTGCCATGCGGCTGGTCGAGCAGGATGAAGACGACATAGCGCGGGTTGTGCACCGGGAAGACGCCATAAAAACTGGTGCGCAGGGCATGGGGAATGTAACGCCCATGCGGGCCGGGCACCTGGGCCGAGCCGGTCTTGCCGCCCACGTCATAGCCGGGAATATCGGCGCGCTTGCCTGAACCATTGGTCACCACATAACGCAACAGGTCGCGCATCTGTTCGCTGGTTTCGGGCTTGATGACTTGTTCGCCCCGCAGGTCGGTGGCGGTTTGCTTGAGGAAGGTGGGAGTGACGCGCCGCCCGCCATTCACCACCGAGGCGGCGGCGGCGACAAAGCTCAGCGGCGACACCGAAATGCCCTGGCCGAAGCCGATGGTGGCGGTTTCGGTCTGGCCCCAATTGTTGAAGGGATAGAGCGGGCGGGCGGTTTCGGGCAAATCCGTCTGGACCGGTTTGAGCAGGCCCAGATGACTTAAGAATTCGCGCTGCCGCGTGGGGCCCGAGCGCAAGGCGATCTGCAAGGTGCCGATGTTGGAGGATTGCGCCAGGATATCGCGCGCCGCCAAAGTGGCGGGCATGTGCTCGGCTTCATGGATGGAATGCTTGCCGAGCTTATAGACCTGGCCGATGTTGAACACTTCGTCCAGGCTGCGCAAAGTGTGATCTTCCAGCGCCAGCGCGAAGCTGAAAATCTTGAACACCGAGCCCAGCTCATACACGTCCTGCGCCATGATGTTCCTGGCGGAGTCGCCGTCCGACAAATGGCGCTGATTGGGATCGAAGTCGGGCGCGGACACCAGGCCCAGCACTTCGCCGGTATTCACATTCATCACCACCCCGCCCGCGGCATGGGCGGTGAAAGTCCGGCGCGCCTGGTCCACTTCATGCGCCAGGATGTATTGCACCCGCATGTCGATGGAGGTGGCGACTTTGCCGCCGGCGGCGGCGTGAATCTGGTTCTGCAGCCCGAGCTCCAGCCCGCTAAGGCCGTTATTGTCGGGATCGGTGACGCCCACCACCTGGGCGGCGTTGCGGCCGTCGGGATAGTAGCGCTTGCCGCTGGCTTCGAACTCCAGCCCCGGCAGGCCCAGATGCATCACCTTGGCTTCGGTGTCCGGGGTGATCTGGCGGGCGATCAGCACGTAAGGATGTTTGGCATTGTTGAAAGCGTTGAGCAGGCGCGCACCGTCCGCTCCGGTAGCCTGCGCCAGGTCGCGGGCGGCTTCGCTTCTGTCCCAGAAAACGTGCGGGCGGGCGTAGAGATCCTTGACCGGCAGATCGCGCGCCAGAAGTTCGCCATTGCGATCGGTCAAGTCGGCGCGGGCTTCGACGGCGGCCGCGGGGCGGCCGCTGTCCCAGGATTTCAGCAGGGTGACATGGACAAGGCGGATTCCCACCAGCGCGAAAGCGGCCGTGCACAGGACCGCTCCGATAATAATGCGCCGCTGAAGGACAGTGGGAACCTCGTTCATATCCTCACATATTGGAATCGGATTTGGCGGTGTCGGCGGCCGGGGCGGCAGGCACAGGCAGTTGCGCGCTGGCATTGCGCACCGGCGAATTGTTGAGCGGCGCGTTCGGGCCCCCGCCCTCACCGGCGCCGCGGCGCGGCAGCTGGTCGAACGAGCTCAGCTGCACCGAGGAATTGTCGGCCATGCCCAGCTTGGCCTGGGCCAGTTGCTGGATGCGTTCGGGCGAGGCGACATGCTGCCATTCGGTTTCCAGCACCGCGATATGACCGCGTTCCTGGGCGATCTGGGCCGTGACCTGGTTGAGCTGCATATGGGCGACGCGGGTTTTTTCCGACACGTGATAGAGCGCCAGGATCGAGAAACCCATCAGTGCCACGCAGAAGAAGTTCAGGATGCGAACCATGTCTGTCTCCTATGCCGCCAGTTTGATGCCGGCGCGCAATTTCGCGGACCGAGCCCGAGGATTGAATGCGATCTCCGCCGCTAAGGGCGTGCGGCGGGGAAGAAGCTGGAATGCCGCCGGACGCGCGGGCGTACTTGCGGGAGCGTGACGCGAGGCGCGCGGCGCAGTGGTGGAACGTTCGGTCAGGAAGCGCTTGACCATGCGGTCTTCCAAACTGTGGAACGACACCACCACCAACCGGCCCTGCGGATTCAAAATATCGAGCGCCGCGTCCAATCCGCGCTCCAACTCGCCCAGCTCGTCATTCACATGAATGCGCAGGGCCTGGAAGGTGCGGGTGGCAGGATGGATGGCATGGCGCAGCGCCGCGGGGCCTTGCGCCTCTGACACGATCGCCGCCAGTTGCGCCGTGCCGGTGACGGGGCGCGCGGCGATGATGGCGCGGGCGATGCGCCGCGCATTCTTTTCCTCGCCGAAGCGGGAAATGATCTGGGCGAGAGTGCGTTCGTCGGCGCCATTGACCAGATCGGCGGCGCTTTCGCCGGACAGGCTCATGCGCATGTCCAAGGGACCATCTTCGCGGAAGGAAAAACCGCGCGCCGGTTCATCGAACTGGAAAGACGACACGCCCAGGTCCAGCACAACGCCGTCCGTCTGGTTGGCGAATTCGTGCATGCGCGAGAATTCGCCCTGCACCAGGGTCAACCGTCCGCCGAAGCGTTCCACCAGCGCCTGGCCGCGCGCGATGGCCGCGGGATCGCGGTCGATACCCAGGACGCGGCAATCGGCGGCCTCCAGGATGGCGCTGGCGTAACCGCCGCCGCCGAAGGTGCCGTCGACATAATGCGCGCCGTCACGGGGCGCCAAGGCCTCCAGCACTTCCGCGAGCATCACAGGCACATGTCCGCTCATGACGCCTCCCCATTGCGGGCGCGTTCCATCTTGGCTTTCACGCGGGCAAGCGCCTCGGCTTCGATGGGGGCATAGCGGGCGGCATCCCAGATCTGGAATTTCTGCGCCTTGCCGACGAAGATGATCTTGTCCTTCAATCCCGCATGTTCGATCAACGCATCGGGAATGCGCACCCGGCCATTCTCGTCGATCGGCAGCGACTGGGTGCGCGCGATCAGCGCGGTGGCTTCGTCGTCGAAGTTGGCGGAAAAAAACGGATCCTGATCGGCGAGGCGCGCATTGATGCGATCCAGCAGATCCTGGCCGAAGGCATCCAGCGCGGGATCGATGAAGCTGGGACAGACATAAACGCCGGCGGTGTTCTGCGCGGACAAGAGATGGCGATGGGTGGCGGGGATGCAGACGCGGCCTTTGGAATCCAGCGCGCCGGGGACCGTCGAAAGGAACGGTTGGACCAACCCGGACATGGCGCTCGATAACCCCCTAGCCCCGCAGGCCTTTCGCCTGGCCAAAAGGGCCGGACGGTCGGGCGGGCCATAGCGGCCCCTGGGACAGCATGGGATAGCATGGGACAGGATGCCCCGTCAAACCAAAAACCCAAATATTTGAGGGGCTTGGCTTGTGTTGTTAACCTTTGACCCCCCTAGCACTGGAGTCCAGGAGAACGATTAACGAACATGGTAATAGTGTGGTCAGACCCGTAAACAGCGCGTTAACGGTTCCCTGGCGCCACAATCAAAGGTTGTGGAGTCATGGAGGTCCGCGACCGCACAACCTGTAGGTGATTCGGGCGGCATGAACATCGGCGAAAGGCCAGCCAAGAGGACGCGGATTTGAATCTGGAACGCTTTGTCGAAGCGCAAGCGCGTGTCTATGCCCGGGCGCTGGCCGAACTCAAGGCCGGCAAAAAGCAATCGCACTGGATGTGGTTCATCTTTCCACAAATCGCGGGCCTGGGCCACAGCGCCATGGCGCAGATGTATGCGATCCAGGACCTGGCGGAAGCCCGCACCTATCTGGCGCATCCTCTGCTGGGTGCGCGCCTGCGCGAATGCTGCCAAGCCGTGCTGGAGGTCGAAGGCAAAAGCGCGCACACCATCTTCGGCTCGCCCGACGATCTCAAATTCCGCTCCTGCCTGACCCTGTTCGCCCAAGCCGCGCCGGACGAACCGCTGTTCCGGGATCTTCTGCAAAAATATTTTGGCGGCAAAGCAGATGCGGCCACGCTGGAGTTGCTCGCCGGCCAGCGATAGCAATCGGCACGAACATCCAGGAATCTCGAGCGACGCATTCCGCGGAGCGACCCTCCGCTAGGGCCATGACCTGCCTCCCCCTTCGCGTGCGTAGCACGCCAAAGGGGGAGGTGGCCGAGACGGGCGCAGCCGCGCAGCGGCTGCGTGATAGTCGAGGCCGGAGGGGGTTCATAAAAATAAAAAGCTGCGACGGATGGGGGTCAAAAAAATAGAGTCAGATGGCCTGTAAGCCGGGTTCTGTACCGCTTGCGCGGTGGTAACCATTCCTCTGGGATGTGAGTTGCCCCACACCTCACGCGACCGACCCGGACGGCGATGCGGAAAACATCACGTGCCGTCCCTATTTGGTCTTGCTCCCGGTGGGGCTTGCCTTGCCGCCTTTGTTGCCAAAGACGCGGTGCGCTCTTACCGCACCATTTCAACCTTGCCGGACCTTTAGGGTCTTAGGCGGTGTCATTTCTGTGGCGCTATCCCTGGGGTCGCCCCCGCCGGACGTTATCCGGCACCGTCTTTCCGTGGAGCCCGGACTTTCCTCGAACCTCTTGCGAGACCCGCGGTCACCCGGCCATCTGACG
Source organism: Rhizomicrobium sp. (assembly GCA_035693565.1). Taxonomy (GTDB): domain Bacteria; phylum Pseudomonadota; class Alphaproteobacteria; order Micropepsales; family Micropepsaceae; genus Rhizomicrobium. The sequence goes on along the minus strand of DASSGF010000050.1, from coordinate 82,886 downwards.
CCGCGCTTATACGCCGGCGCTCCTTAACAAGGAAGCCAGCAATCCGGCGCACTCGCTATCCCATTGGCCATCCAGCTTTTTGGGCCGGAAATGGCGCTGGAAGGCGCAGATCGCCTTGTCCTGCGGCGCGTTGGGATCGTAGCCGAAGCGGCTCAGCGCATCGGCGCCGAGATCACTTGCGGCTGCTTGCGGCCACAGACCGACGCCCGCTTTTGCCAACTGCGCCCAGGGAAACAACTCGCCAGGATCATCCTTGCGCGCCGGGGCCACATCGCTATGGCCCAGCACATGCCGGGAAGGAATAGGATGGCGCAACAGGATGCTGTGGCACAGCGTGATCAGGGAGGCGATCTGATCTTCGGCGAATTCGCGATAGCCGAATTCATGCCCGGGGTTGACCAGCTCGATTCCGATGGAACGGGCATTGATGTCGGTCGCGCCGGCCCAATAGGACTGTCCCGCATGCCAGGCGCGCCGAGCCTCGGGCACATGGGCATAAACAGTGCCGTCTTCGTCGATGGTGTAATGCGCCGAGACTTTGGCGGCCGGATCGCACAACCGCGCCAGCGCCTCTTCGGCGCCGCGCATGCCGGTGTAATGCAGCACCAGCATGTCGATCGCCGCGCCGCCGCGATCGTCATGGTTGGGAGAGGGCTTATCCACGCGTTTCACGGCAGGCCTCGCTCGGCGCGGATTTTTTCATACGAGGTATTGATGGCGGCCAGCTTGTCGGTGGCCAGCTTGATGAATTCGGCGGGTACGCCGCGCGCCATCAAACTGTCAGGATGGTTCTCGCGCACCAGCCGGCGATAGGTCTGCCGCAGTTCATTGTCGTCCGCCGAATAGGACAGGCCCAGAATGACATAGGGGTCGGTCAATTCCGGCGCGAAATGGCTGGCGCGGATGCGGCGATATTCATTGGGAGCGAAACCGAAAATCTCCGCAACTTTCTCCAGAAAAGCAGCCTCGCCCGGATGCAGCACGCCATCGGCCTTGGCGATCTCGAACAGCCCGTCCAGCACGTCTTCCAGCATGGCGGGATTGCCCATGAACAGCCGCGCGATCTGGCCGGCATAATATTCAAAGCCGGCAATGTCCTGGCGCGCCAGGTTGAAAATGCGCCGCACATTGGCTTCCTCGGCGGGCGGCACGCCAAAGGCCTCGCGGAAAACCTCGAATTCCTGCTCGGTCACCACGCCGTCGGCGCGCGCCATCTTGCCGGACAGCGCCACCACCGCGATGGTGAAGGTGACGCCGGGGTCGCTTTCCTGGTCCAGGAAGAAATGCCCGACCACGGCGCCCACAACGGCGCCCACGGGGCCGCCCACAAAAAGGCCCGCCGCTGCTCCGCTGACTTTGCCCCAGACTGACATAACGCTCCTTAGGCGGCGTCAACCGCGCGAGGATTGTAGTTCAAAATCGGTGCCAGCCAACGTTCGGCCTCTTCGATCGTCCAACCCTTACGGCGGGCGTAATCTTCCACCTGGTCGCGCTCGATCTTGCCGACGCCGAAATAGCGGCTTTCCGGATGGGCATAATAAAAGCCCGACACCGAGGAGCCCGGCCACATGGCGTAACTTTCGGTCAGCTTGACGCCGATCCTGTGCTCGGCATCCAGAAGTTTGAACAGAATCGCCTTTTCGGAATGTTCCGGCTGGGCGGGATAGCCGGGCGCCGGGCGGATGCCGCTATAGACCTCCTTGATCAGCTGGTCATTGGTGAAACTTTCTTCCGCGGCATAGCCCCAATAGTCCTTGCGGACTTTTTCGTGCATCCGTTCGGCAAAGGCTTCCGCCAGCCGGTCGGCCAGCGCCGACAGCAGGATGGCGCTGTAATCGTCCTTGGCGTCCCGGAAGGCCTGCAAGTGCTTTTCCTCGCCGATGCCGGCGGTCACCACAAAGCCGCCGATATAATCGTCCGTGCCTTTTGGCGCGATGAAATCGGCCAGCGCCAGGTTGGGGCGCCCTTGTTCCCGCGCCATTTGCTGGCGCAGGGTGTGCAGGGTCTCAACCGGAAACTTCCGGGCCTTGTCGCCAAACACCAGGATATCGTCGTCGCTGCTGTTGGCGGGCCAGAAGCCGATCACGGCGCGCGCCGTCAGCCATTTCTCGCCGATGATCTTTTTCAGCATCTTCTGGGCATCGGCATAAAGATCGCGCGCCGCCTTGCCCACCTTTTCGTCTTCCAGGATGGCAGGGAACGGTCCCGCCAATTCCCAGGTCTGGAAGAAAGGCGTCCAGTCAATGTAATTGGCCAATTCCGCCAGGTCGTAATTGTCGAAGGTCCGGGCGCCCAGGAATTTCGGCGCCGGGGCGATCCGGTTGAAATCCGGCTTGGCGCGGTTGGCGCGCGCCTCCGCCAGCGCCACGCGTTTGGCATTGCTGCGCTGGCCGGCGTGATTGCGGGCGATGGTCTCGTATTCGGTCCGCACCGCCGCGGCATATGAGGCGCGGGTGTCCTTGGACAACAGGCTGGAGGCGACACCCACCGCGCGGCTGGCATCGGTGACATAGATCGTCTGGCCACGGGCATAGGCGGGATTGATCTTGACCGCGGTATGCACCTTGGAGGTGGTGGCGCCGCCAATCAGCAGCGGGATGTCGAAACCCTGGCGCTCCATCTCCGACGCCACCGTCACCATCTCGTCCAGTGAAGGGGTAATCAGCCCCGACAGGCCGATGATGTCGGCCTTGTGCTCGCGCGCCGCATCCAGAATCTTCTGGGTGGGCGTCATCACGCCAAGGTCCACCACCTCATAGCCGTTACACTGCAACACCACGCCGACAATGTTCTTGCCGATGTCATGCACATCGCCCTTGACCGTCGCCATGATGATCTTGCCGGCCGGTTCTTTTGCCACGCTTTTGTCGGCGTCCATGAAGGGCAGCAGATACGCCACCGCCTTTTTCATCACCCGCGCCGATTTGACCACTTGCGGCAGGAACATCTTGCCGGAGCCGAACAGGTCGCCCACCACATTCATGCCCGCCATCAGCGGGCCCTCGATCACATCCAGCGGCCGGGTGGCCGCGGCGCGCGCCTCTTCCGTATCTTCGACGATGAAGGCGTCGATACCGTGCACCATGGCGTGGGTGATGCGTTCGATGACGGGCAGAGCGCGCCAGGCGGCGTCTTCCACCTCAGCCACCGAACCATCGCCCTTATATTCCTGCGCCAGGGTCAGCAGCCGCTCGGTCGCATCGGCGCGGCGGTTGAACAGCACGTCTTCGATGCCCTCGCGCAACGGCGTGGGAATATCCTGATAGACCGTAAGCTGGCCGGCATTGACGATGCCCATATCCATGCCCGCCTTGATGGCATGGAACAGGAATACCGAATGCATCGCCTCGCGCACTTTCTCGTTGCCGCGGAAGGAGAAGGAGAAATTGGAGACGCCGCCTGAAATATGGCAGTGCGGATTTTCCCGCCGGATGATCTCAGCCGCCTCGACAAAGGCCTTGCCATATTCGTTATGTTCTTCCAGGCCGGTGGCGACGGCGAAGATGTTGGGGTCGAAGATGATGTCTTCCGGCGGGAAGCCGACCTTGTTCACCAGAATATCGTAGGCGCGCTTGCATATTTCGGTCTTGCGCGCGCGCGTGTCGGCCTGGCCCACTTCGTCAAACGCCATCACCACCACGGCGGCGCCGAACCGGCGCACTTCGCGGGCATGTTCAATGAACGGCTCCTCGCCTTCCTTGAGCGAGATGGAGTTGACCACCGCCTTGCCCTGGCAGCATTTCAGGCCCGCCTGGATCACGCTCCATTTGGAGCTGTCGATCATCAGCGGCACTTTGGAAATGTCCGGCTCGCTGGCGATCAGATTGACAAAGCGGGCCATGGCCGCCTCGGAGTCGATCAGCCCCTCATCCATGTTGATGTCGATGATCTGGGCCCCGTTCTCCACCTGCTGGCGCGCGACGTCCAGCGCCGCCTCGTAATCGTTGGCGGCGATCAGCTTGCGGAATTTGGCCGAGCCGGTGATGTTGGTGCGCTCGCCCACATTGACGAAGTTCAAATCGGGCGTCAGCGTGAACGGCTCCAGCCCCGACAGGCGCATATATTTGGGCTTCTCGGGAATGGCGCGCGGCGTGACGCCGGCAATCGCCTTGCCGAAGGCGGCGATATGCTCGGGCTTGGTGCCGCAACAGCCGCCGACAATATTGACCAGGCCGGAGCGGGCGAATTCCCCGATCATCTCGGCCATGGTTTCCGGGGTTTCGTCATAGCCGCCGAATTCATTGGGCAGGCCGGCATTGGGATGGGCCGAGACCAAGGTGTCGCAAGCCGCCGCCAGGTCGGCGATATAGGGGCGCAATTCCCGCGCGCCCAGCGCGCAATTCAAGCCGATGGCAAAGGGATCGGCATGGCGCACCGAATGCCAGAAGGCTTCCGGCGTCTGGCCGGTGAGGGTGCGGCCCGACAGATCGGTGATGGTGCCGGAAATCCATACCGGCAGGCGCAGCTGGAGTTCGGCAAACACTTCCTCGATGGCGAAAATCGCCGCCTTGCAGTTCAAAGTGTCGAACACCGTCTCGATCATCAGAACGTCGGCGCCGCCCTTGATCAATCCCCGCGCGCCTTCGCGATAGGTGGTACGCAACGCGTCAAACGTGATGTTACGGAAAGCGGGATCGTTGACATCCGGCGAAATGGAGGCGGTGCGGTTGGCCGGGCCCAGCACACCCGCCACCAGGCGCGGCCGCTCTGTGGTGGAAAATTCATCGCACAACTCCCGCGCCAGCCGCGCGCCGGCCTCGTTCAGCTCGCCCACCAGATGGCCCAGGCCGTAATCCTCCTGGCTGGTGAAATTGGAGTTGAAGGTATTGGTCTCGATGAAATCCACCCCGGCTTCCAGATACTGGCGGCCGATCGATTGGATGATCTCGGGCTTGGTGAGGGTGAGAAGGTCGTTATTGCCTTTAAGCTCGGTGGGATGATTGCCGAAGCGCCCGCCCCGGAAATCCGCCTCGCCCAGCTTGAAGCCCTGGATCATCACGCCCCAGGAGCCGTCCAGCAGCAACAGGCGCTTCCTGGCCTCGTCCTTCATCCAGGCGATGCGGTTTTCTCTCGTGAAACTCATGACAATTACTTAGGCGCAATCCCGAGAATGCGGCAGGCCGCGTAAGTTAGATTGGCCTGGTTAAGGGTATAAAAATGAAACTGCCCAAAACCGCGCGCGCATAACTGCTCAACCTGATCGGCCAGCACGGCGGCGGCGACAATCCTGCGGGTCTCCACATCTTCGTCCAGCCCTTCATAGGCTTTCGCCAGCCAGGCGGGTATCGAAGCGCCCGCTTTACCCGCCATGCGCGCCACGCCCTTGAAATTGGTGGTGGGCATCACACCGGGCACGATGGGAATGGTGACCCCGGCGCGCGCCGCATCGTCGCGAAACCGCGCCGTCAACTCATTGTCGAAACAGAATTGCCCCAGGGCCCGGTTGGCGCCGGCATCCATCTTGGCCTTTAACAATTCGATGTCGTGACCATGCGACGGCGAATCCGGATGGCGTTCCGGATAGAAGGACACGCTGATCTCGAAAGGCGCGATTTTCCTGATCCCCGCGACCAATTCCGGGGTGGAGCGATAGCCGTCGGGATGGGGACAGTAAGGCCCGCTCATATCCGGCATGTCGCCGCGCAGCGCCACGATATGGCGGATGCCGGCATCCCAATAGGCACGCACGATATCGTCGATCTCGCCCCGGGGCGCCGCCACGCACGTCAGATGCGCCGCCGGCTTCAGGCTGGTTTCTTCCACAATGCGCTTGACGGTGGCGTGGGTGCGCTCGCGGGTGGACCCGCCCGCGCCATAGGTGACCGAGACAAAGGACGGCGCCAAGGGCTCCAGCCGGCGGATCGCGGTCCACAGATTGGCTTCGGCTTCCTCGCTGCGGGGCGGGGAAAATTCAAACGAAACCGATATCGGGCTCGCATTGTTGATGAGGGTTTCCAGGCTCATGCGGCTTCTTTTTTGCTTTTGGCTTTCTGGGTGGCGAGCCACAGCTTGACGGTGAGTTTTTCGCCTTCACCTTGCGGCGCAATGGTTTCGCTGCCGGCATGGCTGAGGCCAGCGGCGGCAAACCAGCTTTCCACTTCCCGGTCGGAAAAGCCCAGGCGGCGGTGGGCGAATTCATCGCGCAGGAATTCTTCCCGGTGGGGCGCGAAATCGGCGATCAACAGCCGCCCGCCCGGCGCCATCACCCTCGCTGCTTCCGCCACCGCCGCGCCGGGATCGTCCAGATAGTGCAGCACCTGGTGAAACAGCACCACGTCAAAGCCTGTAGCGGCCGTGCCGCTGGCAAAAGGAAGGCGGTAGGTGTCGGCCAACCGCACCTGGGCATTGCGCAGATTGCCGTTGAGCAGCCGGTCGCGGGCGATCGCCAGCATGTCGGGGCTGACATCGATACCCACCGCGCGCTTGGCATGGGGGGCGATCAATTCCAGCATCCGGCCGGTGCCGGTGCCGGCATCCAGGAAATTGTCGATCGGCCGGCTGGTGAGATGGCGGGCGATCGCCTCTTCCACATCCCGCTCCGGCGCATGCAGGGCGCGGATGCGCTCCCATTCGGCGGCATTGGCCTTGAAATAAGCGGCCGCGGCGGCAGCGCGGGCCTGGCGCACATGCGCCAGCCGCGCCTTGTCGCTTTCCTGGGAGGAAGGATCGGCCAGGGCGGCAATCGCCGCGCCCAGTTCGGCGCCGGTGCCCCGGTCGGCGGCGCGGCAGAACACCCAGCTTCCTTCCTTGAACCGTTCCACCAGGCCGGCCTCGCCCAAAAGCTTCAAATGGCGGGAAACCCGCGGCTGCGACTGGCCCACGATCTCGACCAACTCACTGACCGTGAGTTCGGCCTGGCGCAGCAGCAGCAGCAGGCGCAGACGGGTAGGATCGCCCGCCGCTCGCAGCATGGATACCAGCCTGTCCAAAGCTTTCCTCACATATAAACATATCTTTATATGCTTAGTCCGGGCGGGCTTGCAAGAGGGCTGGATTCCCTCCCCCAAAAGCGGCAAAAGCTAGAGAAATCTTGGACTTAAATCTTCGACTGGGAGTGTCATGCGCGGGACGCGGGGTTTGCTGGTGGGGCTGTGCGGCCTGGTTCTGGCCGGCTGCGCCTCTACGCCCCCCTCGGCCGACGCCTTGGCCGCCAACGACCCTTATGAGCAGACCAACCGGGACATGCTCAAACTCAACGGCAAGATCGACAGATATTTCGTCATTCCCACCGTGGGGATCTATTTCCTGCTGGTGCCGGAAGGCGGTCGCCGCGGGGTGCACAATTTCCTGGGCAACCTGTCACTGCCCACCATCTTTGTGAACGACATGCTGCAGGGTGAAGTCAGCCGGGCGGGAAAATCCGTGTGGCGGCTGTTCATCAATACGACGGTGGGAATCGCCGGTTTCTGGGATCCGGCCAGCAAAATGGGCATTCCCGGCCATGGCGAGGATTTCGGCCAGACCCTGGCGGTATGGGGCGTGAAGGAAGGGCCCTATCTGGTGCTGCCGTTCTTCGGCCCCAGCAATCCCCGCGACGCCTTCGGCATGGCGACCGATGCGGCGATGGACCCCACCAACCAGATCCCCTTCAAACAGCACATATGGTGGTCGGCGGGCCGTGAATATTTCACATTACTGGACTTGCGCGGCCAGACGTACCAAACCATCCAGGGTATTCAGCGCAGTTCCGTGGACTATTATTCCTCTCTGCGTAATCTTTACCGGCAAATGCGTGCTGAACAGATCAGGAATGGCCGCCCGGCAAACCAGGAACTTCCCGACTTTTGATAACCAAAAGCTTTCAGCTGCCTTGAACTTGCCATTTGAAACCGCGAACATTGCCCAAACAGGAACTATTCCATGCGCCTTAAAAATCCGCCGGTCCTGACGCGCCGCGCCATGCTGGCTTCTGCGGCAATGGGTTCGCTGCTGGGCGCGCATCCTGCCGCCGCCGCTGCCGGCACCGTGGCCGAGACTTTTGTGGATGAGAACATCCATAAGGGCCTGGACATCCTCAAGGACAAGAAGCTCACCCTCACCCAGCGCCGCGACCAGTTCGAGACCCTGTTGCTGGGGCTGGTGGATGTGCGCCGGATCGCCTTGTTCACCCTGGGCCAGTATCGCCGCACCGCGCCGCCCGAGGATGTGGAGGCCTTCGTCAACGCCTTCAAGAACTACGCCACCGCCGCCTATCAGTCCTATTTCGCCAAATACACCAACCAGACTTTGAAGGTGACGGGCTCAACCCAGCGTTCCGACACCGACTTCATCGTCCAGACCTTGCTGATCGATCCCAATTCCAGCCAGCAGCCTTCGGAAGTGGACTTCCGCATCCGCACCGACAGCGGCAAGCCGGTGCTGGTGGACGTGGCCTATCAGGGCATCTGGCTGTCCTTGGAGGAACGCGACCAGTTCGTCGCTTTCCTGGGCCAGAATAACGGCAATGTCAGGAGCCTGATCGCCCACCTCTCCGAGTTGGCGGTCAATCTGGGCAAGCAGACCTAATTACGCTCGCGCAAAGCGCTTATATTTAATGCGGTGCGGCTGGTCGGCATCGATCCCCAGCCGCCGCTTCTTGTCGGCTTCATAATCCTGGAAATTGCCCTCGAACCATTCGACATGGCTGTCGCCCTCGAAGGCCAGCATGTGGGTGGCGATGCGGTCCAGAAACCAGCGGTCATGGCTGATGATCATGGCGCAGCCGGCGAAGTCCTCCAGCGCGCTTTCCAGGGCGCGCAAAGTGTCCACGTCCAGATCGTTGGTGGGTTCGTCCAGCAGCAACAGGTTGGCGCCTGACTTCAGCATCTTGGCCAGATGCACCCGGTTGCGCTCGCCGCCCGACAGTTGCCCCACCTTCTTCTGCTGGTCGCCGCCCTTGAAGGCGAAGGCGCCGACATAGGCGCGGGAATTGATCTTGGTCTTGCCGAATTCGATGATGTCGGTGCCGCCGGAAATTTCCTGCCACACCGTCTTGTTGGGATCGAGCGCGTCGCGTGACTGATCGACATAACCCAGCTGTACGGTCGAGCCGATCTTCAGTGTTCCGCTATCGGGCTTTTCCTGGCCCGTCAGCATGCGGAACAGAGTGGTCTTGCCCGCGCCGTTGGGACCGATGACGCCGACAATGCCGCCGGCCGGCAGTTTGAAGTTCACGCCCTCATACAGCAGCCGGTCGCCATAACCCTTGGCGAGATTTTCCGCTTCGATCACCAAATCGCCCAGCCGTTCGGCGACCGGAATCATGATGGTGGCCGTGCCCTGGCGTTGCTCCTGCGACTTCTTCACCAGCTCCTCATAGGAATTGATGCGCGCCTTGGATTTGGCCTGACGTGCCTTGGGCGACTGTTTGATCCATTCGCGCTCGCGCGCGATGGTGCGCTGCTGGGCGGCTTCCTCATTGGATTCCTGTTTCAGGCGCTTTTCCTGAATCTCCAGGAAGGACGAGTAATTGCCTTCATGTGGGATGCCCTTGCCGCGGTCCAGCTCCAGAATCCAGCTGGTGACATTGTCCAGGAAGTAGCGGTCATGGGTGACCAGGATCACGCAACCTTTGTATTCGCGCAGGGTTGATTCCAGCCATTGCACCGACTCAGCGTCCAGATGGTTGGTCGGTTCGTCCAGCAGCAGAATGTCCGGCGCATCCAGCAACAGCTTGCACAACGCCACGCGGCGGCGCTCGCCACCCGACAGGGTTTCCACCTTGGCGTCGCCATCGGGACAGCGCAGCGCATCCATCGCCTGATCGACCTTGGAATCCAATTCCCACAGGCCTTGCGCCTCGATCTCGTCCTGCAGCTTTGCCATCTCATCGGCGGTTTCGTCGGTATAGTTGGCGGCGATCTCATTATAACGGTCGATCAGCGCCTGCTTCGCGGCGACGCCTTCCATCACATTGCCGCGCACGTCCTTGGCAGTGTCCAGTTGCGGTTCCTGGGACAGGTAGCCCATGCGCACGCCATTGGCGGCCCAGGCCTCGCCGGTGAACTCCTTGTCCATCCCCGCCATGATCTTCATCAGGGTGGATTTGCCCGCGCCGTTGACGCCGACAATGCCGATCTTGGCGCCGGGATAGAAACTCAGCCAGATGTCCTTCAACACCTGCTTGCCGCCCGGATAGGTCTTGGACAGACCCTTCATCACATAAACGAATTGCGGCCCGGCCATGGACGGTTCCCTTGATGGTTCGCGGAAAGTGCGGAGGTTTTAGCGAAGCCGGAAGGCTATCGCCAGAAGAAACGATCCGTTCGGAATTTATTGGCTCAGAACTTGATCTTGGCGCGCGACAATAGCGACACCGAGGTCGCGCCCGGCTGGCCGCGGGCATTGGTCTGATAGCCGGCATTGGTTTGCAACGCCACCGCGCCATCCAGGAAGTTGGTGACATAGCCAAGCTGGAAGTCGGTTTCGGGCGCGCGGTTGAGCGGCATGCCTTGCGCCACCGTCAGCGGCAGATCGCCCGAGGCCGACAGCATGGAGAAACCGCCGCTCAGGCTGGGCGGCACCTGAGAGAAGGAAACACCCAGCGCGTCATCGCCGAATACGCCGCGCTTGGCGACGGAAAAGGAATAGGACTGTTCGCGCAGCGTGCCGCCTGCAAACGTGCCGCGGGGATCAAGCTGGGTCAGGCCCTCGCTGAAGGAGGCGGTGGTCACCCAACTCTGGCCGAGCTCCATATGGGCCGAGACGCTCAAGGCCGCGGTTGAGGCGCGCGGCGCGATGCCGGCGTCACGGCTGAAGCCTAAGGGCAGGCCGGAACGTTCCGAAGCGATGGCGGTGACATCCAGCCCCAGGGCGCGGGAAACATCGAAGGACAGAGCGCCCAACAGTGACTTGGTCTGGCTGGCGTCATAGGTCAGCGCCAGGGGACCGATGGGCGCGCCGGCATCGAAACGGAAACGGTCCAGCCGTTCGTCATTGATCGCGGTGCCCAGCCGGACGCGGAGATTGTCGCTGGGCACGAAGGTCATGCCGGTATAGCGGCCGCCATCGGCCAGCGACAGATAAGGCGCGGCGATCGAGGACAGGAAGGGCGATACCGCATTGTCGTAATTGGTGAGGCGCGAGGCGATGTCGACACCCCTGCCGAAATCCAGCGCCAGGTTCGGCGCCAGCACCGCGCTGGAGGCAAAAGACGAAGCGCTGGGCGCCGCCACCGCGAGAGTGCTTCCCAAGGACGCCGCCACCATGGGCTGGACGGCGCCGCCCGACAGGCCGGGCGCGGACAGTTCATAAGCCGAGATGGCGCGCGCGGTGCCGAAGGATTCCAGACTGGGAGTCAGGTCAGCCGCCAGCGCCGGCGCCGCCGCAAAGACGGCGGCCGCAGCCAACACCGCAGCTTGCCTGAAACCTGTCATTGCCTACCCCTGGAAAGGGGCCCCTCTTGTAGAGCCTGGAAAGTACCAGACCGGACGGTCAGGTCCAAGGAAAACAAGGCTTTTTCTGCGGCTTTCCCGCCACAGCCGGCCCTAACAAAGCGGTCACATTCGGCCTCTGAGTAAGGCTGACCGCAATTATCTTTCAAAGGTTGAGGGTTTGGCCGCCATCCGGGGGCCGGCGCTCAGGCCGCGCCCATTTTCCGCTCATCCTGGGTCATCGCCAGCGCCTTTTTGAGCTCCTCGGGCCTAAAGGGCTTTTGCAGCACCGGCCGGGCGCAATGCCGGTCGGGAATGCCGCGTGAACCATAGCCGGTGGCGAAGACAAAGGGGGTGCCCGCCGCCGCCAGCCGATCGGCGAAATCGAACACATTGCGGCCATTGAGATGCACGTCCAGCACCGCCACATCGTAGTCAGGGGGGTGCGCCATCGCTTCCTCCACCCGGCTGACAACGCCCGCCACCTCATAGCCAAACTCGGCCAGCAGATCCTCCAGGAACAGGGCGACGACGATTTCATCTTCCACAATCAGGACGCGCACATTCATTCTCCCTAGCCCAGCTCCATATCCCACAGGCACACCAGGCCTTCGGGGCGGAAATCCAAAACAACCTTGCCGGAAATCTCGCGCGCCAGGCCATGTTCGATCAGGCGCAAGCCAAAGCCCCGGCTGGGCGGCGCGGACACTTCCGGGCCGCCCTGTTCTTCCCAGCGCAGTTTCAGCCGCCGGCCATCGGACTCCAGGTTCCAGGTGACATTGACCATGCCGGTGTCATTCGACAGCGCGCCATATTTGGCGGCATTGGTCGCCAGCTCATGAAAGGCCATGCCCAAGGCCAGCGCCCGCTTGGGATCCAGATGCACCGCCGGTCCTTCGGCGCGGAAACGCATGCGGCCTTCCTCGCGCCAGGGACGCAAGGCGCGGCGCACCACGCCTTCGAATGAGGCGCCCTCCCAATTGTCCAGAGTGAGCAGATCATGCTGGCTGGAAAGCGCGAACAACCGCGCCAGGAAGGTGTCGCGCGAGCCCGCCTCCACGCCTTTCAGGGTCTGGATCGCCATCGCCTGCACCGTGGCCAGGGTGTTCTTGACCCGGTGATTGAGCTCGTCCAGCAGCAGATTCTGGTGCCGCTCGATGCGGCGGCGATGCTCGATTTCCACCGCCAGGCTGTCGGCCGACTTGGCGCGCTCGCGCTCGGCTTCAGACGTCTCGATATTGACCACCGCGGCGGCGATCTGGCGCGCCGCCAGGGCCGCGAAATTGTCGAAACTGTCGTCGCCGCGCCGGCGATAGGGATTGGCCGCCAGGATCACCACGCCGCGCGGGGCGGCGTCCGCGCTGACGGTCAAAGGCAGCATCAAGGCTTCCTCCGGCGCGTCATTCCAAGGCCCCTTGGGCAGCGCGCCGAATTTGGCGCCCAGCCGCGTCACCAGGCGGCGGCGCTCGTTGCGCATCACATCGCTGACCGGCCAGGCCGCGCTGCCGCCATCCAGGGTGATGGTTTCAGGCGCGGCGGGATGACCCGGCACTATTCCGCAGGAGCCCCGCAAAGTGGCGTGCAAGCCATCATCCTCGAAGCGGTAAATCAGGGCAAAAGGCATGTCGCGCGGATCGCTGGCCAGGGCGCGCGCCGACAGGTCATAGACATCGGCCACGGTGTCGGCCTCCCAGGTGCGCGTGGCGATCTCGCGCAACAAAGCCAGCCGGCGCGCGCCGATCACCCGGTCGGTGTCGTCGGTATTGGCGCAAACAATGCCGCCGATACTGCCGTCCTCCTCCGGAACCGGAGAAAAGGAAAAGGTATAATAGGTCTCCTCGGAATAGCCGTTGCGCTGCATGATCAATTGCTCGGCTTCCGAATAGCTGGCCTCGCCCTGCATCGCGGCACTGATGCGCTCGCGGATCTGGTCCCAAATCTCGTGCCATACCTCATGCGCCGGCCGTCCCAGCGCGCCGGGATGCTTGCCGCCGATGATGGACAGATAGGGATCATTGTAGAAATTGATCAGTTCGGGGCCCCACCACACCCACATGGGCTGGCGCGAGGACAGCATGATGCTGAGACAGGTCCTGAGCGTGCGCGGCCAGCCCTGGGGCGGGCCCAAAGGCGTCGCAGCCCAGTTGAAGGCGCGGATGGCCGCGCCCATTTCGCCGCCGCCGGTCAGGAAGGCGGGCGCCATGACCGCTGTCATGGCTTTGTTGACATGCAGGCTCATTGTGCTGGGAAGCCCTTGCACTGTCCCCTCCTGAACCCCACGTCAACGCCACAGGATCGGGGCAGTTCCAGGACCCGTCTGGGAAGCTTGATTTTGATGCGGGGATGATGGGTTAATTCGGGAACTCGCAGCCTATCTTTCGGTTGATATTGGATATTTGGCGCGCGGCCGGCTTTTTGGTCCGCCGGACGAACGGACTAAAATGGAAGCCGTCCTTCAGCCCTCCCGCACCCTCGCACAAGCCTATGCGCAAGTGCGCGCCCTGAGTTGCACGTTAGCGGCGCCCCTGTCGGCCGAGGATTGCGCCATTCAATCCATGCCCGATGCCAGCCCGGTGAAATGGCACCTTGCCCATACCAGCTGGTTTTTCGAGAGCGTGATCCTGTCCAGGCAGCCGGGTTATGAACCGTTCGATCCGCGGTTCGGCTTCCTGTTCAATTCCTATTACGAGGCGCTGGGCCCCCGGCATCCGCGCCCGCGTCGCGGCTTGCTGACCCGTCCCGCGCTGGAGGAAGTTTACGCCTATCGCGCCCATGTCGATGCGGCGATGGCACAAGCCTGTGAACAGCCGGAGCTGGCGGACACCATCACGCTGGGCCTTCATCACGAACAGCAGCATCAGGAGCTGATCCTCACCGATATCAAGCATGCTTTCTTCTGCAATCCGCTGCTGCCCGCCTATGACGGCGCGCCAGCCGCGCCGCATGCCGCGCAAAAACTGCAATGGCATGAGCATCCCGGCGGGGTGGCGCTGATCGGCCATGACAGAAACGGCTTTGCCTTCGACAATGAATTCCCCCGTCACCAGGTGTTGCTGCGCCCCTTCCGCATCGCCTCGCGGCCTGTCAGCAATGGCGAGTATCAAGCTTTCATCGCCGATGGCGGTTATCGCCGTCCGGAATTCTGGCTGTCGGACGGCTGGGCGCGGGCGCAGGAGGAAGGCTGGGAGGCGCCGCTTTATTGGCTCACGGATGATGATGGCGGCGCCGGCACGCTGGCCTTCACCCTTTCGGGGGTGCAACCGCTTGATCCTGATGCGCCGGTTCAGCATGTGAGCTTCTATGAGGCCGCGGCCTACGCCCAATGGTCGGGCGCGCGGCTTGCCACCGAATTCGAATGGGAAGCCGTTTGCGCCGCCATCCCGCATGGCGAAGTGTGGGAATGGACCCGCTCCTCCTATGACCCCTATCCCGGCTTCAAACCATTTGAGGGCGTGACGGCGGAATATAATGGCAAGTTCATGGTGGGACAGATGGTGCTGCGCGGCGGCTCCGTCGCCACGCCGCCGGGGCATATCCGGCCCACCTATCGCAACTTCTTCCCGCCGCAAGCGCGCTGGCAATTTTCGGGAATTCGGTTGGCGGAGGACACATGAGCGCGCTTGCCTTTTTCGATTGCCCTATCGCTTCGCTACTTGAGGGCGGTACCCGTTGGCAATTTTCCGGAATCCGTTTGGCGCAGGATCAGTGATGGACACCCCGCTCGCCCGCATGCAACAGGCGCCGGCGCCGCAAGGCGCGAGTTTCGCGCAGGACCTGCTGGCGGGCTTGCGCAGGACGCCCAAGGAAATCGCCTGCAAATATTTCTATGACGATGTGGGCTCGCGCCTGTTCGATGCCATTTGCGAACTGCCGGAATATTACCAGACGCGCACCGAAAATGCGCTGCTCAACCGCCATGCCGGGGAGATCGCGCGGCTGATGGGCTCCGGCGCGGAGATCGTGGAATTCGGCGCCGGCTCCTTGCGCAAGGTGCGCGCCCTGCTGGATGCGCTCGAAGCCCCGCGCGCCTATACGCCATTGGACATTTCCGGCGGCTATCTGGGCCAGGTGGCGCGCGCCTTGGCGGCGGACTATCCCGCCCTGACCTTGCGGCCGGTGGTATGCGACTTCACACGGCCCTTGGACATTCCCGAACTTCCCGGCGCACCGCGCCGCGCCGGTTTCTTTCCCGGCTCCACCATTGGCAATTTCAAGCCCGATGCGGCCATGGCGCTGCTGCGAAGCATGCGCTCCAGCCTGCGCGGCGGGGGACTGCTGATTGGCGTCGACCTGGTCAAGGATCCGGCGCGGCTGCACGCCGCCTATAATGATACGGCGGGCATCACCGCTCTATTCAACAAGAATCTCCTGGCGCGCGCCAACCGCGAATTGGAGGCGGATTTCGATCTCGGCGCCTTCGCCCACTACGCGCCCTATAATATGGCGGCGCATCGCATTGAAATGTATCTGGTCAGCCTCAAGCGCCAGAGCGTGAGCCTGTGCGGCCAGCGCCTGGAATTCGCCTCCGGCGAAGCGGTGCATACCGAAGACAGCCACAAATACACCATCGAATCCTTCCGCGAGATGGCGGCCCGCGCCGGTTTCAATCCCCGCGCGGTATGGACCGACGAGGAACGGCTGTTCAGCCTGCATTGGCTGGAAGGCCGCTAAGACGCCACCAGCAAGACCGGCGCCGTCGCGTCCTTGAGCACCGCAGTCGCGGTGTTGCCGAAGAACAATTCAGCGCCCGGACGGGCGCCTGCGCCCATCACAATCAGGACAAAGCCGCGTTTTGCCTCTTTCAGAATGGCGTCAGCCGCCGCGGACCGTTTGGAAATGCGGGTGGCGACCGTCACATTGTAGCGCTCGCCCAATTCCACCATTTCGCGCAGCACGGCTTCTTCCCGCACCCGGGTCCGCGCATGGCCATCGGTCTGGGACACGAACAGCGCCTGGACCTGGGCGCCGGAGGCGCGCGCCAGCGCCAGCGCCATTTCGGCGGCGCGGCGCGATTGCGGGGTCCCGTTCACCGGCACCAACATGCGATCCCTGCCGCGCAAGGCTATTTCCGCCGCATTCACCAGCACCATCAGCGGGCCTTCGAAACCGGCCGCCAAGCGGGTGAGTTGGGAGGTGAAGCCGCCATCCTGTTCGAGACTGTCCTTCACCCCGATGAACATCAGATCATATCCCTTGCGAGCCTCGTCCTTGACCACCGCTTCCGGAGCATCGATGGGAATGCGGGACGTGATATGCACTTTTTCCGGATCGGGCTCCGCCGCATCGGCGATCACCTTGGCGGCGCTTTTCTTGGCCCCCGCTTTTACCTCCCTGGCCAGGGGATCGGATTTGAGGTCCGCCCCGCGCTCGGTGCGGGCTTGTGCGCCGCTTAGATCCTTTTGTGTCGCGTCCTTGGAAGCCGGCTGCTCAGCGTGATCGGTGTTTTCTCCCGGCGGCGCGGTGCCGGCGTCTTTCCCTGTCTGCTGTGCCGGCGGATTTGCTTCCAGCTTGAGCATGGTTACCGGCATGCCCTGCGCGCCGGCAATCAGGCCCGCAAGCCGGGCGGCCATCCGCCCCGCCGGGCTTTCATCCACCGCCAGCAGCAGCCGCTTCACCCGCGGAAGAAAACCTTTCTGGTCGATGGCTTCGCGCCCGATGCGGACTTCTTCCTCCTTGCGCATGGGAAGGTCCTTGAGCGCCCAGCGCAGCATGGGCGGCATGGCCATGGTGGTGATCACCGCCATGGTGACGATCATGGTGTAGAGATTCTGGCTGAGCGCGCCCATGGAAAGGCCGATCGAGGCCACGATCACTTCGGTTGAGCCGCGCGCGTTCATGGCGCAACCCAGCGCGACGCCTTCGCGCCAGCTCAAGCGGCCCAGCAAGGCGCCGGCGAAAGCGCCGGAAAATTTTCCGATACTGGCAATCGCCACCAGAAGAATGGTGAGGCCCGCCAAGTTCCAATCCTTGAGGATGGTGAGATCGGCCGCCAGGCCGGACATGCCGAAAAACACCGGCATGAAAAAGGCGGTGATCATGCCGCGCAACTGGCTTTGGATATGACTTGTGAGAATGGGCGATTCCCCCACCAGCACGCCCGCCATGAAGGCGCCCAGCACGGTACGCACACCCAACAAATGAGTCATTTCGGCGAATATCGCCATGATCGCCAGAATGGCGGTGACCACGGGAAAATCGCTGCGGAAATTGTCGTTGACCCAGCGTATGGCGGTGAAGACCAGCCATCGGCCGATGGTGAAACAGAATAAAAGGAACAGCGCCACGCCGCCCACCGTCTTGGCCAGGTTGAGCCAGTCCAGCCTGCCTTCACCGCCCGCGCCGGCGATGCCGAAAGTGATGGCGATGATCACCCAGCCGCAGGTGTCTTCCATGATGGCGGTGGTCACGATCAGCTGTCCCAGATTGCGGCGCATGAAATTCATCTCCCGGACCACCATGGCCACGATCTTGATCGAGGAGATGGACAGTGCGGTCCCTAGGAACAGCGACGGCACCAGGCGATTGCCGCCGCCAAACAACAGGGATGGTCCGAATTGGCCCAGCAGAAAGCCGCAGGCAAAAGGAAAAGCGATGCCGCAGGCCGCGATGGCGATAGCCGCGCTGCCGGACTTTTTCACCAGCCTGAGGTCGGTTTCCATGCCGGTGAGCAACAGCAGCATCAGGATGCCCATCTGCGACAGGCCGTCGATCATGCCTTTCTGGGCCGGGTCCTTGGGAAACAGGAAATGCTGCGCCTCCGGCCACAGCCAGCCGAACAGCGAGGGACCCAGCACGATGCCCGCCAGCAAGGTCCCCATCAGCGCGGGCTGGCCGATGCGCTGCATGGCTTCGCCCAATAGCCGTCCCGTCACCAGCAACAACAGTACCTCGGCCACCAGGAGGGCTTCGGCCTGGCCGCTGCCGCTGGCGCCATTGCCGGCCGTCTTGCCGTGATCACCGGCGGATGTCACCGGATTGCTCGTGGCTTGGCTTTGCTGCGCCGGCGCCGCAAAGGCGGGCGGCCAGGCCTGGCCAAGCCGTGCGGCAGCCAGCAAAAGGATCAGCCCCAACGCCACAAGGGCCGGAGCGGAAAGCGTACGAACCAAACGCATGAAAATCCCGGCCGAACCGCTGCCTGATGGTAACGCGCGGGGCCGCTTTTGCGTTCTAAGAGCAAGCTAAGGCCAGCTTGCTCTAACCCCGCTTGCCAGAGCCGTGGCGACGCGCCAAGCTCCGGTCCAAATTTTGGGCCCAATTTCTGGGCCCAATTTTTGGCCAAAAATTTGGGGAGACCGTCCATGAAGAAAACAATGATTGCCGCTTTCATCGCCCTGGCTTCGACCGCCGCCTTCGCCCAATCGGGCGGCCAGTTGGCCGTGCAGCAAGGCAACAACACCCAGACCTATAATGTGCCAGCGGGCAGCAAGCCCCAGACCGTCATCATCACCACGCGCGACCTGAAGGATGGGGAAAGCACCTCGCCGCATATGCATTTCGGGGTGGAGATGACCCAGGTCGTCACCGGGTCGTTTGAATGTTATGTGAAGGGCCAGCCCGTGATGAAGATCCCTACCGGCGGAAGCTTCGTGATCCCGCGCGAGGCGCCGCATGATTGCCGCCCGCAGCCCGGCAGCCCGCCGGTCCATCTGGCGGTGACCTTGGTGATCGACACAGGCACCGCGCCGCGCACGCCGGTCACGGACGTGCTGATTCCCAAGTAGGAATTGTCGCAGCGCAAGCGTTGAGGCCCGCTTCCCAAAGAAGCGGGCCTTTATTTTTAGAACCGGAAGCCGGGCGCGGGCGCGATTGGCGTATCCCGGCAAGCATGACTAAATATCGGGATGTGGCGCCCTCCCCTTTGCGCGCGTCAGCGCGCAGAAAGGGGAGGGTGAGGCCAACGGCCAAGTTGGCCGAACGTAGCATCGCTTGCGATGCGCAGGCCGGAGGGGTTCAATGTGGTTACTCTACGCTTTCTCCGGGCCTGTGCTGTGGGCGGTCTCCACCCACATCGATAAATTCCTGGTCGACAAATACTTCCGGCACAGCGACACCGCGGTGCTGATGGTGTTCACCGCCCTGTTGGGGGTGATCGCGCTTCCCTTCATCTGGCTGCTGGAGCCCAGGGTGCTGGCGCTGTCCTGGCTGGCCACCGGGGTGATGACCCTGTCCGGCATTCTTTATATGGGCGCCATGCTGTTCTATTTGCGCGCCATCCAGAGCGAAGAAGCCTCGGTGGTCGCGCCTTTGTTCCAGGCGAACACGCTGTTCACCTTCGCCCTGGGCGCGCTGATCCTGCATGAGGTGCCGCGCTGGCCGCAATTGCTGGGGGCGGGCCTGGTGATCGCGGGCGCGCTGGGGCTGTCGCTGGACAAGAATATGCGCCTGCACAGTTTCAAGCCCCGCCTGGTGCTGTTGATGCTGGCGGCCACTTTCGTGGTGGCGCTGTCCAGCGTGGTTTTCAAATTCTTCGCGGTGCATGACGAGTTTTGGAGCACCACCTTCTGGACCTTTGTCGGCGAAGGCCTGTTCGGGGCGGCGATCCTGGCCATGCCCAATTACCGCAAACAGTTCGTCATCCTGTTGCGCAAAAATCCCGGCGCGGTGATGGGGGTCAACGCCGCCAATGAGTTGATCAATCTGGGCGGCGGGCTTGGGGTGCGCTACGCCTCGCTGCTGGCGCCGGTGGCCCTGGTCTCGGCCATTTCCGCCACCACCACCTTTTTTGTCTTCCTGTTCGCCATCCTGCTTTCGCTATTTTTCCCCAGATGGGGACGGGAGGAATTGTCGGCCCGAAACGTCGTACAAAAGGCGGCGGGCGGTGTCCTGATCATGGCCGGGGTGGCGCTGATCGAGGCGTTGGCCTCACGCTGAATCTGCTTGCCCGCGGGGGCCGGAACATGTGTCACTGGCGGCAACAAGCCTGGGGAGAGGCATGCGGAATACTGGAATTGCCCTGATTTTGTCGGGGATTGCGCTGGCCGGCGCGGCGGTTGCGCAAGGCGACAGTCCGCCGATCTGGGCCTATCCCGTGCCCTCTCAGCCTGCCCCTGCCGTCAAGCCGGACGACACGCTGGTGAAACGGCTGCCGGGTTCCAATGCCCGCTTCACCGACGCCGGAGTCAGCGACCGCTTCAATGTGCCGGACTGGTATCCCCAAGATCACCCGCCCATGCCGGAAGTGGTGGCCCATGGCAGGAAGCCCAATGTGTTCGCCTGCGGCTATTGCCACCTGCCCAACGGACAAGGCCGGCCCGAAAATGCCTCGCTGGCGGGCCAGCCCGCCTCCTACATCATCGAGCAGGTGATGGAGATGAAGGAAGGCCGCCGCAAGACCAGCGCGCGCGCCATGGGTTCGATCAAAAGCATGAATGTGGTGGCGCAGGCGGTGTCGCCGGAAGAACTGAAGACGGCGGCCGATTATTTCTCCAAGGTGAAATACAGGAAATGGATCCGGGTGGTGGAATCCGCCACCGTGCCCCGGTTCGAGATTTCCAGCCACAATATGCTGGTCCGGCGCAAAACCGGCGGCAGCGAAAAGCTGGGCCAACGCATTGTCGAAATGCCGGAGAATGTCGAGCGCGAGGAATTGCGCGATCCCCGCTCCGGCTTTGTCGCCTATGTCCCCAAGGGTTCGATCGCCCGCGGCAAGCGATTGGTGGAATCGGGGGCGGGCGCCTTTCCCTGCGCCTCCTGCCATGGCGCCGGATTGAAAGGCGAGGGCCAGGTGCCGGCGCTGGCCGGACGCTCGCCTTCGGGCATCGTGCGTCAGTTGTACGATTTCAAACATGGCACGCGCAGCGGTCCCGCCGCCGATCCCATGAGAACCGAAGTCGCCAACATGAGCGATGACATGCGGCTGGACATCGCCGCCTATCTCGCTTCCCTCAATCCTTGAGCCGCCTGAATCAACAAAGAACAAAAACATTCCGGGAGAAACAACCATGCATTTGACACGCCGCTCCTTGCTGATGGCCTCGGCGGCCATGACGGCGCTGTTGCCGCTGAAGGCATTCGCCGCGGATTCGACCTTCACCATCGCAAGCCCGATGGACCCGCCGGAATGGGCCTTGCTGGAGCGCGAATTGCTGCATGCCCATACCGCCGCCTGCGTGAAATTCTTTCACCGCTATTTCGATCCCGCCAATGGCTGGCTGGAAACCACGCCGCGTTATGGCGGCGATGACGGCCCCGATGACGCCATCGAGAATGTCAATGACTGGCCGCATCTGTATGCCATGGGCGCAGACGAGGTCATCCGCGAAATGTACAGCAAGGCCTATGAAGGCCATGTCCAGCAATATAGCGCCGCCAAGACCACCGACGTGCCGATCGCCAAGCTGGGCATGTATTACAAGGAATTCCCCAGCCAGTTCGATTGGCAGCACAATGGCGAAGGGCTGACCGTCTTCAATCTGATGCCGCTGGGCGCGCCATACGACCGCCGCTATCGCGAACGGGTGCAGCGCTTCGCCGGTTTTTACATGGACGAAGACCCCGGCGCGCCCAACTACGATCCCAAGCTCAAGCTGATCAGAAGCATGATGAATGGCAGCCGCGGTCCGTTGCTGCGCGACGCCACGCCGCTGGACTGGACCGGCGATCCCATCGATGTGAAGAACCGCTTTCCCTCGCTGGGTCATGGCGAGGACGACTACAAGATGATGCTGCAGCATTTTGTGGGCTATGAAGACGTGGTGGGCGACCAGCCGCTGAACCTGGCCACCACCCAGCTTGCCACCAATGCTTATATGCTCACCCACCAGCAGAAATATAAGGACTGGGTGCTGGGCTATTGCGACGCCTGGGCGGAACGCGCCAGGGAAAATGGCGGCATCATCCCCTCGAAAGTCGGCGTGGACGGCAAGGTCGGCGGCCCCAAGAATCAATGGTGGGGCAGCGCCTATGGCTGGGGCTTTTCTCCCATCGTGCCGATGACCGGCAAGCCGCAGGACCGCAACCGCATTCCATGGTGCTTCAACGGCTTCATGAATGCCTTTCTGTTGTCCAAGGGCGACGACAAATATCTGGATGTGTGGCGCAAGACCGCCGACAAGTTCGACGCCGCGGCCAAGGTGGTCGACGGCAAGAAATCCTCGCCCACCATGTATGGCGCGCAAGGTTTCTACGGCTTCAAGCCCACCAACTATAATCTCAACTTCCTGGAAATTTATGCCCTCTCGATGAAGCCGTCGGACCGCGCCCGCTGCGAGGAGACCGAATGGTACAACTTCCTGGAAGGCAAGAATCCCGGCTATCCGGTGAAGGCGCTGCGCGCCGGGTTGAAGCGCATCCGCGATCACATGGAAATCGTGGACAAGGATTCCACCTCGGCCGACATGCGGCTGGCGGATTCAGCGCTGGACTACAATCCCGCTTCGATCGTGTCGCTGACCCAATTGATCGAAGGCGGTCTTTATCTCCAGCATGGCAGCTGGGCCAGAAGCTCGCCCAGTCAGGGCGGCACCCTGCTTTACACCCGCCTGCGCTATTTCGATCCGGTGCGCCGCCGCGCCGGCTTGCCGCCCGATGTCGCGGCGCTGGTCGACAGTTGGGGGCCCGACAGCCTGACCGTCACCCTGGTCAATGTCAGCCCCAGCGTGGCGCACAGCGTGATTGTGCAGGGCGGCGCCTATGCCGAACACCAGATTGTTTCGGTTTCGGACGGCAAGATCAGCATGGCGGTGAACGCGCCCAACTTCCCGGTGCGGTTGGCGCCCGGCGCCGGCGCCAGGCTGACCATCCAGATGAAGCGGTTTTCCAACGATCCGACATTGTCTTTCCCCTGGGAATCCACCGTGGCGGACCTTGGCAATCCCCCCGATATCGCCAATTATGTGCACAAGAGCAGCGGCGTGCCTTAAGACCGCTGACAGAGCAAGTTGGTTCCAACTTGCTCTAGCATAGGGGAATGCGATGCGCGGGATCAGCCTCCGTGTGGCGTTGGCGCTGGCCGTTTCAAGCCTGATCGCATCAAGCGTGGCCATGGACGCCAGCGCCGCGGAAATCCGCGTCATCAGTCCGGGGGTGATTTCCAATTCGGGGCTTAGCGACGTCGCCGCCGCTTTCGAGAAAAAAACCGGCATCAAGGTGACCATCCAGGTGGACGGAATGGGAACCATCATGAATGACATCCGCGTCAAGGACCCGGCGGCCGATGTTGTGATGCTGCCCATGGACCTGATGGGCACCATGGTCCTGTCGGGCGCGGTCAGCGATTTCACCCCGCTGGGCCGTGCCGAGATCGGCCTGTTCAAGAAACCCGACGCGCCACGGCCCGACATCACCACGGTTGCGAAACTGATCGCGGCGATGAGGGGCGCTTCGGCGGTGTTCTATTCCGATCCGGTGTCGGGAAGCATGCAGGCGGGCATGAGCGACCGGCTGCTCAAGCGCCCCGATTTCGCCGGCATCCATGGCGTGCCGGTCCAGGGCGATGCCGAACCGGCGTTGAAAAAAGGCCAAGGCGACGCCAATGCCATGGGGCTTGGCCTGATCCACGATCCCCACAACGCAGCCAACACCGAGACAGGAAGTCCCTGGCTGGTCGGCGAGCTGCCCGCGGAACTTGGCATGCACATGGACATGGCGACGGGCATTTCCGCCCGCAGCGCCGACAAGGCCAATGCCGCCGCCTTCATCCAATTTGCGCTATCGCCCGGGATGCGCGGCGTGTGGCGATCCAAGGGCATCGCCCGTTATTGAATCAAAAAAGGGGAACTGAACCATGAAATATTTCACCAGGCTGCTTGCCGCGTCACTGTTGTTTTCGACCGCCGCCATGGCCCAAGCCTTCCTGCCGCAGCAGCCCGAGCCGCCCGGCCCCGTGCAAATCCCGGACGCGCCGCAGCTGCCCTATCACTTCGGAACCCAAATCACGGGAGCCAATGGCGAGCAGTTCGGCAACGTCGCGGCCGTTGCGCTGCGCCCCAACGGCAATCTTCTGGTGTTCAATCGCAACCCCTCCATCATGATGGTGGAATATGATCCCACCGGCACCAAGCAGCTTCGCGTCTTTAATCCCAACATCGCCATGAATCCGCATGCTCTGCGCGTCGACCCGCACGGCAATATCTGGGTGAGTGACAGCTTCCTGAACGTGATCTTCAAGCTCAATCCCAATGGCGATGTGATCCGCACTTTCGGCGTCCGCGGCGAAAACGGGCCCTGGGATGACAGCAAGTGGAACGGCATGTTCAACCAGCCGCTGGATATCGCCTTCGACAAGGACGACAATTTCTATGTGGTGCAGAGCCATGGCGGCACCTCGCCGCCCGCCGACTGCACCTTCTGCGCCACCTATGACATTCCCCAGGTGCGCAATTCCAAGCCGCGCGGCGTGTTCGTGCATCCGCCGGCCATCCCGGGCAGCGATCCCCGGGTGATGAAGTTCGACAAGGACGGGCATCTTTTGGCCAGCGCCAGCCTGGCGCATGCCGATGGCCTGCTGCCCGTCATCCACTCCGTCGTGGTGGCCCCCAATGGCGAGGTGTGGGTTGGCGACCGCGCCTCCACCAAGATCGTGGTGTTCGACAAGGACCTTCACCACGTGCGCGACATCCAGCTCAAGAACCTGACCTGCGGCTTCTATGTCGACGCCACCGGCCAGCTTTGGATGTCAACCGGCCGCCACGGCATGGTGCTGAAGATGGGTTGGGATGGCAAGGTGCAAGGCTGGTTCGGCAAACATGGCGATGCGCGCGACTCGCACGATGTCGGCGAAGGCCATTACATGGCGGTGTCCAGGGACCAGAAGATTATCTTCATGGCCGACTCCGTGCTGGCGAAAGTCCACAGAATTGAGCACAACTGACCGCCTATAAACGGCAACAGGAAAGGGCGGCATCGCAAGATGCCGCCCTTCTGCCAATACAGCCGCCACCGTGCCGCAATGGAAGGCGGCGCGATTGATTTACCGGATGATGGTCACGGGACTGCGGATCCAGGCTTCATGGGTCATATGCAGCATCGATTGCTGATCGACGATTCCGATCGAGTTCCAAGTGAACATCGCATAGCAGAGGCCCGCGGGCATACCCGCCTGGGGATGGACCACGACATTGTGCTGGTGAAAAAGATGCACCAGCTCTGCCAATGTTCCATAGCCGCAAAGGCTCACACAATGATCCTCAGGAAGGTTCGTGGGATAGTTGTACATCGTCCAGCCGCTGGTCCCCGGCGTGACATGGCCATGAGTATTGGTTTGGAAATCGTCCGCCGCGACCCCGATTTTGACGGGTCCATGTGAAAAGATGGCGCTGTTCAGGATGTTGGGATTGGTCCAATTGACCGAATTGTAGGGGCCGTCATCGTATGTCTTGTGGTTGTGTGGGAATCCCTGTCTTTGCATGGTGGTCATGACGGAGGTCAGGTATGCGCCGTTCAAGTAGCCATGCTGCGATGCCCAGGACACCACTGTCGCTTCCGGAATGAAGACTTTTGGCGCGGCGGTGGCCTTGGCAAAGGCTTCCTCGGCGCTGACACAATCGCCATAGATATAGTTGTTCCAAGACGACATTTGCACCGGCCACATCAGGAACGCGGGGGGAACGGCTATCTTCGGGTCCGGTATATGCGGCGTGGCCGCCGCCAGTTCGTGCCGGGGTGAGGGAATGGCGCCGCGAGGGAGCCGTTTGGTCAGGTCTGCTTCGATATCGGGCATGGCTTCTTCTCCAGGGGTTGCTAGTGGTTGAGGCTGAATTTCAGATGCGTTGCTTGATCACCCGGCTCGCGCGCTATCCCGCGGGATTTTTGACGATGGTTGTTGGATTTCTCACCCAAGCCTCGCCGGTGATGTTCACCAGCGATTGCCGGTCGACGATGCCAAGGGAACCGTGGACAAACATCGCGTAACAAAGGTCCGATGGCATGTTTGGCGGGATATCGGCACGGACTCCGTTACGCTCAAAAAGACTTGTGAGCGCGCCCAGCGGGCCATAGCCGCAAAGACTTGCCCAGCGATCTTGGGGTTGTTCCGGCGGCAGCCCGTGAATGGCCCAGCCGCTCCGCCCGGCCGTGACATGGCCGTGAGCCCAGGAGGCGAGATTTGCCGAGGCGATGCCGATTTTTACCGGCCCCGCATTGGCGATGGCGCTGTTCAAAAGCGTGGTGTTTGTCCAATTGACGGAATGAAACGGCCCATCCAGATAGGCAATATTTCCCTCGCGAAACCCATGTGTTTGCATAAAGCGGGCGAAGTTCGACGCACCGCATTCCCGGGCCGCCAGCCGCACGGCGGCGCTTGAGAGGCGTATTTTGGGTTCAGTACACGCCTTGGCAAAGGCCTCCTCCGCCCAACGTGAATTCTCTTCGCCGTCCTCTTCCCAATTGCCGATTTCAATTGGCCAGGCGAGAAAGCTTTCGGGCGCCAGACCGCCTCTGTAAGGCTGTGCGGCGGCCAGTTCGTGATTGGGTGTCGGAAACGCGCCGCTGGGGGAAAAGACCTCCGCGCCAGGCTCCGTTTGATAGGGCTCGGAAGCCGCGAACTCGCTTCGCGGGGTCGGTATCGCGCCACGCGGCATCTTGGCATTCATTGCCGCCGTCCCTCTTCACGCCGTGAATATGGCCGTGCCAGCGTCTTTCGGCGCCGGTCGCAACGAACGGAAATTTTCATGAAGCTCTTCTTTAATGTCCGTACAAATCCCACGGACGCAGGGACACCGAACGCTAATCCGGGCTGCGTGATCAAGCTACCCTGACGTTTCGTCAGATATATTCGAGCCGCACACTTAACAGGCGACAAATTGTCATTGTGTCGGGAAGATCTGGCAGCACCGGCATGAAGTGTCATGAAGCCGTCAACGAGTTTCACAAGCTCCAGCCGAAGGTTGCGATGGTTTCGAAAAATTGCCGACACTTGGCGTCTTCTTGCAGCTCGCTCATCAACAGCGCGCTGCTGTCGAGAATCGTGACACCCGATGGCGAAGTTGAAACACAGGCTGGTTCGACTCCAATGCCGGCGAGGGCCATCGCGAACCGGAAGGTCATGTCGTGAACTCGAACGATCTCATTACCGAAAAGAAAGGCGGCATCGCGAGGTGCCGCCCTTTTCTTTCCAGTGCCGCAAAAGCTTCTCGGCTTTTGGTTCCATAAGTTCCCGATTCCGGCACGCGCTGAAACACGCCATTTGCGCCTGAAATTTTTCCGGCATCGCAATTTATCGTGGAGTTCCATGAGTTTCCGTTGACCCATTAACAAATGCGGGGCAATCGTGCGGCGCTCGCAAGATTTGGGTTGCAGACGGAGTTGGGAAGATTCTCGGCGTTGGTTTATTGCGTGTGAAGGCCAAGCACCGGAATGCTTCCCCCGCACCACATTCATCGCCTGGCAGAAAGCGCTGGACGCGCCTGTTTTTGCTCGCGCCCGTCCTGGTCGGCTTGATATTTGCCGTCATCCTCGAATCCGGCGACCACGCCATCAGCAAGGCGGTCAAACAAGGCATTGCCACGGCCTTGAAGGATCCCCTGGCGCTGTTTGCCGAACGGTCGCCCGGAAGGCGCGGCACCGGCGCATTGCATGCGCTCAAGCAAAGCAAAAAACCGCATGAGCGGGTGCTGTCGACCATCCGCGAGCGGCCGCCATCGGAAGGCATGCCGCCGGAAGTGGCCGCGCCGATTTTCGACGTCTCTTCACAGGCGCCGCCAAACACTCTCGCCGGTATCCCGGAAACTGGCGCGCTTCCCGCAGGGCTGGCACCGGCTTTCTTCATCCCGCCGACTGGCATCTCGTCAGGAAGCCCCGGCTTCATCCCGGAAATTCCGCCGCAGGTTCCCCCGGGAAGCCCTCCCGAAGCCCCTTCGCCACCGCAGACGCCGCCGCCATCCGTGTTGCCATTGGTGCCGCCGCCATCGGTGCCGCCATCGGGGCCGCCGCCATCGGGGCCGCCGCCAATGATGCCACCGGCCGAGATACCGATACCGCCGCCGCCAATCGTCATCACCGTTCCGGAACCGGCGAGCTGGACCATGACGGGTGCGGGCCTTCTGGTCATCCTCCTGGCAAGACGGCGCAAGCGGCGGGCCGCGTGCGCGCGTTAGCCTGGGCGGCGCTGGTTTGGCTGTCCGGCATGCTGGCCGGTCATGCTTTTGCCGCCGCGCCGGTGGAGGGAATTCGCATCTGGTATCCCGCCGACGCCTATCCCCGGCTCGCCTTGCCGGACGGGCGGCAGCAGGAGGTGCGCAGCATGCTCAACATCTCCAAGGCCATGCGGTTCGGCGATTTCGTCTGGGATGAGAAGCGCATTCCTCAAGGGCAGGTCTGGATACGGATCGATCTGGGGCGCCAGCTCTTGTCCGTTTTTCGCGCCGGCCATGAGATCGGCACCGCCATTGTTCTTTACGGCAGCGACGGCAAAGCCACGCCGACCGGCAAATTCCCCATCCTGGAAAAAGACAAGGACCATACCTCGCACAGCTATGACGCGCCGATGCCCTACATGCTGCGCTTGACCAGGGACGGGGTGGCCATCCATGGCAGCGATGTACGCAAGGGCTGGGCCACCCACGGCTGTATCGGAGTTCCGCTGGCTTTCGCCAAGCTGTTGTTCGCCACAGCCAGCAAGGGCGATGTGGTTGACATTCTTCCCGCGGCAACAAAGCGGCCGCAGTGATTGTTCGGATTCGAGGGTTGTCCCTAAGGACCATTTAACCAAGTCTTTCCACCCGATATAAATCCCGGGACGGGAAAATTCCTGCTGAATTGCGGGAGCTTCTTGTCCGATGTCTATAAGACGCTGGAGACCGGCGCTTTTGGCATGCGCGTTACTTTCCCCGCTTTTGGGATGCGCAACGGACCAGGCCGCGAACCAGACGATCGCGGCGCCTCAGCGGATATTGTCCGCCAGCTATGTGTTGCCGGCCAGCTATCTGGAGACTCTCGACCGGCGGATCCTGGCGCGGCAAACCTTAGATCCAGCGGCTCCGATCATGATGGCCGCCCTTCCCCGCGGGATTTTTGAACCGCGCCCCGGCGCCGGCCCTGCCGATCCGCCCGCTTTTGATCAGCGCATTCTCGCCGCCCACAATCGCGAGCGTTCCGGCCTGGGCCTCGTACCCCTGAGCTGGAATTCCGCCTTGGCCCGCGCGGCGCGGCGCTGGGCCGACTATCTGGCGACCACCGGCCGCTTTGAGCATGCGCCGGAAAATTCCACGGCGCCCGAAGGAGAAAATCTTTGGGCCGGCACCAAGGGCAGTTTCGCGCCGGAGGCCATGGTAGATGCCTGGGTGCGGGAAAAACGCTTCTTCCATCCCGGCCCGTTTCCGAACAACAGCACCACCGGCCGATGGGAAGATGTCGGCCACTATACCCAACTGGTTTGGCGCGCCACCACGCAGGTCGGATGCGCGGAGGCCGCCAGCGACAACGAAGACATTCTGGTCTGCCGTTACGCCGAAGCCGGCAATTATCGCGGCGAGCAACCCTTCTAGGGATTGGCTTTCGCCGGCTGCTTCACGAACTCCGCCACATCCTTGGCCGCCAGGGTTTCCACGCCGGGCTTTTCGAAAAAGCCCAGATCACGCAGCCAATGGACGAAACGATCCGGCCAGCTGCCTTCGGCGGTGAAATCGCGATAGGCAATGCCATTGCCATGCACGCCGCGGGCATAGATGTGCATCTCCACATTGGGGATGCCCGCATTCAACATGGCGGAGAAATACTCATCCGCCCACACCGCATGGACTTTGTCCTGCCAGCCGGCGCCGGCGATGAAGGATGGCGGCGAGTCCTTGGGGATCGGCGGTACGCCATTCTTGGTCGTCCAGGCCGGGGTGAACAGTGACGGACCGGGATAGATCGAGCCGACAAAATCCGGCCGCGCGCTCACGCCCGCCAAGGGATCGCTGGGCGCGTTGTTCTTGGCATTGAACTCCGGATACTGGATGGCCGACGCCATGGTCAGTTCGGCGCCGGCGGAGAAACCCATGACGCCGATCTTGTGCGGATCGATATGCCATTCCGCGGCATGGGCGCGCACCAGGCGGATCGCCTGTTGGATGTCATAGACACCGTCGGTCTTGGGCTCGTAGCCCGAACTGCGCAGCCGGTTGCGCAGGATGACGGTATTGATGCCGTACTGGAAGAAATAGGGCACCTGGTCGGCGCCCTCCAGCCCGATCACCAGGCTGGTATGGGCGCCGCCCGGCGCCAGGATGATGGCGGTGCCGGTATTGTTGCCGCCGCCCGCCAGATGCACCTCGATGGAAGGGTTATGGACATTGACGATGCGCTGCACCCGGCCCGGCACCACTGGGTCCATGGTGTAAACCTCGGCCTCTTGCACGCGCTTGGCGTTCAGGAACGGCGAACCGGGCTGATAGAGCGGCATCACAATGCCGCCCGGCAGCAGCGCTTGCGGCGCGTAAGGATTTTTTGTCACCGGACCCGGCTGGGGCACCGCCTGGGGTGCCGGCACCGGCGGAAGCGGCGCCTGGGCCCATGCCGATGCGGTCAGAAAGACCGCCAGGAAATTGAGGAAAATTTTGCGCATGGACGCCCCCTTTTTGTTGGCGGCAGTTTGGCGCAAGGCATGGGCATCGGCAATCGCGGCAGCGCGGACATTGCGCGGATTATCCACAAGGCATAGAGGCCGGCGGATTCCCCCATTTTCACCACCGGCTTGCCGCCGCCCGTTATAGTGGGCGCCAACAGGTGATTTGATTTCCGATCGCATTTCCAAAAGGGGGATTGCGTCATGTCGCTTTACGATTGGCTTTTCAATCCATCCGGCCTCACGCCGCACGGTTTTTGCCTGCTCTGGGCGCCGGGACTGATCACCCTGCATGCCGCGTCCGACGCCATCATCGGGCTGGCCTATTTCTCCATTCCGCTGGCCTTGGCCTCCTTCGCCGCCCAGAGAAAGGACCTGGAATATGGCTGGATCGTCCACCTGTTTGTGGCCTTCATCCTGGCCTGCGGCACCACGCACTTAATGTCGATCCTCACTTTGTGGTCGCCGGCATATGGCATCGAGGGCATCATCAAGCTGATCACCGCGGTGTTGTCACTGGCCACAGCCGCGGTCCTGTGGCCGCTGATCCCCAAGCTGGTGGCGCTGCCTTCGGCGAATGAGCTCAAGCTGCTGAATTTCCAGCTTGGCTCGCAGATGGCGGAACAGGACCACATCACCCAGCTGCTGCGGCAGAGCGAGTTGCAAGTGCGGCGCTCGAATGCCGAGTTGGAACGCCGGGTGGAGGAGCGCACCGCCGAACTGGTCGCCGCCAATGCCAAGCTCAGCCAAGCGCTGGAGCAGCGCGATCTGCTGCTGCGGGAGGTCTATCACCGGGTCAAGAACAATCTGCAGCTGATCGACGGCATCGTTACCCTGCAGGCGCGCCGCCTCACCGATCCGGAGGCGAAGAGCGCGCTGCAGGCGCTGCGCCGGCGGCTGTATGCGCTGGGCCTTGTCCATCAGCAATTGATGAGTTCGTCGGACCTCAAGACTTTCGATGTCTCCCCTTTCCTCAAGGAGCTTTCCGAAAACATCATCGAAGGCATCGGGGGCCGGGACATCCAGCTTTCGGTTCGCGCCATTCCCCTGGATGTGGGGCTGGATTTCGCCAATCCCCTGGGCCTTCTGGTCACCGAACTCGTCACCAATTCGCTCAAGCACGCCTTTCCGGACGGCAAGGGCAAGATCGAGGTGGTGCTCGAATATCGCGAGGACGGCACCATGGTGCTGGTCGTGTCCGACAACGGTACCGGCTATGACATGCTGGAGGCGTCGCGCCGGGAAAATGCATCCGGCCTGGGCAGCACCCTGATCGATGGATTGGTTTCGCAGCTCAAGGCCACTATAAAAGTCCGCCAGACAAACGGAACGACCAGCGAAGTCCTTTTCGCGCGCTAAGAGGCCCCATGACCGCCCTGCAAAAGTCCGTGCTGATTGTGGAAGACGAGTATCTGATTTCGCTGGGCCTTTCGGCGCAGATCCAGGACATGGGGCTTGACGTCTGCGCCACCGCCGACAGCGCGGAGGCGGCCGTGGCCCAGGCCCGCATGCACCGTCCTGCCATCGTGCTGATGGATGTGCGCCTGCGCGGAGAACAGGACGGCGTCGACGCCGCCCTGGCGATCTATGACAGTGTCGGCTCCAAGATCATTTTCATCACCGGATCGCGGGAACAGAAGACCATCGACCGGATCAATCAGGATCATCCTTTCGCCACCATGTTCAAGCCGATCTCCGACCGCCAGCTCCAGGCCACGGTCAACCAGGCGATGCAGGCGGCGGGGCATGCCTAGAGCCTGCGGGCAGGCGGAGCTTTCGGCAGCGTGGGATTTGTCTGGGCCACACAACGGTACGCCCCAGGCCTCATTGCCTGAGAGGTTGTCATTCCGGTTGGTGTCCCCGTGACATCGAATAGCCTGGAATATCTTGCCGTTACCGCTCGCATGAATTATTCAGCAGTCGGGCTTTAAAATCCTTGGGGGGAAAAATGTCGATAAGGGCCAATTTCTGCAAACTCTTGCTTGTTCTTAGCTTGGGCGGCTTCCTTGCGGCCTGTAGCTCAGGTGGCAATATTAAGGTTCTTTCGGCAACGCCTGCCGCCAATCTGCCGGCCCAACCTTCCGTCCGGCTTGTCGTGAACGCTGTCGCCAAAGACTCCGGCGATGTTCTCGCCGATGCGCGCGCCGCAATCCTCGGCCAATTGGAGGCGACCGGGCGGTATTCGAAAGTCTCGGTTGGCCCCGAACCGTCAGACCTTGTCATCACCGTCGACATCGTGAATTACGCCAAGGTCTCAACCGCAGAACGGGTTTTGGTGGGAGCACTGGCCGGCCGGAACAGAGTGGGGACCAGTGTCAAAGTCGTCCAATCCTCGACCAACGTGACCGTAAAATCCTTTGAAGCGAACGGCGAATCCGCTGCCCATCCCTTCTCTTCTGAATCGGGATTGAGCGATGCGGTTCGCGAGGTTGCCAAGCAGATCGGCGCTGGCGTTTAGATTGGTCCGTCCCCCAATCGGCCCGCGCTAGCGGACCACGGATTCACTTTGGCCCTCAGATCGATTTGTCTCGGGCGGGCGTCGAGTTGCCCTCATTCGCCAAGGCTTCGGAGGGCATTCCAAAAGGCGCGCCATGCGCGCCAAGCTGTATCTTTTGGCTTGCCGAGCCGTAGCTCGCGGAAACATGTGCCCGCCTTCGCCCTGAAGGGCTTCGGCGCGGCAGCCTTCGCCGCTTCGCGAGCGAAGGCTGGTGGGCGGTATAGGGATCGAACCTATGGCCCCTACCATGTCAAGGTAGTGCTCTCCCGCTGAGCTAACCGCCCCACCTGTGGGAAGAGCGGGTTCTATAGCGTCGAGGTGCCCGGCGGGCAAGCGGTCCTGCTCCCGCCGGAACCAGCCCCCTCGCCGGTTCCGGCAGGACTCCATTTAGCGCTCGTTAATCAGGCTGAAAGTCACGCTCGCCAGGGTTTTGCTGGCCACCGGCACGCCATGGGCCAGAGCCGGCTTATAGGTCCAATGCGCCACGATCCAGGCCTGTGCCGTCTGGTCCAGGTCGTTGCGCCCGCTGGAGGTCATGATCTCGGCCTCGCTCACCTTGCCTTCCGCCGTCACCGTCAGTCGCAAGGTCACTTTGCCTTCCGCCCCGATGCGCCGCGCGATCGGCGGATAGGGCGGCGTGACATGGGTGGCCGCGATGCCGATCGCGCCGCGGTCTGGAACAGGCGAAACCGGCGGCAGTGGTGTCGGCTCAGCCGGGGTTGGAGGGAAAAGGTTTCGCGGTCCTTGCGGCGGCGGGTCGAAATGCGTCGGCGGCACCGGCGGCACATCGATATGCGTTCGGATATGCGGGATCGGCGGCGGCGGCAGCGGCGGCGTGTGCCTGTCTAGAACAGGAACGAACCGCAGCACCGGCGGCACATGAAACTTCTGCACAACGAAAGCATGCATGAACAGCCACAAGGCCCCGGCTTGCAGCGAAATGGCCAAACCGATCAGCGGCAAACGGTTGCGGGATTGGGCGTGGAAAATCATGTGTGAAGGACGCTCCATACTTCCTCCTTTTAGGCCCGGCGCAGATGCCGAGCTGTGAAATGTTACGCTTGTTTTGCGCCGGTGTTTATTGTATTTTTTGACAGGCGGTCATCGCCTTTTGGCGATGTTTCCGCAGCCGGGAACGCGCGCCTTTGGCAGGCGTGCTGCGCCTGTTTTGCCCCGCCTGATTTTAGGATTCTGATTTTACGATTTTGGCGCGCGATTTCCTCGCGCGGGCCGCGATGGCTGTTAAGCCGCGGCCAGCATCCGGTCCACTTCCGCCACGATCTCGCGCAGATGGAATGGCTTGGAAAGAACCTTGGCCTGTTTGGGCGCGCCGGAGGCCGGATGCAGCGCCACCGCCGCAAAACCGGTGATGAACATGATTTTGAGCGCGGCATTGCGTTCGGCGGCCCGCTTGGCCAGTTCGATGCCGTCCATGCCCGGCATCACGATATCGGTGAGCAGCAGATCGAAGGTGAAGCCTTGGATGCATTCCCAGGCATCGCCGCCATCGCCGAAATCGGTGACGGCATGGCCGGCCTTGACTAGCGCCGCCGCAAGGAACTTGCGCAGGGATTCATCGTCTTCCGCCAGTAGGATATGCGCCATGTTGCCCGCCTGCCCGCTCCTTATAAAAGCCTATACAGGGCAAAGCTGTAAACTGTGGTTAACGCGACAGCTTGCCAGCCCCCCGGCGGTGGTGCGACCCTGGGGCCACTCACGAGTCCCTCATGGCTAAAGACCCAGAATTCGGCCCGTTTCGCCTGGATCGCCCGGCGCGCCAAAGCGTGCCGTTCCTGTTCGCCTCGCCCCATTCGGGGCGGAGCTATCCGTCAAGCCTGCTGGCGCGCAGCCGGCTGGACGCCATCACCTTGCGCCGCTCCGAAGATGCCTTTGTGGATGAACTGTTTGCCGGCGTGGTGGGGCTGGGCGCGCCTTTGCTGGCGGCGAACTTCCCCCGCGCCTTCCTGGACGTCAATCGCAGCATGGCGGAGCTGGATCCCGGCATGTTCGATGCGCCCTTGGGCGTGCCGGTGGATGTGCCCAGCCCGCGTGTGGCGGCGGGGCTTGGTGTCATTCCCCGCATTGTGCGCGACGGGGCGGAAATCTATCGCGGCAAGCTGGACAGCGGCGAGGCCGATGTGCGGCTCAGCCAGTTGTACAAACCCTATCATCGCGCGCTGTCCGGACTGATGGAGGAAACCTGCGCTTTGTTCGGCGTGGCGGTGTTGATCGACTGCCATTCCATGCCGTCGGCGTTGTCGGTGCCCGACATTGTGCTGGGTGACCGCTACGGCGTTTCGGCGTCGCCGCAACTGACGGCGCGGGCGGAAGCCGCGTTGACCCGCGAAGGTTTTTCGGTGTCCCGCAACAGTCCCTATGCCGGCGGGCATACCACCACGCTCTATGGTCAGGCCGCCCGCGGCCGTCATGCGCTGCAGATCGAGGTCAATCGCGCGCTGTATCTGGACGAAGACCGGATCGTCAAAAAAGCCTCATTTGAAATGCTTCGCAATCGCCTGACGCGGGCGATGAAATGGCTGACCGCCATTCCGCTCAGCGAACTGGGTCGGCCCGATTCCGGCCCTGATTCTCTGGCCGAAGCGGCGGAATAGTTCCACCGCAACCGAAGAACACCGCCAAACGTTTTTAAAACGCAATCCCTGATGGGGTTCCTGATGTTGCCCATCCGTGGCGCCGCGCTTTGCGGCTTTTTCCTTCTGGTTCCCGCTTTGGCCCGCGGCGAAGATATGGCGCCCGTTGCGCTCAACAGCCTTTCGCAACCGCCCAAACTCGGTTCCGCGCCAGTGTTGGATCAACAAGGCCATCTTTTGGGCCATGCCGACCAAATGGTGACCGATCAGGACGGCAAGCCGGCCGGGCTGTCCATCCGTCTCCAAAACGGCAAAACCACTGTGGTCTCCGCTGCCGCCGTCAGTTACGACGGCCACACCTTGGTGACCAGCAGCGACCAACCCCAAATCGTTGCCTTGACCCAGCCGCAACGCACCGCTGCCGCGCGATAACAGCGCGAGAAATTCTGCACGCGAGCAAAAGCCGCTAGCGACGTGGACTAAACGTCCACGAGCAATCTCCATTTTGCCCTAGGAATTTTGGTCGCTGGGCAGGAGCGCCGGAGCGGAGTGGACGGGCTCTATTTTCCGCTGGGGATTTTGGTCCTTGGGCAGGAGCCGCTAGCGACGTGGACTAGACGTCCACGAGCAATCTCCATTTTGCCCTAGGGATTTTGGTCGCTGGGCAGGAGCGCCGAGCGACGTGGACTGAACGTCCACGAGCGATGGCGCGACGAACCCAGAGACCAAAAGACCAGGGCAAAAAAAATGGCCGCTCCGAAGAGCGGCCAAGTTCAGGGAGGAAACGCCCAGGAAGGGCGGCGGCTTCGCAATCGAGGATCGCAATACCGCGCTGCAGCAATATGAAGAAATCCCGGCCTGTGTGCAAGGCACAAATTATAACAGTTCCAGACAAAACGCCGCAGAAAACCTAGAAAAATTCGATGTGTCTGCCATGAATTTAGCCGTCTTGCCGCCTGTTTCGGCATTTGTGCGCTGCAACGTCCGGTAAACTTTCTTAACGCGGCAGATTCATCACACCGTCGTATTTGCGCAACAAAAGATTTGCGCGGGTCAGCTATCTCCCGCAGCGAAAGGCTGGAGACACCCGATGGCCGATGTTGCGTGGTTCGAGAATGCCCTGGGTCATTTCACGCCATCCCGCGCCGCCATCCCGCCTCTGATCGCGACCGATACCGCCTGCTTCCGCCGTCATCGCACCATCTTCATTTCCGACATCCATTTGGGCACACGCGGCTGCAAGGCGGAATTGCTGGCGGATTTTCTGGCGCATAACGACTGCGACACGCTGTTTCTGGTGGGCGATATCATCGATGGCTGGCAGCTGAAGCGGCGCTGGTACTGGACGCAGGCGCAAAGCCAGGTGGTGGCGCTGATCCTGCGCAAGGTGGACCAGGGCACAAGAGTGATTTTCGTCCCCGGCAATCATGACGAATTCGCCCGCGACTATGCCGGCAGGCTGTTCGCGGGTGTCGAGATCGCCCAGGAAGCGCTGCACGAAACCGCCGACGGCAGGATGCTGTGGGTGCTGCATGGCGACCGTTTTGATGGGGTGATCGCCTGCGCCAAATGGCTGGCGCATCTGGGCGACTGGGCCTATGGCATGGCATTGCGCGGCAACGATCTTCTGTCGCGCATACGCCGGCGTTTCGGCCTGCCCTATTGGTCGCTGTCGGCCTGGCTCAAGCACAAGGTCAAGAACGCCGTGGAATATGTCTGCCGCTTTGAGGAGGTCGTGGCCCGCGAAGCGGCGCTGCGCGGCGTTGACGGCGTGGTCTGCGGCCACATCCATCATGCCGAAATCCGCGCTATCGGCGACGTTCTCTATCTCAATGACGGAGATTGGGTTGAAAGCTGCACTGCCCTTGTCGAAGATGCCCACGGGACTATGGAGATTCTTCGCTGGGCAGATCCTTCGCAAAGACGGGCCTCAAGAAGCCAGACCGGCCGCAAGCTGGCTGGCATTGCCAAGGCCGCGCCTGTACCCGCGTAGAGCCAAGCGCCTGGAGCCGGGCCCCATTCCCGGCACGGCGGCCCATTTGAAAATCATGATCGTCACCGACGCCTGGGCGCCGCAGGTGAACGGCGTGGTGCGCACGCTCGAGACCCTGGGCAAGGATTTGGGCAAGCTGGGCCATAGCGTGCGTTACATCACGCCTTTGGGGCGGCGCACCTTCCCGTTGCCGACCTATCCGGAAATACGCTTGGCCCTGTTTCAGCGCCGCGCCCTGATGCGCGAGATTCGCGAATTCGCGCCCGACGCGGTGCATATCGCCACCGAAGGTTCGCTGGGCCTCACCGCGCGGCGCATCTGCCTGAAGCACGGCATCGCCTTCACCACCGCCTTTCACACCCGTTTCGCCGAATATGTCCATGCCCGCTTTCGCTTGGTGCCGGAGAAAGTGATCTGGCGCTGGCTGCGCTGGTTTCACCATCCCGCCACCGCGGTGATGGTGGCGACGCAAACCCTGCGGCGTGAGTTGGCCCAGCATGGCTTCAAGCATCTGAGGCTGTGGTCGCGCGGCGTGGACATCGAGAAATTCCATCCCATCGCCGATGCCCGCTTGCCTTACGAAGGGCCGATCTGGCTCACGGTGGGCCGGGTGGCGGTGGAGAAGAATATCGAGGCCTTCCTGGCGCTCGATCTTCCCGGCACCAAGGTGGTGGTGGGGGATGGCCCCGCCAGAGCCGCCCTGGCCCAGAAATATCCCGATGTCAGGTTCCTGGGCGCCTTGAGCGGGCCGGCGCTGACCCGCGCCTATGCCGGCAGTGATGTTTTCGTCTTCCCCAGCCGCACCGATACGTTCGGCCTGGTCACCCTGGAGGCGCTGGCCTGCGGGCTGACGGTGGCGGCCTACCCCGTGGAAGGTCCCCGCGATGTGGTGGGGCCGGATGTCCCGGGCGGAAGGGATGTGGCGGTGCTGGACGAGGACCTGCGTGCGGCCTGCCTTGCGGCCCTGGAGCTGGCCAGGCATCCCCGTGCCCTGACCCCTCGCGCCTTTGCCGAAAACCATTCCTGGCGGGCCTGTACCCTGCAGTTTCTCCACAACATCGCCGTGGAACCCGACGCGGATTAACCAGCGTCAGGGGGCCGGCAAGGCCTTTGGGCGCCGCTAACCCTTTTGCAAACAAGGCTTATCGAATGCGCTGGCCTGAGCTAGAAGGGCCAGGCAAGCCCCATTGGTTCCCCGCCCTTGATGTCCAATCGCCTATCGGCCCGCGAATATGCGTTCCTTGGCTTGGGCGTGTTGTTCTGGGCGGGGTTTGTCATCCTGCTGGGCAAGGACACCAGCTGGGACTTCCGCAATTATCACTGGTACGCCCCCTATGCGCTGTTGAACCACCGCATGGGCATGGATGTGGCGGTGGCCCACCAGGCCAGCTACTACAATCCCTATCTCGACATTCCCTTCTATTGGCTGGCCACCCATACCCACGCCTGGCTGGCGCTGGGGCTTTTGGGCGCGGCCCAGGGCGCCAACATGGTTCCGCTCTATCTGATAGCGCGTTCCGCGCTCCAGGTGAAAGCGGAACCGTCCGACATCAAGATCATGGCGGGCGGCTTGTCGCTGCTGGGAATGGTGGGCGCGCTGACCCTCACGGAGTTCGGCACCACCTATTACGACAATGTGATGAGCGTGCTGGTGCTTTCAGGGCTGGCCATCCTGGTGTTGAACCGCGATGTGTTGCGCGACGGGCCGCTGGGCAAGGCTGCCGGCATTTCCGCAGTGGCGGGACTTGTCACCGGCGCGGCGATGGGACTGAAGCTGCCCGAAATGCCGTTCTGCGCCGGCTTTGCCGCCGCGCTGGTGGCGCTGGGCGGCGGCTGGAGACACCAGGCGGTGCGGCTGTTGGCGGGCGGCATCGCCGGCATCGCCGGTTTCCTGATCTTCAGCGGTCCCTGGATGCTGTACATGTATCATCTCACGGCCAATCCGCTGTTTCCCTATTTCAACGACTATTGGAAATCGCCTTTGGCGCTGGCGGCGCCTTATCGCGACATGCGCTTTGTGCCGGCCTTTCGTCCCTGGTGGCAGCAACTCTTCTTCCCGGTTTTGTTCACGGTGGACTGGCATGTGGCCGACGATCTGGGCTTCCAGGATATCAGGGTCGTGTTGTCCTATCTCCTGGTTATCGCGGCGGCGGCGGTCTGGCTTTTCAAGCGCGAAAGCCGCGATCCTCTATTGGACAAGCGCGTCGCCCTCCCGCTGTTCGCCTTTTCGGCGCTGAGCTATCTGATTTGGCTGCGCACCTTCGCCATCTACCGCTACATCATCCTGTACGAGATGCTGGCGCCGTTATTGATCATCGGCGCGGTGGGGCTTTTGCCGCTTGCCCGCCGCAGCCGCTATCTGGCGCTGGGCGGGCTGTGCGCCGCCTGCCTGCTGGCCGCGCGCAGCGATTTTCTGGAGCGCGCGCCGGTGGAAGACCCCTATGTCCAAGCCGCGCTGCCTCCCATCCCCCGCCCCGGCAAGACCATGGTGGTAATGACCGGCGACGCCCCCATGGGCTTCATCGCCACAACCCTGCCGCCCCAAATTCCGGTCCTGCGAATCGACGGCTGGATGGTGCAGC
Organism: Rhizomicrobium sp.; assembly: GCA_035693565.1. GTDB lineage: Bacteria > Pseudomonadota > Alphaproteobacteria > Micropepsales > Micropepsaceae > Rhizomicrobium. Next base: position 42,389 of record DASSGF010000050.1, on the reverse strand, counting down.
CCCGCGACGGCACGCGGTTGACACAAGAGATGATGCGCCGGGTGTCGGCGCAGCTGAAGTCGGGCGGCGATCTGTACCTGATTGCCGATGCCGGCGACATGACCCGCGCGCATGACGCGCTGGCCGATTACCACCTGGCCATCCGCTGGCCGGAGTGCCAACAATTCGATACAAACCTGATCGGCACCTATCAATGGTGTCCGCTGGCCAGAAAAAGCTGAGGGGGATTCGTGGACATCGCCGTGCTGGTGCCCTGCTACAATGAGGAGGCGGCCATCGCCAAGGTGGTCGAGGATTTCCGCGCCGCCCTGCCGCAAGCCGTCATCTATGTCTACGACAACAATTCCAAGGATCAGACCGTGGCGCGGGCGCAAGCCGCGGGCGCGGTGGTGCGTACCGAGCGCCGCCAGGGCAAAGGCAATGTGGTGCGGCGCATGTTCGCCGACATCGAGGCTGACATCTATGTGCTGGTGGATGGCGACGATACCTATGACGCCGCCGCCAGCCCCAGGATGATCGGCCAGATGATCGGCGAAGGCGCCGACCTTCTGACCGCGCGCCGCATCCATACCGACGCGGCCGCCTATCGTCCCGGCCATGTGTTGGGCAACCGGCTGCTGACCGGCCTCACCGCCACGCTGTTCAATGTCCAGCTCTCGGATATGCTGAGCGGCTACCGGGTGTTTTCGCGCCGTTTCGTGAAAAGCTTCCCCTTCACCGCGGAAGGCTTTGCCATAGAGACCGAACTGACCGTCCATGCCGTCCGGCTGATGATGCCGATGTCGGAGATGGACACGAGGTACAAGGAACGGCCGATGGGCTCGGTCAGCAAGCTCAACACCTGGCGGGACGGCTTCCGCATTCTGGGCACCATCGGCTATCTGGTGCGCGAGGAACGGCCGCTGGTGTTTTTCGCCACCATTTCCGCCTTGTTCACCGCGGTGGCGATCCTGATCGGCGCGCCCGTGGTGTCGGAATATGTCCGCACCGGACTGGTGCCCAGGCTGCCCACCGCCGTGCTGGCGACGGGCCTGATGGTGATCGCCTTTCTGTCGCTGACCTGCGGGCTGATCCTGGACACCGTGACCCGCGGCCGCTGGGAGGCCAAGCGCATGGCCTATCTCGCCATCCCGGGACCTGTCGATCTCACGTGACGCGTCTGATCCGCTATCTTCTCAGCCATGCTTTTGTCCGCTTCGCGGTGATCGGAAGCCTGGGTTATGTGGTGGGCGCCACGGTGCTGGCGCTCACCACTGGGCCGCTGAAACTGGAATTTGCCGCCGGCAATGCGCTGGCGATTTTCATCGCTATGGCCTTCACTTGGCAGGGCAACCGCACTTTCACCTTTCCGGACCGGCGGGCCCATGGATTTTCCGGGATTTTGCAGGAATGGCTGAAATTCATGGGCGCGAATGCGGTGGGCGCGCTGGTGAATTATCTCACCGCCCTGGTGCTGGTGCATTACGCGCACGCGCCCTTCAGCAACAAGTTCCTGGCCCAGGCCATCGGGGTCCTGGTGGGCCTGGTGTTCAACTTCACCTTGTCGAAGACCCTGGTCTTCAAACAGACACGCTGAAGCTCCCCGCTGAGACAAAAGGAAAGGGCGCGGAGATTATCCGCGCCCTGATCTTTTTGAGAGCCAGCTCGTCTTAGCGGCGGGCGGCCAGCAACCAGAGATGGGCCACCATCGCGTCCTTCTCGGGCGTCTTGACCTTGGCGAAGGCCGCCTGGGCATCCGCCTTCTGGCCGGCGACCAGATAAGCCTGACCCAGACGGATCTGGCCATTGGCCGGGTCCTTGAGCGGCTTCTTGAGGCCGTTCTGGATCATGGCGATGGCGTCCTTGGCTTTTCCTTCGCCGATCATCTGCTCGCCGATACTGACCAGATCGTCACCCTGGGGGGCGGCATTGGCGGCGGCCAGCTTCTTGGCCCTGTCGCCCTGGTTGGCTGCGGCCGTGGCCTTGGCATTGGCCAACAGGCGCATCGAACGATCGTCCGTCAACAGCTTGGCGGCAACGCCTTTTTCCAGCGCCGCCTGGGCCTCGGCGCCGCATTGGAACTGAATCAGGAATTGGCCCAGCGAGACATAATCGTCCTTGGTCATCAGGCTGGGGGCCATCATCAGGCGCAGGCGGTTGATGTCCATGGTGTTGTGGTCGTTCAGGCCGCGCGAACGTTCGCCCAGCTTGAGCAGGCCGCCCCAATATTCCGGCTTGCCGGAACGGGCCACCAGCTGCTCATAGGCCGCGCGCTGGGTGGCTTCGTCGCCGGACTCATAGGCGCAGCGCGCCTGCAATTCCAACGCGGTGTCCGACTGGGGAATGGTCTTGGTGTAACGCACGCAGCCGGCATAATCGTTGGCCTTGTAATAGGCCTGGCCGACGATCAACTGGGACTGGGCATCAAAGACGTTGTTCTTGCGCAGATAGTCCGCGTCGGCGATCACATCCTTGAAGTGGCCGGCATTATAGTCCTGGGCGAATTTGGCCTTGGCGCCTTCCGGCGTGGAGGGGTCGGCCGAAGACACCGCGATGACCCGCTTGAACTGGTTGATGACGGTGGTGTCGTCCGGCGTGGATTTGACGGCTTCCGCCTCGTTCAGCTTGGCCGCGGCGGCCTTGTAGTTCTTGGCGGCGATCAGAGCCTGGGCCTCCTTCACCAAGGGCCCAACCTTGGCGCTGACGGTGAGCGCCTGGGCCGGCATGGCCATTGTCAGGGCCGCGGTCGCCGTGGCGGTGCCCAAAAGGATCGCCGTCAGTGCGGCACGCAGTCTACGGACAGTCATAACAAGACCTCTCTCACAGTCATCATAAAAAGGGAAAGCGTGCGGGGGTGCCGCACGCTTCGCCTACGGCCATGACCCTCACGGCCTAATTATACTGGTCAATCCCGCTGAAACCAATATGGGTGGCCCCCAGGCGCTGGGCATCCGCCAGCACCATGGCGACCGCATTATACTTGGCCAAGCGGTTGGGATTGACGTGGATTTCGTCCTGGGCGTCGTTGGGCTTTTTACCAATGTCGGCGAAATAAGCGTCCATGGTGCCCCGGTCCACGGCGGTGCCGTTCCAGGTGATGGTGCCGTCAAAGTCCACCCCCAATTCCACCGTCTGCGGAATGACCTTGGGCGGGGTGGCGTTAGGCGCGGGCATGTCCAGCTTCACCGCATGGGTCTGGATCGGCAGGGTGATGATCAGAAGGGTGAGCATCACCAGCATCACGTCGATCAGCGGCGTGGTGTTCATTTCCACCATCACGTCGCCGTCAGCCGTACTTGTACTCATTGCCATGGCGAATTACCTCAATAGCTGTTGGCTTCCAGGGCGTGCGGTTCGGTGATGAACCCCACTTTCTGGATGCCGGCCCGTTGACAGGCCAGGATGACACGACCGATCGCCTCGAAACGCACATTCTTGTCACCGCGGATATGGACCTCGGGCAACGGCTTGTTGGCCGCTGACGCGCGCCGCAACGCGTCGACAAAGTTCTTCAGCATGGTCGGCTGGTCGACCGGCAGGTTGTTGTAATAGGTGGTCTCGTCGCTGGTCACCGCGATCACGATATTTTCAGGCTTGGTCTGGGTGACGATGTTGCGGTAGGTCGGCAGCTGCAGATTCACCGTCTTCAAGATCACCGGAATGGTGACCAGGAAGATAATGAGCATCACCAACATCACGTCCACCAACGGTGTGGTGTTGATCGAGACGTTGAGTTCCGCTTCATCATCTTCGACGGCATGTTGGACGTCGATTGCCATGATTTATCTCCGGCGGGCTGTCCCCAAGGACAGCCCGCTTGTCTGCGCTACTTACTTGCTCTTGCTGATCAGATAGGCCTGCAGGTCGCCGGCGAAGGCGCGCAGCTTCTCGGTGATCACCTTGTTGCGGCGGACCAGATAGTTATAGAGCAGCACCGCGGGCACCGCGACGAACAGACCGATGGCGGTCATGATCAGCGCTTCACCCACCGGGCCGGCGACCTTGTCGATCGAGGCCTGGCCGGCGACACCGATGCCGATCAGCGCGTTCAAGATACCCATGACGGTGCCGAGCAGACCGACGAAGGGAGAGACCGAACCCACCGAACCCAGGAAGGCGATGCCGCCCTGCAGACGGGCATTGGCGTCTTCCAACTGGCGGGTCAGGGTCATGCCGATCCAGTCGCTCAAGCCCACCAGGGTGGTGCCGCCCTGCGAAGCCTTGAGGCCGGCTTCGGCGATGCCGCGGAACACCGAAGTCTTGGGCAGCTTGTCCACGCCCTCATTCAGGGTGGCGGAGGTCCAGAACTTCTTCTCGACCTGAGTGGCCTGGCCCAGAATGCGCTGCTGTTCGATCCACTTGGTGAAGAAGATGTACCAGGTGCCGGCCGACATGATCGCCAGCACGATCAGGATCGCCTTGGAGATCCACGAACCTTCCTGCCAGATATGACCCAGGCTGTATTGGGCCGGGGCATCCTGGGGGGCTGCGGCGGGCTTGGCGTCGCCGGCAGGCGCGGCAGCCGGAGCGGCAGGCGCAGCCGGCGCGGCAGCCTGATCGGCGGCGGGCGCGGCCGGGGCGGCCTGGGCGTAAACCGGAGCAACGGCGCTCAGGCTTGTCATGGCGACGATGGCGGCAGCGATCGTCAGTTTCTTGAAGTTCATTTTTCTACTCCGTGGTGATCGATAGATTAGTGAAGTGAGGGTTGGGTTACTTTGCGTCCTTCAGGTCCCATTTGACCGAGACGCGCGTGGAAACCGCAGTCGGGACGCCCTGGTTGGTGGGCGGCTGCCAGCGCCAGCGGCTTTTCACATATTCGCAGGCCGCCTGATCGAGGCGATCGGAGCTGGACGACTGCACGATCTTGCACTCGTCGACATTGCCTTCGGTGGTGATGTGCACTTCCATCAAGGTCGTGCCCTGCTCATTCAGGCGGATCGAGATTGGGGGATAGGGCGGCAGCGTGTGGGTGCGCATGACCGGCTTCAACGGATCGCTGCTGGCCACCGGTGCGGCCTTGGGCGGCGGCGGCGGCGGCGCCTTGGGCGCGACGGTGACCGGCGGCGGCGGCGCGGTGGCGACCTGGAATTCCGGCTGGATGGCGACCGGCGGCGGCGGCTTCACCAGATCCGGCGGCGGCGGCGGCGGCGCCTTGGGTTTTTCCTTCGGCGTGTCGACCGTGGCCTTGATCTCTTGGAGCTGCTTCATCAACGCGCCCTGATTGAGCGCGGCGACCAGACCGAAAATCACGGCGATATGAATACCGACAACGATAGCGATGCTGCCTGCTTTGCTAGTGGCGCTCTTGTCGCCGACATTCAGATGATTAGGACGTTCCATGCGCTCCACTCAAAGACAGAAGACCGGTACGCGTAACCGGCCCACCAATTTGTTCGAGACCAAGCCAACCCAACGCGCGCCATTTGCCTGGCGCTTATCGGGTTGCTTTTAAAGCAATCGCTACCCTTCTTTGCAAGAGGTATCAGGTCTATGACAGTTATAGGCTGAAACCTTTGGCTTGTCGGTGCGAGGTCGTGCTGTCTTGACCCAGCTGCGGGAAGACCTGTTGCGGCCGCACATTTCGCATATGCAGCATCGAAGGCGTCGCCACTTAAGCCTCGGCGCAACCGATGGAAATCGGATTTGACGCGGCACAGCCCGGGTTGAAGCGGGCGCTATCCAGAAGCCGGCGCGAACCCTCGCAGTGAGTTCCCTTGCGACATCTTTACATTCCCGGCTTTGCAAATTTCAGTGATGCTGCAGGCCCTTCACATTCATTCGAGGACCATATTGATGCGCTATCTCCATACCATGGTGCGTGTGTCCGATCTGGACGCGTCGCTGGATTTCTATTGCAACAAGCTGGGATTGACCGAGATCCGGCGGATCGAAAATGAGAAGGGCCGCTTCACGCTGGTTTTTCTCGCCACGCCAGAGGATGCGGGCCGCATCGAGAATGGCGGCGCCGAAAGTCCGGTGGTCGAACTCACTTATAACTGGGACGAGAAAGGCTATAGCGGGGGCCGTAATTTTGGGCACCTCGCCTACCGGGTGACCGATATTTACGCTACTTGCGAAAAACTTATGGCGGCCGGAGTTACCATCAACCGGCCTCCCCGGGACGGACGCATGGCCTTTATCCGCTCGCCCGACGGCATTTCCATCGAACTGCTTCAGGACGGCCAGTTGGAAGCCAAGGAGCCTTGGCTCTCGATGCCCAATGTGGGTAGCTGGTAAGGCCTGAAGCGCCCGGTGGCCGGGCGTCCGTTTTTCGCGGCCTATAAATAATGTCGGACAAAATCCTACACGGGCATCCGGTGGACAATTTGGGCGCGGCGCTGGAGTGCGGGGCCGGCCGAGGCCGTTAGCGGGAGGGGGCTACTAGCGCGAGGATTTTTGCGGCCTGAGCAGGAGCGCCGAGCGACGTGGACAAGACGTCCACGAGCGATGGCGCGACGAACTCAGGACGCAAAAAGACCGCGCTAGATACGGCCCAGAACGGTGATGATGCCAACCTGGGTCGTAGAGCCGTTGTTGCCGCGGATCCAGTCGTAATTGACGCCCAACTGCCAGGTGTCGGTCGAGGCGCCCAAGCTCAAGCCGGCAATGGCGTTGCCGCTGTCGGGGTCGGGTCCCACAAAAGTCAGGGTGTTACCGGCGGCGGCACGGCCGCCCGTCGACTCGAACGCCGCCTTGATCTTCACCGGGTCCTGCAACATGTCATAGCGATAACCCAGCCGCGCTTCGGGCGTCAGATCGAAATGCCAGAGGGTGATCTTGGTCTTGAAATCGGCGCCGATGGCGGTGCGCAGCGAACTGGCGAAATAGGGCGCGACATCCAGATTGAAGCCGGGGCCGCCATTGGCTTCCTGATAGCCTTCCTCGCGCATGGTCATGCCGTCCAGGCTGATATGCGGATCGATCTCGAAACCGGAATATTTCAGCATCACGCCGGTATTGGCGCCCAGGGCCAGCATGGCGCCGGGGCGACGGCTGGTGGCGGTGCGGACGAGCCCGCCCGCGTTGAGCACCCGGGTTTCGGAGAAGTCGCCGTAAGCGGCGCTGATATCGGTATCCAGGAAAGCATGCTTGCCGTGCCAGTCGGTGTAGCCGGACAACATGTACCATTGGGTGTTGGTGCGGGTGGCGCGGGGAAGCTGCTGGCTGACATCGCCGCTATAGAAGGTGAAGGCGCCGCCATACCAGCCGTTGCGCGGGCTGCCGCCATCCGCCCCCAGCACAAAGCCGAAGCCGTGATCCTTGTAGGCGGTCAGCGTTCCGGCGGCGGAGACGCGGCCCTTGTTGTTGATCTGGCCGGTGAATTCCTCGCCCCACAGGGTGGTGTCGCCCGCGACATTGCCAAAGCTGCGCAGCAGCCGCTGGCGCGCCGCCACCGGGCCGGTGGCCTGATCGGTGAGCATGATGGCGATCTCGCGGGTGCCGCCGGAGACATCGGGCGCGAATTGCGAGAACACCTGCTCGGCCTGCTGCTGGGAGGCGGCCACATTGATGCCGCTGCCGGGCAGGCCGGGCGTGTTGTAGACCGTCATGCTGGTGGCGACGGCGGCGCCCAGCTCGTCGTCGGTGGATAGCGCCCGTGCCGTGTAGGGAAACTGGTTCTTGGCATCGCCCGACAGATTGAGGCCGGGCGAGCCGTCGGCATTCTTGGCGCCGGTGGAACGCGGCAGGAGCTTGAGCTGCAAGAGCTGCTGGCTGTTGGGGTCGGTGGGGTTTTCCTGGGAGATGCTCAAGGGCGTCACGCTGCTCTCGGCGGGGGTCTCGAACAGGAAGGGCGTGTTCTGGCCCAACAGCGCATTCTGGGTCGAAAGCGTGGTGTCGGTGATGGAGGCCGCGCGCACCAGGGTAACGGTCTGCACGCTGGGATTTGAGGTGCTGGCGGCGGTGAAGCCCGAGGAGATATAGGTGCCGAACTGCAGCGCCAGTGTGGCGCCCGACAGGCTGGCGCTGTTGGCCTGCACCACCGGGCTGAGATTGTTGAGATTGCTCTGCGAAATCGCCAGCCCCAGCGTGCCGTTGGCGGCGATATTGAATGTTGAGGCGCTCAACGGCGTGGTGGTGTTGGCGACAAAGAGCTGGCCGTTGGCGTCGACCTGCACCGCCAGCGAGCCGGTGCCGGAGCTGATCACGGCATTGACATAGCCATAGCCGCCGACATGAAGCAGGTGATTGTTGCCGGAACCGAAATTGATCACATCGGCGGTGGTGATGGGCGCCAGGCGCGAGGTCTGCGAGATGATCGACTCCGCCACGACCGCATAATTGTCCGGCGTGTTGCTGATGCCGGTCACGCCATTGGCGGCGCCGTTGGCGCCGGTATTGCCGACATTCAAGATGTCGTTATTGCCGGCGGAATTCAGCAAGACATCGCCCAGGATGCGGCCGCTATTGTTGATGACGATATTTCCAGGGGCGGGAGCGCCCAGCGAGGCGCCGCCCGAACTGAGGTCGATGGCGTTGGTGATGGAACTGACGAAGGCGCCGGTCTCGGGGATAAGTTGCGTGTTGACGGCCTGGATGGTGCCCGCATTGTTGATGGTCTTCAGGCTGCCCCAGGTGTCCCGGATCGCTTCCGACGCCAGGCTGAAGGGCTGCGAGGCGGTGGGAGCGATGGCCTTGGTGGGCGCAATGGTGTTGGTGCTGACGCTGGCGACAATGCTGGCATGCTGGCCGACGCTGATCACCGGTACGGTGGAATTCTGGTCCAGGACGATGGCGGAGGCGCTGCCCCCGCCGATGCCGCTTACCTGCGCCTGGATGGTCGCAGGCGTGTTGTTGCTGGCATTGATGGGTTCCGCGGTCACATCGATGCGGGGAATGACGGTGTAGGCGCCCACATAAAGCGCGGTGGCGGAGATGACGCCGTTGCTGGTGACCGTCTGGGAATTTGTAAACGCCGCCGACGAGATGGTGCCGGTGTTCAGCAGTCCGCCCAACGCCGTATAATTGACCGCCCTGGTGACGGTGGCGCCATTGACCGTGGAGATGACATTGTCCGTCCGGGCAGTCGGTGTGGCGCAATTCGCCGCCGTGGTCGAGACGGACCCCGCCGTGGTGCCAAGACAGGTGAAATAGGTGGGAGAAGCACCCACAATGATGACGCCGGCGGTGCTGCGATCGGCATCGACCGGCTGGCTGGAGATGGTGCCGTGATTGATGAAGGAATAGCCGTAATCGACCGCGTCGATATCCGCCGTGACCGGGCCCAGGACCACCGGGCCGCGGGGTAGGCTCAGGGCGCCAGTGATGGACTTGGTGGGATCGATCATCACCACGGAACTGGAGACGCCGGAAGACGAGATCACTGCCGCGCTGGCATTGGAGGCGGTGGCCGGGCCGTAATTGTCAAAACCGCCATCGATATTGCCGCCGATGACGACGGCGCTGCCGGCTTCCGGATTGCCGCCGCGCGTGTTGAAGGTCCGCGTCCCGATCAGCGAGATGGTGCCCGCATTGACCAAAGAGCCGCCCGAGGAGCTGGGGCAGGTAAAGCCCGAGGGCGCCCCCGTATCGCTGGCGCAGGAATGAATGCCGCCGGCAGTCTGCAGGCCGATAATGCCCGGGCCCACGCCGGAGATGCCGCCCTGTTGGTAGACATTGCCGTTCACCGTGCCGTCCAGGTCGACAATAATACTGCCGGAATTCGTGGAATTGGTACTGGCGTTCTGAACAATGCCGCCACCGCCCAAAAGGATGTTGCTGGTAACCCTGGTGCCCTGCACCAGCAGCAAAGCGGCGGACCCGTCGCCTTGCACGATCATGGCGGAAGCCTGGGTGACGGCGGTGGCTCCGGTCAGCGCCGTGGCGGTCAGGGCGGTCAGGCTGACGGGCCCGTAAAACGTATTGCCGCCTTCGATCAACAGGCCGACTTTGCCGGTTCCGTTGCCGCCCACATCGATGCCGCCGGTCGAAGCGAAGCCGTTCGAGACCAGATTGCCGCTGGTGGTATCGATGGTCGCGCCGATGCCGGCGTCGATTCCGGTGTTGGCGATGGAACCGTTGTTAGTGACGCTTTGGCTGGAATTGAGGGTAACGGCGGCGACATTGCTCTGGCTGATGTTTACCGCGCCGGTGGCGTCAATAACGATATTGCCGGAGGTCGAGGTCGATAGCGGGGTGCTGGTGGAGGTCGAAATCTCGACATCGGCGCGGGCGGCCAAAACCGTCAGACCCGCTGTCAGCAGGGCAGCCGCAGCGGCAGAAAGCATCAAACGGTGCTTGATCAACTCAGCCTCTTAAAAATGTAGCCGGGCGGCAGTGCCGCCAGTCTCGGCATGTCTCGCACGGTCCGCTCCCGGACCTCGGCCGCACATCCTGTGCCGCCTGTGCACCGTTTACCCTTCGCCAGAACCGTCCCTTGTCCGGCCTGTGGCCGGGCAGAAGCGCTCCCGGAGCCTTTGTACCCGGCTATCGTCCCGGTTCAACAGCAATTTTCGCGCGACCCCCGGGACGGCCGGGACTGCTCCCCCGGGCGGTTTCCGGCCAAATCCGCCCTTCTTAATCAGGCGTTAGAGGCCTGAAGCGCAAAATCGCCCGTGAAAAAGCCTTAACGAATGAACCTCCCGCCCATGACCAAGGCCCGGCATACCGGCTTCGCCAGGCTCACCCAGCAGGATGTGAGCGCCAGCGCCGCCCGCCATGAAATGCTCTATTCCGGCCGAATTGGGGGGGCGCGCGCGGTTTTTGCCTTCTGCGACCTTTCGGGCCTGGACCTGTCGGGGCGCAATCTGGCGGACGCCGATTTCACCGGCGCGGTGATGGAGGAGGCCAATTTCGAGGGCGCCAAGCTGGATACCGCGTCCTTTTTTGGCGCCGATCTGCGCCGCTGCAACCTGTCGGGCGCGTCCTTGCGCCGCGCCGACATGCGCGGCGCCTCCATGCGCGGCGCCAATCTGATCGGGACCGACCTTTATGAAGCCGACCTGCGCGAGGGCACCATCGCGGAAAAGGACAAATACGGGAACTTGCGGGTGCTGCAGCATGATCTGGGGCCGTCGGAACTTCCTGCCGCGATGATGAACTCGGCCAATCTGGAGCGCGCCAAGATGACGGGCGCCATCGCGGTGCAGGCCGATTTCACCGATGCGGTGATGAAGGGCTGCCGGCTGACCCGCGCCAATCTGCGCCAGGCGCGGCTGACCGGCGCCAATCTGGAGAATGCCGACCTGTCGGGCTGCAATCTGACCGGCGCCGATCTCGCCGGCTGCATTCTGGTGGGCGCCAAGATGGATTTCGCCACCACCCATGGCGCCGATCTTTCCCAGACTCTGACCGAATCCGCTTTGCCCGATCCGGAAGAAATCGCCTCGATCGAGACCCTGCTGGCGGCGCATTCGCGCTGGGCCGAAAGCGACGGGCGCGAAGGCAAGCCCGCCGATCTGACGGGAAAAGACCTGCGGCACTTCGCGCGGCTTTCCCAATACACCCTCACCGCCCTGATCGCGCCGGGCGCGCAGTTCTATGGCGTCAGCCTGGAAGGCGCCTCGCTCCAGGGCTCCAATCTGGCCGGCGCCGACCTGCGTTCCGCCAAGCTGGGCGGAGCGGATCTGCGCGGCGTCAACCTGTCCGGCGCCCAGCTCAATCACGCCGATCTGCGCGATACCAAGCTGGGACCGCTGATGATCACCGGCGGGCGGCTGTTGCCGGCGCGGCTGGACAATGCCCAGGCGCGCTATGCCGATCTGCGCGGCTGTGACCTGCGCCGCGCCAGGCTGGCGGGCTGCGATCTGTCCTATGCCAATCTCAGCGACGCGGATATGCGCGACAGCGAAATGCAAGGCGCGGATTTCTCGGGCGCGAAACTGCCGGGCCGTTACGCCGACGCGCTGGCGGCCGCCCTGTAATCCGATTTGTGCGGCGAGGACTTGGCGCGGATGAACTGCGCCAGCCGCGCCAGCGAGACCTTGGCTTCGCTGCGTCCTGCTTCCATCTGGAACAGATGGCCCGTGCCGTCATAGATCTCCACACTGACAGGGATGTTGGCATCGGCGGCGCGATCGCCCAGCTTGGAGGCGTCATCGCGCAGGATTTCATGCGCGCCGGCATGCACCATGACCGGCGGAAAACCGGTGAGCGCGGCATAAGCGGGCGAGGCATAGGCGTCGCAGGGATTGGACTTGCGCAGGTAATGCCGGGCGCACAGAAACAGCGTTTCCCAGTCCTGCGTGGCGTCGGACTTGCGGTTGTTCAAGACCGAAAGTCCGGACAGTGAAAGATCGGCCCAGGGCGAAAGCGCGATCACGCAGCCCGGCATCTCGAGCCCGGCATTGCGGACCGCCAAACTCACCGCGAAAGCCAGCCCGCCCCCCGCCTCGTCGCCCGCCATGATGATGGAGGAGCCTGCCACGCCTTTGGCGAGCAAGGCGCGATAGGCGTCGATGCCGTCGCGCACCGCGGCGGGAAAAAAACATTCCGGCGCCAGGCGGTACTGCACGCTGAAAGCGGGAATGCCGCTTGCTTCCACCAGCCTGCCGATCAGCGGCCGGTGGCTCTCCGGCGAGCCGGCGACATAGCCGCCGCCATGGAAATAGAGAATGGTGCGGCCATCGCCACCGGCGCCCACGCATTCTCCCGGAATGACCCCCAGCTTGCCGGGCGCGAATGGCACCCCTGGCGGGGCCGCGCCAAAACCGGAAAACAAGGCGGCGTAGCGGTCGCGCAATTCCTCGATGGTGGAAGTTTTACCGTGGGCATTTTGCGGCCAGAACGCCATAACAAACCGAAGCAGCGTTGCGTTTATGATTCTAACAAAAAACCCGGACATCCCAAACATTGGGATGCCCGGGTTTTTTGCCCCCATCTGTCACAACTCGGGTCGCCTTCGGCGACACCTCGTTGCGACATCTTCCCCCGCGACACGTACGCGCCGCGGGGGAAGAAAGCCTGGGCGTGCTGTTAGGCCATACTTAAGCGGCTGCCTTGGCGCCTTCGATGGTCTTGAGCTCCGGCGCATTGATGGCGATGCGGCGGGGCCTCTTTTCCTCCGGCACAAGGCGCTCGAGATCGACATGCAACAGGCCGTTCTCAAGCTTGGCCGCCTTGACCTCGACATGCTCGGCAAGCTGGAAGCTGCGCTCAAAGGCGCGGCCCGCGATGCCCTGGTGCAGCAAGGCGGCGGAGGTCTTTTGGCTCTCCTCGCGCTTGCCGATGATAGTCAGCACGCGGTCCTTCACATCCACCGACAGGTCCTTCTCGGCAAAGCCGGCGACCGCCAGAGTAACGCGATAGTTATTCTCATCGCTGCGCTCGATATTGTAGGGCGGATAGCCCTGCTCCGAGGCAGATTCCAGCAGACCGATCAAACGATCAAAGCCCACGGTGGAACGGAAAAACGGGGAATAGTCGATACGCATGGACAACCTCCTAAAGCGTTGTGTTCATAAGCCCCGCCAGACCATCTGCGCGGGGTGGGAGCCGGCCCCGCAAGGGGCGCCCGGCATCCGGTATTTGGGATGAAAAAAGCCCCATTCAAGCCCTTCCGGTACCTTGAAAATCAGTCTTAAGTGCTTACAGGAGCGCGTGATTTAAGCCGAATGATCCCAGCCGCCACCCTGTTCGATCCCGTACCCATCAAGGCGGTGGGCGCCTCGCTGCGGGCCGCCCGCTTTCCGGCCGATCCTGATGTCGCGGAGCGGGGCGTCTGCGTTCTGTTGAACGGCCAGACGGAATTCATCGAGAAATATTTCGAGGTGATCGACGAGTTGCGGGCACGCGGTTTTCAGGTGGCGACCATGGACTGGCGCGGCCAGGGCGGCTCCATCCGCCTGACACAGGACAGCCGCAAGAGCTTCATCGGCGATTTCAGCGACTATGACGAGGACCTGGAAACGCTGCTCAACTGGATCGTCGCCCCGATGCTGAAACCGGGCGAGAAGCCGGTGGCGTTGGCGCATTCCATGGGCGCGCACAATCTGCTCAGGCTTCTGGCGCGGCGGCCTTCCAGCTTCGCCTCCGCCGTGCTCAGCGCCCCGATGATCGCCATCTCCTTCCGCGGCCAGGCCGAATTCCTGGTGCGCGCCGTGACCGGCTATCACATCTGGCGGAGAAGGCAGGCGGACTGGGTCTGGGGAATGGAAGCGCGCGATCCCCACAAGATGACGTTCGCCAGCCAGATCGTCACCTCCGATCCCCAGCGTTTTGAGCGCACCCAGGCTTTGCTGCGCGAGCATCCCGGCTTGCGGCTGGCGGGCGCCACCTGGGGCTGGCTGGCGGCGGCGCTGCGTTCCATGGATTGGCTGCGCGGCCAGGCCCGGGCCATCACCACGCCATTGCTGGTGGTGGGCGCGGGGAAAGACCGCATCTGTCAGACGCCGAGATTGCGGGAGTTCGCGCGCCGGCTGCCGCAAGGCGAATATATGGAAATCCAGGACGCCGAGCACGAAATCCTGATGGAACGCGCTTCCATCCGCGGCCAATTCTGGAACGCTTTCGACGCCTTCATGCAGAAGCAGCGGTGAGCCGCGAACAAAAAAACACCGCGCCCCAAAAACTGGGAGCGCGGTGTCTTCTTGGAGGTCCGTAACTACTGAGCTGCTTGGCCCGCCGATTGGGCGGCGGCAGGCTGACCAGCCTGTTGCTCCGGAACCGGAGTGGCAGGCTGCGCGGGCTGCGGCGCCGGGATATCGGACGCCGTGGTGGCGCCCTGAGGCACCGCCGCACCCGACTGGGTATTGTTGGTCGCCACATCCGATGGTGACGGCGTGGGCGAGACCGGCTGCGGCGTCACCGCCTGCTGCTGCGGCTGGACCGTGGATTGTGTGGCATCCGCCGACAGGCGGGTGGCGGCGGCGCTGCTTTCACCGCTGCGGCCGGCATCGGCGCTTCTGATCGCATGCTTCCTGGCGGTGCTGGCCGACTTGACCGGCGCCGGGGTCTTTTCCACGGGCGCAACGGCGGCGGCAGGCGCCGGCATGTTCTGTGCCGCGGCAGGAGGCGTGGCGTCGGGCGCCGGGGGAGCGGACTCCGCGGGCGCAGGCTGTGCGGGGGCAGACTGAGCCGCCGGCGCGTTCGCGGCCATAACGGGAGCAGGTTTGTGCCCCGACGAGGCATAAAGCGCCACACCGGCCGCGCCGATCATCAAGGCTACTGCCACCGCGCCGACGATCTTGGGCAGGTTGTTGGGCGCGATGTCTTCCGGTTGGGTGGTGTGAAAGGAATCCAGGCCGGTGCTGTTGCCGAGCGGCTCGTTATGCAGCGCCAGCGGATCATCTGAAGACGGAGTATTGAAATCGCGCAGAGACATGAGTCCTCCTCGAAAGATGAAAAACTTCGCTAAGAGAACGTGGCTTGCGCGCGGCGGTTTCCCGAGGCCGGAACAAAGGCAAATTGCGGCGCAATTGGCGCAAACCCGCCGCAATCATGGATGCTGACGCTGTCAGAAATTCAGTTTTTCAGCAGCTTTATGGCTTCTTCGTGAATCCGCCGGTCGCCGCAGGCGAGAATGCTTTGGCCGTCGCGGCAATCCCCGCCATCCCAGGAGGTGATGATACCGCCCGCGCCTTCCACCAGAGGAATCAAGGCGGCGACATCCCAGCGGTTGAAATTGGCTTCGATGACGATGTCGACAAAACCCAGCGCCAGGGCTGCGAACAGATAGCAGTCGCCGCCATAGCGGGTCATGCGCGCGCCTGATTTGACACGCGCGAAGCTTGCCTGTTGCGCGGGCGAAAAATACTGGCCGGGATCGGTGGCGCAGAGAATCGCATCCCCGAGGCCGGCGCATTCGCGCACTTTCAAACCCACGCGCTTTTCGCCTTCGATCAGATGCGAACGGCCATTGACGCCGATGAAACGTTCTCCCAGCACCGGCTGATCGATGATCCCCAGCACCGGTACCTGGTTTTCCTCCAGCGCGATCAGCGAGCCCCATTCATGCCGGCCGGTGATGAAGGCGCGGGTGCCGTCCACCGGGTCCAACACCCAGCGCAGGCTGTTTTTGCCAGGCCGCTCGCCATACTCCTCGCCCAAGACGCCGTCTTCGGGACGTTCGCGCTCGAGGATGGCGCGGATGGCGCGCTCGCCGCCCTTGTCGGCCTCGGTGACCGGATCGAACGGCGCGCGCCCCGGCTTATGCACGACCTCGATCCGTTGGCGAAAAAACGGGCGGATCACGGCGCCGCTGGCATCGGCCAGGCGGTTGGCAAAGGCGATCAGCTTGTCGTCTACGGTCATCGGTTTGTTCATCCGAAAGCCCAGAATAGCCCGAAAGGCTGGAAGAGGGCGACATGCGGCAGCGCTTCTATAGCGTGATTCTGGCTGGCGCTCTTGTGGCGGTTATGCCGGCCGGCGCCGGCGCCACGCGGCCGGATTTCCGCAAGACGGTCCCTGCCGGACAAAACTGAGCTATAAACCCGCCGGAATCCTATTCGAAATATTTAAGGGGGACGCATGAACTGGAGACCGGCTTGGATCGCCGCCGCAGCCTGGCTTGTGGCCACGCCCGCGCTGGCGGCCGAAAGCTTTCAATATCTTTCCGGCGCAGAGGCCCATGCCCAGACCGGCACGCTCAAGGACGGCCTGGCCGTCCACTATCTCTACCACAAGGACTTCTATCTCGAGCAGTTGGTGGAGCGCGATGCCAGCGCGCCGGTGGAAACCCATGCCGAATGGACCGATCACATCATTGTGCTGGACGGAGAGGCGACCATGGTCATAGGCGGCACCGTGCCGGACGATCATGACAGCGGACCCGGCGAACGGCGCGGCACCCATTCCGTCGGCGGCAAGGAATATCGCATGGCCAAGGATGTGATGATCACCATCCCGGCGGGCACGCCGCACTGGACCGTGCTGAAACCTGGCCAGCATGTGCGCTGGGTTGTTTTCAAGATCAAAGAATAGACGCCTGGGCGGCGCGGCCCTTTTGCGTCGTGTCGCACTACGCTGTCGCTAGCGACCGTCGCGCGATTGGGTCGCTGCTAAGCGTCTGCGGCCTGTTTTGCCCGCTTGCGCATATGCGGCAGCAACTCGCGCTTGCGCAGCCGGATGGACTGCGGCGTCACTTCCACCAACTCATCATCCTGGATATAGGCCATCGCCTGTTCCAAGGTCATCGGCACGATGGGCGTCAGCCTGACCGCCTCGTCCTTTGAGGTGGTGCGGATATTGGTGAGCTGCTTGGCCTTGGTGGGATTAACGTCCAGATCATTGTCCTTGGCGTTCTGGCCGATGATCATGCCTTGATAGACCTTGGTGCCCGGCACCACGAACAGCTTGCCGCGCTCCTCCAGATACCAGAGGCCATAGGCCACGGCCTCGCCGTCTTCGGTGGAGATCAACACGCCATTGATCCGCCCGGTCACCGCGCCCTTGAACGGCGCATATTCCAGGAACATGCGGTTCATCACGCCCGTGCCGCGCGTGTCGGTGAGGAATTCACCGTGATAGCCGATCAAGCCGCGCGCCGGACCATGAAAGACAATGCGGGTCTTGCCGGCGCCGGTGGGACGCATATCCACCATCTCGCCCTTGCGGTTGGAGATTTTCTCGATCACCACGCCGGTATAGGCATCGTCCACGTCCACCGTGACTTCCTCGATCGGCTCCAGCCGTTCGCCATTCTCGGTCTTGAATAGGACGCGTGGGCGCGAAATCGAAAGCTCAAAACCTTCGCGGCGCATGGATTCAATCAACACGCCCAACTGCAACTCGCCGCGGCCGGCCACTTCAAAATTGCCTTCTCCGGTCTCGTGCACCTTCAGCGCCACATTGCCTTCGGCCTCGCGCATCAACCGGTCGCGGATGACGCGGCTTTGCACCTTGTCGCCTTCACGTCCCGCCAGCGGCGAGTCGTTGACGGCCAGGGTCATGGCCAGGGTGGGCGGATCGATCGCCTGGGCGTGGATGGCCACCTCGACCGACGGATCGCATAGCGTGTCGGCCACGGTGGCGATTTCCAGGCCGGCGATGGCGACAATATCGCCCGCTTCGGCGCGTTCCACCGGCACCCGCGCCAAGCCGCGGAAAGCCAGAAGCTTGGTGACGCGGGCCTTTTCGATAATCTCGCCGTCGCGGTTCAGCACCTTGATATTGCGGTTGGTGGTGATGGCGCCGGATTCGATGCGCCCGGTGAGAATGCGGCCCAGATAATTGTCGGCCTCGAGCGTGGTCACCAGCATCTTGAAGGGATGCTCGTCACCGGCCAGCTTTTGCGGCTTGGGCGCCGGCACGTCGTCGACGATCAGCTGGAACAGCGGATCGAGATTTTTATGCTCGTCTTCCAATTCCCGCACGGCCCAGCCATTGCGGCCGCTGGCATAGAGGTAGTGAAAATTGAGCTGGTCGTCATTGGCTTCCAGCGCCAGGAACAAATCGAAGATGGATTCCAGCGTCTCCTTGGGCTGGGCGTCGGAACGGTCGATCTTGTTGATCACCACGATCGGCTTCAGCCCCAGCTTCAAGGCTTTGGAGAGCACGAACTTGGTCTGGGGCATCACGCTTTCGGCCGCGTCCACCAGCAGCACCACGCCATCCACCATGGAGAGAATGCGTTCCACCTCGCCGCCAAAATCGGCATGGCCGGGTGTGTCGACCGTGTTGATGCGCACGCCGTTCCATTCCACCGAGGTGCACTTGGCCAGGATGGTGATGCCGCGCTCGCGCTCCTGATCGTTGGAGTCCATGGCGCGCTCAGCCATCTGCTGGTTCTCGCGCACCGACCCCGACTGTTTCAGCAGCTGGTCAACGAGCGTGGTCTTGCCATGGTCGACATGGGCGATGATGGCGATGTTGCGGATGTCCATGAACCGGAATCATTTACAATGAGAAGCGGCGGGGCTTATAGACGCTGGCGCTGCTGCAGAGCAACATCGCTTCACCCCGACTGTCGCACAATTGTCCGGATTAACCGGCTTTTGGCAGCGTTTTCCGGTATTTGCCCGGTTTCCTCCCCATGTTTCTGGGACATTTGTGAGAGAGTTTTGGCCTATAACCCCGGGAACAAGCCTGACCTTGAGACCCGGCGTTCCGCCGGGCCGGCTTAAGGAAACAACCAAAGCATCGCGGAACCGGCATGCCAATCCGCCGCCGTGCAGCGGATTTGAAAGTGTATACTGCGAAACGAGCGGGTTTTTCCGCCTGCGCCAGGACCAATGCCGATGAATGTTCAGATCGCGCCGCTTAAAACCCCGCCCTTGCGGGATGACGACCGGGACGATGCCCCGGCCGGCCGCGGCCGCCTTTTTCTGATCGGCGGCGCGGCGCTGGCGGTTCTTCTGGGCGGTTTCTGGTTCTTCACCCATTCCAGCGCGCCTCCCGCGCGCCGCGCCGGCGCCGCCCCGGTCAAGGTCGCGGCCGTGGAAATCGGCGATATGCCGGTGGTGGAACGCACCATCGGCACGGTGATGGCTAATTCCACCGTGCAGGTGAATGCGCGTATTCAGGGCCAAATGCTGGAAGCCTTCTTCAAGGAAGGCCAGATGGTGAAGAAGGGCGATCCCTTGTTCCAGATCGATCCCCGCCCCTACAAAGCCATACACGACAATGCGATTGCATCCATGGCCACGACCCAGGCCAAAGCGGATCGTTATGCCCGCCTGAAAGAACAAAACGCCATCGCGCCCCAGGAATATGAGGACGCCCAGGCCGCCTATCTGCAGGCGAAAGCCAATGCGGAAGCGGCGCGGCTGAATTTGGAATACACCACCATCAAGGCCCCGATCACCGGCAAGACCGGCCCCATCCTGATCCAGCCGGGCAATATGGTGAGCGCCTCGACCGCCTCGACCAATGCCACCCCGCTGGTCACCATCAATGAAATCCAGCCCGTGAAGATTTCGCTGGCCCTGCCCCAGTCCGACCTGCCGCGCATCCAGGCGATGCAGGCCAAGGGCGGACTCAACATCCTGATCAGCATGCATGACGTCGGCGGCAAGGACATCCGGGTTCCGGTGGACTTCACCGGCAACGCCGTCACCAACACCACCGGCACGATCGAATTGCGCGCCTCCTATCCCAATCCCGACATGGCGCTGGTGCCCGGCCAGCTGGTGGATGTGACGGTGGCGCTGGCGGAAATTTCCAATGCCATCTTGGTGCCGCGCGAGGCGGTCAATACCGGCCCCGATGGTCAATTCGTCTACACCGTCAAGGACGGGCGGGCGGAACAGGTGCCGGTGAAGGTCTTGTTCGACAGCGGCGTGGACGATGCGGTCTCCGGCGGCCTGCACAAGGGAGACCTGGTCATTACCGAAGGCCAGCTTCGGGTCATTCCGGGCGCCAAGGTCACGGTCAGCGGCGGCGCCAAGGCGCGCGCCGCCAAGGACGGCAAAGGCCCGATGACCAGCGGGCGGCGGCGGGTGTCGCGCAGCCAGGACCATGAAGGCTGAGCGCGTCAAGGCTTAAAAATGAATCTGTCCCAGCGCTTTATTGAACGTCCCGTCATGACCACCCTGGTCATGGCGGCGCTGGTGATCTTCGGCGGCTATGGCTATTCCACCCTGCCGGTCTCCGACCTTCCCAATATCGACTTCCCCACCATCTCGGTATTCGCCAACCTGCCCGGCGCCGATCCCGATACCATGGCGTCCTCGGTCGCATCGCCGCTGGAAAACCAATTCTCGGCCATCGCCGGCATCGACCAGATGACGTCGACCAGCACCCAGGGCTCGAGCCAGATTCAGCTGCAGTTCAGCCTGGACCGCAGCGTGGACGCCGCCGCCCAGGATGTGCAGTCGGCGATCTCGGCCGCGACCCGCAACCTGCCCAAGGCGCTGCCCCAGCCCCCCACCTTCCGCAAGCAGAACCCGGCCGACATTCCCGTCATGTTCCTGGCGATGAGCTCCTCGACGCTCAAGCCATCGGAAGTGGATGAATATGCCGAAACCCTGCTGGCGCGGCAGATTTCCACCATCGAAGGCGTGGCCCAGGTGGGCGTGTTCGGCTCCGCCAAATATGCGGTGCGCATCCAGGCCGACCCCGCCGCGCTGGCGACGCGCCAGATCGGCATCGACAAGCTGGTCAATGCCGTCGCCCAGGCCAATGTCAATCTGGCCACCGGCGCGCTGAACGGGCCCACCCGTTCCACCGTGATCCATACCGGCGGCCAGCTCAACAATGCGGGCGAATTCAACAACCAGATCGTCACCTATCAGAACGGCAGTCCCGTGCGGCTCCGTGACGTGGCGCAGGTGATCGACGGGTTGGAAAATCCCTATGCCAGAAGCTGGTACCACAACCGGGAGGCCATCACCCTGGCGATCTTCCGCCAGCCCGGCTCCAATGTCATTGCGGTGACCGACACCATCAAGAAGGTCCTGCCGCAGTTCCAGGCAAGCCTGCCGCCGTCGGTGCAAATGGATGTGGTGTTCGACCGCAGCCAGATGATCCGCGCCTCCATCGACGATGTGCAGCACACGCTGCTGATCGCCGGCCTGCTGGTGGTGGGCGTCATTTTCGTATTCCTGCGGCGCGTCTCCGCCACCGTCATCCCGTCGCTGGCCCTGCCCATCGCCGTGATCGGCACCTTCGCCGGCATGTCGGCCTTCGGGTTCAGCCTGGACAACCTGTCCCTGATGGCGCTGACCCTGTCGGTGGGCTTTGTGGTCGATGACGCCATCGTGATGCTGGAGAACATCGTCCGCCATATCGAGATGGGCGAAAAACCTTATGAAGCCTCGATGAAGGGCTCGTCGGAGATCGGCTTCACCATCCTTTCCATGACCATCAGCCTGGCGGCGGTGTTCATTCCCATTGTCTTCATGGGCGGCATTGTGGGCCGGCTGCTGCACGAATTCGCCGTCACCATCATTCTGGCGATACTTTTCTCTGGGGTGATTTCGATTACCCTCACGCCCATGCTCTGCGCCCGCATCCTCAGGGACGAGCATGGCCAACAGCACAACTGGTTCTACCGGCTCAGCGAGGATGCCTTCAACAAGGTGCAGGACTTTTATGATCGCACCCTGCGCTGGAGCATTACCCATCCCCGGGCGATCATCGGCGTCTTCTTCGGCAGCCTGGCGGCTTCGGTTCTACTTCTGTCGGTGATGCAGCAGGACTTCCTGCCCGGCGACGACACCGGGCGCCTGCAGGGCAATATCCAGGCCGCCAACGGCACCAGCTATACCCAGATGGCGGCTTATACCCGGCAGGTCATGAAGATCGTGGGCGACGACCCCGATGTGGAAGGCGTGATGGGGCAGATGGAAGGTGCCAATGGCAGCGCCGGCATCAACAATGCGCGGCTGATGATGATCAAGCTCAAGCCGCTGACCATCCGCAAATCCACCCCGGAACAGATCATTCGCCGCCTGCGTCCCAAAGTGACGCGGGTTCCTGGGGTCAATGTATTCCTCACCAATCCGCCCTCGATCCGGCTGGGCGCGCGCATGGCCCGTTCCAACTATCAATACACTTTGCAGGGCCTGGATCTGGCCCAGCTGCAGGACTATTCCAGCCGGCTGATGGACGAGATGCGCCGGCAGACCGGCTTTGTCGATATCACCTCCGACAATGACGCGGCCATGCCCTCGGTGCAGGTCAAGATCGACCGCGACAAGGCTGCCGCGTTCGGCGTGTCACCGCAGCAGATCGAAACCGCGCTGGGCTCGGCCTTTGGCGGCCAGCAGATTTCCCAGATCAACACCTCGTCCAACCAGTACGAAGTGATCATGGAATTGCTGCCGCAATATCAGCGCGACGCTAGCGCGCTGGACCGGCTCTACATCACCGGCTCGGGCAACCAACTGGTGCCCCTGACCGCGGTCACCGACCTGACCTCCAGCACGGTTCCCTTGTCGGTCAATCATGCCGGCCAGATTCCCGCGGTGACCATTTCCTTCGACCTGGCGCCGGGCAAGGCCCTGTCGGACGCGGTCAGCGGCATTCGCCAGGCCCAGGAAACAGTCGGGATGCCCGACTCCATCCAGGGCAATTTCCAGGGCACCGCGGCGGCCTTTGAAGAGTCCACCAAGAATATGGGCATCCTGCTCATCATCGCCATGGTGGTGGTCTACATCATCCTGGGCATCCTCTATGAAAGCTTCATCCATCCCCTGACCATCTTGTCGGGCCTGCCGTCGGCGGCGGTGGGCGGACTTCTCACGCTTTGGATCGCGCATCTGCTGTTCCTGGCGGGTATCACACCCGTGGACATGTCGCTGACGCTCTATGCCTTTGTCGGCCTGATCATGCTGATTGGCATCGTCAAGAAGAACGCCATCATGATGATCGACTTCGCACTCAACCGGCAGCGCAGCGATAGCGGAGTTCAACCCGAACAGGCGATCTACGAAGCCGCCATCGTCCGTTTCCGCCCCATCATGATGACCACCATGGCGGCCTTGATGGGCACCCTGCCCATCGCTTTCGGCAGCGGCGCGGGCGCGGAATCCCGCCGGCCGCTGGGCCTGTGCGTGGCGGGTGGCTTGCTGTTGTCCCAGCTGCTCACCCTCTACATCACGCCGGTGATCTATTCCTATCTCGACCGTTTCGCGACCAGGTTTTCACGCCGCAAGGCCCGCCGCGGCGGACCGCGTATCGCGCCAGCGGAATAGCGCCAGCGGGCGCACTCTTCAAAAGCAATAGATCCCCGTCAGGTTGATCACGCTTGGGCCGTTGACGGCGGTGGTGTGGCAGCCCGTACCAAGCGATTTCTGGTGTGAAAAATCGTCGAGATACATCACCATCCTGCCATCGGGGCTGAAATCCTGATGATGCGCGTGCAACTGGGCCCAGACGCGGTTGGGCTGGCAGATTTTGGGGCCGGGCAGATGGGTGCCCGGAAGCTGCTGCGGCGCCCGGCAGGTGATCGCATCGGGATCGCCGGCGCCGATGGGATTGAGAGCGAGCAGCACCGCTTTGGCTTGGGGCGCGGGCTCACTGCTGGCCGCAACCACGGGCGGGGCTGCGGGCGCCGGCTCGGGCGCGGGCAAGACTTCCTCAGGTAGCGACGCCATCTCGATTTGCGGCGGCGGCAGCACCGGCGCTTGCGCCAGTTTGGGCCGGGGCAATTTTTTGACCGTCACCGGCGCGGCCGGCGCCATGGCGATCTGCTGTACTACCGCCGTCATCGCCTGTTCGGCCCGCGCCTGCACCATGATCACCTTGCGCGAGACGGTGACGGCCAGTGGCGTGTTGGGAAATCCCGACAGCACCGGCGGCGCCAAGGCCAGCAGAGCGGCACCCGCCAGCAACAGCCGCTTGGCCGGAGAAAGCGTGATCGCGACTTCGGCGGTCATGATCAACCGCAGGCGATGCTTGAGGTCGGCGCCGGAAGCCCCCGAGGCGCAGGCCAGCGGCGAGCGGATGCAGAATTTGCAAACCTTGAGGATGCCGCCGGCATAGATTTCCGGATCATGGCCCAAGGCCAGCACGCTTTCATCGCAAGCCCGCTCACGTTCGGCGATCAGCCGCGTTCCGATCAGCCACACCGGCGGATAGAACCAGAACAGCGCCTCCACCATCATATGAACCAGCGCGGTGACATTGTCGCGGCGCCGCAAATGGCTCAATTCATGCGCCAGGATGGAATCGCGTTCCGGGCCTGACAGTCGCGCCATCAAGCCTTGCGGCAACAGCACCACGGGCCTGAGGATGCCCACCAGCCCCGGTTCCAGCAGGCTTGCCGAGGCTTTGACTTTTACCGGCACGGGTAGCGCGATCTCAACCGCCGATCCCGTCACCGCGCGCAATCGCATCCAGCGCTGGAGCCGGAAGACCAGGATGGCGGCAAAACCCAGCAGCCACAGCCCCGCCAGCAACGGCATCAGAGGAACACTCCCGCCCTGGCTGACGCCGTGACTGCCGGCTAGCATCTGCGCCGGCGCCGACAATTTTTCCGCCGCCGGCTGGATCGCCAGGATCGATTTGGACAATAGCGATTCGGGGATCGCGACCAGGCGGGACAAATGTTCGCCCAACTTTGCCAGGAGGGCAAAAGGCAGCAGGAATTTCAGCGAGGCCGCGAACCACAGCCAGAACCGCACCGCCGCGCCATTCTTGCGGAACAACAAGGTGAGCAGGCCGATGCCGGCCGCGAACAGGCTCGATTGCCAGATATGATCCAGCAGGCCTGGGATCATGCGTCTTTCTTCCGCTTGGCGGCCAGGTCCCTCAGCAGCCTTTCGGCGTCGGCCACGTCCTTGGGGCTGAGATTGCCGGCCTCGATCAGATGCGCCATCACCGGCTGCATCCGCCCGCCGAAGAAGGAAAGAAACTCATCCACCAGCCGGCGCTGCGCCGCCTCGCGGGAAATCATCGCCTCGAAGATATGGGCATTGCCGATCTTCTTGGCGCGGCGCAACGCCTTTTTGGCCTCCAGCCGGTAAACCATGGTTTGCACCGTGGTATAGGCCGGCCGGCCCTTGGCGCCGAAACTTTCCTGGATCTCGCGGATCGCCGAGGGGCCCGTGCTCCACAGCACGTCCATGATCTGCATTTCCAGCTTGCTCAACTTGGGAAGCCGCATCGGCGCATCCTACTACAGACGTCAGAAATCCTAAGGCCGGATCGGCCCAAGGACAAGATGGGGCCAATCCAATCTGTGTCAGCGATCCACCGGCGTGCCGACACTGCGGGGCCTCAAAATGTCGAACGGTCCCGCCAGCAGCAGACCGGCCAGAAAGCCGCCCAGATGGGCCTGCCAGGCGATCAAGCCGCTGTCGCCGCCCATTCCCAGTCCGGTGAGGCCGGTCAACAGATTGATGCCGGCCCATAGCAGGGTGAACACCAGCATCTGGCGGGAATAGAGCGGCGCCAGCGGAGTTTCTCCCGGCACGGCCCAGGGCGTCTGGCCAGGCAGCATGCGCAAGGCGGCCGCCATCAGGCCGGAAATGGCGCCCGATGCGCCCACCACCGGCAGGGGACTGGCCCAATTGAACGCCAGATAGGTCGCGGCGCCGGCCACGCCGCAGATCCCAAAAAACAGCAGGAACAGCGCGGTGCCCCAGCGCCGCGCCACGATGGGCGCGAAGGCGAGCAGCCACAGGCTGTTGATGATCAGATGGGTCCAGTCATTGTGCACGCCCATATAGGAGATAAAGGGAACCACGCGCTCCCATAGGTGCTGGCCCACCGGGTCGCTGTAGCGCGGAGGATAGAATCCGAACTGGTAAATCAACGCCTGCGGCTGATCGCCCGGGCGCGTGACCCGCCACAGATGCAGCACCGCCAGCAGTCCGATCAACCACAGGACAATCGCGGGGGCGCGGAAAAAAGGCTGGCGCGGAGGCACCGATTGCAGGAAAGCCATGGGCTTATCTAGAGGGACCGGGGCGTTCCGCCAAGCGCCGGCCTGTGCCAGGGCGACACATGCTGGCGCGGGGGTGAACGCTGTTGTCGCGCCTGTCCGTGGACCCATTTCGGCACAAAATTGGCAGCGGCGGAGATGCGAAACCGCCGCCGCTTGCCGGCAAAAGCCACGATTTTCCCGGTTTTTCCCCATCCCGCCCGCCCCGGCGGCACGGCACAGGCTTAACGGCCATTAAGTGATGCTGGCATGGGGGTTGCTCGGCTTTCGGACAGCAGAAGGGAATGTTGCCCCATGACCCGCTCGAAGACCGCCCTGTTCCTGGGCTTGTTTACCATATGCGCGCCGCCGGCTTTTGCCGGCGACTGGACCAATGCGGCCCAATATAACGGCTATGGCGCGCTATCGCAGAACCAGGCCTCCAACTTTTCCATGCGCGACGCCAACGGCAACCTGACCGTGGTCAACGGCCAGGTAGTGCCTTCCATTTTCAACCAAAGCAGCGGCGCGCAGTACACCGGCAGCGGCGTGGGCATGAACACGCCCACTACCTATGGCCAGGCCGCCGCCATCGGCAACCAGCTTTCGGTGACGGTGATCGGCAGCCACAACACCACCATCATCGATTCGACCCAGACCAATAACGGCAACCAGACGGCCAACGCCGACATCAGCGCCCATTGAAGGAATTGGGGCAAGCCCCTCCCATGTCACCCCGCGCCCGCAAACAACTTTTCAAGCCGCTGGTCCTGGCGCTGGCCGCGGTGACGCTTCAGGGCTGCATTTCGCCCTGGCCGGATTCCATCGGCCGCTATACCGCGCCCATCGGCGGGGCGCCGGTGATCTCCAACGAAACACCTTATTCCGCGGCGCTGCGCTGCATGTCGGGCTATGTGCGCCAGCGCCCGGTGCGCATCGCGGTGGGCCAGATCGCCGACTATACCGGCAAGACCGAAGCCGACGGCTCGGGCCGCAAGGTCACCGCCGGCGCCGCCTTGATGGCGATGAGCGCGCTCAACAAGGCCGGCGTGCATATGGTGGAGCGCTTCGACACCTCGGTCGCCGAGATGGAATTGAAATATGCCAACAACAAGCTGATCGGCGACGACCAGCATCCCAACGCCCAGGCGGGAGATTTCCGCAAGATCCTGGCCGGTTCGATCCCCGGCTCGGACTATTACATTGTCGGCGGCATCACCGAACTGAACTTCAACATCCGCAGCGAGAATGGCAGCGGCAATGGCGGCTCGACCCGCGTCAACGGCACCACCGGCACGGCCGGCGGCAATCTCTATGTGATGAATGTCGGCCTGGACCTGCGGTTGGTCAACACCAACACGCTGGAGGTGGCCGACGTGATTTCCTATCAAAAACAGATCATCGGCCGGCAGGTCTCCGCCGGGGTGTTCGACTTCCTGGGCACCAATTTCTTCGACATCAGCGTGGGCGAAAGCGCGCTGGAGCCCATCCAGCTGGCGGTGCGTTCGGTGATCGAGCGCGCCACGCTGGAAATGATCACCCGCATCTATCGCGCGCCGGGGCCGGCCTGCGCCATTCCCCTGGGCACCAATGACGATCCGTTGCGCGAGTCCGGCGAATATGCCCAGCAGATGGCTTACGCGCCGAATTCCCAGCCTTACGGGCCCCAGCCGCAGCAGCAGCCCGCCTATTACGCGCCGCCGCCCTACCAGGCCAGCTATGGCGATGCCGGCCGCGGCAGCCCCTATCGCGGCTATTACGACAGTGATCCCAGCCTCATCAATCTTCGCGGCGGCCTCTAAGCCACAGTCAGGAACCTGGTCATGAAAAAGCTTCTTCTTTCCCTCTCCCTCCTGGTTTTGACGGGCGCCTCCGCGCAAGCCCAGACCGGCAGCCAGATCCTCAACCATCAGATCAATCTGAACAACAACTGGTCCAACCTGAATGTGACGGTGGATACGGTGGGCGGCGACGTGGCGGCGCAGGGCGCGGCGGGCGGCAACCTGATCGACATCACCACCATGAACAACACCACGGTCAACACCAACCAGAATGTCGGCTTTGACGCCGCCATCGGCTCAAACATCAACTTGAACGCCAACAAAGTGTGGGGCAGCGTCGGCATCCAGAACCAGGTGATTTGCAACGGGGTGAGCATTTCCACCGATCCGGTGTTGACCTCGATCCAGTCCAATCAGGAATGCCACGCCACCGATCCCTATTCGCAGATCAACACCAACATCTCCAATGTGGCGGGCAATGCGGTGGTGCAGAGTTCGGTGCTGGGCAACAGTTTTGAAGCCGACTCCAATGCGCCCAACATGCCGGTCACCATTCAGCAGATAAACACGTCGGGTTCGATCTCCAAGATCAATTCCACGGTCACCAATGTCGGCGGCAGCGTGGGCTTTTCCTCCACCGCTATCGGCAACACCGCGCAAGTCATCCATTACGGCGCGCCGTAAACAGTCAGCCTGGAATCCTTCGGGGCAAATTGGGATTCCGGGGTTAGGGACGGGAGTGCGTATCGCTCCCGTCCCATTTTTTTGAATTACCCCCTTCCGTCACAACTCGGGTTTGCTGCGCAAACACCTCGTTGTGACACCTTCCCCCTCCAGCGGCTTCGCCGCGAGGGGGAAGGGATCTTTCGGCAGCGGATGGTCGCCCCGCGGAATGCGGGGCTAGAGATTCTCCGAATTTGCGGAGCCTTTGCGTTTTGAGGCCATTGGAGGTATTGGGCGTTTATGTCCGTCCTTCCGATTGATCTGGATGCTTTCAACACCGCACCGGTGGCCCGCGAACCATTCGCATTCGCGATGGTCCCTCGCTTCATCAAGTCGGAAGCGCTGCCTGCGATCAATACGGATTATCCACTGGTGGACCTGCCAGGTTCCTTTCCGCTGCCCACGTTGAAATACGGCCCGGCCTTCAAGGCGTTCATCGACGCCATTCAAGGACCGGAATTCACCCGCGCGGTGGAGAAGAAGCTGGGCGTCGACCTCAAGGGCCGCCCCACCATGGTGACGGCACGCGGCCAGTCGGCGGCGCGCGACGGCCAGATCCATACCGACTCACGCACCAAGATCGTCACCGTCCTGATCTATATGAACAATGCCTGGGAGGCCAAGACCGGGCGGCTGCGCCTGTTGCGCTCACCTGACAATCTGGAGGATGTGATCGCGGAAGTGCCGCCCGATGAAGGTACCTTGCTGGTCTTCAAAAACGAGCCCAATGCCTGGCACGGCTTTCATGCCTTTGAAGGCCCGCGCCGGGTGATTCAATTGAACTGGGTGACGGATATGGGTGTGGTCAAGCGCGAGCAATTCCGTCATCGCGTCAGCGCGTTTTTCAAGAGACTCAGGGGCAAACCAGTTCAGCCGGCCATGTAGTCGTGCCACATGCCTTTGATGTCGCGGATGCGATAGCCCGTGGCGGTCTTCTCCACATTCGTGGACTCCAGCGGCACCTTGCCGAAGCCACCGGGGATATCGAGCATATACGTCGGCATCGCCAGGCCCGACAGGTTTGCGCGCAAGCTCCGCACCAGCGCCAACCCCTGTTCGATGCTCAGGCGGAAATGCGATGTGCCGGGCGCCAGATCGGGATGATGCAGATAATAAGGCTTGATGCGGTTCTCGACAAAAGCACGCATCAGATCCGTTAGCGTCTCCGCATTGTCATTCACGCCCTTCAGCAACACCGATTGGCTGACCAGCGGGATGCCCCCGTCCGCCAGCCGCGCGATGGCCGCCTTGGCTTCGGCCGCGAATTCGCGGGGATGGTTGGCATGGACGGCAACATAGCTGGTGGCGCCGGGCGCATGCAGTGCCGCAACCAGATCATCGGTTATGCGCGCCGGATCGGTCACCGGCACTCGTGTGTGCCAGCGGATGACTTTGACATGGGGGATCGCCGCCAGGCGGGCGGTGATCTCGGCGATACGGCGCGGACTTAGGATAAAGGGATCGCCGCCGGTCAAAATCACTTCCCAGATTTGGGGACGGGCGGCGATATAGGCCAGCGCCTTTTCGAAATCCTGCGGGGAAAGAGCGTTTTCCTTTCCGGGACCGATCATCTCGCGGCGGAAACAGAAGCGGCAATAGACCGGACAGGACGCGACCACTTTGAACAGCACCCGGTCTGGATGACGGTGCACAATCCCCGGCACGGGCGAATGCACGGCATCGCCGATGGGATCGGCGCGTTCTTCCGCCAGGATTGTCAGTTCTTCCAGGCTGGGCAGAAACTGGCGCGCGATGGGATCATGCGGATCGCACGCGTCGACCAGCGATAACAGATGCGGCGATATCGCCACCGCATATTTGCGGGCCACCTGTTCAAGGTTTGATGGCGCGATCTGTTCCAGATCGCGCGGGGCCAAACTCATCTCTTATGCACCTTGAAGTTGGGCAGGAATACGGTGAGAAATCCAATCGCCGGCAGATAGGCGCAGAGCTTGTAGACATAAGTCAGGGAGGTGGCGTCCGCCAATGCTCCCAGCACCGCCGCGCCAATGGCGCTCAAGCCGAACGACAGGCCGAAAAACAGGCCCGAGATCATCCCCACCCGTCCCGGCAGCAATTCCTGGGCATAGACAACGATGGCGGGAAAAGCCGATGCCATTATCAGCCCGATGATCACCGACAGGATGCCGGTCCAGAACAGGTTTGCGTAAGGCAGCATCAGGGTGAAAGGCAGCATCCCCAGGATGGAAAACCAGATCACATATTTGCGCCCCACGCGATCGCCCAGCGACCCGCCCAACAGGGTTCCCACCGCCACCGCGCCCAGGAAATAGAACAGATGCACCTGGGCATTCTGCACCGACACGCCAAAGGTATGGATCAAATAGAAGGTGTAATAGCTGCCGATGCTGGAGAGATAAAAGAATTTCGAGAAAACCAGCGCCAGCAACACCATCAACGACCAGAACACTTTCCGGCGCGACAATTCCGGATGCTTGACATGGGTGTGGCTTTTGATGCGCGCCAAGCCGTGATGCTTGTACCAGGTGCCAACCTGGAACAGGACCACGATGCCGAGCAGCGCCAGGCCCGCATACCAGATGATGCTGCGCTGGCCATAGGTCGCCACCAGCACCGCCGCGGTCAAGGGGCTGATCGCCTGGCCGATGCTGCCGCCGCCCTGGAAGACCGATTGCGCCAGACCATAGCGGCCGCCGGACGCCATGCGCGCCACCCGGCTGGCCTCGGGATGAAACACCGCGGAGCCCAAGCCCACCATCATCGCCGCCAGCAGGATCACCGAATAGCTGGGCGCCACCGACAGCACCGCCAGCCCCACCAGGGTCGATACCATGCCCAGCGCCAGGGAATAGGGCATGGGTTTCAGGTCGGCATAATAGCCCACGGCCGGTTGCAGCAGCGAAGCGGTGAACTGGAATGCCAGGGTCACCAGCCCGATCTGGGCGAAGTTGAGATGAAATTGGGTCTTCAAGTTGGGATAGATCGCCGGCAACAGCGCCTGCATCATGTCGTTGAGCAGATGGCCCAGCCCGATCGCGCCCAGCACCGCGAAGCTGGTGTCGTGCACGATTTTAACATCGGTCTTGTGGGCGGCGGTTTCGGTCATGGCGGGCGAACCCTACCCTTTGGCGGTTTTTTCGCCACTCTAAATCGGGAATGGCGGCCATGCTGCGTCGCCACAGACGCTAGCCCGCCTCCCCCGCGCGTGCGCAAGCACGCTGGCGGGGGAGGTGGCCGTAGCAACGCCGGGGCGCGAATCCAGCGCCCCGGCAAAGTTGCGAAGGCCGGAGGGGGAAACAAAAACTAGAACATCAATGGCGTCCAAAGGACGTCATTGATGTTCGGAGCGCCGGCTGCCAGCATCACCAGCCGGTCGAAACCCAGCGCCACCCCGCTGGCCGGCGGCATATGGGCCAGCGCCGCCAGAAACTCCTCATCCAACGGATAGCGATAGCCGTAGACGCTTTGTTTTTTTGCCATGGCGGCCTCGAAACGGGCGCGCTGCTGGACGGGATCGGTCAGTTCGCCAAAACCATTGGCCAGTTCCACGCCACAGGCATAAAGCTCAAACCGTTCCGCCACGCGCGGGTCGCGCGCGCTGACCCGCGCCAGCGCCGCTTCGCAGACGGGGTATTCGTAAAGAATGCAAGGCCGCTCCAGCCCCAGCCGGGGCTCGATCCTCAGCGTGAGGATCTTGCTGAACATATCGGACCAGTCGTCATCGTCTGACACATCGACGCCGCCGCGCCGGGCGCGCGAGCGCAAGGCATGGGCGTCACCCTCTCCCGCCGCAGACAAGGTCGCCATGAGATCGATGCCGGCGAAATGGGTAAAGGCCTCCGCCACCGTCAGCCGGTCGGCCTGCGCATGCGGATCGCAGCGCGCGTCCCGGTAGACCAACGTCTTTGTTTCCATCACCTCCGCCGCAAGCTTGACCATCGCCAGGCTGTCGGCGATCACGCGCGTATAGTCCTCATGCGCGCGATACCATTCCAGCATGGTAAATTCCGGAGCATGCAGGCGCCCGCGTTCCCGGTTGCGGAACACCCGCGCGAAATCAAAAATCCGTGTCTCTCCCGCCGCCAGCAATTTCTTGGCGGCGAATTCCGGCGAGGTGTGCAAGTACAGGCTGCGGCGGCCCTCGGCCCCAATCAGGGTAGTTTCAAAGGCGTGCAAATGGGTCTCGTTGCCGGGGGAGACCGCCAGGGCGCCGCATTCCACCTCGGTGAAGCCTTGCGCCTCTAAATGGGCCCGGATGGCGGCTTTCAACCGCCCCCGTTTCAACAACAGGGGGCGCCGGTCGGCGTGGTTTTCAGGGGTCCACCAGGGCATTTGCGGTCCTTACCTCTCCCTGCTATAGCCCCGCCCCAGCCCCATTCATATGCGGTTTTTGAGAGGTTTTCCGTGGTTTCGGTTATCGCCAGCTCTGTGCGTAAAGGCAATGTCCTGGAGAAGGACGGCAAGCTGTACCTTGTCATCGGTGCCGAGAATATCCATCCCGGCAAAGGCACCCCCGTCACCCATCTGGAAATGCGCCGCATCAGCGACGGGGTAAAGACGGTGGAACGGTTGCGCACCACCGACAGCGTGGAAAAGGCGTTTGTCGAGCACCAGACCTATAACTATCTGTATCAGGACGGCGAACAATATATCTTCATGCAGCCCCAGACTTTCGACCAGCTGCATGTCTCCAGTGATGTGGTGGGCGACAAGATCCCCTACCTGACCGAGAATATGGAAGTGCAGTTGCAATTGTTCGAAGGCAACGCCATCTCCATCGAAATTCCCCAGCGCGCCACCTTCGAGATTGTCGACACCGAACCGGTGGTGAAAGGCCAAACCGCCTCGGGCTCCTTCAAGCCCGCGCTTCTGTCCAATGGCGTCAAGACCATGGTGCCCACCCACATCACCACCGGCACCCGTGTGGTGGTGATGACGGAAGATGGGGCTTATGTGGAACGGGCAAAGGAGTGAGCCTGGGTCGGCAAATGGCGGATGCCATTTGCCGATGATTTGATCCGGTGGATCAAATCAACAGGCGAACGCCCGAGGCCTACGGCCGAGGGCAAAGGACAGGCCCATGCACCGGCGCTGCGGCAGTCCTGACAAATCCGCGATAGCTTTCTGAGAAAGGCCCGCATTAGTCTTGCGGGCCTTTTCTTTGAGGGACACGCCATGCCCAAACGCATCGATCCCAAGGATCTGCCTGTACAAGTCGGCACTTTATATCCACCGCCCCATGACCAGCCCTGCCGCGCCCGGGAGCGGCGCAAATTGGGCGACGCCGCGGGCCTGACTCAATTTGGCATCAATCTGCTGCGGCTCAAGCCGGGCGTGTGGTCCAGCCAGCGCCACTGGCATTTCGGGCAGGATGAATTCGTCTATGTTTTGGAAGGTGAAGTGGTGTTGGTCACCGATAACGGCGAAGAAATTCTGAAACCAGGCGATTGCGCCGGCTTCAAGGCGGGCGACAAGGACGGTCATCATCTGCAGAACCGTGGGGCCGCCGACGCTTTGTTGCTGGAGGTCGGCACGCGCGTAGCCGATGATGGCGGGGAATATTCCGACATCGACATGGCGTTCAACATGGGGGGACCCGCCATGTACACCCGCAAGGACGGCACCCCTTATCCCAGCCTCACGCGACGCGGGCCGGACGACTAGGCTTTCTTGGTGAGCCGCTAGTCGTTTCTGAAATTGATCTCGACCAGCACGCCTTCGGGATCGGGCACGAAGAGTTGCGACAAGCGCCCGCCCGGCACTACCCGTTCCTTGAAGGTGACGCCGGCCTGTTGCAGCCGCGTCCGCATGGCCTGAAAGTCGCCACCCCGGAAGGCGACATGGTCGAAAGAGCCGGTTCCGTCCTCCGCCTTGGAGATGACGATGTCCCGGCCCCAGGCCCCGGCGCTGTCGGACGCCTCCACCAGATGCACCACCGGTATCCCGCCCAGATAGAGCCAGTAGCCGCGGAAGGGGAAATTGGGCCGCTCCCCCTCGCTCAGGCCCATCAGCTCGACATAGAAGTCGCGGGTGCGCTTCAAATTCGCACAACGGATGGTGACATGCTCCAGCGCCTGAACCGTCATTTTATGATCCCTGGTAACCGGCCGGCCCAGCCGGCGAACTGACTGACTCTACCTTAACCTGCCGGGGGGGACATGATAGCGTCCCGGCGCCCACTTCGAGGACACCCACCATGAAAAAACAGCTTGTGATCGGCCTTTTCGCGGCCTTCTGCGCCACGCCCGCTCTGGCGGCCCTGAAGACGGGCGACATGGCGCCGGATTTCACCGCCGCCGGCAGCCTGGGCGGCAAGGATTTCACCTTCCATCTCAAGGACGCCCTGAAAAAGGGTCCGGTGGTGGTCTACTTCTATCCCAGCGCCTATACCGGCGGCTGCGACCTGGAAGCCCATACTTTCGCGGAACAGTCCGACAAGTTCGCCACCGCCGGCGCCACCATCATCGGGGTTTCCGCCGACGATCTGGGGCGGCTGAAGCAGTTCTCCGCCGACCCCAATTTCTGCGCCGGGAAATTCCCCATCGCCTCCGACGCCGACACCAAGATCGCCCAGTCCTATAACTTGAACGTCTCCCCGCCCCGCGCCGGCGCCAAGGACGTCAATTCGGTCGAGATCAATCACGCCTTCATCGAGCGCGTCACCTATGTGATCGGCAAGGACGGCAAGATCCTGGCGACCCTGTCTTCCAAGGACGACAAGCTGTCGCCCGACCAGCATGTCGACAAGTCGCTGGCAATCGTGACCGCCGCGAAATAGGCCCCAAAAGGCCCGAGAACACGGCCAGGGGAAACGACAAAGCCCGGCGGGAAACCGCCGGGCTTTTTTTGTTTTGTGCCGTTTTACGGTGCGAGGAGTTTTGCGACGTGAGCAGGAGCGCCGAGCGATGTGTACAAGAAGTACATGAGCGAAGGCGCGACGAACTGATGGCGCAAAAGAACCGCGCCGTCGTGATGCTGCGGCGCAATATTGGCAAGAAAGTGAGCAATTCCAAGGATTTAATGTTGCTGAAATGCCACGCTGCCGTGGCAATGATACGTCTTTGTGACATCCATCAAGCTTGATTTAGTTCCGCCAGGCTGGGTCCGCGAACCGTTAAGCCCGTGCCCGGCATGCTCGGCGGGACAAGAACAAAAGCGTTGGGGTTTGGTTGTCTAAACAGGGTCGTTTTCTCTTAGGCGTGACTACGGCTGCCTTTGCGCTGTCGCTGGCGGCATCGGCGCACGCCGCCGCAGAGCGCCCGCCCGCGAACCTCACCCATGACATTGTCAGCTATTTCGGCTTCGGCGCCGACCAGGCCAACAATCCCACCGATCCGCAGCCCATGGCCGAACGCCCCAAATTCACCCCGCGCGAGATCACGCCCGCCAAGGCCGAAGTGGTTGTGCCGCCGCCGCGCCTGCCGGTGGTGACCGCCGTGGCGCCGCCTTCGGTGGAGACACCGCTGCACCGGCTGTTCTGTGTGGAATATGCCCGCATGCGTTCGGGCCTGACAGTGTTCGGCGACGCCAAGACCTGGTGGGAACGAGCCAAGCATCTCTACAGCCGCGTCTCCCGTCCGGTGGAGGAAGCGGTGATGGTGTTTTCCGGCTCGGCGCGGCTGAAGCGCGGCCATGTCGCGGTAGTCACCGATATCGTCAGCCCGCGCGAGATCATCGTCGACCAGGCCAATTGGCAGAACAAAGGCGAGATCGACCATGCCACCCCGGTGCTGGATGTGAGCAAGGCCAATGACTGGAGCCAGGTCCGGGTGTGGGACATCCCCTCGGGCGCGTTCGGCAGCCGGGTCTATCGCATCTCGGGCTTCATCGCCAAAGGCTTGCAGACCGCCTCGCGCGAGTAGGGCGGCGTTGTTAGGCTGGGTCCCATGAGTCCAGCCGTCTCCATCATCACCCCCACTTTCAACCGCCACGCCTTGCTCAAGGCCCAGCATGTCCATTTGCTGGCCCAGACGGTTCAGGATTTTGAGTGGCTGATCCTGGACGATGGCCCGGAACCCAGCCTTTACTTCCAAGCGCTTTCCGATCCGCGCATCCGCTATCAGCATCTGGCGGGGCCCAAGATGAAGGTCAGCGCCAAACGCAACTGGCTATGCGAGCGCAGCGTCGCGCCGGTGATCGCCCAGTTCGATGACGATGACTACTATGCGCCGGATTATCTGGCGGTGATGCTGCAACGGCTGGCGGAATCAGGTGCCGACATCACCAAATTGTCCGGCTGGTTTGTCTATTCCGCCCAATTGAAGCGGCTGGGCTGGTGGGACACAGCCAATATCCTTGGCCTGCATTTCACCTTCGGGCCGGAACCGGTGCTGAACGCCTTTTTCAACAAGGAGGCGCCGGAAAACATGAAGAACAACTACGCCGGCTATGGCTTCAGCTATGTTTTCAAGAAGTCGATGTGGGAGAAGGCGCCCTTCCCGCATGTCGAATACGCTTCCGACTACGGGTTCGTGGCGGCGGCACTGGCAAGGGGCTGCCGGCTGGACCATTTCGCCGACACCAGGGGCCTCGTCCTTCACATCCTGCGGCGGGACAATATGTCCAAGAGTTTTCCGCAGTATCTGCTGCCGGATTTCATGCTGGAGAAGCTGTTTCCGGCGGATCTGTCCGCGCTATTGGAGTGAGGAGCGGCGCACACCGTGCGTGAGCAGGTCCAGTGGACCTGCGAAAGCGACGAACGCCCGGAGCGCAAGCGAAGGGCAGAAAACAAAAAGCCCCGCCGGATTTCTCCGGCGGGGCTTTTGTGAATTGATCGGGCGGGTTCTCTTATTTCTGTCCTTGGCAGACCTGGCAGCGTTCTACTCTCCCGCGGCTTGAGCCGCAGTACCATGGACGCAGAAGGCTTTGACGGCCGAGTTCGGAATGGGATCGGGTAGAATTCCTTCGCTATGACCACCAGGTCGGCAAAGGACAGAAATCAAATTCGCGTTTTGAACCGCGAATTGCACGAGAATGAATACGACACGGCGACCGAAGTTTGTTTGTTTAAGGGAATGCCTGGCTTTGTTTCCAGACATGGAACGGTGCTGCTTGCGATCAAGCCAATCGAGCAATTAGTACCAGTAAGCTCAACGCATTGCTGCGCTTACACACCTGGCCTATCGACGGGGTAGTCTTCCCCGGCTCTCAAGCGAAACCTGGTTTTGAGGTGAGTTTCCCGCTTAGATGCTTTCAGCGGTTATCTCGTCCGTACTTAGCTACCCGGCTATGCGGCTGGCGCCACAACCGGTCCACCAGAGGTACGTTCTTTCCGGTCCTCTCGTACTAGGAAAAAGTCCTCTCAAGTTTCGAACACCCACGGCAGATAGGGACCGAACTGTCTCACGACGTTCTAAACCCAGCTCACGTACCACTTTAAATGGCGAACAGCCATACCCTTGGGACCGGCTACAGCCCCAGGATGTGATGAGCCGACATCGAGGTGCCAAACCGCACCGTCGCTATGGACGCTTGGGTGCGATCAGCCTGTTATCCCCGGCGTACCTTTTATCCGTTGAGCGATGACCCTTCCATTCGGGATCACCGGATCACTATGACCGACTTTCGTCTCTGCTTGGTCCGTCGACCTTGCAGTCAGGCAGGCTTTTGCCATTGCACTCACCATCCGATTTCCGACCGGATTGAGCCTACCATCGCGCGCCTCCGTTACTCTTTGGGAGGCGACCGCCCCAGTCAAACTGCCTACCATACACTGTCTCGGATCCCGTTTCAGGATCGCGGTTAGACATCAGGAACAAGAAGGGTGGTATTTCACATTGCGGCTCCACCACGGCTAGCGCCGCGGTTTCAATGCCTACCACCTATTCTACACATCCCATTCCTAATGCCAGTGTAAAGTTGCAGTAAAGGTGCACGGGGTCTTTCCGTCTGACCGCGGGAACCCCGCATCTTCACGGGGAATTCAATTTCGCTGAGCCTGTATTGGAGACAGTGGGGAAGTCGTTACGCCTTTCGTGCAGGTCGGAACTTACCCGACAAGGAATTTCGCTACCTTAGGACCGTTATAGTTACGGCCGCCGTTTACTGGGGCTTCGATTCAACGCTTTCACATCTCCTCTTAACCTTCCAGCACCGGGCAGGCGTCAGACGCTATACGTCATCTTTGGATTTCGCAGCGCCCTGTGTTTTTAGTAAACAGTCGCCACCCCCTGCTATGTGCCCCCGGCCTCTACTTGCGTAGAAACCGGGCCCTCTTCTTCCGAAGTTACGAGGGCAATTTGCCTAGTTCCTTCAATACAGTTCTCTCAAGCGCCTTAGCATACTCTGCCAGTCCACCTGTGTCGGTTTCGGGTACGGACTATAAGCTGGAGCTATTTCCTGGGACCACGTCACGGCCCGACCAATCCAGTAAGGTCGAACAATATAAGTGATCCGTCACTTCCAGCAGGCTGCGGAATATTTACCGCATTCCCATCGACTACGCCTTTCGGCCTTGCCTTAGGGGCCGGCTAACCCTGCGCAGATTAACTTGACGCAGGAACCCTTGGACTTACGGCGAGAGGGTCTCTCACCCTCTTTATCGCTACTCATGTCAGCATTCTTACTTCCGATACCTCCAGGATCTCTCACGATTTCCCTTCGCAGGCATACGGAACACTCTGCTACCATTCACCTTGCGGTGAATCCTAAGCTTCGGCTCATGGCTTAATCCCCGTTACATTTTCGGCGCAAAGTTCCTTATTTAGATCAGTGAGCTGTTACGCTTTCTTTAAATGATGGCTGCTTCTAAGCCAACATCCTGATTGTTTTGGGAACCTCACATCCTTTCACACTTAGCCACGAATTGGGGGCCTTAGCTGTAGGTCAGGGTTTTCATCCCTCTTCACGACGGACGTTAGCACCCGCCGTGTGTCTCCCGTGCTCAGCACTCTTTGGTATTCGGAGTTTGGTTAGGTTT
The DNA here is from genome assembly GCA_035693565.1 of Rhizomicrobium sp. Lineage (GTDB taxonomy): Bacteria > Pseudomonadota > Alphaproteobacteria > Micropepsales > Micropepsaceae > Rhizomicrobium. The sequence goes on along the minus strand of DASSGF010000050.1, from coordinate 2,824 downwards.
GGTAAGCGGTGAAGCCCCCTAGCCCATCCAGTGCTCTACCCCCAAAGGTGATACACGAGGCGCTACCTAAATAGCTTTCGCAGAGAACCAGCTATCTGCAAGTTTGATTGGCCTTTCACCCCTAGCCACAACTCATCCCCGACTTTTTCAACAGGCGTGGGTTCGGTCCTCCAGTGCGTGTTACCGCACCTTCAACCTGATCATGGCTAGATCACTTGCTTTCGGGTCTCATCCGTCTAACTCAGTCGCCCTATTCAGACTCGCTTTCGCTGCGCCTTCGCCTTGTGGCTTAAGCTTGCTAGACAGACGAACTCGCTGACCCATTATACAAAAGGTACGATGTCACGGACTCGCCAAAGGCGAACCGCTTCTTCGGACCTTGTTTCAACATCAACAATGTCGTCTTGCGCCGGCCACGGATTGCTCCGCGATCGGCGTTTTCGACACTGCGTTTGAAGCAAGGTCAGAAGAAGTTGCTCACTTTTGGTGAGCCCGCTCCATCTGTTTGTAGGCATCCGGTTTCAGGTCTCTTTCACTCCCCTTGCCGGGGTGCTTTTCACCTTTCCCTCACGGTACTAGTTCGCTATCGGTCACACACGAGTACTTAGGCTTGGAGGATGGTCCCCCCATATTCAGACAGGATTTCACGTGTCCCGCCTTACTCAAGGACCTTGGTTCTTTCTACCCGTACGGGGCTATCACCCGCTATGGCTGTCCTTTCCAGAACATTCCGGTTCTTAAACCAAGGCCACTGGCCTAGTCCGCTTTCGCTCGCCACTACTAACGGAGTCTCAATTGATGTCCTTTCCTACAGGTACTGAGATGTTTCAGTTCCCTGCGTTCGCTCCTCTCACCTATGAATTCAGTGACAGGTAATCCTTGCGGATTGGGTTGCCCCATTCGGAGATCTGCGGGTCAAAGGGTGCTCGCCCCTCACCGCAGCTTATCGCAGCGTGCTACGTCCTTCATCGCCTGTGTGCGCCAAGGCATCCCCCAGATGCCCTTGCTTTAACGCTTGATCGCTCAGCATTCGTTCCATGCCCAGAAACAAAGCCAGCGTACCAACGACTTGGTACACCGCTATTGTCCTGAACGATGGATTCCATGCGATCAGTCTTGAGTGTCGTATTCTAGATTACCCGGTTGTGCGAACCGGCTAACCCGCCTTCACAATGTCAAATCGTCACCGTTGCCGGTGGCGAAACTGTTTGATTTCCGTCGTCGAATGAAGCGCGTCAATCGGTGATTGGCATGCATTCGCGAAGCGAATGGGATGGTGGAGCCAATCGGGATCGAACCGATGACCTCAAGCTTGCAAAGCTAGCGCTCTCCCAACTGAGCTATGGCCCCGTTAGTTGTAGTTGAGATCGTGGTGGTGGTGGGCCTGGGAAGACTTGAACTTCCGACCTCACGCTTATCAAGCGCGCGCTCTAACCAACTGAGCTACAAGCCCGATGAGGCTTCATCTGCTGCGCACAAGCCAATGCTCGTGCGCGCGACGGAAAGGAAGGGAAACGTAGGCGGCGGCAAGGCGCCGATTGTCTAGTGACGATGTTTGGGAAAGCGTGAGCCATCCGAAAACATCGATCCTTAGAAAGGAGGTGATCCAGCCGCAGGTTCCCCTACGGCTACCTTGTTACGACTTCGGCCCAGTCGCTGATCCTACCGTGGCCGGCTGCCTCCCTTGCGGGTTAGCGCACCGTCTTAAGGTAGAACCAACTCCCATGCCGTGACGGGCGGTGTGTACAAGGCCCGGGAACGTATTCACCGCAGCCTGCTGTTCTGCGATTACTAGCGATTCCACCTTCATGTACTCGAGTTGCAGAGTACAATCTGAACTGGGACGGTTTTTTGGGATTAGCCGCTTCTCGCGAAGTAGCTGCCCACTGTCACCGCCATTGTAGCACGTGTGTAGCCCAGGGTGTAAGGGCCATGAGGACTTGACGTCATCCCCACCTTCCTCCGGCTTGTCGCCGGCGGTCCCTCTAGAGTGCCCAACTGAATGATGGCAACTAAAGGCGAGGGTTGCGCTCGTTGCGGGACTTAACCCAACATCTCACGACACGAGCTGACGACAGCCATGCAGCACCTGTCTCTGCGTCCCTTGCGGGAAAACCCCTATTAAGAGGCGGTCGCAGGATGTCAAACCCTGGTAAGGTTCTGCGCGTTGCGTCGAATTAAACCACATGCTCCACCGCTTGTGCGGGCCCCCGTCAATTCCTTTGAGTTTCAACCTTGCGGCCGTACTCCCCAGGCGGAATGCTTAATGCGTTAGCTGCGCCACTGAACAGCAAGCTGCCCAACGGCTAGCATTCATCGTTTACGGCGTGGACTACCAGGGTATCTAATCCTGTTTGATCCCCACGCTGTCGCGCCTGAGCGTCAGATATGAGCCAGTGAGCCGCCTTCGCCACCGGTGTTCTTCCCAATATCTACGAATTTCACCTCTACACTGGGAATTCCACTCACCTCTCTCATCCTCAAGTTTCACAGTTTCAATGGCATTTCCGGAGTTGAGCTCCGGGCTTTCACCACTGACTTGAAAAACCGCCTGCGCGCGCTTTACGCCCAGTAATTCCGAACAACGCTAGCCCCCTTCGTATTACCGCGGCTGCTGGCACGAAGTTAGCCGGAGCTTCTTCTACGGGTACCGTCATTATCGTCCCCGTCGAAAGAGTTTTACAACCCGAAGGCCTTCATCACTCACGCGGCATGGCTGGATCAGGGTTTCCCCCATTGTCCAAGATTCCCAACTGCTGCCTCCCGTAGGAGTCTGGGCCGTGTCTCAGTCCCAGTGTGGCTGATCTTCCTCTCAGAACAGCTA
>DASSGF010000049.1:0-1488 GCA_035693565.1 Rhizomicrobium sp. | reverse complement strand
CCCGTAGCCTTCGCCCTGATCACCGCCAACCTCATCAACGCCGTCGGCAACTACTTCCTCGTTTTTGGCCACGCCGGCTTTCCCATGCTTGGCGTAGTCGGCTCCGGCATCGCCACGGCGATCTCGCGCGCTTACCTCGCCGCAGTCCTCATCGTTTTTCTTTTCTGGCACGACGCACGCAACAACGCCTACATGCGGCAGACATCGCTCCGCCCCGATCTCGCCCGCATTCGCCGCCTCATTGCTCTTGGCTTTCCCGCCGCCATGCAGATGACCGCCGAAATCACCGTCTTCGCCGCGGTCGCCTCTTTGATTTCCCGCCTCGGCGCGATTCCTCTCGCCAGCCACCAGATCGCACTCAACACCGTCGCCTTCACCTACATGGTTCCTCTCGGCATCTCATCTGCCGCCGCCGTCCGCGTTGGCCATGCCATCGGCCGCCGCGATCTTCCCGGCGCCAGCCGTGCCGGTAACACCGCCATCCTCCTCGGCGCCACCTTCATGTCCGTGATGAGCATCGTTCTGCTAGTCTTCCCCAAATACATCGCCCGCATCTACACTGACAATCCTGTGCTCATTCACAACGCCGTCGTTCTTCTGGCCGCCGGCGCCGCCTTCCAACTCTTCGACGGCATCCAGACCGTCGCCACCGGCGCCCTCCGCGGCACCGGCGACACCCGCACCCCGATGATTTGCCACTTCTGCGCCTACTGGCTCATGGGCCTCCCCTTCGGCGCCTGGCTCTGCTTCCGCCAACACTGGGGAGTCCTCGGCCTCTGGATCGGCCTGAGCGTCTCCCTAATCCTAATCGGCATCCTGCTCCTAACCTTCTGGCGTCGCCGCCTAAATACTCTGCCTTCCTAAACAATCCGCCGTAGCCGCAGTATGGCGAAGGCGGATGGCGCCGCCGCCTCCACCACCTCCCAGATCTAAATTCACTGTCATCCCGACCGGAGTGGCCGGCATTTTCTTGCGCGCCGTAGTTTGGCGCGCCGGCCACGCAGCGGAGGGACCATGGCAACAAACAAAACTCCACCTCCATCACAGTGACCAGCCCAGTTTTCCCGGATTACGCTTCTCCGCTAACTCTGTGCTCTTACCTCTGCGTCCTCTACGTTAAGTCCGCTCTTTCTTCATCCCAAAAAACAAAAACGGCACGGTCGAAACCGTGCCGCCTAATCCTTTTCTGTTTCCTGACTACAGACTACCGACTCCTGACTTCCAACTCACATCTTATACCGCCCCAGATCCTCATCGCTCAACCCTTCCAGATAATTCCTCAGCTGCTCATTCGAAGTTCGCTCCGCCAGCGCCGTAGCCACCTTCGAATTCTTCAGCACCGTCTCATCCACAAAAATCGGGCAATCCACCCGCAACGCCAGGGCCAGCGCATCGCTCGGCCGCGAATCAATGCTGATCAACTCACCCTCGCGCTCCACCCAGATCAAAGCAAAGAACGTATCGTCGCGCAGGTCGTTCACCACAATC
>DASSGF010000048.1:0-1118 GCA_035693565.1 Rhizomicrobium sp. | reverse complement strand
AAGAAGATGGACAAGCCGAACTGGGACGCCGTCATGGCCACCAACCTGGACTCCGTGTTCAACATGACCAAGCCGGTATGCGACGGCATGGTCGAGCGCGGCTGGGGCCGCATCATCAATATTTCCTCGGTCAACGGACAGAAGGGCGCTTTCGGGCAGACCAACTATTCGGCCGCCAAGGCCGGCATGCACGGCTTCACCAAGGCGCTGGCGCTGGAAGTGGCGCGCAAGGGCGTGACGGTCAACACCATTTCGCCAGGCTACATCGGCACCAAGATGGTCATGGAAATTCCGAAGGAAGTGCTGGACAGCAAAATCATCCCGCAAATCCCGATGGCCCGCCTGGGCAAACCGGAAGAAGTGGCCGGCCTGGTCGCCTACCTGTCGTCCGATGAAGCGGCATTTGTCACCGGCGCCAACATCGCCATCAACGGCGGACAGCATATGTCCTAAGTTATTCATGTGGTAATGTAGGGTGGAAAGCTATGTGCTTTTCCACCCTTTTTTTTGGATAAAATTTTGACATTAGCGTTCCGCGTCGCCGTTGAAGACGATATCCCCGCCATGTCGGCGATCCGCCTGGCCGTCACCGAAAACCGCCTTTCCGATCCAACCCGCATCACGCACGCCATGTACGTCGACTACCTCGAACACCAGGGCAGAAGCTGGGTGTGCGAAGCGGACGGCGTGATCGCCGGTTTCGCCAGCGCCGACAAGGCCGCGTCGTCGGTGTGGGCGCTGTTCGTCGACCCCGCCCACGAAGGGCTGGGGATCGGCCAGCGCTTGCTGGCGCTGGTGGCCGACTATCTGTTCGCGCTTGGCCACCAACAGATCGTGCTCTCGACCAGCGCCGGCACCCGCGCCGACCGCTTCTACGCCGCCCAGGGCTGGCAGCGCGGCACAATGAAGAACGACATCGACGTAGAATATGCCTTATCCAAACCGCGCGAGTATTCCCATGTTGACCCTGCCTAAAGGCGGCCTGGCGCTGGCCGCGCTGGACGAACAGCTGCTGCATCCCGGCGTCAAGGGCTTGCCGATCACCGAGCCGCTGCGCCAGGGCGCGATCGGCGTGCAGGACTGGAACGTGCTGCGCGCCGACACCAGCTTTCCGGTCG
>DASSGF010000047.1:0-1089 GCA_035693565.1 Rhizomicrobium sp. | reverse complement strand
TCGATCGCATCATAGGTCGCGAAATGGTGCGCGAACGCAAAACCCATGCCGACCTGCGCGGCAAGCTCCGAGCTGTAGTCGCTGGAGCCGAGCAGCCAGATCGGCGGCAACGGCGTGTCGTCGGGCATCGCCACCACTTGGTTGAAGGGATGGTTCGGTGGAAAATCGCGGGTCTCCCACAAGACCAGTTCATGCAGCCGCTCGAGAAAGTCGTCGCCCTCGCGGCGATCGAGCCGGGTGCGCAGCGCGTAGGCGGTGGCGCCATCCGTGCCCGGGGCGCGGCCAAGCCCGAGATCGATGCGGCCGGGAAACAGCGCCTCCAGCATTTTGAAGCGCTCGGCCACCACCAGCGGCGCGTGATTCGGCAGCATCACGCCGCCGGAGCCGACCCGGATGCGGTTCGTCACCGCAGCGATCTGCCCGATCATGATGTCGGGCGCGGGGCTCGCCACCGACGCGAGATTATGATGCTCGGCCAGCCAATAGCGGACGTAACCAAGCTGATCCGCGTGGCGCGCCAGATCGATGCTGTTGCGCAGCGCCGCGGCGGGCCGGGTGCCGGTGGTGACGACGGACAGGTCAAGGATGGAGAGAGGAACCATCGCCCTTAACTAGTGCACGAGATCAGGCCGACAAAGGGCCCTGGCGCGCAGATCAGGCGCGCATCCGCAAGGCGGGCCAGTGACCGTTCGGACAAAGTTGGGTGGGACACAGCATCGGTCTTGATCGCAAACCATCTCGTGCCCACACCAAATATCCCACTGAGCATCCCCCGCGTCCAAATCGTCGTATTTGCTATAGTGGCCATTTAACAGGCACATCTTGCGAACATTGCACCCGCAGGGGCCCTTTCAAGGTTCTGCCAACTGTCAGGTAATGTGACAATATATTATGGATTTTCTGCGAGAATTGGGCAATTTCCCATTGGGAATGGGCTGTTTGAACGGCCCGATTTGGCTTATTTTTGCAAGTTCCGCAGCCAAAGACGTCCGTCCAGTGGAGTGTGTGGTGTCATGACCGAGGTTACGCCCCCCGCAGCAGACGGGCACCGCGCGTTGAAAACCCCGGCGATCTCGTTCGAGTTCTTCC
>DASSGF010000046.1:0-1013 GCA_035693565.1 Rhizomicrobium sp. | reverse complement strand
ATTGGTGTCGCGATGGGTCACCGGAATCCCGGCATAGGCAAGCCCGCCAATGCCCGCGGTGATGCCGGGCACAATGCGGAACGGCACCCGCGCACGGGCCAGCGCCTGGGCTTCTTCGCCGCCACGCCCGAAGACAAAGGGATCGCCGCCCTTCAGCCGCAGCACACGGTTGCCGTCTTTGGCCAGCTTCACCAGCAGATCGGAAATCTCATCCTGCTTGCAGCTTTTCACCCCGGCGCGCTTGCCGGCATAGATTTTCTCGGCCTCCGACAGCGCCAGCAAACGCGCATCCACCAGCGCGTCGTAAAGGATGTAGTCGGCTTGGGAGAGGGCTTGCAGCCCCAACGCCGTAATCAGCCCGGGATCGCCGGGCCCGGCGCCCACCAGCCAGACCCAGCCTTTTTCCAGTTTGGGCAGTTTCAGTTTCGCGGCGGCATCTGTGACCATTTACGGACTATACCATGCCGGCGGACGCGCAAGACAAGGCGGCGGAACGGAAGCGCCCCCGCCTGCGTTTGGCCTCAAAGGCAATCCTCTCAAAGAGAATCAGGATGGCACTATGAGCGAGAAACTGGGCGAAATAGCGCGCGAATCCTCGGATTATCGCTGCGAGCGTTGCCATCAGGTGACGCGGATTCCACGCGGCGCGCTGATCCCGGCCTGTCCCAATTGCGGGTATGGCAGCTATGATATCGCCAATCCGCGGTTTGAGACCAAGGACGGGCAATTGGGACCGCATGAGCCGGGCTAAAAACTGAATCGGCGTGGTAGGTTGAGCCCGGCGGGCCGGGCGGCTAAAAGCGTTCCGTCTTCCTCAAAGCGGATGCCATGATCAAGCCCCGTTCCGACCTTGTGCCCAACACCGCCGATTATGAAAATCTGCCCTTGGTCACGCCCAACGGCTTTCGCGAATATGACGCGCGCTGGCTGTTCGGCAAGGAGATCAATCTGTTGGGCATTCAGGCGCTGGGCCTGGGGCTTGGCACCTATCTGCATGACATTGGCGTGAAGCC
>DASSGF010000045.1:0-2526 GCA_035693565.1 Rhizomicrobium sp. | reverse complement strand
TTTGACTGTCGTTTTCAAGCGGACGCTTCTTATACATCCGGCCTGGGTTATCTTGGATCATGCTGCGTAGCGCATGGAGTTCTGGTGGAAGAAGCTGCGGACCCGAGCGGGTGACTTTGCCAGCCTGCGCATATGGCGGATCGCGGCCTGCTTGAGTTGCTGCTTGCTACGCATCGGTGCCTTGCGCAGGACGTTCTGCTTGAGATCTGCATTCAGCCCTTCATCCGGGTTGAGTTCCGGACTGTAGGACGGCAGGTAGAAGACCTCGATCTGCCTTGTGTGCCGGGCCAGCCACTCGCGCACCACCGCCGCGCGATGCACCGGCAGCCGATCCAGGATCAGGAACACCTTGCGCCGAGCATCGCGGATCAGGCGTTGCAGGAAATCGATCAGCATCGGCGCCTTGATCGCGCCATCGAGCACCATCCAGCGTCGTTCGCCTCGGTTGCTGACTGCTGAGCTCAGACCCAGGCTGATGCGCCGCTGGTTGGGCCGCACCACCGGCGTCTTGCCGCGCGGCGCGTAGGAGCGCCCGCGCACGTCATCGGCACGCAGCCCGATCTCATCGCCCCAGAAGATCACCCCACGCTGCCGCCGTGCCCGGGTTACAATCGCCGGATATTCGCGGCGCAACCAATCCCGCACCGCAGCCGGTTGCTGCTCGTAGGCCCGCCGCAGCGGCTGTTGCGGCGTGAACGCCCAGCGCGCCAGCTAGGTCCCCATCGTGCGCACCGCCAGGCGCGTGCCATGGCGCTGCTCGATCAATGCAGCGACCGCCGCACGGCTCCACAGCGCAAACGGCAGGCCAAGCGCGTCTGGCAGATGGCGACGGATCAGATCCCGCACCTCAGCCTCCTGGCGCTGATCCAGCAGTCGGCCAGAACCCGGGGCGGGGCCACGGCGGCCGCTCTTCAGCCCGGCCTTGCCGCGGGCAGCAAAGCGCTTGCAGATGTCGAAGACCCCGGTCTGCGTCAGTCCAACCTGCGCCGCGATGGCACCATAGGTCAGCCCCGCCTCACGCAGTCCGATAACCTGCCGCCGACGCTCTTCCTGCGCCGCCGCAGCCAGCTTGCGCATGTCTACGTGTTCCATCCAGGCAAATTGGTGCTCGGGCGACAATCTTCAAGATTACCCAAGCCGGATCTATAGTAGCACATGCGTCATGCCATCGCCCTGGAATACCGGTTCCGCTCCAGTATTGGTAGATTTGTGGTAAAATATAGCAACAACGTTGCACGCCCTGAGCGGGCGCTATTGCTGTTGCGCTCCGGTCCTGTAGATGGTGCAATACGCCAGCAATATAGATCCGGCCCTCATTATCTTGAATGAACGCTGAGGGCCACTACGTCCTTAGATATGAAGCACGTGGACATGCGCAAGCTGGCTCCGGCGGCCCAGGAGGAGAGACGGCGACAGGTGATCGGCCTGCGCCAGAGCGGTGTGAGCTATGCGGCGATCGCCGCTCAGGTCGGGCTCAGCCAGACTGGGGTGTTCGACATTTGCCAACGCTTTGCCGCCAAAGGCGAGACGGGCCTGGTCAGCGGCAAGCGCGGCCGCAAGCCGGATGAGCAGAAGCTGCTGGATGCGACGCAGGAGGCGGCCATCAAGCGGCTGATCTGCCGCCACATGCCCGATGATCTGGGGCTGGATTTCGCGCTGTGGAGCCGAGAAGCGGTGCGTGCGCTCATCCGGCGCCAGTATGGCGTGCGCCTGGCGGTGCGCACCACCGGCAAGTACCTGGCGCGCTGGGGCTTTACCGCGCAGAAGCCGCTGCGGCGGGCGTATGAGCAGCAACCGGCGGCGGTGCGCGATTGGCTGTATCACGAATATCCCGCCATCGTGGCGCGGGCACGGCGGCAGCGCGGGGTGATCTTCTGGGGCGATGAGACCGGGCTGCGCGCCGATGACGTGCGCGGCCGCTCCTATGCGCCGCGCGGCAAGACACCGGTCGTGCGGCCCAACCAGCGGCGCATCAGCCTGGGCCTGATCTCAGCCGTCAGCAATAGAGGCGAGTTGCGCTGGAAGGTGCTGGACGGCGCGATCAAGGCGCCGGTGCTGATCTGCTTCCTACAGCGTCTGATCCGCGACGCCAGGCGCAAGGTGTTCCTGATCCTCGATCGGCTGCCAGTGCACCGCGCGGCGATGGTGCGGGAGTGGCTGGCCCGGCACAAGGCGCAGATCGAGGTCTTCTACCTGCCGTCCTACAGTCCGGAACTCAACCCCGATGAGGGGCTGAACGCCGATCTCAAGCAGCACGTCACACGCAAGGCGCCGCTGCGCAGCAAGCAGGCGCTCAAGCAGGCCGCCATCAGCCACATGCACCGACTGACAAAGTCACCCGCTCGCGTCCGCAGCTTCTTCCGCCAGAAGTCCATGCGCTATGCAGCGTGATTCAAGATAATGAGGGTCAGATCTATACCTTATGCCGTTTCCTGGCTTCAGCTCCGAAAAAGTGCTTGAGGCAATACGTGGCGAGTTACGGTCGTGAACCAGAGTGCCAATGCGTTGTTCACGCCCGGTCCCGTG
>DASSGF010000044.1:0-1168 GCA_035693565.1 Rhizomicrobium sp. | reverse complement strand
TGGTGATTGGCTCCGGGTCGCTGACGCACAACCTGTATGAATTCCATGGCCAGCCGGTCGACGCGCCGGCGCCGCACTGGGTGAGCGAATTCGAAACCTGGATGCGCGCGCGGCTTGAGGCCAACGACCGCGCGGCGCTGCTGGATTATCGGGCGCAGGCGCCGTCGGCGATCAAGAATCATCCAAGCGAGGAACACCTGCTGCCCCTGTTTGTGGCGATGGGGGCGGCCGGCGCAGGCGCCACGGCCACATTGCTGCATGCGAGCGTCGAACATGGCGTGCTCGCCATGGATGGCTACGCATTTGACGAATAACGGGGAAAACATCATGACTGACACATTGAACGAGACAGTGCTTGAATCGGTCTCCGGATTAACTTACCGTATGCGAGCCGGCGCCGATGTGCAGGGCAAGTCGCCATGCCTGATCCTGCTGCACGGCGTGGGCGGCAACGAAGCGGGGTTTGTCGACCTGGCCCGCAGCCTCGATCCACGCCTGGCGGTGGTGCTGGCGCGCGGCCCGATCGCACTGGGACCCGCGCAGTTCGGCTGGTTCCAGGTGAACTTCACCCAAGCCGGCCCGTCCATCAATGCGGAGCAGGCGGAACGGTCGCGTCGGCAACTCGTGTCGTTTATCGAGCAATTGCCGCAGTTGCATGCCATCGATCCCGACCGCATCTGGATCGCCGGCTTCAGCCAAGGCGGCATCATGAGCGCCAGCGTCGCCCTGAGCGCGCCAACGAAGGCGGCCGGTTTCGGCATCCTGAGCGGGCGCATCTTGCCGGAAGTATTGCCGGCCGTGCAGCCAGGGCCGGCATTGGGCCAGCTGCGCGCCTTTGTCAGCCACGGGGTGCAGGACCAGACACTGGGCATCCACTTTGCCCGCAACGCGAAGCAGGTGCTCGATGGCTTTGGCGTACCCTTGGCCTATCACGAGTACGCGGCGGGCCATGCGCTGAACCCGGCGATGCTGGACGACTTTACACAGTGGCTAGGCGGTCAGCTCGACCAGTCCCATGCCGCATCAATCTAATTTATAAGGAAAATATCATGCAAACCAATACCACCACCCAGTTCCGCACCGACGACGCCGGCAAGCTTGTCTTGCGCGCCGCATTGGCGGTCTTTTTGTTGTTTCATGGCGTGGCCAAGATCAGCGGCGGCATCGG
>DASSGF010000043.1:0-1982 GCA_035693565.1 Rhizomicrobium sp. | reverse complement strand
CGCGGACTTTGGCGGCTACAAAGGTGCGCCTCCTCCTCCTTATGTCGTGGTGCCGCTCTGGAATGGTTTTTACGCCGGTGTCAATGGCGGCGGCGGCGAGTCAGCCAGTAATGGCTTCTTATCGCCATCGGGAGGCTTTGGCGGCGGCCAGATCGGCTATAACTGGCAGGGCATCTGGTATCCGAATCTGGTTCTATCATTACAGTTGCATTTAGCTGATCTCTCTCAACCATGTGCCTAAGTGATTCGGAGGGCATGGATGGCGGGAGCATCGATCGAGGCGACGTTAGAGCTTTGGGCGTCATCGCTGCGGGATGTGAAGGAACGGATGCGCCCGCTGTTTACGCAGACGCGGGTTGCGGCATCGGCAGGGTCGTTCTTGGACGGCCTGTTGAGCGATGAGCGTCGCAAGACGGGATGGATGCGGGCGGAGGCGGCGGGCGATCCCGGTCCCTGGCGGCAGCAGGCTATTCTGGGCCGCGGCCAGTGGGAAGCCGACGACCTTCGCGATATCGTGCGGGACTATGTCCTTGAAACGCTTGCTGACGACGACGCGGTTGTGGTTTTCGATGAGACCGGATTTCTCAAGCAGGGCAAGGCCTCATGTGGGGTCGCGCGGCAATATACCGGCTCGGCGGGCAAGATCACGAACTGCCAGATCGGCGTGTTTGCCTGTTATGTTTCGCGGCATGGCCACGCCTTTATCGACAGGGCGCTTTATTTGCCGAAGGCGTGGACAGAGGATCCAGCCCGCATGAAGGCGACGCATGTCCCGGAAAAAACCGCCTTTGCAACCAAGCCCGCTCTGGCTGTCGCCATGATCGAGCGGGCCATCGCCGCTGCTGCACCTTTCGCCTGGGTCGCAGCCGACAGCGTTTATGGCGTTGGCGATGTTGAAAAGCCGCTGCGCCAAGCCGGCAAGGGCTATGTGCTTGGCGTCGCCAAGAACCACAGCGTCAAATCCTGGGGCAAGGCCAAACTCATCGCGGGAACGGCGGAAAGTGTCGCGCAAGGCTTGGCGCCTTCGGACTGGAAACGCCTATCGGCTGGCGATGGCGCCAAGGGGCCGCGCCTCTACGACTGGGCTTATGTGGAACTGGCCGATATCGAGGCCAGCGCGTACGGCGCAAGCCGCTCCGGCCTTTGGACGCGCGGCTTGTTGATCCGGCGCACGATCGCAGATCAAGACCTGGCCTTCTTCTCCACCTGGGCTCCGGTAGGAACCTTGATCGATAAACTGGTCCGCGTTGAAGGCTGCCGCTGGGCCATCGAGGACAGCTTCGAGACGGCGAAAAACGAACTGGGCCTTGATCATAACGAGACCCGCTCCTGGCATGGATGGAACCGCCACGTCTCGCTCGTCATGCTGGCCTTCGCCATGATGTCCACGATCAGGCATCGAGCCAATAACGCCCCGGCCCAACCCAAACAGCGGTTGAAGATCCCGCCGGTCCGCCGCTTATCCGCTGGTCCATTCAAGAAATTCGCCGCATAGCCATAAGGCTCGCGCGAAGGCGCATCGAGCCCGCGCGCATCATCGCTTGGTCGCTTTGGCGAAGGGCACATCAGGCTGCCGCCAGAAAGGCTCATCTTAAGTCAAAATTGCAACTGTAATGCTAAACTAACTAGAGACGGCTCTAAGAGACATCATGTATGAAAACGCCTCCCTCCTCCCTGATGACAACAATGTGGCCACCACTCATGAATACCCATCTGTCCTGCGTGTGAGAGGCGACCGGAGGCCCGGCAAGCTTGGTCGCCGGTCCAACGGACGGGACCCCACCTAAATTCTCGTTATACTGGTGGGCAAACACATCGCCGGCGCTGGTGATCACGAAGATCTCTGGGACACTGCTAACACTAACATTGCCGCTAATGACATATCTATCCTGCACGTTAAAAGCCACCGGAGGCCCGGATACCCGGCGCGCCGCCGCCAATGCGTTCGGACCCCGTTCATGAGCAAAGACGCTACCGTCGTG
>DASSGF010000042.1:0-1665 GCA_035693565.1 Rhizomicrobium sp. | reverse complement strand
GCCGGTTCCAAACCGACCGGCCGGGTTCATCCGCTGGCCATCAGGGTCATGGCCGAGGCGGGCATCGACATTTCCGGTCATCACTCGAAACACCTGAAGGAATTTCTGGAACAGCCGGTCCACACCGTCATCACCGTCTGCGGCAATGCCGACCAGGCGTGCCCGATTTTTCCCGGCCAGGTAAACCGGCATCACTGGCCGTTTGACGATCCGGCCAAGGCGACCGGCAGTGAGAGGGAAATTCTGAAATGCTTCCGCCGGGTCCGGGATGAAATGCGCCAGGTGTTTGAGGCCTATGCGGCTGGTTTGCGGGATGCTGTAATTTCACGGTAGCATCCGCGTCTCGCGGGGGCTACACCAGAAATCTTTCACCCGGTTTCAAGGGATAACCCGCCAGAAATTCCGCCGCTGGCAGCCGGCGGCCGCCTTCGCGCTGTAATTCCAGAATCCGCAACGCATCCTTGCCGCAACCAACAATGATGCCGGTTTTGTCCGCTGACAGAACCTCCCCCGGTCTTCGCTCTGAAGCTTCGACCCGGCAAGCTCCTCCACCGGAGCGCTCCACGACTTCAGCCTTCCAGATTTTCAGCAACTGAAGTTTCGGCGTTGTCGCATCGGCTCGCGGGGACGCTCGCCCCACCGGCGATGGTTTAGGCAAGAATGTGAAGACACCCGGCCAGGGCGTGAAGGCGCGCAGCCGGTTCCAAATGCTTTGCGCCGGCTGGTTCCAGTCAATCCGGCCGTCCCCCTTTTTTATTTTGGTTGCGTAACTTGCGCCTTGGGCCGGTTGCGGTGCCGGCGGGATTTTCCCGGCAACGTAATCAGGAATGATCTGGACCAACAATTCGGCGCCGAGTTGCGCCAGCCGGTCGTGGAGCATGGCGGAGTCATCAGCCGGTAAAATCGCCGCGGATCGTTGCGAAACGATGGGGCCGGTATCGAGACCCGCATCCATTTTCATGATGGTGACGCCGGTTTCGGTGTCGCCGCTGGCCATGGCCCACTGAATTGGCGCCGCGCCGCGGTATTTCGGCAGCAACGAGGTGTGGATGTTCAGACAGCCGTGGCGCGGCAGGTCCAGGATCGCCGGCGGCAAAATCTGGCCATAAGCGACTACGACGATAAGGTCGGGTTTCAATTCTTGCAATTTGGCGATGAATTTTTCGTCCCGGGCGCGTTCGGGCTGGAGCACGGGCAATCCCAGTTTCAGGGCGAGCAATTTGACGGGTGACGGTTGTAGTCTGAGCTCGCGGCCCCGGGGTTTGTCCGGCTGGGTGACGGCGGCGACAACCTGGAATTTTTCATCGCGCGCCAGCGCGGCCAGGCTGGCACAGGACAATTCCGCCGTACCCATGAAGATGATTCGCAACGCCGTCATGCGGACAGCCAAAGGGATATTGCGCCCGGGTGAAAGGAAAAACTACAGCGGCGTGCTTCCAGCAGGCTGGCAGGGCGGCTTCCGGCCGCCAAGCCAAGTGCGACATCAGTCGTACCTGGAACAAGCCGCACCCTGGGAGCGCTGGCGTCTCGCCGGCGTGTTGGCCGGGAAATCTGGCCGGCGGGACGCCGGCGCTCCCAGGAAAGGGCAGGCGCGATCAGTGTTTGACGGCGGTGCGCAGAATATCGGCGAGGACCTTGCCCGGCGTCTGGTCGGCATTGATTTCA
>DASSGF010000041.1:0-1674 GCA_035693565.1 Rhizomicrobium sp. | reverse complement strand
TTTGTTGGCCGCTCAATCGGCGCGAGGCTAGCCTGACGCCGCGACAACGGTGCTTCGATCTCATCTCTTCGTTTGAGCATGATCTCCGGGCAAACGCTTCGCGTTTGTCCCGAGGGAAAACCGGTCCCCACTTTTCCGGATCATGCTCTAACCGCTCAGATCATCGGGATCTCGGGCGTGCTCGAAACTGGCCATGGTCTCCGCAAGCTCGCCGAGGGCGGCGTCAAGCTCGTCGGGGCGCCCGGCAAGTTTCGACTTTAGAGATTCGCGCCGCGTCGCTACCGCCCGCTCGATGGACGATCCGAAGAATGCCGCGGCTGCCACCTCCTTGGCCAGCCGGGTATATTCCGTCCAGATCAAATACAGCATCAGCGGCGGTTTCTCGCCTGCCGCCAGCATCTGGCTGCAGCGTTCGCCGGCGCCGTCCATGGCCCACCATTTCCGCGCCAGCCCGGTGACCTTCCTGAAGTTGCTGAGCGTGCCTGAGAATTTTTCTCGATCAGCTCCCGCCACAACGGCACAGTGGTTCAGCCAGTTGAATCCGGCGATGATGGCAATCGCCAGATCACTCATGGTGGAGCCCGTGAACTCAATCACGGTGTCTTCATGCGGCCGCTGCCGAAGATAGGCCTCCAGCACGTCGGGCTGACGGGCGGGCTCCGCCAACGGTTCGAACTCGCGCCGCGGCACCATGCTCACATAGCGGACTGCCTCCAGCCGCGTATGGTCCCAGATCGAGCGGATGTCGCTGTCGGCGTCGGAAGGCGCTCTCTTGCAGGCCGGATAGATCAGCCTGCCTTGATCGACATCATCGAGATATTGCGGAACGCGCTTGCCCAGCTCCTGAAGAATGGCTTGGGGGCGGAAGGCTGCGCTTTTGTCCGCCGCTGGATCCTTTAGCAGTCGCCAACCGAACCAGTCCATTCGGACCTCGCGGGATCAACGTGGGTCACGTTCAGCCTCCCAGTTCGAAAACGGAGGGTTTCCAAGATTAGATCGGTCGGGGCGCAGCCCGCAAGCACCCCGACCTCAAGCCGTCCCTTCCGCTATTGCGCGAGCGCCAGTATTCCGCCGGCAAAGGCATGCCACCACGAACTGGCGCTGATCGGCAGGTTCAGCACCTTGACCGCAATCAGCGCCGCGCCACCGAATACATAGACGGGATGCAGCCGCCCGCGGCTGCGCCAATCGAAAACCATTGCGGGCACGAGCAGCAGACAGGCGACCAGCGCCGGAACGATCGTGACCCCGACCGGTGGCGGTCCAGGCGCCGTTAAGGGAATGGCATCGCTGCAAGGAAAGCACCAGCTGAACGCCGTTTCACCCTGAGCATGATCCGGAAAAGTGGGAACCGGTTTTCCCTCGGGACAAACGCGAAGCGTTTGCCCGGAGATCATGCTCAAACAAAGAGATGAGATCATGATCCGATTCAACCGGATCATGATCTAGGCGGGAACGATCACCTTGCCGATCGGCCACAGCGCGATGCCGGCGAGTTTCAGGTGGGCCCAGGCAAAGGGAATGCCGATAATAGTCACCGCAAGAAGCAACGCGGTGATGACATGGGCAAGCGCGAGCCACCAGCCTGCGAGCACCAGCCAGATCAGGTTGCCGATCACCCCGAGCGGCCCGGTGCCGATGTCCGATTGGCCCGTGATCATGTCGCGGCTGACG
>DASSGF010000040.1:0-1597 GCA_035693565.1 Rhizomicrobium sp. | reverse complement strand
GTGTCAAACAAGCGTGGTCACCGGGGAGAGCGCGAAGTAAGCCGTAAAACCATTGCGCGGGGAATGCCGGGTGAAACCGGTGTGACCGTGGTGACTATGCTCGTGTGCTTTTTTCATTTGCACGCGAGGCTGCGGGTGCATTGGGCACCCGGCATTCCCTGCGCCCTCTGATATCAAGGGGACAGGAAATTCAGCAAAACTCGGGCGCAGGCCGCGGCGAGATCGCGGGGTCGTGTCTGCGAATGAACTAGCTATTTGAAAAGTAAATCTGAAGCCAGTCATCGGGCTCGAACGCAACGTCTCCCTGGCTGTCATCGTCCGCGAAGGCGGACGATCCAGTATTCCAGAGAAGTCCGTGATTGAGCCGAGGGGCCGCGGCGTACTGGATACCCCGCTGGAGCCTGTCATCGGGCTCGCCGAAGGCGAGGCCCGGTGGTGGGTATGACGGCTGTTGTTCGAGGCGCGTCCCGTGCCACATCAGCTGTCATCGCGCGCCAGGTCGAATGCAGCCAAAAGCCCCGCCCGGCGGGGGAACCGGGCGAGGCCTTGGTGTCCGGTCGCTCTCGCGCATCAAGCGCCGGCGCCCGGACCATCGTTCAGGCGAAGCGAGCCTTACTCCACCACCTGAACGATGCGGCGGCTCCGCGGTTCGACCAGCACGGTCTGGCCGTTCACCACCGTGTAGCGGTACGGCGTGACGCCGAACGTCTGCGGCACGTCGTAGTAGATGACGCCAGTCTCCGGCAGCACGCCGCCGACGATCACGCGGTCCGGAATGCTGTAACTCGGCACGCGTTCGCGAATAATGTATTCGCGGAACGCCGGACGCTGGTCGACGGCGATGCCATCGACATCTTCCACCACCACCGCGCCGGGCGCCACGCCGGTCGTGACGACACCCTGCGCCGGCGCCGCGATCGGCGCGCCGATGGCGGCCGCGATCGCTGCAATGGCAAGTATCTTGTTCCGCATGATCAACTCCTTTGCGATGATGCACGCCGGCTCGCAGCCGGCACGCGATGTCATCCAATTCATCTGGCGCGGCAATGTTCCGGGAACAATGCGCATCGCACTGTTGCAATTTTTCGGCATCTTCACGCGCGCTGGAACCGATTGAGGGAGAAAGCGTCTGCTATCGCGGAACCGCGCATGGGAATAAAGTGCCGCCTCCACGTACGCCTTATTCCGGAGACATTTCGATGACCATCACCACTGCCCATATTCCCGCCATAGTGGCGCTGATCGCGGGCATCCTGATCCTGATCATGCCGCGGCTGCTTAATCTCGTGGTCGCGATCTATCTGATTTGCGTCGGCCTGATTGGTCTCGGGCTGCTCAAATGGCTGCACATCTAGCTTTGAAACGACGTTCGCATCTTGCGCGGAACCGCTCAAAGTGGTGTAAGGCGCGCACCCTTCTCCCCTCTCGCGGATTATTTATCAGTCATGGCTAAAGCCGCCTCCAGAGCCAAGAAAGTCGCAGCGAAATCAAAGCCATCTATGCCAGCCCGGGCCAAAGCCGCGCCGCCGGCCTCTGCCCGCAAAGCGCTGAAAAGCCCGGCCAAACCGGCGGCGAAGCCCACTGGCAAGGTGATGGC
>DASSGF010000039.1:0-2191 GCA_035693565.1 Rhizomicrobium sp. | reverse complement strand
CCATCGGACTTGGCGTCGGCGCAGATTGATTTGGTGACCTTAATGTTCAACTATCACGACCTTGGACATCTGGGTGTGGACCGTGCGGCGATGAATCGGGCCGTCTTCCGCGCGCTCAAACCCGGAGGGCTATACGTCATCGCCGATCATGCGGGCCGACCGGGTACTGGCCTATCCGAATCTGGTACCCTGCATCGGATCGAAGAAGCCTTTCTTCGCCAGGAAGTCGAAGCGGCAGGCTTCAGGCTAGACCACATGTCCGCCTGAGGACGGGGCGACCCGTCTCACAGTATGCCGGTAGCGAGGGTTGCACCGGATTGGCCGGTGCCGAGCCTCATGCATAGGAGACGGGTCTTGGGGGATCATATCAGGTATGTCGGGCTTGATGTTCACAAGGACGGGATCGTCGTGGCGGTTGCAGAAGGCGGCCTGCGGGGCGAGGTTCGGGACTACGGCCGGATTGCTAACACGCCGGCAGCGTTGCAGCGGCTGGCTCGCAAGCTCGGCCAAGAGGGGGTGGAATTGCGGTTCTGCTATGAGGCGGGGCCGTGCGGTTATGGCATCCAACGCCAGTTGTCCGCGAGCGGGCACAACTGCATTGTGGTGGCACCCTCGCTGATCCCGAAGCGGGCGGGCGACCGGGTCAAGACGGATCGGCGGGATGCGGCCAGTCTGGCGCGGCTGCACCGGGCCGGCGAGTTGACGGCGGTGTGGGTTCCAGATCCTGGGCACGAGGCGATGCGCGACCTGGTGCGGGCACGCCTCGACGCGGTGCGGGCACTGCGCCGGGCGCGCCAGCAGCTCTCGGGGTTTCTGTTGCGCCAGGGCTGCCATTATGGGCGGCCGGCTTGGACCAAGCTGCATCGCCGCTGGCTCGCGGGGCTCAAGTTCGAGCAGGCGGTGCATCATATCGTGCTCGAGGATTACATTCAGGCGGTCGAAGCCGCCAGAGCCCGGCGCGATCGGTTGACAGCACAGATCGAAGCGATGCTGCCCGATTGGACACTCGCCCCGGTCGTGTCGGCGCTGCAGACGATGCGCGGCATGGCGTTGGTCAATGCGGCAACACTGATTGCCGAACTGGGCGACCTCTCGCGCTTTGCCAATCCGCGTCAGCTGATGGCCTATCTCGGGCTGGTGCCGTCCGAACATTCCAGCGGTGCCAGCATCAAACGCGGCGGCCTCACCAAGGCCGGCAACAGCGCAGCCCGTCGGCTGCTGGTCGAGGCGGCCTGGTGTTACCGTTTCCCGGCCCGGGTCAGCCGCGAGTTGCTGCTCCGGCAGGAGGAGCAGCCCAAGCCAATCCGCGAGATCGCCTGGAAAGCGCAGCTGCGGCTGTGCGCGCGCTATCGCAAGCTCGCCCGCAGCGGCAAGCCAGCCAATGTTGTCACTGCCGCGATCGCCCGTGAGCTGGCGGGCTTCATCTGGGCCATCGCCCGGCGCGTGCCGCCGGCGACGAACTGACCAGAGGAAACGCGTGATCACATCGCAGGGAGGCGCCAGCGAACCACCGGACACGCTGCTGCTGGGCAAGGCTGGGGGCGCGGTCGCGGTCAGGAGAACCCTCGCATCCACTATCTGCCGGGTCGCCGATCCGACACAGGTTTCTAGACCGAGGCAGCTCCGCGACGTATCAACGGTCATGCGGTTTCGACCCGCGCATCAGAGTATGATCAACCGTCGTCATGACGACCGTGCCTCCTGCCTTGCCCGGCAGAGCCTGAAGCAACTGCTTCCAATGGAGCCACGAATTCACGCGCCTGCTACTTGGAAAGGCGGACATGAGAGTGGATTGTAATGCTCCCAGCACGCCAGCTGACCGACGCGTCCGACGGCGCTGTCGACAGCTCTCAGCCCCGAACCATCGCCCTGGCCCCAGATCATGCGTTCGTGGTGGGTCGGTGTAATCTTGCGGCGGCGCTGGACCAAGGTGCCGTCAGCATCGAACAGCAACTGGGTGTTGTAGAGCGTGCCGCCGTCGCGCTCGTTGACGCCAATGGCTACCACCATGCCGGCTTGCCTGCAGGCATCGCCGATCGCCAGTGTTGCGGTCGACGGTACGGTCACGGCCTGTTCAAGCAGCCTGAGGTGTTCCGTCACCATCTCGAAGGGCCGCTGCACAAAGGAGAAATAGGGATAGTACGGCACCACCGCCTCCGGGAAGGTGGCGAACTGCACGCCCTGGCGACCA
>DASSGF010000038.1:0-1030 GCA_035693565.1 Rhizomicrobium sp. | reverse complement strand
GGCGCCATTATCCCGACCTGGCGGAGCTGGCCAAGAACAGCGATTTCCTGATTGTGATTATTCCCGCCACGCCACAGACGGCCAAGATCGTCAACAAACAGGTGATCGAGGCGCTGGGTCCCACCGGCATTCTGGTGAACGTGGCGCGCGGCGCGGTGGTGGATGAAGACGCGCTGGTCGAGGCGCTTGTTTCCGGCAAGCTGGGCGGCGCGGGCCTGGATGTGTTCGCCAACGAGCCGCAAGTGCCGGAGGTGTTGTTCGGCATGGACAATGTGGTGCTGCAGCCCCACGTCGGCAGCGCCACCCACGAAACCCGCCGCGCCATGAGCCAGCTGGTGCTGGACAATCTGGATGCGAAGTTTGCTGGAAGGCCACTGTTGACGGAGATTAAATAACGTTGTCATGCCCGCGTAAGCGGGCATCCATTTTCTTTTTCTGCGCGATGGATTCCCGCTTACGCGGGAATGACAATGAAGGCCGATGCAGCGCTTACAGGCTTAACGCACCAGTGCCGTCACCGCATACAGAAATGCGGCCCCCAGCAAGGTCGCCAGCGTGGTCGAGGGACGCGGATAAGCGCGGTGGCTTTCCGGCAAAAGGCCGCTGGCCCCGATATGCAGAAAAAAGCCGCAAAACAAGGCCAACAGCACCGCCAGCACGCCATGCTCGGGTGTCAGCAGCAAGCTCAAACCCGCACCCACCACCGGCGCAATCGCATCCACCGCCAGCCAGCGCAAAGCGAAGCTGCGCGAACCGCCATTCTTCATAACCACATTCACGGTGTTGAGGCCGTCGGCGAAATCATGCGCCAGCACGGCGGCCGCCACGATCAGACCCATTTCGCGCGATGCTTGGAAGGCCACGCCCATGGCGAAGCCGTCCAAGATGCTATGAGCGGAAAAACTCGCGGCCCCAATCAAGCCGCGCGCGGGATTGGCCTGGCCTTCGCAGTCATGCCGCGCCACCAGCCGGTCGACCAGGGTGTAAAGAAAGAAGCCCAGCGCCGCGATGGTGAGCAAGGTGCGGGGTG
>DASSGF010000037.1:0-205467 GCA_035693565.1 Rhizomicrobium sp. | reverse complement strand
CTTTGCGCCCCAGCGCATTCGCCAATTCACCCAAACGGCGCTGCACCGGTTCTCCCGCGATGGCTTCGCGGCGGCTGGGCACGTCCAGGATCACCTTCGACGGCGTCATGCGCAGCCGGTAGTTGGCAAGTTCTCCCGCCGCCGAGGCCGACAGCGAAAAGGCAAACCGCCAGGCCAGACCCAGCAGCAGCGCCCGCTTCTCCTCGTCTTTCTCCAGCAGCCCGGCCAGCGCCATGTGCTGGGGAAAATCCTCGTCGCCGGAATAGCGATGGAAGACGCTGGCGGCAATGAGGGCGCGGTCGCGATGACTGGCGCCGGCAAAGGGTGCGGTCAGCACCTGGCCGAAGGCGCCGGCGGCGCGATCATCGGGATGGCGGCGCCAAGCCAGGTCGGAAAAGAAGGCGGAGGCCTCGCGTACCCGCGCCATTTCCGGGGAATCGTCCTCGAACAGGGGCAAGGTCCATTCCAGCATTTCCCCGGCATGCGAGGGCACGCGCGCATTGCGGCTGTTGGCGGCGCGGGCGAATTCCACCAGCGGATCCTTGGCGCGTTCTTCCGCCGGCAGCCGGGCATAGAGCAATCCTTCGCGCAAGCCGTAAGCGGAGATCACCACTTCCTTGATGCCGCCCATTTCCAGCAGCCGCTCCAGCACCACCGCGCCGTAAGGCAGGCTTTCGGCGCGCCGCTTGGAGACCACCTTGATCTTGCGCACACTGTCCTTGGACAGCCCTGCCAGCAGCCGGCACAGCCGAAGCGCCCGGCCGCGCGGAATGGTGTAATGCTGCAGCACATGCAGCGGATAATTCTGGTCTTCCATGTCCACCCGGGCAAAGCTGCGCCACGCCCCGCCCACGGCATAGAGCGCCTGCGCCGACAGGCCGGGAATGTTCTTGAGCCCTTTGTCGACGAGGTCGCGCGCCTTGTCGGGATCGCCCTTGGATTGATCCATCAGCCGCAAGGGTCCGAACGGCAAAGTATAGGCCGCGCCGGTCTGGCCGCCTTTGACCGAAACCATGTCCAGGCTGCCGCCGCCCAGATCCGCCGCCAAGCCATCGGCGTCGGGAATGCCCGCCACCACGCCTTCGGCGGCGATGCGGGCTTCGTCCTCGCCCGCCAGGATGCGGATCGGACGGCCCCATGCCGTTTCCGCCCGGCGGATGAACTCGGCGCCATTGCTGGCGTCGCGCGCCGCCGCCGTCGCCACCGCATCGCGATGCTCGACATTCAGGCCATCGGCGATCATGCGAAAGCGCGACAGGGCTTCCAGCGCCGCGGTGCAGCCTTCGGCATGCAGCCGCCCCGTGGTGACCATGTCACGGCCGATGGCGCAGATGGATTTCTCGTTCTGCAGCGTGGCGGCCACCCGGTTCTGGGATTCGTAGACCACCAGGCGCACCGAATTGGAGCCGATATCGACGATGGCGACGGGACCGCGTGATTTGGGCGAGACAGACGCCTGGCCCTTGGGTTGCAAGGCAGTGCGAAGATCGGCGACTGGAGACATGAAATTCTAGTCCCGACGCTTCGCCGGCTTCTGCATCTTGAGGGCCCGGCCGCGGCCCGATAGCGAGGGATTGGTCATGAAATAGGTATGCGCGGAAAAGGCATTGCTGTCCTCGGAATGCGAATCGCGGACATAGCGTCCGTCCGCCTGCATATACCAGCTTTGCGCCTGGTCTTTCAGTTGTGCCACCATGATCTGGTCCAGCACTTGTTGATGGACGGTGGGATTTTCGATGGGAACCAGGGTTTCCACCCGCCGGTCCAGGTTGCGGGGCATCCAGTCGGCGGAGGAGATATAGACCTTGGCGCTGCGATGCGGCAGTTCATGGCCGTTGCCGAAACAGATGATGCGGCCATGTTCCAGGAACCGGCCGACAATGGATTTGACCCGGATATTGTCGGACAGGCCGGGCACGCCGGGCCTGAGACAGCAGATGCCGCGCACGATCAGTTCCACCTTCACGCCCGCCTGGCTGGCGCGATAAAGCCCGTCGATCATGCCGGGATCGACCAGCGAATTCAGTTTGGCCCAGATCGCGGCCGGCTTGCCGGCGCGGGCGTTCATCATCTCCTGCTGGATGTCCTCGATCAGCCGGCCGCGCAGGGTGAGCGGCGACATGGCGAGCCTCTCCAGCGCGGTGGGTTCGGCATAGCCGGTGATGAAATTGAACAATTGCGCCGCATCGCGCCCCAGCGCCGGATCGGCGCTGAACAGGGACAGGTCGGTGTAAATCTTGGCGGTGTTGGGGTGGTAATTGCCGGTGCCGAAATGGCAATAGGTGGTCAGATGGCCGCCCTCGCGCCGCACCACCAGGCTGATTTTGGCGTGCGTCTTGAGCGCGATGAAGCCATAGACCACCTGCACCCCGGCGCGCTCCAGGTCGCGGGCCCATTTGATATTGGCGGCCTCGTCAAAACGGGCCTTGAGCTCCACCAGGGCGGTGACGGACTTGCCGGCTTCCGCCGCCTCGACCAAGGCGCCCACGATGGGGCTGTCGGAGGAGGTGCGATAGAGCGTCTGCTTGATCGCCACCACTTCGGGATCGGCGGCGGCCTGGCGGATGAACTGCACCACCGTGTCGAAGCTTTCGAAGGGATGGTGAACGATCAAGTCCTTTTCCCGGATGGCGGCAAAACAGTCGCCATTGTGATCGCGGATGCGCTCGGGGAAGCGGGGGATATAAGGCTTGAACATCAGGTCGGGGCGTTCGGGCAGGATCAGCTTGGACAGATCCGATAGGCCCATCAGATTCTCGACGATCACGATTTCGGAATCGTCCAGGTCGAGATGCTGGGCAATGAAATGGCGCAGCGCATCCGGCATCGAGGCGCTGCATTTCATGTGAATCACGCTGCCGCGGCGGCGCCGCTTGAGCAGGGTCTCGAACAGCAGCACCAGGTCTTCGGCTTCTTCCTCCACCTCCACGTCGCTGTCGCGCAGCAGGCGGAACATGCCCCAGCCATTGACGCCATGGCCCGGGAACAGGCGGTCGAAATACAGCGCGATCACATGCTCCAGCGGAATAAAGCGCACCTCCTTGTGCGAGGACGGCTTGTCGCCGTCAGGCAGGCGGATGAAGCGCTTGAGCTGGGGCGGCACCGGGATCAGGGCGGAGAACTGCTTGCCGTCCCGCTTGTTGGCCAGCTGCACCGCGATGGTGAAACCCAGATTGGGAATGAAGGGAAACGGATGCGCGGGATCGATCGCCAAGGGCGTCAGCACGGCGAAAATCTGTTCATTGAACTGGCGGTCGAGAAATTGGCGGTCGCGGGGCAACAGCTCCTCGCCGGTGACGACGCAGATGCCTTCCTTGCGCAGCTCGCCATGCAACTCGCCCCAGATGCGCTGCTGGTCGGCGATCAGGGCGCGGGCGGTTTCATCCACCCGGGCGAGCTGCTGCGCCGGCGTGAGGCCGTCAGCGCTGGCGGTGGTGACCCCGGCCCGCACCATGCCCATCAGGCCCGCCACCCGCACCATGTAGAATTCGTCCAGATTGGAAGCGGAAATCGACAGGAAGCGCACCCGCTCGAACAAGGGATGGCGGCGGTTCAGCGCCTCCTCGATCACCCGGCGGTTGAACGCCAGCCAGGAGAGTTCGCGGTTGACGAAACGCTGGGGCGAGGCAGGGTCATAGGACACATTGGCGCCCTGATGTGCCAGCGACACGACATCCTCGGTCGCGGGCGCCAGCGCCTCGCTGGAGTCCTCATTGGCGGCGGCCAAAGGTGCGTTCGGGCTGGGGGTGGACATGCCCTAAACTAGCCAGAAACCATGAAATTGTAATGACCCGGCGGCGGTAATAACGGGACTGTCACAAACCGTGCCGGGCCGCCGGATCGTCCAATAAGTCATTGATAAGATTTATATTTATTGGCCTCTTCTCGGCCAGGGCGATGGCATCGGCGCGGGCGACAAAATCCCGGATCGAGCCGGGCGACCGTTCCAGGCTGCGGATCATATGGGCCACGACATTCTCGGGAACCACCACCTGGCGGTCGGCGAAGAGTTTGACCGCCAGGCCCATCAACAAGGCGTCGTCCGGGGCCCAGAGCGGAAACGCCAGCAAGGCATTGAGCCGCGACACCAGATCCGGCAGGGAGAAGTGGAATTTCCCCGGCCATTCCGCGGGCGGCGCCTGAGCGGTGAGCAACAAGGGCGCGCCCCGTTCCAGCAGGACGAATAGCGAGGCTTCCGGGACGCCCGCTCCGATATTTTCCACCACCAGGGCGCCGTCCGGAACATCGGCGACAAGCGAGGAAGCTTCCACAATCCTGGCGCCCGATTTTTGGGCCCACACCGCCGCCAGATGCGATTTGCCGCAAGCCGGCGGTCCGTAAAGCGCCGCCGCCGGCGCCGGCCAATGCGGAAACACGTCCAGAAACGCCACCGCCTGCTGGTTGGCGGGCGTGACTATGAAATCCGCCCGGCCTTGGGCGCTGCGGGTTTCCAGTGGCAGGACAAGCTGGGTCACGCGACGCGGCGTCCGCGAAAAAATCCGCGCAGGAAAATTCCGCCATAGGCCAGCGCCGACAGTACCGTCAAACCGGCACAGAGCCAGGCGGCCGCCTGAATGAGATGCGGCGCTTCCAGATCAGAGGCCAAGAGCAGCAAGGTGCCAAAAATATACAGGATCTGACTCACGGTGGAGGCCTTGCCGATGAAGAGAGGCTGGGTGGCGATGGGCAAACCGGACAGCTTGATCAGCAGCCAGCCGCAGGCGATCGCCAGATCGCGCGCCACCACCAGCGCCAGCAGCCACAAAGGCGTGCTGCCGACGGCAAAAAGCGCGGCGAAACAAAGAAGCATCAGAAGCTTGTCGGCGGCGGGATCCAGCCAGGCGCCGAATGCCGACGTCACGCCCCAGCGCCGGGCGATAAAGCCGTCCAGCCCATCGCTCAAGCCGGCGCCGGTGAAAACAAGAAGCGCGGCGATGTCATGGCCGCCAAGGATCAACACGGCCGCGAAAGGCGCCGCCAGCAGGCGCAAGGCCGACAGAAGATTGGGCAGGTGCCGGATCATCGGCTCCGCCCCTTCCTATTGGCCGGCGCGGGCAAGCGTCCATTGCCCGCCGCGATTGGTCAGACTGAGCCCGGCGCCGCTGGCGGCCTCGCGCAACTGGTCGATGCCGCCCTGGTAATTGAGATTGATCCGCGCGGTATTCATGGTCATGGCGGTCACGCTCACGCCGGTGACGTTGCCGATCTGGCCCAGCGCGCCCTGAATCTCGCCCCATTGCGCCAGGTTGGCGATCTTGACGTCGGCGGTGAGCTTGCCGCGCTGGCTGAAATCGATGGCGCTGCGGGTCTTCCACATATCCTCGATGGTGCGCACCGCCGCTTGCGCCGCCGCCGGATAGGTGGTGCCCACCGTCTGCACCATGGGCACATCCAGGCTGGTCTTGACCGGCTGTTCGCCCTGCCCCAGACGGTGGATGTTCACCGTCATCTTGCCATTGGCATAGAGCGCCTGCACCAGCGCCACTTCGCTGACATGATTTTTTCCCGCCACCGCCGATACGTCATTCCAACTCGCCGTATCGAAATTCAGTCCCGACAGGGCCGCATCGTCTTCCGCCGCCAGCACCGTGAACGGCACCTGGCTGTCCCTGAAACCGGGCGCCATCAAGGCCTGCGACCAGGGGCCGTGGCTGACACCGGGCGACATGGGGATCACCAGGATGCGCCGCGCCTGGGTCTGGGAGAATGCGATCTGGGAAGAACGCAACAGCCGCGCCACCGCTTCCGGATTGAACATATAGGTGACATCGCCGACATAGCGGGTGGTGGAGCGGCGCTCATTGGCGATGTTGTAGCCGCGGCTGAGGCGCAACAGCCCCGGCATGTCCAGCGCCGGCTGTTTCGCCCAATCGGACTGGCGGGTGAGACGGCGATAGACGATCTGGAACGCCTTGGCGCGGCCCTGGGCGATGGCCGTGTTCAGCGCTTCGGTCGAGGATGGGCCGGTGGCGTCCACATGCACACTGCTGACGGTATAGAGGCCACTGTCCTGCGCCGTGGCCTTTCCGGCGGCGGCCAGGGCGAGCAGCAAAGCAACGGCCAGAACGGAATATTTGCGGAAGATCATGGAGCGCCTTGAGAGAGCGGGTGCACTATACCGGCGGGACCGGACGGGCGGAAGGCATCTAACTGCCCGCCAAAACAGGCAAAATTGCGGTCCTGTGCGTGAGCAAGACGGCCAGCTTGCGCCGGCCTGCGCGGGTGCGTAAACGAACCCCATGCCTCACCCAGAAAATGGCCTCACCTATAAAGACGCGGGCGTGGATATCGATGCCGGCGAAGCCTTGGTGGCGCGCATTGCCCCGGCCGCCCGCAGCACCCGGCGGCGCGGCGCCGACGCCGATCTGGGCGGGTTCGGCGGACTGTTCGATCTCAAGGCCGCCGGCTTCAAGGATCCCATCCTGGTGGCGGGGACCGACGGGGTGGGCACCAAGCTCAAGCTGGCGATCGATACCAAGCGCTTTGACGGCATCGGCCAGGACCTGGTGGCGATGTGCGTCAATGACATTGTGGTACAAGGCGCCGAACCATTGTTCTTTCTGGATTATTACGCCACCGGCAAGCTGGAGGTGGACTCCGCTGCCATCGTGGTGGAAGGCATTGCGCGCGCCTGCAAGGAATCGGGTTGCGCCCTGATCGGCGGCGAGACCGCCGAGATGCCGGGCCTCTATGCCAAAGGCGATTTCGACCTGGCCGGTTTCGCGGTGGGGGCGGTGGAACGCGACGCGGTGCTGCCCAAGACCGGCGCCATGAAAGCGGGCGATGTGCTGATCGGGGTCGCATCCAGCGGGGTGCATTCCAACGGCTATTCCCTGGTGCGCAAGGTGGTGGAGAAAAGCGGTCTTGCCCTGGAGGCGCCCGCGCCCTTCGCGCCGGAAAAGAGCCTGGGTGAAGCCTTGCTGGTCCCGACCAGGCTGTATGTGCGCGCCGCCCTGGGGGCAATTCATAGCGGTGGCGTCAAGGGCCTGGCTCATATCACCGGCGGCGGCATCACCGACAATCTGCCCCGCTGTCTGCCGGAAGGCCTGGACGCGGACGTGGAGCTGGACGCCATTTCGGTGCTGCCGGTGTTCTCCTGGCTGGCGAAACAGGCCGGGATCGCCGAAAGCGAGATGCTGCGCACTTTCAATTGCGGCATCGGCCTGGTGGCGGTGGCGGACGAGAAACATGCCGGTCATGTGATCGACGCCTTTCAGGAAGCCGGCGATCGCGCGGTGCGCATCGGCAAACTCATCCCCGGCGCGGGAGAGGCCAAAGTCGTTTATCGCGGAGCCTTGAAGCTTTGAAGCAGGTCGCAGTCCTGATTTCCGGGCGCGGCAGCAATCTGGGCGCCCTGATCGCGGCGCAGGATGCCAGCTACCGGATCGTCCTGGTGATCTCCAATGTCGAAGGCGCGGGCGGGCTGGAGAAGGCGCAGAGCTCCGGCATTGCCACTACCGTCATTCCCCATGCTGGCAAAAGCCGGGAAGCTTTTGATGCCGAAATGGATGCCGCCTTGCGCGCGGCGGGCGCCGAGCTGGTGGTGCTGGCGGGTTTCATGCGGATTTTGTCGGACGGTTTTGTGCGCGCCTGGGAGGGCCGGTTGATCAATATCCATCCCTCCTTGCTGCCCGCCTATAGGGGCACCAAGGTGCATGAGCGGGTGATTGCGGCGAAGGAAACATTCAGCGGCGCCAGTGTGCATTTTGTGGTGCCGGAACTGGATGCCGGGCCGGTGATCGCGCAAGCCAAGGTGCCGGTCGCGCCGTCCGATACGGCCGAGACGCTTGCCCAGCGCGTGCTGGAGGTGGAGCACAAGCTCTATCCGGAGGCCTTGAAGCTGTTGGCGGCGGACAAGGTGAAGCTGGAAAACGGGTTGGCGGTCTTCAACTAGTCGTCGGCGGCATTTTTCGCGTCATCCGCCACAGCACAAAACCAGTGGACAGCATCAGGATCTCGCCCGCGGCGCGTATCATCAGGTTCGGCGTGACGATCACGCCGGTGGACGCCTCGATCGATCTGGCCATCACGGCGCCAGCCAGGTCGAGCGCAAAGGCCAGAAAGAATAGCGGGACGCTGCCGTCTTTTCGCAGCAGCATCCGCCCCAGCGCCATCAGAAACAGCAGGCCCGCCGCAACCCACAAGAGCGGCAGCCAGGCCGGCGTCGCATCCATCACCGGGATCAGGCGCCGGTAGTCGTCGCCGGCCGTCCGCAAACCCAGAAAATGCGCCAGCCCCAGATTTTGCGTGCGATAGGCAAAAATCAGCAGCGGCGCGAAAAATTCGCGGCATGCCAGCAGCGCCATCAGACAAGCCAAGCCGGAACGCGCATACCAGGTCTGGAGCATGACGTTCATCCTTTCTCCGTATCCGGCGATCACACAGCCGAGCGCCCAATCCAGCGCCACATGATCATCGGCGATGGCGTCCAGTTCATTGCGCATCGCCTCGCCCCACTCGCCGCGCGGCATGACGCGGGCCGCATGCCGCATCAGGGCCTTGGCAAAGCGGCGGCGCGGCGCCTCGCTCATGCTTTGGCTCCCAGCAACGCGCCGGTCCCGCGGCGCGCCGGTGCGATCTGCTCTCGGGCGAATGCCAGACCGTTTGGCGTCAAACGGTAGACGTGACGCCGCGGCTTGCCGGCGGTTTCGGACTCGCGCCACTTGGCTTCCAAAAATCCCTGATCACACAGCCGCAACAGAATGGGATAGAGCGTGCCGGATTGCAGGCCCGTCAGCTTCATCAAGCCATAGCCATGCTGCCAGGCCGATGGGTCATTGAGCAGGACTTGCAACAGGCGACCGGTCTGGCTGGAAAAAATCGGTTTGCGTCCCATGAGATAAATCTACATATGTAGATTTATGAGTCAAGCCGGCAACTCCGGCTAATACCGCCCGCCCTGCAGCCAGCCGATGAAGGGCGGCTTGAGATTGCAGGGCAATGCCAGGCCATACGGCCCGAGATTGAGGAAATTGCAGTAGGACGGCCCCTTGGGCGCCGGCGGCAGAGTCTTGTACATGGTGATGGTGTAAAGATTGTACAGGCCGCTGGGCAGGTTTTCCCGCCAGACAAAGGCGCCGCCCGCAAAACCATAGATCAAGACCGTCCAGAGCAGGATGGCGGCAACGCGAATGACGTTATTCATGCGCCCAGCACCGCGATCTGTCCGGAAACTTCCCACAATTGCTTGGCATCGGCATCGTTGCGCGCTTCGGCGGTCGGCGTCGCGGGTTTGCATTCATAAAAATACTGGCCGCTGACGCCCGCCACGTCCGGCGAGGACGCCAGATAGATGATGGTCTGAGCGCCCTCTTCCGGCGAGATGGCGCCAATCGGCTTGGCCACCTTCAGCACCGCGCGCACGATGCCGCCGCTGTCATCGCCGAAACGGGTGGCGACAAAGCCGGGATGCAGGCAATTGGCGGTGACGCCACGGCCGGCCAGGCGCCGCGCCAGTTCGCGGTTGAACAGGATGTTGCAGAGCTTGGATTTGGAATAGACCGGAAAGCCCGCATAGTGGCGGCGCGACTGCAGATCGCCGAAATCCAGTTGGGCGCCGCGATGGGCGTTGGACGCGACGGTGACAATGCGCGCCCCGGCTTTCAATTCTCCCAGCAGCAGGTTGGTGATGACGAAATAGGCCATATGGTTGAGGGCAAAGGTCATCTCCAGCCCGTCCTCGGTTTCCTGCCTTTTGTTGAACAGCGCGCCGGCATTGTTGATCAAGACATCGATCCGGGGTTCGCGCGCCAGCTCCACGCCCACGCGCTTCATTTCCGAAAGCCGCGACAGGTCGGCCATATGAAAGGCGTGATCGGCTTTGGGATTGGCCTTTTTCAGCGCGGCCAGCGTGTCTTCGGCGCGCGCCTTGTCGCGGGCGGTAAAGACGATACGGGCGCCTTTTTCCGCCAGCCTGACAGCGGCAACTTCTCCGATGCCGGAGGTCGCGCCGGTGATGATGACGGTTTTGCCGTCCATAAAAAAGCTCCCGCGATCCGGGAGCCTTATAGCAGTCTCGCGGGGTTTCGTCCCGGCCTCGCATCCTCGCATTGCTCGGATGCTGCGGCGTTCGCCGGGCAAAAGGTCCACAGGACCTTTTGCTGATCCGGCTCACCCCTGCATACGAAAAAGGCTCCCGCGATACGGGAGCCTTTTATCAGATTATGCGGTGAAACTCGATTGTTACGGAACGATGTCCAGATCCCGGAAGAAGAACTTGATCTCGTTGGCGGCGGTTTCCGGGGCGTCGGAACCATGCACCGAATTGGCTTCGATGGATTCGGCGAACTCCTTGCGGATGGTGCCCGGCGCGGCATTGGCGGGATTGGTGGCGCCCATCACTTCGCGGTTCTTGGCGATGGCATTTTCGCCTTCCAGCACCTGCACCACCACCGGACCCGAGGTCATGAAGGCGACCAGGCTGGGGAAAAAGGGGCGCTCGCGATGCACGCCATAAAAGGCTTCGGCATCGGCCTGGGACAGCTTGATCCGGCGGCTGGCGATCACCCTGAGGCCGGCATCCTCGAATTTGGCGATGATCTTGCCGGTGAGATTCCGGCGCGTCGCGTCCGGCTTGATGATGGAAAGGGTGCGCTCGACGGCCATGAATGCTCCAAAACGTTAAAAAGCGCCGCCTTATGCAACGGGATTGCGTCAAGGGCAAGGACCGTTATAAGGCCCCAGAAATGCTGGCAATTGACAACATCACGGTCAGGATCGCGGGGCGCGAGATCCTGAAAGGCGCCACCGCCAACCTGCCCGCGGGCCGCCGCATCGGCCTGGTGGGACGCAATGGCGCGGGCAAATCCACCCTGTTCAAGGTGATCCTGGGCCAGCTGCATCAGGATGACGGCGACATCAGCCTGCCCTCGGCCTGGCGGGTGGGCGCCGTGGCGCAGGAAGCGCCGGGAAGCGATGTCAGCCTGCTGGACACGGTGCTGCAAGCCGATCCGGAACGGCTGACGCTGCTGGCCGAAGCCGAACACGAGACAGACGGACACCGGTTGGGAGATATTTATCACCGCCTGGAGGCGATCGACGCCTATACCGCGCCCAGCCGCGCCGCCGAAATCCTGGCGGGCCTGGGATTTTCCGCCGAAGACCAGCTGCGTCCTTGCCGCGAATTTTCCGGCGGCTGGCGCATGCGGGTGGCGCTGGCGGCCATCCTGTTCTCCGCCCCCGATCTCTTGCTGCTGGACGAGCCCACCAACTATCTCGATCTGGAAGGCGTGCTGTGGCTGGAAAACTTCATCCAGAAATATCGTGGCACGGTGTTGATCGTCAGCCATGACCGCGACCTGCTCAACACGGCGTGCGAATTCATCCTGCATCTGGAGCGGGGAAAGTTGAAACTCTATACCGGCGGCTACGACACTTTCATGGAAACCCGCGCCGCCACCCGCGCCAACGACCTGGCTTTCGCCAAGAAACAGGATGCGGCGCGCGCGCATATGCAGGCCTTCGTCGACCGCTTCAAGGCCAAGGCGTCCAAGGCGCGCCAGGCGCAAAGCCGCATGAAGATGCTGGCCAAGCTGGCGCTGGTCGAAGTGCCGCCCGACGAATATGTCGCGCCTATCCATATTCCCGAGGCCACCCAGGCCTCGCCACCGCTGGTCACCATGGACCGCGCCAGCGTGGGCTATGAGCCGGGCAAGCCCATTCTCACCAATCTCTCTTTCCGCTTCGATCCGGAAGACCGGGTGGCGCTGTTGGGCAAGAACGGCAACGGCAAATCCACCATGGCGAAATTGCTGGCGGGAAAGCTGTCCGCCATGTCGGGTGAGTTCACCCCGGCGCGCAAGCTGGTGGTGGGCTATTTCGCCCAGCACCAGGCGGAGGAGTTGGACACAAGCGTCACGCCTATCCTGACCTTGCAGCGCTTGCGCCCCAAGCTGACCCTGGAGCAGGTGCGCAACCAGTTGGGCGGTTTCGGCTTTGCCCAGGACAAGCAGCAGACCTTGGTGGGGCAATTGTCTGGCGGCGAGCGGGCACGGCTGATGCTGGCGCTGGCCACCCTGGACAAGCCCAATCTTTTGATCCTGGACGAACCCACCAACCATCTGGACATCGACGCCCGCAACGAGCTGTTGACGGCGCTGAATGATTTCGACGGCGCTGTGATCCTGGTGAGCCATGACCGCCGCCTGATCGAAGCCACCGCCGACCGGCTGCTCCTGGTGTCGGATGGCCATGTCACGCCGTTCGAGGGCGACCTGGATGACTATCGCCGCTTTCTGCTCAGCGGCGACAATGCGCCGACGCGCCGCGAGCCGGAGATCAAGCCCAAAAAAGAAGAGGCCCGCCGCAGCAACGCGGAAAAGCGGCAGAACCTCAAACCGCTCAAGGACAAGGTGACGGCGGCCGAGCACCAGATCGCGACGCTGAATGCCGAACTGGCCAAGCTGGACAAGACCCTGTCCGACCCGCTGTTGTTCACCAAGGACCCGGCCAAGGCGACCGCGGTATCCAAGAAACGCGCCGAAGCGGCGCGCAAGCTGGAAGCGGCGGAAAAGGCCTGGCTCAGCGCCAGCGAAGCTTACGAAAATGCCAATATCTGAAGGGTTTGCAGTCTTCCTGCCTTCGACTAGTCTCCGCCCCGCATGACCGACGATAGATTTTACGACCGCGCCGGGCCGTTCACTTTGGGGGAAATCGCCGCGCGCATTGGCGCGGGCGTCGCCAAGGGCGATCCCGCCGACCTGAAGCTGCGCGATGTCGCCTCGCTCGAGAGCGCCGAAGCCGGCGACATCTCGCTGTTCAGCGACGCCAAATATGCCAACGCCTTTGCCGTCACCAAGGCCAGTGTGGTGATCACCAGTGACAAGCTGGCGTCCCTGCCGCATGGCGTGGTGCTTTTGATCGTGCCCAATCCGCGCCTGGCCTTCGCCCAGGTGGGACATATTTTTTATCCCCCCGCCAAATTGCGGCCGGGCGTGCGCGTGGCGGTGCCGGTCGATCCCACCGCCACCATCGGCGATGGCAGCGAAATCGGCGCCGGCGCCGAAATCGGGCCCAAGGCCAGGATCGGCGCCAATGTGTTGATCGGCAACAATGTGGTGATCGGGCGCGGAGTGGAGATCGGCGACAATTGTTCGATCGGCCCCAATTGCGTGATCACCCATGCGGTGATCGGCAAGCGGGTGGTTATGGGTCCCAACAATTCCATCGGCAATCAGGGCTTCAGTTTCGTGCCCAGCCTGGAAGGCTTGTTGCGGGTGCCGCAACTGGGCCGGGTGATCATCGAGGATGATGTGGAGTTCGGCTCCAACTGCACCGTGGATCGCGGCGCCATCGGCGACACCCATATCGAGCGCGGCGTGCGGTTCGACAGCCTGATCCATGTCGGACACAATGTGCAGATCGGTCATCACAGCCTGCTGGTGGCGCAGGTGGGGATCGGCGGCTCGACCACCGTCGGGCCGATGGTCTTGATCGGCGGCCAGGTGGGGATCAGCGATCATCTCACCATCGGCGCGGGCGCGCGCCTTGCGGCGCGTTCCGGGGTGACACGCGACATTGCGGCCGGCGAACGGGTGGGCGGCTATCCGGCGCGGCCCTTGAAGCGCTGGCATCGCGAGACGGCGCTGCTGGCCAAGATGGCGCGGCCCAAAAAGACGGACGAAGAGGCCGAATAGGGCGCGGTTCTTTTGCGTCGTGAGTTCGTCGCGCGTGCTCACGTACTTTTCGTACGCTCCGCGCGACGCTCCTGCTCACGCCGCAAAATCTCTCGCGCCTGTGTTTGCGCCTATTTCATATGCGACTTGGCAATCGCAACCCACTCTTTTTGGCGGCTGCGATAGTAACCCGGCGCGCCTTTCACCGATTTGAGGATTTCGGCGAACAAGGCCTGGGCGCGGGCGGTTTGTCCCAGGCTTTCCAGCAACAGGCCGAAACGCGCACGCGCTTCCTCACCGGGATAGCGTGACACCACGCGTTCGAATTGCGCCACCGCCTCGTCATTCTTGCCCTGAAGCGCCAAGGCGCGGGCATAATCCAGTTCGGCGTCGGCATCGAAGGCGGCCGGATCCACCTGTTTCAGTTTCAGGAACAGGCTTTCGGCCTCCGCGCCCTGCCCTGACAGCATGCGGGCGCGACCCAGCCCCTTCAGCAAGGTGGGATCGTTCGCGCCCAAGGGGCCCTGCATGGCGCTTTCATAAAGCTCGATCGCTTCGGCGAAAAAGCCTCGCTTGACGCTTTCCTCGGCCAGCCCCCGCTTGGCGTCCACCGAGCCCACCAGTTCCACCTGCCGCTTCTTCTCGCGATAGCCGCGCCCCGGATCGGCGGCCTGGGCCACGCTGCCTCTGAAACGGCGCATGCCATGGCTGTTGAAGAAATCGGGGACCACCGCCATTGCCAGATAGGCCAGCCAAAGCGCCACCAGCGCCAGGATATTTATGAAAGAGGCGAGCCCCATGCCCATGATCCATAGCGGCGTGCGGCCGCTGCGGATCACATGCCAGGCCAGGGCCAGGTCAATCAGCAGGATGGCGATATTGATGGTGGAGAAATAACCCAAGGCGTTTCCGGTTCAGTTCTGCTTCTCGAATTTTCCCGCCGGCGTTTCCTTCCAGTAGGTCACGTCATGACCGGCTGCCTTGGCCTCTTTCCATGCCGCGCGAGCCTCCGCAAGGGCCTCTTGGTCCCTGCCGTCGAACAACAGCACTACCCGCGCCAGATCGGAAAGGCCCGCCCAATCCGCCGGCATAGCCCCGCCCACATAAAAGAAAATCTGGGCGGAATTGGGATTGCCATCCTCCACTGTGATCAGCACTGGCTGGTCTTCCGCCTTGCCGTCACCCTGTTGGGCGTGCGCGAGGAAACTTTGGTCGTCATAGGTCCACAGCAAAGTGTCCAAGGCATCGGAACGTTCCGACGAGTCGGTCTTGATCGCCGCCCGCCAGCCGCGTTGCAGCGACTTCTCGATCAGGCCGGGGAGTACGTCTTCCAGGGAACGGCGTTCCAAATGATAGAAGAGCGTCTCGGTCATGCCTCGTAGTACTCTTTCATCAATCTATTCAGCAGCCGCACGCCCCAACCGGTGCCCCAACTGGGAATGGTGGGTTTCTGCTCGCCGTCCTGCCAGGCCACGCCCGCGATATCCAGATGCGCCCAGGCCGTGTCCTTCTCGATAAAGCGCAACAGGAATTGCGCCGCGGTAATGGAGCCGGAATTGCCGCCGCCGATATTCTTCATGTCGGCGATCTTGGAGCGGATCATCTTGTCATAAAAGGGATCCAGCGGCAGTTGCCACACCCGCTCGCCGGTCGTGCGGCCCGCCGCCTGGATGCGCTTGACCAGCTCGTCATTGTTGGAGAACACGCCGGCATGTTCGTAGCCAAGCGTTTGTACGATCGCCCCGGTAAGTGTGGCGAGATCGATCACCAGCTTGGGCTTGAAGCGCTGCTGGGTGTAGGTCAGCGCGTCGGCCAGCACCAACCTTCCTTCCGCGTCGGTGTTCAGCACCTCGATGGTCTGGCCGGAGAGCGACGTCAGCACATCGTCGGGCCGGAAGGCGCCGCCATCGGGCATATTCTCCACCAGCCCGATCACGCCCACCGCATTGACCCGCGCCTTGCGTGTCGCCAGCGCCAGAATGGTGCCGGTGACACAGGCCGCCCCCGCCATGTCGCCCTTCATCCCCTGCATGCCGGAGCCGACCTTTATGGAGAGACCGCCGGAATCAAAACATACGCCCTTGCCCACCAAGGCAATCGGCTTGGCGGACCTTTTGCCACCATTCCACTGCATGACGACAAGCTGACTCTCGCGCGCGCTGCCCTGGCCCACGCCCAACAGCGCGCCAAAGCCGCGCTTTTTCATCTCCGCTTCGCCCAGGATTTCCACTTTCACGCCCAGCTTGGAAAGCGCCGCCTTGGCGCGGCGGGCGAATTCTTCCGGGTAAAGGACATTGGGCGGCTCATTCACCAGATCGCGGGCGAGAAAAATCCCGCCCGCCACCGCATCCAGTCCGGCATAGGCCTTCTTCGCGGCCGCCGGATCGGGCGTGACCACCCGCAGGTTTTTCAGCTTCTTCTCGAACTCGTCCAGGTTGCGGGTGCGGTATTTGTCAAAGGCGTAACTTTTGAGCCTGGCCCCGAACGCCAGATGCGCCGCCAGCTCCGCCTTCTTGAGTTTGGCATGTTTGGGAAGGTCGATTTCCAGACTCGCGGCGGTCTCGCCGGCGGCATGGAGCCGGCCGACAATCTGCGCGCCCAGACTTTCCAGGCTCTTTCCGTCCAGCGATTCGGTTTTGCCCAGCCCCACCAGCAACAGGCGCGAGGCCTTCAGCCCTGCGGGCGCCAGCACTTCCAGCATCTGGCCGGCCTTGCCGGTGAAGCGGGAGACTTTCAGCGCCCGGCCCAGGGCGCCGCCGCTGGCCTTGTCCAGCCTAACCGCGCTGGGAAGCAGGGCCGCCCCCTCGCCCGCCGCCACAACCCAGGCTCCGGCCGTGACTTCTGAAGGCGCGACAAAGGAAATCTGCATGCTATATCTCCGGGCAAGGACAGGGTATTTGTGGGGAAAATCCTAGTTCTAATGATAGCTTAGGTCGAATCCAGCCGGCCTCCAACCAGGGTCCCATGGAGCAACCCACGCCAAAGACCAGGCCAGAAACCGGGTCAGACGTCAGCCGGGAGCGGGCACCCAATACGGGCCTCAAGCCCTCCCGCCTGTCGCTTTATGTCCTGGGCCAATTGCTCGGCCCGGTGGCGCTGCTCACCCTGCTTCTCACCAGTGTTGTGTGGCTGGTCAGCAGCCTGCAGTTCCTGGACCTGGTGATCAATCGCGGCCAGTCGGCGCTGACCTTTCTCTATCTGATCCTGCTGGTGCTGCCCAGCCTGCTGGCCATCATCCTGCCCATCGCTTTCTTCTTCGCCACTTTGACCACCCTGCAGCGGCTGCAAGGCGACAGCGAGCTGGTGGTGATGGCCTCGGCCGGCTATTCGCTGCGCCAGCTCGCCGTGCCGGTCTTGGGCTGCGCGGCGATCGTGATGGTGCTGACCTATGCCTGCCTGCTTTATCTGTCGCCGGCCGGTCAGCGCACCCTGCGCGACAAGGTTCTGGACATCCGCGCCGACATGGCCGGCGCCCTGCTCAACGAGGGCGATTTCAATACCTCACAGCAAGGCCTCACCATCTTCATCCGCCAATTGAGCAATCGCGGTGAGATTCGCGGCATCCTGGTGCATGACAATCGCGACCGCGCCCGTCCCGTCACCTACATTGCCGAGAAAGGCATTCTTGCCCAGACTCCCGCCGGCACCCGGCTGATCATGCTGGACGGCACCATCGAGACCAGTTCCCAGGCGGGCAAGCAATTGCAGGTGCTGCATTTCGAGAGCGACACCGTCAACCTGGACCAGTTCTCCGGCCCCACTCGCTACACTCTGCGCAAGATTCCCGAACGCCATCTCGACGAATTGTTCTGGCCGCCGGAAAAACAAGGCCTGACGCAACGCATCCGCGACCAGTTCTTCGCCGAAGCCCATAACCGCATCGCCCAGCCGCTCTATTGCATCGCCTTTGCCCTGATCGCGCTGGCGGCGGTGACACGCGGGCGGCGTCAGCGCGGCAGCATCGCCGCGCGGCTGACAGGAGCCAGTCTCATCGCCGCCGGGCTGCGCATCGCCAGTTATGGCGTGATGGGCCTGGCGCAACGCAATCCGGGGCTGGTGGCGCTGTTCTATCTGCTGCCGGCGCTGGGGGTTGCAGGCGCCATTGCCGTGCTGGCGGGCTATACGCCGGTCTCGCTGATGGCGCGCTTGCGCCCCAATGCCATGATCGGTTCGGGCGCATGAGCTGGTCCTGGACTCTTTACCGCTATCTGGCGGTGCAATTCCTCATCGTCGTCACCGCCTGGTATGGCGTGTTCCTGATGCTGGCCTTTTCCATCGACATTGTGGATTTGTTGAACCGCACCGCCGGTCACAATGTCCCCGCCGCCACGGTGATCGGCATGGCGGTGCTGCAATTGCCCAATCTGGGCCAGAAGATGCTGCCCTTCGCCATCCTGCTGGGCGGGGTCTTCACCTTTGTGCGCCTGTCGCGCTCGCGCGAGCTGGTGGCCACCCGCGCCGCCGGGGTCTCGGCCTGGGATTTCCTGCTGCCGCCGCTCACCGTCGCCGTGTTCATCGGGGTCGCCACGGTGACCATCTTCACCCCGGTATCGGCCCGCATGTTCTCGGGCTTCGCCGGCTTGGAGGCCCGCTATGTCAAGGGCGAGGAAAGCCGGCTGTCGGTCTCGATCAACGGGCTGTGGTTGCGCCAGGGCGACGCGCAGCAGCAATCGGTGATCCATGCCTTGCGCGTCGCCCAACAAGGCGAGCATCTGGAAGATGTACTGGTCCTGGTCTATGGCGCGGGCGATCATTTCACCGGCCGCATCGACGCCAAATCGGCACAGTTGCAGGATCGTTTCTGGGTGCTCAGCGATGCCTGGGTTTCGGACCTGCGCGGCGTGCCCGTGCATCATGACCGTTACCAGCTCGCCACCACACTGACGCCGGAGCAGATCGTGGAAAGCTCCACCGCGCCGGATGCGCTCTCCTTCTGGGACCTGCCCGGTTATATCCGCGCCGCCCAGGCCGCCGGCTTCTCTCCCAAGCGCTACCAGCTCTATCTTTATACGCTCTATGCCCTGCCCGCTTTGTTCGCCGCCATGGTGTTCATGGCCGCAAGCTTTTCCCTCAAGCTGGGACGCGAAGGCGGCATCGCCAAGGTGATCCTGTTGAGCGTCGCCTGCGGCTTCGGGGTGTTTTTTTTCCAGAACCTCACCACCGTGCTGGGCCGATCCGGCGCCGTGCCCATCCTGCTGGCGGCAACGGCGCCGGCCCTGGCCTCCATCCTGATCGGCATGACTCTTGTTTTCTCGCAGGAGGACGGGTGAAAGCCGCCGCCGTCAGGTTTGCCGCGCTCGGTGCTTGCGCGCTGATCCCGCTGATGGCCCAGGCGGCGCAGTTGCGCGCCCCCAGCTTCCAGCCGATCAACAAGGAAGCGCCCGTCCTGCTCCAGGCCGATGAAGTGATCTATGACAGCGAGGCCAAGATGGTCTCGGCGGTGGGCCATGTCGAGATTTCCGACGAAGGCCGCACCTTGCTGGCCGAACGGGTGGACTATGACCAGGCCAGCGACAAGGTCACGGCAAACGGCCATGTGGTGATGACCGATGCGCGCGGCAATGTCGCCTTCGCCGAGCATGTGGTGTTGACCGATCACATGCGGGACGGCGTGCTCAACGGCTTCGGCGCCCTGCTCGGCAAAAATGGGCGGCTGGCCGCCACCAGCGCCCAGCGCGTCAACGGCAACACGGTGATCGCGCAGCACACCGTCTACAGCCCTTGCGAAATCTGCAATCAGCCCGGACAACGCACCCCCTTGTGGCAGGTCAAATCGGAACGGGTGGTCTACGACCAGCTCAAGCACAAGGTCCGCTTCAAGAACGCCATCATCGAGATCCAGGGCGTGCCGGTGGCCTGGACTCCGTCCATGACGGTGCCCGATCCCACCGTGCGCTATTCCAGCGGATTGTTGACGCCCGAAGTCGGCAATTCCACCAAGATCGGCTACTTCACCCGCCTGCCGGTCTATGTCGCGATTTCCCCCAGCCAGGACATGACGGTGGCGCCGATGTTCTCCACCTCCGGCGGCGAGGTGCTGGAGATGGAGTATCGCGCCCGCTGGGATACCGGCGGGTTGTGGTTTCAAGGCAGCGGCGCCTACAACCCCGAAGGCGGTCTTTCCGGCAGTCCCGGCGCGCAGACCTATGGTCATATTTTCGGTTCGGGCCGGGAGCAGTTCAACGATATCTGGCGCGGCGGCTTCGACGTCCAGGCCACCAGCAATAGCGGCTATATGCGATTTTACGATATCTCCTTCCTGGACCGGCTGACCAACGACCTGTTCGTCGACGCCACGCCGGGACGCTCGCGCTTCTCGCTGGCGAGTTATTATTTTCAGGGCCTGCGTTCGACCGACGTCACCTCCCGCATTCCCTTTATCCTGCCCAGGCTGGAATTCTCCTATATCCCCACCCAGAAAGTGGTGGGCGGCTCCTTCCGCTTCGACTTGAGCGGGGTCGCCATCGGCCGCGACAACCAGCGCAACGACCAGCGGATCACCGGCGAAGTGAACTGGAAGAAGCCCTTTGTGTTCGACAACGGCCAGCTCTGGACCGTTGTGATGGACGCGCGCGGCGACGCCTATCATTTCGACACGCCGGTCAATGGCCCGCCGCGCACCACCGACGCCACGCTGGAACGCGGCACCGTCTATCTGGGGCTGGACTGGCGCTGGCCCTTCATCGCCCAAACCGGCACCGGCTATTCCTACATCGTCCAGCCCATCGCCCAGCTCATCGCCCAGCCCTATGGCGGCAATCCGCGCGGCCTTCGCGTCGAGGATTCCCAGGCCTTCGAATTCAGCGACAACAATGTCTTCAGCTTCAACCAGCTGCCCGGCTACGACGTCCTCGAAACCGGCTACCGCGCCAATGTCGGCGCCATGGCGGAAGCGCTGTTTCCCGGGGGCAAGGTGGAAGCCCTGCTGGGACAGACCTACCGCCTCAAGCCTGATCCTCTGCTTGCGGCTTTTTCCGGCAGCAGCGGCACGGCGTCCGATGTGGTGGGCAGCTTCTCGATCAAGTTCCCGCATCTCGACTTGACGGACCGCATCGACATGGATCGCGGCAACGGCACCATCCGGCGGCATGAAATTTATGTCACGGGAAGCTACAACCGCTCCTCGCTGCAAGTGAGCTATGTCCAGTTGCCGCAGGCCGTCGTCAGCCTGGGCCTGCCCAGCCGCCAGGAAATCAATGTCCAGACCGACCTTAATGTCTGGCGCAACTGGCAGGTGTTCGCCGCGGCCCAGCGCGACCTTTCCAACGACCAGTTCCTCAACACCGAATATGGCCTGGGCTATGAGGATGAATGCCTGGCCATTTCGCTGGCCTACCGGCGCAAATATACCGAGGATCTGGTCCTGGGCGTGCCGCCCTCCACCTCGGTGATTCTGCGCTTCAGCCTCAAGACCGGTGACAGCCCAATTCAGCCCTTCAGTCTGTTCCCGCGGGATGTCTTCGCCATGACGCGTCCTTAGAAACGCGTTCCCGGCCGGTCCGGCGGCGGCAAAAAGCCCGCTTTCCCGCCCAAACTGCCCGGGAACGCGGCCGGGCATTGATCGGGAGCGGAATTTCCGTATTTTGGCAGCAGGTTAGGGCGGCGGAGCGCACCCCCAACCGAAGCTCAAGACGATCCAAAGATCAAAGACGATCGAAAGTGACCACGCGAATTGCCACCACCCTGCTTTTAGGCGCCGCCGCATTGGCCGGCGGCTTGAGCTTGGCCCAAGGCGCCAGCCTGAGCCCTTTGCCGGCGGTGCCTCCGCTCAAGGCCTCCCTGAAGTCCGGCATCCAGCAGGCCGCGATTGCGCCTTCCGCGAGCGCGCCGGCCGTGGCCCCGGCCTCCGCTGCCGCGGCGCCGCCCACGGCGTCTGCCGCCGGTGAGGACGCCGCGGCCGCGCAACAGGCCATCACCGAAGGCGACAAGCCCTCCTCCCCCGATGCGGTGCAGGAAGCCAAGAACAACAACGCGGCGGTGATCGACGCCACCGCCGACAAACATGCCGATGATTCCAATTCCGTCGTCGCAACCGTGAATGACGAATCGATTTCCGATTTCGAGGTCCGGCAGAGGGTGGCGCTCTATTTGGCGCTGAACGGCTTCAGCCAGCAGCAGTTGACCCCTGAACAGAAGACTCGCATCCGCAATCAGATCCTGGAAGTGCTGGAAGCCGAGAAGGTCCAGCTCCAGGAAGCGCAGAAAAAGAAAATCACCGTCAGTCCCCTGGAAGTGGACAAGCGCATCAACAACATGATGCAGGAAAATCACTTCACCATGGAACAGTTGCGCCAGAACCTGACCAATGCCGGCGCCAGCGAGGAAGCCCTGCGCGCCCAGCTCACCGCCTCCATCGCCTGGCAAAAGGCGGTGCAGGATGAATATGGCGACCGGGTGAATGTCAGCCCGGAAATGGTGGACGCGGAAATGGCGCGCTATGCCGAAGGCGCCAACAAGCCGCATTACCGGGTGATGGAAATCTTCCTTCCGGTCGACAATCCCGAACTGGATCCCAAGGTGAAGAAGGACGCCGAGGAGGTTCAGAACCAGCTCCATCAAGGCGCGCCCTTCCCGGTGGTGGCGCGCCAGTTCAGCCAGCACCCTTCCGCCGCCACCGGCGGCGACATGGGCTGGATCAATGACGGCCAACTGGCGCCGGAATTGAACAGCGTGCTGGCCAAGCTGGAAGTGGGCGGCATCACCAGCCCCATCCGCTCCACCGGCGGCTATTACATTCTGGGCCTGCGCGAGCGGCAGGAGCCTTTAGGCACCAAGATCGCCGATGTGCCGAGCGGGCCCACCGGGCCGGCGGGCACCTTGCCGCTGGCGCGGCTTCTGCTCCCCATCGATCCGCGCTCGCCCAAGGAGCAGCTTGAGCCGGTGATGAAGGTGGCGATGCAAATTCAGGGCCACTATACCGGCTGCGGCCAGCTCGACGAGTTGCACAAGAAGATGAACGGCTCGGTCTATATGGACCTTGGCGATGCCAAACTGGCCGATCTCAGTCCGCAGATCCAGGAAGCCATGAAGGCCACCAAGCCGGGCGAAGCGGCGCAGCCCTTCCTCTCGGAGGCGGGCGTGGAACTCATCGGGCGCTGCGACAAGCGGATCGAAGTCAAGACCGCCTATGTGATGCCCACCCGCAACCAGGTGGAAGACCAGTTGTTCCAGACCCAGATCGCCGCCCTGGCGCGGCGCTATCTGCGCGACCTGAAGCGCGACGCCAATATTCAGGTGCGCGACGACAGCAAGCCCGATGCCCTTATCCGCTGAAGGCGGATCATCAAAGGACCGCGCTGAAAGCGGCGGGCAGCCCATCCTCATCACCATGGGCGAGCCCTCGGGCGTGGGGCCGGAGCTCGCCATGGCCGCTTTCGCGCATTTCGGCGGCCGGATCGGCAGCCATCCGCTGAAGCTGGTGGGCGATGCCGGTATTTTCGCCGCCCGCGGCGACGCGCTGATTCCCACCCGTTCCAAAGTCTCGGCCGTGCCCGGCGCGCCGGATGCGCGCAACGCCGCCGCCGTCACCGAAGCGATCGAGGTCGCGGTTTCGGCCTGCCTGAAGGGCGAGGCGGCAGCGCTGGTCACCGCGCCCATTCACAAGGCGGTGCTGAACAGCGCGGGCTTTGCCTTTCCCGGCCATACCGAATTCCTCGCCCATCTCACCGGCGCCCGCCGCGCGGTGATGATGCTGGCCAGCGACAGGTTGCGGGTGGTGCCGCTGACCATCCATATGCCGGTGGCGGAAGTGCCCAAGGCGATCACCAAGCAGGCGGTGTTCGACACCGGCGAGATCATCCTCACCGCCCTCAAGCGGGATTTCGGCATTCTCAATCCACGCCTGGCGGTGGCGGGGCTCAATCCGCATGCCGGGGAAGAGGGTATGCTGGGCGAAGAAGAAGAAAAGATCATCGCGCCGGCTGTCGCGGCGCTACAGGCGCGCGGCTTTGGCGTGCGGGGCCCCTTGCCGGCCGACACAATGTTTCATGAAGAGGCGCGCAGGACCTATGACGCGGCGC
Organism: Rhizomicrobium sp.; assembly: GCA_035693565.1. Taxonomy (GTDB): domain Bacteria; phylum Pseudomonadota; class Alphaproteobacteria; order Micropepsales; family Micropepsaceae; genus Rhizomicrobium. The sequence continues at coordinate 181,835 of DASSGF010000037.1, read as the reverse complement.
TGTGCATGTATCACGATCAGGCGCTGATCCCAATCAAGAGCTTGAGCTTCTGGGACGGCGTGAATGTGACCTTGGGCTTGCCAATCGTGCGGACCTCCCCCGACCATGGCACGGCGCTGGACATTGCGGGCCGGGGCGAAGCCGATCCCCGCAGCATGATCGCGGCGGTGAAGATGGCAGCGGACATGGCCGATGCCCGATTCAAGTAACAACTTGGTCGATAAACTGCCGCCGCTGAGAGACGTTATCGCCGCTCACGGCCTGGCGGCGAAGAAATCCCTGGGCCAGAATTTCCTGTTCGACCTCAACCTGACGCGCAAGATTGCCCGCGCCGCCGGAGCGGCGGATGGCGGTGTGTTCTACGAAGTGGGCCCCGGCCCCGGCGGACTGACCCGCGCGCTGTTGAGCGAAGGCGCCGATAAAGTGATCGCGGTGGAACGCGATGCCCGTTGCCTGCCGGCCTTGGAAGAGATCGCCAAGGCCTGGCCGGGAAAGCTGACGGTTATCCCGGCCGACGCGCTGGAACTGGACGAAGCCGCGCTAGTGCCGCGCGGTGTGCGGGTCGCCGCCAACCTGCCCTACAATGTGGGGACCGCGCTGCTGATCAAATGGCTTACGGTGGAGCAGTGGCCGCCTTTATGGGCCAGCCTCACTTTGATGTTCCAAAAGGAAGTGGCGCAACGCATCACCGCGCCAGCGGGCAGCGAGCATTATGGCCGGCTGTCGGTGCTGGCGCAGTGGCGCTGCACCGCCAAGATCATGTTCGATGTCAACAAGGGCGCCTTTGTGCCGCCGCCGACCGTGACGTCGGCCATTGTGCGGCTGGAGCCGCGCAGCGAGCCGTTGGCGCCCGCCGATTTGCGCGATCTGGAAAAAATCACGGCGGCGGCCTTCGGCCAGCGCCGCAAGATGCTGCGCCAGTCGCTGAAACCCCTGGGCGGCGAAGCCCTGCTGCAAAAAGCCGGCGTCGATCCCACGGCGCGGCCGGAAGAGCTGGGCGTTGCGGATTTCGCGGCGCTGGCCCGCGCATTGGACCGGGCCTGAGTCCCGTCAGATCAGCTTGCCGACAAATGCGGAAATTCCCGTCTGGCGGGCGCGTTTCAGGCGCTCGGCGTTCAGGATCGCTTGAATATCGGCCAGCGCCTTGTCCAGGTCGGTATTGACGATCACATAGTCATATTCGGGCCAATGACTGATTTCGTCGGCGGCCTTGGCCATTCGCGCCTGGACCACCTCGTCCGCGTCCTGGGCGCGGGCGCGCAATCTCCGCTCCAGTTCCTCATGGCTGGGCGGCAGCACGAAAATGCTGACCAGATCGTCGCGCATCTTCTCCTTGAGCTGCTGGGTGCCTTGCCAGTCGATGTCGAACAACACATCCCGGCCCGCCGACAAGGCATCGGTCACCAGATGCGAAGGCGTGCCATAGCGGTTGCCGAACACGGTGGCATGCTCGAGAAACCGCCCTTGCGCCTGCCAGGCCGCGAACTCCTCCGCCGAGAGGAAATGATAGTCCTTGCCATGGCCCTCGCCCGGACGCATCGGCCGGGTGGTGGCGGACACGCTCATCGCGATGGCGCTGTCGCTTTCCAAAAGCCTGCGCGCCAGCGTGGTCTTGCCCGCCCCCGAAGGCGAAGACAAAACCAGCATCAAGCCGCGACGCTGGATATTGCTATTCGACATTCTTATTCGACGTTCTTATTCGACATTCTGGGCCTGTTCGCGGAACTGGTCGATGACCGCCTTAAGGGCCAGCCCGGTGCGCGTCAATTGAATGTCGGCGGATTTGGAACACAGGGTATTGGCTTCGCGGTTGAATTCCTGGGCCAGGAAATCCAGCTTGCGGCCCACGCCCCTGCCCTGGGCGATCAAGGCGCGGGCATCCTGGACATGGGCGGTGAGCCGGTCGAGCTCCTCGCGTATGTCGGCCTTCACCGCCAGCAGGGCCACTTCCTGGGCCAGGCGCTCTTCCGAGACCGGCGCTCCATCCAGCAATTCCTTGAGCTGGGCTTTAAGCCTCTGGCGCAGAATTTCCGGTTGCGCCGCCGCCAGCCCCGTCGCCTCGCCCACCAGCCTTTCGACCTCCCCCATCTGGGCGGCCAGCAACGCCGCCAGCTTGGCGCCTTCGCTGCATCTTTCCCTGGTGAGCTTGTCGAAGGCGGTGGCAAGGCTTTCCAGGATGGCGGCATCGCGATGGGCCCGCGCGATCGGGTCCAGCGGGAGGCTGATCTCGTCCGCCACCAGCACGCCCTTGAGCGCCATCAAGCCGTCCACCCGCGCGGGCGCCAACCCCGTCTCGGCCGCCACCTCGCGCGCGATCTTGACGGCGCTGGCCAGGGCGGCGGCATCCACTGTCAGACCCCTTGCGGTGTCCAGTGCCTCGATGGTGAGGGAAATCTGCAAGGCGCCGCGCAGGAACCGTTCTTGCGTCAGCCGCCGCACCGGCGGTTCCAGCCCGTCATAGCCGGGCGGAATGCGCAACCGCATGTCCAGGCTGCGGCTGTTGACGCTTTTGGTTTCCCAGCGCCAGCGCAGGCCGTCATGGCTGCCGGCGCATTCGGCAAAACCCGTCATGCTGGCGAAAGTCATGGCGTTCCTTCTGAAAGCCGCCGAGGCTAACCCAGCCGGCCGGTCCCGTCACCTGGGACGGCGTCATCTGCGGCGGGCGCGTTTCTTATGCGCCGGCGGCAGCCGGGGCAGGCTGGAATCCACCACCGTCACGCTGGTCCCTTCGGCCCGGCCATTGCTTTCCACCGCGCGAGTTTCCGGCCCCTGCTGCTGTTTTTTCTCGAAGGCGCGATAGGCCGCGACATTGCGCGCCTGCTCGGAGATGGTGGCGGCAAAGGCATGACCGCCATGGCCGGTGGCGACAAAGAACAAATCATCGCTGGTTTCCGGATTGAGCACCGCGGCAATGGAATCCTTGCCGGGATTGCAGATGGGGCCGGGCGGCAGGCCCGCAATCACATAGGTGTTGTAAGGCGTGGCGGCGTCGAGTTCGCTCTGGCGGATGCCGCGGCCCAGGGAATAGCCCCGGGTCAGGCCGTAAATCACGGTGGGATCGGTCTGCAATTTCATGCCGATCCGGAGCCGGTTGAGAAACACCGCGGCGATGTGGCGGCGCTCTTCGGGCAGCGCGCTTTCCTTTTCCACGATCGAAGCCAGGATCAGCGCCTCGCGCCGGGACTTGAACGGCGCGTCGGCGGCGCGGGCCGGCCATTTTTCATCCAGGAATTTTTCCTGCGCCTTGGCCATCTGCGCCAAAAGTGCGCTGCGGGTTTCGCCGCGGGTGAAAAGATAGGTCTCCGGCAGCAGGCTGCCTTCGTCGGGCACGGGCCCGGCATCACTCGTCAGTACGGGATCGAGCTGGACCAGCTTCACGATCATGTCGCTGGTGAGCCCTTCCGCCACGGTAATCTTGTGCTGGATGGATTTGCCTTCCCCCAGGATCCTGGCGATCGATGCCATCGAGGCTTCGGAGGGAATGGCATATTCGCCGGCTTTGAGCTTGGCGGTCTTGGGATCGAGCAGGCGCTTGAGCGCCAGGTCGAATTGGAACAGCACGGGGTATTTGATGACCCGCTTGTGCTCCAAGTCGCGGGCGATATCACGGGTGCGGCTGCCCGGCGGGATCAACACCACCGTTTCTTTTTCCCCGCCGACCGCCGGCAAGCCGGGCGCGTCCCAGGCGGCAAGGGCCCATTCCACAATCCCGGCGGCGATGATGCCCAGGACCACAAGGACAAGCAGAAACCGCATCAAATTTTAGAGAGGATCAGCGCGGCATTGGTGCCGCCAAAGCCGAAACTGTTGGACATGGCGATATTGACGTCACGCTTTTGGGCCTTGAGCGGCACCAGGTCGATCGCGGTGACCACATCGGGATTTTCCAGATTGATGGTGGGCGGCACCATTCCGTCGCGCATGGCAAGCAGGCAGAAGATCGCTTCCACCGAGCCCGCCGCGCCCAACAAATGCCCAATGGAGGATTTGGTCGAGGACATCGCGGTCTTGGACGCCGCATTGCCCAACAGCCGTTCCACCGCGCCGGCTTCGATGCCGTCGGCCATGGTGGAGGTGCCATGGGCATTCACATAGTCGATGTCGGACGGGGCTATTCCGGCGCGCTTCAACGCCATCTGCATCGCGCGATAGCCGCCATCGCCATCCTCGGATGGCGCGGTGATGTGATAGGCATCGCCCGACAGGCCATAGCCTTTCACTTCGCCATAAATTTTGGCGCCGCGCGCGCGGGCATGCTCCAATTCCTCCAGCACCACCACACCGGCGCCCTCGCCCATCACAAAGCCGTCCCGGTCCTTGTCATAGGGGCGCGAAGCCCTGGTGGGGGTGTCATTGAAGCCGGTGGAAAGGGCGCGGCAGGCGTTGAAGCCGGCAATGCCGAGGCGGCAGACCGCGCTTTCCGCGCCACCCGCCACCATCACATCGGCATCGTCGAAGGCGATCAGTCTTGCGGCATCGCCGATGGCATGGGCGCCCGTGGCGCAGGCGGTGACGACGGAATGGTTGGGGCCCTTGAAGCCATGCTCGATGGAGACATAGCCCGACACCAGATTGATCAGCCGGCCGGGAATGAAGAAGGGCGACAGACGGCGCGGCCCTCTTTCATGCACCAGGATGGCGGCATCCTCGATGCCGGTCAGCCCGCCGATGCCCGACCCGATCAGAACGCCGGTGCGGTTCCTGTCCTCGTCGCTCTTGGCTTCCCAGCCCGAATCCCGCACCGCCTGTTTGGCGGCCGCCAGGCCATAGATGATGAAATCATCCATGCGCCTTTGCTCCTTGGCGTCCACCCATTGGTCGGGGTTGAACGTGCCATCAGAGCCGTCGCCGCGCGGCACCTGGCAGGCGATCTTGGTCGCCAGGTCGTCGGTCTTGAATTTGGTGATAGCGCTTGCGCCCGACTGTCCGGCAAGCAGGCGCGCCCAGGTCTGTTCCACGCCACAGGCCAGCGGCGTAACCAGACCCAGGCCCGTAACGACGACCCTGCGCATTGGCGTTTACGATCCTTTGTGCTGGATCAGGCGGCGTTCGCTTTGTCGATATACTTAACCGCGTCACCAACCGTCACAATGGATTCGGCCGCGTCGTCGGGAATTTCGATGCCGAATTCCTCTTCGAACGCCATCACCAGCTCAACGGTATCGAGGCTGTCGGCGCCCAGATCTTCGATGAAGGATGCGGTGTCCGTGACCTTGTCGGCGTCGACATTCAGATGCTCGACGACGATCTTCTTCACGCGCTCGGCAGTATCGCTCATGGACTTGTAAGCCTCTCCTAGATTTTCAACCGGCTTCGCAAAAAACGCCGGGGCCACACATGGGTGCTTCGTGGGGTGGCCGGTTAGGTATCATAAACCTTTATGTCCCGCCAATCTAATGCTTAAGTGATTGATTTTACTACTATATCATGGCCATCCCGCCATTGACATGGATGGTTTGGCCCGTCACATAGGCGGCCTCTTCCGAGGCCAGATAGACCACCGCGGCGGCGATTTCCTCCGGGCTCCCCATGCGTCCAGCGGGAATTCGCTGGCTGATAATCTCTTTCTGCTGGTCGGTGAGAGCATCGGTCATGGCGGTTTGGATGAACCCCGGCGCCACCGCATTGACGGTGATGTTGCGGGAGGCCACTTCAGTTGCCAGGCTCTTGGTCATGCCGATCAGACCGGCCTTGGCGGCGGCGTAATTCGCCTGGCCGGCATTGCCGGTCGCTCCGATCACCGAACTGATCTGGATGATGCGGCCCCAGCGCTTCTTCATCATGGCGCGCAGCACGCCGCGCGACAGGCGGAAAGCGGCGGTGAGATTCACCTGGAGCACCTGGTCCCATTCCTCATCCTTCATGCGCATGAAGAGATTGTCTTTGGTGATGCCGGCATTGTTGACCAGGATGTCGATGGCGCTGCCCGCCGCATCTTCCGCCGCCTTGGGCAGGGCTTCGATCGAAGCCGCGTCTGACAGATTGGCTTGGGCGATGAAAGCGTTGCCGCCCAATTCGGCCTTTACCGCTTCCAGCGCTTCCAGGCGCGTGCCTGAAAGAACGACTTTGGCGCCTTGCCCATGCAGCGCCTTGGCGATGGAGCCGCCGATACCGCCGGAGGCGCCAGTGATGAGGGCGGTTTTTCCTGTGAGATCGAACATCAGAGACTCTTTCCGAGTGAGGAGCGTTTTGCGCTAGCAAACGAAATGGTCCAGTGGACCATTTCGAGCGACGAACGCCGCGAGCTTGGGCGAGCGGCTGAACTAGTCATAAGGCTCTCCCGAAAAGTTCAAGATCTCCAGGTGTATCAAGCGCGATCATCTGCAGCGAAGGATCGATGCGCTTGACCATCCCGGTCAACACCTTGTTGCCGCCAAATTCCACTGTGGTGTCCACGGTCAGGCCCTTGAGCGCCAGAATGCTTTCACGCCAACGCACCCGGCTGGTCACCTGCTCCACCAGCAACTGGCGCACATGATCGGGATTGCTGGCTTCCTTGGCCGTGACATTGGCCAGGACCGGCACCGCCAATGGGCGGATGGTGACGGCGCTCAATTCTTCCGCCATGCGCTCGGCGGCGGGCTCCATCAAGGGCGAATGGAAAGGCGCCGACACCGAAAGCGGCATGGCGCGCTTGATGCCCTTGGCCTTGGCGATTTCGGCGGCGCGGCCCAAGGCATCGAGCGTGCCGGAGATCACCACCTGGCCCGGGGCATTGTCATTGGCGACCACGCAAACACCGCCGGCGCTGGCAGCCTCCCCGGCCACGGCTTCCGCCTGTTCGATATCGGCGCCGATCAAGGCGGTCATGCCGCCCTCGCCCACCGGCACCGCCGACTGCATCGCCTGGCCGCGTATCTTCAAGAGCCGTGCCGTGTCGGCCAGCGAAAAAGCGCCCGCGGCGCAAAGCGCGGAATATTCCCCCAGGCTGTGGCCGGCCACCAAATAAGCATGCTTGGCGACATCCAGGCCCATCTCCTTTTCCAGCACCCGGACGATGGCGATGGAAGCGGCCATGATGGCGGGTTGGGCGTTTTCAGTGAGGGTGAGGTCCGCGTCGGGGCCTTCCCACATCAGCTTGCTGAGCTTCTGGGACAGCGCGTCATCCACTTCCTGGAAGACATGGCGCGCGGCGCTGAAAGCATCGGCGAGCTCTTTGCCCATGCCGACTTTCTGGCTGCCCTGGCCGGGAAATAGAAAGGCGCGAGTCATTGCGGGGCGAGACAAATCAAGAGCGCCCCGATGAGTCAAGTTGGCAAAAGAAGGCGCGCCCGATCCAGATTACCGACACCCCGCCCACAACCAGCATGGCCGACAGAAAGGCCAGCCCCAGGGAATAGGCTCCGGTCTGCTGCTTGATCCAGCCCATCAGGGTGGGCCCGAAAAACCCGCCCAAGTTGGAGAAGCTGTTGAGCAGCGCCAGTCCCGCCGCCGCCGCGGTGCCCCGCAGCAGCGCCGATGGCAGTGTCCAGAACACCGCGAGCGCCGCATAGATGCCGCTGGTGGCCAAACACAGCGCGGCGATCACCGCGACATGGCCCTGCGCCATCATGGCGGCCAGCATCGCCGCCGCGGCCACGAAGGCGGCAAAAGCCACATGCCCGGCGCGGCTGCCGCTCCTGTCGCTGGACCAGCCCAGCGCCACCATGGCCAGGATCGCCAGCAGATAAGGCAGCGCCACAATGAAGCCGGTCTGGCGCACCGAATAGCCCATGGCATGGACCATCTGCGGCAGCCAGAAGTTCAGGGCATAGAGGCTGAACACGATGGAGAAATCCGGGATCATCAAAAACCAGATGCGGCGGTCCAGCAGCATTTCCTTGAAGCCATGCAGCGCACCTGGCGGTTCGGCTGCCAACCGGGCGGCGACAATGCGCTTGTCATCCTCGCTCAGCCATTTGGCCTTGGCGGGGCCGTCAGGCAACAGCCACAAGGTCGCCACGCCGCAGATCAAGGATGGAATGCCTTCCAGCACCAGCATCCATTGCCAGCCTGCCAGGCCGTGGCCGCTCAAGCCCAACAGCCAGCCGGAAATCGGCGAACCGATCACGCTGGACAGCGGCACCCCGCCCAGGAACAAGGCGATGAACCGCGCCCTTGTGGAGGCGGGAAACCAATAGGTCATGTACAGCACCATGCCGGGATAGAGCCCCGCCTCGGCGGCGCCCAGCAGAAAACGCACGATGCAAAAGCTGACCGGTTCGCGGGCGAACGCCGTCAGCATGGAGAGCAGACCCCAGGTGACGCAGATGCGGCACATCCAGAGCCGGGCGCCGACTTTCTGCAGCATCAGGTTGGACGGCACTTCGAACAGGAAATAGCCGAAGAAGAACACGCCGGACGCGAAACCATAGATCTGCGGCGAGAAGCCCAAATCCTGGTTCATCTGCAGGGCGGCGAAGGAGATGTTCACCCGGTCGAGAAAACTCACCACATACATCAGCGACATGAAGGGAATCAGCCGCCAGGCCGCGCGGTTGAGGATGCGGTCTGAGTCGCGCCGGACTTGTTCGGTGATCATTCCGGCTTGCGCTGCACGCTGCCGGCCAGAAGCTGCATGGAAATCGCCGCCACCAGCGGCACGGCCATGCACATCCAAAGCCCGGCTTTATAGTCGCCGGTGAGCTTGAGCAGCCAACCCATCATCCCGGGCCCGACAAAGCCCGACAGATTGCCCACGCAATTGATCAGGGCGAAGGCGCCGGCCGCCGCGGTGCCGCCCAGGAAAAGCGGCGGCACCGACCAGAAGGTGGCAAGGCCGGAATAGGCCCCGCCCGCCGCCAGGCAGAAGCCCAAAATCACGATCGCGGTGCTGCCGCCGATGGCGGCGATGGCGAAACCCGCCACCGTCACCAGCGCGGAAATCACGAAATGCAGGACCCGCTTGCCGGTCCGGTCACTGGAGACGCCGATCCCCCACAGGATCGCCAGCGACACGGTATAGGGGATCATCACGATCAGGCTGGTTTCGCGAATCGAATAGCCCATCGCCTTGACCATCAGCGGCATCCAGAAGCCCAGCGCATAGATGCCGAACACGATGGCGAAATCGGGCACGATCAACGCCCATACCCGCCAATCCTTGATCATCTCGCCAAAGCCATGCACGCCGGGGCGCTCCTCCTGGGCCAGCCGCGCCATCACAATGTCTTTCTCGGATGCCGACAGGAAGCGCGCTTTGCGCGGATTGTCCGGCAGGCCCCACAGCGCGGCGAATCCCAGCATCAAGGTGGGAATGCCTTCCAGAAGATACATCCATTGCCAGCCTTTGAAGCCATGACCTTCAAATCCCAGCAGCCAGCCGGACAAGGGCGCGCCCAGAATATTGGAGACCGGAATGCCCATGCAGAAGATGGCCAGAATCCGCGCCCTTGTGGCGGCGGGAAACCAGTAGGTGAAATAGAGCAGGATGCCGGGATAAAAGCCGGCTTCCGCCAAGCCCAGCAGAAAGCGCAGCAGGAAAAACATCACCGGCCCCTGCACGAAGGCAAACGCCATGGAGACAATCGCCCAGGTGATCATGATGCGCGACAGCCAGAGCCGCGCGCCCACCTTTTCCATGATCAGGTTCGAGGGCACCTCGAACACCAGATAGCCGAGAAAAAAGATGCCGGTGCCCCAGCCATAAACCTCAGGCGAGAAGCCCAGATCCTGGTTCATGGTGAGCGCGGCAAAGCTCACATTCACCCGGTTGAGGAAGGCCGCGATGTACATGGCCAGAATCAGCGGCACCAGCCGCCAGGCGGCGCGGCGCAGAATGGCGTCCGCCTCATTCGTGCTGTTTTGCATGGTGCCCCAACCCTTTGACCGGAGCCTTAGCCAGGGATGGTGTTGAATACAAGCAGACGGGATCGCCCTGGCCTCACTTCAAGTAAACCATTGATTTTTCTATGAATTGTCATGGACAGGTCCGCGACTTGCCCGCCCGCGCGCTTTTCTCTATAGACCCGCCCCTCAAACGGCCGCGGTCGGCCGGGGCCCCTTAATTGGGGTTTGCACGATGGTCGTGCGTCCCGGGCGAGCCAAAGCAAGGATTGCGGACCCTCCGCGCCTTGTTCCGCGGTTCGAAGGAAAGGGACGCTAGATGGCTCTTTACGAGCATCTTCTGATCGCGCGCCAGGATATCAGCGCGCAACAGGTGGACGCACTGGCCACCCATCTCAAGACCATCGTCGAAGGCGAAGGCGGCAAGATCGAGAAGCAGGAATATTGGGGCCTGCGCGGTCTGGCCTATCGCATCAAGAAAAACCGCAAGGGCCATTATGTGCTCTTGAACATCAACGCGCCGTCCAAGGCGGTGATCGAGCTAGAACGCCAGCTCAAGATCAACGAAGACGTGCTGCGCTACATCACCGTCAAGGTCGACCAGTTCGATGTCTCGTCGAACAAGAATCGCCGCGACGACAAGCCGGAAGGCAAGCCTGAGGCTGAAGTTGAGGAGATCCTGGCATGAGTTATGGTGGAAACCGTGACGGCGGACGTGGCGGCCGTGATGATCGCGAAGGCGGACGCGGCGGCGACCGCGAGGGTGGCCGTGGCGGCCGCGAGGACGGCGCCCGCCGTCCCTTCTTCCGCCGCAAGAAGACCTGCCCCTTCTCCGGCGATAACGCGCCCAAGATCGATTACAAGGACGTGAAGCTGCTGCAGCGCTTCATCTCCGAGCGCGGCAAGATCGTGCCCGCCCGCATCACCGCGGTGAGCAACAAGAAGCAACGCATTTTGGCCAATGCCATCAAGCGCGCCCGCTTCATGGCGCTCTTGCCCTATGTCGTGAAGTGAGGGCCAGGCCATGCAAGTGATCCTGCTCGAAAGAGTCGAAAAGCTGGGCCAGATGGGCGACGAAGTCCGGGTCAAGGACGGCTTTGCCCGCAACTTCCTGTTGCCCAAGAAGAAGGCGCTGCGCGCCACCAAGGCCAACCGCGAATATTTCCAGGCTCGCAAGGCCGAACTGGAAGCCCAGAATGCCGAGCGCAAGAAGGGCGCCGACGCCATTGCCGGCAAGCTGAACGGCAAGAGCTTTGTCCTGATCCGCCAGGCTGGCGATCGCGGCCAGCTCTATGGCTCGGTCAGTCCCCGCGACGTGGCGGAGGCCGCCGAAAAGGCCGGTTACAAGATCGACCGCCACCAGGTCTCGATCAGCGTGGCGATCAAGTCCATCGGCCTGTTCACCATTCCGGTGATCCTGCATCCGGAAGTGAAGGTGAACATCACCATCAATGTCGCCAGGAGCGAGGACGAGGCCGAACGCCAGGCCCGCGGCGAGGACGTACTGGCGGGGCGGACCGAACAGGAAGAAGCCAGGGTCGCTGCCGAGGAATTGTTCGAGGAAGGCGCCGGTCCCAAGCCGGAAACGGAAGAACAGCCCGCCGAGGCGTGATCGCTACCACGACAGGAATGCAAAAGGCCGGTCCTTGTGGACCGGCCTTTTTTGTTTGCGCCGTTCTTTACACTTTTCTGCCGGTGACCGTTTGCCGGTGCCGTCGTAGTATCCCGCCATAAGATACGGGGGCATGTGTGAGGAAGATTGTCAGTCTGGCCGGTGTTGTGCTGGCCGCGGGCCTGGGATTGCTCAATGGGGGATTGCTGAACGGAAGTTCGGCGCAGCCCGCCGCCAGCGACCCGGTGGAAGCCGGACGCGCCCGCTTCAATGTCCGTTGCGCCGGCTGCCATGGCCAGGATGGGTTGGGCGGCGAGCGGGCGCCCGCGATCGGGCATGGCTCGCAGCAAGACCTGGATAACCAAAAGACGCTGCGCAATCTGATCCAGCACGGCATTTCCGATCGCGGCATGCCCGCCTTCACCGTGCCGGCCCCCGAACTGGACCAACTGGTGGCCTTTGTGCAGTCGCGGGTCATTCCTCTCGAAAAGACCGCATTGTCGGGGAATGCCGAGGCGGGCGCGGCGTTGTTTTTCGGCAAGGCCGGCTGCTCCGGCTGCCACATGATCTGGGGCAAGGGCAGCCTGAACGGTCCCGACCTGACCGAGATCGCCCACAAGCTGACCCTGGCGCAGGTGGAAACCGCGTTGCTGAGGCCGGCTTCCCGTCCGGGCGGCGGCTATCAACTGGCCAATCTGCGCCTGGCCAATGGCGGCACTGTGCGCGGCTTCATCCGCGATGAAAGCGGCACGGACCTTGAGGTCCAGTCCTTGGACGGCGGCCTGCACCTGCTGGCCAAAAGCCAGTTGACGCGCATCGACCGCGAAACCAAACCCACCATGCCGGTCTGGAATGGCGGCCCGGACGGTCTGCGCGATCTGATCAAATTCCTGCAGGCCGCGCCGGGGCGTAAACCCCAGAGCAATGCCACCGCCCCTGCATCCGCCGGCGGCATCGCATGGCAGAGCATCGCCAATCCCAAACCGGGCGACTGGCCGACCTATCACGGCAAGCTGAGCGGCAACCGCTATTCGGAGCTTGCCCAGATCAAGCCCGGCAACATCCGCAATCTTTCGCCCAAATGGATGTTCCCGGTGCCGGGCCAGGGCGCCCAAGCCCTGGAAGTCACGCCGGTGGTGGCGGACGGGGTGATGTATGTCACCCGGGTCAATACCGTCATCGCGCTGGATGCACGCAGTGGCCGCAGGATCTGGCAGTACAGCCGCCCGGCTTCCAAGGAACTGGTGGGGGACGCGGCCGGCGGGATCAATCGCGGCGTGGCGGTGCTGGGCGACCGCGTGTTCGTGGTGACCGACAATGCCCATCTCCTGGCGCTGCACCGGGTGAATGGCGCGCTGTTGTGGGACAGTGAAATGGCGGATTCGCGCAAGCATTATGGCGCCACCTCCGCGCCGCTGGTGGTGGGCGATCTGGTGATTTCCGGCGTGTCCGGCGGCGACGAGGGCATTCGCGGCCAACTCAATGCCTTCCGCGCCTCGACCGGCGAGCATGTATGGCGTTTCTGGGCGATCCCGGAAAAGTCGGACGGGCGTGACTGGGTGGGCAAGGCGCTGGAACATGGCTGCGGCGCCACCTGGCTGACCGGCACCTATGACGCGGGGAATGACACGCTGATCTGGCCCATCGGCAACCCCTGCCCCGACTATAATGGCGATGAGCGCAAGGGCGACAATCTGTTCACCGATTCCGTCGTGGCCTTGGAGCCCAAAACCGGCAAGCTCAAATGGCACTACCAATTCACGCCGCATGATCTGCATGACTGGGACGCCACCGAAACCCCGATGCTGGTGGACAGGACCTTCCAGGGACAGAAGCGCGAACTGCTGCTCCAGGGCAACCGTAACGGGTTCTTCTATGTCCTGGACCGCAGCAACGGAAAGTTTCTCAGCGCCAATCCGTTCGTCAAGAAACTGACCTGGGCGAAGAAGATCGGGCCTGACGGCCGTCCCGTCCTGGCGGAAGGATGGCAGCCGACGGTGGAGGGAACGGAAATCTGTCCCTCGGTGGAGGGCGCCTCCAACTGGATGTCCAGCGCCTATCATCCCGGGACCGGGCTGTTCTATTTGCTGGCGCTGGAAAAGTGCAATGTCTTCACCAAGAATTCCGAATGGTGGAAACGGGGACAAAGTTTTTACGGCGGCACGGCGCGGCCGGTGGACGCCGAGAGCCCGCGCAAATATCTGCGGGCCATCGATCCCGAAAGCGGGAAAATCGTGTGGCAGCATGAACAGACCGGCGCGGGCCAGACCTGGGGCGGATTGCTGGCCACTGCCAGCGGCTTGATATTCTATGGCGATGACGACGGCTCGTTTGGGGCGCTGGATGCCAAGACCGGCAAGCCGCTATGGCATTTCCCGTTGGGGGCGCACTGGCATGCCTCGCCGATGAGCTATGCGGTCGACGGCCGGCAATATGTGGCGGTGGCGGTGAATTCGGGCATCGTCGCCTTCGGATTGGTGCCGTAGCGGACAAATCCATTCGGTGCGGGTCTGGCCGGTTCTGCTCGATACGATTTTTTTCGTTGACTCTACGATAAAAATCGTTGACGCTCAGGGCATGGCAAGAAGAGACACGGCGAAAGCCATATCCAAACCCACCGCCTCGGAAGTCGAAATTCTGGGCATCCTGTGGGATCGCGGTCCATCAACCGTGCGCGAGGTTCACGAATTCCTCGGCGCGGACAGGCCGGTTGGCTATACCGGAGTCCTCAAACTCCTGCAGAACATGCACGCCAAGGGACTGGTGCAGCGCAGCCAGGAAGGCCAGGCGCACATCTATGAAGCGCGCGAGCCCGCCCGGATGAAACGCCAATTGCTGGGCGATCTTGTCCAGCGCGTGTTTGCCGGATCGGCCAGCCAGTTGGTCCTGCATCTGCTGGAAGGTGAAAAGGCCACGCCCGAGGAAATCGAGGAAATCCGCCGGATGCTGGCGGATCATCAAAGGAGGTCCAAATGACGGATTTGCTTTCCTGGATGCCGTCGGAGATCGGGCGGGAGTTGGGTTGGACTTTGATTCACTTTCTCTGGCAAGGATTTCTGCTGGCGGCCCTGTTGCACGCGATCCTGCCGCGATGCCGTAACGCGATCGTCCGGCACAATTGCGCCCTGGCAACACTGGTCCTGATGGCGCTGGCGCCGGTCGCAACCTTCCTGTCCATCCACAACTTGGCAAAAAGCGGCGGACTGAGCCTTGCCGCCGGTCCGCTGCCGTCGGCAGCGGCGCCTTGGACCGTTTGGCTGGTGACGCTTTGGTTGGCCGGGGTCGCCGCACTAAGTCTGCGCGCTCTGGGCGGCTGGTATCTGGTTCAATGCCTGAGGCGTTTCGATACGCTGGCGGTTCCGGCCGATCTGCTCCGCCGCTGCCATGACCTGCAACGCCGTCTGACGGTAACAGGACCGGTCCGCTTTCTGCTGTCGCGGCGCATCGATGTCCCTGTGGTGATCGGCTGGCTTCGGCCCGTGATCCTGATTCCGGTTTCGGCGGTTAGCGGCCTCGGCCCCCATCAGCTGGACGCGCTGATTTTGCACGAACTGGCTCATATCCGCCGGCTCGATACCGTCATCAATATCCTGCTGGTCGCGGTCGAGACGATCCTGTTCTACCACCCGGCCGTGTGGTGGGTGAGCCGCCATGTCCGCGTCGAGCGGGAAAATTGCTGCGATGACTTTGCGGTATCCGCCTGCGGCGATGTCGGCCTTTATGTGGAGGCGTTGACCACGCTGGAAACATGGAAGGGGACCGGCGGCATGGCGCTGGCGGCCAATGGCGGCGGACTGAAACAGCGTGTGGCGCGATTGCTGGATGCGCCGGCGCAATCCCCGAGATTTTCGCTATCCGCCATGACGGGATTGGCGCTTCTGGGTCTGGTGGCCACGTCCCTTGCTGTGGCGCAAACCCAAATGCCTAAAGCGAACGGCGCTTATCCTTCCAGCGGCAAGAATCCGGTCATGCTGCAGCCCATCATGGAAACCCACCAGCTACCGCCCTACCCCAAGCAATCCCTCCATGACAGGGAGGAAGGACGCGTGTTGGTCGAGGTAACGATCGGAACCGATGGCGCCGTCTCTCAAGCGGCAGTTGTGGGTCCCAGCGGACATCAAAGGCTCGACGCCGCCGCCGCCAATTTCGTGAAAGGCTATTGGCGCTGGCAGCCGCCCACCCGGGCGGGAAAGCCTGTCACCACGAACACGCGGGTGAGCGTGCTTTTCAAATTGGGTCCCAAACCTTCTGCGAAACGCTAGGGGCAAACAGCGCCAGCGGCCCACATCAGGGATTTCGCCCATGATCCGCCGCCGCAACGGCCTCATCGCTTTGAGCCTGCTGACTGGGGGCTGCGCCATGGGTGGCGTCCGCACTCCCGAACAGGCTACGGCCATCGCGCTGTCATCGCCTTGCGCGCGACAGAAACCGATTTTGGCGGCGCATGAACAGCCGGCCACCGAATGGCTGGCCGAGCGGCGGGGGGACAGATGGTATGCATGGCTGCCTTACGGTCCAGGCGCCCAACTTGTTGGCGGCAACGGCCAGTTCCCCGCGCAATATGGCCATATGGGCGCCTGGATAGATCCCAAGGACGGAAAAGTCCTGGCCTGCGAACGCGGCGGCGCAGAGCCTTAGGCCAACCGCGCCTTGAATGCCCGCTGCCAAATGTTTCCCATGAAGGCCCGGTCGAGCCGCTCATGGGCGCGGCCGTAACCCTTCGCCAGTTCCCGCAAGTCCATCACCCGCTCCTCAACCGAGCGACTTGTCCAACAGGTCTATCAGCCAGTTGGTGCCGTGTTCCCGCTTGCCGGCATCATCATAGCCGTCGAGATAGTCGCCGTATTCGGTGAGTACGAATTTGGTGCCGCCCGGTTCCGGAATGATTTCGATGGCGGCCTGCGAAACCGATATCTTGTTGCCGTCCAGATGCATCACATAGCTGTAAATGATGCGTCCCGGCAGGTCTGCGGCGGGCGCGGCGATTTCGCGATAGAAGCAATCGAACGCCGTCACCATGCCGTTGGCATGCTTGCCGCTCAGCGTCTCGCGACCGCCTTCGCGGAAATCGAAGCTTTTCTCATGCTGCTCAAAACCCGGCGGGCCGCCGAACCATTTGCGCTTGGCGTCTTCCTTGGCGAACGCCTCGAAAACGCGCGATGGCGCATGCTTCCAATGGCGGGTGATGGTGAAACTGGCATGGGTAACGGAACGCGGCATTCTTCACTCTCCTTTGACATAGTGCAGACGAACCACGCCGTTGCGGAACGGCCTGTGGCTGGCCAGTTTCAAGCGCGTCTTCAGGGCGCCGTCGAAATAAGGAAGGCCCTCTCCCAGCAGGATGGGGTTCTGGAAAATCCAGAATTCGTCTATCGCATCCAAAGCGAGGAAGGCCCGCACCAGGCCCGGGCTGCCGAAAATGAGCAGGTTCTTTCCGGGCTGCTGTTTGTCGGCGAGAATCTCTTTGGCATCGCGGCGAAGATGCACATTGTTCCAGTCGCATTCCCGCATGCTTCGGGAAAAAGTCAGCTTGGGAATCTGCTCCACCCATCGCGCATGGCGCACTTCGCGCGAATCCGGCTTATCCAGCTTTGTCGGCCAGTAGCCACGCATCATGTCATGGGTGACACG
Organism: Rhizomicrobium sp.; assembly: GCA_035693565.1. Classification (GTDB taxonomy): domain Bacteria; phylum Pseudomonadota; class Alphaproteobacteria; order Micropepsales; family Micropepsaceae; genus Rhizomicrobium. The sequence continues at coordinate 164,827 of DASSGF010000037.1, read as the reverse complement.
GCTATAGACCGCGGCGCCCGCCGTTGCGATCACATCGTCGGCGTCGGCGAAAATCTCCTCGTCCAGTGCGATCCAGTTCAGCTCACCTTTCGGTCCTGCGCAAAAGCCGTCCAATGAGGCATGCATCATGGAAATCAGCTTCCTCATTGTTCATCCTCCGATTTGGTTTCGTCGAGAAAAGCGCCCAGCCGGTCGAGGTTTCGCTCCCATAACCGGCGGCGGTCGGCGACCCAGCTTTCCGCCTGACTCAGCATCTTGGGATCGATGCGGCATGTCCTGACCCGGCCCACCTTCTGGCTGGTCACCAGGCCGGAGCCTTCCAACACCTTCAGATGCAGCATGGCGGCGGGCAGCGACATGGGCAGCGGCTTGGCCAGTTCGCAGACCGTGGCCGGCCCCTGAACCAGCCGTTCCACCATGGCGCGGCGGGTGGGATCGGCCAGGGCGGCGAAGGTCTTGTCGAGCTGATAGTTAAGCATGTGCTTAATTATCCAGGGGCACATTTGATTGTCAAGTACCTGCTTAAGTATTCAGCCGCGCCCCCAAGACAGAGCTGCCTTGCTACCCTTCAAGTTCGCGATTGCGGTATAACCCCCGCCCGCATCAGGAGGACCCGCATGTCCGTCCAGACCCAGCTCAAGCGCATCACGGTTCCCGAGATTCGCGCTCACAAGAACGACAAGCCGATTGTCTGCCTCACCTGTTATCACGCCCATACCGCGCGGCTGCTCGACAACTATGTCGACATCATGTTGGTCGGCGACAGTCTGGGCATGGTGATGCATGGCCTGGAAACCACGCTGGGCGTGACGTTGGAGATGATGATCACCCATGCCAAGGCGGTGATGCGCGGTTCGAAGCGCGCGCTGGTGACGGTCGATTTGCCCTTCGGCACTTATGAAGAAAGCCCCGCGATTGCTTTCCGCAATGCCGCCCGCGTGATTCAGGAAACCGGCGCCACCGCGGTGAAATTGGAAGGCGGCGCCCGCATGGCCGAAACCATTCACTATCTTACTCAGCGCGGCGTGCCGGTGATGGGCCATATCGGGCTGACGCCGCAAATGGTGCATGTCAAAGGCGGTTTCCACACGGTGGGCCGCACCGAAGCGGACTGGCCGGCGCTGGAAGCCGATGCCCAGGCGGTATCGGAGGCGGGCGCCTTTGCCGTGGTGCTGGAAGGCATGGCCGAACCCTTGGCCGCCAAGATCACCCGCCAGATCGCCATTCCCACCATCGGCATCGGCGCCAGTCCCGCCTGCGACGGCCAGGTGCTGGTGCTTGAGGACATGCTGGGCCTGAACCCCAATCCGCCCAAATTCGTGCGCCAATATGCCCAGCTGGGCCCGGCCATCGAGCAGGCGGTCCAGGCCTATGCACGGGATGTGCGCGAGCGGCATTTCCCGGGGGCGGAAAACGTCTATCCCATGAAAAAGGCTCAATAAGCCAAAAAGCCCAATAGAAGCCGCTTTCCGGGCCGGATTATTGCCCCCGGGCGCATTGCGCATAGCCCGGCGCGCGCCGCGCGCCAATATTTAATGGCCCGCGTGCGTTGCACGCGGGCGAGGCGCGGGCTAATTAACGCGGCGCCTCAAAGGCTTCTGGTCAAGCCAAGGCTTCCGATAAGCCCGCAAGCGAAGGAACACTGGTCCCGTGAGTGATATTTTCCGCGAAGTCGAGGAAGACGTTCGCCGCGAGCGGCTGGAAAAGCTGTGGAAGGCCTATGGCAACTACGCCGTCGTGCTTCTGGTCCTGCTGTTCGCCGGGATCGGCGGCTGGCAGCTCTGGCAGCGCCATACCATGGACGAGCGCCAGAAAGCCTCCGACGCCTTCGTCGCCGCCCAGCGCATCACCAATCCCCAGGCCGCGGCGAGCGCCTTCGCCGATCTGGCCCGCACCGCTCCCAAGGGTTACGCCCAGGTGGCGCGGCTTTCCCAGGCCGGCGCCATGCTGATGTCGGGCCAGGGCGCGGGCGCTATCGAGCTTTACAAAGACATCGCCAAGCAGGACAGCGGCGTGATCGGATCGGTGGCGCGCCTGCGCGCCGGCTGGGCGCTGGCCGAGACCGGCTCGCGCGCCGAATTGGCGGAATTGTTGAAGCCGCTCAACCAGCCCGGCAACGCCTTCAAGCAAAATGCCCGCGAAGTGTTGGCCTATGCCGACTATCGCGCCATGGATGCCAAGTCGGCCCAGGCCAAATATTCCGAACTGGCGCTGGATCCGGAAAGTCCCGACGGCTTGCGCCGCCGCGCCCGGGCGATGGCGGACTTCCTCAAGAATGGCGGCGCGACGAATTATGGCAGCGTGCCTGTCGATGCCGTGCCCGCGCCGCCACAGGCGGGCGCGCCCACGCCGCCACCGCCGGCGAAATAAATGAAATCTCGCGCTCTGTGCCTGGTGGTGGCCGCGTCGCTGTTGCTCGGCGGCTGCTCGGTGTTGGACGAGGTCGGCAGCTGGTTCTCCACCAGCGGCAAGAAATCCAATTTGCGCGGCGTGCGCATTCCGGTGATGTCGCTGGATTCGGACTTGAAGCCCGATCCCACCGTCGCGGCCACGCCGGTCCAACTGCCCCCGCCTTACCGCAATCCGGAATGGCCGCAGCCCGGCGGCTATGCCTCCAACGCCATGTATCACCTGGCGGCGCCGGGCCGGTTGCGCAAGCTGTGGAGCCAGGATGCCGGCAAGGGCAATGACATCGATTCCCATCTCACCTCCGCGCCGGTGGTGGGGGGCGGGCTGATCTATGCCCTGGACGCGGAAGCCCACATCTATGTCTTCCGCGCCGGCGACGGCCATCCGGTGTGGGACCGCAGGCTGGCGCCCAAGAACGGCACCGACTGGCCGACCTTGTGGGGCCTGTTGGGCAAGCGGAATACCTTCGATCCCGTGCAAGGCATGGGCGGCGGCGTCGCCTATGAGGAAGGCCGCATCTATGTCACCAGCGGCTTCGGCGTGGTGCGCTGCCTGGATGCCAAGACCGGGCGCGACATCTGGGAGAAGAATCTGGGCATGCCCATCGTCAACGCCCCGGTGGTGAATGGCGGACGCATCTTCGTCTCCACCCATGACAATCATTTCTACGCCCTGGCCGAGAGCGATGGGCGCACCTTGTGGGACAATCAGGGCATCACGGAATCCGCCGGAATTCTCGCCTCCACCAATGCGGCGGTGTCGGGTGAAACCGTGATCGCGCCTTACACCTCGGGCGAAATCTTCGCCCTGCGGGTCCAGAACGGCCAGGTGGGCTGGAGCGATGTGCTGTCGCGCACCGGCCATGTCACCGCTTTGTCCGCGCTGGACGATATCGCCGGACGCCCGGTGATTGATCGCGGCGTGGTCTATGCCATCAGCCAGTCGGGCCTGATGGCCGCCTTCAGCGTCAATACCGGCGAGCGGCTGTGGTCGCGCGATATCGGCGGCATCCAGACCCCCTGGGCGGCGGGCGATTTCGTCTATGTGGTCGACAACAATGCCCGGCTGATCTGCCTGACCCGCAAGGAAGGCCGGGTGCGCTGGATCCACCAGCTGCCGCAATATGAGGATCCCGACAACAAGAAGGATCCCATCATCTGGGCCGGGCCGGTGCTGGTGTCCGACAGGTTGATCGCGGTGTCGTCCAACGGCTATGCCGAGTCGATCTCGCCTTACGACGGCAAGCTTCAAGGCCGGGTGGAAATTCCCGACGGCACCACCATCGCGCCGGTGGTGGCCAATGGGATTCTGTATCTGTACACCTCGGATGCCGAACTCGTAGCGCTGCGCTAAGGCTCATGCGTCATGCCGCTCACACTCGCCATCGTCGGCCGTCCCAATGTGGGGAAATCAAGGCTCTTTAACCGGCTGGCGGGACGCGCCGCGGCCATTGTGCATGACACTCCGGGCGTGACCCGTGACCGCCAGGCGGTGGATGCGGAGTACGCGGGCCTGGCGCTACGCCTGATCGATACCGCCGGCTTTGAAGAAGCAGCAGCCGGCTCGATCGCCCATCGCATGACCAAGCAGACCCTGGCGGCCATCGCGGAGGCCGAGGCGCTGCTGTTTGTGATCGATGCCCGCGACGGCGTGACGGCAGGCGATCAGATCATCGCCCAGGCGCTGCGAAAATCCGGCAAGAAAGTGGTCCTGGCCGCCAACAAATGTGAGGGCCGGGTGGAACCGCCGGCGGAGGCTTATGGCCTGGGTTTTGGCGAGCCCATCGCCATTTCCGCGGAACACAATCTGGGAATGGAGGAACTGGCCGAGGCGCTGGAACCGCTGGCCGGTCCTGGTGCGGCGACGGACATAGAAGAAGAAGAAGCGGACGACAATACGGAATTCAGCGAGGACGACGAACCCGAGGAAGATATTGCCGTCAACTATCTCGACCGGCCGCTCAGGCTGGCGCTGGTGGGACGGCCCAATGTCGGCAAATCGTCTTTGTTTAACCAGCTTCTTGGCGAAGAGCGTGCCCTGGTGGGACCGGAAGCGGGCCTCACGCGCGACGCCATCACCGCGCCGTGGAAGGCCGGCGATCGCGAAGTGTTGCTGCATGACACCGCCGGCCTGCGCAAGAAGGCGCGGGTGGCGGGCGAGACACTGGAAGAGATGTCGGTGGCTTCCACCCACGAGGCCATCCGTTTCGCCGATTGCGTGGTGGTGATGATCGACGCCACCGCGCCGTTCGAGAAACAGGACCTGGCGATCGCCGACCTGATCGCGCGGGAGGGCCGCGCCATCGTCTTTGCCATCAACAAATGGGACCTGCTGGAGAACAAGGCCGGCGCCATCTCGCGCATGCGCGAGAAGCTGGACCGGCTGTTGCCGCAAGTGGCGGGTGCGCCCTTGATCGCCACCAGCGCACGGACCGGCGAAGGCATTGAGCGGCTGGAAGCCGCCATCACCGAGGCGGACAAGGCGTGGAACACCCGCGTCTCCACCGCCACCTTGAACCGCTTCTTGACCCGGGCGCTGCAGCGCCATGCCACCCCCGCGATCAGCGGGCGGCGGGTGCGCATCCGCTATATGACCCAGCGCAAGGCGCGGCCGCCCAGCTTTACCTTGTTCGGCAACCAGCTCGACGCCCTGCCTGAGGCTTACTTGCGCTATCTGCAGAACGGGTTGCGCGAGGCGTTCGGCCTCAAAGGCACGCCGTTGCGTTTTTCGGTGCGGAATTCCAAGAATCCGTATGCTTCCAAGAAATAGTTTTTGTCATTCCCGCGTAAGCGGGAATCCATGCCTGCCGTTTGCTGTGGATCCCGGGTCTGCGGCGCACCGTTTCACGCTGCGCCGCGCCCGGGATGACAACTACTTTTGGAAATTAATCACCGTCTCATTGCGGTCGTAAGCCGGAGACAGCATTTCCACGATCCGGGGCGTCAGATTTTCCGGCGCGGGCAAAGTGGCGGGGTCCTCGCCCGGCATGGCCTTCTTGCGCATCGCCGTGCGCATGGGACCGGGATTGAGCAAATTGACCTTGATCTTGCTGCCTTCGCATTCCGCCGCATAAGTCAGCGTCAGGCTCTCCAGCGCCGCCTTGCTGGCGGAATAGGCCCCCCAGAAAGGCGTGTGTTTGCGCGCCGCGCCGCTGGTGACAAACAACACCCGCCCGGCATCGGACTGGCGCAGCAGGGGATCGAGCGAACGGATCAGGCGCCAGTTGGCGGTGACATTGACCTCCATCACTTCCTGGAAGGTCTTGGGCTCCAGGTGCGCCAAGGGGGTCAACTGCCCCAGCACCCCGGCATTGCCCAGAAAGGCGTCCAGCCTGCCCCAGCGCTCGAAAATCGACGCGCCCAGCCGGTCGATGGCGTCGCCGTCGCGCAGGTTCATCGGCACCAAAGTGGCGGTGCCGCCCAGTTTCTGGATTTCGTCATCGGCCTCTTCCAGCCCGCCCACGGTGCGCGCCACCAGAATCACATGCGCGCCGGCGCCCGCCAGGGCGATCGCGGCGGCGCGGCCGATGCCGCGGGATGCGCCAGTGATCAGGGCGATGCGCCCTTCCAAAACCTTTGTCATGGGAAATTCCTAGGCGACGTCCGCCAGCAGCGACAATTGCCGCGTGCCGCCGCTGATATCGGTCAGCGAAATGGGATAGTCGCCGGTAAAACAGGCATCGCAGAAAGCCGGCGCACTCGCCACGCGCTCGGCCTTGCCCATGGCGCGGTACAGCCCGTTCATGGAGATGAAGGCCAGGCTGTCGGCGCCGATGAAGCGGCGCATCTGCTCCACATCCATCTTGTGGGCCAGCAGGTCGTCGGTGTTGGGCGTGTCCACGCCGTAAAAACAGCTATGGGTGGTGGGCGGCGACGACACGCGGAAATGCACTTCCGCCGCGCCGGCATCGCGCACCATGGCAACGATCTTCTTGGAAGTGGTGCCGCGCACGATGGAGTCATCCACCAGCACCACCTTCTGGCCCTTGAGCTTGGCGCGGTTGGGATTGTGCTTCAGCCGCACCCCCAGATGGCGGATGGAATCCGAGGGCTCGATGAAGGTGCGGCCGACATAATGGTTGCGGATGATGCCCAGCTCGAACGGGATCTTGGCGGCATTGGCAAAACCGAGCGCCGCCGGCACGCCGGAATCCGGCACCGGGATCACCATGTCGGCGATGACCGGCGCCTCTTCCGCCAGCACCGCGCCGATATTCTTGCGCGCCTCATAGACGTTGCGGCCTTCCAGGGTGGAATCCGGCCGCGCGAAATAGATGTATTCGAAGACGCAGAAGCGGTGCTGTTGCGGCTTGAAGGGGAAATGGCTCCGCACGCCGTCCTTGTCCACCACCACCATCTCGCCCGGCTTGACGTCGCGCACATATTCCGCGCCGATAATGTCCAGGGCGCAGGTCTCGGAGGCAAAGATCACCGCCCCGTCCAGGCTGCCCATCACCAGCGGGCGCACGCCATGAGGATCGCGCACCCCGATCAACTTCTTGGAGGTGAGCGCCACCAGCGAATAGGCGCCTTCCACCTGACACAGCGCGTCGATCAGCTTTTCGACAATCCGGACCTTGTGGCTGCGCGCCGCCAGATGGACGATGGTCTCGGTGTCGGAGGTGGACTGGAAGATCGCCCCCTGCCCCACCAGTTCCTGGCGCAAGGTATGGGCGTTGGTGAGATTGCCGTTATGGGCGATGGCCAGGCCCCCGCCCGCCAGATCGGCGAAGATGGGCTGGATGTTGCTGGCGCGGCTGCCGCCGGCGGTGGAATAGCGGTTGTGGCCGATGGCAAAACGGCCCTTGAGATTCCTGGCGGCGGGAGAGTTGCGCCCGAAGGCGTCGCCCACCAGGCCCTGATGGCGCTCGGCGATGAAATGGCCATTGTCATAAGTGACGATGCCCGCCGCTTCCTGGCCGCGATGCTGCAAGGAATGCAGCCCCAGCACCGACAAGGCGCCGGCATCGGCATGGTCAAAAATGCCGAACACGCCGCATTCCTCATGCAGCGCGTCACTCTCAAGGTCCAAGATATGTTCGCTTTGGCCGGTCACCGTGCACCGCCGGTCTGTACAAGCCTGTCTAGCGCCTGGCGGTCGCTGGCGCCATAGGTTTTCTCGCCCTTGGCTGCGCTCTTCTGCAGCACCGGTTCCCGAACGGTTTTTTTGGCGGTTTCTTTGGCGCTTTTTGGGACAGTATTGGCCCTTTCATTCTTGCGGATCAGCTCTGCCATGGGGTCATGGGCCGCGGGAACAGGCGGTTGTGCCCGCGCATTCTGTTCCACCTGCGGCGGGGCTTGCCGGATCTCCTCCTGATGCTGGGGCAGATAACCATAATCATGCGGCTGGTTGGGAACCACCGACAGCATTACATCGGCCGTGCTTTCCACCATCGGGATCAGCTTGGCTTCCGTCACCCAATGCGGCTGCTGGCGAATGGGCACGAAATAGGTGAAGGCGAGATAGGCAAGCGCCACGATCACCAGACCGCGCACCACGCCGAAAGCGACGCCGGCCGCCCGGTCCAAGGGACCGATGGGAGAATGTTTCACCCCTTCGCTGAAACGGTGGCTGATGAAGGCAAAGGGACTGAACACCGCCAGGAACACCGCGGCATAGGCGATCAGGTTGGCCAGCCAAGTCTGGCTCACCAGGCTGCGGGCAAGCGGAATGATATAGGGCCCGAAATAGAGGCAGGCCAAAGCGGCAGCCGCCCAGGCAAAGATGGTCAGGGTTTCCCAGATGAAGCCGCGCCAGGCGGCATAGCCCGCCGACACTACGATCACGAGCACGATCAGACAGTCGATGAAGGTGACTGAGAGACTCATGATTCGACTTTACCACGGACCATGGTTTTTGGGGCCCTCGGCTCGGGGGCGAATCGGAGCAGGTCGGCGACGCTGGCGATTTCCGTTAACGAAAGCCCGCCCGCTTCGGCGCGCGTTCCGGCCGGGACAAAAGCGGTCTTGAAGCCCAGCTTGGCGGCCTCTTTCAGGCGGGCATCGGCCTGGGGTACCGGGCGGATATCGCCCGACAGGCTGATTTCGCCGAAAAACACGCTGTCGCGGGGCAAGGGCTCTCCGCCGAAAGAGGACACCAGCGCCGCCGCCGCCGCCAGATCGGCCGCGGGCTCGCTGATTTTCAGGCCCCCCGCGACGTTGAGGTAGACATCGGACGCCCCGATTCCAACTCCGGCCCGGGCATCCAGCACCGCCAGGATCATGGCCAGGCGGCCGGTGTCCCAGCCCACCACGGCCCGGCGCGGGGTGCCGTAAGCGGTGGGGGAAACCAGCGCCTGGATTTCGCAGAGCAGCGGGCGCGTGCCTTCCAGGCCCGCGAACACCGCTGTGCCCGGCGCGGCGGATTTGCGATCGCCCAGGAACAGGGCCGACGGGTTGGCGACTTCCGCCAGACCCTTGCCGGTCATCTCGAACACGCCGATCTCGTCGGTGGCGCCGAAGCGGTTCTTCACCGCGCGCAGCACACGGAAGTGGTGGCCGCGCTCGCCTTCGAAATACAGCACCGCATCCACCAGATGCTCGACCGCCTTGGGACCGGCGATCTGGCCGTCCTTGGTGACATGGCCGACCAGCAAGAGCGCGGCGCCGCTGGCCTTGGCATAGCGCACCAGGTCGAAGCTGGCGGTGCGCACCTGGGCGATTGTTCCCGGCGCGGCATCCAGGGCGCCGGTCCACAGAGTCTGGATGGAATCGATGGCGACAATGGCCGGCGGCTTGCCGGCTTCCAAAGTGGCGAGAATGTCTTCCACATTGGTGGCGGCGCCCAGCATCAAGGGCGCATCGGAAAGCCCCATGCGGGCGGCGCGCATGCGCACCTGCGCCATCGCCTCTTCGCCGGAGATATAGACGGCATGGCCGCCATTGTGGGCGTATTTGCCCAAGGCCTGCAGAATGATGGTGGACTTGCCGATGCCGGGATCACCGCCGACCAGCAAGGCCGAGCCCGGCACCAGACCGCCGCCGGTGACGCGGTCGAATTCGGCGATGCCGGTGGGACGGCGCTTGGGCGGGGCGTCCTCGGTCTTCAAATCTTCCAGACTGATCTTGCGCCCCTTGACCCGGCGGGACGCGCCTGAACCCAGCGGCGGGGCGATGCCTTCCTCCGTGATGGTGTTCCAGCCGCCGCAGGCCTCACACTTGCCCGACCATTTGGCATGGGTCGCACCACAGGATTGGCAGACATAGGAGGCGGTTTTGGCCATGATTCCCTTATACCATAGCGGTCAAGCGGGCTAACGCGGCTTGGAAAGCTGCCAGTCCAGATGGGACTTCACCATCGGCCACTCCGCGGCGGTGATGCTGTAGACCACGGTGTCGCGGATGGTGCCGTTGGGCAGGATCATGTGGCGGCGCAGGATGCCGTCTAGCTTGGCGCCCAGCCGCTCGATGGCCTTGCGGCTTTGGCTGTTGAGGACATGGGTGCGGAATTCCACCGCGATACAGTCGAGTTTCTCAAAAGCATGGCCCAGCAGCATGCGCTTGCATTCGGTATTCAGCAGCGTGCGCTGCACCGACTGGCGATACCAGGTCGAGCCGATCTCCACCCGCCGGTTGGGCGCGTCCACATTCATATAAGTGGTCATGCCCGCCACCCGGCCCTCGCCGTCCAGCACGGTGAAGGGCAGCATGCGGCCTTCGGCCTGCAACTTCAGGCGGCGCTCGATCTCGGCTTGCATGCCTTCGGGCGAAGGCACGGCGGTGTACCACAGCGTCCACAATTCGCCGTCGCGGGTGGCTTCGCACAACCCGTCGTGATGGTCGTGGGACAGCGGGATCAGCGAGGCGTGGGTGCCTTTGAGAGTGATCGGTTGGAGAAATGATACCAATTCACCCTCCCCTTGAGGGAGGGTCGAAAAATTCGAGCCCGCGAGAATTTTTCGGGGAGGGGTCATTACTCCACCACCGCAGCCGGACCCCTCCCCGAAATTTGCTGTGCAAATTTCGACCCTCCCTCAAGGGGAGGGTTGGAAGTCGCGCCAACAGTATCAAGCCTTCACCGCCATCTTGATGGGCCCTTCCGCTCTCCCGTGGATGAATTGCTCCACATAGGGATTGCCGGAATGGTCGATCTGGCCCGTGGGGCCCTGCCAGATGATCTTGCCGCCATAGAGCATGGCGATCTTGTCGGAAATCTTGCGCGCCGACACCATGTCATGGGTGATGGAGAGCGCGGTCGCCCCCACATCCTTCACGGTGGAGATGATCAGGTCGTTGATGATGTCCGCCATGATCGGATCCAGCCCCGTGGTGGGCTCGTCAAAGAAGATGATTTCCGGATCGGCGGCGATGGCGCGCGCCAGGCCCACCCGCTTCTGCATGCCGCCGGACAGTTCGGCGGGCGACAGATACGCCACATCCTCGCTCAGTCCCACCTTGGCCAGCTTTTGGATGGCGATGTCGCGCGCCTTGGCGCGGGCGACGCCGCGGCCCTGGATCAAGCCGAACGCCACATTCTCCCACACCGGCAGGCTGTCGAACAAAGCCCCGCCCTGGAACAGCATGCCGAACTTGCGCAGCACCCGGTCGCGGTTGCCGCCGCGCATATGGGTGACATCCTCGCCATCCACCAGGATGGTGCCTTCATCGGGGCGGATGATGCCCAGGATGGACTTGATGGTGACCGACTTGCCGGTGCCCGAACCGCCGATGATCACCAGGGAGGAGCGCGGCTCAACCGTCAGGTCCACGCCATCCAGCACCACTTTGGAGCCGAAGCGCTTCTTGACGCCGATGAGCTGAATTTTCGCGGTCATTTGTGGAACAGCAGGGCGGTCAACACATAGTCGGCGGCGAGAATAAGGATCGAGGACCCCACCACCGCGTTGGTGGTGGCCGCGCCCACGCCTTGCGCGCCGCCCTTGGAATTGAAGCCGTTATAGCAACCCATCAGCGCCACGATGAAGCCGAACACCGCCGCCTTGATCAGGCCGGAGGTAATGTCTTCCTGATGGGCGAAATCCACGGTGTTTTTCAGATAGCTGGTGCCGTTGAAATCCAGGGTATAGACCGACACGACATAACCGCCCATCACGCCGATCGAGTCGCCGATGGCCGTGAGGATCGGCATGGAAATCACCGCCGCCACGACACGCGGCACCACCAGATATTTCATGGGATTGGTGGCCAGCGTGGTCAAGGCGTCGATCTGCTCAGTCACCTTCATGGTGCCGATTTCGGCGGCGATGGCCGCAGCTACCCGGCCCGCGATCATCAACCCGGCGATCACCGGCCCCAATTCGCGGGTGATGCCCAAGACCACCACTTGCGGCACGATGGCCTCAGCGCCGAACCGGTTGCCGCCCAGATAGATCTGCAACGCCAGGACGCCGCCGGTGAAGAAGGCGGTCAGTCCCACCACCGGCAGGGAGAAATAGCCGATGCGCACCATCTGGGCCAGGATCAGCCTGGTATAGACGGGCGGCGACGCCATAGCCGCCAGCGCCTGGCCGCCGAACAGCGCCAGCCGGCCGATATGGGCCAGCACCGTCAAAGTGGCGCGGCCTATGTTCGCGAACGGATTCATTATCCCTCGTAGTTCTTCGGCACCCGGCGCAGGCGGGTGAGGATTTCATATTCGTTGGTGCCGGCCAGCTCCGCCACTTCCCCCAAGGTAATCGTATCACCCAGCAGTTCGGCTTCCGCGCCGATCTCCGGCGGCGCGGCCAGGCCGCTGACATCCAGGGTGATCAAATCCATCGACACCCGCCCGGCAAAGGGCACCCGCCCGCCCTTAAGCGCGGCCACGCCCTTGTTGGCTAGGGCGCGCGGAATGCCGTCTGCATATCCGAGCGCGATGGTGGCGATCATGCTGGGCCTTTTGGCGCGGAAGGTGGCTGCGTAGCCAACGCTTTCGCCCAAGTCAATTCGGCGGACCTGCAGCACCCGGGCGGTCAATACCGCCACCGTCTGCATCAGATTGGGTCCCGCCGAAACCTTGCCTTCATGGGTTTGCGGGTTGGCGCCATACAGCGCCACCCCCTGCCGCACCAGGTCGAAATGATACTCGGGCGAAATCATCGCGCCATGGCTGGCGGCCAAGCTGGCCGGCGCGGGCGGCAACATGGCCAGCGCCTGGCGGAAGCGCGACAGCTGCTCGGCATTCATCCTGTTTTCCCGCTCGTCGGCGCAGGCGAGATGGCTCATCACCAAAACCAGATTGAGTCCGGCCAGGCGTTTTTTCTGCTCCGCCGCCAGGATGGAAAGCTCGTCGCCCGGCAGCCCCAGCCGGTTGATGCCGGTATCGACATGCAGCACCGCATCCAGCGCAGTGCGGCTCACCGCCGCCGCCGCCGACCAGGCGGCGATCTCGGCCAGGCTGTTGAGCACCGGCGTCAGGCGGTGATGGATCAAGGCGGGCACGGAATCGGGATGCGCCCCGTCCAGCACAAAGACGCGCGCCGCGGGCAACAGCTTGCGCAGGACGATGCCTTCTTCCAGCCGCGCCACAAAAAAGGAATCGCAGCCGGCTTGCGCCAGGGCCGGCGCCACGCCGGCAAGCCCCATGCCATAGGCATCGGCCTTCACCACCGCCGCCACGGCGGTGGGCGCGGTCAGCCGGCCATAGGTGCGGTAATTGGCGGCGAGCGCGTTCAGGCGCACCGTCAGCCGCGCGGCCTCGAAATCCGTTCCGGTCCCCTCTCCCATCACCCTCACTTATAGCGGAAGTCGGGACCGATCCATCACCGGTCGCACATTAGCGGTCGCACTTTAACGGTCACCCAGGGCATCGCGCATATTGGGCGTCACATGCAGGCAGGGAGTGTTCTGCAGGATGGGACAGCCGCCCTGGCCTGGAATGACGCCGGCCTGGGTTTGCGCGCGCAACTGGTCGGCGCCCGTATTGACGCTGAACTCGGTGTCCGGCGCCTCCTTCAGGCGCGGCAGTACGTTTTTGGGCACCATCACCAGGGAGCCATTGGGCAGTTTCATGCCGCGCCAGGGATAGATGCCGCAGCGCTGGCGCTCGACCATGGTGAGATGCTCCCAGCTTCCGGCGCTGCAGGCGAGCTCGCGCCCCACCGCACCCAGGACATCCACCGGACCCTGATTGGCGCCGGGCTGGATCTCCTTGGTCTCCGGCAGCGGCGGCGGTTTGGGAAGGGTGATGGGCGGCGCCAGCATCCGGGGCGCGGTATTGATCAAAGGCTCGGGATTGAGGATCCGCCGGTCGTGCTGATTGTTGCCGGCCGGCGCCAGGGTGAGGATGGTTTCGACAATGGTGCGGTTCTTCATGTCGAAGGGACGGATGCCCAGGACAAAGCTGAAGAAGAACAGCACATGCAGCAGCGCCACCAGCGCCCAGGAGGTGGTGCGCGACAGCGCCCGGCGCCGCTGCTCGGCGGCGCCTGGGGGGGTGGTTCCGGGACGCAGAAACGGGTGCGTCAGGACAATTTCGCTAGCCAAACCTTATAATCCGTACAAACGCTTCCCCGCCGTCCCACCATATAGAAGCAGACATGGCCGCAAAACAGGTTATGGCGCCCGAAAAAGCGTCCGCAATGGCGGAAAACAGCCAAAAATGCTAACGCGCCTGTCATGGTGGCGGCATGCGCATCTATTTGATCAACCTGGCGCGGCGTCCGGACCGGCTGGCGGGGATGCTGCGCCAAGCCGCACCCCTGGGGCTGAATCTGGAACGGGTCGAGGCCCTGGACGCGGCCGGTGAGGAACCGCGGGCGCTGGACCGCTGGTTCGAGGAAGGCGGCCCGCTGGGCGAAATCCCCAAGGGCGACAAGGCCTGTCTTTTGTCCCACCGCCAGGCCTGGCGCCTCTTCTTGGAGAGCGGCGATTCGCATGCCGCCTTCCTGGAAGACGATGTGCGGTTAAGCAAAAGCGCGCCCGCCCTGTTGCTCGCCAACAGCAACTGGCTGCCCCCGGATGCGGGGGTGATGAAGCTGGAACATTACGGCCCGCCCGGTCAGCGGGTGCTGCTCGAGGGCATCCGTCCGCTGGTGCTGGAACCGCGGCAAAAGGCGCTGGCGCAAATTGAAGATTTCCGCATCGGACGGATGCTGTCGCGTCATACCGGCGCCGCCGCCTATATCCTGTCGCGCTCGAGCGCCGAATTGCTGATGGCGGAAAATCTTTTCGATCTGCCGGTGGATCACCTGTTGTTCAATCCCAACAATTCCCGGCTGTTCCGGCGGCTCAGGCCCTGGCAGCTGTTGCCGGCCATCGCGCGCCAGGAGCAGGACGCGGCGTCGGACATCGAAGGCACGCGCGTGGGCTTGCGCATTCTGAGCGGCGCCTATGTGCGGCGCGAGCTGGTGCGGTTTGGCTATGACTTGCGGCTGGTGCCCCAGCAGCTTATCGCGCTTTTGGGCGGGGCAAAATTCGTGGCGGTGACAACCGCCAGCTAGCGCGCCACGTCCATACGCTGTCGCTATGGACCGTCCGGCGCCATATTGCTGAAGCGCGTGAAATTGCCTTCGAACACCAGCTCGATGGAGCGCGTGGCGCCATGGCGGTGCTTTTCCACCAGCACTTCGGCGCGGTTGGTGGCGCGGTCCAGCTTGTCCATCCACTTGGCATGTTCCGGCGTGCCGGCGTCGGGCTCGCGCGACTTCAGGTAATATTCCTCGCGGAACACGAACATCACCACGTCGGCGTCCTGCTCGATGGAGCCGGATTCACGCAAGTCCGACAGCACCGGGCGCTTGTCGTCGCGGGCATCGACGCCGCGCGACAGCTGGGACAGCGCCAGAACGGGAATGTCCAGTTCCTTGGCCAGGGTCTTGAGGCCCTTGGTGACTTCGGTGATTTCCTGCACCCGGTTGTCATGGCGGCGCGACGGCTCGACCAGCTGCAGATAGTCGATGATGATCAGGCCGATATTCTTCTCCCGCTTGAGGCGGCGGGCGCGGGCCGCGATCTGGGCGATGGAGATGCCGCCGGTATCGTCGATATAAAGCGGCAGCGACGACAAGTCCTGCATGGTGAGGACGAATTTCTCCCATTCGCTTTCGCTGAACCTGCCGTTGCGGATCTTCCAGACCTCGATCTCGGACTGTTCGGAAAGGATACGCGCCGAGAGCTGCTGCGCCGCCATTTCGAGCGAGAAGAACAGCACCGGCGCACCGCGGGGATATTCCGCGCCGCTTTCCAGGTCCTGCAAATAGGCCTTGGCGCAATGGAACGCCATGTTGGTGCCCAGCGCGGTTTTGCCCATGCCGGGCCGGCCCGCCAGGATCAACAGGTCGGAGGGCTGCAAACCGCCCAACAGATTGTCGACATCGGTGAAGCCCGACGTGACGCCGGAAATCCGCCCGCCCCTGGCAATCGCCCGTTCCGCCGTCTGCACGGTGCGGGTGAGCGCTTCATGGAAATCCATGGCGCCCTCGCCGAAGCGGTTGGTTTCCGCCATGGCATAGAGCGCCTTTTCGGCCTCCTCGATCTGCTCCTTGGAGGTTTTCTCGGTGGGCGCGTCATAGGCGGTGTTGACAATATCCTCACCCAGCCGGATCAGGCCGCGGCGCACCGCCAGGTCGGAAAGAATACCGGACAGATCCTTGATATTGGGAATGGCGGGAGCGGCGGCCTGCAGGGCGTCGAAATAGGCCTGGCCGCCGGTTTCCATCACGCCGGGATCGGCTTTCATGGTGGCGTGCAGGGTAAGCGGCGTCACCACCACGCCGCCACGCTCGATCATCTGCGACATGGTGGCGAAGATGCGGCCATGCAGCGGATCGTAGAAATGCTCGGGCTTGATCAGGGCGCTGGCGCGTTCCATCGCCCGGTTGTCGGACAGGATGGCGCCCAGCAGAGCCTGCTCGACATCGATGTCGTAGGGGACGTGGCGATAGGCTTCCTGTTCCATTTATTCTTCTTGCGTATGCCTGCCCGTCCGCGGGAGTCCTGGCGGCCCGCGCTCTCGCGGGGCGAGCAATCAACAGGCTGGTCTCCGGCCAAGCAAGCAGATTGCAATGCTGTGCACAGAGGCGAATCACTGTCCCTACAGATTGTGGCTCCGAACTTCCGCTCCACCAAGTCATTCACAGTTTTTTGGAACTTGGCCGCAACATCCTGTTGCGTAGCGGCTTTTTAGAGCGAGCTCCTGTCCGGCAGCCGGGCCGCCGGCATCACGCCACGCGGTTTTCGTGCGCCGCCGCCTTCTAGAGCGCCGCGATGATGGCCTGGGCGCAGGCCGGATTGCGTTCCTTGGCGCCGCTGATCACAAACAGGAACAGGTCGCGCTTCTTTTTGGGCGCGGCCGGCGCCAGGAGCATGGAGGCTTTGGGCGAAGCGCCGTTTTCCCAATCCTTGGCGCGTTCGGCCCAGGTCTTGATCATCGCGGGCGGATAGCCCAGCTTTTCCTTCGCGCTGGTGCCCATCAGCCGGGCATAGACGAAATCGGTAGTCACATCCGCGATCAGGGGAAATTCGCTGTCGGCGGCGAAGACAATGGCGGTGTCATGCTTGCGGCACAGTTCGATGAACGCCTTGTCCTTGAAACTGTCATGACGCACTTCCACCGCATGGCGGATGACGCGCCCGTCCCGCTTTTTCGGCAACAGCTTGAGGAAGGCTTCGAAGTCTTTGGGGTCGAATTTCTTGGTCGCCATGAACTGCCAGTTCACCGGCCCCAGCTTGTCCTTCAATTCCGTGACGCCGCTGGCGAAGAATTTCTCGATCGAGTCACCGGCCTCCGCCAGTATCCGGCGGTTGGTGGCAAAGCGCGGGCCCTTGAGAGCGAAGACAAAATCCTTGGGCGTTTCGTCATGCCATTTGCGGAAGCTTTCCGGCTTCTGCGAACCATAATAGGTGCCGTTGACCTCGATGGCGGTGAGGCGGGAGCTGGCATATTCCAGCTCCCGCTTCTGGGGCAGGCTTTCGGGATAGAATATCCCGCGCCAGGGTTCGTACGTCCAACCGCCAATGCCGACATAGATGCTCATGCATCTAGTCTGTGCATGGGGTCCGAGCGACGGCAAGGCCGGTCCGGCGCCTCGCCTTTGCTCGGCGCGCCCAAATCTCAATTCGGTCCACCGGACCGAATTGCCGGCGCTATCGCGCCGTCGATTTGGGCCCCACAAATGCCCACAAAACCCCAAACGGATCCCTGGCCTGGGCATAGCGGTCGCCCCAGAACATGTCTTGCGGTTCCATGCTGGGGGTGCAGCCGGCATTGACCGCCCGCTGCCACCAGGCGTCCACCTCTTGTACCGGCAACATCAGGTTGAAGCCGGCGGCGGGGACATAGGGGTGGCCATGCTCGGGATAGGGGTCGCTGATCATCACCGACGAGCCATTGATATAAAGATGCAGATGCATGGTGCGGCCCTTGCCGTCGGGTTTCACATACGCCTCTTCGGCGGCAAAGGCGGTCTTGTAAAACGCGCCGGCGTTGAGGGCGCCGTCGAGACAGAGATAAGCGACCACGCCGCCCTTGACGGCGGCAGGCGGGGCAGCTTGTGCGTCAGCCATGGAAATCTCCTTGCATGTCGATCGAGGTTTGCCTCTGTAAGACGAAGCGCCAAGCGCGGTTCCTACGCCTGGCGCGGAATTAATTTATGACGCCCGACGATGACGCCTAGCCCTCGGCTGACGCCATCAGCCGGTCCAGATGACGGCGGATATGGGCGGCCTCGGCGGGGGTATTGGCCAGGGCGATGGCCCGGTCGAAGGCAACGCGCGCCTCCTGGTTGCGTCCCAGCTGCAGCAGCAGCCAGCCCCGGGTCCCGAAATAATGGAAATAGCCGGCAAGCGCTTTCTCCAGCGGCCCGATCATGTCCAGCGCCGCGGCGGGGCCGTGCAGCTTGGCGATCGCCACGGCGCGATTGAGGGTCACCACCGGCGAAGGCTGCATCCGTTCCAGCGCCAGATACAGGCCGTCGATGCCGGCCCAGTCGGTTTGCGCTGGTGTCGCGGCGCGGGAATGGATCGCGGCGATGGCCGCCTGCACCTGATAGGGACCGGGGCGGTTGTGGCGCATGGCCTTGTCCATCAGCGCCAGGCCCTCGTTGATCAGCTTGGCGTCCCAGAGCGCGCGGTCCTGGTCGTCCAGCAGGATCACTTCGCCCTGGGCGTCAAAGCGGGCGCCGAGCCGCGCCTGCTGCAACAGCATCAAAGCGGTGAGGCCCATGATCTCCGGCTCGGTCTGGAACAGGCGCAGCAACAGCCGCGCCAGCCGGATCGCCTCATCGCATAAGGGCGCGCGCTCGGGATCGTTGCCGGCGGAATAGCCTTCGTTGAACACCAGATAAACCATCGCCGCCACCGCCGCCAAACGCTGGGCCCGCTCGACGGGGCCCGGGGTCTCGAACGGCACATCGGCTTTGGCGATGCGCGCCTTGGCGCGGGTGATGCGCTGCTCCATCGCCGTTTCGCTGACCAGAAAGGCGCGGGCGATCTGCGGCACGGTCAGGCCGGAGACGATGCGCAGGGCCAAAGCGATCTGCTGGGTGGCGGGCAGTTCGGGGTGGCAGCAGATGAACAACAGCCGCAACACATCGTCGCGATAGTGCGAGCCGTCCAGCCGTTCGGCCAATTCGCTTTCCGCATCGCCCAGGTCGGAAATCTGGTCGTCTGGCGGCAGTTCGGTGGTGCGGCCCTGCTTGCGCACCCCGTCCAGGGCCGCATTGCGCCCCACCAGGATCAGCCAGGCGGTAGGATCGCGCGGCGGACCTTTCTCGGGCCAGCTTTTCAGCGCCCGCAGGCAGGCATCCTGAAAGGCTTCCTCGGCCCGGTCCATGTCGCGGAAATAACGCAGCAGCGCTCCCACCGCTTGCGGCCGCGCCGCGGTCAAGGCGCCATGGATCCAGGCCAAATCCGTCATGAATCAAGTTCCGTCATGAGCGCCAATCCGTCATCAATAGACCTTGATCTTTTCCTTGGGCGCGTTGGGGCGGGCTTCGGGCACATAAAGCGCGATGGGCCGGATCTCATAGACACTGGTGGGGTTGGCGGCGGAAAGCTGCTTGGCCACATCCAACGCGGCGTCCAGGTTTTCCACGTCGATGATATAAAAGCCCAGCAATTGTTCCTTGGTTTCGGCAAAGGGCCCATCGATCACCATATCGCCGTCGCGCAAGGTGGTGGCGGCAGTGGTGGGCAACAGCCGCAGGGACGGCCCCAGCTTGCCCTCCCGGACCAGTTTTTCATGAACCACCGAAAGCCGGCTCATCACCGCTTCGTCCTCTTCCTTGGTCCAGGACCAGACGACGTCTTCTCTATTGTAACAAAGCACGGTGTAAAGCATGGACCACCTTCGATTTTCTCAAGGACGGCGCACTATGCCCCGGCCCGACATTTCACGGAAAAAACAAATTCAAACGATTTTGTCGGCCCCCGTCGATCCCCGCCGTCCTTGGGCCGAATATTGTCCATTGACCCCCAATTTGGAGACCAAAATGACCACTTATGAAATGTCACTGACCCGCCTGATGGATGCCCCGGCCGACAAGCTGTATCGCTGCTGGACCACGCCCGAATTGATGAAACAGTGGTTTGCGCCCAAGCCCTACACCACCCCCATCGTGGAAGTGGACCATCGCCCCGGCGGCGCCAGCAAGATTGTGATGAAAAGCCCGGAAGGCCAGGAGATCCCCTGCCCCGGCCAGTATCTGGAAGTGGTGCCGGGCAAGAAGATCGTCTTCACCGATGCCTTCATTGGCGACTGGGTTCCCAAGGACGGCGCGCCCTTCATGGTGGCGACCATCACCTTTGAACCGGAAGGCAACAAGACCCGTTACACCGCGACCGTGCGCCATTGGAGCGAGGCCGACCGCAAGAAGCATGAGGAAATGGGTTTCCATAAGGGCTGGGGCCAATGCGCCGAGCAGCTGGAAGCCTTAGCAAAGACGATTTGAGCGAAAACCATCTGATCACCGATCACGAGGAGCTGTCATGACCATCACTGGCATCACCCCCTTTCTGTGGTTCAACACCGAAGCCGAGGAGGCGGCGAACTATTACGTCTCACTGTTCCCCAACTCCCGCATCAAACACGTCTCGCGCTATGGCGATGCCGGTCCCGGGCCCAAGGGCAGCGTGATGGTGGTGAGCTTCGAGATCGCCGGCCAGGCGCTCACCGCCCTGAATGGCGGACCTATCTACAGACTGAGCGAGGCCTTTTCGCTGCTGGTGAATTGCACCGAACAGGCGGAGATCGACCGGCTATGGGAGGCGCTTTCAGCCACTCCCAATGTCTGCGGCTGGACCAAGGACAAGTTCGGCCTTTCCTGGCAGATCAACTATGCCGGCCTGCCGGAGCTGATGACCGGACCGAGCGCCGGCAAGGTGATGGGCGCGATGATGGGGATGAAGAAGATCGACATCCAGGCGCTGAAGGACGCGGCGCGCTAGCCGAACAGTTTTTTATAGTCTTCCGGCTTGAACCCCACGGTGAGCTTGCCTTTGGCGTCCAGCACCGGCCGCTTGATCATGGAGGGCTGGGCCAGCATCAGGGCAATGGCTTTTTTCTCGGTGATGTTTTGCTTGTCGGCGTCGGGCAGCTTTTTGAAGGTGGTGCCAGCGCGGTTGAGCAAAACCTCCCAGCCCAGTTTCTTGATCCAGCCTTCCAGGGTGGGCCTGTCGATGCCGGACGCTTTATAGTCGTGGAAGCTGTAGACAACCTTGCGCCCGTCCAGCCATGCGCGGGCGCGTTTGATCGTGTCGCAGTTCTTAATTCCAAACATTGTTACCATGGCATATCGCGCTATCTCAGTTTGAAAACAGAATATGGGAGGCGTCGCCCGGGCGAAAGCGTCTAATCTCGCGCCATGACCGGATTGAAACAGGATTGGGGCCTGGCTGCGGCCGAGTTGGATGGGCAAGGCTGGGCTTTTCTACCCGGCCTGATCAGCGAGGCGGAGTGTGATCGTATTGCGGCGCTCTATGACCAAAACGATACGTTCCGCAGCACGGTGGTGATGGCGCGGCATGGCTTTGGCCGCGGCGAATATCGCTATTTCTCTTATCCTTTGCCGCCCCTGGTGGAGCGGATGCGCACCGCGCTCTATCCCCGCCTCGCACCCATCGCCAATGGCTGGCAGCAGCGCCTGGGCGGGAAGACAAGTTTTCCCGAAAGTCATGCCGACTACATCGCCCATTGCCGCAAGCGCGGCCAGGCCCGCCCCACTCCGCTTTTGCTGCGCTATGGCCCCGGCGACTATAACTGCCTGCACCAGGACCTGTATGGCGCGGAAGTTTTCCCGCTGCAGGTGGCGGTGCTGCTGTCACAGCCGGAAAAAGATTTCACCGGCGGCGAATTCGTCCTCACCGAACAACGGCCGCGCCAGCAGTCCCGGGTGATGGTGGTGCCGCTGAACAAGGGCGATGGCGTGGCGTTCGCCGTCAACAGCCGCCCGGTGAAAGGCACGCGCGGCGACTATCAGGTCAAGATGCGCCATGGCGTCAGCCGGCTTCTGACCGGGCGGCGCCATACCCTGGGCATCATCTTTCATGATGCCGCCTGATCAGCCTGGACCTGCTTGTAATAAATTCTGGTGGCGCAGAAACCGCCATGCGGCCAGTAGGCATAGTCCGGCACCGTGCCGCAAAAAACAAAACCTTCCGCTTCATACAGCGCGGCCGATCCGCCCTCGGCGGCGGTGTCCAGCATCAACAGCGTCTTGCCGCGCTTGAGACCTTCCTGTTCCAACTTGCGCAGCAAGGCGCGGGCGATGCCGCGGCGGCGGTGGCTGGTCAGGGTCATCATCTTGGCGACTTCGCCGCGGTAGGGCGCGTTGGGCGGCGATTTCAGGACCAGGGTGACGGTGCCCGCTAGCAGGGTGCCGTCGAAGGCGCCGAAGATCAGCCGTTCCCCTGCCGCCATGGACCGCAAGGCGCCGTCCCAAAAGGCGTCGGCCTCACCCGGGTCCAGCGGCGCCATGAAATGCACCGCCCCGCCCTGGTCCACCACATCCACCAAAAGATCGCGCAGGCCGGCGCGGATGGCGGGCGTGTCGGTCAAGGGTGCAATTTCAAAGCCCATAGTCGGCTCCTTCATCAGCTCCGGGCCAATGCCACGACATAGGAACAGGGATGGCGGCTCTCATTGGCGAAACGCACCGCCGAGGGCGGCCCGAAGCCCAGACAGTCGCCGGGATGGAGCTCATGGCGGGTGTCGCCTTCACTGATCACAAGATCGCCCCTCCGCACCCAGACGATCTGGCGGATATGGGCATAGGACCAGGCGGGGAAGCTCACCGTCTGGCCGGGGGGCAATTCCACCTCCACCAGCTCCAGGGGATGGTCGGGGCGGCTGAACACCTGCTTGCGGACATAGCCGGTGGCGGGGTCGCGCCAGGTCTTTTGGCTGGCGGCACGGGACAGGCGGGGGATGCCTTCCGCCTTGAGCAGCAATGCCGCCAGGGTCATCTCGAACGCCGCGGCCAGCCGGCCCAGGATGGCGGCGGTGGGGCTGGACTCTTCGCGCTCGATTTTGGAAATCATTGCCTTGGAGACGCCGGAGCGTTCGGCCAGATCGGCCAGGGACCAGTTGCGCAGATCCCGTTCCAGGCGGATTCGTTGGGCCAGCAGGGCGTCTGTTTCGTCTACTATAGTATCCATTCGTCTACTATATGATATTATAGGCGCCTGTAAATATGCGCTTGACGGCCCCAATAATTCATGTCAGTAGTTATGACATGAATACATCTTACGTGTCACCGCTCCGCCAGCAATATGCCGCCCAGACTCGCGATCGCATTTTGGACGCGGCAATCGATGGCCTCAAGGAGGGCGATCTGGAAGGCCTGACCATCGCCAAGGTGGCGGCGGATGCCGGCGTCACCGAGCGCACCGTCTATCGTCACTTCCAGACCCGCGAGGACCTGATCAATGCGGTGTGGCCGCGCATGGGAGCCCGGCTCGGCATCCCGAGCCTGCCCCAGACGGTCGAGGCCCTGCTCGCCGCGCCCGCCCGGATTTATCCCCGCTTTGATGCCGAAGCCGGCGCGGTGCGCGCCTCAATGTATTCCCAGGCGGGGCGCGAAATCCGCGCCACCGCCAACCCGGCCCGGCACCAGGCCATGACCAGCCTGGTCGCCCAGGCCCGTCCCGAGCTGGACGAAGCGGCCCGCCGCCGCCGCGCCGCCGTCATCCAGATGATCGGCTCGTCCCATGGCTGGGCCTGTTTCAAGGATTATTGGGGAATGGACACGGACGAAGCCGCCCGCGCCGCCCAGGAAGCCATCGCCATTCTGTTGGGCCTGATGCCCGCTGATAAATCCCCCAAAAAAGTCGAAGGAGAAAAATCATGAAGATCGCCCACGCCTCCATTCCCGCCGACAATCCCAGCAAAGTCGCCCAGGTGCTGGCCGAGATTCTGCAAGGCGAGGCGCTGCCCTTTCCGCCGGCGGGACCGTCGGCCTGGATGGCCTGGGCGGGCGACAGCAGCATCAATCTGGAAGTGACGCCGCGCGGCAATGTCATCATGTTTGGCCAGGATCAGGGCTGGACCAGGACCGATCAATCCACCCGCTATTCCGAAGTGCATCTCGCCGTCTGCGTGAAACGCAGCGAAAGCGAGATCATCAAAATCGCGGAGGCCGCGGGCTGGCAGGCGCGGCATTGCGAACGCGGCAATGGCGTGTTCTCGCTGTGCGAAGTGTGGGTGGAGAACACCTTCATGATCGAGTTTCTCGATCCCGCCCAGACCGCGCATTACGACCAGGTGATCACGCTGGAAAACTACAAGCAGTTTGTAGCGGCACGCAGGCCGCAGGCCGCATCAGCTTAAAGCCCGGTGAGCGCGAGCGCCTGATAATCACGAGGTGATCGTCTACCAGGCCGGATGGCTGACGGATTTCGCCAGGCGGTCCCAATGTTCCGCCAGTGCAAGGAACTGCACCCGCGCGGCTTCGGTATGCGAAGCCCTTGCCTTCTTCAACATTTCCTTGGCGCGTTCCCGGTAATAACCGGGACTGCCGGGCACCATCGGCCATTCCTCAAACACAACACGCTCCACTTGGGCCACCCAACAGGAATGCGGGAACCTGGGTAGGAGTTGCAGGCCTGGTTTCTCAGTCGGCGCAGGCTTCCATCATGCACTTCATGTGGCCCGCGCCTTCCAACGGCTGCATGCCCACCCCCTGCTCCACCGGCATCAGATGCGCGGACACATCCGAGCCCCGCGCCAGGGTCAGATGCACCGGGCAGCGTTCGGCGATCTCCAACAGTCGCGCCCGCTGTTCATGGCTGAGCGCGCCCTCCAGGGTGATGTCCAAGGTGAAACTGTCCTTGTCCTGAAGGCTGGCGCGTTCATGGCGCACTGCCGTGCGCACCTTGGTCAGCGGCCAGCCCTTGCGGTTGGCATAAAGCCGCACCGTCATGGTGGTGCAGGCCCCCACCGCCGCGCTGATCAGATCGTAAGGATTGGGGCCCGAGCCAAGCCCGCCCGCCGCCACCGGCTCGTCGATCAGCAAGGCGGCGTCGCTCATGCGCGCCTCCACCTGATATTTGCCATTTCCGGTTTCGGCGACAAGGACGGTTTCGCTGTTGGTGGTCATGGTGCATATCCTGAATTGCAGGGACCATTCTCGCTGGTCTCAAGCCAACTGCCAATGATCCAAGATCATGTGCCGCGATTGGCCGACCTCGCTGGCGATCAGCACAAACTCCGTCACGGTCCAGGCAATGGGCGCGACCGGATAGGCCTCCACCCGGCGATCGGCCCAATGCAAGGTGATGTGCGGGGTGAAGGAGTGCGGCGCGGCCAGACCGGCCCGCGCCATCTCGCCACAAAGATGCTGTTGAAAATCGCGTAGCGGCTTCACCTCGCCGCGCAGGACAAAGGGATAACGATCCCGCCGAACATCGAAGCTCTCCGTCCAATCGAACCGCACCATGAAAGGCTGATGCCGGACACGATCCGCGGCGGTTCGCGCCCGCGCGACGAGATCAGGCAAGGTGCGCCGCGCCTGCACCGCCGCCAATGTATTGTGCAGCCGTTCCCGCGCGATCTTGGCGCCATGCAGGCGGTGGACCCGCCGCAGGCGCTCGCCGAGCGCCTCGATCACCACCCCCGCCGCCTCGGGCGGCTGCAAGGCAAAAAACAGATGGACGGGTCCGCTCCCCATAAAAGAACGTAAAGAGAACGAAGCCAGGGAGTCAAACCGGTGCGGCACAAAAATTTTCCGCTCCGGCCACGGAGCATGCCAAATTTTGACTCACACAAGAAAAAGATCGGGGAGATTCAATGTCCAACGTCGCCATCATCGGCGCAGGTTTTGTCGGCCGCGCCTGGGCCATCAGCTTCGCCCGCGCCGGCCACAGCATCGCCCTGTGGGACCAGGACGCCGCCGCCTGCGGCAAGGCGCTCACCTATATCGAGGCGCTCTTGCCCGACCTGGAAGCGCAGGACCTGCTCAACGGCGCCACCGCCGCCCAGGTCCGCAACCGCATGCGCGCGGCCGAAAGCCTGGAAGCGGCCATGGCCGATGCCGATTACGCACAGGAGAACACGCCCGAGACGGTGGACATCAAGCGCACCATCTTTGCCCGGCTGGACGCCTGCGCGCGCCCTGAGACCATCCTGGCCAGTTCCACCTCGGCCATCCTGCCGTCGGCCTTCACCGAAGAACTGGCCGGCCGCGCCCGCTGTCTGGTGGTGCATCCGCTCAATCCGCCTTACCTGATCCCGGCGGCGGAAGTGGTGCCCGCGCCCTGGACCGCGCCGGAAGTGGTGGCGCGCGCGCGCGACTTCCTGCGCGCCGCCGGCCATGCGCCGATTGTGATGAAGCGCGAGCTGGACGGCTTTGTGATGAACCGGCTGCAAGGCGCACTGCTGGAAGAAGCCTTCCGCCTGGTGGCGAACGGCCATGCCAGTGTGGAGGATGTCGATATCGGCATCCGCGAGGGCCTGGCGCTGCGCTGGTCCTTCATGGGGCCGTTCGAGACCATCGACCTCAACGCGCCGGGGGGCGTGCGCGATTATGTGGAGCGCTATGAGTCCATCTATATCCGCCTCAACCCCAGCATGCGCGAGCATGCCGACTGGGCGGGCCCGGTGCTGGACCAGATCGAGGCGGAGCGGCGCAAACGGTTGCCGGCCGACAAGTTGCAGCAGCGCCAGGCCTGGCGCGACCGCCGCCTGATGGCGCTGGCGGCGCATAAGCGGCGCATCGCCCAGGAAATTCCGCAGTAAGATCGCGCCAACAAGATTCAGCAAAAGAGAGCCCGTCCATGAGCGACAAAGTCATCATCACCTGCGCCGTCACCGGCGCCATCCACACCCCTTCCATGTCGCCCTATCTGCCGGTGACGCCGGACGAGATCGCCGAGGCCGCCATCGGCGCCGCCGAAGCGGGCGCCGCCATCATCCATCTGCATGCCCGCGATCCCAACACCGGCAGGCCCGACCAGACGCCGGAAGCCTTTGGCCGCTTCCTGCCGCGCATCAAGCAGGCCACCAAGGCGGTGGTGAACCTCACCACCGGCGGCGCGCCCTATATGACGGTGGCGGAACGCATCCGGCCAGCGGAAGTGTTCAAGCCGGAAGTGGCTTCCTTGAACATGGGCTCGATGAATTTCGGCCTGTTCCCCATGCTGAACCGGTTCAAGGAATTCAAGCACGAGTGGGAAGCCCAGGCGCTGGAAAATTCCCGCGACCTGGTGTTCCGCAACACCTTCAAGGATATCGAATTCGTGCTCAGGACGCTTTCGGACAGCGGCACGCGGTTTGAATTTGAATGTTACGACATCTCCCATCTCTACAATCTGGCGCATTTCCTGGAGCGCGGGCTGGTCAAGCCGCCGCTGTTCGTGCAGAGCGTGTTCGGCATCCTGGGCGGCATCGGTCCCCATCCCGAAGACGTTCTGCACATGAAGCGCACCGCTGACCGGTTGTTCGGCAATCAGTACAAATGGTCGGTGCTGGGCGCGGGAAAAAATCAGCTCGTCATCGCCGCCCAGGCCGCCGCAATGGGCGGCAATGTGCGGGTGGGGCTCGAAGACTCGCTATGGGCGGGCAAGGGCCGGTTGGCCCAGACCAATGCCGAACAGGTGCGGCTGGCGCGCCAGATCATCGAAGGCCTGGGCCGCACGGTGGCGACACCGGACGAGGCGCGCGAGATCCTGGCCCTGAAAGGCGGCGACAAGGTCGCGTTTTGATTTTTAGCCCGATTGAGATTGGCTCAATATATTTTTCGTGTCATGCCCGCGAAAGCGGGCATCCAACTTCGAAGACACGGTTTAGGAAAGTTGGATTCCCGCTTGCGCGGGAATGACAATTTTCTTAACTGAAAAATCCGCACTAAATCTGCGGCGCGCGGCTGTGCCAGTCGGTGGCGTTTTGCAGCGCCCAGCCGATGCGCAGCGCCATCGCTTCGTCACCGCCGCGGGCGGCGATCTGCAAGCCGATGGGTAGCCCATCTTTGCTCATGCCGTTGGGCAATGCCAGGGCGCAGAGATCCAGATAATTCACCCAGCGGGTGGAAATGGCGGGGGTCTTGGTCTGATCCACGGTGGTCAGCGGAATCGCAGGCGTCATGGTGGCGGGGGTCAGCACCGCGTCCACGCCGTCAATCCGCGCCGCAAAATCCTGTTTGGCTTTCTCGCGGTCGGCCAGCACCTCCAGATATTGGCGCGACGAGATGGAAGCCCCTGCCCTGACCCGCGCCCGCACCGCCTGGTCCAGCGGCAGGGAATCATTGTCCACCAATTCGGCCAGGCGCGGATAGCATTCGGCGGAAATGATCTTGCCCACCAGATCGCCGCTTTCCTTCAAGGTGCGGCCGCCTTTCGCCAATTCCACGATCTGTGCACCCATGCCCGCCAGCTCCTTCAGCGAACGGTCATAGGCCGCGAGGACTTCGGCGTCGAATTCGCCGCGCTCGGCATCGGGCAGGCGGGCCAGCTTGAGGCCCTTCACGCCCCGGCGCAGGTCGCGCATCGGTTCGCTGGGAAGAAGCCGCGCGGTCAAGGGATCGCGCGGGTCGGATCCCTGAAACAGCATCAGCAGGAGGGCGCAATCCTCCACACTGCGCGCCATCGGGCCCGGCGTGTCCAGAGTGGGCGACAGCGGGATCACGCCGTGGGTGCTGATGCGCCCGATCGAGGTCTTCAGGCCGGTGATACCGCACCAGCTCGCCGGCACACGCACCGAACCGCCGGTGTCGGTGCCGATGGCGCAAGGCGCCATGCGCGAGGCCACCGCCACCGCCGAACCAGAGGAAGAACCGCCCGGCGTGCGCGCGACTTGCATGTCCCAGGGATTCCACGGCGTGCCCATATGCTGGTTGGTGCCCCAGGCGCCATAGGCGAATTCCACCGTATGGGTCTTGCCCAGCACGATCATGCCTGCCGCCAGCAGTTTCTCCACCAAGGTGGCGCTGTATGCCGAGACGCGCGCGCGCCATACCGCGCAGCCGGCGGTGGCGGTGTGGCCTTTGAACTCCACCAGATCCTTCAGCGCGATGGGGATGCCGTGCAGGGCGCCGATGCCATGACCGGCGCGGATCGCTCTGTCGGCGGCTTCCGCCGCCAGCCGCGCTTCCTTCGCATGAACATCCACAAAGGCGTGCAGCCGGGGCTCAAGCCGCGCGATGCGGGCGAGACAGGCTTCCACCACCTCCACCGGCGAAAAACGCCGCGCGGCAATGCCCGCCGATAAATCTTCGATACCCAGATCACAAAGTTCCATGGCCCGCCCCTGTTCCTCCGGTTTAACCATGCCTTAGCCCTGTCCTCCATTCCTTTTTGCAATGGGCGCCTGCGCTGCTAGCAAGACACCATGGGACAGACGATTTCCTCGGTGGTGGACATGGTGAGCTATGCGGGCGATTTGCGCCGCGCCGCCAAGCAAGCGCCTACGCCGGAGACGGCGGAAAAAATCCAGCGCTCCGCCGATCAACTGGAAAAGACCGCGCTGACCCGGGTGGGCCAGGCCGGTCCAGGCATCGGCCTGCTGCTGGACAAGCTGGTCTGAGCCGCGCCTCTTTTAAGGAGACGTGCCGGTCGTCGAGGTGGACGAGGTGTTGGGCGGCGTAACGCCAGGCGCGGGAGCGCTGCCGCTCGCGGTCGCCAGCGCCACGGTGATGCCCACCAGCGCGGCGCCTGCCACCAGGAACATGCCGTTACCGTCTTCCAATTGCGCCTGATGCAGGCCCGCCGGCTTTCCCGCCGGCAGCGCGGCATGTTCCACGGCAAACGCGTTGGAAACAGGCAAAAGCAAGGCGCAGCAAGTCGCCAAAAACATTTTCATGAAGTCTCTCCCGCCGCCCCCCGAAGGGAGAAAAGCGGAGCAGTGAAAACTGTTCCTTTCTTACTTGAGATTTAGATATGGCGCGGTTCCAAAACCGGCGGCAACATCGGCGCGCGCCGGCCGGCATGCCCGGCTCAACTGGCCCCCCGGTTCGCGCCGCAAGGATTTTGTTCTAGAATTCGGGGCGGGGCTGTTCATCTTTTTTGTTGCCCTGCTTCGCGCGGCCTTTGTCCGGTGCGCGACCTCTTGATTTTTGAATCGCGTGCAAACCCGCTCCATCGAGAAGAAAGGAAACGCCATGCGCATTCATTTCCCGGTCCTTGCCTTGTCCTTGATGATCCTGCCGGCCCTGGGCCAAACCACGCTTCGCGGCACCCCGGATGACGGCTTCAAATATGTCCCGCACGAGGAAATCGCCAAGCGCCTGATGACGCCCTGGCCCAACGAGGTCTATGCCTCCGCCTTCATGAATGACCATGAATATTTCTTTGTGGAATTCGTGAAACGGCAGGACCATGGCAACTATATTGAGCAGCACGGCCACTGGATCGACCAGACCACGATCCTGTCAGGCGAAGGCATCCTGACCATCGGCGGTACCATCGCGGACCGCAAGGAAATCGCTCCGGGGGAAATCCGCGGCCACCAGCAGACCGGCGCCAAGACCATACGCGTGCATGCGGGAGACTTTGTGCTGATCCCGCCCAACACGCCGCATCATTTCGATGCCGTTCCGGGCACGGTGCTCAATTATGTGGTGTACAAACACCGGGTGTAGCGGGGGAACCGCCAACGCCTGGCGCGCAAAGCCAAAAAATTGGCACGCATTGCCATTTTACCGCGGCAAAGCCGGGGGTAAGCGGAGCCAAGGGCTGGAACATTGGGCGACCGGCGGCACGCGCACCTCGACAAATCGACATGACCGACGCTTTCATAAAATTCTATTATGGGGCCGCTTTGACCGGCTGTGCCGTCATTCTGGCGGAACTGGCCGAGGTGGAATACCGGGGCGTGATCTTGCCGCCCGCGGTGATGTGCCTGGTGTTGGCGGCCCTGGCCGCAATCCTGTTGGGCGACTGGCTTTTGCAGAGCCGCATCGAGACGCGCTCCATCGAATAGACGCGGGCCCCTTATGGGCGGGTTATTCCTGAGCCGCGGCTTGGGACGGCGGCGAAGGCGGCGCGCTCATCAGGCGGGCCTGGGCCAAATTGCGGTAGCCGTTGGCGATCTCCAGCCAGCACTGTTTCTGTAACTCATTCCCCGCGGTTATCGCCCAGGCTTCCGCCTCTTTGGCGCGCTTAAGGTATTGTTCTATCTGCATGTCGGCACAACTCATCGGAACTATTATAATGTACGGAACCGTACTGTGTTAACCAATAAATGTCACGTATAGGGGGCGAATATGAAGATTTGTCAGTCGCCCCTGGCCGGTGCGACGAACCGCGTCAGATGCAGCCTTCGACCGGCATCCCGGAACGCAAGGCCGCCACGCCCAAAAGCGCGCCGCCCCAGCCTGCCCGGCCGGGGCGACGTCATTTCCAATAGCGGGTGGTTTATTTCAGCATCGTCATGGCCTTGTTCGCATGCGACATGCAGGAGGTTTCGTTGCCCGCCGACAAAGAGGACTGGGCCTGGGTTATTTCACTCAAGATGCTGCTTTTCATTCCGCCCTGAAACGCGCCCGCCAGGGAAGACGCCTTGTCTATCAGACCCTGGCAGCCCGCGGCGCCGCCCTTGAGCATGGAACCGGCCGTGGACATCGCATTGGAAGATGTGGCTCCTCCCGGTACCTGCGGGGGCAATTGGGCGAGAGCTTGCAGGGCCAGGATCGTTCCGCCTGCGAATACGGCCATCGTCAGTGTCGATTTCATCGCACGTCCTTTCGATTGAAAGCTCCCCAGCGCATCTGCGTCCCACGCCGGCACGCGGATAGGCGTTTGCTGGAGGGTGCTCAATGGTCCTTTGGTCCAACTCGATTCCGGCGCGTTGCAACTGTGGGGCCAGAGATGGGTGCGTACTTAGAGAAGTCAGCGGAGAGCAGCGGCGACGCATGCTCGCTACGCTCGCATAGGGCAAGCTTTTCTAGGCTCGCTGACGCTTCGCCAAGAAAAGCTAAGCCAACGCCCGGAGCGTCAGCGACGGGCCGGGAATCCCACTACGTGGTGCCCAAAGAGAAACTGGCGGACAGGGTGGGATTCGAACCCACGGTAGGCTTGCACCTACGCCGCATTTCGAGTGCGGTGCCTTCAACCACTCGACCACCTGTCCGCCGGCGGTGATAAGGGAGCCTGCAAATTATGGCAAGCTGTTTCAAGCGCTTGACCCACAACGCTTATTCGGCGCCGGCGACCCAGTCTGTGGCGATCTCGCCACCCAGGCGCGGCGCCAGAAGCGCGCCCGCCCCCTGCATAGCGCTCTCAAAACCATAAGGCGGGTTCACCACCAACAGCCCGGCGCGGTCGAGCTTGCCTTCCGGCGCCTTCACTTTGATCGTGACCGTCAATGCCTTGGCGATGCCGCCGGTCATCACCTCGCCGACAAAGGCCTTGGCCTGGCTATCCGACTTGATGGCATACCAGGCCAGGGCAATGCCGGTGGCGAATTTGCGCTCCGCCTCGCGCAAGGCGCGCGCCAGGGCGGAAAACTCGTCCGGTGATTCAAAAGGCGGGTCCATCACCACCACGCCCCGCCGCGACGGCGGCGGCAGCAATTTCAGGGCGCGCGCATACCCGTCACCCTGCTCCGCCACGGCGTTGCGATAAGGCGCAAGCACCTCCTTCAGCGCGGCGAATTCCTCCGGATGTTTTTCAATCGCGGTCAGCCGGTCCTGCGGCCGCAGCAATCTGGCGGCGATCAGCGGCGATCCGGGATAATTTCTCAGGGCACTTTCCTTCACCAGCGACAGATAGACAGACAGCGCTTCCGGCATCTCTCCCGCCAGATCCATCAGCCGGGCGATGCCGTTCTGCGCTTCGCCGGTCTTAAGCGCCTGCTCGCCCGCAAGATCATAAGCCCCCCGCCCGGCATGGCTGTCGATCACCGAAAAAGCCGTGTCCTTTTTGCGCAAATGCAAAAGGATCGCCACCAGCGCGACATGCTTGACCACATCGGCGAAATTGCCCGCGTGATAGCCGTGGCGATAATTCATTGCGAAATCGACTCCAAGGGCAGACCCTTGGTCCTGGGCCCGAAAATCCCGATCACCGCCGCCACCACGATCATGCAGCCGGCAATGAAGACGAACACGCCCGGCGGGCCAAAACTCTTGAGCAGGACGGCGATCACAAAGGCACTGAACATGGTGGAAAGGCGGGAGAAGGAATAGACAAAGCCCACGCCCATCGCGCGCACGCGGGTGGGAAACAGCTCCGGCTGATAGCCGTGATAGGCGAAAGACAGGATGTTGTTGGCCAAGGTCAGCGCCACGCCGCAGGCAATCACCCCCCACATGCCCCGCGCCTGGGTGAAAGCGAGGCCGACGGCGGCAATGGCCAGCGCCGCGCCGGAAATCACCCATTTGCGCTCCAGCCGGTCGGTGAACAACAGGCCCAGCGCCGGACCGATGGGGGCGGCAATGGCGATGATGAAGGTGTAACCCAGGCTCCTGGTCACCTCGATGCCGCTGGCGATCAGCAAAGTCGGCACCCAGCTGGCGAAGCCGTAATAGCCCGCCGCCTGGAACAGATTGAAGGCGATCAGCATCAGGGTGCGTCCCAGATAAGGCGGACGCCAGATCTCCCAGAACGATCCCCGGCCCTGCTCCGCCGCATGGGGTTTGGGGACAGGCAATTGCGCCCCTTCAAGCCGCGCCTCCACTTCCCAGGCTTCGACAATGGCCTCCGCTTCCTGGCTGCGGCCATGCTGCGCCAGCCAGCGCGGACTTTCCGGCAGCCGCGAACGCACAAACCAGGCCAGCAGCGCTCCCACCGAACCCGCCATCACCACAAAGCGCCAGCCGTCCAGACCGAACACGGTGCGCGGCACCAGCAGCCAGCCCAGCAACGCCACCACCGGAATGGCGGCGAACTGGATGATATTGGCATAGGCGAAGGCGCGGCCACGGATGGAAGGCGGCGCCAGCTCGGCGATATAGGTGTCGATGGTCACCAGCTCCACCCCGATGCCGATGCCGCAAATGAAGCGCCACAGATTCAGGCTGAAGGCATCCTGCTGAAAAGCCATCACCAGGGACGCGGCGGCGTACCACAGCAGCGAGCCGGTGAAGATCACCCGCCGGCCGAAGCGGTCCGCGACAAAACCGAACAAGGCGGTGCCCACGAACAGGCCCAGGAAGAACGCGGCGACAAAAGAAGCCACACCGCTCGAGCCGAACAATCCCGGCGTAGTGGTGGTGAGGATGCCGGATTTGACCAATCCGGGCGCGACATAGGCCGCCAGAAACAGATCGTAGAATTCAAAGAACCCGCCCAGTGACAACAGTGTCACCCGCCGCCAGAAGCCGCTTGTGGCGGGCAGCGCTTCCAGTCTGGCGGAGATTGCGGCGGCGCTCAGCTCTCAGCGGCCTTCATTTTCGCGATGCACGTCATGGGTGACCACACCGATATTCTTGGGCGGCATTTTGAGCCAGTCCTTGCGCTTCATGGTGCTCAGCGTGTCCTCATGGCCGTTCTTCCAATGCTCATGCATGGATTCCGGGCTGAACTCATAGTCGCGCGCATTGCCCTCATAGGATTTCTGCTGATAGATCAGTTGCAGAATGGTGGCCTGAGGCAGGTTGGAGAGCTTGTCGCGCATGGCGCGCTGCTCGTCGCTCAACTGGTCTTCCGGCACCTTGATCAGGGCCTCATAGGCGCGCTGCTTCCAGCGTTGCAGCCGGGCGAAACTGTCGGTCACCGAACGGGTGCGCGAGGAATACATGATGTCCTTGTGGCGCCCCAATACGTCCGACATGGTGCGGGGCATCTCGCCCCGGGCGCTGAACAGGTCGACCTGGAACACCAGGGAGTTCACGTCATCGTCCTGCGCCAGCAGATGCTGCAGCGGCGTGTTGGAAACGATGCCGCCGTCCCAGAAATAGTCGGTGCCGATCTTGACCATGGGAAAAGCGGGCGGCAGGGCGCCGCTGGCCAGCACATGCTCCAGCCGGATTTCCTCAACGCGATTGTCGAAGAAGATGAAATTGCCGGTCATCACATTGACCGCGCCCACCGAAAAATGGATGTCGCCGTCATTCAGCCGCTTGAAATCGACCAGCTCCTCCAGCGTCTGCTTGAGCGGAGTGTTGTCGTAGAAGCTGGTGGCTTCCCTGGCGCCGGGCGGCAGGAACCAGGGATTGACCTTGTGGGGATTGAACAGGCCGGGCTGGCCGAAAATGGCGGTGGTGAGCGCCGACACGGTGTTGCGCGCCTGGCGGTAGATGTCGCCGTCGGGCGTAAAGGGCCAGATGGAACGGTTGGTGACGCGGTCCCAGAATTCGCACAAGGCCGCCAGCCGCCGGTCGGGCGCGTTGCCCGCGATCAAGGCGGAGTTGATCGCGCCGATGCTGACACCGGACACCCATTCCGGCTCCAGTCCCGATTCATGCAATGCCTGATAGACACCCGCCTGATAGGCGCCCAGCGCGCCGCCGCCCTGCAACACCAAGGCGATGCGGCCGCAATTGTCGGGCCGGGGGACCGGCGCATAGCGATGGCCGGACGGGTGCGGCGGATGCAACGGTTTTGTGTCCATCCGCGAATCATAGCCGAATTTGTTAAATATTCCGACCTGCTGTGGCCTTTGGTCTCCTTCAGTATGGACATGGCTGTGCCATGCTTTGACACCCCTCTATTGAACGGGCAGTCCGGCTCTTGCCTAACGCCCTAGCGGAGAAATGTCATGTCCCTCAAAGGCAAAGTCGCCCTGGTTACAGGCTCAACCTCAGGCATAGGGCTGGCCATAGCCCGCGGCTTTGCCGGCCAAGGCGCCGACATCTGCATTAACGGGTTCGGCGATGCGGCCGCGATCGAGAAAGAGCGCAGCGGGATCGAAAAGGACTTCGGGGTCAAGGCGATCTATAGCGCCGCCGACATGAGCAAAGGCGATCAGACCGAGGCGATGATCGTGGATGCCACCAAGCAGCTCGGCTCGGTGGACATATTGGTCAACAATGCCGGCATCCAGTTTGTTTCGCCGGTGGAGGAATTCCCGCCGGAGAAATGGGACCAGATCATCGCCATCAACCTGTCATCGGCCTTTCACGCCACCCGTGCCGCGGTGCCCGGCATGAAGGCGAAAAAATGGGGCCGCATCATCAACACGGCTTCGGCGCACGCGCTGGTGGCCTCGCCTTTCAAGTCGGCCTATGTCTCGGCCAAGCACGGCATTGCCGGCTTCACCAAGACCGTCGCGCTGGAGACCGCCACTTTCGGCATCACCTGCAATGCCATCTGCCCCGGCTATGTCTGGACGCCGCTGGTGGAAAAACAAATTCCCGACACCATGGCGGCGCGCAAGATGACACGCGAGCAGGTGATCAATGACGTGCTGCTGCTGGCCCAGCCCACCAAGCAGTTCGTCACGGTGGAGGAGATCGCCGCGCTGGCGCTGTATCTGGCGGGCGACATGGCAAGGTCCATCACAGGCGCGATTATTTCGATTGATGGTGGATGGACCGCGGCTTGATCCGCCGGAACAGGCGATCATCCACCGCCGCCATTCCCAGGGCAATAATCGCCATGCCGGCCAGCGCCTGCAGGCTCACGCTTTCGTTGAGGAATACCGCGCCCAGGAACAGCGCGATGATGGGAATGAGAAACGTCACCAGCGAGATATAGGTGACGCCGATACTGGCCACCATGCGGTAGTAAACGACATAGGCGAGCGCGGTATTGACCAGAGCGATGGCCAGCCAGGCAGCCCACACGCCCAGATGCGGCGGGGCCAAGGTCCAGGGCTGGTCGAACACCAGTGACAGTGGCAGCAGCAGGATGGTGGCGCCGGTCATCTGTCCGGTCGCGGCCTGCAGCGGCGACAGATCGGTAAACCGCCGGCTATAGACGCCGCCGAAGCCGTATGAGCAGGACGCAACTATCACCGCCAGATCGCCCCAAATGGTGCCGCCGCCGCGCAAGGCGCCAGGGCCAACCAGCACGATCACGCCCAGGATGCCCAGCGCGATTCCCACCGCCTTGCCAACGGACAGTTTCTCATCCTCAGTGCCCCAATGCGCCACCGCCACCATGAAAATGGGCGTGGTGGCGTTGAGGATGGAGGCCATGCCGCTGGAAATTCGGGTTTCGCCCCAGGCGATCAGCACAAAGGGCAGCGAGCTGTTCAAGAATCCCAGCAGCAAAAAGCGCAGCCACAGTTTCCCGGAGAGCGGCATCCTCTGGCCTTGCGCCAGCAGCCACAGATTCATCGCGATGGCCGCCAGTCCGACCCGGCCCAGCACCACCGTCACCGGCGGCAGCACCGCCACCAGGATTTTATAAAAGAAGAAGGAACTGCCCCACAAAAGCGACAGCAGCAGCAACAGGCCCCAGGCGCGCGCGTTCATCGCTTCTCCAAAAGCCCATTTACATCAGAGTCGGCGCGCTTGCGCCTCCTGATTCCGGCGTTCGAATCATCGAATCGCGCCACCCCACATAGACCGCCCCGCATAGGATGAAAGCCGGCTTAACCCTGCGCGGCGGCCTTACAATTTGCGACAATCTAATTACTTTCGCCGCAAACCATTCAGTGGCGGTTCATGGGCGTGCGGTAACCTGTCCGCCATGAAAACAAGGGAGACAAAAATGAAACGCCTTCTTATCGCCACCACGGCCTTGACGCTTCTGGTCGCGCCGCTGGGCCAGGCTTTCGCCAAGGATTGGGATGACCATCATGACAATGGCCGTCATGGCGGCCGCGACAGCATGATGATGGACCGCGACCATGACCGCTTTGATCGCCATGACAATGGCCGGCATCGCGGCTGGTACAAGGGCGGGCATATCGAACGCTCGGATTGGGATCGCGGCTATCGCGTCCATGATTGGCGCCGTTATCACCTGGCGGAGCCGCCGCGCGGTTATGAATGGAGACGGGTGGACAACAATTATGTCCTGGCGGCGGCGGCCACCGGACTGATCATGGGCATGGCGCTGGCAAATCAGTAAAGCCATTTGAAACAGAAAGCGGCGCTCTCGCGGGCGCCGCTTTTCGTTTCAGAGCTTCTTTCCCAAAGTTACCAATCCCGGATAGGGATGGCTGCCGTAAGGAGCGATGGCGACGAACCCGCTGCTTTTATACAGCGCAATCGCCGCAACCATGTCCGGCAAACTGTCCAGCTTGATTTCGCCATAGCCCAGATGCTTGGCGGTGATGGTCACCGCTTCGATCAGCGCCTTGCCCACCCCGCGCCCGCGCGCCTGCGGCCGCACGAACAGCCGCTTGATTTCGGCGATTGCCGGCGGCTCCAGCGGTTTCAAGGCGATGCAGCCCAGGACATGATCGCCGCGCTTGGCCAGCAGCAACTCGCCCGCCGGCGGCGCATAGGCACCGGGCAGCGACGCCAGTTCCTGGGAAAATCCCTGGGGCGCCAGATCCACCGGCAGGCCTTTGGCATAGGCGCGAAACAGCGCCGCCGCCGAGATCAGCTCGATCCGGCTGCGCGCCGGAACGATGGTGAATTCGTCACTTGAGCTGGTCGGCCACAGCATCAATGCCCGCTTGCGAGCAAAGCTCGTCCTTGTCGCCGCCCACCGCGCCCGAGGACGCGACCGCGCCGATGGTCTCGCCATGATATTTGATGGGCACGCCGCCCCCCACACCCACCACGCCACGGATATTGGTCGCGGGCGAGCCCAGGGTGGAATTGCGCGCCGTTGCGAAAGTCGCCGAAGTGGCGAAGCGCGAGGCCAGGGTCAGGGCGGTGAAGGCCTTGTCCTGCGCCAGGGTGACAGTGTGCGGACCGGTTTTGTCGTCGCGCAGGAAGACCTTCATGGTGCCGCCGGAATCGATCACCACCATGGTGGTGTGAAAGCCCATCTTGCGGCAGGCCTCGATGCCGGCGCGGGCGATCTTTTCCGCCATGTCCAGCGACACTTCATGCGCGGTGACCACGCCTTTTTCGCCCACCACAGGCGGATAGCTGGCCGGGGCGGGCAAGGGCTGGGCCCAAGAAGACGTGACAAGCGCGGCGGTGGCGGCGAAAGACGCGGCGATGATCGCGGCAGCAAGGCGCATGAGATTCTCCCCAGAGTTTTGTTGGGCGAAGGCTAGGGTATCTGTGACGCCGATGCCAGATGGCTCATCTTTGCCCCTGAAGCGGCGGTTTCCAGAGGATATCGTCCCAGTTTGGCTTCTCTGGCCCGCCCTGCGCTCTGGGTTGCGCATGTCTCCCCTGGTATCGCTTCAGAGTACAAATGTATCTTGACTCCATAATACGCGTGTATCATGGTTGCGGGATGAAGAAAGCCATAAGTATTTCCGCCGCG
Organism: Rhizomicrobium sp.; assembly: GCA_035693565.1. Lineage (GTDB taxonomy): Bacteria > Pseudomonadota > Alphaproteobacteria > Micropepsales > Micropepsaceae > Rhizomicrobium. The sequence goes on along the minus strand of DASSGF010000037.1, from coordinate 125,834 downwards.
GAGAGCCAAATCATGCAGGCGTTGTGGCGCAAAAGCCCACTGACGCCAGAAGAGATCATAGCCGCGGCCGGCCCGCCCAATGGTTGGGCGGAGGGTACGGTGCGCACCCTGATTACCCGCCTGTTGCGGAAAAAAGCACTCGTCGGCGCGCGCAAGGATGGCGTCTATCTCTATCGTCCACTGATCGCCCGCGCCGATTATGTCCAGGCCGAAAGCCAGAGCCTTCTCGACCGGTTGTTCCAAGGCCAGGTGGCCCCGCTGGTGGCGCATTTCGCCGAAGCGCGCGCCCTGACGGCCAAAGACATCCAGAAACTGAAAAAACTGATTGCCGAACTGGAGGACGATCATGACTGATTTCCTGTTCATGCTGGCAAAGATCAATCTGGCGATGGCGGCCGGGATCGTGGCGGTCGCGCTGCTGCGCCGCCCGATGCGCGCGGCTTTCCATGCGACGGTCGCCTATGCATTGTGGCTGCTGGTGCCGGCGGCAATGCTGGCCAGTCTGCTGCCACCGCGTATTGCAGCCGTCACAGCGCCGCTGTCTGGTGCCGCCCATTCGTCCGGCACGCAAATCCCGGCCGCCCTCGGCTCGGCGCGGATGGCGGTGCAGGCTTTGCCGTTTGATTGGAGCGTGAGGCTGTTTGCTGTGTGGATAGCGGGGATGGGAGCAACCCTGCTGTATCTGGCATGGGCGCAACATAAGTTCCACAAGGCCGAAAGCCTTGGCGTGGCGGGACCGGCCGTGGTGGGCTTTTTCAAGCCGCGCATTGTGGTGCCGTCCGGCTTTGCCGCGCAGTTCAACGCGCCCGAGCAGGAAGCAATCCTGGCGCATGAAAAAATGCACCTGGCGCGGCAAGACGCGCGACTCAACGCCATCGTGGCGCTGTTGCGCTGCCTCAACTGGTTCAATCCGCTGGTCCATCTGGGCGCGCTGTGGTTTCGCCGCGACCAGGAACTGGCCTGCGACACGGCCGCGCTGGGCCATGTGTCGCGGGTGGATTACGCCAACGCCTTACTCAAATCGCAGATGCGGGCGGTGACGCTGCCGCTCGGCTGCGCCTGGCCTGGCTCCGAACATCCGCTGACGGAACGGGTCGCACTGCTAAGGCGCCAAATGCCGACCCGGGGCCGGCGCTGGACCGGCGCGACCGTGATCCTGTCACTGACTGTGCTTGCCGGCCTCGGCGCTTGGGCCGCGCAGCCGGCGCAGGTCGCGCCCGCTTCGTCCAAACACCATTTTGTCGGCGGGATCGTGTATTCCCAGCGCAATGGAAACGGCGGACCGGCTTCCTTCCTGACCCTGGAAGCTGGCAAGGAGGAAAAGTCCCTGGGCTTGTGGTCGCGTCATGTGACGATGCATTTCCCCTACGGAATGGCGCTGGCGGACAGCGCAATCTATGATTTCGATCCGCGCAGCGATGCCGGCGGCAAGACCATCACCCTGATTGGCCATGTCAAACTGTTGACTAGCACGCTCGACATGGATGGGTTGCCCGGCCAAAAGCTGGTGTTCGATGCCCGCACCGGCTTGCTGAATCTGGATGGCAAGGTCATGCCCAGCGGCATGCCGAAATTTGTGCTCTGCAAGAAGGACTGCAAGTTCACCGACCGCTGAACATCCGTCCGCCCTCAGGTTAGCGGCTGCGATGGGGCGCGCAGCATTTGGTTTGCCATCGGCGAAGAACGACTTGTTATATCCTGTCAAAAAGTTGTCCCACTGAGCCACTTCGCCGGTGCGCGATTGAACCGTCAACACTATCCGGAATTGAATTCCACGCGTGCAACACACGCGCTGGTAGAGGCGGCAAAGCTAAAATCTCTGTAACTTCTGGTGAGATTGTAAACGTCAGCTACATTTCTCCCTGGGCAGTTTTCGGAAAAGCCAATAACAAAGCGCATTCCAAAAATGGCGCGGTTTTTGCGAGGACAGTGTCAACAACAACTGCCTGTAAACCCGGGGGGCCCATGTTCGGGAAAAGTCTTCTCGCGACCACCGTCGCGCTGTGTCTGTCTGCCAGTGGGGCACTGGCAGGTGTAATCGCTAGTGGCCCGTTTCCGGCCAAAGGAGACCTATATTCCTCGGCCACGAACGGCAGCGGCACGATATCCGCGGGCGGTCAATCCGCATTCATGTGGACAGCTGGTGACTATGTGCAATCATCGGGTGCATCTGTGATTGGGTCGTACGCGGCCACTTCCTTTACCGACACCTTCACGATCAATAACCTTTTGGGGAACGGGAATGTCTTGACCGTCGACGCCTTGCTTGACGGGATTAATATTGGTTCTTGGACCGCTGACGATTGTGGATTCTGCGGTTCTAACCAGGTGATAAATTTCACTGCGAACTTCGCGCCAATTGTGGTGTCCGGGCCCTTCACCGTTGAATATGTTCTTGCGAACACCATTCCTGGCGGCGGCGGTTCTATTGCGTTTCTTGATGGAGGTGACGCAGCGCTCTACGGCACCGCTCTCGGTGTGCCCGAGCCATTCACCCTCTCCATCTTCGGTGTCGGCCTGGCCGGCGCAATTGTAACGCGTCGTAGGAAGAAGGCAGCCTGACGATTATCGCTCATAACTAGCGTTAGACGGCTGCCATCGTGCAGCCGTTTTCGTTTGGGGCGAGGCTTCGAGCCAGTGAGAGACGAATGTCCGCTTTTGACCCGAAGCGGACATTCCGGCAGTCCCGCTGGGCCATCATCTACCATGGCCGTTCTCTCGCGGTTTGCGATATAGACACCGCTTGTAACGGCATCCCACGCGAAAACCCGCCATCCCGCGTGGCGGCGCTCAACGCGAAGCCGCGGCTTGCTGTGAGGAATAGCCGGCAATCGCGCGATTTCTGAGCGCCGTCACATCGGCACTCTTCTCCTTCATGCAGCGTTGAGCGGCGAAGCGAAACTCGCGAACCGCGCTGCCGTCATGCGCGCCGCAAACCGAGCGAACGGCGTTCGCCAGACGGTGATCCAGCACTTTTACGCCAGCCTCCGACCCGAGGTTAAGGTCGCTATAGGAAACCACGATCGACGACGTCACCTCCTGGGCGAAGGCGGGAACAGGGGCCAGCGCCAGCAGCGAAAGGGCGATATGAGACAATTTCATTGGGACTTCTCCTTGCGTTGAGACCTCCTCCTTTTGACGCTTTTGCTTGGCCGCGACCAACAAAAGGCTAGGCAAACGATATAAACTGTACTTATATCGCGACATGTCCGATCTCCCGCCCCTGACCGCCATTCGGGTCTTCGAGGCCGCTGCCCGCCACGAAAATTTCAGCCGTGCCGCGGAGGAGCTGGCGATGACCCAGGCGGCCGTAAGCTATCAGATGAAAGTCTTGGAGGAGCGGCTGGGCGTGACGCTGTTCGCTCGCCACGCGCGCGGGATGACCCTGACTGATCTGGGCCGGCGGATCGCGCCCCAGATAACCGCGGCATTCCAGACATTGAAGGAAGCATTCTCTTCCGCGCGAGCGGAGAATAGCGCGGTCCTGTCCATCACCGCGCCACGCACCTTCGCGACCAACTGGCTCGCCGGCAAGCTGGGCGACTTCAATGCCTCTCACCCGGACTTGAGCGTTCGGCTCGATGTCACGGATCAGATCATCGATCTGCCCAGGAGCAGTTTTGACGCCGCGATCCGCGGAATCCCGCGCCGCCCTCCCACTGGACTGGTTTCGCATTTCCTCATGCGCATGCCCGTCATGCCGCTTGCCAGCCCTTCATTCCTCGCAACCCACAAGCTGAAGACGCCCAGGGACCTCCTTTCGGTTCCGCGCCTCTCACCGGAAGACGAGTGGTGGGATCTTTGGTTTGGGACACTGCCGGGCGGCGCCGTTGAACGCAAAAACGGTCCGGGCATCCGGTTCGAATCTCAAGTCCTTGACGGCCATGCCGCCATCGCCGGGCATGGGGTGGCGATTCTGTCGCCGCCCATGTTCAAGCCGGCGATCGAAGCAGGGCTTCTGGTTCGGCCCTTTCGCCATGTCGCCTTGTGCAGAAGCAACTTCTGGCTGGTTTACCCGGAGCATAAGCGGACCCTGCCAAAAGTCAGAGCCCTGCGCGACTGGCTGCTCAAATCGGTCAGGGAAGCCGCGGGAAAAGACTCCGAGTTACTGAAACCACCAGCCGACAGCGGCTGAGACGATTTGGTTTGCCGGCGAACGTCTTGCGCCGAGTCTTCGCCGCCGCGCTACACGGCTTTGTCGGCTTCGGTGGCACGCGCGGCCCGCGCGTGAATTTAATATGTTATCGTTGCGACCGGGCGGGCACCCGCCCCGCAAAATAGTTCGGATGGAAAAGCCATGCCGCCGGGCGGATCCTTCAAGGAAAAAATCACGCGCCGCGCCCTATTGGCCGCACTACCGGCGATGCCAAGCGTTGCGCTGGCACAAGCGCGAAAATCAACTCCGACCCATGACTTCGGCGTGGTTCGGGAAAATATCCTGGACGCCGTTACCTCTGGGAAGGCCACCGGTGTCGCCGTCGCCATGGTCCACCATGGCCGCATCATTTGGGAAGAGGGCTTCGGGTGGGCAGACCGGGAAGCGGGATTGAAAGCGACTTCGGCCACGCCGTTCTGCTTGGCCTCGATCGGCAAACCATTCACAGCCACGCTGCTGACGATTTTGGCGGCGGATCGGATGCTTGAACTGGATGCGCCCGCAAATTTCTACCTGGCCGGCAATCCGCTTCAGGGCGCCGATGCGGATCGCGTGAGCGTCAGGCATCTAGGCGCACACGCGTCGGGCCTTCCATCCCTGTTCGAAATGTACACGATGAATGAAGATGCGCCCGCACCGACGACACAAACGCTGTTGCGGAATTATGGAAGGCTGGCCTATCCGGCAGGGCGCACATACGAGTATAGCAACATCGGCTATGCGGCTCTTGGCGCTGTCGCCTCGACAGTGACGGATATGGCGTTTGACGCTGTCCTTACGCACCGTCTTCTCAAGCCGCTCGGATTGCACGACAGTTTCTTCGACACTGACGCAACCCGGCTGGTGGGGTCTGCGGCGCGCTACAGTGAACTGGACAAGCCGATCCCTTTCTACACTTCCTCCACGCCGCCGTCCGGTGAGGTATATGCCAGTGCCCACGACCTGGCGTTGTTCGCGGCGTTTCATCTGAAGCATCGCACCAAAGCCGGGCCGCCCGTCTTGGATGCGTCTTGGATCGACGAGATGCAGAAACCTGTGTTGCCGGGCCTTTCGGCGGGCGCCACGACGTTCGGCTGGTTTTCCGGACTGACCAAATCGGGCCTGAAAGTACTCTACAAGAATGGCGGGCAACCAGGTGTCAGCACGATTCTGTATCTGGTGCCTTCCGAAAATCTCGCCTGCCTGGTGCTGACAAACCGTTCGGATAACGGGAATCTGGCACAGACCCTGGCGGACAAAATGATCGCCGCCGTCCTGCCTGGCTGGGCGAGGCCGGATACGAGGATGAGCGCCCTCAGGTCACCGTTTCCCGGAACGACGGAATTTGTGGGCCGCTGGACTGGCAGGCTAACCGGGGGCGGCGCGGACATGAAAGTCGACGTCGACATAGCCGCTGATGCTGAGGCAACCCTGTCGCTCAACGACAGGCCTGCCGAAAACGTAAAAAATCTTCAGTTGGAAGGCGGAGCGCTGATTGGGAACGCCAACGGCCTGATCGATGCGGCCGACACGATCAAAAACAAGGCAGCATTTCTGGATTTCAAGCTGTTAAGGCGAGACACTTCATTGGCGGGACGGATTATCGCCAACAGTTCGACGCCGGAAAGAGTTGCAGCTATTCCCTTCATAGTCTCATTGAATCGCATGTGAACCGAACTTTGCGCCGGCCCGCTCAAATTTCCGTAGCGGCGCTTTCACTTCCGCGCCCGGCGCGGTGGTGACGCTTGGCCGCGAAGGCGAGTTCATAGCGATGCGGCGACGCGATATTGGGGCCGCCCTATGGTGGGGTCGGCCAACATCAGCCTGAATGACCGCTTTTGACCCAAAGCGGATATTCGGATCGGCGGTTTTTGGCTGGTGCATCCTTAAATGGGGGCGCCAAACATGCGTGTGCTGCATCCTAGCGCTCTGAAATCATGCATCATTCCACCGGCCATCCTGCCCTGGTTGCCAGCAAAGTTCCTATCTGTCTCAATGATCTCGGCACTAGGCTTTGGGGGTCGGGATGTCCGAGGAAACCAAAGGGGCCGGAACCCGGCCTGAAAGCATCCGCGCTGGTGCTTCATGCGGGCCCATCGCGATCGATCCGGAGAACAGTACGCGGCCGCCGGATGCGGCGCCAGCGCACCCACGCACGATCGGTTGGATCGGCACAACCGCCCTCGCCATGGGCGGCAGCAATCAAAGCCTCTTCCTTTTGGCTGCGCTGTTCGTCGGACAAGGAAGCATACCGGGCCAGGGAAGTGCCGCCGTTCCACTGCTCATCGCCGGTTTGCTGCTGAGCTGGGCGGCCGCACCGGGCTGGACCGAATTGATCATGATGTGGCCCAACCGCGTCGGTGGAATTTCCGGCGCGTGTTCGGAAGCGTTTCGGCCGTATAACCCCGTGCTCTCGGCGTTGACAGGATTCTGCTACTGGTGGGGCTGGGTACCGACTTGCGGCTTGACCGCGATCATGTCGGCATCGGCGATCCAGCAGTGGTATCTTCCGGGTGTCCGCCTTGAAATCCTGGCCACTTGCATCGTCGCATTCTTCACTATTGTGAATCTCTGCGGCATCCGCTGGACGGTGCGTCTGGCGACACCAATCGCAGCGATGTCGGCAGGGCTCGCCTTTGTTTCCGCTCTTGCTCCGGTTATTTCCGGACGGGTCGATTGGGTGCAAGCGTCGACGTTCCATTTGAATACGCCGTTTTCCGGATGGTTTGGCAGCGTTACCAGCTTAATGGCAGGCCTGTATCTCATTGGCTTCGCCGCTCCGGCCTTCGAAGCGGCCTCCTGCCATGTCGGCGAGACCATCAATCCAAACCGCAACGTGCCGCGCGCGATGCTTGCCAGCGGTCTGATGGCCGCGGTGTACTTCATCATTCTGCCAATCGTGTGGCTTGGTGTGCTCGGTCCCGAACCGCTCGGCAAAGATCTTGCGCTCGTCCTCGGCCCCACTTTTGCGCCGTTATTCGGCAGCTCCGCCAAGGCCGCCGCGATCGCATTCATGATGTTCAATATGTTCCATGGCACGTTGCAGCCCCTGGCGGGCGCGGCGCGCACCCTGTCACAGCTTGCCGACGATGGACTGCTGCCACGCGCGCTCAGCCTTCGCGCTCCGACGGACACGCCCTGGGTGGCTACGCTGGTAACGGCGGGATGGGCAACCTTGTTTCTTTGGCTCGGCGACCCCATTTGGTTGATCGCAGCCGCCAACTTTACCTACCTGATAGGTATCTGCATGCCGAGCGTGGCGGTCTGGCTGCTGCGGCGCGACGCACCGGATATGCCGCGGCCATACCGTGCCCCGCGCGGCACCATCATCGCCGGCGTGTTCGCCGCGGCGGCATGGATGATTGCCGCAATGCTCGGTTTCGAGCAGTTTGGCATCAGCACGGTCATGTTCGGGCTGGCCATGGCCTATTCCGGGGCCGCGCTCTATGCATGGCGCAAATTCTCAGACCGCCGGCGGGCGGGGCTTCCCGGCGTCAAGAGCACCCTGCATTTGAAACTGACCGGCGCCATGCTGACGGTATTGGTGCTGGACAGCGCGGGTTATCTTCTGGCTGTCACCAGTCTGCCCCCAAGCGACAATGCATTGGTGGATGGTCTGCAAGATATCTTTGTCGCGGTCGCCATGCTCACGATCAGCGTCGGATTGGTTCTTCCGGGTATCATCGCACGTTCAGCGATAGAGGTTCGAGATGCGGCGCGGCGGCTTTCTTCCGGCATCTTGAGAGACTTCTCGACTGCCATGGCCGCTCTTGGCCGAGGTGATCTCGATTCCGTACATGCGTCCGTTAAGATCATTCCTGTTAAGATCCAGTCGCACGACGAGCTCGGGGAGATGGTGGAGAGCTTTAACCTCCTGCAGAACGAGGTGGGTAAAGCCGAGCATGGTCTCCACAAGGCTCGTGAGGGCCTCAGAACGGCGCGCGCGCAACTTTCGGCCGCCTACGCGGACCTGGAAGTCAAAGTTGAAGAACGAACGCAGAGCCTGCGCGAAAGCGAAGAACGCTTGAGGGACGCCGATCGGCAGAAAGACGAGTTCATTGCAACGCTGGCGCACGAGCTGAGGAATCCATTGGTACCGATCCGAATCGGTCTCGCCACCATTCGGCAGCTCGGCAACGCACCCGGCACGATCACGGAGGTCAGCGGCATGATGGAGCGCCAACTCGGCCACATGGTGCGTCTCATCGACGACCTGCTGGACGTGTCGCGGATCACGACGGGAAAAATTCAATTACGCCGTCAGCACTTATCTCTGGAGGCGCTGCTCAATGCGGCTGTCGAAGCGCATCAAGCGCAGATCGACGCCGGCCGGATAGATTTCAGTCTCGATTTGCCCGCAGAAAACGTTGTCCTCGACGTTGATCCGACGCGGTTCGTACAGGTGATCTCGAATCTGCTCGATAATGCATTGAAATACACGGAGCCTGGAGGACAGATCAGGATCGACGCCAAGCTCACCCAGGATTCGGAACGCCCGATGCTGGTGCTGAAACTAAGCGACTCGGGTGTGGGAATTACCGCCACACTGCTCCCCCAGATCTTCGAGCCCTTCACGCGGGGAGACGCCGAGGCGCGGCACACCCAGGGGCTTGGTATCGGATTGGCGCTGACGCGCCGGTTGATTGAAATGCACGGGGGCTCGATCGATGCTCACAGCAAGGGTTCGAACCTGGGAAGCGAGTTCACGATTCGCCTCCCCATCGTCAACGATATTCCTGCCGCAGTCTCCGTCCAACCTTGTCCGAAGGTCACAAAGATCAACCGCCGTATCGCCGTGATAGATGACGACGCAGATGTTGCGAAATCCATCGCAAGATATATCTCGGTTCTCGGCGGCGAGCCACGTATCGCTCACAATGGCGAGGATGGGCTCGCGCTCATACGCGACTTTCGCCCCGATGTCGTCGTTCTCGATATTGGCATGCCCGGGATGGATGGTATCGAGACCTGTCAGCGGATTCGCAAGGAATTTGGTAGCGAGGTGTTCGTCGTGGCCATGACCGGTTGGGGAAAAGAAGAGGACAAGCAGGCGGCACTATCCGCTGGCTTCGACGCGCACCTTACGAAGCCCCCCCAACCCGAGGAGTTGATGCAACTGCTGGCGGGTGTCCAGGCCAGTCCGTGTGCCGCAAGCCATGCCGAACTGGTCGCGGAGCGGCATGAGCCCTCCTGAACGGCGGAAGGCCCTGGGCTTGAATGACTGAATCTGGCGCAAAGCGGACCCAGCGCGGCGAGAAATATCCCCTTTGGAAGGCGGCCCGGCAGAGGGGGCGCAGTGCCACTTTTCCGAACGTCCGAACGGTTGGACCTAAGGCTAATGCCGCCGTAGCGCGTGGGGAGGCATCGTTGTTTGGAAGGCGGAAGGCTCTGGGGCGGAAGGCTCTGGGGCGGAACAATTTGTGGCGGCAGGAGACAAAGACATGCACCTTGTAATCCGGACTCTCTGCGCCTTTGCGATCCTGACATGTGCCGCGAATGCCGCCGAACCGCCCAAGGTCGAACCCGATTCCCTTGCCGCGCTGGACAAGATGGGGGCCTACTTGCGCACCCTGCAAAGCTTCGAGATCAAGACGGATACCCTAACCGACACCGTGCTGGACAATGGCCAGAAGGTGCAGTTCGCCGGCGGCGCTGACTATAAGGTTCGCCGGCCTAGCGCTTTTGCCGTCACGGTTTCCGATGACCGCAGGGTGCGCCAGTTCCTGTATGATGGAAAAACATTCACCGTCTTCTCACCCCGCATGGGGTTCTATGCCTCTGTGCCTGCCAAGCCCACCATCCGCGAGGTGCTGGCCACCGCCTATGACAAATTCAAAATAGAGCTGCCGTTGGCCGATCTGTTCCGCTGGGGCACGGACGACGATCACCGTGAAAAAATCACCAGCGGCGTGGCGGTCGGCTATGCCAAGATCAATGGCATGGACGCCGACCAGTACGCTTTCCGCGAAGGCAACATAGACTGGCAAATCTGGATTCAGCGCGGCGACAAGCCGCTGCCTCTCAAAGTCGTGATTACCGACACATCCGACAACGCCATGCCGGAATATGGTGCGGTGCTGCACTGGACCACCGTGGCCAAATTTGACGACGCCACCTTTGCCTTCAATCCGCCGAAGGACGCCAAAAAGATCACTATCGCCAGCCGTTAGGAGGATATGATGCGTAATGTTCCGATCATGGCCCTGGCCTCTGTTGTATTCGCACTGTCGCTCGTTGCCACCGACCTTGCCGACGCGCGCGGCGGGCGCGGTGGTGGCGGCGGTGGTGGCATGCGCGGGGGCGGCGGTGGCGGCGGCATGCGCGGGGGCGGCGGCGGTGCCAGGATGAGCGGAGGCGGGTTCAGCGGCGGCGGGCGCAGCGCAGCCACCAGCATCCAGCGGCCATCTGGCGCCAGCGTCAACCGCGGAAGCAATGTCGCCCGCAATGGCAATTTCAACGGCAATGGCAACTTCAACAACAACCGCAACGTCAATGCGAACGTCAATCGCAACGTGAACGTCAATGTCGATAATGGTTGGGGTGGTGGCTGCTGCGGCGGCTTTGCCCATCCTGTCGCCGCAGGCATGGCGGTGGCCGGAGCGGCGGCTGTGACGGCCGCGGCAATAGGTTCGATGGCCTATTCGCTGCCCCCAAATTGCTCGCCGTATGGCGGGTATTACAATTGCGGCGGCACCTATTATCAGCCGCAATATTCCGGCAGCGACGTCACCTATGTGGTGGTGAACAATCCCGGCTGACTGTTTGCCAGCCCGTCAGTTCCGTCCCGTCCAACTATTGTCAGACGCCCCTGACCGACATACGGGATGTCACAGAAGCGGGTATAAAGCTCGTGGCCGGCCCCCCTCACTAGGTGTCCATTACTGGCGGAAAGCGGACATTGGGCTGATCAGGGGCGGATGACCGCTTTTGACCCGAAGCGGACATCCCGGGAAGGCCAAAACAACACGGAGCATCCGCTGACGCGAGCCGGCTACAACCGGCACGGCCCAATTATGGTCCGCGCGACGAAGCCCGGATATCGGGTGACGGACGCGTGCTGACCGTCGGCATGCCTGTGCTATATTGCCCAAAAAGGCGGGAGAGGGATCATGGGGCCCGGCAGAAGATTGAGCGCGGCCTTGGCCGTGATTTGCCTTTTCGCGCTCCCGGCTGCGGCCCAGACGGCGCCGCCCGCGTTCACCTTGCAGGAAATCGGTCCGGGGGTTTATGCCGCGATTGGCGGCGGATCGAACGCCGGCGTCGTCATCGGTGACAATGCGGTACTGGTGGTGGACAGTTTCGGAGGGCCCGGCACCGCCAAGGCCCTGTTGAGCGAAATCCGCAAGATCACGCCAAAGCCGATCCGCTATGTGGTGAACACGCACTATCACCTGGATCATACCGGGGGCAACCAGGTGTTCAAGGATGCCGGCGCGATCATCGTCGCGCATCGCAATGTCCGCGCCTGGATGCTGGCTGAGAACCAGCGCATGTTCGGCCAGGGCGATCCGGCCTTCCAGGCCCAGATGGCGCAGCGGCTCGCGCAACTGCCCCTGCCCGACCTGGTCACCGAAAGCCCGATCACGATTTGGCTGGGCAGCCGCCGCGTCGATATCCGCCCCGTGGAAGGCCACACCGGCGGCGATCTGGTGGTGGGCGTGCCCGACGCCAAGGTGCTGTTCTGCGGCGACCTGCTCTGGCGCATGCCGCCCAATATCATCGATGGCACGGTGAGCAAGTGGATCGCCACCGACAGAAGCTTCGAACAATTGCCGGACGCGGCATCGATGGTGTTCGTGCCCGGGCATGGCGACGTGGCCACGCTAAAGGACGTCGCCATATTCCGCGGCTATCTGACGGACCTCATGTCTTTCACGGCGGCTGGCCTCAAGGCCGGACTGAAGGGCGATGCCTTGAGAGCGGATGTGCTTCCCAAGCTTCGGGCTTCGCATCCCGATTATGTGACCACCCAGGCCGGCCCGTTGCGTGAGGTGACATTGATGGAACAGGAGCTGGACGGCACCAAGCACCTGCCGCAGCCTGTGCCGTAACCCATCATGATCATGGCCTTGACCCGGAAGCGGCAGTCCGCTTTAGGGCGCAAAGCGGACATATTCTGGCAACGGGCATTGGTCCAAGGCGGATACTTTTGGTCAAGAGCGGGTATACTACTCTCGCGAGGCCTTTTGGGAGAAAGGGCGGCCGATGCGTGACAGCGAGCTGACCGCCCGCAATGTCCATCTGACCGAAATGCTGCGGCAGGCAGGCCTGGACGCCGAGGCGCGCGACGTCACCGAGCGCATCCAGCGCGTGCTGACAGATGAGTTGCACCACCGCATGAAGAACATGCTGGCGATGGTGGCCGCCATCGTCCGCCAGACCATGCGAACCGCCAGCAACCTGCAAGATGCGGAAGCCGCCATCGGCGCGCGGCTGGTGGCTATGGCCAAGGCCCATGATCTTCTTTTGAAGGCGGACTGGAAATCCGCCGGCCTGCAGGCGGTGCTCAAATCCGCCGTGGCCCAGCATGACACGGCGGCGGGGCGGATCGCGGTGACGGGGTGGGATATGCTGATCACTTCGTCCGCCATCCTGCCGCTGACCCTGGCACTCAACGAGCTTTGCACCAACGCGGTGAAATATGGCGCGTTGTCGAATGATGCCGGGCGCGTCGATCTAACTTGTCGGGCCGACGATAAGACGGTGACAATCCTATGGGCGGAAAGCGCGGGGCCTCCGGTTCATATGCCGCAACGCAAGGGCCTTGGCAGCACCTTGATCGAGAGTGCGCTCCCCCGCCAGCTGGGCGGCACCGGGCAACTGATTTTCGCGCCGTCCGGTATCAGCTTCACGCTCAGTCTACCGCGGGATCGGCTCCAGCCCGAGACCGCGTGAACCGGACCTGTTGGCGGTTGCTCCGCAGGGCGTTGGCATAGCCTTCATCCCAACGGCTTCTCTCCGGCTCGGACAGATAGGGATTGACCACGTCTTTGCGCAGCGCGCCGCCGGTGCGCGGCTCGCGCGCTGCCTTCCAGCCCTGGGCATAGATACGGCTGCGACGGAAAGCCGACAAATCACTCATAGCTGGCGCAATTTCAGGACTTCACGCAACCGCACTCCTGGTACCGGCGCGGCAGGATCGATACTGTCATCGCCATCGCGCAACAAGGCGTCGCGCAAATCCACGGGGTCGACGCTCAGATAGTCGGTCGCGCCGGCCGAGGCGATCTGCAGGGTGACGGAAGTCTGCCGCCATGCCTCGACAGTCAGAGAATCCAGCTGTTCTTCTTCCAAGGCGGCCTTATATCGTCCGGCAGGCGCCCATGTGTCCATGCCCGCGAGCCGGAACGGCCGCCTGAAAGTTACATGGGAATGGCTGGTGCGCGATGGCATGGCTGATCTCCTGGAAAATGGCGGCAGTCGGACGGCGTTTCCGCCATCCGACTGCGCCCGGCGCCGTGCTTACCCAAATCACACAAACGCGATGCAGTTTGCACCAGCAGGTGTGTGGGCCTGGCGCCAGAAACGGATGCGTCCTGTAGGGGACATGTCGAGGTGAAACGAGCGGGAGAGCGATGATGCGCCCTCCCGGATCATCCTATTTCTTGTCGGCGATCTCGACCTTGGGCACAACGGCCGCCACGGTCTGCACAGCGGCAGGCTGGACGGCAGGCGTAACACTCTTGTCGATGGTGGGCGCGACGGCCGGATTATTATTGTTGTTCTCAGTCATCGGTTGGTCTTTCTCTCGGGCGACTGTCAGGTGCCACCCACCGTTAGGTAGGGAGTGAAAAGCAAATTGCAACCCCGCGCACGACATAAGTGAAGAGTTATCCGGCTCTGACGATATATCTAGGCGCGCGCCACCATCCGGCCCATCGGCGTGATGATCAATCCGCCCATCATCGCCTGGATCAGGCCGAGTTCGACCAACCGTGCCTGGTGCGCCTTGGGAATCGTGGCGCAGATGAAGCCGCGGCACACCCGGGTCAGCGAAGCAAGCTCGTCCGGCGTCAGGTCCGCGGCATTGGGCATGCGATGCATCACGCGGACAATTCCTTCACGGAGCATAAGCGCAGAGTATGGCGCCGATAGCCACGGCGCCGGTCGATTGGCATCCATAAGGCTTATGTGCCGGGTTTTGTGTCCAGCAATCGGCAGCCCCCGATCGGGGAATAGAGCCGCTCATAGACCAGGGTACAGCCGTCCAGCGAGTCGTACGGACCGTTGAACAAGATATATGCAGGCTTGGCGGCCGGCGGGGGCGTAAGCGGTGCGGAGTCGGCGATATACCAGCCTGGGCCGTTCCAACCCTGTGCGTCAGGCGACGCATCAGCCTGCGATACGGGCCAGCAGGCGAGGAAAAGCCACGACAATGCGGCCAGCCCAAGACTAATTTTGCGCAAGTGTCGCAAGCAATCCTCCTTTTTGTTGCAACGACTCCGGTCTGGATCAACCGGAGTCCATTTGCAAAAGCGACAGGTCAGTCGAAACGCCACTGGCCGTCATTGGCCCGGCAGGCAGTGCCGCTGCGTGTGAGCGCGCGATCACCACGATAGGTGGTTTCGGTGAAGTCGCGGCATTGCGTACCCGATCTTTGGTATTCACGGGTCGGCTGGAAATAGCCGCGGGACTGGCCATGGTTCCAATCATAGCGGCGGCCGACATCACCATTGAGCCCCTCGGAATATGTGCGAAAAGCGTAAGGCTGGTCGTCGCACGCTATGTCCTTGGAGACGGTGTTGCCGAGCAATCCGCCCAAGACGGCGCCGCCAACGACCGCGCCGCCATTACCATGGCTGACAGCCGAACCGATCAGGCCACCGGCGGCAGCACCGAAGATGGTGCCGGCCACGGCATCGCCGCGGCGGCAGCTTTGCTCATATTCTCCTTGGCGGTAGTAGCTGGCGGAACGGTCATATTGGGTGCCGGCGCCATATTGATCCTCGCGCCGCCCGTCCTGGGCCCGCATATGACGATAGCGGCCATTGTGATCGTAATAACCACTCTGATCCGAGTGGCTGTAATAGCCGTCCGGATCGCGCGGAGGGCCATAATTCTGCGCGGATGCAGGCAGCGCTGCCGCAAGCAGGGCCGCAGCCGTTGTGGCGAGTGCAAATCTGATTTTCATGACATTCTCCCAAATTAATATCGTCCCCGCAGCCCACGGCTGAAGGATGAACGCACCGGAATCTGATTGGAGGGAATACGGCGCAGTGGTAACACTGTCAGCTCAGAAAGGTTCCATACATCGGTCCAGGGCGGCCTCGCCCAGCTTGTATTGTCCCCGATTAAGGCGCATAGCCTCCGCGCGACTGCTCCAGAAGAAGCGCCAATCCCGACTCGCCTCGCGCGCGCCTGGCCCAGACTCTTCCCGACTCGATGTTTTCGCGGTCCGGACATCCGTCCAGGCAATCATTTAAGGACATCCCATGCTTCAGGACTCGTGCGCATCGCGCCCGGCCATCGTGGACGAACTCATCGCCGCGCTGGCTCCCCATCCCAAGGGGCTGCGGCGCTGGTCGGTGATGCGCGCCATCCGCAAAAGCCGCGAGGCCGTGTCGCGGGATATTCCGCTCAAGCTGGAAGCCGATGTCGAACGCACTTTTCGCCGGTTCTGCCGCGGCGACGAAATGCGCGCGTCCGGCACGACGCTGTTCTATCGCCCCGCTGAAAAGGCGGGCGAAGTCTGGGCGCTGGATGCCAACTATGCCGGCGCCAGTGAAACTCAGGATCTGGGCAAATAATGGCCCCCAGACCTCCGAACTATTCACCTGACCGCCTGCAGCGCGAGCGGGCCCAGGCCGCCCGCAACGCCTGAAAGGCGCGGGGACGGACCACTAAAGATTCTCCGGCGGGGGCGCGAGCGAAGCGAGGGGTGCCCCGGGCCCCGTCCGCCCGCAGCGCCCAAGGGCGCGAGGACGGACAAATTCATCTGCGCCCGATCGGGCGCAGATGAATGCCAAGCCCGCCCGCGCGACAGCGGCTTGAGGGCGGGCGCGGCAGCCCAACAAAACATAATATTTGATGGTGCCCCGGGAGGGTACTGGAGGGCTGTTCGCAATTGCCCGCAATCGTCCGCTAACTCCGTGATTTGACGATTTAGTCTGGCGCACCTGTTCGCAGATGTGCAGACCCGGTCGTGCCCGTCTTTTGAGGGGTGTGGGACCAACTGTGGGACCAGCAACGGGAGCCAGCATGACCAAGATCACCTCCACCAAAGCCATCGACACCCTCGCCACCGAGGGCCGGTATTCAGCGGGCAATGGCCTTTATCTCTCAATCTCATCCAAAGGCGGGAAGTCCTGGGTACTCCGCTACCAGCTTCGCGGCAGACGGCACGATGCTGGCCTAGGCGTCTATCCGATTGTCAGTCTGTCCAGCGCCCGGCTGAAGGCGCTGGACGCCCAGCGCTTCATTGCCCAAGGGAAAGACCCCATCCAGGAATGGAGGGCGGCCATGCAGGGCGCGCTGCCCGTGCCCACCTTTGGCGACATGGCGCAGGTTGTCCTGACGGAGGTGGCGAGCAAGTACCAAAACGAGAAGAACCGCTACCGCGCCGATCTATTGCTTGGGCCCAAGTATTGTTACGCCCTGATCCCGCTGCCCGTAAACACCATCACCGCGTCCGACGTTGCCAACCTCCTAGGTCAGGTCGCGGCCACCAAACCCGAAACCGCAAGGAAGCTGCACGGACACCTGCGCAAGGTGTTCGAGACCTCCAGGGTAAAGTTGCGTGAAACGCACAACATTATCCTGGGCACGCTTCCCACCGACCTCGACGACCTCAGGGCCCTCGGTTTCACGCCTCAGGTGACCAATGAGGCGTACCCAGCACTGGACTGGCGGGACGCACCCGGATTTATGAGCACGCTCCGCGCCAGGACCGGGATCGCCTTCCGGGCGCTTGAGTTCACGATCCTAACCGGCCTCCGGGAAAGCGCCGCAGCAGCGGCGCAATGGCCAGAGATCGATATAGAGGCTGGTATCTGGACCGTTCCCCTGGAACGCCTCAAGGACCGCCAGCACCGCAAACAACCTCTAAGGGTCCCACTGTCCAGTCGGGCCAAGGAAGTACTGGCGCTAGTTCGCGGCCTGGATGGGCGCTGGGTGTTCCCCGGCCTGACGCCAAATTCCCCCATCAACCCCTATTCCATGCTCCAGGCGCTCAAGGTCAGGCTCAACAGGGACGAAAATGGCCAGCCCATCTGGCTGGACCCGGACAGCAAGCGGCCCATCGTGGTGCACGGCTTCCGCGCCACACTTAAGACCTTTGGTGATGATCACAACTTTAGATGGGAAGTGACCGAGTACTCCCTCGGCCATGCGGTTGGCGGGCAGGTTGAGCGGCGCTACCGGCGCACTGACCTGCTGGAAGAGAGGCGGCGTTTCCTCCAGTCCTGGGCGGATTACTGTGGATCAAGCCAAACCGGCCGCATTATCACGTTCCGTCAGTTGGCGGCCTCAGGATGACGGCCACCAGGGTTGGCTTGACCCCGCAACAATTCTCTTGAGACATCCGTCTTTGGGTAGCCGGGAAGTGCGGGTCCCGATCGCGAGCTCTCGAAAGAATGATCCAGAGCACCTGAGAGCAGCAGCCCAACCATCTTTCTCCAAAATTGCTTCCGCCGCTCAGTGAGATAGCTCAATGCGACTGCCAGGATGACGGTCGCAGAGATCAGGATCAAGGAGCTCACGGTTGTCGGCCTCACGCCGGTCACCGCGATGAGGAAAACGACCAGCGGACGGTGGAACAAATATAAGGAGAAAGTACTGCCAGCCGCCCACCGGATGACAGCCCCAAGGCGCCCATCGGTGGAAATCAAACCTTCAAAGCTGCGAGCAGCGATGAAGTTGAGCGCGATAAGACAGGCGAAAATATAGTCCGTGAGAAAATCGCCAGAGAATTCCAGCAATGCAAAATTGTGCGCCCCCAAGGTGCCGGACATCCATTCTCCAATGAGGAAAGCAAGCGAACTGTGGGTCAGCACCACAACGGCAATGCTGGAAGCGAGGAATAGAGCGATACCGACGGACCGGCTGAAGACCGCTTTATATCGATAGAGAGCGACCCCAAGCAGCCAAATGGGAAAAAGCA
The DNA here is from genome assembly GCA_035693565.1 of Rhizomicrobium sp. Classification (GTDB taxonomy): domain Bacteria; phylum Pseudomonadota; class Alphaproteobacteria; order Micropepsales; family Micropepsaceae; genus Rhizomicrobium. Next base: position 107,601 of record DASSGF010000037.1, on the reverse strand, counting down.
GAAGCATTTTCGGACCAGCAGCGGCCAGCAGGCAGGCGACGGAAACCAGGCGCGCCCTGCCCTTCAGATAAACCGCGGCTCCGAAGATCGCGTAATACCAGACCTCATAACACAGCGACCAATAGGGACCGTTTGTGAAAAGGATCAGCGAATTGAACCACACTTCGTTGGTAAAGGTCGCGGAGACCAACGCCCGCATCGGCGGCCAAGAGTGCGGAAAATTGTTGTAAATCTGGTGATTGATGCCGTGTCGCCCGATCATATCCAGCACGATGGTCAGGGCGATCGCCGGCAGGGCGACCGAATAGACCCGCGCGGCGCGGCTGATGAAATAGGCGGTTCCGGTTCGCTCTTTCGTGTCGCTCACATAGCTAATCACATAGCCGGACAGAACAAAGAAGCTCACGACCGCATAGTGGCCCAAGTCATAGAAATTCAGCGTGCCGGGCATGATGACGGCGACGTGACCTATCAGAACCACCATCGCGGCTACGACCCGCACAAAGTCGAAATACAGGGATTCGGCTTTCGTCATTTGCCGATTGCCTTATCAATGGCGGCCTTGGCGATCGGCCCCATGACGGCATAGGCGGCCGCATTGGGGTGGACGCCATCATCGGAATAGGCCGGATTGATTTCGCCGCTGGGAAGCGCCAGGGCGCTCCAGAAATCGGCATAGGTTATACCGCTTGCAGCGGCCCAGGCCGAAATCTTCGAATTGAGCGCAGCTATGCGCTGGGAGGGCTTGATACCGGGATTCCATGGAAAGCGGGTGGCAGGCAGCACGGAACCAATCACAATGCTTAGATGGGCAGCACTGGCGCGCTCCGCCATCAGTTTGAAATTGGCGATGATCGCCGCGTCCGTGACTGGCCCATCATTCCCAGCCACATCATTGGTGCCTGCCACCAACAGCACAGCATCGGGATGAGCTTGAACAACGTCCTGATCGAAGTGCGATAGCATCCCCTTCAGCGTCTCGCCGGGATTGCCTATGCCGAGATAATTATTCTCCGTGAAAAAGAATCGAGAATGCCAGGGCCAATGCTGAACGATCGAATCCCCAAAAATGATCGCGCGCGGTGCCGGCCCTTCGGCAAAGGCGATGCTGCTTGCAGTCGTCATCGCAACCAGTATGGCGGCAAAAACGGCACGCATACCTAGAGCCTATCCGAAAGCTTCACGGGACTGGGGTCGGCATAGCTGCAGCTATTGCAAATGCGCTGATAGCACCATGTGCGCCCTTCCCGTCTCAAGGGATGGTAGGCCATCGCGCCCCCGCAGGTAGGGCATTTCCTGCTGGACACCCGAGGAGGCAGCGACGCCGGCTTTGCGACCAGGCGTTTCAAAAAGGCAATCGGGAGCCATTCCATGAGAGGAACTTTGGCAGAAATGGCCCGAAAAGCAAAAAGCCCAGGCTCGGTAAAGCCCACCTGGGCCAATGACTTTTTGTCGGCTTGGTTAACTGGCCGCCCGGCCCTTGCCCCTGGCCTTGATATGCGCCAGCTGGCTGGCTTTCGGGTTATTTAATGGGGTGCCTATCTTGAGCAAATGCCTTCTGATCCTTCTTGAGTGAACGGGCCCATTGTTGGATTCCAGCATGCTGGAATTGGCGCCTATGCGCACCCGGTCTTGGCTGTCCGCCGCGAATCCTTTAGTGTGCTTTTGTGCTCGCAAAGAATGGTCCGAAGTTTTCGGGGCCCTGATGCACCCAAGTTAGTAACGGCGAGCATCGTCCTAAGGACGTTCTTCAGGAGGCCCAGAATTCGACGGTCCGACCCCCATTAACCGGGGCCGGACCGTTTTGTTTTGGTCTGGCCCCACAACGGACTGGACCAACCATGGACGAACAAATTCTTCTGACCATCAAAGATGCGCAACGTCGTTTGCGACTGGGGCGCACCAAAATCTACGAGCTAGTCAACGCCGGGGAGCTTCAGGCCGTAAAAATCGGCTTCGCGCGCCGGATCACGCAATCCTCACTCCTGGCCTTTGCCGCCCGCCTGCTGCAGCAGGTGTCCCAATGAGCCCAATAGTCCATGTGGTGGATGCCACCAGCGTCATTCCTCAATCGATCAACTGGCTCTGGCCGGGTTGGCTTGCCAAAGGCAAACTCCACCTCTTGGCTGGCGCCGCAGGCACGGGCAAAACGACCATAGCTATCAACTGGGCGGCTGTGATTACGAGTGGCAGGACATTTCCTGATGACCACCAAGCCTCGGCTGGTGGCCGGGTTCTGATCTGGTCAGGTGAGGATGACTACCAGGATTCCATCGTGCCCAGGTTCCTGGCCAATGGTGGCGACAACCAATACCTGCACTTGGTGGGCGGCGTCAGTTCGGAGCCTGGTGGAAACACCAGGCCCTTCGATCCCGCCCGTGATCTGGCCGACCTTATTGCCGCCGTCTCAAACCAGCGATTTGACCTCCTTATCATCGACCCCATTATCTCTATGGTATCGGGCGACTCCCACAAAAACGCCGAGGTGCGGCGTTCACTACAGCCGTTAGTGGACTTTGCCACCCGGACCGGCATGGCGGTGTTGGGCATCTCCCACTTTAGTAAAGGCAGCGCCGGACGTGATCCAGTCGAACGGGTGACCGGCAGCCTGGCGTTCGGCGCTCTGCCCAGGTTGGTGATGGGAACCGTCAAACCGACGGAAGCTGGAGCGAAGCGGCGACTGGTCAGGGCGAAAAGCAATATTGGCCCCGATGGCGACGGGTTTGAATTTGAGGTTGTTCAAACCTGCGCCGTCGCCGCGACGGGTCTAGAGGGCCAGGCGATACGCTGGGGTGCGGCGCTCCACGGCGCTGCCAAGGAATTGTTCGAAGACGTGCAGAATGAAAACGCCGACTTTGAGCAGCCAGCCCGCAGCGAGGCGCGATCTTGGCTCAAATCGATTCTTGGGACGGGACCGGTCGAAGTATCCACGCTGGAGCGGATGGCGGCAGCCAAAGGATTGGCCTGGCGCACCGTGCGCCGGGCAAAAGATGACCTGAGTGTGGAAGCGTTAAAACGGGGCAGTACCTGGTTATGGATCATGCCCATAGGAGACGGAGAGATAGATGACCAGGCTGCCGATGTTGGCCAAGTTGGCCAAGGTGGCCAGGTTGGCCAAGTTGGCCAACCAGCCCACCTGCAAAAGCTGAATGGCTCTCGAAACGCTGATCCACGGGAAGCCGAACCAGACTGGGACCCGTGGGACAGAAACTAGGTGAGGCGGGAAGCGGGTGCAGCTTCCAGCATGAGCCGCAGCCGCTTCTCCAGCCGCATCCGCAACTCAATCACCGTCCTGCTCGCCACCAGATCAGCGGACTGTTCCTCAAACAGTCCGCTGGCCTTTCCTAGCAATTCCAGAGCTCGGACTCGGGCGCTTTCACTTTCGGCGCCATCGGCCAGCGCATTGAGCCGCACCAATACTGACGCCCGAATCCCAGCCATATCATCGGAATTCTTTCCCTGTAGCTCGGCCAGCCTCCGGGAAACCAGGGGGTCAGCCGCTACGCGGCTGGCCTCTGACCAGACTGTGGCCGGTTTCATCCCGTCGGCGCGAAAGCTCTGCCGATAGGCTTCCGCCTTCGTCGCGCCGCCAGCCACAAGCTGGGCGAACTTTTCTCTCTTGGGCGACACTGGGCGGCGCATGCTCGCTTATAACACGGGCCGACGACCCGAATAAAACCCATCACGGTTGTGGCGGTCTTCGATATGATGCCGCCCGCGAAGGGCCATCCCGTCGAGAGGCTGGAACATGCCATTGAAAACTACGCCTGAGCCATCCGGGTTAGCTGCCGCAGTAGCGGCCCACTACGGCTGCGCCAGGGCAAAATTGGAGCGTAGCGAGTTCGTCGATTACCGCTCGGAGACCACGCCGCTTTGGAATGGGACAGTGTATATATACAAACTGACCGGGCGAGCATGGCCGACCAGGGCCTATGCATTTCAAATGGCCAATTCGGATGGATCGCCAGGATGGCAGATACATCCCGCATATCCCCGGCGTCCGAGTCCGTTGGACGCCGTAAAAGCTGCCCTCCAGCGGCGCTGGACTGACCAGCAAGCTGACCAGGACCCAGCCTAAACTTCCCAACCGCGCCCCCATCGTTGCGCCTTGCCGCGTTCCGGCATAGCGTCCGACCCAAGTTGGCAAATCGCCAGCCTGGGGCTTGATAACCCCGATCAAGGGCGGCCCAAGTGCGCCGTCGAAGCACTCCTCCACCCCGTAGGGTCGAGGAGGCATACGGGCATGTTCAGGGCGAAAGCCTAAAGCCGTATGCGGCCTTCCCTTGGTCGGCTTATCAACTCCCCGATCACCAGGGGGGATGATCCGGTCGTGTTCGAGTCCATGAAAATAAAAGCGGCCTTGTCACAATACCGGGCCGACATTCTCCGAGTAATCAGCGCCCAGTCGCCTACCGATCCAAATCACCGCTTTTTCCGCCCGACAGGGGTGGAGGAACAGCGGGCACAACTCCTTAAAGACTGGGACTTGGTCTTGTCGATTGTGTCGCATGGGCCAACGAGGGCGCAGGCAGAGCAAAAAGTTGTCGAATGCGTGACGACATTTGTAAACGCCCGGATGGCGCTGCTGCGAATGCTCAAGGATGGTGGCCAACACGAACATTATATGTGGGAGACACCGTTATGGGCCTATTGGTCGCTTTACCTGCTGGCGCGAAATCCGTCTCGCACGCAGCAAATCACGCATGAAATTGCAGACTTGATGATGCGTTGGGCAACTTTCCTGGGCCTGACCCAAGGCCAAGTGGAATTCTTCAATAAGCTCACTACGTCCTACGACCGCTTACCGAACTGAACCCCTCACCAACAATTGGAGTACCCATGCGCAACGTTACAAAGTTCGCCATCCAAAAGACTGTAGAAGCACTCCAGGCAGAACTTGATGCTGGCAAGCACCGGGACAACGAAGAGAGGGTCAAAGCAGCCATAAGCGCCGCAAGAAAGGCTGTCGGCCCCAGCCAACCTCAGAATGTCAGGGACTGAATTCCAGCCTGCCGATTTGAACGGAATACTAATAGCTCGCATCAGCGAGGGACCCGTATGCGTAAGGGGTGTCTCCCCTCGGGTAGGGTGTGGACATTCGCAGCTTGGACAACCCACCACGGGGGCTCGAAAGAGCCGCTTACGCGCCAAACCGAGAACACGGTGTGGGAAGAGCTGTGGGAGTGGCGCTGCTTTGAATTGAAAGCGCCGCTTTCCGCCTGGAAAAACTTCTTGCAATTGGTGCCCCGGGAGGGACTTGAACCCCCACGCCTTGCGGCAACGGATTTTGAGTCCGCCGCGTCTACCATTCCACCACCGGGGCACGGGGGCTTCGAAGGGTCGCTTTGTTAGCGTTTTGGCTACCTTCCGTCCACCCTTTTGGCGCACCCTTTCGCCGCTCCGGGAACCCCCTTAAACTGATCCCATGAACGCCCCCGCCAAAGACCTCCATGCCCGCTCCGACTGGACACGGGACGACATTGCCCAATTGTTCGATTTGCCCTTCCCGGAATTGGTCTTTCGCGCCGCCAGCGTGCACCGGGCCCATTTCGATCCCGCCCAGGTGCAGACCTCCACCCTGCTCTCGATCAAGACCGGCGGCTGCCCGGAAGACTGCTCTTACTGCACCCAGTCGGTGCACAATGAGACCGGGCTGAAGGCCAGCAAGCTGATGGCGGTCGACGCGGTTGTGGCCGAGGCCAAGGCGGCCAGGGACGCCGGCGCCACGCGTTTTTGCATGGGCGCGGCCTGGCGGGGGCCCAAGGACAAGGACCTCGACCAGGTCTGCGCCATGGTGGAAGGGGTCAAGGCGCTGGGGATGGAAACCTGCGTCACCGCCGGCATGCTGAGCGGTGAACAGGCCCGGCGGCTGAAACAGGCGGGGCTGGACTATTACAACCACAATCTGGATACCTCGCCGGAATATTATCGCCATGTCATCACCACCCGGACCTATCGGGACCGGCTGGACACTTTGGAGCATGTGCGCGATGCCGGGATCGCGGTGTGCTGCGGCGGCATCATCGGCATGGGCGAAAGCCGCGCCGACCGGGTGGGGCTGATCCATGCGCTCGCCACCCTGGCGGTGCATCCGGAAAGCGTGCCGATCAACGCCCTGGTGGGCGAAAACACCCGCGCCACGGCGAGTTCCGAAAAAATAGACGCCATCGAGTTCATCCGCACCATCGCGGTGGCCCGCATCACCATGCCGGAATCGATGGTGCGGCTGTCGGCGGGGCGGGAGGCGATGAGCGACGAAACCCAGGCGCTGTGCTTCCTGGCCGGCGCCAATTCCATCTTCTATGGCCCCAAGCTCCTCACCACCCCCAATCCGCAGGCCGATGCCGACCGCCGCCTGTTCGGAAAATTGGGGCTCAGCCCGATGGCCCTGCCTTGAGACGCATCGAAAAATTCATCCTGCTGGTGCTGGTCCTGGTGGGGGGCGCGGTGTTCCTGGCCCCCATCATCATGGCGATCGAGCCGGACCGTGTGACGGGCGATTTTGTCCTGGCCTGGGGCAAACAGCATTATGCGATTCCCGTGTTCTGGTCCTTGTGTGCAAGTGGGGGGCTCGGCCTTTTATATTTGTTTTACAGGCGCTAAGAGCGGCGGGTATCCTGAGCAAGTTGGGACCAGATGGAATTGACTGCGTTGCGTTGCGGCGAGGCGATCCGCCAGGAGCCGCACGAAGAGCGTATCGGAAATACGGTCGAGCGCGGCGACGCCGCGGGGGCCCGCCGCAACGCAACCCGAAGGGCCGGGGTCTTTTGGGTCGTGGGTTCGTCGAAAGGCTTGCCCGTATTCCCTGATACGGCCTGCGCCTTTCTCCTGCCCACGCCCCAAAATCCCTCCGGCGCAGATCGGTTCCATCTGGTCCCAACTTGCTCCAACCCCGAGTTTGTTCCATGACGATTCGCAAGATTACCCGCGCCCTGCTGTCGGTGTCCGACAAAACCGGGCTGATCGAATTCGCCCGCGGCCTGGCGGGGCATGGCGTGATGCTGATCTCCACCGGCGGCACCGCCAAGGCGCTGCGCGATGCCGGACTTGCCGTCACCGACGTGGCGGAGATCACCAACTTCCCGGAGATGATGGACGGCCGGGTCAAGACCCTGCATCCGATGGTGCATGGCGGGCTGCTGTCCCTGCGCGACAAGCCCGATCATGCCGCTTCCATGCTGGAGCATGGCATCGCGGGCATCGATCTTCTGGTGTGCAATCTCTATCCCTTCGAGGCCACGGTGGCGCGCGGCGCCGATTTCGAGACCACGATTGAAAATATCGACATTGGCGGCCCGGCCATGACCCGCTCCGCCGCCAAGAACCATGACTGGGTGACGGTGGTGGTGGATGTCGAGGACTATAAGACCGTGCTGGAGGAAATGGCCGCCAATGGCGGCGCCACCAGCTTTGCCCTGCGCAAGAAGCTGGCGCAACGCGCCTTTGCCCGCACCGGCCAATATGACGCCGCCGTGTCCAACTGGTTTGCCGGGGAACTGGCGAAAAACGGCGATGCCGAGCCGCCGCGCCGCCGCGCCTTTGGCGGAGTGCTGCGCCAGGGCCTGCGCTATGGCGAGAATCCGCATCAGGAAGCGGCTTTTTATGCCGACGGCTCTTCGCGCCCCGGCGTCGCCACCGCCCGGCAACTGCAAGGCAAGGAACTTTCCTACAACAACATCAACGACACCGATGCGGCTTACGAGCTGGTGGCGGAGTTCGATCCCGCGACGCCGGCCTGCGCCATCATCAAGCATGCCAATCCCTGCGGCGTGGCGCTGGGGAAATCGCTGAAAGATGCCTACCAAGCGGCGCTGGCCTGCGATCCGGTCAGCGCTTTTGGCGGCGTTTTGGCCTTCAACCGGACATTGGACGGCGCCACCGCCGAGGAAATCTCCAAGATCTTCACCGAAGTGATCATCGCCCCGGATGCCGACGAGGATGCGCAACGGGTCCTGGCGGCCAAGAAGAATTTGCGCCTGCTGGTGGCGGGCGGATTGCCGGACGCGCTGGCGCCCACCCTCACCTATCGCTCGGTGGCGGGCGGCTTTTTGGTCCAGACCCGCGACAATGGCCGCGTCACTCGCGCCGGGCTGAAAGTGGTGACCAGGCGCCAGCCCACGGAACAGGAAGTCATCGACATGCTGCTGGCCTTCACCATCGGCAAGCATGTGAAGTCCAACGCCATCATCTATGTGAAGGACGGCAGCACGGCGGGCATCGGCGCCGGCCAGATGAGCCGGGTGGACTCCGCCCGCATCGCCGGCATCAAGGCCCAGGACGCGGCCCGGCTGGCGGGCTGGGACAAGCCCCGCACCATCGGTTCATCCGCGGCGTCGGAAGCCTTCTTCCCCTTCCCCGACGGCCTCTTGGCGGTGGCGGAAGCCGGCGCCACGGCGGTGATCCAGCCGGGCGGTTCGGTCAACGACCAGAAGGTGATCGACGCGGCCGATGAAAAGGGCCTGGCGATGGTGTTCACGGGCATGAGGCACTTCCGGCACTAGCGCAGCTTGTCGAATACCTCATCCGCGCCGACGCCCCAGATTCTATCTTTGGTTATCCATCCGTCCGCACTCTCCCCGCGAATGTGACAAGCCTCGCGCGTACAGGCGACCAGCCGCGCGATGGCGCCGGGATCGGCCAGCGCCACCGGCTTGCCGCCGCCGGGCTGGGCGGTGATCCTGACCCGCTCCTTGCCGGTGATCAGGACCGTACGCTGGTCGCTGAGCATGGACGCGCTCATCCAGCCCACCGTGCCGTCCGCCGCCCTCACCCGCCGCCAGACATCGAACTCGGCGGTGACGGCGAACGGGTAGCCGCGGTGGCGATAGACCCAGAGCACCTTATGGGCAAAGGAAGGCCCTTCACGCAGGTAGGCTTTGTCGGGCCGCTGGCTGACATAGCGCAGAATCTTTTCCGGCGCCGCCCAAACGCACGCAACCGAGAAAATCCATAAAATTGCGGCAAGCCGGATCATGACGCTTATGTGTGCAAGGACAGGCCACAATAGCCGCAACCTTGTGCTTCCGTCACCCCGCGCCTTGCGCTTTAATGCCTGTGCTTCAGGAGTAGCCGCATGCCCGCCCGCAAACCGCTCGTCATCGTCACCCGCAAGCTGCCGGAGGCGGTGGAAACGCGCATGCGCGAACTGTTCGACGCGCGGCTGAACCTGGAGGACAAGCCGATGAGCGCGGCCGCCCTGGCCGAAGCCGTGGCGACGGCGGACGTGCTGGTGCCCACCATCACCGACCGCATCGATGCCGCCCTGATCGCCAAGGCCGGCCCGCAACTCAAGCTGATCGCCAATTTCGGCGCCGGCGTCGACAATATCGACGTCAAGGCCGCCACCGACAAAGGCATCCTGGTCACCAACACGCCCGGCGTTTTGACCGAGGATACCGCCGACATGACCATGGCGCTGATTCTGGCGGTGCCGCGCCGGCTGGTGGAAGGCGTCTTCGCCATGCAGGAGGAAAGATTCACCGGCTGGTCGCCCAACTGGATGCTGGGCAACCGGCTGCAGGGCAAAAGGCTGGGCATTGTCGGCATGGGCCGCATCGGCCAGGCGGTGGCGCGCCGCGCCAAGGCGTTCGGGCTGCAGATCCACTATCACAACCGCAAGCAGGTGGCGCCCGAGATCGAGCAGGAACTGGAAGCCACTTATTGGGACAGTCTGGACCAGATGCTGGCGCGCATGGACATCGTCTCGGTCAACTGCCCGCATACCCCCGCCACCTTCCATCTCTTGTCGGCGCGGCGGCTGAAGCTGATGAAACCGTCCGCCTATATCGTCAACACCGCGCGCGGCGAAGTGATCGACGAAAACACCCTGGCGCAGATGCTGGAAAAGGGTCAGTTGTCCGGCGCCGGATTGGACGTGTTCGAGAACGAGCCCGCCGTCAATCCCAAGCTGCTCAGGGCCAAGAATGTGGTGCTGCTGCCGCATATGGGCTCGGCCACCATCGAAGGCCGCATCGACATGGGCGAAAAGGTGATCGTCAACATCAAGTCGTTTGTCGACGGGCATAAGCCGCCGGATCGAGTCATTCCAGCCATGCTTTGACGCGGCTTACTTCAAAGTCGCATCAAACAGCTCGACCAGCTTCTCAAACGCCCGCTCAGCCTGCAATTCGTTGTAGACCTGTCGTCCCGGTGTCGTCCAACCATGGCGGGCGCCGTCATAGACCTCGCTCTGGAACGCGCCATGCCAGTCGCGCAGCGCCTGCTCCAGGGTGGCGACCTGTTCCGGCGTGGCGGTGGAATCCTCCACCGCATGGCCGAAATAAAGCCGCGCCGTGATAGGATCCAGGATGCGATGCGGGCTGTCGGGCTGGCCGGTGACCAGAAAGCCGCCATGGAATGATGCGGCGGCGGCGATCCGGTCCGGCTGGTCGGCGGCGATGCGCACCGCCATCTGTCCGGTGAAACAGTAACCCACCACACCGATTTTTCCCGGCGTCACGCTTTTCTGCGCCAGCAGGAAATCGACATAGGCCTTGCCGTCCTTGACCATCTGCTGCGGCGTCAACAGGGAGAACAACCGGCCCAGGCGCCTGCTGTTCTCTTGCGGATCGTCCGTCTCCAGCCCGTTGGGCTGGATGGGGCCGAAGCGATGCATCACATTGGGCAACAGCACCGCGAAGCCTTTTTCCGCCAGCCTTTTGGCCATGCCGATATTGCCGGGACGCGGGCCCCAGATATCGGTCAGAAACAGCAGGCCGGGAAATTCGGCCGCCGCATCGGGGCGGAAGAACAAGGCTTCGGCGCCGATGCCGGGGATGTCATGCCTGGTCTCGATCATCTTTCTTCTCGTAAATCACGGTGTTCCAATAACGCGCCTGATGGCTTCCGGTGCGCGCAAAGCCTTGCCGCTTGAGCATCCGCCCGATCATCCAGTTGAAATAGCCGTGCGCCACCAAGGCCGTCACCCCGTTTTTGCGGGCCTTGGCGATCAGAATTTCTGCCGCCCGGGCGGCGCGCTTGGAGGCCTTGCGGGGATTCTCGATGCCGGGATGAAATCCCACATGCCACAGGATGCGCGACACCACCGCCCATTTGGGAACCGCCATGGTCAAGAGCGGTATCGGCGGCGAGGCCAACGGCGCTTCGGCAAATAGCGGGTCGGCGATCAACTCGGCATGGGGTGCAAGAGCGGCGGCGCTTTGATGGCTGCGCGGCAGGCCACTGGTGAAGACATGGTCCAATTCCTTGACCAGGTCGCTGAGTTCTTCGGGCGGCAGGTTGGCCGGCTCCAGCCCGGCTTCCTCATAGTCGTCGATATAGTCCGCGAAGCCCGCATGACCGGTGCGCGGACGAAGCGCGATCCGCGGCTGGCCATGGCGGATCAGAAGAATGCGCGTCAAGCCACGCTCGCCAGATGAATCCGTGCAGGCGCGAATGCGTATGGAATATTCGCGCCGCAGCCACTAAAAAAACTGTTCATGTCCTTTTCATTACACATCTGAAAACAATAACGTTTCTGTTAGCTTTGCCCAAGGAAAAAGCATTCGCACAAAAACACATCAAATTCGTGTTGCTCCGCAACAACTCTCATCCAAATACAACAATTGAGAACACAAAACGCGTCAAAAACCGGCCGCGCGATATTGAGATTGGACCTCTCTGATCGAACTGTCATCGCACGCGGGCGATCTGCGCGCTTGTCAGAAGAGAGGGGTTTTTTTGAAATGAGATATTTGACCAAGACTTTGTTGTGCGCGTCCGGCTTCGTGGCGCTGCTGACGGGAAGCGCCCAGGCGGAGGACGCGGCCGCCGCCGCACCCGCTCCGGCTCCGGTACCAATGCCGGCCATGTCCGGCCCGCTGACCAACAACCCCGCGCCCTTCTCACTCGATGCCGTACCGGGCGTCGAGGAGATTCTGGGCAAGGTCTATGTCAGCGGCGCGCTCACCGGCATGGTGATGGGCCAGACCAATGCGCATCAGTTCCCCGGCGACCGTGACGGTTATGTGGACCTGACCAACGGCACCGTCACCCTGCAAAAAACCGACGGCTGGTTCCAGTGGTATGTCCAGGCGGGCGCCTATTCCTATCCTTCGCTCGGCACGCCTTACGTCAATTCCTCCAACACCGGTGCTTTTTCCGGCTTCGGCGCCGTGCCGCAGGGTTGGGCCAAGGTGGTGCTGAACGACTCCTTCAATGTGATCGCCGGCGAGCTACCGACCCTGATCGGCGACGAATATGCCTTCACTTATGAGAACATGAACGTGGAGCGCGGGCTGTTGTGGGGACAGGAGCCTCTGGTCAGCCGAGGCGTTCAGGTCAACTATTCCAGCGGCGCCTTCAACCTGTCGGTATCATGGAATGACGGCTTTTACTCCAACCGCTACAATGAAATCTCCGGCCTGATGTCCTATGCCTTCAACGGCGGCGCCGACGTGCTGGCGGTGGCGGCGGAAGGACAGTTGGGCCATACCGGCTATGGCAACGCGTTCTTTAACAACAGCTCGGTCTATAACCTGATCTACACCCATACGTCGGGCAACTGGACCATCAGCCCATACTTCCAATACACCAATTCCGACCTGGTGCACTCCGACTCGGCCAGCGGCGCGTTGCTGGTCACCTATGCCATCAACGATTTCTGGAAAATGTCGGGCCGCTTTGAATATGTCAGCACTTCGGGGCCCTTCAACATCCTGTACGGCACCGGCAGCAATGCCTTCTCCTTCACCTTGACGCCGACCTGGCAGTACAAGCGGTTCTTCATCCGTCCGGAAGTGTCCTATGTGTCGGCGGGCAGCGCCGATACCAAGAATGGACTTGCGCTGGGCCAGTTCGGCACCGACACCGATCAATTCCGCGGCCTGATCGAAACCGGAATTCTGTTCTGAATTGTTGCTGCCCGCATGCGACGCGCATGCGGGCAGTTTGTTGGAGTGTGCGGCAGATTCGGCAAACCGGCCGTGAGGCGCGGTTTTCTTAACGCGCACTTTTTTGGCTCGACCGCCGCGCTTGAAAGATGCTTTTTAAGGCGGCCTGCACAATAATTGTGCATCACTCTGTTGCATTGCGGCAACTGAGCCTCAAATCACGCTTTTTTCCTCGAAAAGCCGGGCAAAAAGACAAACCGCCATATTGAGATTGGGCGGGCGAAACAGAAATGTCATCGCGATCCGGGGGTGTGGCGCATCCAAAGTTGCGCTTGGCAAAGAGAGGACTGCTCGATGAAAAATTTGACGAAACTGTTTTTGGGTGCGGTGAGCCTTGTGGGCGTGACAAGCGTCATGGCGCCTGCATTCGCCGAGGATGCGTCGCCATGGGGCCTGACCGCCGCCGTCGACGTTCAATCCGACTATAAGTTCCGCGGCATCAGCCAGAATGATCGCGAACCTTCACCCCAAGGCACGGTCAACCTGACCGGCCCGGAAGGTTTCTATGTCGGCACCTGGTTGTCCTCGGTGGACTGGAAGCTGGGCCAGAACAACAATCCGTCGCTGGAAATGGATATCTATGGCGGCAAGCATACCGACCTGTGGGGCGTGGATTGGAACATCGAGCCCTATTACTACTCCTATCCCGGCGCCAATACGTTCGGCGGCCCCACCGCTGATTATTTCGAGCTGATCAACCAGCTCACCAAGGCGTTCGGTCCCGCCACATTCACCGCCACCTATGCCTGGTCGCCCGAGTTCAGCCTGGGCGGCGGCCCCGGCCACTATCTGGCGGGCCTGGCGTCCTACACCATCAACGACTGGCTCAGCATCAGCGGCAATGTCGGCCATCAATGGGTCCGGGCCGCGGCAGCCAACGGCAGCCGCGACTACACCTATGCCGATATCGGCGCGACCGCGAGCTACAAGGGCTTCGCGCTCGACCTGCGCTATAGCGGTACCGATCTGGGCAGGAACGCCTGCGGCTTCTATATGGGCACCAACCATGCCTGCGCCGGCAATTTCATCGCCACCCTGACCTACAACATCACCCTGCTGCCGTAATCACGCAGGTTCATGCCAAATAAGAAAAGCCCGCAAGGTTGATCCTTGCGGGCTTTTTCTTGCCGCTAAATTCAAGGCGATGACGCGCAGCTCTCCAGGGCTTTGCGCAGCTGTTGCAAGCCGAACGGCTTTCTCAAGATGGCGACACCCGTCCCAAAGCCCTCCTCGCGATAGCCGGAGGCGACAATCACCTTGAGCCCCGGCTTCAGCCGCAGCGCTTCTTCCACCAGCTGCCGCCCGCTCATGCCGGGCAGGCCCAGATCGGTGACAAGGATGGCGATCCGGTCATCCTGACGCAGCAACGCCAGGGCTTGCGCGCCATCGCCCGCGCCCAAGGCGGCAAAGCCGGCCTGTTCCACCATCTCCATGGTGGACATGCGCAGCAGCGCCATATCCTCCACGACCAGCACCTTGGCGGTGGAATTGTTGTTATCCATCAGATCAGCATCTCGAAACGGCCGGCGCGACGCCGGCGATGATATATAGACAGCGGAAGGCCCCGTGGGGAAACGCCCCGCCTATGGACGGGTTCCGGGCCAACCGGGCGGAAGCTGTTGGTTATCTTGTTCGAGTCGCTGGCGCGCGATTCATGTGCGGGACGTCTGTGCGAGATTTTCTGCCGCTGGCGGGCTCAAGTCGCTGGCGCGCGCCCGGCCTTGGCATCCGTTTCCGCGCGGTTCGCGCGCCGGAAAGCACCGTTGGGCGTTTTCTTGCGGCAAAGCCTGAGTATTCGCCTGCCGCGCCCATAACGGCGGCGCACTACGCTGACGCTAGCGCCGCCTATGGGCCCCTCAAGTCGCTGTCGCGCGGGCGGGCTTGGCATTCATTTCCGCGCGGTTCGCGCGGAAATGAATGGTCGGAGAGAGAGGATTCGAACCTCCGGCCCCTACGTCCCGAACGTAGTGCTCTACCAGGCTGAGCTACTCTCCGACATTTGCAAAAGGGAACGCCCCTCGCCTCGGGAGGCGCCCTTATAACGATGCCCCCCCGGCCCCGCAACCGCAGGACAAAGCCCTGCCTGGGCAGGGATTTTTACCTGTTTGCGGTGCGGCCCCGCAGGCTTTATACGGGTCGCCCTTGAGCAGCAGGCCCTACCTGCTGGGGCGTCGCCAAGCGGTAAGGCACCGGATTTTGATTCCGGCATGCGGAGGTTCGATCCCTCCCGCCCCAGCCAGTTTTATTCGGGATCGACTGGGTTTTCGAATCCCCGGCTGCCCGCTCAAGCGCGCGGCGCGCAAATCGGTCCATAGCGGGCCCAACTTTCAAGGTGTTCATGCACTGGCTTCGCCTGTCCGTTCTGGTTTTGCTTGCCGGCCTTGCTGCCTGCGGCTCACAGCCGCCGCCGGTTCCCTCCAAGCCGCCGGCATCGATCCAACCACCGGCGCTCACCCCGCCTCCACCGCCAGCCGCGGCGGCACAGCAACAACCGCCAACCCTGCCGCCATCATCGCCAGCGGCCGGACCCTTCTTCACCCAGACCGGACTGGCGTCCTTCTATGGCCGCGCCCATGCCGGCAAGCTCACCGCCAGCGGCGGACGATTCGACCATCACAATTTCACGGCGGCGCATCGCAGCCTGGCTTTCGGCACCCGGGTCCGCGTCACCAATCTCGCCAATGGACGCACCGTGACGGTGGAGATCACCGACCGCGGACCGCATGGCAAGGGCCGCGTCATCGATGTCTCGCTGGCGGCGGCGCAGGCGCTGGACATGCAGCAAAGAGGCATCACGCGCGTGCGGCTGGAAGCCTTCCGCGCCGATCAAGGCTGAACGGCCCTTTCCTGAAAGACGAAGCACGCTACAAAAGCGGGTCTGCGCTTCAGGAGACCCCATGCCGTATCTGGCCCCCATCGTGCTGCTGTTCTGCTCCAATGTGTTCATGACCTTTGCCTGGTATGGGCAGCTGAAATTTCCCAATGCCGTGCTGTGGCAAGTGGTTATCGTCAGCTGGGGCATCGCCTTTTTCGAATATTGCCTGGCGGTGCCCGCCAACCGCATCGGCCACCAGGTCTATTCCGCCGCCCAACTCAAGACCATGCAGGAGATCATCACCCTGCTGGTGTTCGGGGTTTTCTCGGTGACCTATCTGGGGGAGAGCCTCAGGTGGAATCACATGGTGGCTTTCATGTTTTTGTGCGGAGCTGCATTTTTTTCGTTCCACAAATGGACATAAGGATTAGGCTGTCTTTCAAAGACAGGGGAGCTTTCCATGCGCACAATTCTGTTGGCGGCGGTCGCCGCCTCACTGATCCTGCCCGCACAGGCAAGCGACAAGACAAACGCCGATCAGCAGCGTTTCCGCGCCCTGTTCAAGGAGCTGATCGAAACCAACACCACTTTGTCGTCCGGCGACTGCACTTTGGCGGCGCGCAAGATGGCGGCGCATCTGAAAGCCGCCGGCTATCCTGAGACTGACCTGCATATCTTCACCGCGCCGGGCCATCCCAAGGAAGGCGGACTGGTGGCGGTGCTGCATGGCGGCGACCCCAAGGCCAAAGCCATTCTGCTGCTGGGCCATCTCGATGTGGTGGAGGCCAGGCGCGCGGACTGGACCCGCGATCCCTTCACCCTGGTCGAGGAGAACGGCTATTTCTTTGCCCGCGGCGCCTCGGACATGAAGTCCCTGGTGGCGGCCTGGGTGGACGCCATGGTCCGGCTGAAGGAAGAAGGCTTCAAGGCGCCGCGCAGCATCAAGATGGCGCTGACCTGCGGCGAGGAAACCTCCACCGCCTTCAATGGCGCAAGCTGGCTGGCGACCCATGAGCGCGCCTTGATCGACGCGGAATTCGCCTTGAACGAAGGCGGCGGCGGCCGGCTGGATGAAAAAGGCAGGCCGCTGATCATGACCGTGCAGGCGGCGGAGAAATTTCCCCAGAATTACCAGCTGGAAGTGACCAATCCCGGCGGCCATTCCTCCCGGCCGGTGCCCAACAACGCCATCTACCACCTGGCGGCGGGCCTGATGAAGATCAGTGCCTATCAATTCCCTTTCCAGGCCAACGACATCACCAAGGGCTATTTCGCCAAGATGGCGGCCAAGGTGGACGACAAGACGATGGCCGGGGCGATGACCGCTTTTTCGAGAGGCGATCTGGCGGCGGCCAAGACGCTGGCCGCCAACCCCTCCTATAACGCCGTGCTGCACACCACCTGCATTCCCACTTTGCTGAACGCCGGCCATGCCAACAATGCCCTGCCCCAGCGCGCCGACGCCAACATCAATTGCCGCATCTTCCCCGGCACCACTCCAGAGCAGGTGCGCGACAAGCTCCAGGAACTGGTGGCCGATCCGCAGATCAAGGTGACGCTGGCCGACAAACGCAGTGAAGTGCCCAAGGGACCGCAACCGCTGACGCCCAAAATCTTCCAGCCCGTGGAGGCGCTCACCGCCAAGATGTGGCCCGGCGTGCCGGTGGTGCCGGCCATGTCGGCGGGTGCCACCGATGGCGCCTTTCTGACCCCGGCGGGCATTCCCACCTATGGCGTTTCCGGCATGTTCGGCGATGCCGACGGCAATGGCGCACACGGATTGAACGAGCGCCTGCGGGTCACGTCGGTCTATGACGGGCGTGACTTCCTGTATCAGCTGATCAAGATTTACGCGAACGCGAAATGATCGCCTGCTGCATCGCCTGAAACACCGGGTCCCAATCGCCCATTGCCGTCTGGCGGAACAGGCGCAAGCTGGGATACCAGGGGCTATCATCGCCCTCCAGAAACCAGCGCCAGTCCGGCACCTGCTTGAGCGCCACCCAACAGGCTACGCCCAGCGCGCCCGCCAGATGCGCCGGTGCGGTGTCAGCGCTGATCACCAGATCGCAATTCATCATCATGGCGGCGGTATCGAGAAAGGCGTCGGGACCGAGGTCGAAGTCATAGCTTTCCACCGCCATGCCCGGCGGCAAGCGGTCGAGCTGTTCGGAGCCGGCATTTTTCTGCAAGGCGATCAGCCGCACGCCGGGCAATCCGGCGATGCCTTGGAGCGCCGACAGGGGGAAAGCCTTGCCTTCCGAGCCCGGGATCAGCTGATTGCCCTGCCAGGCGATGCCGATGCGATAGCCGTGGCTGCCCAGCGTTTCCTTCCAGCGCGCCACCCGCTCCGGTTCCGCCGTCAGATAGCGGTCCGCCACCGGAATGGTTTCGAGCCGCATATTCACGGCCAGCGCAATGCTGGCCAGCGGAATATGAAAATCGAACGCCGCCGGCGTCGCGCCCCAGCCGATCAGTTCGACCGCCGGTGTTGCCCGCCGCAGAAGCGCGGCCAGTTGCGCCGGCACGGAAAGAATGACCTTGGCGCCGCGATCCAGCGCGAAACGCACATAGCGGTAATATTGAATCGTGTCGCCCAATCCCTGTTCGATATAGGCGAACAAAGTCTTGCCGCGAATATCCTGGGCGCCGGTCCATAAGGGCTGCGGATAGTGGCGCGCTTCCATCGGCTGGGACATCTGCTTGCGCCATTCCAGCAATGGCAGGCCGGCGGCAAAATCCCGCATCAGCAGGTGGCAAAGGCCCTGGTTGAGGAAGGCTTGCGCCAGGGCCGGATCCAGGGCCTGGGCGCGGGCATAGGACTCCAAGGCTTCCTGCACCCGGCCGCAATGTTGTAAGGCCATGCCGCGATTGTTCCAGGCTTCGGCGTGATCTGGGTCGAACCCCAGAAAGCGGTTGTAGCTTTCCACCGCATCGCCATAGCGCAACAGTTTCTGCAGCAGATTGGCTTTGCTGAGCCAGGCCGGGGGATAGTCGGGATTGAGCGCCAGCGCGCGGTCATAGGCTGGCAACGCCTCGTTCGCGCGGCCCAGATCATTCAGCACATTGCCGAGATTGGCCAGCGCCAAGGCGTCGCGCGGATTGGCGGCGACAACGGGCGCGATCAGCTCATAAGCCTGTTGTGGATGCCCCTGCTGGGCCTTCAACACGCCCAGCATATGGCGCGCATCCATCACACCGGGATTGGCCGCCAGGATCAGACGGTAAAGCTGTTCGGCCTCGGCCAAGCGGCCCTGGCCATGCAGCTTGACCGCTTGATCGAGCAGCGACGGCATCTCAATGCAGCTTCAATCGCGGCCGGATGATCTGGTTGACATGACCCACCAGGATCAGCGCCAGGCCCTTGAGCCAGCCATGAATGGCGATCAGATGCATGCGGTAGAGCGAGACATAGACAAAGCGCGCCAGCCGTCCCTCGATCGCCATGCGCCCGCCGATCAGATTGCCCATCAGCGATCCCACGGTGGAGAAGTGGCTCAACGACACCAGCGAGCCGTGATCGCGATAGACAAAGGGCCTGAGCGGGCGGCCCCGCACCAGCGCCACGATATTGTAAAAGGCTGCCGCCGCCATCTGATGCGCGGCCTGGGCGCGCGGCGGCACCGGGCGGCTCTGGCCTTGCGGCACAAAATAGGCGCAATCGCCGATGGCGAAGATGCGCTCGTCTTTGGTGGTTTGCAGTGTCGGCTTCACCACCAGCTGATTGTTGCGCGTCACTTCAAGCCCCAGACCGGCCAGCATCTCGGGACCTTTGACGCCCGCCGCCCAGACCTTCAGATCGGCTTTGATCAACTCGCCGGATTGGGTGATCATGCCTTCTGGGGTGGCTTCCATAACCTGCTCCCCGGTCACAACCCGCACCCCCAGCGCCTCAAGCTCTTTCTGCGCGGCTTGCGCCAATTTTTCCGGCAGCGCGGGAAGGATACGCGGCCCCGCCTCGATCAAGGTCACTTTCAGCCGGCTTTCATCGAATACTTCCAACCCGTAATGGCGCAGTTCCGCCGCTGCATTGTAGAGCTCCGCCGCCAGCTCCACGCCGGTGGCGCCGCCGCCCACAATGTCCACCCGCACATGGACATCGGCGTCGGGGTTGGCCTGCAAGGTGCGCGAGACCCTCAGGCAGTGATTGAGCAGCTTGAAACGGAAGCGGTCGGCTTGCAGCCGCGAATCCAGGAAGATGCAATTCTGCGCCACGCCCTTGGTGGCGAAATCATTGGTCACCGACCCCACCGCCAGCACCAGATAGTCATAGCGGATACGGTGGCGGCCCATGATCTCGCCGCCATCCTCGTCCAGAATGGGGGCGATCAGCACATGGCGGCTGTCTCGGTCGATGCCTTCCAGGCTGCCATAGAAGAAGCGATAGCCCCAGGCAAAGCCATGGCTGCGATAGCCGACCTCGTCGAGATTGGCGTCCAGCGAACCGGCCGCCACCTCATGCAGCAGCGGCTTCCAGATATGGGTGCGGTTTTTCTCCACCAGAATGATGTCGAAGTGGCGGCGCCCGAAATGGGCGCCCAGCCGGGTCGCCAGTTCAAGCCCGGCCGCGCCGCCGCCCACCACCACGATCTGGGTTTTGCGCACCTCCGCCATGCGGCGATGGATAGCACAGGTTGCACTTTTCCTGCCGCGCTTTTTCGGTCAGGCTGCCAAGCCATTTCAACCGAGAGCCGTCATGAGCGATTTCCGCATCAGCCTGGACAAGGCCAATACCATCATCTCCGCCACTTTCGCCAAGGGCAAGGAAGCCGGGATGAAGCCACTATCCTGCGTGGTGGTGGATGCGGGCGGCCATGTCATTGCATTTCAGCGCCAGGACGGCACCAGTTTCTTGCGGCTGGACATCGCCCGCGGCAAGGCGGCCGGCGCGCTGGCCTTGGGCGTCAATTCCCGGCGCATTGGCGAAATGGCGGCGGAGCGGCCCAGCTTCATCGCCGCGCTGGGTCATCTGGCCGCCAATGGCCTGGTCCCGGTGGCGGGCGGGGTGATCGTCAAGGGCGCCGACGGCATCGCCATCGGCGCGGTCGGCGTCACCGGCGACACATCCGATAATGACGAAGTCGCGGCCTTGGCCGGCATAGCGGCGGCGGGACTAACGCCCTTATAGCTGGCGTTGCCCCGCGCTAAGCCATCACCTGCTCAGGCACATGGAGCCGGCGGTTGGGATTCACGATAAACCACGGGAACATGCAGACGAAGCAGATCGCCGCGGCGATATAGAAGGCATATTCCCAGCCATACCATTGCGCGAACAAGGGCGTCAGCGACGCGGTGGCGGCGCCGGAAATCTGCCCCGCCATGTTGATCAGGCCGGAGATCACGCCGGTATAGGGCCCGCCATAATCGGCGGCGAAAGCCCAATAGGTCGCCTGACCCAGATAGCAGGCGCCGGCTCCGCCGGCCAAAACCACCACCGCCAAAGTCGTGTCCTGGGTCTTGCTGCCGATAATCAGGAAGATGCCGGTGAGGAACAAGGCGAAGGCGCCGAACAGGCTGCGTCCGACATATTGGCCGTAATGCTTGACCAGCCAGTCGCTGATCACCCCGCCCAAAAGGCAGCAAGTGGTCATGGCGATGAAGGGAAGCGTGGCGAACAGGGCGCTGCTCTTGAGGTCCAGCCCGCGCGCGTCCTTCAGATAGATGAAGAACCAGGTGTGGAAGATGAAGGCGACATAGCAGAAGGCGACATAGGCGATGGCCGCGCCCCAGACATCGGCGCTGGTGAAGATGTTGAGCCATGGCACCGCCGGCATCTTGCCTTCCACCTTCAGCGGCATGTCGGCCATGATATGGGCCTTTTCCGCCGCCGTGACCTTGGGATGCTGGGCCGGCGTATCGCGCGCCATCTTGTACCACAGCATGGCCATCAGCAGGCCGATGCCGGCGCTAGCATAGAACACCGCATGCCAGCCCCAGTTGTAGATGATCAAGGCGACCAGCGGCGGCGCCAGGCCCGAGCCCACGCCCACGCCGCCGAACACCCAGCCATTGGCCTTGCCGCGTTCATGG
Organism: Rhizomicrobium sp.; assembly: GCA_035693565.1. Taxonomy (GTDB): domain Bacteria; phylum Pseudomonadota; class Alphaproteobacteria; order Micropepsales; family Micropepsaceae; genus Rhizomicrobium. Next base: position 85,866 of record DASSGF010000037.1, on the reverse strand, counting down.
GCGGGAAACCAGGCGGCGATGAACTGGTTGGATGACGGATAGGCCACCGCCTCGCCCAAGCCCAGGACGAAGCGCACCGCGATCAGCACCCAGAGCGAGTTGGCCATGTTGGACGGCACCAGGGCGGTGCCGACGGACAGCAGGCTCCACCAGACCAGGCCGAAAGTGAGGGTCTTGCGCGGACCCAGCTTGCCCACCACCCAGCCGGCGGGAATCTGGAACGCGGCATAGCCCAGCAGGAAGGCGGAGAAGACCCAGCCCAGCTGGATCTTGCTGATATGGTAATCGGTGGCGAGATAGGTGCCGGCGATGGAGATGTTGCTGCGGTCGATATAGACCACGGCGCTGACGAAGAAGATCAGGATGATCAACAGATAGCGAATCTTGCCCGACATGTTTCCTCACCAGTACCGTTGTTGGCGCCGCCCTTCCCGGGCGGCTGATTGTTTGAGGGCAGCAAAGCCTAAAGCAGGGCTTTCGTCAAAGGCCGGAAAAAGCGGCCATTTCACGACATAGCGCCCCTATCAGTGTGCGGCGCAAACACCGGCCGGTTTTGCGCGTGCCACGGGCCATAGCGGCAATGCGTCCGCCCCGGCGCCCTGGAATTGCGACGGGCCTTGCCCCATTATGGCCGCCGCTCTCGAGGTTTCACTCCCAGGGCGTTCCCATTTCCGCAATACAGGAAGCACATGTCCAGGAAGCTTGAAGGCAAAATCGCGCTGATCACCGGCGCCGCTGCCGGCATTGGCCGCGCCACCACCGACCTCTTCGCCAGCGAAGGCGCGCGCGTGATCGCCACCGACCGCGACCTCAAAGGCCTGGACGGGCTGAACGCGGAAAAATATCAGCTGGACGTCACCGATGCCGCCGCCATCACCGCGCTGGCGAAAAAGATCGGCAGGCTGGACGTGCTGTTCAACTGCGCCGGCTTTGTCGAGAACGGCACGATTTTGGAAAATGACGATGCCCAGTGGCAGAAATCCTTCGAGATCAACGTCTATGCCATGGCGCGGATGATCAAGGCTTTCCTGCCCGCCATGATCGAAGGCGGCGGCGGCTCGATCATCAATGTCGCCTCGGTGGCGGGCTCGATCAAGGGCATTGCCAACCGCTGCATCTATGGCGCCAGCAAGGCGGCTGTTATCGGTCTCACCAAATCGGTGGCGGCGGATTTCGTCACCAAAGGCATCCGCTGCAACACAGTGTGCCCGGGCACAGTGGATTCGCCGAGCCTGCAGCAGCGGCTGCGCGACACCGGCGACTATGATGCCGCCCGCAAGGCCTTTACCGCCCGCCAGCCCATGGGCCGGATCGGGACCGCGGAAGAGGTCGCAAGCATGGTGTTGTGGCTGGCCAGCGACGATTCCCAGTATGCCACCGGGCAGAATTTCATCCTCGATGGCGGCATAACCATCTAGCGGACGTTTCATTCCGCCCGATCCTTATCGGGCCATATGGCGCATTGACCCGGAACCTGTCGCGGCGCGACAATTTGCGCCATGCAGGGGATTTTCCATTTCGCGCGGTGCCTGGCGTTTGTCGCCTTGGTGGTGCGCGCCCTGGTGCCGATCGGCTGGATGCCGGACGCGAACGGCCTGATGATGTGTCTGGCCGATACGCCGATGCATCACGACGGCATGGCGATGAATCATGACGGGATGGACATGGCCATGGACGATGCGGCCATGACGATGGATGACGCGATGGATCAATCCGGAGCGCCGCACGATGCTCCCGCGCAGCACAACCATCACGACGTCTGCCCCTTTTGCGCCACGCCTCATTTCGCGTCCATGCCCGATCTGCCGCAATTGGCGCTGCCGGCGGCGCATGCCTTTGCCGCCGAGACCGATCGGCTTTACGCGCATGTCATAAGCGCGCGCTTCACCCCCCAAAGTCCCCGCGGTCCGCCCCTGAAGGCCTGAGCCGTTTGATCCGCCGGAATTTTTCCCGGCGCATTCGCTCATTCATTCATGGGAAATATCATGCCTCGTCCTGCGCGCCTGATGGCGCATTCATCGCTGCTTGCATTGCTGCCGCTTGCCGTCACGCCGGCCCTCGCCCAGTCCATTGGCCGCGGCATCCAGCCGGAATATGTCATCGTCACCGCCGACCGCGCCCAAAATGCCGATCCGGCGGCCGCCGATACGCAGATCACCGCCGCCAAGGCGCAGGAGCAGATCAACACCGTCAATACCGAAGACATGCTGAAATATGCGCCCTCGCTGGTGGTGCGCAAACGCCATTATGGCGACACCCAGGACCCCATCGCCACCCGCACGTCGGGCCTGGGCGCCTCGGCGCGCAACCTGATCTTTGTCGACGGCATCATGATCAGTTCGCCCATCGGCAACAACAACAGCGCCGCATCCCCGCATTTCGGCGTCGCCGCACCTCAGGACGTCAGCCGCATCGATGTGCTCTACGGCCCGTTCGCCGCCCGCTATGCCGGCAATTCCATCGGCGTGACGCTGAATATCACCACCCGCATGCCCGACCATTTCGAGCTCTATGGCGACGCGCTGGGCGCGGTGCAGGATTTTCATCTCTATGGCACCGATTCCACGCCCGGCACCTGGCAGTTGGCGGGCGGCGTGGGCGACCGCACTGGCGCTTTCAGCTGGCGGCTGTCGGAAAATCATCTGGATTCGACCAGTCAGCCGCTGGGCCTGGCGACCTTGACCCGGCCCGCCAGCCCCAGCGCCACGGGCACGGTCCTGACGGGCGGCATCAATGACCTGAACCGCACGGCAGCAGCGATTGTCGACATCGGCGGCACCGGCATCGAGCATCAGGTGCAAGACACCACCACTTTGAAGCTGGCCTATGACCTGGACAATGGCTGGACGCTTTCTTATCTCGCCAGCCTGTTCCACCAGGACGACGATGCTGGTGTCGACAGTTGGCTGCGCGATCCCGCCGGCGTCATCGTCTATGCCGGCAACAGCAACATCAATGGCTACAATTACAACATCGCCGCCAGCACTTTTTCCAACAATGTCTATAATTGGCAGCAAAGCCAGCTGGCCCAGGGCCTGTCATTGACCTCGGCGAAAGACGGCGATTTTGCCTGGGAAATCATCGCCAGCGACTATGCCTATCTCAACGACAAGCAGCGGGTTCCGACCGCGGCGCTGCCGGGTGCCTTCACTGCGGGTGCGGGCACGATCAATCGCATGAACGGCACCGGCTGGTACACGCTGGATGCCGATGCGGTATGGCGCGGCTGGACGGACCATGAATTGTCGTTCGGCGTTCATCGTGATGCGGAGACGTTTGCCCAGACGCGCAACAATCTCACCGACTGGATCGCGGGCGGCCAAGGATCGGTGGTGAATGCCGCCAAGGGGCGCACCGCCACCAATGCGGTCTGGCTGCAAGACATCTGGTCACTGCTGCCCGAGGTGAAAGCCGCGCTCGGCCTGCGCTATGAGGATTGGCGCGCCTATGGCGGATCGAATTTCTCCACCGCGCCCGCCCTGAATGTCAGCCAGCCGCGGATTTCCGCCAGCACCTTGTCGCCCAAAGCGTCATTGGCCTGGCAGATTTCCGGCGATTGGTCCTTGACCGGCTCCTGGGGCGTCGCCTTCCGCATGCCCACCGTCACCGAACTCTATCAGGCGATCACCACCGGCCCGGTGCTGACCGTGCCCAATCCCAATCTCAAACCCGAACGCGCCAGCTCTTACGAGCTGGCGGCGGAACGGTCCACCAGCAGGGGACGTCTGCGCCTGTCGTTCTTCGAAGAAGACATCACCAGCGCGCTGCTGTCGCAATCGGCGCCGCTAGTGCCCGGTTCCAACACCCTGTTCAGCTTTGTGCAGAATGTCGATCGCACCCAGGTGCGCGGCGTCGAATTTGTCGCCGATCAGGTTGACGTCTTCATTCCCGGCCTGGAGCTGATGGCCAGCCTCACCGCCGCCGACGGCCGCATCCGCCAGGACAATGCTTTTGCCGCCGCGGTGGGGAAATTCATTCCCGGCGTGCCCAAGCTGAAAGCCAATCTGGTGGCGACCTATCGGCCCGATGACGCCTGGTCCTTCACCCTTGGAGCGCGTTATTCCGACCGCAGTTTCGGCACCATCGACAATAGCGATCCTATTTCGCAGACCTATCAGGGCTTTGCCGGCTATTTCGTGGTCGATGCCCGCGCCCGCTACAAAGTGGATGAGAATTGGAGCCTGTCGCTGGGGGTGGACAATCTCAACAATGACAAATATTTCCTGTTTCACCCATTCCCGCAGCGGACCTTTGTGATGGAAGTCCACTACCAGCAATAAGCGGAGTAGCCGATGAACGACCTGCTGGCGATGTTCGTGACAGTGTTTCTGGCCGAGTTCGGCGACAAGACCCAGCTCGCCACCCTGCTGTTCGCGTCTGAGCGGAAGATGCCGCCGCTGATGGTGTTTTTGGCCTCGGGCGGTGCGCTGCTGCTCTCCTCCGCCATCGCCACGTTTTTCGGCACCGTGGCCAGCCGCTATCTCGCGGGCGTGCCGTTCAAGCTGATCGCCGGCATCGGCTTCATCCTGATCGGCGCCTGGACGGTGCTTCAGTACTATAGAGGCGCGTAGCCGGAGCGGCTGTAAAAAGGCGTTTAGCCGCTTGTCCGGAAGCGGCCATCCAGCCGGGCGAGGATTTCCTCCGGCCGAAAACCCAGTGCTTCCAGCCGGCCCGAACGCGCCAGCAGCGCCAGGCCGGTCAGCGACGCCGCCACCAGCACCACATCGCACTGGCTTTGCCGGCTGTTGGAGGGCAATCCCCCCGCATCCGACAAGGCCTTCAAGGCCGCGATCAACCGTCCATTGAACAGCCGCTCGGCATCGCCGCCGCCGGCGCCGGGAAGCGCCGCCGAAGCCGCTGCCATGGTCTCGGCGCCGCGCAGCATCTCCAGCGCCGCCGCGCCCGCGCCCGCCAATCCCCCCGCGTGCGGGCCTCGCATGGCGCGAGCGAGCGAAGTGAGATCGTCGGCCGCCAGCGCCAGAAGCAACTCGTCCTTGTTGCGGAAATAACCGTACAAAGCGGCGGGCGCAAAACCCGCTTCCGCCGCCACGCCCCGCAGGCTCAAATCGCGGGCGCCTTCGCGCGCCGCCACCCGGCGGGCCGCGTCCAGGATAGCGATGCGCGACTCTGCCCTGCTGGCGTCGCGCTGCCGCCGCACCTTGGGAAATGTCCTGGATACTTTCCGGGATGGTTTCTCGGAAACCGCCGCTTCGCCCATGCCGGCATCATAGATGATTCTCGGGCGTGTCACGGAGCGGCCCCCGCCTTTCCCTTTCCCGCCGGCGCGGCAAAAGGAATCAGCGCCCGCCGCCGTTGGGATGGGCGTTCTTGAAGGCCGCCAGGGCGTTGTTGACGGTGGCGCTCACCCGCTCCTGCGCCTTCTTGCTGGCATCGATCCTGGCGCGGGCATTGGTTTCGATCGCCGCCTCGAAGGGCTGGCCGGAAGAACTGGCCTGGGCCTTGGCGGCTTCCACCTCCTGCTGCAAGCATTCCTGATAGAGGCCGGACTGGGCGACGAAGCCGCGCGCATCCGCCATGGCGGCGCGCATCTGGTCGGCGGTGGCGACTGCCCCGTCCAGCGGCATGGGCGTGGCGGGCTCGACGCAAGAATTCTGCGCCATGGCGGGACCCGTCCCCATGGAGGTGGCCAAAGCGACGGCCATGGCGGCAGCCCATAGCCGCGCCGCAAGCAGGAATGCAGAACGCACGCAAAGTCCTTTCGACCGGGCCAGTGTCGCACATCCGGCGGAACTCAGGCTAGGCCAGACTATGGCCCGCCCCTGACACGGAAAGATGCCGCAAATCTGACAAGAATTTGCCCAGAGATTTATCGGCAAATTATCAGAGATTTATCGGGGAACCCGCGTCAGACGGCGGCGGTTTTGCGGTCTTGAGGCGCTTTGCCGCCGGAAATCCAGCGGTCGGCATAGCGGGCGAGCAGTCCCGCCACCATCAGACAAAGGCTGATGCCATAAAAATCATCAGGGCGGTGGGGCCCGGAAATCCGGGCCAGCGCCATCACCGAATAGCAGAGCCAGAAATAGATCGCGGCGGTGCCCAAAAGCGCGCGGCGGAATTTTTCCGGAAAGATCAGACGGCCGCCCGGCGCCCGCAGCGGCGCCGCACAGACCGCCATCACCAGCACCACGCCGGCGCCGAACAGCGTCATCAAACTCGCTCCGGCGGAAAGCTGAATGACATTGGGCAGGAAAACCGAGAGCAGATACACCGCGTAGCTGGCGCAAAAACCCCAGACCAGCTTGCGGCCCAGATTTTGCGGCGTCGTCCAGCCGGGAAGGAAATGCGCGACGATCCGGCAAGCAGGGCCGCCCACCAGAGCGGCGAAAAACACCAGGCAGGCGTAACGCCATGCCCATTCGCTGCCCAACCGGAAGCCATTTTCGCTAAAACCGCGAAATACAATCGCACCCAAGACCAGGGCGGCGGCGATCCCGCCAAGGATGCCCACCAGCGGCGTCAGAAGCAGCCGGGCGGCGGCGGCACCAAGATGCAGCCGCCGGACCTGACCGAAAAGGGCCGTGTTATCGAGAGCCACCATGTCGGGAACCGCCATTCCTGCTGCCAAACGGATAACGCGCGGGGCGGGCAAAAAGTGCCTTCGTTAGCGCGCCAGCGCCACGGCGAACCCTTGCACCGGTTGGTTTGCTTCCTGGCGCGGCGCCGCTGAGACAAACCCGTTCACGCCAAAGCCGGTTTGTTGCGCAAGCTGGCGAATATAGCTTTCGCTGTGGCGCCAGCGGCGCTTGGGACCCAGTTCAAATCCGTCCCCTTCCGCACCTTCCACGGTAAACAGAAAAAATCCGCCGGGTTTGAGCCGGCGATGGGCGCCTTGGAACACCGGCGCCAGGTCGCCCAGATAGACCAAAGTGTCCGCCGCCAGAATCAAGTCATAGGACGGGCCGGGCGCGGCCAGCATGGTTTCCAGATCGCCGATCTCGAAATGTTGATAAATATTTCGCTTTCGCGCCTTGGCGATCATGGCGGGCGAAAGATCGACGCCGTCCAGCCGCGCCGCCAGCGGCTTGAACACCGCCCCGGCAAGGCCGGTGCCGCAACCCAGGTCCAGAATGGCCAGCCCATCCCGTCCGGGCATCACCAGCTGGGCGAGATCGAACAGGATCTGCGGCGCGGCATAGGCCAACTGCTCGATCATGCGCTGGTCATAATCGGCGGAGAATTGATCGAACAGATGGCGGACATAACCGGGATCGGAACGCGGCGCGCGCTTGATCGCTTCCGCCGCCGCGATCATCTGCGCGGGCGGATCGTCAAGCGCGCCCAGATTTTCCAGCGCCTTGTCCGCTTCGCCGGCCTTGAGCCAGGCGGCGGCGATCAGTTCGCGGGCCCGCGCCAGGCCGGGGTCCAGCCGCAAGGCGCGCTGTAGTTCGGCGATGGCCGCAGGCAGGGCGTCCGCCGCCAGCAACGCCTCGCCCAACGCCAGCACCGCCAGCGAAACATCCGGATTGAGTGAAACCGCTTCGCGCGCTTCTGCCAAAGCATCGCCGGTCTGGCCGGCGGCAAGCAACGCCTTGATCAAAGTGAGCCGCGCCAAGAGCCCGCCCCGGCCCGCTTGCAGCCGGGCGCGCAGATCGCGCGCGGCGTCTTGCGGCCGGCCGGAGGCGATCAGCGCCTCCGCCGCGGCAATCGGATCCCCGTCTTCCATTTCAAGAATCGGCAAGCTGGCAAAGCCCGTTATTCAGGACCACCGTGCCCGGCCGCTCCTTGACCGAGGCGCGATAGGAAATGGTCCCGCCGTCCCGCCACATCTCCACCACCAACGTCTCGCCGGGAAAGACCGGCTTGGAGAAGCGCACATCGAACTGGCGGATCCGCTCCGGCTGATATTGCGCCAGGGTCGAAAGCACCGCGCGGCAGGCGGTGCCATAGGAACAAAGCCCATGCAGGATGGGCCTGGGAAAGCCCACCAGCTTGGCGAAAGCGGGATCGCGATGCAGCGGGTTGCGGTCGCCCGACAGCGCATAGAGCAAGGCCTGGTCGGGCCGCGTATCGCATTCCTTCACCAAGTCGGGGGCGCGTTCGGGGATGGGATGCAGCGCCGGCCCGCCGTCCGGCGAGCCACCAAAGCCGCCGTCGCCGCGAGCGAATATGGAAGAGACGATGGTGAAGAGCTTGTCTCCGCCGGCCGCCTCCCGCGTCACCCTCTCCTGCACCAAAACAGCGCCCTTGCCCTCGCCCTTGTCCAGGATGGCCAGCATGCGTTCGTCCGACACCACCTCGCATTTGGGCGGCAAGGGCTTGTGGATGGTGATGCGGCGTTCGCCATCCACCACCAGCGCGAAATTGATGGAGGATTTCTGCGGCATGCGCTGGCGTTCCGGGGGCGCTTCGCCGCGGTTGATCACGCTGGCGAAGGTGGGAACCACCTTCAGACCGTTATTCTCATAGACAAAGGGGAGTTCTTTTTCGTCCAGCGGGTCACGCCCCATCCCCACCCCCAGGGCATAGAGCATCACGTCCTTTTCGTCATAGCGCGCGGCAAGACCTGAGGCGCCGGACTGCATCATGTCGTCGTAATCGATGGGCATCAGCCTGCTCTCTTATTTTTTGCCGCTCCGGCCTCGCCTGCGCGGTGGACGGCTGGCGGGAATGTAAAGCCTGTGCTGCAATGACGCCATGACCATGCCGTCGCCCGCTTTACCACCGCCAAGACGCAATGGCTGCCTGTGGGGCTGCCTGATCCTGCTTTTGATCCTGGCTGCGCCGCCGGTTCTGTTGGGCGGCTATGGCGCCTGGTTCCTGATGGACGGCTATCGCCGCACCCCCGCGCTGCGGCTGGCCGGCGAGCTGGTGCGCGAGGACGGCCTGGCGCGGCAGGTGCTGGGCCCCGGCGCCCGGATAACAGGGGTGCAAGGCAATATCTTTTCCTGGATGCCGGGCGGGGCGCGGGACGGCTATGACGTGCTGCTCGAGGGACCCAAGGGCGAAGGCCATCTGGCGATCATCGCCCGCCATTCCGCTTTCGGTCCGCCGCGGCTGGACAGCGCCATCCTCACCGGCCCGGATGGGCGGCGCTATGACCTGCTCAAGCACCAACAATTGCCGGATGACCGCATCGCAAGGCCGGACAACTCAATCTAGGAACGAACCCTCTGCGATAGGGCGCGAGGATTTTTGGCCGCTGGCCAGGAGCGCCGAGCGATGTGGACAGAACGTCCATGAGCGATGGCGCGACGCCGCCAGCGGTCAAAAGGACCGCGCCCTAGGCCATGACAATCTGCGGCAGCGGCATACCCGGCCCATCGCTGGCGATGTGGGTCAGCGGAATACCGTTCTTCTCGATCGACGCGCGCGCGGTGTCATAGCCTTCCTGGATCGCCTGGTCGAACTTCTTCCAGTCGCGCAGCTGGATGTCGGGCATGGGCGGCTCGATCAGATAGTCGCATTGCTCGCGCACGATGCGGCGCTGGGCCTCCGATCCCACCGTGCCGGAGCGCATCAGAATGGAGATGATGCTGGGATTGCCGCGCATACGCTGGCCCAAAAGCCACCACCAGGGCCGCTCGCCATAGCGGTTGTCCTGGGCCTTGAGGTCGACTTCGCCGGTGATGTCGCAGGCGATGATCGGCCCCGCCCCGCCGGCCTGTTCACGCATCACATCCACCGGCAAATTGTTCATCACCCCGCCATCCACCAAAAGATGGCCATGATGGGTTACCGGGGGCAGAATTCCCGGCAGCGCCACGCTGGCGCGCAACGCCCGCCACAGCTTGCCCTCGCGATGGATGTGGATGCGCCCGGTGGTGAGGTCGGACGACACGGCAAAAAATGGCAGCGGCAGTTCCTCGATCGCCACTTCGCCGAAATGCTCGCGCAGGCTTTTGCTGACCTTCTTGCCGCGCACCAGCGCGATCAGCGGCAGGGTGAAATCCGACAGCGGATTGTCCTTGACGAAGACGGCGCGCATGCGGTCGCGCATCTCTTCCAGGCTCCATTCCTGCGCCAGGCCGGCGGCGATGATGGCGCCCATGGACGTGCCGCCCAGCTGGTCGAAAGGGACACCGGCCTCTTTCAACGCCTTGATGATGCCGATATGGGCAAAGCCCCTTGCCCCGCCGCCCGCCAGCACCAGGCCCACGGCGCGCCCCGCAATGAAGCGCGCCACCCGCGCCACATCCGCCTGATGGCCGGCGCGCAGATGATGATGGGTCTCGAACAAGCCGCTGCGCACCGAGAAATGGTCCGGCAGCACCGCGCTGGCGCCGTCTGGATGCAGCAGCAACAGTTCCGGCAATCCCGAGGCGCGCTCCTTGAAGGCCGGCAGGCCCAGCGGCGCCAGCGGCAGGGGCCGGTTGGCGCGGGCCAGCAGGAAAATGCGGTCGGCCTGGCGCAGGCAAAGATGCGTCCAGGGACTTTCCGGCGCATCGCCGCGATAGAACACCACGTCATGGGCATGTTCGAAATTGTTGAACCATTCCGCCGTCTGGTCGCCCGCCGCCGCATCCAGCACCGCGGCGCGATAGCCCATGGCGGCCAAGGCGGCGGTCAGGCGCTGGGCGATGGGAACCTCCGAAAGACCGTCCTGCAGCGGCACGATGGCGAAGGTCTTGGGGCGGGACTTGGGCGAGCGGCCGCGATTGGCGTCCTTGAGCCGCTTCACCAGCATCTGCATCAGGTTCATCATCACCTTGGGATGACGCGCGATCAGCGCCTCGAAGCCGTCGGGACTGATCCGCAGTAATTCGGTGTCGCGCAGCGCCACCAGCTGGGCGGAGTGGTTGCTGGAGCCCGCGATCAGCGACATTTCCCCCACCGTTTCTCCAGCGGGAATATGGGCCACCATATGGCGTTGGCCCTGGGGGTCGGAAACGAACACGCCCAGGCTGCCGGTCACCACCAGGAACAGCGCCGCATTGTTTTCGCCGCTGCGTTCCAGCAGCGTGCCGCCGGGCAGCGCGAACCAGTTGGCTTCGGCCAACAGATTGCGCAAAGCCGCGTCGCCGACATTTTCCAGCAAGGCGAAACTTTTCAGCCGCTCATACAGCGCTTCCGGATAGACGGTCTGCTGACCGATACGGAAAGAGGACAAAAACGCCATGCCGGTCGTTTACCTCAAGCGCTTGGAACTCACCATGCCGTCCAGCCGCCATCCGCCATCAGCGCGGCGCCGGTGATAAAAGAAGAGGCTGGGGAGGCGAGGAACACCAGCGGACCGCCGATTTCCTCCGCCCTGCCGATACGGTTCAGCATGGTGCGTTCCGCCAGCCTGGTTTCCAAGCCCGGCGGCATCTTGCCGGGCTGGGGAAAGGGTCCCGGCACCAGAGCATTGACGCGGATTTTTTCGCCGCCGAGCTCGGCGGCGAGATGACGGGTGAGCTGTTCCAGCCCCGCCTTGGCGGGACCATAATGGAACGGGCTTTGCTGCTCCCGCCGGTCATAGAGCCGGGCGTCGGGCGCCACCTGGGAATACATGGAGGAAATATTGATCACGCTGGCGTCGCCACAAGCCTCAACCGCAGCCCGCAAAGCAGGAACCGCCGCGCGCACCGATTCAAAGGCCGTGACGACGGTGGCGGCATAGGTGGCGGTGAAATCGCCTGCCTCCAGCTGGGCAAAAGTCCTGGCCTGCATGAAGCCGATATTGTTGACCAGCACGTCCAGCCGTTTCCGCCCGGCGAAGAAACCGCGAATCTTGCCTATATCGTGAGCATCGAAGGGGGCCGGCTCGGCGGAAAAACCGTCTGCCCGCAAGTCCGCGGCAAAGGTCTCCAGCGCCGCGGCATCCCGCCCATTGACGATCACATGCGCGCCGGCCCGCGCCAGCGCCCGGCTCATGGCCGCGCCCAAATGACCGCGCGCGCCTGAAATAAAGGCGGTCTTGCCGTCCAGCCGGAAAAGATCGCGAGTCATCACTGTCCCCGAGCTTGGGTCATAGCAGTTTCTTGCCCCGCTGGAACCATGTTGCGATGCAACATGATCCATGAGGCTTTGGCCAGTCCGCCTTATTGGAAACAGCAGCGCGCCACAGTAAAGTTGCAAATACGCTCACAATAGGACACCCAACAGGGGCGTTTCCGCAGGCCGTCCGGCCGCATGAAAAAAGGACCAACTATGACCCGTAAATTCCTTCTCGCCGCCTTGTCGGCGGGCCTCCTTCTGGGAGCGGCCCAAGGCGCGATGGCTGTTGACCCCCCCAAGGCGGCCCCTTCCCCCAAACTCACCCAAGCTGTCGGCCGCGCCCTGTCGGACGCCCAAAAGGCCGGCAATGCCAAGGACTATCCCACCGCGCTGGCGGCGATCGACAAAGCCAAGGCGGTCTCGAGCCCCACGCCCTTTGACACGCTGATGATCAACCGCTTCGCCATGGGCATCCATATCGGCATGAATGACTTCGCCGCCGCCGATGCCGACGCCGAAGCCGCGGCCGAGTCCGATCCCAGCGTCATTCCCGACGCCGATAAAGCCGCGGTTTACAGCCCCGCGATGAAGCTGGCGCTCAACTCCAAGCACTATGACAAGGCCATGAAGTACGCCAAGCTCTACATGGCGGTGACGCCTCCGCCCCCGGCAGCGGACCAGGGCACGATCGCGCAGGCTTTGTATCTGGGCGGCGACTATGCCACCGCCACCAGTGTCGCGCAGAAGAATGTCGATACGGCAACCGCCGCCGGACAGAAGCCCGCGCGCAACGATCTCGACATCGTGCTGGCCTCCCAGGTCAAGCAGAAGGATGAAGCGGGCGCCGAAAAGACTCTGGAAAGCCTGGTCGCCAATTACAACATGCCCGATGACTGGAACCAGATCATGGGCGTGGCGCTGACCACCAAGGGCATGCGCGATATCGACTATATCTATATGGGTCGGCTGATGTTCCTGCAGAGCGGCAGCAAGATCCGTCCCGAAGACGCCTCGCTGATCGGCTCGACCGCCTCGCGCCTGGGCTTCCTGGGCGAAGCGGTGCAGGCCCAGAAACTGGGCGGCACCGGCTATCCCGATGCGGTCGCCAAGGCCGATGCCGACAAGAAGACCTTTCCCCAGCAGATCGCCGCCGGCCCCAAGCAGAACGGCGTCTATAACGTGAAGACGGCGGAAGCGGCTTATGGCTACGGCATGTTTGCCGATGCCGAAAATCTGGCCCGTGCCGCCAAGACCAAGGGCGGCGTGCCGGACGCCACCGAGCCGGACATGGTGATCGGCATGGCGCAGGCGGCGCAGAACAAATATGCCGATGCCGCGCAGACGTTCGGCGCCATCAACCAACCCAATGCGGCTTCCGCCCGCGTGGTGCGGCTTTGGGCCTATTTCGTGAAAACGAAGGCCAATCCTCCCGCCGCCGCGAACTGACCGCCACCCGGCAAATGGGGCGCGCAAGCGCCCCATTTGTTTTTTTCCGCCGCTCGCTTTGCTACAGGGGCCAGCATGAATTTGGTGGCGGGGTTTGCGCCATTCATCCTGTTCACCATCCTCTCACGCCTTTCGGCCGATCTGGCCCTCTGGGCGGCCTTTGCCGCCGCCTTCGTCATCACCATCCGCGATTTTGTCGAAAGTCCCTCGCTGAGATTGCTGGACGCCGGCAGCCTCACCTTGTTCGCGCTCCTGGCGCTGGGACGCGGCTTTCTGGATCCCAACCTGTCGTTGCCGGCGGTGCGCTGCATCGCCGCCCTGTCCCTGTTCCTGCTCTTGGGCCTGCCCTTGGCGTTCCGCCGGCCTTTCTCGGTGGACTATGCGCGCCTGGATCCGCGCGAAGCCGGCTGGCCGCCCGACCTGTTCCTGCGCGTGAATTATCTGGTTTCCGCCATCTGGTGCGCCGCCTTCGCGGTGATGACGCTGGCCGACGGAGCGGTGGCCTTCGATACCGGCCTGCCGCTTTATGGCAGCATCGCCATCAGCCTGGTCGTGCTGGCCGCCGCCGTCACCTTCACCCTGAGATATCCGGCCCTGGCAGCCAAGCATTTGAAACGCTAGGGTCCTTGCAGGAGAGCCCATGAAGCAGGCAGTGATTGTCTCAACCGCCAGGACCGGCCTGGCGAAATCCGTGCGGGGCGGCTTCAACGAGACTCATGGCGCGGTGATGGCCGGCCATGCCATCAAACAGGCGATCGCCCGCGCCGGCCTGGAGGCGGGCGCGATCGAAGATGTCTATCTGGGCTGCGGCTTTCCCGAAGGCGCCACCGGCAACAATATCGCGCGCGAAAGCGCCATCTGGGCGGGATGCCCCGTCACCACCGCCGGCGTCACCGTCAACCGCTATTGCTCCAGCGGGCTGAACGCCATCGCCATGGCCGCGCAGCAGATCATGACTGACGGCACCGATGTCGCGGTGGGCGGCGGCGTGGAATCCATATCCCTGGTGCAGATGGGCGGCATCAATCTCAAGCATTTCACGGAAGAACATCTGCTGGCGGTCAAGCCCGCTCTGTGGATGACCATGATTGAGACCGCCGAGATCGTGGCCGAACGTTACGGCATCAGCCGCGAGCGCCAGGACCAGTATGCCCTGCAAAGCCAGCAGCGTACCGCGCAAGCGCAGGCGGGCGGAAAATACCAAGACGAGATCGTGCCGCTCGTCACCAAGATGAAAAAAATCGACAAGGCGACCGGCGCCGAAAGCCTGGTGGAGGTCACTGTCGATCGCGACGAGTGCAATCGCCCCGACACCACGCTGGAAGGATTGGCGGCGCTGAAGCCGGTGCATATGGGCGGCCAGCAGGTCGCGCAGGGAAAATACATCACCGCCGGCAACGCCTCGCAATTCGCCGACGGCGCCAGCGCCTGTGTGGTGATGAGCACAGAGGAAGCGGCCAGGCGCAACATCCGCCCGCTGGGGATTTTCCGCGGCTTCGCGGTGGCGGGCGTGGAACCCGATGAGATGGGCATCGGTCCGGTCAAGGCGGTGCCCAGATTGTTGTCGCGCCATGGCCTGAAGACCGATGACATCGATCTGTGGGAATTGAACGAGGCCTTCGCCAGCCAGACGCTCTATTGCATGGATGTGCTGGGGCTCGACCCGGCCAAGACCAATGTCAATGGCGGCGCCATTTCCATCGGCCATCCCTATGGCATGACCGGCTCGCGGCTCACCGGACATCTGCTGATCGAAGGCCGCAGGCGCGGCGCCAAGCTGGGGGTGGTCACCATGTGCATCGGCGGCGGCATGGGCGCGGCGGGCCTATTCGAGATTCTCCCCGCCTGATGCAGATTTGCGCGATGATTCGTTTTGCCGCTGTCCTGAGCGTCCTGCTGCTTGCCGGTTGCGCGATGTTTGAGCCCGAAACCGCGCCGGCGGGATCGCCGCCGCCCGATCCCAAAACCCAGATGGGGGCGCTGGAAAATCGCATCGCCATGCTGGTGGAGGAAGAGCGCCACAGGCTGGACCCCAAGGCCAAGACGCTTGCGATCGATCCGGAACTTTCCCAGATCGCCCGCGCCCGGGCCAGTGACATGGCGGCCAAGAACTATCTGGCCCATGCCGCGCCCAATGGCGACACTTCCGCCTCGCTGCTGATGAAGCAGGACGCGCAGTGGCAGGGACTGTTGGGGGAAAATCTGGCGGCCCAGCACTACACCAAGCAAGGCGGCGTGGCGGTGGACGACTTTGCCCGGCGCTTCCTGGATGAATGGCTGAAGAGCCCGCCGCACAAGGACAATATGGCCTTCGCCGATTACGATCATGCCGGGGTGGGCGCGGCGGTGAATGACGACATGGTCTATGTCGCGGTGTTGTTCTCCACCGACCTGGGCCTGAAAGCCCCGGCAAGGTTTCAGGAAAAAATTCAGGGAAAGAATCCGCTTCGGGGAACTCCTGCCAGCACCATCACGACTTTGGCAAACCCCGCCGAGGCCAAGCCGGATCCGCCCAAGGACCCGGCCGCTCCACCGCCGCTGCGGGGCGGCGAAGGCCTGCGATAGGACGGCCCAAGCAAGTATCTGTGCATGATTGCGGCGGTGACGGCACAACCGCTGCTGGCACCTTCAACATTCCTTTACACTATATCTGGCCCCCGGTACTTTCTGTAGCGGGTGTGCGGTGTCAGTGATTCGAAATGAGGGCAGAATTACCCTGGAATGTCGCAGGCATCCCGCCAGAAGCCCGGGAGGCCGCGCGAGCTGCGGCCCGGCGGGAAGGCCTATCGGTGGGAGAATGGCTCACACGCCGGATTCTACGCAGTTTTTCGGGCCTGGAGGACGAACTCCCCGCCTCTTCCGGGGAGGCTTTGGACAGTTGGGGCTTGCCGGTACCGGCAGCCAGCCGCCGCGACAGCGAGGAGATGCTGGCGCGGGTGGGAAAAAGCGAAAGCGAATCGAACGAGGCCTGGCGGCGGATCGAGGAGCAATTGAAAGGCCTGAGCCGCCGGCTGGATTCCAGTGAACGCAGCCATAGCGAGAACAATCGCGTGATGTCACGCACCGCCCAGGAAATGAATATCGCCGCCCGCGAGCAGGCCCAGGCCTTCGAGCAGTTCGGCCAGAACATCATGGGGCTGAATCAGCGGCTGGAACGGCTGGAGCGCGGCGCCGCCCATGACGGCGTCCGCGATGCGATCAAGGCGCTGCATCAGGGCCTGTCGCGGCTGGCCGACCAGATCAGCGCCACCGCCAACAATTCCGCCGGCCAACTGGAACAAGTCACCGCCAATCTGGAAAAACTGGCCACCCAGGTCAGCCAGGCCTGGGAAGAGGCGGAAGCCGCCGACCAACTGCTCAATCGCCGTATCGACGTCACCGAGCTTGAGTTGGGCCGGCGCATGGATACGGCCGAACATGCCCTGGAAGCGCGGCTGTCGGCGGCGGAAAAGACCGCCCAATTCAACACCAATGCGCTGGACCATGCGCTGGAAAAGATCGAGGCGGCAACTGTTCAGCGCGCCGCCGATCAGGCCGATGCGCAGCGCCGCGCCGCGCAGCAGGACGAAAATCTGCACCGGCTGGAAGAATCCCTCACCGGGCTGCAATCGCGCCTGCCTCCTGGCGATTTGAAGGCTGATTTGAAGGCGGAGCTGGAAAAGCACCTGGAAGACATCCGCCAGGATGTCGAACAATCCGTCACCGTGCTGACGCGACGGCTGGAACAGGACGAGGCGCAGGAAAAATTCGACGCCGCGATGCAGGCTCTGTCGTTCCGGCTGGAAAAACTGGAAAAAGACCAGGCCGCCTTGGAAGCGGAAGTGGTGTCCCGCCTGAGCGCGCCCGAACCGGCGCCCGCGTCCCAGCCGGCGCCGTCCGAAGCGCCAGCGGAAGCCCCGCCTTTCAGCGAACCGCCATACGCGGCGCATGAGCCCGAGCCGCCGCCGCACCAGGAGGCCATTGACGCCTTCACCCCGCCCGGGACGCCGCACAGTTTCAGCTTCGATGGTTCAGAACAGGAACAGCAGCCGGATGCGCTTCCGCCGAAGCTGGAATCGGAAGCCGGGCCAGGGCATGAGCCGGCGGTCGAATCCGCGTTCGAGCCGGGGTTTGAGCCAGGTTTTGAATCCGAGTTCGAGGATGTGTTCCAGGAGCGGCGGCCGGAGCAGGAGAATTTCCTGGCGCAAGCACGCCGCTCCGCCCGCGCCGCATCCGAGAAGGCCGAAAGCGAAAGGCTGGGCCGCCTGTCGGCGTTCCGCTGGAGCCAGGACAGCGCCGAAAGCGAGGAGAAATCCCGGCCGCGTTTCCTGATTCCGCTGATCGTCGCCCTGCTGGTGGTGCTGGCCGCCGCCGCAGCGCTGATCTTGAGCCAGCGCGCCAAAATGCCGGCGCCCGTGCCCCAGCCAACCAGCACGCTATCCAAAGGACCCACTTTTTCGGTGCCGCCGCCGCCGCGCAGCGACGACAGCCAGTCCACGCCGCAAGCGGACGGCCCTGCAGGCAATTCCGCCGACATGCCCGCCAATGGTCCCTCGAATGACGCGGCGGATGGCGCGCGGGATTTCAGCTCGCAGCGTTCCGAGCCGGCCGCGTCCGATGGCACGTCCCATGCGGCCACGCCGGCGCCGAAAGAAGCGGTCGCCGCCCCGGAAAAATCCGCGCCAACATCGGCGGAAAAACCCGCCGCGAAACCTGCGGAAAAACCAATGGGCAACCCCGCGCCCAAACCCGCATCTGCCGCCAAGAACGCCGCCCCCGCGCCTATTGGCGCGGACCGCGTGACGCAAGCCGCCAATGCCGGCAATCCCACCGCCCTCGCCATTCTGGGCCTCAAGGCGCTGGACAGCGGCGGCTACCTCGCCGACGCGGTCAAATATCTCTCCCAGGCGGCGGAGAAAGGCCAACCAGTGGCGCAATATCGCCTGGGCACTTTGTATGAGCGCGGCCAAGGCGTCACCGCCGATGCCGCCAAGGCGATGCACTGGTATGAACTGTCCGCCAACCAGGGCAACCGCAAGGCGATGCACAATCTCGCCGTGGCTTACACGGCGGGCGCCGCCGGCAAGAAGAACATGACGGAAGCGGCGCGCTGGTTCGCCAAGGCGGCGGCGCTGGGCCTGTCGGATTCCCAGTTCAACCTGGCGGTTCTTTATGAACGCGGCGACGGCGTGCCGCAGAGTCTGGTGGATGCCTATAAATGGTATTCGGTCGCCGCGAGCAGCGGCGATGCCGAATCCAAGGCGCGTATCGGCGTGCTGCAGACCCAGTTGAGCGATGCCGACAAGGCCACCGCCAACCGGTCGGCCGCGAGCTTCCATGCCGCGCCGCTCAACCGCGCCGCCAATGTCCCGCCCGAAGCGGCCGATCTGAGCAACTGATCTTTCGTTGGATTTCGCAGGACTTTTTGCGTTGACCACCTGCGCGCACGCGCGCATGGTCAGCCCCACGCTGCGCCGTCGAGCTACCTGATGGAAATCTATCTTCCCGTCGCCGAAATGTCCGTCAACTGGCTGGTGATCATCCTGTTGGGCACCGGCGTGGGATTTCTGTCGGGCCTGTTCGGGGTGGGCGGCGGTTTCCTGATGACGCCGCTTCTGGTCTTCACCGGCATTCCCTCCACCGTGGCGGTCGCCACCACCCTGTCCCACATCACCGCCTCCTCCATGTCCGGCGCCCTGGCGCAATGGCGCAAGCGGGCCATCGATTTCGCCATGGCCGGGGTGATGCTGGTGGGCGGCCTGGCCGGCACGGTGTTCGGGGTTTGGCTGTTCGCGCTGATGCGCCGCCAGGGCCAAATGGACCTGATCGTGGCCCTCAGCTATGTGATCATGCTGGGTTCGATCGGCATCATCATGCTGCGCGAGAGCCTGGCGGCGCTGAGGGCGCATCAAAGCGGCGTGACGGTAAGCCACCGGCTGGTCAATCGCGGCTGGATCCAGGCCCTGCCCTTCAAGATGCGCTTCCGCCAATCGCGGCTCTATATCAGCGTCATTCCCCCCATCGCCATCGGCTTCGCGGTGGGAACGCTCAGCGCCATCATGGGCATCGGCGGCGGCTTCATCATCGTACCCGCCATGATCTATCTGTTGCGCATGCCCACCAAGGTGGTGATGGGCACCTCGCTGGTGCAGATCATTGCCGTCACCGCCATCACCACCATCCTGCAGGCCACCAGCAACTATGCGGTGGACATCGTTCTGGCGATGCTGCTGGTTTGCGGCGGCGTGGTGGGAGCCCAACTCGGCGTGCGGACAGGCGCCAAGCTGCGCGGCGAGCAGCTGCGCCTGTTGCTGGCCGTGCTGGTGCTGACGGTGGCGGCCGGCCTGGCCTGGCAATTGGTGGCGCGGCCTGCCGATCTCTATTCCCTGGCGCGGGGCGTGCCATGAAGCGCCTGCTCCTGGCTTTGCTGCTGCTGCTGGGCGCACCGGCCAGGGCCGAGGATCTGGTCTCCGGCATCAGCCAGGACATCATCCAGATCACGTCCAACTATACCGGCACCAATATCGTGGTATTCGGCGCCGTCGAGCGCGCCGCCAATATCCAGGGGCGCGATATTGTGGTGGTGGTGCGCGGGCCGGATGAACCCATCACCGTGCGCCGCCGCGACCGCATCGCGGGGGTGTGGGTCAACAGCGACGCCGCCCGTTTCGAGGGGCTGCCGGCCTATTATTATCTGGCCTCCACCGAGCCGGTGGCGCGCATCGCGCCGCCCGCGGCGCTGGCGCGCTATGGCATCGGGCTGCAGGCCTTGAAGCCATCCCTGATCGGCAGCCATCACGACCCCGAACCGTTCCGGCAGGCGGCCATCCGTCATCTGCAACGCAGCGGCTTCTATACCGAAAGTCCCGGCAGCATCGATTTCCTCAGCGAAAGCCTGTTCCGCACCCGGGTGCCGGTGCCGGCGGGCGTGACGCGTGGCCAATACAATGTCGAAGTCTATCTCTTCCGTGACGGCGAGGTGGTGAGCGCCCAGTCCACGCCCTTGTTCGTGGATGCCAGTGGGCTGGAGCGGCGGCTGTTCAATCTGGCGCACAACGCGCCTCTGTCCTACGGCGTGACCTGCGTCCTGATGGCGATGTTGCTGGGCTGGATTTCCTCGGTGCTGTTCAGACGACCGGATTGATCCGCGCTTGCGCGCCAGTCATGCGCTTCGGCCAGGCCTCAACATTGCATCTCAGGCCGGCGTGCTGCTAACTAGAAGCATTCCGACGCAGCAATAGTGAGAGCGGGCCTTGGACTGGAACGCACTGCTGGCCGAATTTCGTGCGCTAGGCGGCGACGCGGAGAATATCACGCTGCGGCAAGGGCCTCGTGGCCGTGGCGTATTCCCAGTCGACCCGGCAAAGCCGGTCCGGCTGTTCGTGCCGCCCAATCTCCTTGTGCGAGGCGAGGACAGCGAAATCCGCAATGGCCGGTTTGTCGCCAAGGCATCGGCGTCGCTGGGGGCACGCGAGCGGGCATTCTTCGACAGCTATCAGGAGAATTTTTCCTGGGGCGCCGGCGCCTTCGACGATTTGTGGCAGACGCAGCTGGCATGGAGCCAGCTGCCGCAAAATGTCCGGGACGCGCTGAAGGCAATCTGGCCGGTCAAGGCGGCGGATTTTTCCGAGCCGAGCGAGGAACTGTGCCACAAGCGATACCTGTCCAGCCGGGTGATCCTGTTTCGCGAGCACCGCGTCATCATGCCGATTGTGGAATTGATCAACCATGCCAGTGACGGCGCGGAGTATGACCGCACCGATGGCATTGCGGTCGAAGGCCTGTTCGACGGGGAAGTGCTTGCCGCCTACGGCACCGACGATTGCTGGGGCACGGCTGTGACCCATGGCTTCTGCGAGGCCCGCAACCATGCGCACTCCCTGCCGGGCTCGTTCAGCTTCGCCGACTACCGCATCAAGATTCTCCGCACGCCTCGCAAGCGGGAGGACAGTAGCGGCGTCGCGCTGCCGATTGTGACGACGGAAGGCGACACCGTGCAGTTTTCATTTCTGACGCTTGGGAATGCGCGTTCGCCGCATCTGCCCCGCGCCGTGTTCCTGCACATCATGGAGACTGTGCCGGTGCCAAGGCCGGACGAGCTGTTCGACATCATCCAGCATTACAACCGCGTCCAGTTTCTCAAGTTCCTGCGTGGCTCGGAAGGCGCCGCGACGCCACTGGCCGCGATGCTGCGCATCGCCGCATACCAGCAATTGGAAACGCTTTCGCGCCACTGGGGCGATGGCTCGCTCGCGGCTGGACCGGCAAGCCCTTAACGGGGAGCCGGGCGCAACGCGGGCGTATCACACGGCAACATGCCGCGGGATGGCGTATACGCGTTTGTGCCCCAGCATATAAGCGTGGAAGGAACCGGTGAACAGCGCGGTGATGGCGTCATCGCCCACATCCAGCCCGCCGGTATAGGCGCCGAACGACGGCAGGATCAGTCTGAGACCATCCGAAACAAAGCAGCGGCGGCGCACGCCGCGGCCCCATTTGGTCACGCTGGCGCAGGGATGCAGATGACCCGCCACCTCGCCCGGCTCGAAAATGGCCCGCGGTTCATGCCGCAGCATCAGCCCGCCCAGCCGCAGGCTCTGTGTCACCTCGCCCTCCAGCCAGGCGGGCGGCTTGGGATCGTGATTGCCGGTGATCCAGGTAAAGCGGGCACTGCGCGTGAGAGATTCAAGCAGGGAACGCGCTTCCCGGCCCAGCCGGTCGCCGGCATCGGGATCGTGAAAGGAGTCGCCCAGCGCGATCACGCGCGCCGGACTATGCCGCGCAATCGCCCGCGCCATGCGGCCAAGCGTATCGGCGGTATCATAGGGGGGCAGGAATTGACGGCGCCTGGCATAGAAGCTGCCTTTTTCGAAATGGAGGTCGGCGAAGATCAGGGCGGAATGGGCGGGCGCGAAAACCGCGCCGCAAGCATCCAGCAGCAGGGCCTCCCCGTTCACCGTTATCATCAAGTCGTGCGCAAGAGCGGCGTCAGTCCACACGCATGGCATCCCGTATCAACGCGTCTTCACTTTCCTTCAGAATAGCTTCGTCCACCTCGCCCGCAACCATCTCCTTGGAAATCTCCAGTAAGGCCGGCACCGCCAGCGGCGAAACCCGTTCCAGCCGCCGGGTGACGATGCGCTTCTTCACCCGCGCCAGCATGTCGCCCAGCCTGGCGATGTCCAACAGCCCGGTCCCAGCGTCTTGGTACGTGGCGCGCAGCAGGACATGATCGGGTTCGTGTTCGCGCAGCACGTCGTAGATCAGGTCCGAGGAAAATGTCACCTGGCGGCCGGACTTCTCATTGCCGGGGAACCGGCGCTGGATCAGGCCGGCAATGATGGCGCAGTTGCGGAAGGTGCGTTTGTAGAGATTGGATTCCGCCAGCCAGCTGTCCAGGTCATCGCCCAGCATATCCTGGTCGAACAGCGCATCCATGTCGGCGCCACCCATGTCCTTGGCCGCCCACACCGCCAGCGCATATTCATTGGCGACAAAGCCCAAGGGGTGAAAGCGGGCGCGTTCCAACCGCCGGGTCAGCAGCATGCCCAAAGTCTGGTGCGCCAGCCGGCCTTCGAAGGGATAGCACACCAGATAGTGACGATTGCCCCGGGGAAAGGTTTCGACCAGAAGCTGGCCGGGCGCGGGGATGACGCTGCGCCATTCCTGGATCTTGAGCCATTCCTGCACGGGCTCCGGCAGCGCCTGCCAGCTTTGGGGTGTGGAGACCATCTCGCGCACCCGCTGCGCCAGAAACGTGGAAAGCGGAAACTTGCCGCCATTGTAGCTGGGAATTTGCGCTTCCGGGTCGCGGGCGCGGGTGACAAAAGCCCCGGTTTCCCGCAGGCCCTCGAACCGCAACACATCACCCGCAAAGATGAAGGTGTCGCCCACCGAAAGCTGCTCGATGAAATATTCCTCCAGCTCGCCCAGCTTGCGTCCCCCGGCGCCGGCGGGGCGGCCCTTGGCCTGCAGGCGTATCTCCACCATCGGGTCTTCCACGATCACTCCGGCATTCAGGCGGTATTCCTGGGCGAGGCGCGGATGGGCAAGACGATAGCGGCCGTCTTCGGTCTTGCGCAGCCGGGCATAGCGGTCATAGCTCTTCAGGGCGTAACCGCCGGTCGCCACAAAATCCACCACGGCATCGAAATCCTCGCGCGTGATATGGGCGTAAGGAGAAGCCGAGCGGATTTCCTCGAACAGCAGGCCGGGCGAAAAAGGCCCGGCGCAGGCGGTGCCCAACACATGCTGGGCCAGGACATCCAGCCCGCCCGCCTTCAGCCTTTCGCCGTCCAGCTCGCCCGCCAGGACCGCGTCGCGCGCGGCGTTGCATTCCAGAACCTCGAAACGGTTGGCCGGCACCAGCAGCGCGGCGCTGGGTTCGTCCAGCCGGTGATTGGCGCGGCCGATGCGTTGCACCAGGCGGGCTGCTCCCTTGGGCGCGCCAATGCAGATCACCTTGTCCACCGCGCCCCAATCGATGCCCAGATCCAGCGTCGAGGTGCAGACCACCGCGCGCAGATTTCCCTTGGCCATCGCCGCTTCCACCTTGCGCCGCTGTTCCAGCGCCAGCGAGCCGTGATGCAGGGCGATGGGAAGATTGGCGTCATTGATCGCCCATAATTCCTGGAAGGTCCGCTCGGCCTGGCTGCGGGTATTGACGAAAACCAGCGCGGTCCTGGCGGCTTGAATGGCCGCCATCACATCGGCCATGGCATGGCGCGCCAGATGCCCCGCCCAGGGCACATAGGAATCCGAGGTGCTGATCTGGATATGCGGCTTGGCGCCGCCTTGGGCGATGACGATCCGCGACAGGCTTTCGCCGCTCAAGGGTTGCGGCATCAGGAAACGCTGCAAGGGCGCGGGGTCCTTGACCGTGGCGGACAGCCCGACGCGGCGATGCTGCGGCGCCAGGATCTGAAGCCGGGCCAGCCCCAGCGCCAAGAGATCGCCGCGCTTGGAATTGTACAGCGCGTGCAATTCGTCCAGCACCACGCTGTGCAGATTTTCGAACATCTGGCGGCTGCGCGGATGCGCCAGAAGCAGGCTCAATTGCTCCGGGGTGGTGAGCAGAATATCGGGGGGACTGAAACGCTGACGCTGGCGCCGCGCCGCGGAGGTGTCGCCGGTGCGGGTTTCCACCGTCACCGGCAATGCCATCTCCTCGATCGGCTGGTTGAGATTGCGCGCCACATCCACTGCCAGCGCTTTCAATGGCGAGACATAAAGCGTGTGCAAGCCGCGCTTGCGCGCGGGCCGCGAAGCGGCCAATTTAGAAGAGGTGACCTGGGAAAGCGCGATCAGGCTGGGCAGGAAGCCGGCCAGGGTCTTGCCGCCGCCGGTCGGCGCCACCAGCAGCACGCTCTCGCCCCGCCCGGCATGGTCCAGCAGCGCCAACTGATGCGCGCGCGGCTGCCAGCCGCGGGCCGCGAACCAGTCCTGGAAGTTCTTGGGAAGCCGCGCCGGCAGCGTCCCACTTTCGCCCGGCTGGCCGTCGCTCGAAAGAGAGTGCATGGCCAGAACAAACCATGTACCAACGTCACTAAGCAATAGAACAGGTTACCTCCCCCGCACGCGCGTCAGCGCGTTTGCGTAGGGGGAGGTGCCCGTAGCACCGTCAAGGTGCGAAGGGCGGAGGGGGCTAATTGCCGCCGAGAAGCCGCTTCAACTCCGCTTCCGGCGTGCCATAGAAGCTGCCCGCGATCTGCTCGATGCCGGCGCGATCGACCAGGGTCAATTGCCCGCGCCGGGTCGTCACCAGGCCGCGCCGTTCAAAGCCGTGGATCGCCACGGTGACGCCGGCGCGCCGCACTCCCAACATCACCGCCAGGAATTCATGGGTCAGCGGCACCGCCGCCGTGGTCAGCCGGTCATGCGCCATCAACAGCCAGCGCGCCAGCCGCTGCTCCAGCTTGGCGCGGCCATTGGCCAGCGCGGTATGCGCCGTCTGGATCATGAAGCCTTGCGCCCATTTCAACATCAAGGCGCGCAGCCCTTCGCTTTTGGCGATCGCCGCGGCCAGCGCCTCCTGCGGAATGCGGTGTCCGCTGCCGCCGATTTGCATATAGGTGGAATGCTGGGCGCGGTTGTCACCCATGATCAGCGGCACGCCGGTCATGCCTTCAAAACCGATGACGCCGACTTCGATGCGATGATCTTCGGCATCCACCGCCACCACGGATGCCACGCCCATCTCCAGGAAATAGGCATGGGTGATGGGCTTGGTGGGAACCTCGATGACATGGCGATCCTTGAGCGTGACCGCTTCCAGATGGGGACCAATCAGATCCCAATCTTCCAACGCGATCATGTGCAGGAGCCGGTTGCGGATACCGGTGCGTGCGTGTGCTTCTAACATCTCGCCAGCCCCACAAGAATGCGCGGAAGAGCCCCTCCGCCGCGGCCGAAGCGCGTTGACTCGCGGTTTTCGGCCATAGCGAAAATAGACCTAAGTCGCGGAAATCCAATGGTTTTTTCAGTACCAAACCGTACCGCAAAAGCCAGCCATTCACAGCCGCGCAGCATGGCGCGCTCCTTTCCTGGCCCCTTTCTCAGAGAAAATACTCAGTACACGGATGGCCTGCCCCGCGGCGGCAAGCAAGCGGCGGCAGGAACCTCTCCTGTCATGATAACGAACGTACGGAAGGAGCGGTTCCGCTAAAGGAAGAATTCGATGACCGCCTGGCGGGTATGGCGGTCTCCCACCGCGGACATGTGATCGCGCCCCGCGATAGTGGCAGCGCGGCCATTCGCAAATATTGCCGCCAAAGGTTCGGGTCTGCCGGCGGTTTCGTCCTCGCTGCCGGCCACCACCAGCACCGGCCGATGCAGCCGCGCCAGCGTTTCCAGCGGCAGATGCGGCGACATGGCCCGCATGCAGGCCGCCAGCGCGATCCGGTCCTTGCCAGGCTGGTCGGCGAAAGCGCGAAACATCTTCGCGCGCGCATCGGTGATGCCGTCCTTGTCTTTGGTCAGCAGCGCCTCGGCCAGCTTCGCGCGCGCATCCGGCGAGGAGAGGCGATCCTGGAGATAGTTCTCGCCCACCCCCGCCACGGCCAGCTTGCGGACACGGTCTGGATGCGCCGCCAGCAGGCGCAAGCCGATAAAGCCGCCCATGGAATAGCCCAGCACCAAGGCATCGGCCAACCCGCATGCGTCCATCACCGCGACCACATCCTTCGCCATGCGGTCATGGCCATAGGCGCTCACATCATGCGGCTTGCCGCTGTCGCCATGGCCGCGGCAATCCATCGCCACAAGGGAGAAACCGGCCTCAGCCAACCCGCCATACCAGCCGGTGGATTTCCAGTTCTGCAGCCGGCTCGAGCCAAAGCCATGCACCAAAACAATGGCGGGGCGCTGCGTTTCTTCCTTGGCGCCCTGGCGCTCATAGGCCAGCGCGACGCCGTCGTCTGTGGTTACGAATTCCGGCATGACGCTTGTTCTCTAATTCTCTATTTCGGCTCCATGCAGGCCAAACTCGCAAAGGCCGGCGTCCCTGTCTATAACACCGCCATGCGAAATTGGCTTTTCCTCGCGAGTATCACTGGCGCGCTTGGCGTGATACTGGCGGCCTTTGGCGAGCATGCGCTTGCGGCGCGTCTTGCGCCGGCGGCGCTGGCGGCTTTCGCCACGGCGGCGCGCTATCAGCTGATCCATGCCCTGGCGATGGGATTGGCGGCGCTGGCGGCGCGGGGCGCGGCCAAAGTGCTGGCGGAGCGGGCTGCCCTGCTGTTCCTTGCCGGCATTTTGCTTTTTTCCGGTTCGCTTTATGGTCTGGCCCTGACCGGCCTGCATGTGCTGGGCTTTGTCACGCCGCTGGGCGGGCTGGCGCTGATCGCGGGCTGGATCGTGCTGGCGCTGGCCGCGCTCAAATGGGAGGACCGATGAAAAAGTTTCTGCTCCTGATGCTGGCGGCGGCTACGCCCGCATTCGCCCATGCCAAGCTCAAGGCTTCCGATCCCGCCGCCGATGCCAGCGTGAAATCACCCAACCTGATCCGCCTCACCTTCACCGAAGCCCTGGAACCCGCCTTTAGCGGCGCCGAACTCGCCGATGCGGCCGGCAAGACCATCCCGGTATCCAAATCGGTGGGCGGCAGCAGCATTACCCTGCTGCCTATGGGGCTGAAACCGGGCACCTACAAGGTGACGTGGCACAGCGTGGGACATGACACCCACCGCATCAGCGGCAGTTTCAGCTTCAAGGTTCTTCCTTGAATGAGCTGGACTTGAATGGCGTGATCCTGGCGGGTGCGCGCGGGCTCTACTATTGCGCCGCCATGACCCTGTTCGGCGAATTGGCCTTCAGTCTTTTGTTGCGTGTCAAACTGCCCGTGATCCTGCCGCAACGGAATAGGGTGTTGCGCTGGAGCGCGCTGGCGCTTGCCTTTGCCGCCAGCCTGGCATGGCTGGCCGCCGCCTCGGCCGAGATGGCGGGCATATGGAATCTGGAGGCGCTGGCCCAGACTGTCACCGCCACGCTGTTCGGCCAGATGCTTGCGGGCCGCATGGTCGCGCTGATGGGCCTGGCGCTGGCGCTCGGCTTGCGCCATGGGACAAAAGCCGCCGTGTCCCTGGCCGCCATTGCGCTGGTTTTGCCGGCCGCCACCAGCCATGCCGCCGCCTCCGCCGGTTTTGCCATTCTGGGCGCGGCTTTGGACGCGGCGCATCTTTTGACCGCCGGCTTCTGGCTGGGCGGATTGGCGGCGCTGGCGCTGCTGTTCCGGCATAAGGAGCCCAACATCCTCCTGGCGCTGTCGCTGTTTTCCGAGGTCGCGATGGTGGCGGTGCTGCTGTTGGTGATGACCGGCCTGATCGATGCCGCCTCCATCCTGTTGGGCGACAAGAGCGCTGCTTCCTTCACCTATCTGGCGGTGCTTGGCGTCAAGCTGGCGCTGGTGGCGGTCATGCTGGTGCTGGCGGCGATCAACCGCTTCCGCCTGATGCCGCAAAGCCGCGAAGGGACCATCGCGCGCAATGCCAGCGCGGAACTGGGCTTGGGCATCATTGTCGTGTTGCTGGCGGGCGTTCTGGGCCAATTGCCGCCGACCCTGTAGGCGCCAGAAAATCGCGCAAGGTCTGGCTGGCGGCAGGCTTGGCCAGCGGGCTGAGGGCCTTGAGGAATTTGTCGCCCCATTTGGAAATATCACTGCGCAACAGCGCGGCATAAAGCTCGGCATGGCGGGCCTTGCGCTCGTCGCGCGGCATGGCCATGGCGCGCGCAATCGCCGCCCCCACGGCGTCGGGATCGTAGGGATTGACCAGCAGCGCCTCGCGGAATTCATCCGCCGCGCCGGTAAAGCGCGACAGGATCAGGACGCCGGGGTCTTCCGGATCCTGGGCCGCGACATATTCCTTGGCCACCAGATTCATCCCGTCGCGCATCGGCGTCACCAGCCCGACATGGGCGGCGGCATAGAGTCCCGCCAGCACGCTGCGGCTATAGTGGCGGTTGACATAGCGCACCGGCGCCCAGTTGGCCTCGCTATAGCTGCCGTTGATGCGGCCGGCGGCGCTGTTCACCGCCGCTTCCATATCGGCATATTCCTTGATGGCGCTGCGGCTCTTGGGCGTGATCTGCAGATAGGTGATCTTGCCGTGCCATTGGGGATGCGCCGCCAGGAAGCGCTCATAGGCTTCCAGCCTCAGCGTAATGCCCTTGGAATAATCCAACCGGTCCACCCCGATCATCAGTGAGCCCGGCAGCGAGGCGACCACCTGTTGGACAAAGGGCGTTTTGAGTGAGCGGCGCGCCAGGCGGGAGAATTCGCGAGTCTCGATCCCCACCGGAAAAGTGCCGATGCGCATGGCGCGTTCGCCACTGCCCAGCCTGAGCGAAATATGCGACGGCGTGCCCAGCTCCTTGGCCAGATAGCGGGCGAAATTGGCGGCGTCGCCGTCGGTCTGGAATCCCACCAGGTCATAATCGCCCAAAGACGGGATCAACCGCTCATGGTTGGGCATGGCGGTGAGAATCTCCGGCGGCGGCATGGGAATATGCAGGAAAAAGCCGATGCGGTTTGCCAGGCCCCGCGCCCTGAGCGCCTTGGCCAGCGGGATCAGGTGATAGTCGTGCACCCACACAATGTCGTCGGGCAGCAGCACCTTGTCCAACTCATCGGCGAAATGCTCATTGACACGCAGATAGCCCGACAGGTCGCGCCGCGAAAATTCCGCCAAGTCCAGCCGGTAGTGAAAGATCGGCCACAGCACCCGGTTGGCGAAGCCGTTGTAATATTCGTCGAAATCCTCCGGCTTGAGATCGGTGACGATATAAGTGTTGGCGCGCTGGGTGATGGTCTGGGTGCGCGGTTTCTCATTCACCTCGCCGCTCCAGCCCAGCCAGACACAAGGATGCTTGCGCAAAGTGGCCTTGAGAACCACTTCCAGCCCGCCGGGATGGTTGCCGGAGCCGGGGATCGCTACCCGGTTAGAGATTATGAAGATGCGCGCCAATAGCGGTCCTCCCAGCTTTGGCTCAGACGCATCGCGCTGAGGATCACCCCGGCCATGGAATAGGTCTGAGGAAAATTGCCCCACAAGGCGCCGGTCTGGGGATGGACGTCCTCCGCCAGCAGGCCATAGCTGTTGCGCAGCGCCAGGGCATCCTGGTAGCGCTCGCGCGCCTCTTCGCGGCGGCCCAGTGCTGCCAGCGCGTCGATCAGCCAGAAGCGGCAGACCAGGAATTCGGTTTCGGGCAGGCCGAAATCATCCTCGGCGGCATAGCGCATCACATGACGGCCGCGCACCAGATCCTGCTCGATGGCGGCGACCGTGGCGGCAAAGCGCGGATCATGCGCCTCGATCAGGCCCAGCTCGGGCAACAGCAACACGCTGGCGTCCATGTCGTCTATGCCTTCGGCGGCGGCGAAGGCGCGGCGCTTGGGATTCCATACCCGCTCCAGCAGCGTCTCGCCGATGCCATGGGCGATCGTGTTCCAATGCTGCGCGCGATCCGAAAGTCCCAGCCGCGCGGCGATGGCGGCGGTGCGGCTGACGCCCGCCCAGCACATGGCGCCGGAATGGGTATGCACCCGCTTGCGGCCGCGGAATTCCCAGATGCCGGCGTCCGGCTCCAGCGCCAGTTCGGCACAGCGTTGCGCCAGCTTTTCCAGCAGGCGGAACAGGCTCTCCTCGCCGGGATAAGGCAGGCGCCGGTCGAAAAACATGGGCGTGGCCGCCAGGATCACGCTGCCATAGGCATCATGCTGCACCTGTTCCACCGCGGCATTGCCGATGCGCACCGGCCCGTGGCCTTCGAACCCCTTGAGGTCGGGTGCGATCCATTCGGTGATATCATCCGACGGCACGATGCCGTAACAGGGCGCCAAACTGTCGGCATTGCCCGCGATGGAAAGGATATAGGCGATATAGTCTTCCATGGCGCGGGTGGCGCCGATGGCGTTGAGCGCCTTGACCACGAAATAAGCATCCCGGAGCCAGCAATAGCGATAGTCCCAGTTGCGCCCGGAATGCGGCGCCTCGGGCAGCGATGTGGTCAGCGCCGCGACAATGCCGCCGGTCTCCTCGAAAGCCATCAGCTTCAAGGTGATGGCGGCGCGGATGCTGGCCTCCTGCCATTCATAGGCGATGGACAGCCGGCGCACCCATTCGAGCCAGTAAACACGGGTGCGCTCGCAGAAATCGCGCACCGTGGAAGCGATGTCGCCCATGAAAGGCTCATCCGGCCCGAACACCAGATGCAGTGGCCGGGTCAGGGCGAAGGGCGTCTCCTTCTGCAGATAGGAAAGCGGCGCGTCGCTGGTGAGGCGGATCAGCGGCGGCTCGCCATAGGTGATATGGCTGGAGCCGGCCACCTGGCGCTTCACCGCATTGCCGTAGAATTGGGTGGGCCGCACGCGAATGGCGACGCGCGGCAGCCCGGCCACCGGTTCGATGATGCGCATCAGCTGGGGCGGGCGCAGCAGGCGGTCGAAATTGCGCAGGCGCGGCGCGAAATCGGTGATCTTGACCTGCGCCCCGTCATCGGCGGTCAGGATGGTGACGACGGTGGCGGTGTTGCGCTCATAGCGGGATTCGGCGGCGGCCTGTCGGTCCAGCAGGACATCGCAGAAACCTTTTTCCTCATCGCCCGCGATCAGCCGGCTGAAGACGGGATCGCCGTCGAAGCGGGGAAAGCACCACCACACCAGCGCGCCGCGGTTGTTGACCAGGGCGGCGGTGCGGCCATTGCCCACCACGGCAAGATCGACGGGCCCGGTCATCTGGGCTCCGCTTCCGAGACACGGGCCAGCCATTGGCGCACGGCATGCGGCGATTCAAAAACATGCTCGGCGCCGGGGAAATGCCTGCCCACGGAGAAACCGCGCCCGCCCAGCCGGGGCAGCATGCGGAACACGTCCAGATCGGTGGTGTCGTCGCCGCCGAACAGGATGCTGCGGCCGGCAAAGGGCTTCTGCCTGGCCAGCGCCGCCACCGCCGTGCCTTTGTCCACGCCCTCCGGCCGCGCCTCGACCACCGCCTTGCCGTGCAGGATATGCACGCCCTCGCTTTCGAACAGCCGGGCGTTTTTCTCCATGGCGGACTCCAGAACCGCGCGCGCTTCCGGCGCCAGGCGGTAATGCAATGCCAGCGCGCAGCGTTTGTCCTCCAGCAGCAGGCCGGGAATGGCGCGGGCCAGCGCGGTGAAGACGTCCACCACCTTCGCCGGCAAAGGCTGGCTGCGCGCCACCTGGCCGTCGATGCCGCGTATTTCCCCGCCATGGGCGCCGATGGCGGCGGGACGGAAGGGCGCGAATAGCCGGTCGATGCTTTCCAGCGAGCGGCCGCTGACAAAGGCCAGCGCGCCCGACAGCCGGTGTGTCAGTTTCTCCAGGGCGCGCAGCAACTCGCGCGGCACCTTCACGCGATCGGGTGTGCGCGCCAGATCCAGCAGAGTTCCATCAATGTCCAAGAATAGAGCCGTGTTCTCGCTGACCGGCGGCATCATCCAGGCTTCCTGCGCTGCTTCGCCCGATTTTCTATTGCCAAAGTGAAATGGGCTTCGATCCAATGGGATCGAAACGCGCAGGCAGCTCAATGGGTTCCCAGGCGCGCAACCCCTAATAAAATGACCCGAAGGGGCCAGATCGTTTGCAGGGTGCGCACGAAAGCTGACGCGGGTTAATTGGAATCTGCACCGCAAGGGTGCCCGAAGGGCCTATCCCGAGCCGTGCATAAACTTCGACCAAGCAAAAGCGCCGCCTTCCATTCCCGCGTCGTTGGAGACCAGGGTCACATTGCGCGGCAGTTTGAAATTCACGCAGCGGGAATTGCCGCCGCCCAGATAAAGCTGGTCATAGGCGAACACGGTGTGGAGTACGCCGATCAATTTCTTGACCCGGCGGTTCCAGTGCCGGCTGCCGATGGCGCGGCGGGTCTTGTCGCCGACATAACGGTCGAGATCGTCTTTCCTGCGCATCACCAGATGCGCCAGATCCATATGCGGCATCAATTCGCCGTCGCGAAACCAGGCGGTGCCAAAGCCGGTGCCCAAAGTGCAGACCAGTTCCAGCCCCTTGCCCTTGATGACCGCCAGACCCTGGACATCGGCGTCATTGAGCAGCTTGGCGGGCTTACCCAGCGCTTTGCGCATCGCATCGGCCAAGGCAAAACCTTTCCAGTCCTTGGTGCCAAAAGCGGGCGCGCTGATCACCTTGCCGTTGCGCACCATGCCGGGAAAGCCGATGGTGATGCAATCAAAGCGGCCCAGTGACGCCGCCAATCCGCGCAAAGCCTTCACGATCTGGCGCGGCTTGCGGCGTTTTGGCGTCCGCAAGCGCACCCGCTTGACCAGATACCTGCCGCTGGGCGCGATCACCGCCGCTTTCAATCCGGTGCCGCCCACATCGATGCAAAGAATGCGCTTAATGGCGGGCACGGGGCCGGTTCCTCTTGGTCCTGCTTTCGCTCATCATCAGGTTAAGCGCGGTGTTGATCAAGGCGACATGGGAGAAAGCCTGGGGAAAATTGCCCAGCATGCGCTTATTGTCGGCATCATATTCCTCGGCATAAAGCCCCACATCATTGGCCAGCCGCTTCAGCCGGTTGAACAGCCGCGTGGCATCCTTGCGCCGTCCCATCAGATTGTAATTGTCCGCCAGCCAGAAGCTGCAAGCCAGAAACGCGCCCTCCCCCGGCGGCAGGCCATCCACGCCGGTGACCGTCTCGTAACGCCGCACCAGGCCCTTATGGATCAGCCGCTTCTCGATTTCCCGCACCGTCGCCTTGATCCTTTTGTCGGAAGCCGGCAGGAAGCCGACCAGGGGCAAAAGCAGCAAGCTCGCATCCATCTGCTGCGCGCCATAATATTGGACAAAACAGCCGCGCTTGCGGTCGACACCCTTCTTGCAGATGTCGGCATGAATCCGGCGCGCCACTTTTTTCCAATGCGCCTTCTGGCGCGAGCTTGAATCCGGCGCCCTGCAGGCGCGGTCGAACGCCACCCAGGCCATCACCTTGGAATGCACGAAATGCCGCGCCTGGCCGCGTATCTCCCAGATGCCTTCATCGGCCAGCGTCCAGCTTTTCTCCAGGTGCTGCATGAACACGCCGCGCAATTCCCTGCTGCGGGGAGACGGCGGCAGTCCGCCGGCGCGCGCCTGGGCCATCACATCCGCCAATTCGCCGTAAATATCGAGCTGAAGCTGGGTGTGGGCGGCATTGCCGATGCGCACCGGCCGGGAATTCTCATAGCCCGGCAGGAATGGCAGCTCCAACTCGTCCAGCCGCTTGTCGCCGAGCACACTATACATGGTCTGGAGCTGGTCCGGCGCCCCGGCGATCACCCTGAGCAGCCAATGCTGCCATACCGTAGCCTCCTCGGTATAGCCGGCGTTGAGAAAGGCCAAGAGCGTGAAGGTGGCATCCCGGAGCCAGCAATAGCGATAGTCCCAGTTGCGGGTGCCGCCGATCATTTCGGGCAGCGACGTGGTCGCCGCCGCCACAATCCCGCCGGTGGGCGCGTAAGAAAGACCTTTCAGGGCCAGCAGCGAACGCATGATCACGTCGCGCCACTTGCCCTTGGTCTTGCAAATGCCGGCCCAGCGCCGCCAGTAACCTTCCGTCTCCTCCAGCGCGATCACCGCGTCGATGGACAGCGGCACCGGCCCGAAGGATTGGCCATAGGCCAGCACAAAGGGCATGGTTTCGCCCTTCTTCAGGGTGAAATCCGCCACCGAATGCATGTTCTCGCCCCGGACCTCAGCGGGCGTGCGCAAGGTCAAAAGATGCGGGCCCGCCACCGCCGTCATGGTGCGCGCGTCGCGGCGCGACACCCAGGGGATGGTGACGCCATAATCGAAACGGATGGAAAGTTCGGTGCGCATCTTCACCCGTCCTTCCAGGCATTCGACCAGGCGCACGATGCAGCAGTCAGGGGTGTCCGGCGGCATGAAGTCGATCACCCGCACCTTGCCGGTGGCGGTGGAAAAATCGCTTTCCAGGATCAGGCTCTCGCCGCGATAGCGCCGGCTGGAGCGGGTGAGTTTGCCCGCGGGCCCAATCAGCCAGCGGCCATTGTCCTTGGTGCCCAGCAGCGCCGCGAAACAGGCTGCGGAATCGAACCGCGGCACGCACAACCAGTCGATCGAGCCGTCGCGGCACACAATCGCCGCGGTGCGGCAATCCCCGATCATGGCATAATCTTCAATGGGCGCTGCCATTAGAATCCGTAGCCTTGGTCTTCCTCCCCCGCAGCCGCCTGGTCCACCAGCCACAACACTTCACCCTGCGGTTTGATCCCGCCCGCGGGCCCGATCCCGCCGCGCGCCTGGGCCAAGGCATCGCGCTTTCCCGCGCCGCTGACCAGAAACAGGATCAGGGCGCTGGATTCCAGCGCCGGATAGGTGAGGCTGATGCGCGGCTCGCCGCGTCCTTGCGGCACCGGCGCCGCCCAGCGGCTGCGTTCCTCAAGCACCGGCTGGCCCGGCAGCAGGGATGCGGTATGGCCGTCATCGCCCAGCCCCAGCAGGGTCAGATGAAACAGCGGCACCCCGGCTTCCAGCGTGCCCGCGCCATATTGCTGGCGCAGGGTTTCGTCATAGCGGTCGGCGGCGCTTTGGGGCGTGCCGTCGGTGGGAATGGCCAGCAGCTTGCGGGGGCGGACCCCTTCACCGGCCAACAGCGTCTCGCGCACCATACGATAATTGGAATCCTTGTGATCGGGCGGGACAAAGCGCTCGTCGCTGAAAAACAATTCGGCGCAGTCCCAGTCCAGTTCCTTGCCTGCCAGCAATTGATAGGCCGCCCGCGGCGTCGATCCGCCCGACAGAACCACGCGAAAAGGATAGCGGGCGGCGCGCAGCTGTCCGGCGATGATCTCGGCGGCCCGGGCTGCCAGGGCGCCGGCGTCCCTTGTCACCTCCATCCTGCCTGCAATGGATTTGTTCAATTGATCCGCCTCCAGGAGCGGCCGTCCCGCGCCAGAAGATCATTGGCGGCGCTGGGGCCTTCGCTGCCCGCCGCATAGTTGGGAAAATGCCGGGGCGTGGTGGCGGCCCAGCCCTCCAGAACCGGTTCGACCAAATCCCAGGCCGCCTCCACCTGGTCGGCGCGCTGGAACAGGGTGGCGTCACCGATCAGGCAATCATAGATCAGGGTCTCATAGCCCACCGCCGGCGCCTGACGGAAATAATCCTTGTACTTGAAATCCATCGCCACGCTTTCCAACGCCATGGCGGGGCCAGGGCGTTTGGCGTTGAAGCGCAGCCGGATGCCTTCATCGGGCTGCACCCGAAGGATCAGCCAGTCCGCATCCAGCTCCTCCACCGGGGTCTCGCGGAACAAGGCCAGCGGCGCCTTCTTGAAGCGGATGGCGATTTCGGTGGAACGCTTGTTCAGCCGCTTGCCCGTACGCAGATAAAACGGCACCCCCGCCCAGCGCCAATTGTCGATCATCAGCCGCATGGCGGCATAAGTCTCCACCGTGGAGTCCGGCGCGACATTGTCCTCAGCGCGATAGGCCTTGGCTTTCTCCTCGCCGATGATGCCGCTGTCATACTGGCCGCGCACCACATCGGCCAGGCTGAGCGGATGGATGGCCTTGAACATTTCCGCCTTCTTGGCGCGGATGTCCTCGGCATCGAAAGACACCGGCGGCTCCATCGCCGTCATCGCCACCAGCTGGAACAAATGATTGGGCACCATGTCGCGCAAGGCGCCGGTGGCTTCATAGAACTTGCCGCGGGTTTCCACCCCGATGGATTCCGCCACCGTGATCTGGATATGATCGATGCGGTCGCGGTTCCAGATCGGCTCGAACAGGCCATTGGCGAAGCGCAGCGCCATGATGTTCTGCACCGTTTCCTTGCCCAGGAAATGATCGATGCGGTAAATCTGCTCTTCCTTCAGATATTTGAGCAGGCAGGCATTGAGCGCCTTGGCCGACGCCAGGTCGTGGCCGAAAGGTTTTTCCACGATCAGGCGGCGAAAGCCCTGTTTCTTGTTATCCGGCGCATGGCTGTTCACCAGCCCTGCTTCACCCAGCTTGCCCGCGATGGTGCCGAAGAAACGGTCCGCCACCGCCAGATAGAACAGGACATTGCCGTCCAGGGATCGTTTTTCATCCAGGTCCGCCAGCAAGTCCTTGAGGTTTTGATAGGTCTCGGCCTTCTCGAAATCGCCACTCAGGAACGTCATGCAGCGCGCCACTTGCTGCCACAAAGCCTCGTCGATCTCTTCATTGTTCCTGGCCAGGATCTGAGCCAGGAAATCCTTGAGCGCGCTTGCCCATTCCTCGGAGGTCTTCTTGTTATGGTCCACCCCGATCAGGGAGAGGCTGCGGGGCAGAAGATGGGTGCGCGCCAGATTGTAAAGCGCGGGAATGATCAGCCGTTTGGTCAAATCGCCATTGGCGCCGAAGATCACGATAGCGCAAGGCGGCGGCGGCGACTTATGGGCCTGCATGCTCATTTGTCCTCGTCCTTCGCCTTGTGGACCGGAATGGTGCTTTCGATATGGCCGCCGAATTCCTTGCGCATGGCCGAAAGCAGCTTCTCCCCGAATGTATTGTCGATGCGGGAGCGGAAGCGGGCATAGAGCGCCGCGGTGATCACCGGCGCCGCAACCGCCTCGTCCACCGCCGCCTGCACCGTCCAGCGGCCTTCGCCGCTGTCATCCACCTTGCCGCTGAATTCCTCCAGTTTTCCCGATTTGGCCAGCGCGATGGCGGTCAAATCCAGCAGCCAGGAGGCCACCACGCTGCCGCGCCGCCACACTTCCGCGACATCGGCGACATTGATGTCGAAACGCTCGTCCTCCGGCAGCTGGTCGCTGTTGCGCCCCCGCATGATGTCAAAGCCTTCGGCATAGGCCTGCATCAACCCGTATTCGATGCCGTTATGCACCATCTTGACGAAATGCCCGGACCCCGCCGGGCCGACATGCATATACCCTTCGCCGACGCGCGGATCGGCGCCTTCCCGGTTGGGGGTCTTGAGAATATCGCCCGCCCCCGGCGCCAGCGCCCGGAAGATGGGGTCGAGCCGCCCGACCGTCTCCTTGTCGCCGCCGATCATCATGCAATAGCCGCGATCCAGGCCCCACACGCCGCCGGAGGTGCCGACATCCAGATAGCTGATGCCATTGCCATCAAGCATGTGCGCACGCCGGACATCGTCTTTGAAAAAAGTGTTGCCGCCATCGATGATGCAATCGCCTTTTTGCATCAGCTTGCCCAAGGCGATGATGGCCTCTTCGGTGATCCGGCCGGCCGGCAGCATCACCCACACGGTGCGGGGCGGCTGCAGCTTCTTGACTAGGTCTTCCAGCGAAGCGGCGCCCTTGGCCCTGGCCTCCGGCGCACCTTCGAACCCTTTCACCGCGGCTTGATTGGCGTCATAGCCGACCACGTCATGACCGGCCCGCATCACCCGGCGGCCGATATTGGCCCCCATGCGGCCCAGACCGATAATCCCTAATTGCATGAAATCTCCTACCCTCGTCCGGCCGTGGAATGGGGCGCAATATCAGTCAAAATTCCTGTCCTGAACACTCTTGAAAAGCGCTGAGCGCAAGCCGGCCCGGCGGGCATCGGGACAACGCCCCTGCCGCTAGCCCCGTTCCCGGCAAAAGGCCCGAAAAAGCCGCTAAAAACAGGGGGACAACTTGATTTTGCCCCCCCGGACCTGCCAATTAGCCAGAGCTGTTCACGGGCCCGGCATGGACGAAGATTTCCGCAAAAACGCGCTTGCCTATCACCGCTTGCCGCGCCCCGGCAAATTGTCGGTGGAAGCCACCAAGCGCATGGCGAATCAACGCGACCTGGCGCTGGCCTATTCGCCGGGCGTGGCCGCGCCTTGCGAAGCCATCGCCGCCGATCCGTCCCTGGCGCGCGAATATACCGCGCGGGGCAATTTGGTGGCGGTGATCACCAACGGCACCGCCGTCCTGGGGCTGGGCAATATCGGCGCCCTGGCCTCCAAGCCGGTGATGGAGGGCAAGGCCGTCCTGTTCAAGAAATTCGCCGGCATCGACGTCTTCGACCTGGAAGTGGCGGAGACAGACATCGACCGCTTTGTCGAAGTGGTGGCGGCGCTGGAACCCACCTTCGGCGGCATCAATCTGGAAGACATCAAGGCGCCGGAATGCTTCGTGATCGAGAAGAAGCTGCGCGAGCGCATGCAGATTCCGGTCTTCCATGACGATCAGCATGGCACCGCCATTGTCTGCGCCGCCGCCATCCGCAACGGCCTGGTGCTGCAGGGCAAGACGCTTGCGGACGTCAAGCTGGTGACCAGCGGCGCGGGCGCGGCGGCGCTGGCGTGCGTGGACTTGCTGGTGGCGATGGGCTTGCCGGTGGACAATATTACCCTCACCGACATCAAGGGCGTGGTGCATAAGGATCGCGGCGACGCCATGCCGCCCAACATGGCGCGTTACGCGCGCAAAACCGATGCCCGCACCCTGGGCGATGTGCTGGTGGGCGCCGACGTCTTTCTGGGGCTATCCGCCCCCAATGTCCTGAAAGCCGAATGGCTGCCGCAAATGGCGGCAAAGCCGCTGATCCTGGCGCTGGCCAATCCCGATCCCGAAATCCTGCCCGAAACGGCCAAGAAAGCGCGACCCGACGCCATCATAGCCACCGGCCGCTCCGACTATGCCAACCAGGTCAACAATGTCCTGTGCTTTCCCTTTGTCTTCCGGGGCGCGCTGGATGTGGACGCCACCACCATCAATGAGCCGATGAAAGTGGCGGCGGTCGAGGCCATCGCCGCCCTGGCCCGCGCCGAAGCCAGCGACGTGGTGGCATCGGCCTATGGCGGCAGCCTCAGCGGCTTTGGCCCCGAGCATATTATTCCCAAGCCGTTCGATCCGCGCCTGATCCTGCACATCGCCCCGGCGGTGGCTCGCGCCGCCATGGAGTCGGGGGTGGCGCGCCGTCCCATCACCGATTTCGAGGCTTACGAGAACGAGCTGGAGAAATTCGTCTACCGCTCCGGCCAATTGATGCGCCCGGTGTTCGATGTCGCGCGCCAATCCTCCAAGCGGGTGGTCTATGCCGAAGGCGAGGAAGAGCGCGTGCTGCGCGCGGTGCAGACCGTGGTGGATGAAGGCCTGGCGCATCCGACCCTGATCGGCCGCCGCGACGTCATCCTGGAAAAGACCAAGCGGCTGGGACTGAGACTGGATTTCAACAAGCAGGCGCGGATTCTCGATCCCCTGTCCGACCGGGAGTTCTTCGCCCCCCTCACCCAGCGTTACCAGCGGCTGGTGGAACGCAAGGGCGTGCAGCCGGAATCCGCCGCGCGCTGGCTCGCCACCCGTCACGGCATCGCCGCCGCCATGCTGCTGGATGCGGGCGAGGTCGATGCCGCGCTGTGCGGCGGATTGGGCGATTGGACCCGCCAGCTCACCAACAT
The DNA here is from genome assembly GCA_035693565.1 of Rhizomicrobium sp. Classification (GTDB taxonomy): domain Bacteria; phylum Pseudomonadota; class Alphaproteobacteria; order Micropepsales; family Micropepsaceae; genus Rhizomicrobium. Next base: position 45,701 of record DASSGF010000037.1, on the reverse strand, counting down.
CCTGCCCATCATTCCGCGCCAGCCGGGCGTCACCCGGCTCTATTCGCTGTCAGCCCTGATCCTGCCCAATGGCGCGCTGTTCTTCTGCGACACCCATGTCAATGTTGACCCAACGGCCGAGCAGATCGCGGAGATGACCTTGCTGGCGGCCAAAAGCGTGCGCCGCTTCGGGCTTGCTCCAAAAGCCGCGCTGCTGTCCCATTCCAGTTTCGGCACCTCGCATTCGCCCAGCGCGCTCAAGATGCGCAAGGCGATGGCCCTGCTTCGTGCCGCAAAGCCCGATTTCGAGATCGACGGCGAAATGCATGCCGACGCCGCCCTGAGCGAGCATTTGCGGGGGCGCATCGTCTCCAGCAGCCCTCTTACCGGCTCAGCCAATCTCCTGGTGATGCCCACTTTGGATGCCGCCAATATCGCGCTGACCTTGCTGTCGGCCGCCACCGAGGCCCTGCTGGTAGGACCGCTGCTGTTGGGCGTCTCCAAGCCGGTGCATGTGATGGTGCCCTCGGTGACGGCGCGCGGTATTGTCAACATGACCGCGCTGGCGGTGGCGCAAGCCGCCGCCGCGGCCGCTTAGCGGAAACGAACAGAAAGACGGATATGGAAGTTCTGGATCTAAAGGCCATGGCCGAAAAGGCCATCGCGCTCCACCAACAAGGCCAGCTGGACCAGGCGGAAGCGCTGTATCTGCGGATTCTGGATCTCGATCCCGGCCTGTTCGGGCCGCGTTATTATCTGGGACTGATGCGGCTGCAGCAGGGACGCGCGCCGGAAGCCTGCCTCTATCTGGACGAGGCGCTGGGGATTTTCCCCAACGACCTGGGCGCCTTGATGCATTTCGGCATGGCGTTGCGGGCCTCCGGCCGCCCCGAAGAGGCGCTTGCCGTATTCGACCGGGCGCTGGTGCTCCAGCCCAAGATGGTGGAAGGCTTTTACAATCGCGGCGTGGCGCTGGGTGACCTGCAGCGTTTCGAGATGGCGGTGGAAAGCTATGACCGCGCCTTGTTGATCCAGCCGGAAATGATTGCGGCGCATCTCAACCGGGCGGTGGCGCTGGCGGCGCTCAACCGGATGGACGATGCGATTGCCGGCTATGACCGGTTGTTGGCGATGCAGCCCGGCAATGTCTTTGTGCTGACCCATCGCGGGTTGGCGCATCGCACCATGGGCCGGCTTGACGCCGCCCTGGCGGATTATGACCGCGCCCTGGCGCTCAATCCCACCCATGCCGAAGCGCATTACAACCGGGGCGTGGTGATGCTGGATTTGCAGCGCGCCGCCGATGCCCTGGCCGCGTTCGACAAAACCGGCGACGCCTACCAGGCCAATGCCGAGATGTTCAACAATCGCGGCGTGGCGCTGTGGAATCTCAAGCGCCCGGCCGAGGCGCTGGAGTGCTATGAACGCGCGCTGGCGCTGGAGCCCCAATTCGCGGAAGCCTGGGGCAATCGCGGCTTGGCCTTGCGCGACTTGATGCGCTACGAGGAGGCGCTGGCCAGTTTCAACCAGGTGCTGCTGCTGGAGCCCAACAATGCGGTGGCATTGAACAGCCGCGGCAATGTCCTGCGCGACATGAACAATTTCGAGGCTGCGATCGAAAGCTACAGCCTGGCCATCGAACGGCGTCCCGAATATGCCGAGGCCTTGATCAACCGCGGCTATACCTGGTGGACGCTGAAGAAATATGAGGCCGGCACCGCGGATGTGGAGCGGGGGCTGCAGCTGGATCCAGACCATCCCTTCGGCCGCGGCGAGCTGTTGCATATCCGCATGTTCTGCGCCGACTGGCATGATTTCGACCAGCGCCGGGCCGAGCTGGAATCCCTGGTGCGGGCGGGCAAGCGGGCGGTGCAGCCCTTCATTTTCCAGGCCCTGGCCGAGACACCGGAGGACGCGCGCGCCTGTTCGCGCATCTGGGCGGAAACCAAATTTTCGCCGGTGCCGAACTCGCACGATCCGGCGGCGCGGCGGGACAAGGGGAAAATCCGCATCGGCTATCTTTCCGGCGAATTCCGCCAGCAGGCCACCGCCATCCTGATGGCCGGACTGTATGAGCGCCATGACCGCGAGAAATTCGAGATCATCGCCGTCGATGGCGGCACTAGCGACGACACGCCGATGCGGGCGCGTCTGGAAAAGGCCTTCGACCGCTGGATCAATATCACCAAACTGTCGGACCAGGATGCCGCCCGTGCGGTGCGGGACGCCGAAATCGACATTCTGGTGAATCTCAACGGCTATTTCGGCGAGGCGCGCATGGGGGTGTTCGCGCACCGCGCCGCGCCGGTGCAAGTCAATTACCTGGGCTTTCCCGCCACCCTGGCCGCGCCCTATATCGACTATATCATCGCCGACAAGATCGTGATCCCGGAGGACGAGCAGCGTTTCTATGATGAGCAGGTGGTGTATCTGCCGGACTGCTATCAGGCCAATGACGACCGGGGCCGTCCCATGGCGCAAAAACCCAGCCGCGCCGAAGTGGGACTGCCGGAAAAGGGCTTTGTGTTCTGCAATTTCAACACCGCCTACAAGCTGACGCCCTCCACCTTTGACGGCTGGGTGCGGATTCTCAGCCAGGTCGAGAACAGCGTGTTGTGGATTTTGGACAGCACGGAATCCTTTGCCGGCAATCTGCGGCGCGAAGCCGAAAAACGCGGCGTGGCGGGCGAAAGGCTGATTTTCGCGCCCGAGCTCCCCACCGACCAGCATCTGGCGCGCCTGCAACTGGCCGACCTGTTCCTGGACGGCCTGCCCTACAATGCCCATACCACCGGCAGCGACGCGTTATGGGCGGGCGTGCCGCTGGTCACCTGTATCGGTCCCACCTTTCCGGGGCGGGTCGCCGCCAGTCTGCTTCACGCCACAGGCCTGCCAGAGCTGATCACCAAGGACGGCGCGGAATTCGAGGCCCTGGCGATCAAGCTGGCCCATGATGCCGCCGCGCTCAAACCGTTGCGCGACAGGCTGGCGCGCAACAAGAGCGGTTGCGCCCTGTTCGATACCGACCGCTACCGCAAGCATATCGAAGCGGCCTATCGCACCATGTGGGAACGCTGGCTTGCCGGCGAAAAGCCGAAAGGCTTTACCGTTGAGCCCGTTATCTGAACCTGGCCATGACCTGCAAGCGCTGGGCCGCCAGGCCATGGCGCTGCATCAAACGGGCCGCCTGGACGAAGCGGAAACCCTGTATCGCCGGATCATCGCCGCCGATCCGAACCTGTTTCCCGCGCTGTGTCTGCTGGGGGCCTTGCGCCTGGAGCGGGGCGACAGCGCGGATGCCGCGGCGTTGATTGGCCGGGCGCTGGCGCTCAATCCCCATGACCCGCAAGCCCAGGCGCAGTATGGCATGGCCCTGATCGGCCAAGCCCGCTTCGCCGACGCCGTCACGGCTTTCGATCACGCTTTGTCATTGCAGCCCGGCCATCTGTTGGCGCGCGCCGGACGCGGCGCCGCCTGGCGCGGGCTGGGGCGGACCAGCGAGGCCCTGGCGGATTATGACGCCGTGGTGGCGGCCGATCCGCAAAGCCCCGATGCCTGGTGCGGGCGCGGCGCCTTGTTGCGCAAACTGGGCCGGATCGAGGAGGCGCTGGAAAGTTTCAACCGCGCCTTGGCCTTGTGGCCGGATTTCGCGGAAGCCTTGCAAGGCCGCGGCGAATTATTGTGGGACGAAAAGCAGGATTACCCCAGGGCCCTGGCCGACCTGGAGCGGGCGATCGCGCTGGAGCCGGCGCGGCCCGCTTTGTTCGGCAATCTGCTGCACCTGAAACTGATGATGGCGCATGAGGCCTGCGATTTCGCGCGGGCGGAGGCGTTGGCGGCTGAAATACCGGGCCTGATCGCGCAGGGCCGCATCGTGCCGCCCTGGATGCTGCTTTTGTGCAGCGATGACGAACAGTTGCAATTGCGCAATGCCAGACACCTCATCGCCACCCGTTTTCCGGCTGCCGCGCCATTATGGACGGGGACGCGATACCATCATGACCGCATCCGGCTGGCCTACATCTCCTCGGACTTCAATGCCCATGCCGTGGCCGGGCAAGTTGTCGAATTGATCGAACGCCATGATCGCAGCCGCTTTGAGATACTGGCGATTTCCACTGGCGTCGATGATGGCGGCGTGCTGCGCCGCAGGCTGATCGCGGCTTTTGATGCTTTCCACGACGTGTCCGGCCTGGGCGCGCCGGCAATCGCCGAGCGCATCCGCGGTCTGGAAGTCGATCTGCTGGTGGACCTGAACGGCCACACCCAGCATGACAATTTCGAGGTGCTGCGCTTGCGCCCCAGCCCGGCGCAGGCGAGCTGGCTGGGCTATGCCGGCACCACCGGGGCGGCGTTTGTGGACGCGCTGATCGCCGATGCCATGGTGGCGCCCGACCCCAGCGCATTTTCGGAGCGGCTCTATCTACTCCCCGATACGGTTCTTTGCGCCGACACCAGCCGCAAGCTGGGCGAAACCCCCAACCGCACTGACGCCGGACTGCCGCAGAATGCCTTCGTCTTCTGCGCCTTCAACCGCAATTGGAAGATCACCGGGGCCCTCCTCGACGGCTGGCTACGCATCTTGAAGGCGGTGCCGGACAGCGTGCTGTGGCTGAAACAGGTGAGCGCGGACGCGCAACGGAATCTGGCGGTCCGCGCCGCCCTTCAGGGCGTGAACGCAGCGCGGCTGATCTATGCTGCACCCCTGCCGCTGGAAGATCATCTGGCGCGGCACGCTTTGGCCGACCTGTTCCTGGACACAATGCCCTATTGCGGTCATGTCACGGCTTGCGATGCCTTGTGGTCCGGGCTGCCGGTGTTGACCCTTAAGAGCCATGCCTATGCGGGGCGGGTTTCCGCCAGTCTGCTGGCGGCCGTCGGCCTGCCGGAACTGATCACGGAGTCGCCGGAAGAATACGAAGCCTTCGCCATTGCCTTGGCGCGTGATCCGGCGCGGCTGAAGGATTTGCGCGACCGGCTGGCGCGTAATCGCGCCACGGCGCCTTTGTTCAACACAGAGCGCTTTGCCCGCAATATCGAAGAAATCTACGCCCGAATTCTTGCAGACCGGCTCAACGGATGAATTGATCCGCGAAACCGGCGCCCAAGCCCACTTTCTCATAATGGGCGCGGCAGAGGTTTATCTTGGTGAAGACGTCTTCATAGCCCAAGACCCCGCCATCGGGATCGACATAGATCATCACACCATTGACCTGGAACAAGGTGATCATCTCTTCCACATCCTCGTCCACCACCAAGGTATGGGTCTCGCCCGGCGCCTCATAGACATAGCCGCCTTCCTGCGCCACCCAGTCATGCTCCAGGTAACGCCAGCGGCCCTTGAGCACATAACCATGCACCGGCTGGGGATGGCGGTGGCGCGACAGCACGCCGGATTTGCGCACCCGCAGCAGGTTCATCCAATAGCCGCGCGAGGCGCACAGGCATAAGGGGCGGAACCACACATTCTCGGCCTGCGGTACCCATATCCGCTCGTCGGCGGGAATGACGGACGGGATCACCAGCTCGGGCGGCGATTCTAAAGGCTGGGGGTGGCGATAGGCGATGCGGGAATTGTCTTGCGCCATTTTTGAATCCTTATTTGGCCGTATAGCCGCCATCTACCGGCAACACCGTACCGGTGATGAAGCCCGCGGCTTCGGAGCAGAGAAACACCACCGCGCCGCCGATATCCTCCGGCTGGCCCCAGCGTCCGAACGGCGTGCGCGCGACGATGGCCTCCGACCGCGCCTGGTCGGCACGCGCGCCCTTGGTGAGTTCGGTCTCGACCCATCCCGGGGCGATGGCGTTCACCCGGATGCTTGGCGCCCAGGCCACCGCCAGCGCCTTGGTCAGTTGCGCCACGCCGCCCTTGGAGGCGGTGTAGGCGGGCGTCAGTCCGCCCCCGAAAAAAGACCAGATCGAGGCGGTATTGACGATGCAGCCGCCCTGCTTTTCCAGCAGCGGCCTGGCGGCCATGCACATCCGCATCGTGCCGGTGAGATTGACGTCGATCACCTGCTGAAAGCCTTGAATGGTGAATTCCTTGCCCTCGCGCAGGATCATCCCGGCGCAGTTCACCAGCGCGTCCAGCTTGGGCATTTCGCCGATGCAGGCGTGAACCTGCGCATCACTGGTCACGTCCAAACACACCGCTTTCAGGTGATCGCGCTTGGACACGGCGGCGGCCTCTTCCGCCGTCAGTCCGGTCACGGTGACCGCATAGCCCGCCTTGAGCATGGCTTGCGCAATGCCAAAGCCGATGCCGCGCGCTCCGCCGGTGATCAGGACCTGTTTCATGCGCCGACCCTAGCCGTTTGGAAGCGCAAACGCGACATAGGCGGCGCCCTGCGGGGAATTCTTGTCGCGCGCATTGTCGCACTGGATCAGGACATATTGCCGTCCGCCCACGCTATAAGTGATGGGCGTAGCGTTTCCGGCATAGGGCAGTTGCGTCTCCCACAACAGTTTGCCGTCACGCGGATCAAAGGCGCGGAATTTCTTGTCATACAGGGTGGCGCCGATGAACAGCACGCCGCCCGCGGTGAGAATAGGGCCGCCGTAATTCTCCGAGCCTGTACTCTTGTCCGCCAGCGAAGGATATTCACCCAACGGAATGCGCCAGATATAGGTCCCGGTGTTGAGATCAATGGCGCTCAAGGTGCCCCAGGGCGGCTCAATCGCCGGATAACCGTCCGGGTCCAGGAATTTGCGATAGCCGGTGAAGCGGTAAGCCGGGCGATCATCGCTAGAGGCGTCGCGGACTCGTGCCGCAAGCCCCGTCTTGTCGCTGCCGCCATGGACATAAGCGAGCAGCGCTTTGAGATCGCCGGCCATCAGGCCGCGAAAGTTGGGCATGCGGCCGCGTCCCGACCACAACAACTCCGTCATTTCCGCTTCCGTCAATTTGCTGTCCGCCAGAGAGGGAGCGGCCGGCGGCGAACCCTTGCGGTCTGCACCGTGACAGCCGGCGCAATTGTCCAGATAGAGTCCCTCGCCCAGGCTGCCGCCTTTGTGGTTTTCCACCAATCCGCCGGTCCAGGCCACATCATTGGCATTGAGATAGAGGATGCCGCGCTTGGCATCCGCCGCCTGACCACCCCATTCCGCGCCGCCGTCAAAACCGGGAAAGGCAAAAGTCTGTTTTCCCAGCCGCATATGAGGAAATGGCCCGTCATTGCCGGAGCCACGGAATTGCTCCAGCGCCCATTGATGCGCCTGCGGCGTACGGTTGGTCAGCAGCGCCTCGCTGAGACGCTGGCGGGCATAGGGCGCGGGCAGTGACGGCGCCGGCTGAGTGGCGGCGGCCTTCTCGCCCGGTACATCGCTGCCGGGCACCGGCATCTCGGTCACCGGAAACAGCGGCTCGCCGGTGACACGATCCAGCAGAAAGAGATAGCCCTGCTTGCTGGCCTGGGCCACCGCATCCACCCGCCTGCCGTCATGCATGACGCTCAACAGCACCGGCGGCGAGGGGAAATCACGGTCGGCGATGTCATGATGCGCGCCCTGGAAATACCACAGCAGCTTGCCGGTATTGGCATCCAGCGCCAGAAGACAGTTGGCGTAAAGATTGTCGCCGATCCTGTCATAGCCGTAGAAATCACTGACCGCCGAACCGGTGGGCGCAAAGACGATGCCGCGTTTTTCGTCCACCACCATGCCGGGCCAGGCATTGGCGCCGCCACCGGTCTTCCAATAATCCGGCGGCCAGGTTTCGTAGCCGGGCTGGCCGGGATGCGGGATGGTGTGGAACACCCAGCGCAGCTTGCCGCTGTGCACGTCAAAGGCGCGGATATCGCCGGGCGCGGCGGGGGCGGTTTCCGAGGTGCGAAAATCCATGATGATCATGTCGCGCCAGATGGCGCCCGGCGCGGTCAAAGCGACGTTGATCTTTTGCGGATCACGGTCCAGGCCTTCGCGCAGATCGATGCGGCCATCCTGGCCGAAATCCGGCAGCGGTTTTCCCGTCTTGGGATCCAGCGCATAAAGATAACTGTCGGCGTTGGCGAACAGGCGCCGCTCATTGCCCTTTCCCCACATCGCCAGGCCGCGTTGCGGCCAGCCGGCCTTGACCCCGGAATGAAACCGCCACAGCAGCTTTCCGGTGGCGCCGTCCAGCGCGATAGTGTCCAGCGACGGGGTATAGGCATAGACCACCCCGTCGATCGCCAGCGGATGGGTCTGGGGATCGCCCGGCTCCGCCATGTCGAAGCGCCAGGCCTGCTGGAGTTTTGCCACGTTGGCGCGCGTGATTTGCGTCAGGCTGGAAAAGCGCCGCCCGCCCTCGCCGCCATACAGCGTCCAGTCCTTGCTCTGCGCGAACGCGGGACAACTCCAAATGGCCAACAGCAGCGGCGCGATCAAAGGCAGGATAAACTTTTTCATGAGGCCATCTAATGCTGGTTCTTGGCCTGGCCCGACAGCAGATCCTCCAGGCTGAACATGCGGCCGTTGGCGATTACCCGCTTCACCTTGCGGGCATTGGCGATATCGTCCAGCGGATTGCCTTCGACCAGAACGATGTCCGCCAGTTTTCCCGGCGCGATCACGCCGGCATCCAGGTCCAGCATATCCGCCGAGGTGACCGTGGCCGCCCGCAGCGCCTCGTATGGCGTCATGCCGTAGCGGACATAGTTGAACAGTTCGGAATGCAGGTACATGCCTTCCGGTTGATCGGTGCCGGCGACGATCCGCCCGCCGGCTTTCTGGACGCCCATCACCATCCTGCCCGTGCCCGTGTCATCCAGATGCGGGCGTGAAGCGAGAATCTGCCTCCTGAGCCAGGGCGGATCCAGCGCCAGCCGCGGATCGTCGCGCAATGTGGGGTCAGCCTGCAGGAATTCATAGATCTGTGGGATCAGGGTGGGCGTCATGCTCATATGCGCGGCGCCCAGGATGCGGGCGACGTCATCATAGCTCTCGCCCAAGGTCATCTTGGGGGAATAGCCGCGCCGCGACGTGCCCTCGGTATGCTCCACGCTATCCATGCCGTCATAGGCGGCGGGATAGATTTCGTGGCTGGAGGCGGGCACACCCATGGCATGCGCGAATTCCACAATATGGCGCTGCTGAAGGTCGGGCATGCGGACATAGCTTTTCAGGAAATCGAAACCCAAAATGCGGGCGCGATCGAGCTCCATCGCCAGATGGGTATTGGAGGAAATCGCCACCCCCATCTTGTAATAGACCCGCCGCCATTCCATCAGATGGCCGGTCGAGAAGATGCGTGGGGAGACCCGGATGCCGGCGTCCGAAGCCTCGCGGTCCTCCACCGCCTCATAAGGCAATCCGCCGGGGCTGCGCACCGTGGTGATGCCCCAGGAAAGGAACGATCTGCCCTGCTGTTCGCCGTAATCGCTCTGGCGGTGGGAGTGGAAGTCGATCAATCCGGGCATGGCGGTCAGTTGCGGCAGATCCAGCGCATCGCGCCCGGGTTTGTGCGCTTCCACCGCCGCAATGCGGTTGCCATTGATCACAATGTCCATGTCGGAGCGGGCGGTTTTGGAAACCCCGTCCACCAGCTTGCCGACATGCAGAACGAGATGGGTTTTTGGCACGTTGACATGATAGGTGAGGTCCACGGGCACCGCTCTGGTCTCGCCGCTCGCCACATCCATCAGTCTGAGCTTGTCATTGGACTGGTAGAGAATCTGGCGGCCATCGCCCGACCAGCTGGGCGTATCAGCCATCTCGGTGGTCAGATGCCGCGGCGGTCCCAGCGGCTCGCCGGCCTGCGATACCGGGAACACCGCCAAAGTCCCTTCATAAGTGGCCACCATCCGGGTGCCGTCGGGCGACCATGCCGGGCCGTTCCAGCCCCGGCTGTCGATGGAGAGATTGGGCACCGGCGCATACCATTTGTCATCGCTGGCGGCGGGCGAGCCGGTGGACGACATGGTGAGCACCTGGTTGGTGCCTTCGCGATAGCGCGTCGAATAAGGCGCCACCATCGCCACCGCCACCCGCTTGCCGTCCGGCGACCAGGTGGGCGCGCCCGGCGCGAAGATGGAAGCGTGAATCTGCTGAACTTGTCCCGTCGCCACATCCGCCACCGCTACTCCGCCTCGCCACCACATCCCGTCCACATCCACATAGGCGACGCGTTTTCCGTCAGGCGAGAAGGCGGGAAAAATTGGCTGGGTGGCGATGTGGGTCAGCTGGCGTTCCTGACCGGTTTTCACATCATGCAGCCACAGTTGCAGCAGGCCACCGGCCTTGTCCGAACTGTAGACCAGGGTGTTTCCGTCCGGCGACCAGGCCGGGTCGGTGTCATAGGCCGCATCATGGGTGATATTGCGGGGCTTGCCGCCCACCGGCATCAGATAGATATCGCCCAGGGCCGCAAAAGCGATGGTTTTGCCGTCCGGCGACAGCACGGGGCGCACGATGCCCAACGCCTTGCGTGGCGTCTGACTGTCGAAATCGCGTTTCTTTCGGGTGTAGGCGCCGCGCGCCGGCGTCACCTCCAATTGCGCGGTGAAAGGAATGGTGGCGGCCGCGCCATTCAGGTCACGCCTTTTGATCTTGCCGTCAGCGGTGTAGAAAAATTCGCCGCTGGAAAGAAAATTGGGACGGAAGGGAAAGACATGCTCATTGCCGGTGAGGGATTTGCCGCCTGTCTCCAGCCAGCCTTTGACGCCGTCCACCACATGGGCGACGATCTGGCCGCCCGGCGCCCAACTGACCGCATCGACTCGCCCGGCAACAGTCGCCTGGCGCCGCTCCGATCCGCCGGCCGCATCCGCCACCCAAATGCCATTGCCATTCTCGCGGGTGGAAGCGAACGCCACCTGGCGGTCGTCCGGCGACCAGCTTGGCATCATGTCTTCCGCCGGATCACGGGTGAGCTGGCGGATCTGGCCGTCCCGCAAATCCAGCACAAAAATATTGTAGTCGCTGCCCAGCGGATTGCCGCGGTCGGAGGAAAAAGCAATGCGCGTGCCGTCATGGCTGAACATGGGATCGCGGTCGTCGAACGCGCCCCGGGTCAGTTGATGCAGGCCGCCGCCATCCGGCGACATGGCCCACAAATCATAGCCGCCGTCGCGATAGGCAAAGAAGGCGATCATCTTGCCGTCCGGCGACCATACCGGCTGATGCGCGTCATTGAACAGATCGGTGATACGGTGCGCCTCACCACCCTGGGCCGGCATCACCCAGATGCTGCCCTGCAGGTCCATCGCCAGCAACTTGCCGTCGGGCGACACCGACACCGCCATGGAGGTGCCCTCGTCCACCGTGATAGTGATGTGCTTGGCTTCAGGCGCGGCGCCGCCGGCGGTGGCGGCGAATAACAGCAGCAACAGCGGGATCAATCGGAACTTCATGGCTGCACTGCTTCTTTATTGGGCCTTGAGACGATAAGCAATCAGGCTGTCATCCCGGCCGGTGCCGAACGACGACTGGCCGCCCGCCGCGATCAGCACATATTGCCTGCCGTCGCGGCCGCGATAACTCATCGGCGTGGCATGGCCGCCGGCGGGCAGTTTGACTTCCCACAACACCTTGCCGCTCTTTTCCTCCACGGCGCGGAAATAACCGTCCTGGGTGGCGCCGATAAAGATCACCCCGCCGCGGGTGACCAGGGAACCGCCGATATTGGGCGTGCCCAACAGGAACGGCAGATGCAGCGCAATACCGAACGGCCCGCTGTTGGACGCATTGCCCAGGGGATTTTGCCAAAGCAGCTTGCCGCTCTTGAGATCGACCGCCGCCAGATAGCCGTAAGGCGGGCGCTGGCAGGGAATGCCCAAGGGCGTCAGGAAGCCGTCAAAATGCAAGCCATAAGGCGTACCCTCCATGGCGGCGCCGCGATAAGGCGGGCGCGGCGCGTCTTTGGCTCGCGGATCGCGGCTGGTGAAAAGATGCTCGCGGTCGGCCTGGTCGCGGGAAATCAGCTCGTCCCAATCCGCCATCAGGTTGGAATTGACCACCAGCACATTGCGCCCCTCATCGACCGAGACACTGCCCCAGTCGATGCCGCCCAACTCACCCGGCGTGCGCACCGAAGCGCCGAAGCGCAAGGGCGTGTACATGCCGTGATAAATGGCTTGGCGGAAACGGATACGGCAGTAGAGCTGGTCGAACGGCGTGACGCCCCACATATCGGCTTCCGTCAAGGTGGGGCCGGAGAAATCCGGCATGCCGGTGGAATAAGGCTGGGTGGGTGACGCGCGCTCGCCGGGAATGGAGGACGGCGGCGCGGGCTTCTCCTCCACCTTGGTCAACGGTTTGCCGGTGCGGCGATCCAGCACAAAAATCTGTCCCGTCTTGGTGGGCTGGATCAGCGCGGGCACCGTGCCGCCGGGGCCGGGGAAATTCACCAGCACCGGCTGCGCCGCCAGGTCATAGTCCCACAGGTCATGATGCACCGCCTGGAAAACCCAGCGCACTTGGCCGGTGTCGGCGTCCAGCGCCACCACCGCGGTGGAGAAACGGTCGGTTTCCGGCGAACGCTGCAAGCCCCAATAATCCGGACTGCCATTGCCCATCGGCACATAGACCAGGCCCAGCGCCTCGTCGCCGCTGAAGGCGGTCCAGCTATTGGGCGTGGACAGCGTGTAAGTCGCGCCGGGCGGCGGCGCGCTGTGGTCATCGGGCTTGCCGGGATCGAAGGCCCATTTCAACGCGCCCGTCACCGCGTCATAGCCACGGATCACGCCGGGCGGCACCCGGGTGGAGAAATTGTCGACAATGAAGCTTCCGATCACCGCGGTGCCGTGCACGATGGCGGGCGGCGAGGTGGGATTGATCCAGCCGCGGGTGGCGGGCTCAAGCCCCTCGCCTTCCGACAGATCAACCGCGCCGTCCTTGCCGAAACTGTGACAGGTCTCACCGGTCTTGGCGTCCACCGCGATCAGCCGGTTGTCCACCGTTCCCACCAACAGCCGGGTGGCGCATTCGGCGGTGCCCGCCGGCGCGCGGAAGAAACTCACGCCACGGCAGACGCCGCGCCCGCCGGCATCGGCATCGATCTTGGTGTCATGCCGCCAGATTTCCTTGCCGGTGACGGGATCCAGCGCGAACAGGGCGCTATGGGCGTTACAGCCATAGAGCATCCCGTCGACCATCAATGGCGTCAGCTCCAGCTGATGGGCGGAATGCTTGTCGCGATTGAAAAGTCCGCTGTGATAGACCCAGGCCTGTTCCAGATTGCCGGCATTGGCGGGCGTGATCTCGGCCAGCGGCGAATAGCGGCTGCCGCCTTCGCCATTGCCGTAGTGACTCCATTCACCGGAATCGGACGCCGTGGCGGGCGCTGTCGCGATTTGCGCCGATGCATTGTGGTTCAGCGCCGTCAAAACCGCCGTTGCCGCGCCTGCCAGGCCCAACAGCAGCAAAGCGATCCGGCCGGCGGGACGCCGTCCCACAAACAGCGCCAGAAACAGTCCACCGGTCAGGAGATAGGCCAGCCGCGGCATCAGCGACCAGCCGTCCAGGCCCACTTCCCACAAAGACCAGGCTAAGGTGCCCAGCACCACCAGCCAATAAAGCGGAATGGCGAAATCCGAACCGCGCAACAGCAGCACGGCGCAAAGGATGATCAGCGATCCGGCGATCAGATAATAAAGTGAACCGCCCAGGGTCAGCAGCCAGAGGCCGGGCAACGCCATGCCCAATCCCGTCGCCAGCAACAGCAGAAAAGCCAGAATGCGCATCGGCACCCCCCAGGACCAGCCCTCATTGTGAGGGTCTTTTTTGTTGTTATGCCCCCGGAAGGGGCGGGTTGCAAATTCCGCAATGTGCTAGAAAAGCGCCGCAAGAAAAAACGGAGACCATCATGCCGTCACGGCGTGATTTTCTGATGGCAGGGGGCGCCTTGGCGGTGGCGGGACCGGCGGCGAGGGCCCAATCGGGTCCGCTCAAAGTCACCGGCGCCCGGCCCACCATCTTCTATGCGCCCCTGATCGCCACCGTCACCCAGGGCTTTCTGAAAAAACACGGCGTGGACGCGGATTTCCATTGGCTGGGTACGACGCCCCTGGCCGAAGGCCTGAAGAACGGCAGCGTGGACGTGATCCAGAGCGCGGTCTCCAGTTTCTGGACTCTGTCGGACCGGGACGAGACCACCATTCCGGTGCATATCGCCGAGATCAACCGGCGCGATGGCTTCTTTTTGCTGCGGCGCGGCGCAATACAAACTGGTGATGGACCGGCTTTCGACTGGCGCCAGTTGGAAGGCAAGACCATCGTCGCCGAACTGGGCGGCCAGCCGGCGCATATGCTTCGCTATGCCCTGTCGTACAATAAAGTGGACCCCTCCAAGGTGCGGCTGGTGGATGGCGGCACCGGGCCAGCGCTTCGCGCGGCGTTCCGGTCCGGCGCCGGGGACTTCGCCCATTTCCAGGGTGCGGTGGCGCAGCAAGTGGAATTGGACGGCGAAGGCGCAATCGTCACCTCGGTGGGCGCCTCCATGCCGGAAGTCTCCTTCAGCACCGTCTGCGCTTTGCCGCAATTCGTGCAGCACCCGGCCTATCGGCCGTTCCTGGCCGCTTTCGCGCAAGCCAAGGCCTGGGCGCACAGCGCGCCGGCGCGGGTGGTGGCGGAAAATGTCGCGCCGCAATTTTCCGACACCAGTCTGGATGCGATGATCAAGGCGGTACAGGCCTATCAGCGGCTGGGATGCTGGGCGGGACCTTTGGGTGTGTCGCGGGCGCATTACGATCAGGCCCTGGCGGTATTCCGGGCGGCAGGCGCGGTGAAGGGCGACTATGCCTTCGAGCAAGCCTGCATCTCCCCGCCCTAGAAACACCGCGCGCCTTCAAAAAGCCGCGCGGCGCGGGCCATCTTTGATATAAAGAAGAAGACTTGAAAGGGTGGGATTGATGGACCGGCGGCGCCTTTTGCAAAACTCACTTGCCTTGGGCGGGGTGGTGGGGCTCGGCGGCTGTGCCGCTACGCCTCATCCCGCGCCCGCCGCCCCCGTTGCCCCCGCCAAACCGGCTCCCAGCGTGCCCCTCGCCGACAGGCCCCCGCCGCTGGCGGCCATTCGCGCCCATCCCGACCGGTTGTTCGATATCAAGGTCTGCTTGCGCCCGTTCCGCACCAAGGGACCCAATCTGGATGTCGAGCATATCGGCGACACCATGGTGATCCACAATTACGGCCATGGCGGCAGCGGCTGGTCGCTGTCCTGGGGGTCGGCCGACCTGGCGGTACAGAAAGCCATGTCGACAAGCCCGCGCCAGATCGCGGTGATCGGCAGCGGCATCATCGGTCTCACCTCCGCCCTCACCGCCCAGCGCGCCGGCGCCCAGGTCACCATCTATACCCGCGAATTGCTGCCCCGGACCCGTTCGGTGCGCGCCAACGGCAGTTGGACGCCGGATTCGCGTATCGCGCTCACCGCCGAAGCCCCCGCCGATTTCGGCGCCACCTGGGAGCGGATGGCGCGCACATCCTGGAAGAATCTGCGCCCCTATCTGGGGCGGCCCGGCGACCCTGTCACTTTCTGCGACCAGTATTATCTGTCCGACACGCCGTTCGGGGAGCCATCGCCGCCCGACCCCAGCATCCCGCCCTTGCCGCCGCCGAGTTGGAGCGGCCTGCCGCGCGATAGCGAGGACTTTGCCCGCTATAGCGACCGCATCCGGGACCTGACGCCCCCCTCGCAAATCCTGACCGATGACATCAATCCCTTCCCGGTCAAACATGTGCGGCGCGGCACGGGACTGTTCTTCAACTTCAGCGAATATGGCTATTTGCTCACCAGCGAGTTCTTCGCCGCGGGCGGCAAGATCGTCATGCGCGACTTCCATTCCCCCTCGGAACTGTCGGGCCTCAAGGAAAAAGTGGTGATCAACTGCCCCGGTTATGCCGCGCATGACTGGTGGAAGGACAAGAATATGGTGCCGGTGCGGGGCCAGACCGGCTGGCTGATCCCGCAGCCGGAAGTCAAATACGGCTTGACCTATCGCAACGTCCAGACCCTGTCCAAGAGCGACGGCATCATGGTGATCGCGCTCGAAAATGGCGAGTTGAAGGGCTACAACGACAGCGATGAATCCGTGCGGCGGGCGGAATCGGAGCGGGCGGTGCGGGTGATCGAAGAGCTCTTCTCCCGTTTTCCCGCCAATCCGGTGAATATTTGAAAGGGAGCGGCTGACAACCGTTCTCGCGGCAAAACTGCCGGCAAAACAATAAGCGCCGATAAGGCGCGATAATAAGGGGAGTTGCGGTCCATGGCTGAACCAGGCGTCAAGACTGCGGGTCTGCTGCTGCTGTTTCTGTTAAGCGGCAGCGCGCAAGTCGTTTCCCAGCCGACTGACCAGGCGGACATTCTGATCCAAGGCGGCCGGGTGATCGACGGCAGCGGCGGCCCCTGGATGCAGGCCAATGTCGCCATCACCGGCGACCATATTTCTTATGTCGGCCGCGCGCCCATCGCCGCCAAGCGCACCATCAATGCCACCGGCAAAGTCGTGTCGCCCGGCTTCATCGACATGCACGCCCATTCCGAATATGGCCTGGCGCTGGACGGACGCGGCTTGAGCATGATCACCCAGGGTGTGACCACGGAAGTCATGGGCGAGCATCTTTCCGCGGGCCCGGTGCTGGGGCCGGCGGTGGACGATCCCATGATGGTGGCGCCACCCATCAAGCGTACCTGGACCACCTTGGGCGGCTTCTTCGATTTCCTCACCAAAAAGGGCATCGGACCTAACGCCGTTTCCTATGTCGGGGCCGGCCAGGTGCGCGCTTCGGTGATGGGCTACGAGAACCGCACCCCCACGCCGGCCGAAATGGCCAAGATGAAGCAGTTGATTGCCCAGGCCATGCAGGAAGGCGCTTTCGGGCTTTCCGCCGGCCTGGTCTATGTCCCCAATTCCTTCGACACCACCGAGCAGATGATCGAACTGGCCAAGGTGGCGGCCAGCTATGGCGGCATCTATTCCGTGCATACCCGCGCCGGCCAAGGCAATGCCGGCGTGCTGGAAACTGTCCAGATCGCCAAGGGCGCCCATATCCCCGCCGAAATCTTCCATGTCGGCATGACGGTGGCGCACAATCCTGAATTCGTCCGCATCGTCGAGCAGGCGCGCAGCGATGGCATCGATATCACCGCCAATGCCTATCCCTACACCGTGGGCTGGACTTATGTACGCCAACTGATCCCGATCTGGGCCCAGGAAGGCAATGCCGCCGCCATCACTGCCCGGCTCAAGCAGCCCGACGTGCGCGCCCGTGTGGTCAAGGAACTGCAACAAAAACCGGGGGAATATGCCGCCTGGACGGTCAGTTCCGCCGATCCGAAATTCGATAACCATACCTTCAAGCAGATCGCCGACTCCCTGCATGAGTCCGTGGAAGAAGCGATGGTGGATTACCTGGTGGCGCAAGGCGCGGAAGGTTTCCAGATCGGTCCGGCGGATACCAGCAGCGACCAGAAGGAGGCGGAATCCTTCAAATATCCCTGGATCGATGTCGGCTCCGACGGCATCGCCCTGCCGGCGGGCGTGCATACCGCCTTCGGCAAGCCGCATCCGCGCTCGTTCGGCACCTTCACCCATATTCTGGCGGATGTGGTGCGCAACCGGCACATTCTCACTTTGGAGGAAGCCATCCACAAAATGACGGCTCAGCCCGCCAACCGGCTGGGCCTGGCCGACCGCGGCCTCCTCCGCCGGGGCATGAAGGCCGATGTGGTGGTGTTCGATCCCAACACCGTGCGCGACATGTCCACCTATGAAAAGCCCGACCAATATTCCCAAGGCGTGGATTTTGTGCTGGTCAATGGCCGCGCTGTTGTCGCCGATGGCAAACCGACCAATGCCTTGCCGGGGCGCGTTCTGCGCGGGCCCGGTTACAAGCCCGGCACGCCGTGAGGGGACTTGAGCGTTAAATCGCCGCCACGGGATTTTTGGTCCAGAACAGCAGCACCAGCGACGCGGCGATGATCATCACGCCGCTGATAAAAACCGCGGGCCGTATTTGCTCGTGGAACAGCAGGTTCGCGAAAAAGATCGCATAGACCGGCTCCAGGGAGGCGAAGCCGCCGCAAACCGAGGCCGGCAATTTCTTCAAGCCGTAAAAATAAAGCTGATGCGCCAGGGCGGTGGCGGCGACGCCCAACAGCGCCAGCCAGAACCAGTCCGGACCGTGCGGCATCCGGGCAGCGAAGACCAGCATCGGCGCCGTGACCAGCACCACCACGGCATTCTGACAAAAGGAAAGCCGCGCCAGATTGGCCTGGCTGCCCAACGCCTGGCTGATGATCGAAAACAGGGCAAAGGTCGCCGCCGAAACCAGTCCCAGCAGCGCGCCCATGGCCGCATGTGCCAGCGGCGGCAATCCTCCCTGGACCAGCAGCATTACCGAAAACACGATGGTCAAGGCCGCGCCCAACTCGACGCCTAAGGGCCAGCGCCGCCGTCTCACAGCCTCGATCGCCACGATGCCAGCCGGAAAGGTGGCGAAGGTGAGCGTGGCGACCGCGATACCCGCCTGCTGTACCGACCAGAAAAATGTCAGCCAATGGACCGCCAATGCCGCGCCGCTGGCCGCCAGCGCCCGCCGCTCCCTCGGCTCGGGGACCAAGGACGACCGGCGCAACAGCAAAATCACCAGCAGGGCGGCGGCGGCGAACAGAGCGCGCCCCACCACGATCCAGGCCGGCGAGACATCCAGTTTTCCGAACAGCCCGGTGCTTCCGAACAGGACGGCGGTAATATTGACCGCGATCAGCGCGGCCCAGGCGATGCGTGAGGTTTGCCCCATCGGCCTTGTCTATTCGATGCCCACGGCCTTCGCCAGCCGGGGGCGTGGGCCAAACAGGGCGCGGCGCCCTGGCTCCGGTCACTAAAAGACGGGAAAAACCGGCGTAAAAATGGATATGATCGCCAAACAGGCTTTGGAACCCATGGCGATGACGGCTTGCGGACATTCTTCCTTGCAGCATCTGAAGCGCCGGCCATGAATTGGGATGCGCTGGACGCGCTGAAATACCGGCCCGAGCGCGACGCCATCGCCTCCCTGCTCCAGCGTTTGCCGCTGGACGCGCCTGCGCGCGCCGTGATCCAGGCCGATGCCGCCCACCTGGTGCGGCTCGCCCGGCATTCGGCGGCGCGCCAAGGCATGGTGGAAAATTTCCTGCAGGAATTTTCGCTGGCCACCAAAGAGGGCCTGGCGCTGATGTGTCTGGCCGAGGCGCTGCTGCGCACGCCGGACCAGGCCACGCGCGACCGCTTGATCGCCGAGGCGGTGGGCGGCGGCGACTGGGCCAGCCATTTGGGCAATTCGTCCAGCTTCTGGGTCAATGCCTCGACCTGGAGCTTGATGATGACGGGCCGGCTGGTGGCGTCGGAAGACACGCCGTCCGGAGACGTGACGGGCGTGTTGCGCCGGATGGTGGGCCGGCTGGGCGCGCCGGTGATCCGGGCGGGCATCGCCCAGGCCATGCGCATCATGGGCGAGCAGTTTGTGCTGGGCAGCACCATCGAAAGCGCGTTGGAGCGGGCGGGCCGGGAAAATTATCTTTGCTCCTTCGACATGCTGGGGGAAGGCGCCCGTTCGGCGGACGATGCGGCGCGCTATGAAGCCGCTTATGCGCGGGCCGTTTCGGTGATCGGCAGCGGCAGCGGACCGGAAAATTCCCATGGCGTGTCGGTCAAGCTTTCGGCCTTGTCGCCGCGTTACGAAGCCGTCCAGGAAGCCAGGGTGATGGCGGAGCTCTATCCCCGGCTGTTACGGCTGGCAAAACTGGCGGCGGCGGCCGACATCAATCTGACCCTGGACGCCGAGGAAAACGATCGCCTGGTGATTTCCCTGACGCTGCTGGAGCGGCTGACGCGCGAGGCGGCTTTGGGAGATTGGCGCGGTCTTGGCCTGGCGGTGCAGGCTTATCAGAAACGGGCGCCGGAGGTGGTCGACCAGGTCATCGCGCTGGCCAGATCCAGCCGCCGCCGCCTGATGGTGCGGCTGGTCAAGGGTGCCTATTGGGACAGCGAGATCAAGCGCGCGCAGGTGCAGGGACGCCCCGATTATCCGGTCTACACCACCAAGCCGGCGACCGATGTTTCCTATCTGGCCTGCGCCCGGACCCTGATTGCCGGATACCCGCATGTCTATGCCCAGTTCGCCACCCACAATGCCCACACCTTGTCGGCGGTGCATCATATGGCGGGCGATGTGCCTATCGAGTTCCAGCGGCTGCATGGCATGGGGGAAGCGCTTTACCAGGCGGCGCGCGAGACGTTCGGCCAGGTGCGGCTGCGCGCCTATGCGCCGGTGGGCGCCCACAAGGATTTGTTGCCTTATCTGGTGCGGCGGCTGTTGGAAAATGGCGCCAATACAAGTTTCGTGAACCAATTGCTGGATGAGAGTACGGCCGCCGAAGAGGTGGTGCGCGATCCGCTTACGGTGCTGGAAACGGCGGGCGCCGGCCCGCATCCCCGCCTGCCGCCTCCGCCGCAGCTTTATGGCGACCGCGAGAATTCGCTGGGCCCCGATCTCAGCATCCGCGCCGAACGCGCGCGGCTGCAAGCGGCGGTAGGCGCTTTCACCCCGGTTGCGGGTCCGGGCAATCCGGTGGTGTCCCCTCAACATAGAGAGCATGTCCTGGGCTATGTCGCGGCGGCGCGTCCCGAAGAGGTCGATGCGGCTTTTGCGCGGGCAAGGGCGGCGCAGCCGGCCTGGAATGACTTGGGCGGCGCGGCGCGGGCAGGAATTCTCGATGCCATGGCCGACAGGCTGGAGGAGCATCGCGACCAACTCATCGCGCTTGCGGTTCTGGAAGCGGGTAAGAGTTATGCCGACGGCATCGCGGAAGTGCGCGAAGCGGCGGATTTCTGCCGCTACTATGCCAAGCTGGCGCGCGAGCGCTTTGCCGGCCCCGAAACACTGAAAGGACCGGTGGGCGAGCGCAACAGCCTGTCCTTGGCCGGACGCGGGGTTTTCGTCTGCATCAGCCCGTGGAATTTTCCGTTGGCCATTTTCACCGGCCAGATCGCGGCCGCGCTCGCGGCGGGCAATGCCGTGATCGCCAAGCCCGCGGAACAGACGCCCTTGATCGCGCGGGAAGCGGTGCGTCTGTTCCGGCTGGCGGGCCTGGACCAGGACCTTCTGGCCCTGACGCCGGGAGAAGGCCGCAGCGTGGGCGAAATGCTGGTGCGTCATCCCGCCTGCAATGGCGTCGCTTTCACCGGCGGCACCGACACCGCCGCCCGCATCAACCGGCTGCTGGCGGACCGCGACGGCCCGATCATTCCCCTTATTGCCGAGACCGGCGGGCTGAACGGGATGTTCATCGACACCAGCGCCCAGCGCGAACAGGTGATCGATGACGTGATCCTGTCGGCATTCGGCTCGGCGGGACAACGCTGTTCGGCTTTGCGCATCCTGTTCGTGCCGCAGGACATTGCCGATGACATGATCGAGGGCTTGAAAGGTGCGATGGACGCGCTGGTGGTGGGTGATCCCGCCGATCCCGCCACCGATGTGGGCCCGGTGATTGATGAGGAAGCGCGCGCCGCGCTGGACGCGCACCTGTCGCGGCTCAAGCGTGAGGCTAAGGTCCTGCATCGCCTTGCCGCGCCCCGGCAAGGCAGTTTCTTCGCCCCCGTGCTGGCGGAAATTCCCGCGCCCGATTTCCTGGAAAAGGAAGTGTTCGGTCCCATCCTGCATCTGGTGCGCTACGATCCCCACAATCCCGCGCCCATCGCCGAACGCCTCGCCCGGCGCGGTTATGGGCTGACCCTGGGGATTCATTCCCGCATTGACGGCTTTGTGGAAGCCATCCGCCATGCTGTTCCCGCCGGCAATATCTATGTCAACCGCTCCATCATCGGGGCGGTGGTGGGGGTTCAGCCGTTCGGCGGAGAAGGCCTGTCGGGGACGGGCCCCAAGGCCGGCGGTCCCAATGCCTTGAGCCGCTATGCGGTCGAGCGCGCCTTGAGCATCAACACCGCGGCGCAAGGCGGCGATCCGGAATTGATGAACCTTTGAGCCCGTTTCTTCATTTCAGGCACAGGATGCCAATTGGCACTGGATCGGCACAATGAGATCGGCGTAAAACCCAAACCCATGACCGGCGATATCATCGCCCGCGAGGCGCTTTACGGCGCCAACAATTACAAACCGCTCGACGTGGTGTTGACGCGGGGCGAAGGCGTCTATGTCTGGGACACGGACGGCAAGCGCTATCTGGACTGCCTGGCGGCCTATTCGGCGGTCAATCAGGGCCATTGCCATCCCCGCATCCTGGCGGCGATGGTGGAGCAGGCCAAGCGCCTGACCTTGACCTCGCGCGCCTTCCGCAACGACCAGCTTGCGCCCTTCTATGAAGAACTTTGCGCCCTGACCAATTCGCACAAGGTGCTGCCGATGAATTCCGGCGCGGAAGCGGTGGAAAGCGCGCTGAAGCTGGCGCGCAAATGGGGCTATACCGTCAAGGGCGTGCCGGAGGGCCAGGCGGAAATCATCGTCTGTGACGGCAACTTCCATGGCCGCACCATCACCATTGTGGGCTTTTCCAGCGATCCGGCGTCGCGCGAGGGTTTCGGCCCCTTCGCGCCCGGCTTCAAGACGATTCCCTTCGGCGATGCCGCGGCGCTGGAAGCGGCGATCACCCCCAACACCGTGGCGTTCCTGGTTGAGCCGATCCAGGGCGAAGCCGGGGTCATCATTCCGCCCAGCGGCTATCTGCGCCGGGCGCGCGGGCTTTGCACCCGGCACAATGTCTTGCTGATCCTGGATGAGATCCAAACCGGACTGGGACGCACAGGAAAAATCCTGGCCGAGGAACATGAGGGCGTTGAGGCCGACCTGACTTTGATCGGAAAAGCCTTGTCGGGCGGCTTTTATCCGGTGTCCGCGGTGCTGTCGAATTCCGAGGCGATGGACGTGCTCAATCCCGGCGAACATGGCTCGACCTTCGGCGGCAATCCGCTGGCCTGCGCGGTGGCGCGCGCCGCGCTGAAGGTGCTGGTCGAGGAAAAGATGCCAGAGAATGCCGCCAAGGTCGGAAAACACCTGCTGTCGCGGCTTCAGGCGATCAACAGCGCCAAGATCAAGGACGTCCGTGGCGTGGGATTGATGCTGGCGGTGGAGCTCCAGCCCGAGGCCGGCGGCGCCCGTCCCTATTGCGAGCGGCTGCGCGAACTGGGTCTGCTGGTCAAGGAAACCCACAGCCATACCATCCGCGTGGCGCCACCCCTGGTCCTCAACCTGGACCAGGCGGACTGGATCGCGGATCAGTTCCGGGCCGTGCTGTAAGACATTCCAGGAGAAAGCCGCGCGGCTTTTCTATTTCAGGAGACCCCGGAACAGGCCATGCTCTCCGGTGAGGTCGCTGATCAGCATCAGCTTGACCGCGAATTTGTCGGTGGCCGAAGTCAGGCCGAAGCCCATCCCCGCCTCGATGGAAATGGGATCGCCGGTATAATCCACCACGCCCCACAATTGATGGGACTGTTCTCTGGCCGGCGCAAAACCGCGCAACTCGCCGAAATCGTCATATTCCTCCGCCGCCACCGTCCAGGTGTCATCGACCTTGTAGTCCAGCCTTGTGGCGGGCACGAATTCCAGCCGCGAAAAGCCCTTGTAATTGTTGTCCAGGATGGGATTGACGGTAAAACTCCAGCGCCGGTCCTCGCCAAAGCGCCAGCCGATGATGGGCCTGATCTCGCCGGTGTTCACCTGGGTGTCCCAGGTCTTTTCATTCCAACTGAACTCGAAATTCACCCCATAGTAGAAATCCTTGTCCTGGTTGTCGGGCTGCACGAACAAGGCGCGCAGCTTGAAGCCGTTATAGGTCCAGCCCTGGTTGCTGGAATGGGCGAATAGCGGCAAATACAGTCCCGCCTCGAACCAGGGCGTCACCCCCAGCGCCCATTCCGTCACACTGCTATAAGTGTGGTTGTCCACCAGCCCGCCGGGAAAGTCCGGGGTCTTCAGTCCGTCGAAGGCATAATTATTGTGCCAGGTGAGCCCGACCTCCCCCACCGGCATGATCTCGCCGGTATAAACCTGAATCTCGTCGGTCACCGCAAAGGCCGGGCCGGCGGAGCCAATCAGCAAGCCCAGGAACAACAATGGAGTGCGCACGCTCATCCCCTTTTTTTGTAATCTGCTGTCAGATTGCGAGGATTACAATATCAGGCGAGCAGCGCGGGGCGGCTCCTGGAACCCGATGAACCGGCGGACGCCTGGGCCGAAGCCCCGACCGGCGATGGCGGCGGGTTGCGAAATCGACCCGAAAATCCAGCTTTCGCCGCGGCGAAACAGGTCATGACCCGCGTCCGGCGGTCCTGCGGAGAATAATTGTGGGGCGCCGCGAATGGGCGTAATATTCCGGTTGCAGTTCGGAGGAATTGCATCATGCGTATGCTTCCCGTCGCGTTTCTTGCGGTCCTTGTGACACCGATACTCGCAACACCGGTCTTTGCTGTCCCCGACGATCCCTCCTACCCCGTGATGCCCGACACGCCAAGCGGCACCGGCGATCCCAATGCGGTTGTCTGCCGTGCGCCGCAACAACTGCCGTCCGGCGGCATGGGTCCGAAGATCTGCCTGCAGAACAACATCTGGGTCCGTTTGAGTCTTACCGGCAAGGACCTCAGCGCCGATGGCAAAAGCGTTTTTGAGCGCCATGCGGTCGATCAGCCCACCGGCGAAGGCAATCCCGATTCGGTGACGTGCCGCAAACGCGTTCCGCTTACCGCGAGCCGCATAAAGTTCGGTCCGGAAGTATGCCTGACCAACCGGCAATGGAAGGACATCGCCGACAAGAACATGTCGGTCAACACCGCCGGTGAAATCGTCATGCGGCCCGTCGGACCGGCCGGCGATGGCGCTTTTCCGATCACGACCGTCGAAAGATCGCCGCCGCTATAGCGGGCGCGGACTGCACGCGCCTATCGAACAAGCTATCGCCAAGACGACATAACAAGACAAGATGGCGCGCAAAGCCGCGCTTGCAGGGGAAATTTGGGGGGACGCGATGAAGCGAAGAGATCTGTTGAAGAGTTTGGCGGCCGGTAGCGCGCTTTGCGCCGCGCCCATATGCAATACCGCCCAGGGTCAGAATGAAAATCAAAGCGTTTCCAAACTTGCCAGGCCCATCCGCGCCCTGGTGCGGACCGAAAAAGGGCTTCGCCAGCCGTTGCGGATTTCCCTCACCAACACGGCGGATGGCGGCGTCGCGACCATAAAACTCGATGGCGCGGAAATCGACCGCCGCACTGTCAATATGGGCGTGAACAACTATGAGGTCTATGCTCCGCCGGCGGCCACCACCCGGAATTCGCTGGTTTCCGTCGCGATAGACGGCTCGCAGCGGCGATGGGAACCCGTGGAGATAAAGCCGGTCCGGCAGATGCTGGTTTACGTCCTGCCGCATTCGCATCATGACCTTGGCTATACCGACCTGCAGGCGAAGGTCGAAGAAAAGCAGATGCTCAATATCAAGCGGGCGATCGATCTCGCCCGCAAAACAGCGGACTATCCCGAGGGAGCCAGGTTCGTATGGAACCTCGAGGTTTTATGGGGCGCCGACCTCTACATGCAGCGCCGCTCGGCCGAAGAGAAAGCGGAGTTCATCGAGGCCGTTCACAAAGGCTGGATCGCGCTCAACGGCTCTTATGCAGATGAACTGACGGGGCTGTGTCGTCCGGAAGAATTGCTGCAACTCTTCTGCTATTCCACCGCGCTTGGAAAGCAATGCGGCACCCATGTCGACTCGGCCATGATGAGCGATGTTCCCGGCTTCACCTGGGGAACGGTAAGCGCATTTTCCCAGGCCGGAATCCGGTATTTTTCCGCCGCGCCCAATTTTTTCGACCGCATCGGGACCTTCACGGCCACCTGGCAGGACAAGCCTTTCTGGTGGGTCGGCCCGTCGGGCAAGGACAAGGTTTTGTTCTGGGTGCCATGGCTGGGTTACGCCATGTCGCACATCATGAAACTGGGGCCTGATTTTGTCACAACCTATCAGGACCGGGTGGACGATATTCAGTTTCCCTATGACATCTCCTGCATCCGCTGGTCCGGCCATGGCGACAATGCGGAGCCCGATCCGGAAATAAGCGAATTTGTCCGTTCATGGAACGAGAAATATGAATGGCCGCGGTTCTCCATTGCCTCCGTGTCGACGGCCTTCTCGGCATTCGAAAAGCGCTACGGAAGCCAGCTTCCCCAACATCGCGGCGACCTGACGCCGTATTGGGAAGACGGCGCGGGTTCCTCGGCGCTTGAAACCAAGCTCAACCGGGGAGCCGCCGACCGGCTCAGTTCCGCCCTGGCAATCTCCGCGATCAAATCCGCGCGACATGATCCGGCGGCCTATCATGCGGCTTGGCGCAATGTTTTGCTCTATTCCGAGCATACATGGGGAGCATGGTGCAGCGTATCGGATTCCGAGAGCGCTTTGACAAAAGGGCAATGGGACGTAAAACGCGCCTTCGCTGTCGAGGCGGACAAGGCATCCCATGACCTGCTGAACGCCGCGCTTGGAAGCGCCGCGCCCAATTCTTCCGCCGTCCTTATCCACAACCCCACGTCATGGGACCGGACCGAGATCGTCACACTGTCCGCCGCGCTTTCTCACGCCGGAGATCATGTAGCCGATCACACCGGCAAGCCCGTGCCCTCTCAACGCCTTTCCACCGGCGAACTGGCCGTGCTGGCGGCCAACGTGCCCGCCTTCGGGGCATCCCTTTATGCAATCTCCGCAAAAAATGCCCATCAACAAGGCCAACCCGTGACCGCAAGGGACGGCGTACTCGACAATGGACTGGTGCGGGTGAAGATCGATTCCGCCAGTGGAAATATTGTCGAGTTGAATTTGCGCGGCAATCCTCAAAATCTGGTGGACCGCATCAATGGCGCCAACGAGTATCTGTTTCTCGCCGGGGAGGATACCGGCCACTTGCAGCGAGGCGGACCGGCCACCCTCGTCATTGAGGAGAACGGCCCTCTTGTTGCGTCCATCAGGATCGAATCTCCGGCGCCGAGCTGCAAGAGCCTGGTCCGGCGTGTGCGGCTATGTGCCGGCAGCGATCATCTTGAAATCAGCAATATGGTGGACAAGGAGCGCGCCGCGCTTAATCCCCATCCCGGCGCCGAGGGACAGGCGGGCGAATTTGCCCAACGCGGCTCGAAAGAAAGCCTCCAATTCGCTTTTCCGCTCTCCGTTCCGGGCGGAAGGATGACGATGGATGTGCCGCTGGGCAATATGCGGCCGGAGGTGGACCAGCTTCCCGGCGCTTGCAAAAACTGGCTGCCGGTCGGGCGATGGATCGATGTTTCCAACAAGGACTTTGGGGTGACCTGGGCCACCTTGGACGCGCCGCTGGTGCAGTTGGGCAGCCTCGGCGCGCTGCTGGGCTCCCAAAGCGACCCCGGCGTATGGCGGAAACATATCGAGCCGACACAAAGTATTTATTCCTGGGTGATGAACAATCATTGGGGGACGAACTACCGCGCCTATCAGGACGGGCCGGTTGAGTTTCGCTATGCCTTGCGCCTGCATAAGGGACACAGGGCCGGCGCAGCGAGCCGGTTTGCGATCGGGCTTTCGCAACCCTTGCTGGCGGCCCCGGCGGGCGATAGCCATCCGTCCGGTTCGCTGCTGCGCGTCCAGCCCGACGATGTGCTGGCCCTCACCCTGAAGCCAAGCGATGACGGCAAGGCTTGGATCACGCGCCTATTTAACGCGTGCGAAGAACCGCGGACGGCAACACTGACTTGGCCAAATCACGCTATTGGCGGAAGCTGGCAAAGCAATCTGGCCGAAGACCAGCTTGCAGCTGCGCCAGCCGCCATCCCGTTGGGTCCGTGGGAATTGATGACATTGAGAATCGAGCGAAGCTGAAACGGCGATTGGATAGCGTCGCCGCACGAAGCTGGGATCACGGGCTTTTAGCTTATCTAGCGCGTTTGGATCGGCTTTCGAACCAGCGCGAAATAAAGCACGGCCGCTGTCAAGGCCACCAGCGCACTCATCAGCAGCGCGGTCCGGAAGGATTGGGTGTGTTCCAGCAGCCAGCCGGTAATGACGGGCGCGAACGAACCGCCGAAAAAGCCGCCAAAATTCTGCATGGCGCCCACCGTCGCCACGGTGTGGCGCGGCGTCACGACATTGACCAGAGCCCAGGCGCCGGTGCTGGCCAGATAAAGAAAAAACATCACGCCGCAGAGATAAATCACGGCCATGTTGGCGTCCGGGGTATAGGCCACGGGAATGGTGAAGCCGGCGCTGCCCAAAAGCCCGATGCAGATGGGATATTTGCGGCTATTGACGGCGCTCACGCCGCGCCTAAACAGCCGGTCCGCCAGGTAACCGCAGGACAGGCTCCCGAATGTGCCGAACAAGTAGGGAATGGCCAGAATCCATCCCACCCGCGCGATACTGAAATGCCGTTCATGTTCCAGATAGACCGGAAGCCAGGTGATATAGAGCCAGATCGTGTAAATGACGCCGACAAACCCCAGGATAAGACCCCAAACACTGCGTTGAGACAGCAGCGCGCCCAGATCGGAGAAGGTGAATTTGGAATCCCCCGCCTCGGTCTGATCGAAATAGGCGAGTTCCTCCGCCGTGAAGGCCACGCTTTTGTGGTTACGGGCGAAGGCAAACCAGATCAGGGCCAGAAGCAGGCCGAACCCGCCCAGCGCAAAATACATGTTGCGCCATCCCAGGCTGAGCATCAGCGCCGTGATGATCGGTGGCGCAAGAACCGGTCCGATGGTCGCCGAGGCCAGGAAGCAGCCCGTGGGCATGCCGCGCTCGCGCTTGTTGAACCAATCGGCGATGGTCCGCGCGCCGGCCGGAAAGACGGGCGCTTCGCCCGCGCCGAGCAGAATGCGCGCCGACAGGAATTGCGACAGCGAACCGACAAAGCCGGTGAAGATCTGGGTGACGGCCCAGACCACAATTCCCGCGCCCAGCACCGCCCGCGCGCCCAGCCGGTCGAGCAGAACGCCCAGCGGCAATTGGGAAAACGCATAGGCCAGCGAGAAACTGGAGAGCAACAGTCCCATCTGGGTGGGAGACAGATGCAGGTCCGAAGCGACATTGTGATTGGCGATCGCCAGGGTGCTGCGATCGACAATGAAGAGGATCCCGACCGCCGTCAGCAGCCCGACGGACAGCCATTGGCGGCGGCGCACGCGGCTGCTTTTTCCGCTTATATTCATGTTTTCCATGGCGGCACCGCTATGTTGGCTATAGGTCACCCCACCATTTCTCGCCGGGGATGAGATGCGCGCTGACGATGTCGCGGTTCAGCTCTACGCCCGTGCCGGGCCGGTCGCTGACCCTGACATATCCTTTTTCCATATAGGGGCCGTCCAGCTTCAGCACTTGATCCATCCAGCCCCCCTCGCCCGTGATCGTCTCGCAGGCCATGAAATCGCGGATGGATGCGGCCCACTGACAGGCTTGATAGGTGTAAAGCTGGCTGCCGGTATTGTGTATCGTCATGGGGATGCCGAAAACCGAGGCGAAATCGGCGATGCGCTTGGATTCCAGAAACCCGCCGCTGTTGCGCAAATCCGGATTGGCGATATGGCATCCCTGGTTGATCAGAAAAGGAACAAAGCCGTCGATGCGTTCCAGATTTTCGCCGGTAAGAATGGGAACAGGCGATTGCTCGGTCAACCGCTTCCAGGAATCGGTATAGGGCACCTGAAGCGGGTCTTCCAGCCATAGCGGCTTGATCGGGGCCACGGCGCGCGCAAGCTCCAGCGCGCTGTTGAGGTCGAGCTCCCAATGGCAATGCACCATGAGGTCATGGTCCCAGCCGATCGCCTCGCGCATATTCTCGTAGCCTTGCGCGATGCGCACCAGTTCCTTGGTGGTGAGCTGACGATTGGAAGGATCATGCGCGAAGTCGGGCACGGCATTGGGCCGCTTGCTGTCCGTCCATATGCTGACGGTGCGCGGAATATCCACTTTGTGAGCCGTGAAGCCGCTGGGATGGGCGCGCACCTTGTCGGCCCATTCCCGACAGGACGCCTTGTCGAACATGTCGCGCGGCGTGGAATGATCGTAAACCCGCACACGGTCGCGAAACTGCCCGCCCAACAGGATGGACGTCGGCGTGTTCAAAATCCGGCCGGCCAGATCCCAAAGCGCCATTTCTATGCCGCTGGCGGCGCGCATCAGATTATGCGCCGACGCATCGGTCCGGGTGCCGGCCAGGCTGGGCGCGCCCTGGCCCAGAAAGGTGTAGAGCTTGTCGATCTCCAGCGGGTTCTTGCCCACAAGCTGGGGCTTGAGCGAAAGGATTTGTTCCGCTCCGCCGACGCTGGGTGTGCCATAGGCTTCGCCAATGCCATAGCGGCCATCGCTGGTGATCACCCGCACAAACACATAGGTGCGGGCCCCGCCCAGGGTCATGGTCTGAATGTCCTTGATCGTGGTGCGCGTGCCTTCGGCCGCCTGCGCCAAGGAGGCGCCGCTCAAGACCGCGGCGCCGGCGCCGGCCAGCGCACCGCCGCCGCGCAAGAACGCCCGGCGCGATGCGTCATGACTTTTCTGGTCCATCCCATCCTCCCCTTGCCAGGCGGCGGGTATTATTTTGCCCGCTCGCTTATTCTCTGCCGCCCATGGCGTGGCGGGGGCGCTACCGGCCTTTTTCCTTGCGCCAAGCCTCGAACATGTTGCGTATCGCCGGGTTGGTCATGGGATAAAGCCCGACAATGGAATGGCCGGCGGCCACCATATCGACGACGAAATCCTCATAAACCGTCATCTGGGTGGCTTCCTCGGCCACACTAGGGGCCATGGCGGCGGGAATAACGATCACGCCATCGGCATCGCCCACGATCACGTCGCCGGGGAAAACCGGCGCGTCCCCGCAACCGATCGGCACGTTGATATCGATGGCCTGGTGCAATGTCAGGTTGGTGGGCGCCGAGGGCCGGCAGTGGAAGGCGGGAATCTCCAGCGCCGCGATTTCGCCGCTGTCGCGCAGGCCGCCATCGGTGACCACGCCGGCACAACCGCGCATCATCAGCCGCCTGACCAGAATGGAGCCGGCGGATGCCGCCCGCGCATTGCCCCGGCTGTCGATGACCAGCACCGCGCCGGGCGGGCAGGATTCGATGGCTTTGCGCTGGGGATGCTCGGCATCGTCGAAGACGGAAATGGGATTCAGGTCTTCCCGCGCGGGAATGTAGCGCAGGGTAAAAGCGATGCCCACCATGTTCGTCGCCAGCGGCGCCAGGGGTTGCACCGCCTGGATCATCTGGTTGCGCAGGCCGCGCTTGAACAGGGCGGTCGACAGCGTGGCGGTGCTGACATGGCGCAACTTTTCGAGCACATCGGCCCCCACCACCGGAGCAGCCTCGCGGCTGAGCGCCGCCGAGGCCGCACGGTCGACCTGTTGCGGCGTGATATCGATTCTTTCATTCATGAAAGGCCTATTCCCGTTTCACAGCGTCCGCGCATAGCACACCTTGGCCGGGTCTGCCATTGCTCCAAGTCGCAGCCGGCCCCCGGACGGACAGGCCCACCGGGGGAGATGGCAGGCCTGCCCGCCGAGGAAGCCTTCACAGGCTGGCTCGGACGCCGATCGTGAAGTAGCGCCCGATCAAGTCCTGGCCGAACGGGATCGGATAGGTCAGCCCCACCGAGCCGGACGTGGTGTAGATATCGGACTGGGCATTGGTGAGATTCTGGACGGTGAAATAGCCGGTAAACTGCCCTCCGCTCACTTCGAAGTTCCGCTCCAGATTCACGTCGAGGTAATTCACCGAATGCACATGGGGGTTCGCATAGATCTGGTTCGCCGCGGTCAAGCTGGCAAGATTCACTGGGGCCGTCGTCTTCTTGGAGAAGCCGCCGATCCAGTGATCCTCCAGGCCTATCGCCCAATTGTCCAGTTCATAGCGCAGGAACGCGGTGACATGCCCCTTGGGCGCGGCTGACCAGGTCAGCGGGGTTGTGCCCGGCACCTGGATATTCTCATTCACCGGCTGATAGTTTGCCAGCAAGCGGCTGGTCCAAGAGCCCTTCCAGCCCTCAACCACATCCGACATCTCCCAGCCATAGTCGGTCTCGAAATCCCAACCCTCGATCTGCGTGAACGATGCATTGACGCTTTTCGAGAAAATCGCCGTCGGGAAGTTGGCCAGCGAAGTGTCGGTGTAGGAAATGGGCCGCGTCCACAAGGCGCATAGCGGCGATGTGCCGTTCGAGGCGGCGCAGGCGATCTGAAGTGCTTGGCTTGTGCCGCTAAGACCGCTGATCGCGTTTTTCAGCTTGATCTGATAGTAGTCCAGCGAGGCGGTGAGGCCCGGTATGAAATCAGGCGTCACCACGATGCCGGCCGTATAGGTGCGGGCCACTTCCGGCACCAGGGCGGGATTGCCCTGGTTCGCGACAAACAGCGTTCGGGTCTGATTGGGCTGAACGATAAAGTCCGTATAGCCGGTCACCGATTGCTGCAGCGGCTGGAACAAGTCGTTGAGCGTGGGGGCACGGATGTCGATCGAGGTGGTGGCGCGGAAGCGGATGCTGTCATTGACATGCCAGTCGCCGCCGATCTTCCAGGTTTGGACCGAGCCCGACGTGCTGTAGTCGGTATAGCGGCCGGCCAGGTTGAGCGACAGGCTTTGTATCAGCGGAATGTCCTTGAGCAGCGGAGCGTCAACTTCCCCGGAGAATTCCCACACATTGTTGGAAACATCCACGTTGTTGATGACGTTCTGCGCCCACAAGGCCAGGTTCTGGTTGCAGAGTCTCAGGCCCGTGCAATCCACCGTCGAGTTGGAGGATGCATTGCTGTTCACCGTATAGCCGTTCCAGCGCGCCTCTCCCGAAAGGGCGAATTTGATCGGGCCGGCCCAGCCATCGAATGCGGTGCCGGAAATGCTGCCACCGACATCGTCCAGAGTATTGGTCATGTGGTAGAAGGTCGTCCCCGTCATATAGGCGTAGGCGCTCTGGCTGATGGATGTCGGCCCGAAGGGGTTTAGCGGCACGCAGTTGTTATAGGGGGTGGCCGCCGCTCCCGGAGCAGGCGGGCCATATATGGCGTTGGCCGCCGCGCCCGCGGCAGGCGTGGTGGCATAACAAACAACCTGGCCGGACGCATTGAGAACGGCATCAGAGGCGGCGAACTGCCGCTGGTAGTTGCTGTTGTTGAGATTGTCCACCGCCTGGCGGTTTTCGCCATGGGTATAAAAAAGGTCCCAGCTAAAGTTTCCGAACGTCCCATCCAAACCAGTGGTGATGTTGAGATTGCGGTTGACGTTGCGCGTGCCGACCAGGCCGGTGGGACCGGTCCCCTGGATATATTCGCCCAACTGGAAGGTGTTGCCGGGCTGAATGGAATTGGGACTGGCTGTGGCGCTTTGCTGGACCGACACCGGATTGGTGCCGTTGTTGCCCAGTGCGGTTTGCACCGCAGCCGGCAGGAACGCATTGTTTTTGTAGAAAGTGCTGGCCTGCAGGTTGCTGGTGCCCGCGGCGGGGGCGGCGCCTTTGGCTATGCCGCTGCTGCTGTTGGTGGGAGTCTCCTTGGTGGGAAACCACCAACCGCTGGCGAAGGATTCCGACCCCGACCCCTGGACATAGAAAACAGTATCGGGGGCCACATTATAGCTGAAGCGGTCAAACAACTCGTTCTGGCGGATAGCGGTCTGTATTGTTCCGAATCTGTTGAACCCGCCATCGCCACCGGAATTCTGATTGCCGGTGCCGCTGGTTTGGCCGGGGAAAAACGGACCGAGGGTGCCATTGGCGACAAACTGCTGATTGTCGGCCAGGGGACAGGCGGGCAAACAGCCCTGGATCAAGCCGCCGATGGGAGAATCGGGTTTGCGGGTGTTCAAGAGATTGGTGAAGGGCGTGTTGAAGCTTCCGTTACCGGCCTGCGTCACCACCAGCGCTCCGAGGGGCCGCGCGAAGGCCGGGATTCCATCCTGCTGGAAATGCCGCACCGCCCCTTCAAAGTGCGCACGGCCGCCGAACAGATCGGTGCCGAAAGCCGCGCCGAATTTGAAACTCGCGGCGTCGCCATAAGTGGAGATGCCGGCATTGGTATCGATCTTCAGGCCGTCGAACTTCTTGTCGAGAATGAAATTGACCACGCCGGTGACGGCGTCGGAGCCATACACCGCCGAGGCGCCGCCCGTCACCACGTCCACGCGGCTGACCAGCATCTGCGGCAAGGTATCGACATCGACGCTGCCGTCCGCGTTGGTCGGGGTCGCCCGATGTCCATCCAGCATAACCAGAGTGCGCTGGACACCGAAATTGCGCAGGGCCAGCACGTTTTGCGGAACACCGCCGGAGGTACCGTTGCCGCCGCCGCCATTGCCCGCCAGGCGCGGCACATTGGAGCCCGCGAAGACCGGCAGCTTGTTCAAGCCGTCAGGAAGATCGCTCGGGGTTGTCGCCTGCAACTGCTCGGCGGTCACAATCGTCACGGGCGTTGGCGAAGCCTGGATATCGGTAATCACCCGCGAACCGCTGACGGTGACGCTTTCCACGCCGGCGCCTGCCTGTTGCGCCATGGCGGCCGCGGTGCTCAGCGCGGTAAAAGCCGCTCCGCAAACCAGAATAGTCTTGATTTTCATGTGTCGTGCCCCTGTTTGAAATTTGCTATTTTCTACGTGTGTGAGCCGTTCGGCGGCGAACGGCCGGCGTGAGGGCGCCCATCCCGGCCATCGCAGGACGGCCGGCCCGTTTCCATCACTTCAAAATGCCAGAGATTGTCGGGCGCCAAGTTGCGCCCAGCGCATCACATGCGCCGCCACATCCGCTTCATCAACGCTCCCCGTCCTGTCCGTATCGAGTCTTCTCGATCCCGGCAGTGTGGATGCGCGACAAGCAGGTGTCTAATCCGAATTTCCTATCAACTCATGCATTCCCTGAAAGCGAATGCCGGCGGCGCGATTGTCCGCCCCCGGATTATCGCCTTGATCGCGGCGTTATTTTCTGGACGACGGACCGAACAGCGACCGGCACAGGGAAAGAAACGGCAACAGCGCCGGATTGCGGTTCTGCGGCCTCCAGGACATGAACATTTCCAGCGGATCGCTCGGATCGATCTTCACCGGCTTAAAAACGACATTCGGAAATGCGAGCAGCGCCAGGGAATCTGGCACCAGCGCCGCCCCCAGCCCCGCCGAAACCAGCGAGAGAATTGCGTGATTCTGGTCCACGTGATGAACGAATACCGGATTGACTTCCGCCTGCTCGAACATCGTGGTCAGGATCCGGAAACTGTAACCGGCGCCGTCGGCCGAATACATGATGAACGGCCGCTTGTCGAAATCGCGCAAGGTCAGCTTGGGTTTGGTCGCGCGCGCGTCGCCGGTGTGCAGCGCCGCAATGAAGCGTTCCCTGCGAAGCGGAATAACGCCAAATGTCTCCCGGTCGACGGGGGGCCGCATGATTCCGACATCGAGCATATCCGCCAGCAGAGCGTCTTTTTGAATGGCGCTGACGCTCTCCTTGAGAAGAATCTTCACATCCGGCAGCACGGTCGCGGCCCGGCTGAGGATCAAGGGCAGGTCGATAAAGCCGGCCGTGGCGGTATAGCCAAGGCGCAGGACACCGGCCTCGCCGCGCCAGGTGCGGCGGGCGAGATTCGCCGCGTTGTCGATTTGCACCAGGATTCGCTTGGCTTCCGGCAGGAAGATCCGCCCCGCCATGGTCAAGGTGACCCGGCGGTTGGCCCGTTCGAACAACTTGACCCCGAGCGTCCGTTCCAGGGCATCGATCTGACGGCTCAAAGTCGGCTGAGTCATGTTCAGCCGCGCCGCGGCGCGGCCGAAATGAACCTCTTCCGCCGCGGCAACGAAGCAATTGAGTTCGGCGACATTAAGCATCGAACAGCCAGAGCGAAGCTTTGATTTCCACAGATACCCCCATTTGCCGGCCGAAATTCCGCAACCCGCGATCCCGTGCCGGCGGGACGGACACTACTGGATGGCCAACGCCCAATCCAGATGGCGTTGCCAGACGGAGCATTGAGAAACCGGTGCGGAGGATGGCTCTTCAGGCGGCTATTCGCGCCTGCGGGGACAGCGGCAGTACAATGGTCACCGAAGTGCCGACATTCTCCTCGCTGTCGATATGCAAGCTGCCGCCATGCTGACCGACCAGAGCGCGCACCAGAGCCAATCCCAGCCCGGTGCCTTCCCGTGCCAGCATCGGATCATTGGAGGCCTGCTCGAATGCGTGTCCCATGCGGGCCAGAGCCTCTTTGGGAATGCCGATGCCACTGTCGCGCACCTGGATTTTCACCTGGCCCTCCCCGGCCGCGACGGAAACGGTCACCTTGCCATGCTCGCGGCTGAACTTGATCGCGTTGGACAGGAGATTGAGCAGGATCTGCTTGCAGGCGCGGGAATCGGCGATCAAAGGGGGCGGCGCCGGCGGCAAATCCGAAACCAGTTCTATCCCGCGCTCCTCGGCCCGCCTTTTGGTGAGATGGACGCAATATTCGACCGTCTCTGAAAGATCGACCGGAGCAGGATCTATGACGAATTTTCCCGCCTCGATTTTCGCCAGATCGAGGATGTCCGACACCAGATTCAGAAGGTGATTGCCGGATTCGTTGATGAGCAGGACATATTCCCCGTATTTCTCGGAAATGTCCCCGAACAATCTCGATTTCATCACGTCGGAGAATCCGATGATCGCGTTCAGCGGCGTGCGCAGTTCGTGACTCATATTGGCCAGGAATTCCGACTTCACGCGGTTGGACGTCTCCGCGATTTCCCTGGCCACCTGGTTGCGCATCAACTCGCTTTCCAGGCGGCGTTTCTCGGTGGCGCCGTCACGAAATACCTGCAGCGCGTGCGCGAACTGACCGATCTCATCCCGGCGATTTTCAAAGGGAATGTGCCGCTTGGATTGACCGTCACTGATGCCGCGCATCGCTTCGGTGATATTTTTAAGCGGCCTCACGATCCGCCTGACCATGTAAGAAAACGCGAAACCGGCCAGACCGATCGACAAAATCATCAGGCCGATCGCGGCATAGACATTCCGCTTGGCCTCGGCCACCTGTTCCGACGCATGCGCTTTGGTCAGGTCGAGAGCGGTTTTTGATACCGCAATGAGGCTATCGAGGCCGGGATCCGACAATTCCATCCAGCGCCAGCCGGAAAGACCCGCCGGCTTTCCTTGCTCCAATTCATCCAAAATCGCTTTTCGAAGCGCGCCGAACCGGACAAAATAAACCTGATTTGCATCTTTAATGAGAGACCGCAATTGCGGCGGGAAAGACGGAAGCTTGGCATCCTCCTCAATCAAGGTCCATGCCCCCTCGATCCGGCCGGACATTGCCGCGAACTGCTTGGCCTGCCCGGCATCGGGAATTCCCCCGGCCAACAGCGCCCGTTGGATATTGTTGCGGTCTACGCCCGCATCGGTCCTGGCATGCCAGGCGACATCGTTGATCTTTATCAGCTCGTTGACGAAAGCATCCGCATTGGGAATGCGGCTTGATAAGGCGGTTGCCTGCCTGTTCAAAGCGGCCAGAAGCTTGTTGATGGCGCCGGCGCGCTCGGCATTCATGCTTTTAAGGCGCGCATTGGTCGGCTGCCTCAGGAGGTCTGTGACCGCCGGAAAGAGATTGTCATAGGACGCTCTGCTCGCACGGATGTCGGCGATGGCGTCAGCGGCTTGCGAGTCAGGATAGGATTTCAGCCTGTCGATCAGCGAGGTCAGC
Organism: Rhizomicrobium sp.; assembly: GCA_035693565.1. GTDB lineage: Bacteria > Pseudomonadota > Alphaproteobacteria > Micropepsales > Micropepsaceae > Rhizomicrobium. Next base: position 8,088 of record DASSGF010000037.1, on the reverse strand, counting down.
TCCGCATCCGATTTGGCATGCAGAGCGATGACGTATTTCCGTGTCTCGTCGCTTACAGTCTTCGGCTCCGCCAGAGCCGTGAACATGGAGCCGCCCTCCTTGCGCAGGCTTTGGCGGGACGCCAGCATGTCATTGGCGATATTGACGACCGCCAGGACATGCTCGGCTTCCCGTTGACGCTCATAGGCGCCGCTCGCCAAAATGGCGAGGACGGCGACCTGCATGAGGACCAATAGGCCGGTAATCGCCGAAAGGGGCGTCCCTACGGATCGAAATTGTTTCACGGCTGCCACCCGCCCCGAATTGTGCCCCCAGGCCGCGACACTTTAGAGCCGCAATGTTGACAGGAGGTTTAACAGGCTCTTGCCGTGAAATTCGGCCGGACAGCCGCGGATATATGGTTGCCGATTTCTGAATTTGAGGACGGTTTCCGCCGCTGGACCGCTCGTCTTCGGCGCCTTGGCGGTGAGCATGATCACCGGCACGGAACTCTGCGCCCTGATCCGCTGCAGAGCCTCGTGCCCGCTGATGTCGGGCATCATCACGTCCAGAATGACCGCGTCCAAAGCCGGATCCAGCGCCGCCTCCGCGCCTTCACGGCCATTGAAAGCGGTGGCGATCTCAAATCCCTCGCCCTGGAGAAATTCGGCCAGCATCCCGGTCAGGGCGGCATCGTCATCTATCAGCAGCACTTTTGGCATGATTGACCGATGGCTCCCTGCCGGTGAAGCGGAGCCATCGAACGCAACTTGCTTTCGGGATTTGGAAGGGCGCCCAACACCTCTGCCGCCTTTTATATCAGTCTTTATCAACGACCCACGAAACGTATTATTATTAATACAATCAAATACATAGAAGACACCCGCGGACTAGTGATGCCACCCGGAGTACGCCATATTTATACAGCGGAGATCAAAATTATTATATTGCAACCCTTATTGCTGCTGATAAATTATCAATGATATTTTATCATTGATCGATCGCGGTCGACAATTCTCCGGAGTGTTGCAACATGGGCATCAACCCGCTGGAAGAAAAAATCGAAAGTCTATTTGCGCAGATCAAAGAAATCGCTTTCACAGAGTATCAACGTGGTGCCCAAGATGCATTGGGCCGCGTCCTGAGCATGGTTCAAACTGGCGAAATTCGTAAGGATGCAACCTTTCCAGGCCACATGCCGGGCGCAGCGCGTACTCCTAGGGGCGCTGCGCGCCCCTTGATTGAACGAGTGCTTAAGCTGGGCCCCCACACCATCCGTGAAATACGAGAAGCCGCTAGAACTGATACTGAGAAACTTGTTTCGTATCAGGCCGCCCGCCTCGAACTGGAAAGAGGAAAAAAACAAAAACGATATAAAAAAAATAGCAACGGGCAATGGTCGCTTAGCAACTGAAGCAAGCCTGTTTCTTTATTAGTTGGAAGCGAGCGGGAACCACATAACGGAATGAGCGCTGAAGCCACCGCGGCCGCTCCCGATAATTTGATCAGCTAGGATTGCGCCTGCAGAACAGATCGTTCATCCCCAAGATCGTGAAGGAATTCCCGCGGGTCCACGCGTACTAACCCCCTGTCCCTGATCTCATACACACTATCCGCCGCAGCGGCCACCCTGGCGGAATGAGCGACCAAAATCCGCGTCATAGGCAACGCTTTAATATTGGCAATGATCGTTTCTTCGCAGTCTTTATCCAGATTGGCCGTGCCTTCGTCCATGACCAAAATGGCAGGCGATCTGTACAACGCTCTAGCGATAAGAAGCCGCTGCTTCTGTCCCGACGATAAAGAAGTACCCAGATCGCCCAGAAGAGTGTCATACCGATAAGGCATGGCCATGACTACTTCATCAAACTGGGCTAGTTTCGCAGAGGATTTCACTTTTTCCATATCCATTTTATCATCGAACAGCGATATGTTGTCTGCGACTGTTCCAGTAAAACAAACGTCCTCTTGCATTACAGAACCAAGTTGATCACGGATCACTCTCGGACCGTATTCCGATAACGATAGACCATCCACATGGATTTCTCCATTTTCAGGCACATATAGCCCCATTAGCAGCTTCAGTATCGTGGACTTCCCGCTGCCCGAACGGCCAACGATTGCTACAAATTCCCCCGATCTGACGGATAAGTTTATCTTCTCCAGTACACTTGGCGATGTCGGTCCATAACGAAACGTCAGATCCTTGAGAGAAATTTTTCCGGACCGTTTATAAGTTGCGGGAAGTACAGCCTTCGGGGCTGGTTCGATTTCAGAAAAAGCAATTTCTGAAATTCTGCTGAATTGGGCTTGCAGCATGTTATATTGGGCCATTTGATCGGAGAGAGCGGTCAGTCGTCCAAAAAATTGCAATTTATAGGCGAGAAATGCAGTGACCACGCCGATAGTCATCGTGCCCGCGATAACCTGCATGGCGGCCATATAAATAACCAACACGTCTGTAATACCGGTGAGCATGGTTGCCAGTGCCTGAAAACCCACAACAACGTTGTTAAATTTAAAGGCTGCATTGAGTTTATCGATGCAAAGGTTTTGCCAGCCCGCTTGCCGTTTTTCGGTTAGACTTGCCACCTTAATTGTCTGAATAGCTCTCATCGTCTCGAGAAATTGAGACGCCTCCCTGCCTTCAGTCTCGAAAACCTCTGCGAATAGATTTCGGCATCGCGCGCTCATATAAAATCTGACACACAGATAAAACACCGCGAACGCGAAAACCAGAATGGCTAACTTCCAGGCGTAAAGCACCATAAATACGCCCATAATCAACAAAAGGCCGCCGTCTACGACAGCAGCGATGCTGACGTTATTGATATAAAGGCGTAAACCGTCGGCCGACCTGAAACGCGTTTGAATTTGTCCCAACGTACGTTGCTGAAAGAATCCTATCGGCAATTTACAGAGATGATTGTGAAGGCGATTGCTGATCACAAACGCGAGAGCATTCGACAAGTATTGAAAAAATACCCCTCTCGTTACCGTTGCGGCCGCCCCGAAAACAGCCAGGATACAAAAGGTCAGCGCCAACATCGCCAAGAGCGAGAAATCGCCCGACGAAATGACTCTGTCGATGATAACCTGAATGTATAGCGGTGCGATTAGCGTCAATATCTGCAAAAACAGGGACAAGACCAAGCCTTGCCGGAAAGCAGACTTTGTATCAGCCGTCCACTTCCATAAGCTCGATATGGCGAGTTTTGGTTGCGGCTTTTTTTCCTTAAAATTTTGATTTGGCTCTAGCTCGATCGCAACCCCTGAAAAATATTTCGAAAGCTCATCTTTCAAGATGATCCGGCGTCCAAAAAAGGGGTCAAAAATGACGATCTTTTTTCCGGATACCTTCTCGAGAACTACAAATCGCCGGAGCTCCCACAACAAAATGCAAGGCAGTGCGAGATTGCGAACGTCTTGCAGCGTACAGCTTAGCACACGGCCCGACAGATCCAGCATGGATGCCGGGTAGAGCAATTCTGGCGCCTCGGTTGCCCCCACGAAAGAAGTAAATCGACGCCTCATCTCCTGGATATCAATATTGTTGCCGTGCCAGCATGAGATGATGGCGACGCATGCGATACCGCTCTCGATGTCAGAAGCCCGAATTTCATTTAAGCGTCTGCGGTAACCGAAAGCGTTCAAGCGCGGATGTGGCACGGTGTCTCCTTACATCCGCGCCTGAGCAGCGTATAGCGGCTCCAGCATAGTTCTGAAAATTGATTGTCTCTCTAGAAGTATGTCAGCAGTCAAAAACATCCCAGGCTGCAAGTCCTTAGGCTTACCGAAGGCATCTATATGCGTTTTTGAAAGTTTGACCCACACAACGTAGACCGGTTCTCTTGTCTCCACTGAGGAATTGACTTCGCTCGGCTTCAACACGGAAGACGACACTTGTAGAACGGATCCACTGCCCATACCGAATCTCTGATACGGAAACGCGTCGTACATCAGATTTACCGGCTGCCCCGGCTTCACAAATCCTATCGCGCGCGATGGAACATAAAGCTGCGCGTACAGTTTGCCGTCGGTGGGCAATATCGTAGCGATGGGTTGCATTATATCAACTGGCTCTCCTGTGGACGATTGAACAAAGCTGATCTTCCCGTCGGCCTTAGCGATCAGAACGAACTCCATGTTGCCTAACGCCACAGCGTATTTTTCCCGGAGCGACGATATTTCCTGCATGAGCGACTGGCGCAACCCCATTGTCTCGCTCGGCAATTTTTCTAAAGTGGCGCTGTCATCAGCAATACTGTTCTGAAGTTGCTTGATGTGCAGATGCTGTTCATCTCGCGCTTGGATTTGATCAAGATATCGATTTTCAAAATCCCTCAACTGCAGACGACTTATTATACCGTCAACAACCAAGCCCTGGCCGCGTTCGAAGGTTTCCTTCGCCAAGTCGACTTTCCTGTCCAGGTTGGAAAGCCCATTTGACAAAATAACCAGTTCTTCGCGTTGATTTGCAATCCGAGTTTTCAGTCTGGCGGCCTGCGAAACCGATTCATTACCAACGGCCGTTATTCGCATATTAAGGGCGTCTATTTGGGCGTTTAGGGCATCCATGATCTGTCGGTTCGTGCTGCCGCCACGACCGTTTTTTTCCATCGAAATTCGCGCCACCGGTTGCCCTTTTTTGACTAGCTCACCGCTGGTCACAAAAACGGCATCAATAATCCCCGGCTGGGGTGACAGTATTTTGATCTCGCCGCTCGAAACAGTCAGCACGCCACTAACCGTTTCCTTGCGCGAGATGGAACCGAAAAAGCATATTATTAGCAGTATAATTCCGATCAAAAAGAATAAATGGGCGACGTATCGCCAATTCGGGGGCATAATTCGAGGAGCCCCCGCACTTTCGAAAGCCCCTCTTCGATGTTCGGGAAGGCTATTCACAGAACCCCCGGACTAATAACGAGCGCCCCATCAGACATTGCCGCAACCACGCCTTTAAACTGGCGCGTTCGAGTCGCAATCAGGCGCCCGGCGCTCAGGTCAATCACAATTCACCGTTTCGGCGAAGACTTGGAACAGAAGCTTGGTGAAGCTTTCCTGGTCTGGGGGGCTGACGGCACCTTGAAAGAAATGCAACGAGGCCGCCGCCTCATATCCCGAATCTATCACATGCAGAAAAAGCGGGGATGACCGGCGCGGCCAGATTTGGGGCGGTAAGGTCACCAGTTGGGGTGGCCAGGGAAGATGTGTGCTGGTATCGGGAACCGCTTTTTTGGGGGCCTTCGTTCGTGCCGCGCCTTGCCTGAAATAATTGAATACTGCGGGAATCCGGTTGGGATAGTCGGGCGCCTCCACCTGGGGTCGCACACATTGCGGCGCCCAGCAATGTAGCGTCGGAATGCGCAAAGCCAATGCGGCGTCGTACTCGGCAAATATCCCGCGCATGGTGGTTTCGAAGTCTGCTTGTGCCGGCGCGTGAATTTCCATCGCATCGGCGCAAAACATCAGCCCCACCATACTGGACAATTCCAATGAAATACGCTTGTCCCCCAACACCCGGAGGGGAAAGCGCTCCATTCCGGACCAGCGCGATATGGCGATGGAAAAAATGGTCAGATAGATGAAAAACGGCGTAACTTTCCACCGCTCCGACATAACGCGCACCTGTTCCAAGATCCGGTAGGGAATGGTGAATTGTTTGACAATGCGTATGCCATTTCCCCACAGCATTGGTGCGCAGTTAGATGGCGCCTTCATGGTGGGTTGATCTTCATACCAGCGCCGCCAATATGCTATTAGCTGCGCACCTTGTGGACTGGCGAGAAATTCTCGCTCTGCCAAGGAATAATCATTGTACCGCACCGATGGTGCGGCGCGTGGCCCGCCATGATCCAATGTGTCATGGATTTCGTTCCGAATGATGTTACGTGTCCCCGCGTCCGAGACCATGTGAGAGGACGATAACGCAACCACGCTTTCGCCGTTTGGCAAGGCAAATACTTTCGCGCGAGTTAGCCATTGTCCCTCGATCAGATTCACCCGAGCACAGAATGCCTGGGCGCCCTTGATCGCGACTTCATCGGCGGAATCCGGGGCAACATTTCGCAAGTCCTCTCGCTCTACCACGAACGACTCCGCGGGGTTGAGAAATGCCCGTAGCTCATTTCCCTGCAATTCGAATCGGGCACGCAGGGCCTCATGGCGTGCCACCACCTGCTGGATCGCGGCGGTGACTAGCTCGGCGTCGTGAGCTAGTCGGTCCACCATGCCGACGTTCAACGCGACCGGCAGTCCCTCATCTTTGCCGCCGGCGAAAAGCCGCCACATCTCCTGCGCAACCGATGGCGTCAGGGGGCCGCGATCAGCGCGCGCCATGCGCAAGGTATGCGCAGCATCGCGGGCGTTCAAATATGCAACTACTTCGGCGCGGCGGGCGCGCAGATGATCCTTGTCACTGACAGTCAGCGCATTCTTGGGTGAGCGATAGCGGACTTCGTCATCCGACAGGGATAAAACTATTCCCCGGCTTTCCATTTCGACAATCAGCTCAGCAATCGTCATGCGTTTAGGCGCGCTGCAATATGTGGCAAAAGGCGAGTGGACAGTCGAATGGGCCCCGCAGCTGTATAAATGTCACCTTGCCGGCCAACCCCACCATCTAGAGAGAGCCTGTTTCGATGAGATTGTCCTGAGCGGTCAGATCCTGAAGCGCCAGCCAACCCGCGGATGTCTCAAGCGTAGGCGCTTCAAAAAGCGTCCGCAGCGAAATGTTGAGCCCAAAGGTCTCCTGTATTCTGTTTCTCACCACAATCGCCAACAACGAATGACCGCCTAATTCGAAAAAGTTGTCACGGCGCCCAATCCGGTCAATTCGCAGAACCTGCGACCAGATCTGCGCCAGAGCCGTCTCTGCTCTTCCAACAGGAGCTTCATAGGTTGCCCTGCCATAGGCATCGCCTTCCGGCGCTGGCAATCCTTTGCGATCCAGCTTTCCGTTTGTCGTGAGCGGCAGAGCACCAAGCTTCACATATGCAGACGGAACCATATATTTTGGCAATGCGGATGATAGGTGCGAACGGAGAGACTCCACTTCGATTTCATCTGCATCCGGCGCTGCTGTATAATAGGCAACCAGGCGTTTTTCCCCGGGTTGGTCTTCACGCGCCAGGACGATTGCCTCACGCACCGAGGGATGGCTCAGCAGACGCGCTTCAATCTCTCCAAGCTCGATCCGAAAACCCCGAATCTTCACTTGGAAGTCGTTACGGCCCAAGAACTCAATATTGCCGTCCGCAAGATAGCGGCCTAGATCCCCGGTCTTATATAAACGGTCGCCTTCAATAAACGGACTTGGAATAAAACGCTCCGCCGTCAGTTCCGGCCGGTTCAGATATCCTCGCGCAACGCCGGCACCGCCAATGTAAATCTCTCCAACAACACCTGTAGGAACCGGACTTCCCAAGCCATCCAATAAATAAATCCGCGTATTCGAGATCGGGCGACCGATATGTATTAGTTCACTTGAGCTAACAGAAGCCACAGCGGACCAGATAGTCGTCTCCGTAGGCCCGTACATATTCCAGAGTACATTGACTTTTTGCAGCAATATGGATGCCAGTTTTTTCTCGAGCGGTTCACCGCCGCAGAGAGCTTTCAGCTTGGTGTTGCGCCATTCTGTCGATGACAGAATTCGCCAAAGAGCAGGCGTTGCCTGAAACACTGTTACGGAATTTCTATCAAGGAAGCCGGACAGCAAAGCACCGTCACGAATGACGGGTCGTGGTGCAATGACGATGCGGGCGCCGACAATAAGTGGAAGGTAGAACTCCACTCCTGCCATATCAAACGAGAATGCTGTGACGGACGCTAAAACATCGGAAAATTCCAGGCCCGGTGTGTGCCGCATTGAAATGAGTAAATTCACCACGCCTTGATGTTCTATCATTACGCCTTTGGGCCGGCCGGTTGAGCCCGAGGTGTAGATGATATAGGCGAGGTTTCGAGATGTGAGTCCGAAAGCCCCTGAACTTGGATTTTGCGCCGAACAGCTTGCCCAAGCGCTTTCGTTGCGCTCAAGATCAAGGACTGTCGTTGTTATACCACAATCGTCCAGTGCTGCCTGCAGACTTGCCCGCGCCGCCG
>DASSGF010000036.1:0-321790 GCA_035693565.1 Rhizomicrobium sp. | reverse complement strand
TGGTAGGGTGAGGAGCGGTTCGCGCGCCGCGCGAACGAAATGGTCCGGTGGACCATTTCGAGCGACGAACGCCGCGAGCTTGGGCGAGCGGCCGGACCGGTGGAGTAGCGAGGTCCAGTGGACCTTTCGCCCGCCGCCCTCACTGCGCTCGGGGCGGGGCAAGTTTTTCTAGGCTCGCTGGCGCTTCACCAAGAAAAACTAAGCCAAATAACCCCTTTTTAAACGTGCCCTTGCACCTTACCTCTCAAGGGGCTTTAAAGGGGCCTAGAACCGGGCTGCGGGGTGGGCAGCGCTGGAATGTTTTCAAGGACTTAGGAGAATTCCATGGGTAGCTTCAGCATCTGGCATCTTCTGATCCTGGCGGTGATTGCACTGGTGCTGTTCGGTGGCCGCGGCAAGGTCAGCGACCTGATGGGTGACTTCGGCAAGGGCATCAACAGTTTCAAGAAAGGCCTGGCCGAAAAAGAAGACCCCAAGGTCATCAACGCCGAGGACACCAACAAGGACAAGACCACGGTCTGATCGCCGCGGCCAAAACCGATGTTAGACTTCTTCAGCTGGCAGCATCTGAGCCTTATGCTGATCGTGGCGCTGGTCGTGGTCGGTCCCAAGGATTTGCCGCGCCTGATGAACATGGCGGGCAAGTGGGCGGGCAAGGCGCGCAGCATGGCGCAGGAATTCCGCCGCAGCTTTGACGAAATGGCGCGCGAGACCGAGCTGGCGGAGCTGCGCAAGGAAATCGACGATCTCAAAAAGAACAATCCCCTGAGCCAGGCGGTCGACTCCGCGACCGGCGTGCAGGCGGAAATCAACAGCGCGATGCAGGGCGTGGGCGAGGCGGCCGCCGCTCCGGCCGAGCCCCGCAGCGGCGAGCTTAAGGTCACCGAGGCCGCGCCCGCTCCAAGCCCGCCGGCTCCGGCAGAACCTGCTCCCGGCGCGTCATCAACCTGATTGCGGTTTAGGCGGCGGCGATTTTGCGCGGCGGATTGATCCGCGCGGCGGGGAAGTTCAGCACAACCCGCGTGCCTTGTCCCGGTATGCTGCTGATCTCCAATTCGCCGTCATGCAATTCCAGCATCGCCTTGGCCAGCGGCAAGCCCAAGCCGGTGCCGGTGTGGGTGGCGGTCATCTTGTTCTCGACCTGACCGAAGGGCGTCAGCGCCTTGACGATCTCCTGGGCGGTCATGCCGATGCCGGAATCCTGGACGCTCACGGCATAGCCGCCGCCAGCACGGGGACTGCCGCTGACCGTGACCGAACCGCCCGCCGGGGTGAACTTGATGGCATTGCCCACTAGGTTGATCATGATCTGGCGGATCATGCGCTCCACCGCCAGCAGGCGGACATTCTCCGGCGGCAGGCGGCTTTCGATCTTGACGCCGAACTTCTCGCCCAGCGCGGCGCAGATCGCCAGCGATCCCTCCAGCGCCTGGCGCAAGGGAAATTCCTCGGCATTCTCCACCGTCATCTTGCCGGCTTCGATCTTGGAGAGATCCAGAATGTCGTTGATGATGCCCAGCAGATAGCGGCCGCTGGCCAGTATGTCGCCGGCATAGGAGAGATAGCGGGGATTGTTCATCGGCCCCAGATGCTGCTCCTTCATCACTTCCGAAAAGCCCATGATGGCGTTCAAGGGGGTGCGCAGCTCATGGCTCATATTGGCCAGGAAGGCGGACTTGGCGCGGTTGGCGCTTTCCGCCTGCTCGACCGAGATGATCAGCCGGCGCGACATCTCATCCATCTTGGTGCGCGAGGCGCGCAGCTTGGCGATCACGTCGCGGGCATAGAAGATGATGGGCCCGGTGACGACGGCGATTTCCGTCCCCAGATTGACCGCCGCGATCCATTGCATCGGCAGGCCTTCCACCAGGCGCACGCTGAAATGCAGCGCCATCACCGTGGTGACGGTCATGGCGGTGAGGATGGCGGTGGAACCGAAGCGGCCGAACCGCGCGACACGGCGGTCCAGCGCGTCCAGCCGGTCGCGCACCATCAGTGGAAGGGTTGTCGAACGCCGGTCCAATCCGGTCATCCCCAGGATTTGCGCTGCCATATTAGGGCCCCGGGGGTTGCGGCGTGGTTGCGCACCCCCCGGGAATTGAGGTTCCCAAATTAGGGTCTCGTTAACCCGGGAGGGGCGGAAAGCCGCGCTTTTGACGGGGGGACAGGGGCATGGCATGACCCGGCAGCCAGGAGATTCGCATGCACGACATCAAGGCTATTCGTGACCATCCTGCCACATTTGTACGGGGGCTGGAGCGTCGCGGGGTGGAAAAGGCCCCGGCCATCGCGGATCATTTGCTGAGCCAGGACAAGGCGTTGCGCGAACTCTTGGGGCGGCTGCAAAACGCCCAGGCGCGGCGCAACGAAGCCTCCAAGCTGATCGGCCAGGCCAAGGCCAAGAAGGACGAGGCGGGCGCGGCGGCGCTGATGGCCGAAGTGGCGGGCCTGAAAGACACCATCCAGCAGGGCGAGGAGGAACAGCGCCGGCTGGAAAAAAATTTGCATGATAGTTTGTCAGTTATTCCCAACACGCCGGCGGACGACGTGCCCGATGGCGCCGACGAAAGCGCCAATGTGGCGGTGGCCGCCCGCGCCTTCGGCGCGCCGCCGGGGATCAATAATCCCAAACAGCATTTCGAGATCGGCGAGGCGCTGGGCCAGATGGATTTCGAACGCGCCGCCAAGGTCTCGGGCGCGCGTTTTGTCTATCTGAAAGGCGATCTGGCGAAATTGGAACGGGCTTTGGGCGCGTTCATGCTGGATACGCACACCGAGAAATTCGGGTACACCGAAATCAATCCGCCAACGCTGGTCAAGAGTGGCGCCATGTTCGGTACGGGGCAGTTGCCGAAATTTCAGGACGATCTGTTTCGCACCACAACAGAAGATCCATTTTGGCTTATTCCTACCGCCGAAGTCTCCCTGACAAATTACGTCAACGACGAAATCCTCAGCGAAGCCGAACTGCCGCTGCGCTTCACCGCTTTCACGCCCTGTTTCCGCGCCGAAGCGGGGGCGGCGGGACGCGACACCCGCGGCATGATCCGCATGCACCAGTTTTCAAAAGTGGAGCTGGTCTCCATCACCACGCCGGAACAGTCGGCGGCCGAGCATGAGCGCATGACCGACGCGGCGCAGGAGATTCTCAAAAAACTCAACCTGGCGCATCGCGTGGTGACGCTCTGCACCGGCGACATGGGTTTTTCCGCCAGGAAAACCTATGACATCGAAGTGTGGCTGCCGGGGCAGGGCGCCTATCGCGAGATTTCCTCCTGCTCCAATTGCGGCGAGTTCCAGGCGCGGCGCATGAACAGCCGTTTCCGCAATGCCGAAGGCAAGGTAAAAGGCCCGGTGCACACTTTGAACGGCTCCGGCCTGGCGGTGGGCCGCACTTTGGTCGCCATTCTGGAGAATTATCAACAACCCGACGGCAGTGTGGCGATCCCCGAGGCGTTGCAGCCTTACATGGGCGGGAAGAAAGTTATCGCGAAGGCGTAATGCCCAAAAATTATAGAGTTTTGGTCACCAATGACGACGGCATTCATTCTCCGGGCCTGGCCGTCACCGAACAGATTGCCCGCTCTCTCTCCGATGATGTCTGGGTGGTGGCGCCGGAAAACGAACAATCCGGCGCGTCGCATTCCTTGACGCTCACTTCGCCGCTGCGCCTGCGCCAGATGGAGGAGCGGCGCTACGCCGTCAGCGGCACGCCCACCGACTGCGTGATGATGGCTTGTCTGCATATCTTGAAGGACCAGCCGCCGGACTTGATCCTGTCAGGGGTGAACTGGGGCTCCAACATGGCCGATGATGTCACCTATTCCGGCACCATTGCCGGGGCCATGGAAGGCTGCGCCCTGGGCATTCCCTCCATCGCGCTGTCGCAATGCTATGACGAGGTCGATCGCCATGCCATCGACTGGTCGCCCGCCCAGGTGCATGGGCCCGCCACGGTGGCCGCGCTGGTCAAGGCGGGATGGCCGGCGGGCACGCTGATCAATGTGAATTTCCCCGCCTGTCCCGCGGCGGAGGTGAAAGGCGTGAAAGTGGTGCCGCAGGGCAAATACGATCTGCAATCCACCGAGATCGAGGAACGTATCGATGCCCGTCAGCGCGCTTACTACTGGATAGGCTTGCGGCGCCGCAAAGCCACGCCGCCGGCGGACAGCGATCTGGGCGCGGTCCATGACAATCATATCGCGGTGACGCCGCTGCATCTGAACCTGACCGAGCAGGGCGTGCTGGAGCGGCTGCGCAGCGCGATCCGGAAGTAAGGATTTGTTAACGCTTTGGGCGCGAAAATCCCTAAGACAGCCGCTTTGCTGACTTTTGGGGACCTGTGGAACTCTTCAGAGGGGTTCCATGCTTAAAGGCTTCGAAACTTTTAGCGGATCATGATCCGTTTCGAGACAGTCTCAGGATGCGTTCCATGAGCCAGATACAGACGATTCTGTTTTCGTGCGCCGCGACCGCGCTGCTGGCGGGTTGCATGCCCGAAAGTCCGAGCACCGTTTTCGACTGGCATGTGAACGACAGGCTGCATCATTCCACCGCGAGCAGCAGCAGCAGCGCCAAGACCTACACCTACCAGGACAAGAATGCGCGTCCGGCGGCCGCCAACTATGTCAGCCGCGATGTCCCGCCCTATGCCGCGCCCTCTTATGCCTCGGTGACCAGCCAGCCGCTGCCGCCGGTGGGCGATGCGCCCGCTTTTGCCTGGCCGGTCAGCGGCCGGGTGGTTTCCGATTACGGCGCGACTGCCAATGGCGGCAAGAATGACGGCATCAATATCGCCGCCGCGATGGAGACGCCGATCCATGCCAGCGCCTCGGGCACCGTCACCTATGCCGGCAATGAGCTCAAGAATTACGGCAATCTGGTATTGGTGAAACATTCCGGCGGCTATACCACCGCTTACGCCCATGCCGACCGGCTGCTGGTGTCGCGCGGCGATTTCGTGGCGCGAGGGCAGGTGATCGGTTATCTGGGCCAGACCGGTGATGTCTCAAGCCCGCAGCTGCATTTCGAGATCCGCTCGGGCACCACACCGGTCAATCCGCATTCGTATCTGTCGTCGGCAACGGCGTCGAATTGATTTGTCATTCCCGCGAAAGCGGGAATCCAACTTAACCTGCTCCGCTGCTCGATGAAAAAGTTGGATGCCCGCTTGCGCGGGCATGACACCAAAGAGATATGGAGAAGATCAGACTACTCCAATCTCTGTCCCAACTCGCCGGCCAAATCCTGAATAAACTGCCACGCCACGCGCCCGGACCGCCCGCCGCGGCCCACCGACCAGGCCAGCGCCCGCTTGCGCAATTCATCGGCGGCGATCTTGAGATGATGGAATTGGGCATAGCCTTCGATCATCGTCAGATATTCGTCCTGGCTGCAGTGATGAAAGCCCAGCCACAGGCCGAACCGGTCTGACAGCGAGACTTTTTCCTCCACCGCTTCGCCCGGATTGATGGCGGTGCCGCGCTCATTGTCCACCAGATCGCGTGGCATCAGGTGGCGCCGGTTGGAAGTGGCATAGAACAGGGTGTTGGCGGGCCGCCCTTCGATGCCGCCCTCCAGCGCCGCCTTCAGCGACTTGTAGCTGGTATCGTCCTTGTCGAACGACAGGTCATCGCAGAACAGCAGCACCCGCCGCTTGCTGGCGCGCAGGATGCGCAACAGCGCGGGCAAGGTGTCGATATCCTCGCGATGAATTTCGATCAGCACCAGGCGGTCCTGACCCTTCAAGCTACGGTTGATTTCCTCATGCACCGCCTTGACCAGGCTGGATTTGCCCATGCCGCGCGCGCCCCAGAGCAGCGCATTGTTGGCGGGCAAGCCGTCCGCGAAATGCCTGGTGTTGGCCAGCAAGGTATCGCGCTGACTTTCGATCCCCCGAAGCAGGGAAAGATCGACATGGGCGACATGCGGCACCGCGATCAACCCGCCTTGCGCCGGCTCCCAGATGAAGGCATCGCCGCCGGGCAGGTTCGCACCGATGGCCGGAGGCGCCAGCCTTTCCAGCGCATCGGCAATCCGCGCCAGCAGGAGGGGATCGGCCAAAGCCTGTGATTTATCCGCCGGGGGCATTGCTTAAGTCCTTGATTTTACACGGTTGCAAAGGAGGGCTGGGCCGCTATAGTCCGCCGCATTCGAAAGAAAGTCCCCGCACTATGAATACCACCGATCCGACATTCCAGATGCTGACTCTGGCGCTGCCGATGCTCGCGATCTTCTACTTTCTTCTGTGGCGGCCGCAAAGCCAGCGCCAGAAGCAGCTGCGCCAGATGATCGACAATCTGCGCCGCGGCGACACGGTGGTGACCGCGGGCGGCATTCTGGGCCGGGTGGTCAAGGCTTCCAGCCCCGAGGACCAGGAAATCCTGATCGAGATCGCCGACAATGTGCAGGTCAAGGTGTTGAAGACGACCTTGTCCGACGTGCGCGCCAAAAGCGCCGATAAGAGCGCCGATAAGGAATAGTCCGTGCTGCAGGTTTCCCTTTTTACGCGCCTTCTCACCCTGCTCATTCTGGTGGGCGGCATTCTGATCGCCATTCCCAATGCGCTGTCGCCGGAAACGCGCGCCAGACTGCCGAAATTCCTGCCCTCCAGCGCCGTCAATCTGGGCCTGGATCTTCAGGGCGGCTCGTACCTGATGCTGGGGGTGGATTTCGACCAGGTGGTCCATGAACGCACCGAATCCCTGGTGGGCGACATCCGCGCCGCCTTGCGCAAGGCGCGCATCGGCTTCACCGATCTGAATGCCCATGACGACATAGTGACGGTCAAGATCACCGAGGCCGGGCGGCTGGATGAAGGCCGCACCCTCTTGCAGGGCCTCAATCCCAACATGGCCGGTTCGGTCCTGTCGGTCGGCGGCAAGCAATATGAGATGACGGAAGGCGCGGGCGGGGTCTTCACCCTGCGCATGAACGATGCCTTCAAGACCCTGATCCGTGAGCAGGTGATGGCTCAATCCATCGAAGTGGTGCGCCGGCGTATCGATGAAATGGGCACCCGCGAGCCCACCATCGAACGCTCGGGCGACGACCGCATCCTGGTGCAGGTGCCTGGCCTGCAGGATCCCACCCAACTCAAGATCATGCTGGGCAAGACCGCCAAGATGACCTTCCAGCTGGTGGACGAGCAGGCCGATCCCAGTTCCGGCGTGGCCCCGGTTGGCGATGAGATCCTGCCGCTGGTGGATCGCCGCAATCCCAATGGCGCGCCCCGCAAGATCGTGGTGCAGCGCCGGGTGCTGGTGACGGGCGACCGTCTTACCGATGCCAGCCAGGGCTTCGACCAGCAGACCGGCCAGCCCGAGGTTGATTTCCGGATGGACAATGTGGGCGCGCGCCAGTTCGGCGACGTCACCAAGGAACATGTCGGTCACGCCTTTGCGATCGTGCTGGACAAGCAGGTGATCTCCGCGCCCACCATTCAGACCCCGATCCTGGGGGGCTCCGGCCGCATCACCAATATGGGCACCGCCAAGGACGCCAATGACCTGGCGATTCTGCTGCGCGCCGGCGCCTTGCCCGCGCCCTTGAAGCCCCTGGAAGAGCGCAGCGTCGGCGCGGAACTCGGCAAGGACTCCATCGATGCCGGCCGCAAGGCGGCCCTGGCGGGACTGGCGGCGGTGGCGCTGTTCATGGTCTTGCGCTACGGCCTGTTCGGCATCTTCGCCGACATCGCCCTGACCCTGAATGTGGTGCTGCTGCTGGCGGCGCTGACCGCGTTTGGCGCCACCCTGACCTTGCCGGGCATCGCCGGCATCGTGCTCACCATGGGCATGGCGGTCGACGCCAATGTGCTGATCTATGAGCGCATCCGCGAGGAGCAGCGCGGCGGCCGCACCATGCTGGCGTCCATCGATACCGGCTTCCGCCGCGCCATGGCCACCATCATCGACGCCAATATGACCCATTTGATCGCGTCCTTGATCCTGTTCGGGCTGGGAACCGGCCCGGTCAAGGGCTTTGCGGTGACCCTTGCCGTGGGCATCATCACCTCCTTTTTCACCGCGGTGATGGTGACGCGGCTGATCGTGATCACCTGGTTGAACACGGCCCGGCCGCGCAAACTGACCATTTAAGCCCACTGATTTAATGGTCTTTGGCCGGTTCAATCCGGCCCCGACTTGCTCTAAGGTTCCCGCCCAGAATCTTCAGGGAGGGGTCCATGGCCGCTTTTTTCGGCAATCTTCGCAATGTGGTGATCGCGGGCTTTCTGCTCGCCATTGGAGTGGCGGCGATCTATGCCGGCTGCCTGCACGGCAGCATCGACCAGGCCTTCTGGCTGTTCGTCACCCGCTGGCTGCATGTCGTCAGCGGCGTGATGTGGATCGGCCTGTTGTGGTACTTCAACTTTGTGCAGGTGCCGACCATGCCGTCGGTGCCCGCCGAACTGAAGCCCGGCGTCACCAAATACATCGCTCCCGCCGCTCTGTTCTGGTTCCGCTGGGCGGCGATGGCGACCATCGTCCTGGGGCTGGGCCTGGCGGCGATGAACAATTACCTGGTCCAGGCCTATACATTGGACGCGGTGGACGGCTTCACCAACCCCGCCTTTGTACTGATCGGACTGGGCATGTGGCTGGGCACCATCATGTGGTTCAATGTCTGGTTCATCATCTGGCCGAACCAGCAGAAGATACTCAACATCGGCGGCAAATATTCCGACCTGCCCCAGCCGGAGAAGGACAAGGCCGCCAAGGCGGCGCTGATCGCCTCGCGCTTCAACACCATGGCGTCGATCCCCATGCTGTTCTGCATGGTGGCGGCGTCGCATATCTGAACCGGATCGGTTTGCGGATAAGGCCGCCGGAGCGATCCGGCGGCCTTTTCGTTGGGACAGCATGAGCGCCGCACTTCCGATGGATGCCGCCTTGGCCAATCGCCTCGCCGCATCGGTGCGCGCCGCCGATCCCGACCGCTATTTCGCCACCCTGTTCGCGCCGGCCCGTGAGCGCGCCTTTCTGTTTGCGCTCTATGCCTTCCATGACGAAGTGGCGCGCGTCGCCGAAACTGTGCGCGAGCCCATGCTGGGCGCCATCCGGCTGGAATGGTGGCGCGAGACCGCCGAGGCCGCTTCCAAGGGAAGCGCGCGCAATCATGACGTGGCGCGCGGCCTTGCCGCCCTGTTCGCGGAGAAAAACCTCGCGCTGGGGGATTTCGAGGCCCTGATCGCGGCGCGCGGCTTTGATTCCTCCGCCGAGCGGCTGGCGGATTTCACCGCGCTTGAATCGTATGTCGATTCCACCAGCGGCGCGCTGATGCGGCTGGCGGCGAAGCTGCTGGGCGGGCCGGCGGGACGCGAGTCCCTGCTGCGCGAAGCCGGCCTGGCCTATGGCCTGAGCGGCCTGCTCCGGTCGCTGCCGTTTCACAATGGCCGGCACAAGCTCTATCTGCCGCTGGATCTGCTTTCGGCGCTGCATCTCACGCCGGAAGAATTTTTCCATCTGGAGGCGGGAGATCAGCGGCGCAAGGCCGCCATCCGCCAGGTGGCGTTGAAGGCGCGCGACCATTTCCTCGCCGCGCGGCAAGCGCCCAGGCCCGGCGCGGCGCTGGCGGCGGTGCTTCCGGCAGCGCTGGTGCCGGTCTATCTGCGCAGGCTGGAAATGGGCCGCGAGGTGCCGATTCACCGCAGACAGATGGCACTACTGAGCGCCGCGATGAAGAGGCGGCTATAGCGTTTCGCCGGAAGCCCTGCGCGGCTCGCCACTTTTGTATTTCACGTCGCCGTGACTGATGCGGCGGTGGTCCTTGAGCCGGCTGATCGCCACCGCAAAGGCGCTGTCCAGCACGGCATAGGCATCGGTGGCGCTTTTCTTGTGGCCGCCATGCGCCAATTCCTTGCTGACCACGATTTCCTTGCCCGGCACGCGCAGCACGATATGCACATCCGGCGGATTGCCGCTGGCCTTCTGGCTCTTGTGCGGCAGCCCGATCACCACCCGGCAGCCAATGATGTGATCGTGAAATTGCTCCAGCCTGCCGAGATGTTCCTTTACCGCCGCCTTCAGCGCCTCGGAAGGATCGACATTGTGGAAGGAAAGTTCGAGGGGAATATCCATGGCATGATCCGCCGCTGTTTTGACAATGCGCGTAACTGTACACGGTTTCAGGATTTCGGCGCAAACACCGCGCGCGCCGTGGGGCTTCGTGAACCAGCGGACCACCGCGATCGCGAGAGTTTGCAACCGCGGAAGTTCCAGGGCGTTTATAGCCTGTCCGGTAGGCTATGCTGGGCTTGTACCGACAATTCCTGACAGGCGGGCATAGTGCGGCGGAATTTGTGGTTTTTTGTTCTTGCGTTCCTCCCGCTGCTCGCAGGCGCGGCAGGCGCACAATCCCGCGACGGGAACTGGGCCCGCTGCGCCGAGGACGTGAACAGCAATGACAATGTCCTGATCGAGTCCTGCATGGCGGTCATCCAGTCGGGGAATGAAACCGCCGCCAATCTCGCCATCGCATTTACCAATCTCTGCCTGGCGTTTAACGATAAAGGCGATCATGACCGGGCAATCCGGGACTGCGATCGGGCGATCAAGCTCAATCCCGGTTATGTGGATGCCTATCTGTTTCGCGGTCACGCCTATTTCAACAAGGGCGACAATGATCGCGCAATCCAGGACTACGACCAGGCGATTGCGCTGGGTTCGAATGGGGCGGCCACGCTCGTCAAGCGCGGCGCCGCCTACCACAAGAAAGGCGATGACGCCCGCGCGATCGAGGATCTCGATCGGGCGATCGCGCTCAACCCCAATGATGCCACGACCTTCTATATCCGTGGTGCCGCCCATCAGGCCAAAAGCGACAACGACCAGGCGATTCAGGATTACAGCGAGGCGATCCGGCTCGCCCCCAGCTTTGCCGCATCCCGCTATCTTCGCGGCGTTCTGGAAAAGCAGATGGGCGACGTCAAAAAGGGCGACCTTGATATCGCGCAGGCGAGAAAGATCGATCCGAAAATCGGGAAATGACGGGACCGCGGCGATTGCGGCGGCAATGTGTTCCCGCCCGAGCGGGTAACCCTTGGGCCAATTACCCTATGTCCACTTCCGGGTCCCGCAAGGCCGATTCTACAACACCCGCCGGAACATCCCGACACGGGCAAATTGTTCGCGAGGGCGGAGCGTCGCTACTCTGATGGAACTTCATTTTGAACTTTTTGATGTGGGCAAAGGAAACGCGCCCAGCATTTGTTGCGTTATTAGTTCCGGTCTTCGGATCACAGATGCGAAGTCGAGCTTTGGGGAATGGTCCCCATGGTACGGTCGCAGAATTACGTAAGGTGTCTCATGTTCAACCTTTCTGCGAAAGGCGCAGTGATTTGCGCGATGTTACCTCTTTGTCTCCCGCTTGCCGCCTGTAATGGCATTGGCGAGGCCGGCTCTCACGAGGTTGTGGCCGGAAACTGGGATGCGGCCAAGGCAGACTTCAACGAGGATTTTACCCACCATCCGGAACACCCGATTGCCGTGTTCAATATGGGCGCGACCTATCACCATGACGGCGATGTCAACAAGGCCGACTCCATGTTCAGCGAAGCGGTGCAAAAGGGTAAGGGTTATGTCCCCGACGGCACGCTGGAGCCTGCCACTGCCGGCGTTACCGTTGCGGAACATGCCTGCGCGCGGCTGCATAGAGACAATAAGCTCGACGCCAATTGCGGCGACCGTATTGCCATGGAAGCGCCGCCACCGCCGCCTGTAGCCCAGGCTGCTCCGGCAGTTGAAGCCGAGGCCACTGCGCCGCCTCCTCGCAAGCAGGACCGCAACTAGCCGCAGTCCCGACAGGAGATAGAAGCGCGCCAGTGTGAGACGTCAGTGTGCGACCATGATCAGAGTTTTCCTGGGCGTTATCGCGGCGTGCTTCCTATCCCTGTCGGCCTATGCCGATTCCGACGCCTCTTCGGCCGCGCCCGCAGCGGGTGCGGCTGAAGGAGCGCATCCCCCGCGCCGGGCGCAGTTTCTGAAACAGGCTGCGTCGCCGGCGGTCCGGCAGATGGCAGACTGGGTGGCGGACTCCCGGGACAATGACAGCCTGCCTTTTGTGATCATCGATAAACCGAATGCCAAGGTCTTTGTCTTCGACAAGGACGCGCGGCTGCTTGGCGCGGCATGGGCATTGGTCGGCCTGGAACGGGGAGACGATTCCATTCCCGGAATCGGGACCATGCCGCTGAAAGCGATCACGCCACAGATGCGCACCACGCCGGCGGGCCGCTTTGTGGCGGCGCTTGGCAACGACCTGGGGAGTTTGAATGTGCTGTGGGTGGACTATGCCACCGCCATCTCGCTCCATCGCGTGATCAATACCAACCCCGCGGAACGGCGGCTCGAACGAATCGTATCGCCGGCGCCGGCCGAGCACCGGATTTCCTATGGCTGCATCAATGTGCCGGCAAAGTTTTTCGATAGCGTGGTGGATCCGGCCTTCAGCGGCACCAAAGGCGTGGTTTACATATTGCCGGAAGTGAAAACGATGGGCGCGGTGTTCCCGGCCTTTTACGAGGTGGATGGTGGTTCCGGGCTGCTGACCGCAAGCAAGGCTTCCAACCCGGCGACGGTAGCGGCGTATCGGGAAAATTCCGGATCAGTTGAAGATCATGACCTGCTGGGCATTGTTCATGGACCAGGACCTAAGACGGCTGAGAAAACTCTGGCCCAGTAGCAGGTGGCTTTTTTCCGCCGTGATGCGGACGGTGACATTCTCCACCAGCAGGCCGCCGATCCTGAGGGATGCGATCCGGTAGATCTCCGAGGGAACCAGTGATCCATCGGCCATCATATAGGTCTTGGTTCCTAGAAGATCAGCATCCGTCAGGGTGCCCAGTTTCCTGAGCGCGGACGCGACATCGGCGGGAATGCTGACATCGGCGGCGCCGCTATCGACGATGAACTTTTCGGTCAGCACATTGTTCAGGACCACGGGAATGACGAACGCGCCGTTGAACGGTTCCATGTGAACCATTTGCGCCTCGACCGCGGGCGCAGCCATGGCTGGGGCAGCGGTCAGCGCAAGCGCCAACCCGGCCAGGATGATCTTCCGTATCGACATCGCGCCCAACGCTCTTCGACCCAAAAGGTTTAGATCAATTCACGCACAGGCGCAAAAATATTTGCGCGACGTGACGCAAGTTCCCTCGCGCCAAACTTCTTCACGCCAAAGTTCCATCGCGGCAATCGGAGGGTTGCGGCGGAACAGATTATTCGGCCGCCGCCTTCTTACCCAGCCACGCGTCCAAGTCCTGCAGCGCGCGATCGGAGAGTGCGCGCTTGCGGTCCTTTCCCCGGATTTTCGCGCTTTTGGGGAATTCGGGGAACAATCCGAAATTGACATTCATCGGCTGGAAGGTCCTGGCGTCGGCGCCGCCGGTGATATGGGCGAGCAGCGCCCCCAAGGCCGTGGTGGCGGGCGGCGGTTCCGCGGCCTTGCCCAGAATCTCCGCCGCCGCGAACCTCCCCGCCAACAGGCCGATCGCCGCGCTTTCCACATAGCCCTCCACGCCGGTTATCTGTCCGGCGAACCGCAAATGCGGCCGCGTCTTGAGCCGCAGCTCCTGGTCCAGCAGGCGTGGCGAATTGATGAAGGTGTTGCGATGCAGGCCGCCCAGGCGGGCAAATTGCGCCTTCTCCAGTCCCGGAATGGTGCGGAAGATACGCACCTGTTCCGCATGTTTGAGCTTGGTCTGGAAGCCCACCATGTTCCACAGCGTGCCCAGCCTGTTGTCCTGGCGCAATTGCACCACCGCATGAGGACGTTCGCCGCGGCGCGGGTCTTTCAAGCCCACCGGTTTCATCGGACCGAAGGCCAGGGTCTCGGGCCCGCGCGACGCCATCACCTCGATGGGCAGGCAGGCTTCGAAATAGGGCGTGGATTTTTCCCATTCCTTGAAGTCGGTCTTTTCGCCGCTGAGCAGCGCTGCGACGAAATCGAGATATTGGTCCCGGTTGAGCGGCAGATTGATATAATCCGCCGTCCCCCCGCCCGGCCCCTCTTTGTCATAGCGCGACTGAAACCAGGCGATGTCGAAATCGACCGACTCGCGATGAACGATGGGCGCGATGGCATCAAAGAAGGCAAGCTGCTCAAGCCCGGTGGCTTCGCCGATGGAGGCGCCCAGGCTGGGCGAGGTGAGGGGACCGGTGGCGACAATGACGCTGCCCCATTCCGCCAGCGGCAGCTGGGCGATTTCCTCGCGCGCCAGGCTGACGCGTGGATGGTCCTCCAGGGCGCGCGTCACCGCGGCGGAAAAACCTTCGCGGTCCACCGCCAGCGCCCCGCCGGCCGGAAGCTTGTGGGTATCGGCCGCCCGCATGATCAGCGAGCCGGCCCGGCGCATTTCCTCATGCAGCAGGCCGACCGCATTGTTGGCGGCATCGTCGGAGCGGAAGGAATTGGAGCAGACCAGCTCCCCCAGCCTGTCACCCTGGTGCGCTTCGGTTCTTTTGAGGGGCCGCATCTCGTGCAGAATCACTGCCGCGCCCGCTTCGGCCGCCTGCCAGGCGGCCTCTGAACCGGCCAATCCGCCGCCGATGATGTGCATAACTTGGGTCATGGGCGGGCTTTAGCAGGTCGCCGGCTGGCCGCAAACGGACCCGACTCGTCCAAAGGGAGCGCTACTTTTCGCAGTTGCAACATAATTGCACTGATGAGGGCCGAGATTTTATCCAAATTGGGCTCGTTCAGGAGGGTTCGTGAAGACGTTTCAGGAACTCAAACCACAGCGGAAAAAACCCAAAATGAGGCAGTAAAGCCTTTTGGCCACAGTCAAAAAGGAAATCCGAAAGGCTGGTTGACTTGGCTTACGGCTTCAGACAAGTATCCCCCCACTACATAACCGGGGGAATCCTATGTTTGGTTTTAAGAGTGCTGTTGCTGCGGTTTCGGTGGCGGCGATGATCGGTTCTTCAGCTTTCGCCGCTGACGGAGCCTTTGCGCCCGGTAAGCCGGCCGGTGTGAAATCCGCGCAGGAATTCAACCATGGCACGCTGATTATTGCCGGTGCTGCAGCTGCGGTCATTACCGCCGTTGCCATCGTGGTTTCGAACCAGAGCGGGGATAGAGCCTCGACTTCGACCTTCGCGCCGCCTTCGACCACTTCGGCGTCCCCCTAACCTCTTTCAGGGGTTGAGACAGAGAAAGCCCGCCACCAACCGGTGGCGGGCTTTCTGCCGTTTAAGCCGATTTTTACCCTCTCGGCCGGAACTTTAACTTTTTGTGCCGGAACTCCATGCAATGCTATCGCCATAAGCGCATGCGACACCGGGTGAAACCGGGACCCGGATGACGCGGGCGAAGCCACGGCCTATATAAGGTTCAGCAAAGGGACGAAAGCAGCAATGGCCGAACAGGATAGAGGAGTGAGTTATACCAAGCTGGCGCTGGGCGCCGGCCTGCTGGCGGCCGCCGCAGTGAGTATCGCGGTCTTCGTGCCGCGCCGCCGTCTTGCTGTCCTTACCGAGCCCCTGACGCAACTGGGCAAGCTGCCTGTCGCCGCCGCCGTCACGGCTTGGGCGGTGCGGCTGTGGCAGGACGCCACCGCACCCAGCGCGCCGGTGTTCGACGATCTGCGCCCCTTTGACGAATTCTAAGAGCGATTTGACGTGATGCGGCGCATTTCGGCGATCGCGACCATCCGTGACGCTTATAGCTTCACCTTTACCCATCTGGGCGGAATCATCGGGCTGATCTGGGTCTCGATGGTGATGATCACTATCGCCCAATTCTTCACCTTCCACCGCCTCTATGGCGACTTCATCGATTTCCTGGCGGGCAACGTCAATCCGGCGCAGTTGGGGCCGACCTTGCTGATGCTGCTGGCCTATCTCGTGGCGGCGCTGCTGCTCTATGCCGTGATGTGTGTCGCGGTCGCGCAACTGGCGCTGGGGTCGCGGCCCGCGCCCGCTTTCGCGCATTTCGCCTTTGGTCCGCTGGAGTGGCGCATGTTCCGCGCTTTTGCCGCCTTCACCGCCTTGATGCTGTTGATCGGCCTGTCGCTGGAGACCCTGGCCAATGCCGCCCAGCCGCTGATTCCGGCCGCCGGACAGCAATCGGGCGGACGCATCCTGGCGCTGGCCATGAGCGGGGTGGGCTTGGTACTGGCGGCCCGCTTCCTGCTGCTTTTGCCCGCCATCGCGGTCAATGAAAACGCGCCGGCCATGCGCCGCGCCTGGGCGCTATCGGCCGGCCATCTGTTGTCCTTGATCGGCGTTCTGCTGGGGCTGTTCCTGCCTTTGGCGCTGACATTCCTGGCGGCCGATGTCGCGCTGGAGGGAAAGTCGGCGGTTGCCGGAGGAAACCAGCAGGAGCAGATGATCGCGGTCATGCGGCATGCGCGCGATATCCTGCCTTTGTCCTGCGGCTTGAGCTTTTTCTTCTCGCCGCTGTTGGTGGGGCTGTTTTGCGGCGCCAGTGTCTCGGTATGGCGGGCACTCAAGGACGAGCCGGCCCTGGATATCGCGGTCTGATCGCCGTGGTCTTTTGCGCCGTGGGTTCGTCGAAGGGCTCGTCCGTAGCCCCACTACGGCCGTCGCCCTTCTCCTGCCCACGTCACAAAATCCCTACGGCGCGGGCGTTTCCATCTGGAAAATCAGGCTCTATTCCGCCGCCTTCAATCGCTTTGAGGCCGGGACTTTTGCCGCCGCCGCATTCTTCAACAGCGCTTTGAGATATTGGCCGGTATAGGAGCGCGGATTTTTGGCGACCTCTTCCGGAGTGCCGCTGGCCACGATCTCGCCGCCGCCATCGCCGCCTTCCGGACCCAGATCCACGATCCAGTCGGCGGTCTTGATCACTTCCAGATTGTGCTCGATCACCACCACGGTGTTGCCCTGGTCGACCAGCTCCTGCAGCACTTCCAGAAGTTTCTTCACGTCATGGAAATGCAGGCCGGTGGTGGGCTCGTCCAGGATGTAGAGGGTGCGGCCGGTGGCGCGGCGTGACAATTCCTTGCTGAGTTTGACACGCTGGGCTTCGCCGCCGGACAGGGTGGTGGCCTGCTGGCCGATGGAGATGTAGCCCAGGCCGACCCGCTTCAGCGTTTCCAGTTTTTCGGCGATGGAAGGCACCGCCTTGAACAGCTCCGCGCCGGCTTCCACCGTCATGTCCAGCACGTCGCTGATGGAATGGTCGCGGAATTTCACTTCCAGGGTTTCGCGGTTGTAGCGCTTGCCCTTGCAGACATCGCATTGGACATAGACGTCGGGCAGGAAGTGCATCTCGATCTGGATCACGCCGTCGCCCTGGCAGGCTTCGCAGCGCCCGCCTTTGACATTGAAACTGAAACGGCCGGGGGCATAGCCGCGCGCCTTGGCTTCGGGGAGTTCGGTGAACCAGTCGCGGATCGGCGTGAAGGCGCCGGTATAGGTGGCCGGGTTGGAGCGCGGGGTGCGGCCGATCGGGCTCTGGTCGATGTCGATCACCTTGTCGAGGAATTCCAGGCCTTCGATGCGGTCATGCGGGGCGGGCTGCTCGCGCGCCTGGCCGAGTTTGCGCGCCGCCGCCTTGTAGAGCGTCTCGATGGTCAGGGTGGATTTGCCGCCGCCCGAGACGCCGGTGATGCAGGTGAGGGTGCCCAGCGGGATCTGCGCGGTGACATTCTTGAGATTGTTGCCCCGCGCCCCCACCAGCTTCAGCCAGCGGTTATGCAAGGCCTTGCGGCGTTCCGCCGGAATGGCAATGAACTCCGCGCCGCTGAGATATTTGCCGGTGAGGCTTTTCTTGCTGGCGATAATGTCGGCGGGGGTGCCTTGGGCGATGATATGCCCGCCATGCACGCCGGCGCCGGGCCCCATGTCGATCACATGATCGGCCTGGCGGATGGCGTCCTCGTCATGCTCCACCACCAGCACGGTATTGCCCATGTCGCGCAGGCCTTTGAGGCTGTCCAGCAGCTTGGAATTGTCGCGCTGGTGCAATCCGATCGAGGGTTCGTCCAGCACATACAGCACGCCGGTAAGGCCGGAGCCGATTTGCGATGCCAGCCGGATGCGCTGGCTTTCCCCGCCCGACAAGGTGCCGGAAGAGCGCGCCAAGGTGAGGTAGTCCAGCCCCACATTGTTGAGGAATTTCAGGCGGGCGCGGATTTCCTTCAAAATCCGCACCGCGATTTCCTGTTGCTGCTTGTTGAGCTTCTTGTCGATGTCACGGAACCAGGCGTCGGCATCGCGGATGGACTGTTCGCAGACTTGGCTGATATGCAGGCCGCCGATCTTCACCGCCAGGGCTTCGGGCTTGAGGCGATAGCCGTTGCAGACCTCGCACGGCGCCTCGGCCTGGAATTTCTCCAGGTCTTCCTGCACCCAGGCGCTGTCGGTCTCGCCATAGCGGCGGTCCATGTTGGGGATGACGCCTTCGAATTCCTTCTTGGTGTCGTAGCGGCGCATGCCGTCGTCATAGGTGAATTTGATCACCTCATCGCCGGAGCCGTGCAGGATCACATCGCGCGCCTTTTTGGGCAGGTCTTCCCAAGGCTCGTTCATGGAGAATTTGTAGTGCTTGGCCAGCGCCTCCAGGGTCTGCAGATAATAAGGCGATGACGACTTGGCCCAGGGCGCGACGGCGCCGTTCTTGAGGCTCAGGCTCTCGTCGGGCACCACCAGCGCCTCGTCGAAATAATTCTGCACGCCCAGCCCGTCGCATTCCGGGCAGGCGCCATGGGGATTGTTGAAGGAAAACAGCCGAGGCTCGATCTCCGAAATGGTGAAGCCCGACACTGGACAGGCGAATTTGGACGAGAAGATGATCTGCTTCTGCTTGCCGTCTTTGTCCTTCTCGTCGGCGAATTCCACCAGCAACAGCCCGTCGGCGAGGGTGAGCGCGGTCTCGATGGAATCGGGCAACCGGTTGCCGATGTCGGGCTTGACCACGATACGGTCCACCACGATCTCGATATCGTGCTTGAGTTTCTTGTCGAGGGCGGGCGAGGCGCCGATGTCATAGAATTTGCCGTCCACCTTGACCCGCTGGAAGCCTTTCTTCTGCAGCTCGGCCAGTTCCTTGCGGTACTCGCCTTTGCGGCCACGCACGATGGGCGCCAAGAGATAAAGCCTCGTGCCTTCCGGCAGCGCCAGGATGCGGTCCGCCATCTGGCTGACCGTCTGGCTTTCGATGGGCAGGCCGGTGGCGGGCGAATAGGGCACGCCGACGCGGGCGAACAACAGGCGCAGATAGTCGTAGATTTCCGTGACGGTGCCGACGGTGGAGCGGGGATTCTTGGAGGTGGTCTTTTGTTCGATGGAAATGGCCGGCGACAGGCCCTCGATATGGTCCACATCCGGCTTCTGCATCAGTTCCAGGAACTGGCGGGCATAGGCCGACAGGCTTTCGACATAGCGGCGCTGGCCCTCGGCATAGATGGTGTCGAAGGCGAGGCTGGACTTGCCCGAGCCGGACAGGCCGGTGAGCACGGTGAGGGTATCGCGCGGTATCTCCACATCGATATTCTTGAGATTGTGCTCGCGGGCGCCGCGGATGGAAATGTTCTTCAGCATCAGTTGGCTTTTCGGGCTGGCAGGCTGGCAAGATAACGCCGGTTGGAATCGGCCGGTATGGCGCCCAATTCCACCAGACTCAGGATGGATTTGAGCGCCAAATCATAGGAGCCGTAGCAATGGTGCGCGATCAAGGCGAGATGTTTCCATTGTTCCGCGGTCATGTTTTCCGGTTTTGAAAAATCCCGCACATAGACCATGTCGGTTTCCAGCAGCTGGCGGATGCCCCGATTGGGCTGGTCGCCAACCACCATGGGAGAGAGCGGCCAGATCTTGGTGCCGGTGGAGCAATGCGGCAGGAAACCCAATTCCCTAAGGCACAGATCCATTTCGCCGAAACCGGGCTGATCCCTGTAAAGCGGAACGAAGGATACTTCCGTCTGGATCACAACCGTGTCCTTCAATTTGTTTTGCCCATGCGCCAGCACCTCACGTTCGGCGCCCTGGACATCCATTTTCAGGAAATCCAGGGCAGTGACCTCGGCGATATCGTCCAGTTTCCGGGTTGTGACGGGAATGCGCTCCTTCACAGTCCCCCATGTAGGAAACAAATTGAAAAGCGCCAGATGGGCGGGGTCGGGAACCAGCAGGCTTGTCATGCCCTCGAGTTGGCAGACATGCAGGGTGCGCTCGGTTCCGTCGGCCAGGGCGTAAGGCAGATACCGCTCCCGCGGACCCTTTTTCTGCTCCAGCCGGGCCAGAGCCGCCGCTTGCGGCTCAAAGCCAACCACCTCGCACAGGCCGGCCGCCAGCATCGCCTTGTAGGGCGGATCGCCATCGATGGGATTGGCGCCGATATCGGCAATCATAGTGAGCCGCGAGGGCGTGAGAATCTGGCTTAAAGCGTCCATCCGCCTCTCATAACCTGTTCCGCGCCGCTTTCGAAACAAAAAGAGAACGATTCGGCGCAGTCCCCCGCCCATCGGGATTGTTCATTTGCAAAACCGGCTGGATTGGCCCTAATAACGCCATGGCTGGGCGGGAGATTCCGCCGCAAGAGTTTGGCGGATTGGCCAGCAGGAACAACTCATTACACCGCCGGGACAGGCGGAGGGGACATAAGATGATCAAAATCCGGACAGCGATGATTGCGATGGCGGCTGCGGCGACAATGGCTGGTTCCATGGTGCCCGGCTCCGGGGCTTTGGCCGCCGATGGCGCGCTGCCGCCCGGCAAGCCGGCGGGGGTGCATCAGGCGCTCCGCAGTCCCAGCCTGCTGCTGATCGGCGGTGTCGCCCTTGTCACCGTGGCTGCGGTGGTGATCGCCACCCAAAGCGACGATTACCACGCTTGTGGTTCTGCCTGCACCAGCACCCCGAGCACCTCAACCTCGCCTTGAACACCCGTTTTAAGGCGCAATCCCCATCTGCCTGAGCAGCCAAAGGCCCGCCGGGGGGCGGAAGTGCACCAGATCGACATAGTCGCGGGCGGAGCCGTTCTCCAGCGTTTCGCTGGTGAGCGGATTGGGCGCCATGAAATCGAACAAACCCGCCTTGTTGGGACAGCCGGCATTGTGGCGCGCCACCGCCTGGCTTGACGTCATCTTGAAAGCGGCAAGGCTGGCGGCATTGCTTTGCCGGTAACGGGCGATGATCGCCATATTGTCGGGCGGGAAGAACAAGACCAGCTTGGCGCGGGCATGACAGGCCGCCGCCAGCATGGTGGTCAGTTCCCGCAGCGGCCCGTCTCCCATGCGCATCACCCGCGCGCGGCGATAGTTGAGATCGCGCGCCAGCACGGCCTGGTCCATGTGGCCATAGGCGGGAAAAATATCCGGCCGGTCGGCCGCCGCCTGTCCGGGTTTCAGCTGGAGCAATGACCAGCCGGCCAGCGCGTTCATGCCCAGAGCGCCGCCGCTGAGATAGGCGGTGGTGAACAGCCACAGCGCCCGCCTGGGGGTAGGCTCGCCCGAGGGCGTTACCGCCAGGCGGGTTTCATCAAAGCTGGGCAGGGCCTCGCCCGCGCCGCCATTGCCGGTGAACGCATCCAGCGCCACCACGATCTGTTTCACCGAAGGATGCGCCAGCGCATCCTGGACAAAACGGCGCGTCTCATAGGGCGTGATGCTGGAGGCGCCATAGTTGAAGCTTCTGGTCTTCAGGGCGGCGTCGATCAAGGCGGGATCGAAACCGTCCCGCACCCGGCTGGAGCCGGCGAACACCAGCTCCGGCTTTATCCGCTCCAGCCAGACCGGTTTCACCGCGCGTTCGAAACCCGACAGGGTTTGGACACTGGCGCCCTGCGGGTGGTGAAGAATATAGGCCGTCGCCAGGACGTTGAATCCGGCAAGCGCCGCAATGGCCAGCGCCACGGTGCTGAGAAACCAAACGGCGTAGCGGGTTCTTTCCATCGGACTGTCAGAACTGGAAATAGATGAAGGGTTTCAGGTTGGACAAGGCGAGCACCGCGACGATGCACATCAAGCCGTACAGCGCGGCATGAAGCGGGCGCGGTTGCCATGCCATCCGTGCTGCTCCCGTCACCGGCTGATCCGCGTAAGGCGACGGCAAAGCGGGCCGGTAGCGCCACATTATCTCCATGCTGTCGGGCATCAGCCAGACGATGGCGAACAGCAACAGCAGGGCCACTGCCGCAAGCGGCGAGAAGCTGACCACCGCCGAATGTCCCAGACCCAGCAGTCCCGCCAGCACATTGCGGGCGCTGGCGAGATCGGGCGCGCGGAACACGATCCAAGCCAGGGTGGTGGCGGCAAAGGTCAAGGCCACCGAAGCGGCATGCAGCGGCAAGCGCAGCGCCGGCGGGGCGGTCAGGCCCTTTGTGGCGTGGCGGAAGGCGTGATTGATGGAAAGATAAAGCCCGTGCAGCCCGCCCCACAGCATGAAGGTCCAGTTGGCGCCATGCCACAACCCGCCCAACAGCATGGTGATGAAGAGGTTGAGATAACGCCGGCGGCGGCCTTTGCGGTTTCCGCCCAGGGGCACATAGAGATAGTCGCGCAGGAAAGCCGACAGCGAGATATGCCAGCGCCGCCAGAATTCGATGATGCTGGCGGCTTTGTAGGGCGAGTGGAAATTCACCGGCAGTCTTATGCCCAGCATCACCGAGGACCCCAGCGCCATGTCGGAATAGGCGCTGAAATCGAAATAGATCTGGAAGGCGAAGAACAGGGTGCCCAGCCAGCTGTCAGTGGCGCCCAAGGCGGTGCCGCGGGCCGCGGTGTTGAAGATGGCGTCGGCGAACGGCGCCAGATTGTCGGCGATCAGGGATTTCTTGGCCAGGCCGATGGTGAACAGCGTCACGCCGGCGGCGAGATCGTCATTCTCGCCGCGCAATTGGCGGAATTGCGGGATCAGGTCGTTGTGGCGCACGATCGGGCCCGCGATCAAATGCGGGAAATAGGCGACGAACAAGGCGTAATCCAGCAAGCCGTAATTGTGGGTCTTGCCGCTATCGGCATCCACCAGATAGCTGATCTGCTCGAAGGTGAAGAAGCTGATCGCCAGTGGCAGGAAGAAATGCGGCACCGGCAGGCCGATGCCCAGAAGAGTATCGGCGGTGGAAACGAACAAGCTGTCGTATTTGAAGGTGGCGATCAGGCCCAGATTGAAGATCAGGCCCGCGATCAGATAAGCGCGCCGGTCCCGGTGTTGGGCCCGCCGCCGCTCGATCTCGCAGCCGATGCCGTAATTGACCAGGGTCGAGCCGCACAGCAGGAGCAGGAAATCCGCCCGCCACCAGGCATAGAAGGCGTAGGAGGCGAGCAGCAGGAACACGCGCCGCCCGGTAGGGGCGTTTTTTTCCAGCAGCCGGAAGCCCAGCACCGCCACCGCCAGAAACACGAAATAAGGATAGGAATTGAAGGGCATGCCGCCTCGCCAGCCATCCCTGCTTATCGGGAAAGGGGGGCGCAAAGCTATTGGAACAAACAGGGAACAATGCTATGGATGGATAAAGGGTGGATAAAAGGCGCCGGTCCGTGGCGCGGACGGGCGGCTGTCGTCTAACGTCGCGCCCCAGGTATGGAGAAAGTCATGGCCGGCAGCGTCAATAAGGTGATTTTGGTAGGTAATCTGGGCAAGGACCCCGAGGTCCGGCGCATGACGTCGGGCGACCCCGTGGTCAATCTGTCGGTCGCCACCAGCGAGAGCTGGCGCGACAAGGCCAGCGGCGAGCGCAAGGAAAAGACCGAATGGCACCGGGTGGTCATCTTCAACAAGAATCTGGCCGAAGTCGCCGAGAAATACCTGCGCAAGGGTTCCAAGGTCTATGTTGAAGGCCAGCTGCAGACCCGCAAATGGACCGACAAGGACGGCGCCGAGAAATATTCCACCGAAGTGGTGCTCCAGAACTTCCGGGGCGAATTGACCATGCTGGACGGACGGAATGGCGGCGGTGAAGGTGGCGCAAGCCGCGGCGCCGGCGAAGCGCCCGCCAGTTTCCAGCGTGACGAACTGGATGACGAAATTCCGTTCTAGAGTCGGTTGCCTCCCGCTTGCCCTTCTGCTGATGGCCGGCGGTTGCATGCCGTCCTCCGGCATACCGGCCACCGCCATCGCGCAGCCCCAAATCGCCGCCGCCTATCTGCCGCTGCATGCCCGCGTCCATCTGGGCATCGACAGCGCCGATGGCGCGGCAGTGGTGATCGCGCCCGGTATCGCCGTCACCAATGCCCATAATGCCAATCTGCTGGCACCGGCAAGCGTGATCGGCACGCGGCAGGACTATGACCTGTTGTTCTTCCGCACACCCCAAAGCGCGTCGCCGGAAACCGCCGTACCCGTGATCGGCCAGGGCGTCACCGCCTACGGCCAGGGCGGCGACCGCGAATTGCGCGTCGCCCATGGCGTGGTCACGGAGATCAAGCTGTGTCCGGGTTGCAGCGCGCCGGCCTATTTCGTTTTTGCCGGCGATGCCGGTCCGGGATTTTCCGGCGGGCCGGTGCTGGATGGTTCGGGGCGGCTGATCGGCATCACCTTCGGCTACAAGGATCAGGGCCGCCAAAGGCTGATCTATGCCTATGACATGAGCCGCGTCCGGGTGGAGCTTGCGGCATTGAAACCCGGGCTGACGCGCTAAACCTTCGCTGTGTTGCACCCGGGGCGGGGGCGGGGGCATAAAGGGCGCATGCAGGCCTATAGCCCTTTCCGGACCGTGCTTCTGGAACGCGAAGAGCTTTCCCGGCTGGGCGTTTTGCGTCCCATCATTCCGGTCTGTCACACGCTGTTGCATTGGCTGATGATAGCCGCGGCCTGGGCGCTGGTGGCCTGGAGGCCGGCCTGGTGGACGGCGGCGCTGGCGGTGCCGGTGATCGGGGTGAATTTCTACGGGCTCTATATTATCGGCCATGACGGTTTGCATCGCCGCTTGTTCGACCGGCTATGGGCCAATGATGCGTGGAATGACGTGATGATCATGGGATCCTTCGGCGCCATCACCCGGCTGAACCGGCGCAATCACATGGATCATCACCAGGATACCTGTCTTCCCGCCGATCCCGACCGGCACAAATATATGCATCCCGGCAAGGATGGGGTTGTGCCCTTTATGGTGTTTCTTTCGGGCCTGGCCAGCCTGTTGCCTTCGGTGCGCAATGTCTTTCTCGGCGGCGGCGGGCGAAAGTCGACCGGGCGCTATCGCCTCCGGGACCTGTTGATCCTGATCGGCTGGCAAGCGGGTTTGTTGGCGGGCCTGAGCTGGGCCATCGGCTGGTGGGCTTATCCGCTTCTGTGGCTCTTTCCGGTCTACGCCTTCGGCTATCGCGCCGATCTCACCCGGGTGTTTTGCGAACATTCGGTGCTTGCGGCGGATACGGATGCCGACGCGGCGCTGCGCCTGATCACCTATCGCTCCAACTGGTTCGAGAAACTGTTCTTCGCGCCGCACAACATGAATTTCCATGCCGCGCACCACCTTTGGCCGGGCATTCCCTATTACAACCTGCCCGAAGCCAACCGACGGATGCGCGCGCGCGGCGGCAGCGATCCGCGCCTGGTGATCCGTGCTTCTTATGTGATCCACCTGCTGGATTATCTGCGCTGGCGGCTTCATGCCGGCGCGCCGGTTGCGGGCATGACGTGACCGCTCTGCCCGTTAAGGCTCAAGGGAAAGAAATCCCGCTGCGCGCCGTTCCCGCCTGTCCGGTCTGCGGCGAAAGCGGCGGCGTCCGGATCGCCCAAGGCCAGGATTATGAGATGCAGACCTGCGCCAATCTGTGGCCGGTGCTGCGCTGCGCGCGCTGTGGCGCGGCGAGGTTAGACCCGCGTCCCGACGATGTGGCGCTGCCGGTGATTTATCCGCCCACTTATTATTCCTATGCCATGTCCGAGACGCTTTCGCCTTTGGTGCTGTGGGGCAAGAGCGTGCTGGACCGGCTGAAGTTCGGCGCCATTCTGCGCGCGCTGGCGCGGCCGCCGGCCTCGTTTCTGGATATCGGCTGCGGCGACGGCCACTATCTCGACCTGATGGCGAAGCGGGGCATCAAGCCGCAGCGCATCTTCGGCATCGAAATGGGCGCTTCGGAAAAACTGCGCAACAAGGGATTTTGCATCTTCGACGGGCGGGTGGAAGATTGCGAAATCGTGGCGCCCGGCTCGCTGGATCTGGTCACCATGTTCCATGTCATCGAGCATGTCGCCGATCCGGTTCTGGTTCTGGCCCGCGTCCGTGACTGGCTGTCGCCCGATGGCGTATTGGCGTTGGAGACGCCCAACCTGGATTCCCTGGATGCGCGATTGTTCCGCGCGCGCTGGTGGGGCGGGTATCATTTCCCGCGTCATTGGGTGCTGTTTGATCCCGCAAGCATCCGCAAGGCGCTGGAAAAAGCGGGGCTCGAAATGCTGGCCATCCGCTATCAGACCGGCCATTCCTTCTGGCTTTATTCCTTTCATCACCTGTTGCGCTACAATGCGCGTTTTCCCATGCCGCGCCTGGCGCGGCTGTTTGATCCCCTGCGCTCCAAGCTGATGCTGATCCTGTTCACCGGGCTGGATATCCTGCGCCGCAGCCTGGGCATGAAGACGTCGGCAATGCTGGTGCTGGCGCGCCGCCCGCGCTGACGGGTCAGAGCCGCCAGGCAAACAGCAAAAGATTGCTGGTCCATCCCAATAGGCGCTGGCGCCGCACTTCAAACCGCCAGCCGGGAAAGCCGGCGGCGAGATCCAGAAGATTGCGCCGCGACAACAGGTTGAGATTTTCCTCGGCCGCGAAGAAGCCGCAGCCCAGCAGGCGGAACAAAGGCCGGTGCAGCGGGGGCGCAAGCCAATGCACCAGCGGCAACTGGGTGTGAAACTCGATGGGAAACCAGCGGTTGGGGGTGGTGACGCAGACGCCCCGGCGCGCCACCCGCAACACTTCCGCCAGCATCTGGCGCTGGCGGGCGCGCGATCCCACATGCTCGATCACGGCCGAGGAATGGACCAGGTCGAAGGCGCCGTCGGCAAAGGGCAGGGCCATGGCATCCGCGGACACAAAGCGCATGCCGGGATATTGCCGCTCCAGGAAGCTGGCATCATCCAAGCCCGCCGCGGTGATGCGATGCTTGAAGGTATAGAGCGCCTCGAAATAATTGGAGGACTCATAGCTCTGGTCGGAGGTCACGCCGATATCCAGCACCGTCTCCTTTTCGCCGGGGGCGAAGGCTTCCAGGAAGACCTGGAACATGCGCCGGCGGACGCGGGCGGCGATGCGCACCGACAGTGACCCCGGCGCCGCCAGGTTGAGCTGGGCGTTGGGCTCACGCACGAAAGGCGGCTTTCATGGCGAAATTGGCATGGCGAAATCAGGCCCCGGCCGGCTGGCTGCGGGGGCGAAACTAGCAGCCTGCCGGCGGCGGACAAGGCGGCCGCGATTCGTCCCGGACGGGGTGGATTGCCGCCGTTCAACCATGCCGGCAAAGCGGGTGGGGAAAAGGCGGAATTCCGCTAACGAAACAACGGTTTATCCAATGGTTATTTGCTGGTTTCCGGAAGCGCGAAATGCTAGGAATCGCGCCGCCAATTCCCACGCGCTGCAAGCGCCTTCGAGACCGCATTTTTGAGCGCGATTTTCCATGAGTGACGTGCCTGAAAGTCTGACCCCGCCGGAAGGCGGCGCGCCTTCGCCCTCCATCGCGGTCGAGGACGAACTGAAGCGTTCCTATCTCGATTACGCCATGAGCGTGATCGTGCAGCGCGCGCTTCCCGACGCGCGCGACGGCCTCAAGCCGGTGCATCGCCGCATCCTCTATTCGATGCATGAGAACGGCTATGACTGGAACAAGGGCTACCGCAAGTCCGCCCGCGTGGTCGGCGATGTCATCGGTAAGTACCACCCTCACGGCGATCAATCCATTTACGACGCGCTGGTGCGCATGGCGCAGGATTTTTCCATGCGCGCGCCTCTTATCGACGGGCAGGGCAATTTCGGCTCGGTGGACGGCGACCCGCCTGCCGCCATGCGGTACACGGAAGTGCGCCGCGCCAAGATCGCCCATGCGCTGACCGAGGACATCGACAAGGAGACGGTCGAGTTCCGCGACAATTACGACGGCACCGAAAAGGAGCCGTCGGTGCTGCCGGCGCGCTTCCCCAATCTGCTGGTCAATGGCTCGTCCGGCATCGCGGTGGGCATGGCCACCAACATTCCGCCCCACAATCCGGGCGAGGTGATCGACGCCTGCCTGGCATTTATCGAGGACCCCTCGATCAATCTGGAGCGGCTGACCGAGATCGTGCCGGGACCGGATTTTCCCACCGGCGCGCTCTTGATCGGCAAGCAGAATGCCCGCGCGGCTCTCGCGCGGGGCCGCGGCTCCATCCTGATGCGGGCGCGCTGCGCGGTGGAGGAAGTCCGCAAGGACCGCGAAGCCATCATCGTCACCGAACTGCCCTATCAGGTGAACAAGGCGATGCTGATCGAGCGCATCGCCGAACTGGTGCGCGACAAGCGCATCGAAGGCATCGCCGATATCCGCGACGAAAGCGATCGCTCGGGCATGCGGATGGTGATCGAGCTCAAGCGCGACGCTTCCAGCGAAGTGGTGCTCAACCAGCTTTACCGTTTCTCGAACCTGCAGCAGAGCTTCGGCGTCAACATGCTGGCGCTGAATGACGGCCGCCCGGTTCAGATGAATTTGAAGGAGCTGATCGCCTCCTTCGTCGGTTTCCGCGAGGAGGTCGTTACCCGCCGCACCAAGTTCGACCTGACCAAGGCGCGCGACCGCGGCCATGTGTTGGTCGGTCTGGCGGTGGCTGTCGCCAATATCGATGAGGTCATCCGGCTGATCCGCGCCGCCCCCGACGCGACGGCGGCGCGCGAGCAGTTGATGGCGCGGGCCTGGCCGGCCAAGGACGTGGCCCCGCTGGTGGCGTTGATCGCCGATCCACGGCATCGCATGGAAGAAGACGGCACCATCAAGCTGTCGGAAGACCAGGCCAAGGCGATTCTGGACCTGCGCCTGCAACGGCTGACCGCGCTGGGGCGCGACGAAATCAATGACGAGGCCCAGAAACTGGGATTGGCCATCGCCGACTATCTCGACATCCTGTCATCGCGCGCCCGCGTGCTGGCGATTATCCGGGAAGAGCTTGCCGCCATCCGCACCGAGTTCGCCACCCCGCGCAAGACCGAGCTGGTCGATGCCGAGATTGAGCTGGAAGACGAGGCGCTGATCGAGCGCGAGGATGTCGCGGTCACCGTCACCCACAATGGCTATATCAAGCGCACGCCTTTGGCTGAGTACCGGGTGCAAGGACGCGGCGGCAAGGGCCGCGCCGGCATGGCGACGCGGGACGAGGATTTTGTCACCAGCCTGTTTGCGGCATCCACCCATGCCTGGCTGTTGTTCTTCTCCTCCACCGGCATGGCCTACAAGCTCAAGGTCTGGCGGCTGCCGGAAGCGCGCATTGCCGGCAAGGGCAAGGCGATGGTCAATCTGTTGCCGCTGGCGGAAGGCGAGCGCATCACCACCATCCTGCCTTTGCCCGAAGATGAGGCGGAGTGGGACAAGCTCAATGTGGTGTTCGCCACCAAGTCCGGCGATGTGCGGCGCAATCACCTGTCGGATTTCGCCCAGGTCAACAAGAACGGCAAGATCGCGATGAAGCTGGCGCCCGGCGATGGCATCATCGGCGTGGCCACCTGCACCGAGGCCGACGATTTCCTGCTCACCACCCGCGGCGGCAAGGCGATCCGCTTCGCGGTCAGCGATGTGCGCGTCTTCAAGGGCCGCGATTCCACCGGGGTGCGCGGCATCAAGCTTGCGAAATATGGAGAAGAGGGGGGCGACGCCGTGGTCAGCCTGTCCTTGCTCTATCATTCCGACGCCAGCAGTGCGGAGGCTCGCGCCTATCTGAAACAGGCCAGCGCCGCCCGCCGGGCCGAAAGCGGGGAGGCGGAAGCGCCGGTCGAGGCCGAGGACGCGGAAGAGGCGGCGGAGGAGAGCGTGGAGGAAGCCACCTTGACGCCGGAACGCTATGCGGCGCTGGGGGCGCGGGAACAGTTCGTGCTCACCATGTCGCAGACCGGCTTCGGCAAGCGCACCTCGTCTTACGAGTATCGCGTCACCGGCCGCGGCGGCTCCGGCATTGTCGCCATCGGCATGGGCAAGAAGAACAGCGCGGTGATCGCCTCCTTCCCGGTGGAGGAGTCGGACGATCTGATGCTGATCTCCGACACCGGCCAGACCATCCGGGTGGCGGTGTCGGGCATTTCGGTGCAGGGCCGCGCCGCCCAGGGCGTCACCGTGTTCCGGGTTGATGAAGGCGAGAAGGTTGTGTCGGTGGAACGCATCGCCGATGTTGGCGGCGGCGAATGAACGGCAAAAGACTCATCGGTCTTTATCCCGGCACCTTCGATCCGGTGACCCTGGGGCATCTCGACATCATCAAGCGCGCCGTCAAGCTGGTGGACCATCTGGTGATCGGCGTGGCGATCAATGCCTCCAAGAATCCCGTCTTTACCCTCGAGGAGCGGGTGGCGATGGTGAGGGCCGAAGCCGAAAGACTGGCGGAGGGGCGCGCCACCATCGAGGTGCGGCCTTTCGACTCGCTGTTGGTGAACTTCGCCGCCCAGGTGGGCGCCACCATGATCATCCGCGGCCTGAGGGCGGTGTCGGACTTTGAATATGAATTCCAGATGGTGGCGATGAACCAGCGCCTCAATACCGAGATCGAGACCGTGTTCCTGATGGCCGATCCCAGGCACCAGGCGATCTCCTCCAAGCTGGTCAAGGAAATCGCCATGCTGGGCGGAGACATCTCGCCTTTCACCACGCCCCAGGTGGCGCAAGCTCTCATCAAACGCAGCAAGGAAAACAACTGATGGCCGATTATCTGGTTCTGGAACTCAAGGACGGGCCGGTGAAGATCAAGCTGCGTCCCGACCTGGCGCCCAATCATGTCGAGCGGATCAAGACGCTTGCCGGGCAGGGCTTTTATGACGGCGTGGTTTTCCATCGCGTGATCCCGGGCTTCATGGCCCAGACCGGCGATCCCACCGGCACCGGCTCGGGCGGCTCGGACCTGCCCGACCTCAAGGCGGAATTCTCCGGCGAGAAGCACAAGCGCGGCACCGTCTCGGCGGCGCGCACCCAAAATCCCAACAGCGCCAACAGCCAGTTCTATATCTGCTTCGACGACGCGCCCTGGCTGGACCGGCAATATTCGGTATGGGGCGAGGTGATCGAAGGCATGGACAATGTCGACAAGATCAAGAAGGGCGGCGAACACAATAACGGCGCCATTTCGGGCGCGCCCGACAAGATTCTCAAGGCGCGGATTGATAGCGACTAGAAAACCCGGCCCGTGACGGCCGTATGCGGGCCGCGTTAACGCCTAGGGCGGCCTTCATTAATATCTCAGGAACCCGGCTATGCGACACTCTCGCCCGTCATGGCGCGAGACAAAGCGGGCTTCCTGTGAGCGAGACGATCGCCCCGGCGCGGTTATCGGACGGCATCGTGCCGGCGCGCCGGATCCGGAGCCGCGCGCCCTTGCGCCTTGGGCTGGCGGGCGGCGGCACCGATGTCAGTCCTTATTCCGACGAATATGGCGGGGCGGTGCTCAATGCCACCATCGACCGCTATGCCTTTGCCTTCATCGAACCCTCGCCGGACGGGCACATCCATTTCATCGCCTCCGACCTGGAATCGGATGAACGCTTTCCGCTCGATCTGGGCGCGCTGGACAGCGCCAAGCTGGTGCTGCATGCCGCGGTCTACAAGCGGATGATCCGCGACTATGGCGGCGGCAAGCCCCTGGCCGTCACCGTGCGCACCTCGGTGGATGCGCCGCCCGGCTCGGGACTGGGTTCGTCCTCGGCCCTGGTGGTGGCCTTGGTGGAGGCGTTCCGCGCCCTGCTCGATCTGCCGCTGGGACTTTATGAGGTGGCGCACCTGGCTTACGAGATCGAGCGCGTCGATCTGGGCCTGTCCGGCGGCAAGCAAGATCAGTATGCCGCCACTTTCGGCGGGGTGAATTATATCGAGTTCATGGCCGAGAGCCGGGTGATCGTCAATCCTCTCCGAGTATCGCGCACCGTGCTGAATGAATTCGAGACCTCCCTGGTGGTTTGCTTCACCGGCGTGTCGCGGCGCTCGGAAGCCATCATCGACCAGCAGCGCGAAGGCATGACGCAGAAATCCGCCCGCACGCTGGAAAGCCTGCACCGCCTCAAGGCCGACGCCCTGGAGATGAAGCAGGCGCTTCTGCTCGCCGACATCACCCATATGGCCAAGGTGCTGGATCATTCCTGGAAAGCCAAAAAGGAAACCGCCAGCGGCGTTTCCACCAGCGCCATCGAGGAATTGTATGATGCGGCCATGGCCGCGGGCGCCTTGGCGGGCAAGGTCTCCGGCGCGGGCGGCGGCGGCTTCATGATGTTCATCGCGCCGCCGGAAAAAAGACTTCACCTGATGCGCACTCTCAAACAGGCGGGCGGGTTTGCCGAAGGCGTGAAGCTGACGGGCAGCGGCGCCGAATCCTGGGTCTGGCCCGGTTAAGTTCGCGCCGCCGAGGCGAATCTGCGCCAAATCAGCGCCGAATCTGCGCCAGATATGCGTCAGAGTGCCGCCTTATTTTGCAATATTTCTTGTGTCGTTGCGCCGCGTCATGACGGCATACAAACGCCTCGATTTTCGCGGTGAGTGACCTCTTGAGCCAGCCCATCCCCTTCATTGATCTGCAGGCCCAGCGCCGCCGCCTGGGCGCGCCGCTGGAGGCCGCCATCAAAGGCGCGGTGGAGGGCGGCCAATGGATTCTGGGCCCCCAAGTGGCGCAGTTCGAAAAGGACCTCGCCCAATGGGCCGGGGTGAAGCATGCCATTGCCTGCGCCAATGGCACCGACGCCCTGCTCTTGTTGTTGCGCGCCTGGGAGATCGGGCCCGGCGATGTGGTGTTCGTGCCGGCCTTCACCTTTGCCGCCAGCGCGGAAGTGGTGGCGCTGGCGGGCGCGGTGCCGGTGTTTGTCGATGTCTTGTCCGACACTTTCAACATGGATCCGGTGAGCCTGGAGGCCGCCATCGCGATGGTGAAGAAGGGCGGCAAGCTTACGCCCAAGGCGGTAATGCCGGTGGACCTGTTCGGCCAGCCCGCCGATTATCGCAGCCTTGCGCCCATCGCCAAGCGCGAGGGGCTGAAACTCTTGTGCGACACGGCGCAGGCATTTGGCGCGGTGATGGACGGCAAGCGCGCGGGTTCAATCGGCGATGCCGCCGCCACCAGTTTTTTCCCGGCCAAGCCGCTGGGTTGTTATGGCGACGGCGGCGCCTGCTTCACCAATGACGACGCCTTGAAGGACAAATTGCTCAGCCTGCGCATGCATGGCCAGGGCCGCGACCGCTATGAGCATGTCGTCATCGGGCTGAATTCGCGGCTGGACACCATCCAGGCCGCCATCCTGATCGAGAAGCTGAAAATCTTCGAGGACGAGATCGAGCAGCGCAATGCGATAGCCCGCCGTTACACCGACGCTTTTGCCGGCTCCAACCGCATCAAGACCCCGGTGGTGCTGGAGGGCGTCACCTCCACCTGGGCGTCCTACACTTTGCAGGTGGCCGATCGCGCCCGCTTCCAGGCGGACCTCAAACAGGCCGGCATTCCCACCATGGTCTATTACCCGATCCCGCTGTCGCGGCAGCCGGCCTATGCCCATTTCCCCGGAGTGCCGACCCCCGTCAGCGAAGCGCTGAGCGGCCATGTCGTCAGCCTGCCCATGCATCCCTATCTGGACGAGGAAACCCAGGACCGGGTGATAGCTGCGGTTCTCGCAACTGCGGGATAAAGGCTATGGGACTAAGTTCCTGGAAATAAACAAAAGTTCCCGCTTCCGCGGCGTCCTGTCGCAGGTCTATAGTCTTGTGACTGGTACAGGTCCACGGGTTCGCCGTGACCGACGGTTGGGCCCTTCCGGCAGTGGAAGAAACCCGCCGCCAGGCCAAGGCAACCCCGTTCTAGCCGCGGGAGAAGCGCATATGGCCACCATCCGAAACCCGATTGAATGGAGCGGCGCCCAGCTGGTCTCCGCCGCCCACGCCGCGGAAGCCGTGGGACGGTCCATCGACCATATGCGCGATACCGCGCATTCCCCCGCGCCCTCGATCCGGCGCATCACCAGCAGCGATGTCTGGCAATCGCTGCGTCAGGGGTTTTCGGATTTCGAGGCCTATCGCAGCGACGTGATTTTCCTTTGCGCCACCTATGCGATTGTCGGCCTGGTGCTGGCCCGGCTGGCGTTCAACACCGACCTGCTGCCGCTCTTGTTCCCACTGGCGTCCGGCTTCGCCATCATCGGTCCGCTGGCGGCGGTGGGCCTGTATGAGATGAGCCGGCGGCGCGAGCAGGGCGCCGAGGCGGGCTGGGCCAATGCCTTTGATGTGCTCAAGGCGCCGGCGGTGGGCGGGATCGCCGCCCTGGGCCTGATCCTGATCGCGGTGTTCCTGTTCTGGCTGGTGACGGCCTGGGTGATCTTCCAGGCCACCCTGGCGCCCACCCTGCCCAAGGAGCCCAGCGCCTCCGTCTTCCTCCAGGCGGTGCTGTTCACCCCGCCGGGCCGGGAGATGATCGTGATGGGCATCGGTATCGGCTTTCTGTTCGCGCTGCTGGCCATGATGCTCAGCGTGGTGTCCTTCCCGCTCTTGCTGGACCGCGACACCGGCCTGGATACCGCCATCGGCACCTCATTCCGGGCGGTCATAGCCAATCCCGGCCCGATGGCGCTGTGGGGGTTGATCGTGGCGGGCTTGCTGCTGGCGGGCTCGGCGCTGGCCTTTGTGGGACTGATGGTGGCGATCCCGGTTCTGGGGCATGCGACCTGGCATCTGTATAGAAAGCTCATCGTCTAGCGCGGTTCTTTTGATGCCATGGCGGGACCTGTTATAGGCCCCCGCCATGGATGTCAGCCTGTTCGATTTCGAGTTGCCCGAGGCCCAGATCGCGCTTCGGCCCGCCTTCCCGCGCGACCGCGCGCGGCTGATGGTGGTTGAGGCCGACGGAACGCTTGTCCATCGCAGCATGCGCGACTTGCCGGACTATCTCAGGGCAGGGGACGCGCTTTTGGTCAATGACACCAAAGTGATCCCGGCCCGGCTGCATGGCCACAGGCTGCGCGATGGGTTGACAGCCAAGATCGAGATCCTGCTGCACCGGCGTCTCGCCGCGGACTGTTTCTCGGTGCTGGCGCGGCCGGCCCGCAAGCTGGCGCCCGGCGACCGGCTGAGGTTCGGCGATCTTGAAGCCGAAGTCCTGACGCGGGGCGATAATGGCGAAGCCGAACTGCGCTTTGCCTTGTCCGGCGCGGCCCTGGATGCGGCCATTGCGGCTCAAGGCGAGATGCCTTTGCCACCCTATATCGCGGGCAAGCGCAAGCCCGATGCGCGCGACGTCTCGGACTATCAGACCACCTTCGCGCGGGCTGACGGTTCGGTGGCCGCGCCCACC
This sequence comes from Rhizomicrobium sp., assembly GCA_035693565.1. GTDB lineage: Bacteria > Pseudomonadota > Alphaproteobacteria > Micropepsales > Micropepsaceae > Rhizomicrobium. The sequence continues at coordinate 286,416 of DASSGF010000036.1, read as the reverse complement.
GCCGGGCTGCATTTCACGCCGGAACTGTTTGCCGCGCTGGCAAAGCAGGGCGTGACGCGCCAGGCCGTGACCTTGCATGTGGGACTGGGGACCTTTCTGCCGGTCACGGTTCAGGATACGGGCCTGCATCGCATGCATGCCGAGCGCGCGGTGCTGGAGGCCGCCACCGCGGCGCGGCTGAATGCGGCGCATGAGGCGGGCGGACGCATCCTGGCGGTGGGCACCACCTCCTTGCGGACCCTGGAAAGCGCCACCGCCGCGGACGGCGTCATTCATCCCTTCGATGGGGAAACCGATATCTTCATCACGCCCGGCTACCATTTTCGCGCCACCGACATGCTGCTGACCAACTTCCATCTGCCGCGCTCCACCTTGTTCATGCTGGTGAGCGCCCTGATGGGGCTTGAGGTGATGCGGCATGCCTATGCGCAAGCCATCGCCGCCGGCTATCGCTTCTATTCCTATGGCGATGCCTGTCTGCTAAGGCCAAAGCCATGACCGGCCAATTCCGTTTCGAACTCCTGGCCCGCGACGGCCAAGCGCGCACCGGCGTGATCCATACCCCGCGCGGCGCCATCCGCACGCCCGCCTTCATGCCGGTGGGCACCGCGGCCACGGTCAAGGCGATGCTGCCGGGGAGCGTGCGCGAAACCGGCGCCGATATCCTGTTGGGCAACACCTATCACCTGATGCTGCGGCCGGGCGCCGAGCGCATCGGCCGGCTGGGCGGTCTGCACAAATTCATGGATTGGCCGCGCCCCATCCTGACCGACAGCGGCGGCTTCCAGGTGATGTCGCTGTCGGCCTTGCGCAAGATCAGCGAGGAGGGAGTCAAATTCCAGTCCCATATCGACGGGCATGAGGAATTACTGTCGCCCGAGCGCGCCATGGAAATTCAAGGATTGCTGGATTCGGATATCCAGATGGTGTTCGACGAATGTCCCGCGCTGCCCGCCACCCATGCGCAAATCGAGAAATCCATGGCGCTGTCCATGCGCTGGGCCAAACGGTCCAAGGACGCTTTCGGCAGGCAGGCGGCACAGGGGCGTGCCTGTTTCGGTATCGTGCAGGGGGGCACTTTCGCCGATCTGCGCCGGCATTCGGCGGAAGCGCTGCAGGAGATCGGCTTCGATGGTTATGCGGTGGGCGGCCTGGCGGTGGGTGAACCGCAAGACGCCATGTTCGAGACGCTGGAGGCCACCGTGCCGCATCTGCCGCAGGACAGGCCGCGTTACCTGATGGGCGTTGGCAAGCCGGGCGACATTGTGGGCGCGGTGCTGCGCGGCATCGACATGTTCGACTGCGTGTTGCCGACCCGTTCTGGGCGCAACGGCCAGGCCTTCACCAGGGAAGGCGCGCTCAATCTCCGGAATGCCCGGTTCGCCGAGGATACCGCGCCGCTGGAGGCCGATTGCCCTTGTCCCGCCTGCCGCCAGTTCAGCCGGGCCTATCTGCATCATGTGGTGAAATCGGGCGAGATCATCGCCGCCATGCTGCTGACCTGGCACAATCTGACCCACTATCAGCGGCTGATGAATGCGTTGCGCCAAGCCATTGCCGAATCGCGGCTGACATCTTGGGTGACAACCTATTGCGCCGCTGAGTCGCAAGCAGGGCGAGAGGGGCCGGACAACTCTTAAGTAGTTGATCTATAAAACAAAAATCAGACAACCTGGTGCCATTTATGGGGAACCCTGTTCATGTTCCTGAACCACGCCAAGGGTGATTTTGCGAACGCGAATGGTTAGTCTGGCTGTGAGTGGGAGTTCCAAAAGATTCATGACTATTGCTGCCTCCGTTGAACAGACACGCCCCTATCCTGTCGGGGTGCGTGGCCGTAGTTCGCATTGGCGGCGGCTGGCCATCATATTCGGGCTGATGGTCTCGGATCTGACCTGTTTCGCTGTGGCGGACCTTGTCCTGCACAGCGCGGCCACCCCGCTGGCCTTGGCGCTGTTTCACAACAGTTCGTTGGGCCAGCCCAACACCGTTATCGATCTGGTGATGATCATCGCCCTGGGCTTCGCGGGCGCGCGCTATCTGGTGGGCGACTATAGCCGGCGGCAATTGTTCTGGGACGGGGCGCGCTCCACCACCACCGCGCTGTTGGTTTGCGGCACGGTCTATTGCGCGGCGGCAGCGCTGCTGGATCAGGGCGGCCTGGCGCTCAATATTTCGGTATGGCTGCTTTTGATCTTCGCGCTTCCCACCGCCCGCCAGGGGATGCGGGTCGTGCTGGGCAAGCTGGGCGTATGGCATCTGCCCACCGCTATTATCGGCACCAGCCCCATGGCGCAGGAAGTCGCCCCCGTGCTGGGCCAGCAGCTGGCGCTGGGCCTCAGGGTGCAATGGGTGGTGCCGGAAACGCCGGAGAAACATCTTTCCAGCGCCTTTGCCGGGCTGATGCCGCTGGTGGCGCCGCCCGATCAGTTGCCCGCCGCCTTGATGGCAGCGGGCTGCCGTCAGGTGATCCTGGTGCCGGATGACCGCGCCGCGACCAGCCATAATGAGCTGATCGACCAGCTGGTGGGCGCCGACATCGCGGTGGCGATCGTGCCGTCCTTGCGCCGCCTGCCATTGTACGGCCTGTCCACCAACTATTTCTTCGGCAAGGACCTCTTGCTGCTGCAGGTCCGCAACAACCTGGCGCGGTTGCCGCAACGGATTTTCAAGCGCAGCCTGGACATTATCGGCGCCACCATCCTGACTTTGCTGTTGTCGCCTGTCTTCGCCTTGTTCGCCTTCATGATCTGGAAGGAAGACGGCGGGCCGGTGTTCTTCCGCCAGACCAGGGTGGGACGCTGGGGCCGCGACTTCACCTGCTGGAAATTCCGCACCATGGTGGTGGACGCCGAAGACCAGATGGCGCGCTGGGAAACGGAAAATCCGGTCTTGCTGGCGCGCTATTGCGAATCCAACTTCAAGCTGCAGGCCGATCCGCGCGTCACCCGCATCGGCCAATGGATGCGCAAGAACAGCCTGGACGAACTGCCGCAGCTGTTCAATGTGCTGCTGGGCGATATGAGCCTGGTGGGGCCCCGGCCGCTGCTGCGCCGTGAGTTGCCCGAATATGGCGCGGTGATCAGCCTGTATGAACGGGTCCGCCCCGGCATCACCGGGCTGTGGCAGATCAGCGGCCGCAGCCATACCACCTTTGCCGAGCGCGTCTCTTATGACGAGTGGTACATCAAGAATTGGACCGTCTGGTACGACCTGGTGATCCTGCTGCAGACGGTGTGGGTGCTTATGAAGGGCCAAGGCGCTTATTAGGCGCGCTTACGGAGCGCCGCTTCTGGATGTCTTGATTGCGTTCTAAATCGCGCTGATGGAAAAGCGGAAGCGCCGCGGTCCCTGGCGGTAATCAGACGGCTTGCGGGTGTCGTCCAGCTCCATCGCCGAAAGCTGCAACTGGCAGAACAGGCCGGCCGAACCGTCGGAGCGCTTGGCGGGGCGGTGGGTCAGCATGCCGAGCAGCGGCGCGGTCGAACGATCCACTTCGATCCTCAGCCGGGTCCGGTCATCCCCGATCTCCACCCAGCCTTCCGTCATCCCCAGCCCGTGGCTGGAGGAAACCAGGAAGGAGACGGGGCCGCCATGATCGATGGTTTTGCCGGCCAGGGAGAAGGTTTCCTTGCCTCCGCCATTGGTGGTGGAGAGCTTGAGCCGGTCCACGGAAAAGGCGGCCGGCAACAGGGTGAAATGGCCCAGCCGCAGCACGCCTTTGCCCCAGTCCTGCCAATGGAAGGTGATGTCAAAGTCGATGCGCCGCTCGCTGCCGGAAAAACGCATCTGCTTTTCAATCACCCCTTTGGGGGTATCGATGCTGGCATGGACGAGCGCGCCACCATCCTCCAGCTTCTGGATGCGCGCTTCGCACCATTCCAGGTCGGTGATCTTGGGTTCGCCGGGGGCCTCGAAGACGCAGTCGCCGGTATACCAGTCGGCCTGCAGCCCGATTTCCTCGAATGTGCCATGGGCGATGCCGCCGATGATGGCATGCTCGTTGCCGTCAAAGCGCAGCCGCTCCACCGCCAGGCCGCGCCTGCGGTCCAGCCGCGCGCTGATGGTGGGGGTCTCGATATTGAGATGGCGCTCGGCCGCCGGCTCCACCGGGGGAATGGCCACCGCCGGCGCGGCGGGCGCCGCATATTTCTCTTCCATGCGCGCCAGGCGCGCGCGGAACGCTTCCCAGCGCTTGTCGGTCAAATGGGTACGGAAATCGCTGGCCCAGAGGTAGCAAAGTTCTTTCCAATCGGCATCCGGGCAATCACCCTCAGGCCGCTCCAGCATGCCCCGGTGGATGCGCTCGCAGGCGGCATTGACCGCGATATTGTCGCGCCCCGTCACCGCCCAGCGGGCGAGATTGTATTTGCGCTGCTTCTTGACGGGCACCGGGCAGGTGGCGCTTTCCAGCTGCAGAAGATTGCCGCCCCCTTCGCGGTCGATCAGCTTGAGCACATGCGAGGGCCCGATCAGGTTGATCCCGCCCGCCGCGGTCACCGCGCTCAAGGCTTCATCGATTTTTTCCCATTCACTGGTCTCGGCCAGTTTTGCCTCGGTGCGGAAGCGGCCGGGGCGGAAGTCGAAAATCTCCGCATCGCTGGCATACAGGCACAAGGCGCGGGTGGAGAAGGCGCGCCGCGCCCGCACAAAGCGCGCATAGGCTTCCAGCCGGATATCGTCATAAACGAAGCGCTGCATCTGCTGGAAGGCGGCGGTGTTGGTCCACAGCACCGCGATCTTGCGGCCGTCCAGGCCGGCGGCATATTGCGGCAGATACTGGCGTTCGGCGTCCCATTCAGGATGGTTGGCGCAGGGATTGTCCCAGTCCATCAGCAAGGCGGAATAACCGGCGTCGAGATAGTGGCCCACCAGGCCCGCGGAATAAGCCTGTTCATTGACCAGCGCCACGGCGGGGCGCGCGTCTAAAAGATCGCGATAGACCTGATTGCCGATCTTGAGATTTTCCGCCATGACCCGCGCCGGGACCAAGGGGCCGATCATCTGGCTGTAACCGGAGCCAATCAGCTCCATCCGGTTGGCGGCGATCAAAGCACGCGCCTTGGCGATCCAGGCGGGATCCAGCCGCGCGATTTCCTCCAGCGTATAGCCGGAGACTTCAAGCCCGATATGGGGATGACGCTCAGCCAGGCCCAGCAACGGCCAATAACAGCGGGCGATCACCTCGGAGCGCCGCTCTTCCTCGATCGAGGAAAAGGCGAGATTGAGATGGAAAAAAGCAAACACCCGCAGCCAGCCGCTTTGGGCCTGGGTATCGCGGTTGGACAGCGGCGCGTTCATGCGGGCAAAAATCCTGGTGACAAGAAGAACGGCATGGGCGGCATCGAAGGAAATCGGTAACCATAATCGGGGGGAAGGTTTTAAGAATTCGCCAAGCCGATTTGCGGCCCTCCCGGTGCCATGCTATGGCATTGATTACAAAGGATTTTTAATGAATTTCGGCGGCATGCCTTCCTTCCTATCGCGCTATGGCTGGCTTTTGGGCCTGTTGCTGGTGCCTTTTCTGGCCGGTGGCGTGGTGGTGGGGGACGAAGCCGTGCTGCTGAAGAGTGTGCATGGGCTGGACAGCTCCTCGCTTGGGTTTGGCGCTTATGCCCGCGGCCCGGACGGCTGGTACATCACCCATCATGTCCTGTGGTTTGGCCTGATCTATCTGACGGTGCATGCGCTGGCCCTGCTGCATGCGGGCAATTTTTTCACCGAAGCGGTGATTTCCTGTCAGACGGTGATCGCGGGCCTTGGCGGTGTGGCGCTGTGTCATCGCTTCCTGATCCGCAAGCAAAGGCTGACGCCGCCGCGCGGCCTTTTCACAGTGCTGGCCTTCTTCGTCGCGGGATACGGGGTCTACACTTTCTGCATGGCGGGCGTGGTTGAGTCCTACATGACACTGGTCATGGCGGCGCGGCTGTTTTTCGTGGAACAGGAGATTGAAGAGCGCGACGCCTGGAAGCTGGCGCTGCTGGATATCCTGCTGGTGACCCTCAAGATCTATAGCCTGATCTTTCTGGCCGCGGCATGGCCGTTTCTGCGTTTTTCGCAGAACGCGCGGCGTTCTTATGTCCTTGTATTCGGCCCGCTGCTGTTGGCCCTGGCCGGCGTCAAGCTGTGGCTGTGGAATCCCTTTTACGCCGCGGCCGTCGGCGACATTTCCGTTTCACAAAGCCTGGCGCGGTTCGGCGCGCAGTTCTTCAGCCCCTGGACCGGCCTGTTGTTCTGCCTGCCGGTGCTGCTGGTCCTGCCTTGGACGGAACGGTCGCGGTGGAAGGCGCTGGGGTTCAAAATCCTCGGCCTGTGCGGCTGTGCGGCGTTCTTTTCTCTTTATGATTTTTTCAACGGCGACTTGGCGGGCGGGCGCTATATTTTCCCCTTCGTCGTGGCGTTGCTGCCGGAAGTCGCCGGCGCTGTCTCGCGCCTGTTGGATCGCCGCCCCAGGCTTGCCTGGCTGCTTCCGGCCGCGGTGCTGGCCTTTTTGCCGGTGGCGGGATTGGGCTATCCGTTTTTTCCCACCGGCGCGGTCGCCCCCCGCGGGCCCTGCCATCCCGACCATCCCGTGATCTGGTCCTGGGAGATGGTCGCCGCCAAGATCGAAAATCGCGCGCAGGTGGAAATCTGTTTCCACCGCCAGAAATACCTGCTCAGTCCCCGTGACGCCGCCTCGCCCCATCTCGGCCCCTGGCGGGTGGCCTATATGCTGGAAGGCGGCCACAGCCTGAGCTACCGGGCTGTGGCGCATGACAGCGGCCAAAAGCAACATGACGCCTGGGGGGCGCTGCTGGCGGAGAGGCTGGGGCGCCTGGGCCTGGGGGATCCCTGGCTCTGGAGGGCGATGGGCAGCTTGCCCGCGCTGCTGGCGCTTTGGCTTTCCCTATGGACGGCGATCCGGTTAAACAGCCCGGTGACCCGCAACAGGACCAGAGTCTGAGTGCAGCTTTCCGTCATCATCCCCTGTCTTGACGAGATCCAGACCATCGCCGCCGCCGTCCGGTCGGCCCGCGCCGCGTTGGAACGGGAACAGCTGACCGGCGAAGTGATCGTCGCCGACAATGGCAGCAGCGACGGTTCGCAAGCGGCCGCCCGCAGCCAGGGGGCGCGGGTGGTGGAGGTTGCCGGTCGCGGCTATGGCAGCGCCTTGAACGGCGGCATCCGCGCCTCCCAGGGCGACTGCGTGATCTTTGCCGACGCCGATCTCAGTTACGATTTCGGAGAATTGGGGAAATTCTGGCGCAAGCTGCAGGCAGGCGCCGACTTTGTGGTGGGCACGCGTTTTCCACGCGCCGGCGGCGTGCTGGATCCGGGCGCCATGCCCTGGCTGCACCGATTTGTCGGCACGCCGGTGATTTCGCTGCTGGGCCGCATCCTGTTCGGCGCCCGGCTCAGCGATTTCAATTGCGGCATGCGGGCGATGACCCGCCAGGCTTTCGAGCGGCTGAACTTGCGCACCTCGGGCATGGAATTCGCCTCCGAGATGATCATCAAGGCCAGCCTGTTCGGCTTGCGCATCGCCGAGGTGCCGATCCATTTTCACAAGGACGCGCGCGGCCGCCCGCCGCATTTGCGCACCTTCCGCGACGGCTGGCGTCATTTGCGCTTCATGCTGATCTGCAGTCCGCGCTGGCTGTTTGTTTATCCCGGCATGCTGCTGGCGATGCTGGGGATCGCAGGCGCGGCGTTGCTGCTGCCGGGGCCGGTGCGGATCGGACATATCGGCTTTGACACCAACACGCTTCTGGTCTGCGCCATGATGCTGCTTTTGGGGCATCAATTGATCAGTCTTGGGACGGTGGCGAAAATCTATGCCGTCCAGATAGGCCTGCACCCCCAGTCGCGCAGCTCCGAAGCCTTGCGCACCGCCTTTCGTCTGGAAAGCTGGGCCCTGGCGGGGCTGCTGCTGTCGCTGGCCGGCGTGGCGCTGCTGGGTTTTGGGGTGTTTGTCTGGAACAGTGTCGGCTTCGGCCAGCTCTCCTATCCAGGCAGCCTGAGAATCGTAATTCCGGCGGTGACCTTGATCATGCTGGGCATGCAGGTGATCTATGCCAGCTTCCTGATCAGCATGATCAGCCGCGCCCACACCTAGCGGAAAATGCTATGATTTCAGTGGGATTTTCCGGTTGACCCCCTCCGGCCGTCCCCATATGGTCCCCCGCCTTGGGAGCCCGTAGCTCAGTGGTAGAGCATCTGACTTTTAATCAGAGGGTCGATGGTTCAATCCCATCCGGGCTCACCAATTTTCCGCAGACCGGACGGCAAAAATAAAGCGGGCGCAAAGTTCGTGCCCGTCTTCCTGTCCGTCTAAGGCTCGCGCAGGCTCTCGTCCGCGGTGCGCAGGATCGGGTTGAGGACATAGGACGCGACCGAGCGCTTGCCGCTCTTGATCTCGGCGCTGGCGACCAGGCCGGGACGGACATGGATGCCGCGGGCGGCGAGATCGGCCAGGCTGTCGGTGATCCGCACCTGGACGCGATAGACCAGTTGCGACTGGGCGTCGTCCTGTTTCAGGGGAACGGAATCGGCGCTGATCACGTCCAGCTTGCCATTGATGGTGCCGAAGCGCTGGAAGGGATAGGTCTCCAGCTTGACCCGCACCGTATCGCCCACTTTGACATAGCTGACATCGCGCGAGGGCACATTGGCCTCGACATACAGATCGGCGCCATCCGGCACCAGGGTCAGCAAGGTTTCGGCCTCGCGCAGCACCGACCCTGTCGAGCGGTCGGCCACTTCCAGCACCACGCCATCCACTGGCGCCACGATCTCGGTCAGGTCCTTCATGCGATGGGCCTTGCTGAGGGTTTCCGAGGATTCCGCCAGATCCTGGCGGGCCTGAACCAGCTGTTGACTATGGTCGCTGCGCCATTTGTCCAGGAAGGCCTGGCGCTCATGCTGCGTCTCGGTGCGCTGGGCCTCGAGCTTGGTCATGTCGCCCATGGTGTTGCGCAGCTTCAAGTCGCTGTCGATCTCGGCGCTCTGGGCCCGCATCACATCCAGCTCGGCGGCGGCCTGCTGGGCTCTGAGATTTTGCTGGATGGTGACCATGCGATGCGCCATGTCCAGCTGGGAGCGGATGCCGGGAAGGCTGGCCTGGTCGACGCGGATCTGGGACTGGAACTGCTCCAGCCGGCTGTCGCGCTGTTTCAGTTCGGCCTGGTAGTCCGACATCTCATGATCGAAAATCTGCGCCTGGGTGAAGCGCTCGGCACTGTCGCCGGGAGCGGCCGCGAACAGCTTGCCCGCCAGTTCCGCTTCCAGCCGCGCGGTCTGGGCGGTCAGGGTCTCCACCTTGTGCTGCAGCGACGCGACATCGGCCTGGGCAAAGGCGGGATCGAAGCCCACCAGCACCTGGCCTTTATGGACATGGTCGCCCGCCTTGACGTTGATCTGCAGGATGCGCGAGGTGGTGAAAGGCTGCATCACCAGGAGCGGCGTGCGGGTTGAGATCTTGCCCGGGGCCACCACGATACGATCGAGGGCGCCGAAAATCGCCCACAGAATGGCGATCACCAGCAACCCCGCCAGCACATACAATGCGGCATTGACCGACACCGGTATCGGCGCTTCCTCGATCGCCACCGCATCCGGCTTGAAACCCTGGGCGGCTTCGCCGTCGCGGGCGAATTCCTCATCCCCCAAACGGCGGTCCACCCAGTCACCCAGGGCACGCCAATGGCGCTCAATCCTCCCGCTCAACCTTTCCAGCGGCGTGCGGGTCGCGGCATCGCTCATGCCGGCCTCGCATGCTGCTGGGACCAGAGCTGGCGATAGACGAAATTGCGCTCCAAAAGCTGGTTGTGGGTGCCGGCGTCATTCACCGCGCCATTGTCCAGAACAATGATGGTATCGGCATCGCGCACCGTCTGCAGTCGGTGGGAGATCACGATGGTGGTGCGGCCCTTGGCCATCTGCTTGAGATTTTTCACCACCACCGCTTCACTTTCGGGATCCAGCGCGCTGGTCGCCTCGTCGAAAATGATCATGCGGGGCCGGCGCAACAAGGCGCGGGCGATGGACAGGCGCTGCTTCTGGCCGCCGGACAAGTTCACCGCGCCTTCTTCCAATTCGGTGTCATAGCGCTGGGGCAGTTCCTGGATGAATTCATCGGCGCCGGCCAGCCGCGCCGCCTGCACCACATCCTCGAAGCTGGCGGTGGGAAGGCCCATGCGGATATTGTCCTTGACCGAGCCGCGGAACAGGAACGGCTCCTGGGGCACCACTCCGCTCTGGCCGCGCAGATAAGCGAGATCCAGGTCGCGAATATTATGGCCGTCGATGCGGATGCCGCCTTCGCTGGCATAGTGCAGGCCTTGCAGCAGCGCCGACAAGGTGGTCTTGCCCGAACCGCTGCGGCCCACGATCCCCACCATGGCGCCGGCGGGAAGCTTGAGCGAAATGTCGCGCAGCGCCGGTTTTTCGGTGCCGGGATAGCGGAAGGTGACATGCTCGAATTCAATGGCGCCCGACAGCGGCGGGGTCAGGCCGCGCTGGCCGTTATTTTCGCTGGGACGGTTCATCACCTCGCCCAGCATTTCCACCGACATCATGGTTTCCTGGTAATTGTTGAGCAGGCCGATCACCTGCAGCACCGGACTGATCACCCGCGAGGACAGCATGTTGAAGGCCACCAACCCGCCCACCGTCAGCTTGCCGCCGAACACCAGGAAGGCGCCCACGATCACGATGGTAATGGTCAGCAGCTTTTCGACGAACTGGGAAAAAGTGCTGGCCGCCAGCGAGATCTTGCCCACCTGGACATAGGTGCGAACCGCTTCGGCCGCCGCATTGTCCCAGCTTTCCTCGCGCCGCGCTTCCAGGTTGAGCGATTTCACGGTGCGTATGCCGTGCACGCTTTCCACCAGCAGCGACTGGCGCTGGGCCTCGGCCTGGTAAAGCCGGCGCAGGCGGCGGCGATAGGGCCCCAGCATCACCGCGATCACCCCGCCCAACAGCAGGGTCACCAGGAACACCACGATGGTGAGGCTGACGCTGTACCAGGCCATCAGCGGCAGGAAGACGAACAAGGCGGGAAAATCCAGCAAGGTGGTCAGCAGCCGGCCGGTGAGGAATTCGCGGATGGTGACGCCCTGCTGCATATGCTTGGTCACCACGCCGGCGCGCGAGGTCTCGAAGAAGCTGACGGGCAGCGACATCAGGTGGCGGAAGGTGGTTTTCGCCAGCCGGATATCGACGCGGCTGGCGGTGCGCAGCACGAAATAGCCGCGCAGCCAGTTGAAGGTGGAATCGAACAGAATGGCCAGCCCCACGCCGATGCTGATCACCACCAGCGTGGACAGGCTGAGATAGATCAATACCCGGTCGATCACGATCTGGAAGAAGATCGGCACCGCCAGGGCCAGCACATGCATGGCCAAGGCCGCGATCGCCACATTGCGCAGAAGCGCGCGCTGACGCCAGATTTCCGGCACAAACCAGCCCAGCCCGAAGCGGCGGTTGGTGTCCTCCAACTTGTAGACGCGCTTGAGCAGGATGATTTCGCCGGTCCAGTGCTCCAGGAATTCCGCGCGCGGCACGGCAAACAGATTGGCTTCGGGGACCAGGGGATTGAACAGCACGATCTGTTCGCCGCCATCCTTCTTGGCGGCCTCGCCGGCCTTGAGGACGACGAAATAACCGCCGCCGTCCAGCCTGACCAGGAAGGGCGTGAGTTTCTGGAAACGCTCCAGCCTGTCCCAGTCGACGCGGCGCGTGCTGGCCTTGAGCCCTTCGGCCTGGGCGATGCGCACCAGCTGGGCCGCATCCGGCTCCCGGTCCTTGCCATGGATCTGCAGCAGGCGCACCAGGCTCCAGTCCAGTCCCATATGGCGCGCCACCGCCGAAAGCGCTTTGAGGCCGCTTTGCTCGCAAGCGGGGCCCGCCTGGGTCATAGCGGCGAGATCAGGCTCTCCGGGCCCGGCGGCTTGCGCATCTTGGGTAGACGGCGGCATTCAGGGAAAAGGCCGTTTGGCGGGCGCAGCCTCGCCGGGCGCGGCGGGTTGCGGAACGGGCGCGGCCTGCGGGGCGGAAGCGGCGCCCTGGGGCTGGCTTTCGCGGGCGCGCTGCACCGCCGTGGAGACGGCGATGGCGGCTTCCTGGAATTTGGCCGCCGATTGCATAAAGCCTTCCAGGCTCATCACCACCCGCTGGCAAAAGACCGGCACGGGCTGTCCCTTGGGGTCCTTTTCCGTGGCGGAATAGGTGACGAAATCCAACCGGACCGCGCCGCCAATGACGGTGACCTGACCGATCCCGTCGGCAAAAATCTGCTGTTCCATGTCCGTCCCCGGCTGCCCGGCGCCCTTTTATCCCGGCCCAGCCTCCTAGAATAGGGAATAAACCTTAACGGCTTCTCTGCAGGCCGGGATTTCAAGGACTTAGAGGAAATCGGGGAATCCGGGGCATTCCGGGGGCCCCGGCGCGGAGATCAGCTAACCGGCGGTGACATGGAAGGGCGCCCAGCGCACGGTGTCGGCCGCGCTCCAGCTGAGCCCGTCAAAGGCGCGGATCTGCAGATTGTCGCCTACCGTGCCGGCGACAAAGGAGGTCTGGGCCAGCTGGGCGGCGGTAACGTCGATCACCGTCCAGGCGGACTGGGCCACGCCACCCACGATAAAGTGGCCGCTGTTGGGATCGTTGGTGGAATCCCAGAGCTGGTAGCGGGTCATGGCGTCGCCATCGGTGTCGCTGACCGTAAACAGGCTGGATGCCGCCACCGACTGGCCATGAGGAATAGTTATGTCCGTGGTGGTCAGCACCGGCGCATGGTTGGCCGGCACGCTGACGGTGAAGGGTGACCAGCGCGCATTGTCGGCCGCGCTCCAATCGGCGCCGTCATAAGCGCGGATCTGCAACCCGTCATTGACCATGCCGGCGACGAAAGTGGTCTGGGCCAGCTGCGCGGCGGTGATGTCGATCACCGTCCAGGCCGGCTGGGCCACGCCATTGACGACAAAGTGGCCGCTATTGGGATCGTTGGTGGAATCCCACAGTTGATAGCGGGTCATGCTGTCGCCGTCGGCATCGCTGACGGTAAACAGGCTGGACGCCGCCACCGATTGGCCATGAGCCAAGGTCGTGGCGGTGGTGGTCAGAACGGGCGCATGGTTGGCCGGCACCGTGACGGTGAAGGGTGACCAGCGCACATTGTCGGCCGCGCTCCAGCTGAGGCCGTCAAAGGCGCGGATCTGCAGATTGTCGCCTACCGTGCCGGCGACGAAGGTGGTCTGGGCGAGTTGCGCGGCGGTGACGTCGATCACCGTCCAGGCCGGCTGGGCCACGCCATTGACGACAAAGTGGCCGCTGTTGGGATTGTTGGTGGAATCCCAAAGCTGGTAGCGGGTCATGGCATCGCCGTCGGCGTCGCTGACCGTAAACAGGCTCGATGCCCCCACCGACCGGCCATGAAGAATCGTCGTGTCGGCGGTGGTCAGCACCGGCGCATGGTTGGGCGGCACGCTGACGGTGAAGGGTGACCAGCGCGCATTGTCGGCCGCGCTCCAATCGGCGCCGTCAAAGGCGCGGATCTGAATGCCGTCATTGACCATGCCCGCGACAAAGGAGGTCTGGGCCAGTTGGGCGGCGGTGATGGTGATCACCGTCCAGGCCGGCTGGACCACGCCATTGACCACAAAATAGCCGCTGGCCGGATCGTTGGTGGAATCCCAAAGCTGATATTTGGTCATGCTGTCGCCATCGGCGTCGCTGACCGTGAACAGGCTGGACGCCGCCACCGATTGACCATGAGTCAAGTTCGTGGCTGCGGTGGTCAGAACGGGCGCATGATTGGGCGGCACCGTGACGGTGAAGGGCGCCCAGCGCACATTGTCTGCCGCGCTCCAGGCAGCGCCGTCAGAGGCGCGGATCTGCAGATTGTCGCTTACCGTGCCGGCGACGAAGGTGGTCTGGGCGAGTTGCGCGGCGGTGATGTCGATCACCGTCCAGGCCGGCTGTACCACGCCATTGACCACGAAATAGCCGCTGTTGGGATTGTTGGTGGAATCCCACAGCTGATAGCGCGTAATCGGGTCGCCGTCGGGGTCGCTGACCGTAAACAGGCTGGACGCCGCCACCGACCGGCCATGGAGAATGGTCGTATCGGTAGTGGTCAGCACCGGCGCATGGTTGGCCGGAACCGTGACGGTGAAGGGGGCCCAGCGCACATTGTCGGCCGCGCTCCAGGCGGCGCCGTCAAAGGCGCGGATCTGCAGATTGTCGCTTACCGTGCCGGCGACGAAGCTGGTCTGGGCCAGTTGCGCGGCGGTGATGTTGATCACCGTCCAGGCCGGCTGTATCTGGCCATTGACGACGAAATAGCCGCTGTTGGGATCGTTGGTGGAATCCCACAGCTGATATTTGGTCATGCTGTCGCCATCGGCATCGCTGACCGTGAACAGGCTGGATACCGCCACCGATTGGCCATGGGTCAAGGTCGTGGCGGCGGTGGTCAGAACGGGCGCGGTATTGGGCACCGTGACCGTGAAAGGCGACCATGAGGAATTGTAAGCCGCGCTCCAGGCCTGGCCGTCATAAGCGCGGATCTCAAGATTGTCATTGACCTTGCCGGTCACAAAAGAGGTCTGGGCCAGCTGGGCGGCGGTGATGTCGATCGCCGTGTTGGCGGCCTGCACCACACCGTTCACCACGAAGTAGCCGCTCAAGGGGTCGGCGGTGCCGTCCCACAGCTGATATTCGGTAATCGTGTCGCCATCGGGGTCGCTGACCGTAAACAGGCTGGACGCGGCCAAAGTCTGATTGCGCGCCGCCGCAACGGTGCTGGTTGTGACCACCGGGGGGTGATTGACGGTCGGCGTGATCGTGAAGGGGGCCCATTGCGTATTCGCGGGCGCGCTCCAGGCGCTGCCGTCGGTGGCGCGAATCTGAATATTGTCCGCCACCGAGCCGGTGACGAAGATGGTCTGCGCCAGCTGGGCCGCCGTGATATTGATGACGGTGGTGGCCGCCTGGGCCACGCCATTGACCATGAAATGGCCGCTGTTGGGATCGCTGGTCGCATCCCAGAGCTGGTAGGCGGTGATGGGGTTGCCCAAACTGTCGGTGACCGAAAACAGGCTGGAGGCGGCCAGTGTCTGGTTTGCCGTGGCCCTGACGTTTGAAGTGGTCAGCACCACATTCGCCACCGGGGGCGGGGTGCCAATCTGCACCGTGCGGTCCTGGAACTGGACGAATTCGACATTGGTCAGCAACGCGCCGAGGACCGTGGCGCTCGAACCCGACTGGTTGGTGATGGCGCCGGCCGAGTAAAGCGAATTGACCACAAAAGTGTCGATGCCGGCGCCGCCATCCACGATGGAGCTGCCGGTGGCCGAAATCGTGTCGTTGCCGCTGCCGCCGGTGATGATGTCGTTGCCGCCGCCGCCGATCAGCGTATCGCCGTCATTGTTGCCGGTGATGATGTCGTTGCCGGCGCCGCAAACCACCTTGTCGATGGCGGTGTTAAAGGCGATGGCGATATTGTTGACAATTCCATCGCAGCTGCTGAACGTCCCGGGATTCAGGTTGACGGTGGAGGCGGTGGAAAAACCGGACAGGTCGAGCGTGTTGTTGGTGCCCGAGTCCCAGATGGTGATGACAGGGTAGGTGTTCTTCGTGAAATCGAAGAACATCTCCGTCGGCCCCTGGATATTGCAGTTGAAACCGAAGGTCTGACCGCCGGAAAGCGGCGTGTTGGTCGCCACGCCATAGATTGCCTGTATTCCGAGAATGTCGAGCGGCATCCAGGTGGTGGGCTCGTGGGCATAGCCGCCCTGGCCCGGACCCCAGTTGGTCCCCATGACCGGATACTGGCTGGAATACTCCGCCGTGGACCGCGGATTGATGTACGACATGATGGTCCACAGCTGGGTATCGTACGGGCTGAACTGCTGCGTCATCAGGTTGACGCTCCCGTTATAGGGACCGGCATGCCCGAGCCCCAGGGCGTGACCTTCTTCATGAAGGAAGATTTCGACGGGGTTGCCGCCATAGCGGGTAAAGGTGCCGTCAATCGGGCCATAGCCCGGCGCGGTGGTGTCGATCGAAATCGTGGCGGTCCGCAACTGGTCG
This sequence comes from Rhizomicrobium sp., assembly GCA_035693565.1. Classification (GTDB taxonomy): domain Bacteria; phylum Pseudomonadota; class Alphaproteobacteria; order Micropepsales; family Micropepsaceae; genus Rhizomicrobium. The sequence goes on along the minus strand of DASSGF010000036.1, from coordinate 270,345 downwards.
AGATAGACGCCGCCGGCTGTGCCGCCGGTATGATTGGGGCTGGTGTCGGAATAGTTGACGTTGGTGAAGGCGCCCGTGCCGCTGGCGCCGCGGACGAATTTGATCTGGGCCTGATTGGGGTCTGCAGTGGCGACGAAGTTTATGTTGGCGACGTCGGACCACAAGGCCAGTCCGGCCGCCAGCATCGTCTGTTCGGTCGTGTTCCAATTGGCAGCGGGGTCGAAATAATAATAGACCGTGCCGCCTGAGGTGCCGGTAATGTCGGAACCCCATTTCGATTTGAAGGCGTCGGTGGTCGAGGCCACGGTGCCATCGGCGTTCACGCCACTGAAATATGCGACTTCTTCCGGTAATCCGGCCACGGTCTGCTCCTTCGGCAGACCGCCTAATTAAAGCGCAAGGCGTTAAAAGACTTTTTTCCGGACCATTAAGAGTCGAGCGAGACGGCGATAACCCGTCGCAATCGATGCGCGGGGGCACCGGAGAAATTCAGGAATGCTTCCGCAATTGATCGCAATTTGATTCAATTTCGGCTGCCGCAGTTCCGGTTGAAACCGCTCGCCAGTTCGCGGCGTTGGCTTGGCTTTCTGCCCCGGGGCGGAGCTTGGCTATCCGGCGGTGATCGTGAAGGGCGCCCAGCGCGCATTGTCGGCCGCGCTCCAGGCGGCGCCGTCAAAGGCGCGGATCTGAATGCCGTCACTGGTGCCTAAGGGATTGCCGGCGACGAAACTGGTCTGGGCCAGTTGCGCGGCGGTGATGTCGATCACCGTCCAGGCAGGCTGTATCTGGCCATTGACGACGAAATAGCCGCTGTTGGGAGTGTTGGTGGAATCCCAAAGCTGGTATCTGGTCATGCTGTCGCCATCGGGATCGCTGACGGTAAACAGGGTGGACGCCGCCACCGGTTGGCCATGGGTGATGGTCTTGTCGGCGGTGGTCAGCACCGGGGCATGATTGACCGGCACGGTGACCGTGAAGGGTGCCCAGCGCGCATTATCGGCCGCGCTCCAGTCGGCGCCGTCAAAGGCGCGGATCTGAATGCCGTCACCGACGGTGCCGGCGACAAAGGAGGTCTGAGCCAGTTGGGCGGCGGTGATGTCGATCACCGTCCAGGCCGACTGGGCCACGCCATTGACGACAAAATGTCCGCTGTTGGGATCGTTGGTGGAATCCCAAAGCTGATAGCGAGTCATAGTATCGCCATCGGCATCGCTGACGGTGAACAGGCTGGACAGCGTCACCGACTGGCCATGGCCGATAACCTTGTCGGCGGTGGTCAGTACCGGGGCATGATTGACCGGCACGGTGACCGTGAAGGGTGCCCAGCGCACCGTGTCGGCCGCGCTCCAGGCAGCGCCGTCAGAGGCACGGATCTGAATGCCGTCACCGACCGTGCCGGCGACAAAGGACGTCTGGGCCAGCTGCGCGGCGGTGATGTCGATCACCGTCCAGGCGGGTTGGGCCACGCCATTGACGACAAAATGTCCGCTGTTGGGATCGTTGGTGGAATCCCACAGCTGGTATCTGGTCATGCTGTCGCCATCGGGATCGCTGACGGTAAACAGGCTGGACGCCGCCACCGATTGGCCGTGGCCGATAACCTTGTCGGCGGTGGTCAGCACCGGCGCGTGGTTGACCGGCACCGTGACCGTGAAGGGGGCCCAGCGCACCGTGTCGGCCGCGCTCCAGGCGAGGCCGTCAGAGGCACGGATTTGAATGCCGTCACCGACGGTGCCGGCGACGAAGGAAGTCTGGGCCAATTGCGCGGCGGTGATGTCGATCACCGTCCAGGCCGGCTGGATCACGCCATTGACCACGAAATAGCCGCTGTTGGGGTCGTTGGTGGAATCCCACAGCTGGTAGCGTGTAATCGTGTCGTTGTCGGGGTCGCTGACGGTAAACAGGCTGGACGCCGCCACCGTCTGGCCGTGGGTCAGGCTCTTGTCGGCGGTGGTCAGCACCGGGGGATTATTGACCGGCACCGTGATCGTGAAGGGCGCCCAGCGCACCGTGTCGGCTGCGCTCCAGGCGAGCCCGTCAGAGGCACGGATCTGAATGCCGTCACCGACCGTGCCGGCGACGAAAGTGGTCTGGGCCAATTGCGCGGCGGTGAGGTCGATCACCGTCCAGGCCGACTGGACCACGCCATTGACGACAAAGTGGCCGCTGTTGGGATCGTTGGTGGAATCCCACAACTGATAGCGCGTGATCGGGTCGTTATCGGCATCGCTGACGGTAAACAGGCTGGACGCCGCCACCGACCGGCCATGGAGTATGGTCTTGTCGGCGGTGGTCAGCACCGGGGGATTATTGACCGGCACCGCGACCGTGAAGGGCGCCCAGCGCACATTGTTTGCCGCGCTCCAATCCGCGCCATCAAAGGCGCGGATCTGCAGATTGTCGCCCACCGTGCCGGCGACATAGGAAGTCTGGGCCAACTGGGCAGCAGTGATGTCGACCACCGTCCAGGCGGGCTGGACCACGCCATTGACCGTAAAATAGCCGCTGTTGGGATCGTTGGTGGAATCCCACAGCTGGTAGCGGGTCATGGCGTCGTTGTCGGCATCGCTGATCGTAAACAGGCTGGACGCCGCCACCGACCGGCCATGGAGGATGGTCGTGTCGGCGGTGCTCAGAACCGGGGGGTTATTGACCGGCACCGTGATCGTGAAGGGGGCCCAGCGCACATTGTCGGCCGCGCTCCAGTCAGCGCCGTCAAAGGCGCGGATCTGAATGCCATCACCGACGATACCGGCAACATAGGAGGTCTGGGCCAGTTGCGCGGCGGTGATGTCGATCACCGTCCAGGCCGGCTGGACCACGCCATTGACCACAAAATAGCCGCTGTTGGGATCGTTGGTGGAATCCCACAGCTGATAGCGCCTGATCGGGTCGCCATCGGCATCACTGACCGTGAACAGGCTGGAGGCCGCCACCGACCGGCCATGAAGCAGGATCTTGTCGGCGGTGGTCAGCACCGGCGGGACATTGGGCACGGTGACCGCGAAGGGCGCCCAGCGCACATTGTCTGCCGCGCTCCAGGCAATACCGTCAAAGGCCCGGATCTGCAGATTGTCGCTTAACGTTCCCGTGACGAAAGTGGTTTGAGCCAGTTGGGCGGTGGTGATGTCGATCACCGTCTGGGCCGGCTCTATCTGGCCATTGACCACGAAATAGCCGCTGGCCGGATCGTTGGTGGCATCCCAAAGCTGATAGCGCGTAATCGTATCGCCATCGGGGTCGCTGACCGTAAACAGGCTGGATGCAGCCAAAGTCTGATTGCGCGCCGCGGCAACCGTATTGGTTGTCAGCACCGGGGCATTGTCGGGCACCGTCACCATGAAGGGCGCCCAGGCGACATTGTCCGCCGCGCTCCAGCTGACGCCGTCAAATGCGCGGATCTGCAGCGTGTCGCTGGCCTTGTTGGTGACGAATGAGACCTGAGACAGCTGAGACGCCGGGATGTCGATGATGGTTCCCGCGGTCTGCACCACGCCATTGATGACAAAGTTGCCGCTGAGCGGATCGCTGGTCGTGTCCAGCAGCTGGTATTCCGTGATGGGGCTGCCTAAGGGATCGGTGACCGAGAACAGGCTTGACGCGGCCAAAGTCTGGTTTCTGGACGCCGATATATCGGCGGTGGTGACTTGCGGCCCGGCGCGCAGATCAATCGTCTTGTTAAGGAACTGGACGAATTCCACATTCGTCAAGGTGACGTTGATGCCGCTGACCGTATTGATCGTGACGTTGTTGCCCGACCGGCTGATGTTCACATAGGGCGGGGTGTTCCAATTCGAATCTAAAATGACCGTATCGATGCCGGGACCGCCGTCGGCCGTGCCGGTGGACAGGCTCATCGTGTCGTCGCCGCTGCCGCCGATCAGCGTGGAATTGGAGCCGCCGATCAAGGTGTCGTTACCGGCGCCGCCGTCGAGGGTGTCGCTGCCGCCACCCCCATCCAGGACATTGTCGCTGGAATCACCGGTCAGCGTGTCGGACCAGGCCGTACCGATCAGATTTTCGATACTGTTGAAGGAGGCGCTGCCGCCGCGCAGGCCGCCCAAATTCTGGAAACCCGAAAGGCTGAGGTTCGCGGTTACGCCAGGACCATTGTATGACTGGCGCCCTGTTTCATTGAAGCCCGATGCGAAACTGACCGTGTCGGTGCCGGCTCCGCCGTTGAAGGTGTTGGAGCCCTTGCCGGGCTCGAAGAAATCATTCCCGGCGCCGCCGTTGAGCACAATATTGCCGGTGAAAACTGAGGTGATGTAAGCGGTATCGACTCTGAAATTCAGTTGATTGGATGCGCCCAAAGCGGAGCCATCCACCGTCAGCGTGTTACCGCTGGTGACCAGGCTGCTGTTCCCGACGATATTGTAGTTGTAACCGGCGCCAAGATTGATGCGCTCGACATTGCTGACATTGAAGTCGGCTATGCCGGTCGTGGAGTTCGTGCCGCCTGTAATGTTGAGTGTATCGAAGCCGCCGCCGCCATCGATGGAGAACGAGGGCAAGCCAGGGGTCGGCCCCCAATGGCTGATGTTGAAAGTATCGTTACCGCCGAAGCCGGACAGGGTGCCGCCCGGCTGGTCCGACCAGGTGAAGCTGTCGTCGCCCGCAAAGAATAAATTGTTGAAGCCCGTCTGATCGTTATTGGCCAGCGCGCTGTAGGCCGCCGCGCCGGAGACATTGAGACCGGTCCAAATCTCGTGGGAGTGGTTCAGGATGTCGTCATAGTCGAGAGATACGCCGGTGATGGTGCCGCCGGTAATCGCGACCAGAGTCGTTCCATTCGGTCCAGGTGATGTGCTGTAGGTAAGGCCTGTTCCCGTGGCCGTGACGCCGGTGCTGGTGACGAATCCGGTCGAGTTCGAGCTGAGGACCGAAAATGTGCCTTGAAACGCCCCCCAAAGGCTGAAAACGTTTCCCGACCCTGTTACCGTTGTCATAAATCCGCCCGATGCCGCATGCGCGCGCGCACCGGCCCCACCCCAACAATTACCCTTTGTTAATCTGAGGCAGGACCGGGGTTTAGGTCAATCTCGACGGACTGACAAACTGTCATCCAACAGTCGTCATTCGATATAATCAGGTCTGCTTGGACTGCGCTCTGGCGCTTAACCAAAGCCCTGCGGGCGAGTTATATCCAAAACGGAACAGGCTGTTCCAACTGACGAAGCGTTTGGGTGTGCAAGCGCTATCGCACGGCGGTCTCGCAGGCTTGCGTCACGACAGCGCGCAGCGCGCCATTGTTGACGAAATCGCCGAAGGCTTCGAACAGGAGATGCCAATTTCTCGCCAAATGGGGCCGGCGCCCGGTTGTGGTCACCTTGTTGAACAACCGCATGCCGCCGATGCCGACATCACGCATGATCCCCGGCAGCGGCATATGGGCGACCTTCCAGCCCGACTTCCATGCCGCCAGACAGAGGTAAATATCGTCATAGTTGTAGGGCGCAAATTGGCGCGGCCAGCCATTGATCTCCTTGAGAAAGGAAATCCGGACCAGCTGGGGCGCGCGGTCTATCAAGTCGACATAGCTGAAGGGGGTGCCGTTCCACCGGAAGGCGTCCGGCACTGAAATGAGGTTGTAGTACGGCTCAAGCTTCGCATAGTCGGCGCCGCCTTCCCGGCTGGCGACATACTTGGCCGTGGCAAAGCCCTCATCCGAATCGGAAATGGAACCGACGAAATTGTAGCCGCCATTGAAGCCGACTGTCGCTACATCGGGATGGGCTTTCATGAAGGCGATCGCCGCTTGAAGCCAGGAAAGGTCTTGCGGGTAAATGTCGTCATCCTGCGCGAGAAGCATGAACTCCGCGCCGCTCCATTCCGCGATCTTTTCCGCCAAGGAATAATTCAAAATTTCATGGAGATTGTTGTCATTGACGACGAAGTGCCCTTTTCCCGGCAAGAGCCGGGATGCGACCTTCAGCGTGTTGTCGGCGCAGCCGTCCGCAAAAAGCACGATATTCTTGCACCCTGCTTTCAGGAAGGGTGACAGGATGTGGCGGGTGGTGTGGGCCTTGTTGAAGGTCTGAAAGGTGAGCAACAATTCCGGAAAATTCTGAAACCGGCTTTCCATGTCGCGCAGCATCGCAATATGGCGGTGAACGCGGGGCGCCCTGAATTTGCTGATCAGGGAGAGCCGCATCCTATAGGCTCGGCGGGCCACTTTTTTGAAAATTGAGGCCATCGTCATCATCTCGTTCCGGCGGCGGATGGTTTGATTCCTTGACATATACGGATGTAGCGTTGCACGCCAGTCAGCCTGGCGTTGGCGCGCAATTCATTTTTTCGCGGCGCCGACCGGCCGGCGGGTCTTCAGGCTCGCCACGATTGCCGCCACGATTTGGTAGAAAAGCCGGCAACATTTCGCGACGGTGGAAGGCAGCATGACGGCGCCGTTTGCGCGCAATTCCTTGACATAGGCGTCCATGCTTTTTGTCGAAAGATTGGCTCCGTGCAACCTGAAACCGCCCACCACGGTCGGCAGGACGCGCAGCGCAGACAAGCGCGCGAATTCGCGCCACAAAAGGAAATCGCCGGCCAGACGGGTGCCGCGAATGTTGGCGACCGCCTGCGGAGAAAGCTTGCGCAAGATGCGGGCGGTGAAAAAAGTGCTCTCCTGCTGTATGGAGCCCAGGCAGTTGAAGTTGAACCAGCCGCCCGCGATGAACCGCCGGGGATACCAGCCATTGGGCTCCACCAAAATCAGGCGGCCCTCTCCGTCCCAACGGCCCGGTTGCCCGGTGATCCACTCGCCTCCGTCGGTGTCGAATGCGAGCGTCATTGTCGCGAAAGCCCAAGGCGCAAGGCGATCATCCGCATTCAGCCAGCAATAGACATCATCATCGGCGCTGCCTTCGCTGTAGGCGGCCGCGAAGCCCTTGAATAGCGCATCATAGAGGCCGCGATCGCTACCTTGAATCAGGCGTCTGCGCGGCTCCGCCTGCATCGATCTTTGAACGATTTCCAGGGTGCTGTCGCTCGAACCGCCGTCGACGACATAGTGAATCCAATCGCGGTGAGATTGCGCGTCGATCGAGGCCAAAGCATCCGCAAGATACTTTTCCCCGTTTAGCACCGGCGTAATGATGACAAAGCGTCGAGAGATTTTTTCACCATACAAGCGAGTTGTCGTCATGGAAAAATATGTTCGTGTTTGAGGGCGCGGGAGCGCAAAAATGATCCGCGGGATTTTGCGGGCGTGGAAAGGCCAGTCCCAACTTTCATATATTGGGCGAAAGGCGCGTTGCGGTCAAAGCGGGTGGAAAGGGCGGCTGTGCTTTGGCGTCGCCCGTGCGCGGCTGGGATTTTTACGGGCCGGAATGAATTCAATTCGCATCCGCTCGAACTCCAGCTGCCGGAGCGGTCGACCGGGGCGACTTTTCATCGCGAATTGAATAGGTTAAGCTGTTTTTCCTTGCTTTTCAGGCATCCGCTGATATGGAGCCATGTTCCGTTCAGCGGATCATCGGGATCGGAGCCCCCGTCGACGCCAATGGTGCGGTGGATTGAGATGGAAATGGATACGCGTTAATGGCCATGCAACAGTCTGTCACACGCGCCTCATTTGCCAAACGATTGGCGGACCGCTCGCCCTTTTTCAATTCGCTGAGAATCGCGTCGCGTCCGCTGCGCGAGAGAATCAGGGCCCGCATAGCGCTGATCAATGCCTGGCCCCTGATTTTTGCGGGCGGCTTATATCATTGGATTTTTGGTGTCACGCCCAAGCCTTCGCATCACGCGTTGGTCACATTGTTTATGAATGACGGAGGGCGCGGGGGCGATTTTCTCGCCCGTATCGTGGCCGCCATTCATCCCCCCTATGAGCTGCCGCCGGCCAAGGGCGTGTTGGGAGAGTTGACAGCCGGCAGCCTGTCCAAAATCAATCAACAGCTTGAACGGGACGGTTACTGCGTTTTCGAAAACGCCCTTTCGGCGGAATTCTGCGACGGTCTTTTGCGCCGGTCGCTCGACTTCGAATATATGCTCTCGGGCGACGAGGAGATGGCCGCCGGTTTGCGCCAGACAGGCAAATATGACCGCGCCAATCCCAAGGCGACCCAATATAGCCTTACGCGCGACGATACCACTGCTCTTCCCGAGGTTCAGGAGCTGGTCTCCGATCCTTCCATCATTGCGGTCGCGCAGAATTATTTGAAGTCAAAACCCATATTCAGCGGCATCTGGATGGGGTGGAGCGCGAAGATCAAGGACACGCCGGACAGCAATGCGGCGCAGGAATTTCATTGGGATATGGAGCGCGTCAGATGGCTGCGCTTCTTCGTCTATATCACCGATGTCGGCACCGAAAACGGTCCCCATTGCTTCATAAAGGGAAGCCACCGCACAGGGGCCATCCCCAAGGATCTGCGGGAGCTGGGTTATGTCCGTCATCGCGACGGCACCATTATCCAACGCTTCGGGCACGAGAATTTCCGCGAATTTACCGGCGGGCGCGGAACCATTATCGCCGAAGACAGCAGGGGGTTTCACAAGGGAAAATTGCTGGCCAAGGGCGACCGGCTCATGATCGCATTCGAGCTTTCGAACACCACATTCGGTGTCAACAAGCGGCATCTCATCCGCAATATCCATGTGCCCCGGCTTGCGGAGTTCGCCAAACGCTATCCGCGCCTTTACCGCAATTTCGATTTCGCCGGACCTCTCTGAGGTCCCTGGCTTTATTTTCGGGGCGAACCGTCTGTTCCCGTCAGAATGCGCCACAATTTCCGCGGTGCGCGCGGAAGCTTGAAAAAGAGCCGCTTGGCCCGCAGGAATTTTTCCCTGCGCTTGACCCAGCTTTCCAGCATCGCCGGAGAAATTTTTTCCTCGATCATGCCGCGATCGCGATTTTTCCTGATTTGAGCGAATACCCGGATGATGCGCTTCACGTCCTGGTCGTAGACCGTGCTGTATTGCTTCATTTCATCGCGATAGATGACGCGGCTGACATGACCCCGAAACAGGTTGATCAGGCTGCCGGCGCTTTTCACGTCGCTGGCGCGCATCCGGCCCACACCCCAGCCGTACGGACCCGGTATTTCGATGATGAACAACCCGCCGTCCTTGAGAACACGCAGAATTTCCGCGATGACGATCCTGACATTGTAGGACTTGCTCAGGGCCTGGCGGATAAAGATCAATCCCACGCTGTTGTCGGCAAAAGGCATCTTGTGCATGTCCCCAACCTTGACGAGGTCCGGGTTGGTCGTGAACAGATCCAGGCCGATGGTATTGACCAGTCCGATATTCTCGCGGAAGTAAAGGACCTCGCCCAGCCAGCGGTTGCCGACGCATACCGCCAAATCGCCGCGTGATAGCGTGCCTTTGGCGAGTTCGCGCCTTACCAGATAGGTCCAGGGATTGAGGCGGTCGGCACCGAGATAAAGCTCATAGGCGTCCGCGCTTGTCTGGTTTCCGGTTATCTCTTCGACAGAACGGATGGAAAAGATGCGTTGTGCTTCGTTGTGCTTCTCATCCGCGGTTCCGTCAGGAAGTAGCTGGTCGAAATCGGGAACCCATTCGGTCACGCTCTCCAGGTGCAAATCCGTTCGTGGCCGGATATTCGCGAAGCTGATGTCGGCCTGGTTGGCCCGGATCGCTTCTATGACTTGCTCCATGGTCTGCGCCCCAAGGGCCTCTTTCATGCGGCCAAACCACTTCTGCGTCATGTCATCGGAAAAAGTCTGCGTGCCGAAATCGAAGCCATGGTTTTCGATCAGGATATTCTCGATATCGTCCAGATAGGTGCGGCCATATATGTCCACACATTCGTAGGGATTGAAGACATGGTCGAGGAAGCGCTCGATCGTTGCTATTTGCTTTTGGTCCATATGCGCAGAGTCCTTGGAAAATTGCGATTACGCGAGCAGGCTTACCCGGTGAGGCAAGTTGATGAATCCGTCGCGGTCGCCCCATGTGGCGTTGTCGGAGAATATCTTCAGATAGGGAAGGCTTACATTCTCGTCTATCACGTCATAGGCGAATTTTCCATCAATCCGGCCAAGCCAGCCATACAATGAGAGTTCAAAGGGGCGAAGCGGAATTTCGGGAAGTACAACCTCGATCGTTCCGGCCGCGCCTTTGTTGAGCGGCTTCGGCGTCTTTTCGGTAATGGTCGTTATCGTCGCTCCGCTATTGGCATCCAGCAGCTTGAGCTGAAACATCATGTCGGGCACGTCTTCCATCACTTCGTAGTTAAACCGTATACGTGCCGTGTCACCCGATTGGATATCCCAGGTCGCTTTGTCCTGCCCATTAAGACAAACTGTTTCCGTGAAGCGGACTGCGCCGGTGGTTCTGTTGAGACGATCTTTGAGCTTCACATTCCGCAGATTTATGCTAACGGACACCGATTTCAGATACTGCTCGATGCCTTCCTGTGTCGGGCCGTCGAAAATCAGGCGGCCTTTCTCCAGAATGAGAACTCTTTTGCAGAAATTGCGAATGGCTTGAAGATTGTGGCTTACGAAAAGCACGGTCCGCCCTTGCTCGGTTGCCGCCGTGTTCAAGCGGCCAAGCGATTTTCGCTGGAAGGCGGAATCGCCCACTGCCAGGACCTCGTCCACGATGAGGATCTCAGGGTCCAGGAATGCCGCCACGGCAAAGGCCAGCCGGACATACATTCCGGATGAATAGCGTTTCACCGGCGTGCCGAGGAATTGTTCGATTTCGGAGAAGGCGACGATCTCGTCGAACTTGCGCGCGACCTCGCTGCGTGTCATGCCCAATATGCTGCCGCTTAGGAAGATATTGTCGCGGCCGGTCAGCTCGGGATGGAAGCCCGTGCCGACTTCCAACAGGGTTCCAACCCGGCCGCGTATCGTCGCAGTTCCTTCCGTCGGACGGGTGACGCGCGACAGGACCTTCAGCAAGGAACTCTTGCCGGCCCCGTTATGTCCGATGATGCCGACGGCTTCGCCCCGCGCAATGTTAAACGAGACATTGCGGACGGCCCAAAGGCTCTCAATTTTCGGCGCCAGCGATCTGGGCGTGACCGCATGCAGAGCCTGGCGGACTCTGTCCCGGGCCGTGTTTTCGCCCAGAAAAAATTCCTTGCCGAGGTTATCGGCAACGATTGCATGATCCGCCATCAGATACGATCCACCGCAAAGTTTTCCAGGCGCGTAAAAATGACGGCCCCCAGGATCAGGGACAGCAGGGTAAATCCGACGCTCCAGGCCAGATCCACCGGGGCGGGCGGCGGGGCGTGCATGACCAACGACCAGCGGAAGCCTTCCACCAAGCCGAGCATGGGGTTGACGTGAAACAGCCAGCGCAACCGGGCGGGCGCGATGGATTCCGAGAACATGACGGGTGTCAGATACATTGCAAGCTGAAGAATGGTGGGCACCACGAGACGGATGTCACGGAAGACCGCGTCGAGCGACGTAATGATAAATCCCAGGCCCAGCGCCATTGTCATGGCAAGCAACAGGAAGAGCGGCGAGAGCAGGGCCGGCCAGCCCGCGAACCAACCCTTGAAAACAATGAAAGCGACCAAAAGCAAATAGACCGGAACCAGGTCGACCAGGGCGGTCAGTATCGACGACACCGGAACCAGGAGGCGGGGAAAATAGACTTTCATCACGATGATGGAATTCTGCGCCAGCGACATGCCCGTGTCAGACAAGGCCCGCTGAAAGGAGCTCCAGATCGCGGTGCCGGAGAAAGCGAAGATGATGTACGGCATTCCATCCGTCGGCACCGCCAGCAACGTGCCAAAAATCAGGGTGAATACGCCGGTCAGCAGGATGGGTTGAACCACGATCCAAATGCTGCCCAACAGGGTTTGGGTGTACCGCGCCTTGATGTTGCGATGGGCCAGAACCAGGGCGAGCTGGTAATGACGCCAGGCCTCGGCCAGGTCGGGGATAAAGGGATTTCTGCTGGTAATGTGCGTCACGGACATGGTGACGGCCGCCTTTCCTGTCGGGTTGTGGTCAAACCGGCGCCAATGTCTGCGGTTCGGCGATATGTGTGGTTTCCGCCCATAGCATCGCCAGCCGGTGCGCCAGAGGGGAATGGCGCAGGTGCGTCTGGCCACCGACCGTCAGCGATACGGCATGGTTCTGCAGCGCGGTCACGGCTTCGATCCGCGCCGAAGGCAGGTCGCGGCCGGTCATGAAGAAGATGATGTAATATTCCAGGGCACGCCGCACCGCGGCATATTCCTCATCCGCGACGGCAGAACTGCGCAACTCCGCCATCCGCTGGTCCGAGCGGTCTTCTCCATCGATCAAGGTGCGCAGAATCTTGTTCCGGTCAGCCGGCATCGTCCAGTCCGGCGCGCCGGTGAAATCGTCGGATGGCACACAATCGGAAAAATCAACGGTCGGCGACAGAAACAGATAATGTGTCCACCGCATCGCCTCGGTGATTTGTGCATAGGACCCCGGCCGGCAAAGGGCTGCGCGCACTGCGGCGAAATAACGCTCCGCGGTATTCTCGAAGCCGATGAAGCTTCCCACCGCAAACGAGCCGCGGTCCGCAAAGGCGGCGATGACGGGAACACCGAAACGCGCCAATTCCAGTCCGATGGTCGACCAGGACACCAGCGCCAGGTCCGCGACTTCCGCGAGATTGTAGCTGGAGGTCTTGTCGCGTGGCCAAATGATGCGGACATTGTCCGGTATGGCCGTCAGCAGGGCGCGCAGGCTCTGCTCTTCGGGCGATAAGGGCTTTCCCTCCGGCGTCGCCAAGCGGGGATGCAGGCGCACGATAAGCTGCAGATCCGGCTGGGTACCCGCCCAGGAAATCAGGGATGCCAGCCAGTCATTGCTGTCTTGGAAAGGCCCGGCCTGATTGCCATAGTCCAGACCCAGACCCCGGTAGATATGCCGCGCGGCAAAGAGTTCATCCGCGTTGCTGGAATACGCTACCAGGGTTTTCTTTGCCGGGGAGAGACCGAGCTGCTCCAGCAGGGCGACTTGTCCCCAGGTGAAGTTGGGCGAATGGGTGGAGCGCATGCCATGGTTGCTGAGCCGGAAAAGGCCCGCCTCCGCGACCAGCCGCACAGTCGCCGGGTCCAGTGGAATGTCGCGGTATTCGTTCCAGCGCTGGATCTGAATCATCTGCTGTTCATGGACCGGCGCCGGACGAAGGTTCAGCAGCCGCCGGTCAACATCGCGATTGTAGCCATGCTCGATCTGGGTAGCCGCGATATTGTGGTGGCGCGCATACACCACGGTCGGCAACCAGTGCGCATAGGCGCCGTAATAGACGATGCGCGTGATGGTGAAGCGGGCGGCAAGTTTCTTGACCGCGAAATAGACCTTGAGGGCGGAGGTGACGGTGGCCAGCAGGTCAGCGTTATCCTCGGCGGTAAATTCGCTGACACTCAGCTTGCGGCGCGCGCGCAAGGATTCTCCGAGCGCGAATTCTCCAAAGGCGATGCCCTCATATTGCAGCGCTGCGGGGCCGCCTTTCGCCTCCGCCAACAGTCGCCGGATCTCCGCATTTTCCGTCTCGCCGATCAGGCTTTCCAGCGCGATATCGGGAAGGTCATATTTGTCGCCCAGGACCAGTGCCGCCCGCCGGCACCGGATGCAGACGCGGTTGGACGTGTCCTGATTCGCCGATTTGACGTTGCAATGGGGCAAGGCGCCGCCGCAGGACAAAACCATGCTTGGATGTCCCGCTTCGTTCAGCGTCTTGGCGAGCAGGGCATGCCCTGCGAAATATTGTGTCAGGCCGGCTTCGGCCGCGAGGAACAGGATGACGGGGCTTTTGTCTTTTTCTATGGCACCCAGACGGGCCCTGCGGCGGTCCCGGCGGGCCGCGTAATAGGGCTGCATCAAGCCGAAGCCAAGCTTGCGCGCAACCCGGACGACGATTCCGCCGGCGCGCGTTAAGGGGTGGAGCGTAAAGTGGGCCGGCTTGGTCAGACTGGACATGCTTGCGACTAGAATATGTTGCTCGCTGGCTGGTTTTGGGCGGTTCCACGGTGCCCGCGCCGGCGGGGACCAGCGGGTAGGTACACCGGTTTGGGTTCTTTACAAAAGGGGGCCAAGGCAGGAACCGGCGCAAAATGCGGCCGGATCGAGTGTCTGGGCCTTGGGATGCTAAGGCCGGCGGATGCGGCGGCCCAAAATAAAGGCTTCCGCGGCGGCGCAGCCCACGCTCGCGCCGCGCCAAGATGCGAGATGACGGACCCCTTCATAAGACCGAGGATGAGGCCATGGCCTCATCTCCTGGTCATAATGCTTCAGCGCCGCCAGCTTATGCTCAAGGGTCTCCGAGATGTCCACGAACCAGTTTGGCAGGAATGCCTGGGCGGAATGCGCGGGCTGCCACTCCGTGCTGGAGGGCGTCTCGAAAAACAGCAGGTCCTTGACGGGATGACCGGGACCGGGACGGCAGGCGGTTATGACCGCTTCATGCACCAGCCGATGGTCGATATTCACGTCCCCTGAATGATGCGTATAGACCATGTCCGGGCCGATTTTGTGAATATGCTGTTCCACCACGCGGACAATCTCCAGCAGCGGGCGCGTATCCAGGCGGTTGTCGGGGAATTCATGAATATGCAGGTGTTCAACCCCCAGCGCTTCCGATGATCTTTGTGCCGCCGCGCGACGCTCAGCGATTCGTGCCCGCACGAAATCGTCCGGCGGCGAATCCGCAAAGCGGCTTGTTTCTCCGTCCGCCAGAACGATGGTCCAGACCTCGTCACCGGCCGCTGTGTGGCGCTTCAGGGTGCCTCCGCATCCCAGCACTTCATCGTCGGCATGCGCCACGACAACGGCAATACGTTGGTTTTTTTGTGCAGTCATGGTTTGGCCGCCACGAAGTTCCACCAGGCGGGGGAATCCGCCTGGGTCGGTATTACGACACGATGCTGCTTATGTTCCAGCCGCTCGACCACGAAGCCCGCCGCGCCAAGCAAAGCGATGATATGATCCTGATCGGCGAAATACACCGCCCCGATCCCGGCGAACTGGGCGGTGGGAATGTCGGTTCGGGTATGGGAATCGACCGCAACGCCGCTCCTGGCTGCGCTATGGGCCCTGGAGAACCAATCGATACCGATGAATTTTCCGCCCGGCCTGAGCAGGGAAAATACCAACTCCAGCGTCCGCGCGATCGACTGGACGTTGTTGTGGGCGATAGAGGCGCGGTCCACGACAAGGTCGAATGGCCCGTCAAAAGGGATTTGCGCGGTGAAATCGCCGACCAGGATGCGGGCGCGGAGCTCGGGGAAAGCTTCATGCAGCCTGGCAACGATCGTCGGGCTGCCCTCTATGCTGTAATAGTCCATGCCTTGCTGGACAAAGAAGGGGATGTTGGCGCCGGCCCCGCACCCCATTTCCAGCACCCGCCGGAATCCGTCGGCGGGCCGCGCGTAACGGTTCACATAGGAGACCATGTCCGACCATGGCCAGATCGCGCGCTGCTTGCCTTTGTAGGCGGTATCCCATTCCCTTGAAAAGGTCATGGTGTCTCCTCGGGCTTTTCCATCTGACGGAAATTCTGCGGTTCTGCGACGTTCATCCAATAATCAAGTGCGGCCATCGCCGGCGCGAATTCGCCATAGAGCTGGGGATAAGGCGTGGGCGAGAAGTCATGATAGTGGAGCTTGATTCCCGCCTCCCGGAAAGAGGCTTCATCCAGATAGCCGCGGCCCTGCGGCCCGGAAATATACGCGCTCGCCCCGGCGGCGGCGGCCAATGCCAGCACCAGATCCGATTTGGCGCCCTCCACCGCCAGTTCGGAAGCGCGCAATAGGCGGGCGCGCAGCCCGAATTCCGCCATCCAGAATTTCAGCTGTGTGAAACACAGCTCGGTCAAGCTGTCCTGCGCGTGGCCGTAAAGCGCCTTCAGCCTGGGGAAGCGTTCGGCGAAATAGGGCGCCTTGCGATAGTTCTGTTCGATCGAACGCAAATGTTTTGTCCGCCAGTCCTGGCGGTTGTCGATCCTGAGTTCCTGGAGGCGCTTGCCGATATGGCCCTGGCTCAATACCGGCACGGTCAGCCACAAGGGGCCGTTGGCGGTCTTGATGCGGTTGCGGTTGGTGAAGCTGTTCTTCTCGAACTGAACCGTGTCGAGGAAAATGAAAACGTCGCTTTGCGCAATGCGGTCGAGATAACCCAGCCAGGGCAGATAGGCCGGCTGATGAATGCTGACGATCACCCCTCAGCCTTTTCGATGCGGTTTTTGTAATAGCCGGGCTTCACGGTCATGGGATTGCCGATGACCAGCGAATAGGGCGGAATAATGCCGGGCTCGACGATGGTGCCGGCGCCGATGACGCTGTGGTGGCCGATATGGGCGCCCCCCTTTATGAAACTGTGGGAGCCGATGAAGACATGGTCTTCGATGGTGATGTCGGCCCGGGCGATAGTGTCCGACAGGCCGATGCAGCGCTCATGGGAATCGGCCACGTTGATGCTGACGAAGGACGCGATGTCGCAGTGATCGCCGATGGTCACTTTGGCGCCCTTGGCATTGACTTCGGAGAAGCCGCCTATGACCACTCCCTCGCCGATGATGGGGTCGCCATTCAGCCAAACCAGCGGGTGGAAGCGGTTTTCCCGCATGTGCAGAACTTCCGCCAAAAGCGCGGAGAATTCCTTTTTGGTCCACTCCGTCATTTTTCCACATCCCCGAATTTCAGCAGCTCACCCGACTTGATGTCGCGAACCGCCTTGCCGCCCAGGACGTAATCCAGAAGCCCCGGCGCCAGGCCGTTGCCGGGGCGGCGCAGGCCGATATTGTCCTCGGTGCAGATATCGCCGCGGCGGATATCGCGCGCCGCCGTGATGCTGCGGCGGGCCAGGACGCGCATATCGCGTTCCGCGGCGGTGGGGCGCACGACGGGTGAGCCGAGCATGACGTGGGCGGTGCGGATGGCGGTGACCCATTCCCGCAATGTGTCCGGCGTTTCGGAAAACCAATGGTCCGGCCCGGGCAAGTCGTGATCCAGGGTGAAGTGTTTTTCGAACACCGCGGCGCCGAGCGCGGTGGCGAGAGAGGAGGCCAAGGGGCCCTGGGTATGATCGGAGAAGCCCAGGGTGAGGGCGGGAAAAGCGGCGCGCAAGGTCGAAAGCTTGCGCAAATTCGCGTCCACGGGCGGCGTCGGATATTGCGAGGTGCAAAGGAGCAGCACCACGGGATATCCGTCCAGTGCTCCCACCGCTTCGAGAGAACGGTAAACCTCGCCGAGATCGGCCATGCCGCAAGACATGATGATGGGCAGCTTGGTCTGCGCATAACTTTTCAGCAGCGGCAAGTTGGTGAAGTCGTCAGAACCGATTTTGACGGCCGGGATGCCGATCTCCAGCAGCAGGTCGAGGTCACCACGATTCTGCGGCGTGGACATGAAGACGATGCCGGCGCGGTCGCATTCCGCGCGGATGACGAACCAGTCCTCGCGCGACAATTCATAGCGCGTGAACATCGCCAGCATGGACTCGGTGACATCCTTGCCCTGCGACTTGTAGGTGAACATCTGGTTGGGGTCGCCGCAGAATTCGGCGGCCTTGAAGGTCTGGAATTTGACCGCGTCGGCGCCGGCCGCCTTGGCGGCATGGATCATGGCGAAGGCCTTTTGGCGTTCGCCATTATGATTGATGCCCGCTTCCGCGATGATGAAAGGTGCGTGGGCCGTTCCGATCGGGCGTCCGGCAATCGCGATGTCAGTCATGGCTCAGATCCATAATTCTTCAGCCGGTCCGCCACCCGGGCGATGCCCTGTCCGTCGCAGATCGCAGCCGAAACCCGCGACATGGCAGAGAGCATGGCGGGGGTCACCGCATCAAGTGCGGCGGCATAGTCGGCCGCCGTCAGCCGGTCATGCCATCCCAGAGTCCGGTGGCTGCCCGCCGCGCCCAGGCTTTCAGCGATAGGAAGCTGATTGTCGGCCAATATGGTGACAAGGGCAGGGATGCCCAGCGTGCAGCGCTCCCAGTTGGCGCTCCCGCCGGCACAAAGCATCAGGTCGGCTTGCGCCATCAGCCCGGCCATATCCTGCGCCTGTACGTGCAGGCGCGCGCCGGGCAACCCGCGGCAGGCCGCTTCCACGGCGGCCCGGTGCGGGTTGGCGGCGCCGATCACCACATCCACGGCGGCGGCGTGGTGGCGGGATTTCGCGATGCCGGCCAGCGCCTTGGAGGTTTCATTCATCTCGTCGATACCGCCCATGAACACCAGCAGACGGCGGACGCCATCGCGGGGACGGGCCAGCGATTTTTCGCGGCGGGCGGCAAATTCGGGCCGCACCAGCGCATAGGCCGGCCCCAGCAGCAACTCGCATCCGTCCGGCACCTGGTAGCGTTGATGCACCGGGTTGGCATAGTTCTGGTCCAGCAACAGGTCGCAATTGTGCTTGCGCCCCAAATCGTCCAGCGCCATCAGGCGCGCGGAACCCTTGGCCTGCAATTCCCATTCGGCGTCCAGGCCGTAATGATCCACCACCAGCCAATCCGCGTCCTGCGCCGCCTTGCGCGTCTCCAGGGCGCAGTCCGGCCCCACGATGGTCACGGCAAGGCCATGGTCTTGCAGCCAGGCGATCATGTTGCCCGGAAGATCCTGGCAGCAGAACAGAATGTCATCGCGTTGCGCGCGCAGGGCCTGCGCCAGGCTGGCGCAGCGCACGACATGGCCGGTGCCGATTTCGCAGGAGGCGTCGCTGCGGAAGACCAGCCGCATCAGGTCTTCTGCCGCCCCGCCAGCCAAAGGGCGTAATTCAGGTCCTCGGCGGTATCGATGTCGACCGCCCGCTCGCGCGGCATGTCATAGCCGCGCAGGTCCGGACCGTAGAAGGTCTTGTATTTCCGGAACGCCGAGCATTCCACGCCATAGCTGGTTCCGTTGCTGGCGCGCAATGGCGGCAGGTCGCTGGCCCTGAACTCGAGAAGATCGGGCCACATCGGGATCAGCCTTTTGTCCTCCATCAGCTTGTGGGCGATATGCGGCTGCACCGCATAGGCGCTGACCCCCATGGCGAAATGGCAGTCCGGTCCGAGCAGCGCCATGACGCCGCTGATGTCATCGGCGGTGCGCAAGGGCGCGGTGGCATAGAGACATGCCAAGTGAGTCCAATCACGGCCCGCGTCCTTCTCCCGTTCCAGAAAATCAAGACATACCGCATCGACCGTCGCGATATCCGTCGCCAGGGCCGGATTGCGCATGTCCACCTCGGCGCCAAATCGCTCCGCCACCTGGGCGATCTCCGCGTCTTCCGTGGACACCACGACTCGCTCGAAACACCCGCTTTCCCTGGCCGCGGCGATGGTATGGGCAATGATCGGCTTGCCCCGGAAGTCCACAATGTTCTTGCGGGGAAGGCGCTTGGAGCCGCCGCGCGCCGGGATAAGGGCTACGGCGCGCATCTATTCCAGGTCGGACCGCGTGACCATATGCCCGGCCGGCAGGTCGCGCCGGAACTTGGCGTCCGGCAAGGCTTCATATTCGTCCGGGCCCAGTCCGTGACCCGGACGGCGGAACAGCACCATGGCGTGTTTGAGCGTCTCGCCGGCCTTGACGGGGCCATTGAGGAAGGTGCTGCGCCGGATGGCCATGCGCCGCTTGCGTTCGGCGTCGTGCAGGATCCGCCGCGGCGCTCCCAGCGCCCGTTCGACATCGGCGATGGTCTGCACGAACTGCGCCATGTCGGCGGGCTCCAGCGACATGATGTGCTCGACACTGCGGGTGGTGCGATCCAGCGTAATGGTCTTTTCCACCAAATTCGCGCCCACCGCCACGGCGGCAATGTCCATCGTGGCGCCGGGGGAATGATCCGAAAACGCCACCGGATAGGGAAACATGTGTTTCAGGGTCTGGATGATGCGCAGATTGATGCTGTCCAGATGCGCCGGATAGCCGGACGGACACTGGTGAATGATGATGTTCTCATTGCCCTCGGCGCGGATGACGTCGATGGCCGCCTCGATCTCGCCCAGGTTGGAATTGCCGGTGTCCAGCTGCAGGCACATGCCGGTGCGCGCCGCCAGCCGGATCAGGGGAAAGTGGTTGACATCCGCCGAGGCGATTTTGACGGAATGGCATCCCAGGCCCGAGATCAGTTCGATTTCGTCCTCGAAGGTCACGGTGGCGAAGAAGGCCAGGCCCTCCTTGTCGCTATGGGCCTTGACCTGCTTCCATTCGTCCACCGTCAGGGTGCGGCGCTTGAGGATGTCGTAAAGCGGTTCCTCGACCGTCTCCATCTCGTTCGTGCTGCGGTTCTTGAGCACCTGGTAGCTGAACAATTGCTTCTTGTCCGCCACCAGCCTTTCGGGATCGCATATCTGGAATTTGACGGCATGGGCCCCGGCCCGCGCGGCCTCCGTAACCAGCCTCTTGGCGCTCTCCAGCCCGTCATGGGTGGGGCCGGCCTCATAGGTTATGAATACGGGCGCGCCGTCGCCGACTTCGCGGCTGCCGAATTTCACGCGTTTTCTTTCCATCACATCGTCCTCAAGCTGGAAGAATTTCGGTCAGGGCATCGGCCACGCGGCGCACATCGGCGCCGCTCATGGCGGGATACAATGGCAGGGAAAGGGTGCGGTCGTAAAAGCGTTGCGCGCCCGGCAAATCGAGACCGGGGTGGCGTGCCTGGTAGAAAGGCTGCAGATGCACCGGGATGTAGTGTACCTGGGTGCCGATCCCCCGGGCCCGCAGCCTCTCCATCACGGTCCCGCGGTCGGTGCCGCTGAAGTCCGCCAATATCTGGCAAAGATGCCATCCGATGGCGTCGCCGGGAACACCGGGGATGAATTGGACGCGCGGCGCCAGGGGCGCCAGTGCTTCTTCATACAGGGACATCAGGCGCCGGCGGGCGGCGACAAAACTATCCAGCTTCTTGAGCTGGCTGGCGCCCAGGGCGCAGTTGATGTCGCTGGCGCGGAAATTGTGGCTGATGGAGGACGCTTCGTAATACCAGGGGTTGGGCTGGCCATTGTCGGCGAAGGCAAGCTCGCGGTTGCGGAAATCCTCGCCGGCGCGCGTCATGCCATGGTTGCGCATGATCTGGGCTTGCCGGGCCAAGGCATCGCAATTTGTGGTGACGGCGCCCCCTTCGCCCATGGCGATGGTTTTGGCGGGGTGGAAGGAAAAGCAGCTGGCCTGGCTGTGCGCGCAGGCGCCGACCTTGAAGCCGTTGCCATAGACCGTGCCCAGGGCGTGGCAAGCGTCTTCGATCACCACAAGGCCGTTGGCATCGGCGAATGCTTGCAGCGCCATCGGGTCTTGAACGCGTCCGGCCAGATGCACCGGATAAATCGCCTTGGCGCGGCCGCCGGCGCGATCCAGGGCCGCCTGGGCCTCGGCGACGCCCATCAGCCCGGTTTGCGGGTCCACATCGGCGAACACCACCTCAAGGCCCGCCAGCACATTGGCGCTGGCCGTCGCCAGGAAAGTGATGGAGGGCACGATCACCGCATCGCCCTCCTTCAGGTCCGCCGCGCGCGCCGCGATATAAAGGGCCGCCGTGCCGCTGTTGCAGACAATGGCATGTTTGGCGCCAACCGCCTCGGCCAACGCGGCTTCGAACGCCTCGACCGCCGGGCCGGTGGTGAGCCAGTCGCCGCGCAGCACCTCGGCCACGGCCGCGATGTCGTCCTCCCCGATAACCTGCCTGGCATAGGCAAGGAATTCGCTCATGCCTTGGACGCCATGGCATAGGCGATCAAGTCGCGAATCTGTCCGGGGTTCAGCCATTCGCTGTTGCTGTCGCTCGAATAACGGAAGCCGCCGGCCACCTTTGTGGCGCCCCGGCTGGCATAGGGCGTGCGGCTCCAATAGTCGAAATGCGGCTCGATCACATAGCGGTCGGCCAGTTCCAGGGTGGAGCGGGAATCGTCCTCGGTGATCATCACCTCGTGCAGCTTTTCGCCGGGACGGATGCCCACGATCGTCTGTTCGCCGCCCGGCAGCATGGCTTCCGCGACATCGGTTATCTTCACGCTGGGAATCTTCGGCACGAAGATTTCGCCGCCCTCCATCAGGGCGAAGGAGCTCAGCACGACATTGACGCCCTGCGTCAGCGTGATGACAAAACGCGTCATGCGCGCGTCGGTGATGGGGAGGTCCTTGCGGCCCTCCGCGATCAGCTTCTGGAAGAAGGGGATGACGCTGCCGCGCGAGCCGACGACATTGCCATAACGCACCACCGCGAAACGCGGCCCGCCATGGCCGGCCAGCGCATTGGCGGCGACAAAGATCTTGTCGGAGGCCAGCTTGCTCGCGCCATACAGGTTGATCGGATTGGCGGCCTTGTCCGTGGAAAGGGCGATGACCTTCCGGACGCCGGTCTGAATGGCGGCGCGCACGACATTCTCGGCGCCATGCACGTTGGTGCGGATGCATTCAAAGGGATTGTATTCGGCCGCCGGCACCTGCTTGAGCGCCGCCGCATGGACCACATAGTCGATGCCGCGCATCGCCATGGCAAGCCGGTCATAGTCGCGCACGTCGCCGATGAAATAGCGCAGGCAGGTCTGGTTGAACGTCTGGCTCATTTCGTACTGCTTGAGCTCGTCGCGCGAGAAGATCACCAGCTTTTCGGGCTTGTGGCGCTTGAGCACCGAGTCGATGAAGGCGCGGCCGAAGGAACCGCTGGCGCCGGTGACCAGGATTTGCTTGCCGTCGAAGTCGCAGATTTCCGATGCGAAAGCCTGATCGGAAGGCGTCCATTTGGTGGTCAATTTTTCACTCATCTTATTTTTCGCGCTCGTATGGCGTGTTATAGGGATGGTGCAATGAATGCACGGGAAAATATTGCGCCGGCGGACCGGTTGGTTGCCCTGCAGCAGGCGGCGCGGGGCCGGGATGCGGGGGGGCTGCTGGCCTTGGCCCTACAGGCGTTTCCGGGACGCACAGCGGTTATTTCCTCGTTTGGGGCCGAGTCGGCGGTTCTGCTGCATCTTGTGGCGGCCATAGACCCTGATACTCCGATTCTTTTCCTCAATACCGGCAAGCTTTTTGGCGAGACCTTACGCTACCGGGACCGCCTGCAGCACCTTTTGGGCCTCACGGATGTGCGCTCCATTGCGCCCGGCGGCCGCGAACTGGAGGCAACCGACCCCGATGGGACGCTGTGGTCCCGTGATCCGAACGCGTGTTGCGGGGTCCGCAAGGTCAGGCCCCTGCAAAAGGCCCTGGCGGGATTTGACGCCCAAATAACGGGCCGGAAGCGGTTTCAGACCCAATCGCGGGCCGCCATGCCGCAGGTCGAATATTTCGAAGGCCGTTTCCGGTTCAATCCCCTGGCGGAGTGGGGACCGGACGATCTTGCGGCCTATATGATTCGTCACGGACTTCCCGCCCATCCCCTGGTCCAGGACGGCTTCTCGTCCATCGGCTGCCAGCCCTGCACCCACCGGCCGGTCCCCGGCGAGGATGCGCGCAGCGGCCGCTGGCCGGGCCTCGAAAAGGATGAGTGCGGCATTCACCTCGGGCAAGATATCGGCCTGCGTTAGGCGGTCCAGCGTTTGAGGTCCGGCCAATCCGCGGCGAGGGGCAGGGCCCCGTCGCCCGCATAGAAGTAGCAATTCGTGCGCGTCTCGAATTGATCGGCATGCGCGGTGCGCAGGACCGTTACGTTGCCAAACACGCTGTGCAAAAGTTCCCCCAGCGCTTCCGGCGAGGCAGCGGCGAATTTGCGTCCATCGCCCTGCGCCGCGGGATTGGCATGCGGGTCCGGAACACAATAGCCGCTCAGGATGCCGCCCGGAGCCAGGCGCGCCTTGACCGCCACCAGAATGTCGGCGATCTCCGCCGGGGTGAAATATTCGATGCCGGCGTCCCAGGTGATGTTGTCGAAGGGACCTTGCGGCATCTGGCTGCGGATGTCGCCGCAGCGATAGTCGATATTGGGCGCCTGGAACTTGCGCCGGGCTAGCGCGATGGCGTCGCGATTATAATCCATTGCCACGATGCTGCCGGCCCGGCCGGAATAGAAACGATGGGTATGAAATCCCTCTCCGCAACACAGATCGAGCTGACGGCAACCGGGCTTCATCGCCAGGAGGCCGAAAATGCCCCGCTCCCATGACATGGGATTGCGGGTCTTCTCCCACTTCCAATACAGGTCGATGAAAGGATCAAAATAATGCGGCACCCGCGCGCCAAGCCGCCATTGCCGGATGAACTGCAGATGGTGTCCGGCGGCGGCAAGCGTCCTCAGCCCGGCGTTGATCGTTGTCACGAGCTTCACCGGCAACAAAAAAGCGGCTAGCCGCTTGATGGCGCGCCCAACAATCATGCTTGCAGAATCCCCACGCTACCGCACTTTGGGTGAAATGCCGGTTCCCCCATCCTCGCGAAAATAACGAACGACCCGTCTCAGGCGGCGGTGATCGCCGCGCCGCTCAAGACGATACGGACCTTGCGGCCCAAAATGTCCAACAGAACCGCAACCCGGCCGGAATCCGACACGCTGTCGAAAAGGCCGGTGCAGGAGGAAAAAATGCCGTCCCGCAGCTTTATCCGATCGCCGCGGCGGAACCCCTGGTCGGTTTCCATCGGGATGAAGCCGCCGGCATTCTCGTGCGCGCGCAGCTCCTCCACGATCGTGTCGGTCACCGGCGTGGGGCCTTTTTCGCTGCCGACCAGATGGGACACGCCGAAGGTGGAGCGGACGGCGCGCCATCGCTGGCTCGCGACATCCATGGCCACAAAAATGTAGCGTGGAAAGAAAGGGGCTGGTTCGTTGACGACGCGGCGCGCATGATTGCGGCGTTTCAGATATCGCGGACAGTAGGTTTCAAAACCCTGACGCTCCAGATGCGCTGCCGCCAGCGCCTCGGAACGGGCATGGGTGTGCACCACATACCATTTGCGCCCGCCGCTCATGCTGCCGCGCCCTGCAACAATGGAGACAGGCCAAGCAGCGAAGGCGCGAGAACCCGCGCCTCGCCGCAAGCCGACACGGCGGCGTGGAATTTCTCCACCGGAGCGAAGCGATCGGTAACCACGACGCCGTCAAAAGCGCCGGCCTCCTCGAAGCTGCGCGCGACCGGAAGATCGATGAAGCGCTTGGCGCCCAAATCGGCATCCACCACCGCGACGATGGTGATACCGCTTTCCAGCGCACAGAGCGTGGTAATCTCCGCGAGCTCCGAGGCGCCCACCAGCGCGACGCGTTGCCAGCCGCGCGCCGCGGCGGTTTTCATGACTTGCGCGCAATCCGCCCGCGCCTGCCGGAAAAAGGCCAGCGAGTTCGACAGCAAAAGGACGGTGAGGCGGGACTTTTCCGAAAATCCCTTGGGCGTCAGGAAGTAAATGTAACGCTGCGCCGGGATCCGCTTGACCCGGATATAACCCTTGCGCACGCAATATTTCAGGTAAGAGTTGACCAGGCCCAGGGCGACGCCGAATTCCGACGCCCGCAGCCGCTGCGAGCGCTCCCCGTCGCGGCCCACGGATTCCAGCAGATTCAGAATGATACGCGAGCTTTCCGCGCTGTCTTTTTGCATGGCACCGGCCGCGCTTCCTATACAGCGTTCACGGCGTGAACGTCAAGGGCGCCGGGTCAGAACACGCGGGAGCCCAGCACGATCACCGGCAGGTTTCGCGCGAGTTTGGAGATCGTGACCAGGGAGGCCCAAGGGGCGCGCAGCGCCTTGCCGAAATAACCACCCAGGCCTTGCGCCGGGCCGCGCGAATGCGAGTCCGCGGGGGCGGCATCGGGTTCGCCATACTGCCGCTCATAGTTCAGCAACTCGGCAATATAGGGCCGATAGAGTTTGTTCCTTATCCGCCAGGAAATCCGTGAACCATATTTCTGGTTGGGAAATTCGAAAAGGAAGGAACGCCGCTTGAGATTGTGAAAATGATAAAATACCAGCGGCTCCTCATCCACCCACAACCGCCCGTCGCGTTCCGTCAGCTTGTAATTACCTATATTCCAGGGCGCGCAATTGAAGCCTTTCTGCCGCAATATTTTTGTCGCGGGGGCGATCTGCGGGAAGCGATTCATGTATTTCTGGTTGGCGTAACGCTCGCCATCGACCCGGTTGTAACACCAGGCCAGCGATTGCTCGAGCCACCATTCCAGGCAATTCAGGCCCTCCGGTGTCCGCCGAAAGGCCGACCATCCGCCATTGAACAACCCGTACTGTTCCAGATCGCGCTTTTGCGGCACGAAATTGTGCGGCGTAACCGCGACCGGCGCATCGCCTATGGCGTCGAACACCGTCTCGGGATTTGCGAAAAATTCGATGTCCGCATCCACATACATGGTGCCTGAAATCCCGGGCTGGGTGCCGAACAGATAGGTGTGCAGCGCGGCCATGCAGGTGAAATAATATTCCACCATGTCGCGGTCGCGCTTGGCTTGCCGGAGGCGCGGAATATGGTCTTCCAGTTGATCAAGGGTGATGGCGCGCACGCCAGGAAGAGCCGCAAGACGCATCCGGCGTTCGCATTCGTCATTCAGGCATAGAACCCATATATCGCCGCCAAAACCGTGCCGCCGGGCCGACCGGATCATGCAGAACCCGCGCGGCAGGTAGCGATGATCGAAAAGAGTGCAAATGACGTGTGTTTCAGTGCTGGCCACGGGCACTCCAGATTGGCGAGCCGCAATGTGCCGCCAAAAAATGCCGTTGAAAAGAGTTCCGTCGGTCAAGAGGCATGGATTTATTGCTGGGCTGATCCGCACAGCCGCAGCAAGGTGGCGATCACGCGTTCCTGATCGGCCTCCGTCAACGAATCATAAAGAGGAAGGCGCAACAGCCTGGAAGCCTCCCGGGTCGTCCACTTGTCGGCGCCCTGGAACCTGCCAAAACGGCGCCCGGGTCCGGTGGCGTGAAGGGGCACATAATGGAACGGCGCCTGTATGCCTTCGGCGCGCAACGCCGCGATCATATTGTCGCGCGTGGCTTCATCCGCGAATTTGACCCAGAAGATATGGCCATTGTGCCGGCAGTCCGCCGGCGGGCGGGGCAGCTCCAATCCGGAATTGGCGAGCCCGGCATAATATCTTTGCCAGAGCGCCGTCCTGCGTTCGGTGATGGCATCGGCATCCTCCAGCTGCGGCAGGAGGAAGGCGGCGCTGACTTCGCTGGGAAGGTAACTGGAGCCGATATCGACCCAGGTATATTTGTCCACCTCGCCGCGCAGGAAATTGGATCTGTTGGTGCCTTTCTCGCGCAGGATTTCGGCGCGCGACACCATCCGGCGGTCATTTACGACCAGGGCGCCGCCCTCGCCGCAATGGAGGTTTTTGGTTTCGTGAAAGCTGATGCAGCCCAGGGCTCCGATGCTGCCCAGCGGGCGCCCCTTATAGCTTGCGGCAATCGCCTGAGCGGCGTCCTCGATCAGCGCTATTTCGGTGCCTTGCACGATCTCCAGCAGCGCATCCATGTCGCACCCCACACCGGCATAGTGCACGACCAGAATGGCGCGGGTATGCGGTGTCACCGCCGCGCGCACGCATTGGGGATCGATGTTCATCGTCACCGGATCGACGTCCACAAAGACGATGGTGGCGCCGCGCAGGACAAAGGCGTTCGCGCTGCTGACGAAGGTATAGCTTGGCATGATCACTTCGTCGCCGGGCTTTATGTCCAGCAGCAAAGCGGCCATTTCGATCGCGTGCGTGCAGGAGGGAGTCAGCAGCACTTTCTGCGCGCCAAGCCGGCTTTCCAGCAATTTCTCGCACTTGCGCATCACCGGTCCGTCGCCGGAAAAACGGCGGTTTTGTATGGTCTGCAGGACGTAGGTCTGCTCGCGCCCCGTCAGCAGAGGAATATTGTAAGGGATCAAGGGGCGGGGCGAACTTGTCATGGTTTGGCGGCCGCCTCGCGTGATCCGTAATTGCGTTCCATCCACAGGCCGAAGTCACCCGACAAGGCACGCTGCCACCAGGCCGGATTTTCCATATACCAGTTGACGGTCTTGCGCAGGCCGCTTTGAAAATCCTCCCGTGGTTCCACGCCCAGCGCCTGCTTGAGAAAGCCGCCATTGATGGCGTATCGCCGGTCATGCCCGGGCCGGTCGGAGACCGGCGTGATCAGGCTGGCGCTGGATTTTCCCTTGGCCGCAGGCGATGCGGGAAAGCGCGATCCCATCGCCACATCGGAGGCGAAACGCGCATCGATGATGCGGCAGATTTCGCTGACGACGTCGCGGTTGGTGCGCTCCGCGCCGCCGCCGACATTGTAGGTCTGGCCGACTTGCCCGCGGCGAAGAACTTCCAGCAAGGCGTGACAATGGTCCCCGACAAACAGCCAGTCCCGGACATTCAGCCCGTCGCCATAGATCGGCATCGGTTTGCCTTGAAGCGCGTGGATGATCATCAGCGGGATCAGCTTTTCGGGATGCTGATAGGGGCCATAATTGTTGGAACAGTTGGTTATCAATCCGGGCAGGCCATAGGTGCGGATGAAGGCGCGCACCAGATGATCGCCCCCCGCCTTGCTGGCGGAATAGGGCGAGGAGGGCTTGTAAGGCGAGTTCTCCACAAAGGCCGGCTCTTGCGGCGTCAGGTCGCCAAAGACCTCATCGGTTGAGACATGCAGGAAGCGCGCCGTGTCGAGGATTTTGCGCCTGTTCCAGTCTGCCAGGGCGCATTTGAGGAGGTTATACGTGCCCACCACATTGGTCTGGATGAAGGCGTCCGGCCCCAGGATGGACCTGTCGACATGGGACTCGGCCGCCAGATGCGCCACGCTGTCAAAACCCTGGGCCGCAAAAAGCGCCTCCAACGCTGCAAGGTCGGTGATGTCGCCTTTGATGAATTCGATCCGGCCGGATTGGATCAGCGGCTCAAGGCTGCAAGGGTTTGCGGCATAGGTGAGGGCGTCGAGCACCACGATCCGCGGCGCGTCCGGTTGCGACAGCAGGTGGTGCACGAAATTCTGGCCGATGAAGCCGGCGCCGCCGGTCACCAGGATATTGCGAAGCAATGGCATCAGATGATCTCCGACGCGGCCAGTCGCTTGAGATAGCGGCCATAGTCGGTTGAACCGTGCTGCGCCGCCAATTTCTCCAACTGCGTCCGTTCGATATAGCCTTTGCGGAACGCGATTTCTTCCGGACAGGCGATCTTGAGGCCCTGGCGTTTTTCCACGGTCTGGATGAACAGCGACGCTTCGATCAGGGAATCATGCGTGCCCGCGTCCAGCCAGGCATAGCCGCGTCCAAAGCGCTCGACATGAAGCGCCCCCTTGGCCAGGTAATGCTTGTTGAGATCGGTGATCTCCAATTCGCCGCGCGCCGAGGGCTGGAGCGAAGCAGCGATCCTTGGCGCATCGGCGTCGTAGAAATAAAGGCCGGTCACCGCGTAATTCGATTTGGGCGCGCGCGGCTTTTCCACCAGCGCCACCGGATTCATGGCGGCGTCGAACTCCACCACGCCATAGCGTTCGGGATCCTCGACCCAATAGGCAAAGACGGAGGCGCCGGTTTTCCGGCTGGCGGTGGCTTGCAACAAAGCGCCGAGCCCGTCGCCATAATAGATATTGTCGCCAAGGATCAGTGCGCTGGGATGGTCCTGGATGAAATCCTTGCCGATAATCAGAGCCTGGGCGATGCCGCCGGGCGAGGGCTGGACCGCATAGTCGATGCTCAGGCCCCATTGGGCGCCGTCGCCAAACAGCCGCCGGAAGGACTCGACATCCTCCGGATTGGTGATCAGCAGGATCTCGCGTATGCCCGCAAGCATCAGGACGCTCAACGGATAATAGACCAACGGCTTGTCATAGACCGGCATCAATTGCTTGGAGACCGCCAATGTCAGGGGGTGCAGGCGTGTTCCGCGCCCCCCGCTCAATATGATCCCGCGCCGCGATGACATTCCTGGTCCTTGAATATGAAGCCGCCGGCCAAGCGCGCCGTTCTTGCACCGTCCCGGAAGCCTGGTCCAGCCTGAAACGCACCCGTCCGGATTTTACGGCCTGCGGTTGTAGTATAGCGCGGCGGGTCTGCCAATATGGCCATTGCTCCGTCGCCGCCGGACGCCTATCTGTCCGCCATGACCCGTGTCTGCGCGCCAATCGCCTTATTCGTCTACGCCAGACAGGATCACCTGCGGCGGACGGTGGAGGCGCTGAAGCACAATGCGCTGGCCGCGGAAAGTGAACTCATCATTTTCTCCGATGGCCCCAAAAGCCCGGCTGCGCACGAAGCAGTGAGGGCGGTGCGCGACTATGTGCGCACCATCCAAGGCTTCAAGTCTGTCACGGTCTTTGAACAGGAACGCAATCTGGGGCTCGCGGCTTCCATCATCGGCGGCGTCACGAAGGTCTGCGAAAGCCACGGCCGGGTCATCGTGATGGAGGACGACCTGGTCAGTTCGCCGCATTTCCTCTCCTTCATGAACGATGCGCTGATCTATTACGAAGAGGTGCCGCAAGTGGCGGCCATCAGCGGATACCATCCCCCCTTTGATGCCGAGCTCCCCGAAACTTTTTTCCAATGCGATGCGGAATGCTGGGGATGGGCGACCTGGAAGCGCGCCTGGCGAAGCTTCAACCCCGACGGCAGGGCCCTGTTGTCCGAGCTGAAGCGGAGAAAGTTACTGCGCATGTTCGATCAGGAGGCGTCCTATCCTTATGTTCGCATGCTGGAGGACCAGATTGCCGGGCGCAATGACTCCTGGGCCATTCGCTGGCGGGCTTCCGTGATCCTGAACAATATGCTGTCGCTCTATCCCAGACGATCGCTGATACAGAATATCGGGCTCGATGGCAGCGGAACGCATGGCGAGGCTCCGGTCATCCAGGGGGACGAGGGCGAGAGCGCCGCGGTGAACGTCGACGCTATTCCGCTGGTTCATTCCGATCAGGCGTTGCAGGCCTTCGCCAAGTTCAATCGCCGTCTTCATCGCCGCGGTTTCCGTGACAGGGTATTGCGGCGGCTGGGGAAATTGGTCACCGGCTCGGATCGTTAGAGCGCGTCCTATTTTCCACGGTCCGCAAAACCGCAGGCCGCGCGGAAAGTCTTTCTGGCTCCCGGCAAGCGTGGCTGGAATTTCAGCGGTTCGCCTTGAGCAGATAGTCGTGATGGCTCAACTGATCGATCGGTTGGTAATGGCCCTTCAAGGCGTCCAGAACGCCTGCCAGGTTTGGGGTTTCCACGAGGATTAAGCCGGGACGATGCCGTTCCGGCGCCATGCCCAGCAGTACCGGGATTTCATACCCCTCCACGTCGAGAGACAGAAAATCCACTTTGCGGCCGGGATGGGCGTCGAGGATGGATGCCAGTGTGACGGCCGGCACCTCGATCTCCGATACATCCGCCAACTGCTGCACCTTGATAGCGGCATCAAGATGCGCCTCTTCTTCGGCCTTCGACCGGGCGCCGGGAATAAATGCCATCAGCTTTGCCGCCTTGATGCGGACCGAGGGGGTGGATGCGTCCGCCACCAGCGCGGCATTGATCACTTCGGCGTGCGGGCGATTGCGGCGGCACAACGCGGCTTGATCGGGGACCGGTTCAACCAAGAGGCCGCGCCAGCCGCGAAAGCGCTCGAACCAGTAGGTGTTGCTTTGAGAAAGGCCGTCATTGCCGCCCGCTTCGATAAAGGTCCCATTCTCGAAATCCAGGTATTTTTTCAGCTTGCGATCGAGATCGTTCAACGCAAGGTGGGACCAGCGATCCGATCCGAAAAGTTCGTAGAGCGGCCGGCGATGACGCCGCCAAGTCTTCCTCAAGAATTCAACCGTCGCGGACATGGTCTCTTTTGATCTCAGTTTTCGGCCAGCGGCGGTTTCTCTTGCGCCAAAAGGGCGCCGACCCCCGCCAGCGAGTCTGCATACCGGAAAGATATTGTCCCGCTGTCCTTAAGCGGTCCATGGCGGAACAGCACGCGCATCCCCACCCCCGCCGCTTGCGCCGCCTCCATGTCGCTGAGCTTGTCGCCCACCGACCAACTCCGCGCCAGATCCAGGTTCAGGTCTTTCGCCGCCTGCAGGAACATGCCCGGCCCCGGCTTGCGCCAGGGATTTTCCCGGCGGTAAGCGCCGATCCCGGCGGTGGGATGATCCGGACAGTGATAAACGGCGGCGATGTCGATGCCGTGTTTCCTGAACTCCCCTTTCATCCAGGCCATGAAGGCCTGGAAATCCTCTTCGCCATACAGGCCGCGGCCGATACCGGCCTGGTTGGTGGCGATCACGATCAGGAAGCCGCGGTCGGCGAAGGCGCGCGCCAGTTCGAAGATGCCGTCGACGAACTGACACTGATCGGGACGATGGACATAGCCGTGATCGACATTGATCACTCCGTCGCGATCCAGGATCAGGGCGCGGCGCTTTCCCACCGTCAGGCCTTCCAGGCCGCGACAAACGTGTTCACTTCGTCTTGCGAGCGGGGCAGCGGCGCGTCCGATAGTTTTTGGAGCTTGTCCAGCGATACGTCATAGCGGATGGCGGGCGCCTGTGGCTGGAAGGAAGAGCGCGAGCCGATGCGGCGGTGCAGCTCTTCCAGATTCACCGTGCCGCTGGCGCCGAGATTGACGATCTGGTTGCGGATGCCCTTTTCCACCAACCCCCAAACCAGTTGCGCGGCGCGATCGGTGGAGATGAACTGCAGCTCCGATTGCGGCGAAAGCCATACCGGCGAGCCTGTCAGCATGTCGTAGATGGCGTTCTTCTTGAGACCCGGTCCGACAAATCCGCCCATGCGCAGCACCAGCCATTGCTTTTGGGTGCCGCGCACCAACTGCTCGGCCAGGCATTTGTGCAGGCCATAGCGGCTTTGGCGCGTGGCGTCGATCGGCTGGTCTTCCTGGGTCAGGGCGGGAGACGATTGGTCGGGATAGACATCGCCGGTGGAAAGCAGGACATAGGTCTGGCAGGGAAAATCCTCCAGCGATTGCGCCACACTGCGCACCGACTGGTCGAACTCGTTCAAGGGCTCGCGCGCCGCGAGATATTTCTTGGAATTGCCATTGGCGTTGATCAGCACATCGCAGGCCGTGCCCCTGAGGCTGTCGTAATTCTCCCGCGTCACGATTTTGTGCGGAATGCCCCGTCCAACCAGCAGCCGCGCGTAGGCTGAGCCGACAAAGCCGTTGCCGCCCAGGATGGTGATCACAGTCTCAGCCCGTCGCCGCTGCCGGCATAGTTCTTGGCCAGCCAGGCTGCGGTGCGCTCCAGCCCCTCCGGCAGCGGGGTAGGACAGGAAAGCCCCAACGAAGTCAGCTTGGCGGTGTCGAAGATCTTCACCATCTGGCCGTCCGGCTTGGAGGTGTCCCAGCGGATCTCGCCCTCATAACCCGCCACTTTGGCGATGGTGGTCGCCAATTCCCGTATCGGCGTGCGGGTGCCGGAAGAGATATTGACCGGTCCGCTTTCGTCAAAGGACTCGATGAAGAAAGGAATGGTCTTGGCGACATCGCCGGCATAAACGAAATCGCGTTCCGGTTTGCCCGAACCCCACATTTCCACAAAGGGCGCCTTGTTCAGCCGGGCCTCGTAATAGCGGCGGATCATGGCCGGCACCACATGGCTGTCGCGGGGATGGAAATTGTCATATTCGCCATACATGTTGCCCGGAATGATCACGGTGGCGTTCAGCCCATATTGCTTGCGGTAGGACTGGGCCGCAACCACGCCCATCATCTTGGCGGTGGAATAGCCGGCGCTTTCCTTTTGCGGATAGCCCAGGAAAAGCTGGCTCTCGTCGATGGGGCTCTTGGCGTTCGCCGGATAGGAGCAGCCGCCCATGGGATAGACCAGCTTTTTCACCCCCGCCCGGGCGGCGGCGTCGAACACATTGGCGGTAAGAATGGTGTTGCGGAAATAGAAATCCGCCGGGAAGGCGCTGTTGGCGCCGATGCCGCCGGAATAGGCGGCGTAATGCACCACAATGTCCGGCCTGACCGCCTCGAACATCGCATCCACCGCCTGCCGGTCCATCAGGTCATAGTCCGCCGACGACACCGCCACCACATTGCCGGCGCCATAACGCGCTTCCAGCACCGGCCTGGTATGGCGGCCCAGGAAGCCCGCCGCACCGGTCAGCAAGATACGGTCGCTCATGCCACGGCCCCCGGAAACAACTCGGCATAGAATTTATCAAGGATGTCGCGCTTGGTCATATGAGCCAGGATAAAGTCGCGCCCTCTTCGGCCCATTTCCGCCCGCAGGGCCGCATCATCGCACAGCCTGACGATCGCCTTTTCCAGCCCGTCCTCGTCCTCGCGGCGCACGCGGATACCCGCACCCGATTGGTGCATGACTTGGTCGATGGCGCTGCCGTCGGGGGCGGTGATGACCTGCGCGCCACCACAGGCCATGATATTGAACATTTTTCCCGGCATCACCAGGTCGCTGACTTCGTCCTTCTGAGTCACCACATGCACGTCGATGGCTGACAGCAGCGCCGGAAGATCGGCTTCCGGCTGCAACGGCGCCAATGTGACATTGTTCAGTCCTGAATTCCGGACCAGGGCGGTCAGGCGCTGCTTGGCGGGGCCATCGCCGCAGATCAGGAACTGCACATCCGCGCGATGTTTCAGCCGCGCCGCCATGTCCACCAAAAGCTCGATCCCCTGCTTGCGCGCCAGGTTCCCGGAATAGCCGACGACAATTTTATCGCCCGGCAGATGCAGCGCCTGCCGCAGGCGGGTCGCGGCCGCCGGCTCGGCCCGCTGCAGGCGCTCGCTATCCACCCAATCGGGAAAAAAGGCCAGCCGGGGATGATTGAGCCCCTTGGCGGCGATCTTTTGCAGCATGCCCCGGCTGACGGCGGTGATCACATCGGCATGGTTGAACAAGATGCGCTCGATTCGATAGAGCAGGCCGAGCAATGTCTTATTGCGAATGATTCTCATATTTTCCGCAATATCGATTTGCAGGTCCTTGACGATCACCGCCTTGCGGACACGGCCGGGCAGCAACAGGTCCATGCAAATCGCCAGCGGAGGCGTGGTCACCACCAGCGCGTCCTTGCCCTTCAGCAGCTGTGCCACAACGACCGGAAAGGAGAACAGGCAGAACAGCAGCTCGTAGAGGGTGCGGTGGGCGAAATCGATTTTGCGGGGAACATAGGTGGGCACGCGCCACACCGTCACGCCGTTTCGCACTTCGCGCGAATACCAGTGATAGCGGTAGCCGGCCTGGCGCTTCCAGCTGGGATAAAGCGGCGCCGCGGCCACAACGGTCACCTCATAGCCGTTCAGCGCCATGTCCTCGGCCATCTCCGTGGTGTAGCGGGGGATGCCGATGGGCTCCGGATAATAGTTGGTGCCGAGGACGAGGATTCGCTGTTGGGACACGGATGCTTCAAGGGGCGCAAAAGGCCGGGGAACCTTGCATAGTCGCCGCCCCGTCACAAGACGCGTTTTCTGGCGGGATTACCCGGTTTTTCCAAGGATTCTGGCCTCTTTTTTACCGCTCCCGCTTGGGCTAGAAGGGCGCCGCCCATACCGGACTTGGAACCCGGCCTGGCGCCGAATCATGACAATTCCAAGGAGCGGTAATGGCGGAGCGCGTTCTGGTTACGGGTGGGGCAGGCTATCTGGGCTCCATTCTGGTTCCGGCCCTGTTGGAAAGCGGCCGCCAGGTCACCGTGTTGGACACTTTTGCCCGCGGCGAGGCCGAACTGGCTGCGGTTTGCGCCGACCCCAATTTCACCCCCGTTCAGGGCAATGTCCGCGACGAGAAGCTGGTGGCCAGCCTGGTGGCCAAGGCCGATATCGTCATTCCGCTGGCGGCCCTGGTCGGGGCGCCCCTGTGCAAGCGCGATCCTTTCACCGCCACCGCGGTCAATCGCGATTCCATCCTTTTCCTGGCCAAGCTGGTCAGCCGCAACCAAAAGCTGCTCTATCCCACCACCAATTCCGGCTATGGCATCGGCGAGGCGGGCAAGGAATGCACCGAGGAAACGCCGCTCAGGCCGATCTCGCTCTATGGCGTGGACAAGGTGGAAGTGGAGCGCGCGATCCTGGACAGCGGCAACGGCATCACCTTCCGCCTGGCCACGGTGTTCGGCATGGCGCCGCGCATGCGCATCGATCTTCTGGTCAATGATTTCACCTTGCGGGCGGTGATGGACCGCGCCGTGGTGATCTTCGAGGGGCATTTCAAGCGCAACTATATTCACGTGCGCGACGTGGCCCGCGCTTTCCTGCACGGAATCGAGCATTACCCCGCCATGAACAACCAGCCCTACAATGTGGGACTGTCCAGCGCCAACCTGTCCAAGCTGGAACTGTGCGCGCGGATCAAGGCGCATGTTCCCGGCTTCACCTATATCGAGGCGCCGGTGGGCGAGGATCCCGACAAGCGCGACTACATCGTCTCCAACAGGAAGATCGAGGCCGCCGGCTGGACGCCCCGCCACTCGCTGGATGACGGCATAGTCGAGCTGATCAAGGGTTATCGCATGCTCAATACCCGCCGCTTCGCCAACGTGTGAGGCCTGATGCAGATCACCGCGGTGGTGCTGGCAGGCGGGCGGGGAACGCGCATCGCGGACCTCTATCCCGACATTCCCAAGCCGATGGTGCCGGTGTGCGGCCGGCCGTTCCTTTTTTGGGTGACGCGCTGGCTGGTGGAGCAGGGCATCAGCGATATCGTCTATTCGGTGGGCTATCGCGCCGAGCAGATCGAGCAATGGATGGACAGCGTACAAGACTCCTTTGAGGCGACGCTCCGATGTGTCCGTGAAGCCGAACCGCTGGGCACCGGCGGCGGGGTGCTGCAATGCTTGGAACTGTGTGCCGGTCACGTGCTGGTGGTGAATGGCGACTCCCTCACCCCTGTGGCGCTCGCGCCCTTGATCGCCAAGGCGGCCGCCGGCGACGGCGCGCTGCTGGGTGTCCGGATGGAGGATGCCGCCCGCTACGGCACCCTGAGTTTGAGTTCCACCGGCCGGCTGCTGAAATTCGCCGAGAAACGGCCGGGCGCCGGCATCATCAATGCGGGAATTTACCTTCTGTCACGATCCTTGCTGGAACCGTTCCCGCGGGGCCGGAAATTAAGCATGGAAGAGGAATTGCTGCCCGCCCTGATTGACCAGGGCGCCAATCTGGGCTGTGAAGTGGCGGAAAGCGCGCCGTTTCTGGACATCGGGACGCCCGAAAGTGTAAAGCAGGCCGAAACTTTTGTGCGTTCTCATATAGGCTCTTAGGACCTTTGACTTGGGGTCCGGCACGATGGATTATCCTTAGGAATTGATCACATGAAGCCTGGCAGGGGAATCCGATGATTTTAACGCGCGCGCCCCTGCGCGTGAGTTTTTTCGGCGGCGGCACCGACTATCCGGCGCATTTCCTGGCGCATGGCGGCGCGGTGCTGGGCAGCGCCATCGACCGTTACAGTTTCATCACCGCCTCCGAGGTGCAGAGCAAGGGGCTGCTGGACTACAGCATCCGCGTCACCTATCGCGAAATCGAACTGGTGCGCGAGGTGGCCGAGTTGCGCCATGTCCCCATCCGCGAGGCGTTGCGCCAATGCGGTTATGATCGCGACATCGAAATCCACCACATCGCCGACCTGCCGGCCAAGACCGGCCTGGGCTCGTCATCCACCTTCGTGGTGTCGCTGCTGCAGGCGCTGCGGTTCCTGTCCGGGCGGACACTTAAGGGCATCGATCTCGCCTATGAGGCGATCGCTTTCGAGCGCCAGGTGCTGAAGGAAAGCGTGGGCTGCCAGGACCAAGTGTTTGCCGCGGTCGGCGGGTTCAACATGATCGAATTCCGCCGCGAGGATGACATTCTGGTGCATCCGCTGCCGATTTCGCCGGCCCGGCTTCTGGAGCTCGAATCCTGCCTGATGATGTTCTACACGGGGCTGGAGCGGCGGGCCGAGGATGTGGTCAAGGCGCAGCTTACCAATGTCTCCACCAACACCGACCGTTATCGCCGCATGCGGGCGCAGGTCGATCGCGCCTATGACCTTTTGACCGGCAATGCGCCGCTGTCGATTTTCGGCGAATTGCTGGACGCGGCCTGGAAGGAAAAGCGCGCTCTGCACAGCGTGATTTCCAACTCCGAGGTCGATGCCATGTACGCCAAGGCCATCGATGCCGGAGCTTTGGGCGGCAAGCTGTTGGGCGCCGGCGCCGGCGGCTTCATGCTGTTCTTCGTGCCGCCGGAACGCCAGCGCCGGGTGGAAGCCGCACTCGCCGATCACTGCCTGATCCGGCCGCATCTCAACGCCCCCGGCTCGACAGTGATTTTCGACGGCATGAACGCGCGCGCTCCCATGGCTGAGCGGCGCTGGGGCGTGGCATAAGCCAACGGAGCGACACGTGAGCCTGAAGACCCATCTGGCGGAGGCGGCAAGCCTTCTCAATGTCAGCGCCACCGACGCGCTGGAACAGGAAATGGCCCGCGCCGTGGACGCCATTGCCAAGGCGCTGACGCAAAACAAGGCCCTTTTGGTGTGCGGCAATGGCGGCTCGGCCTCGGACGCGCTGCACATTGCCGGCGAGCTGGTGGCGCAATTCATGAAGAAGCGCCGGGCACTGAAGGCCATTTGCCTGGGCGCCAATGTGGCGGCGCTCACCGCCTGGGCCAATGATTACAGCTATGAATCCGCCTATGCCCGCCAGGTCGAGGCGTTTGGCGAAGCAGGCGGCGTGCTGCTCGCGCTCTCCACCAGCGGCAATTCCAAGAATGTGGTGGCGGCGCTGGAGAAGGCCCGCGCCCTGGGCATGACCACGATCGGCATGACCGGCGAGGGCGGCGGCAAGATGGCGGGCCTGTGCGACATTCTGCTGGCCGCGCCTTCGCGTTCCACCCCCGCCATCCAGCAGGTGCATATCTGCCTCTATCATCACCTCTGCGCCGAAGTGGAAGCGCGGTTCGAGGCCTGAGCGGCCGCATTGTGCCCGGATTTGCACCTGCGCCGCAGCAGATGCTATGTGAGGGTCATTGCTTCGCTGGCGCCGGAATAACCCAGGAATCTTAGTGACTTACATCCTCGGCCTGAATGCCTATCACGGCGATTCCTCCGCCTGTCTCATCAAGGACGGGCAACTGGTGGCAGCCGCCGAGGAAGAACGCTTCCGCCGCATCAAGCATTGGGCCGGCTTTCCCACCGAGGCCATCCGCTATTGCCTGGACGAGGCGGGCATCCGGCTTTCCGACGTCGACCATATCGCCATCAACCGCGATCCCAAGGCGCACCGGCTGCGCAAAATTCTTTTCACGCTGCGCTACCGCGCCGATCCCGCGCATGTGTTGCGGCGGCTGAAGAATGCCAGGAAATGGTCGGGCGTGGCCGAGGAATTGTCGCGCGCTTTTCCCGGTGAGCGCATCGCGCAGGTCCATCATATCGAGCATCACCGCGCCCATCTGGCCTCGGCTTTTTTCGTCTCGCCTTACCCGGAGGCGCTGGCGGTGTCGGTGGACGGTTCGGGCGATTTCACCACCACCTCCTGGGGCATGGGGCAGGGCAGCAGCCTTTCGGTCGCCGAGCGCATCTTCTTTCCCCATTCGCTGGGCATTTTCTATGAAGGCCTCACCCAGCATCTGGGCTTTCGCCATTATGGCGATGAATACAAAGTGATGGGGCTGGCGCCTTATGGCGAGCCGCGTTTCCTGAACCAGATGCGCGAAATCGTGCGGCTCAGGGATGACGGCGGCTTCCGGCTCGATCTGTCCTATTTCCAGCATCACACCGGCCATTCGCAATATCAGTGGAACAATGAATCCCCCAGCAGCAGCGGAATCCTGAGTCCGGCGATCGAGAGCCTGATCGGCAAGGCGCGCCAGCCCAACGAGCCCTTGGAGCAGCGTCACAAGGATTTGGCCCGTTCCATCCAGGCCATGTATGAAGAGGCCTTCTTCCATCTTCTCACCCATCTGCACCAACGCTATCCATCCGACAATCTGGTGCTGGCGGGCGGCTGCGCCTACAACTCGGTCGCCAATGGCAAGATCCACCGCCGTTCGCCGTTCAAGAACAGCTATATCCAATCGGCCTCGGGCGACGCCGGCGGCGCCATAGGTGCTGCTTTCGCGGTATGGTTCGAGAGCCAGGGCAACAAGCGCGCTTGCGAGATGGATCACGCCTATTGGGGCCCCGCCTTTGGCGACACCGCCATCGACGCCCTTCTCGCCAAGTCGGGCGAGGAGATTCGCCAGCAAGGCTGCAATATCCAGCGCCTTTCCGATGAAGGCGAACTGTGCCGCCGGGTGGCCGCCGCCATTGCCGACGGCAAGGTGATCGGCTGGTTCCAGGGCCGGATGGAATGGGGCCCGCGCGCCTTGGGCAACCGCTCCATCCTGGGCGATCCGCGCCGCGCCGACATGAAGGATATCCTCAATCTCAAGATCAAGCGCCGCGAATCCTTCCGTCCCTTCGCGCCTTCGATCCTGCGCGAAGCCGTGCCGCAATGGTTCGAGGATGAGGACGACGTGCCTTTCATGATGAAG
Organism: Rhizomicrobium sp.; assembly: GCA_035693565.1. GTDB lineage: Bacteria > Pseudomonadota > Alphaproteobacteria > Micropepsales > Micropepsaceae > Rhizomicrobium. Next base: position 230,060 of record DASSGF010000036.1, on the reverse strand, counting down.
GTTTTCCCCATCCGCGAAGAAAAGCGCGGCGCAATTCCCGCCGTCGCCCATGTCGACGGCTCGGGCCGGCTGCAGACGGTCGATCGCGCCACCAATCCCCGCTATTACGGGCTGATCGAGGAATTCGGCCGCATCACCGGCATTCCCATCCTCCTCAACACGTCGTTCAACGAAAATGAGCCGGTGGTGTGCCGGCCTGAAGAGGCGCTGGCCTGTTTCCTGCGGACCAGGATGGACATGCTGGTGCTGGGCGACCAGGTGGTGGAGCGCGCCGCCAAGCCCGCCGAGACCGCCGCAAAAAGCCTGGCCGCGGCGCCTGCGTCCTAAAGTCATGGCGGGCGGGGGCACGGCAGACGGCACCCATCGCCCCGGCGAGCGGCTCAAGCTGCTGCATGTGATTCATACCTTGGATCCGGCGGGGGGCGGGGCGGTGAGCGCCGCCCGTTCGATGTGCGCCGCATTGGCCGCGCGCGGTCATGACGTGAGTTTGTATGCGACAGGACCTGAGCCGGCGGACCGGCAGGACGGCTACCGGAGCCGCATTTTTCCCATGGAATTTAAGCCCATGGCGGTCTCCTCGAAGCTGTTGACCGCCTTGCGTCAGAAAACGGACGTGGACCTGGTGCATATCCACATGCTGTACCGCTTCCCGCAAACCGCGGCGGCTTGGGTCTGCCGGCGCAATCGCATCCCCTATTGCGTGCAGCCGCATGGCGCGCTGGAGCCGGTGCTTTATCACAAGCGCGAACGGCGCACCGCCAAGCGCCTGTATGAAAGCCTGATCGAGAACCGCAATCTGAAAGACGCCGCCGGGCTGATTTACACCGCCGAAGGTGAAAAACAGGCGGTGGATTTTCTCAAGCTGCGCGCGCCGGCTTTTGTCGTTCCCCTGGGCGTCGGCCTCCCCCCCGCCGAACCGCCGCAAGGCCTGTTCCGCCTCCGGCACGGGTTGGAAGACAAGGAATTGATCGTTTGGATGGGCCGTATGGTTCCGGTCAAGGGGCTGGATATCCTGATGCGGGCCTTTGCCGGTTTGGCGCGCCGGCGCCCGCGCGCCGTGCTGGTGCTGGCGGGGCCGGACACCGGCAATCTTGCCGGCGGCTTGCGTCAATTGATGGCGGAGTTGGGGTTGGCGCCCGGCAGGGTGATTTTCACCGGCATGCTGGAGGGCGAGCAGAAATGGGCGGTGCTTAAGGACGCCGACTTGTTCCTGCTGCCGTCTCACACCGAGAATTTCGCCTTGGCCGCGGTGGAGGCCATGGCGATGGGCTGTCCCGTGATTGTTTCGCAAGGAGTCAAGATCGCGCCGGATATCGCGGCGGCCGGGGCCGGGTTGGTGGCCGCGGCCGAGCCCGCCGCGCTCGAAAGCGCGATCAACCGGCTGTTGGACGATGGCGGATTACGGGCGACAATGGGCGCGGCGGCTCGGATTTTCGCGCACCGGCTCGATTGGCCGCAGGTGATCGGACGGCTGGAAGAGGCTTATCGGGCGATGATCGCGGAATGACAATCTTGCCAAAAATCTCCTTGGTCACGATTTCGTTCAACCAGGCCTCTTATCTGGAGGAGGCGCTGCGTTCGGTGCTGGACCAGAATTATCCCGGCCTGGAATATATCGTGGTCGATCCCGGCTCGACCGACGGCAGCCGCGCCATCATCGAACGCTATCGTCCCCGCCTGGCCCATGTCCTGTTTGAGCCCGATGCGGGTCCCGCCGACGGATTGAACAAGGGCTTTGCGCGGGCCGTTGGCGACATCTTCGGCTATCTCAATTCCGATGACCTTCTGTTGCCGGGCGCATTGGCACGGGTGGCGCGGGCCTTTGGCAGCCATCCCGGGGCCGATCTGATCTATGGTCACGGCTATGTCATCGATGAAACCGGAAAGATTGTGCGGCGCTGCCGCTCCGACCGGTTCAGTCTGCGCCGCGCGGCTTATGGCAATTCCGTCATCATGCAGCAGGCCGCCTTTTGGCGGCGCGAAGCCTTTCAAGCCGTGAACGGATTTAACGCGCAAAACCGCTTGAGTTGGGATGGCGAATTCTGGATCGACCTGGCAAGCGCGGGAAAGCGTTTTGAGCGGGTGGACGATTATTGGGCCTGTTTCCGCGCCCATGCGGAAGGCATCACCCGCAAATTTCACGGCGGCGTGGAAGAGAGTCCTTTTGGACGCGAACAGCGGCGGTTGTTTGAAAAGGCGCTGGGCCGGCCCCGTATGCCGGGCGACCGGTTTGCGGCGGCCGAAACCCGGATTGAGAAATGGCTGGCCGATCCGAAAAATCTGTGGCTGCGCACCCAGGAAGCGCTGGGATTTTCGCCTAAGCGGTAACGGCTCGGTTGTCGAGAAACCACTGATAGGTGGATTTGAGCCCTTCGTTCAGTGAAATCTTCGGCGCCCAGCCCATGGCGGCCAGCCGGGCATTGGACATCAGCTTGCGCGGGGTGCCGTCCGGCTTGCTGGTGTCATGGTCCAGCGTGCCGTCAAACCCCACCGCCTGCATCACCAGCCGCGCCAGTTCGTCGATAGTGACGTCGCTGCCCGAGCCGACATTGACATGGCTGTCGCCGGAATAATTCTTCAGCAGGAAGATCAGGGCGCTGGCGCAGTCGTCGACGTGCAGGAATTCCCGCCTTGGCGTGCCGCTGCCCCACAACGTCATCGCTTTGGCGCCCTTGACCTTGGCCTCGTGCGCCTTGCGCATCAAGGCGGGGATGACATGGCTGGAGGTCAAATCGAAATTGTCGCCCGGTCCATAAAGATTGGTGGGCATGGCGGAAATGAAGTCGCGGCCGTGCTGGCGGCGATAGGCCTGGCACAATTTGATGCCGGCGATCTTGGCCACGGCATACCATTCATTGGTGGGTTCCAGCGGGCCGGTGAGCAGCGCGTCTTCGGTGATCGGCTGGGGCGCGAATTTGGGATAGATGCAAGAGGAGCCCAGGAACAGGAGCTTTTCCACCCCCGTCTCAAAAGCGCCATGGATGATGGCATTCTCGATGGCGAGATTGTCGTAGAGAAAATCCGCCGGCCAGCTGTCATTGGCGACAATGCCGCCCACCTTGGCCGCCGCCAGGATCACGGCCTGCGGCGCATTGGCTTTCATCCAGCTTTTGACGGCGCCGCCATCCCGCAGGTCCAACTGGTCGCGTCTGACGGTCAGGATGGTGCAATCTTCCTTTTCCAGTTGACGCACCAGGCCCGCGCCCACCATGCCGCGATGACCGGCGACCCAGATCCGCTTGCCGGACAAGACATAACTCATGAGTTGCGCGGCCCTTCGGCGGCAACTCGCTTGAGGTCGGAAGCCACCATCTCCTTTACCAGCTGCGAGAAGGTGATTTCATGCGTCCACCCCAGCACCTTGCGCGCCTTGCTGGGATCGCCCAGCAGCAGTTCGACCTCGGTGGGCCTGAAATAGCGGGGATCGATCTTGACCAGCACATCGCCGCTTTTATCGTCGATGCCTTCCTCGTCCACGCCCTTGCCGCGCCAGGCGAGCTTGCGGCCGGTTTCCGCGAAAGCCAGGGTGATGAACTCGCGCACCGAATGCATCTCGCCGGTGGCCAGCACATAATCGTCCGGCTTGTCCTGCTGCAGGATCAGGTGCATGCCCTTTACATAGTCGCGGGCGTCGCCCCAATCGCGCTGCGAGTCGATATTGCCCATGTAAAGCGTTTTCTGGAAACCGTGATGGATGGCGGCCACCGCGCGGCTGATCTTGCGGGTGACGAAGGTTTCGCCGCGGGTGGGACCTTCATGATTGAACAGGATGCCGTTGGAGGCATGCATGCCATAGGCTTCGCGATAATTGACCGTGATCCAATAGGCATAGAGCTTGGCGGCGCCGTAAGGGCTGCGGGGATAGAAGGGCGTGGTCTCGCGCTGCGGCGTTTCCTGCACCTTGCCGTACAGTTCCGAAGTCGAGGCCTGGTAGAAACGCACCCTGTTTTCCATCTTCAGGATGCGGATGGCTTCCAAAAGCCTCAGCACCCCGATGCCGTCGGCATTGGCGGTATATTCGGCGGTTTCGAAACTGACCTGGACGTGGCTCTGGGCGGCGAGATTGTAGATCTCGTCGGGCTGGGTCTCCTGCACCAGCCGGATCAGGTTGGTGGAGTCGGTGAGATCGCCGTAATGCAGGAAGAAGCGCGTGCCGGACTTGTGAGGATCCTGGTAGAGATGATCGATGCGCTCGCTGTTGAAGGAGGAAGCGCGGCGCTTGACGCCATGGACCTCATAGCCCTTGGCCAGCAGGAGTTCTGTCAGCAGGGCGCCGTCCTGGCCGGTGACGCCGGTGATCAAGGCTTTCTTGGGCATCTTTGCTTTCTGTTCCCGCTCGAGCGCTATTGGATATACGACAATGGACCGGCCGCAAATATGGGGCTAGGCCGAAGACTGCGATGTTATTAGACGATTGTTCCTGCGGCTTTCCAGATAATTCAGGAGATATAGGCCGACAAAGAAATATAGTTCCACCGTGAAGTAATGACCCATGCGGGCCATTCGAACGATAAGATACGGCAAAATGGCGTTGCGCATAATCACATAGGGCTGGCCCCGGACGCGCGCGCAGACAATCAGAAATCCGACAAGAACGATAAGCCCGGGCAAACCCAACTCCGCGGTCACCCGCAAGAACATGGATGCGGCGTCTTCCCGGTTCAATTCCAGCGACTGTTCGTAGCGGTTGGTGGTGTCGGTGCCCAGCTTGGTGAAGCCGGTAAGGTCGTGGATGTAAGTGTCATAGGCATTGGCATAGCCACCGATGCCGATACCGGTCATGGGATGCGCCAGGAAGCTTTGGCTGGTCACATAGACATTGGACAGAAAAGCGAAGGCGCTGGCGCCGGTACCGGAGAGGTCCTGCTTTACGATAGCGACGGCCATTTCGTTGGCGCGGACGCGTACGCTGGCGCTTGCGGCATAGACGCCGGCGGCAAACCCCAGCGCGACGATGGCGCCCACTATCATTTGCCAGCCTTTGAGGCGCGGCGCATAGGTGAAAAGCCCGATCAGGAACAGCCCGAGAAATCCCAAGGTGGATTCCGCCAAGGCATAGGCCAGTAAGAAGATCAGGGCCTCCAGGCCGTATCGGCGCTCATGAACGTAGCAATTGATGCAATAGCCGGCGGCGGGCAGCGTGACATAGATGAAGTATGACGGCTCGCTGTAGATCCCCTGAAGGCGCTGATTTCCGGAAACAACCGTCACCAGCACCCAGAGAGCCAGGCAAAGCACGGTCAGCGCGAAAGCCGCCCTCATATAGAGCTCCATCCAATTGGACAGGGAGGGACCGAAGCTTGTCAGGGCGCTGAAAAAATAGATCGACATCACGCCGATGCCCAGAATCTGCGACATAACGCTGGGTACGGGCGTCCCCGATAGCCGCGCGCCGACAAGGCTGAACCCCGCCAGCGCCAGCAGTGCCAGCATGTGATTGCGATGGATGGCAAGCTGATCAAATACCAGCAGCACAAGCGTGTTCACCAGGACGATGACATAGCCGACCTGGAATGCCCCCCTGAGGGAGACAAACATCAGAACCGCCAGGACGGTGGACCAGACCAGATATTCGTGAATATCGATGCGCCGGTCCAGCGCCGCTTTCAGGCCGGTCACCACCGGCGCCATCTCTGCGGAAGCAGGTCACGCGCCATCGAAATGACCAGGCCCAGGAACAAGCCGATAATGGTATAGATCGCGATCGTCTTGAATGCCTTGTTGACGGGCGCAACGGTTGGACCATCCAGGATCTTCGCGGCGTAAGGAACATCCACCTCTGTCATCATCAGCTGGCGTTCTTCCTGCAGCAGTAGCGTGTCGATCGCCTGGCGTTGTTCAACATTGGTGGCCTTGGCGGCGCTCTGGGTCAGATATTCGACATAGCGCCGCTGGGTTTCGCGACTCTGGGCCCGGATATAGTCATTGGCCGCCTTTACCACCAAGGCGAGATGCTGGGCCGCCAGGTCTGGTTTCCGGTTGATATATTGCAACGACACCATCGAATTGAGCTTGTTCGATTCAATGGTGATCGAGTTGCCGAGATAGAGGGCCAGATCCTGCTCCGTCCGTGGCCCATTGGGATCAGGCAAGCCGCTCAATTGCGCCAGCAACCCGTTCAGCCATTCCCTGACGCCGATATGGCGGGTCCATTTGTGCGTCTCCGGATCGCATTCGCCTTTGTAGATGCGGCACAGCAGGTCGTATTTCTGGTTGAGGTCGTGCGCCACGCCCTCCGACCCGATCGCCGCCAGGAACAGGGTGAATTTGGGCACCGCGACGGCGCTGGCGCCCGTCAGCCCGGCAAGAAGGCCGCCGGCGTTTGCCATATCGCCCAGACCGGTGTCGGATTCCGCCGGCGACACCCGCATGGTGGCCATGTAGGACGGGCCGGCGCTGTGAACCGAATAGACTCCATAGAGCAGACCCAGCACGGTGGCGGCGATCACGATCAGCCATCCGGAAAGCACCAGGCCCAGCAGATGGGAAATGGACACGGAACGCTTCAGATATTCGGCGATGACGCTGGTGGGCGCGCGAAGGTTCGTCCCTGACTCCTCCTGTCTGACTGTCATGGCCTTCTCCGTCGCACCTTTTTAGGCGTCCCCTGGATTGTTTAACACGTTTGCCCCGACCGAAACATGCTTTACCAGCCGGCCATGATGCCGCTCTGCTGGCGCAGCAATTCACCCTGGCTGGCGGCGCGCGTTTCCTCATAAAGGGTGGCATCGCCATTGAGAGCCTGGCCGCCGTCACGCTGTACGGGGCGCAAATCCAGCCCAAGCATGCTCTGCGACTCGATCGGCGCGACCCATCCCAGAGGAATGCGGATGACAATCCCCTTGTCGAAGCTGCCTTCGCCGAACTGGGTGGCGGAGACATTGGTCTTGGTGACAAAAGCGCCGATCTCGACGCCGGTCGCGAAACGGCGCGTCACTTGGAAAGTAAGGCCGCGGTCTCCCGCCAGATACTGGCCGGCGCGCAGCATGAAATTCAGGTCATACCAGGGCGAGTCATAATAGAGCGAAACATGTCCGGTGGTCTGGTGATAATGTTGCAGGCCGAACAGCCGGTCGAAATCGCGTTGCCACACCTGATACGCATCCGCGCCCAAGGCCCAGCGCGCGCCTTGCGGCCGCCAGAGAATTTCGCCGCCGCCGCCGGCGAACATGCTTTCCAGATATCCGGCGCGCGTGCGGACATAGATGGTCGGCGTGAGGCGGAACATATAGCTGGCCTGCAGATCGCTGATGCCGGTCTTTCCTTGGGTGAAATATTTCATGAAGTCGCTGCGGACATGCGGCAACAGGCTGTCGCTGACCCGGCTGGTGTCGAAATTGTCGTAGAGGCTCGCTTCCACTGAACCGAAAATCGACAGGCCGGGCGCCAGTTCCACGCCCGCGCCTGCGGCGGCCAGGAACTGAACGCCGAAAGGCTGGTTGGGATCGAACAGCGCCTGCCGGAACTGGGGATAGAAGCCCCAGCTGAAGCGCGGATAGAGTTGAGAGGACGCCGCCATCATCACCGGCTGATTCATTGCCGGCGGCCTGATGCTGACCGAGTGGTCGAAGATGGTTTCGCTCTCCTGCTGGTAGCTGCGCTCGACCGGTGCGCGCAACACATCGAACTCCTGTAGCGGCACGCTGGTTTCCACCGGGATCAGGCGGAATTTTTCGATATCGGGCGGCGCTTCCTTGGTGAGGACCCGCACGATGCGGTCGATGGCGTCCGTCTCGGCCTGGTAATGGAGATTGCGGTAGTAGAGCGTCAATTCGCCCGGTCCCAGCGAAAGCGCCTCGACCGAAATGCTTTGCGCGGCGATGGCGGCGCGGATGGCGTGCTCAGCCTGGGCGCGGCTGGGGCCCGGCGTCACCGCCGAGGCATCGATGGTGAGAATTTCTGCCACCGGCATGGCGATGTTTTCCAGCCCGCCCGCGGCCAGGAAGACCGCGCTGGCCGGCGCCGCCTCGACGGTGCGCGGAACGGCGCAGACAAGACTGTGCCTGCCGTCGCTGTCCTTCAGCTTGACGCGGCTGACGCCCATGGCAACGCCTTGCATCAGCCGGGCAACGGCGACGCAACGGGTGCTGGAAACCGGCCCCGTCACCGTCAGCTCCAGCACGCTCTGCCTGACCTGGATGTCGGCAACATCGCTGCCCTGACTGCCGCCCTGGGCACCACCTTGGCGCCACAAGGCGTCGACAAAATCGTTGCGGTCGGCATTGCGGCTTTCGAACAGTCTTATCCGCCGCACATTGCCGGGATCGCGCATCTCCAGCAACGCCGCCAGAGCCTGCTGCTGTTGTTCGCCGCTGCGCACCGTCACCGCCGGCGGCGGCGGTTCGATCTTTTGGGGATATTGGGGATGGACCGGATCCAGTCTCAGCGAAAAGCTTCCGCCCAGGGTGGTGCCGTAAAGCCAGTCCAATCCCAGTATGGTCTGGTCCGTTAGGTTATAGCTGAGGCCGTAATTGACTTGACTGCGGGGATTGAGGTTGTCGGCCGCCCGCTCCTGCATATAGGTGTCGCTGTCATACTCGACCATCAGCGACAACCCATCCAGCGGCGTATGCCAAACCGCGCCGCCGAACAGCCCTACATTGTGGCCGTGAAAAAACGCATTGAAGTTTCCCACGCCCGCATTGGACAACGTGTTGGAGCGGTGATCGAAGGACGGGAAGATCAGCGCCAGGGGATTGCGCATCAATTCGGTGGAGGCGCGCCGCCCCCAACCCATGCCCAGGCTTGTGTCGATATCGCCGAAGCGTTTGGAGGCCACGACATATTCGCCCGCATAGACGCCGGTGCCGATCAAGTCATCGATGCCGACCGCCACGGCCGGCAGCAGGCCCGCTTCATCCTCGTTCCACAGCCGCGCCTTTATCCCGAAGGCGCGGTCGTAATAGACCGGATAGGAGGGGTTGAAATGCTGCAACCCCGAATAGCGGAATTCGGCTTGCAGCCATGGCAGGACTTGAAAGCCGAGATTGTAGTGCTGGTTGTTTTTGAGAAAGCTGGCGCCCACCGATAATTCGCCGTCAGGCGCCATGCGCGCGCTGGGGGTGCCCATCAAGCCGCGGCTGCCGAACAGATTGGTGGGCGTGTCGGTCTCCTGGGCGCTGGCGCCGGCGAGACCGCCGAGCAGGGCCGCCAAGGTCACGCCAGCCAGCGCCGACCCTCCCGCCAGTATCCGGCCAGCGCGCAGGGCGGCGGCAAAGCCGCTGCCGGGTGACGGCGCCTCTCCCCTCACTTCGTCCGACCTTCGTTTCGCCCGCCCAAGGTTTCCTTGCCTTTCACCTAAGCAATTGCAAGGAAAATCTTTTTCCTTCTCCACCCCTGCGGCCCTATGCTAGACCAGCCGCCTGTCGAAGCGGGACCGCCAGTTAGTGTCACATCGGAAAAATGCCTGTGGCAAGCGCCCCAGCCGTCCGCTGGCTTTAGCCGGTTTTTTTGCTCCCTGGCTTTTGGCCGCAGTCGCCTGGATGGCCGCATCCGGCCAGGGCCTTGCCCAAGTCTCCGGCAACGACCCCTTGAACCTGTTGCAGCAAATCCAGCGCGGCAGCTCCGGCGGATTGGGCGGTCTGGGCGGACTGAACGGCGGGGTGGTGGATACCACCTCGCAGCTGCCGCAGAACCAGATATTGCAGCCGCAAAGCATGCTGGCGGCGCGCCAGCCGCCGTCGCGATTGGAACAGATTCTGTCGGCGCGCGCCGGCGTACGCTTGCAGCAGTTCGGCTATGACCAGCTCGGCACAGGCCGGCAGGTGATGGTGCCGGAAATCGGCGCGGTGGCGGACGATTACATCATGGGTCCCGGCGATGAGGTTGTCGTCTCGCTGCGCGGCCAGGAGAACAGCGATTTCCGCACCACCGTGGACCGCAACGGCCGGGTGGTCTTGCCGCGCCTGCCGCCCATTTCCGCCGCGGGCCGCAGCTTCGGCAGCTTCCGCGAGGATGTCGATGCCGCTGTCCATCGCGCCTATGTTGCCAGCACCGCCTCGACCTCGATCGGGCGGGTGCGCCAGATCAGCGTGCTGGTGTCGGGCGAGGTCAATGTCCCCGGCCAGCGCATCGTTACCGGCCTGTCTTCGGTGGTGGATGTGCTCTTGCTGTCCAACGGCGTCAAGAAAACAGGGTCGCTGCGCAATGTCCGGGTTCAGCGGGCGGGGCATCAATATACCGTCGATCTCTACAGCGTGTTGACGGGAAGCGGCTCCGGCGGCGCGATGCGCCTGGCCGACGGCGATCGCGTTGTCGTGCCGCCGCTGGGTGGTACGGTGGCAGTGGCCGGCCTGGTGCGGCGCCCCGGCATTTATGAGCTTCCGGGGCGTGCCAGCGGCATGACGGCACGCTCGCTTTTGGCGCTGGCGGGCGGTCCGGAGGTGCGCGGCAAATACCGCCTGGCGGTGCAACGCATCGAGCCCGATGGCAGGCTCAATCTGGCGACCCTGCAGAGTGAAAAGGACGTGGTCCGGGACAGCGAAGTCCTGCGCCTGGAATTGAACGCGGACCTTGCCACCTCCCAGGCGACCTTGTCGGGGGGCGTCGGACTGGCGGGGCAATTCGCGGTTTCAACCGGAAGCCGCTTGTCGGACGTGTTGCGCGCGCCGGGCGCCATGGGCCAATCGCCCTACAGCTTGTTCGGCATCATCGTGCGCAAGGATCAAAGGACCTTGCTGCGCTCCCTGATGGCGTTCACGCCCGTAGCGGTATTGAGCGGCACCGAGGATTTGCAGCTGCAAAGCGACGACATCATCCGTCCGCTCACCATCGGCGAGTCCCAGATGCTGGCCTATGTGGTGAAGACTTATCTCGACAAGCTGGCCTATGACCAAAGCCTGATCCGCAACCCGCTGGAAGCCCAAAACGGCCAAGCGGTTCCAGTGTCCGGCGCGTCATCCACAGCCGCTGCCGCCACTGGCGGCTCCGTCTTGAGCATGCCGCTAACCAGCAGCAATGCGGTTTCTCCCACCAATCCCTTCGGCCTGGAGCCGGGACAGTTGGAGTCCTATTCCTTCGGCCAGGACGATTTCAGCAGCGTACCGGCCGACACCCAGCGCGCCAATATCGTGGCGCTGCTCGATGTGGCGACGCCGGGTACGCCTTTGGCCTTGCAGCGCGAGGCTGCCTATCAGAGAGCCTTGGCGGCCAACACCGCCACCGCCAGTACCTCCGGATTGCCGGCCTCGCCCGCTCAAATTGCGCAACAGCAGCAGGCGGCCTTGCTGGCGGTGCGTATCGGCACCACCCAGCCGGCGGTTCCCGGCCTGGGATTGCCGGGCAGCCCTCAGGATCTCAATGGCATGACGGTGGGAGGCGTCAACGGTTTTGGCGGTGTGACGGACCTCAATGGTCAGATGAACGGCAACACCCAGGCTTCGGGCCCGCCGGCGGCCAATTTTCAGGATCAGGCCGTGGCGCCCGGCTCCATTGCCAGCAACCAGGAAGTCCAGACTTTCGGCGAGCTGTCCCGGCAACTCGGGATCGATCCGCTGGTGCTGATCAATTTCCTGATCGACCATCGCGCCCGGCTGGATGGGGCGGTGCGCGGTCCCGGCCCCTATTTCATCGGCCCCAATGTCTCGCTGGCCGATCTGGTGCAGGCGGCCGGCGGCACGGTGAGCTGGGCCGATGAAAGCGGCGTCGAGCTTCTCACCACGGTGGTGGACAGCAACAGCGGCCGGGCCGCCAGCCAGCGCCAGTCCTTGCCGCTGCGCCAGGGAACGCTGGTCAGCTATGTGGTGCGTCCCCGCGATCAATTGCATTTCAACAAAGTGTTCACCGATACCGGGATCGGTTCGGTCTCCGTCCAGGGCGAGGTTCGTTTCGCCGGCAATTACCCCATCACCCGCGGCGAGCATCTGTCCGATCTGTTGGTGCGGGCGGGGGGCTTGAACGGCACCGCCTATCCGGCCGGCACCGTGTTCCTGCGCAAATCCGCGGCCCAGGTGGAAGAGCAGGGCTATAAGCGGACCGCCAATGAAATCCAGAGCCAGTTGTTGGCCGGCATGGCGCGCATCGGCAATGACAAGATTTCCGGCGAGGGCTTCACCGCCATCCAGGGCTTCATCAACCAGTTGCGCAGCCAGAAGGGCCTGGGCCGGATCGCCATCGCCGCCGATCCCAGCATGCTGGCGGCCAATCCCCAGCTTGATCCCCTGCTGGAAGCGGGCGATGTGGTTTTCATTCCGCAGCGCCCATCCACCATCGCCGTATTGGGCCAAGTCATGCAGCCCGGCAGCTACAGCTATCAGCCGGGTTTGACGGTGGGGGACTATGTCAAGAAGGCGGGCGGCTATGCCCAGTTTTCGGATGAGGACCTGACCTACATCGTTTTGCCCGATGGGTCTGCCCGCAAGATAGAAACGTCTTGGCTTGGCTATGACGCCACCAGGCTGCCGCCGGGAAGCTCCATCGTCGTGCCGCGCGATCTGGCCCCGCTCACCACCCGCCAGATCGTGCTGGACGTGACCGGCATCATGAGTTCACTGGCGGTGACGATCGCCTCGCTGGCGGTGCTGGCCAAGCAATAGCCCGGCGCGCAGCGCTGCCGTCCTAGTTGCGTCCATAAGTATCTTCGAAGCGGACGATGTCGTCTTCGCCCAGATAGGAGCCGGACTGCACCTCTATCAGGTGCAGCGGCTCGGTGCCCCGATTCTCCAGCCGGTGTCTGGAGCCCAGCGGGATGAAGGTGGATTCATTTTCCTTGAGGGGAAAGACCTTGTCGTCGCAGGTCACAAGCGCGGTGCCCGACACCACGATCCAGTGCTCGGCGCGCTTGTGATGCATCTGCAGCGACAGCTTGGCGCCCGGATTGACGATAATGTGCTTGACCTGGAATTTGTCGCCATTGTCGATGCTCTCATAAGAGCCCCAGGGCCGGTAAACCTTGCGATGGGTGGTATGCAATTCGCGCCCCGACCGTTCCAGCTGCTCGACAATGCGCTTGACGTCCTGTGAGGCGCTCTTGTGGCTGACCAGGACCGCGTCCTGGGTCGCCACCACCACCATGTCTTCCACGCCCACCGCCGCCACCAGCGGACCTTCACTGCGCAGATAAGAGTTGCGCGTGCCATGATGCAGCACATCGCCCTTGATGGCGTTGCCCAGCGCATCGCGGTTGGCGGCCGTCCACAGCGCTTCCCAGGAGCCGATATCGCTCCAGCCCATCTCCACCGGCACCACGGCGGCCTTGCTGGTGCGTTCCATCACCGCATAGTCGATCGAGATGCCGCGCGCCTTGGCGAAGACCGTGGCATCCAGCCGGAAAAAATCCAAATCCTTGGCGCCCTTCGCCAGCGCCTCGCGGCAAAGCGACAGAAGCTCCGGTTCCAGGCGCTCCAGCTCGGCCAGAAACATGCTCGCCTTGAACAGGAACATGCCGCTGTTCCAGTCATATTCGCCGGAGGCGAGATAGTTTGCGGCCGTGGCGGCGTCAGGTTTTTCCACAAAGCGGGCCACCGCGAAGCTGCCGGGCAAATTCGTCAGGGGAGCGCCCCGCCGGATATAGCCATAGCCGGTCTCCGGCGAATCGGGGGTGATGCCGAAGGTCACCAGATGGTCCTGTTGCGCGCACCTGGCGGCACGCGCAACCGCCTCCAAAAAGGCGGTGCGGTTGCGCACAATGTGATCGGCCGGCATCAGCAGTATCAGCCCGTCAGGGCTTTTTTCCGCCACAATCAGAGCCGCGATGGCGGCGGCCGGCGCGGTGTTGCGTCCCACGGGCTCCAGCACAATGGCTTGGGGCTTGATACCGGCTTCGCGCATCTGCTCGGCGATCAGAAAGCGGTGTTCGGTGTTGCAGATGATGAAGGGCGGCGTGAAGTCCGCGCCCGCGGTCCGCAAGGCCGTGTCTTGAATCAGGCTTTGTTCGCCTGTCAGCGCCAGCAATTGCTTGGGAAAAAGGCTGCGCGATAGCGGCCATAGCCGCGTTCCGCTGCCTCCGGACAGGATGACGGGATGAATCAGGGGCATGGAAATGGGCTCTGGAGGGTTAAAAAAAGTTACTTAGCAGAACTGGCGATTCCGGAAGAGGGGCGCCCGCCTTAAGAATTTTGGCTGACAATTTGCCATGCCTGAACCTTCTAATAGGTGCAACAGTTGTTGCGCCGCAGCAACATTGACGTTTTCTTTCCCATAAGGCCTGAACCAGTTGTCCCCTCATGAATTGACAGGCTTGCGCCAGGGCGCGTAGAAGTGGGCATAACGCCCCCTGAATAGCCTATTTTTAATGGAGAATCTGATGCGGATTTTCGGTGCAGCCATTTTGGCCACCAGCCTGTTGGTGACGAATGCCTTTGCGGAAACGGCGCTGCCCGCCGGCAAGCCGGCCGGCGTGAAGAAGGCTCAGATGGAAAGTCACAATACACTGTTGATCGTCAGCGGCGTCGCCTTGGCCGGTGTGGGCATCGGCCTCGCCGCCAGCAGCGGCGGCGGTGGACCTACCGCTGTGACCACCGCTCCGGTGGTTTCCACCGGCACCAACCCGTAAACCGGGTTTATCGGAATTTGAATTGGGGGAGCCGCCAGGCTCCCCCAATTTTTTTGTCCTTGGTCAGCCGGGCGGCCGGAAAATCTCCGTCTCCACCATGCCGCCCTTTGGATTGACATGCTGGCGTGAGCGCCAGACCAGCCCATTGTCGCTGTCCACCCAAAAACTGTCGGTGAAGACCCATTCCGGCGTGGCGGCGCGGCAGCTTTCATCGACGCGCATGGTGGATATCGCCTGTCCCAGAATCTTGATGCTTTGCCGTCCCGCCAGGCGGGCGCTGCAGGATAGCTGAATGCCATAAAGACCGAGCTCGGAAAAATCCTCCAACCGCGTGCTGGTGAAGGGCGCCTTGATGGCGGCGGCCGGCGCGGGCAGGGCGGCATTGTTGCGCGCATTGAAGGCGGAAAGATCATGGCCCAGGCCCACGGTGCGGACAATGCGGCCGTCCCGGGTGACAATCACCACATGCGCCGCCGAGGTCCAGAGCAGTTCGCCCCCGCTATCGGTGCCGAGCACCAGCATGATCTGGTTTCCGCCATCCTGGCTGTAGCCCATGCTGGCATAGGGGATGGCGGCAGCTTCGTTGCGGCTGACGCGCACATTGCCGAAGCTGGCCGACAGGCTCTGGCGCGCGATCTGGTAGAACTGGGTGTAATTGTTGTTGCCGGAATGGCTGGAGTTGCAGCCCGCCGCCAGCAAAGCCGCCGCCGCGGCCGCCAATCCTTTCAGGGCCCGCGACACCGGAGCCGTCACACCAGCGCCTTGAGAATGGCGTTGAGCTGCGGGGCGATATCGGGACGCGAAAGCCCCACCGCGAGATTGGCGTGCAGGAACCCGACCTTGTCGCCGCAGTCATAGCGGGCGCAATCGGTCTTCACCGCATGAAAGGGGATCTTGCCGATCATCTGCGCCATGGCGTCGGTCAACTGAATTTCGTTGCCGGCGCCGCGTTCCTGACGGTCCAGGATGCCGAAGATTTCCGGCTGCAGGATGTAACGGCCGATGATGCAGAGATTGGAGGGTTCGGTGCCGGTGGCGGGTTTTTCCACCACTCCCTTCACTTCCGTGGCATTGCCCTTCACCGATCCGGGAGCGACCACGCCATAGCGCTTGACCTCATGCTTGGGCTTTTCCTCCGCCGCCACGATGATGCCGCCGCCCACCTGGTTGTAAGAGGCGATCATTTGCGATAGCGCGCCCGGCTTGCCCACCATCAGGTCGTCGGGAAGCAAGACCGCGAAAGGCTCATTGCCCACGAAGTGGCGGGCGCACCATACCGCATGGCCCAGGCCCAGCGGCTGCTGCTGGCGGATCATGCCCACCGATCCGGTCTTGGGCAGCATCTCCAGCAGGCTGTTGAGTTCGGTGGTTTTTTCCCGCGCCTCGAGCAGGGATTCCAGCTCATAGGCATGATCGAAATGGTCGGCGATCACATGCTTGCCGCGCCCGGTGATGAAGACGAATTGCTCGATGCCGGCCTCGCGGGCTTCCTCCACCGCATATTGGATCACCGGCTTGTCCACCACCGGCAGCATTTCCTTGGGGATCGCCTTGGTGGCCGGGAGAAAGCGGGTTCCCATGCCGGCGACGGGAAAGACGGCTTTGCGGACAGGTTTGACGGCGGACATGGTTTTCCTGCGATTTCGGGGGGCAGTTTCCGAGCGTTTTCCAGGGGATGTTTCTGAAACGGCCTGTTTCATCGCATAGGGCCGCCATTATTGTCCAGTTTCAGTCCTTTGACGGAAACCATGGGCCGGTTGTTGTTTCTTCTCGCGGTGATGAGCCTGGCAGCCGCCACCGCCGCGGCATCGCCCGCGACTCCGGCGATGATGTCGGAGATTTTAGCCGCGCTCGACAAGGGTGAAGCGCGCCAGGCCGCGATCCTTTCGGACAGCGCCCTCAAGGAGGCCGACAATAGCGCAGGCCAGCGCGCCAGCCTGATGCTGTATCGCGGCCTGGCGCATGAACTCCTGGGCCAACATGAAGCCGCGATGCGGGACCTGACCGCGGCGCTGGACAGCCGCGCTTTGCCCTCCGAGGAACGCGGACAAGCGCTGCTGCAACGCGGCTTCCTGCGCGATGGGCTGGGGCGCCTGGAGGAGGCGGTCGCCGACTATAGCGCGGTGGCGGCGCTGAAAGATTACAATCTGGCCACCGCGTTGAACAACCGCGCCAACATCTACCGGCGGCAGAACCGCCTGAGGGAAGCGCGGCGCGATTACCTGGCGGCGCTGTCGGCCGATGGCGGCCAGCCGCAATATTCCTATTACGGCTTGGGCCAGATCGCGGAGGCTGGGCATGATGTCGGGGCGGCGCGCGACTTTTATGCCAAGGCCCTGATCGCCGATCCGGAATATGCGGAGGCGTCGCGGGCGTTGGCAGCGCTGGGTGGTCCGGCGGAAGGCGCGATTGCCGTGCCTGGCGAACGGATCATCCTGCGTCCGCCATCGGCGCAGGGTGGCGGCAGCAGGGAAAATCGCGCCAGGGAAAATTCCAGGGAAAATCTAAGCCCGCCCATTGCCCCGCCTGGCAGCGCGGCGCCGGTTCGCCACTCCGCCCTGAAAGGATTTATGGGGGGACTCATGCCGGTGAATGCGCTGATCCTGCGTCCCGCGCTGGACCAGGATGATGACGGCATCCCGCATCAGCAGAGGCGGGCGGCGGAGCCTTTGCCGCAAGCGGGCGCCGCGGAGGAGATTCAGCTGGGCGCCTGGCGTAGCCAGGCCGGGGCAGATCAAGCCTGGGACAGAATTAAGGCGCGCGCTGGGGGCATGCTGGACGGCTTGCGATACCGGATTGTGGCGGTGGATCTGCCGAAAAAGGGCCGCTACTTCCGCCTGCGCGTCAGCACGGGCGCGCAAATCTGTATTGGCCTTAAGGCCAATGGCATTGCCTGTATCGCCGCCCGTAACTGACAGTCTTCCTTCCTTGTCATAAAACTAAACTTGTTCGCAGTTGCGGAAACGGTAATGTCCAACTGGGCGGGGGCCCGGTCTGGAGCAGCATGCATAGCCGAATTTTGCGGACACAGGCCCTTGGTGTGCTGCTGCTGGGTATCAGCATCCTGCCTGTCCGGGCGTCGCCCTGGGCCGAAGTGGGGGACAACCAGCTTCGCTCTGATGTCGAACTGCTTCAGGCCGCGGGCGTGGTCCGCCAGATCACCATCCAATGGCCCATGCCATGGGAATCCCTGTTTGAGGAACTTCCCCGCGCCGATCTGAGCAGCCAGCCTGCCGCTATTCAGGCCGCCGTCCAAAGGCTTGAGGCACGCGCCTACGCCGACACGGCCCCTGTCACGTCCTCGGCCAGCCTGGACTTCACCAATAAGCCCGCCTTGGTCTATGGCTTCGACGGCCTGGGGCGGGGCGAAGGCCAGGGCCAACTGTCCTTGGAAAGCAACGGGGGCATCCTTTCCGGACGGGTGGCGTTGGGCGCCATCAGCCAGGATTTTGGCGGTAAGCCCAACAAGCTGATGCCGGACGGTACCTATCTTTCGCTGCGGCTGGGCGGGATAAGGTTCACCGCCGGCTATCTGGAACACTGGTGGGGACCCGGCGAGATCTCGACGCTGGAGCTTTCCAACAATGCCCGTCCCATGCCGCAAATCGGCTTCATGCGGTCCGGCACCCAAGCCTCAAGCTGGCCGATCCTGCGCTGGCTGGGGCCGTGGCAGTTTGAATTTTTCATCGCCAAATTCGACGGGCCGCAGATTCAGTCAGGTGTCTATTACGACGCCACGCGCCTGACGATAAACCCCCTGCCGGGTCTGGAGATCGCGGCGGCAAAAACCGAACAGATTTGCGGAGCGGGCCATTTCTGCTCGCCCGTCAACGACTATTTCACCAACTTCGATTTCTCCACCCATCCCAACAATGTCAATGGCGAGGGCTCGTTTGACGTCAAATACAGCAACAAGATCGGATTGGTGCCTTTCCAAGTTTACGCGCAGATGATGGATGAGGACTATTCCTTGTTCACCAGTTCGGGGAGCAGCTATCTGGCGGGCGCCAGCATTTTCCTGCCCACCGAGGGCAATCCGGTGAAGCTGACGGTGGAATATACCGACACCGTCGCCACCAAGACGCCGTTTGATTTCAGCCGGAATATCTTCGGCTACACTTATACCGACACCCAATTTCCCGACGGCATGCATTATCGCGGCCGCACCCTGGGGTTCAGCCTGGACACCGATTCCACCTTGATGTCCTTGCAGGGCAGTTGGACTGATGCGGCGGGGCGCTTCTACGAACTGGCGCTGCACCACGCCACCATCGGCAGCAAGCATGCGCCGGGCGTCAGTGTGGTCAGCACCGCGCCGGTGATCGTGAACTTGGCGGAAGCGCGGGTCTCGCTGCCGCTCAAACTGGGCGAACGTAGCCTTCATCTCGACCTGGAGGGGCGGCTGCAGGACGACCAGCCGCGTCCCAGCAAGGGCTTCGCCGCCGCCATCGAAGTGGCGCTGCGCGCCCCGCTGTAAATTACAGTTGAGCCACCGCCACCGGCGCCGGCGCGGCGCTTCCCAGCGCGTTGCGCAGCGGAAAGACGAAGGCGTCCGCCTCGATCTCGAAAATGTCGCCCAACTGGGTTTTGACGCCGGCGCTGAAGGACAAGGTAGCGGTGCCGAAGAAATGGACATGGACGTCGCCCGGCCGGCGGAAGCCGGGATATTTGAAATGATGCGCCTCCAGATTGGCGATGGTGTGGCTCATATTGTCCTCGCCCGACAAAAAGGGTTTGTCGAAAACGATCTCATTGCCGCGCCGGATGCGTGAGCGGCCGGTAATGGCGGCGGGCAGGGCGCCGGTCAGCAATTCCGGTCCGAAGGCGCATTGGCGCAATTTGGAATGGGCCAGCCAGAGATAGTTGAACTTCTCGGTGACATGATCGGAGAATTCATTGCCCAAGGCGAAACCCAGGCGGTGCGGCGCGCCATCCGGACCGATCAGATAGAGGCCGACAATCTCCGGTTCCTCGCCGCCGTCCTGGGCGAAGGCGGGGGACGCAAAAAGGCCTTCCGGCGCCACCACGCTTGCGCCGTCGCCTTTGTAGAACCATTCCGGCTGCGCACCCTGTTGTCCGGGGCCTGGCTTGCCGCCCTCCAAGCCCAGTTTGAACATCTTCATGGAGTCGGTGAGTCTGGCGGTGTCGGACAAGTCCTTGTGCATGCTGTCACGCCCCTCCGCCGAGCCCAGATGGGTAAGGCCGGTGCCGGTGACGATCAGATGGGCGGGGTCGTCCGGATGGTCCAGAGGCGGCAGGACGCGGCCCTCGGCCAGCGCGGCGCGGACATCGACGGCGTCCGCCAGGCCCAGCCGCGCCACCAGCGCCTCGAGTGACAACTTTTCGGCGATGGCGCGTTGGGCCAGCGCGTAGCTGGTCGCGGCGCCCTGGACGGTCCGGCCACGGCCGTCCCCCTCAAGCACCGCCACGGCGCGGCTTCCGTCCCGCGCCCGAATTTGCACCAACCGCATATTCAAACTCCCACCTGAAATTGTCTGCGACAATGTTTGATCGCCATCATAGCCGCAAACCCCGCATTTGCCGCAATCTAGGCTTGTTATGGTGTGGGCTCCGCCATAAGACCTCGCCATGCTCGCCTTTGACACCACCGCCTTTCGCCCGGCGATCAGCTGGGCCAAAAAGCATGAGCGCAAGATTTCGGCCTTGTCGCTGGCAGGCGGCTTTGCCTTCGACAGCTGGGCCTTCGGCCGCATCGATCACGCCCGGACCCAAGCGGTGTTCATTGTCTATCTGCTGGCGGCCGGCATCGCCATCGCCACCCTGCATGTGCTGGAATCGCGCCCCGATGGCAGAAAGCCGTCCGACCAGACCCGGGCCGGACTGATCTTCGTCACCCAGTTCGCCCTGGGCTGCCTGTTGTCGGGGTTCTGCGTATTCTACATCCGCAGCGCTTCCATGACCTCTTCCTGGCCATTTCTTCTGGGCATGGCGGCGATTTTCATCGGCAATGAATATATGCGCCGCTACCATTCGCGGCTGTTGTTCTCGGCCCTGTTGTTCTTCTTCGTACTCTATTCCTACGCCATCCTGCTGGTGCCGCTGGTGATCAACCGCATGGGACGTGTGCCGTTCCTGATCAGCGGCGTGGTGGCGGTGGTGATCTTCTTCTTCTACATGCAGGCCCTGGCGCGGCTGGGGCATGAGCGCTACCGCGGCGCGCGCATGCAGGTTTTCGCCGGCATGGCGGCGATCACCGTCTTCCTCAACATCGCTTATTTCCTGCGGGTGCTGCCGCCTTTGCCGCTGGTCTTGACCGACGCGGGGGTCTATCACGACGTCAAGCATGTCGGGGCCGACTACCAGGCCCAGGAAGAGGACGAGCCGCCGGAATGGCAGGCCCTGTTCGGCACCCATGCCATCATGCACATCCAGAAGGGCGCCAAGCTCTATGTCTACAGCGCGGTGTTTTCGCCGCGCCGTCTGAACACCCGCATCGTGCATGTCTGGCAATGGCTTGATCCCGCCAAGGGCTGGCAGGTCCAGCAACGCATCCCCATGGACATCACGGGCGGGCGCGAGGACGGCTATCGCCTGTACAGCAACAAGAGCGCGCCCAGGCCCGGTCAGTGGCAGGTCAATATCGTGACCGGCGATGGCCGTTCGGTGGGCCGGGTGCGTTTTGCCGTGGAAGAGCAGGCGGTGCCGCCGGCAGTGACAAACAAAATCCTGAAATAATCCCGCTTTAACCTAGACCGCATCAATCTGGAAAACCGCTGCTGTCCGTCCGGTTGTGCGCTTGCAAAGCCGGGGCGGGTAGCCTATTTCACAGTTCGACTTTGGGATACCGTATATTGTCCACCAATAAGACTGTTATATCTCATTTGCGGCGGCTGGAAGCCGAGAGCATCCACATCATGCGCGAGGTGGCGGCGGAGTTCGCCAACCCGGTGATGCTCTATTCCGTCGGCAAGGATTCCGGCGTGATGCTGCATTTGGCGATGAAGGCTTTTTATCCGTCCAAGCCTCCCTTCCCGCTGATGCACGTCAACACCACCTGGAAGTTCAAGGAGATGATTCAGTTTCGCGACGAGACCGTGAAGCGGCTGGGCCTGAACTTCATCGAATATATCAACCAGGACGGCGTCGATCGCGGCATCAACCCGTTCGACAGCGGTTCCTCCCTCCACACCCAGGTGATGAAAACCGAGGCGCTGAAGCAGGCGCTGGACAAATACAAGTTCGACGCCGCCTTTGGCGGGGCGCGCCGCGACGAGGAAAAAAGCCGCGCCAAGGAGCGCATCTTTTCCTTCCGCAGCGCCAGCCATGCCTGGGACCCCAAGAACCAGCGCCCCGAGCTTTGGCGGGTCTACAATACCCGCATCAACAAGGGCGAGAGTATCCGCGTCTTCCCGCTCTCCAACTGGACCGAGCTGGACATCTGGCAATATATCCTGGCGGAAAATATCCCCATCGTGCCGCTTTATTTCGCCAAGAAACGCCCCATCGTGGAGCGCGACGGCACCCTGATCATGCGCGATGACGAGCGGATGAAATTGAAGCCCGGCGAGAAAGTCGAAGAGCGGCTGGTCCGTTTCCGCACCTTGGGCTGCTATCCCTTGACCGGCGCCATCGAAAGCGACGCCGACAGTCTGGAAGACATTGTCACCGAAATGTTCACGGCGCGCACCTCCGAGCGCCAGGGCCGGCTGATCGACAGCGACGAGAAGGCCTCGATGGAGAAGAAGAAGAAGGAGGGGTATTTCTAATGAACGCCCCTGCTTCCGAACTCCAGAAATTCCTCGCCGCCCAGGAAAAGAAATCCCTGCTGCGGTTCTTGACCTGCGGCAGTGTCGATGACGGCAAGTCCACGCTTATTGGACGCCTGCTCTACGATACGAAATTGTTGTTCGAAGACACGCTGGCGAGCCTTGAAAAGGATTCCAAGAAATTCGGCACCACCGGCGAGGATATCGACTTCGCGCTCCTGGTGGACGGGCTGGAGGCCGAGCGCGAGCAGGGCATCACCATCGATGTCGCCTACCGTTTCTTCGCCACTGACAAGCGCAAATTCATCGTCGCCGACACGCCGGGCCATGAGCAATATACCCGCAACATGGCGACGGGAGCGTCCAACTCCGATCTCGCCGTCATCCTGATCGATGCGCGCAAGGGCGTTTTGACCCAGACCCGCCGCCACGCCTATATCGCCTCGCTCCTGGGCATCCGCCATATCGTGCTGGCGGTGAACAAGATCGACCTGGTGGATTATTCCAAGGACGTATTCGACAAGATCGTTGCGGATTTCCACGCCTTTTCGGCGCGGCTGAATTTCGCCAGCCAGGTGGCCATCCCGATCTCGGCGCGCTTCGGCGTCAATGTGATGGAAAAATCGAAGGAGACGCCCTGGTACACCGGCCCGGCGCTGCTGTCGCACCTGGAAGTGGTGGACGTGGACACCGCCCTGGCCGACACGCCCTTCCGCCTGCCGGTGCAATGGGTGAACCGCCCCGACCTGGATTTTCGCGGCTTCTCCGGCACCATTGCCGGCGGGCGCGTCCGCCCCGGCGACGCCATCGCGGTGGCCAAATCGGGCCGCTCCACCAAGGTCACCCGCATTGTCACCATGGATGGCGATCTTGCCGAAGCGGTGGCGGGCGATGCCGTCACGCTGACTCTGGCGGATGAGGTCGACATTTCCCGCGGCGATGTGCTGGCCGATCCGCACGCCCGCCCCGATGTCTCCGACCAGTTCGCCGCCCATCTGCTGTGGATGGCGGATGAGGAATTACTGCCGGGCCGGCAATATCTCTTGAAGCTGGGCACCGCCACCGTGCCGGCGCAAGTCAGCGGCCTCAAGCACAAGATCGACGTCAATACGCTGGACCATCTCGCCGGCAAGACCCTGCATCTCAACGAAGTGGGCTATTGCAATTTCTCCCTGGCCCAGTCCTTGGCCTTTGACGCCTATCGCAACAATCGCGATACCGGCGGCTTCATCCTGATCGACCGCTTCACCAATGCCACGGTGGGCGCCGGCATGATCGATTTCTCGCTGATGCGCGCCACCAATGTGCATTGGCAAGCCTTGGACGTGAACAAGCAGGCCCGCGCCGCGATGAAGGGCCAGAAGCCCGTGGTGCTGTGGTTCACCGGCCTGTCCGGCTCGGGCAAATCCACCATCGCCAATCTGGTGGAAAAGAGCCTGGCCGCCGAAGGCAAGCACACCTATCTGCTGGACGGCGACAATGTCCGCCACGGCCTCAACAAGGATCTGGGCTTCACCGACGCCGACCGGGTGGAGAATATCCGCCGGGTGGGCGAGGCCGCCAGGCTGTTCGTCGATGCCGGCCTGATCGTGCTTACCGCCTTCATCTCGCCCTTCCGCTCCGAACGCCGCATGGCGCGCGAGCTGCTGGGGGAGGGCGAGTTCCTGGAAGTGTTCATCGACACCCCCATCGAAGTCTGCATGCAGCGCGATCCCAAGGGGCTTTATGAAAAGGCCAAGGCCGGCAAGATCAAGAACTTCACCGGCATCGACAGCCCTTATGAGTCGCCGGAACGGGCCGAACTGATCGTGCGCACCGTGGAAGGGACGGCCGAAGCCCATGCCCAGGCCATCGTGGCATTCCTGCGCGATCGCGGTTATCTAGGCTAAAGGCTGTCCTTCGCGGGACGGCCGGCCGGGACCCGCTATATGGCTGCGATCTATTATCCCTTCACAGTGCCGCCGCATACCGGCGGCGATTTCGTCAATCTGGAGCATGTCGAGGCGCTCGCCCGCGCCGGGTTTGACGCCAAGGTGCTTTACTGCGCGGAGGATGACGGGCTGGCGAAATTTCCTGTCCCGGTGGTGCGGCTGGGCCAGGTGGCGCTCAAGCCCGACGACGTGCTGGTGATCAGTGAAATCCATCGCGAGCTTCTCAACCAGGCGCGCGGCATCAACATCCGCCGGGTGTTGCACAATCAGGGTCCTTACAACAGCTTCTACGGCTTCAGCAGTGTCCAGGAGTTCAACACCTATCCGCTGGACCATGTGCTGGTGAACAGCGATTTTTGCGCCGCCAAGCTCAAGGAACTGGGCGTCACCCATCCCATGACGCGGGTGCGGCCGGCGGTGCCGGATTATTTCCGCGCCGCCACCAAATATCTCGCCATCGCCTATGCGCCGTCCAAGCGACCGCTGGAAGCGCTGTTCCTGCCGCATTATTTCCGCAGCCAGGCGCCGGAATTCGCGGGCGTGACCTGGATGCCGCTGAGCGGCAAGCCGCGCCGCGAATGCGCCGCCATTCTTGGCATGGCGGCGATCTTCGCCAGCTTCGCCTTGTGGGAGGGGTTGGGCCTGATGAACCTGGAAGCCATGGCCAGCGGCTGCCATGTGGTGGGCTATACCGGCGAGGGCGGGAAGGAATTCGCCACGGCGGAAAATGGCGACTGGATCGCCGAGGGCGATCATGCGCGCTTTGTCGCGGCGCTGAAGGCGGCGTGCGCGGATTTCCGGGACGGCGGCGGCGCCAAGGCGCGCGCAGGGCGCGCCACCGCCGGCCAATTTTCCACCGCCAACTTCGAACAGGAACTGCTCCATGCCTGGCAGCTGATTCTGGGCGAAAATATCGGCCGCTACCGGCGGTAGACGGCGGCAATCGCGCCGTCTTTTGGCCACTGGCATTGCCTGGAACAAGGCTTTATACGGGCAGCAGTTTTTGATGGTTCAGCGCCCCTGCGGTCCCCTCCGGGTCGCTGAACGAAACGCGGAAAAAGCCATGAAGACCGTCGCGAATTTCGACCGTATCGGCGAGGAAAACGCCTTTGCCGTGCTGGCGCGGGCCATGCAATTGGCGGCGTCGGGCCGCGACATCATCAATCTGGGCATCGGCCAGCCGGATTTCCGCACGCCCGACCATATCGTGGAGGCGGCGGCCAAGGCGCTGCGCGACGGCCATCACGGCTATACCCCGGCCACCGGCATTCTGCCGCTGCGCGAGGCGGTGGCGACCGACCTGCACAAGCGGTTTGGCGCCAGCGTGTCTCCCGACGAAGTGATGATCATGCCGGGCGGCAAGCCCACCATGTTCATGTCCATCCTGATGTTCGGCGAGCCGGGGGTGGAGATCATGTATCCCGATCCCGGCTTTCCCATTTATCGCTCCATGATCGAATATACCGGCGCCACCCCGGTACCGATTCCGATCCGCGAGGAAAATGGTTTTGCCTTCTCCGCCGAAGAGACGCTGGGCCTGATCACCGACAGGACCCGGCTGATCATCATCAATTCCCCCGCCAATCCCACCGGCGGCGTGACCCCCAAGGCGGAAGTGGAAAAATTCGTCGCCGGGATGGAGAAGTGGCCGCAAATCGCGGTGATGAGCGATGAGATCTACGACCAGTTGATCTATGACG
This sequence comes from Rhizomicrobium sp., assembly GCA_035693565.1. Taxonomy (GTDB): domain Bacteria; phylum Pseudomonadota; class Alphaproteobacteria; order Micropepsales; family Micropepsaceae; genus Rhizomicrobium. The sequence continues at coordinate 204,211 of DASSGF010000036.1, read as the reverse complement.
GCCAGGAGCATGTCACGCTGTTGAATTATCCGTCCCTGCGCGACCGGCTGATCCTGCTCAATGGCTGGTCCAAGACCTATGCCATGACCGGCTGGCGGCTGGGCTATGCCATCTGGCCGGGCAAGCTCTACGACTATGCCCGCAAGCTGGCGGTCAACCTGCATTCCTGTGTCAACGCGCCCACCCAATATGCCGGCATCGCCGCGCTCACCGGTCCGCAGGACGCGGTGGCGCATATGCGCGAGCAGTTCGACAAGCGCCGCAAGCTGGTGGTGGAAGGCTTGAACAAGCTGCCGGGTGTTTCCTGCATCATTCCCAAGGGCGCCTTCTATGCTTTCCCGAACATCAAAGAGACCGGCTGGAAGGCCAAGCCTCTGGCCAACGCGCTGCTGGATGAGACCGGGGTGGCGCTGATCGGCGGTCCGGATTTCGGCATATTGGGGGAAGGGTATCTGCGGCTGTCCTACGCCAATTCCGCGGAAAATATCCTGCGCGCGCTGGAGAGGGTGGACGCGTTCCTCAAGACCCGTGAAGCCGCAGCCTGACGTTGATCACGGCGGTCATTTTCGATTGCGACGGCGTTCTGGTCGACAGCGAGGTGCTGGCGCTGGAAGTCGAACTCGCCATCCTGGCCGAACAAGGCTTGCACTTCGAGCGCGACGACTATGTCACCCGCTTCATGGGGCTGAGTTATCAAGCCTTCCATGACGTGATCGACCAGGAAGCGCAAAAGCGCATTGGCCGTCCCGTCTCCGATACCATCCGCGAGGAATTGGCGGCCCGCCTGCGCCACACCATGATCGCGCGGCTGACCGAAATTCCCGGCGCCGCCGCCGCCGTGGCGGGGACGCCGCTGCTCAAGGCGGTGGCCAGTTCCAGCACCAGGGAAGGGCTGGAGCGCAAGCTCCGGCAGGTCGGCCTGTGGGATCATTTCGAACCGCACGTCTATTCCGCCGACCATGTCGCCAACGCCAAGCCGGCGCCGGACCTGTTCCTGCATGCGGCGGAAAAGCTGGGCGTCGAGCCGCGGCAATGTCTGGTGCTGGAAGACAGCGTCAATGGCGTGGTGGCGGCCAGGGCGGCCGGCATGCGCGTCTGGGGTTTTCTGGGCGGCGGCCATGTCCATGACAGGCTGGGCGGGCGTCTGACTGCGGCGGGCGCGGGACGGCTGGTCAAGGACTGGCCGGAAGCAGCGCGGCTGCTGGCCGCGCTGCATGGTTCTTAGACCCGGTAATAGTCCTTGAACCAGGCGACGAATTTGGGGATGCCGACGCTGATCGGGGTGGTCGGCATAAAACCCAGATCGCGGTTGCTGGCCTCGATATCGGCATAGGTCGACGGCACGTCGCCCGGCTGCATCGGGGCCATGATCTTTTCAGCTTTCTTGCCCATGGCTTTTTCGATTTCGGCGATGAAGTCCGTCAATTTCTCCGACTTGTGATTGCCCAGATTGTAGAGCGCATGCGGCGGCGTGCCGCCTTCTTTGTTTTTTGGGGGCGGACGATCCAGCGCCTTCAGCACCCCGGCGACAATGTCGTCGATATAGGTGAAGTCGCGCCACATCTCGCCGTGATTGAACACTTTGATCGGCTGGCCTTGAGCGATGGCCTTGGCGAACAGGATGGGCGCCATGTCGGGACGGCCCCAAGGGCCATAGACAGTGAAGAAGCGCAGACCCGTCAGCGGAATGTCGTAGAGATGCGCATAGGTATGGGCGAACAATTCGTCGGCGCGCTTGGTGGCGGCGTAAAGCGAATTGGGATGATCCACCGCGTCGCCCACGGCAAAGGGTGTCTTTTTGTTGGCGCCATAGACCGAGGAAGAACTGGCATAGACGAAATGCTTGAGCGCAGCCAGTTTGCGCGCCAGTTCCAGCATCACCGCCTGGCCCATGACATTGGCGGTGACATAGGCGAAGGGATTTTCCAGGCTGTACCGCACGCCGGGCTGTGCCGCCAGATGCACGATGCCGGTAATGTCTTCGCCGGCGAATGCCAGCATGGAGTCCTTGTCGGCGATATCGGCCTTGCGGAAGGAGAAATTCTTTTCGCCCTTGAGCTGCGCCAGCCGCGCTTGCTTCAGCCCGACATCATAATAGTCGCTGAGATTGTCCACGCCGATGATCGCGTCGCCGCGCGCCAAGAGGGCTTGGCAGACGGCCGCGCCGATGAAGCCGGCCGCGCCTGTGACCAGTATCTTTGCCAAGACCCGCCCGCTCATAGACTCCAGTAGCGAACATCGCCGGGGACAAGGGCGCGGTCAACCACCGATTTGATGTCAGCAAAAATGCCGCCCTTGCGCAGCATGGCGGGCAGCTTCGCCATCTTCTCGCGGTACTGCGCGTGCGGCACCGCCAGGATTAGCGCGTCGAGATCGCGAAAGCGGTCGAGCGGGCTGAGGGTGATGTCATACTCCCTTTTGACTTGGGCGCGGGCCGCCAAGGGATCATGGACGATCGGCTTGATTCCGAAACTTCGCAATTCGGCCAGCACGTCCGGCACCCGGCTGTTGCGGATGTCGGGGACATTTTCCTTGAAGGTCAGGCCCAAGACGCCGACCCGGGTTTTGTGGATCGGCCGGTGGCCCAAAGCCATGAAACGCACCACGCGGCGGGCGATGATATTGCCCATGGAATCGTTGAGGCGGCGTCCCGCCAGGATCAGTTGCGGATTGTAGCCCAGCGCCACCGCCTTGGCGGTGAGATAATAGGGATCGACCCCGATACAATGGCCGCCCACCAGACCGGGCGAGAAGTCGAGAAAATTCCATTTGGTGGCCGCCGCCGCCAGCACGTCGCGGGTGGAGATTTTCATGGCGTCGCAGATGATGGCGATCTCGTTCATCAGGGCGATATTGATGTCGCGCTGGGTGTTCTCCACCGTCTTTGCGGCTTCCGCGATCTTGATCGAAGGCGCCCGATGCACGCCCGCTTTCACCACCGCGCCGTACAAGGACGCCACCCGCGCGGCGGTCTTGGCATCCTCGCCGGCGGTGATTTTGACGATGGTTTCGAAGCGATGCTGCTTGTCGCCGGGATTGATGCGTTCCGGCGAATAGCCCAGCTTGAAGTCCTTGCCTTGCTTGAGGCCGGAGACCTCGGCCAGAACCGGTCCGCAAACCTCCTCGGTGATGCCGGGATAGACGGTGGATTCGAAGATCACCAGCGCCCCCTTGGTCATCACCCGGCCCACGCTCCGGCAGGCGGCGCTGAGCGGCTCCAGGTCGGGGCGGCGGTCCTTGTGGGTCGGCGTGGGAACGCAGACGATGAAGATGTTGCATCCCTTGAGACGCGCAAGCGTGCCGGTGACGGCAAGGCCGCATGTCTTCAGCCGGCGGGAGGAAATTTCCCCGGTCCAGTCCTCGCCCCGGCTCAGCGTGGCGATGCGGGCGTGATCGATATCGAAACCGATGGTGCCGGGAAATTTTTCCGCAAAGGCGGCGGCGACCGGCAGGCCGATATAGCCCAGCCCGATAACAGCGATCCTGTTTTTCATCGCGGGCGCCCGTTTACGACAGCGCCCAATCTAGGCGCCAAGCCCTTACCGAAGCGCTAAAGGCGCGGTTAATTCCGCTATTCGCCGCAAGCCAGCCGTCACGCTTGACGGATTCAAGGCTTTGAAGCTAAAGCAGCCGCTTCATGGCGGAAGCGCGTCTTTATTGGATCAATCAGTTTGCCGGCGGCAATTTGGCCACCATGGCGGCGCCGCGCCTGGATGCGGAATTCGAGAACACTCTGCTGGGCTGGAAGGACGAAGGCGTCGACGTCATCGTTTCCCTGCTGGAGGACTATGAGATCCCCAATCTGACGGCGGCGGAACGGGCGATCTGCGAGGAGATCGGCATCGAGTTCTTCTCCATTCCTGTCCGCGACAAGACCGTGCCCGACAGTATCGATCCTTTCTCCGCCATGGCCCGGCGCCTGGCCGACAAGATCATGGCGGGAAAGTCGGTGGCGGTGCATTGCCGCGCCGGCATCGGCCGTTCCACCACCCTGGCGGCCTGCGTGCTGATTCTTTTGGGTGTCGATGGCGCCCAGGCGCTGGACATGATCGCGGCGGCCCGCGGGTTGGAAGTGCCCGAAACCGAGGCGCAGCGCCAGTGGATACTGAATTTCCCGCACAGCCTGCGCGTTTAAGGCCGCGCGGTCTTAAGCTCAGCGCGGCTCGGAGCCGGCCTTGCGGCGGGGGTCCGGCGCGGGCGTCAGCGCGGCGGCAAGATTGCGGGCGCTGGCATTCAGCCTGACCAGGATTTCGGAAATCTCCGTGGGCGGAGCATTTTTCCGCAAATGGACGCGCAGCAATTCCAGCTGCTGCAGCAAGGCGGCATGCTGTTCGCGCGCCGTTTTGCCGGCATTGATAGGCAGGGGAAAGCGCTCCAGTCCCAGATGCGCGATGCGCTGGCAAAGGAAATAGGAGGGGCTGCTTTCATTTTCCGCCAGGGTGGCGGTCGTCAGGGTGAAGGAGGCGAGCGCCGAGCGGATGATGCTGCGCAGTTGTTCCAGGCTGCCCACCAGTTCCTGGGGCGAGGCGGCGGAATCGGAGAGGGCCGGTTTTTCCGCCACCCGCAGATCGGCCTTTGGCGACTCAACCGCTTCGGCGGGATATACGACAGGGCGTTTGCGAATCGCCCGCGCCACGATCAAGGCGGCGAGCAGGACCAGGCACCCCGCCAGCAGCACCTGCCATTCCTTCGCCCAGCCATAGGCGAGCGCCAGTCCGCTGCCCACAGCATCCAGAAAGGGCTGCACCGTGCCGGGCAGTTGCGAGAGCCAATCCATCAGAACATTCCGCGCCTGATTCTCACCTTGCCATGGCGGCAAATGGCCAGCCAGTTACGCCGCCAAAATTCTGGCTTGCGCGGGTGAGAAAAAATCGGTGCATGTGTACAATGAAAACATCGCCTCTTAATTCCCTATCAAGAAACAGCCCCTATGATGAGTGCAACCCGCGAATCGCTAGATGTAGGGGGGAGGATCATGTCACTTGCAATCGTTTTGGGTGGCTGGGTGGCCGTATCGGTGATTTTTTCGCCGTTGATCGGACGTTTCCTCTCTGGCGCCGAGCGCTCTCCGTCGGAGTTCCGCAGGAACCAGAAGTCGCGCACAACTGCATCTCAGGCGCGGCATATCGGCAACACCGGTATACGCCGGAATGTCGTCATTCAAATGCAGCGGCGCGGAGCGGGCTGGCCTCGGGTCGGATAGCAGCGCCGGTCTTTCGGACAATTCTGCAACAGATGACATTGAATCAGCGCCCGGCGTTGCGCGCGGCGGGCGCGGTTGCCTGTCGCGATATCCACAAGAAGTTCCCGGTTTGCGGGGATTTTTTTGGTTAATGACCCAAAGCGTACGCGTCATGGAACTTTAGTCCGTAACCATAGTTATGGGCTGTACCGATTCAGGTCTGTTTAACCTCGCATACGCAGCAAATTTATCGGATAATGTTTCCGTTGCACGGGGGCTAGTCTCCAAAAAACATTGAGCAAATGCTTTTGCACAGCGGCGCGTCGCCTGCGGCACAAGAACTGCTTGGGAAGACTGGCATTGATGGGGAATGCGTGATGAGTCTCGACGGAGTGTCTCAAAACAACACGCAGTTGAGCGTACCAGCGCCCAGCCTCGGTAAGATTGACGCCTTCGTGCGGCGCGGGGTTTCGGGCGATACGCAGCCGCCCCGCGACAGGCTGCCGCGCTATCGTATCACGCCCACGCCCGACAATGCTCCGGCCGCGCGCCACTATCCCCGCTATGTGCCCGCGGCAAATCTCTCCCAGGCGCTGCTCGATCTCTCCCTGATCGGCGCCGCCCAGATCGGCGTGCTGTCGCTGATCTACGGCCGGCTGGCGCTGGTCGGCGTGGTCCAGGCAACGGCGGTGGTGGCCATTTCCATCGCCACCTCGATGCTCCTGCTCTATGCCACCGGCTGCTATCGCCGCGACGCCATTCTCAACCGCACCACCGCCCTGTCGCGCGTGCCCACGGCCTTGGCCATCTCCGGCGGCGTGCTGTTCCTGGTGCTGCATTATGGCTTTCCCATCCTGTTCCCGGCCGCGCGGGTGTTCTGGAGCATCAGCCGTTGCGTCACCATCGTGCTGGTAGGCACCGGCATCTCGCTGGGCGCGGCCATCATCAGCCGCAATGTGGTGCGGGTGCTGCTGCACAATGATTTCTTCCGCCGCCGCATCCTGGTGGTCGGCACCGGCCAGAGGGCCCGTCATATCGAGGATCTCAGCCGTGCCCATGGCAGCCTGCAGGAAATGCATTTCGCCAGCGAGGAGGTCCTTGCCGGCCAGCCTCAATCCGGCGACCAATCCAAGTCCGGCGAAGACAATGATCCCTTGCCGTCGGTGGGCGAACTGGCCGAGCGCCTCAGCGTGGACGAGATCGTGGTGGCGGTGGACGATCGCAGCCGCGTCGCCCTGGACAGCCTTTTGTCCTGCAAGGCCCGCGGCGTGCCGGTGACCGAATTCAATTCCTTTGTCGAGCGCCAGACCGGGCGTATCGAGCTCGCCTGGCTGGAGTTGCCCTGGCTGATCCACACGCCGGGCTTCCAGTTCCGCCTGATCGACGACGCGGTCAAGCGGGTGATGGACATTGTCTTCAGCCTGGTGGCGCTGATCATCAGCCTGCCGGTTCTGGTGGTTGCGATGATCGCCATCCGCCTGGATTCACCCGGCTCGGTGATCTACAGCCAGCAGCGCGTCACCCGCGGCGGGCGGGTGTTCTGGCTCTACAAGCTGCGCAGCATGCGCATCAATGCCGAACAGAATGGCGCCCAATGGGCGGGCGAGAATGATCCGCGCATCACCAAGGTGGGCATGTTCCTGCGCCGCAGCCGGCTGGACGAGATTCCCCAGCTGATCAACATCCTCAAGGGCGACATGTCCATCGTCGGGCCGCGCCCCGAGCGTCCCTGCTTTGTCGAGGACCTGTCGCGCCAGTTGCGCCTTTACGACCTGCGCCACACGGTGCGGGCCGGCCTGACCGGCTGGGCCCAGATCAACTACCATTACGGCGCCTCGCTGGAAGACGCCCAGCGCAAGCTGGAATATGACCTGTTCTACATCAAGAATTTCAGCCTGCTGCGCGATATCGGAATCATGTTGCAGACCCTGCGCGTGGTCTTGTGGCCGGAAGGCGTGCGCTAGAGCCCGACGCGCCGCCCGTGCCGTAAAGCAGCCGATACGATAAAACATCAGGGTCAACCGATTCGGGCCACGGCCAGCTTTGAAAATCCTCTATCACCACCGGACGCGGTCGCGCGACGGCCAGTCCGTCCATATCGACGAGATGATCGCCGCCTTGCGCAGCGAAGGCGCGCGTGTCGAGATGGTCGAACCCCAGCGGGTGGACGCGCTTAAGCCCGCGCGCAAGAAGCAGGTGATTCCCAAGCTGGTCTATGAGCTGATGGAATTTTCCTATAGCGGGCTGGAATTCATCAAGCTTGCGGCCGCCATCCTGCGCGACCGGCCCGATGCGATCTATGAGCGCGCCAATATCTATACCCTGTCGGGGGTTTGGGCGGCGCGGCTGTTCTCTCTGCCCTTGCTGTTGGAAGTGAATGCGCCGCTGGCGGAGGAGCGCGGCAAATTCGACGGGCTGGCCATGCCCCGCTTCGCGCGCTGGAGCGAAGAAGTGGCCTGGCGCGGCGCCAATTTCGTGCTCCCCGTCACAGGGGTCCTGGCCTCCATCATCGAAAAATCGGGCGTGCCGCCATCGCGCCTTGTCGTGACCTCCAATGGCGTGGATGTGGAGGAATTCCGCATCGTCGCGCCCGCCTCAAGGCCGGCGCTGCCCAAAGGCTTTGGACCGGGACCGGTGCTGGGCTTTGTCGGCTATATCCGCGCCTGGCATGGGCTGCCCCAGGTGGTCGATCTGCTGGCCGGCGATCCGGCCTTGGCGGGCGCCAACCTGCTGGTGGTGGGAGACGGACCGGGCCGCGCCGATCTGGAGCACCGCGCCCAGGAGCTGGGCGTTGCCGGCCGGGTGTGGGTGACGGGCCTGGCGGAACGCGCGGCGCTCCCCGCCTATATCAGCCATTTCGATATCGCGCTTCAGCCGGAAGTGACCGCCTATGCCAGCCCGCTCAAGCTGTTCGAATATATGGCGTTGAGCCGGGCCATCATCGCCCCCGACGCCCCCAATATCCGCGAGATCCTGACCCATGGCAGTGACGCGCTGCTGTTCGAGCCCAACAATCCCAAATCCCTGGCCGAGGCCATTCGCGCCCTGGCTGCCGATGGCGCGTTGCGCCAGCGGCTGGGAACTGGCGCCAAGGACAAGATCATGCGGGAGGATATCTCCTGGCGGCGCAACGCGCGCCGCGTCCTGGCCTTGATCGCCGGCCGGCAAGAACGGTGACCTCGCCGCAAAAACATCTGCTGCATGTCTTTCCCACCTTCGCGGTGGGAGGATCTCAGATGCGTTTCGCGCAACTGGCCAGGCTGCATGGCTCGCGCTATCGCCACAGCGTGCTGGCGCTGGACCAGAATTATGACATGGCCAAGCGGCTGGCCGGGATCGATTGCCTGGACCTCAAATTCGACAAGCGCCGCAGCCTGGAAAGTCTCGGCCTGTTTCACCGGACCTTGAAGCGCGTAGCGCCGGACGTGCTGCTTACCTACAATTGGGGCGCCGTCGAATGGGCGCTGGTCAACCGGCTGGGCCTCAAGCGGCCGCACATCCATGTCGAGGATGGTTTCGGGCCCGAGGAAGCGAAGAAACAGCTTTTGCGCCGGGTCTGGATGCGGCGGCTGGCGTTGTCGGGCCGCGGCACCACCGTCATTCTGCCGTCACGCAATCTGGAGCGGATCGCGCTTGGGCAATGGAAGCTTGCGCCGAAGCAGGTGCGTTTCATCCCCAACGGCATCGACTGCGCCCGCTTTGATGTGCCGCGAACAGGCGGCGGCGCAACCGTGATCGGAACGGTCGCCACCTTGCGGCGTGAGAAAAACCTTCCCCGCCTGATCAAGAGCTTCGCCCGGCTGCGTGAGCGCCGCGCGCCCGGCAGTATCGAACTTCTGATCGTGGGGGACGGCGGCGAACGGTCCGCCCTGGAAAGTCTGGCGGGTGGATTGGGCGTGCCGGTGACCTTTGCCGGCCAGAGCGACCGTCCGGAGGACTGGCTGGCGCGGATGGATATCTTTGCGCTTCCCTCTGACACCGAACAGATGCCGCTGAGCCTGCTGGAAGCCATGGCGGCCGGCCTGCCAGTGGTGGCAAGTGACGTTGGCGACGTGGCGCAAATGGTTTCTTCGGCCAACAGCGCTTATGTGGTGCCCGCCGATGACGAGGCGTTCCTGGCGGGTTTGGCGCGGCTGCTGGATGACAAAGCCGCGCAAGCGGAAATCGGCCGGGAAAACCGCAAAAAAGCCCGCGAGAATTTTGACGAAAGAGTGATGGCTGCGCGCTATGCCGATCTTATCGGCTAGCCCGATATTGGCTGATCGCCGTTTGGAACAGCGCCAATTGCCCGTCGCTGGTCGCCTGCCAGTCGAACCCTTCCGCATAACGGCGTGTGGCGGCGCGGTCGGGCGGGGCTGAGCGAAGCTGTGCCGCCGCGGCCACGATGCTGGCGGCGTCCCGCTTTTGCATCAGAATACCGGCTTCCGGTCGCGCGATCACTTCCGGCGTGCCCCACACCGCCGAGCCGATCACCGGCGTGCCGCAAGCCATGGCCTCCAGCAGCACATTGGCCCAGCCCTCGCGGCTTGACGCCAAGACCAGGGCATCGGCGCAGTTGTAAATTTCGCACAGCGCCGTCTGATCCAGATTGCCCAGGAAGCGCACGCGATCCTTCACGCCCAAGCGGATCGAGAGCTGCTCCAACTCTACGCGATCAGGACCCGAACCGCCGATCAGCAATGTCGCGCCTGGAATGTCCTTGACGGCTTCGATCGCCAGATAATGGCCCTTGCGTTCGATCAGAAGTCCCACCGATGCCAGGACGAAACCTGTCACGCCCCATTTGGCGCGCAATTGGGCGCGGTCCAGGGGGCGGAACTGCTCCAGATCGACGCCGTTGCGCAACACCGTGATTTTGGCGGGCGCAACCCCCAATTCCACCAACCGGTCCTTGAGCGCCTGGCAGACCGTGATCAGGGCGCTGGCGCTGTGGGCCGCCTCAAGGATCAACCGGCGCGGCCTTTGATAGTCGGGGATCAGGCTGATGTCGGTGCCCCGCGCGGTGATGGTGACGGGAAGATGGAATTCCTCTCCCAGCCAGGCGGCGGCGACGCCGTCGGGATAAAAATAATGCGCGTCGATCAAATCCGGCTTCACGCCGGATTGCAGCAGCCGCTTCAGGCGTCGGCGCATGGCGCGATAAAGCGTATGCGGCGCCAGATTCATGCCGATCTTGGGCACCACCAGATAGCGGGGATGGTCGACCTCCAGCCCGTTGCGCTGCTCTTTGTCGCCGACCTGGCGCAGTTTCTTGAACCGCGGCGAGGGCAGGCCTGGCGGCGCCCAAGGCACGGGCGCCAGCACCCGCGCCTGGACCTTGCCGCCGGCCAGCAGGTGGCGCAGCCGCGTTTCGACAAAAATGCCGTGCGAGGGCTGCTGCGAATTGGGAAACAGGGTGGAAGTGGTCAGCAGGGAGATCGGACGATCCAGCATGTTTTTGCGAAATCCGGTGCGTCCCCGCCTCTCGCTCTGGATCGCGAGCAGGCCATTTCCGTGTCGGAAGGTTAACGAATCCCCCGTTGCACCTCGGTGTACAGCCTCGAGGCGGTCCTGTATAGCGCGGCCTACCAGCGGCTTGGGGTCAGCATGTTCACTTCGGCTTGGGCTTTGTATCCCTGCGGACAAACAGGCGGGAGGGCGTCATGACGGCACGCCCGCCAGTGAAACTGGGACCGCGCCTCGCTTTGGTGGCGGCGGTGGCGCTGGTGATCCTGTACGGCTCGCTCTATCCCTTCGCCTTCCAGGATACCGGCACCTTCGCGGCGGATCTGGCGCATCTTCTGGGCACTTGGCGCCAGGGGCCCCAGGGGCGCGGCGATTTTCTGGCGAATTTGGTGCTCTACGCGCCTCTGGGCCTCACCATGATGCTGACGCTGGAGAGGCTGCGGCCAAAAGGCCTGGCCGTTATCCTCGCCGTCCTTGCCGGAGCGATCCTGTCCCTGACCGTCGAGTTGGCGCAGTTCTACGACACCAGCCGTGTCAGCGCCTTGTCGGACGTCTACTTGAATGTGGCGGGCACTTTGGGGGGCGCGGCCCTGGCCTGGGTGGGCGGATGGGGGCTGGAAAAGGCGTCCTGGCCGCATGGCAGCGCGCCGTCCTTTGCCCGGCTGTTGCTGCTGGCCTGGGTGGGATGGCGGCTCTATCCCTATGTGCCGGTCATCGACCTGCACAAATACTGGCACGCGCTGCGGCCGTTGCTGAGCGCCGTGCCGCTGGCGCCGGAAAATATTTTCCGCTACGGCACACTCTGGCTCAGCGTTGCTTTTCTTCTGCGCACCGGCTTTCGTCCGGCGCGTCCCGGCTGGTGGCTGTTCTGGACCATCGCGGCCTTCTTCGTTGCCAAGATACTGATCGTCGGCCAGTCCATGTCGCGGGAGGAAATTCTGGGCGCGCCGGCGGCCATGATCCTGGATGCGCTGTTCTTCCGCCGGTCCAAGAGCGCTGGCCCCGCCGTTCTGGCCGCGCTCCTGCTGGCGGTTGTGCTTTGGGCGCGGCTTTCGCCCTGGCATTTCACCGCATCGCTCAAGCATTTCCAATGGGTGCCGTTCTTCGGCTTCCTCCACGGTTCGCTGCAGGTGAACCTGATCTCCTTCTGCGAGAAATTTTATTCCTATGGCGTGGTGATCCTGCTGCTGACGGCGGCGGGGATGCGGCTGCCGGCCGCCACCGCGCTGGAATGCACGCTTCTTCTGGTCACCAGCGTGCTGCAGACCTTCATGGTGGCGCGCTCGGCGGAAGTGACGGATGCGGTGCTGGCGCTGGCCTGCGGCGTGGTCTATGCGCTGTTGCGGCGCCAGGACCAGGCGGCGGGGCGGTCAGGCTAGGGCATCCCGGCCCGCTCGGCGCGCTGTTTCGCCACGCCGGCGGAGATGGCGCGTTCGCCTTCCAGGAATTCCTCGAACATCCAGATCAGCCACAAGGTGCGGCTGTTGTCGGAGCGCCCGCTTTGATGGTCGGCGATCAGCCGGTGGATGGTTTCCGCATTCAAATAGTCGGCACAGGCAAGCCCCGCCTTGGAGGTGAGCTTGTCGTCCAGATGCCGGCCCATGGCGCCGCGGAACCAGCGCGCCAAAGGCGCCGAGAAACCCTGCTTGGGGCGATGCAGCACACTGGGCGGCACCAGCCGGGCAAAGGCGCGCTTGAGCAGCATCTTGCCTTCCGCGCCACGGCGGTTCACCGCGGCGGGCAGGCCCAGCGCCCAGTTCACGAAATTGTGGTCCAGCATCGGCACCCGCACTTCCAGGCTGTTGGCCATGGCGGTGCGGTCGACCTTGACCAGAATGTCGCTGGGCAGCCAGGACTTGATGTCGACATATTGCGCCTTGACGACCGCATCGTCGCTGGGCGCATTCTTGGCGTGACGGGCGACCACTTCCACGGCGTGATAGCCGGAAAGCGATTTTTTCAGCGCCTCCGAGAACAGACGCTCTCTTGTGTCATCGCCCACCACCGACAGGTTCCAGAAATAGCCGGTGATGGAATCCGCGCTCAATTCGCGGAAGGTGTGGCGGGCGCGCAGGAAGCGTGGCGCCTGGTCGAGCTGGGGATAGAGCGACGCCAGGGTCCCGAACAAGGGTCCGCGGATGGCGCCGGGTAGCCAGCCGCGGATGCTTTCCTCGCGGGCGTGAAAACCATAGCGGCGATAGCCGGCGAACAACTCGTCGCCGCCGTCGCCCGACAGCGCCACCGTCACCGATTTGCGCGCCAGCTGCATCAGCCGGAAGCTGGGCAAAGCGGAACTGTCGCCAAAGGGTTCGTCGAAAATCGCCGGCAGGCTTTCCGCCAGGTCCAGTTCGTCGCCTTCCATGCGGGCGATGACGTGATGGGAATTGTAGTGCTGGGCCACCGCCGCGGCATATTGGGTCTCGTCAAAGGCGGGATCATTGAAGCCGATGGTGAAGGCGGTAATGGGATCCTTTGAGGCGCGCGCCATCAAGGCCATGGTGCCGCTGGAATCGACCCCGCCGGACAGGAAGGCGCCCACCGGCACATCCGCCACCAGCTGGGATTTGACGATTCCAGCCAACCGGTCCAGCAGCGCGTCTTCCAGATTGTTGAGTTCACTCTGGCCGATTTCCGCCGGCTTGGGGTCCCAGTAAGCGCGCATCTCCGGCTTCTGTCCGCGGCGGAAGGTGAGGGTGGCGCCGGCGGGAAGCTGATGCACCTGGCTGTAGATGGTGCGCGGTTCGGCGATATAGCCCAGGGCAAAGAATTCCTCGACCGCGCAGGGATCGATGCGGCGGTCCAGGCCGGGATGAACGCGAAGCGCCTTCAGCTCCGAGCCGAACACCAGCGTCTGGTCGCCCAGCATGGAATAGTAGAGCGGCTTTTCACCCAGCCGGTCGCGGGCCAGGAACAGCGTCTCCGTCCTCTTGTCCCACAAGGCGAAGGCGAATTGCCCGGTGAGATGGTCGACGCATTCCCCGCCCCATTCCAGCCAGGCTTCCAGGATGACTTCGGTGTCCGAACGAGTGGCGAAACGGTGGCCCCGGCTCTCCAGCTCGGCCCGCAATTCCTGGAAATTGAAAATCTCGCCATTGAAGATCAGGCAGATGCTGCGGTCGGCGGTCAGCATGGGCTGGCTGCCGGTCACCAGGTCGATCACCGCCAGCCGGCGATGGCCGAAACCCAGGCCGGGCTCGAAATGATGACCGTCTCCGTCGGGACCCCGATGGGCGATGGCATCGCTCATCGCCTGCAAAAGCCCGCGATCGGCGGGCCGGTGGCCCTTGAGATCAAACCAGCCGACAATGCCGCACATCAGCGGCCTCCTTCGCCGCGGCTGGCGGCGCGGCGGTTGGCTTGGGCGAGAAGGGCGGGCAATTGCCCCTGGTCCGACAAAGCGCGGAAAAGTCTCAAGCGCGCCTCATCGGGGGCGCCTTCCATCACGGTGGAGACGGCGAAGACGGCCTGGCCTTCATGGCCCTGCAAGGCGGCGGCGGCCTGCAGCAGCTTGACCTTGAAAAGGCTGGTGGTGAAACGGCCATCCACCCAATAGGACGACCAGACCAGACGTTTTTGCACGGGGGTGGAGATGATCCACTCCTGTATCTGGATGCGTTTTCCCGCCAATGTCGCGGTGAGATTGTTGCCGTCTGACTGGGTCCAGCCCGCGTTCCAGAAACGGTTGACATGGGCAGTCATGGAATGGCCGGGACGCGGGCGGGCGTAGTAACCCAGGAAGAAATCCACCGGCGCGTCGAATGGATCATCCCTGCGTGTCATGGATTTTCGGCTTTGCGCGTCGAGGCCGGAGAATTCGGGATGCCAGGATGCGGCGGGGGTGTCGCGCCAACCCGCATGGTTGAAAGGTTGGTTCAACACCGCAAGATCAGAGGCCACGAAATAATTGTCATGCCACCAGGCCAGCGCGGGTGCGCTGACCAGCAGCCCCGCCGCCGCCGCCGCCACCAGAGTCAATCTCTGCGGCGGCACGGGAAGTGAAGGCCGCACATCGGCCGTTTCATGGAAATCGTCGCGGAACAGCGAACCCAGGAGACCCAAAATCACCAGGATGGCGATGTTGAAGCCCCAGCCATAGACGATGTGATCGGCGCCCGCGCCAAATTCATTGTTGGTGAAATGGGCCAGCATGATGATGCCGACGCATCTCAGCCCGTTGCCGATCAAGGGCACCGCCACGCAGGCCAGCAGGAACAGCACGGTCTTGATGATTTTCCGGAACATCATGTAGGAAAACAGAACGCCCAGGGTCACGGTGGCGATCAGGAAGCGCAAGCCCGCGCAGGCCTCGGCGATCTCGAAGCGCCCATTGGTGAGTTCGAAGGTGGTGCCCTCGGTATAGTGGGGAATGTTCAGCAGGTTGAGGCTGACATCCACAAAGCGGGTGGCGAAATGCTGCATCGGAAGGATCAGATATTCGCCGGTGGGAACCAGGAACAGGAGATAGAGCACCGGGAACCAGATCAGCCGCACCACCGGGACGCCAAGCAGCGCCAGGATCGCGGCCTGCGCCAGTCCCACCACGGCGAATTGCTGGACTTCGTTGATGGCCGCCAGTTCGCCCATCCACCACACCAGTCCCAGCAGCGGCATGGCCAGCAGCGCCAGCGGCATCAGGCCGGGGGCGGTGGCGCCGAGCGCGGCGCGCTTTTCCCAAACCAGCCACAGCACGATGGGCAGGATCAAAAAGCAGTGCGAATAGGTGGGCGACACATACCACACCGTCACGGCGGCGGTGATCGACTGGCGGAAGGCCAAAAGCAACAGAAACAGCAGGATTGCCAGCGCCGCCCCATGACGCAGCCAGGCCCGCGCGCTGGCCTGTCCGGTTGCGGGCAGGGCGATCACCGTCATGACTTGAATCGCGGCGACAGTTCCAGCGCCGGCCCGGCAGCCGGCCGGGGCCTGGCGCAGGCAAGGGATGGAGATGGCGGATTAAGCGCCGCCAGTTGGACATCGGCGTCCTTCAGCAGGCGGGACCAGTCGTGATGCTGTTCCACATAATGACGGGCATTTTGGGCGACGGTCTCGCGCTGGGGTCCGGTGAGCGCCTCAACGACGGCATCGGCGAAGCGGGCCGGTTCGTTTTCCACCCACAGATGAACGCCCGCCTGGGTGTCCAGGGCGCGGGTGGCTTCGCGGGTGGCGACCAGCGGCTTTGCCATCGCCATGGCCTCCAGCACCTTGTTCTGGATGCCGCGGGCGATATGCAGCGGCGCGATCACGGCGCGGGCATATTGCAGATAGGGGCGCACATCGGCGACCGCGCCGGTCACCACGGTCCTGGAGTCCGCGACGGCGCGCAGGGCGGCGGGCGGGCCGGAACCCACGAAATAAACCTTGGCCTGCGGCGCGGCCTGAAGCACGCGCGGAAAGACTTCGCGGGCGAACCACACCGCGCCTTCATGATTGGGGCGATAGTCCATCCGGCCGGTCATCACGATGGGCAGTTCGGAGCGGGAGAAGGGGCTTTGCCGCGCCGAAGGCGTAAAACCCTCCAGGTCCACGCCATTGGCCAGGCCGGAAATCTTGGCGGCGGATTGCGGCGCGATGTGCCGGAACGTCTCGGCCTCAAATTCCGAGGCCAGGATGGTATGGCCGAAGGCGGAAGCTGCCGCGCATTCCAGCCTTTCCAGCTTTTCCGCCTCGCGGCCATAAAGCCATTTGAGGCCGCCGCGCGAGACTTGCGCGTATTGGCGCCATTTGTCGGAATCGATGTCGACCATGTCGAACAGCACGCGGGACGCGGCAGGCGTCTCCAGCAGATAAGGCGCCATGGCGGAGCCGAACACCAGCAGGTCCCGGATGGGCAGGCTATCGAGCGTCCTGTCGACCCACTGCTTTAGCCGGGCGCTGCCGAAACAGGCGGTGGTCAGCGGTTGTCCGGTGATTAAGCCCATCAGGCTGCGCCGCATCTTGGCCGCCGCGCCGAACGGCTCGAAATAGCACTCTCCTCCGGCAAGGGCGCGCACCGTGTCCAGATGCTGAAGGTCGTCCTTGTCGTCGATGAAACAGGCCAGGTGCACCGGACCGCGCGCCGCCAGATGGCGCAGCAGGGCGTGAGAGCGGATCTTATCGCCCTTGTTGGGAGGATAGGGCAGGCGGTGGGACAGAAAAAGACTATGGGACGTCATGGATTGGACGCCGGCCCGGCGAAGAACACCCGGTCCACGCGGGACCAGCGGAAATCCTTCAACAACTGCTCCAGGCGCCCAAAGGTGCGGTCGAGATTGAGGTAGTGGCGGACGCGGGTCTTGAGCGACGTGCCGGAAACGCGCGGCTGGGTGTGGTCGATTTCCCAGGGATGGAAATAGAACATGCAGGGCTGGCGGTCCTGGGCGCGGACCGCCTGAAGACTGCGCTTGAACAAGCCATAGGGATAGAGCCGGAAATAGCCGCCGCCGCCCGACGGCCAGTTGCGCCCGAAGCGGCGCAGGGTGGTGACGGGGATTTCCACGAACTGGCTGTCGGCGAAAGGATAGAAGGCGAAACGGGGCTGTTCGGGGATGCCGTACAGATCGTGATGGATGGGAAAGGTGCTGGAACTGTATTTGTAGCCGGCTTCGTCCAGCACATTCAGCGCCCACAGGTTGCGGCGGGAGATGGAAAAGGAGGTGGCGCGATAGCCTTTGACCTCGCTGCCGCCGATATCCTCCAGGATGGCCTTGGCGCGCCTGACATCGGCCAGGAACTGGACCCGCGACTGGTGGTCGGCGCGGTAGTGCGCCAATCCGTGCGAGGCGAGTTCATGGCCATTGTCGACGATGCGCCGCACCAGCCCCGGATAGCGTTCCGCGATCCAGCCCAAGGTGAAGAACGTCGCCTTGGTGCCATTATCGGCGAACAGTTGCAGGATGCGATCGACATTGCGCTCGATGCGGGATTCGCGCTTGTCCCACTCGTGCCGCGCGATGTGATCGGCGAAGGCTTCGACCTGGAAATAGTCTTCCACATCCACGGTCATGGCATTGAGGGCGCGGTCCGACAGGCCGGTGGCCGGCCTTTTGCGCCAGCCCACGATGGGATCGTTCTCGATCACGCTCTGTGTGTTCACCACGGTCCCTTTTCGCCCCCGGTCCCAAAAGGCCTATGAGGCGTCCGAATTCAGCAAATGCAAGAACTGCTGGATGATCAAGCCGGCGCGGCGCGTAAAAGCTTCCTGCTTTGCCAGCCTTTCGTCGATATCGTCTATCCGTGCGGTCAGCGCCGGATCGCCCGCCGTGATCGCTTGAGGCGCGCGGGGGGCGGCGCCGTCATCCGGCGCTTCATTCTCGTTGGCCAGGTCGGCCGCGACGCGGTTGACATCCTCGGCCGAGAAGCTGTGCAGCTCGTCGAGATAGCCCAGGATCATCAGGCGATTGCCCAAAGCGTTGATCCGCCGCGGGATGCCGCCGGTATGCTGGTGAATGGCGCCAATGGCGCTCATGGGAAAGGAAGGATCGCCGGTCCAGCCCACCTGTTTGAGGCGGTGCAACACATAGTTGCCCGACTCCAGGCTGTTGAGCGGACCCAAATGGTAGGAGGCGATCACCCGCTGGCGCAGCTGCTCCAGGTCGGGATTGGCGATGATGCGGCGGAACTGGGGCTGGCCGACCAGGAAGCTCTGGAACGGCGCGGCATTCTGGACCTGGAAATTGGAAAGCATGCGCAGTTCTTCCAGCGCGCTTTCCGACAGGTTCTGCGCTTCGTCCACGATCAGGAGCGCGCGGCGCCCCTGGCGATGGGTGGCGTCGAAAAATTCCTGCAGCTTGAGCAGCAACCCGCTTTTGTCCGCGGGCAGGTCCTTGAGCCCGAACGCCGAAGCCACCATGCGCAACAGGTCATGGCCCGACAGCAAAGTGGTCACGACATGGGCGGCGACGATCTTGCTGGGATCGATGGTGGCGATCAGCCGCTTGACCAGGGTGGTCTTGCCCGCGCCCACATCGCCGGTAATTACAATGAAGCCTTCGCCGCGCTTAAGGCCATAGGTCAGGTGCGCCATGGCCTGGGAGTGAACGCTGCTTTCGAAATAAAAGCGTTCGTCGGGCGTCAAGAGGAAGGGCTCGGCGCGCAGCTTGTAGAAACTGGTATACATGGCTACCCGCGAAAACTAGGACTCAGCGGGCGCGACCCCGGGGTTGGCATATCCGTAGTAGGCGACGTATTCGGGCTCGTTCCAGCTGGGTGCCTTGTTGAACAAAAGGCTGACGCTCTGACAGGAGGCCACCGTCTCCAGTGACTTGCGCAGCTGGTGGCGGTCGGTCTGGTCGGCGGACACCACCATCACCAGATGGTGCACATAGCTTGCCAGGATGGCCGGTTCGGCCGAAGCCAGCACCGGCGGCGTGTCGAGCACGATCACCCGGTCCGGATAGCGGGCCGACAATTCCTTGCACAGGTTGGACATCCTGCCGCTGGAAATAAGTTCCGGCGTGTTGGTGCTGGGATTGCCGGCGAAGATCACCGCCAGATTGGGGATGTCGGCGCAACGGTGCAGAACGTCGGAGACATGGCCCGCGCGGCCGCTGAGCAAGTCGGTGAGGCCTTCGGTGGGCGGATCAATGAACATGTTGCCCACCGAGGGACGGATCACGTCGGCATCGATCAGCAACACCTGCAAGCCGCGTTCCGCCGCCAGGCTGAGCGCGAGATTGATGGAAGAAAAAGTCTTGCCTTCGCCGGGCAGCGAAGAGGTGACCATGATCAGGTTGCTCACCGCGGCGCGGGTCTGGGGATCACGCACCTTTTGCAGCAGCCGGCGCTTGATGCCGCGGAACTCGTTGGAGATGGCCGAGGTCATGTTATCCGGGGTGATGCAGCCATTCTGGCGCAGGGCGCGGAAATCCAGCCGCACCGTCTTGCCGGGCAGGCCGGCGGTCGCCGGACGCGGTTGCTCGGGCGCGCGCGCCACGGGCGCGGCGGGCATGCGGGCCGCGTCCGCGGCAGGGCCGACAACGGCAACGGTTTCGCGGCGCAGCGCCGCCGGAGCCTGGACCTGGACGCTCTCGCGCACCATCGCGGCCTGAACCGAAGATTGAACCGAAGGCTGGGCGCCATTGCTCTTGGGCAGGGATTCGCTTTCCGCCGGATCGCGCTCCATGGCGCGGCCAATGACATTGGCCGGCATGGCGGGAGATTGCGTGGCGGCCTCTTTTTCCATGCGCTGGGCCATGCGCTCGATCAGGTTCAGAGGAGGAGAGGGCTTGTCCGTCACAGCATGCTCCTCAAGGTCAGGCGGAACGATGCGTCAAGCGCCACCAACACGACGATATAACCGCAGAGCAACAATCCGGCGCAGGCCGCCAGCGCGGTATAGGCACGCCTGGCGTTGAGGGCGTCGTCGGCGCGCGCCAGCCGGCCAACCACGCCGATGATGGGATAGTCGAACTCCGCCATCAGCTGCTCCTTGGCGAAGAAGCGTCCGGCATTGATGCTCAGCGCGATGGCGGTCGCCAGGCCCGCCAGGAGGGCGGCCACGATCACCATGGAGTTCAACAGCGGACGATTGGGCGCGACCGGGAAGGGGGCCTTCTTGGGCGGCTCGACGATGCGGACATTGATCGAGGACTGCTCGTCATTGACCGATTGCGACAGCTTGGCGGATTCGCGCCGCGACAGCAGGTCCTGATAGGTCTTGTGCACCAGGTCGTAATCGCGATCCAGGTTGGCGAACTGCGCGGTGATCTCGATCGCCTTGGAACTCATCTTCTTGGCGTTGTCGAGCGAGGTTTCGGCGTTGTGCAGGCGCTGCTGCTGGAGCGCCACTTCCGTCATGGCATCAGACAGCTTGCTCTGGGTCTGGACATAGACCGGGTTGGGGATCGACTGGTCGCCCGTGCCTTCGGAGCCCCGGGGCGGCGTGGCGGCAAGTTCCTTTTGCAGTTGGCTTACTTCGCGCTGAACCGCTTTCACGTCGGGATAGTCGTCGGTGTATTTCGACTTGAGGTCGATCAGATTCTGCTTGGCCTCGGCCAGGCGCTGGAACAGGCTGCCGCCGCGCCCCGAGGCAGGCGTATTGCCGGTGGCGGAACTGAGAATGATGGGGCCGGGGCCGTCGATATAGATGATCTTGGGAATGCCGGCGAGCTGGCCGCGCAGGCTGGAAAGGCGCGCTTCGGCGCCGGCCAGCTGCTCGCGAGCGGCCTCCACCTGCGTGCGGGCCTGGTCCGGACTGATGGAATTCGACAGCACGTCGAGATTGGCCTGCTTGAAGGCGGTGCGCCGCTGTTCGGCTTGGCGGACCAGGGTCTCATATTCGTTGACCTTGGTGTCCAGGAAGGACTGAGCGCCTTCCAGGTCGTGCCGCTTGCTGCCGATATTGGAGTCCACGAAAATCGAAAGCAGGGTCTGGGAGACATTCAGGCCGCGATCGGGATCACGGTCGGTATAGGCGAGCTGGAACAGGTTTTTGGTGGCCAGCGGCTTGATGGTGATGTTGTCCTGCAGGTTCTCGACACGCTTGGCCAGATCCGCGCTCGACAGGCTGGAGGCGCGGGGCATGGTGAGATGGACGACCTGTTCGAGGTTGGGCCGCGACAGAAGCGTGTTCAGCATCACCGAAACCTGCTGCTGCGGATCGGTGGACACGGTCAGGCCCCTGAGCAGGGGCGCCATCATCGTGTCGGTGTCGACATAGATCATGGCGACGGCCTGGAATTGATTCGGAATCAGCGCCACGCCCAGCCAGCCGATGACGCAAATGGCCCACGCGACCGCCATGCCGGTCCAGCGATAATGCCAAGTGCCGGTCAGGTAGGTGCGAAGTCGGATTTTCCAAGGTTGCATAATGATTTAGCCCAATCTCGCCCTGGTGGTTCAACGCACTGCAACATCCCAAACACAGAGATTTTGCCCGTTAAGCTAGGTCTATACCAGACCCGTTAAACAAGTATTTCGCTCTGTAAGTAAATCGGGAACTCGCGCAACCACTTGAATACACAAGATGCTTTTTGGTTCCCGCGGCACTTTCACAATCTTAAAACGCACCCCTGTGGTAAATCGGACCTGCAACGGTGCATTTGGAGCACAGTTGCCGGTCAGTCCTGGCCGGTGAAATAGCGCTGCCCTACCGGGTCCAGGCAAGCGATGCGGCGCACCGTTTCGATTTGCGCGGGCTCCATCTGCCGTTTCCATTTGCTGATGGCTTCGGCGGGATCGCGGGCCAGCGAATAATAAGAACCGTCGCCGCCTTGCGAGCTTTTGAGGAAATGGCTGGTGGCCGGCGACCATTCCAGGCCGAGCTTCGCGAACAAAGGCCGCAATTCGGCTTCGGGATTGAGCGCGAGATCCTCGTAGCGCATCAGGGTGCCGCCGCTGCGGATCATGGCGGCGTGACCTTCGCTGTTGGCCAAAAGCCACTCCCAGGTCAGTTGCGCCACCATATTGTCCGCGGTGCCGACCGCGCGCGCCGCGTTCAAGCGGCGGGCCGAGCGGGTTTCCAGCAGCCGGCCCAGCCGTCGCGGCGGCGGCATCACGCCCATGCGGTTTCCCGTCAGATAGGAATTCACATAGGCGCAAGGATGGCGCAGCAACAGCACCGCCGAAACCGCCTCGCCGCAACTCACCAGCGCGTCGGCGCGGCCAAGCGCGCTGACCGATTTGATCACTGTCCTGCGCGCGAAATCCGGCTTGGCCAGGTCCGGGATCGTCATGCCGCTGGAAAGAGAGGTGAAGCCGGCCTTCTCCAGGCCTTTGCCCGCATAGATCAGGCCGGTCCTCATCGCCCGTGCCGCTCCCGCGCGATAGTGCTTGGCGAAAAACGGCCTTGTGCCCACGGTCCGAAGACTGCGGTTGCCCGACAGCCGCGTCAAATATTGGCGCGCCCGGTCCTCAAAGCCGCCGGCATCGCCGGCAAACCAATGCGGCAACAGATCGCTGCCCCGGTCAACGATGTCGGGTTCATGCAGATAGAGCGTATCGGGATGGCTGTCGAAGGCCTTGGCCAGCCAGGTCGAGCCGCTGCGGGGCGAACTGAAGATAAAGATCATCCCTCAATATCCTGGCCCGGCCCGATCCATGCGCGGCGGCGAACAGCGCCGGCTAGACGGCGTGCGCGGGCGCTCTCCATTTTCCGCTTGGCGCCGCAATCTTGGTTGGCTTGCCGGTCTCGGCGGGTTTGTTCTTGTATTCCTTGACGATCTTGTCCAACGCAAGCGCGATGCCGATGAAAAGAAAGACCAGGTCGTAATAGGCCATGCTGAGAGCGATGCCCGACACGAAGAAGGCGAGGAACGACACCTGCATCATGTTGACCAGGTTATCGGCCCAAGCCAGGTCGGGAATGTTCTTGGCTGCCTTGCGCACCCTTCTCAGAACCCCGAGGGCGGAGAGCAGCATGGCGAAATAGAGGCCGCAGCCGACAAAGCCATGGTCGCCCAGGGTCTCGAAATAGATGCTGTGCGCGGCATGGCCGCCGGTCTGGCCGTCCTGGTCGGTGAATATGGATTTGCCATAGGCGTAGCGGCGGTAGGTATTGGGGTCGTCGGTCGCGGAGAAGCCGGCTCCGGTGAACGGCCGGGCTATGGCGATGTTCGTGTTGACCGTCCAGGAATCCAAGCGCTGGAGGAATGTGCCTTGGTTGCTGGCGTCCTTAAGCGTCCCCATCCGGTCATACCAGCTGGCGGGCATGAACATATAGGCGGGAATGACAACCGCGAGAATCCCCAGCGCCAGCGAGACCTTGCGCGGCGATTTCCACCACAGATAGAGGGCCATGACGCCGAGCCCGACCATGCCGCCGCGGGAAAAAGTGCCCAATGCGCCGAAGGTGGTGCCGATCATGCCGGCGAGCATGCCGTTGCGCACAAAACGGGTGCTGGCCTGCAGGCGCAGGTAATTCATCAGCGGCAGTGACATGCAAAGCGCCAGCGCCAGGTTGTTGTTGTCGATCAGCTGCGAATCGGGAGGGCCGACGACATGCCCGCCGCCGCCGCCGATCGTCAGCGTAAAAATCCCGCCTTTGATGCCGAAATAGCCCAGGCACATCGCAATGACCCAGATCAGGGCATGGATGCGGCGCTGCGACACCATCAGCACCGGCACCAGCAGGCCCAGCAGCATGACCTTCACCACCCTGTTCCAGATGACCCAGGATATGGAAGGATTGAGCGCCGTGATGGTGGTGAAGGTCATCATGGCGATGAACAGCATCCACAACGTAATCGTTATGTTGGCGGGCAGCCTTTTTTTGTCGCGGGTGAACAACACCATTCCAAGCGTGGCCAGCGCCAGGATCAGGTTGAGCGGCATGCTGCTCAACACGCCCCAGATCAATTTCTGGGGCGTCATCAGGGTGAGCCAGGTCCAGCCCAGCACACCGATGGACGGCGTGCGGAAGGTCTGGAACAGGATGGCCAGAAGCAGCGGCGCCAGGAACAGGTCGCGCATGAGGTTTTACCGCTGGCCTTTTTTGCGGGAGGGCGCTTCGAGCTTGTCCGATTCCGATGTGGGCCGTGAGCGCGGGCCGAAGAACCGGCCGAGCTTCTCATTTTCTTTCTCGGTGCTTCCCCAGAAGATCACCGCCACCATGAGAATGCAGCTGATGGCAAAATAAATGGAGTTCATTTAGGATATCTTTCCTTAATCTCTATACCCTGCGAATCCCAACCGCTGCGGCCGAACAATACGGAGCCAAGAATTGCAGGCTTTCTCCGCAAAAATCAAAACGCGTGGTCTCTGCAGAACTGCGATTCCCTGACCGGTGCATTATGGAACCAAATATCACAACGAGTGATTTACAGCGCCTTGCCGTACTTAAATATGGGCCGGTGGCGCAGCGGGGCTGGAATCCGCAGCTGAGGGACCGCTTCGGCTATTACACCCCCGATGATTGGTATGAAACGCTTCTAGATCAATTGGTTAGGCCGGGAACCCGCTGGCTGGAGGCAGGCTGCGGTCGCATGCTTTTTCCCTCCAATCACGCCCTGGCTCTGGAACTGTCGCGCCGTTGCGGCCGGCTGGTGGGCATCGATGAAAGCGACAATATCAAGGACAATCCCTACATCCACGCCTACCAGCAGGTGTTCCCGGAGAATTTTCACACCGACGAAGTGTTCGACCTGATCACCCTGCGCATGGTCGCCGAACATGTGCGCGATCCGGACCGGCTGGTCAGCGCCCTGGCAAGATTGCTGGCGCCGGGCGGACGGGTGGTGATTTATACCGTGCATCGCTGGTCTCCGGTTTCGATCATGGCGGCGATCACGCCCATGGCGGTGCATCACGCCCTGAAAGACTTGGTATGGGAAGCCCAGCAACGCGACACGTTCCCGGTGGAATACCGCATGAACACCCGCAAGGACCTGGCGCAGCTGTTCGCGAGATTCGGCTTTGAGGAAAAAAGCTATCGCCTGTTGGGCGACTGCCGGACCTTCCAGAAGTGGAAACTGACCAATCTCATGGAATTGCTGGCGTGGAAGCTGTTGGGCGCTGTCGGCCTGACCTATCCGGAAGTCTGCGTGCTGGGGACTTATGGCTGGGCGTCCGGACAGCCGGATGCCGCGCGCTCCGCGTCACGGACCTGAGACATGGCTGGCGGCAAGGCGTGCCTGCTGGTCAGCAATCTTTTTCCTCCCGCGCTGGGCGGTTCGGCGGAAGTTTATGCGGCGCTCGCGCGCCACGCCCAGAGCGAGATCGTGGTGCTCGCTTCTTCGCATGACCACCAGACCGGCATGGAGCGGAAAGGCTGGCGTGACGCCGACCGTGCCGCCACCTATCCCATCTGGCGCGTAAAGTGTGTGCGGCCCTTTTTCCGCAACGCCTATTCAGGCTTGTCGTATCGCCTGCATGAGGTCTTCACGGCGTTCAAGCTGGTCTTCACGGTCATGCGGCTGGCCCGGCGCTATCGCGTGGCCGCGATCTGCGTGGCCGATGACGAGAGTTTGGGCTGGCTGGCATGGCTGTCGCGATACGTGCTGGGCCGCCGCACCTTGATCTATTGCCATGGCGACGATCTCCATGGCGGCGAAGCAGAGGTGCCGCGCCGCCGCCGCTGGCTGATGACGGCGCACAGGATCGTGGCGGCGAACCGTTACGCCGCCGGCCTGCTGGAAAGCCGGTTCGGCGTGGGGCAAGACCGAATTGCGTTGATCGAAAATGGCGTCGATCTGGCGCTGTTCCATCCCGGCACGCCGTCCGCCTCCCTGGTTGCGCGGTTGGGTCTTGCGGGACGGCAAGTGCTTCTCACCGTGACGCGGCTGGTGCCGCGCAAAGGCGTGGACAAGATGTTGCACGCCATGCCCGCCGTGGCCGCGCATTTTCCCGGCGCGCTGTATGTGATTGCCGGCGATGGTCCGCAGCGCGCGGAACTGGAGGCGCTGGCCAACGCGCTTGGCATCGCGGAGCGGGTGATATTCCTGGGCGCCTTGCCGCATGCGCAAACCGCTGAGCTTTACCGCGCCGCGGATGTGGTCGTATTGCCCAACCGCGAGGAGCAGGGCGAGGCCGACGGCTTGCCTTTGGTTTTCCTGGAAGCGGCGGCTTGCGCCAAGCCGGTGATCGGCGGCAAGGCGGGGGGAACCGCGGAAGCGGTTGTCGACGGCGTCAATGGACTTGTGATCGATGGCCGCGATGTCCAGGCCATTGCCGGCGCGGTTTGCGGTCTCCTGGCGGACCCGGAGCGATGCCGCGCGATGGGCGAAGAAGGCGCGAGGCTGGCCCGGAATTGGGGCTGGGAGGCGCGCGCCCGGAAATTCCTGGCGGCCTGCCGCGTCTGACCGGTCCACGTCCGGCTCTTACCGCCAATGCGGAAATCTAACCCTTTCGGCGCGCAAGAATGATCTGGGTAACGCCGAGGTCGAAATTGCGCTGCAGCCCTTCATACAGGTGCCGGAGCCCCAGGGCTTTGAATGCCCTTTTAAGTTTACCGGAATTTGACAGCCGGTAGATGCCGGTGTGGGCGAAGTCGAAAAAGTATGTCCTGTGACGCAGCACGCGGAAATCACGGGCAAACAGCCCCTTCAGCTGTGCGCTGGACAGCCAAGCTTCGATGGGTTGCGGCTCCCATCCAAGCCCGAAATAGGCCTGCTTCGCCCGTGCCGTCGGTGTGGTCAGGATTACGTATCCGCCAGGCCGTACCACCTGGCCGAGCGTCGCAACGAAGGCCGCCTGGTCCTCGACATGCTCGATCACTTCGGAAGACACTACGAGGTCGAATGTCTCGCCCGGGCGCCATCGCGTCAGGTCTGCCGCCACGAAGCGGATATGTGGCCAGCGTTCCGCCGCCAAACGCACGCCTTCGGAAGAAAGATCGACCCCTGTGACATCACCGAACCTGGCAAACTCCGCTGACAGCCATCCACGGCCGCAACCGAAGTCGCAAATTCGCGGCCGCTGTCCGTGTGGCGCGAGATGATCCATTGCGTATGAGAACTCCAACAGGATCTCTGCAAGCCGCTCAACCTCTGCCGAGTCGGGCGCTACGGCGTGGTTGCCCCAAAATTCGTTGTAGTACGCCCGATGGGTGGACAATTCGCTTTCGCCCAGGCTCGACATCTCTCAGCCTCCAAATATGGGTCTATATCCCTTTTGAGCATTCTCCCGCGTCTTGAATTCAAATCTGAGATATTTGTTCCGCGGAACCTACGGCAAGTTATTTGACCGTTGCAATTGGGGCGAAGGCGGCGCAGCGGCAAATCCGGAGTTTCGGTGCGAAACAGTCTGATCCGGCAATGCACGAAGTATAGTAAAACAAGCCAATATTTTGCTAGACGATAGTAACCGCCATCTAGACCCGTGCCGAAGAGCGGGCTCCTCAGACAAGCGCCCGCTGGTACGGAAGCCCATGCCCGTTGGCAGTCGCTCCTGGCAGTTCTTCGTTGGCCAGACGATGGAAAAGCGTCACGGTGATTAAAAATTGAGCTGGGAGACACGCGCGCCAAGAGTCCCGGCAGTATGTCGCAGATGGGCCTGCGAAGATTGCAACGCCCTGGGGCCGGTCAACTGTTTCAACTGGTTCTCATCCAGCCTGCGCGTGTCGTTGCCGGCGATCTGGTAGAGCGTGACCGAGGTCGTCGGCGTATTCTTTCTATAGAGGACGCGCCAGCGCAGCGGCTCCAGGCTGCGGGCCTGGTCGATTTGGGCGACATGGGCCCACTCATCGCGCCCGCTTTCGCGCCGGATCAGCACCAGGGGGATGCCATATTGGTCGATGGCCCGCAAAGCCTGGCGCGGATCCTTGAAGCGGGGCTGGTACTCCTGGGAATTGTAGCCGCCGCCGCCCAGCAGGCGCGAGCCCCGGACCGCGAACAGGCTGGGCCGGGCCTTGTCATGCATGGCGATCTCCGCCACCGCGGCGCCTTCCGCGCCGCCATCCGACACTATCAGCACGGAAGGATTGTCCGGCAGGCGATGCTGCCAGATTTGCGCCACGGCTTGCTTGAGATCGAATTGGCGCTTGACCATGGCGGTGGTGATCCAGGGCAGGGCTGCCACGGCCACCAGGCCGGCAATCCCGATCCGCAGAACCGAACGTTCGAACAGCTGCCAGATGCCGATGGCTGCGAGCAGAAACAAGGGCGGCAGGGCGGGTTCCAGATAACGATCCTGGATCGCGGCCGGAGCCACGCACTGGAAGATCAGCACCGCGCTCAACAGGATGGCCGCCAGCGCCGAAAGCGCCCTGACATTGTCATCGCCGCGCCGGAAGAGAGGAACGGCCCCAAGCAACACAAAGGGCAACAGCAGGGGACCGAAGGCCCTGACCAATATGCCGGCATTTTGCGGCACGGCGACCGAGATATACGGCCAGCCCCAGCCATAGCGGAAACCTTGCGATACCTGGTGATAGCTGATCACCGACCAGGGCCCGGCGATCAGCAGCACCATGCCGACCGGAAGCCAGAAGGACCAGCGCTTGAGGATGCTCCAGTTTCTATCCAGCAGCAGAAAGAAAGGCGGGACCAGCGCCAGGCATCCGGCATTGCCCTTGGTCAACAGACCGGCACTGGCCAGGGCGCCGAAGGCCAGCGCATAGCGGTAGTCCAAGGTCCGGGTGTAGCGCTGCCAGCTTAGCGCCGCCAAGAGACAGATCAGGGTAATGGCGCCGTCCAGCATGATGGCGGCGCTGCTGACCTGGGTGATCGGCGAGCAGACAAAGGCCAGCGCAGCAAATCCGGCAAGCAGTCCGCCCAAGGGCTTTGCCGCCGCGCGGTAGATCAAAGCGGCGATCACCACAGTCGTAAGGGCCGAGAAGGCCATCATCGCTGTCAGGCTCCAGCCGAACAGGAACATCCACAAGGCTTCGACCCCGTACCAGAAAGGCCCCCAATGGCCGATCCCGACCAGGGGATAGGAGCTGCCGAAGTCGCGCAGGAATTTTATCGGGGAATGGAAAAGGCCGGAGGCGAGATAATCATGAATGAACAGGCCGGAGACATAATGGGAGCATTCGTCATATCCCAATTCCGCGCTATAGGCGCCGAGCCTGGCTTGGAACAGCACAGTCAGGACTCCCGCCGCGATGACGACCAGCGCGAGTCCGGTCCATCGCGGAAACGGCCTGAAAAGCAGGTCTCTCACACCAGCGCCCACTTGAAGGGAAGCGGATGTTTGTTGGCGACTGCCCTGGAGAGCTCTCCATTGGCCCAATCCAGGCATGGACCGGCGCCGGGAATCTCAAGATGCTTTGCCAGCACAAGCGCTCCGTAGGTATAGGGAAAATAGTAGATTTGGCTGAGGTCCAGGCGATCCGGGTCGGACACCGTAAGCTTGAACGCCGCCGCGGTCAGGTCCCAGGCTTCCTTCCAACTTTTTACCCAAGGCGCATCGGGGGAGGTCCGCAAGACGATATTATAAGTCGTGCAATCCGCTCTCAGCCAACCCGTCTGGCCGTTGGTGCGCGCGATCGTCGAACCGATTTTCCATTCAAAAACCGGCCGCCATGAGGAATGTCCCATCAGCACCGTCCAGCCGATCACGGCCGTCAGCATTTCGTCCTGCCATGGATAGCCGTAGGTGCCTGCCAGAAGGCCGCCCCGGTTATCCCCAAAACCTTGTTCGGTGGTCCGGAATATGGCGTAGGGCGCTTCGGGATTGGCGACAAAGTTTTTCAGGTATGCGGCCAAATAGCTGTCCAACAGTTTTTGCCAGTGTGATTGCGGCAACAGCCATTTCGGGACCTGCGCCGGCGTGATCCGCGCGGCCTGCGCCCATGTCCGCAGCGACCAGGCCTCGCCGCGGATCTGGGTGGTGCGATAGCGCGCGGCCCAGGGCCGCCAGACCACATTGAACGACGCCTGGAATTGCAGTTGCTCGAGATAATAGGGATCGCCTGTGAGCAGATAAGGGACATAGGTCAGCGCCGGCTGGTGGGCGGCATCCGCGGTTACGGCCTGGTTTATCGTGCGAATAAAGGGATCGCCCCCCTGCTGGTAGGTTGTCACGCGCGGATAGGCCAGAGTGTCGAGAGGCCCGTTGGTTTTTTCATCCCGCATGATCCAGGGAAAGGTCCCGGCCGCTTCCGCCTGCGCCAGCAGGATATTGAGCGCGGTGTCATTGCCGTTACAAAGATATTGCGCCTGGTATTCCGTGAGCAGTCCGATTTCGGGACGTTCACCGCTCGAGGGCATATAGGGCAGGAGATTGGCTACGCCCATCGGCGCGAAGATCTCAATTGGCCTGAAGGTGTCCGATCTCGGACGGAGCTGCTCGCTCAGCCGAGGCACCAGCCATTGGTCCATCAATTGCGCCGGATTGGCCCGTATCGGGCGCGGCTTGGACTGCCAGCGCCATCGCGCGAACCAGTAATGCGGCGGCACATCGACGGAAGCCAGGCTTGTCGAACCCCTGAAGATTCGGGCGCGGTATTTGTTGAGGGGCCTGGGTTCTCCCGCGCCGCCCCACAGGCGGCCGGATTCGAACACCACTTCCAGCCTGTCGGAGCCGCGGTCGGGCCGGATAAAGACGCTGAGCGGCAATTGCGGATGGTCCACCCGGATACAGTCTTGGACGAATTGTCCTTGCGGATCGGAATAGGGACCCAGATCGGCGCCCGAAGCGCTGTCAAAGCGGTAGGTTTGGCCGTCCAGTTCGACCTCGACCATGACAGGGGGCCCATCCGCAGCCAGAGCCGGGCTTGCCATGATCCCCGCGAGTCCGCTGCAAACAAATTCCCGGCGTCTCATGGGCTTCTTCTCCTGGAATAAGTACCTGAAGCGGCAGTGAGGCGAGTAACTTGAGATAGGAAACTACTGGCGGGGCCGGGTACAGACAAGGGATAACAAATGCTGGTGAAAATCTCTTGCGGGGAATTCAGGAGGAACTAATCGAAGACGGCCGACTTTATTTTCATCAATCCTTCACGGCAGGTGGCGTGTTGCGTCCGACAAGCCGTCGCATCAGGAGCCGGGCCGGGCGTTCAACCGCAAAATGGGCTGTGATGCTCAGAAGAAGGAGCCCCGCCACTGTCAAACCGAAATATGCGGCCGGTGATGTCAGCCGGCCCAGGCCTCTCGTCATGTGCGATATGAAAGGCTCGACTCCATACAAAAAGGGGTGATGCAGGGCATAGAGCGCAAACGACAATACACCTAACCAATGCACCGGATAAAATCCCAGCGCTTTGGCGAGCCATCCTTTGTCCTGCGCCAGACAAATAATCAGGATAGGAAAGAGCGGGTAAATCAGAAGGTCGTTCGCATTGACGATAAATAGGATGGAAATTGCCGCCGCGATGGCGGCACCCGCCCAATGAGACGAGGCCATGGCGGCCCCCGATTTTGTTTGAGAAATCCGCCACGCGACCAGCCCCAGCACAAACCCCGCCACGCAACGAAAAACAGGCAGGAGACTGTAGGGATCGGCGATGGCCAGGATGCCGGGCCGGGTGGGGTCCAGGGGAACGATACGCGTCAGGTAACTCACCAGCAGCAGGCAGCCCAGATAGATGAAAAGCAGGAGAAACCGCGGCCCGCGGGCGACTATGCTTATGAGGATCGGAAACAACAGATAGGCGACAAATTCCGTGCTGACCGACCAAAGCGGCGTGTTGATGGAGGGCGCCAGGCCCCAGCCCTGAATCATCAGGATGTTGAACAGGATCGAGTGTGGAGGAATTGGAAGATTTCGAAAAGTTGCGACAGCCAAGCCGGCGATTACGGCCACGACATAAAGCGGCCAGATACGCGCGACCCGCAACCAGATATACTGGCCGAATGCCTTGGCTGTTATCATCTTCAAAAAAAGGCGGTGATAAGTCACCGCCATCACGAATCCGCTCAGAACAAAGAATATGTCGACGGAAAGATAACCCTTGTGCAGCACCCAGTGGATATGCGGCTCGGTAATAAGATGCCGAAAATGAAACGCGGCGACAAATATGGCGGCTGCGCCGCGTAGCCCTGTAAGTGCCCTTATTTCGGCGTCCTTATTGGCTTTCGCGGACATCACATTTCCATTTTGGCGGGTGTCTTGGCGCGGCCGCCAAACCGGAATTTGCCGCCGACGTTCAACAGCGACCGTATGGCGTCCGCCGCTTTCGCCCAGCCTGACCGGCGCGGCGCGGCGCGCATTTCCTGGTAGGTTTGAAGGAAATGCGCCAGGAAATTCGCGGGCGAGAAGTCCCTTGCGACGCGATTGCGCGCCTCTTCTCCCAATGCGAGGCAATAGCTGCGATCGGCGGCCAGTTTTGCGATCGCTTCCGCATACGCCTTTATGTCCCCCGGCTTGCACAACAAGCCATCGCGGCCATCGGTGACGGATTCAAGATTGCCGGCCGCCGCCGCCGCGATACGAGGGAGCCCGCACGCCGCGGCCTCGAGCAGGACCAGTGGAAATGCCTCGATCGGCGAAGGCAGTATCGTCGCGTCACAGACAAGCCTCGTTATCCTGTCGACATCGGGGCGATAGCCTAGGAAGCGCACCGGCAGACCCACGGCGGCGCGCTCCAATTCCGGCCTGACCTCGCCGTCGCCGACAAAGAGCAGCACCAGCTTTTGTTTGACCGCCTGGGGCAGGAGCGCCACCGCCTCGATTGCATCCTGCGGCCTTTTTCCGGCGATGAGCACGCCGACATAGGCGACAACGAAAACATCCGGGGCGATATCCATCTTCGCGCGCTCCGCCGCGCGTTCTTCCGGAGTGGCCGCCGCAACCACGGCCGCCGCGTTATGGATGACGCGGACTTTTCGGGCGGCCACGGGATCTCCCAGAAACCGCTCGGCGGAGGCATGCGAGACAGCGATGATCCGGTCCGGCAAATGAAGACCGAGCAGAAGACGCATCTTGCGCGACCAGCGCGCATGAATGTGAACCAGGGCCGGCACGCCGGCCAACCAGGCCGCCGGAACCGCCCATTGACAGGCGCCGCCATTGTTGAGGTGGATCAGGTCGGGCTTGAAGTCGTGCACAAGCAACCGCAACGCCTTGAAGGCCCGTACCGCGTCGGCCAGATCACGCCATTTGGTGCCGCCGATGAACAGGCGGCGGAAGGGCATCCAGGCTGACGGAAATCCCGCCTGCTCGGCGGCTGCTTTGAACTCCGCCTGGTTGGTGGCCACTTGCCAAACCACCCCCTGTGGGCGCAGTCCCGTCATCAGGTCGAAGGCGACCTTGTCGGCACCGCGCAGCGGTCCCTCGCCATCATGGATCACGAGAACGCGCATGAACTCCCGCCGGTTTGAAAAGCGTCCCTGAAGCAGTCAAATACAGCGGCGCCATGAAGATGGCGAGTACCGCTTCCTGTCGCTGCCCCCGGGCCGGCCGGCTTCCCAACCTGGACCGCCCGCATGACGGGCCGCCTTATTCTAAGGAAAGCCGGGCTGGAAGCGATTTGTATTTGAAAGCTAAGTAAATGCCGTTGCGGACAATTCCAAAGATGCGCGGCGTTCCGCCATGGACCCAAGCCTGGCCCTCTTTGCAATGAACAGCCTCCCTGACAAAATGCCGAAAATCGAGACGGGCATCTTGAGGGCCGCAAAATCCGGCCGCGGGCGGGCATGACCATTTCACCGTCATCCTCTTGGACAGTATCTCTGCGGACGGGCTTCGGCCGGCTGCGCCATCCAAGCCGCGTCTTGGGAGAACCCGATCCAACGGTGATTCGCGCCTTGCTGGCGGCCTGGATTCTGGACCTGGCTGCCGCCGCGCTCTTTCTGTACCGGCAAAATCCCGGCGCCGCGAATTGTTTGTTGGCGGCTCTGGCCGTCACCCTGGCCGGCGGACTGTGGCTGGAATTACGCCATCGCCGAGAGTCCATGCCGGGATGGGGCGGCGTGACAACGCTGGCAGCCGTCGAAGTGGCGCTGCTGGCAGCGGCGGTCTGGCTGGCCGTGTCGCCGCCGCGAAGCTTCAGGATCGAAAATTTTGCGGTCTATCAGGTCGATGCCTTTCCCGATGGCGGCGCCCGCTTTGTCTCGGTTGCCGGGCCATTGCCGGGCGGTCAGATGTTTGTTTCGCCGATTGATGCCTTGGTCCTGCTGCGGATCCGGAACACCGGCTCGGAACCGGCTCCGCTGCGCGACTATGGCCTGGAAGCGCTTGACGGCAATGGTTGGCAGGCATTGTGCCAGGTGCGGTTCGCGCCCAATCCGCCCTATTATCTTTCGACCCGTCAGCGGGCGCGGGAGGTGGTTCTGGAGCCTTTGTCCCTGGAGGAGCCCGGCGGCGTCCTGTTGCCATCCCAGGAACGGATATTCTGGAGCGCCTGGACCTGCCCGCAAAAATGCAATCTTGCCGACACCAGGCTTCGGTTGGTTGCCGCCGGATCCGATGCCAGGGGCAGGCGGATCGAATTTCCGCGCCCCGGCGAAACGGCGGGAGCAGGTTTCCCCTCGGGACTCGATATTGGCGGTGTCCTGGACTTGGATGCGGCCAAGGAAACCCTCTACCCCCGCGATGTGTGCGCCAAGCGCCCGCGCGCCGCCACGCTTTGGTAGGCGCGCGAGACAGCGAAAGCGTGGCGCGTTTGCCTAGGCGGCGATCGGCCACATCGCGCAAGTGAGCGCGGAGACCGGAAGGGTCGTGCGATAGAGGGTCTTGTCCACGAACCAGACGCAGACGACAACGGTCTCGCCCGCGGCATTGGTCTCAACCGCCTCGATCGTCATGTCGGGTCCGCCTGATTTCAAACAAACCACTTCACCAGCCTGATAAGCGTGCATGGAACACCTCGGAAAAAATCAGGCGCCAGTATCGCCTCAGGGTGATTTGCCATTCGTTAATTGGAGGGGCACCGGCGTGACGCAAAATCGGCGCGGATTCGTACCAGTGAGCGCTGTCAACGGGCGGGAACACGCTTAAGGCACGGAAACAACTGGGTTTCTGCTATTAACTACTTATTAAGGATTAACTTTACGCCCACGGACGGCCCTGCCTAAACTGCCAGGAAGGCGGGCGAGCATGCATCTTCGGGGTCGTTACCAGTATCGGGCTGTTCTGGGGGGTGTGCTGATTTCCGCCGCGCTTGGCCTTTGCGCCGCGCCCGCTTCCGCGGCTTGCGTCAATTCTCCCACGGTCTTTTGCGACGCGACCAAGGTCCAGGCCTATAACGGCGCGTCGCCGAACAATTATGGCGGCCCTGGTTTTGTGCCGCCGGGTGTGGGTGACGTTCTGCAAAGCGGCGGCAATCTTTTCGACACCGACCGCGTCAATGTGAAGGTGACCAGTTCCGCCGGAACCACCTCACTGGAGCTCAAATATTATACCCAGTTCAACGGCAGCAGCGTGGGCGCGCGCTATGCCGACGTCTTCCTGGGCAACAATCTCGCTTCGCCCGATCACTTCCAGTACGGTATTGCGCTGGGCAACCAAAGCTCCAATGGCGGGCTGGGGTCGCCGGGCCTCTACGATCTTGCCTCCGCCGGTTCCTATGAGACCTCCATCCAGATTTGGAGCAGCCGGACCAGCTTCATCTATGGCGGCCAGTTCCAAGGATTGGATGGGCTGTGGCATGACTCGCCGACTGTGGTTACGCCGCTGGCCAATCCGCTGAATGCCTGGAGCGTCAATGTGGCGGAAGGGGCCAGCGGCGACGCGCAATATCCCTATCTGGTCGATATCACGCTGATGGCGAGCAACCTGGATTTCGCCACCCTGTTCGGCAACGGCCTGTCGGTATTCTGGGGCACCGGCGATTGCAGCAATGACGCGATCGAAATGGCGCTGCCGCCGGTCCAGTTGCCGGAGCCGGTGAGCCTGGGCCTGTTCGCCGCCGGTCTGGCGGGAATGGCCGGCCTGCGCCGCCGCAAGTCAAACCCGGCCCGCGCCTAAGACGCGTCCAATTCGCGCTTGATGCGCCGTTCCCAGGCGAGCGCGGTGGACACGATCGTCTCCAGCTCGGCATGGCGTGGCTTCCATCCCAGCACCCGCGACAGCTTCGCGGTGTCGGCGACCACGCTTCCCATGTCGCCGGGGCGGCGGGGCGCTTCCTCGATTTTGATTTTCTGCCCCGAAACCCGCTCGACCGTGGCGGCGACCTGGCGCACCGAAAAGCCGCGGCCATAGCCGCAGTTGATCAGAAGGGATTGTCCGCTCTTGCGCAAATAGCCCAGCACGCATTGATGGATGTCGACCAGGTCCGAGACATGGATATAGTCGCGCACCCCGGTGCCGTCGGGCGTGTCATAGTCGGTGCCGAAGATGGTGAGCTGCGGCGCCTGGCCGGTCGCCACCTGGCAGGCGCGCTTGATCAGATGAGTGGCGCGCGGCGTGGATTGGCCGGTGCGGCCTTCCGGATCGGCGCCGGCGACATTGAAATAGCGCAGGATGCCGAATTTGAGGCCATGCGCCGCCGCCGTGTCCTTGAGAACCCATTCGGTCATCAGCTTGGAGCGGCCATAGGGACTTTCCGGCGCCGTTGGACTGTCTTCCGAAACCGGAAGCACCGGCGGCGTGCCATAAACCGCGGCGGTGGAGGAAAAAATGAAATTCGCAACGCCGTGACGGACGCAAGTCTCGATCAGGTTGCGAGCGCCGGAAGTGTTGTTGGCATAATAGTCCAGCGGCTTTTCCACCGATTCCGGCACCACCACCGAGCCGGCGAAATGGATCACCGAGTCGACGCCATGGTCCTTGATGACCTGCGCCACCAGCGCCTGGTCGGCGATGTCGCCTTTGATGAAAGGGGCATTCGGGGGCATGTTCTTTTCCACCCCGGTGCAGAGATTGTCGATGATGACAATGCGTTCGCCGCCGCCCAGCAGGTGATGGGCCATATGGCTTCCGATATAGCCGGCGCCGCCGGTGATCAGAACGCTCATCGCCGCAAATCCTCCCCCTTCAGCCGGCCGCGGGCCGGCCGACGCTGACATAGCGGAAGCCGGCTTCCGCCATTTGCGCGGGACGGTAGATATTACGCAGGTCCACCATCAAGGGCGTCTTGAGGGCTTGCTTGACGCGGGCGAAATCCAGGGCGCGGAACTGATTCCATTCGGTGAGGATCACCACGCCGTCGGCGCCTTCCAGCGTCTCATAGGTGTCGGCGCAATAGTCGAGCTGCATATGCTTGCTGGCTTCCTTGCGGCCTTCGGGATCGAAGGCGCGAATGGTGGCGCCGGCTTTCTGCAGATAGGGCAGGATCACCAGGGAAGGCGCGTCGCGCATGTCGTCGGTGTTGGGCTTGAAGGTCAGCCCCAGCACGGCGATGGTCTTGCCTTTCACGCCGCCGAAAGCGGTTTCGATCTTTTTC
Source organism: Rhizomicrobium sp. (assembly GCA_035693565.1). Lineage (GTDB taxonomy): Bacteria > Pseudomonadota > Alphaproteobacteria > Micropepsales > Micropepsaceae > Rhizomicrobium. The sequence goes on along the minus strand of DASSGF010000036.1, from coordinate 166,964 downwards.
GCCATGTTCAGCTTGCGGGTGTCATTGACCGTCACCACCGCTTCCACGATGCGGGTGGGCGCGTTCAGCTGCTGTGCCGTCTGCACCAGGGCCAGCGTGTCCTTGGGGAAGCAGGAGCCGCCATAGCCGGGACCGGCATGCAGGAATTTGCCGCCGATGCGCCCGTCCAGGCCGATGCCGCGCGCAACATCCTGCACATTGCCGCCCACCTTCTCGCAGATGTCGGCCATCTCGTTGATGAAAGTGATCTTGGTGGCCAGGAAGGCATTGGCGGCATATTTGATCAGCTCGCTGGTCTCGCGGCTGGTGAACAGGATCGGCGTCTCGTTGAGAAATAGCGGGCGATAGACTTCGCGCATCACCGCGCGCGCCTGCTCGGTGTCGCAGCCCACCACCACCCGGTCGGGGCGGCGGAAATCCTCCAGCGCCGAGCCTTCCCGCAGGAATTCGGGATTGGAGGCCATGTCGAATTGCGCATCGGGACGCTTTTTGCGCAGGATCTCTTCCACCTTGCGGCTGGTGCCCACCGGCACGGTGGATTTGGTCACCACCACGGTATAGCCGGTCAGCGCCTCGGCGATTTCTTCCGCGGCGGCAAACACGTAAGACAGGTCGGCATGGCCGTCGCCACGCCGGCTGGGCGTGCCCACGGCGATGAATACCGCTTCGGCGCCGGCCACCGCGCTCTTGAGATCGGTGGTGAAGGAAAGCCGGCCCGCCTTGGCATTGACGGCGACCACATCATCCAGCCCCGGCTCGAAGATGGGGATGCCGCCGGCCTTCAAGGTTTCGACCTTGCCGGCATCCTTGTCGATGCAAATCACCTCATGGCCGAATTCCGACAGACAGGCGCCGGACACCAGCCCCACATATCCCGTGCCGATGATGGCGATGCGCATGGAATCTCCAAAAAATGTGTCTTCTTCTGGCCCGAACGGGCTTCAAATACAAGGGAATTGCCAAACAAGTCCTTAAATTGTCCCTTTGCTGACAAAGGCTTATCAGCTTTGTGACAGTACCCCGCAGATAGTCGCGGGGCTTATGAAAAACAGCAACCGTTAACCGGCGGCGCGAAGCCGGTCCGGCATGGTGGAGTCCGGCATCGGGCTATAGAGCGGAAGAATACGGGAGGCGGGGAGGCCCTCTTTGAGCAGGGCAGGGATGATCTGCGTCTCGCTGACATAGGAGGAAATGATCACCGGCGCCCGCGAGGGCCAGGCCAAGAGCTGTTGCGGACTGATCACCGGCTTTCCCGCCAATGTCTGTCCCCACTTCTTGCTGTCACGGTCGGCAATGGCGGTGACCCAGGACGCCAGGCCGGTGCGGTCCAGCAATTGCGAGGTGTGAATTCCGGCGCCATAGACAAAGACGGGTTCTTGGATTTGCGCCAGGGGCGATACCGCGGCTGCCCACAGCGCGTCATCGCGCGCAACATAGCGTTGCGCCAGCGACAGCCCGGCCGAAGGATCGGGTGCCTGGTCGCGGCGCGCGGGCGGCTGCGCCTTGCGGGCGGCCAGGGTGATCACGGGATAATGTTCGCTTGCGCGGTCGATCCGGGTTTCGACCGCCTCAAACCCGGCTTGCCGCAACAGCTGCTCCAGGATCGCGGGCTGGTAATAGTGCAGGTGCTCAAAGGTGAACCAGCCCGGCGGCAACTGTTCCGGCGCAATCGCGCAGGGCACTTCCAGCAGCAGATGGCCTTGCGGCGCCAGCGCGGCCTGCAAACGGTTCAGCGCGGCGGGTGGATCATAGAGATGCTCCAGCACATGGCAGAGCAAAATGAGATCGAGATCCTGCTGATGGGGAAGGGCGTCTTCCTCGCCGCCCAGATCGACGTCGATGGCGAAAATCTCCCCGGCTTGGGATCGCGCGGATGGCGAGGGATCGCAGCCCCTGACCTGCCAGCCCTGCTGGCGGAATTGATGCAGCATGGCGCCGGAGGCGCAGCCCACTTCATAGGCGCGGCCCGGCCTCAGACCGGCATCCGCGGCCAGGCCGAGAAAGCGGGCGGCATGCCGCGATGGCGGCGCGGCCCGCAACGCCGCGGCGTCGCCGAACACTTCATAGGTGGCGAAGGTTTTATAGTGATGGGCCATCAAACCGGCCTCCACCGGCGGCCATTGCTGAATATGGCCGCATGCCCGGCAAACGGCGAAATCCAGCTTGCAGGGCTGGGCGCGGTTCAGCAAAGCCAGGCTTTGGCTCTGCACAATGTCGCGCTCGCGGCTCTTGCACAGCGCGCAATGGCCGGAAGAGTTCATGTCAGGCGGCGGCGAAAGCGGCCAGGTCGGCGGCGAAGCGCGGCATCACCGCGTCCCAGTCGCCGAATTTTTCCGGCCAGTAAACGCGGGTCTTGGCGTACCAGGGATATTCCGCCGTTCCCAATTGCGGCCAGCCCAGGCCGACGGAGAGATACCAGACTTCAGCGCCCACCGCCGCGGCGGTATGGGCCGCCGCCGTGGGGGCGGAAATCACCAGATCCAGCGCCTGGCAAAGCGCGGCGGTGCCGTCGATATCGTCTTTCAGGTCCAGGCCTTCCATCTGATAGATGTCGACGCCGAATTTTTCCTTGGCGCGGGCGATGTCGGGCGCGCTGTCGCCATATTGCAGGTTGACGAAGGTGATGCCCGGTGTCTGGAGCAATCCGCCCCAGGCGTCGATGGGGGAGAAATAGCGGGCCCGCTTGCCGCTCATCAGCATGGAACGCCAGCAGATGCCGACTTTCTTGCCGGGGATCGAAGCCAGCTTTTCCTTGTACATCGCCACCCGCGCCGGATCCGGCATCAGGAAGGCTTTGCGGGGGAAAGCCGCCAGCGACTTGCGGTAATGTTGCAGCGCCGAGCCCATCGGCGCCCAGAAGTCCGGCTTGTTGGCCTTGGAGGCGAAGGGGATCAGGCGCAGCGCCTTGTTGCCATTGTCGTCGATCAGGGTGCGGTCGTCATAGGTGCCGACTTCCGCCTTGGGGAAGGAGCGCCGGTAGAGCGGGATCATGCGCGGATCGACGCAGATCTGCAGCTTGCCTTCATCGCCCACCGCCGCTTGCGCGTCCGGCAGGATGTTGGAGAACATGATCTCGTCGCCCAGCCCCTGTTCGCCGACCAGCAGCAGTTTCTTGCCGCGCACATCCTCGCCATGCCAGCGCGGCGCATCCATCATGTGATGGAAATAGCAGCGGAAGCGCTCATTGTTGCGGATCTCATATTCGCGGAAGCCTTCCTCCAGCTTGCCCAGGCCGATCAGGCAGATGCTGCGGGAATGCAGGGTCTCGATCTTTTCCGCCGGGTCCACCACCAGTTCCAGCGCCCGGTCATAGGAGACCAGCGCTTTGTCGAGCTGGCTGAGATGCTGATAGGCATAGCCCAGATTGTGATAGGCGCGGGCAAAGCCGGGCGCCAGCCGGGCGGCTTCCTCATAAAAGATCAGGCTTTCATCGGCGCGGCCGGTCTCGGCCAGCACGGTGGCCAGGGAATTCCACAGGATGGCTTCCTCGGGCATGCGGTAGAGGGCGTCGCGCAGGGTTTCGATCGCCGTCTCCTGGTCGCCCATGTCGCTCTGCACGCTGCCGAGATTGTTGTAGCCCAGGGGTGAATCGGGACAGGCGGCGATATAGAGCTTGAACATGTTGGCCGCGCCTTCGGTCAATTTGAGATTCCAGGCGGTGAGGCCGAGATTGATCAGCAGCTCGGGGTCTTCGGGGTCCAGCTCGAAAGCGCGTTCATAGGTGATCAAGGCCTTGTGCAGATGACCCATCCGTTCCAGGGCCATGGCCAGCACATGGAAGGCCTTGGAATTGCTGGCATCGGCCTCGGTGGCCTTCAGCGCCCATTGGCCGGCCTTGACGATGTCGCCTTTGCGCCAGGTCTTAACCGCGCGTTTCAGGGCGACATTGGAGCGGTGGCGGGCTTTTTCCCGGACCACTTCCTCGACCAGTTCTTCCAGCTTGTCGATGGCCTGGAGGCGGGCATCCACCCCGGCAAGCGAATCCAGTGTCGGCTGCGGCAAGGCCCTGGCCATGTCTATCCCGGCTCAAAATCGGCCCATATCAAAGCCGCGTAAGGTTAATCACTCGTCAACGAAAAGGTTGAAAAATGGGACATTCGCCGGGGCCCTGGGCTTTGGCGGCAGAGACCGGGGCCAGATTCCAGGATTGCCATGAAAAATATCGCGCAGCGATTGGCCGACATCTCCGCCCATCACGGGCCCGTCATCGCGACGGTGGATGGCTATGACGTGATCGATTGCGAGGCTTGCGGCTTCCGCCACATCGATCCGCTGTTCACCGACCAGCAGCTCAAGAAATTCTATGAGGCCGAATTCTACCAGAGCGAGAAGGCCGAATATTTCGAGCGCATGGAAGCCGACAAGGAATGGTGGATGCTGCGCTACCATCACTATTACGAATTGCTGGAAGCGAATGCGCCAGGAGCCGGCCGGCGCATCCTGGATATCGGTTCCGGCCCCGGCTATTTCCTGGAAGCGGGACGCGAACGCGGCTGGCAGGCGCTGGGCTTCGAACCTTCGGCGATGGCCGCGGACTATGCCCGGGGGCGCGGCCTTGCCGTGGTCAATGATTTTTTCTCCGCCGCCGCCGCCCGGGAGCATGGCACCTTCGATGCCGTCTCCCTGAGCATGGTGCTGGAGCATGTGCGTGATCCGATCCAGCTGATCACGGATGCCCGCAACTTGCTGGCGCCCGGCGGCGTGCTGCTGTTGATTTCGCCCAACGACTTCAATCCGCTGCAGATGACCTTGTGGAAGGAGCTGGGCTTTGCGCCCTGGTGGATCAATCCCAAGCATCACTTGAATTATTTCGACACCGTTTCCGCCAAAAGCTTTCTGGAAGCACGGCGGTTCGAAGTCCGGCATCTGGAGACCAGCTATCCGCTGGAGAATTTCCTGCTGGCGGGCCGCAACTATGTCGGCAATCCGGCGCTGGGCCGGGAATGCCACAACGAACGCAAGGCGTTTGAAAGCACTTTGCTCCGCCACGACCGTGCGCGGCTGAAGGCGCTGGCCGCGTCCTGGGCGGCGCAAGGCATCGGCCGAGAATTCATTCTTGTGGGGAAGAAGCTGTGAAGACCGGTTCCAAAATCGTTGGCCTGGTTCAGGCGCATCATCGCGGCTGGGCAGGGGCGCGGGATTTCTCCCTGGCGCGGATCGGCGGCAAATATGCGGTGGAAGAGGTGATCGACCGCCTGCAGGCCATGCCGCAGATCGACCGGGTGGTCATCGCGGTGCCGGACGATCCCGGCAACCAGATTTTCCGCGACATCGCGGGTGCGCGGGAAGCCGGCTGCTTTTTCGGCGCGCGGGAAAATGTGCTGGAACGGTGCAAGGGCGCGCTGGATTCGGCGGGCGCGGACATCGCGCTCCATGTGATGGGGCAGCATTGTTTCGTCGACATCGCCTTGCTGGGCGACATGCTGGATTTCCTGCGGGAAACGGGGGCCAATTTCGTCTCCCTGCCGGATGCCTTCACGCCTTATTTCGCCGGCAAGGTGTACCGCCGCACCCTGCTGGACGAGGTGGAAACCGTCATCCGGGATTTGCGCGAGGACCAGGCGGTCCATTTCGCGCGTTATGCCGCCTTCATCGAGCTTCACCGCGAACGTTTCAAGGCCAAGGTCTATGAAAAGCTGCCGCAATATGACCGCGACTATCTGTTGAGAGTGCGCGACATGGCGCGCGAGATTTTCGCCGACGACCGCATGCATGTGGACGCTTCCGAAGCCAGCAAAATCTCCAATCCGCTGTTTGAGAGCTATGAGTTCGCCCGCAACCAGTTCGGCGCGCAGGACCGGGTGCTGGATATCGCCTGCGGCGACGGCTATGGCTGCCGCATCATGGCGGGCCATGTCGGCGCGGTTCTGGGCATCGACATCAACCAGCCCCTGATCGCCGCCAACCGGGACAGCAACCAGGTCGCCAATATCGCCTATGGCGTCGATGACTGCTTTGCCCTGTCCTTGGGCGACGGCGCCGTCGCCGGCGCCACCGCCATGGAATTGATCGAACATCTGCCGGTCGACCAGGTGGACAATTTCGTCAAGGAGGTGCGCCGCGTGGTCAGGCCGGGCGGCAGCTTCATCTGCTCCACGCCGCAGAACAGCCATGGCGATATTCCGGTGGTGCCCTGGCATGTGAAGGAATATTCGGTGGCCGAGCTCCGGGCGATCCTGGAGCGCCATTTCGCCAGCGTGAAAATTCTTTCCTCCAAGTCCGGCGGCCGTCTCACCGAATGCGAGACCGGCCAGAAAATGGTTGCCCTATGTCGCTAGCCTTTCCCAAAATCCATGCCGTCCCATGTGAAGGCGCCGATCTGGTGCTGGACGCGTTCCTGCGCCATCAGGTCAAGCATGTCTTCATCTTTCCCGGCGGCACCATCGCGCCCATCCTGGACCGGATCGAGAAGCGCTCCCGGATCGAGATCGTCTGTCCGCGCACCGAACAAGGCGCTGGCTATGCCGCCCTGGGCTATGCCCGCATGACCGGCGAGACCGCCGTGTTCATGGTCACCTCCGGTCCCGGCGTGACCAATGCCGTGACCCCGGTTGCGGACGCCTATTACGACAATATTCCACTGGTGGTGATCACCGGCCAGGTGGGGACCGGCGACATGCGCGGTGCGTTGCCGGTCAAGCAGCGCGGTTTCCAGGAAGTGGACACGGTTGAGCTGATGCGGCCCATCGCCAAGGCGGTGTTCCAGGTCAAGGAAATCCGCGATCTGCCGGATGTGATGGAACAGGCCTTCTTCCTGGCGCGGTCGGGCCGCCAGGGACCTGTGGTGGTGGATCTGCCGATGAATGTGCAACGCGGCACGGTGACGGAGGATGCCTGCCATCCCATCGTCAAGCGCACCGAAGTGATGCCTTTCGTGCCCGCGGACAGAATCGAACTGCTGGCGCAATGGATCAGCGAAGCGCAACGGCCGGTGATCCTGGCCGGTGGCGGCGTGATCGCGGCAGGCGCGATGGCAGAGCTGCGCGCCCTGGCGGACTCTTTCGGCATCCCCGTGACCATGAGCATGCCGGGCATCGGCGCCTATCCATCCGATGCGCCGCTGTCCTTGGGTCTGTGCGGCTATGCCGGCAGCCAATATGCCAATCTTGCCATGTACAAGTCCGATCTGTTGATCGGTATCGGCACCACCTTCCATCTGCGCCAGACCGGCAGCCTGCCGGCCAAGACGGTGGAGAAGGGACGCGTCGCCCGCATCGACTTGGACGTGAATGAACTCAATCACAGCCGGGTGCCGCTGGATCTGATGATCCATGCCGACGCCAGAGCGGCGCTGGCGGCGCTGGCGCGGGCCATGGAACATGTCACTTTGCCCAATACCCATGCATGGCTGGAGCAGATCGGCGACTGGAAGGCCGAATATCCCTTGCTGGCCGGCAAGCCGGGCCCCTTGCCCAAGCCGCAGGCCATCATTGAAACCGCCGATCTGGCGATGCGCGGCAAAGTAATTGTCACCACCGGCGTGGGCCAGCATCAATGCTGGGTGCCGCGCCATTTCGATTTCGACGCGCCGCAGCGGGTGCTTTTGACTTCATCGGGTCATGGCACCATGGGCTTTGACCTGCCCGCCGCCATCGGCGCCAAGATCGCCCATCCCGATGCCGGCGTGATCTGTTTTGTCGGTGACGGCAGCCTGCAGATGAACATTCAGGAACTGGCCACCATTGCCGAGCGCCAGTTGGACATCAAGATCGTGGTGCTGGACAACCATGCCTTGTCGATCGTGGCGCAGTTCCAACGCCAGAACTGGCAATCCCATCCTTCCACCGGCGACAAATACAATCCGGATTTCGCCGCCATCGCCCAGGCCTATGGCATTGCCGGCGTCACTATAAAGTCCCGCGAGGGCATGGTGCCGGCCTTGCGCGCCGCGCTGCATCGCAAGGGGCCGGTGTTGATCCATTGCCATGTGGACCCCGAGGAAGAGCTGCTGCCCATGCTGTTGGGCGGCCGCACGCTAGACGACATGTCCCATGACACCACGTTCTGACAGAGCGGCGGCGAAACTCGCATTGGTGACCGGGGCCGGCGGCGGCATCGGCCGGGCGGCGGCGCTGGCGCTGCTGGACGCGGGTTATTCCGTAGCCTGCGGCTACAATGCCAACCGCGCGGGCGCGGAAAAGATTACGAAGGCCCGGCCGGGCGCTTTTGCCGTCAAGATCGACATTTCCAGTCGCGCTTCGGTGAAGCGCGCGGTTGCCTTGTGCGCCAAGCATTTCGGCCGGGGCATCGACATCCTGGTCAACAATGCCGCCCTGGCGCAGGAAAAGCCGTTCGAGACTCTCACCGATGCCGATTGGGACCGCATGCTGGCGGTCAATCTGCGTGGCGCCTTCATCGTGGCGCAGGAATGCCTGCCGGGGATGGCCGCCAGGAAATGGGGCCGCATCATCAACATCACCTCCATCGGCGGGCAATGGGGCGGCATGCGCCAGGTCCATTATGCCGCCGCCAAGGCCGGGTTGATCAATTTCACCCATTCCCTGGCGCGGCTTTATTCGGCCCAGGGCATCACCGCCAATGCGGTGGCGCCGGGCCTGGTCGCCACTCCCATGATTCAAAAAGAACTGAATTCCAAGGCCGGCAAACAGAAGGTGGCGCAGATCCCCTCGGGGCGCATCGCCGCGCCGGAAGAGATTGCCGCCGGCATCGCCTATCTGGCGTCGGACGCGGCGGCTTATGTCACCGGCCAGACCCTCAATATCAATGGCGGGATGCTGATGTCATGAAAACCCTGCTGATATTGGGCGCCGGCAAGGAACAAGTGGCGGCCATCACCGCCGCCAAGGCCAAGGGCATCCGCACCGTGGTGCTGGATTTCAACCCCAAGGCCGATGGGCGCGCGCTAGCGGATGAATTTCATCTGGTCAGCACCCGCGATCGCGACGCGGTTGTGAAATTCGCCACCGGTTATGCGGGCAAGATTGACGGTGTGATGACCATTGCCAGCGACATTCCCCATATGGTGGCCCTGGCGGCCCAGGCGGTGGGGGCGCGCCATATCCCGCTGAAGGTGGCGGAGCTTTGCGTCCACAAGCTGCACATGAAAGAGCGGCTGCGGGAGGCGGGGGTGAATATTCCGCAATTTGCCCGCATCACCTCGTTGGACGATTTGGAAAAATTTGTCGCCAAGGTTGGTTTTCCGGTTGTGATCAAGCCGGTGGACAATTCCGGCGCGCGCGGGGTGCAGCGGCTGACGGCCGGAATGGACCTTGCCGAATCTTTCGCCTATTCGCAGCGCTTTGCCTATGGCGGCGAAGTAATCGCCGAGAAATTCGTGGGCGGGCTGCAGATCAGCACCGAAGGGCTGATGCATGAGAACAGATTTCACTGCACCGGTTTTGCCGACCGCAACTATGCCCGGCTGGACGATGCCGTGCCCTTCATGGTCGAGGATGGCGGCGATATCCCCACCGTTCTGAACGGGCGCGACAAGAAACTGGTCGAGGCGGAATTCGAGAAAGCGGCGCGGGCGCTGGGCATCGATTGGGGTCCGGCCAAGGGCGACATGATCTTCGGGGACGACGGCAAGCCTTATGTGATCGAGATCGCGGCGCGGCTGTCCGGCGGCAATTTCTGTTATGACAAGGTGCCATGGTCCACCGGCGTCGACATTGTCGACATATTGGTGGACATGGCGGTCGGCAACCGGGTCGATCCAGCCCGCTTTTCTCCCACCCGCAACCTTGCCACCTCGCAGCGCTATTTCTTTCCGGCGCCCGGCACCATCACCCGCATCGACGGCCTCAAGGCGGCGCAAGCGTTGCCTCATATCCGCAAAGTGGATGTGTGGGCGCATCCCGGTGAAAAGATCGCGGCGGCGGAAAACCATCCTTCGCGGGTGGGCTATGTGATCTCCTGCGCGCCCACGCGCGAGGAAGCGGTGTCGGCGGCGAACGCCGCGGTCGCCCAGGTCGAATTCCGGGTGGAGGCGTGATGGTCAAGTTCATTGCCGAAGTCTCCAGCAATCACGCCCAGGATCTGGGCCGCTCGCTGGCCTTTGTGGATGCGGCGGCCGAGAGCGGTTTCGATGCCGTCAAATTCCAGCTTTTCCGCGTGGCGCAATTGTTCGCGCCGGAAATCCTGGCCAAAAGCCCGCAACACAGAAAGCGCGTGGCCTGGGAATTGCCGCTAGAGCATCTGGAGCCGATTGCCCGGCGATGCCGCGAAAAGGGCGTGGAATTCTCCTGCACGCCTTTTTATCTGGAGGCGGTGAAGGAGCTGGAACCCTATGTCGCCTTTTACAAGGTGGCGTCCTATGAGCTGTTGTGGAACGACCTGCTGAAAGCCTGCGCCGCCACCGGCAAGCCGGTGATCATTTCCACCGGCATGGCGGTGATGCCGGAAATCAAGGCGGCGGTCGCCACCCTGGAAAAAGCCGGCGCCAAAGATGTCACCGTGCTGCATTGCGTCTCGGCCTATCCCTCGCCGCCGGAGCAATCCAATCTCTCCGCCATCGAAGCCATCCGCCGCGAAACCGGCGCCAAGGTGGGATGGTCGGACCATTCCCGCGCCCCGGCGGTGATCGAGCGAGCGGTGCATCACTGGAATGCCAGCACCATCGAACTGCATCTCGACCTGGACGGCACCGGCGAGGAATATCATACCGGCCATTGCTGGCTGCCGCAGGAAATCGCCCCTGTAATTCGCCGCGTGCGACAGGCCTTCACCGCGGATGGCACCGGTTTCAAGCAGCCGGCGCCGGCGGAGCTGTCCGACCGCGAATGGCGCGCCGATCCGTCCGACGGCTTGCGCCCCTTCAAGCATATCCGCGAAAGCTGGACGCCGGCATGAGCCCGGTTGTCGCCGTCATCCAGGCGCGCATGGGTTCTTCACGCCTGCCCGGCAAGGTGCTGATGCCGGTTAAGGGACAGCCGCTGCTCTGGCACATCATTCACCGCCTGCGGCAATGCCGCAGGGTGGATCAGGTGGCGATCGCCACCTCCACCGATCCCCGCGACGATGCCATCGCCCAATTCTGCGCGGCGCAGGACATCGCCTGCGTGCGCGGGCCGCTGCAGAATGTGCTGGAGCGCTATCGTCTGGCGGCGAAAGCGACCGGCGCCCAGACCCTGCTGAGAGTTACCGGCGATTCACCGCTGATCGATCCCGGCCTGGTGGACTATCTGGTGTCCGGCATGACGGCGCAAGGCGCGGACTTTGTGCAGTTCGAAGCCGGCGCGCTATGCGCCCATGAAGGCGTGGACGTGTTTTCGCTGCGGGCGCTGGACTGGCTGGTGGGCCAGGCGGGAGAGGATGAAATCGCCCGCGAGCATGTCACCAGCTATTTCAAGAAATTCCCCGACCGGGTGCGCACGGCCTATCTGCCGGCCTATTTGCCGCTGGCGCGCAAGCCGCAACGCATCAGCGTCGATACGCCGGAAGACCTGGCCCTGTTGCGCGCGGTTTACGACCGGTTGAACGCGCCCGCCGGCGAGGCACCGCTGACCGCGGTGCTTGATCTTCTGGAACATGACCCGCAACTGCGCGCCCTCAACGCCCATATCCGGCAAAAGCCCGTCACCGAAATCGAGAGCCCGCAAGCGGCGCGGCGTCTGGGTATCGGCACGGTGCAGTTCGGCCAGGCCTATGGCATCTCCAACCGGCGCGGCCAGGTGCCGCCGGAGGATGTGCGGGCGATCCTGGCCCGTGCGGCGCGGGCCGGGATCGGCGTGCTGGATACCGCGGCCAATTATGGCGAGGCCGAGAATGTCTTGTCACAATTGGATATCCAATCCTTCCGCATTGTCACCAAGACCATCGGCATCGGCCAGGGCGTGGACAAGGTGGTGGCGCGGGCGCGCCAGTCGGTACGAAAGCTGGGCCGGGTCGATCTGCTGCTGGTGCATTCCGCCAGTGACCTTCTGGGCCCTGATGGCGCTGCGCTATGGCGGGCGCTCAACACGTTGAAGGCCGATGGCGCTGTCGGCGGTATCGGCATCTCCGCCTATGTCGCCGAAGATCCCGCGGGCCTGGCGGAACGTTTCCGTCCCGATGCCATGCAGGTGCCGTTGAGCCTGCTGGACCAGCGCTTGTTGCGCGACGGCTCCCTGGCGCGGCTGAAGGAACTGGGCGTTGAGGTTCATGCGCGCTCGCTTTTCCTTCAGGGCCTGCTGTTCATGGACCATCCGCCGGAAAAACTCGCCCATGCGGGACCCATGCTGCACGCGGTCAAGGGGCTGGTCGCCGCGGCGGAAACCACGCTGCTGGACGCGGCCTTGGCATTTGTTCTGTCGCGTCCGGAAGTGGATTGCGCGGTGTTCGGCATCACCGCCTTGCGGCAGCTGGAAGAGATCGTGACGGCGGTGGCCGCCCCGGCGCCGGCGCTGGACTGGGCCGCTTGCGCGCTGGATGATGCGCGGGTGCTGACGCCGTCGCTGTGGTGAGTTAGAGCAGCAGCCCGGCAACCTGTTCGGCGATGGCCAGCGAGGCCGTCAGGCCGGGCGATTCAATCCCGAACAGATTGACCAGACCGGGCAAGCCATGGACTTGCGGTCCGTCGATGCGGAAATCGGCATTGGGCTGGCCGGGGCCGGACAATTTCGGCCGCACCCCCGCATAGTCGGACGACAGCATCTGCGCCTTTACGCCGGGCCAGTAAGACGCGATCACCGGCGCGAATTTTTCGGCGACGTCCGGCGCCACGGTATAGTCGATGCGTGCCGGATCGTTGCTCGCAAGCCATTCGACATTGGGGCCGAAACGCGCCCGTCCGCCCATGTCCAGGGTGACATGCACCCCCAATCCGCCGGGCTCGGGTATGGGATAGACCAGGTGGCGGAACGGGCTCTTGATGGCGAGGCCGGCATAATTGCCCTTGGCCAGAAACAGGGCAGGAATATCGGTCAGCCCCTCGATGCGGGCCGCAACCGCTTGCGCCCACAAGCCCGCCGCATTGACGATAAGGCGCGCCGAAAGCGCGATCTCCTCGCCGCCGCTTTCCACCGCCAAGTGCCAGTTTTCGCCTTGGCGCCGTGCCGACCGCAGGCGGGCGCCGCGCACCAGGGTCAGATCGCCCAGCAGCGCCAGCATATATTGATGACTGTCGATGATGCCGGTGGACGGCGAGAACAGGCCCTGATCGGCCACGACCTCGGGCTCCAGGGCGGCGATGTCCGCGCGGCTCAGCGGTTTTAGATCCTCCACGCCGTTGCCGGCGGCGGTGTTGGCGATGGCCGCGAGTTGGGCTTCTTGTCCGGCCTGGCCAACAATCAGCTTGCCCAGCCGCCTGTGCGGTACGCCATGGGCGGCGCAGAAGTCATAGAGCAGGCGCTTGCCTTCCACGCACAGCCGCGCCTTGAGCGAGCCTTGCGGATAATAGATGCCGGCATGGATCACCTCGCTGTTGCGGGCGCTGGTCTCCATGCCGGGATGATCGTTCTTTTCCAGGATCAGGACATCGAGGCCGGACAACGCCAGCCGGCGCGCCGCCGCCAGGCCCACCGCGCCCGCGCCGATCACCACCGCTTCGGCTTCAAAGCTTTCCATCATCGCTTCTTGCCGTGAAAGCTTGGGTTCGGCAAGGTTGCCTAACGCCCGCATTTATGACGCTATGCGGCCATGTTCTTTGTGCTCTCCAAGATTTTCTGGATAGTGGCGGCGCCCAGCCACTGGCTGGCGCTGCTGGTGGTGGCGGCCTTGCTGTTTCTGCTCTTGCGCCGCCCCCGGGCGGCGCTTGTCTGTGTCACGGGGGCCGTATTGCTGATCCTGGCGGCCTGGCTGGTGACCGCGCCGCTGCTTCACAGCCTGGAAGACCAGTATGCGCGCCCTGCCTGGCCCGCCCATGTCGACGGCATATTGGTGCTGGGCGGCGGCTATGACAGCGCGCTGTTGCGCGCCCGCCATGCGCCGCAGTCCAATGGAAGCGCCTATCGCCTGGTTGAAGGGCTGGCGGCGGCACGCCACTATCCCGATGCCAGGCTGATGTTCACCGGCGGCTCGGGCCGGCTGGAAGGGGCGCCACTGTCGGAAGCGGAAACCGCCCGCTACATCTTCACCGAGCTGGGTCAGACGCGGATGATTCTGGAAGACCGTTCCCGCAACACCTATGAGAATATTCTCTTCTCCAAGGCGATTGCGAAACCCAAGCCGGGCGAGACCTGGCTGTTGGTGACATCGGCAATGCACATGCCCCGCGCCATGGCGATCGCCAGCAAGCTGGGCTGGCCCATGCTGGCTTGGCCCAGCGATTACATCACCGCACCCGATAGCGGCAGCGGTGATCCGCTGGAGATCGGCAATCTGGGATTCACCGACTACGCCGTCCATGAATGGATCGGTTTGTGGGCTTATCGCCTCACCGGGAAAGCGGCCTGAATTCACTACATGAATTCGCCACAATCGGTTCCCTTGAGGGTTCCTTTGGGGGTTTCCCCGGGAACCGGCGCAACCTCTTCGCGCGCGTCTTGTTCTTATCCTGCAATCACACAGGAGAGCAGGATGAAACTTATCACCATCGCCGCACTCGCAGTCCTGGCGGCCGCGCCCGCTCTGGCCGATCCGGTCGCGCGTGAGCAGGCGAAAGCCGACTATCACCAGGCCAAGGCCGATGCGGTCAAATCCCAGATCCAGAAGGAGAATGCCGAGGCGGAAGCCAATGCCGCTCAGGCGGACGCTGCCAGCGCGCAGGTTCAGGCCAATGCCGCTCAGTCCGATGCCAGCACTTTGAAGGCGCAGGGCAATGCGGTGCAGGCGGAAGCCAACGCGGCGCAGCAGCAGGCCAGCACCGCGCAGGCTCAGGCCGAAGAAGCTCAGGCTCGTGCCAACCAGGCCGCCGCCAGTCGTGACGCGGCTCTGGATCGTGCCGGTGCGGCGCGTGACGCCGTAAAGACCAACTAGGTAAAGACGGAAAAGCCCGCTCCGGCGGGCTTTTTCTTGTCATCCCGCCCGCAGATAGCGCACGGCTTCGTCGCGCCCGAACAGATAAAGCAGAATCCGCAAGGCTTCGCCGCGCGGGGTTTTGAGGTCGGGATCGCGGGTCAGCACCAGCCGGGCATCGTCATGCGCCACCATCAACAGCTCGGCATGCACCGACGGATCGGCGATGCGGAATTCCTCCAATCCGCTTTGGCGCTTGCCCAGCATCTCGCCCGGTCCGCGCAGCCGCAGGTCCTCTTCGGCGATGACAAAACCGTCATCGCTCTCGCGCATGGTCTTGAGCCGCGCTTTGGCGGTTTCGCCCAAAGGCTCGTGCCATAGCAGGATACAACTGGATTTGCCGCTGCCCCGCCCGACCCGGCCGCGCAGCTGATGCAGTTGGGCCAGGCCGAAACGCTCGGCATGCTCCACCACCATGATGGTGGCTTCGGGCACGTCCACACCCACTTCGATCACGGTGGTGGCGACCAGAAGCTGGGTTTCGCCGGCCTTGAAGGCGACCATCGCGGCATCGCGTTCCGCCGCTTTCATCTTGCCATGCACCAGGCCGACATTCAGGCCCAAGGCCTGGCGCAGCATCACCGCGCGTTCCTGCGCGGCGGCGAGATCGATCTTTTCGGATTCCTCCACCAAGGGACAGACCCAGTAGGCGCGCTGGCCGCGATCCAGTGCGATGCGCAGATGGCTGATCAATTCCTCCAGCCGTTCGGCATTCATGACGCGGGTCTCGACTGGTTTGCGGCCGGGCGGCCGGCCGGTGATCTTGGAGACATCCATGTCGCCATAAGCGGTCAAGGCCAGGGTGCGCGGAATTGGGGTCGCCGTCATCACCAGCACATCGGCGGGACGGCCCTTGTTCTGCAATTGCATCCTTTGATGCACGCCAAAGCGATGCTGTTCGTCCACCACGGCCAGTCCCAGGTCCTGAAACGCGACATCCTCGGAAAACAGCGCATGGGTGCCGACCAGTATGTCGATTTCTCCCGCCGCCAGCTTCGCCAGGGTGGTTTCCCGGCCCGCTCCTTTCTCGCGCCCCGTCAAACAGGCCAGCCGCACCCCGGCGGCCTGGGCGTAAGGCTCCAGGGACGCCAGATGCTGACGCACCAACAATTCGGTGGGCGCCATCAAAGCCGCCTGCAATCCCGCCTCCACCGCGCCCAGCATGGCCAATAGCGCCACGATGGTCTTGCCCGAACCCACATCGCCCTGCAGCAGCCGCAGCATGCGCTGCTCACTGGCCATGTCCTGTTCGATCTCGGCCAGGACCTGAAGCTGCGGATCGGTGAGGGCGAAGGGCAGGGCGGCAATCACCTTGGCCTTCAACTGGCCGGTGCCGGTGATGGCGCGGCCTTTTTTTCCGCTCTCGCGCATATGGGCGCGGATCAGGCGCAGCGCCAGTTGGTTGGCCAGCAATTCGTCATAGGCCAGCCGCTGACGGGCAGTGGTGGCGGGCTCCAGGTCGCTGTCGTGAACCGGATTGTGCGCCGCCGTCAGGGCGGCATGGAATCCGTCCCACCGCCGCTGTTTCACAAAAGCGGGGTCCTGCCATTCCGGCATCGCCGGGACTTTGTCCAGCGCGCCGCGCACCGCCTTGGCCATGGGCCGGGCGGTGAGGCCTTCCGTCAGGCCATAGATCGGTTCATGCAACGGAAAGGAGGCGATCTCATCCGGCGCCACCACATAATCGGGATGGGCCATCTGCAGCCTGTCCTTGAAGCGCTCGATCCGGCCCGACAACACCCGCCGTGCGCCCACCGGCAACAGGGTGGCGAGATAGTCGGCATGGGCGCGGAAGAACACCAGCTCCATCAGTGATGTGTCATCCGACACCATCACTTTATAAGGTTGCGCCTTGACCCGGTTGGGCTTGTGCTCCAGCACCATCACCTCCACCGTGGCGATGCGCCCGGTTTCGGCCGCGCTGAGCTTGGGACGATAGCTGCGGTCCACCACCCCCACCGGCAGGTCGAATACCAGGTCCACCAGCTTGGGGCCCGCCACCTTGGCGATCAGCTTTTCCAGCTTGGGACCCACACCCGCCAGGGTGCGGATGTCGGCGAACAAGGGAAATAGAATCGCGGGGCGCATCTGCCGGAAACATTATGGCCCGCAGCAGTTGTTCTCAACGCATCCACTGGCTATATCCCGCGCCATGACGGACCTGGGACAGGGTGGCTCTTCGGAGAACCGCCGGAAACGGCTTTTGTTTCGCGCCCAAAGGCGTGGCTTCAAGGAGGTCGATTTGATCTTCGGCGCCTATGCGGACGCCCATCTGGCGGGGCTGGATGAGACCGGCCTGGACCAGTTCGAGGCGCTGCTCACTGCCCCGGACCAGGAGGTCTATGCCTGGCTGCGGGGTGCCGTGCCGGTGCCGGCGGAATACGACAATCCGGTGTTCGCCGGATTGAAAAGCATGTGCGGGCGGCAACAGCCGAACTGGAAGAGCTAGGTGGATCGTCTCGACTATATCGCCAAGCAACAAGGCCGCCTGACGGTTTCGGGCGCGCCGCAGGGCTATGACGCCTATGTCGCGGCCGAGGCCGCGCGGCGGCGGAATGCGCCGGTGCTGCTGGTGGCGTCCGATGACGAGCAGGCCGATGCGGCGGAACGCGCCATCAGATTTTTCGTGCCTCAGATGACGGTGTTGCCGTTTCCGGCCTGGGATTGTCTTCCTTACGACCGTGTTTCGCCCAAGCCCGATATTGAAAGCCGCAGGCTGGCCACTTTGGCGGCTTTGGCGCGCGACATGGAAAAACCCGCCGTCATTGTCACCACCATCAATGCCCTGTTGCAGCGGGTGCCGCCCAAAGCCGTCATCAAGGGCGCCAGCTTCGCCGCCAAGAACGGCGCGGAGGTCGATCGCGAGGCGTTGGTCGCCTTCCTGGCGGGCAATGGCTATGTCCGCGCCGGCACGGTGCGCGAGCCCGGCGACTTCGCCCTGCGCGGCGGCATTGTCGATCTGTGGCCGCCGGGGGAAGAACAGCCGCTGCGGCTGGATTTCTTCGGCTCGACCCTGGACGCCATCCGCCGGTTCGATGCCGAAACCCAGCTGTCTGACAAGACGGCGGTGGAGGAGATCGCGCTGCTGCCCGCCAGCGAGGCGCCGCTGAATGCCCAGGCCGTCAGCCGCTTTCGTTCGGGCTATGTCGCGGCCTTCGGCGCGGCAGGCGATGATCCGCTGTATGAAAGCGTCAGCGCCGGGCGCAAGACACAGGGCATGGAGCACTGGCTGCCGCTGTTCTATGAGCGGCTGGACACGCTGTTCGACTATCTGCCGCGCTGTCTGGTGTTGTTGGGCCACCAGGCCGAGGAAGCCAAGGCGGCGCGGCTGGAACTGGTGCAAGACTATTATGAGACGCGCGAACAGTTCCGGCACCAGAAGGACGACAAGAACGCCATCAAGGGGCCGCCTTACAAGCCGTTGAAGCCGGAGGCGCTCTATCTCAGCGATGCCGACTGGAAAGCGGCGCTGGCCAGAAACATTGTGCGCGATTTCACGCCCTTCCAGGCGCCGGAAACGACCAGCAGCGTGGATGCCGGCGGCCGCCAGGGCCGCGATTTCGCGCCGGAAAGGCAAGGCGGCAATCTGAATGTCTTTCAGGCCGCCGCCGATCACCTGAAGGCGCTGCAAGCGGCGGGCAAACGCGTGCTGGTGGCGAGCTGGACCGAAGGCTCGCTGGAACGCATGGGCGGGGTGCTGTCCGACCATGGCGTCACCCCCATCCGCAAAGTGGCGGACTGGCCGGAAGCGCTGAAGCTGGATGCTTCCGCCTTCGGCATCGCCTGTCTGGGGATTGAGCGCGGCTTCGAGGCGCCGGATTTCGCGATTCTTTCGGAACAGGATGTGCTGGGCGACCGCATGGTGCGCGCCCAGACCCGGACACGCCGCGCCCAGAATTTCATCGCCGAAGCCTCGTCGCTGACGCCGGGCGACCTGGTCACCCATATCGAGCATGGCGTGGGCCGCTATGTCGGCCTGAAGGCGATCGATGCGCTGGGCGCGCCGCATGACTGCCTGGAACTGCAATATGACGGCGGCAAGCTGTTTTTGCCGGTGGAGAATATCGAGCTTCTGACCCGTTACGGCTCGGACGAAGGCGCGCAACTCGACCGGCTGGGCGGCGCGGGCTGGCAGCAGCGCAAAGCCAAGATGAAGGAGCGGGTGCGCGCCATCGCTGCCGAGCTGATCAAGATTGCCGCAGCCCGCCAGTTGAAATCCTTGCCGCCGGTCGAGCCGCCCAGCGGACTGTATGACGAATTTTCTGCCCGCTTTCCCTATCAGGAGACCGAAGACCAGGACAAAGCCATCGGGGACGTGGTTGGCGACCTGGCGGCGGGCAGGCCGATGGACCGGCTGGTGTGCGGCGATGTCGGCTTCGGCAAGACGGAAGTGGCGATGCGCGCCGCCTTTGTCGCCGCCATGGCGGGCGAACAGGTGGCGGTGGTGGTGCCCACCACCTTGCTGGCGCGCCAGCATTATCGCGGTTTTGCCGAGCGCTTTGCCGGTTTTCCGCTCAAGGTCCGGCAATTGTCCCGTTTCGTCGATGCCAAGGACGCCAAGGAAACCAAGGACGCGCTGGCGGAAGGCACGGTGGACATCGTGGTGGGCACCCATGCCCTGCTGGCCGAAAGCATCACGTTCAAGCGGCTGGGCCTGGTGATTGTGGACGAGGAGCAGCATTTCGGGGTGGTGCATAAGGAACGGCTGAAGAACCTCAAGGCCGATGTGCATGTCCTGACCCTGACCGCCACGCCGATCCCGCGCACCCTGCAATTGGCGCTGTCGGGGGTGCGCGATCTTTCCTTGATCACCACCCCGCCGATCGACCGGCTGGCGGTGCGCACCTTTGTCACCCCGTTTGATCCCTTGGTGGTGCGCGAGGCGCTGCTTCGCGAACATTATCGCGGCGGCCAAAGCTTCTTCGTCGCGCCCCGCATCTCCGACCTGCGCGAGGCGCAGGAATTCCTCAAAAGCGTGGTGCCGGAAGTGAAAGCGGCGGTGGCGCATGGCCAGATGTCGGCCAAGCTGCTGGAAGAGGTGATGACCGCTTTTTACGAACGCAAGATCGACGTGCTGGTCTCCACCAATATCGTGGAATCGGGCCTGGACATTCCCACCGCCAACACCTTGATCATCCAGCGCGCCGACATGTTCGGCCTGTCGCAGCTTTATCAATTGCGCGGGCGCATCGGCCGTTCCAAGCAGCGCGCCTATGCCTATCTCACCATCCCGCCGGACAAGAAACTGACCGAGACCGCGACACGGCGGCTGGAAGTGCTGCAGTCGCTGGACCAGTTGGGGGCGGGTTTCTCGGTGGCCAGCCATGACATGGATATCCGCGGCGCCGGCAATCTGCTGGGCGAAGAACAATCCGGCCATGTCCGCGAGGTGGGCATCGAGCTGTACCAGGAGATGCTGGAAGAGGCGGTGTCGGACCTCAAGCAGGGCGGCGAGGCCGAGACCGCCGAGCAATGGTCGCCCACTATCAATCTGGGCGCATCGGTGCTGATTCCGGAAGATTATGTCGCCGACCTCAATGTCCGCATGTCGCTCTATCGCCGGTTGGCGGGGATCGAGACGCGGGAAGATATCGACCGTTTCGCCGCCGAACTGATCGACCGTTTCGGGCCGCTGCCGGACGAGGTCAAGCATTTGTTCGAGATCGTCACCATCAAGCAACTGGCCAAGCAGGCGGGGGTGGAGAAGATCGATGCCGGGCCCAAGGGCGGCACCATCGCCTTCCGCAACAATCAATTCGCCAATCCCTTGAAGCTGATCCAGTTCATCAGCCAGCACAGCGGCACCATGAAGGTCAGGCCCGACCAGAAGATCGTGGTCACCCGCGACTGGCCGACGCCGGAGGACC
Source organism: Rhizomicrobium sp. (assembly GCA_035693565.1). Classification (GTDB taxonomy): domain Bacteria; phylum Pseudomonadota; class Alphaproteobacteria; order Micropepsales; family Micropepsaceae; genus Rhizomicrobium. Next base: position 146,202 of record DASSGF010000036.1, on the reverse strand, counting down.
GGCTCACCGGCGCCAAGGGGTTGCTGACCCAGTTGGCGAAGCTGGCAATCTGAACCTCTCACGCTTTTCCAGCAGCAATTCAGCCGATATGCTCTTGCGAAAGTTCGGGGGACACCATGGCTGACATTTCGTCAGATAAGATTGAATACAGGACACCGTGCCGTCTTTCGGACCAAATCAAGCTTCAATTTCGTTGTTCTTTCTATTTTTTGAGATATTTCTGGATCATTTCTGCCGTCGTTGCGGCGATCATAATTTTCTTGAACGCGATGTCGCTTTGGGCAGACCCTTGGTCCCTGCTTATGCCAATTATAGCCGGGTTGATTGGAGGGAGCTTAGCCGGTCCCATTATCGTCGTAACGCGACGGGCGTTCCGCAAGCCGGATGAAATCAGGGCCGAGATCGGTGATGAGGGCATCAAAGTTATTGGGCAGCAAGGATTTAACTACGAGGCAAATTGGCAAAATCTGAGCTGGATTGGGGATGGCGGCTCCGCCTATGTGATGCGATTCAAGAAGCTTTTTATCCGCTTACCCAAGCGGGGATTTGCGACCGGACAGGAATCAGCTTTTCGCAATCTGGTCTGCGCGCATGCACCGGTGTCTGCACGGTTCAAGCCTAACCGACCATGGATACTATAGACTTCCGCGTAGAACACCGGCTCAGCGATATGCTGGCCTTGCAGCTGTTCAACCTGCGCCATCATCTGTTGCGCCGCAGCCTGTTCCTGGCGGTTTGCATGCTGGTGGGGGTCGTCCTCAGCACCTTGATGAATGGCGCGCCGCTGTCAGACTCGCTTGCCGACCTTTGGAACAATGCCGGACGCTATCTGGCGATTGTGTTGGTGGGGCTGTCGATCATCATTGCAGTGGCGTTGCTGATGGCCGTGCTGGCCTGGCGGCGGCTGGCCAAACCCCGCCAAATTCGCGCCACCATCACCGCCGACGGCATCACCATGCGGAAGGACGGCTTCAGTTTCGCCGCCCGCTGGGCCGATGCCGATCTGCTGACGGAGAACCGCGCCGCCTATCTGATGAAGTTCAACCAGCTTTACATGCGCCTGCCGAAACGCGGCTTCGCAACCGGAGAGGAGGCGCTGTTTCGCACCCTGGCTGCCGCCGCCGTCTCCAAAGCCGCCAACCGGTTGGCGCACTAGATGTTTGAATTTAAAAGGTTTTCCGGAACTCTAGCGCTTTTTTAAGAGCCCTGGAGAGACAATCCGCTCACCAAATCGAGGAGTGTGACATGCGCGGGTTCGGGGCAGGTCTTGTGGCGATGGCGATGACGCTTTCCAGCGCGTTCGCCGCCGAATCTGTTTCGCAAGGGCCTTTGGCGCCCGGCAAGCCCGCCGGCGTCCGCCGCGCCGATATCGAGGCCGGCGGCGTCTGGCTGGTGCTTGGCATCGTGGCGGTTGCGGGTGTGATCGCCGCCGTCGCGTCCACCACCCAGGGCAACAGCACAACGTCGCCCAGCGGCACCGCCTGATCAGCCCACCGGCTTGGCGGCTTGCGCCCGGGCCAGCGCTTCGGGCGGCCAGACCTCCGGCACGTTATAAAATTCGGCAAACACTTTCGCGCCTTCCGGCAGCCGCAGCCAGGGCAGCTTGGTGGAGGTGTAAATGTGCACATCCGGGGTGACGGCGGAAGGATCGTCCAGGGTGCCCGCGCGCACGAAGGCCAGCGCGGTGCCGCGCCGGGCATAATGGCTCCAGAGCGCGACATGGCATTTGGGACAGCGCACGATCTTCTGGCCGTTGCCGCTGGCCGACGGCGTGTCCACCATCACGGTTTTGCCGGTCACGTCCAGGTTTGTGGTCTCCACAATCGCATTGATGACAAAGCCGCTGCCGGTCTCGCGCTGGCACCAGCGGCAATGGCAGCAATGCACCATCATCGGCTCGGCGTTCACGCGATAGCGCACACCGCCACAATCACAACCGCCTTCCATCATGCCAGGGCTCCCGCAAGGTGATCGTCATCGGTTGGCGGCGCGGGCGGGCGGATTGCGCTGCGAATACGGCGCGCGCCGCGGCGGAAGGCGCGCATCAAGCGCGGCCTCGCCAGCGTCAGTTTTTGGCGGACGGTGATCAAGACGGCCTTGCCCTGTTCCCGGGCGACCAGAATGAACACCGCCGCCGAGATTTCCATCAGCAGGCCCAGGTCCACGCCGAACAGAAAAGTCAGGTCCAGCGCGACCACCTGCTGGAAGAACAACAGCAGCAGGACAATGCCGATCAGATGCAAAACCCGCCGCCGGTTGATCTTGTCGATCATCCGTGCCGGTTCCACCACCAGCATCAGCCACAGCCAGTCGCCCAGGGCGCAAGGCCAGTCGATGGTCAGTTTCTGCCGCCAGTCTTTCATGTCATTTCCTGGCATGTCATTTCCCGGCATCTCACCACCTGAGGATCAGTTTGCCGCCGCTGACGCTATAGGATTTGAGGCGCTTGAGGAATGCCATGCCCAACAGCGACGTGCCGATCGGCGCTTTGTTGATGGAAACCTCCACATCGGAAAACCGGATCGGTCCGACAGCCAGACTCGCGACCACCGCCTTCGCGCCATAGCCGATGCCATTGGCCGAGCCGAAGGGGCGGTCGAAGGTCAAACGATCGAGATCGATGCCCAGCCTTTTGGCATCCGCGGGATCCAGCACGATATCGGTGGCGCCGGTATCGATCATGAAGGCGATGCGGGTGCTGTCGACCATGCCATAGATCAGGAAATGCCCGCCTTGGCCTTCCGATACGGTCAATTCGTGGTATCCGGTTTCCAGCGGATAGCCGGGCATCAGATTGGAGCGCAGTCTTAAGCCCAGCTCCTTCAATTCGTTCTGGAAGGAAAAGCCGATGATCAACACGCCGCCCGCCGCCACCCAGATCAGCACATTGCGCGCGGTCTGCTTCAGGTTGAATTGGCGGACAAAGAGCAGGCCGCTGGATGACAGCGCCAGAAAACCCAAAGTCTGGATCAGGGCGGGATTGCCCAGTGGTGAGTCGGTGCTGGGAAAATTCTGGTTGAGGATGAAGATCGCCAGGCCCGCGCCGCCGATCACGCAAAGCCAGAGATAGAAACCGACCCGCGAGGATTTGCGCGGGCTGCGGGCCGGGCCCCACGGCCCCGGGCCGCTCATTCCATCTCCATGATGACCGCGCTGCCCGCCTGGATGCGCTCCAGCAGCATGGGACATTCCGGCACCATGCGCTCCATCCAGTAACGGGCGCACATCAGCTTGTCCTTGTGGAATTTGTCGTCCTTGCCCAGCGACACTTTGGCCATCCTGGCCCACATCAAACCCAGCATGGTGATGCCCATCAGGCGCAGATAGTCCGATGCCGCCGCGCCGGCATCGTTGGGATTTTTAAGGCCATTGGCGGCCAGCCACATCGTCGCCGCCTGAAGCGTCTCGGTGCCGCGCTTCACGCCCGCCACGAACGGCTTCATCGCTTCGTCTTTGTCGTTTTCCGCGATCCAGCCGCTCAGATGCGCGAACAAGGCCATGGGCGCGGCGCCGCCCTTGCGGCCCAGCTTGCGCCCCACCAGGTCCATGGCCTGCACGCCATTGGCGCCTTCGTAAACCTGGTTGATGCGGGCATCGCGCACGAACTGTTCCACGCCATTGTCGCGGATATAGCCATGGCCGCCATAACATTGCATGGCCAGATTGGCGGCCTCGAACCCCATATCGGTGCCGAAGGCTTTCAGCACCGGCGTCATCAGGTCCTCCAGCAAGCCGGCGGTTTCCGCTTCGGGGCGCGAGGATTGGGCGATGGAGATGTTGAGGGTGGTCCAGGCCGACAAAGCGCGCAGACCTTCCGTGGCGGCGCGCGCTTGCAACAGCATGCGCTTGACATCGGGATGCACGATCTCCAGGTCGGCGGACTTGTCCGGCTCCTTGGCGCCGGTCAGCGCACGCCCCACCCGCCGCTCATGGGCATAGGCGTAACCGTTCTGCCAGGCGACTTCGCCCGCGCCGATGCCTTGCACGCCCACGCCCAGCCGCGCCTGGTTCATCATCCCGAACATGCCCGCCATGCCGGCGCTGGCGGAGCGTTTCTCGCCCGGCTTGGGCGGGGTGGGCTTGGGTCCCAGCCGCCAGGCAACGGCGTCGTCGAAATTCAGCACACAGGTGGCCTGGCCCTTGATGCCCATCTTATGCTCGATGCCGCCGGTATTGACGCCATTGCGCCCGCCCATGCTGCCGTCTTCCTGGACCAGGAATTTGGGCACCATGAAGAAATTCACCGTCGCCAGATCGTCATGGATCTGGCCGTTCTCATCGGGAATCTTGGCGATCACCATATGGATGATGTTGTCCGTCAGGTCCTGGTCGCCGCCGGAGATGAAAATCTTGGTGCCGTTCATGCGATAGGTGCCGTCGGGCTGTTCCACGGCCTTGGTTTTCATCAATCGCAGATCGGTGCCGCAACCCGGCTCGGTCAGGCACATGGTCCCGGCCCATTCCCCCGACACCATTTTCGGCGCGATATGCTCCTTCATCCAATCCGCGCCGGTGGCCAGCAACGCGTTATAGGCGCCCGCCGTCAGCATGGGATACATGGCCAGCGACTGGTTGGCGCTCATGCCCATTTCGCTCACCGCCATGGTGATGATGGGCGGCATGCCAGCGCCGCCCGCGCTTTCCGGCGCCCCCAACCCGCCCCAGCCGGCTTCGCTGTAAGCCTTGTAGGCTTCCTTGAATCCCTTGGGCGTGGAGACCGTGCCGTTCTCGAAACGGCAGCCTTCCTCGTCACCCGGCGCGTTCAAGGGCTGCAACACCTCTTCGCAGAATTTGCCGGCATTGGTGAGGATGTCGTCGATCAGCTCCGGCGACAGGTCGGTGAAACCGGGAAGGTCGCGATGCCTTTCCAATTCCAACAGTTCATGAAACAGGAAGCGGAAATCGTCGATCGGCGCGCGGTAGATGGCCATGGGGGAATCCGTGCAGAAGACGAATAATGTGAGCTTGATTCTTACCTCGGCCCGCGACTCTTGACTATTGGGCAAACGCAAAAGATTGTGCGGCCTGATCCTGCGATGACAATTCCTCCAGGGGCCAATGTATCGAGCGCGCATTGCCGGCCCGAATGCCGGCTGAGAAAGTAGCGATTTTCATTCCGTCCCTGGCAGGCGGCGGCGCCGAGCGCGTGGCGCTGTTCGTCTGCGAGGCGCTGTCGCAAGCCGGATATGCGGTGGACCTGGTGGTGGCCCGCAACAAGGGCGCCTTGGTCGATCATCCGGCGGCCCGCGCCTGGCGCGTCGACTTGGGCGCGCGCAATGAAATGCTTTGCCTGTTCCGCCTGATCCGCTATGCGCGGCGCAGCAAGCCGGATGTGATGATCGCGATGGTGCATAGTGCCAAGATCATGGCGGGATTGGCCAAGCTGTTTGTCCCCGGTCTGCCCTTGATCATCAGCGTCCACAACAATCTCGATCTTCCCCGCCAAAAGCTGTTCTGGGTTCGCAGGCTGTTCGGCTTTGCGCTGGAACGCCGGCTCTATCGCGGCGTGATCGCGGCGCATGCGGTTTCGCGGGCGCTGGCGCAACAGGTTGTGACCTTCTTTGCTCTGCCCCCGGAGCGGGTCCACACCATTTATAATCCGCTGATTGCGCGTGACGGTCCCGCCGACCTGCCGCCCGGGCATGAAAGCTGGTTTGAACGTCCGGTATTGATCAGCGCCGGCCGCCTGGTGCCGCAAAAGGATCATGCGGCCCTGGTCAGGGCGTTTGCCGCATCGGGCCTGGCGAGCCGGGCGAGCCTGTTGATCCTGGGCGAGGGACCGCTGCGGCGCGAGCTGGAAGAATTGGGGGCGTCGCTGGGACTGGGAGACAGTATGCGCCTGCCGGGCGCGGTGCCTGGCATCACACCCTATCTGCGCCGCGCCAAGGGCTTTCTATTGTCTTCCCGCTATGAGGGCCTGCCGCTGGTTCTGGTGGAGGCCCTGGCAGCCGGCCTGCCCATTGCGGCCTTCGATTGTCCGACCGGGCCCGCCGAAGTCCTGAACGACGGGGCGCTGGGACGTTTGCTGGACCTGGGCGATCAGGCCGGCCTGGCGCAGGCGATGAAAGACATCATTTCCGGGGAGCTCGCCGCGCCATCGGGCGCTGCGGTGCAAGCGCAGATCGCCAAGTTCGAACCAGCGCGGATCGCAAGACAATATATCGATCTGGTGGCGGCGCGAGGCTGACGCGCCCAAAATGCCAAAAAAGAAAGACCGGGCGGCCGGCCCGGTCTTTCACTTTCATCCTCTTTGAGTCCCTTATTGCGCCGTGGTGTTGGCCTGGGCATTGGTGTTGGTGGAAGCCGATGAGCCATTGGCAGCCGCGCTGGCTTGCGCGTCTTGCGCCGCCTGCAGGTTCAGTTGCTTTGTGGTCTCCACTTCCGCCGCATTGGAATTGGCGCGCGCCGTCCGCGTCATCTTTTTCGCGGGTGTCCGGGCAGGAGCCTGGACGCTGTTGTCCACGCTGCCGGCATTGTTGCCGGCGGTCGCGTTGTTGACTTCGCCGCTCGCGGAAACGCCGGTACTGGTGCTGGGGGTATTGGCGGCAACGCCCGGACTGGCGGCTGTCGCGGCATCGGCATTGGTGGCGGCATTGCTGTTGATGGCGCCCGCAGGCGTGGTGACCGTGCCGGTGGTGTTGACGCCGGTGCCGGTGGAGGTACCGGCTGCGCCCGTCACCGGACCAGCGCCGATACCGCCGCCAGAGGTGCCGCCAGCGCCGGCGGCGAGGGCGGGAAGCGCGATGAGCATCGCGCTGGACAGCAGCGCGGCAGTGCAAGTCTGGTTGAATTTCATGTCTCTCTCCCTGGGTGGATGCGCCAACCCCTTTGCCGGGAACGGTCTGGCGAGGGCCACGTTCCACGGTTCCGGCCGAAGGGCATTCGTTCCCGCAGCCAAAATCACCGCCCAAATCCGCCTTAAGTCCAATCGCGCCCGCCCGAAGGTTCCTTAGGCTGGCCGCATATGACGCCGATACGCCGATTTTGGATTGCGGTTGCGATTTTGGGGGTTCTGCCGGCGCCCGCATGGGGACAGACCGGTTGGGGCAGGATGCTCAGGGGCGGTCCCTTTGCCGAATTCCGCGATGGCGACTGGGAAATGTTCCGGCAGACCGTCAGAGGCGCCGCGGAAAATTCACCCGACGGCGAAGACGTCAAATGGTCGAATTCCAAAACGGGCACACAAGGTGTCGTGCGGGTGGTGAAGCGCTACGATCTTCCAAAACTGGGTGCGTGCCGGGACGTGGCCGGCCGCACCGACGCCGAGGGGCGGGTCGCGCCCTTCCGCATCACGCTTTGCCGGGCACAAGGCGGAGACTGGCGGATCAAGCCGGACTAGCCGGCGCGCCGGCCGGCTTTGTGGCGTTTGCGCAAACATACCGTATGGATAAGCAGGCTTAACCATGCTTGGGGCATGGTGCTGACAATTTGAAACGAACTGGAAAGAGTCTTGCCTCATGCTTTCATGCGGTCTCTTTTGGAGGCATCAAATTATGGTTCATCTGGAATACGCCGAGCATGTAAATCCTGGTTTGCGAGCGAAAGTAACAGCCACCGGTTTTTTTAGTTTTCTGGCGTTTTGGACCTTGGCTGGGTTCGTGGCCATGAGCCTTCTACAACTCTTATAACTCTTGCGGCGGCATCACCTCCATCTCGTGCCGCAGGTCGATGATGCGACCGGCAACCGCCGACCGCTTCTCTTTCAACCCGGGATGGCGAAGGTGTTGTGCTCCATGCGCCGGAATACAGGGGCGCGGGGGATTCACTTCTTGTGGCGTTTGCGCCGACATACCGTGAAACTGGTGACCCCAGGAGGGTGAGGCGATCAGCGATCAACCGGCAGGTTGATCGCCGCCGAACGAACTTCCGGCCTGCACTGGCAATGTGACTCAAAATACGGCAAAAGTTCCGGCGTGACCCCATAGCTCAGCAGGGTCCGAGGTGCGGCCAAGCACCGGTCCGAGGTGCGGCCAAGCACCGAGGACGCAGTGGTTTCCTATGTAGGTTGATGGCCGTGCCTTATCTGATCTTTGGCGAACTTCCAGCGAGCACTGGTCTTGAGACTCAAAATATTGCAAAAGTTCCTGTGTGACCCCGTAGCTCAGCAGGATAGAGCGGCGGTTTCCTAAACCGTAGGCCGGTGGTTCGAGTCCTCCCGGGGTCACCACCACACCGGTATGTTGGCGCAAACGCCACAAGAAGTGAATCCCCCCGCTACATCAACCGTCCCGGCGCCTTGATATAGCGGTCGCGGATCGCCTCCGCCGCCCAGAAAGCCAGCGCGCCCACCGTGCCGGTGGGATTCTGCGCGGCGTTCTGCGGGAAGGCCGAAGCGCCGACCACAAACAGGTTGGAGACATCCCAGCTCTGCAGGTATTTGTTCACCGCGCTGGTGGCGGGATCGGTCCCCATCACCGCGCCGCCGGTATTGTGTGTGCTCTGATAGGGCACGGCATTCCAGTCCTTGCGCACGGTTCCCATGGTGAGAATCTTGGGATTGAGCACGCGCGCGATTTTCTCGCACTGCTTGCTGACCCATTGCTGCATGCGGATGTCGTTTTCCGGAAACTCAAAAGTGATGCGCAGGAGAGGCCGGCCATGCTTGTCGGTATAGGTGGGATCGAGGTCCAGATAGTTGCCGCGAATGGGGTAGCTGGAGCCCGATCCCCCGATCCCCATCACCCGGCCATAGGTCTTGGCGGTGGCCTCTTTCCATTTTGATCCCCAGCGTGGCGTGCCGGGCGGCGTGGGGCGGTTGGCGATCGGCCGTCCATTGCTCTCGCCCGAGGCGATGGTGGCGCCGCCCACGAAATCCAGGTCGGAATGGTCGAAGGCATCGGCGTTGAAATCATGCGCCGACATGCTGAGCGCGCCGGCGCCGACAAAGGGATTGAATTGCTTGTCATCGAAGATCAGCTGGGCGCCGCCGCCGCCGGTCTGATAGCAATAATTGCGTCCCACCACGCCCTTGCCGGTCCTGGGATCGTAGGGCTGGCCGATGCCGGACAGGAACATCATGCGCACATTCATCAAGCCATAGCCGCAGAGCAGGATGATGTCGGCGGGCTGCTCATATTCGGCGCCGGCGGCGTCGACATAGGTGAGGCTTTTGGCGGTCTTGCCGTCGGGGCGGAGATTGATCTTCAGCACCTCACATTCGGTGCGGACCTCGAAGTTGGGGTTGCGCATCAACACCGGCAAGATGGTGGTCTGGGCGCTGGCCTTGGAATAGTTGCCGCAGCCGAAACGCTCGCAGAAGCCGCAATAGGTGCATTGGCCCATCCGCACGCCCAAGGGATTGACATAGGCGCGGGAGAGATTGGACGACGGCGCCGGAAAGGGATGCAGCCCCACGCTGCGGGCAGCTTCCGCGAACAGCGTCGAGCTATAGGGCATGGTGAGCGGCGGATTGGGATAGTCGCGCGAGCGCGAGCCCTCGAAAGGATTGCCGCCCGGCTGGACTTGGCCCTTGATGACCCCGGCTTTGCCGGACGTGCCGCACAGATATTCGAAACGGTCGTAGCAATGCTCGATCTCGTCGAATGTCACGCCCCAGTCCTGAAGCTGCAGATCGGCGATCTTCTTGGCGCCGTAACGCTTGATGTGGTGGCTCTTGCACTCAAAGTCGCTGGGATAGTAGCGCCAGGTGAAGCCGTTCCAGTGCACGCCCGCGCCGCCCACGCCATTGCCCGGCAGGAAGGAGCCATAGTCGCGCATCGGCAGCGCCGTCTGCGAAATGTCGTTGCGCATGGTCATGGCTTCGACGCTGGGCTTCAGGAACAGGTCCTTGCGAATCGCGTAGCGCAGCTCGTCTTGCATATAGGCGATGTTGAAATCGCTGGCGGTGTCGCGCCAGGGGCCGCGCTCGATGGCCACGACGCGCAAGCCCGCCTGGGTCAGTTCCTGGGCCAGGATGGAGCCGGTCCAGCCCAGCCCCATGATGACAACGTCTTTCTTGGGAAGCGTCTTTGCCATGGCCCCTTCTTCTTATCTCGTTATCCTGCCGCCCAATTCGACAGCTATGGGTGGCAGGTGCACCGACTAGACTATTTGCCCAGATACCAATCGTCCATACCGGACGCATCCTCCATGACGCGCCGGTACCCATGTGAAGACAGCAGGGCGTAAATCTTTTCGCGGTTTGGCGTATTGTTATGCTCACAGGTGATGACGCCAAAACTGTGCTTGGCGAAATCAAAGGCATTCAAGATATCAAACTCGCTTCCTTCGGTATCGATTGAAAGATAATCGATATGCCCGGGCGCCTCATGCTTGGCGAGCAAGTCATTGAGCGAGATCGTGCGGACGTCATATTTTGTGCTGTGCTGCCGTGTCGCGGCATGATGATCGGCCTCATCAAAGTCGCTCACGGTTGACAATTCCGCCACCTCGCTGAATTGCAGCACGGCGCCCGATGCCGACCAGACGCACTGGGTTTCAATATGGCAGCCTCTATTCAAGGCGAGATCGCGGTGCCACATCCTGGCGGGTTCGGCAACGATCCCGCTCCAGCCCAGGTGCTTCTCGAAAAAATAGCTGTTGCTGATATTCACGCCGTCGGTTGCGCCGAATTCGACAAAATATCCGTCCCGTTTGGGTCCCAATTGGGAAAGAACGAACAGGTCCTGTCCTGCTTGCGAATGGGTGTAGGGCAAAAACTGCAGCAATCCCATGGCCACTTCGGGAGACAGGTGCTTCAGAAAAGCGATTCGCGCCGGAAGGTCTTCCAGCATGCGAGCCTTGAACAGCGCGTCCGTGATCCTTTGCTCATTCCCGATGCGCAGCCCACGGGTTCTGAGGCCATCCTTGACCATGTTTTTAATGGCCGATTTTGTATAATCCACGAAGTGCGACACGACTTTCCCCGGTGAGGCTGCGCTGGTTTTGGTGCCGTGGCCCGACAAAACACATCAGGAACCACCGAACCATCAGGAGCAGAAAAACCGCTATTTTACAAGGTAAGGGCCTTGGAGAAGGCGGGGGGAATTGCCAGCCGGCTGAGCAAACCAGCGGGGCGCGGCCCGGTTAAAATCTCGGCGCGGGAAGCTGAGATGCGGGGTCGGCGACAGCTTCACAGCCGCCTGTCGCGGTAATGGTTTGTCCCGCATCCGCCATGACATTGAACCCGACTTGACCGGATATCCGGTCGAGCTCCTCGGTAAAGGTCTGCTCGCCGAAGGGGTTCTGCCTGGCCACATAGCGCAAGGGCGTGGCAAAGCATTTGCGTGTCAGGCCCTGCGGATGAAATTCACAATATTCCCGCCAGAGTCCGAAATGCTGATCCCAGACGTCCCATGTCCTGCTGTCGATTTTGTACCAAAAGTCTTCACCCGCGGCATGGCCGGCAATCCGGGGCAGGTCCCGCGAATGATGCGGGCCAGTGCCAAATCCAGAGTCAAATCTAGTGTCAAATTTCGCCAGGCTGCATTTCAGAATGGTGGCCGGGCCGGGTGGCGGGGACATCGCGCCTGATACCGTGGCCGCAAAGACGATCATTGCAGTCAATGCACCGAATGTTTTCACCGCGATGAAATCCTTGGTCGATCTCGAGCCCGATTCATCCAGCGTCCGGGTCCGGACGAGCCGCTTCAATTGGACCTAGGGTCAATCCCAGCCTTGATCCAAAGCCAGCGGCTGCGGTTGAAGTCCCGCGGATTCTGGACATAGCCGCCGACTCTGGGTCCCACCGCCTCGCTCTGGGTCAGAAAGCGGATCGGCAGCCAGGGCATGTCCGCCAAGGCGATGCGTTCGGCGGCTTGCAGCAGCGCGGCGCGGCGTGCCGCATCCGGCTCCGCCGCCGCCTGCGCCAGGAGGTTGTCGAATTTGGGATTGCGGTAACCGGCGTAATTTCCCGGACTGCCGGAGCGCAACAGGTCCAGGAAATTCGAGGCGTCGCTGAAATCCGCCAGCCAACTGGTATAGCCCAGCTGATACTGACCTTGGCGCATCGCCCGCAGCGCCAGGGCATAGTCGGCGGTATTGATGCGCAGATCGACATAGATTTGCCGCGCCATGGCCTGGAACACCGCCGCCAGCCGCTTGTGATCGGGATTGCCGGGGGTGAGATAGTTCAAAGTGAGCTTGTTGAAAGGCCCGAAGCCCGCGTCCTGCATCAGTTTGCGCGCCTGCGCCAATCGGGCGGGCGCGGGCAGGGATTTGAAATCCAATTGCGGGCCGTTGAAGTAACTGTTCAGTCCGGGCGGCACATAGGAATAGGCGGGCGTCTCGCTCCGTTTCATCACCTTGTCCGCCACCGCTTCGCGGTCATAGATCAGGTTGAGGGCGCGGCGCACACGGATGTCGGCCAGCGCCGGATCGCGCTGGTTGATGGCGATATAGGCCAGCGCCAGCGACGGCATCAGATGCAGGCTGGCGGGCATATTGGCGCGCAGCCAGGCCAGTTCCTGTGTCGGCAAGGGCGTCTGCATGTCCAATTCCCCGGCGCGCAGTCTTTTGAGCGCCGCCTGGCTGTCGGCGGTGGGAAAATAATTGACTGTGTCGATCTTCACATTGGCCGCGTCGTAAAAGCGCGGATTTTTGGCGAGGGTGATGTGGTCGTTGGGCAGCCAGGCCTTCAGCAGATAAGGACCGTTGGAAATATAATCGCCGGGCTTGAAGGATGGAGCGGGCGGCAGAGGCAGGGCGGCCGGCAAAGTCAGCAATTCGGGAAGATAAGGCGCGGGATGTTCCAACACGATCTTCAAGCTCGCGGGCCCGGACACGGTGACGCCCAGGCTGGCGGCGGGCAGCCGGCCGGCGCTGATGTCGCGCGCATTCTTGATGACCCACAACATTTCGGCGCCGCGCGCCGCGGTCTTGGGATCCAGCAGCCGCCGCCAGGCGAACAGGAAGTTTTCCGCCGTCACCGGCTTGCCGTCCGACCAGCGGGCGGCGCGCAGATGAAAAGTCCAGGTGAGTCCGTCGGAGGATGTCTCCCAGCGCTCCGCGATGCCGGGAATGGGACGGGCGGCGGCATCCAGGGTGGTCAAGCCCACCATCATGTCGCCCAGGATGTTGATTTCCGCACTGCTGCCGGCAAAAGCGGGGTCCAGCGATTCCGGCTCCGCGCCATTGCCGCGGTTGAGCACCGTTCCTGCCCGCGCCGGGATCATCGCCAACAGCAGCAGGGCCAACGCCAGGGTCTTCATGCGAACTGTTTCGCGCGGGCCGCCTGGTCGATGGAGACCCAGCGGGAGCGGTGATAATCCTGCGCGTTGGCCTTGAACCCCTTCACATAAGGCCAGGTAATGTTGAGGTTCACCCAATAGAACAAAGGCGCGGCCGCGAAATCCTTCAGCACCATGGCCTCCGCCGCCGCCAGCTTGCGCCCGCGGCTTTCCAGGTTCACATCGGCCTGCGCCGAATCCATCATCGTGTCAAAGGCAGGGTTGCTGTACTCGCCCCAATTGTTGCCGCTGCCGGTGCGATAGAGGTCCAGGAAATTGGAGGCGTCGTTGAAATCGGCCACCCAGCCCGATTGCGCGATCTCGAAATCATGCGCCTGGATGGCGGGATAAAACACCTGCATGTCGTCCGGCAGGATGGAAATGTCGATAAAGACCTGCGCCAGCATCTGCTGGACCGCGGCGGCCACCGCGCGATAGACCCCTGCCGTGACCGCGCGGATCAAGTACGTGCTCTTCAGCCTGTGGTTTTCGTTATATCCGGCGGCGCGCATCAGGTCTTTGGCGCGCGCCATCCTCTGGGCGTAGGGCATGGCGCGAAATGCCAAGGCGGCGTCGTGCGGGTAGTTGTCGATGCCGGGCGGCACCACGGCATAGGCAGGCGGAAAACCCCGCATGATGCGGTCGCCGATCGCCTCACGGTTCAGCGCCAGATTGATCGCCTCGCGCACGCGAATGTCGTCGAACGGCTTTTTCTTGAAATTGAAGGCGATGATATCGGTGACCAGCTGCGGCACCAGGTCGATGGTCTGGGGAATATTCTTTTTCACCCAGTCGATCTGCTGAACCGGAAAACGGTCCTGGAAATCCAGTTCGCCGGCGCGAAAACGCTGCAGCGCTTCGCCATAATCGGCGGTCGGATAATAATAGACCTGTTCTAGCGCGACATTGGCGGCGTCGTAGAAGCGGGGATTTTTCTCCACCAGGATATATTCGTTGGGGATCCATTGCTTGAGCACGAACGGTCCATTGCCGACATAATTTTCGGGGCGGGCCCATTGCCGCCCCTTGACCGCGACCACATGCGCCGGCAACGGCATGGTGGCGGTATGGGTGAGCATTTCCAGCAGATAAGGCGCGGGATGGACGAGTTGGACCTCCAAAGTGCGCGGATCAAGCGCGCGCGCGCCCAGCGCCGTGGCGGGCAACTTGCCCCCATTGATGGCCTGCGCATTCTTCACCACATCGAGGAAATAGGAATAGGTCGAGGCGACCGCGGGGTCGAGCAGGCGGCGCCAGGAAAAGACGAAATCCTCCGCCGTCACCGGCGCGCCGTCCGACCATTGCGCCTGGCGCAAATGAAAAGTCCAGGTGAGCCCATCGGCCGAGGTTTCCCAGTGCGTCGCCATGCCGGGAACCGGCCGCGCATCCGGGGCGTGTGTCATGAGACCCACCATCAGGTCGCTGATGATTTCGAATTCCTGCACGCCGGAAGACAGGATGGGATCCAAGGTCTCAGGTTCGGCAACATTGCCGCGCCGGAACACGCCTTCGCCGGCGACCTGGGCGCGGGAATGGCGAGGCCGGTAGAGGGTCCAGGTGGCGCCGCCCGCCGCCAACGCCGCGCCTCCCGCCAGGGCGAGGCGCCGGTTCCATACCTTGCCCGATGCCATCAAGACCTTTTATCATGCGTGCCGGCAAACATTTGCCGGGTTTGCCGCCGATAATTCAATGCTTTTGCCTGGGGAAAATGCGATGCGTACGGTGATTCTGGCTTCTGTTGTTCTGTCTGGGGCGTTGGCGCCCGGCCTGGCGCTGGCGGACGCGCGCGAAGACGTGATCGCCGGGCTGACACGCTGCGCCAACATCACCGAGGACCGGCAATGGCTGGATTGCTATTATGGCGCGGCGCAACCGATGCGCGCCTGGCTGGGGCTGTCGCCCGCGCCGCAATCCCAACTCAAGCTGCTGCAGGAACAGCCCAGGCCGGCGGCGCTGCCGGCAACCGTCAGCCGCGCCGCGGCCCACAGCGGACCGCCGCCCATGCCCAAGAAGTCGGGTATTTTGGATATGTTCGGGGGTGATACGGTCGTCAGCAACGCGCCCATCAAGTCTTATGAGATCAGCGGCGACGGCTTTACCCTCACTTTACCGGACGGCCAGATGTGGCAGCAGACCAGTGAGGATGCCAGCAAACATCCCGTGACGTGGCGCAAGCCCGCAACCAGCATGCGGGTCACCATCAGCCAGGGCGCGATGCACAGCTTCAACCTTGTGCTCAATGACGAGAACCAGCACTACAAGGTGACGCGCATCCGCTAAGGCGGTTCAGTGCGCCGGAAGCTGGCTGTCGCTCACCGGTGACGGCGGCGCGGGCGGATTCCAGATTTTCTCATAAACATAGACCCCGAATCCCGCCATCACGATCGCTATCACGATCGCCACCCACGTTCGGGATTTTACATCCGGCGCCTCGGGGGCATGGTGGAATTCCTGCAGATTGCTCATAGGTCCTCCTGCGTTTTCGAATTTTGCGGTCGTCTGCTTATCGCGTCTCCGTCTCGAACTATGCCCGCGGGTTCCGCGGGCCGTTTGATTTATAACATGCTTCGCGCGCCGCGGTTAGACACTAATCATGTTCGGCGACCCAGTGACCGGGCCCGACCTGCTCCAGTTTGGGCCGGTAACCGGCCTGGTTTTGGCGGGATTTCAGGAATGTTAATTGGGCGCGCGGGTCCAGCGGCGAGGGCAGGTCGCCGGTCAGCAATTCACGTTTTCTTGCACGCTCGGCGCGCGGATCGGGGGTGAGTACCGCCGACAGCAAGGCCCGCGTGTAAGGATGGCGCGGATCGGCATAGAGTTGCGCGCTGGGCGCGAGTTCCACGACCCGCCCAAGGTAAAGCACCATTACGCGATGCGACAGCCGGCGCACCACCGACAGGTCATGGCTGATGAAAATCAGCGCCAGTCCGGTTTCCGCCTGCAGATCGCGGATCAAGTCCACGATCTGGGCCTGGATTGAGACGTCCAGCGCGCTCACCGCCTCGTCACAGACCAGCATTTTCGGCTCCACGATCATGGCGCGGGCCAGTCCGACGCGCTGGTTCTGTCCGCCGGACAGTTCATGCGGATAGCGGTTGATCCAGGCCGGATCCAGGCCGACGCGCTGCATCAGGGCGCGCACTCTGTTGCGTACGGTCTCGCGCGAAAGGCCGGGCTCCAGCGTCTTGAGCGGCTCGGCGATGGAAACACCCACCGGCATGCGGGGATCGAGGCTGGCCAGCGGGTCCTGAAACACGATCTGGAAATCCTCGCGCAACTTGCGGATGGCGGATTGGGTCGCGGCGCCCAGGTCGCGCCCCAGCCACACGACTTTTCCGCTGTTGCCGCCGGTTTTTGGCAGGAGTTGCAATATGGCGCGGGCGAGCGTGGACTTGCCGCAGCCGCTTTCGCCCACCACGCCCAAGGTTTCACCTTGATGCAAAGTGAAGCTGATGCCATCCACCGCGCGCAACGCGCGGGTTTTGCCGAACAGCCCGTCCTTCAGCGCAAAGCTCACTTTGAGATCGTCCACCGCCAGCAGGGCCTCGCCCACGGGAGCGGCTGGCGGCGGTGTCTGATGGGCCTTGGGAAGGGCGTCCAGCAGCATGCGGGTATAAGCGTGTTTTGGGGCATAGAAGATGTCGTCCGCGCTGCCGTTTTCCACGATGGCGCCATGGCGCATCACCTGAACCCGGTCGGCTAGGCCGGCGATCACCCCCATGTCATGGCTGATCATGGCGATGGCGGTTTTCCTGTCGGTCTTCAGCGCCCGCAGGATTTCCAGAATCTGCGCCTGCACCGTCACATCCAGCGCCGTGGTGGGCTCATCGGCGATCACCAGGTCGGGGCCGGTGATGGTGGCCATGGCGATCATCACCCGCTGGCGCATGCCGCCGGACAGTTCGTGGGGATACTGGTTCAGCCGGTGCGCGCTTTCGGGAATGCGGACATAGTCCAGCATCAGCTGCGCTTTTTTCCGGGCTTCGGCGCGCGGCACATCGCGATGCAGCCGCAGCGCTTCGGCGATCTGCGCGCCCACCTTCATGTGCGGGGTCAGCGAGGTCAGCGGGTCCTGGAAGATCATGGTGACGGCGCCGCCGCGCAAGGCGTTGAGCCTTTTGGCGCGGGCGCCCAATATTTCCTCGCCGCGATATTTGACACTGCCGGTGGCGCGGCCATTACCGGCCAAAAGACCGAAAGCAGCCAGGAAAAGCTGACTCTTGCCCGAACCGCTTTCGCCCACCACGCCCAGGCACTCGCCTTCCCGGATCGAGAGGCTCGCATCTTTCACGGCATGGACATCGCCGTCCGCCAGGGCGAAGTGGACATTGAGGTTGGTGATGTCCAAGAGCGCCGCCATGATGTCCTTCACCTGTCCTTAGGGTCCAAGGCGTCACGCAAGCCGTCGCCGACAAAATTGAAGCAGAACAGGGTCACCGCCATGAACAGAGCGGGAAACAGCAGCATCCAGGGCGCGGTCTCCATCTGGTCGGCGCCCTCGGAAATCAATACGCCCCAACTGGTCAAGGGCTCCTGGATGCCAAGGCCGAGGAAGGACAGAAAACTCTCGGTCAGGATCACCCCGGGAACCGTCAAGGTGACATAGACCATCACCGGTCCCACCACGTTGGGAATGATGTGGCGGGCGATGATATTGCGCGGTCCCACCCCGGCGGCGCGCGCCGCCTCGATGAATTCCTTCTGCTTGATCGAAAGCGTCTGGCCGCGCACGATCCGCGCCATGGTCAGCCATTCCACCGCCCCGATCGCCACGAACAACAGGATGAAATTGCGGTCGAAGATCACCATCAGGATGATGACGAAGAAAACGAAGGGCAGGGAATAAAGAATGTCCACCAGCCGCATCATCAGCATGTCGGTGCGTCCGCCGAGATAGCCGGCGGTGGCGCCATAGAGCACGCCGATCATAAGTGACACCAGAGTCGCCACCAGCCCCACCGCCAGCGACACCCGCGCCCCGAACAGCACCCGCACGAACAGGTCGCGGCCCACCGAATCGGTGCCGAAGACATGGCCGGGGGCGCGGCAGGCGACTTCGCCCGGCCACCAATTGGGGGCGCAGCCGATGATGTCGTAATTGACTTCGTCATAGGCGAACGGCGACAGCAGCGGCGCCAGCGCCGCCAGAAGCGCGATCAGCGCCAGGATCACGATACCAGCCATGGTGGCGCGGTTCCGCAACAGCCGCCGGCGCGCATCCACCCACAGGCTGCGGCCCTTGATCTCTTCCACCGCTCTGAGGGTCTGGCCGGTGGCGATCATGTGAGCCGCACGCGCGGATCGAGAATTCCATAGGCGATATCGGCCAGGAAATTCAGCGCAATGATCAGCGTCGCGTAGCAGATCACCACGCCCATCACCAAGGTGTAGTCGCGGTTCAGCGCGCCTTGCACGAAATAG
The DNA here is from genome assembly GCA_035693565.1 of Rhizomicrobium sp. Taxonomy (GTDB): domain Bacteria; phylum Pseudomonadota; class Alphaproteobacteria; order Micropepsales; family Micropepsaceae; genus Rhizomicrobium. The sequence goes on along the minus strand of DASSGF010000036.1, from coordinate 127,615 downwards.
CGGCCGATGCCGGGCAGGCCGAAAATCTGCTCCACGATCAGCGAGCCGGTGAGGATGGCGGCCAGCGCCGGCCCCAGATAGGACACCAGCGGCAACGCGGCGGCGCGCAAGGCATGGCCTAGCACAATCCGCGCCGTGGACAGCCCCTTGGCGCGGGCGGTGCGGATGTAATTGGCACGCAGCACCTCCACCATTGAGCCGCGCATCAGCCGCGAGACGATGGCAATCTGGGGCAGGGCCAGGACCGTCACCGGCAATACCAGGTTGGGCAGCGCGCCGCCGTTCCAGCCGCCCACCGGCAGCGACAGTTCATGTCCGAACAGGGAAATGCCGTAGATGCCGAATATCAAGGTCAGGATGGGCGCGGTGACAAAGGTGGGGATGGTGATGCCCAGCATCGCCACCCCCATCACCGAATAATCCTGCCAGTGGTTCTGTTTCAGCGCCGCGGTTACGCCCAGGAACGTGCCCAGCAGCAGGGCGAGCGCCATGGCATAGAGGCCCAGCCGCGCGCTCACCGGCAGGCCGATACCGATCAACTGCGCCACGGTGAAATCCTTGTTCTTGTAGGAGGGGCCCAGGTCGCCATGCGCCAGCCTGTCCAGATAGATCAGATATTGCTCTGCCAGCGGCTTGTCGAGATTGTAGGCGGCTTTGACATTGCGCTCCACTTCCGGGGGCAGGCGGCGCTGGCCGTCAAAAGGTCCGCCCGGCGCCATCCGCATCATGAAGAAGGCCAGGGTCACGATCACGAACAAAGTGGGGATCGCGCCCAGGAGCCGCTTCAAGCCGTAGCGGATCATTGCGCGACGAACTCCCGCCAGCGCGGCGCGATAGCGGCGCCATGATCCAGCCACCATCCGTCATTGATGGCGAAGCTGTTGTGGAAATTCTCCGGCGCGGTGGGAAGCAGGGACCGCATCGCGACGCCGGTCTCCGGATTGTTTTTCACCAGCGCGATGGCCGAGCGCCGCGCCGGGCCGAAGGCCACCCAATTGGCCATCGCCGCCAGCGGCTTGCTGCCCGTGGCATAGGCGATGAAATCCAGCGCCATTTTCTTGTTGGGATTGTCCCTGGGAATGCCGAACACATCCAGTTCATAAAGCTGATGGTCCCAGATCACCCCGGGCGAGAAGTCTTTTTCGGCCTGGACGTCGCCGTTCAGCACGGTGGCCATCGCCGCCTGGCCGTCCTTCACCCATCTGAGCGCCCCCACGCTGTCATGCGCCCAGATCGGATCCAGCGTTTTGAGCTTGGCGAAGGCCCGGTCCAGGCCTTCCGGCGTTTCCAGGGTTTTATAAATATCGGCGGGCGCCACGTCGTCGGCCAGCAGCGCCAGCTCCAGATTGAACTTGGCATTGGCGCGACTGAGCGCGCGCTTGCCGGGAAAATGCTTGCGGTCGAAGAAATCCGCCAAGGTGGCGGGGGCGCGTTTGAGGCGCGGCGAAAACACCATCAACTGGGAATAGACCATCCCGCCCATCCAGCAGGGTCCGATGGCGCCCGCCACGAAATCGCGTCCTGCCGGCGTGCCGTCGGCGCCAGGCGGCAGCATGGCGGGATCGAGCTTTTCCAACAGCCCCTTGCGGCAGGCGTCCACCGCCATCGGCAATTCGAAGTCGATCACATCGGCTTTGTACTGGCGGCTGTCCACCATGGCGTGGACATCCTTGAGATCGCCGTCCCATATCGCGGTGCGCACATCCACATTCTTCTCCACCGCATAGGGATGCATCTGGGCGGACGCCTGCGCCCGGCCATAAGCGCCCGGCCAGGTCATCACCGTCAGGACGGGGGCAGGACGGGTTTTCCAGTACAAGACCCCGATCAGGACGATGAGGGCGGCCGCCAGGGCGAACAGAAGAGACTGACGCAACTTCATGGCGTCACACTAACGAACGGCGGGGAGAAAGGTACAGGACCGGATTTGCGGCCCAAAGCCTTGGCATGGTTGTTGAAATCCGGTTTTGGCCGTGCGGCGGCCTAAGCCCTTGCTTTTGCTGCGGTTCGACCATAGAACGCCGGTCCCTATGCAGGGTAGTGCGCAGTTGTAGCTCAGTTGGTTAGAGCGCCGGATTGTGGATCCGGAGGTCGGTGGTTCGAGCCCACCCAACTGTACCATTTCCAATGGCCGCTACTTCTTAAACAGCATCTGCACGATCCGTTGCAGGAACGGCGGCATCAGCCGGTTACCGAGCGTGGGCACGATCTCGTCGCCATGCTGGCGCAAGCCTTTTCCCGCCGCGCCCATCAAATCGGACAGCTTGCCGCCGAACAGCAGGAAGAGCAGCAGCGCCAGGATCGCGATATGCCAGAAGCTGAGACCGAACATGCGGGAAATCCTTCGCCGAATGGGCGAGGGTAGCAAAAACACTCCGCGGGAGATAGCGGCCCGGCAAGCCTTGGTTAAGGCTGGCGCTTTGCGACTGTGAAGAGCATGGCGCGATCCGCCGCCGGCGATGTCGCCGCGCATGGGGTGAGCGCCGAGCAGCGCAGGGCGCGGCCGCTGCTGCTCAGCGCCGGCCCGGTATCGGCTACGCCGGCTGTAACCGCCGCGGGCGGGACGCGGATGCTGGTGGAAAGCGACGGGTCCACCGAAAGCGCGGGCGGTGGAGTATCGTCTTCGACCTGGCACCAAGCCGGACCGGCCGCGACACATCCCGCCATGACAAGGACCATGATCCGCATCATGTTCAGCAATTCCCGTCGCGCGCCATCTGGTCGGTGCAGCGCTCATTGATCTGGTAGGACACCGCCATGACCGCGGCAAAGCCGCCGAACAGGATGCCGGCCGTCAAGATGGAAATGGCAAGCAGGGTTCGGGCCATGTCATGCACTTTCCAGGAAAGGATGGTGGGCCAATTCGGGGGCGATGGCCCACCACCTTTTTGTCCGCACGCCTTGCTTTAGGGAGCGAAGGCCGGCGTGCCGCCTTGTCATTCCATGCCCGCGCGCCTAGGTCGCCTTAAAAGCGCGCAACGACATGACGATGCTTTCAGATTGAGACATGGGCGGCAAAAATGGCGTTCTTCCCTGGTCCAAATGTCGCCGCCCGGATGGGGTCGTCAGAAACTGAGACATATTTCCGGACAGCGAAGGCCCCTTCTCTAGAGTCCGATGGCGGCGGAAAGTTCCATTTCTTCCGGCGCGCTGTCGCGGGAATAGGCCAAGGTGAAATAGCCGGGCGTAGCATTCTCCAACAGCGGCAAAAGGCGCTCGCGATGGCGTTGAAAGGCGGGGGTTTCCAGGAATTTCCGGTGCGCGGCTTCATCCTCGAAAAACGCGATCAGGATGGCGCGCTTGTCGTCCTTTGCCCGGTAAAGCCTCGAGCCTTGTGAACCTGGAACGGTCAGCGCGGGAAGACCTTTCAACTGGACGGCGATGAATTCCTCCATCAGGCCGGGCTTGGGCGTGAAGATGTTGATATGCGCGAGAGAGGGGGACATGGCTAGCTCCTTGTTGATGGAGCAGGATGGATAGAACCTCAAGTAAGGTTGAGGTCAAGCACTTTTTGCCTTACAAAGAGGATCATGGCATCCAAACCCCGTCCGCCGGTCCCTGCCGAGCTCGGTGTCGGCGAAGTGGCGCGCCGGTCCGGCGTCTCGGTTTCGACCCTTCATTTCTATGAGGCCGAAGGTCTGATCCGGAGCTGGCGCAGTTCCGGCAATCAGCGGCGCTATCCGCGCGGCGTGCTGCGTCGCATCGCCGTCATCAAAGTGGCGCAAAAGACCGGACTGCCGCTCAAGGAGATTGCCGGCGCCCTGGCGGCGCTGCCACAAGACCACCCGCCCACCGCCGCGGATTGGTCGCGCATGTCGAATAGATGGAAGGCCGATCTCGACGCACGCATCGAGCGGCTGACGGCTTTGCGCGACCAGCTCAACGATTGCATCGGTTGCGGCTGTTTGTCCCTGACGGTGTGCCCCTTGCGCAACCCCGCCGACCGCCTGGCCAGGCAGGGGCCGGGGGCCCGGTTGCTGCCGAACCCTGATGACGCCTGAATGATTCTGTGCGGCAGTGCAGCACGTTACCGCCCAGTGGTTTCGCTCCCTTGCTTCGGCTAAGAAGAATAAAAATCGGGAGGTCCCAGTGCGGAAACTTGTCCTATCAGCGGCCTTGATGCTGGCGGCCTCAGTTGCAACAAGCCAGGGCGCCACTCGCTCTCTGCTCTATGTCGCCAACAGCCAGGGCGATGACATCAACGTCATCGATCTCGCCACCCAAAAGATGGTCACCACCATCAAGGTGGGGCCCATTGTGCACGGAGTCTGCGCCCAGGCCGACGGCCGCCGCGCCTTCGCCACCATCGAGTCCGAGCATGCGCTGAAGGTGATCGACACCAAAACCAACACCGTCACCGACTCCATCCCCCTGGGCGGCCAGCCCAATGAATGCGCCGCCACCAATGACGGCCGCTATGTGGTGGTGCCGCTGCTGGCGCCCGCCAATGTTTCGGTGGTGGTGGATGTGGCGCAAAAGAAAATCGTCAAGAGCTTCGAGACCCGCCATCCCCACAATTGCTTCACGCCCGAAGGCGGCAGCAACACCATCGTCTATTGCGAGGAGCGCGATGCCTTCCGCATCCATCGCTTCGATCTCGGCAAGATGGAACTCACCAACGAAGTGAAAGTGGCGGGCGATCCCCGGCCCTTTGTGGTCACCGCCGACGAGAAGACGCTTTATACCGCGCTTAGCGGCCTGCATGGCGTGGCGGTGATCGACCTGGTGCACCAGACCATGTCGCAGATCGCGCTGCCGGAGATGCCCTGGATGAACTGCAAGGTCGAGCCGCCCAACACGCCGGTGCATGGCATTGCCCTGACCCGGGACGGCAAGAAACTCTGGATCACCTCGGTGGCGGATGCGGGCATCTATGTCTATGACATCGCCGGCAAGAAACTGGGCAAAAAGATCACGGTAGGCGCCTGTCCCAATTGGATCGGCATGTCGGCGGACGGCAAATATGCCGGCGTCAGCAACGCCGACACCGATGATGCGTCCATCCTGGACGTGAAGGCGGAAAAGGAAATCGCCCGCATCAAGGTGGGCAAGGCGCCCAAGCGGGTGCTGGTCATTGAAGTGCCGCAAGACCAGCTGACGGAAAAATAACAAGGGGAGTGGGGATGCGCAAAGTTTGGGTTGTGCTGGCAGCAATGCTGGCATCAAGCGCGGCGTTGGGCGCCGATACCGTCAACAAAGACCAGTCCATCTTGGACCGGCTCTATGCCAATACCGGGGTTTATCAGAAATCCGCCGGCGGCAAGACGCCGGGCTTCGTTTCTGATCCCGGTTGGCCGGCGCCCTTGCCGCATAGCTGGGTGCTGGGCCAGATCGGCGGACTGTATGTCGACAGCCATGATCATGTCTGGGTGTACAATCGCCCCCGCACCATGACCACCGACGAATCCGCGCTGGAAACGCGCGGCGGCGGTGACGGCAAGAACGGGTTGGGCTTTGCGCGCCCCAACGGCGCCATCGCCGACTGCTGCAATGCCGCGCCTTCGGTGCTGGAGTTCGATGCCAACGGCAAGCTGCTCAGGTCCTGGGGCGGTCCGGCCGATCCGGGCTGGCTGGAAAGCCATTGCAAGGCGGCGGACGGTTGCATCTGGCCCAACAGCGAGCATGGCATCTATGTCGACAGTGCGGACAATGTCTGGCTGGCGGGGAATGGCGCCCGCCCGGTCGATCCGGCGTCCGGCTGGACCACGCACAAGGAAGGCAGCGACGGCTTTGTCTTGAAGTTCGACATGAACGGCAATTTCAAGATGCGGATCGGCGGCACGCCCACCGCGCCGGCCAGCAACGACACCAATGGCGGCATCAACGGCACGCCGCTGCTCTTTCTGCCCGCCGACATGGTGGTGGATCCCAAGACCAACCGGCTTTATGTCGCCGACGGCTATGGCAACCGCCGCATTCTTATTGTCGATGCGGATACGGGAAAATATATCGGCCATTTCGGCGCCTATGGCTCCAATCCGGTGGATGATGCGAGTGCGGCGGCCGGTGGGCGCTGGGTGACGGATCGCCAGAAGGGGGTGAAGAAGCCTGCTTTCTTCCGCAATCCGGTGCATTGCGTGAAGATCGCCGATGACGGCAAGATTTATGTCTGCGACCGCGGCAATGACCGCATCCAGGTGTTCGACAGCAAGGATCCGTCCCTGGGCAAGCCGTGCAGCAATCCCGACGGCGCGGCTGGCAAGTGCGGCTTTGTGGCGGAGCAGGCGATCAGCGCCAATACCGAAACCTTGCCCGCCATGCCGGGGACTTCGGTGTCGATGAATTTCTCCAAGGACAAGGCGCAGAGCTGCCTGTATGTCGGCGACAATTCCAACATGACCATCTATCTGCTCAATCGCAGCAACTTGCAGGAATTGGGGCGGCTGGGACGCGCGGGCCGCGATGCAGGACAGTTCCACTGGCTGCACCAGGTCAGCCTGGACAGTCACGGCAACATCTACACGGCGGAAGTGGATACCGGAAAGCGCATCCAGAAATTCGTGCGCTACGGCGCGGCGGGATGCAGCGGCACCGGGTCAATGACCGTTGGCGGCCCGTTGCCGTAAGCGCCAGCCCAGGAGTTGCAACCAAAGTGCGATCACCACGCACAGGGCAGCGGTGGTGATCGCGCCCCATTTCAGGCTCTGAATGCCGATCAGATAGCCGAAAGTGTGCAGACCCGTGAGGGCGAAGCAGGCGTAATTCCAACGCTGCAGGCTTTTCCATTCGAGATTGCCGAGCTTGCGCAGGGAGGCGTCATTGGACGTCGCCAATAGCGCCAGCAGGATCAACCCTGCGAACAGGCCGGTGTAATTGGAAAAGCCGAACAGGTCGTGGCGGATCGGCACCAGATGTTCCTGGGTCTTTTCATAGACGTAATAGAGCCAGGGCCGGCCGCGCAGATGCTCGCAATTGCCGATGACGGCGTGCAGCACGCCCAACGCGCCGCCCCAGATGCCGATGTCGCGGCGCAAGTCCTGCGAAAGGATGGGCGCCTTGCCTTGCAAGCTGCGCCAGGGACCGATGATCAAGGTCGCCGCCAACAGAACCAGCGCCGGCCAGGCGGTGGAAAAGCTCAGGCGCGTGATCACATCGGGATAGGGGCGGGTGACGTATAGGACCCAGATGACGGCGGCCGACAGCAAGGCCAAAGGGAGATGATGCCGCCACAGGCGGCTTTGCATGCGGGCGGTCATTCTCAACTCAGAGCCCGTTGCTGAATTTGGCTTCCGTCTTGGCGGTCACTTCTTCCAATGTCACCCCAGGCGCCAATTCCACCAGCTTCAGCCCGGTCTTGCCGCGCTCCAAAGTGAAGACGCACAGATCGCTGATGATCATGTCGACGCATTGGGTGCCGGTGAGCGGCAGGGTGCATTTTTTGAGGATCTTGGATTCGCCCGCCTTGTTGGTGTGTTCCATCACCACAATGACGCGCTTGACCCCGGCCACCAGGTCCATCGCCCCGCCCATGCCCTTGACCATCTTGCCGGGGATCATCCAGTTGGCGATATCGCCGTCTTCCGACACTTCCATCGCGCCCAGCACCGACAGGTCGATATGGCCGCCCCGGATCATGGCGAAACTGTCGGCGGAGGAGAAATAGCTGGTGGTGGGCAGTTCGGTGATGGTCTGCTTGCCGGCATTGATCAGGTCTGGGTCTTCGTCGCCGGGATAGGGGAAGGGCCCCATCCCCAGCATGCCGTTCTCGCTCTGCAGGGTGACCTTCAATCCCGCCGGAATGTAATTGGCCACCAGGGTGGGAATACCGATGCCCAGATTGACATAAAAACCGTCCTGCAATTCGCGGGCGGCGCGGGCGGCAATGTCTTCGCGGCTCCAACCCATCACACGCCTCCTTGTGAGGGACGGGGCCGCGTGGTCACCCGCTCGATCGGTTTCTTGTAATTCTGGCCCTTCAGGATGCGCCGTACGAAAATCCCCGGCGTGTGGATATGGTCGGGATTGAGTTGGCCCGGCTCGACCAACTCTTCCACTTCCGCGATGGTGATCTTGCCTGCCGTCGCCATCATCGGATTGAAGTTACGCGCGGTCTTGCGATAAACCAGATTGCCTTCGGTATCGCCTTTCCAGGCTTTGACCAGGGCCAGATCGGCGCGCAGCCAGCGTTCGCGCACATAAGTCAACCCGTCGAACACTTCCGTCGGCTTTCCATCCGCCACCACCGTGCCCACGCCGGTGCGGGTGTAGAAGGCGGGGATACCGGCGCCGCCGGCGCGGATGCGTTCGGCCAGGGTGCCTTGCGGGTTCAACTCCAGTTCCAGCTTGCCGGTGAGATACAATTCCTCGAACAGCTTGTTCTCGCCAACATAGGAGGAGATCATCTTCTTGATCTGGCCGTTGTTGAGCAGCACCCACAGCCCCAGCCCGTCGGCGCCGCAATTGTTGGCGATCACGGTGATGTTCTTGACCCCGTCTTCCTTGAGCGCGGTGATCAGATTTTCCGGATTGCCCGACAGGCCGAAGCCGCCCGACATCACGGTCATGCCGTCGAAAGTAAGGCCTTTGAGGGCCGAAGCCGCATCGGGATAGACTTTGCTTTCCGCCACGAACGCTCTCTCCCAGCTATTTGCCGTAGTTCGCATTGCAGCACGGATCAGCGCAAGCGGCAAAGCGGCGCGCTTGTAAGTCTTTGATTTATAATGTTTTATACAGGCCGCAGGCGGTTCCTTGCCGCCGCACCCGCGCGCCGGTACAACCCCCGCCAATCCAAAGATTCCAGCAGATTCATGACTTCGCCGAAGCAATTCAAACCAAAGGCCAGGCTGCCGCGGGGCTTCCGCGATCGCGGTGCGGCCGAGATCATGGCCGAGCAGAAGATGCTGGCGACCATCCGCGCGGTCTATGAAAGCTATGGTTTTGAGCCGCTGGAGACGCCGGCCTTCGAATATACCGACGCGCTGGGCAAGTTCTTGCCGGATGTCGACCGACCCAATGAGGGCGTGTTCTCGCTCAAGGACGATGACGATCAGTGGATGTCGTTGCGCTATGACCTGACGGCGCCGCTCGCCCGTTATGTCGCGGCCAATTTCCAGAACCTGGCCAAGCCGTTCCGCCGCTATCAGACCGGCACGGTATGGCGCAACGAAAAGCCGGGGCCGGGACGGTTCCGGGAATTCGTCCAGTTTGATGCCGATACGGTCGGCACCGCCACCGCCAGCGCCGATGCCGAACTGCTGATGATGTTGTGCGACACGCTGGAAGCGCTGGGTCTGAAGCGCGGCGGCTATATGGTCAAGCTCAACAACCGCAAGCTGCTGGACGGCGTGCTGGAAGTGGCGGGCATTCCGCTGGAAGACCGTATCCGGCGCGGCATCGTGCTGCGCGCCATCGACAAGCTGGACCGGTTGGGGGTGGATGGGGTTTCGGCGCTGCTGGGGCAGGGGCGCAAGGATGAATCCGGCGATTTCACCAAGGGCGCCGGGCTCAGCCCGGAACAGGCGCAGCGTGTGCTGGCCTTTGTCGCCCCTGACGCCAAGGATGAAGAGGCGCATCTGAACCAGATCGCCACCTTGATCTCGGCCAGCAAGACCGGCGCCGAAGGTCTCAACGAATTGGAGCAGATCGTCAAGCTGCTGCAGGCCTGCGGCTATGGCCCCGACCGGGTGATGTTCGACACAGGCGTGGTGCGCGGCCTGGACTATTACACCGGCCCGGTGTGGGAAGGTGAACTCACCGGCCCTGTCACCAATGAAGCGGGCGAGGAAGTGGTGTTCGGCTCCATCGCCAGCGGCGGGCGCTATGACGATCTGGTGGCGCGCTTCACCGGCCAGCGGGTGCCGGCGGCGGGCATTTCCATCGGCGTCAGCCGCTTGCTGTCGGCGTTACGTGGCCAGCAAACCGCGCTGCCGCCCTTGGTGGTGGTGACGGTGTTCGACAAGGCGGAAGCGGCCGCGTCTTTCGCCATGGTGCAGGAATTGCGCGCGGCCGGCCTGCGCGCCGAGGCCTATGTCGGCAATGGCAAGATGGGCGATCAGTTCAAATATGCCGATAAGCGCGGCGCGGCCATCGCGGTGATCGAAGGCGGCGACGAACGCGCCCGGGGCGAAGTCACGCTCAAGGATTTGGCGCTCGGCGCGGAATTGGCCAAATCGGTGGAAAGCCGCAGCCAGTGGGTCGGCAATCGCGAGGCGCAGAAAAGCGTCAAGCGCGCCAATCTGGTGGCGGAAGTCAAGGCTATGCTGAAGGCCCCTGGGAAAGGCGCCGCCTGATGGCCGCCTTTCCCTATTACGGCACCTCCGCGATGGAGGCGCTCAATGGCCAGGCGACGGCGTTGCTCAACCTGTTCGCGGGCCACGGCTATGCGCGCGAGGAACCGGCGGTGCTGCAGCCGGCCGAAATTTTCCTCAACCGTTCGGGCGAGGAGATCCGCCGCCGCACCTTCACCCTGACCGATCCGTCGGGGCGCGACCTGGCGCTGCGTCCCGATCTCACCATTCCCATCTGCCGCGAGGCGGTGCTGGCGGGGCGCGCCTTGCCGGCTCGCATTTCCTATAACGGGCTGGTGTTCCGCCATCAGCCGGGCGAGCCCAACCGCCCCGCCCAATTCTTCCAGGCCGGTGTGGAATTGCTGGGCCTTACGGACGCGCGCGCGGGCGATGCCGAAATCCTGTCCTTGGCCGTCGAAGCCTTGCGCGTTTGCGGGTTGAAGGATTTCTCCCTGCGCATCGGCGATCTGGCCCTGTTTGGCGCGCTGGTGGACAGTCTCAGCCTGCCGCCGCAATGGCGCGCCCGGCTCAAGCGCCACTTCTGGCGTGCGGGCTATGTGGAGTCGCTGCTGCACTGGCTGGGCCATGGCGACGGCGCCGCCAAATTGCCCGGCAGCCGCGCCGACATCGAAGCCCTGCTGGAGGCGCGGGCCGATGCGCCACTGGCCGGACGCACACGGGAAGAAATCATCGTGCGCGCCCTGGACCGGGCCGACGAGGCCGCCAAATTGCATCTGGACGGCAAGGTTGCCGACGCCATCGCGGCGCTGTTGGATATTTCCGGCCCGGCGGAAGAGGCGCTGGCCAAGATTCGCGGCCTGCTTAAGACCATCGGCATCAATCTCGATCCGCAACTGGCGGCCATGGAAGCGCGGCTGGCGACGCTCAAGTCGCTGGGCGTCGATCTTTCGCGGGTCCGGTTCACCGCCCATTTCGGCCGCAACATGGAATATTACACCGGCTTTGTTTTTGAATTGTGGGCGCATGACAAGGAAGGCCCGGTGCAAGTGGCGGGCGGCGGCCGTTACGACACCATGATGGAAATGCTGGGCGCGAAAAAGCCGGTCAGCGCGGTCGGCTGCGCTCTGCGCACCGAACGGGTGCTGGCCGCAAGACAAGCGGGAGGTGCTTAATGGCGGCGCTCTCGCTGGCAATTCCCTCCAAGGGACGGCTGAAAGACAATTGCAATGCCTGGTTCGCCGCCGCCGGCGTCACCATAGAGCAGACGGTGGGCGCGCGGGGCTATCGCGCCAGCTTTGCCTCCTTTCCCGATGTGGAAGTGATGCTGCTGTCGGCGGGCGAGATCGCCTCCTCGCTGCTGGCCGGCGACATTCACTTGGGCATCACCGGCGAGGACCTTCTGCGCGAGGAAGCGCCGGAGTTGGAAGGCCGCATGCATCTGATCAAGCCGCTGGGCTTCGGCTTTGCCGATGTGGTGGTGGCGGTGTCGCAAGCTTGGATCGACGTCTCGACCATGGCTGATCTGGACGATGTCTGCGCCGCCTATGCCCAGACGCATCGCCGGCGGCTGCGGGTGGCGACCAAATATGCCCAACTGACCCGCAGCTTCTTTGCCCAGGCGCGCATCACCGATTATCGCATCGTGCCCAGCGCGGGCGCCACTGAAGGCGCGCCGGCGGCGGGTACCGCGGAAGTGATCGTGGATATCACCACCACCGGCGCCACCTTGCGCGACAATGGGCTGAAAGTTCTGGACGACGGCGTGATCCTCAAAAGCCAGGCGCAATTGGCCGCCTCCTTGTCGGCGGACTGGACGGTCCAGGCCCGCGGGGCTTGCGAGACGCTGTTGGGCAAGCTCGACCCGGCCAATCCGCTTTACGGCAGGTTTGCCGCGCAGCTGCCTGCTTAGGACTTTTCTCGCAGCATGGCCTCATAGGCGGCTTCGAGATTGCGCGTGAACCTTGCCATATCGAACAAGGGCGCGTTGGCGCGATTGACCACCAATTTTTCGCGCAAACCGCTCAGCCGGCCCCGATCGCGGGCCAAATCCAGCGCGGTCGCTTCATAATCTTCCGGCGAGCGGGTGATGAGTTCGGGCAGGCCCGCCGCCGCGAGCAGGCTGGCGCCGACGCGGCCGGCGAACACGCCCCCCAACTGGGTCAGAACCGGCAGCCCCGCCCACAAGGCGTCGGCGGCGGTGGCATGCGCGCCATAGGGCAAGGTGTCCAGGAACAAATCGGCCAGCGCGTGGCGGGCCATATGCTGCGCCATCGGTACGCGCCCAGCGAAGATCAACCGTCCGGCGTCTATTCCGTTCTGCTCGGCATATCGCCGCAAAGCCGCGTCGGAATGGGGGGTATATTCGCGCAGCCACAGCACGCTGTCCGGCACCTGGCTGAGCAGCCTGAGCCAGATATCGAACACTGCCCGCGAAATTTTCCAGTTGCGGTTGAAGCAACAGAACACCAACCCATCCTCCGGCAGCCCCGCTTCGGCGCGGCTTGGCGGCTCGCCCGCCTTCATTTCTCCACCCATCGGAAAGAAGCTTCCCGGCAGGGCGACGATTTTCTCGTCATAGCAAGCTTGATAATCCGGCGGCGTGACTATCGCGTCGCCCAGAAGGAAATCCATCTCCCGCGCTCCGCTGGTGCCGGGAAAGCCCAGCCATGTCGCCTGCACCGGCGCGGGCCGCCATTCAAAGGCCCCGACCCGGGTTCCGCTGGTATGGCCGCTAAGATCCACCGCAACATCGATCTCCAGGGCGCGCAGTTTCTCGGCCACCTCCCGGTCACTGGCCTTGACCATGTCGTGAAACTGGTCGCAGGCCGCGATAATGCGCTTGCGCGTGTCGCTGCCATCGTCCTCGCCCGAGGAAATGGCGATCAGTTCGAAGCGCGAGCGGTCATGCCGCTCCAGCAATCCGGCCAGCTGGAAGCCGACCGGATGGGTGCGGAAATCCGCCGAGACATAGGCCAGCCGGATGCGGTCATGGGCGTAGCGCTCGCCTTTCCACAAGGGCGGCGGCGGCTCCGGGATGGCCGCGCGCATCACGTTGCGGGCGCACATCCGCAGCAATTCATTGCCGCAGCCATAGCTGATCAAGGTCCAAGGATCGAGCCCGGTCTCGCCCGCACGCACCCGCGCCGGCAATTCCATTGCGATCTTGTCCATACGCGCCCAATCGCATTGATAGAGCGTGGTCAGCGCGATGCGGCCGAACAGTTTGGGAAAATCCGGCGCAAGGGCGCGGACCCGGTCATATTCGGTCAACGCTCTGTCAAAAGCGCCCATGTGAAAAAAGATTGCCGCACGGTTCATGCCAAAGGCGGGATCGCCCGGTTGCAGCGCCACCGCGCGATCCAGGCAGGCCAATCCCAAGGCGGGCTGGCGCAGCTCGACCAGCGTGGTGCCCTTGTGGCTCCAGGCATCGGCATGGTCGGGGCGGATTTTCAGCGCCCGGTCGAAACATGCGATCGCCTCTTGATAGCGGCCACTTCGCCGCAGCAAGTCGCCGCGATTGTACCAGATGCCGGCATCCCCGGCATCGATCGCCAGCGCGGCATCGAAACTGGCCAGCGCGGCGTCGGTTTTTCCCTGCGCCGCCAGCGCATTGCCGCGATTGTTCAGCGCATCGGAGAAATCCGGTTTCAGTTCCAGCGCCCGGTCGTAATGCGTCACGGCCTCTTCGAAACGCTGCGCGTCTTGCAGCGCATTGCCCAGATGCAGCAGCACCGAGATATTGTCGGGCTTGGCGCGATACGCCGCTTCCAGCGGCGCCAGGGCTTCGGCGCTGCGGCCCTGGCGGATGCGCAGGGCGCCCAAAAGATAGTTACTCAGGGGATGATCCGGCTGGGCGGCGCATAATTGCCCGATCAGCGTGTCCGCCCTTGCAAGATCTCCCGATTGCAAGGCCTCAGCCGCTTGCTGGTTGAGGGCTTTCACGTCCATCAGGGTAGATTTGCCGTCTCGCGCACATCGAGGTCGCGGATATGCTCCTTCTTCCAGCGCATCGCCGCGGCGATGCGGGTGCGCCCAGACGGATGGTCATAGAAGATGATCTCTTCCAATTTGCCCGGCTCGAGTTTGCGATAGGTGGAGAGTTTCAGTATCACCGTGGCAAAGGCGTCGGGCTTGCGCGCCGCATCCAGGCCGAAAATATCGGCCTGGTATTCGGTGGTGCGGGAGATGGAATTGGTCACCGGCGTGGCCAGGAAGAGGAACAGCGCGCCCAGGCCGGCCAGCAAGGGCAGGCCGGCGATTTCCTCCACCCGCCGCACCTGCCATTGCCCGCCGAACAATTCCACGGCGAACCAGAAGCTCCATCTGAGGAAGGCAAAGCCCAGCAGGATCACCAGGCTTTCCAGCAAAAGCTCGCGCAAGGCATGACCCATCACATAATGACCCGTCTCATGACCCATCACCGCCAGCACTTCATCGGGTGAGCCCTGCTTCAGCAGATTGTCATTGAGCGAAATGCGGGCCGTTCCCAGGAAGCCGCTGACATTGGCGGAAACGCGGTTGGACTGGCGCGAGGCATCCACCAGATAGACATTGTCCACCGGGATTTCATTGGCGCGGGCGAGCGAAAGGATATTGGTTTTCAGCGCGCTGCCGGGCAGGGGCGAATAGTGGTTGAACAGCGGCGCGACGAACACCGGCCAGATCACGATCACCAGAATCTGGAACAGGATGGTGAGGCCCGCGCCCCACAGCCACCACATGTCGCGGGTTCGCCGGATGGCGAAATACAGTACCGGCAACAGCAGTACCGAAGCCGCGAAAGTGAGAGCGAACTGGATGCCGAAATCGCCCAGCCATTGCCAGAAAGACTGGTTCGACAAGCCATAGGCATGCTCGCGGAAAAACCCTTCATAGAGGGTCAGCGGAAAGGTCGCCGCCACGATGATGGGAATATAGGCGGCGACATAGAGCATCACCTGATAGGAGCGGCTGTGACTCTTGCTTTCCGCCCAATCCTGCAGGCGCGCGGAAACGCCTGACCATAACAACGCGCCCGCCACGCCCAGGGCCCAGAGCAGGTCCAGCAGTTGCAGCCAATAGCCGCCTTCGAAATAGGCGTCGGAGCGGGCCCGCGCCGCGCCGCTGATCCGCGACAGATATTTGCCGGTGGCGGCCGCCTCATCAAAGGCGGGTGTGGTGTCCATTACCGGCAGGCTGCCGACCTGGATTTTGGTGGTAGGTGCGGCGCGCGGGCCCAGCTGCGGCTGTTCGGAAGGTTGCGCCATGGCCGCATGCGCCCAGACGGTCAACAGCAAGGCAAAGGCAATGCGTACAAGGAACATTATCTCTCTCCTAAAACCGAGCCTAACAGGATTTCCTTGTCTCCCAAGTCCTTATGCTAGACTGGGACCATGAAATCCCCGGTCCCTATTTTGTGGGTGCTGCTACCTCTGGTGGTTGCCTCCGCCCCGTCCATGGCGGCGTCCGCTGATGCCGGGCATTACCAGCGTTGCCTGGCGGACAGCAGCGCCAATCCCGCTGCCGCCCTGGCCGATGCGGAAGCCTGGACGAAAGCACGCGGCGGCATTCCGGCCGAGCATTGCGCCGCTTTGGCCCTGGTGACGCTCAAGCGCTATGCCGAAGCAGGCGCCCGGCTGGACAAGATCGCCGCCAGCCCCGCCAAGCTCGAGGCGCAGTTCCGCGTGGCGCTGTTCGACCAGGCGGGAAACGCCTGGCTGCTGGCCGGCGATGGCGCGCGCGCGGTGCAGAGTTTTTCCGGCGCCTTGACCTTGTCGGCCAGCGATCCCGACCTGCTGGCCGACCTGGCCAGGGCGCAGGCGATGCGGCACAACTGGCATGAAGTGGTTCTTGATCTCAATGCCGCCTTACTGCTTTCGCCGCGCCGCGCCGATCTTTTGGTGTTGCGCGCCAGCGCGCGGCGGGCCTTGAAGCAATATGAAGAGGCGCAGGCCGACATAACGGAGGCGCTGAAACTGAAACCCGGTGAGGGCGGCGCCCTGGTGGAACGGGGCTTGCTGCGCCGGCAGTTGGGCGATATCGGCGGCGCGCGCCGTGATTTCGAGGCGGCGCTGAAGACCGGCGGCAGCGTGGCTCAGGAAGCCAAAACCAATCTGGACGAGCTTACTCCCTGACGGCATCCCATTCACTGCGCGCCTGCGGATCGGGTTCGCCCGCCACACGCGCCCGCGCCAGCCCGGCGAAATCCTTTTCCGGCAAAATCTGCGACAGCGCCCACACCGCCGCGCCCCGCACCAAGGGCGAGGGATCGTTCAGCGCGGCCTTCGCCCGCTCGGCCAGGGCGGTATCGCCGCTGTTGCCGATGGCGATCATCACATTGCGCAGGAAGCGGTCGCGGCCGATGCGCTTGACCGCCGACTTGCGGAACAGGGCGCGGAAAGCGGCATCGTCCAGCGCCGCCAAATCGGCGAGGGCAGGGGCTTTGAGTTCGTCCCGCGCCGCCAGTTTGGTTTCCGATGCCGTCTTGGCGAATTTGTTCCAGGGGCACACCGCCAGGCAATCATCGCAGCCATAAATACGATTGCCGATCGCCTTGCGGAATTCGCGGGGGATGGGACCGTCATGCTCGATGGTGAGATAGGAGATGCAGCGGCGCGCATCCAGCCGGTAGGGCGCGGGAAAGGCGGCGGTGGGACAGATATCCAGACAGGCATGGCAATTGCCGCAATGATCCTGTTCCGGCGGGTCGGGCGGTAATTCCAATGTGGTCAAGATGCTGCCCAGAAACAGCCAGGAACCGAACTCGCGCGATACCAGATTGGTGTGCTTGCCCTGCCAGCCTAGGCCGGCCTTTTCGGCAAGCGGTTTTTCCATCACCGGCGCGGTGTCGACAAAGACTTTCACGTCGGTCTTGAAAGTCTGGAAAATATATCCCGCCAGCGCCTTGAGCTTCTTCTTCACCACATCGTGATAGTCATCGCCCTGGGCATAGACCGAAATGCCGCCACGGTCCTTGCGTGCAAGAACCGCCAGCGGATCACCGGCGGGGCCATAATTGATCCCCAGCACAATCGCGCTTTTGGCGTGTGCCCACATCGCTTGCGGATCGGCGCGCCAGTGGCTGCGCTGTTCCATCCAGTTCATGCTGCCATGATGGCCGGCATCGAGAAATTCCTGCAGCCGGGCGGCATTGCGTGGCTCGGCTTGCGCCGAACTCACCCGGACCAGGTCAAAGCCTTCGGCGCGGGCCCGGGCGAGAATCTGCCGCTTCGCCGTTTCGGGATCAGAAATCGAGCTCGGCATAATGAGACACCGGCGGCTGGCCCGGCACCCGGTCCAACAGGATGGAGCGGAAGGCGGGGCGGGATTTCATGCGCACATACCATTCGCCGGCGGCAGCAAAATCGCTCCAGGGGACTTCGCCGAAATAGTCCAGAGTGGAGAGCTGCGCCGCCACCGCCAGATCGCCCAGGGTGGTCTCGCGGCAGGCGAGATTGCCGTTACTTTCCGCCGCCGCGCCGATGGTTTCCAGTGCGGTCTTGAGCTCCAGGCGTCCGGCGCGGATGGTGTTCATGTCCGGCGCGCGGCTGAAGCCGGCGCCGGTGTAACGCGGCGCCGCCTTCTCATAGACGATGCGCTGGGTCACCTGTTCGTGGAAAGGTCCAAACGCCCAGTCCACCCAGCGCAGGCAGGCGCGGCGCGCCGCATCATCGGCGGGTGCCAGCGGATAGTCGGGATAATTCTGCTCCAGATGATCCAGGATCGCCCACACGCCTTCGGCGCGGGTGCCGTCCATGTCCACCAGGACCGGCATGGTCTGTTTGGCGTCTTCGGCCAGCGCCGGATCGCAGGCGACGCGCTTTTCACCCACCATCAGGCGGGCCAGCCGGCAACTGGGGGAGAGCATGACATGAATCAGACGGCGCATCGGCACTCTTATAGGGGCGCGTGTTGGGGCCGCAAAGTGCCGTCGCGCGCGGGCCTTGGGTTCCCTATTTGACGCAGAAATTCAGCCCGTCGCGGGTGACCATGGCGCTGCGCCCCTCCAATAGGCCGGTGCGGCGGCGGACATAGCGGCCGGGATGGGCAGCTTTCCATTTGTGGGGATTGGGCAGGATGGCGGCCAGCCGCGCCGCCTGGGCGTTGTCCAGGGAGGCCGCATCGGTGCCGAAATAGGCGCTGGCGGCAGCCTCGGCGCCGAAGATGCCGTCGCCCCAATCCACCAGATTGAGATAGGCGTCCAGGATGCGTTTCTTGGGCCATACGGCTTCCACCAGCACAGTGAGATAGGCCTCCAGCCCCTTGCGGATCCAGCTGCGCATCGGCACCAGAAACAGGGTGCGGGCGGCTTGCTGGGAGATGGTGCTGGCGCCGCGCATCGGCTTGTTGGGATGGCGGTCATGGTCCTCCATCGCCTTGTTGATGGCGGCGAAATCAAAGCCATGATGGCTGCAGAAATTCTGGTCCTCGGCGGCGATCACCGCCCGCTCCAGGCGGGGGGAGATGTCATCGCTCCAGTGATAGCTGGCGCCCTTGCCTTGAATCAGGCTCACCAGCATTTCCGGAGTGCCGGGAACGGGCAGGACGCGAAAAATCAACAGCAGCAGGATGGGCACGGGCACCAGCAGCAGAAACAGAATCAGCGCCAGCTTCCCCAGCCAGCCGCGCTTTCCCTTCTGGCTGATTCCTTTGGCCATGCGCCAACATAACAAGTTTTAAAGGATGCGCGAGGCGCCGCGCGATGCTACCTGTTTGCCGCCGTCCATCGAGATTCGCCCATGCACGATATTCTGTTGTCGATTCTGTTGGGCGTGGTCGAAGGCATCACCGAATTCCTGCCCATCTCTTCCACCGCGCATCTGCTGGTGACCGAGCGCCTGCTCGGGCTGGGCGCCGATTGGGAGGCGTTCACGGTGGTGATCCAGCTGGGCGCGATCCTGGCGGTGGTGGCGATTTATTTCCAGGTGTTCTGGAAGGCGCTAATCGGTCTGCCCAACTCGGTGGAGGCGCGGCGTTTCGCGCTGGGCCTGATTTTGGCGCTGCTGCCCTCGGTGGTGGTTGGGCTGGCGGCGAAAAAATTTCTCGATGCCGTGCTGCTCAATCCCGCCACCGCCATGCCCTTTATCGCCGGCTGCTGGATCGTGGGCGGGCTTGTCATCCTGATTTTCGAGCGCATCGCCCCCAAGCCGCGCTGGTTTGAAGGCGACCAGCTGCCGCTCGCCAAGGCGTTCCAGATCGGCTGCTGCCAGGTCCTGTCCATCATTCCCGGCGTGTCGCGCTCGGGCGCCACCATTCTGGGCGGCGAGCTTTTGGGCGTGGATCGCAGGGCGGCGACGCTGTTCACTTTTTATCTGGCGGTGCCCACCATGATGGGCGCCGCCATCCTGGAGCTGCATCACAAGGCGGGGGAGTTGAACCGCCATGAGGACATCAACATCGCGGTGGGTTTTGTGGTGTCGTTTGTGGTGGCGTTTTTTGTGATCAAGGGCTTTCTGGCGATTGTCACCAAATACGGCCTCAAGCCTTTCGGCTGGTACCGGATTGCCGCCGGGCTGGCTCTATTGGCCTATCTCGGCCTGCACTAGGGCGCGGGAATTTCCCGGCGCGCCTGAGCGTCATATTCGCCCTTGGCGCGATAACGCCACAGATAGGACGGGATCACCGCCTCCACCGAAGTGGGGGTGATGCCCAGATCGGCCAGGCCAGCAGCGGTCGGCGACACCACATTGTCCTTCTTCAGCAGCCGGACCTGATCGACGGTCAGAATCGGGTTGGGAAGAAGCTGCAGGAAAGCCGCCTTCAGGAAGGCGATGGCGAACGGCAGCGGGATCAGGGCGCGGCGGCGTCCGGTTTCGCGCAGGATCAGCTGCATCAATTCCTTGAAGCTGTAGCTGGTGGGCCCGCCCAACTCATAGGTGCGGCCGTCCTGCCGCGCCAGGCCGGCAAGGATTGCCCGGGCGACGTCGCCCACAAACACCGGCTGAAAACGGGTGCGGCCGCCGCCGATCAAGGGCAGGGCGGGAAGGAAACGGGCCATGGCGGCGAATTTGTTGAAGAAACCGTCCTCGGGCCCAAAGATGATGGAGGGACGCAGGATCACCGCCTTGGCAAATGCGTCGCGCACCGCCTGCTCGCCTTCCCCTTTGGTCACGGCATAGGCGGAATCCGATTCCAGGTCGGCGCCGATGGCGGAGACATGCACCAGCGCGCCGACCCCGGCCGCCGCGGCGGCCTGGGCGATATGGGCGGCGCCGTCGGCCTGGACGTCTTCGAAGGTCTGCCCCTTCTGAAACAGGATGCCGGTCAGGTTGACCGCGGCATGACTGCCCTTGAGCGCCTGGGCCACTTGTGCCGCATCGGCGACATCGCATTTGACGAAATCGATCTGGCCCACGCTGCCCAGCGGGCGCAGGAAGAAGGCGCGGTTGGGATGGCGGGTCGCCACCTTGATGCGCCAGCCGGCGCGGGCCAGCGCCCGGACCGTGTGGCGGCCCAGAAAGCCGGAGCCGCCGAAAACCGTGACCAAATTCGCAACCATCGCACCCAATCCCGATCCGCAGTCCGGGCGGTTTGGCGCCCGGGAGTCGGGCGCGATATTAGGCGCAAGCGCCGCGCCCGGAACAGGTTTTTTTGGCGGAAATCAGGGCCATAGGCGCCATTGCGGCTTGTATTGACTTGGGGGGGCCGCGCCCCTAAACATCGCGCCCTTGCCCGGGCGGCCCGTTTTTTTGGGGCGTCCCGACGTGCCCAGATGGCGGAATTGGTAGACGCACTAGTTTCAGGTACTAGCGCTGCAAGGCGTGGAGGTTCGAGTCCTCTTCTGGGCACCATATACCCCTCCGGGGGCTTCCAATAGCGATTAGAAAAGTGCAGAAAACCAAGGTATATTGGCCCTTGGTTTCCAATAGCCTCCGCAGGCGTCCCACACCATCCGGGGCCTGATGGGGGCCTTTCTGGGGGCCTTTTTGGGGCTTGCCAGGAGGTTCCCATGTCTTTGACAACCACTGCCATCAATGCCGCACGGCCCCAGGCGAGGCCGTACAAGCTCTTTGACGAGAGCGGCTTGTACATGTCGGTTGAGCCCTCTGGAGGTAAGCTGTGGCGCCTCAAATATCGCTACGGCGGGAAAGAGAAAAAGCTTGCTCTAGGGGCATACCCGGACACCGGTCTGAAAGAGGCCAGAAATAGGCGCGATGCTGCTCGAAAGCTGCTCGGTGATGGCGTCGATCCGGGTGCGCAAAAGAAAGTCGATAAGCTTGCGAAGGCGCTAAGTGCAGCCAATACATTCCAGGCCATCGCGGACGAGTATATCGCCAAGAAAGAGCGCGAGGGGCTTGCACAGGTCACGCTCGAAAAGGCCCGTTGGCTTTTGAAGCTATTAGCCCTGAAAATTGGTTCGCGCCCAATTTCCGAAATCTCGGTCCCTGAGTTGCTCGCGGCTCTTCGCACCGTCGAGCAGCGGGGCAATCTGGAGACGGCACGGCGTATGCGGTCTTTCGCCGGACGGGTATTCCGTTACGCAATCGCTACTGGTAGGGCAGAGCGCGATTTGTCCTCTGACATTAGAGGCGCTCTTACAGCCCCGACGGTAACGCATCGGGCCGCAATCTTAGACCCGGTAGCAGTCGGGGCATTGCTTCGGGCCATCGACGATTACGGCGGTCAGCCATCAACGGCGCTCGCCTTACGCCTTGCCCCTCACGTATTTGTACGACCAGGCGAATTGCGTCTGGCAGAATGGAACGAAATTGACTTTGACAAGGCTGTCTGGGTCATCCCTGGTCGGAAGACAAAAATGCGAAAAGATCATCAGGTCCCCTTGTCACGGCAGTCACTTGCGATCCTAAAATTGGCTCAGAAGGTTTCTGGTGGCAGGCGCCACGTATTTCCTTCCACTAGCTCTACAAAGAGGCCAATCTCCGAAAATACATTGAATGGAGCACTGCGCCGTATGGGCTTCGATAAAGACAAGATGTCCGCCCACGGATTCCGCGCAATGGCTTCGTCTCTACTCAATGAGTCCGGCAAGTGGCAGCCCGACGCAATTGAACGAGCCCTTGCCCACGGAGAAGATAATGCCGTTCGCGGAGCTTATAATCGTGGCCACTATTGGGATGAGCGGGTACGGATGGCGCAATGGTGGAGCAACCATCTCGATTTTTTGAGGACAGGGCGAGGGCGAAAGTAGCGCATGCCGTAGGCCAAGCTTAACTAACTCCGAATAGCATCACCTTCGTAATGATGGGGTCACAGGTTCGAATCCTGTAGGCGGCGCCAATGCCTTCAAGCAGTTAGCGAGAAATCCGCAGCGCGCCGGCCTTCGAAAATCTCTCAGGGGCACGGCTGGCGATACGCAGGGTCTTGCGGGTTGCGACGTGTTGGCGCATTTGTACCCCGTGAGTGCCTAGTCCGGATCGCGGTACGGCGCTTTCAAGAGGTTGGTCATGTCAAAACACAAAAAGGCAATCCTTGTCCGCGGCGCCAACCTGACAAATGCGGCCATGGTTTTACATACCGTGGCGCTCGCAAGAAAATACTGCGCTGACTATCGCATCCCACAGCCGCCGCTTCCTGCGGACGCAGCCTCGTTCGCGCCCTGCACTTTGGAGATGTCGGAATGGAAAGACGACGATGGCGGACGCATCGGACGCCTTCAGTTCCTGAGGGACGATGGGAGCGTGATCTTCGATCAGGAATGGAGGCTGTGATTAGGCGCGAGGCGGCCAATGAGCGCAAAGGGCAATGATAGACCGCTTGTCGCGCGGGGCGAGCCGATGCCAATAGACCCTCTCAGCCTGCTTTATCATCCATATTTTGAGCCTGATCTAGCCACGCTGCGCCGCGCGCTCCTGGTCACCGACGCAGTTCGCACCATCGTTCCGGAGAAGGCGAATTTTCAGCCCTCAATGGCTGTCTTCAAACACATGGAGGCGCTACCCGGTACATTCGTCCCAACCTCGCCTGAGGCCGATGATCTTGAGATTACCAAGGACTATCACGTCCTAGATGCTCTGCGGAAAGCGTTTGCGCAGCTTTCAAATGACGATCAAGCAAAAAAGCTCCACGCAAATTATTCGCAGTTAGATGATGGAGCCACCGATGAGATCGCGATCAGCGGCTTTGCGCTGTTGAGCGCGTTTAAAGTGACTTTCATCATCTACCAGATGCTTCGGGAGCACGATCTCATCTTCGAAGAGAGGGACGATGGCAATTTCCTGATGGATGAACGCGCCGCCAATCTCATAGTCTCATTCCTAGCGCAGAGGATGTCTTATCGCCTAGCGGTTCGGACGTTGACTGGCGTTGAAGACTCCTACCTTCTTTCCACGGCCTGTGATGTCTATGATGCTTGCGAGCCGGACAAGGAAGCAATGTTCGCGTCCGCGATTCTCAACCTACACATTCCAGATGAAATTGGGGAAATCGACAGTGGCAGTTATACCGAATTGCGCGCGCGATATAGCGACCTGCGGCAGTCGTTTCCTCTCTATCTAGAGCAACTACAACAACTCTACAGGGTAAAAGACATCAAGACGGCCGAGGCGATGCGCGCAGCCTTGCGAGATATAGAGGCTAAATTCAGCGCAGATATGGAACGAATAAAGACTTCAAAGCTCGGGCAGGCAGTCCGAAAGTGGGGAGTGATCGGCATTGGCGGAGCTTTGTCTGTCGGCGCAGCTTATTTTCCGAGTGTGGCGGTGCCGATGGCAGCGGGAATTGTTGGCGTGCAAGCTCTCGCAGAGTTCAAAAATAAGCCAGTCTTAGGTCATTTCGATGGTGTTCGTACCATGATGATGAGCGCAAGGAATGATGTCCTGCGCGCAAACCGGCTTCCGAACTTTCTAAGTGAGGGGCTTTTGGATCGCCTAAGAGGGGTTGATTAGGTCACCCTAGTATTCCAGGCGCGCATGGCGTCTGGGAGATGTTCGGTGAAAGCCAGGCATCCCAGCGAACCGTATCCATGGGGCACTTTTAGCATTGTTCCGCCGATACCCCCGAAGAATTGGCAGCGGAGCGGTCATTTTTGGGGTGGTGTCGGGCGAGCAACAATTAAGAACCCGCAAACCCTCTCTGGCGCATGGTGCCATTGCCAGCAGCGGAACACCGGGGGCACTCGATGGTTTGGGACATAGCGGCCGGCGTGGTCATCGGCGGCGCGACATTGGGTCTAGTCGTTTTGGGCGTTGCCCTGGAAGGCGAGGCTCTAAAACAGGGCAATCGTGATTTCGGCTACGGCTGGCTGATGGCGGCGGCAGGTGTCGGGCTCGGCGTATGGATTGTATTCTTTAAAGCGCACTTCTCCTGATCGACACTTGGCGGCGGCCGAATTGGCGCCGCTAGAATTTGGATTTCACAGCGATGCAGCCCTGATCTTCCGGCCGCGACCAGTCATTGATGGCAGACGGGCTGTTGCCCATGATGATATAGCTGCCGTCCGTCCGGTTGATCCTCATGCTTTGGCCGGGCCGGTCCAAAATGTAATAGACGACCGACGTTTTCAGCGAATAGGGCTGCTCATCCAATGTCGCCCCCGTGTCGTCTATCGTGACATAGTGCACAATAGTCCCCTTCAATTGCTTGTTGAATCCGGTGCAACGCAAAATTGTTTGGGCCTGGGCCTGCGATGACAGCGCCGCGACATATGCAGCCAAAATTGCGACCGCGATCTTCATTTTTGCCCCTTTAGCACCGCTCCGGCCATTAATCTATGCCGTGCGCCCAAGTTTCGCCATCGCTGGCGCGCTAGACCGCTAACCGATAGGCATCGCCGCAGCGACCAGGGCTTGCGCAATGGCCGTCACAAGTTCGTCCTTGGGCCGAATGCCCAACTGCCGGATACCCGCCATGTTGGCATCCACAGACCGACGCTCGCGCACGATTTCCGGGACCGACATTCTGGCGATGCGTTCAAGCTCTTGGGCGAACACGCCAAGGTCATCCACACGCTGGTTTATTTCCTGTTGCGTCCACATGAGCGGCCCGCTCCGCACGAAGTTCGGGGCATCGGCGCGAATGCCGGCGGCGAGGCGCCGCAGCATGTTGGGCAGAGTCGGCGCGGTCGGGTCTTTGCCATCCACCACGCGCTGAAGCTCTACGATGTTCCAAAGATCATGGTCGCCTTCCTCAAGGACAAACGGATTAAACATGCCATCGCTGCTGGCCAGCATCGCCACGCGCGCCAGCACCGCCGCGTTGGAAGCGTGGGCTTCCTGCTGGAGCATGGCCATGGGGCGGCGGGGGCCATACGGCCGAATGAACATCGGGCCGTCGCTGTAATTCAGGGTCACGGGACCGCGCAGCGGTTGCCGCTGGCGGAGCGAGCGACTCCACAATTCCAGCCCATAGTCCACGGCGGGCGGCAGCGGGCCGGCCAGTGCTTCCCAGTTCTGAATGGTGGTGCGGGACACATCAAAATGGGTCGCCACGTCGGCCTGGGTGAGGTCGAACCCTTCCCGCCAAGCCTTAAATTCTGGTCCGTTCATCGCTATAATCATCATATTATTGTCTCTATAGAAATGATAATGCCAAAAAACTTGGCATATATCAAGATGTGAGGACGATCTTCTTGGTGCCGTACCCGCCACCACAAGCCCTTGCGGCTGGACTCTCTCGTCGGAATCGTTCTTCCTTTGTTCTCATCGCAAATGGAGATCGCCATGTACGTCGTTTTTGCGGAGGAGCTTGAGGAAGCGGCCGACGTGAAGGGCCATATCGTGCAGTCATTGGAACAGGCATTCGCGCAAATCATGTGCCGGTGCGGCCTGGCCTACCACTTTGAGCAAGAGCAGGAAGGCTGGCGCCTGATCTTCACAGATGTCGAACGGCCAGAGCGCAGCCCCGAACCCGTTCACACGGACTACAAGCGGCCACGCGACGCAAAGCACGATCTAGTTGCGCAGGCTGTTGATGGGCGCATTCGCGGTCACATCGCGGTCAGCCGTGAGGATTTTGACCGGGCGCGGATCATGCGGAATGCTCAAGGCACGCGGCTGCATGTTGCAGACGGGCACTAATGCGCCGTCGAGGAAGATTCATTCAGTATGGCGCCAGTTATCCTAGCGCCGGACACAGCACGCCAGGCCGTCAGGCAGACGTAACTAGCTCGCGCCAGTTTGTATATTCTGAGGTGCCTGAGGAATGGCGAAAGCACGCGCGGGAGCCCTGGCGGATTCTATTTCCCGACTTGGAATGGGCGCCACCGGAAACAACTGACTAGATGTCACGGCCGCATTATCGGGGGCTAATTCAGACAGTCGAGCAAGCCATGTGGGCAGGTATGGTGCTGCGCATAACCTGCCAGCGATGCAGCCGGTCTAGCTCTGAATGGGCCTATGGGCTCTGCGAAAGACAACCGGCGGCCAAGCCCCACCCTCTCCACCAAGCCGTAACCGGCTTCTATTGCCGGGGCTGCAAGTGCAGCGTGACGGTGTATATTTCAGCCAAGCGAGAAGGCGAAATTTAGGGCATGTGCGGCAAGTTCACAGCGATGGCGTCATGGGCGGAAGTTGTTGCTTTTTCGCAACCGCTTGACCGCCTGCCAGCGCAACGTGTGAACGATGAGCCCGTGACCTTGAAGGTTATGGGCCAACTCAACGTCATCGTGTGGGATGGTGCCGAGCAAGGCCGCAAGGTCGTAAAGATGCGGTGGGGCTTTCCGCACCCCAAGAATTGGAAAGTCCCGCAGCCAATCCATGCGCGGTCAGAAACGATGGACGAGCTTAAGACCTTCAAGCGCCCGTTCATGACCGGCCAGCGCGGTATCGTGCTGATGCGAACTTTCAATGAGGGAAAACAGGTTGCGCCCAGCAAGACGGAACAGTGGACGATAGACCCGGTGCCAGAACACATGATGGGTGCTGCCTTCATCTTCGATAGCTTCACGCCTCCCGATCTGTCGGTATCTCCATTCGTGGCCTGCGTGCTGGTAACTGTGCCAGCCAACGCGCTCATTCGCTCGCTCTCCACCGAACTCGCGGAGTCTGATCGGATGCCCGCATTCCTGGCGCCTGAGCATTGGTCCACATGGCTGGGCGAGGGAATGAATGACCCCATCGCCGCCAAGGCGGCGTGTAAGACACGCGAAGGCGTGCGGTGGACAATGACCAAAGAGGAACGAGCCGCTAGAATTAAACGGAGCAAGCCGACTGTTTCCGATCCTCGCGGCCTATTTTAGAGCCTCAAAAATATGGGATGGATGCTGCGTTGGATAAAACGACTTATCGCAGGCCGGACAATGAATCTTGATCGTATCCATAATCTCATTGAGCAATTGCGCAAAGAGATTGTTGGCCCTCCCGAATGGGTCAAGACCAAGGGAGTATTCGAATATAAAAATCAATCGTTGGAAGTCGTGGTTATTCTAAAGTTGGTCCGAGCTGCCCAAGGCCTGACTGCTCTCGATGTACTGTGCCGGGCCGGCCTATTCGTGGACCTAGGGGCGGCCATACGTTCAGTGAACGATTGTGTCGAAGAGGTTTACTTTCTCCTTGAGACTTATCCGGGGAAATCGGGACCGATGGTCGATCAGTTTGTGAAAGGCTTTTTTGAAAATACGATTGACGGCTATCTGGATACTGAAACGCACCAGGTACCACGCGGAAAAATCAGGAGCGCGGTAGTTCGTGTTCTCAAGGGTAACAATGACAATGCCACTCAGGAATTAGTCGAACGGATTTACAAAACGTTCTGTGGCTATGTGCATGCCAACTACGCGCATCTAATGGAAGTCTATAATGGCGGCGCGGACGACTACAATCTCGGAGGCGTCCCCTCGGTCAGAAGGCGTGAAGGGTGGATGCAGCATGTGGAACTCGCGACAAATGCAGTTGCGATGGCAGCAGCGTTTGCCGCCCAAAAATTCAAGCATGACACCCTGCATGCCGAATTTCTCAAACTCGTCACGTAACTTCAAGGACTAAGAACTACTGGGATCGGCGCTGCTGTCCCAATTCTTTGCCAATTCCTCGGCCCTAGCAAAAATCGCATCAAGCGGTGGTTCCATACCTACCCTCATCGGAACGGTTGCCATGGCTTCGATCAGCGGCGCCCCAACATAACCTTGCTTGCCGCGTGTCGTGAGATAGGGCTTTGCCCGCGCATCATCGAATACCTTGTCGGGCATGAAGATCGTCCGCCACAGAAGAGAACGCCTCAGCTTGCCGGCCTCTGGCGTCTTTTCGGGTACGCAATCCATGACGGCAAATGCCGCATGATTTGTGCGGATGTCGGCGGGGATGAGGTACGAGCCCTCGCCCACCTCACCCTTCTCTTTGGCTTCCTCAAAGACGGATGAGAATGACTGCCGGGGCATTTGCCCCGTTGCCGCCGCATGGGCGACTTTGCAGGCAAGCTGGAATTGCTCAATGGTGACCGGCACACATTCTTCCATCCACTTCGCCAGCCTCGTGGGTTTGTCCTTAGAGTGCGCCCTACGATGCTGCTTTCCGCTGCTCATGAATCGGCTCCATCATCGGCTTCCAGGAAATATCAGCCCGACCACATCTATCCGCCAACTAGGTTCGTGCATTCGTGCACAAGTGAAATAAGGCTTTGTGATTCAAGCGCAATTGATCGATCCCACCGGGCGGGCGTAAGCGGTGAGGGTGGAACTCGCTTGACGGATGGGAACATTAAGCGTTCATTAACCACAGGACACTTGTTCCCAAGGCCGCGCGGTGAAAGCCGCCCTGCTGCCGGTATAGGCGCCTCCTGACACGCAACCCCGCCGCCGGCCGCAACCCCGCCAACGGCATTGATGTGGAGACCCGCATGAGCGCATCCGCTCACGATACCCTTCCTATGTCTGTCGCCAACATGACCTTTCTGGTCAACAAGCTTGGCGAAGACTGTGCCCCCCTCCAATTCATCCGCGAACTCACGCAGAACGCGCTTGACGGTGTCGCCCAGGCTGGCGCCAGTCACGGCGAGGTCGTGTGGGATGTGGACTGGAATTACTTCGACCTGTCCGATGGCACCTATAAGCTTTCGTGCATTGACAACGGCGCCGGCATGACCGGCCCGGAGATGGTCAAGTATATCAACGAGCTTTCATCCTCGATTCATGAGCAGTCCAGCACGGGCAATTTCGGTGTAGGCGCGAAGATCGCTGCGGCGCCGCGTAATCCCGCTGGTCTGGTTTACATGAGTTGGAAGGACGGCATCGGACACATGGTTCATTTGTGGTTCGACCCTGTCGAGAAAGTCTACGGTCTGAAGCGTTGGCCGCAGAACAATAGCGAACACTGGTGCAAGGTGTCGGACGATTTGAAGCCGGGCGAGATTGGTGACCATGGCACGAAAGTGGTTCTTCTCGGGGTGTCGGATAAAGACAACACGATGTCTCCGCCTCCCGGCACCCCGATGAAAAGTCGGTGGGTTCTTCGCTATTTGAACACGCGGTATTTCCGCTTCCCCGATGGCATGGTGGTGAAGGCGCGCGAAGGCTGGGAGCATCCGCGGTCCAACTCGAAACACAATTTTCTCCGCCATGTCGAAGGCCAGGGTGGATGGCTAGACAAGGTTTCCTCTTCCCGCGGCGTGGTAGATTTGGCGGGTGCGAAAGCGCATTGGTGGATATTGAAGGAAGACATTGACATGGACTCCGGCCACAACGCTGGCGGCGGTCATGTGGCGGCGCTTTTCCAGAATGAATTGTACGAGTTGGTATCGGGCCGGACCGGCATCGCGCGGCTGCAAGGCTTCGGCGTCATCTTTGGTCCAAATCGGGTCGTTATCTACATTGAGCCGTTGCCCGACAACACGCATGTTCTAACGGCCAATACTGCGCGTACTCAGTTGTTGCTGGACGGCGACGTGTTGGACTGGGCGGCCTGGGCAGCGGAGTTCCGGTCTAAGATGCCGGACGAGATTTCGGTACTCCAGGATGAGATTGGCGCCCAGAGCGGAAACCACGATCACAAGCAAGCCATCCTTGAACGCTTGAAGCAAATCAAAGACCTGCTCCGATTTTCCCGCTTCCGCCCGACGAAGGATGGCAGCGTCACCGTCGATCCCGACCTGGGTACTCACGGAGGAGGAGAAGCTACCGGCAACAGCATCACGGGAGGCGGCAAAGGTGATGCCGGCAAGAAAGGCGGCATGGCCGGAGACATCTACGCCCTGTTCGCTGAAGCTGGCACCATCACCGCGGAACCGGTGGACGCACTTACTGAGCCCAAGGTGCGCTGGATGAGTGTTGATGCGGGCACGCGTACTCCCCCAGATATGGATGATCGCGCGGCGAAGTTTATGCTTCAGCAAAACCAGTTGCTGATTAACGGCGATTTCCGCGTGTTCACGGACATGGTGGACCGTTGGACGCAAGCATATTCGCATGTGCCAGGAGCGAAGGCGACGGTCAAATGTGTTGTCGAAGAGTGGTTTGAGCAGCAGTTAATTGAAGCTGTGATGAGCGCTCAGGGGCTACGCCGAACCGGCAAGTGGAGCATGAGCGAACTCGAAAAAGTGTGGAGCGAGGAAGCGTTGACGGCCGCAGTCCTTCCGCGTTGGCATATTGACCAATCCATTAAGCGCAGCCTTGGCGCAAAGCTGGGAAGCCTCAAAGGGACGATGGCGGCGTAATACATATTGGTTTGTAATTCGGTTTAGACGGGTTCGATGGCGACGACAATTCCACAATCTTTTTTGAAGCTCAGAGGCAACTTGGAGATCACAACCCTTCAGTCAGCAACTGTATCCACGCGTCAGGGCACCGTGCGTCAAGCTCTAGAAGGTAATTTGAAGGTGATCGACACTTTTTTGGCCGGATCATACCAGCGATCAACGATGATTGCTCCGCTTGCCGAGGCCGACGTTGATATTTTTGTCATTCTGAACGCTGAATATTTTCACAATTACAACGGCGGCAAAAATGGAGGGCCCGCTGGCCTACTGGACCTTGTGAAGCGCACGCTGTTGCGGACCTATACGAGAACGCCGGACATTAGCCGCAGCGGGCAAGCGGTGACAATCCAGTTCAGTGACTTTGTGGCAGACGTGGTACCTGCATTTAACCGGCAGGGCGGCGGTTATTTGATTCCCAACTCATTGACAGCTAGCTGGCTGGAAACTGATCCAAAAAGGCATGTTGAACTGATGAGCGCCGCTAATCGCGCTCACGATGGCGCGCTTGTCCCGACAATCAAAATGATAAAGGGCTGGAATAAGAGCCACGGCGCTTTTTTTCGATCCTTTCATCTCGAAGTGTTGGCCTTGGCAATTTTTACCAACGTTCGCATCTCCGATTATCCCTCGGCCGTTCGGTTCTTTTTCGATAAGGCGCGAGCCTTAATAACCCAGAAGAATCCCGATCCCGCAGGCTATGGCGACGACGTGGGAAAATACCTTAATACTCCGGAAAAAATTCAGGAGGCATCAAATCGGCTTCAGCGAGCATATGAACGGGCATTGAAGGCGGAAGAGTTCGCGTCAGCGGGAAACATCAGCAACGCCGTCGATATGTGGCAAAAAA
This sequence comes from Rhizomicrobium sp., assembly GCA_035693565.1. Taxonomy (GTDB): domain Bacteria; phylum Pseudomonadota; class Alphaproteobacteria; order Micropepsales; family Micropepsaceae; genus Rhizomicrobium. Next base: position 96,019 of record DASSGF010000036.1, on the reverse strand, counting down.
CTTTTGGGGATTATTTTCCAGCCTATGGATGACCAACAGGACACAACTGGCGAGCGGCCCGTTTCGCAGACACGGGAACAGATTGCCATTGAAGCTAAGCGAATCGAAGAAAGCTTATTGCATTCTTCGAAGGGACATTTCGCTGCGGCGGACCGTTGGGCCAATCTGCATCTCTGGATCGGACTCCCAATGATTTTGTTTTCCAGCATCGCTGGAGCGGCTGCCCTCTCCGAATTCGATCCGAAGCACATTATCGCGGGACTGCTTTCCATCATCGTAGCGGTATTGTCTGCGGTGATTACCTTCCTTAATCCCAATCAGAAGGTTTCCGCTCATTTAGCTGCCGGTAACAGCTACGACGCCCTTTTGAATGAAGTTAGAATCTTTCGGACCATTGGTTGCTGGGAGGAAAAATCTGACGCCGTGATTTCGGAGCGATTGAGGCACTTCTCCGCTCGGAAGACCCACCTGAATCAGACTTGTCCCCAAGTCCCCCGTTGGGCCTATCTCACAGGCAAAAAGGGTATTGACGCTGGAGAGGGGAAATATGCAGTTGACGTATAGAGGACGGACCGGCCCTAACGGTCGCTGACCCCGGCGGCTGTTTTATCTGAGGATTGGCAAAGGTGAGTTGGGATAAAGCAAGATATAAGGCTACCTGTCCAAAATGCGGCCACGTTGGGTCCGTTGTACTGGCTGATGATGACTGGGGCCGCTCTTCAACTACGTATGAGGGCTTTGAAAACGTGGGACCCGATCCAACGGCCGTGGCGCGAAAAAGGGTGGATGCCCGGGATAGCTCTCCACGTTGCAATTGCGGCAATACAAAGATTGAAATTGGCGACCGGATATAATCTGAGGCGTCCTAATGATAATCGCTGACTTGCCTGCACCTATTACTGCCTCAAAGGCCGATTGGCTTGCGGCAACAACTTGGCTTGGGTTCACGCCAATGGGCGGCGATACGAATGCACGAAATTCCTGCCAAAGCACGATCCAAAGGCAATTCGGCACAGGATATGTGCTGGAATATATCACTGAGCAGTTTAGCGAACCGAATCCCGGTTTTGAGAATGATCCGGAGTATTTGGAAGAGCGGCGCGCGCATAAGGAACTCGCTGGGCGTCTGACCGCGGTCCACAAGCTACGTACAACCTCGAGAGCTTTGGATACGATTATCGGGACCGATGACTATCGGCGCCTTCAGGATATGTGGGCGCAAAGCGGGAAGCGTTGGCGGTGGTCCGTCGCATTTCCCATTGTCGAAAGTTTCGATATTGTAGGGAAGCCGAAGGCCAAAGATATTTTTGGCGAAGATGACTATCGCGGGCTCTATCAATATTCGTCAGCAAATCTCAGGGCGTTGAACGAAGAGCATCGGGAATCCTTAGGGCAGTTAGAGCTGACACAGCGAAATGCACCTAATGCTTGGATCGGCATTGAAGACGAATTCGCGCTGGCCGAGCGCAGTGAGGTAAACCCGAAGACGCAAAAGCTAATTAACACAGACCTAAGCGATGCCGCACTGGAAGGCATGACCGAAGAACAAAAGCGTAGAGTTCGCAGACGCGCCGCCTGGATCGCGGACAAATTCGTCAAAGGGCGCCAAAAGAGTGGATCGCTGTTCTGCGATGATTGCGGGTTTGATCCTTCCACTGTGCTTGACCCCAAGATTGCGAGCCCCCGTTCGGTGTTGGATGTTCATCACAAGCACCCGCTGGATGAAGGCGTCCGTTACACCCAGGTAAACGACTTCGCGCTGCTGTGTCCCACATGCCATCGCGTGGAGCACCAGCGGCTTAAGTACGGCATAAAGCGGATCGGGAGCGCCGTCACTTTCGCTGCTTCGCCAATAATTTCGCCTGATGCAGCAGGGTAAGCACCACACTGGCGCCGTTACCGCCTGCTACCTTGGCGAGGTGCAGGGTCCGCCCGTTGTCATGCTCGGCGTTTCGGCCCCGGCCTCGCTCAACGTCCCGGACTCAGGGTGTTACGAGACGCCAGAATCACTGACGGCTTCAATGGGCTAATTGCCTTAGCGTGGCTCGGGCAGTACGTCCATCATCTTTGCCGCCTTCGCTTCGATGGGCGATTCAATAGCTCCGCTGCCTCAATCCCCAAAACATCGGCAAGCCGCCCGATGATCTCCAGACCGGCATAGCTTGCGCCGGTTTCAAGCTTTGAAAGATACGTCCTATTGATCTCGGCCAGGTCGGCAAGTTCTTCCTGCGACAGGTCTTTCGCGTGTCGTAGCCGGCGCAGGTTGGTCGCAAAGACATCCCGGAGGTCCATCCGGGAAGCGAGCCCCAATGTTGCTTATAAACCAACCGCTTTAAAGCAACAAAATGTTAATCGACTTCCTATTCAATGGTTGAGAGTTTCAATGAGGGTTGTCAGATGAACGGCGGATATGTTTGCGCCCTGCGGAGATGGACTTTGGAGCAAAGGAAACTGCTAATCATGAGGCGTGAGCTACCTGTCAAGTTGGGCAAAGCCATTATTGCCTTTGCATTGGTCACAGCAACTGCGCCCCGGCCAGCCTACGCAGCCGAAGTTCACACCTACCTCATGGAAACACTATGCTCGCTCACCGGGGAGGGCTGCCATAACGTATTCTACATGATGCCGAGCGACCCTGCCGGTCTCAACAGCGAAGCGGTGGATTGCGGCGTGCACGAGGCAACCATAAAGTGGAACACTCAGACGACCGTTACCGCTGACGGAAGCGTCTGGAAGCTTTTGACGACCGATTGCATGCAGTCCGAGAATGTTCCGGTCGGCGCGGTGCCTATCCCTCCCGAACTTCTGCATTTAGGTAGCCACAATTGCCAGCCAGGCTATTGGTGTAACGGCAAACCTCAGTAAGGCCGCGCATTGGGCGGGATAGCCCCCACGCGGCGTCCCTGGTTGCACTTTCAGGAGCGCCCACCGATGCCGAATCGTCTGTAATCCGATTTTGAGAATTTCGCCGATTTCTGATTCAGAACAATATGATGGCCGTTTTGGCTGCTTGAGGCTATTGGGCGCTCACCGTAAGCAGATGCGGACCATGCGAGGCGAGGGCGCGCGGCCTCCGAAACCTTCCAATCCATTCGCCAGACGGTGGTTTCTTTCGCATAAAGCGAAGAGAGGGGGGCGGTAGTTGCCCGCCCTCTCGCTATATAGGGCAACTCCGGCAACCGAAAACCATTGAACCAGCGTCATTATTTTCGGTTTCCGTATATGCCGCCTGGTCCTGCGTCCGGAAACCGACGTTCTCGTGCTGAAAGCCCGCACAATCGGCGGGTTTCCGGTTTTTGGGGAGACCCAGACAGGAAACCGCCGGCAACCGTCAACCAGGAGCCTCCGCGACGCCGGGCGGAGACAGGCAAAACTCCTTCAACTGGGAGTGACGCGTCACCAAGGAAAGCATCCATCCATCCTGAAACGTATACGGGTCCTTGAACAGTTCGGCCAACAGCGACCGGAATTCGTCTTTCCCGGGAAGCGTTGCGGCACCCAACGCCACCCCCTTCTTTTGCGCCCGCTTGATAAGCGCCGTGACGCTCAGCGGCTTGCACCCATTCTCCCCAATCTCGACGCGCGCCAAGGGTGCAAGGATCGAGAGCCAGGCTCCCCTGCGATTTTCCTCCTCGATTTCGCGCTGCATCGGATCCATTCCGGCGCCGCCCACGAATTCCGCGATCACACCCTTCAGGGCTTTGCCGGACTTGTCACGCAATTCAAGCGAAACATCCTGGATACGAAATTTAACGTAATTCCCTTCGCCAGGCCCCTTGATGCGGGTTACCTCGATTTTCCTGTCTTCCTTCTTTTGTCCCGTGATCTCAAGAATGCAAGTTGTCGAGTTCTCCAGCACCATCGAGCCGGTGATCGTGTCTTCGCGACCCTTGGGGGGATGGAAAGCGATGATGGCGCACCCATTGAGACAGCGTGCAAGACCTTCGGCCTGATGGATAGCCTTTTGCATCTCCTTGTCGTCATTCTGCGATGCAGTACTGGTGGCACGTTGCCAAGTGTCGATGACCAGCACAACCTTACGACCGCGCATCCGCTTCTTCAGTACCTCGGCCCAGGCTTTCACATTCTCAGTGTCCATTAAGTTGGGAACGCGGTCGGCGATCACCAGCCGGTCATCAGCGGGGAATTTGCCGTAGCTGGTCTTCCAAGCTTGGAGATTGAGTTGCAAGCCAGTGTCATCTTCGCCGCAAAGATAAACACATGCCCAGTCGGGCGCGGGCTGGATGCCGTTCCAAGGCGTATCGGTCGTGACACGACATGCGAAGTCCTCCAGCCATACTGACTTGCCGGTGCCGCGCGCCGCCAAGACGGCGGTCACGCCACGCGCCGGAACCCATTCCGGGATGATTGCTTCGACGTGAACCTCGCGAGCCAGGAAGTCGGTGGCCTTATAGATCGACCCTTCGATCATGTCCTGATTTTCGGTGCGACTGATGGGCTGCTCGATAGCGCTGATGTGCTCGCCCGGCGCAAGCGTTTGGTGCCTGGCATCCATGCTTTCAACGTCAGGCGCTTCAACTGCCTCGTCGTCGAAGGCCGAGAGCGCGTCCATTTTCGAGCCGATCTGCCGGTTGCCGTAGCGATAGGCATTCTCGACCTTGGTCTTGAGGTCTTCGAAGTCCCAAGGCGGCTCACAGGTGTCATTCCAGGCGCGGCCTTCGGGAAAGTCTTTGGTCGGAGCGAACAGAACCTTCGCGAACATAAGCTCCAGCGCTTTTGCTTCGCTGACGCCGTAGTCCTTAAGTGCCATGGCGGTCATGACGGTGTGGTGATCGCCGCCTTCGCCTTCGATAGCGGGCTTGCGCTGCCGCAGCAGGCGGCAGGCTTGCTCGATGGCCGACGGTGTGTCGATCTGGTGGGCGGCTGAGCCTGCGTTCTCCGCTCGCTTGCCGACCGTGCCGCCAAGCTCCAGGCGAGCCTTCAGCCAGTCGGGCAGGACGGCGATGTCACAGTCACTCTCGATCACGTACTCGCCTTCGGCCGTGTTGTGCGCCGGATCGTTGAAGGTGGTGCAGCCAGGGCCGACCACATAGCCGTCAGGGCCGCGCACATCCACGTCGGAGATGATCGTGCCGACCGAGTTTGCATAGCCTTTGTCGGCGGCGAAGTAGAGATGGACGCCGCCCTTCGGAGTGCGCACGCGCAAGGTATGGTCGAACACGCTGTCTTCCACAAAGCCGAGAGCTTCCTCTTCGGCGCGGTGGAATTGGGCGATGCCTTCCTTCTTGCGGCCCTGCTTGTTGAAGCCTTCGTCGGGATCGAGGATGACATGGTGTTCGTCGCATACCACGGCATAGTTCATATCATGGCGCGTCGCGAACCACGCCCGGATTTGCTCCGGATCGGTTGTCATGATGGCTTTCCACCCTTCGCCGCTGTACGGCTCCTTGGTGCCGGGTTTGAGTGGAAAAATCCTAAACCCAAATTTCGCGAGCGCCCGTGCGCATTCCTCCCGAGGGTTATTCGGAGGCTGTTCGGCAGGCGTGTGGCGAGAAGCCATTGTGCCGCCTCCGCTCGTCACTTCTAGTTGCATCTCGCTCATGACGCGCTCCGCGTTTCAACGCGCTTGCGCTCGATGTAAGCCTGAACCTCCGATGCCAACCAGCACGACCTCCGTTGCGTGATTTTTACGCGCCTTGGAAAATCGGCGAGCGCGTAAATCGACGACTTCGAGAGCGAAGTGATCGCCCGAACCTGGTCGAGAGTAAGGGCGGTTTCGCCCGGTAATTCTTTTGACATTGAGACCTCTGCGTCTGTGCGACGACGGAGCAAGCCAATGCTCACGCCGTCAGCGATTGCCGTTACAAGTCGTGATTGATCTCGCTTGTTCGGCTGCGGCGTGCGCTGCCTTCACGGACGGGCTTCTCGTCGAGGTCCGGGTCGCAATTTCGAATGCGCCCGGTCCGAGAAGCCACTCGGAGGTTGTCCCACTCCGGATTTTCGGAGACTGACGACTGTCGAAATAGTCCGTCGTCACTGGGCACGGACCATATACACCCGACTCCCTCCTAGTCCAAATTGTCATTCTGAGGGCGAGCAAAGTGCGCCAAATGGGCAGAGTGATCCGTGCACAGATGGAATGCTTTTGGTAGTTCCGACGATTTCCAAGAGTCCGACCAAATTTTCGGACGTGCCAATTTGGGACAAATTGTGGGAAGGGGGTACTCCTCACCCTGGGGGCTTCGGTCCTGGTTTCCATACTAATGGCGGGGGATGTTGGCCCGGCTTATGTTGTTGCGCTCTTATGCGAGGTCGAGGGCTGTACCCAAGCGTAATCGCACGTCTGCACTAACACCGCAGAGATGACATGCGCCGCCGACACCAATTTCTTTGTGGCCAGCGGTGCGCTATAGTTCGAACTGTGGGTTGGCGAGAAAGTTACTTGGAATATGGTCAAAAAGTGAGGTGGGGGCCTTTTTGGGGGCCTTTTCTATATCACATTCTATAATTCTGTTATAAAACAATTCATTATAGGAAGAATTATAGTCCTCTTCTGGCACCATTTGCACGCGATGACATAGCGGGGAGGCAGTGCGGATCAATAAATCCGTTCCCCGAATATGCGGCGCGTGACCGCGGCTTCCTCAATTCACCTTGCGGGACCTGCCGAAGGCATCCAGCCGTCCCCAGACACCGGGAATGTCGAGCAGTTCAAGCCGGTCGATCCCTTCCGGCACGGCCGGCTCGATGATCAGGTGTTTGCCGTCCGACTCCAGCCCCAGCATGGTGCGCAGAAGAAGTAGCGGCGCGCCGGTCGCCCAGGCTTGCGGACTGCAGGCGGTGGGATACTCGACCGGATATTTCGTGGAGGCGCGGGCATAGCCGGCAAAGGCCTCGGGCAGCCGGTATCCGAACATCACCGCCGCCTCCAGGATCGCCTTGGAGACAATCGCCGCCTCCTTGCGGAAGCCATAGCGCCGCAAGCCCCAGGCGACGATCGAATTGTCGTGCGGCCAGACCGTGCCCACATGATAGCCGATCGGATTGTAGGCGCCTTCGGTCTGCGCCATCGTCCGCACTCCCCAACCGGTGAAAAGCGCGTCGCTCAGCAAATGATCGGCGCACGACTTGGCCTTGTCGTCATCGACAATGCCGCTCCATAGCAAATGGCCCAGGGTGGAGGTGAGCGAGTCGATCTTGCGCTTGTTTCCGTCCAGGCCAAGCGCGAAGAAACCGCGATCCTCGATCCAGAAATCATTGTTGAAACGCCGCTTGAGTTCTGCCGCCTGCCGCTCCAGCTCGCCCGCCCAGGCCGGGTCGTCCCAGACTTCGCGCGCCAGACGCGCGGTCCGCATCCTCGCGTCATAGGCATAACCCTGGAGATCGCAGGTTGCCCTTGGCGTGGGGGCCAGCTCGCCATTGGCGAAAGCGATGGAATTGCCGGAGTCGCGCCAGCACTGGTTCTCGAGTCCGGCCGGATTACGGCGCTGATACTCGATATACCCGTCACCGTCACTGTCGCCGTGACGGTCCATCCAAATCGTCGCCGCCCGCGCCTCGCGCTCCAGGCCGCGCACCAGATCGCGGTCGCCGGTCCAGCGCTCATATTCTTCCAGCAGGATCAGGAACAGCGGCGTGGCATCGGCCGTGCCATAGTATGGCGAGTGCGGCGTCACCTCGAAGGCGGTCAACTCCCCGAACCGCAGCTCGTGGGGAATCTTGCCGGGTTCCGCATCGCGGAAGGGATCATCGCGCCGCGCCTGCAGCAGGGCCAAGGATTTGAGGGTCGAGGCCGCCAGGTCCGGGGCGAAGGGGATTGCCTGAAAACTGGTGATCAGGCTATCGCGCCCAAAGATCGCCATGAACCAGGGCAGCCCGGCCGCCGGCAGCGTGCCGGGCAACATCGCGGTACGAAAACGCAAGGCCGCCAGGTCAACCAGGCTCTTGCGATAGATGAAGTCGAGCGGTTGCCAGGAGGTGACCAGCCGCGGCGCATCCGCAAGCCATTGTCTCAGATCATCGTCCAGGTCGGGCCGGTTCGGGCGCGTCGCGGCGGGACGTTTTGCCTGCGTGCCGTGGGGATCGGGGAAGGCATGGACCTCGAAGGTGGTGGACCATTGCCCGTGCGGTTCAACATGGGCATGGAAGACCAGCGCATCCTCGCTGATCTGGGCGGGTGAGCCAGCCGCGATCACGGTCTCGCGGCAATAGCTGTCGCGCCGGTAGCCAAGCCTCAGGCTGTTGCCTTCGACATGCCGGTAGAGATCGCCCTTTTTGTCGAGCTTGCCCTTGACCTCAAACAGGTCGGCGAAGTCGGCCGCCGCCTCCAGCCGGACCTCCAGGTCGACGGGCTGGTTGTCATGGTTGAGCAGCAACAATTCTTCATGAAACCCTTCGCCCAGCGAGCGTTGCCGCACCGCCGTGAGATGGGAGTCGATATAGACGGCGCCCGTGGCCAGAGCCAGAAAATGGTGGACCCGGTAATAGGCGGTGTCGTCGATGGAGAGCACGGTCGGCCGCTGGCCGTTGATGGTCAGCACCCAGCGTGACAGAAAACGCGTATCTTCCAGAAACAGGCCATGGTTCTCGGTGGGCGTCGCCTCGATATCGCCCTGGCGATTGCTGACGACGAACTGGTTGCCGTCCAGAATGCTAACGGTATCCAGAATCATAAGGGTCAGCTGCCAGCCTTCACCGGTCTCCAGGGCGAACCCGCCTGCAGACCGAACCGGACGCGGAGCGCAAACGCGTGATCGCCTTCGGTCCGCACGCGGCCCCGCAGCAAATCGACGATGGGATCGCGCTCTCCCGCCAGCATCGCGAGCAGCGTCTCATGCGTGTCGATGACACAGATGGTGTGGGCGTCTTCCCCTTCAATGACGGCGACGTTGCCGCTTTCCTGAATCTGGAGGATGCCCACGGCGACGCCGTCGACCCGCAAGAGAATCCGTCCCGAAAGTCCGGATAGCCCCGGGGCATGACCCGCCACCGACGCCCAGCTCACCGCGTCACTTGGGGCCGCACCATTTGGGACCGCACCACTTGGGGTCAGGCATTCCGAGGACGCTCCCATGAAAAACCTGCAAGTCTAAGCGCACGGCAACGCGCCGTTTGATCGTGTCGATCGTGCCTGGCTCCGGGTTTGATGGTCCAATGCGTTGGGCAATGACGCAACTTGCGTCGTCCGGAACAAGCGCGGCAATAGTTCCGGCGTTTCAACACCGCTGCCCAGTTGGACCAAGGTCCTATCCGGGTTCCACAAAGGAACTGTGGCCCTGATGACATGCGGCTCTGAGCGTTGCCACCGCATTGTGACAAATAGGATGCATCACTCAGGCGTCATCTTGTATCCGCAAGCGAAGCGCTTGCACGGCCAAATCCCGCGCCGCAGAATATTCCGCCAGCCTTGAATATTCTTCTTGAAAATCCTGGGCATTGGCCGCCGGTCCAGATTGACCGGAGGGGGACGCGATGCGCCGAACCAAGTTTTGGGTTGCACCGTTTTTCATCTCGGCCTTGCTCGCCGCTCTTGGCGCATCCGCGCAACCGCAAGCGATAGCCCTTGCCGTTCCCCAACAGCCACAAAATTCCGCCACGGCCATGACGCGCGCTCAGGCGCTTGCGCAGCTGGGGCGGGATCTCTTTTTTGAGAAGGCACTGTCCAGCTCGGGGAAAATGAGCTGCGCTTCATGCCATGATCCGGATTATGCCTACACTCCCGCCAATGACCGCGCCGTGCAGCTGGGCGGAGAGAGGCTCGATCAACCGGGCAACCGGGCCGTGCCCACCCTCAAATATCTGCTGGCGGTGCGGCCGTTCGAGCAACATCATATCGGTGTTGTAGATGACGGCGAAAAACCGCTCGACCAGGGGCCGGCAGGCGGGTTGACCTGGGACGGACGCGTGGATCGCGGCCGCGACCAGGCGCGCATCCCGATCCTGAGCCCGGTCGAAATGGCCAATCGCGACGAAGCCAGCGCCGTTGCGCATATCCTGGCCGCCGGCTACGGCCCGCGCTTTGAGGCCTTGTTCGGCGAGGCCGCGCTCAAGGATCCCAAGACCGGCTTTGCCGCGCTCACCGAGGCGATCGAAAGTTTTGAGCGGCAGCGGGAGGTGTTCTTTCCCTTTACCAGCAAGTTCGACTATTGGCTGGAAGGAACGGCCAAGCTGACCGAGGCCGAGAAGCGGGGCTTCAATGCTTTCGTCGATCCTGCACGCGGCAATTGCGACTCCTGCCACGAAGCCGCGTTGTTCCGGAACGGCGAACATCCCGCCCTTACCGATTTTCACTTCGCCGCCACGGCGGTGCCGCGCAACGACAAAATTCCGGCCAACCATGACGCGCGCTATTTCGATCTGGGCGCCTGCGGGCCGGTCCGCACCGATCTGGCCGGCCACCCGGAATTCTGCGGCCTGTTCAAGGTGCCGACCTTGCGCAATGTCGCGCTGAAGAACCGCTTGTTTCACAACGGCGTGGTCAAATCCTTGCGGGACGCGGTGCGCTTTTATGCCGAGCGGGACACCAAGCCGGAACGCTGGTATCCGAAAAACCCGGACGGCTCACTCGCGATCTATGACGACATGCCGCCGCAATATCGCGGCAACATCGATCACGGCCCGCCTTTTGACAGAAAGCGGGGCCAGCAGCCGCGGCTCAGCGACGGCGATATCGACGACATTGTCGCATTCTTGAATACATTGACGGACGGCTACAAGCCGGAAAAACTCTCAGCCGCGCGGTAGGGGATGGCGGGTTGTGGCTGCCAGCCCTAAATCTTCCGCGCCGCAACCAATTCATCCGCCGGCAGGACCGTTTCCGGCGTCAAATCGGCCTGGCCTTCCAGCCGCCGGTAAAGCGGCGTGAAATCCGCATCCGCCGTTTGATGGCGCAGGTCCTCAAAACTGTCGATGACGAAATAGGTCTGCTGATAGTCATCGATCCGGTATTGCGTCCGCATCACCCGTTCCAGGTTGAACAGGACGCGGTTGGGCGCGGGATCGTCCAGCGCATAGACCGACTCGCCGAAGCTTGAGACGATGCCGGCGCCGTAGAGCTTGAGCGCGCCGTCCTCGCGGATCAGGCCGAACTCCACCGTGTACCAATAAAGCCGCGCCAGCTTGTGCAGGGCGCCGAACCGCAGCGCTTTCAGGCCTCCGGCGCCATAGGCCTGCATGTAGTCGGCAAAGGCGGGATCGCTCAGCAATGGAACATGGCCGAACAGGTCATGAAACACGTCCGGCTCCTGCAGATAATCCAACTGATCGGGGCGGCGGATGAAACGGCCCGCCACAAAGCGCCGGTTGGCCAAATGTTCAAAGAAAACCGCATCCGGCACCAGCCCCGGCACCGCCACCACGCTCCAGCCGGTGAGGCGGCGCAAGCGCTCCGACAGTTCCGCGAAATCCGGGATGCCGGGCCGGGAAAGTTTCAACACCTCCAGGCCCTTGAGGAATGACCGGGTGACACGGCCTTTCAGCATCCCGCTCTGGCGCGCGAAAAGCCGGTCCCATACCGCATGCTCCTGCGCGCTATAGCGATTCCACTCCTGGGGAATCGTCCAGTCGGGGCTGGCATGCGGCGGGACGGCGGTCTTCATCTTGACCCCAGATGGTTACATAAGATAGTTACATATGAAACTATATTCCGGCAAGCAGGGAGAGCGCTTATGGAATTGTGGGACAATCCCATCGGCACCGACGGGTTCGAATTCGTGGAATATACCGCGCCCAATACCGCCCATTTGCACGCGCTGTTTGAACGCATGGGGTTTCGCGCCGTCGGCCGCCACCGTTCCAAGCAGGTGACGCTCTACCGCCAGGGCGATGCCAGTTTCATCGTCAATGCCGAGCCCGGCAGCCATGGCGTCCGTTTCGCCCAGGCGCATGGTCCCAGCGCCTGCGCCATGGCCTTCCGGGTCAAGGACGCAGGCCACGCCTATCGCTTGCTGCTGGAGCGCGGCGCCAAACCTTTCTTGAGTTCGGTGGGCCCGATGGAGCTGAATATTCCCGCCATCGAAGGCATCGGCGGCAGCCTGATCTACCTGGTCGATCGCTATGGTCCGCATTCCATCTATGATGTGGATTTTATCCCCGCCGATCCCGGCAAGGGGTTTGCCCATGACGGCGCCGGCCTTACATCGGTCGATCATGTCACCCACAATGTCTTTCGCGGCAATATGGACCGCTGGGCGGATTTCTACCGGCTTCTGTTCAACTTCCGCGAGGTGCGCTACTTCGATATCGAAGGCAGGCTGACGGGGCTAAAGTCCCGCGCCATGACCAGCCCGGATGGGAAGATCCGCATTCCCATCAATGAATCCACCGACGACAAATCCCAGATCGAGGAATATCTGCACGCCTATCGGGGCGAGGGCATCCAGCACATCGCACTGGGTACGGACGATATTCATGCCACGGTGGAGGCGCTGCGGCGCCATGACGTGGCATTCCAGGACACGCCAGACACTTACTATGAGCAGCTGGACAGCCGCATCCAGGGCCATGGCGAGGACGTGGGCCGGCTCAAGCGCAATCGCGTTCTGCTGGACGGCGCGGCCGGCGACACCGGCTTGCTGCTGCAGATTTTCACCAAAAACGCCATCGGTCCCATTTTCTTTGAAATCATCCAACGCAAGGGCAATCAGGGATTTGGCGAGGGCAATTTCCAGGCCCTGTTCGAATCCATCGAGGCGGACCAGATCCGCCGCGGCGTGTTGCACAAGGTGTGACGATGGCGAGCTGGATCGAGTTTCCGCGCAGCGAAGGTGAAACCTCCCGCCAGGCGCATGCCGATTTGCCGCAAGGCACATTCGAACGCGAGATCGGCCGCGCCGGTTTTTTCGGCCCGGCGGCACATCTCTATCACCGCCATCCGCCCACCGGCTGGACCGGCTTTGACGGCCCGCTCAGGCCGCGCGCCTTTGATGCTGTGGCCGCTGCCGCGCCGGTGCCGGAACCGTTCCGGGGCGCGCTACTCTTGTCCAACAGCGCCTGCCGCATTGTGTTGTGGCGGGTGGATCAAGCCATGCCGCGCCTGCAACGCAATGCCGATGGCGACGCGCTGCTGTTCGTCCATCAGGGCGCGGGCGCGCTGTTTTGCGATTTCGGGCACCTTTCCTATCGCGAGGGCGACTATCTGCTGCTGCCGCGCGGCACCATGTGGCGGCTGGAGCCGGACTCCGGCACGGCGATCTTGCTGATCGAGGCGTCCAATGGCGGCTACCGGCTGCCCGACCGGGGCATCCTGGGGGCGCATGCCATATTCGATCCGGCCGCGCTGGAAACACCCAGACTGGACGCAAGCTTCAAGGCCCAGCGCCAGGGCGAATGGCAGGTGGAAGTCAAGCGCAGGGGCCAGATCACCACCATTACCTATCCCTTCAATCCGCTGGATGCGGTGGGCTGGAAGGGCAATCTCGCGCCGGTGAAGCTGAACTGGCGCGATATCCGCCCCGTCGCCAGCCATCGCTATCATCTGCCGCCCAGCGTGCACGCGACTTTTGTGGCGGATGGGTTTGTGGTCTGCACCTTCGTGCCGCGTCCTCTGGAAAGCGATCCTGGCGCGCTGAAAGTACCGTTTTTCCATTCCAATGACGATTTCGATGAAGTGATTTTCTATCACGCCGGCAATTTCTTCAGCCGCGACAATATCCGGCCCGGCATGATGAGCTTTCATCCTTGCGGCTTCACCCATGGTCCGCATCCCAAGGCTTTCGCCGCCGGCGCCAAGGGCGAAAAGACCATGACCGACGAAGTGGCGGTGATGATCGATGTCCGCGATGGGCTGGATCTGGGCGAGGCCGCCCTGGCCCATGAGGATCCCGGCTATGCCGACAGCTGGAAAGCCAAGTGAAGCTTGCCTCGCTCAAACAGGGCAGGGACGGGCGTCTGCTGGTGGTGTCGCGCGATCTCACCCGCGCGGTCGACGCGGCCTCCATCGCTCCCACCCTGCAAGTGGCGCTGGAGGATTGGGACCATGCCGCGCCCGAGTTGCAGGACGTGTCCGACCGGCTGAATCGCGGCATTGGCGGTTTTGCCTTCGATCCGGCGGATTGCGCCAGCCCCTTGCCGCGCGCCTATCAATGGGCGGACGGGTCGGCCTATGTCACTCATGTGGAATTGGTGCGCAAGGCGCGCGGCGCGGAGCTGCCGCCCAGTTTCTGGACTGACCCCCTGATCTATCAAGGCGGCTCGGACGGTTTTCTGGGTCCGATGGAGCCGATCCTGGCCGGGGATGAGGCTTGGGGCATCGATCTGGAAGGCGAAGTGGCGGTGATCACCGGCGATGTGCCCTATGGCTGCCCGGCAGCGGAAGCCGGAAGCCATATCCGCCTGGTGATGCTTTGCAATGATGTTTCCCTGCGCAACTTGATCCCGGCCGAGTTGGCCAAGGGCTTCGGCTTTTTCCAATCCAAGCCGGCTTCCGCTTTCTCGCCGGTAGCGGTCTCGCCGGATGAGATGGGGGATAGCTGGCGCGGCGGCAAACTGCATTTGCCGCTTCTGGTAGCGGTCAATGGCGTCCCGCTGGGGGCGCCCGATGCCGGCGCCGATATGACGTTTTCTTTTCATCAATTGATCGCCCATGCCGCCAAGACCCGCGCCCTGGCCGCCGGAACCGTCATTGGCTCCGGCACGGTCTCCAACCGGGACCGCGCGGCGGGGCCGGCCTGCATTGCCGAAAAACGCGTGCTGGAACAGATTGAGGAGGGCGCGCCCAAAACCCCGTTTCTCCGCTTCGGAGACCGGGTGCGGATCGAGATGAAAGATGCTAAAGGCCACAGCATCTTCGGAGCGATCGACCAGTATGTCCGCCACGCCTAAGCTCAATCTCGACCGCTTCACGCCCTATCGCCTGTCGGTGATGACCAACCGCGTGTCATCGGCCATTGCCCAGCATTATGACGAGCGCTTTAATCTCTCGATCCCCGAATGGCGGGTGATCGCGGTATTGGGCCAAAGCCCCGGCCTGTCGGCGCGACAGGTTGCCGAGCGGTCCGCCATGGATAAGGTGCAGGTCAGCCGCGCGGTGGCTTCGCTGCTGGCGGCGCGAAGGCTGCGCAAGGAGGCGCATGCCTCCGATGGCCGCGTCGTGCATCTGTCGCTTTCGGCCAAGGGGCAGGCGATTTACGATGAGGTCGTGCCGCTGGCCTTGGGCCTGGAGAAGCGGTTCCTGTCGGTCCTCAATCAGCAGGAACGCAAGGCTCTCGACCGCCTTCTTTCCAAATTATTGTCCAGCTCGGATCAGCTCTGGCATCCCTAGCGCCTGCTCAGGCTTGCGGAATTTCGATCGCCAGGGCGGTTGCCTCTCCGCCGCCAATGCACAGGCACGCAACGCCGCGGCTGAGCCCGCGCTGCCTCAAGGCATGGAGCAGGGTCACGACAATGCGCGCGCCGGAAGCACCGATGGGATGGCCCAGGGCGCAGGCGCCACCATGAATGTTAAGCCGGTCGCGCGGAATGCCGAGTTCTTTCGCCGCCGCCATCGCGACAAGGGCAAAGGCTTCGTTGATCTCAAAAAGGTCCACTTCGCCGGTCGTCCAGCCTGCCTTTGCCAGCACTTTGCGGATCGCCGGTATCGGCGCGGTGGCATAGAGGTGCGGCTCCTGGGCATGGGTCGCGTGCGCCTTGATCTCCGCCAGGATGGGCAGGCCCTTGGCTTGGGCGGTGGAGCGGCGCGCTAGCACCAAAGCCGCCGCGCCATCCGCATTGACCGAGGCGCTGGCCGCCGTGATGGTGCCGTCGGGGCGGAAGGCCGGCTTCAGCGCGGGTATTTTTTCCGGCGAGACCTTGAAGGGATGCTCGTCATTCTCGACCCGTTTCTCACCCTTCCTGTCGGGTACGGTTAGGCCTTCGATTTCCGCGGCAAAATCCCCGGCGGTGATGGCGTTGCGTGCCCGCACCAGACTTTCCGTGGCATAGGCATCCTGGTCGCCACGGCTGAATTGATAGGCTTGGGCCACCACTTCGCCAAAATCGCCCATCGGCCGTCCCGGCTCATAAGCGTCTTCCAATCCATCCAGCATCATGTGGTCGGCGAGCGCCACATCGCCCATGCGCAGGCCCGCCCGCGCCTTCTTCACCAGATGCGGCGCATTGGACATGGATTCCATGCCGCCGGCGGCGACCAGATCGGCCGAGCCCGCCAGCAACAGGTCATGCCCCAGCATGATGGCCTTCATCCCCGAGCCGCAGACCTTGTTCACGGTGGTTGCGCCCACACTATCGGGCAGGCCGGCCCGGCGCGCCGCCTGGCGTGCCGGCGCCTGGCCTTGTCCAGCCGGCAAGACACAGCCCATCAGGACTTCGCTGACGTCTTCGGGATTTGCCTGGGCGCGCTCCAGGGCGGCGCGCAGCGCATGCGCGCCAAGCTGGGACGCGGTGAGCGGGGCAAGGCTTCCCAGCAGACTGCCCAGCGGCGTGCGCGCGGCGGAGGCGATGATGACCGGGTCGCTCATAACGGCAAACGTGTGGTGTTCTTCACGCATTTCAAGGCGAAATGGGAATTGACCGAGGCAACGCCCGGGAAATGCAGCAGCACTTTTTTCAACAGATGTTCATATTCTTCGATGCTTCCCACCACGATCCGCACCGCATAGTCGCTCTCTCCGCCCATGATGAAACATTCCACGATTTCGGCGCGGTCGCGCGCTGCCTTCTCAAACGCATTCAGCGTGTCTTCGTCATGGGCCTTGAGCCGGATATTGGCCAGGACATGGACATTGAGCCCCATGATGGCGGGGTCCAGGATCACCACCCGTTCCCGGATGGCGCCGCTATCTTCCAGTTGCTTGACGCGGCGCCAGCAGGGCGTGTGCGACAGGCCCACGCGCTTGGCCAGGTCCGCCATGGCGATGGTGGCGTCGGTTTGCAGGATTCGCAGGATTTTGCGATCTGTCTCATCCATGGAAAAATATCCTATATAATGCCATTTTTTAGAAAATATATCCTAATAATATAACGCAGAGCGCGAAAGATAGCAATTTCGTCCCAGGCCTGTTGTGCCATGCTTGCGCTTAAGGCGTTTCACAGAAAGCGCCAGCAGAAGCGTCAGGTGAGGCCATGGCCGGTCGGTTCAGTCTCTATATTCCTGCGCCGCCAGCGCGTCCCGGCGAGATCGCCGATTTTCGTCATCTCCAGGTTCCGCCGGCCGGCGCGATGCCGCGTCCCGACAGCGCCGCGCCGGCAACCGCGCTGCGCGAGCTGCCTTATGGCCTGGTCCGCGTGCTGGACGATGGCGGCGACGCGGTGGGCCCCTGGGCGCCGGCGATAGCGCCGGAGATTTTGCGCAAGGGCCTGTCGGCCATGCTGCTCACCCGGCTGTTCGAGGACCGGATGTTCCGCGCCCACCGCCAGGGCAAGACCAGCTTCTTCATGAAATCCACCGGCGAGGAGGCCATCGCCGCCGCGCAATCGCTGGCGCTTGGTCCCCGCGACATGTGCTTTCCCACCTACCGCGTGTTGAGCTGGCTGATGGCGCGGGATTATCCCCTGATCGATCTGGTCAATCAGATATTCTCCAATGAACGCGATCCGCTCAGGGGCCGCCAGCTTCCCATTCTTTATTCGGCGCGCGATTACGGCTTCTATTCCTTGTCGGGCAATCTGGGCAGCCGTTTCGGCCATGCCGTGGGCTGGGCGATGGCCAGCGCCTATAAAGGCGATGACAGCCTGGCGCTCGCCTATATCGGCGAAGGCTCGACCGCCGAGGGCGATTTCCACGAAGCGCTGACCTTTGCGTCCGTCTATCACGTCCCCGTCATTCTCTGCGTCACCAACAATCAATGGGCGATCTCAAGCTATGCCGGCATTGCCGGAGCCGAGGAAACCACCTTCGCCGCCAAGGCCATCGGTTACGGCCTGCCGGGCCTGCGGGTGGATGGCAATGACTTCCTGGCCGTGTGGGCGGCGACGCAATGGGCGATGGCGCGCGCCCGCGCCAATCTGGGCGCCACCCTGATCGAATTCTTCACCTACCGGGTGGCGGCCCATTCCACCAGCGATGATCCCACCCGCTACCGCCCGGCCGATGAAGCGCAACACTGGCCCTTGGGCGATCCCATTGCCCGGCTGAAACAGCATCTGATCCGCATCGGCGCATGGGATGAGCCGCGTCATGTCCAGTTCGAGGCGGAGCTGGACGAGCGCATCCGCGCCGCCATCAAGCAGGGCGAAGCGGTAGGCACCCTGGGCAAGTCCAAGCCGCCGGTGGCGGAGATGTTTGAAGGCGTGTTCGAAACGCCCGACTGGCGGGCGCGCGAACAGCGCGCCGAACTGGGAGCCTGACATGGCCAGCATGTCCATGATCCAGGCCTTGAACTCCGCCCTGGACGTGATGCTGGAACGTGATCCCGATGTCCTGACCTTTGGCGAGGATGTGGGCTATTTTGGCGGCGTGTTCCGGGTTACCGAAGGCCTGCAGAAAAAGCATGGCCTGAAACGCTGCTTCGACACCCCGATCTCGGAAGGCGGCATCATCTCCACAGCCATCGGCATGGGCGCTTACGGCCTCAGGCCGGTGGCCGAGATTCAGTTCGCCGACTATATCCTGCCCGCTTTCGATCAACTTGTGTCGGAAGCCGCGCGGCTGCGCTATCGCTCGCATGGCGAATTCTGGGCGCCGATCACGGTGCGCGCGCCCTATGGCGGCGGCATCTATGGCGGCCAGACCCATAGCCAAAGCCCGGAGGCGCTGTTTGCCCATGTCACCGGGCTTTGCACCGTCATTCCCAGCAATCCTTACGATGCCAAGGGGCTGCTGATCGCCAGCATCGAAAGCAACGATCCGGTGATCTTTCTGGAGCCCAAGCGCATCTATAACGGGCCGTTCGACGGGCATCACGAACGCCAATCCAAGAGCTGGGCCGGCCATCCCGCTGCCGAAGTGCCGGAAGGACATTATCGTGTGCCTTTGGGCAAGGCGCAGGTGCTGCGGGAAGGCCGGGCGGTCACTGTGCTGGCTTACGGCACCATGGTCCATGTCGCCCTGGCGGCCATCGAAGAATCCGGGATCGATGCAGAGCTGATCGATCTGCGCTCCATTGTGCCGCTGGACATCGAGGCCATCACCGCTTCGGTCAACAAGACGGGCCGCTGTGTCATTGTGCATGAAGCCTCGCGCTTTGCCGGCTTTGGCGCCGAGTTGGCGGCGCTGATCCAGGAACGCTGTTTTTTTCATTTGAAGAGCCCGATCGCGCGGGTGGCCGGCTGGGACACGCCTTATCCGCATGCTTTCGAGTGGGACTATTTTCCCGGCCCGGCGCGGGTTCGCGCGGCGCTGGAAAAGGCGATGGAGGAGTAGATGGGGCACTATGAATTCCGCCTGCCGGACATCGGCGAAGGGGTGGTGGAGGCCGAAATCACCGGCTGGCATGTCAAGCCCGGCGATCATGTCAAGGAAGACCAGCCGCTGCTGGATGTGATGACCGATAAAGCCACGGTGGATATGAGTTCGCCGGTGGAAGGCACCGTCACCGCCATTCATGGCGACATCGGCTCCAAGGCCGCGGTGGGATCGGTGCTGGTGGAATTGGAGGTTGGCGCCACGGCCCAGCCGGTGGGTGTGCCACTGGCCGAGCCGCAACAGGTCGAGCCGCAACAGGTCGAGCCGCAACAGGCCGAACCCAAGCCGGTGCCGGCCGCGGCCTCACAGAGCCAGATCAATTCCGATCCGGCCGCCTCTCCCAGCACGCGGCGCCGGGCGATGGAGTGGGGGATCGATCTGCGCGATGTGGCGGGCAGCGGTCCCCATGGCCGCATCCTGACTGAGGATTTGGAACGTTACCGGACGCAGCAGGCAAAAACGCCAACGACTGCGGCACATCACCTGGTCGAGGAAATACCGCTGACGGGATTGCGCAGGCGCATCGCCGAGCGCATGGCGGAATCCAAGCGCAGCATTCCCCATTTCACCTATGTCGAGGAGTTCGACCTGACGGAGTTGGAGGCGCTGCGGGCCGAACTCAACGCCGGCGCCGGCGAGGATCGCCCCAAATTGACTTTGCTGCCCTTCTTCATGCGGGCGCTGGTCAAGCTGGTGCCGGACTACCCCAATCTCAATGCCCATTTCGACGCCGAAACCGCCGTCCTCAAGCGCTTCGCCGCGATCCATATCGGGATCGCCACCCAGACGGAGCAGGGCCTGATGGTTCCGGTGATCCGCCATGCCGAGACGCGCGATATCTGGGACTGCGCCCGCGAATTGGCGCGGGTCACGGCGCGCGCCCGTGACGGCAGCGCCACCCGCGATCAGTTGACCGGCTCCACCATCACCCTGACCAGCCTGGGCGCGCTGGGCGGCATCGCGGCCACGCCCATCATCAATCCGCCGGAAGTCGCCATTCTGGGCCCCAACAAATTGATCGAACGGCCGGTGATTGACGGCGCCTTTCTTACCCGGCGCAAGCTGATGAATTTCTCCGCCTCCTTCGACCATCGCATTGTCGACGGCCATGAGGCGGCCCGTTTTGTTCAAGCGCTCAAACGCCTGATTCAGCATCCCGCATTGATCTTCATGGGGACGCCATGACGCCGCTGGATTTCTGCCTGGGCGAAACCACCGACATGCTGCGCGACACGGTGCGCCGCTTCGCCTCGGAACAGATCGCGCCTTTCGCCGCCGACTATGACGCCACCAACAAATTCCCCCGCCATCTCTGGCCGGAAATGGGGGCGTTGGGCCTGCATGGCATCACGGTCGAGGAAGAGTATGGCGGCCTCGGTCTGGGCTATCTGGAGCATGTGGTGGCGATGGAGGAAATCAGCCGCGCCAGCGCGTCGGTGGGGCTGTCCTATGGCGCCCATTCCAACCTTTGCGTCAACCAGATCCGGCGCTGGGGCAATGAAGACCAGAAGCGCAAATATCTCCCCAAACTGATCTCGGGCGAGCATGTGGGTTCGCTGGCCATGTCGGAAGCCGGTTCCGGCTCCGATGTGGTGTCCATGCGCCTCAAGGCCGAGCGCAAGGGCGGCAACTATGTGCTGAACGGCACCAAATTCTGGATCACCAATGCGCCGGAAGCCGATGTGCTGGTGGTTTATGCCAAGACCGACATGGCGGCGGGCGCCAAAGGCATCACCGCCTTCCTGATCGAGCGCGGCTTTGCGGGATTTTCCGTCTCCCAGAAGCTGGACAAGATGGGCATGCGCGGCAGCGACACCGCCGAACTGGTGTTCGACGATTGTGAAGTGCCGGTGGCCAATGTGATGGGCGCCGAAGGTGAAGGCGGGAAGATCCTGATGTCCGGCCTGGATTATGAGCGGGCGGTGCTGGCGGCCGGGCCGCTGGGGATCATGCAGGCCTGTCTGGATGTGGTGTTGCCCTATGTGCGGGACAGAAAGCAGTTCGGCCAGGCCATCGGCAGTTTTCAGCTGATGCAGGCCAAGGTGGCCGACATGTATGTCGCGCTCAATTCCGCGCGCGCCTATGTCTATGCCGTGGCCCGGGCCTGTGACGCCGGTAAGACCACCCGGTTTGATGCGGCGGGGGCCATTCTGCTGGCCAGCGAAAATGCGGTGAAGACGGCGCTGGAAGCGATCCAGGCATTGGGTGGCGCGGGCTACACCAAGGATTGGCCGGTCGAACGCTTTCTGCGCGACGCCAAGCTCTATGATATCGGCGCGGGCACCAATGAGATCCGCCGCTTTTTGATCGGACGGGAGTTGATCGGACTATGAGCCTCTCCACTCTGATCGATCCCGCCAGCGAGGCGTTTCGCGCCAATGCCACCCACAATCGCGCTTTGGCCGAAGACCTGCGCGCCCGGATCGCCAAGGCGGCGCTGGGCGGCAGCGAGGCCGCGCGCCAAAAACACGGCGCACGGGGAAAACTGTTGCCGCGTGACCGGGTGTTGCGGCTGCTGGATCCCGGCTCGCCCTTTCTGGAAATCGGCGCCCTGGCGGCCAATGGCATGTATGACAGCGAAGCGCCGGGCGCCGGCATGGTGGCGGGCGTGGGGCGGGTGCATGGCCGCGAAGTGATGGTCGCCGCCAATGACGCCACCGTCAAAGGCGGCGCGTATTTCCCTATGACGGTCAAGAAGCATCTGCGTGCCCAGGAGATCGCGGAACAGAACCGGCTGCCCTGTCTTTATCTGGTGGATTCCGGTGGCGCCAATCTGCCGCATCAGTCGGAGGTGTTTCCCGATCGCGACCATTTCGGCCGTATCTTCTACAACCAGGCCAATATGTCGGCCAAAGGCATCGCCCAGATCGCCTGTGTGATGGGAAGCTGCACCGCTGGCGGCGCCTATGTGCCGGCGATGAGCGATGAATCCATCATTGTGCGCGGCCAGGGCACTATCTTCCTGGCCGGGCCGCCCCTGGTGAAGGCGGCGACCGGCGAGGTGATCTCGGCCGAAGAGCTGGGCGGCGCCGATACCCATGGCCGCAAATCCGGGGTGGTGGATCATGTCGCCGAGAATGACGAACATGCCATCGACATTCTGCGCCGCATCGTCGCCACCTTGGCGCCGGCGCACAG
The DNA here is from genome assembly GCA_035693565.1 of Rhizomicrobium sp. Taxonomy (GTDB): domain Bacteria; phylum Pseudomonadota; class Alphaproteobacteria; order Micropepsales; family Micropepsaceae; genus Rhizomicrobium. The sequence continues at coordinate 73,581 of DASSGF010000036.1, read as the reverse complement.
CCACGATGTTCCGCTTATCCCGCCCCGGCGGCCCAAATATCCGGCGGAGGAGATTTACGGCATCATTCCGCGCGATGTGCGCGCGCCATATGAAGTGCGCGAAGTGATCGCCCGGCTGACCGACGGTTCGGAATTTCATGAGTTCAAGCCGCTTTATGGCTCGACCCTGGTCTGCGGCTTCGCCCATATCTGGGGCATTCCGGTGGCGATACTGGCCAACAATGGAGTGCTGTTCTCGGAAAGCGCGCAAAAGGGCGCGCATTTCATCGAACTGGCCTGCCAGCGCCGCATCCCGCTTTTGTTCCTGCAGAATGTCTCGGGCTTCATGGTGGGCGGCAAGTATGAAGCCGGTGGCATCGCCAAGGATGGCGCCAAGCTGGTGACGGCGGTTTCCACCGCGACTGTCCCCAAGCTGACGGTGCTGATCGGCGGCAGCTTCGGCGCCGGCAATTACGGCATGTGCGGGCGCGCCTTCAGTCCGCGTTTTCTTTTCACCTGGCCCAACAGCCGCATCAGCGTGATGGGCGGCGAACAGGCGGCCTCGGTGCTGGCCACGGTGCATCGCGATGCCGATAGCTGGTCGAAAGAGGAGATGGAAAACTTCAAGGCGCCGATCCGCCAGAAGTATGAGGACGAGGGCAACCCCTATTACGCCACGGCGCGGCTGTGGGACGACGGCATCATCGATCCGGTGCAGACCCGCGATGTGCTGGGCCTGGCGCTGGCCACGGCGCTGAATGCGCCCTTTCCCCAAAGCCCGCGCTTTGGCCTGTTCCGGATGTGACCGTGCTGGAAAGCCTGCTGATCGCCAACCGGGGAGAGATCGCGCGGCGCATCATCCGGACGGCGCGGCGGCTGAAGATACGCACCATCGCGGTCCATTCCGATGCCGACGCGCTTGCACCTTTTGCGCGCGAGGCGGACGAAGCGGTGCGGATCGGCGCCGCGCCGGCGCGGGAAAGCTATCTGGATGGGGCAAAGATTCTGGCGGCGGCGCGTCAATGCGGCGCGCAGGCCATCCATCCCGGTTACGGCTTTTTGTCGGAAAATGCCGAATTCGCCCAAAGCGTGATCGATGCCGGTCTGATCTGGGTGGGCGCGCCACCCGCCGCCATCCGGGCGATGGGATTAAAGGACGCCGCCAAGACTCTGATGCGCGACGCCGGCGTGCCGGTAACCCCCGGTTATTGGGGCGAGGAGCAGGCGCCGGCCGCCTTGAAGCGGGAAGCGGAAAAGATCGGCTGGCCGGTGCTGATCAAGGCGGTTGCCGGCGGCGGCGGCAAAGGCATGCGGGTGGTGGAGAAGGTGTCCGAATTTGACCAGGCACTCGCCTCCTGCAAGCGCGAGGCCGCATCGTCTTTCGGGGATGATCGCGTGCTGCTGGAGAAATACATCTCCAGCCCCCGCCATATCGAAGTGCAGGTGTTCGGCGACACAAGCGGCAATCTGGTGCATCTGTTCGAGCGGGACTGCTCGCTGCAGCGGCGTCATCAGAAGGTGATCGAGGAGGCGCCCGCGCCGGGGATGGATGCGGCGATCCGGGCCGCGCTTTGCGCCACCGCGCTCAAGGCGGCGCGGGCGGTGAATTATGTCGGCGCCGGCACCGTTGAGTTCATCGCCGATGCCTCAGACGGCCTCTCCGCCAACCGTATCTGGTTCATGGAAATGAACACGCGGCTGCAAGTCGAGCATCCGGTGACGGAAGCGATTACCGGCGAAGACCTGGTCGAATGGCAATTGCGGGTGGCGTCCGGCGCGGCATTGCCCAAAAAGCAGGAGCAGCTTTCGATCCGCGGCCATGCCGTGGAGGCGCGGCTTTACGCGGAAAATCCGCAAGCCGGTTTTCTGCCCTCGACCGGGCCTTTGACCCATCTGAAATTGCCGCGCGCCGTCCGGGTGGATAGCGGCGTTGAACAGGGCGATGAGATCACGCCCTTTTATGATCCCATGATCGCCAAACTGATCGCGCATCAGGAAAATCGCGCCGATGCCGCGATGGCCCTGGCCAAGGCCTGCCGCGCGGTCGAAGCCTGGCCGGTCAAGACCAATGCCGCTTTCCTGGCGCGCGCTGCCAGCCATCCCGATTTCCTGGCCGGGCGCATCGATACCGGCTTCATCGCCCGCCATCCTGACCTGGTACCGTCCGAAACGCCGGATAAGGACGTGATCGCGCTGGCGGCGCGGGCCTTGTTGCCCCAAGGCGGGGAGCCGTGGGAAGCGCTCACCGGCTTTCGCGCCAATCAGGCGGCGGAGCCCGCGATCATGGTCGAGATCGCCGGGCGGAACTGCCTGTCGCCACCGGCTGCGGACGCCGCGTCCGTCTGGCGCGACGGCGACACGCGGGTGCTGTTCGCCGATGGCCAGGCCTGGCCCTTCGGTCCGCCCCGCTTCCGGCCGGCCGGCGCGGAGGGCCTGGGCGATGGCGCGTTGATTGCGCCGATGCCCGGCATGGTCACCTCCCTGTCCGTGCAAAAAGGGGACAAGGTCACCAAAGGCCAAATTCTTCTCGTGCTGGAAGCGATGAAGATGGAGAATGGACTGCCGGCGCCGTTTGATGGCCGGGTGGCGGAGTTGAATGCCACTTTGGGCCAGCAGGTGCGGGAAGGCACGGTGCTGGTGCGCGTCGAGAGGGAAGGCTGATGGCGGGGCGGCGCTTTGAGCAATGGCAGGTGGGCGTGCGGATTTCGCACGCTCTGCACCATACCGTGACGGCGGAAGAAAACCGCCTTGTCACCACCATGACTCACAATCCCCAGCCGTTGCATCTGGATGCCGCCTATGCCGCCACCACCGAATTCGGCCGGATCGTGGTCAACGGGCTTTTCACTTTCGCCCTGATGGTGGGGATGTCGGTGGAAGACACCACCCTGGGCACCCTGATCGCCAATCTGGGCTATGACCAGGTGACCATGCCCAAGCCGGTCTTTATCGGCGATACCATCCGGGTGGAGACGGAAGTCGTGGCTTTGCGCGAGTCCAAATCGCGGCCCAATGCCGGCATCGTCACCTTCCGGCACCGTGCCTTCAATCAGCGCGACGAGATGGTGTGCGAGGCGTTGCGGACGGCGCTGATCCAAAAGGAGGCGGCATGAGATTGCGCTCGCTTTTGTTCGTGCCTGGCGACCGGCCGGAGCGGATGACCAAGGCGCTGGCCGCCGGAGCCGACGCCTTGATTGTCGATCTGGAAGATGCCGTCGCCACCGGCCGGAAGGCGGATGCGCGCCGCTGTGTGGTGGAATTCCTGGCGCAGCCCCGGTCGGTGCCGGTTTTTGTGCGCATCAATCCGCTGGGCGTGGCGAAGGATGATCTCGCGGCTATTGTCCCGCAGCGGCCCGACGGCATTGTGTTGCCCAAGGCCCGTGGCGGCGAGGCTGTCGCCGAACTGGACGGGTGGTTGACCGCGCTGGGGGATCATCAGGCGCGCATCTTGCCGATCGCCACCGAAACGCCGGTGGCCGTCTTCGGCCTGGGCAGCTATGGCGGTGTCAGCAAGCGTCTTTGCGCGCTGACTTGGGGGGCGGAAGATCTTTCCGCGGTGCTGGGCGCGACCGCTACCCGCGAAAATGATGGCCGGTTCACCTCTGTCTACCAGACGGTGCGGGCTTTGACGCTGATCGGCGCCGGCGCGGCCGGCGTCCCCGCCTTGGAAACCGTCTATCCGGATTTTCGCGATGCTGCCGGACTTCAGGCCCATGCGGCGCGCGCCCGGCGGGACGGGTTTTGCGGCATGCTGGCGATCCATCCTGATCAGGTGCCGGTCATCAATGATGCATTCCGGCCCAGCCCGGCGGAAATCGTCTGGGCGACGCGCGTAGTTGCCGCATTCGCCGCCAATCCCGGCGCCGGGGTGCTGGACGTCGATGGCAAGATGGTGGACGCGCCTCATCTCAAACAGGCGCACAGGCTGCTGGACGATAGCGGGGCCTGATCCGGTTCAGGCGCGGATGCGCAATTGGGCGCTCCCGCTGCGCCGGTCCAGGCGCAGGGTCATGCAGTAAGCGCCGCCGCCCGACAGGATGAAGGGCGCCAGATCGACTTCATGCAGGCGATAGCCCAAAGCCGTGAGCTTGTGGCGCAGGCTTTGCGGCGCCTTGGCCATTACCACCTGGCGGCCGAAATTGACGGCATTGACGCAGAAGGCTTGTGCTTCCTCGTCGCTCGCCTCGATGCGGTCCTTGGGCGCCACCTGGCTATGAATCGCGGCCAGCGCCTCGGGCGTGAAAGCCGGCGGATAGAACAGCAGCTTGCCGCCTTGCAGCGGGCAGAAGCAGGTATCGAGATGGTAGAAACGCGGGCTGGCCAGTTCCAGCGCCACCAGCGGCTTGCCAAAGGCCTGGGCGATTGCCGGCACGGAGTTGGCGCTGGAGCGTTGGCCGTGGCCCACCCAGAACAGGCCGCGATCGGCATCCCAGATGCAATCGCCCGCGCCTTCCTGAATTACGTCGGGGGGCAACTCCACAATCTCGGTGACAAGGCCGCGGGCCTTCAAGGTCTCGAAGGCGGCGCGGAACATCGCCTCCTCGCCCTGCCGCTCGGGATGGCGGAAGCGCGCGGGCACTACCACCCCGTCCAATATGATGGCGGCATTGGCGGGAAAGACCAGGTCGGGCAGGCCGGGCGCCGCCGGGATCATCTCCACTTTGGCACCGGTCTCGATCAGCGCCGCGCGCAACGCCCGCGAAGCCGCACGGGCGGCGGACAATCCGGCGACAGGGTCGGCATGCCAGCTATCGGGCCGCATCCAGGGATTGATCTGATAGACCACGCCGAAATGATCGGGCTCGGTCATCAGGAAAATGGGCTGGTCCATGGCGTGCTCCTTATATCTCCAGGCTAGGGGATGGCGGAGCTAGCGAAAAGACATCAATATGATAAATTGCGGCTCTGTGATGGCATTTCGTCAGCAAGGATTGGCAAAATGATGGATGAGCTGGATCGCAAATTGTTGGCCTTGTTGCGCGCCAATGGGCGCGAGCCAGCGGTGACCTTGGCGCGCAAACTGAAAGTCTCACGCGGCACGGTGCAAAACCGCATCGACCGGATGCTCAAGGAGCGCCGCATCCTGGGCTTCACCGTCCGCGCCGCGCAGGAGGACGATGCGCACCGGGTCCGGGCGGTGATGTGCATCGCCATCGAGGGCGAACAATCCCAGAAAGTCATCCGGATTCTGCGCGGCCTGTCTGAAGTCGAACAGATCCACACCACCAACGGGCGCTGGGACCTGGTAGTGGAGCTCGCCACCGACACCTTGGCGGGCTTCAGCCAGGCGCTGGATCACATCCGCACCATCAGCGGCATCGCCGCCACCGAAACCTCGTTGCTGCTGGCCAACGTGAAATAGAGGGATTCAGGCGAACCAGCGCCAGCCCAGTCCCAGGACCGCGATCAGCGCCATGGGCGCAGCCGCCAGCAGCCAATGCCTTCCGTCCGGCCGCAGCGCGGCCCGTGTCTCCCGCCATCGCGCGATGAACATCACCATGGCGATCAATGTCGCCATCATCGGCCAGCAATGATAGCGCAGTTCCGTGGCGACACTCAGCGCGCTGTTGCCGAGCTCATACAGCAAGGCCGAGCCGGCGAGCGTCAGCATCTCGCGCGACAAAGTCAGCCGCCAGCCCAGCAATAGCAGGCCAAAGGACAAGGTCATCCACCAGCACGGCCAGCCGAACGGGGTGGCATTCACCACCCAGCTCGCGGCGGTGACCAGGCGATTGACCGGATTGGGCGCGACTCGGAAATTCCATTCATTGGGATCGGACGCGCTGGTGATCCAGCGCACCGTGGTTGTGCGCACCAGGAATTGGCTGGCGATGTTCCAATGCTCCAGGCGATGCGCGGCATAGGCCAGAGGATGCAACAGGATCGCCTTGATCCAGAAAAGTTCGGGATGGATGCGCTGTCCGGCGAAAGCGCTCTGCACCACGTTGAACTGGATGGAGCAGACAGGGCTGACCCACCAGCTATAACTGTCCCACCGCTCCGCAAAGTAACAACCCTGGTTGACGGCGACGGGATGCTTGACGGGCAAGGGCGGGAAGGCGTCGCCGCCGCCATGGGCGGTGATGCCGCCCAAATCAAAGATCACCAGGGACAATTCCACGCCGCTGCGCTGGGCCTGCAGCAGCCGGTTGGCCACCGGCATGGCCAGCAGCAACAGCAGGGCAGCGCCCGCGATGGCCAGCGCCAGCCGGCCACGATGTTTGATCCAGCGGTCGGGCAGCGCCAGCAGCAGCAAGGGCAGGCCGGCCAGGAAAGCATTGAAGCGCAGGCATGACGCGATCACCACCAGGGCGACACCCATCAGGCGCGCCGCACGGTTTCCTGTGTCGCGGAAGCGGACCAGAAAGCCGAAAGCGGCCAGCAAGGTGGCGGCCATCAGCGCGTCCTTGATGATGGTCGCCATTACCAGCACGGTCAGGGGAAACAGGCCGGTGGCTGCCAGCCAGACGGCCTGGCGCCTGTGCCCCTGCTGAAAGGCGCGATGGACAAGAAAACCAAGCGCGGCGCCATAAAGGCCCAGTTGCAGGATCAGCATCGGCCCCGGGCCGGGCATCAGCGGAATCAGAAGCCGCCAGATGGCCTCCATCAACGGGGGATGCCAATCGTCGAACTGGCCGCTGACCGCCTGGCCATATTGGCGCCCGCTGTCCCAGACCATGATGCCGGGCCAGAAGGACAGACAAAGCGCCAATCCCGCGCCCCAGGTCAGCAGGGCAGCCAAGGCAGGGCTGGAGAATCGGATTTTTTGCGGCGTCACTTTTGTCGGCTTCACGATGCAGGCGGATTCGCGAGTGTAGTAATTTCCGGCGCTTTGTCATCGCCGTCCATTGAGGGGGAGGGCTGCCGCTGCCATGCTCGCACGCGCCGTTCCTCCCGTCCTGCGAGCCGCGGATTTGCCTCGCGGTCAAATTTGTCTGAGTATATCGGAGGCCGGTCCGCTCCGGCCCAAGGATAAACAAGAATAAAACGGGGAACGCCATGACGATTTCGCGCAGAAGCCTGCTGGCCGCGTCGGCCTCCGCGCCGCTGGTCTTGGGGACGCGGCCCGCCCGCGCCGCAACGGCCAGCATTCAAATTCACAGCCACCGCCATCGCGGGCCCATCGACAAGAAAATCTTCGGCAATTTCATCGAACATCTGGGCCGCTGCATCACCGGCGGCATTTTCGACGAAGCTTCGCCGCTGTCCGACAGGCGCGGTTTCCGCAAGGATGTGCTGGCCGCGGTCAAGGAGATGAACGTGCCCTTGCTGCGCTGGCCGGGCGGCAATTTTTCCTCCAACTACAACTGGCGCGACGGCATCGGCCCGCGCGATGAAAGGCCGCCGCGGCTGGAGATGGCGTGGGGCACGGTGGAGGACAACCGCTTCGGCACCCATGAATTCATGGATTATATCGAGCAGATCGGCGCCGAGCCTTATATCTGCATGAATCTCGGCACCGGCAGTTGGACCGACTGCCAGCAATGGGTGGAATATGTCAACGGCAGCCAGGACACCGAAATCACCCGCCTGCGCAAGAAGAACGGCCGCGACAAGCCCTGGAAGGTGACCTATTGGGGCTTGGGCAATGAGATGGACGGCTATTGGCAGATGGGCCACCGCTCGGCGGCGGACTATGCCGCCTTTGCGCTGGAGACCGCCAAGCTCGCCAAGCTCACCGATCCCAGCGTCAAGCTGATCGCGGCGGGCGCCTCCAACTACCGCGCCGGTTCGGACTGGATCGGCTGGAACCGCACGGTGCTGGAGGTATTGCGCGACTATGCCGATTACATCTCCATTCATCTCTATGTCGGCAACCAGGCCAATGACTATGCCGACTTCGTCGCCAGCCCGATCGAGATGGACCAGAAGATCGACATCCTGGCCGGTCTGATCAATGCCGCTATGTCCCAGCGGGTCGATCACGTCACCGGCCAACCGGCGCGGGACGGACGCAAGCTCCATATCGCCTTTGACGAATGGAATGTGTGGTATCGCGCCCGGGGCGACGGCCAGCGCGGCCGCCGCATCCTGGAGGAGCATTACAATCTGGAGGACGCCTTGGTGGTGGCGGGTTTCCTGAATTCGCTGGTCAACCATGCCGATGTGGTCAAGATCGCCAATCTGGCGCAGCTGGTGAATGTGATCGCGCCTATCTTCACCAACGACAAGGGCCTGTTCTTGCAAGCCATCTACTATCCCTTGCAACTGTTCAGCCGCCATGTGAAGGGCAACAGCCTGGAGTTGCTGGTGGAAAGCCCCAGCTATAAGAGCCGCCGCTTTGATGTGGTGCCTTATATCGATGCTTCCGCCTCGATCGACGGCAACAGCCTGGTGCTCAATGTCGTCAACCGCCACCAGGACCAGCCGATGGAGGTGACCATCGCTTTGGAGGACAGGAATTTCTCCGGCGCGGTTCAGCTATCGGAAGTCAACGGCCCCGATATCAAGGCCGAGAATGATTTCGGCAAGACTCTGGTGGCGTCACGCGACAAGAGCGTCAATGCCAGCGGCAACAGCCTGACCTACAGCTTTCCACCGCATTCCTATACCCAGATCAGGGCGGCCTTGAGCTGAATTGCGACGGCCTGACTGATATCCGTGCGGCGGATGCCCGTTTAATAGGCAGGCTCGCGATGAAATGCGCAGTCCGAGCGTTGCACGCACCCCGGCCGTTTTTTGACGCCATCCCGCCGACCTGCTTACATTCCTGTCATCTTCTTGCGCGCGGGGGCGTTTCGTGAAGACGTTGCAAATGGCATCCGGCGGGAACGCGGGCAGCGCGCGCGCCAATACGCTGTCGAAATTCCTGGCCGAAACCCATGCCGCGCTGCTGCGTGACGAAGGCGGCGCCGTCGCCGACTATATTCCCGAACTCAGCAAGGCCGATCCCCGCCATTTCGGCATCGCCCTGGCCACCATCGACGGTCATGTCTATGAGGCGGGCGACGCAGGCGTGGCCTTCACCATCCAATCGATCTCCAAGGCCTTTGTCTTCGCGCTGGCGCTGGAATTGTTCGGCCCCGAGCGGGTGGCGCAAGCGATCGGCGTGGAGCCCAGTGGCGACGCTTTCAACTCCATCCGGTTGAGCGCCGACAACCGGCCGTTCAATCCCATGGTGAATTCCGGCGCCATTGCCTGTTCCGGCCTGATCCATGAAGCCAAGGGTGAAAAGGCCGCCGACTATGTCCGCGACATACTGGGGCGTTTTGCCGGCTGCGAGCTTGGCCTGGACGAGGCGGTGTTCGGCTCCGAACGCGTGACCGGCGATCGCAACCGCGCCATCGCTTATCTATTGCGCAATTACGGCATCATCAAGGGCGATGTGGCGGAAGTGCTGGACGTCTATTTCCGCCAATGTTCCGTCCTGGTCACCGCCCGCGACCTGGCGCTGATGGCGGCGACGCTGGCCAATGGCGGCATCAATCCGGTGACGCGGGAACGCGTGGTCAGTCCTTACACCGTGTCGCGCACCCTGTCGGTGATGACCAGCTCGGGCATGTACGATTATGCCGGAGAGTGGATCTACCGGGTGGGCATTCCGGCCAAGAGCGGCGTGGGCGGCGGCATCCTGGCCGCCTTGCCCACCCAATTCGGGCTGGGATGCTTTTCCCCGCGCCTGGACGATCATGGCAACAGCGTGCGCGGCCTGAAAGTATGCGAGGAATTTTCCAGGGCCTTCGACCTGCACATTCTCAATGGCACCGGCGACGTGCGAAGCTGCATTGTTGCCGATTACGACCTGGCCTGTGTCTCGCCGCGCGGCCGCCAGCCGCATGAACAGAAAATCCTGGATGAGCACCGCAGTGGCGTGCGCGTCCTGGAGTTGACCGGCACGCTGACCTTCGCCAATGCCGATCACATCGCCCGCCGGGTGGGAAGCAACCCGTCCCAGCTGCTGCTGGTGCTGGATTTCAGCCGGGTGCCGAGCATGAGTACCGGCGCCGCCAGGATTCTGGCCGATCTGCTCGCCGGCTTGCGGGTATCCGGCATCACGCCCGTCGCTTGCGGCTTTCATCGAAGCTCCTCCAACTGGTCCAGTCTCGCCCAGCATTTGGTGGAAGACGCCAAGGTGCGCGATTTCGCCCGGCTGGACGAAGCCATCGAATGGGCTGAAGACCAGATCATCTTTCGCTTCGGCGGCTTGATGCAGGTGAAGGATGTGACGCGGCTCGCGGACCAGGAACTGCTGGCCGGCCTGCCCGGCGGCCTGGTCGAAAAAGTGGCGGCATTGGGCAGTGCGCGCGCCTTTCACGCGGGCGAACAGATATTCGCCAGCGGCGCGCCCTCCACCTCCCTGTTTTTCCTCCAGAGCGGCATGGTCAGCGTCAAGCTGCCCGACGGCGTGCGGCTGGCGACGCTTGTGCCCGGCACCGCTTTCGGCGAGATGTGCCTGTTCGAGAAACAGCGCACCGCCGATGTGTGGGCGGACAGCGCGGTGCGTTGCATCGAATTGCCCCTGACCCGCTTTGACCAGATTCGCCAGGAATTTCCGCAGTTCGGCGAGCATATCATGCGCAATCTGGCGGGATTGCTGGTGCGCCGGCTGGGCCGCGCCAACCGGCGCATCGATTTGCTCAGCGGTCCCTAACTTGCACTAAAGCCGCACGCCCCCGGCCAGCACCGCCAGGATCGCGATATAGGTCAGCTGGTGCAGCAACTGGTCGGCGCCGAACACGATCCAGTAAAGGCTGCGGTCGATGCGCAGCCGGTAGTGCCTGTCGAGATAGAGTTTGAGCCAGTCGACGTGATAGTGGATCAGGAATTCCGCCGCCACGATCATCGCTACCAGCCCGGCGGAAAATCCGGCGGACGAGGTGATCAGCAGGATGGCGGGAAGCGATCCCAAGGCGTGCAATCCGGCATGGATGATACCGGCGGGATGACCGTAGACGCCCTTGTTGCGATAGAGATAGGCGGTCTGAAGCACGAAGTCGCAAAGGAAGTGCTTCGCCTCGAACAAGGCGAGGCTGGAAAGAAGAAGGACGATGGCGGGATTCATGCGTTACGGACTCGGGCTGGCGCCCGGACCCCGGTGATGGCCGGCACCCTCTGACGCGCTTGTGAATGGAAGGCGCGGAAGCGCCAGCTCCAGCAACAGCATCGGTCCTGGCGGGGGGGGATGGCAAGTAAGCCCCTCAGGATTGGCAAATTTCCTGCGAAAACCGGCTTTCGCCGCGGCGTCTTCACCATCGATTCGCCGGATTTGGCAGGGGTTCGCGGCCGGCGGAGATTCGCCGCTTCGGATTGCGACCGCCGGATAGACGGCAATGCGTCGCGGTCCTTGACCGCTTGCGATGGCCGCGCCTCCTGACGATCCGCACGCGGTCAATGTCCTGTGCGGGATGTCGGTTCGTGATTTACCGCGCGGTGAAAATCCGCGGCGCCCGATGGCGCGCGGCGCGATGGCGATCCTCGATGTGCAGCAAGCGCATCGCAGGCCGTTGAATCATGACAGAACGATGACAGCGACCGCGCGCGGATTGTGAGTGCAAAGCCCGCATGATAGGTCTTGCGCCGATGATGCGGGCGCATGGCGCGCAGAGGGAAAAATGACGCAAAGCGACGTGCGGGAAATTTTCAAGCCGAATTTCCTGGGTCTTTTCAAAAGCGAAGAGAATGTGGTGAGCGTGAAGGAGGGCGAGCCTCTGTTTCGCAAGGGCGATGCCGGCTCTTGCATGTATGTCGTGCTCTCGGGTGAGCTGAAGGTCGGCGACGGCAACAAGATTTATGAACAGCTGGGGCCGGGCGGCCTGGTTGGGGAAATGGCGCTGATCGATCGCGCGCCGCGTGCCGCGACCGTGACCGCATTGACCGACGCGACACTGGCCGCGATCGATGAGAAACGCTTCATGTTTTTGACCCAGCAGACCCCCAGCTTTGCCCTGAATGTGATGCGGATTCTCAGCCAGAGGCTGCGCAAGATGGACGCCATGGTGGGGGACTAAGCCCCGTTCCGTCCCCGGCGCCTGTCACCCAATTGTCATCAAACCGGCTTGCTGCGCCGCACAATCGGGTTCTTGGAACCCTTCAAATCGCCCATTAACCAGGCAATCTGTAGCGCCTTTGTGCAATCCCGCACCAGAACCCTGTTCTGTAAACCAAAAGCGCTGGCGGCATATTCTTTGCTGCCCCGCACTGCGATAGGCTGTCCGTCAGGTCTTTCGGGGCGCGCGGGCCAAGGCCGCGCAAGCGTTTGTATTAGAGCGATCCCTGGTGAAGCAGGGCGCGGTTTGCTTTCGGCAGCGACCGGCGTTCCGGTGCCACCAGGGGATGGCAGGGTCGCAATTTCATTGTTCGGGCATAGGAACAGGAAGAGCGGGTTGCCATAGCGGGCGAAAGCTCTGGTGACGTTTATGGTGGGCGGGGCATTGCGTGACGCAGGCATCTGGGTTTGGGTATCGCCGCGTGGTTCTGGCGATGATGGCCGCTACCACCGCTGTAACCGGTGCCGCATTCCCGGCCCTGGCGCAGAATTCTCCCAGCCTGCCAAGTTCAGTCCAGCCCGGCCGGGACCGCCCGCCGCTGACCATACCCGGGCAACCCCAGTTCGATTTCCGCATCGAGACACCGGGGCGTTCCTCGGTGCCCCGCTCGGTCGACGAAATCCGCTTCCGGCTGAATGGCCTGGAGATCAAGGGCGCGGTGACCTTGCCGGCGGAGCGCTTCCGCCCTTTTTACCAGGCGCTGATCGGCAAGGAGGTCAGCCTGTCGGATATTCTCGACGTCGCGGCGGCGATCGAAAACGAATACCGCAAGGCCGGCTATATCCTGGTGCGCGCCTTTGTGCCGCCGCAGCGCGTGGCCGACGGCATATTCTCGATCAATGTGGTGGAAGGCTTCATCGCCAATATTTCGCTGGAGGGCGGCTCCTCGGGCACGCGCAACCGCATTCGCACCTATCTCGAGCCCGCCCAGGCCAGCCGCCCGGTGCAACTCGCGGCCATCGAGCGCGCCATGCTTCTGGCCAACGATCTTCCCGGCATCACCGCGGGCGGCGTGTTGCGTCCGTCGCCGGATACGCCGGGCGCGTCGGAATTGGTGGTGACCGTGCCTGACAAGCCCGTCACCGGCCGTGTCGCCATCGACAATCGCGGGTCGCGCTATTCCGGCCTGTGGTCGGCCACGGCCGATGTCGCGGTCAATGCGGTGTTCGACGATGAGGATCAGCTGGAAGGCATTCTGATCGGGGCGTTGGACGACTCCCCGCTGCGCCATGGCGTGGGCCAGCTGCGCTATCGCCGTCCGGTGGGCGATGACGGCGGCGAGTTGAGCGTGATCGGCACCATCACCCATGGCGAGCCGGGCTCCACCTTGCAGTCGCTGGACGTGCTGACGGATTCCTGGGCCGCCGGTCCCCGCTTCGTCTTTCCCTGGAAGCGCAGCCGGAGCGAAAGCCTGTTGTTCGAAGGCGGACTCACCGCGCAGGAAGCCAAGGTCGATATCCTGGGCACGCATCTGAGCCATGACAGTTGGCGGGTGGCGGATGTCGGCGTCAGCTATGCCCGCAGCGATTTTCTGGGTGCCGCCTGGACGGCGAATCTGGACATCGCCCAGGGCCTGCCGGTGCTGGGCGCCAGCGACAATGGCTCGCTGGAACTGTCGCGCTTCGGCGGGCGGGTGGATTTCACCAAACTCTCGGGCGGCTTCCACGCCACCTGGCTTCTGCCGGCTTCGTTTGACCTGGCGCTGACGGGGCAGGGTCAATATGCCCTCAATCCGCTGTTGATCGGCGAGCAGGTCGCATTTGGCGGTACCCCAATCGGGCGGGGCTATGATCCCGGCGCGCTCGCCGGTGATCACGGTTTGGGCGGCGCCATCGAGCTGCGCTATGACCCACTGCTGAGGACGCCGGGCCTCCAGGCGGTTGAGCCTTACGTCTTCTATGACACCGCCGGGGTGTGGAATGCCCAGAATATCGGTGTGCCCAGCGCCAGCATCGCCTCGGTGGGCGGCGGTGTGCGCGCCTGGTTCGACTACGACATCTTTGGCGGCATCGAAGTCGCCCATACGCTGAAGGCGGTGCCCGGCAGCGATAACGGGCGGCGCGCCACCAAGGTGATGCTCAATCTGGCGATGGGATTCTAGATGGCAAGAATCCCGCCCCGCCCGGCACGCTTGCAACAACGGCTCTTGCTGACCGCAAGCTTTACCGCCGGTCTGTGCGCCACGCTGTTCGCCGCTCTGGCCGCCGCCGATGCCGGTCCGCTATTGCCTTCGGGAGGGACGGTGGCGGCGGGCGATGCCTCGATCCTGCAGAATTCCTCCTCCGCCACCGTGGTCCAGCAGCAAAGCGGCAAGGCGGTGATCAATTGGCAAAGCTTCTCGGTGGGAGCGGGCGCCAGCGTCACCTTTCAACAACCCGGCAGCGCCGCCATCACCCTGAACCGGGTGACGGGGGCATCGCCGTCGGCGATCAACGGCAGCCTGCTGGCCAATGGCCAGGTCTGGCTGGTCAATGGCAACGGCGTTCTGTTCGGCCCCAACAGCCAGGTCAATGTGGGCGGGTTGCTTGCCACCACGTCCGACATTCAGGATGGCGACTTCATGGCCGGCCGCTACCAGTTCGGCACGCCTTCCTCCAATCCCGATGCGCAGGTGGTCAACCAGGGTTCGATCAAGGCCGCCACCGGCGGCTCGGTGGTGCTGTCGGCCGGCCGTGTGGTGAATGAGGGCATGATCGCCGCCAAGCTGGGCCATGTGGTGCTGGGCGGCGCGGACAGCTTTTCCGTCGATTTCGACGGCGACAATCTGATCCGCTACCAGATCGCCGCGCCGGTTTCGCAAACCCCCAAGGATGCGGACGGCAAACCCGCCACCGCCCTGGTTTCCAACGCAGGGACCATCGCGGCACAGGGCGGCCAGGTGCTGCTGACAGCGCGCGCCGCCCGCAATGTGATCGATCAGGTGATCAATTCCACCGGCATCATCCAAGCCAACAGCGTGTCGCTGCACAATGGCGAGGTGGTGCTGGATGCCGGCGATGGAGCGGTGGCGGTTGGCGGCACGGTGGATGTCTCCGGCCAGAATCCGCAGGACAAGGGCGGCACCCTTACCGTCAAGGGTGAGCAAGTCGCCATCGCGGACGGGACGCGGCTGGACGCCTCCGGGTCCTCGGGCGGCGGCAAGGTGACGATCGGGGATACCACCGCGCAAAGCGTGACGGTGGGACAGGCATCGGTGACGGCAGACGCCACCGGGCAGGGGCAGGGCGGCACGATCGCCATTGTCTCGGGAGGCGCGGCGAAGATCGCGGCCTCGCTCAGCGCCAAGGGCGTCAGCGCCGGCGGCCATGTCGAAACCTCGGGCGAGAATCTCGATATTTCCGGCGTGCGGGTTGACACATCGGCTCCGCAGGGCGTTGCCGGGCTTTGGCTGCTGGATCCGGTGAATGTCGCGATTGACGCGCCCGCCGCCGCGACCATTGTGAGCAACCTGGCCGGCACCAATGTCAGCGTCACCGCCTCCAACGACATCACCGTCAATGCGCCGGTTGTCTATACCAGCGCCAATTCGCTGACCTTCCTGGCCGGGCATGATCTGACCGTCAATGCCAATGTGCAGAATTCGGGCGCCGGAGCGATCCTGGCGGTGGCGGGCTGGGATGGCGTGACCAGCGCGCCAGCCATCCTCAATACGCCGGGCGCCTATGGCCTTAACGGCGGCAGTGTGCTGATCGGCGGCGGCGCCGCCGCCGGCAACATCGCCCTGGGAAGCCGCAATGGCTCCACCATTGTCGCGGCCGGCAACCTTTCGCTCGCCAGCCTCAATGGCTATGCGCAGCTTGGCTATCACATCGCGCCGGCAGTCTCGATGGACGCCAGCGGCGATATTTCGGTTGCGCTGACCGGCAGCCTGAATATCAGTGCCCCCGGCACGCCTTTCGCCCAAATCGGCCATGGCGGCCGCGATTCCCTGGGCAACCATTCCGGCAATATATCGGTGTCGGCGCAGGGCGATGTGACCCTGACCGGCAACGCACCGGCGGGCTATGCCCGGATTGGCAATGGCAGCGGGTTCGCCCAGGTGAACGATACCGGCGCGATTACCCTGGTGTCGGGCGGCGATGTCATGCTTGGCGCCGATGCTTCGATCACCACCACGGGGGCCAATGACGCGCTGGTGATTGCGGCGGCGGGAAATTTCGTCAACCAGAGCGGCAGTAGCGCGCTGAAGGTTTCCGGCGGCGGGCGTTGGCTGGTGTTTCTGGATGACCCGGCCAATGCCACGGCGGGCCATCTTGACGGCACGCCCTTCTACAACCGGCCGTTCGATTTCTCGTCTCGCAGCTATGCCGCCGTCACCGGCACAGGCGACCGCTTTGTCTATGTGTTGGCGCCGGTCCTGACTGTCACCGCCAACAACCAGGCCAGAAGCTATGGCGCCGCAAATCCGACCCTCACCGCTACCATCACGGGTGCCTTGGCCGGCGACGCGCCCGCGGGCGTCTTCTCCGGTTCGCCGTCTCTCTTCACGCCCGCGACCGCCTCATCCGCGGTGGGCGGCTATGCCATCTCCGCCGCCCTGGGCAGCCTGATATCGGATTACAATTACGGCTTTCAGTTTGTCAGTGGCACGCTTCAGATCAATCCGGCCGCCCTGACGGCCTCGCTCACCGGCACGGTGCGCAAGACCTATGATGGCACCGTGCTCGCCAATCCGGCCGCGGCCAATTATTTGCTCACCGGCGTGCTGCCGGGCGACCATGTCAGCCTTGGTGCGCCGGTCAGCGCCAGCTATGCCAACAAGAATGTGGGTGCCGGCAAGACTGTCAGTGTCACCGGCCTGAGCCTGCAGGGCGCGCAGGCCGGCAATTATGTGCTGACCTCTCTCAACATTTCCGCTGCTGTCGGCATCATCGATCCGGCCATCCTGACCGCTTCGCTCACCGGCACGGTGCGCAAAACCTATGACCGGACCGCTGCCGCCAATCCCGCATCGGGCAATTTCCGGCTCACCGGCATTGTTCAAGGCGACAGCGTCAGCCTTTCCGCTCCGGTCAGCGCCAGCTATGCGGACAAAAATGTGGGAAGCGGAAAAACCGTCAGCGTGTCGGGGTTGAGCCTGCTGGGAGCGGATGCCGGCAATTATCTCCTGGCGTCTCCCAATATTTCCGCCGCGATCGGCACCATCGATCCCGCTTCGCTGACCGCCTCCCTGACCGGCACGACCCGCAAAACCTATGATGGCACCACCACTGCCGCCTTGACTGCTTCCAACTACGGGCTGACTGGCGTGTTGGGCGGCGACCAGGTGTCGCTCAATACGCCCGCCGCCGGCAGCTATGCCAACAAGAATGCGGGTGCGGGCAAGACGGTGACGGTCAGCGGCCTGACGCTCTCCGGCGGCGATGCCGGCAATTATCAGCTGGTGTCTTCCAGCCTGTCCGCCGCCATCGGCACCATCGACCCCGCTTCCGTCTCGGCGTCCCTTACCGGCACGGTGCAAAAGATTTTCGACGGGACCACCGACGCGGCTTTGGATGCCTCAAACTATGCCGTGGCCGGGCTCCTGGCCGGTGATGATGCGGCGCTCAACAACCCCGCCAGCGGTATTTATGACACCAAGTTTGTGGGCACCGGCAAAACGGTGACCGTGAACGGCCTGGCGCTCACCGGCAGTGACGCGGGCAATTATGTTCTGGCCGCCGGCACCATCAGCGGCGCGGTAGGCATCATCCTGGTCAATCGCGCCCCGGACGTGCTGGGCAACACCTATACCAGCAATGGGTCAGTCCCGACCGGTCCGGTCACGCCCGTCGCCAACACCGCCAAGAGCGGACCTGCCGACTCAACCGCCGCCACCGGCAATCTGGACAGCGAAGATTCCGCCGCCGTCAGCATCGGGCAATCTCTCAGCGGCTCATCGCATTCCACGTCTTCCGTCCTGATCGACGGCTTGTTGCGCCAGTTCACGCCCGCGCCCGGCAGCATGCTGCCGCATGGCGTTCCTCCTTACGGCCAAGTCTATTCCAGCTGGGGGAACGAGGCCTTCTGGCAATGATGCGCTGGCTGATATCCCTGTCGCTGACGATCGCGGTGCTCGGCGCCGCCAGGGCCCAGCCCGCGCCTTCGGGCCCGCAATTGGGAAAGAGCCTGGCGGGCGAGATTTGCCACGCCGACAACGACCCGGCTCAGGCGCGGCCGATCGAGATTTTCTGCGGCGACAGCAACAAGAGTGTGGGCCGGATGCAAATCACCACCTTGGAAGCGGCCTTGCCGGATGATGTGGCCAAGCGGCGCGCGATGCTTTCCGCCCGCGCCAAGCCCATCGCCGATGCCCTGGCGGTCAGTGAGCAGCTTTCCTGCGATGCGGGGGCGTTCCTCGGCCAGGGCGAGATGCTGCTTTATCTTTGCACCCTGCAAAGCACCAGCTGGCCGCGCCTGTTGCTGTTCGCCGGATCGGGGCGCACCATCGCCCAGGCCGAAGGCATGCCCAGCCTGTTGCCGGTGCTGGGCACCGCGCTCGCCGCCGCGCTGGGCCGCCGTTTCGAGACCGGCGATGCCGCCGCCGGCCAGCAGTTGCTGGCCACGCGCATCCCGGCCAACGTGCTGTCCGCCGCGGCGGGCGATTTCGCGCGTTACTCCCAGTCCATCGAGGCGGCGCGCATCTATGCCAGCCGCGATGACTTCGCCGCCGCCGAAACGGCGCTGCGCGGAGCCCTGGAGATCGACACTCACTTGTTCGGAGCGGATTCCGTGCCGGTGGGCCTGGCCTTGATGGAGCTTGCGGTCCAGGTGAGCAACCAGGGCCGCTTTGACGAGGCGGCGGGGCTTTTTCATCGTGCTTCACCCATCATAGAAGGCTCGCTCAGCGCCGATGCGCGGGCCCAGCTCGCCTCCTATCTGGCCTTGGATGCGGCCAACCAGCGCGATTTCGCCAAGGCGCTGGCCTATGCCCACCAGGCCAGTGTCGAACGCCGCGAACAGCTCAAGATCGCCAGCGGCGGCGGCGAAATCGGCACCGGACTGTCGGGACTGCCGGTGGCGTCCAGCGGCGAGTTGGCGCATTCGTTGCGCATCGAAGCGGAGATGGCGCTCAAGCTGGGTGACCTGCCCAATGCCCAGGCGGCGGCGGAAGAGGCCCTGTGGATCGTCAATCTGGAGCCGGGCCTGGCTCTGTGGTGGCGGGCCGATGTCCTGACCTTGATGGCGGAAGTCAATGAGCGCCGCGGACGTGTCAGCGCGGCCGAGCGCAATTATCTCGACGCCATAACCATGCGGCAGAAACTGTTCGGGGATTCCGCGCCGCTGGCCATGGCCCATCTGATGATGGGCCGCTTCTATGCCGAGCAGGAACTCTATCCCCAGGCGGTCGAGCAATTCCGGCTGGCGATGGGAATTTTGTCGCGAAGCCCGATCGCGCGCGCCCGCATCATGCCCGATCAGTTGCTGCCCTTCCTGGCCGCGGCCAGTGGCTGGCAAGTGGGGCCCCAGCAGCGCGCCATGTTGGATACCGAAGTCTTCCGCGCCGTCCAGCTGGTCAATTCCGATCTCGCCGACCAGGCGATCGCCCGGGCTTCGGTGCGGCTGGCGGCCGCCAATCCCGCGCTGGCCGGCCTGGTGCGCGACGCCCAGGACGCGCAGCAGATGCGCGACCAGCTGCGCATCGACATCGCCGCCGAACTGGCCAAGTCCGGCGATGAGCGCAATGTCCAGCTGGAGACCCTGCTTGCCCAAAAGCTGGTGCAAGCGACGGCCAGGGCCGATGACCTGGCGGCGCGGGTGCAGAAGGAATTTCCCGATTACGCCCGGCTGGCCGATCCGCAAGCCGTGGAGTTGGCCGATGTGCGCTCCCAGCTCAAGCCGGGGCAGGGCTTTCTGACGTATCTCATGGGGTTCAAGGGCAGCTACGGCCTGCTGGTGACAGCCGATGGCCTGACAGTGAAGAAGCTGGACGTCACCTCCGACTCCGTGACGTCGGATATCGCCTTGTTGCGCCGCGCCTTCCAGCCGCAACTGGGGCGCCTGCCGGATTTCTCTTTGCGCAACGCCTATACCCTCTATCAGCAATTGCTGGGGCCGTTTGCCGGTCCGCTGCAAGCCGTCAACCAATTGACCGTGGCGCCCGGTCCGGTGCTGGCCAGTGTGCCGCTCAGTCTTCTGGTCGATGCGCCGCCCGCCGATGGCGCGAGTTACGCCGAGGCCTCCTGGCTGGTGCGCCGCATGTCGGTTACCCAGGTCCCCAGCCCCCGGGCGTTTCTGGTGTTGCGTCAGACGGCGCGGGGTCAACACAGCGCGCCGCGGCCCTTCCTGGGCGTGGGCGATCCGGTACTCACGGGCAGCGATGGCGGCGGAATGGCGGCGCTGGAATCCCTGGCCACCAGTTGCCGGCAATCCAGCCCCATGCCGGCCGCGTTGCTGCGCGGGTTGGAGCCGCTGCACGATACCGCCGGCGAAGTCCGCAGTGTCAGCCAGGCCCTGGGCGGCGACGCGGATTCCCTGTTGCTGGGACCGGCCGCCAGCGAGACCGGCTTTCGCGCCCATGCGCTGGACCAGTATCGCGTGCTCTATTTCGCCACCCACGGACTTCTGCCCGGAGAGCTGCACTGTCAGGCCGAGCCGGGGCTGGTCCTTTCGCCGCCCCCAACCACCGCCACCAGCACGGATGGCGACGGCTTGCTGGAAGCCGGCGAGATCGCCGCGCTGCGGCTGAATGCCGATCTGGTGGTGCTGTCGGCCTGCAACACCGCGGCGGCGGGCAGCGGACGTTTCGGCGGCAGCGCCCTGGAGGGCCTGGCGGACGCCTTCTTCAATGCGGGCGCCCGCGCCGTGCTGGCCAGCCATTGGGAAATTCCCTCCACCGCCACCGCCAAGCTGATGACGGATGTGTTTCAGCGCTACGGGCGGGAGCGCGGCGGCGGGCTGGCCGGAGCGCTGAGGCAGGCGCAGCTCGACATGATTGGCGATCCCGCCACGGCGCATCCTTTTTATTGGGCTGCCTTCACCCTGATCGGCGCCGGCGAGGGCGCGGGTGGCGGCGGCATCGCGGATATGGTTCAACAGACAAATGGAGGCAGGTTATGAAGCGCACACCCAAGACACTCATTATTGCTCTTGCTTTGCTGGGCGGCACCTGCGCGGCGCAAGCCGCCGACCTGGTGGTGCTGGAGGCGCGCGGGGTGAGTTTGCGCCCCGGCCAGACGGTGGATTCCGCCAAGCCGCTTTCCCTGAAACAGGGCCAGCATGTCACCCTGATCACGCCCGCGGGCGCGACCCTGAAGCTGGACGGCCCTTATGACAAAGCGCCGGGCAGCGACCAGGCCAGGGGCGTGCCGGTGACCAACGCCCTGTCGCAGCTGGTCGCTCAGCGGCAGGCGCGCATCGGTGAAGTCGGCACCACCCGCGGCACCACCGTGGTTGTGCTGCCCGATCCCTGGGTGCTGGACGCCAGCCGGGCCGGGACGGTGTGCCTGCGCGACGGCAGCGAAGCGGTGCTATGGCGCGCCGATGCGGCGCGCGAGGCGGTGTTGAGCCTGGCTCCCGCCGACCGCAGCTGGCGCACCGAAGCGCATTGGCCTGCGGGAGCGGACCGCATCACCGTGCCACCGCCCGCCATCATCAAGAGCGGCGCCACCTATCTGGTGTCGCTCAATGGCGTGCAGTCGGCGATGAAAGTGGAAGGCATGCCGGCCAATCTCGCCAATGACGCCGTGCGCGCCGCCTGGTTGGCGGACAAGGATTGCGAGGCCCAGGCCCGGGCGCTGTTGCGCAGCGCAAAATGACGGCGTCGGCCTGGCTGTCACGCCTGAAGCAGGCGCGCGCCGCCGTCATTGTCGTGGTGTCGTGCGCGGTCGTGGCGGTGTTCCTGGTCCAGTTTTTGGCGTTCCTGATCAGCGCCAACCAGTTCCTGCTGGACTGGGAGGTGGTGAACTACACACCGGCCCAGGTCCAAGACCCCGATATTGTGATCGTCGCGGTCACCGAGGATACGCTGGCGCAATTTCCCTATCGCGCCCCGATAGACCGCGCCTTCATGGCGGATCTCTTGACCGCGCTGGCCAAGAAACAACCACGCGCCATCGGAGTCGACTATCTGTTCGATCAGCCCACCGAACCGGACAAGGATGCCGCCCTGAAGCAGGTCATCACCGGCATGAAGGTGCCGCTGCGCATCGCTTATGTCGAGCCCAGCAAGGCTGACGACAATATCGCCGAGCCGGGCCAAGTCGCTTATCTCAAAAGTTATGTGCCGCCGGACAAGCGGGTGATGGTGAATGTGCCCGAGGATCAGTTCGATGTGGTGCGCTGGATTTATCCCGGTCAGCGCACCGCCGATGGCCGTTATGTGATGGGTTTTTCGCGCGGGCTGGCGGAAACGGCGGGCGTGAAGACGCCGGCCGAGCAGGTGCCCATCGCCTGGCGGGGGAAACCCGCCAATGGTGATCCGGTGTTCGCGAAATTTCCCGCCCATGCGGTGAAATTGCTGCCCGACGCCTGGTTCCGGAACAAGGTGGTGCTAGTCGGATCGGACATCACCCTTGTGGACCGGCATCGCACGCCCTTCATGATTTCCTCGCAAGGCCGCGGCGGCATGCTGGCGGGGGTGGAGATTCAAGCCTATGCCTTGTCCCAACTATTGCATCACCGCTCGTCTCCCATCACGCCCTGGCAGATCGATCTTTTGATCGCGCTGGCGATGGCGGGCATCGGTGCCGCCCTGGGGAGCGTGCCGCGCCACGCTGCCCAGCGTTTTGCCGCCAGCCTGTTCGTGGTCGCCACGTTCTGGCTGGGGGCCGCCATTGTCTTCCATGCCGGCGGCCCGCTGGCGGGACCGGTGGCGCCGGCCCTGGCCCTGGGCATGGCGTTTTTCGCCATGGAAGCGATCAGCGGCGGCGAAGCCCGGGCCCAGCGCAAATTCATCGAAAGCGTGTTTTCCCACCACGTCGCTCCCGAAGTGGTGGGCCAGATCCTCAACGATCCGGCCCGCATGACCACGCTGGAAGGCGAGCGGCGGGTGATGACTTTCCTGTTCACCGACGTGGCCGATTTCACCACCTTGTCGGAAAAGGTCGAGGCCAAGGTGCTGGGCCATGCCCTCAATGAATATCTCGAAGTGATGACCGAGCTGGTGCAGAAGCATGGCGGCATGGTCGACAAATTCATCGGCGATGCGGTGGTGGCGATCTTCAACGCTCCCATCGATCTTCCCGGCCATGCCGAGGCGGCGGTGCGCTGCGCCCTGGAGATGGACCGTTTTTCCAGGAATTTCAGCATCGAACAGGCGGCGCAGGGCATTCCCTTCGGCAAAACCCGCATCGGCGTCCATACCGGCGCCGCCATGGTGGGGAATTTCGGCTCCCGCACCCGGCACAATTACACCGCCGCCGGCGATGCGGTGAACACGGCGGCGCGGCTGGAGGGCTTAAACAAGTATTTCGGCACCAATATCAGCGTCAGCGGCGCCACCCGGGCCGAATGCGGCACGGTCAGTTTCCGGCCCACCGCCTGTGTGGTACTCAAGGGCAAGACCAGCGCCATCGAGGTGTGGGAGCCGCTGCAGGACGGGCACCTGCAGAATGGTTTGCTGGCGCGTTATGGCGAGGCTTATGCCATGTTGAAGATGGGGGCACCGGATGCGGGCAAGCTGTTTGAGTCTCTGGCGCATGACTTGCCGGAGGACCCTTGCATCACGTTTCACCTCAACCGGCTGCGCCAAGGCGTGGTGGGCGACACGGTGGTCATGACGGAAAAATAGCATGAAAAAGCCCGGCATCCTTGTCGCTTTCCTGGTGGTTGTGCTGCTGGCGGCGGCCCGTTTCGGCGCAACCGGTTTGATCCTGGCGGCACCCGCGCCTTACGGCGCCCGGGTGGTCAGCGCCTTGGGCGCGATGCTGGCGGTGGCCCTGGCCATCCTGCTGGACCAGCTGATCCGCGGCCTTTACTGGGACGGCTTTCTGCACCGGCGGCTCAAGCGCGAGACCCCCACGGTCATCAAGGGTCTTCTCACCATCGCCATCGTCGCGCTGGGCGCCTCGGTGGGATTGTTCTTCGAGGAAGGGGTTTCCTTTGCCGGCGTGCTGACCGCCTCGGGCGCGGCCGCCTTCGTGCTGGGCATCGCGCTGCAGGCCCCGATCAACGACGTGTTCAGCGGCGTGTCGGTCAATCTCGACGACGCCTTCGCCATCGGCGATTGGCTCACCATCTATTCCGAGCATTTTCCCGAACCGATCTACGGCCGGGTCCAGGGCATCACCTGGCGCACCACCTTCCTGCGGCTGTGCGACGGCCGCCGCCTGCTGATCCCCAACCATGCCCTGACCACCAATCCGGTGATGAATCACAGCCGGCCGCCCGGGCCCAAGCGGCTGTCGGTGCAAATTCCGGTGGCGTTTCATTTTCCCGCCGACCGCGCCATGGCGATCCTGTTGGGAGAGGCTTACCGGGCGGTGCGGACCAAACCGCTGGTCGCGCATCGCGAGCCCGATATCCAGATCGAGCGCATCGAATCGGACTCGGTGGTTTTCCAGGTGCGCTTCTATGCCGAGCTGGACGAAACCGACCCGGATGTGCCGCGCTCCATCATGGCGCATGCGCTGTATAGCGCCCTGCTGCGCCACAAGGTGCCCAATCCGGCGACCCAGGTGGAGCTGGTCAAGGGCATGGAGGAATCCCACGATGTCAAGGGTGAGGCGCGAGAGGCGCTTGGCAATGCCGCCATTTTCGAGAATGTCCTGGACGCGGCGCAGCTCGACACCTTGATCGGCGGCTGTGACGTGCGGACTTTTCTGCCTGGGGCGGTGTTCATCAAGCAGGCCGAAGCCGGCTCTTCCATGTTCGTGCTGCTGGAGGGCGCGGCGCGTGTCTCCATCACCATGGCGGATGGGCATCACCGCGAGGTTGCGGTGCTGACCGCGGGCGACATTGTGGGAGAGATGTCGCTGATGACGGGCGCACCCAGAACCGCCTCGGTCACCGCCTTGACCGCGATGCGGGTGCTGGAAGTCACCAAGGCTTCGATCGAAACCCTGCTGGCCAAGGAGTCGGGACTGATGGAGCGGCTGAGCTATGTGCTGGCTCAGCGTCAGTTGGGCCTCAGCGAGATCGCCAACAACGCGGTGCAGACACAGGCGCTGGAACGCGACATCCTGGCCCAGATGCGGCGGTTCTTTTCGCGCGCTTTCCGCTGAGCCGGCGCTGAATCGATAAAATTTTAAGCAAATGCGCCAAGTCCCGCTGGGCCGGCATTAGCAGGCTCGCCCCCAGAATGGCCGTCTCGGGAGGAGAGCGGTCATGCGCCGGTTGGCGGGGTTTGTCGGTATCGCGCTTGCGGCTTTTGCCTTGGCGCCCGCACCGGCCCAGGAGATCCAGCACCAGGCCATCCTCCAGGATTCGCTGTCCGCGATCGCGCCATTCGCCGCCGTGTCGGGTCAAACCCCGGGCAGGGCGCAAATGCCTGGGGGAGAGGCCGCCGCGCCGTCCGGCTATCTCGCTTTCTGCGACCGCAATCCCGGGGAGTGCCGCACCCATCGCGGACAGCCCGACAGGATCGCCCTGAACGATGAATCCTGGGCGATGCTGGAGAAAGTGAATATCGCCGTGAACAACATGATCCGCCCGGTGGATGACAGCGAGCATTATGGCGTGGCGGAATTCTGGGCCGTGCCGGTGGATGGCGAAGGTGACTGCGAGGATTATGTGCTGGCCAAGCGCAAGATGCTCACGCTTTTGGGCCTGCCGCCGGACGCGCTGCGCATCACCGTGGCGCTCAACCGGCGCCGGGAGCGCCATGCGGTGCTGACGGTGGTGAGCGATCGCGGCGATTACATCCTGGACAATGCCCAGGACGACATCCTGCCGGCGCAGGAGACCGACTATCGCTGGGTGGAGCGCCAGGACGCCAAAAGCCGCACCGGCTGGCTGGCGCTGAACTAGCCGGCGCGGCGCGCCGGCTGCGCACCGGTGAGATAATATTGGCCGGCGCGCGATTTTTGCATCACCTGCAGGATCAGCTTGATAGTGTCCGGCGCCAGGCTTGTGCGCCAGGATGCGGCGGTCTTGATGGAATCACGGATTACCCGGTCGTAGGTCCTGGCATTGGCGGCGGTGGAGGATTTGCGCACAAAGCGTTCCACCTCGGGCCGCCAGTCCAGGCCGGCGAAGCCAAACAGCCGGCGGCCCACCGAAACCGGATCGGCGCAAAGCTCTTCATAGAGAACGATCTGGACATTGGGATGTCCCTGCAAATCCTCCAGCGCCTTGTCGTAGGAGATCGCCCAGCGCCAGGCCAGGCGTTCGACGGGGTCTAGCGCCTGGAAGACCTCCAGTGTCAGTCCATGACGGCGGCCCTGTGCGGTTGCGGCCAGATCCCGGTAGATGCCCCAGTCCTCGGTGGCGGGAGGCTGGCCATCGATCTTGTCGCTGGCGATGGCCTTGAGGGCGGACGCCACCTGGCCGGCGGGATGACGCAACAGCAGGATCACCTTGGCATCGGGATAAAGGCGGGAAAAAAGATTCATCTGTCCCAAGGCGGCGATGGATTTCACCACATGATGCACCGGCCTGCCGCCCGTCATTTCCGGCAAGGCGGCATCCCGGAAAAAACGGGAAAAGAAGCCGATCTTCTCGAGTCCCTTGGCGCCGACCACCAAAGCCCGCTTGAGCTGATGCCGCAATGGCGAAAGATAGGATTTCGGCATCACCGGGAAGGTGCCCAGCGCCTTGGACGTCCTCACCCGCAATACCGCGTCGAAATAATCGCGCGCCGGCGCCAGGTAGAGACCGGCATCCTGATCCTGACAGAAAGCGGGAATCTCGCGGGCCTTGAGAATGCTGTCGGGCTCATGCCGGTATAAGACATCGGGATGGGCGTCGAAAATCTTGCCCAGCCAGGTATTGCCGCCGCGAGTCATGCCCAGGATCAAAATCATGTTATGCCGCCGCCGCCGGATTCGCCAGGGCTCGTCCCTGGACGGCGCTCCAGCCGAATTCGGCGGCGAGATCGCCGACCTTGTGCAGTTGGATCAGGTTCATGCGCGTGCCCGAGCGCGGATAGAGCGCTCCGGTGACCAATATCTCGTCCGCCGCCGTCAATTTTCCCGTCTCATACAGGAACCGCAGGCAAGCCTTGGTATAGCGGGCGCTGCCGCGCGGCACGTCGGTCTGGAAATGAATGCCTTCCACCCCGGCATACAGATTGAAGGCCCGGGCCATGGAGGGATTGTCGCCCACCGCCAGAATGGGCTGGGAAACCCCGCGGGCGGAAAGGCGGCGGGCGGCATAGCCAGAGCGGGTGATGGCCACCACCTTGGTGACGGACACCGAACGCAGAATCATGGCGATGGCTTCCTCGACGGCCTGCGCCGGTTTTAGATTGAGCGCCGCCGAGCGTTGGGCGGAGCGGGCATTGAGGTGTCCGAACGCGGTGTCGGCCACGCGCCGCATGACGCTGACCGCCTCCAGCGGATAGTCGCCGATCGCGGTTTCGCCCGACAGCATGGTGGCCGAACAGCCGTCCAGCACCGCATTGGTGATGTCGGCGATTTCCGCCTTGGTGGGCATGTTGTTGCGGATCATGGAGTGCAGCATTTCCGTGGCCACGATCACCGGCTTGCCTTCGGCGCGGGCCGCATCGATGATTTTCTTCTGATAGATCGCCATGGTCTCGAGCCGTGTCTCGACCGAAAGGTCGCCGCGGTCGATCATGATCGCATCAGCTGCCGCGACGATTTCCTCCAGATGATCCATCCCGCCCTGATTTTCGACCTTGGCCAGGATTTGGGGGGAACGCGCGCCGACCAGGTTGCGGATCGCTTCGACATGGGCCGCCGACTCCACAAAGCTGATGCCGATAAAATCCACGCCCAGCTCGCGCGCGAAACTTGTCATGGCGCGGTCCCGCTCCGTCACCAAGGCGGTATTGAGCTGGACAAAGGGCACATTGATGCCCTTGCGGCTGCGCAAGGTGCCGGCGGTGCGGGCGGCGCAGATGATGTCGCGGTCCCGGACCTGAATGACCTCGAAGCTCAATGTGCCGTCATCGGCCATGATGATGCTCCCCGGGAGCACGTCACGATGCAGATCGGGATAATTGACCGGCACTTTCTCGCGGCCGTCATGGTCGGGATCGGTGGTGAGGACAAGCGTTTCACCTTCGGCAAAGCTGGGCTCGTGCGCCAGGAGCAGGGTGCGGATCTTGCGGCCTGGAATATCCAGCAGGATCGGGACATGCGGCAGGACCTGGCGGATCAGGCCGATCGCCGTGCGATGCCAGTCCAGATCGGCATGCGATCCATTGAGCCGCGCCACCGACATGCCGGCTTTTTCCAGCGCTTTCAACGCTTCGGGCGTGCAGGTGGCCGGACCGATGGTGGCCACGATCTTGGAATAGATGGGCAGGGGCGCGTGATCCATCACAGAATCCCCGCCGCGCGCAGGCCCAGCAGCCCGGCATAGCTGGCCATAAATCCCGTGAACAGGCGGCGAAAGGCGGGCGCGGAGACAAAGTCGAATATCTGCCGGCCAACCACCAGGAAAACACCGGCCGAGGCCGCGGCATAGGCGAGTTGCCGCCAGGAAAAGAAATGCGGCGTGGTCAAGCCCAGCACCGTGAGCTGGACGAGAGCAAAACAGACATAGCAATGCACGATCACGGAGCGGACCTGTTCCTTCTCACGCTGCAGGGCATTGGCCAGGATGGTCAGTAGGCTTCCGCCCAGATTGGAAATGCCGTGCGTCATCCCCATCAGCACCAGCCACGCCTTCTGGTGGCGGCGCAGGAATGAAGCCGCCTGGCTCTCCAGATCGGGGAACAGCCTCAGCATCACAAAAAAGCTCAGCGCCAGCGCCACCGCCAGGTTGAGGCTGGCGCGCAAGTGCAGCAGCGAGACTGCCGCCAAGGTGACGGCCAAGGGCGCCAGGCACCAGCCGGCAAACTGAAGCGCGAAACTCCGGTCCAGGCGCGGCACCGCCCTCAGTTGCAACAGGCTCACCGCCAGCGAGGCCGGCAACAGGATCGCCAGAGCTTGTTGATAGGGATAGCCCAGCAGCAGCAGGGTGGGAGTACCGAACACCAACAGGCCGATCCCGAACAGGGATTGGACCACCGCCAGCCCGGCGATTATCGCGAAAATCAGCATGTCCTGGCCTGTCTCGAAACTGTCACGGCCTAGAATGCCTGTAATGTCTATAGAGTCAATAGAGTTTTGTCACAAAGCCTCTCTTGTTGTGGCGGCCTGGTTAACGGGGTTGTCAGGCGGCGGCCCGGTTCCGCTGGGCGCGGGGCAATTCCACGGTGACCGTGGTGCCGATATTTTCCCGGCTTTCGAAGCGCACGCTGCCGCCATGCTGGGCCACCAGCGCCTTGACCAGCGCCAGGCCCAGTCCGGTGCCTTCGCGCGCCAGCATGGGGTCGTTGGAGGCCTGTTCGAAAGCCTGGCCAATGCGCGACAGAAGATCGGCGGGAATGCCGACGCCGGTATCGCGCACCGCCAGGCTGATGCGGTCGCGCGTCTCGCTGACAAGGACTTCCACCGAGCCCCCCTTGCGGGTGAATTTCACCGCATTGGAAAGAAGGTTGAGCAGGATCTGCTTGCAGGCGCGGGGGTCGGCATGAAGGATCAGCGGCTCGCGCGGCATGGTCTTGACCAGTTGGATGCCGGTTTCCTCGGCGCGGCGCTGAGTCAATCGCAGGCAGAGGTCCACGGTCTCCGCCAGGTCCATGTCGCGCGCGTCGATGGCGAATTTGCCGGCCTCGATCTTGGCGAGGTCCAGGATATCGGACACCAGATTGAGCAGATGGGTGCCGGATTCATGGATCAGGACGGCATATTCCTGATAGCTCGCCGGCAGAGGACCCTTGATCTGGAGCTGCATCACATCGGAAAAGCCGATGATGGCGTTCAAGGGGGTGCGCAATTCGTGGCTCATATTGGCCAGGAATTCCGACTTGACCCGGCTGGATGTCTCCGCGGTTTCCTGGGCGACGCGGCTGTCCAAGAGCGCCTTTTCCAGCCGCGAGCGTTCGGCGGTGCCGTCACGGAACATCTTCAGCGTACGGGCGAATTGGCCGATCTCGTCGGTGCGCGCGCTATAGGGTATCTCGCCATGGGACTTGCCGGACGCGATGGCGGCGATGGTCCTGGTGATGGCGCGCAGGGGACGGATCACGCCCAGCATGACATAGATGGCGCCAAAGCTGGCCAGCGCGATGGAGGCCAGCATCGCCAGGATGGCGGCGAAGAAGTTGCGCCGCGCCGTCTGGAGCTGTTGGGCGGCATGGGTTTCCGTCAGGTCCAGGGCGGTTTTGGTGATCGCCATGATGCTGGTCAGGGAGGGATTGCTCAAACGCACCCAGTCACGGCCGCTCAGCCGCACGATTCCGCCATGCTCCAAGGTGCGGATGGTGTCGGAGCGCAACCGCATGAAATCCGTGAAGTAGAGGGAATTGGCCCGCGCCACCGCCGCCTTCATCACCTCGGGAAAATCCGGCATGCGGGAATCATCCAGGATCACCATCCAGGAGGTGGCAATCCGGCCCTTCATCTCCGCGAAACTCTGCAGCAAGGCGGCCGGCGGCGTCTTTTCCGCCAGCATGGCGGTCATAATGGTATGGCGGTCGATGCCGGCTTCGCTGCGCATGCGGTAGCCGATATCGGCATCGCGCAACATCTCGTTGATCAGCGGGTCGGACGAGAAGATGGAGCGCGACAGGGCATTGGATTTGCGCCCCAGCGCAGCCAATACCTCATTGACCCCGTCGAGGCGCTGCTCGACCAGTCCGGCCGGACGCGATGCGCGCGGCAAGTCCGCCGCCGCCAGCATCCGTGGCATTATCCGGTTGTAATCGGCGCAGCTCCGCGCGATGTCGGCGCGGTCCGCGCCCGCCAGGTCGGGATGCGCCATCAACCGGTCAAAAGCCCGGCTGGTGGCGGCATGAAGCTGAGCGATCATCGCCAGGGTGGTGGCGTCGGCGGCGGTCTTTTCCTCCAGCGCGGAATCGAGCAGGACGCCCTCGACCCTCAGCGCTTCCTGGGTCAGGACCAGGTCGCGCTTGACGGTGACCACGGAAAGGATATGGGCGGCATCGCGCTGGCGCTGGAAGGCGCCTTCGGCCAGCAGGGCAAAGACCGAGATCAGCACCACGACCAAGAGGCCGGTGATCACCGATAGAAGTTTTGCCAAGGAAAGTTTCACAAACCGCCCCGCTCGCGCCAAAACCAGATTATCGGCCAAATATGTGGGGAACCTTAAGAATTGGGCGAGGATTTAAGGGCGGCTCTGCACCCAAAACAGGCTTAACAAAAAGTAAATCCTGCCTGGCGGCCGTGGCCCGAAAAGCGCTCTAGCCTTGATAAGACGCAAGCGCTTGCTGGGTGTCGATATCGATCAACGGGCTGTCGTCGCCAGCTTCAATCTCCGCGATTTCCCCCGCATGGACCCGCAGCAGGCTGCGCGCGCCCTGATCGCCGCGCAAAGCCGCGATCTCCGGAAAGAAGCGCCGGGCCCACAGCACGGGATGGCCGGGATGGCCATGTCCCAGCGCCACGCAGATGGCGCGGTCCATGGCGGGATCGAAGGCCGCCACCAGCCGGTCGATCAAGGCCGGGGTGACGGAGGGCATGTCGCCCAACAGGACCATGGCGCCTTCGCAATCCTCCGGCACCGCGGCGATGCCGGCCTTGAGGGAGCTGCTCAATCCGCCGGCATAGTCCTTGTTATGGATCAGGGTGACAGGCGCGTCGTTCAGGGCGCTCGCGATGCGATCGGCTTCATGTCCGCTCACCACCACAATGGGATCCAGCCGGCTGGCCAGCGCCGCATCCACCGCGTGCCGCACCAGCGGCTTGCCCTTGACCGGTTCCACCAGCTTGTTGCGACCCATGCGGCTGGACGTGCCGGCGGCCAGCACGATGCCGGCGATGTGCTTGACGGGCTTGCGGCGTCTGAGCTTGACCAGTTCCGCCAGGATGGCGATGGCGATTTCGGCGGGCGCGCGGGCGCCAATGGGAAGGCCCACCGGACCATGGATCTTGGCCAGATCGCCGGGCGAAAAACCACGGCCGGCCAGCCGTTCCAGGCGCCTGGCATGGGTGCGGGCCGACCCCAGCGCACCGATATAGAAGGCCGGAGAGCGCAAGGCCGCGGTCAACGCCGCATCATCCAGCTTGGGATCATGCGCCAGCGCCACCAATGCGCTGCGGGCGGTAAGAGGACGATGCGCCAGCACTTCATCCGGCCAGGCCCGTTCCAGCTTCAGGCCGGCAAAACGCTCCTCAGTGGCATAAGGCGCCCTAGGGTCGATCACCCGCACGCGATAGCCTGCCGGGATCGCCAACGCCGCCAGCGCCTGGGCGATGTGCACCGCGCCGCTGATCACGATTTCCCAGGGCGTGTTGTAGACGGTGAGAAACCACTCTCCGTCGTCAAGCGCGACGCGATGACTGAAATCCTCACGCGCCGCGGCCGCGGCGGCCAGGCCCAGGGGAGACAGGTCGCATGCCGGGTCCAGCAGGCGTTCCTCGCCGCTGGTCAGATGAACCGCGCGCACCAGCACCCGGCCTTCACGCCGCGCCGCAATCAGTTTTTCCAGGGTAGCGCGCCGCATCAGAGGATCGGCTCGACCAGGATTTCGATCTCGCCGCCGCAAAGCAGGCCGGGTGCGAATACCCCGTCGCTGACCCCGAAACTGGCGCAGCGGTTCTTGCCGTCCGCGATCGCGGCCTGGGCCAGTTCGATCACCGCATTTTCCACACAGCCGGCGGATACCGATCCCTCAAAGGCGCCGTCATCGCGCACCACGATATGACTGCCGCCCTGGCGCGGCGCCGAGCCGGTGGTGCGGACCACGGTGGCCAGGGCCACACGGTGGCCGCGCGTGAGCCAATCGGCGGCGACAGCCAGGACATCGCTCTCGGCGGCGGCAAAGGACATGCGGACCTCAACACAGTACCGGATTACTTTAGCGATATTTGCCATGCCCGCACGAGACCCGACATCGCGTGATATTGGTAAGAATATCAAGATTGTCGGATAAGTGCTTGATCAGGCGTCCTTTTCTCTGGTGGCTTTCTCCCGTATACTTCGCTCATGTCGACACAGGATCAGGCACGCAGCCTTATCGACCAATTCGGCCGGACGGTGGATTACGTCCGGGTGTCGGTCACCGACCGCTGCAATCTGCGCTGCACCTATTGTATGAGTGAGCAGATGCAGTTCCTGCCCAAGGCGCAGCTGCTGACTCTGGAAGAATTGGACCGTGTGTGCAGCCTGTTCGTGGCGCGCGGCGTCCGTCATCTGCGCCTGACCGGCGGCGAGCCGCTGATGCGGCGGGGAATTCTGGATCTGGTGCGGTCCCTGTCGCGCCATCTCAAGAGCGGCGCGCTGGACGAACTGACCATGACCACCAATGGCGTGCGTTTGAAGGAATTCGCCCCCGCGCTGAAAGAGGCCGGGATGGAGCGCATCAATGTCTCCCTCGACAGCCTGGACCGCGCCACCTTCGCCCGCATTGCCCGCGCCGACCAGTTGGCGCAGGTGCTGGAAGGTATCGCCGCCGCGCAGGACGCCGGCCTCAAGGTCAAGATCAACACGGTCGCCCTCAAGCAGGACAATGAACGTGACCTGCCCGAGATCATCCGCTGGGCGCATGATTGCGGCATGGACATCACCCTGATCGAGACCATGCCTTTGGGCGAGGTGGATGAGGACCGCACCGACCAGTTTGTCTCCCTGACCGCCGTGCGGCAGGAATTGGAATCCTACTGGACGCTCACTGATCTGCCCGACCGTACCGGCGGGCCGGCGCGCTATGTCCGCGTTGCCGAGACCGGCGGAAAATTGGGATTCATTACCCCGCTCACCCATAATTTCTGCGACACCTGCCGGCGGGTGCGGGTCACCTGCACCGGCACGCTGTTCATGTGCCTGGGCCAGGAAAGTTCGGTGGATCTGCGGGCGCCGTTGCGCGCCTCCGCGGACAATGCGGCGCTGAGCGAAGCGATCGACCGCGCCTTGGCGGCCAAGCCCAAATCGCATGATTTCCTGCTGCCGGTGCGCGGCGCCGCGCCCGCGCTGGGACGGCATATGTCGGTGACGGGGGGATAAGCAAACCGCCAGGGGAGGGGTGGGGAGCGATGCGGTTCACCAAAGCGCTATGGCTCGCGGCCGGACTGATGCTGGCGGCTGGTGCTGCATGGCCGCAACCCGCGCGCGCGCCGCAAGCCAATTGGTGGTCCGCCCCGGCCCGCGAGGATGGTCCGGCCCGCATCGTCTGGGCGGGGCGGAGAAATCCAGAGACGCCCTATACCGGGCCCAACAAACCCATCTGGCGCATCGCCGATATTTTGAAGGCCCATGCGGGCCGCAAAAGCTGGGACCAGCCGGTGCTGCTGAACCGCGACTTTGACGGTCATTATGTCTCGATGGCGCCGGGCGAGAAAACCAAATGCCTATTCTATGCCGACGATCGCGCCTTTGGCTGGATCTATAGCGGCCAGGTCAAAATCACCATCGACGGCCAGGAGCCTAAAATTATTTCCAAGGGCTGGGCCTTCAATGTGGCGCCGCGCCTTTCCTATTGCATGGAGACGGTTGGGGAGCAGCCAGCGGTGTTCTTCCGGGTCACACCCGCGGGCCAGGTACCGTCCTATCCGGAAAGCGAAACGCCCACGCCTGTCAAAGGTTATCGCTACGAGAAGGCCAAGATCACCTCGACCGGCGGCTATGATTCTTTCAACCTGCCGTTCTTCAATATCGACGATTATGGCGCTTCGGACCGCAGCGGCGAGCGCTTCCTGTTTGACGGTCATACCTCCGCCAATCCGCGCCGGGATGTCGCGATTTCGGAATTGCCGCCTCCCAGCGACTGGGGCCACTTCCACGCCAATATGGCGGAAGCCTGGGTCGATGTGTACGGCCGGATCGATGTGCTGATTTCCGGCGCCGGGCTGGTTCATGGCGATGTTGGCGACGTGATCAATGTCCCGGAAGAACGCTGGCACCGCGCCACCAGCGCACCCGGCAGTGGCAAGAGCATTCGCTTGTCGATCATTTCGCGCAGCAAGGAAGGCCAGGTGCTTTATTTGCAGGCCGGCAGCAAGGGAGATTGAGGATGACTCAACGCCTGGTCTGGAAGGCCGTGCTGCTGCTGGTTTTGGCGGCGGCGCGGGCCGATGCCGCCGGCGATGTGCCGCGCTATGTCAATGATCCCGCCTGGCCCAAGCCTTTCCCCCACCATTGGGTGATCGGCCAGATCGGCGGTCTTGCGATCGACCGCCAGGATCATATCTGGGTGCTGCAGCGCGCGCTTCCTTATGCGGTCGACGAACAAGGCGTGAAGCAGGCCCTGGCGCCGGCCGACCGCATGCCGGCGGTGCTGGTGTTCGATTCGGAAGGTAACATTGTCAAATCCTGGGGCGGGCAGGGCTATGTGCCGGACTGGCCGAAAACCGAGCATGCGCTGTGGGTGGATGCGGGCGGCAATGTCTGGATCGGCGGTAACGCGCCGGGCGACCGTCAGGTGCTCAAATTCACCGGCGACGGCAAGCAACTGTTGGAGATCGGCCATCCCAGCAGCGCGCCCCGCAACAATGCCGACACGACCATGCTGGGCGAACCCGCCGGCATCGAAGTCGATGATGCCGCGCATGAGGTCTATATCTCCGACGGCTATCTCAACAGCCGGGTGGTGGTTTATGATTCCGATACCGGCGCATTCAAGCGCGGCTGGGGCGCTTACGGTATTGCGTTAGACCAGATCGCCAATCCGCCCGAACCCACCGGCGCGGATGCTTCGACCCTGGGCCATTATGTGCGCGAAGGGCCGGTTTATGTCCCGGGTGAGCCGGTGGAGAAACAGTTCCGCACGCCGGTGCATTGTGTGCATCTGTCCAAGGATGGGCTGGTCTATGTCTGCGACCGGCGCAACGACCGCATCCAGGTCTTCACCAAGCAGGGAAAATTCCTCAAGGAGTTCCTGGTGCATCGCGAGACGCGGGACAATGGCTCGGTCTGGACGCTGAGCTTTTCCCACGACCCGGCGCAGACCTATCTGTTGATTGGCGACGGCATCAACCAACGCATCTGGGTGCTGCGCCGGCGGGACGGCGCCGAGGTGGCGAATTTCGGCACCGGCTTCTTGCACTCGGTGCATCAGGCGGCGCTGGATTCCCGGGGCGACTATTATATCGGCGATGTCGGCGGCGATGGTCCGCGGCCGGGGCCCGGCAATGGCAAATCGGTGCAAAAATTCATTTTGCAGCCGCCATGAAATTGCCTGCATGTTTCAATAAACCTTTGAAAACAATGGAAAATAGCCAACGGCACTTGGCCAGGCCGGCTCTGGCGGCCCAGGCGGCCGCTGGTTTATTCTTGCCTCTTCCGACTCTCTGGGAGTTTTGACATGAAGTTCGCCTCTGCCGCCGCTTTGCTTATCGGCGCCGCCATCCTGATCCCCAGCGCGGCCTCGGCCGCCTGCTCGACCTGCACCATCCAATCCAAGAAACCCACCAAGGATGGCAAGTTCGAATACAAAATGAGCTGCATCCACGACACCAGTGGTGACGAGATCATGAACACCGTGACCGCCGCCAAGGATGCCGATGCGATGAAAATGGCCAAGGGCAAGTGCCCCTGACGCGCGGCTTTCGCGGCCATGACCGGTAGAAGGTCTTGCATCACCCGTCGCCATTTGATCGCGCTGTCCGCGCTGGCGGCGGGGAGCGCGCAAGCCGCGCCCGTTATCACCAAGGCCAGCAAGAAAACCGCCGGCTATATCGAAAAGACGGATGACAGCGCGCAGAACTGCTCGCAATGCCACTTCTATCTCAATCCCTTCGAGTGCATGATCGTGGAAGGCCCGGTCAGCCCTTGGGGTTATTGCAACTATTACGCTGACTGATCCGGTTGCGCTTCGGCCTTGTCCGGCGCGTCGGCGGCCAACGTCTCCAGCCATTTGAGGATGGCGCTGTGGTCGG
Organism: Rhizomicrobium sp.; assembly: GCA_035693565.1. Taxonomy (GTDB): domain Bacteria; phylum Pseudomonadota; class Alphaproteobacteria; order Micropepsales; family Micropepsaceae; genus Rhizomicrobium. The sequence continues at coordinate 36,689 of DASSGF010000036.1, read as the reverse complement.
CGCCGTAGCCCAGCCGGGCTTCGGCCTGGGACCAGGCCTCCTTGGTCGCCTGCAACAGCGGCAAGGTCAGGCCGGCGCCCTGGGCCAGCTGCGCCGCCAGGTCCACATTGGCGCGCAGCACGCCCAACTGAAGACCGCTTTTGAAGCGGCGGGTTACCACTTCGGACGTCAAAACCCTTGAGAGTTCGGCGCCGCCCAGCAGGTCGCTGACCTCCAGCAGATTCTTGGCCTCAAAGCCGAAATGCGCCCCCAGCCGGATGGCTTCGCTGGCGGCCAGCAGCTTTGCCGCGCGCAGATAGTCGGCAATTGCGCCCGCCGCCTGGGCCGAGCCGGTGGCGCCGGTGCGGATGATCTTGGAGCCAAGCTTCTCCAGCAGAGGCTGGCAGCGGGTGACGGCTTCGTCGTCGCCGCCAACCAGCAAGGTCAGCTTGCCTTCTTTGGCCTGATCGGGCGTGCCGAAGGCCGGCGCATCCACCAGTTTGACGCCGTGGGCCGCCAGCTCGTTCGCCAGCGCCACCGTTTCCAGCGGATCGGTGACGCCGACATCGATCACAATGCCGCCCTGTTTGAAGCCGGTGGCCAGCCCCTCCCAGCCGAAGCAAACCTCGCGCAATTCCTTGGCCGAGGGCAGGGCGGTGATGACGACATTGCAATTCTGCGTCATCATTTTGGGCGAGCCGACATTGAGGCCGCCATAATTGTTGGCAAAGAAACGCGGCGTCAGGTCGTCACAGTCGTAGATCTGCAGGCCGGGAAAGTCGGTCCATAGCAGCCGCAGCGCGATCTTGGAACCGAAGGCGCCGATGCCGATCACGCCGACGGACAATTTGGCTGGCGGTTTGGCCGGCAATTCCGACATCGCGCTACGCCGGATGGATCTTGAGCGCCTCGTCCAGCAGGAACAGGTCGGTGAGCAGCGCCCGCACATGGATCGAGGCGTTGAGATTGTCGATCAGTTGCGAATTGATGTTGGGTTGCGCCAGCACCAGGGTGATGGCGGCGCCGGCCTTGCCGGCATCCTGCCGCACCACCTCCAGGAAGGCGCCGGCCTGCGGCAAGGACGCGTCCGCGATCACCTTGAGCGCCGCATCGGCTTTTTTCAGCAAGGCCCGCACGCCGCCGGTTGTGTCCTGATCCTCCTGCCGGCGTCCCTGCGCGGCATAGGCCAGCATGAATTCATAAGTCTCTTCGACGGCGTCGATCGCCTCGCCCAAGGTCATGGGGTGTTGTCCTTTCCAGGGAATGCGGTGCTTTAGGCCTCGTCCTTGGCCTGCCAGCGCCGGGGATCATGGTGGTCCTGATATTCCTTGGACGTGATCCAGCCCTTCAGCATGGAGCGCGTCAAGTGCCACTCATCGGGCCGAAGCGCGAAATAGACATGGATAATGATCATGGTGACCAGCGCCATGGCCACCAGCCCGTGAACGGCATAGACCAGGCCCCAGCTTTCGGTGGACAGCCAATAGGGATCGCGCTGCCAGAAGGGCGTATCGACCTTGCGCCACATCAAAAGGCCGGTGGCGATGACGCTAAGGACCAGCACCGAAATCGCCAGGTGATAGAGTTTCTGCGCCAGGTCGTATTTGCCCGGCTTGGCGAACGGCGCCTTGAGGTCGGTGCCGTCGATCATCATCGCCCAGAAATTCTGGAAGAAGCAGGCGCGGATGATGTGGAACAGCACCAGGACGGTCAGCACCAGCCCGGTCACCCAATGGATACCCACCCATTCGAACTTTAACCCCAAGATCGGCAGGAAGGCCGTCACCAGCAGAATCAACACCGCCGCCGCCATCAGCCAGTGATAGGCGCGGTCCACCAGTTTATGCCGCTGGACGCGGCCCGCCGGCGTTGACGCTAGCGTCATCTCTTACTCCTGGTCATGAGGCTTATGATAGCGGCCATTCACCCGGGTTTGCCAGGGGCCGCGACGGCCTTGAAGATGGCATGGGCGATGGCGAAGGCCACGCCCGCCAGCGCGAACCAGGGCAGGAGCCCATAATTCGCGCCGATCAGCGTGTCGTTGCCGCCATAAATGGAACTGGCATAGCGAAACAGGGACATGGAGCTTACGCCTTGGCGTCCCTGACCGCCCGCATCACCAGATTTTCCATCAGCGGGATCTTGAAGCCGTTGTAGTTCAACGGCCTCGCCCCGCGCGAGGCGGACTGGCCGGCCAGCTTGGCCAGGCTCTCGTTCACGGGCTGTCCCTTGATGATCTGCTCGACCTGGGTGAGGCGGCGCGGCACCGCGCTGACCCCGCCGCAAGCAATGCGCGCATCCTGGACCGTGCCGTTCGCCACCTTGATGGCGGCAGCGACATTGACCAGCGGGAAGTCCCAGGTGTTCCGGTCCGCCACCTTCTCGAAATAGAAGTTGGCATTGGACCAGGTCTTGGGAATCCGGATGGCGGTGAGGATTTCTTCCGGCTTGGTCGAAGTCAGGTGGGTAATGTCGACCTTGGGACCGATGAAGAACTCGTCACTGCTGATCACCCGCTGACCGCTCGAGCTTTGCAGCACGAATTTGGCGTCCAGCGCCACTAGCGCCGGCGCGCCGTCCGAAGGCGATACCGCCACGCAGCGGTCGGATTCAAACAGTGCATGCTCGCGATTGATGCCTTCCGGCGTGTCGGCGAAGCAGGTATTGCCGCCCGCCCGGTAGCAGGGCAGGCCGTAACGGTAGTACAGGCAGCGCGCATCCTGGGAGGCGTTGCCGCCGATGGTGCCGGCATTGCGGATTTGCGGGCTGGCGACCTTGGCCACCGCATCCGACAACAGCCGGTACTTGGCCTTGATGATGGGATCGTGCTCAACCGTCGTCAGGTTGGTGAGGGCGCCGATTTCCACGCCATCGGCGGTTTCCTTGATCCCCTTCATCTCGGCGATGCCGCTGAGATCGACCACCGCCTTGGGGCGCTTGATGCGTTCCTTGAACCAGACCAGGCTGTCATAGCCCCCGGCCATCTTCCAGGCGTCCTTGCCGTAACTGTCCAGCAGGTCCAGCGCATCCTTGACGGTCGCCGGCTGGAACAGGTCGAACTGGGGCATCATATCCTTGACGATCATCTCCGCCTCCTCAAACCGTGTTGACTTGGAGGGGTTTATGCGCCGGTGGGCGCCCCGCCAGATGATTGATGATCATGTCCGGCGTGACCGGCGTGCGGTTGAACAAGTGTCCGCCCAAGGCATCGGCGATGGCCGATGTGATGGCGGAGGCGCCCGATCCCAGCACGGGCTCGCCGACACCTTTCACCCCGATGGGATTTTGCGGATCGGGTTTTTCCACCGCGCCCCAGGCAACCTCGACGGGAACGTCGAGATAGGTGGGCAGCTTGCCCTGATGGAACCCCACCGACGCCGGAATGCCCAGCTTGGGATCGTAGATATGGCGTTCCATCACCATGCCGATGCCCATCACATTGCCGCCGGAAATCTGGTGGCCCAGGCCCAAGGGATGCAGCACGGTGCCGCAATCGGCCACGCAGATCATGTCCTTGATCTCGAACTTGCCGGTTTCGGTGTCGAGCTCGATTTCGGCCATGGAGACGGATAGGCCGGGCGTCACGCCGACACGGGGCATGTTGTCCTTGGCCGCGGCGATCAGGCCGGAGCCCGCGATCATCGCCACCGATGCCTTGGTGATGGCGTTGAGATCCTCCGCCACTTCCTTGCCGCTATATTTGCCGCCCAGCGCGACGGCCTTTTGCGCGGCTTCCGCATAGGTGACCGATTTGGAAGGATCACTCTTGTTGACGACCTTCTCCTTGCCCAGCTCGTAATCCTCGGCCTTGCCGCCCTTCATCTGGGCGGCGATGTCGGCAAGCTTGGCCTTCATGTCCTGCGCGGCCGCATACATGGTGCGTGACTGCGTGGAGGCGCTGAGACTGCCGGCCTGGGGTGAGTTGAAGGGCAGGCCCTTGCGGGTGTCGCCCCGTTCGATCACCACATTTTCCCAATCGCAGTTCAACAGGTCCGCGGCGACGCGCGCGGTGGCGGAATGCGAATAGGTGCCCAGGTTGCCGATGCCGGTATGGACATGCAGCTTGCCGTCCGAGGTGATGCGCAACAGCCCGTCAAAGCCGTTGGTGCCGGCCGAGTGATAGCCTTGGCCGATGCCGATGCCGGTCACCTTGGTACCGGCCTTCTGGCCCGACATTTTTTTGCGCTCGGCCCATTTGAACATCACAGCCGCCTTGTCCAGCGCTTCTTTCTGGAAGGCGCTGGTCAGCGGGCCGCGCTCCTTGCCGATCTTGCCGTTATTGTCCGGCGCGTTGATGCGGCGGATGGCGATGCGATCGATATTGAGCTGCTTGGCGGCCTTGTCGAACATCGGCTCGACCAAGGCGGCGAACTGGTTCTCGCCCGGGCCGCGATGGGCGCCCATCGGAACCGTATTGGTCAAGACCGGGACGCTGCGGAATTTGCAGGCGTCCGGCTGGTACATCATCGTGAGCGCATTGCCGGCGGCGCGGAAGTCGCCCGCGGTGGCATGCGGCCCGCTTTCCTGCACCAGATACATGTCGGCGGCGAGCAGCTTGCCGTTGGGCGCAAAGCCCATCTTGATATAGCCCTGGAAGCCGGGCCGGGCGGCGCCGATGCCATATTCATCGGTGCGGGTGATGCGGTGCATCACCGGCCGGTTGATCTTCTTGGACATCAAGGCGGCGATGGCCATGTTGGGATAGCCGGGAATCTTGCTGCCGAAACCGCCGCCGCAATATTCCGCGATGAAGACCAGATTGTCCGGTTCGATCCCGATATAGCGGGCGATATTGGCGATGGCCGCGGTATGGCTCTGGTTGGAGCCATGCAGGAAGCATTTGCCACCCTGCCAATAGGCGAAGGTGGTGCGGGTTTCCATGCAGTTGTGGGAATAGGTGCCGGTGACGAAAGTCTCCTCGATGGTCACCTTGGCGTTCTTGAAGCCGGCATCGACATCGCCGTAAGCCCATTCCTCCGCGGCATGTCCCATCGGCATCTTGGCATCGCCGGCGGCGGCGAAGTCGGCCGCCTCCCATTTGACGGTCTGCAGCTTGATCTGGCCCGCCGCCACATTGCCGGCGGTGCGCGCATTGGGACCGCCCGGGAACAGGCTTTCCAGCGGGTCCACCACATGGGGCAGTTGCTCGAACTCGATCTTGATCGCCTCGATGGCTTCGGCGGCGACCTGCTCATTTTCCGCCGCGACCGCCAGGATGGGATCGCCGACAAAATAGACTTCATCCTTGGCCAGGATCGGCAGCGCCGGCGGCGGGAATTGCGGCACGTCGTCGGCGGTGAGGATGCCCAGCACGCCCTGCATCTTGAGCGCCTCGGAAGTGTCGATGCTCTTGATTTTGGCGTGCGGTATCGGGCTGGTGAGGGTCTTGCAGAACACCATATTGTCGGCGCGGAAGTCTTCCGCATATTTGGCCCGGCCGGTGACCTTGGCCTCGACATCCATGGGCGTGAAGTCTTTGCCGATCAGATTGTATGCCATGGTTCAGGCCTCCCGAGACGCGGTCATGACCGCCTTGAGATAATGGTCGTAGGCGCCGCAACGGCAGAGATTGCCCGACATGCCGCGGCGCGCTTCGTCCACGGTGGGGGTGGGATTGGCCTTGAGCAGCGCCACCGCCGCCACCACCTGGCCGGAAGTGCAGAAGCCGCATTGCGGTCCCAGTTCCTTGATCATGGCTTTCTGCACCTTATGCAGCTCGCCATTGGGGCCTTCGATGCCTTCGATGGTGGTGATCTTGCGGCCCCGCACGCTGTGGGTGAGGGTCGAGCAGGAATACGTGGAGACATCGTCGACCATCACGGTGCAGGCGCCGCACTCCGAATGGTCGCAGCCCAGCTTGGTGCCGGTCAGCCCCAGCTTGTAGCGGATGGTGTGAACCAGGGTCTCGTTGGGCAGCACATCCACCCGCCGTTCCTTGCCGTTCACATTCAGGGTGACCAGCCGCTCGACCGAGCCCTTGGCCCGGCCCAGGCGCGAACCATAGCGGTCATAGACGATGTATCCGGCCGCCGAGACGGCGACGCCGGATGCGATCACACCTTTGATGACGGAACGCCGCGTGGCGCGAATGCCGCCCGAACCGGCGTCGTTTTTGTCAGCGTCTGACATGCGGACTCCCTTGCTAGCGAGAGCCGGACACTTGCGCGAAGAAGGGAGCCGTTACCGCAAAAACGTTATGATACCCGGCCCCTGAACACGTATCCCTGTCCGGCTGTTTTATTTTTTGGAAGTAAATCATAGCCGGACCGGCGCAGACAATAGGTCCGCCGCCAGCCTCTTTTGACATCGGCAACCAACGGATTTGCCGATGTCATATTGGCGTTTGATCCAAACGGGAATAACGATTGCTTAGTGATGCCCGGCGAATCGCCGGTGCAAATCCAGGCTGAGCCGGAAGGCGGCGTTCAGGTCTTCCTTGGATTTGAGCGATTGCAGCGCAGCATCGCGGCACGACTGGGCGTCGGCATTGCCTCCATCCTGTGCCACATCGCACCAGGCATAGGCTTTGATGAAATCCTTCTCCACGCCGGCGCCATAGAAATAGAGGCTGCCAAGCATCATCTGGCCCTCAGGCTGGCCGTGCTCGGCGGCCTTGCGCAGCCAGTAAGCCGCTTTGCCATTGTCGGTCGCCACCCCCAAACCGCGATGATACATGAAGCCGATCCCGGCCTGGGCCGAGGAGTCCTCCGCCTGGGCCAAAGGCAGCCATATCCGCATCGCTTTTTGGTAATCGCCGCTGTTATAGGCCGAAAGCCCCTGGCGGAACGCCTGATCCGCCGGGACTGCCGCCGCCGGCATGATGCTCAGAACAGCCATCAGCAGCGCACGCAAGAATATCCGGCCCGGCAGGGTGAGAGTCATTGTCAACTTGGTCTCATCCACATTCGAGCGCTGTTTGAAATTCTCATGACAAGAGGCTGGCTGCTACGTACCATAATGCAAGGAACCTTTGGTCTGATCCATGCCGCATCTCTCCATTCGCGTCGATTTCGAGCCAACCGGCAGCGCCTTGGGTCCGGGCATGGTGCAGTTGCTGGAGCGGGTGGCGGAATTGGGTTCCATCCGCCGCGCCGCCGCCTCGATGGATATGAGCTACCGCAAGGCCTGGCTGCTGATCCAGGAGATACAAAAAACCTTCGACGGTCCGGTCGTCACGGCGGAAGTCGGCGGCGTCGCCGGTGGCGGCACCCATCTCACCGAGTTGGGAAGCGAATTGTTGAAGCTCTATCGCCGCGTTGAAAGCCGCGCCACCGCGGCGGCCAAGCCCGATCTGGACATCTTGTCGGCGATGGTGCGGGCCAATGCCGCGCCCCGGCGCGCGGGACGGCGCAACAAGAGCGCCAAGAGCTAGCGCTCCAGATCCATCATGGCGCTGCCTGCCAGCAGGAGGGCGCCCACGCCAAAGGGTTGGGTATGATCGGGACCCACATTGTCGGGCTGACTGCCCACCTGCTGCACCCAGCCAAGCTTGCCGTCGGATTGCACCGCTTTTGAAATCAGCGACCAGCCGCGTTCGGCGGCGCGCCGGTAGCGCGGCTCTTTCAGCAAGCCGGCATGCACCCCCCAAGCCAGGCCGTAGGTGAAAAAGCCGGTGCCGCTGGTTTCCGGCGGGGTATCGGGACGCGGATCAAGCAGGGAAGGCGCCCAGGAGCCGTCGGCCTTCTGCAAGGTGACGATCTTGCGCGACATCTTGAGAAAGAGGTCTTGATAGTAAGGCCGTGATGGAGAATCCGCCGGGAGCATGGTCAGGATGCGCGCCAGACCGGCATAGACCCAGCCATTGCCGCGGCTCCAGAAAATCTTTTCGTCATGCGGGCCCTTTTTGCCGAAATAACTGCTGTCGCGATAATAAAGCGCCTGGTCGGGATCGAACAGCAAAGCGGTGGTGGCGCGGTATTCCTTGTCGGCATAGGCGAGATAGCGGGGATCGCCGGTCGCCTGGCTCAACGCCACCCAGCCCGGCGGCCCCATGAACAACGCGTCGCTCCAGCACCAGCGGCGAAAGCATCCGCCCAGCGAGCTGGAAACCCGCACCATCAACAACGAGTCCGTCAGCTTGGCCGCGATCACGGCATCAAAGCGCTGCCGGACGTCGGCGATCATGCGCGGATCGTGTTTCTTGCCATAGGCCCAGATCCAGTGCTGCGCCACTTCAGTATCGTCCGCATGGAAAGGGCGCGGCCCCAATTTCCATCCCTGTTGTTCGCCCAGGGCATAGATGGCATCGGCATAGCGGGGATTGGCGGAACGGTCGGCCAAAGCGGTGAGGCCGGTATAGAAAGTCCCCACCACCCAGCCCAACGGTTTGGTGGATTCGGTGTTGTTGAGAGGCTGGCTGGCGCTGTCGCGATGCGCCAATTCCCAATCCGCCGCGCGCTCCATGGTGGAAAGGATTTCTTTCGGCGTGTCAGCGGCCGCCGTGACGGCGGAGGCAAAGAACAAAAGACAGGCGATCCCTGTTACGCGCATTCCCATTTCGACGGTCCTGATTGGCGTGCCCAGCCTCACGGCATTGCGGCATTGTTCCATATCGGCCTAGTCTGAGCCATAAATTTCGGGGGGCGGATGGACACGGAACGGGAGGCGGTTCGCCAGGTCTGCTGGCGCGTGTTACCGCTACTCTTCGCGGCTTATTTCGTCGCCTATATCGACCGGGTCAATGTCGGCTTTGCGGCTTTGACCATGAACCGCGATCTGGGCCTCAGCGCCGGGCAATATGGCCTCGCCGCCGGTCTTTTCTTCGCCGGTTATGTCGTTTTCGCCGTTCCCAGCAATCTGCTGCTGGCGCGGATCGGCGGGCGGGTCTGGATTCCCGTCATCATGCTGGGCTGGGGCATCGCCTCGCTTTGCAACGCCTGGGTGCAGGACGCATCGTCTTTCTATCTGGTCCGCCTGGCGTTGGGGATCGGAGAGTCAGGGCTCTATCCCGGCCTTCTTTATATCCTGGCGATGTGGGCCCCGGAGAAATACCGCGTCCGCATGCTGATGCTGATGATCCTCTCCACGCCCTTTTCCGTCATGACAGGATCGCTGGTCTCCCAGCCGATCTTGCTGCTGGACGGATCGCTGGGGCTGAAAGGCTGGCAATGGTTGTTTATTCTGCAGGCGCTGCCGACCATTGCGCTGGGCTTGTGTTTCCGGTTCGTCCTGCCGGAGGGGCCGCGAACGGCGCCCTGGCTTTCGTCCGCGGAAAAACAATGGCTGGCGGACCGGCTTGAGACCGAGCGCAACCAGCGCGAGGCAGTGCGTCATTTTCGCGTCATGGATGTCCTGATCAATCCGACGGTGTGGATCATTGCGCTGGCCGGCACGGGCATCAATGCGGCGGCTTATGGACTGATCCTTTTCCTGCCGCAGATCATCCACGGCCTGGGCGTCAGCAACGCGATGACGCCTTTGGTCAACGCCATTCCTTATGCCGTCGCCGCGCTGGTGATGGTGTTCTGGAGCATCCATTCCGACCGGAAGATGGAGCGCAACTGGCACGCGGCGATACCGGCGGCCTGCGCCGGCCTGGCTCTGGTGTCTTGTGCGCTGCTAAAGGACCCGGTGGCTATCCTGGCGGCGCTCACCTTCGGGATCACCGGCGTGTTTTGCTATGTTGCGGTGTTCTGGGCAGTGCCGTCGGCGATGCTGACCGGACCGGCCGCGGCCGCCGGGCTGGCGCTGATAAACGCCGTGGCCAATCTGGGAAGTTTTGCCGGGCCTTATTTCATCGGCTGGGTCCGCGACCATACGGGCAGCTTTTCCCTGGGCATCGTTGCCCTGGGCGCCGGCCCGCTCGCGGCTTCGGTGGTGGCGGCGATGTTGCGTCCAGCGCGCAAATCCGCCGCGCCGCCGCGCTGACATGCTCTTTGGGCCGACTGTTCAGGGCGCAGGGGCAGGGCTAAACTTGATGCCGAAAAGGGAAGAATGCGAGGTATCGCCATGGCCGCATTCAATGCCGTGCGCTTCCGCGTGAAAGCGGGGCGCGAGCAGGAGTTCCTGGCGGCCCATCGCGCCGTTCGCGCCGACTGGCCGGGTCTGAGGCATGCCAACATCATCAAGACGGGGGATCGCGCCTACTGCATTATCGCGGAATGGAGCGACATGGATGCGCTGATTGGCGCGCGCGCGCAGATGGTCGCCGCGCTGGAGACGTTTCGCGATACATTGGAAGAATTGGGCGGCGGGCTTGGCGTGACGGATCCGGTTTCCGGGCCGGTCGCGCTGGCCCTTAAATAAACGGGGCGCACAAGCGTGATCACGGACCGGGATGTCGAACAGTATCGCGACCAAGGCTATCTGGTGGTGCCCGACATATTGGACGCCTGCATGCTGGGACGTGTCCGGGCCGCGCTGGACGCATTGGTGCTGGGGGCGTCTTCGGTCCGCGATCATACCGAAGTTTATGACCTGGAGCCGGGCCACCTGCCCGAAGCCCCCAAGGTGCGCCGCATCAAGCTGCCGCACACGCATACCCCGATATTCTGGGAGCTGGCGCAATATCCGCGCCTGGTTGCGATCCTGGAAAAGCTTTTGGGTCCGTCCGGCGTGCGGCTGCACGGTTCCAAGATCAATCTGAAGCAGCCGCATTACGGCTCGCCGGTGGAATGGCACCAGGATTGGGCCTTTTATCCTCACACCAATGACGATCTCCTGGCGGTGGGGGTGATGCTGGATGATGCCTTTCTGGAAAATGGTCCGTTGCTGGTGGTGCCGGGCTCGCACAAAGGGCCGGTATGGGACCACCATTCGCCGGACGGCTTTTTCTGCGGCGCGATGGATCCCACCCGGCAGGAAGTGGATTTTACCCGCGCCGTGCCGTTGACCGGGAAAGCGGGCTCGATGAGTTTCCATCATGTGCGGATGGTGCATGGCTCGGCGCAAAATCTGTCCGACCGGCCGCGGCGGCTGCTGTTGTTTGAATATGCGGCGGGCGATGCCTGGCCGTTGCTGGGCGTCAAGGACCACGCCGCCTGGGACAGCCAGTTGATCTCGGGCCGGCCGTCCAACCAGCCAAGGATGGAGCAGCTGCCGGTGCGCCTGCCGCTGCCGCCTGCGCCGCGCCAGGGATCGATCTACGAAAACCAGACCACGGCGCAGAACCGCTATTTCGCCCGGCACAGGACGGAGAAAGTGTGACGGAGCTTTCGCCAATCAAACTGCGCCAGATGGCCCTTGCCGCCGGCATCGGTTCGGCGCTGGAGTGGTACGACTTCTTTCTCTATGGCCTGGCCTCGGCCCTGGTGTTCGGGCCGCTGTTCTTTCCCACCTATGATCCGGCCACGGGCACGCTGGCCTCTTTCGCCACATTCGGCGCGGGCTTTCTGGCGCGGCCTTTTGGCGGGCTGGTGTTCGGTCATTTCGGCGATCGCTTCGGGCGCAAGCCCATGCTGGTGGCCACCATGATCCTGGTGGGCGGCAGCACTTTCCTGATCGGCCTGCTGCCCACTTACAGCCAGGCCGGCATCTGGGCGCCCTTGATGCTGATCGGTCTTCGGCTGGTGCAAGGCTTCGGCGCCGGCGCCGAATATAGCGGCGCGGTGGTGATGGCGGTGGAATTCGCACCGGACGGAAAGCGCGGACTCTATGGCGCCTTTGCGCCGATGGGGACCCAGTCCGGCATGACCCTGGCTGCCGTCACCTTCTGGCTGCTGGGCACCATGGGCAAGGACGACGTGCTGGCCTGGGGCTGGCGCATTCCCTTCCTGCTTTCGCTGCTGCTGCTGGGTTTGGGTGTCTATATCCGCGCCAAAGTCACGGAAACGCCGGTATTCCAGGAGGCGCGGCGCTTGCGCCCGGCTTTGAAAATTCCTGCGCTTGAAGCCATCCGGCGCCATCCGCGCAACTTTCTGGTGGTGGTGGGGGCGCGGTTTGCCGAAAACGCGCTGGGATATCTCTATCCCGTATTCGGCGTCAGCTATCTTGCCGCCACGCTGCATATGTCGCCCGGCATGCCCGTCCTGGCGGTGGTGTGCGGCGGCTTGTCCCTGGTCTTCGGTGTGCTGTTTTTCTCGCGCCTCTCCGACCGCATCGGCCGGCGCCCGGTCTATATCTTCGGCGCACTGTTTTCGGCCGTCTGGGTTTTTCCCTTTTTCCTGTTGGCGGACAGTCGAGACCCCTGGTTGATCATTCTGGCTTTCGTCCTGGCGATGGGCGTGGGCGTCAGCGCCATGTTCGGCCCGCAGGCCGCTTATTTCGCCGAATTGTTCGGGCCGCGCTTGCGCTATTCCGGTTTTGCCTTCGCCCGCGAGACGGGATCCATCCTGGCCGGCGGACCGGCGCCGCTGATTGCCGGATTGCTGGTGGCCTGGATGGGAGGGCGGCCTTGGGGCGTATGCCTGTATGTGATCGGTCTGTGCGCCATCACCATCTTCGCGGTGTGGTGCGGGCCCGAAACCTACAAGAGCGACATCCGGGCGGACGATGTCGAGGACCGGCCGCAAGTTGCGGCACCCGCGCCGCTGCTGGTGCCGACGCGCCCTGCCGCCTGAAGTCAGAGAGCTTCCACCTCCAGCAAGACGCCGGGCTCCGGTCTCACCGTCATCATCATCACCGGCTTGGGCAAAGCGCCCGCCGGCCGGAAGCGGAAATGCTGCAAGAGGGTGGCAAGGATGATCTGCGCCTGCATCATGGCGAAATCGGCCCCGACACAGACGCGGGGCCCGGCGCCGAACGGCAGGTACTGGAATTTGTGGCGCTGTTCGCCTTGCCCGGGATCGAAGCGGGCAGGGCGGAATTCCTCCGGCCGCTCCCACAGAAGTTCGTGGCGATGCAGCGCCCAGATGGGAAGAAACAGGATGTCGTCGGGGCGCATCAGGCGGCCGCACAATTCATCGGGCGCAATCACGGTACGGGCGAGCAAACCGACCGGAGGATAAAGCCGCATGGTTTCCTCCAGCACCTGGCGGACCAGCGGCAGTTGGACCAGGTCCTGCGGTTCGGCATTGCGGCCCCCCAGCACGGCGCGCGCCTGTTCGCGCGCCTTGTCTTGTTCGGCGGCGGCATTGGCCAACAGATAAAGCGACCAGGCCAAGGCCAGGGCGGTGGTTTCATGTCCGGCCACGATGAAGAATTGCATGTTGAACACCAGCTCCTGCGGTGACATGCGCTGGCCGGTCTCGGGATCCTGGGCCTCCAGCATATGCGCCAGAAGATCATCGGCTGGCGGCGCGATTTGGCGGCGGCGGGCTTCGATGGCGGCGCCCACCATCTGATGCATGGTGCGCACCGCGGCCGACGCCAGCAGCTCGCCCGGGCGGGGAAACCAGCGCGGAAAGCCCAGAAAATCCAGCAGCGAGGCGCGGCCGGCGGTGCGGAAATACTGGGTGATCGCTTCGCCAAAAGCGTGGCCGTCGAAATGCTCCCGCCCCGACAAGGCGACATCGCAGATCACCTCGAAGGTGGCGGTGAGCATTTCATGCACCATTTCGGCGCGTACGGCGGCCTTGAGCCGGGCCACGGCACGGGCGGCGGTCGCCGTCATGGCGGGGGCCAGCGCCAGGACATTGCGGTGGGTGAAGACCGGCGCCACCGCCTGGCGCTGCCATTTCCAGTCCGGGCCTTCGGCATTGAACAGGCTGTCGCCGATCGCGGGCCGGAGCATGCGTCGCATGATCTCGGATTTGGGATAGTTGGCGAGGTTGTCCAGCATCACCCGTTTCATGCCGCCGGGGTCGGCCAGCATGTGCCAGCGCATCAGCATCTCGCCGGAGACGATCGGCTGGCGGTAGGCCAGGGAGGGGATCAGTTCCAGCACATTGCGCCGGGCCACGAATGCGGTCTCCAGCCGGCTCAGCCGCCGCCGGTGGATGGGCGCGCCCACGGGGATGAAAGGCTGGGACACGGCTTTCTCCAAGACCCTCAGGCGGATGCTAGCACCGCAACCATGTCGATTGTTTCACAACATCGACAAGGGCTTGCACGGTGGACCTCAACCGTTACATGCAGTGTCTCACCGGTCCGAGGCTCTACTTGACGGGCTGCACCTTGTAATTGCGGGGATTGTCGGAGGTGCGCAGATTGTAACTGCCGAAAGCGCCCTCGCTGACCGTCACTTCATAGGATGCCGGCGTCTTGGTCCAAACAACGGTGCCGCCTTCCTCGTCGGTCTGGCGCCAGCGCTGGCCATTGGCCAGCGTCACCAGGAAGGCACCATTGGGTTCATAGCTGTAGGACGCCATGCGCGAAACCGTGACCGGTGGCGCCAACCCCAGAAGGTTTCCCCAGAAACCGACCTTGCGGCGCGGCGCCGGCCGCGATGCGGTTCTCGCAGGCGCCGGGGCAGGCGGCGAATAAGCCGGTGCGGCGGGCGCGACAGCCGTCCCCATTTGGGGCGGCGGCACCAGCCGCTGTTGGAACTCAGGCACGGGCTGCAATCCCAACTGCGCGCGCATCGGCTGAACCGCGCCATAGACGCAATCCAGCCACAGCCGGTTGTCATGAATCACGGCGCAGCGCTCGATGCCGGAAACCACCTCATCGCGGGTGTCGGCGCGGGCCGGGAGCGTGGCGGACAGCGCGGCACAGATTACGCCGACCGAGACTGGAACAATTTTTTGGCTGCGCACGCGCTCCCCCGCAACTGGTTTGAGGCCGATTGTTAGCGCCCTTGCCCGGCAAATCAATCCTGGGCCGCCCAATCCTGGTCCGCCAAGGAAAAGCCTTTTGGCGGTTCACCTTTTTTCCATGCCTGCCACATCCGCGCATAGGCGCGCTCGATATCCTTGGCGAAACGGGCGGTATCGAACAGCGGCGTGGCGAGCCGGTTGCCGGCCAGTTTGCGCTTGAGCGCGCCAAGCAGTTGCGGACCGCGGGCCAGGGCGATGGCGCGCGCCTCAAATTCCGCCGGCGCCTGCGTCACGAGTTCCGGCATGGCCACCGCATCGAGCAGGCTGGCGGCGACCCGCCCCGGAAAGCTGGTGCCCCGGCAGGTGAGCAGCGGCAATCCCGCCCACAAGGCATCGCTGGCCGTGGTATGGGCATTGTAAGGCAGCGTGTCCAGGAACAGATCGGCCTGTTTCAGCCGCGCCAGATGCTGATCCAGGGGAATGCTGCGCGCAAATACCAGGCGCCGCGGCGCGATGCCGTGGCGTGCAGCCGCCTGTAGGAGATTGGCGCGAAACAGCGGCAGGCCTTCCAGGTCCAGCAGCCATAAGACGCTGCCGTCCACGGCGGCGAGAATGCGCATCCAGCCGGCAAAGCTGTCCGGCGTGATCTTGTAACTCTGGTTGAAATTGCAAAAGACAAAAGCCTGTTCCGGCAAGCCCAGCGCGGCGCGGCTGGGAACAGGCTCGGCGATGGCGCGCTTGCGGTCGTTCACCTGATAGCAATGGGGCAGGGTGACAACCTGTTCGTCGTAATAACGCTGTTCGTCCTCCGGGATCACGATGCGGTCGGCGATGATATAGTCGATCGCGGACGTGCCCAGGGTTGCGGGAAAGCCCAGATAGTTGACTTGGATGGGTGCGGCGCGGCGCGCGAAAATGCCCATGCGGGGCGCCCCGAAATAGCCGTTGAGATTGACCAGTATGTCGATCTCCTCGGCGCGGATGCGCTGAACCGCCTCGTCGTCGCTCAAATGGGAGACATAGAGGATGCGGTCGAAAGCCGCCTCCAGCCGCTTGCGCATCGGGCTGGCGTCGCCGCCGGCGGTGTCGATCGCGACGATCTCGAATTTTTCCCGGTCGTGAAGCTCATAAAGGCCTGCCGTCAGATAGGCCGTGGCTTGCTCGCGAAACTCTCCTGAGAGGTAACCGATGCGGATTTTCCCGTGGCTGCGGGAAAAGGACGATTGCTGCGGCGGGAGCGCAGGAAAAAGGCTTTCGGCGAAAATGCGGGAACAGGCCTGCAGATCGGCCGGCGAAGCGGAGATCGCCTGGTACGCAAAAGGGCTCACCGCCCGCCGGCCCTCGCGTACCGCCGCGTCGAGCGCGGATTTTTGCGCCTCGAAATCGTCCCATTCAGCAACATGCATTTTCAGGTGCAGCAGCTCGCCCCGCGCCAGGGGCTGATCGGGATCGATTTTCAGGGCCGCGTGCAAATCCGCCATGGCGCCGGAATGATCGCCTTGCCCCCTCCAGCGCAAATACGCCCGGTTGACCAAGGCGCCGGCCAGGGCCGGGTCCAGTTCCAGCGCCTTGTTGAATTGCGCCAAGGCTTCGCCGTCGCGTTTGAGGCTCTGCAAAATGGAGCCCCGCCCATTCCAGGCGCGCGCATCGCCGGGCTGGATGGCGATCACCTTGTCATAGTCGGCAAGCGCGGCGGACAACTGCCCCGCTTCCTGCAGCAGCAAAGCGCGGTTGAGCAGGGTGGCGGCATGTTGGGGATCGCGCGAAAGCGCCTGGTCATAGGCCGCGCGCGCGTCGGCGTAGCGTTTGAGATGCCAGAGCGTGACGCCCCGGTTGTTGAGAATCTCCGGATCGCCCGGCCGCAACGCCAGCGCCCGGTCGAAACTTTCCAGCGCCTGGGAAAAAAGCCGCTGTTCCATCAGCGCGATGCCGCGGCTGAACCAGGCTTCCGCGAAGCGCGGCTCCAAAGCCAAGGCGCGGTCGTAACCGGCCAGGGCGTCCTCGAAACAGCGCAGGTCGAACAGCGCGTTGCCGCGATTATAGAGGACACGCAAATCCCGCGGCGCCAGCGCCAGCGCGCGATCGTAACTGTCCAACGCCTCGGCGGGACGCTTCAGTGCCTTGAGGCTGTTGCCGCGATTGCCCCAGGCGGGTGAAAAATCTGGATTGCCGGCGAGCGCCCGGTCATAGGCGGCCAGCGCCTCGGCATGACGGTCCAACTCGGCCAGCGATAAGGCGCGGTTATAGTGGCAAGCGACTTGTCCGCCGGCATTCAACGCCAGCGCGCGGTCGAAGCTGGCCACGGCTTCGGCATGGCGCTTGAGCTGCGCCAGGGCCACGCCCCGGTTGAACAGAGCTTCGAAGAAATCCGGCTTTGCCGCCAGCGCCTGGCTGAACAGGTCCAAGGCCTCTTTATATTGGCCCATCCCCATCAGGACTTGGCCGTAATTGAGCAGGACGCCGAAGTCGCCGGGCTGAAGTTCCAGCGCCGCCTGGAGCAGCCTTTTGGCTTCCAGATTGCGGCCTTGCTGGCCGCGCAACACCCCCAGCAATTGCAGCGCAAAAAAATTGCGCGGCTCCTGTTCCAGGATCCGGGCGTAAATCTCAGCCGCGGCATCGAGTTGCCCCTGCTGGTGCAGACTGTGCGCCTGCGAAATCAATTGTCTGACATTCATGACGGGGCTCAGTCGGCATCAAAAACGGGCGGCATGGCAAGACGCGGACGATGTGACCGGGTCGTTCAAAAAAGTTCCCTCACTCTCATCCTTTGAGAAGCGCTTGGTTCCATTTGAAAACTGCTCGCATCTTGACGCCGGGCTTTGCGTCATAGTCATGCCAGGGATTCTAGCTTTCTGCCGGCGTCATAGGTGGCGCCGCATAGGGGATGAACTGCAAAGCTAAAAAAGTTCGACGCTGTTCGAACGTCTAGGGAAAAAACGTCCAGGGGGAAAAAATGACATCCAGAAACAACGCCCGGATTCCGTCCAGCCGGAAGTCCGTTCTTGCTTGCAAGTCCGCGCTTTTGGCTACCGTCAGCGCAAGCGCTGCCATATTCAGTTCCGCCGCGCACGCACAGCAGGCGCCGGACGTCGAGTCGGTGACGGTCTCCTCATCGCGCATCATGTCGGCGGGATTCAATGCGCCGACGCCCACCACGGTGCTGGGCAGGGACTTCATCGAGAATTCCGCCAAGGACACGATCTTCACCACCGTCACCCAGCTGCCTTCGCTGCTGGGCTCGACCGGCGTGGAAAGCGGCGTCAACGGCACCAGCGGCGGCACCAACGGCTTGGCCTCCTTCAACATGTTCGGCCTGGGCACCATCCGCACCCTGACTTTGCTGGACAACCAGCGCTTCGTGCCCGCCAATGTCACCGGCGTTCCCGACATCAGCGAATTCCCCCAGATGCTGATCCAAAGGGTGGATGTGGTGACCGGCGGCGCGTCCGCCTCCTGGGGTTCGGACGCCATCGCCGGCGTGGTCAATTTCATCACCGACAAGAAGTTCGAAGGCTTCAAGGCCAACATCTCCAGCGGCCTGTCCACCTATGGCGACAATGCCACCCTGACGGTGCAGGCGGCGGCGGGCTTCGGCTTTGCCGGTGGCCGCGGTCATTTCGAGATCGCCGGTGAATTCAGCCATATGGATGGCGTGGAAGGCGGCTGGCAGCAGCTGACCTGCTGCGGCGGACGGTCTGACAATTCGCTGTCGGGCGGCCGCAAATGGTTCATCGAGCCCACCATCCTGCAATATGCCTCGCCCGCGACCACCCCCGGTGGCCAGCCGCAATATTTCGTCACCGCCAATGGCCAGCAGAATCAGTTGGGGCGCTATGGCCTGATCAACAGCGGACCCTTGATGGGCACCGCCTTCGGCCTGAACGGTACCACCTATGCTTTCAACTACGGCACCGGAACGGCCGGTGTGAATATTGCCACGGGCTTCGGCGGAACCGCGCAGGGCGTCCCGAACAAGGACGGCAGCGCCAGCACGCCCGGCACCGTAAGGAATTGCATTGTCCAATTCTGTGCCGGCGGCGAGCTTGACAACCAGACAGGCTCTGGCGTGACCCTTGCCACGCCGCTGACCCGCGGCAATATCTATACGCGCTTGTCGTATGATGTGGCGCCGAACACCGAAATCTACATGACCTTGAACTGGTCGGAGGTCGCCACCTCGAATATTCCCAATCCCGATATGTGGCTGGGGTCGTTGCCGGGCATTACAGGTAATAGCTCCCAAGCCTTCACGGCGGGCCCCGGAGTAACGGCGGCCCAAGCGACAGCCAACCTGAACGCGGCGCTGACAAGCTCCGTGTTGTCCACCAGCCCATTTAATCCCGGCCAATTGTTGCAGGCCCCAGGCATCCAGTGCGGCAACGCGCCGGGCGGTGCCAATGCGTTCTTGCCGGCCTCGGTTCAGGCAGCCTGCTTGCCGGGTGGCGCAACCGCCCCCGGCTTCACGAGCTTCAGCCTCGGTTCACTGTACTACGGCCTGGGTCCGCAGAAGGTCTACACCTTGCGCGACAACCGCCGTTATGTCGGCGGCGCCGACGGCAGCTTCAATATGCTGAATACCGACTGGACCTGGACCGGCTATTACGAGCATGGCGAGAATGACACCAACATCCATGTCCGCGGCATCGCCCTGAAGCCGTACCTGTATGCCGCCATCGACTCGGTGCAGGTCACCGCCGCCAACCAGGCGACCTACGCTTCCGTGAACGCTCCACTGGGTTCCATCGTCTGCCGCAGCGTGCTGGCAGACCAGGAAGGCTGCGTGCCGTTCAATCCCTTTGGCGCCCCCGTTACCCAGGGGTCGAAGGACTGGCTCTATGGCGGACAGAAATGGGGTCCGGGACCGATCCAGCTTTCCCACCAGATGCAGGATGTGGCGGACTTCGCCATCAGCGGCTCGCCCATCGAGGACTGGGCGGGCAAGATATCGGTGGCGACCGGCGCGACCTGGCGCCAGGAAGCCTATGACGTGCGCGGCGACGGCGCCGGCAACGGCACCATCGGCGGTTCGGGCGGCGCCCCGGGCAGCCCCTGCAACGATCCGCTGCTCAACTGCCTGCAGGGCACCAACTGGTATGCCGGCAGCTTCCACAACGGCCAGGGCAACTATCACGTGCTCGAAGGCTTTGTGGAATTCCTTGTTCCGCTGCTGAACGATACGACTTGGGGCAAGGCGGATCTCGATATTTCCGGCCGCCATGCCCATTACAGCACGGCCGGCGACGCCAATACCTGGAAGGTCGGCCTGACCTGGGATACGCCGATCGACGGCCTCAGGCTGCGCACCCTGCAGTCGCGGGACGTGCGGGCGCCCAATCTGAGCGAACTGTTTGCCGCGCCCACCACGGCCAATGGTTCCAGTAATTTTCCTGCGGCAAATGGTAACCCTGCGGGGAGTATCCAGGTTATCCAGGGTACTTACGGCAATCCGCTGCTGAAGCCGGAAAAATCCATCAACACCCAGATCGGCTTTGTGCTGCAGCCCAGCTGGTTCACGGGCTGGCAATTCTCGTTGGACTATTACCGCATCGCCGTCGCCGGCCAGATTACCACGGTCGGCCAGCAGACAAATGTCAACAATTGTTTCGCCGGCTTGAGCCAATACTGCGCGTCCATAATAACGGCGGCAGGAACCACGCCTTTCACCTTCCCGCCGCAATGGCTGCAGGTGAATACCCAGTTCTTCAACGTCGCCTCGACCGTGACGGACGGGTTCAATCTGGAAACCTCTTATCAATTCAGCCTGGATAGTTGGAACGTCATGCCAATCCCCGGCGGCTTCACGCTGCGAGCCCTGGCGACCTATGTCACCAAGTTCGTCACCAATCCCGGCATCCCCGGCGGCATCGTGGTGAATACCGCCGGTTCCAATGACGGCGCCACGCCGCATCTGAAAGTGTTTGCCACCCAGTCCTACAATGCCGACAACTGGCAGGTAACCTTGTCGGAAAATTGGATTTCGGAAGGCAAGCACAACAACAACTGGATTCAGTGCGTCGCGGGTAGCTGTCCGGTGCCGACCCTGACCAATCCCACGGTCAACGACAACCATGTGCCGGGAATCTTCTATTTGAATTTGGGCGGCTCCTACGACATCAACGATCACTGGAAGGCCTATGTCCAGATCGACAATCTGCTCAACAAGAGCCCGCCGCCCTTCTATTCCAACTCCCAGAATCCGACCAATGACGGCGCCAATCCGCTGCTCTACGACACCATTGGCCGCATGTTCCATGTCGGGGTGCGCATCACCGATTAGTCCCTACTAGTCCGTATCAGTCCTGGGGAGAGTTCATGACGGCGCGCGTGACTTTTCACGCGCGCCGTTATTCTATGGCGATGAGACGCTATGGATTGCTGCTGACGCATGACTGACGCCGTGACATTCACCCGCCGCCGCTCGCTGGAGCTTTCCTTGGGCTTGCTGGCGCTGGCTCCGGTTGCGGTGAGTGAACCGGCCCAAGCCGCAGATAAGCCCGCGGACAAGCCGCTCAGGGGCATCATGCCCATCGTCACGACGCCCTACACGCCGGCGGGCGCCATCGACTTTGACGATCTGGCGCGGGAGATGCGCTTTTTCGACCGTATCGGCTGCACCGGCGCGGTCTGGCCGCAAGGTTCCAGTGATGTGAACCTCATGACCAGGGAGGAGCGGCTGCAAGGCATGCAGGTGATCGCCCAGGCCTGCCGCCCGCTCAAGGTGGCCAGCATTCTGGGCGTGCAAGCCGCCACCACCGCCGAAATGCTGGACTATGCCCGCCATGCGGAAGAGCTCCAGGCCGATGCGGTGATCGCCATGCCGCCTTCGGCGCGGGACGAGCAAACGGTGGAGGGCTTTCACGCCTATTTCGCCGCCCTGGCGAAGGCGGTGCGCCGCCCTGTGGTGATACAGACCGACCTGGCCGGCGCCCGCGATGCCTTGACGCCGCCGATTGAGTTGCTGCTGCAACTGGCGCGCGAATTTCCCGGACGGATCTATGTCAAAGAGGAATCCGCGCCGCTGGTCGAGCGCATGAAGGAAGAGGTCAAGCATCACGACCTTCTCAAGGGCGTGTTCGGCGCCTCGGGCGGCGATGGATTGCTGTATGAGATGCGGCTGGGACTGGACGGAGAAATGACCGGCCAGGGCGCCTATGGCGATGTGATGGTGGCGGTGTTCGAGCTCTACGCCCGCGGCAAGCGCGAAGCCGCGGCCGACGCCTATGCCAAATGGCTGTTGATGAGGAATTGCGAGGCCAAGATTCCCGGCACCCAGCGCTATATTTTCGTCAAGCGCGGCGTGTTCAAATCCACCGCAACACGGCGTGGCGCGGTGGGCGCGATGAGCGGGTCAAGCTTCGCGCCGGACGCCATTGCGGAAATCGAGATGCGCTTTGCGACGCTGAAGTCTTATCTCAGGGCGGACTGACGCATCCCTTAGCTGTTCGCCACCAGCACCACACCGGCTTGCGCCAGCACGCCCAGGCTTTTCAGCAGGTCCGCCTTGGCGGAGGGCGGCAGGGCGGCGGCAAGCTCCGCGACTGCGATCTCCCGGTTGTTCTGCAATTGCGCCAGGGCCGGTTGCAGCGCCTTGGGCACGGTCCACATCCGTCCCGCCGCGATAAAGGCAAAATCCGCGCCTTGCGCCGAGAAGGACAGCCTGTGCAGCGAAGCCAGCCGGATGCGGCTGTTCTGATTGATGGCCGAGAATTGCTCATAAGCCGCCTGCGGCAAGCGGATATGCGGACTGGGGCGGATATTGGCGTCCCATTCGCGCAGGAAATCGGACAAGGGTGCCTGGCGCAACGCATCGGACACCAGGCTGGATACCGCACTGGCCGCTGCGCCTTGCGCCGCGGCATCATGGGCGGGAAGACTGGCGCGCAGTTCCGCGTGGGCCCGCAGCCGCGACATCACCCAGCCCAGATAATCCAGGGTGGTCGGCGGGGTCAGCGAAACCGTGAGATGCAGGCTGGGCTCATTCAGCGGAAAGGCTTCATGCCACCAGCCGCGGGGAATGTAGAGGACATCGCCGTCATTGAGGATTCCGTCCCATGCCGGTGCGCCGCTTGGCGGTGGCGGCGGTTCCAGATCGTTCTTGAGGGGATGCAGGCGGGTGGGATGGTACACTTTCCAATGCTTGCGGCCTTGCAGTTGCAGCACGATCGCTTCCTGCGCGTCCCAATGCCGGTTGAAGGCCTGCTGGGTATGCCAGCCGGCATAGAGATTGGCGAAAGCGTCTGTGTGCAGTGCATCCTGGAACACATGCATCAGGTCGCGCAGTTTGGGCGCCAGTTCCTGGGCGTCGTCCAGGATCAGGCTGGCGCCTTGCGCCAGGCAAACCGCCAGGCCGCCAGCATCCAGCCGCGGCACCCCGAACATCGCCGGCGTCAGGTAGTGGCCGGGATCGACCGGCTGGCCGTCGCGATAGAGCTTGAGCCGGGGCGGGGTGAGGCGGTGTTGTTCCAGAATGGCGCTCAGCTCGCCCCAGCTCAGAAGATCGGCGAAGCGGCCTTTTTTGCCCGCGATATGCGCCGGGCTCTTGAGCCAATGTTCCCGCAGAAAAACATCCGCGCCCAGCGGTGAAACAAGTTGATCGAACTGCGTCATCTCTATCCGTCGCTTGGCGAAACCCCTGACCGGCGATACGCTGGTGCGCAAAAAATAGCATGCTTTCGGCGTCCAGGGGGATTTCATGAAACACGTGTTTTGGCTTATCGGCCTCGCTTTTGCGTCGCCGGCTTGGGCGGCGGCGGACTATGCCGGCACCTGGGAAGTAGGGGTGCGCGAATTCGGCGCCACCAGCTACTATTTGCCGGTGCAGGATGGCCGCCTGGTGCTGGAACAGCAGGGCAGCGGCTATAGCGGGCGGTTCAATCAACTGACTTTCGCCGGCAGCGCCGAAAAGGACGGCTTGCATCTCACTTGCAATGAGCAGGGCCGCGCCTGCGGCCAGCTGGTCTTGCAACTTTCCGGCGGTCGCCTGTCGGGCAAAGGCGAGCTGATCACCAGTTCGCCGCAGATCACAATTCCGGTGAGCTTGGAGGGAGTGCGCCCCGCCGCGAAACCGGCCGCGCCCGCCACCCACGATTATGATCCGCAAAGCTTCACCCATTTCTATTCGCCCAGCCTGAAGCCGGTGCTGCGGCTGTTTCCCGGCGACACGGTCAAGACCCGCACCTTGGACAGCCGCGGCCATGATCGCGACGGCAAGCCGCGCGCGCCGCGCGGCAATCCCCTGATCGGGCCTTTTTATGTGGAAGGCGCCATGCCGGGCGACACGCTGGTGGTGCATCTCGACCGGGTGCGCACCAACCGCGACAGCGCCTATCAGACCAATCTGATCGCCGCCAGCGCGTTGGAGCCAGGCGCCCTGAAAGGCCTGGCGAAATATGAAAGCGGCTTCACCGCATGGAAAATCGACGCCGCGGCCGGGATCGCCACTGTGGTCAATCCCAGCGACAAGTTGAAAAATTTTTCGGTGAAACTGTCGCCCATGCTGGGCTGCGTGGGCGTGGCGCCCCATGGCGAGGAAACATTGGCCGCCGGCCATCTGGGCCCCTTTGGCGGCAACATGGATTCGCCCGAGATCCGTGAAGGCGCCACATTATATATGCCGGTCTTCCGTCCGGGGGCGCTGCTTTATATGGGCGACGGTCATGCCCAGCAGGGCGACGGCGAATTGCCCGGCCAGGGGCTGGAAACTTCCATGGATGTCGCCTTTACGGTGGATGTGATCCGCGGCAAGTCGCTGGAGCAGACGCGGGTGGAAAATGCCGGCTATGTGATGGTGATGGGCACGGGCGGAAGCCTGGATGCGGCGATGAAAAGCGCCACCACCGGCCTGAGCCGCTGGCTGGCGGACACCTATCACCTGACGCCGCAGGAGATTGCCCCGGTGCTGGGGACCGCGATGGAGTATGAGATCGCGGAAGTGGTGGACTCCGAATATGACGTGGTGGCCAAGATTTCCAAAGGCGCGCTTTCCCGGCTTGGGAAATGACGGCGCGGATGGGTGCTTCACAATCCGCTCCGATCGAGACCATGCTGCAGCAGGCGGCGGCGCAGTTTCGCGCCGGCCGCCTGACGGAGGCGGAGCAGCTTTACCGCCAGGTGCTGACGTTGAAACCGGATGCGGCCGATCTTCATGCCGGGCTGGCGACTATTCTATTCCTGCAAGGCAAGACACCGGAAGCGGTTGACGCCTTTCGCCGCGCGCTTGCGCTGCAACCCGACAATTCCGACACGCTGTATAAACTGGGCAATCTTTTGCTGCGCGAAGGCGCGGCGTCGGGGAGCCGTATCGAGGAAAGCTTTGCCTGCTTCCGGCGGCATGCCCAGCTGACCTTCGCGGCAAGCGGAAAAAGCGCGGAGATCGCGCATCGTCTCCAGCATGACCGTGAACAGCAGGAATATTTGGCGCAGGTTCACGGCATCGGGAGCTGGAGCTTCCATCTCGCCGATGGCGGGCGGGTCGCCTCGCGTTCCGTCAATGGCGCCAATGTCGAGCGCGCCACCCAGGAATGGAACAGCGGCAAAAACCCGCGCATCATTGTGATCGACAATCTTCTCAGTGAAGACGCGCTGGCGAAGCTCAGGCGTTATTGCTGGGGCTCCACCATCTGGCGGGAAACCCATAGCGAAGGCTATCTCACCGCCATGCCCGAACATGGCCTGGCCTGTCCCTTGATCGGCCAGATCGACGAGGACATGCGCGCCGCCTATCCCGGCATCCTGGGCGCGCATCAATTACGCTATCTCTGGGCCTTCAAATATGACAGCAGGCTCAGCGGCGTGGGCGCGCATGCCGATCCGTCTCTGGTAACCTTCAATTTCTGGATCACGGCGGACGACGCCAATCTGGATCCCGAGCATGGCGGGCTCACCGTCTGGGATGCGGCCGCGCCGGCCGATTGGGAGACCCAGCGCTATATCGGCGATACCCAGGGGTGCCGGGCCTATCTCGCCCGCCTGGGCGCCAAACCCACCACCATTGCGTATCGCTGCAATCGCGCGGTGGTTTTCTCCTCCGAATTGTTCCACGAGACCGACCGTATGCATTTCAAGGAGGGTTACACCAACCGGCGCATCAATATCACCATGCTCTATGGCCGCCGGCGCGCGGGGGCATCGAAATAGCCTTGCTGCCCGCGGCGGGACGACAATATGCGACAAAGCTTCGCGCATCGGGCGCGGCGCGGGTTGTATAGTGCGGCCGGGCCTGGCCGGCGAAAAATATAACAAGCAGGGAGAGAGTGATGCGCTGCAGCAGATACCGGGTATGGGCCGCCGCCGCGATTTTTCTTGCTGTATCTTCGCCGGTTTTGGCCGCCCCCGCCGCACCGGCTGCTCCGGCGGAAGCGCCCATGGTGCCGCCCGCCAAGCCGGGCGTGTTCGCGTTGCAAAAGCGCGGTGCCGATCGCTATCACCTCACCGTGGCTGGGCACAAATTCACCACCCGCGATGAGATTGAAAAATATCTTCTCTATCGCGCCGCGGAACTGACGCTGGAACAGAAAAGCGGCTGGTTCACCCTGGTCGAAAGCCGCAGCAAGGGTGACACCGAGCCGCCGCCCAAGGCCGATCCAAGCTCGCATTACAGCTTCCGTCTGGCCTATTGGCGTCCCGTTTGGCGCTACAAGGTGACGGGGACGCCGGCCTGGACCGGCTTCAGTCCCTTCTCCGGCGCCGCCTTCTTTGGCGGCAATCCCAAAACCATCACCGATTTCGAAGTCAGCGCCGACGTGGTGTTGCACAAGGGTCCGATGAATGACAGCGATCCGCTGGCCTTCGAAGCCGGTCCGGTTTCCGATCTGCTGATCAGCCAGGTTTCGCCGCCGGAGTGAGATTTGGAATTTCCCGCTTCGCGAAGCAATTCCACATGACCGGCTTTCCCAAAAAACTTGCCTTGAGCGGCGGGCTGGTTTTGCTCTGCACCGCTTACGCGCTGGCGCAGACCGAACTCGCCACCGGCCCCTTTACCGGCGCCCAGGCCGAAGCGGGGCGCAAGGTTTACAAGACGCGCTGCGCCGCCTGCCATCAGGCCAATCTGGCGGGGCAGGGGGATGTGCTGCCGCTGGCCGGAAGCCAGTTCATGGCGGGATGGTCCAATCGCACCACCCGCGATCTCTACACGCTGATCCGTTCTTCCATGCCGCAAAACGCCGCCGGCAGCCTGGACGAGCAAAGCTATGCCGATGTCACCGCCTTTATTTTGCACGAAAACGGCGCCAAGGCCGGCCCCATGACTTTCCTCCAGGCGCCGCCCTTGCGCATCAGCCTGATTGCCAATGGCATCGCGCCCGGCGATCTGTAAGCTGCCGGGGCCATCTGACGGGTCCCGCGCGCGTGCATGCAGTGATTGCCAGATTTTTGCTGCTGGGACTGGCGGTTCTGCTTCTGGTCATTCTATTGCGCGGCCTGGACGTGCATCTGGTCCTGACTTCGCTGCGGCAAGTCGGCTGGCTCGGCTTCGCGGCGGTGGTGGTTGGCGGGCTTGGCCTGACCGCCTGTCTGGCGTCGGGTCTCTATCCTTTGCTGGCGGGGACTGTGTCACCACCGCTGGTATTCGCCGCCAGGCAGGTGCGCGATTCCGCCGGCGATATACTGCCCTTCACCCAGATCGGCGGCATCGCGCTGGGGATGCGGGTGCTGTCGCTGGGTGGCG
The DNA here is from genome assembly GCA_035693565.1 of Rhizomicrobium sp. Taxonomy (GTDB): domain Bacteria; phylum Pseudomonadota; class Alphaproteobacteria; order Micropepsales; family Micropepsaceae; genus Rhizomicrobium. Next base: position 9,473 of record DASSGF010000036.1, on the reverse strand, counting down.
TCGCGCCGTCGCGCGCGCTGGCCGCCGGCATGGTGGATGTGACCACGGAATTGATGGCGCAGGCTCTGTTCATTCTCACAGGGCTTGCGCTGGCGGCGCCCGCCATCCGGGCCGATCCGCATCTCGGGCCTTATTTCGCTTGGCTGGTTGGGGGAGCGGTGCTGTTTGCAATCGGGACGATGGTCTTTGTCGTTCTGCAATTGGCCGGCAGCCGGTTGGCGGAAAAACTCCTGGCTGCGCCCAAGCTGGGCCGTGGCACAACGGCGTTTCGCGAAGTGTTGCATCATCTCTACCGCCAGCGCGCGCGCATCGCGCTGTCGCTGGGGCTGCATTTCCTGGGCTGGTGCGCCAGCGGGCTGTGGCTGTGGCTGGTGTTTCAGGTGCTGGGAAAGCCGATCGCACCCGCCTCCGCCGTCGCTATTCAAAGCCTGTTGGAGGCGCTGAGAAGCGCCACGGTATTTGTCCCGGCGGCGATGGGCGTTCAAGAGGCGGGCTATGCCGCGCTGGGCGCACTGTTCGGTTTTGCGCCGGAAACCGGCCTGGCGGTTTCCTTGCTGCGCCGCGCCAGGGACATCGCGGTCGGCATTCCGGTGCTTTTGGCCTGGCAGGCGCTGGAAGCGCGCCGGATTGGCGGCAAGCCCGACGTGGCCTAGTATTCGCGAAGGCAAGAATAAGAACAGCGCCTATAGGGGAGACCGACGATGGCCGCGACACGCCGCAATTTCTTTTCCTGGACCCGCAATGCAATGGCCGCCAGCGGGCTTGTCGGCATCAGGCCGGATGTGGCGGAAGCGGCTGTAACAGCCGGCGAGGACTATTACGCCAAGCTGGGCGTCACCAAGATCATCAATGCGGCGGGCACCTATACGGCGCTCACTGCCTCCACCATGCCGCCGCAAGTGCGGGCGGCGGTGGACCAGGCCGCGAAGCATCCGGTGCGGCTGGCGGAATTGCAGCAGAAGGCCGGCGCCTATATCGCCAGCCGGCTGCAATGCGAGGCGGCGCTGGTCTCAGCCGGGGCGGCGTCGGCCCTTACCTTGGGCACCGCCGCCTGCATGACGGTGGGCAATCAGAAGGCGGTGAGCATGCTGCCGCTGGAGACGGCTGGCCTCAAGAATGAAGTGATCGTGCAGAAGTCGCACCGCTATGGCTATGACCATGCCATCCGGAATTGCGGCATCACATTTGTCGAAGTGGAGACATTGGCCGATTACGAAAAGGCTTTCACCGACCGCACCGTGATGTGCCATTTCTTCAATGCGGCGGAAGGCGGACAGATTTCCCATGAACAATGGGTCGCGGTGGCGCACCGCCACAACGTGCCTTGCTTCAACGATGCCGCCGCCGATGTGCCGCCCATCTCCAATCTGTGGAAATACACCAAGATGGGCTTCGACCTGGTGACCTTCTCCGGCGGCAAGGGTCTTCGCGGGCCGCAGAATGCGGGCCTGCTGCTGGGCCGCAAGGACCTGATCGAGGCGGCGTCCTGGAGCAACAGCCCGCATGACGAGACGGTGGGGCGCGGCATGAAAGTGGCCAAGGAACAGATTGTCGGCATGGTGGCGGCGATCGACTGGTTCCTGGCGCAAAGCGATGACGGCTTTCAGGCGGAATATCGCCGCCGCGCCGAGCGCATCGCCGCCGCCCTCAAGGGCATTCCCGGCGTGCGCTATGAGATTTTTGTGCCGCCGCTGGCCAATGCGGTGCCGCATCTTTTGGTCCGCTATGACCAATCGAAAATCAGGCCGCTGGAAGTGGCGGAACAGATGCGCAAGGGCACGCCGTCGATTGAGATCAATCCGGCCACCGGCCGTAAATCCGGCTCCGCCGGCCTGCCCAATGCGGAAGACGCCCTGATTGTCGGGGTGTGGATGCTGGAGCCGGGGGAAGACGTGATTGTCGGCCGGCGGCTGCGCGAAGTGTTGTCGGGCTAGGCCATCGCGGGAGCCAGCGCCACCATCACCAGAATGGCAGGCACGGCATAGGCATATTTGCGGCGGTTCAGCAGCGCGGTCACAGTGACGAACAGAATCATTGCGCCCAGGATGCCGCCCCAGATGCGGGTCTGTTCCACTGCCAGGAACAAGGCCGTCAGGCCCTGGGCAATGCCCACCACATAATAAAAACCGCGCGGATAGTCCCAGCGCAGATAACTGCGGCGCACAAAGCCCGGCGCCGCCAGATGGAGCAGCGCGCCCGCGCCGAACAGGGCGGCCAGTACATGCGCAAGCAGGCTGCCGGTCTCAGACATGGTGATGGACTTTCTCGGTACGGGTGACGCGCTTTTCCAGGGCGCGCAGCAGGACATAGAAGACCGGCGTCAGGAACAGGCCGAAGAAGGTGACGCCCAGCATGCCGAAGAACACCGCCACGCCCATGGCATGGCGCATCTCCGCACCGGCGCCCGACGACAGAACCAAAGGCACCACGCCCATGATGAAGGCGAAGCTGGTCATCAGGATGGGACGCAGCCGCAGCCGGGTGGCATGGATGGCGGCCTTGACGGTTTCCTCGCCGCCGATCTCCAGCTCGCGGGCGAATTCCACGATCAGGATGGCGTTCTTGCAGGCCAGCCCGATCAGCACGAACAGGCCGATCTGGGTGAAGATGTTATTGTCGCCGCCCGTCAGCCACACGCCGGTGATGGCGCTGAACAGGCACATGGGCACGATCAGGATGATCGCCAGCGGCAGGAACAGGCTTTCATACTGGGCGGCCAGGACCAGGAACACCAGCAGCACACAGAGCGGAAACACCAGCAGCGCGGTATTGCCGGCCAGGATCTGCTGATAGGTGAGGTCGGTCCATTCATAGCGCAGGCCCTTGGGCAGGGTCTCGTCCAGGATTTTGGTGATCGCGGCCTGGGCCTGGCCGGTGGAAAAGCCCGGCGCGGCCACGCCGTTCAAATCGGCGGCGCGGAAGCCGTTATAGCGCATGGCAGTGTCCGGGCCGGTGGTTTCGCTGACATTCACCAGCGAGCCCAGCGGCACCATCTGGCCGGCATTGTTGCGGACTTTGAGCTGGGCGATGTCGGCGGGGGTGGAGCGGAAAGGCGTGTCGGCTTGCGCGATCACTTCATAGGTGCGGCCGAAGCGGTTGAAGTCGTTGATATAGACCGATCCCAGATAGGTCTGCATGGTGCTGAACACGTCCTGCACATCCACGCCCAATTGCTGGGCCTTGGTGCGGTCGAGATGGGCGAAAAGCTGCGGCACGCCGGTGGAGAAATTCGAGAACACCGCCGCCAGCGCCGGATCCTTGGCGGCCTTCATCTGGATCTGGCGCATCACCTGGTTGAGGACGGCGTCGCCCTGGTCGGTGCGATCCTCGACCTGAAGCTTGAAGCCGCCGATGGTGCCCAAACCCTGCACCGGGGGCGGCGGGAAGATGGCGATGATGGCGTCCTTGTCCTGGGCGTATTTGGCTTGCAGCTTCTGGGCGATGGCCATGCCGGAAAGACCGGACGAGTTGCGCTGGTCGAAGGGTTTCAAAGTGACAAAGACGATGCCGGCCGATGGCGAGTTGATGAAGCCGTTGATGGAAAGGCCGGGAAAGGCGACGGCGCTGGCCACGCCGGGTTCTTTCAAGGCGATCTCCGACATGCGGTGGATCACCTGCTCGGTGCGATCCAAGGTGGCGCCTTGCGGCAGTTGCGCGAAGCTCACCAGATATTGCTTGTCCTGGATGGGAACAAAGCCGGGCGGCACCTGCCGGAACAGGAAGACGGTGGCCAGCAGCAGCGCGCCATAGGCCACCACCGCGCCGGATTTGCGGCTCAGGATGCCGCCCACGCCTTTGCTGTAGCCTTCCGCGCCGCGACGGAACATGCGGTTGAAGCCGGCGAAGAAACCGCCCAGCACTTTCTCCATGCCCCGCGCCAGAAAATCCTTGGGCGCGTCATGCGGTTTGAGCAGCAGCGCGGACAGAGCCGGCGACATGGTGAGCGAATTGAAGGCCGAAATGATGGTGGAGAAAGCGATGGTCAGGGCAAACTGGCGGTAGAACTCTCCCGTCAGCCCGCTGATGAAGGCGATGGGCACGAACACCGCGCACAGTACCAGGGCGATGGCGATGATGGGGCCGGTGACTTCCGACATCGCCTTCAAGGTGGCGTCGCGCGGCGACAGGCCCGCCTCGATATTGCGCTCGACATTCTCCACCACCACGATGGCGTCATCCACCACAATGCCGATGGCCAGCACCAGCCCGAACAGCGACAGGTTGTTGATCGAGAAACCGAACATCAGCAGCGCCGCGAAAGTGCCGATGATGGAGACCGGCACCGCCAGCAGGGGAATGATGGAGGCCCGCCAGGTCTGGAGGAACAGGATCACCACCAGCACCACCAGCAACACGGCTTCCAGCAAGGTGTGGATCACCGCCTTGATGGAATCGCGCACGAACACGGTGGGGTCATAGACGATGGAATAATCCAGGCCTTCCGGGAAATTCTTCTTCAGCTCCGCCATGGTGGCGCGGACACGGTCGCTGATCTGGATGGCGTTGGAGCCCGGCGCCTGGAAAATCGGGATGGCCACCGCGTCGCCATTGTCGAGCAGGGAGCGCAAGCCATATTGCGACGCCTGGATTTCCACCCGCGCCACATCGCCCAGGCGGGTGACCACGCCGCCGTCATTCTTGATCACGATCTGCTTGAACTGTTCGGGGTCGCTGAGCCGGCCTTCCACACTGATGGGAAGCTGCAACTGGCTGGCGGTGCCATAAGGCGGTCCGTTGATCACGCCCGCCGCCACCTGGACATTCTGCTTGCGCACCGCATTGACCACGTCATTGGCGGTGAGTCCAAGTTCGGCGATGCGCTGGGGATTGAGCCAGATGCGCATGGCATAATCGCCGCTGCCGAACAGCGCCACATTGCCCACGCCCTCGATCTTGGCCAATTGGTCCTTGACGTTGAGTACCGCATAGTTGCGCAGATAGAGCATGTCATAGCGGTGATTGGGCGAACGCAAATGCACCACCATGGTCAGATCGGGCGAGGATTTGACGGTGGTGACGCCCAAAGCGCGGGTGACGTCCGGCAGGCGGGGCAGGGCCTGATTGACGCGATTCTGCACCAGCTGGGTGGCGAGATTGGGATCGGTGCCCAGCTTGAAGGTCACGGTGAGGGTCAGGGTGCCGTCGCTGGCGGCCGAGGAGCCCATATAAAGCATGTTCTCGGTGCCGTTGATCTGCTCTTCCAGCGGCGTCGCCACCGTCTCGGCGATGGTCTGGGGGTTGGCGCCGGGGAATTGCGCCGTCACCACCACCGAAGGCGGCACGACTTCAGGATATTCCGAAATCGGCAGCTGCGTCATGGCGATCAGGCCGGCCAGAAAAATGATGACCGAGATCACCCCGGCGAAAATCGGCCGGTCGATGAAAAATTTGGACAAATTCACGTTCGACCCCTCCAGGTCTTACGGTTTCCGGGCGGCTAGTTGGATGCCGCCTTCACCGCTTGCGGCGCCACCGGTGCGCCGGGCGCCAGTTTCTGCAACCCGTCCAGGATCACCTGATCGCCGCTTTTCAGGCCGGACAGAACCACCCGCTTGCCGTTGATGGGGGAGCCCAGGGTGACTTCGCGGTATTCCGCCTTGTCGCCCGCGCCCACCACAAAGACAAAGCGCTTGCTCTGGTCGTTGCCGATGGCCGTCTCCGGCACCAGCAAGCTGTTACTGAGGGACGAGCCCCCCATCTTGACCGAGACGAACATGCCGGGCACCAGCGAACCGTCTTCATTGGCGAAGCGGGCGCGGGCGCGGATGGTGCCCGAACCGGTCGAGATGCGGTTGTCGAAGCTTTCGATGGCGCCATGATAGAGTTTGGCCTCGGCGTCGCCCTGCACCGTCAGGTCAACCGGAATGGCGTGATCCTGAGCATGGCTGCGCACCAGATTGAGATAGGTCTGCTCGTCCACCTCGAAATCGGCATAGACGCCATTGCCGGAAACGATGGAGGCGAGCAGCTGCGGCGCCGCGGTGGCCGATCCTACCAGATTGCCCACCGTGATTTCGGCCCGGCTGATGCGGCCAGAGATCGGCGCCTTGATGAAGGCATGATCGACATCGACCTGGGCCGCCGCCAGCGCGGCTTGCGCCGACTTCACGCCGGCTTGCGCCACATTGTCGGCATTGACGCGCTGGTCATAGGATTCCTGGGCCAGCGCCTGGGCGTTGATCAGCCGTTCGCCGCGGTCGCGTTCGATCTTGGCCAGCCGGGCATTGTTCACCGCGCTGGCCAGGTCGCCGGACGCCTTGGCCGCCGCCGCCTGATAGGGGCGCGGATCGATCACAAACAGCACATCGCCGGCCTTGACCTGCTGGCCGTCCTTGAAACGGATCTCGGTGATGCGGCCCGCCACTTGCGGGCGGATCTCGGCATAGTCGACCGGATCGATGCGGCCCGAAAATTCGGCAAAGGGTTTGACGGTCTGGGCCTGCAGCGTGGCGACCTGGACGGGCGCCGGCGCGGGCGCGGCTGCCGGGGCAGGCTTGGCGCTGGCGTGCCAGGCGGCGTAGCCGCCGCCGATCAGTAGAAAGAGGGCGGCGCCGGTCAGCTGACGGCGCAGCTTCTTGGCCGGCCAATTGGCCTGCAGGCGGACGAAATTCTGGGCTTGGGCAAGATCGAGGTGGGTCATGGGGAAAGTCCGTAAATCTGTAACGGTCGATACAGATATTCCGCTGGACTTCCCGGGTCAAGGGAATTATATAACGAACCATACAAAAAAAGAAACCCACAGGAAACCTGGAAAGTGCGGACCGGCCGTCCCCGTTGTTTTTGCAAGGAAGAAGCTCTCGACAAAGCGATGACCGTGTTCTGGCGCCAAGGCTATGAAGGGGCGTCGCTTTCCGATCTGACCAAGGCCATGGGCATCAATCCGCCCAGCCTTTACGCCTGTTTTGGCAGCAAGGAAGGCCTCTTCAAGGCGGTGTTGGAACGCTATGACCAGCGCCGTGAAATTTTCATGACGGGAGTGTTGGCGGCGCCCACTGCGGCGGAGGTGGCGCAAGCCTATCTGATGGGTGTGGCGGGTTTTGTCGCCGACACCAGCGGGCGCAACCCGCCCGGCTGCCTGATGGTGCAAGGCGGGCTCTCCGGCGGCGACAGGGATATTCCCGACATGCTGGCGCGCCATCGCGCCGAGAAAGAAGCCATGCTGCGTCGCCGCTTTGAGCAGGCGAAGAAAAGCGGCGATCTTCCCAGGACCAGCGATGCCGCCGCGCTGGCGCGTTATCTGATGGTGATGGCCAATGGCCTTTGCGTCCAGGCCGTTGCCGGCGCCTCGGAAAAGGAATTGAAGGAAGTGGCGGTGATCGCGCTCACCAACTGGCCCGCCATGGTGGCGCAAGGCAAGAAGACGCGCGTCAAGGGACCGGCGTAGCCAAAGACGCGGTCAGGCGCCGTCTGAAAACCCGTCCCTTCAGTGCGCCGGAGCGGGCGGGCTGGCTGCAACATCGAATTTGCTGGATGAGACGCAGTTTCCGGGGCTCTCAACCTCCTCGCCGGGCCCCGCGGCGGTTATCTTCTGGGTGGAGATCACCACCAGAAAGCCGCCTTTTTTGGCGCACTCGGCCTGGGCCTGCTCCAGGGTCAATTTTTCCTGGCATCCCGCCAGCGCCAACGCCCCCAGGATCGCAACAAAAACGAATTTCACGATCTCGCGCCTTTCCGGTTCAACGCCTGGCGTCGGCGATGATCATATCCGCGCGGGACATGCCGTCACCGGCCGCTGCCCGTTCGCACTCATAGCCGGAATAGCCCTCGACGATGGGAAACAGGTTGGGCGGATATTTGATGTCGAGTTCCTGGCAAACCAGCCGGGCGGCGACATGGATACGCCGGCCCAGTTCGGCGGCGTCCGGCTCCTTGGTGAGATTGAGATCGGAATAGGGCACCGGTATCGAAGCCGACACCAGAATGGCGGAGCCAAGGTGTGAGCCTGACAAGGCGATCCGCCAATTTCCGGAAGGCTTGGCGGACACGATGATGGATTCCGCTCCCGGCTTCCATTTCGCGCCGGCTTGCGCCCATGCCGGATGGTTGTTTCCTCCCATGGCGGTAAGCATCAATGCCGCAAGCGCAAAATAACGAAACGCTGTCCTCGTCATGCCAAACTCCTTTCCGCTGTTCGCAGCTGCGGCCAGGCGCTTGCCCTGCGCGCCTGGCTGGAAATGGTTCGCGCAAACCGAATCCTGATCCTCCTATGGGCCCAAGTCCAGAAGGCCGGGAAAATATTGGGTGCGCCCGGCCGGCAAACTGGACGGAATGGAGCCAAGGGTGCACTGTCTTATACAGCGGGGTGCGGGATGGATCGTCGGCATCTGTTGAAAATGGCCGGACTGAATGTGGCCGGGTTGGCGGGCTTGGGCGCGACCCGGGCGGCGGCCCAGACCGCCGGCACGCCGCTGATGGACCGGCCGCCAAAGCTGGTTCCGATCCGGGCTCATCCCGACCGCATCTATGACATCAAATGTTGCCTGCGCCCCTTCCGCAGCAAGGGCTTCAATCTGAGCGTCGAGCAGCTCGGCGACGCCATAGTGATCCACAATTACGGCCATTTTGGCAGCGGCTGGTGTCTGTCCTGGGGCTCGGCCGACATGCAGGTGCAGAAGGCGATGTCCTTCAGCCCTAAAAAAATCGCGGTGATCGGCAGCGGCATCATCGGCCTCACCTCGGCTCTGGTGGCCCAGCGCGCCGGCGCCGACGTCACCATCTATACCCGCGAGCTGCTGCCCCGCACGCGCTCGTATCGCGCCAATGGCGTGTGGGGGCCGGGCACGGTGGCCCTGGCTGGCGATGCCCCCGCCAATCTTGGCGAGACCTGGGAGAAAATGGTCCGCACCTCATGGAAATATTTCCGTCCCTATATGGGCATGGCGGGCAATCCTATCGCCTGGGTCGATCACTATACGCTTTCCGACACGCCCTTCGATGCGCCGCCGCCTCCGCCGCTGCCCATGGCCAATGGCCAGCCGCGCCCGGTCTTCTATGACATGGGCAACCGCGCCGCGGACCTCGACTCCAAGCCGCAACTGCTGACGCCGGATGTCAATCCCTTCCCGGTGCCTTACGCCACGCGCGCCACCAAGATGTTCTGGAATTTCAGCGAGTATGGCCATCTGCTGAACAGCGAATTTTATGAGCGCGGCGGCAAGATCGTGATCCGCGACTTCCACGCGCCTTCCGAACTGGCGCATTTGCCGGAAAAAGTGATCATCAACTGCCCCGGCTATGCCGCGCATGACTGGTGGAAGGATAAGTCGATGATACCGGTGCGCGGCCAGACCGAGGTGCTCGCGCTCGAGGGTCGTGGCGGCGTGCTCGAGTCGGTCCAGTGGCGTCACGTGCCGTCGGGCGAGGTGACGCGGCGGCCGATTCACCACCTGTTCCTGTTCATCGGCGCCGACCCGAACACCTCGTGGCTCGCCGGGTCGGGTGTGGAGCTCGACGCGAAGGGATTCGTGAAGACA
>DASSGF010000035.1:0-1141 GCA_035693565.1 Rhizomicrobium sp. | reverse complement strand
CCGAGGCCAAGGAGGTGCTCGGCGGCTACTGGATGATCGACGTCAAGTCGCGGGACGAGGCGATTGCCTGGGCTATGAAGTGCCCGGCCTCGAGCAATGAGATCATCGAAATCCGCCGGGTGCAGGAAATGTCGGATTTTTCACCCGAAGTGCAGCAGGCCGCGGCGGGATTTAGTGAATTGCAGGCTGGATCCAGGCGTTAACATCTGGCAAGCCTGGACAGCCTAGTGACCTTTGCGCCCGGCTCATGTAAAAGCCTTTCACATGAGCTGGCGCAAGGAACAGCGCCGCGCCGAGCGCGGCTATCATCACGGCAATCTGAAGGAGGCGTTGCTGCAGGCGGCGCTCGGGCTGATCGCGGAAAAAGGCGCGGCCGGCTTCACCTTTGCCGATGCCGCGCGCATGGCTGGCGTCAGCCCGGCGGCGCCCTACCGGCATTTTCGCGATCGCGACGAATTGCTTTCCAGCATCGCGCAACGCGGCTTCGAAGAATTCGAGGCGGTACTCACAAAATCCTGGGACGATGGCCGCCCGGACACCGTCACGGCGTTCGAGCGGGTCGGCAAGGCCTATCTCGCCTTCGCCCGCGAGGAGCCGGCGTTCTATTCGGCGATGTTCGAATCGGGGCTCCCCGTCGACGTTAACCCGACATTGCAGGCCGCAAGCGAGCGCGCCTTCGGCATCATCAGAGCCGCCGCGGAACGTCTTGCCGCACTGGCGCCGCCAGGCACGCCGCGCCCGCCTGCGATGATGATGGCGCTGCACATCTGGTCGATGTCGCATGGCGTGGCCTCGCTGTTCGCACGTGGCGACGCCGCACGCCGCAGGCTGCCGATGTCGGCGGAGGATCTTCTGGAAGCGGAGGTGCTGATTTATCTGCGCGGTCTCGGCTTTTCGACCGACCGCCGGCCGTCCGGCCAAAAGGAGCAGGCGGAGCCAAAACCGCCCCCGCTGCCGGCCGGTCCCTGGGGCGCCCCAAAATAAATTCCCGGGACCCGCTGGCGCCCAGCTTGACAAAAATCCGGGATGGTTTAGGTATGTAAATGTTATTTACATTCACAACGGCGTGATGCCGTCATGGAGAGGGAAATGGCCTACACCGCAGAAGTCAATCGATGGCGCGGTCCCGACAGTGAGCCCT
>DASSGF010000034.1:0-1729877 GCA_035693565.1 Rhizomicrobium sp. | reverse complement strand
CGCGTCGCAACCGGAAACATCCGAAGCGGATGGTGACCGTCGCCAATGGTGCAACATTTTCGGTGTTAGAACTGCCCGAAGCCCAAAAGCGGCAGGCCAGAAATATCCTGTACCTCCATGTCCATCGCAAAAGTCGCAAGTGCTATGTTGGAGTTACAGTCATGGCAGCGGGCGACCGGTGGGCGGTCGGGGCGGGCTATCAAAAAAACCGCCTTTTCGGATACGCGATAGGTAAGCATGGCTGGCATTCATTTGACTCGTTTGTTGTTGCCTTTGCAAAAACCCGGGCGGCGCTCCACGACGCAGAAATAAAAGCAATCGTCGCGGCGGGCGGTCATAGGTCAGAGTTTACGTACAACCTATCGCCCGGCGGCGACGTTGTTGCTGAAAATGACAAGCCTCTTGTCGGAGTTCAACTACAGACGCGCGAAGAACGCCGCTTCAAGTCAGGGGCAGACGCTGCGCGTCAACTCAATATGAAACACGCCGACATGCCGATGGCTGTTGCCCGCAAGGAACGCATCTCGGTGGGAGAATGGTGGTTTCGTTTTGAAGATGACAGAACTGCCGAGCCACCAACTTCGTGGGGTGAAGCGCTCCGTACTGACGCAGTGCGACGAAAGCAAGGAAAGAGAATTGTCGCCATAAATTACTCAACGGGCGAAGAACGATTGTTTCCGACAACAGCGGCAGCGGCCAAGGCGCTAGGAGTTGAGCAATCCCAAGTTTCAACGATTGCCAACGGCGGAGGGCGTTCAGCAAAGAGATGGTGGTTCAAGTTCGAGGGCGACGATAGACAACTCCCTGGCATGTATGGGCAGAAAGCTGGCCGACTCGCGCGCGACAAAACGGTCTACGTTTGGCATTTAAAGACTGAGGAGCGCCGCGAATTTCGCAACTGCACCGTGGCGGACACTTCGTTGGGTCTTCACAAAGGTGCGGCGGCGTCTGTTGCATCCGGACAAAGAACAACGGCAGGAGACTGGTGGTTCTCTTACAAGAAGACTGCCTCTCCTCCGAAAATATTCAAGGGAGCACTTGTTGCCAAAGCAAGATCCCAGCCAGTAATGGCAACCCACATAGCTTCGGGCATCAAACGGCAGTTCGACAGCGCTAAGAGCGCTGCCCAAGCCCTTGGGATGAGCCGCGCCTCTATCAGCCATGTGATCACCGGAAAGAAGAAAGGCGCTATGGGCTACAAATTCCGATTGTTGCGCCGCGACTAGCACCTCTTTCCAGTGCGAATTGCCCTGTTGCTATCCCCGCATAACCTCTGCAATGAGCATCATGAGGTGCTCAGGTGCGACTCTGACGGACGGTGGCCAAACCTGGCGAACTGTGGGCGGATGGAAACGCACAAGAAGGCGGTTCGCGAGTAGGTCGTCGTTCGGCCTGAACGGGCTAGCGCTGAAGGGCACGCCGCCAAATGGGATCGCACTAAACCGTGCCCGGACAATTAGTTCTCCAATGACGAATAGACTGTCAGCCCGATTTGGCGCTCCGGTATCGCTGGCGACCGTTCGAGAATGAACGACCGTGCCCATCGTCTGGCGCTTTGCTGTCCCAATCCAAATCTTCCAACTGTCAGTTGGTCGCCCCTCTCTAGCTAGCTGCCGCTCTGGTTCAGAGACGGAGAGCGCGCGCAGCGGCGCACAGTGTCCTGCTTCGGCGACGATCGCCGTCTTTTGGGCCCACCTGATTAAGATCGCCCTCTGAGCGCTGGATGGCGTAAAGCTGCGTCCTTCGATAAGGCTGTTGAGAATAGGTTTCGCGTCCTGCTCGAGACGCGACATCCAGCCGTTGTTGCAGGATTTGCAGACAACATAAAGGCGTACTTGATGCAAAGCGCGTTTGTGTGACATTACCTTGGGCTTGATGGCCCAGATGTCTTCTTGATTTGCGTAAGTTCTATCGACGGTGCTGTGCCGGTGCCGACCTGAGGTTGGAAAGATCCTGCGGATCCAGTCTGGGTATAAATGTTCTCCAGACATGTCGGTCGAGGCACAGAAGACACAAGATGAGCGAGCAAGTTGCGCCGCCATTTTAGCGCCAGATCTCGCCAAGCCTGAAGGTGAGGGATTGGGCTTTTGGCCAACCGGCCCGCACAAAAATATCTAAACAGTCCATGAGGTCATTTAGCCGGTTGCTGTCAGCGAATACGTCGCGATGGTCGGCCAAGTACGTTTCAACGATCTCGACAACCAGGTCAGCCGCCATGGATTCAAAGGAATATCCGAATTGCTCGGACGACCGAACTGTCTGGGCAATCAGCCTGAATGCCGTCGAAGGGTCAACTGGAACATATGTTTGAAAAAGCTGAATCAGGTGATGAGAAATATGTGCGAAACCCGCAGTGGTGAGCTTTTCAAGAATTGGCAAAGTTTCGCCGAAAAGTCTTTTCTGCTCATCGGTCAGTGGAGGCTTGCTTTGACCCCCTCCCGCTCCGAAAGCGAAATAGAGCCTCAAGGCCAACTCGTCGAGCACTTTGATCATCCCCTGATAGGACGCCTGATCTTCGGCGCTCCATGCAGAGAATGTATTGAGCGCCCGTCCGGCGCATACTCGGATCATCTCAACATTGGCACTCTCCAAAACTTCCTTGTAGAACTTAATAACCGCTCTGCGCGCTTTGTGCGTCTTGTCCTCAGGGTTTGCGACAGGACCAACCAACAATTGATCAGAGTAACGCGCAACGAGTTGCGAAATCAGCTTCGGCCACTTTCCTATCTTCGCAACTAAATCATCGGCGAATGCAATCGCCTCTGCATTCCCGAAGAAGATTGACAGATCAGTAATAAAACTCGCAGCGACATTGCTGGTTTTATCGATATCATCGGAATCGCGTTTATCAAATCTTTTCAAGATGCCTTTCGCGATCTTAAGTGCCCTCCCCACATCCTTAAAGGCGACGCGACCTAATGGGTCACAGGCGCAGCGAACCATGGTATTAGCAGGGTCATGCTTCGCAATGTACTCGATCTCCTTCCAGACCCAGGAAGGTTCAGACGCATAAAGCCATTGAAGTGCGCGGACTATCTGATAGCGCACATGGCCCACGCGATCACGAGAAAGCCGGTGAATGAGAGGAGACCGAATTCGGTCCGGCTTCTTATCTATGCGCGCGAGACCAATTAGCCCCGAAGCTGCTTCGGCACGGGCTGACGGTGAGCCCCATGACACCGATTTCTTGAATTGCTCCTCAACCTTTGCGCTATAGACTGGATTCTTGGACTTCGCCGCGTAAGTAAGGTATTTCATCGCCGAATTGCGAATATCTTTGTTTTGGATAATGTCAATTTTTGCTCTCGCTATGACGGCTGCGCCCGCACCCAGCACGCCTTCGCTATGCTGAATTGCTTTGGGATCCGCGCCATTCTTCTTAGCTTTTAGCAAGGCCGCGTGAAGTGCATCCAATACTGGCAATCGCCTGCGGGCCTCTTCAGCGGTCAATTCCGTACCGACTGCTGTTTTCGGAAGATCATCAACGGCCTGTGCAGCAGCGCGAAGTACCGCGTTTGCTGGCTCTTTAAGGGCAACACCTATTGAAGACAGATAGGCATCTGAATCAAATGGCGTTATCGATGTGTTGAACGAAACGGGCGGCAGGTTGGTCGGCTTATCAACCTTTTTATCGAGCGCCTTTAGATAGGCTTTCATCGGTTGCGTCTCGACGAAAGTTCTCGGGATGCAACCAGCCAAAATCGGCTTTGCGTTCTTTCCCAACTTGCCCTTAAGGCCGAGGATGGCAACTTCGATTGCCGCGCGGTCGGCCTTCGAGAGGTGGCTATAGCTGGCTGATAAAAATTGGCCAACCTGATAACGAGTATCGAAGCTTGACAAAATCGCGCTTACCGTTGCAACCGGCGCGATTAGTTTTGCGAATTTAGATGGATATTTGGCAGCAGTAATGAATAAGGACGCCCAAAGAACAGCGGACCCTCTTTCCAACCCAATGGTGTTGATCAAGGCCTTAAAGCGGGCCTTGCCATCTGGCTCTGCGCCCAACGAATCCAGGTACGTATCGAAGACTTTGAGAAGAGACGGCGCGTCATCCAACGGCTCGAGGCCGCCCCGATACCAGGAGTAGCTATTGTCTTCGATAAAATTGAACTGCATTCCTTGGTGGTCGAATTTCCGCGCTAAAGCGCGACGGGGCCACTCACTCATCCTCTCTCGCCGGGCATATTCGTGAACGGCGCGGCTAATTGCTTTTGTGGCTGCGATATAGTCGGTCCTCAGAAAATCCGGCAGGGTTTCCGAGAGTCCGTGCCAGGCCATTTCATAGTCCTGCCTCCTGTTAGAAGACATGGCCAAGATCGCGCTGCTTCCAAGATTGGTCTTCTCAGTCGACGTTTCAGAATATGCATAGGCCGCTTCGTAGATATCGATAGCGAGCGCTGAATCACTCGTGTAAATCGCGCGCATGTGTCGCGCCAGCCAATGCAGCTCTTCGTGGCCAAACTTGGCTAAATGTTCCTTCTCAAGGGAGCGCCTTATAAGCTTCGCTGATTCAGCAGGGTCAGTATCGTGGGTTTCGGCCACCGCGCTTAATGCCGTTATTATGAGCATCGTCGACCGCTTGGATCGTTCCCAGGCAAATTCCAGCATTCTGCGTGAAACCAGCCCTGCAGCGCTTTTTTGCCCGGGCGTCATTTTGGAGATGTTATCGGTCTCGGTTGCCAACAGCATTCGCAGTGCAAAAAATGTAAAATCGTTTCCGATTTCAGAAAGCCTCGCTGCGAGCGACATCCACGGACCAGCAAGAGATCCGAAAAGGGTGTAGCCTCGGGAACGGCGAACGAAAAGTGCTCCCAAAAGACCTTGCAAAAAGTTTTGAGCACGTTCTGGCGTGGGGCTTTTGAGTGCCGCAATAAGGGGGTCGAATTCGCTGACGTCCGTTGCAAAGTCTGCTGCTACACTTGGTGCGGTCAGCGATGCGACGGCGGGAAGATTGGGTTCGGTGGCCAAGCGAAACGCAAGGGTCCAAAAGTCATTTCTAGTGCCGCCGTCTGCCCATACCTCCGACAAGGCGATTGTGAGACTCGGGGCCAACATCACGGTAAGCGCTCGTTCGCTGGCGAGAACAGAAATAACTGCGTTAGCGTCGCGCCCGCGTCTAAACAGCAATCGCGCGACTGCGTAGTCAAAGAGAATGTGATGCGTAAAAAGAAGGACATCACCGTTGGATTTTCCCGACGGCAAATCTTCTGTCCTCAAGATGTCGTCTTTCTCCAACTCTACCAAAGCCGCGGAATGGCCTTGCGCGACGAGCGTTTGCCTATTCACTCGCAAACTCTTTGACTTGATCATCTCGTTGATGACGGCAAGTAGCGCCTGTTCGCGAGCATCGTGCTGGCCGTCGGCCTTGCGAATTCGACGATCCCAGTAGGTGGCAAGAAGTTCAGGCTGACTTTGAATACCCGCCAGATCCGACCGGACAGCGCCACTGGCTAGCAATTCGGCCAAAAGATGAAGATTGAAAATGTTCCTCAGCAATTCCTTCAATGGAGTATCAGCTGTCCGAAGGAGTTCGGCTAGCTCCGGAATCGAGGATGACGTCTGATGAATTTCTCCATCCGTTAGTCGGCTAATTGCCACATGTCGAATACCGCCGAACTCCTTCTCGAAATGTTTGGCGATTGGCGGCTTACCACTGAAAAGTCTGGTCCATTCAGAGCCCTGCCGAAGGTCATACTTGCGGATGGAGGCGACCGTCGTCCAGCGCTTGTTGGGGCTCGTTAAAATAGCTTCGACAATCTCTCGGATGATAGGCTGCGTCTCTAGCTTTCGAGCTGCATCGAGTGCGTCAAAAATGACGAGGCCATTTCCTGTGCCAAACCAATTCTCAATCACCTCAGACAGAGGATGAGTAAGACCGAGCTCGGTCTGAAGCTCTCCGAGGCGTGTCACATTCAGAAGCTCAACGGGGAGGAAAACGACATCTTCCCCCTTTGCGAGGCGCTCAGCTGCCAGCTCGTAGAGGAGGCCGCTTTTCCCTGCGCCAGGTTCTCCTACGAGAACAAAGGAACTGGAATTGGCCGCTGTCCGCAAATCACTTTTGACGTCTCGGACAACTGCGGTGGCTGGAGAGCTTTCTATTAGATGCGTATAGCGCCCAGACCGAGCCAACCGGTCTTTGGTCCATTTTTTGAGGGCCGCGATGTCGGCTCGGTAGTCTGGCGAAGCCTTCAGGTCAATACCTGCGGCAATGAGCGTGCTTTTTAACGAAACGCTGGTCACTCCCGATCGGTCTGCGCGAAGCCGCCCAGCAAGCTTAAGGATCTCCGCGAACGCCGCCTTAGATTGGGCAGGCTTTGCCAGCACAGTCGCGCGGAGCTGATCTTGCGCGGCTATTGCATCGGTGTCCGCGTCCTCCACGTCGAGCGGCTGCACCCAGATGAAACGGAGCAAGCTGGCATGCTCGTCTGCGGATGGATTGCGCCCATAAACAGTTTTCCACTGTATTCGTAAAACTTTGTCGATTGTTTTGGCGACTTCTCGTTCCGCCTGCGAAGTCGCAACATCGACCAGCTTCTTTGCAGTCGTCTTGTCTCGAAGCCCGCGAAGTAGTCGAGGCAATATTGCAACGATCTTGCTCGACCCGAGCTTACGCGTGGCCAGAACCAAACGATCCTTTGTCGGATCTAAAGGTCTTGACCACGCGGGCGAACCCGTTCGCTCCTGACACTCTTTGTGCTGGCGTACAAACTGGTTAAATGACTTTACTAGTGGAGAGCCTTTCTTACTGCTCAGATGCGCAGTTCGTTTGGCTTGAACGAATATGAGCCCATCATCAGATGTACCAATATTCGCGTCATCGACGGGAGCGTCCGTCTGGCAATCAAGCGAGATGGATCGGATTGTGGCTGGGAGATCAAAAAGTGGGGCCGCAGCTGAGCCCAGCAAAATCCTGACCGCGAACCAGGTCGCCACGCGGTTCTCGTAATCACCGCCAGCGGCTTCCGCTTTACCGCCAGCTATCGCTTTCTTTTTCTTTTTGGCCACGCGCCACTCAAATTTGGACAAAGTACGGGCGGACGCCCTCAAGCCGATGGCGGCGCTGCGCGGCGAAACTGTACACCGCTTCGAAGATCGCCGCGTCCGCTCACGATGAATCTATAGCTTAGTGGGGGCAGGCTTGCCACGACAATGTGGCTGACTTTGTGTCAGGCCGGATTGAAATCGTATGTGCTAATCGCCTCTGCGTAATCGCCGAATTCCATGAGCCAGTTGTGGAGTTCGGCGAAGGTGATCGTATGGCTGCCAACCACTAGCCGGTCGATGGTCTTTATGGTCTGGCCTGGCTCAGTCGGATGATTCACCTCAATTCCGTCCGCCATTAGTAAGAAGTGGGTATTCTCAGGGATAGTGCCATCAGCCAGGAGTGCCTCGACGTGTTGCGTGGCATCGCGAACGTTTCGAATTCTGCTCGAAATAAGTTCAGATACGAAACTCGGCTTCTTCAGCACCTGTCTCTTGTATGATTCGGGTGTATCAATACGGCTCCGGAGCCTCTTCATTACAAGGATGGCCCTGTGAAGGCATGTCAAGCAGGTCTCATAATCCACTGTTGCTGCGTGCAGGCGGCTAAGTGGTAATTCCGCCGGGTCACGGCCCTTCCAAAAATACATGACGTGTTCTCGACCGGAGGAATAAGAGCGTAACGCACCCTCAACCAAGCGGATGTAAGACGTTGTGAGGGCACGAGGCAAATAATGCTTCGGCGCATTGTTTTGGAACACCAGCCCGAGCCAATACCTGGGGAATCCATTTTGGTATTTTTCCAATTCGGGAATCTCAACGTTCACATACATAATGTTTGGCTCTTGCTGGTATCGTTTCTCCGGCGTTTGCAAGTATCATCGCCAATGCGCTAGGTCTTTTCGAGCGAATTCGGATCCATTGACGAGACGTTGTCGGCCCATTGCCTTTCGGCATCTTGCAACTGTCTGGTGATATCGCGCACGCCTTGCTTGGACCAGACGGCATCGCGCAGAATAAATCGCCAGCTATTTGTGCGGTCGACGCGGCGGGCGAGCTCCGCAACAACCGAGTGGGGAATCAATGCACCTCGTTGGATGCGAAAATCATTGTCGAACAGCACTCCGGCTAAAAAATCAAATCCTTTGGCTTGAAGATCTCGAATGGCACCCAGCTGGCGGGACGCGTTGTGAGTTGTCAACCGGCGGCTCTTGATTTGGTAGCGTGTTTTACTGGCATCGGTTGCATCCGCATCCCGCATGGAGTTGGGTGCCAAGGTCCAATCGAACGCCCGGCAGCATAGATGCTCTGCAAGGTCGCCGACTGGATTGTTTGAGCTTCGGGTGATGCGCCGTCGACGAAGCTCATCGGTTATGCCCGCGTGCAGAACCAGCAACTCCGGCGGAGTAAGGCGCGACAGATCACGGATCATGTTCGAGGGATCCCAGTTGCAGGTCAAGACGTGAATGGTGACCAACGCGAAGCCAAACTCTTACTCAGCCCGCGCTGTGTAGCTTTACGACTTTGTCTCCAGCATTGCCATCAAGCGCCAATGCGAGCGCAGTGCTGATCTTATCTGCAGCTGCAACGAGCGCAGGGTCGGGAGCGGTGGCATACCGGCCCGTGATGCCCTTCTTGGCATGGCCGAGAAGTGCGCCAATGATTAGATCCGAATAGCCCAACTCCGTTGCTGCGCTGGCGAACCAGTGTCGTAAGCCATGCAGCGTAACATTCTTCAGTTTCGCTCGATGGGCGATGCGTTGCCACATTTTTGGCAACCCAACGAGATGTCCTGCTTTCGAAGAGCCCGGGAACACAAAATCATTCGATTTGGCATTCTTGATTTTAATGCTTGTTAGGTGCTCCAGAGCAGCACGACCTAGGGCGCGCATTTGCCTACCGCTTTTGGTATCGTCCAAGCGGGCACAGTGGGCGAGAAAGTCGATCATCTCGTTCTGAAGCGTCAGCGCTTCCATCCGACGGAAACCGGTCAGGAGCAGCGCACGGATGGCATCTCGGCCAACCTTACTTTCCTTGCTTTCGGTTTCAGCGTTCTCCAGCGCATCTTCCCGTATTGCGGCACCTAACGCCTTGACCTTCTCAAAGGAAAAGGCTGGCTTGGCTGCTTGGTCCTTGGGCCTCTTAATACCTCGAGCTGGGTTCTTGGATATCACGCCATCGCGCACAGCGCGCTCCAGGATCGTGCCCAACATACCTAGGGTCCTCGCTGCCACTGCAGGCCCGCCAGTTGCCACGCCGCCGCGTGGACGCTTGCCTTTGCTTTCCGCTAGGATGACGCTGGGTTTGATATGTTTGCCCGCCATGACGTCCTTAAGAAATTTCTCCATGTCTGCGGCTGTTAGGCTGGACACTGCACGGGAGCCGAGCAGTGGTTTGACGTGCCGGTCGATGCGGCTCCTATCTACTGCCAGTGTGCTTCCCTTAATTCTCCCTTTGCCTGCCTCCAGGTATTCATCGCACGCTTCCGCGACGGTCTGTGCGTTACGCGCTGCAGCTCGGGTCTCGGCAGGGTCCTCCCCTCGGTCGACCCCGGCCAACCGCTGTTTGGCCTCCCTACGGGCCTCGTCTGGGGTAAGCCTGCCCACCTTGCCGATTGTCAGGCGGCGAGAGCGGCCCTCCCTATTCCGGTACTGGATCAACCAGGACTTCGCGCCGGAGGGCTTTACGCGGATTCCGAAGCCCGGCACGTCGTCGTCAAAAGCCACCAGGTCCTTGCCCCCAGCCGCCTCTAAGTCGTCCACGGTCCTTTTCGTGAGCTTTGGCAATACAACCTCCCCCCTGGGTAAGCACTGGGTAAGCAGCGGGATGGGATCTCCAGGAATTTAGCGGAATGTCCCAGCAACCAGAAAAGCCAGAAAAACGGCCAAAAATGTGGCTTGAGGAGCCTGCCGGAAATCCGAGGAATGAGCAAGAAAATTCCGGTACTAACCTTGCCAAGGTTAGGGTCGGGCGTTCGATTCGCCTCGCCCGCTCCAAGTTTTACTGATAATTCAAAGAGTTAAGAAGCTGCGCCGCAGCCGTTGCGCCTGGGGCGATCCCAGGGGCCACACCGCATCGATATTATTGGGTTAGAGGTGGTGGAGTGGCGTCTCCTTTTGAAACCACTGTGAAGCTCTGCTCCGCCAATTTCCTGTCCCCAATCCACAATTGAATGGTCCAGACACCCGGCACAACCTCCCAGGGTGAATCGATGTCATAACCGGCAAATATCGGTGGCATGCCAATCCGATAGGTTGTCGAAAATGAATTTGTATAGAGAAGGCCCGTCTTTGGGCTCGTGACGCCGGCGGGTGGATAGATCGTAACCTGCTTGATGGTGACCTTAGCGTCGTACGGCGTCCCCGCTATGGTGTAACGAAAGCCGAACTTAATTCCGGTTTGAGCCGGGATCGTGCTGGTTTCTGCGATGTACTGAATATTGTTGACGGTATGATGGGCCAGTCCCGAGGCGTCGACCAGGCGGGCGGTTTTGTCGGCGGTATAGATGCCATAATCCGTCACGTCGATCTGCTCGACCTTGGCCGCCGGCTCGGGCTTGGAGGTTTGTGCATCAGCGCCCGCAACAGCGAACCCACATGCCAGAATCATCAAGGCGCCGCGTACCGAGTTTTTTTGGGGCATGACACGCTTACTCATGATGGGGATCTTCGACCGGACAAGACTGCTGGCCAATTAAAACCCGCCCGCCTGCAACCCGTGCGGGAAGAGGCCGGCGCGCCCGGAGGGCTGCCCGGTCGAGCAGTCCTCCGGCGCAGAACCCAAGTCGTTACGATCGTTCCGCTGCTCGCCGGGACCGGAGGGTCAATATTCCCACCAAGCCCAAGCCGATCAACGCGATCGGCAGAGGCTCCGGAATCGGATTGGGAAGAGCGGGGGATGCGAACACGCCGGTCAAGGTTATGATGCCGTTGTTCTGGGTGAGGGCCAGGTTTTCGCTGGCGCCCTGCGGGGCTCCGCCGCCAAACAACGTGCCCGGGGTGAAAGTGCCGGTCAGGAATATATCCTGAGTTGTGGCGCTCTTGTTGTCTTCAACGATCTTCGCGGGAGTAAACGTCCCCACGCCTGGGTCCGTGAAGCCAAAACTCGCCAAAATGGCCTCATTCAACAGGGTACCCGGAAGCGTAACCATCGTACCGGGGGAAATAGAGAGGAAGGCGCCGGTGCCCAACCCGGTGAAGGTCTGATGTGCGCTTCCAAGCGTGAATTGGGTGGCGGCCCCAAGATTCCCGGCATTGTTGCTGGAAGCGACTGACGCGGCAACAGTGTCAAAGCCGGTGATTGGAGCGGCAAGGGCTGAGCCCGCCAGAACAAAGCCAACAAGCGAAGCAACAGTGGATATAACAAAGGTTTTGGTCACGGTGCGCATTGCGCGTCTCCTGCAGACGCCGTCGGCGTCGGTATTCACCCCTTGATGCTCTTCAAGGCAATATCCGGGCCAACTTCCGTGGCAGGCATATTTGGCGCGATCAGCGCGATTTGATCTGCACACGCTCGAATCCTGTAAAGGGCATTGACGACGCTGGCTCTCTCCTGCGTAGCCAGGTTGATAAATGTCATTTTCTTTTTTGTACGATCGAGCGGTTCCGCGTGGCGGAAGAACCCACATCGCTGTTGGGGTGCCAAAGGCGCACGAAACGCAGAAGCGCCGGTCTCTTTTGTTAAGCGGATAATTATTGCCGACGAAGGAACCATATCGAAGTTCCTGCCGTTCTTGTGAGCGCAGTAAACAAGTCAAAAAAATGACCGAGAGCTACAGCGGCAATGCTTGCGAGCAGATGCCGCCCCTGGAAACGCGCGAATCCGTGCCGCAATCCGGACGGGAAGCGATAAGCCATTTCCCCGCGGGCGCGCTTTTGGAGACGCAACTCCTCAGATGTGAGGATGTATTGCTGAGCGGCTGGGTGGGCCTGGGAAGGCCGCATACTTCCGCCGACGATTTGATCGGGGTGCTTTTGCCCGGTGACCGGTTGGGCGCGGTTTTGGACAGTCACCTATGCTGCGCGGTCGCCCTTACGCCGGTCAGCGTAGCTCCGGAAGACTATCGCACGGACGAGGCGCGTGAATTTCGCCATTTGATCCGTCAGTGCGTTCGGACATGTCATTTCAGCGCTTGGGACCGCATCGAGGATTTTTTCCTGGAGACTTACGAACGGCTCGAGGCCGTGGAATTGGCTTCCGATTGGACCTTCGATCTTCCCCTGTCCCAGGCGACGATCGCTCGTATTCTTGGTCTAAGTACCGCACATGTGAACAGGATCATCCACCAGTTGCGGGCACAACATCATATAAAAATTGCCGGAAGGGCCATAACCCTTCTGACACATAACGCACTGGGATCATTGCCGATGGAAAGTTGCGTCATTTGATCGGCGCAAATGCCGCTGGAAATCCAAAGGACGGAGATGGGTCATTCTAGCCTCTCATACGAAATCCGAACCCGCATAACTCGGCATCGTGCCTCGCTCATAATGATGGCGGAGTGTCCGAATGACATCGGGGCCATCCTATTGGCGTGGAGATTTCTCCGTAAGGGTGAGGGAGTTGAAGTGTGGCGGCAAGAGACACTGGTGTACCGGATAGAACCGCGCATGACTCGCAATGTTTCGTCCACGCGTCAGTGGACGAACTCGCCAATGTCTATGTTTAGATTGCAACGGTGGGTTCAAGACGCGGCGGGTGCGCTGCTGCAGCCGGCAAGATGCTGGAAGTGGTCCCAAGACGATCGCCGGGGCTCCGCGATTTCTCTGTCAGACGGCGTCGCGCAAGGTTGATGGAAGACAATAGATGGAGGCCGCGAAAATGAACGGCAGACATGCTTTTTCCCAGCGCTTCATTGTTCCGACCGCAACAGTGACAGTGTTATCGACTGTAGTGGCGTTGAACCGGCTAAAGCCTTGTTTCGCTCGACTGTTGGATAGCCTATTGCCGCGCGAGAGGCCGCACAACAATTACCCTTCACGCCGGCTTTGTCCCGAGTGCGGCGGTTCAATGGTTTATCAACGAACGCGGTGGTCTGTGCTATCAGGCAAATACCTGCGATCCTGCCGAGCTTGTGACTATGCTGATTCCCGGCCCGTAAAGATGATGAGGCAGCTATAGGACCGACTGTGGGCCGGCTTACATGCGCCTTACGAGGGCGATCGGCCTTTTGGTATGCCGCGAGCTGCGCAGCCATTGGTACGGTGGGTGGCAAAAAATGACCCGGCGCGGATATGTTGAAGCCGAGCCATTCGCTCAGGCATCTGCGTCAGAGCGCCTGAAAGGGTGTAGGCATAGAAGCTGCTCATCGTGTAGGACCACGCCCGACAAAGTCTCCAGATGCAACGCATCAAATTAAGCTCGCGGCAACCCGGCTATCATATCGTGAGCCCGTTGATCCTTTTAAAATCGCTCAAAAGAGGTTGGCGAAAATCCGCCGGCCTCTTTTGTTCTTTGAGGTTCACTGTTCCGATCCAAGCACGTCGCACCAACGCAAGCCGTCCGAGATCAAGATCGAACCGGCATCAAGGCCAATGCCGGCTTTGCGCAGTAGCGGACATTCAAATTGCGGGCTGGACCATCATCTTGCGCGGTGCCAGACCTTGTTCCGCTATAGGCATCGTGCCAATGCGCGATATCCGCTCGTGCATATTGCCCTCTCATTTGAGAATGCAATCTCCCGGCTTCAGCATTGCCTCATGGGCGTGTATCCTAGTGGACGGCAGAAACAAGCTGACCTCTAGCCAGTAAGGGCAAATTCCAGAACCAAAAAATCCCCACCGTTTCCGACAGGGCAATCAATGTTTGGGAGCACATTAGCCACGGGCGGGACCAACTTGACTGATCGCCAAAGGCGCGAAGTCGAATATCACAAAGGCTATGCAGCACTTCAGAGCGGCGGCCCCGTTTCATTCGAGGTTCTCTATTCCCCGAACCGCCGGTGGTGGAATGCCTATTGGGATATGTGGACATATTTGACTTCGCTTGACCTAATAGAAAAGCGCGTTCTCGTGGTCGGGTGCGGAGATGGAAAAGATGCAATTTTGTTCGCCAAGTCGGGGGCCAAAGTTTCCGGCTTCGATATCAGCCCGGATATGCTGGCGGTTGCCCGGACGCGAGAAAAATTAAGCAATGTTAGCGGCATTGACTTTGGCGAGATGCCTAGTGAAAGTCTTACTTATCCCGACGAAACATTCGATCTGGTCTTCGCTCGCGACATCCTTCATCACGTCGATATTTCGCAAACCATGCGCGAGGTCACCCGCGTTGCGAAGCGTGGCGCGCTGTTTGTAGCAAGCGAAGTCTATTCCCATTCCATCACTGACCGCATCCGTCACGCCCGCTGGATTGAAGGCTGGCTCTACCCTCGCGTACAGAAGATCATCTATGGGAACGAAAAGCCCTACATCACCGAGGACGAACGAAAGATGACCGAGGTGGACACGGGCCTCGTCAAAAGTTTCCTTGCCAGCATTTCGCGCGAGAAATACTTCAACTTTGTGGTTTTGCGCTTGATCTCAGGCGAAAATGCACCAGCCAGCATGTTAGACCGAATTTTTCTAATGCTCCTCGGAAAGTGGGGCGGTAAATTGGTTGCCGGACGCATCGTTCTTGTCGGAAACTTGCCAAGCCGATGAATAAATGGCCCAAAACCCGGGGACACAATACCTAACTGGCGGAGAACGCCCTTCGCCCTACCGATTCCGCGACAGGAAATTGGAAACCGCACCTGGTTCAGCGGCGCCGGCATGGGCTGGCCGGAGCGCGCACCGGTCTCAATCCGATGTGATAGATCAGCGGGTGGTCGTGCCGGAGCTCCATCACCTGGCGGTCGAAGCGCGCGCCCTATAGTTGGAATGTCCGCTATGCGCCTATAGCGGATATTTGCCTCGCAAGGACCACGGGCAGCCCGAAATGAAAACGGCGGCTCAAAGGCCGCCGCTTTCGCGCAGTTGTGCGAGCTTCCTCAGGCCGGCTTCCTGCGGCGGCGCATTGCGATTGCACCGGCAAGACCAGCGCCGAATAGGGAGAGCGTGAACGGTTCCGGCACGTCCACGCCGCTGAACACATTGAGTGTATCGACGCCGGCCAAGTCGCCGCCGGTGATGGCACCAAACCGGGACTTGGTGGCCAGAAGCAGGTCACCATTGGCGTCTTCAAAGCCAGTGCCAAGCAGGGTGAGACCGGCGATGGCGTCCGTACAAAGGTTCGGAAGATGGCCGTCATCGCAAGAATAGAGCGTCCCGGTTTGGGCAACGGCATCCCACACGATGACGTCGCTCAATGTGGTGGTGCCCAGGTCATCAATTGCGGAATAGCCGGCGTGCCAAAATGTCCCCGGGAATAGATTGCTGACCGGCGATGAGATTTCAGAGGGGCTGCCGTTCGCGTTCGTCTCATAAAAATTGCAGGTCTGGGTGGTGGTCCCGACATTGATCGTGCATCCGCTGATCAGCACAGGCGCCGCCGTTGCAGAGCCTGCTGAAAACAGGGCCGCCGCGCCAAGCGACGCGGCAATCATCCAAATTCGAACGCTCATGGCCCGTCACTCCCCGCAACCGATTCAGTCACAACGGTGAGTGGCAAAGAGCACGCCATTTGGTTAACCGCTTGATTTCTCAGCCTCGCCGAATTACCGCCGCGTAATGATGTAAACACCATTTACAAGAGTGATTTTCCGCTGCCTGGCGCCGATAGCGGGCACTCAGTGCGGGGCCAGCTTGGATTCCTCTGCGGAAGCGAGATCAAGAGTGTCCGCGCGGGGGAACCGTCCGCCATTGCGATATTCCTGGACGGCATAGGGTGGCGGGTAGTGGGCCGTGCCGAAGGTGGCCGTGATCAGCTTGTTGGTGTCAAAATAGACCTGCCAATAATGATCGGTGTGGCAATAGGGCCGAACCGCAAGCACGGTGCCCAGCGCGTTGAAGTCCAGAATTTCGACCGCGGGCGGCGGGTCCGCAACGACGTTGGGAATGGCGGCCAATGCCGGCTTCAGGCGGGCCATCGCATCCAACGGATCAACCCCAAAGGCCAGTTGCGCCGTGCGTTCCACCCGGCGGTAAGCGTTTGCGCTGTAGTTGCGGATTGTGTCGCCCGAAACTTTGGCATTGCCGACCACGATGGCGGCGTTATCGGGTGAAAGCAACGTGGTGTTGAAAAGGCCGATTTCGGAAATCGTGCCTTCCACGCCGCCCGCCACGATCACATAATCGCCGACCTTGTAAGGCCTAAAGATGATCAAGAAGGCGCCCGCTGCGAAATTGGATAAAAGGCCCGCCCAGGCTGCGCCAACGGCCAGGCCCACGCCTGCCAGCAGTGCGGCGAAACTGGTGGTTTCCACGCCGAAATAGCCAAGGATCGCCACCACCAGAACGACATTGAGGACGACGGCCAGGATATTGGCGATGTAATGCTGCAGCGTGGGATCGAGTTTGCGCGCCGTAAGAACCCGCGACGTCAGCCTGATGGCGATGCCAATAAGCCAGCGGCCGATAATATACAGGACAATCGCGCCGACGATTTTCAGCCCGATCTGCATCGCCATCGGCACCGCTGCCGCCATCCAGCTTCCGACGTTCATGCGCGCTTCCTGTGTTAGGGTCCTTGGCGGCAGTATTTAGCCACAGAAACGGGCGGCGCGGAGCGGCAGGGAAAGCACCGTCGCTTGGACCTTGGTCCAATCGAAGCAGTCAAATGGGGTGACCGCTTCTCCCGTCACTTTCCATTCCAGAAGCGGCGCGTTGTGGCCGGCTCGCGGCCCTATCGGGAACGGCTCTCCAGTTGCGTGCGCCGCTCCTCGGCAAGCCGCTCCCACATGGCGGCCAAATTCAAATAGTGGCTGCGCACCTCCGGGGTTGGCGCTTTTGAAGCCAATTTCCTGCATTCCATGGAATGGCCCAGAAATTCCGCCACCTTGTCCATCGCTATGCCGTTCAACAAATGCAGGCTTGTAAACGCTGGATTTGGGGCGGCCCGCGTCAGGAATTTGTCGGCAAAAAGGCAACTTTGCCGAAATGCCCCCTGGGCGGGGTTTTGCGAAAAAATCTTATCGCAAGTTAGAACCCAAACCCATGTTGCGGCGTTCGACTGTCGGAGAGGAAACGCCATGCGCGCACCGGAACAACGGCAGGACTATGTGGCCAAGGCGGAAGAAGCCGAGAAATTGGCCGCCAGGTGCAAGGACACGATCTTGCGGAACGCCTGGCTCAGGATCGCGGGCGGATATCGCGACTTGGCGAATTTGGTGGGTGCGAGGAATCTTTCCTGGGAATATGCCGCGCCTGCTTCCAAATATTCCCGTCTCAACTAGCTCTGTCCAAAATCCGGGACGCGGATCGGCGTGAAGCTGTCAGCCGGCTGTCGCGCTTGGTCGGCGCTACCGGTTCCGCGACAGGAAATTGGAAAAACGGACGCGATTGAACGGCGCCGGCTTGGGCTTGGGCGGAATATCTTCCACGCGCACCGGTCTTAGTCCCGTGTGATAGATGAGCCGGTCATCGCGCCAGACCTCGACCGCCTGTCCCCTGGGGGTGAAGTCCCGCGCCACCATGATCGCGGCCAGGTCGTTGGGGCATTGCACCAGCATGATCAGGGACGAATGCCATCTGCGCTCGAATGTTCTGATCTCGTAGGAAAACACGTCCAACCGTCCCCAAAGCAGCAGACTTGAAAGCCATTTGCGGCACCGGCGCCAGGAGATACGGAAATTCTAGTTAATCCGGAGTTCCGGTTCCGCGCCAAAGCCTATTTGCTTTGCTTTTAAAAAATCGTTCCCGTCCTCTCCCGTGGCGGCAAACCCGCCTGGTCCCAACGCCGCAGCGCGGGAACAGGTTTCGCGCCCGCACATTCTTGTTCCAAAGGAATGCGCATGGTGTGGAAACTTGCCGCGCTGGCGGCCGTGTCATTGCCGCTTGCCGGTTGCAGCGCCGAGCGCACCACCAGCCCCACACGCAGCGCCCAGGAAGATTTGCTGATCACAACCGCCGCCGACCGCGCCGCCGAGGCGCTGGCCGCGTAGGTGCCGCCCAATCTCACCGCCTGGATCGATGCCAGCGGTTTTTCCGCCGAGGATGCGGCTTACGGCCTGGCCGCGATCCAGGACGCGCTGCTGCGCCATGGCGTGCGGCTGGTAGCCGAGCGCGACAAGGCGGATGCGGTGATTCTGCCCCGCGCCGGCATGCTTTCCACCTACGAGAAAACCACCCTGCTGGGCATTCCCGCCCTGCCGGTGCCGATGGCGCCAGGCGTGACCATGCCCTCCTTGTCCTTCTATTCGCAAAACATCGCCAAGGGATCGGCCAAGTTCGCGGCCTCCATCTATGACCCCAGGACCGGCAAGCTGATCGTTTCCACCGACCCGGCCTATGGCTTCAGCCGGCAGTCCAACGGCACCGTCTTGTTCTTTTTCACCTGGCATAAGAACGACATGGGGGTAGATTTTGACAGCGATCCGCCGCGGGTCCGGCAATAGGCCGGCCTCGCGGCGGCGGCTTGAAATTATTTGCGGCCAGGCTCTGAATATGGCGGGCCATTGGTCCGTCCGATAGGATTGTGTCCTGGTCCATTCGGCAATCCGCGTGGTGCGAATATAGAGCCGGCTTTTTGGGAGCAGACCATGACTTCGCCAAAGACCGACACGAAAATTCCGGCGACGGTCGAGCGGCGCCTCGACGCCCTCCAGACTGTCCTTGAGGCGCGCGGACTTGATGTCGGCGCCGGCGCCGCGGACTTGGCGCAAAAATCGGTGGAGGAATGGGTACCGCAGAATGGCGCGCGGCTGGTCGCCAAGGCCTGGAGCGATCCGGCATTTCGCAAACGCCTGCTTGCCGACGGCCGCGCCGCGGCGCTGGAGTTGGGTTTGACCATGCCGGCGCATCACCGCCATTTGGTGGTCCTGGAGAACACGCCACACATCCACAATGTGATCTGTTGCACCCTTTGTTCCTGCACCGCCTTCACCATCATCGGATTGCCGCCGGACTGGTACAAGGATCTGGAGTACCGCTCGCGCGTGGTTCGGCAGTCGCGCACGGTTCTCAAGGAAATGGGCCTGGATTTGCCGCCGGAAACGGAAATTCGCATCTGGGACACCACCGCCGATACGCGTTACATGGTGCTGCCGCTGCAGCCGCCGGAAACCATCGGCTGGCCGGAGGAGAAACTTGCCACAATCGTCACGCGCGATTCGATGATCGGCGTGGCACGGCTATAGGAAATTCCGATGGACGGCATACACGACATGGGCGGCAGGCAGGGCTTTGGCCGGGTGCGCTATAGCTTGGACGCCAAAGCCTTTCACGCGCCCTGGGAGGTCAGAGCAAATTCTTTTTTCGGTTTGGCGGTGCGTTCCGGTCTCTTCAATATGGACGAATACCGTCATGCCATCGAGCGCATGGAGCCGCGCCACTATCTGGCGGCGAGCTATTATGAGCGCACGGTAACGGCGCTGGTCACCCTGTGCGTGGAGAAGGGCCTGGTCACCGGCGAGGAACTGGCGCGGCTGGCGCAAGGCGCCGTGCCGCTGTCATCCGCCAGCGGGCCTGGGCGCGGCAACGTCGCCGGCCGCCGGCGATTTCATCCCGGCGATCGCGTGCGCGTGCGCGCGGACTATGTTCCCGGTCATGTCCGGATGCCCGGCTATGTCCGGGGCAAGATCGGCACGGTGGTCGCCGAATCTCCTGCCTATCCTTTCCCCGACGCCCACGCCCATAATGTACCGGCAGAGGACGAACCCACTTACGATGTGCGCTTCCATAGCCAGGACCTGTGGCCGGATTCCTCCGATCCCGCGCTGATCCATGTCGGCCTCTTTCAGAGCTATCTTGAGCCAGCCTGAATAAGGCGAATCGGCCTGAGAGCGGGGCTCGGCCGCAGATCATCCGGTTCTGACAGGAGAAACGGAGGTCGCGAGGCGGCTTGCCCTCCCGCGCTCCCCGCAGCACACTCCAGCGTACAATTCGAAGGGGGATACGATGGGGATGCGCGGTATCGCGTTGGCGGGTTTGGTCTGTCTTTTGCCGGGGGCGGCACAGGCCGCGCTTGCCATTGCCGGCAATGACGGCAAGCAGCTTCAGGCCGGCGAGCAAATCGGCGTCACCCCCGACAGTATCAGCGTGATCGATCTCAAAGCCTATCCGCCCAAGGTGATCGGCCAGGTCCAGGCGCCCGCCGCCATGATCGGCCCGCCGGACGCCGTGGCGGTAAGCCGCGATGAAAGCTTCGCCATCGTCACGTCGGCCCAGAAAATCAATCCCGCCGATCCGATGCATCCCTTATGGGACGACAAGGTTTCGGTGATCGATCTCAGCCACCCCGCCAAGCCGGTTGTGCTGGAAACGGTGGAGTCGGGTCCCGGCGCCAGTGGGGTGACCATGAACCGGGCCCAGAATTTGGTGCTGGTGGCGGCCAGGGCCGACGACGCGATCGTGGTGATGAGCCTCGCCGGGAAAAAACTCACCCGCATCGGCCGGGTCGAGCTGGGTAAAGGCACCGCCCCGTCCGACGTGGTGTTCGCCCCGGATGGCCGCCATGCCTATGCGATAGCCCAGGTCGGCGGCAAGATCATCGAGCTTGCGGTCGAGGGCACCAAGGTGACGCTGACGGGCCAGGAATATGCCACCGGCAAATTCCCCTATGGCGCGGTGGTGACGCCGGACAGCCATTGGCTGATCAACACCAATCTCGGCGGCGCGCTGACCGGCGAGGATCACAGCGGCACCGTCAGTATGGTGGATCTGAAGACTCACAAGCTGGCATTTTCCATTCCCGTGGGGCGGGTGCCCGAGCATGTGACCCTGTCCCCCGATGGCAAATTCATCGCGGTGGTGCTGGCCAACGGCGCCGCCAATGTGAAGTCCGATCCCAAATATGATTCCGTCACCGGGATTCTCAAAATCCTGGCCGTGGGGGAGGGAACGCTGAGTGACGTGGCCCAGGCCGACACTTGCCATTGGGCACAAGGCGCGAGTTTCAGCACCGACGGCAAACTGGTCTTTCAGCAATGCGCCTCCGAGCGGCAGATCCTGGTCTTCCGCTTTGACGGAAAGAGTCTGGTTCAGGACAAGGCGGCGGCGATGAGTTTTGAATCCCGCCCAGGCGCCATCGCCACGTCGCTCAGCCGCTAGCCTTCGGCGGTTTGGATTTGGGAAAGCCGGCGCGGCAGCCATGATTGGCCGCGATAGGTCTCAGCCATCACCTCCGCGCTGGCGCCATAGGCGAGGGAAACCAGAAAAGCAGTCCATAGAAAGCGGCTGTCCGGATGGGCCGCGACTTGAGGCGCCCACACCATCAGCGCGAACAGGCTCATCATGATGCCCTCGAGCCTGGCCGCCAGGCGCGGCAGCAGTCCTAAAAGAACCGCCAAGCCTGCCGCGATATGGCCCGCGCCGGTGAACCAGGCGAAAACTTCGCGATGGGGCAGATAGGCCGGCACCAGATCGACCGTCTGCTTGAGATAGACAAAGTGGGACAAGCCGATCAAAGGCGTGGCAATGCCGAACAACAGGCGGGCGAGGCGCAGCTTGGCCGTGGCGCTGTCTTGCGTGCCGTCATCCTTCAAGGATGCCAGCAGCGCCCAGGCGCCGGTGACAAACAGCGAGGTTTCGCCAAAGCCCAGCCAGCTGACGGCATGCGACCAGCCCGTCGCCAGCTTGGGAAGCTGCAACAAGACAAGCCACAGCAAAAAATCAAACGTCAGCACCCATGCCGCGAGTTTTGCGGACGCCTTCACGATAAGACCGAGGCCCCCCAACAGCAGGACAGCGCCCGAGAGATAGGCGAGAGCCTCGCGCGCCGGAATATCCTTGGGCACCGGTTGCCAGTTGAGAGCGAAATCGCCCGAGCCCAGGCTTAGAAGTCCAAGCCCCGCCACCGACAGCGCAAAGAGCAAATGCCCGATACCGATGATGCGCATAGTCCCTCCCGCGGCTCGGATATGCAGCCGCCCTGTCAGTACGTCGTGCGTCCTCCCGACGTGTCCAAAGTGCTGGCGGTGGTGAAGGAACATTCCTCACTCGCCAGCCAGCAGACGGCGGCGGCGTTTTCGCCGGCGGTGCCCAGCCGGCCCATCGGGATGCGGGAGCGCATATAATCGATATGGCTTTGCGGCACACCCTGGAGGATGGGACTCTCGAACGTCGCCGGCGTCACCGCATTGACGATCACGCCCTTGGTCGCCAGTTCTTTTCCTAAGGATTTGGTGAAGCCCAGCACCGCGGCCTTGGCGGCGGAATAAGAGCTGGCGTTGGGATTGCCCTCCTTGCCCGCCACCGACGAGATATTGACGATGCGGCCGTAATTATTTTCCACCATAAAAGGCGCGATGAAACGGCAGCAATAGAACAGGCCGTTGACATTCACATCCATCACCTTGAGCCAGCTGTCGATGGGATAGCCGATGACAGGCTGGGTGGCGCCGGTGATGCCGGCGCTGTTGATCAGGATGTCGATCTTGCCCAGTGCCTTGACGGACTGTGCGGCGCCGGCTTCCACCGCTTTGGCATCGCTGATGTCCAAGGCAATGGCGTGAACCGCGCCGGTTTCCTTTTTGGCCGCGGCCAGGGCCGCTTCATCCAGGTCCCACAGACAGACCTTGCCGCCTTCCGCGGTGATGCGCTTGGCGGCTTCCAGGCCCAGGCCGGAAGCTCCGCCGGTGATGACCGCGGCGCGGCCCTGAAAACGCCCTGCATAAATCATGGACATCCTTGCTCTGACAATCTGGTGTGCGAGGGGCGGTTATAGCGGGAAAGCTTGATATTGCATCGCAATATATCCGGCAGCGCGGCGGTTTGGCCAATCGGGGACAATGGTGGTACCGCTCCCCACCCTTTAAGGTACAGGCTGGAGCGCCCGCAAAGAGGCGCCCGCAGTCGGGAGGGAATGATGGACCGCAGGAGATTTTTCGGCCTTTCGGCCGCCGCGGGAGGACTATTGGCGGCCAGTGGTCATCGCTGGGCCGCCTTGGCTCAGCCCAGCGGCCCTGCCTATGGCGGCGCGCCCAAAATGGAGGCGCAGACACCGCTGCCGCAGCAGCAGCAATTCCGCATCGGCTATACCACCAATACGCGCGGCGGCTGGGAAGGAAGCCCGTTTGTCGGCATTTCCGAAGGACGCGAAGTGGGCTTCCGCTATTTCGAGATTTTCGGCTCGTCTTTCTGCGCCACATCGGACGGGCTGGAGCCGGCGCCGCACGACACCCAGAAAATGAAGAGCTGGGAAAACGGCTATAGTTGGAAATATCCCAGCGGGCCGCGCCCCAAGCGCGAGGTCTATTATCCCGACCGCTGGGAAGCCTTACAGCACCGCATGTATGAGATCGGGGGGCAGTTCACCGCCATCACCGGCGGCGCGTCGGGCGGCAGCGTCGCCTTCCATGATCCGGCCCAGCGCCAGGCCGTGGTGGACAATCACTTCAACATGACGCGGTTTTCGCGCCGTTTCGGCTGCGATCACCAGAAGACCAATACCGGACCCCGCAAGCAGCCGGGCGGCACGCCGCTGGAAGATTTGAAAGAGATCGCCAAGACCTGCGAGCTGCTCGGTCAGCGCATCCGCGAGGAATTGGGCATGAAATTCGGCGTTCACGCCCATCTGGGCAGCCAGATTCAGAACGAGTACGAAACCCTGTTCCTGATGGAAAACACCAAGCCGGAGAATGTCGGTTTTGTGCTGGATACCGGCCATATCACCATGGCGGGCATGGATCCGGTGGCGCTGGCCAAAAAGCTGGGGCACCGGGTGATCGAGTTCCATCTCAAGGACACCAAGAAAGAAGACCGGGGCGGCACCAGGAATGTGCCTGCGCCCGACCGCGACATGATGAACGATCCTTATTTTTACCCCATGGGCGAAGGCGGCGTGGACTTTCCCGCCATCGTCGCCTATCTGAAATCCATCAATTGGCGCGGGCACCTGAATGTGGAGCTGGACACTTCGCCCTGGCGTCCGCCCAAGGAAAGCGCCCGCATCACCGCCAACTATATCCGCAATGTTTTGAAGATAGAGCTGTAAGACCCGATCATGACCAAGCGACTGTTTCCCCTGCCGCAAGATTGGCGCGATGCCATATTGGTTGGCCGTATCGATATGGGCGAAGGTCCCACGCCGGTGGTGGTCAGGGAAGGCCGCGTTTTCGATGTCAGCAAAACCGCGCCCACCGTTTCGGCCTTGCTGGAACACTGGAAGGGCGCGCCGGAAGGAAAAGATCTGGGCGACATCAACGACCTGGGTCTTGAAACCGCCTGGACCGATGGGGCAAAGCCCAGAGCCAAGCTGCTGGCGCCGGTGGATCTGCAATGCGTCAAGGCGGCAGGCGTCACCTTCGCGGTTTCCGCGATGGAGCGGGTGATCGAGGAGCGCGCCAAGGGCGTGCCGGGCAAGGCGCAATCTATTCGCGAGCAGCTTGCCGCCCGCATCGGCACCGACATCCGCAAAGTGACGCCGGGTTCGCCCGAGTCGCAGAAGCTGAAAGAAGCGCTGATCGCCGAGGGGCTGTGGTCGCAATATCTGGAAGTGGCGATCGGGCCCGATGCCGAAGTCTTCACCAAGGCGCCGCCAATGTCCTCGGTGGGCTGGGGCGACTATGTCGGGATACGCACCCAATCCACCTGGAACAATCCCGAGCCCGAGATCGTGGTGGTGGTGGACCGGCACGGCAAGACAGTGGGCGCGACCTTGGGCAATGACGTCAACCTGCGCGACTATGAAGGGCGCAGCGCGTTGCTGCTGGGCAAGGCCAAGGACAACAATGCCGCCTCGGCCATCGGCCCCTTCATCCGCATGTTCGACGACAGCTTTGGCATCGACGATGTGCGCAATGCGGTGGTCGAGCTGGAGATCGTGGGCGCCGACAATTACCGGCTGGAAGGCAAATCCACCATGGCCGAGATCAGCCGCGATCCGCTGGAGCTGGTGAAACAGACCATCAGCGAGCATCAATATCCCGACGGCTTTGTGCTGTTTTTGGGCACCTTGTTCGCGCCCACCCAGGACCGCGACGTCAAGGGCTCCGGCTTCACCCATAAGGAAGGCGATGTGGTGCGCATCTCCACCCCCAAATTGGGCATGTTGGAGAACCGGGTCACCACCTCCAAAGCGGCGCCGCCCTGGGATTTCGGTATTTCCGACCTGATGAAAAACCTTGTCCGGCGGGGGCTTTTAACGGGCTGAAGCGGCCTCTGCGACCTATACCCTCAGGGCATCGCCAGGATGCGGTTTCTGGATTGGCCAAAGGGTTGGAATGTCACGGCCAACCCCTTAAATACACCCGGCTGAATTCCCCTTTTTATTGAATGGGCGGTCCGGCTCACGCCTAACGCCCCTTTCCAGGAGAGATTTGATGACCGAGACCCTGACCCATTTCATCGGCGGCAAGCAGATTTCCGCCCCCGGCGCGCTCGAAAGCACCAATCCCTCCAACACCAATGAGGTCGTCGCCAAGTTCCCTGACGGCAAGGTCGAGGATGTCAACGACGCCGTCGCCGCCGCCCGCAGCGCCTTCCCGGGCTGGTCGGGGGCGAGCCCCGAAGTCCGCGCCGATCTGCTGGACAAGGTCGGCAGCCTGATCATCGAGCGCAAGGATGCGCTGGGCAAGCTGCTCGCCACCGAAGAGGGCAAGACGCTTCCGGAAGCCACCGGCGAAACTGTTCGGGCGGGCCGCATCTTCAAATATTTTGCCGGCGAGGCGCTGCGCCGCCATGGCCAGAATCTGGAGTCGACGCGCCCCGGCGTGGAGATCCAGACCTATCGCGAAGCCGTTGGCGTCTATGGCCTGATCACGCCGTGGAATTTTCCTATCGCCATTCCGGCCTGGAAGATCGCCCCCGCCTTGGCCTTCGGCAACACGGTGGTGCTGAAGTCCGCCAATCCGACCCCGGCGGTGGCGCATGCGCTGATGTCGATCATCCATGAAGCCGGCGCGCCGGCCGGTATCGCCAACCTGGTGCTGGGCCGCGGCATTATCGGCGACGCCCTGTCCAAGCATCCCGATGTCAATGGCGTCTCCTTCACCGGCTCGCAGACGGTGGGCGCCAAGGTGGCGCAAGCCGCGCTGTCGCATTTCGCCCGCGTGCAGATGGAAATGGGCGGCAAGAATCCGCTGGTGGTGCTGGACGATGCCGAACTGGACCGCGCCATCCAGATCGCGGTGGACGGCGGCTATTTCGCCACCGGCCAGCGCTGCACCGCCTCATCCCGCGTGTTCGTGCAGGCCGGCATTTATGACAAGTTCGTCGAGGGTGTCGCCGCCCGCGCCAAGGCGCTGAAGGTGGGCAATGCGTTGGACGCCTCCACCCAGATGGGCCCGGCCGTCACGGATACTCAGCTGGCGGGCAACCTGAAATATGTCGATATCGCGCTGAAGGAAGGCGGCCGGTTGTTGGCCGGCGGCGCCGAGCCGCTCAAGCTGGCCACGCCCGGCCATTACATGTCGCCCACCCTGATCGTGGACACCAAGATTGGCGACACCATCAACCAGGAAGAAGTGTTCGGCCCGGTCGTCTCGGTGGTCAAGATCAAGGACTATGAGGAAGGCCTGGCGCATTCCAATTCGGGCAATTTCGGTCTGTCCGCCGGCATCGTCACCACCAGCCTGAAGCATGCGCGCCACTATCAGCGCAATGTTAAAGCGGGCATGGTGATGATCAATCTGCCGACGGCGGGTGTGGACTATCACGTGCCGTTTGGCGGTTCTCGCGGTTCGTCCTACGGCGCGCGCGAGCAGGGTTTCGCGGCGGTGGATTTCTTCACGCAGATCAAGACGGCTTATTCCTTCTCCTAAGGATCGCCCGACACAAAAAAGAAGCCCGGCGGCGCTTCGGCGCTGCCGGGCTTTTTGCTTTTGGGACCAATGGCTTCCCTCATCCCGGGTTCCGGGGGTTGACGGCAAAGCCAAGGCGATCCGGTTTTCCACCTTGGCGCGATCTGCGCGGCGCTGGATTGCCAGCCGGGCGACATTCTTGCGTTTGAAGATGAGACAAAGCAGCGGCTGGTTCGCGTCAAATAAGCGATCATGCGGCGCCCAAACATTGGGAACGCATCTGCTGAATGCCGAGTTTCCCATACAGGGCTCATCCGGCATACTGACGTTATCGTTGATGAGGGGCATCATTATGGGGCGCATTTCAAATTCGTTGCTTTTTCTTGCCGTGGGATGGGTGTCGCTTCTTCCGGCTCAGGGGGCGGAGCGCGAGACTTTGCCGGGCGCGGTCGTTCCGGTTCATTATGACCTGGCATTGGTGCCAAATGCACAGGCCCTGACATTTTCCGGTCAAGTCACAATAACCGTCGTCGCGAAGTCTCCGGTTATGGACATCTCGCTCAATGCCGAAGGCCTGACCTTTGATCACGTGACCATTGACGGCAATGGCGGCGTGACCACAACCGCCGATCAGAAGCTGGGCCGTGAAACACTCCATTCCGCTCAACCGGTCTCTGTTGGACGGCATGTGATCGCCATCGCGTATCACGGAAAGATAGGGCGTTCGACCCTCGGCTTCTTCGCCATGGATTATGTGGGCCCAAACGGCCCGCGCAGGACGCTGGTGACAAATTTCGAACCGGCGGCGGCGCGCCAGCTGCTGCCTTGCTGGGATGAGCCGGGACTGAAAGCGAGCTTCACGATCACGGTGGATGCGCCCAAGGACCGGATGGCGATTTCGAACATGCCGGTGGCCCAGACCAGTCCGATCTCGGCGACCATGCAGCGGATTCGCTTTGCCGAGACACCAAAGATGTCGACCTATCTGCTGTTCCTGGGCATTGGCGACTTTGAGCGCATCCACAAGACGGTGGATGGCGTCGATGTCGGTGTCGTGGTCAAACGCGGGGATACTGGCAAGGCCGGCTACGCTCTCGATCAGGCTGGCCGCATTCTGCATTATTACAATGACTATTTCGGGACGCCATTCCCGCTGCCCAAGCTCGATCTGGTGGCGGCGCCGGGCAAGATCAGCGGCGGCTCAATGGAAAATTGGGGAGCAATATTCTATTCGCAGGAACATCTTCTCTTCGACTCCAAGACCTCCACCGAAGATGACAGGCAACTGGTTTTCCTGGTGGTGGCTCATGAGATGTCCCACCAATGGTTCGGGGATCTGGTCACTATGGCCTGGTGGGACAATCTTTGGTTGAACGAGGGCTTTGCCCGTTGGATGCAGACTTACGCGGCCGACGATCTGCATCCGGAATGGAAGACCGGCTTGCGCGCCCTGTCGATCTTCGAAAACGGAAAGCAGGCCGACGCCATCCCTTCCACCCACCCGATTGTCCAGTCCATCCTGACTGCCGATCAGGCCGGCCAGGCATTCGACAACATCACTTATGACAAGGGTGCGGCGGTGATCACCATGATCAACGCCTATGTCGGGCGGGACGCTTTCCGGGACGGCGTGCGGCGCTATATGCATGCGCATGCTTTCGGCAACACAGTCGATAGCGATCTTTGGACGGTCATGCAGGAAGCGGCTGGAAAGCCGATCCTCGACATCGAGCGCGATGCCACCCGCCAGGAGGGCGTGCCGCTGATCCGGGTGGCCTCCGAGCGCGCGGTCACAATCCTTTCGGAAGGCCGTTTCGCGGCCGATCCTTCGACCATCGCCACCGCGCCGCCACGGTCCTGGTTACTTCCGGTCACAGTGGAAAATCTTGATCAGGCCAGGCCGCAGTTCAAGCTTTTGCGCGCGCCCACCCGCTTCGAAATCCCAGCGCCGGTTCTGGTGAATGTAGGCCAGACCACCTATGCCCGGGTGCTTTACCCGAAAGCCTCGATCGACGCGCTGGCCGGGCGAATGGCGGCTTTGTCATCCGCGGACCAATTCGGCCTTTTGAACGACAGTTTGGCGCTTGGCCTGGCCGGTTATGCTCCGGCCAGCAACACATTGGCGCTGGCAAAAGCCGTGCCGGCCAATGCCGATCCGATCGTCTGGCAACGCGTGATCTCCATTCTGAAAGATATTGATGCCCATTTTCCGCAGGGAGCCGCTCGGACGGCCTATCGGCAGTTCGCGTTGAAGCTTTTGAATCCCGTTTCATCCAGGCTGGGATTTGCGGCCGCCGCGACCGACGACGGCAATATTCAAATACTCCGCGCCTCGCTGGAGGAAGTGCGCGGCGAGTTTGGCGATCCTGCCGTTATTGTCTGGGCCAAACGGATTCTGGCCGGGCATGGCGAGTCCGCTGCCGACAAGCGCACAGCGTTAAACGTGGTTGCCGGCCAGGCGGACACGGCAACCTTTGATGCGTTGCTGGCCCAGGGCAAAGCGGAGAAAGACCCACTCGCGAAGCAGCATATTTTTGAAGCGCTGGCGGACGTGCAGGACCCCACTTTGGCGCGCCGGATGGTGGAAATCGCTTTTGGGGACGATCCGCCAGCCGGATCTGGGCCCTACCTCTTGGGGGCCCTGGCCCAAAACCACCCCGACCTGACCTGGGATGGCGCGCTTCCACATCTCAAGGATCCAAAACTGGCGCTTGAGAACACAATGCGCTGGAGAATCGCTGTCTACATCGCAAGCAGGTCAGCACTTCCCGCCCGCGCTGAAGCGGTGAAAAATTACGAGCAGACAGTGCCCGTTCCAGCGCGCCGGCCATTTTCCGGCGCGATCGCTGCGGTCCGGCAAAATCAGCACATCCAGGAGAAGGTCATCCCCGAAATAACGCAATGGGTCGCGGCGCACGGTGGATAAGCGGCGGCACTGGCTATGGGTCAAAGGCGGGGCTCGCTCTTTTCTTTTGGGGGATTGGGACAGTAGGATCGTCTCAACAAGAACAAGAAAAGGGCGTTAGGCGCGAGCCGGACCGCCCTCAGAAAAAGGGTGGAAGATGCGCGCGATCCTGGTGGCGACTGTTTTGGTTCTGACACCCGTGACGGCCTTCGCTGATCTGGCGATCTCCGGCCAGGACGGCAAGCAGGTGCGCGCCGGCGACGGCCTGCCGATGGTGCCGACACCAGACAGTGTCGCCACCGTCGAATTTTCCAGCAGCAAGGCGCCCCGGGTCATCGGCATGCTCAATGTCTGCGCCACCCAGATGGGCCCGCCCGCGGCAATCGCGGTGGCGGCGGATTACAGCTTCGCCTTGTCCGCCTGCCCGCAAAAGTTCGGTGCGGATGGCAAGTTGACGGCGGAAAATACCGTAGCGGTGATCGGACTGGACGATCCCACCAAGCCCAGATTGTTGCAGACGGTGCAGGCGGGCATGGGCGCCACCGGACTCTATCTCGACAGGAAGTCGCGTTTCGCCCTGGTCACCGGCGTGGGCGACGACACCATCACCCTGTTCAGCATCAAGGATCGCCATCTGACACAGACCAGTCAGATCAAGCTGGAAGCCAAGGCGGAGCCGCGCGACGTGATCATCGCCCGTGACGGCAAGACGGCCTATGCCCTTCGTTTCGGCGACGGCAAGGCGACCAAGCTGGCGATCAAGGGCGATCAGCTTTCCCGTGTGACCGACTTTACCCTGGGCACGCAGCCGGACGGTGGCAGCCTGACCCATGACGGGCGCTATCTGATTGTCAACAATTTCGGCGGTTCGCCCATGACCGCCAAAGGTAGCGCCGCCACCACCGTGACCGACACGGCGACCGGCAAGATCACCGATGCGGTGGAAGTCGGCGCGCTTCCGGAGGCCGTGGTGCTGTCGCCGGACGGCAACACCGTGGCCCTGGTGATCGGCAATGGTTCCGCCACCGTGCGCAATGCCCCCAACTACAACAGCGTATTCGGCAAGCTCAGCCTGTTCGCGGTCGGCAAGGGCAAGCTCACCCATATCGCAGATGCTCAGCTCGGCCATGCCTGCCAAGGCGCAGTGTGGAGCGACGATGGCAAGCGGCTGTTGGTGCAGTGTTCGGTGGAACGCGATATCCGGGTGTTCGATTTTGACGGCAAGGCGCTGACCGAACGTCCCGAGGCGGCGCTGAAGATGGAATCCCGGCCCGGCGCCATCGTGACATCCAAGACGCGCTAGTGTCCCGGTTCCGAAATTCGCATTATTTGCGAACTTCGAAACCGCGACCCTGGAAATTCCTCTTGATTGCGGGGCCCGGGCCCCGCACATAGCGGGCCATGCCGCCGCTTTTGCATCTTAAGGACATAACGGTCGCCTTCGGCGGCACGCCGCTGCTGGACGGCGCCGAACTCAGTGTGGGCGAGGGCGAGCGGCTGTGCCTGGTGGGGCGCAACGGTTCGGGCAAATCCACCTTGCTCAAGATCGCCGCCGGGCTGGTGGAGGCCGATGGCGGCACCCGCTTCGCACAACCGGGCGCCACCATCCGCTACCTGCCGCAGGAGCCGGATTTGAGCGGCTATGCCACCACCCGCGACTATGTCGAGGCGGGGCTGGGGTCCCATGAGGATCCCAACCGGGCTTTTTATTTGCTGGGCCATCTGGGGCTTACGGGCGCGGAAAATCCCGCCACCCTGTCGGGCGGCGAGGCGCGCCGCGCGGCGCTGGCCCGGGCCTTGGCGCCGCGACCCGATATCCTTTTACTGGATGAACCCACCAATCATCTGGATGTGCGCGCCATCGAATGGCTGGAAGGGGAAATCAAAGCCTCCAAGGGCGCGCTGGTCCTGATCAGCCACGACCGGCGGTTTCTGGAAAATCTGTCGCGGGCGACGGTATGGCTGGATCGCGGCCGGACCCACCGGCTGGAGAAAAGCTTCGCCTCTTTCGAAGCCTGGCGCGACGAGATGCTGGAAAAAGAGGAAGTCGAGCGCCACAAGCTGGAACGACGCATCGCCGCGGAAGAGGACTGGCTGCGCTATGGCGTCTCGGGCCGGCGCAAACGCAACCAGGGACGGCT
Source organism: Rhizomicrobium sp. (assembly GCA_035693565.1). Classification (GTDB taxonomy): domain Bacteria; phylum Pseudomonadota; class Alphaproteobacteria; order Micropepsales; family Micropepsaceae; genus Rhizomicrobium. Next base: position 1,698,097 of record DASSGF010000034.1, on the reverse strand, counting down.
GGAGCGACTGCGCGGCATGCGGACCGAACGCCGCGAGCAGATCCACCAGCTCGGCAATGTGAAGATGGACGCGGCGGAGGGCGCGGGCTCCGGCACCAAGATCATCGACGCCAAGGGCGTGGCTTATTCTTATGAGGCCAAGGAAGATGGACAGGAGGTTGTGCGCGATTTCACCTTACGCATCCATCGCGGCGACCGTATCGGCATTGTCGGACCCAATGGCGCGGGCAAGACCACCCTGCTGAAACTGCTGACCGGCCAGCTCCAACCGCAAAGGGGCAATGTCAAGCTTGGGCAAGGACTGTTGATGGCGCGGCTGGATCAGAACCGTGGTGCGTTGCATCCCGACCAATCCTTGGCGGCGGCCGTCACCGATGGCAGCGGCGACACCGTGATGGTGGCGGGAAAGCCGCGCCATGTGATGAACTATCTGCAGGACTTTCTGTTCACGCCGCAACAAGCCCGCACGCCGGTGAAAGTATTGTCGGGCGGTGAGCGGGCGCGCCTGCTGCTGGCCAAGCTGTTCGCCACGCCCTCCAACTTTTTGGTCCTGGACGAGCCGACCAATGACCTGGACCTGGAGACCCTCGACCTGCTGGAAGAGGTGATCGCCGATTATCCCGGCACCGCGCTTGTGGTCAGCCATGACCGCGATTTCCTGGACCGTGTGGCGACCGGTCTCATATTGGCGGACGGCGATGGCCGTTTCACCGAATATGCAGGCGGCTATTCCGACATGCTGGCGCAGCGCGGCGAGAAACCGGCTGTGCGCGCGGAAATCCGCAAGGCTCCGAAGCCGCCTGCGGAAAAACGCAATCGCGCCGGCGCGGCCAAGATGAATTTTTCCGACGCGCATGCCTTGAAAGTCTTGCCCGAAAAAATCGCGGCGGCGGAACTCAAGATGGCGGCGCTGGAAAAGGAACTTGCCGATAGCGGCTTGTATGCCCGCGATCCCGGCAAATTCGCCCGTCTTTCCGCCGAACTGGCCGAGATTCGCGGCCAGAAAGATGCCGACGAAGAGCGCTGGCTGGCGCTGGAGATGGAGCGGGAAGCCTTGGAAAACCAGGCCTGATCGCGGGCCGGCTTGCCTTGCGCGAATCCCCGGAACAAAGCGGCGCCGCCTGGCGTTAAACTTCCTGAAGCCGAAAGGTTTCAGGGAGGCAGTTCCATGAAACACGCAGCGATGGCAGGACTGGCCGCGGGTGCCGCCATGATGATCGGCGGCGCGCTGGCCGCGGTTTCCGACAAGGAATTGTCCGATTCCAGGCTGTTGGCCGACAGCAACGCCGAAATCATGAACCCCATGATCGGCGGCCAGGCAATGCTGCCGGATCGCGATATCATGGACAATATCAGCGCTTCGCCTCTGCATTCCGCGCTGGCGGCGGCATTGAAGGATACCGGCATCTTCACCGCCTTGAAGGCCAATGGCCAATTCACGGTGTTCGCGCCCACCAACGCCGCCTTCGCGGCGGCAACCACCAGTCCGCAACCCAAATCACCGGATTCCAAATCCTCCCTGGCGCGCCGCATGAGCTATCTGATCGTGCCGGGCCGCTATGATTCCCAGGCGCTGCTCAAGACCATCAGCGAGGCGGGCGGCACCGCCAAACTGCGTACCGCCGAAGGCGGCATATTGACGGCGCGCATGAATGGGCCGACCAACATCATGGTGATGGATGAAAGAGGCAATATCGCCAACATCGCCATCTATGACGTGCGCGACAAGAACGGCATCGTGCATGTGGTGGACCATATGCTGGAGCCTGGTGGGCCTACGCGCCAGGTGGCATCCAGGTAGGCGCGGTTCTTTTGCGTCTTGGGTTCGTCGCGCCTTCGCTCATGTACTTCTTGTACACATCGCTCGGCGCTCCTGCCCAAGCCGCAAAATCCCTCGCGCCTAATTCAGAGAGTCAATCCGCGTACCGCGCCAGATAATCGGCCAGCGACTGCGGCGTCATGTGGCGGGCGTCGGCGGTGGCGAAGACATTGCCGCCATTGACCAGCTTGCCGTCCGGGGTGGCGATCAGCAGCGCGGGCACGCCTTCCAGCTTTTTGGTGATGCCGAAGCGGGCGGGTATCTGCAGATTGCGGTTGAAACGGCCCACATCCACCGAGACTTCTTCATAATGGGCGGCCATGAAGCGGCGCATTTCCGGCAGCTGGACGAAATTGGCCAGGATCAGGCAATCGCCGCACCAATTGCCGCCCAGATCGATCAGCACCCGTTTGTGCGATTTCTGCGCCTTGGCGAAGGCCGCCGCCACCTGGGCATCGGCATTGGCGGCTTCGTCATAAGGCTGCATGGTCACCACCGGGAGTTGCTCCAGAGTGGCGATGGAAGGCTTGGGCGCGGTGGCGGCCCCGGCCGGCAAACTCATCAACAACAGCGCGAGCAGAGTTTTCCTCATGCCGCCACAGGCGCCAGCAAACCGCGCCCCTCCAGCAAGGCTTCGACATGGGGATCGCGGCCGCGAAAGGCGCGATAGGCGGCGGCGAAGTCGCGGGTGCCGCCGGCGGAATAGATGAATTTGTGCAGCCGGTGGGCGGTGGCGGGATCGAAGGGATCGTGCGCCTCCTTGAACGCCTTGAAACCATCGGCGTCCAGGACTTCCGACCACAGATAGGCATAGTAACCCGCGGCATAGCCATCGCCGCCGAAAATATGGGTGAAGTGCGACGCTGCGTGGCGGGGACCGATCTCCTCGGGCATGCCGATGCGCTTGAGTGTTTCGGCCTGGGCTGTCTTGGGATCGCCGCCCGCGGGCAGGGTGTGGAAGTCCATGTCGACCAGGGCCGAGGCCAGGAATTCCACGGTGGCAAAGCCCTGGCCGTAATTGCGGGCGGCCAGCAGCTTTTGCAGCAGCGGTTTGGGAATGGCTTCGCCGGTTTGATAGTGACGGGCGAAACGTTCCAGCACTTGCGGCTCTTCCAGCCAATGCTCGAACAGTTGCGACGGCAATTCCACGAAATCGCGCGCCACATTGGTGCCGGACAGGCGCGGGAAGCGCACCTGGCTCAACAGTCCGTGCAGGGCATGGCCCATCTCATGGAACAGGGTCACCGCGTCGTCGAACGACAACAGGCACGGTTCGCTTTTGCTGAAATTGGCGTTGTTGGTGATGATGGGAAGGACATCGTCTTCCAGCCTGTGCTGGTCGCGGAAGCTGGACATCCAGGCGCCGCCCTGCTTGCCGGGGCGGGCGAAATAGTCGCCATAGAACAGGCCGATGGTATTTCCTTCGCGCTTGACCTCCCACACAAGCACATCCGGATGATAGACGGGCATGTCATGGCGTTCCTGGAACGACAGGCCGAACAGTTTCCCGCTCACGAAAAAGGCTGCCTCGATCAGATTGGAAAGCTGGAAATAGGGCTGCAGTTCTTCGCCCTCGAAAGCATATTTTTCCTGGCGCAATTTCTCCGCGTAATAGCGCCAGTCCCACGGCGCCAGGCGGAAATTCTGGCCCTGGCGCGCGATCAGCGCCTGCAAGGCAGTGCGTTCTTCCAAGGCGCGCCGCCGCGCGGGCTCCCAGACTTCTTCCAGCAGGGCACGGGCCTTGGCGGGCGTGCCGGCCATGGAATCGGCCAGCTTGAAAGCGGCGAAATTCTCATAGCCCAGCAGGGCGGCGCGTTCGGCGCGCAAGGCCAGCATCTCGGATATATTGGCGCTGTTATTGTGGGTATGGGCATTGTCGCCGCGGGATATCCAGGCGCGATAGAGCTGCTCGCGCAAAGCCCGGTCATCGGCGAATTGCAGCATGGGCTCGACACTGGAACGCGCCAGGGTGACGGCAAAGGGCAGATGCAGCTTCAGCTCTTTTGCCCGCGCGGCGGCCGCGGCGCGCACCGCCGGCGGCACCCCGGCCATCTGCTCTTCGGTCAGGGTCAGGATCCAGTCTTCTTCGTCACCCAGCACATTCTGGTTGAACTGGGTGCCCAGCACCGCCAGCCGCTGGGCGATCTCCGCCAGGCGCGCGCGGCCCTCGCTGCCGGCGCCGGCGCCCGCGCGTACAAAATCCAGGTGATAGCGTTCCAAAACGCGCAGCGACTCCGCGTCCAGCCCCAGCTCCGTGCGCTTGCGGTACAGCTCGTCCAGCCGCGCGAACAGCACCGGATGCATCAGGATGGCGCTCCAATGCGCCGACAGGCGCGGCGCCATTTCCAGCTCGATGGCCTGCAATTCGTCATTGGTGGCCGAGGAGGTGAGGTTGCCGAACACGCCTTCGATGCGCGTCAGCAGCCGGCCGCTTTTCTCCAAGGCCAGCAGCATATTGTCGAAGCTGGGGGAAGCACGGTTCTCCGCGATTGTCGTGATTTCGGCCATATGTTCCGCCAGCGCCCGGTCATAGGCGGGGACAAAATGCTCCGGCTTGATCCGGTCCAAAGGGGGCGCCCCGAAGGGCGCTGTCCAAGGCTCGAAAAACGGATTGGTCATGGCGACAATATAGGCTGGATCAGTGAATTTCCCAGACCACCGAAACATCCGCGGTGACGCTTTGTTCCCCCGCCGCGACCGGCGTGGGCGCCGCGGCCATGGCGGCCATACGGAACATGGGCCTGGGCGGTTCGCCGCCGCTTTCGCTGATGGAAAGAATGGCGCCCAGGCTGACGCCTGCCGCCTTGGCATAGGTTTCGGCGCGGGCCCGGGCATCGGCCACCGCCTGAGCGCGCGCCTTTTCCAGCAAGGCCGAGGGCGCGCGAATCGAAAAGCTGATTCCATTCATCTGATTGGCGCCCGCCGCCACCAGCGCATCCAGCGTGCCGCCCAGCTTGGCGACATCCTCCAGCCGCACCGAGACGTCGTTGCTGACCTGATAGCCCGTCAGGCGGCGGGAATCGCCATTGGCGTATTGCGGCGAGACAAAGAAGTTGGTGGTCTGGATATTCTTTTCCGGCACGCCCAGCTTTCCCAGCGCCGTGAACACGGCCCTCATCTGCGCGCTGTTGGCGGACAGCGCCTGGGCCGCGGTGGGGGCGTTGGTGGTGACGCCGGCGGTGATCTGGGCCGTGTCGGGCGTCCCGCGAACCTCGCCGTGGCCGGTCATGGAAATCGTATGGGGATCGGCGGCCAGAGCCGGCGCTGTCAGAGCGGCGGCGAGAGCCAGGCCAAGGAAAATCAGGGATTTCATGTGGCTGTCTTTCAAATTGGGTGCCCGTCCGGCCTCAGCATGACGGCCAAGCGGGGCAGAATCTGGGCATGTTGGCATGCCGGAAAATCCTGTTATACCCCTTCGGAAAAGGGCCTGTAGCTCAGTTGGTTAGAGCTGACCGCTCATAACGGTTAGGTCGCAGGTTCGAGTCCTGCCGGGCCCACCAATGCATGTCCGTATCTAGGCTACCACAAGCGTCTGGCGAACTTCTCATAAAGCGACCTTGTGCGCGGTGGGGCGAACAGTGGTTCGGTGGGACGCGGTCATAGGATTGATCGGAACGAATGACCGCTTTTGACCCAATGCAGACATTCCTGGCTATGATCTAAATCGGCTTCAGTCCAAGCCGCGAAGGCGATAACCCACTCCCTGTTCCGTCAGGATCAACTCGGGCTGTTCGGGGTCGGCTTCCAGCTTCTGGCGCAGGGCACGGATATAGATGCGCAGATACTGCACGTCTGTTTCCCCACCCCACACTTCCTTCAAAATCATTTTGTGGGTGAGCACCTTGCCCGCATGAGCGATCAAAAGCCGCAGCAGGTCATATTCCCGGGGGGTGAGTTTCACCTCCGCATCCTTCACCGTCACGATCCGCCGCACCAGGTCCACCGCCAGATCGCCGCTTTTGAACAGCGGCTTTTCGCCTTCCTGCTGCAGGCGATGGCGCAAGGCGGCGCGGATGCGGGCCGACAATTCCTCGACCCCAAACGGTTTGGAGACATAGTCGTCAGCGCCAAGGTCCAGCGCCGCCACCTTGCCGGCCTCGTCGTCGCGGCTGGAAAGGATGATGATGGGGATAACGCTGCCTTGCGTGCGCAGCTGTTTCACCACTTCCAACCCGTCCATGCCCGGCAGGCCTAGATCGAGCACAAGCAGGTCCACCGGATTGCGCTTCAACAATTCCAGCGCGGTTTCGCCGTCGCCCGCCTCCTCGACCCGATAGTCCTGGGCGGTGAGCGCAGTACGAAGAAACCGCCGGATCGGCGGCTCGTCATCGACAATCAGGATGCGCAGCGGCGTCATGCGATGGGCAATGTCAAAGTGAATACCGCGCCGGCGTTCTTGTCGGTACGATTGGCGGCGATGATGGTGCCGCCCATCGCCTCCATGAAGCCGCGGGCGATGGCCAGTCCCAATCCGGTACCGGCGCGCTTCTTGTCGGCCACCCGCACCCGGTAGAATTTGTCGAACACCCGCTCGCGATCCTCTTCCGGCAATCCCGTCCCCTCGTCCATCACCATAAGCCGGACCGCGCCGGATTCGCGACGTGCCTTAAGCATGATGGCGCTGCCGGCCGGGGTATATTTGGCGGCATTGTCCAAAAGATTAAACAGAACCTGTTCGAACAGGACCGGGTCAAGCTTCAGCATGGGCAGCCCCGCTTCCAGATCCAATACCACCTTGTGAAGTTGCAGAGGCGCACGGCGCAGCACAGAGCCGACCACATCGCCCAGATCGATGGAAGCAAGATTGGGCGCCAGCGCGCCGGACTCCAGCCGGGTCATGTCCAGCAGGTTGGCGATGAAATGATTGAGCCGCTCAGCCTCCTCCTGAATCGTGCCGACCAATTCATCCTGCTCGCCCGTACCCAAGCTGGCGCGATAGGCCTTGAGCGAGGAGGCCGAACCCAATATGGCCGCCAGCGGTGTGCGCAGATCATGGCTGATGGACGTCAACAGCGCGGAGCGCAATTTCTCGGTTTCCGCCGCCACCCGGGCGCGGTCCATCTCCTCGGCCAGATGCAACCGCTCGACGGCCAGCGCGGTCTGGTCGGAGAGGGAATCCAGCAGCCGCCGCTGGTCTGGCGTCAACAAGGCGCCTTCCTGCTGGCTGTCCAGCCCGATGATCGCCACCACGCCCCGCGCCGTCCGCATAGGAAGAAACAAGCGCTGCGCGCCCGGCAAGGTGTCTGCCCCGCGCCCGGCCTCCTGGCCTTGCTCGAAAGCCCATTTGGCGGCGGCCAGGTCGCCCTCGTCCAGCGTGTCCTCCGGCGGATAACCGGCGCGAACTTGCAAATTGCCGCCTTCCGGCATCAGCAACACCACATGGAGCTTGAGCATATGCGCCACCTGATAAGCGGTGGCCCAAAGCAGATCGTCCAGGGTGGCGATACCGGCCAGTTTGCGGCTGAACAGATAAAGATCTTCGGTCGTCGCCGCGCGCTGCCGCGCCACAATCGCCTGGGTGCGGACCCGCGCTGTCAGGTTGGAAGCAATGGCCGCCACCAGCATGAACACCAGCAAGGTGACCACATTTTCGGGATCGGCGATGGTGAAGGCGTAAAGCGGCGGCAGGAAAAAGAAATTGTAGGCCAAGGCGCAGACCAGGCCAGCGAACAGCGACGGGATCAGGCCATAGGTGACCGCGCTGGCCAGCACGGCCACCAGCAGCACCAGGGCCACGTTCGACACCGCCATGGTCTGACGCAGCAAAAGGCCGAGACCCAGGGCGATAGCGCTGAACAGCAAACTGCCGGCGAAGGCGCGCGGCTCCAGGGTCACGCGGCGTGGCACGGGGTTTTTGGCAATATTGTCCTTGGCGCCGCGTTCCGGCACCACATGCACGCTCATTTCCCCGGCATTGCGGATGATCTCCTGCGCCGGCGAGGGATTGAGCAGTTCCCACCACCGCGAAGCATGCGAGGCGGTGATCACGATATGGGTGATATTGTTGGCGCGGGCGAACTGCAGCAATCCTTCCGCCTCGCCGGCGGCAGGCACGGTGGCGGCCATGCCGCCCATGCGCTCAGCCAGCCGCAGGAGCTGGGCGACACGGTCGCGTTCCGTTTCACTTTGATCGCGGCCGGTCTCGACATGCACGGCGGTCCAGGAGGCGCGCAGCCGGTCGGCCAGACGCCGGGCATAACGCACCGCAGCCGGCGCGCCAGGCCGCGCATTCACCGCCACCAACAGGCGCTCGCTGGCTTCCCAGGGACCGGCGATGGCATGGGCGCGCATATAGTCCACCATCTGCGCGTCCACCCGCTGGGCGGTACGGCGCAAGGCCAGTTCGCGCAACGCCGCCAGATTGCCGGGCGCGAAATAATTCTGCCGGGCGCGTTCAGCCGCCTCGGGCATATAGACCTTGCCCTCCCTCAGCCGCTGCAGCAGGTCTTCGGGCGTCAGGTCCACCAATTCGATATCGTCGGCGCGGTCGAGAATGGAATCCGGCACCGTCTCGCGCACCCGCACATGCGTGATCTTGGCCACCACGTCATTGAGGCTTTCAATGTGCTGGACATTGAGGGTGGTGTAGACGTCGATTCCAGCCGACAGCAATTCCTCCACGTCCAGATAGCGCTTGGGATGGCGGCTCGCCGGGGCGTTGTCATGCGCCAGCTCGTCCACCAGCACCAGCCGGGGACGGCGTTGCAGGATGGCGTCCAGGTCCATCTCGGCCAGGACGCGGCCCTTATAGGGCACGCGCTTCTTGGGAACGATCTCGATGCCCTTGGTGAGAAGATCGGTCTCGACCCGGCCGTGGGTTTCCACCACCCCGATCACCGCATCCACCCCGTCCAGCTTGCGGCGGCGGGCCTGCACCAGCATCTCATAGGTCTTGCCGACGCCCGGCGCCGCGCCCAGGAATATCTTCAACCGGCCACGGCCCACTTGGCCCGCTTCCTTGAGCAGGGCCTCCGGTGAGGGGCGGGCATCCGTGTCGGTCATCCGGCAGGCAGTTTATGCCATTCAGCCCCGCTTTGCTCGCCTGCCGCCAATGCGTCGAGCGCAAGATTGAGTTTCAGAACGTTGACATGGGACTCGCCCAGGATGCCAAACAGCCGGGCCTCGATCTGGCTTCCGACCAGGGCGGACACCTGTTTCTGGGACAGGTGCCGGGCCTCGGCGATGCGGGGGACTTGGAAAATGGCGCCTGCCGGGGTGATGTCGGGATCCAAACCACTGGCGGATGCGGTCACCAGATCGTCCGGCACCGGCATGGCGGGATTTTCGCCACGCAGCTTGGCGGCGTCGGCGGCGATGCGATCCTTCAGCTTTTTGGCGGTGGGGGAATAGTTGGAGCCCGAACTGTTGGCGGCGTCATAGCCATTGCCGGCAGCCGAGGGACGGCCGTGGAAGTATTTGTCGCTAGTGAATTGCTGGCCGATCAGCTCAGAGCCGATCACTTTGCCGTCCATGGTGACCAGGCTTCCCGCCGCCTGGTGCGGAAAGATTGCCGCCGCCAGCGCGGTGAAGCCCAGCGGATATAAGAGCCCGGTAACCAGGGTCATGACCAGGATCATCATGATGGCGGGACGGACATGTTGCATTGGGGTCTCCTCAGACAAGCCCAAAGGCGGTGACGATCAGATCGATGGCCTTGATGCCGATGAACGGCACCACGATACCACCCAAGCCATAGACCAGCAGATTGCGGCGGAGCGCACGGGCCGCGCCCACCGCGCGATACTTCACGCCTCTCAGCGCCAAGGGGATCAAAGCTACGATGATCAGGGCATTAAAAATGATGGCCGACAGGATCGCGCTCTGCGGCGAGTGAAGCCCCATGATATTGAGCGCCTGGAGCTGGGGATAGAAGGCCAGGAACATGGCCGGGATGATGGCGAAATACTTGGCCACGTCGTTGGCGATGGAGAAGGTGGTCAGCGCGCCACGGGTCATCAGCAGCTGCTTGCCGATCTCCACGATCTCGATCAGCTTGGTGGGATCGCTGTCCAAATCCACCATGTTGCCGGCCTCGCGCGCCGCCATGGTGCCGGTGTTCATCGCCACACCGACATCGGCCTGGGCCAAGGCGGGGGCGTCATTGGTGCCGTCGCCGCACATCGCGACCAACTTGCCCTTGGCTTGCTCCTCGCGGATCAAAGTCAGCTTGTTTTCCGGCGTGGCCTGGGCCAGGAAATCATCCACCCCCGCTTCGGCGGCGATGGCTGCGGCGGTCAAGGGGTTGTCACCCGTGATCATCACCGTGCGGATGCCCATCTGGCGCAGCGCCGCGAAACGCTCGCGTATGCCGCCTTTGACAATGTCCTTGAGATGGATCACGCCCAACAGCCGCTTGTCTTTCGCCACTGCCAGCGGCGTACCGCCCGTCTTGGCGATGCCTTCAGCCAGGGTCATGACGGCCTGCGCGACATCGGTGCCAATTGCCTGCAACGCGGCCACGGCAGCGTCACCGCCCGGGCCGATCGCAACCCCGCCCCGCTGCCGGACATAGTCCAGCACGGCGTCCACCGCGCCTTTGCGGATGGAGGAGCCTTCCACATCAATGCCGCTGATGCGGGTCTGCGCCGAGAAGGGAATGAATTTGGCATGCATCGGGGCCATGTCGCGGCCGCGCAAGCCGTATTTGTCCTTGGCCAGCACCACAATGGAGCGCCCTTCGGGTGTCTCATCGGAGAAAGAGGCAAGCTGCGCCGCGTCGGCGAGCTCACGTTCCGTAACGCCGGGCAAGGGTAGGAATTCTGTGGCCTGGCGGTTGCCCAGAGTTATGGTGCCGGTCTTGTCCAAGAGCAGGGTATCCACATCGCCCGCCGCTTCCACCGCTCTGCCCGACATGGCCAGCACATTGAACCGCACCAGCCGGTCCATGCCGGCAATGCCGATGGCCGACAGCAGCGCGCCGATGGTGGTAGGGATCAGGGTGACGAATAGCGCCACCAGCACCAAGACGGTCAGCGCGCCGCCGGCATAGGCCGCATAGGCGGGAATGGTCGCCACGGCGAAGACGAAGATGATGGTGAGGCCCGCTAGCAGGATGTTGAGCGCGATCTCGTTGGGCGTCTTCTGGCGCTCGGCGCCTTCCACCAGCGCGATCATGCGGTCCAGGAAGGTCGAGCCGCGGGTGGCGGTGATCTTGACCACGATATAGTCGGAGAGAACACGGGTGCCGCCAGTCACGGCCGAGCGGTCGCCGCCGGATTCCCGGATCACCGGCGCACTTTCCCCGGTGATGGCGCTTTCGTCCACACTGGCCACGCCCTCGATTACTTCGCCGTCGGAAGGAATGATGTCGCCCGGCTCGACCAGAACCAGGTCACCGCGTTCCAGCAGTTGCGCCGGTTTTTTGGAATAGATCTTGGCTGGCTGGTCGGCCAGAACCTTGGCGATGGTGTCGCTGCGGGTGCGGCGCAAAGTATCGGCCTGGGCCTTGCCACGTCCTTCCGCGACGGCTTCCGCGAAATTGGCGAACAGCACGGTGAACCAAAGCCAGAGATTGATCTGGAAGGCAAAGCCCAGGTGCGGCACGCCGTGAAACCAATCGCGCAGGAACAGAAAGGTGGTCAGGGTGGCCGTCACCTCCACCACAAACATGACCGGATTCCTGGCCATCGCCCGTGGATCGAGCTTCTGGAAGGCATTGCCGATGGCCGGCCACAGGATGGCCGAATTCATATTCGAAGCGCGCGGATGTTTGGTCATGGCCATTCTCAGAAGAAAGTGCCGGTGGCCATCGCCAGATGCTCGGCGATCGGACCCAACGACAAGGCAGGGAAAAAAGTGAGCCCACCCACGATCAGGATCACCCCGATCAGCAGGCCCACGAACAATCCGCCATGGGTGGGAAAGGTGCCGGCGGACGTGGGCACAATTTTTTTGGCCGCCAGCGAGCCCGCCACCGCCATCATCGGGATAATGAACAGGAAGCGCCCAACCAACATCGCAAAGCCGATGGTGGTGTTGTAGAAGACCGTATTGGCGGTGAGCCCGGCAAAAGCGCTGCCATTGTTGCCTGTGGCCGAACTGAAGGCATAAAGAATCTCGCTGAAGCCGTGCGGCCCGGTGTTGAGCGGCCCGGCCAAGCCGGCCTTGACCATCGAGGCCAGCGCGGTGAACCCCAGGATGGACAGCGCCAGCATCAGGATGGCCAGCATGGACATTTTGACCTCCTTGGCTTCGATTTTCTTGCCCAGATATTCCGGGGTACGGCCCACCATCAGCCCCGCCACGAACATGGCGATGACGGCGAAGACCAGCATGCCGTAGAGACCCGAACCGACACCGCCGAAGATGATCTCGCCCAATTCGATATTGATGATGGGGATCATCCCGCCCAAAGGCGTGAAGCTGTCATGCATGGCATTGACGCTGCCATTGGAGGCATCGGTGGTGGCGGTGGCCCATAGCGCCGAATTGGCGACGCCAAAGCGCACTTCCTTGCCCTCCATATTGCCGACCTGCGTCACATGCGCAGCGGCCACAGCGGCGTTGCCCTGCCCTTCCGCCCAATAGGTGACGCCGAGACCGCCCAGAAACAGAACCGCCATCACGGCGAAGATGGCCCAGCCCTGGCGGGTGTCCTTGACCATATGGCCGAAGGTGTAGGTGAGCGCGGCGCTGACCACCAGGATGGCCCACATCTCCAAAAAGTCCGCCAGGCCGGTGGGGTTCTCGAAGGGGTGTGCGGAATTGACGTTGAAGAAGCCGCCGCCATTGGTGCCCAGCATCTTGATGGCTTCCTGTGAGGCGACGGGACCTTGCGCGATCAGCTGCTTGACCCCGTCCAGGCCGATGGCGTGGGTGTAAGCACCCAGATTCTGCGGCACGCCTTGCCACACCAGGAACAGCGCGAACAGCAGGCTCATGGGCAGCAGCAGATAAAGCGTGCAGCGGGTCATATCGACCCAGAAATTGCCAAGCGTTTTGGCCGAGCGGCGGGCAAAGCCGCGCACCAGCGCGATCGCCAGCGCGATGCCGGTGGCGGCGGAGACAAAATTATGTACCGTCAGCCCCAACATCTGCACCAGATAGGACAGCGTGGTTTCGCCGGCATAGGATTGCCAGTTGGTGTTGGTGATGAAACTGACCGAGGTGTTGAAGGACAGGTCCGGCGTCACCGCCGCCAGGCCTTGGGGATTGAACGGCAGCGCGGCCTGCAAACGCTGGATCAGGTAGAGCGAGACGAAGCCCGCGATGCTGAATGCCAGCATGGCGATAGTATAGGTGCTCCAATGTTGTTCCTCACCCTTAACGCCGCAGAGCCGGTAGACTGCGCGTTCGACAGGCGCCAGGAATTTGATTTCGCCTTCGAACACCCTGGCCATGTAAAGCCCCAGCGGCTTCACGCAGACAATGATCGCCAGACAGAAAAGGGCAATTTGAATCCAGCCGTTCGCGGTCATCTCAAAACCGCTCCGGACGGATCAGGGCATAAACCAGGTAACCCAGCAGGCCCAGGGTGACACAGGCGGCCAGGATAAAGTCGCCGCCCATCACAGCCGCTCGCAAATCATTGTGTAGCCGATGGCCAGGACGAAAAAGCCCAGGCCTGCCACAAGAAAAATTGCATCCAGCATTTCTGCCTCCATTTCGGGCGGCAGATGTATGAGGCTGGGCGTATAGATTCGACTGGGGATGAGACGCCTTGAAATATAAAAACGATATAAAAGCTGGCAGAAGCAGCGTCGGAGCTACCTAAAAAGACCGTTCGATCTCAGCGATGCGGCGTTCGTTTCCGCTTTGGCGCAAAGGGGACGCGTGAGTCGGGAGCGACACGACGCCGGATCACTGCATTCCGCTTGCGTTGGTATCGATGTTGGTATTTTGAGGGCGCCATCTTTTAAGCCATTGGCAATGCAGCCATTTTCTCATGATGTGGTTTCTGCCGGGCCCACCAATCTATGCTCGCCGCTTTCGTGTTGGATGCGCGCCCATATCTATTGCTGTTGCCAGAGAATATTCGCCCGTTTAACGCATGGCATCGTCACCAGACTAGCTTGGCGCGGGGCCCCCAAGGGACAATTGAAATATCGCGCCGCCGCCGGGCCTGTCCGAAACGTTGACAGAGCCTCCGTGCAATTGGGCTATTTTGGCGACGATGGCCAGTCCCAGCCCGGCATGACCTCTGCTCCGGCGATCACGCCGCCAAAACCTGCGAAAAATGAACTCTCGCTGATTTGGATGGACCCCGGGTCCCCGGTCCATGACGCTGACAATATTGGGCGCCGCGACCTGAACCGTCACATTGTTGCCGGGTGGCGTGTAGCGGAGGGCGTTGTCGATCAGGTTGGTGAGGGCGCGGGACACCATGTCCCTGTTGCAGGACAGGACCACCGCTTGCCGGCACGGTACGAATTCCAGGCCTTTACCGTCGGCAATGGCGAGCGGCGCATTTTGGGCGATGACACCGGCGACTTCGTCGTTGAGCTCGGTCTTGACCCAATGGCCGCCCATTTCACTTTCCACCTCGGCCAGCTCAAGCAGCTGGTCCAGGATATGGACCACCGCATCGACATCAGCGCGCAAGTCCTTCGCGGCTTCGGGATCGAGTTTGGTATCAATATGAGTCTTGAGAATGGCAAGGGGTGTCCTCAGTTCATGAGCGGCATCGGCGGTGAATTCGCGCTGGGCTTTCAGGGCCTCTTCCAGGCGGTCGAGAGCAGCATTGACGGCGCTGGCCAGGGGACGGATTTCGCGAGGCAGCTTTTTTTCCGGAAGCCGGTCGGAGAGCCGGCTGGAGGAGATGTTTTCGGCGATTTTCGAGGCAACCGTGACAGGGCGCAGAATGTTCTTGAGGAGAATTGCATCCAGCAGAAGAAGTGAACCGAATATCGGCAGCACGATCCACACAATGCGGCTCAGGAATCGCGCAAGCACATCGTCAACGATGACATCCGGGCTCGCGGAATTCTGGCCAACCTCGATAAAGGCCGTGCGGCCGTTCATTTTCACGGGCAAAACCAGCAGATAGTAGATCGAGCTGCCCAGCTGTCTCTGGAAAAGTCTCTCCTCCGTGGTCTGTGGCCCCGCATCGTTCTCTGCGACGCCTGGCAGCGATGAATAGAGTACCCGCCGTCTGTCATCGGAGACTGCCAGTCCGTATCCGCTATATCCCTTGCCATAAACGGCGCGAAGATCGCCGGGCATGTTGAAGGACCATCGCCCGTCCGAAAAAGCCAGATATTTGGCGACCACGGCCGCCCGGTCGCGCAATATGCGCTGCTCGAAACCGTTGATGGTGGAATTGAGCAAAAAATAGGTGGCTCCGGAGACCACAACAGACGTTGCGACCAGAGCCAACAGATGCAGACCGATGATGCGGCTGACGATAGACGGGGCTTTTTTCATGTTGCCTCGCGGATGAGGTAACCCACGCCGCGGACGGTATGGACTTCAATGCCGGTCCCCAAACTGTCAAGCTGCTTTCGCAGCCGATGAACGTAGACCTCAACCGCGTTTGCGCTTCCGTCTGCAGACAGGCCGTAAAGCTGATCCTCCAGGACAGTCTTGGGGACGACATGATTGCACCGCCTGAGCAGAACCTCGAGTATCGCGGCTTCTCTTGGCGACATGGGGTGCCGGTCGCCCCGCACCACAAGCTGACGCTCAACCGTATCGAAGGTCAGTTCGCCCAGCTGGAGCTGGGTGCCCAGATAGGTTTGAGGGCGCCGCAGCAGGGCGCGTATCCGGGCCACGAGTTCGTCAAACGCAAAAGGTTTTCCCAGATAGTCATCGGCGCCGAGATGAAATCCCTTGACCTTTTCTTCCGTGGTGTGACGCGCCGTCAGGACCAGCAGCGGTAAGGCCGAGCCGGCGCCGCGCAGATGCTTGACCACGGCGAGGCCATCGCCGTCAGGCAGGCCCAGATCCAAAATCGCCAGGGCGAAATGCGTGCCCGAAAGCGCGGCCAGCGCATCCGCGACCGTGGCGACCGCATCGACCTGGAATCCTTCCTTGGCCAGGCCTTCGACGATCAAATCGGACAGACGTGAACTGTCTTCGACCAGCAATATTCTCATGCCCCAAGAGTGCGTCTCCAGGGACTGGCTTGCAATGCGCCTTATGCAAAATGGCGGCTGTAAGCTTCCTGTAAGCCATCCCGTAAGGCTGCTGTAAGGCGGGGCTGGTACAAGAGCGCTCCGGCAAACAGCCCGGCTGCGTGGCAATCCTTGCATGACGAATGATGTGGACGAGAAGGCTGGTCTGCGGCCTCTCAGCACCAGGTATCAGCTCTTCACCCTGGCGGCTTTTGCCGTTGTGGCCGCGCTGTCGCTGATACTCTTGGTGTTGAATTCCGCCAGCGGCCAGTCATCCGGCGGGCAGACCGGCAGACCGGTCTATTTCGTGCCGACCGGCGAACAGGCCGCCGCGATGCGCCTGGTCAAAATAGGACTCTATAACTTTCGCGACGAGACCATTACCGATGGCTATGTCGCGGCCAATGGCGGGTGGAGGGTTTCGGGGACGCCGGCAGACAGCATTGCACCAGGCGTTCCGGTGTTGGCCGGTCAATCATCGGACTTGCTGCAGGCCGAAAGCGATTTGGTGGCGGCATCCGCCCAGCTGCGCACGGCCAGAGCCACGGAAGAAAGGCAGCACAAGCTGTTTGAGGCCGAGGGCGCGGCGCTGAAGGATTGGCAACAGAGTCAGACGGACCTGACCGCGGCTGCTGCATCCTTCGAAACCGCACGCAATAAATTGCGCGTATTGGGAAAATCCGATCGCGAGATACTGAGCATCCTCTCTTCAGCCCGTGCCGCCGGGCCGTCTCCCGGGAAAGTGTTCGCGATCGGCGGCCCCTCGCTTGTCTGGCTGGTGGCCAATGTAAGGGAAGCCGATGCTGTGCATGTTCATCAGGGCGATCTGGCGGAGGTCCGTGTGGCGGCTCTGCCGGATAGGCTTTTTCGTCTTCGGATCGGATATCTTTCCGAAGCGATTGATCCCGCAACGCATCGCCTGGCCGTCGCCGCGATCTGCCGCAATGAAGACGGCGCTCTGAAACCGAACATGCAGGCGACGTTCGACATCAGCGAGCGCGCCGGGCGGATGGCGCCGGCGGTGCCGGAAACCGCGGTTATTCATGAAGGAGATCAGGCGCGTGTGTGGGTCGTCGATAGGGAAGGCCGGTACTTCCAGCGCGCCATATCCGCCGGCCGCTCGCAAGCAGGCTATGTGGAAGTGAGGCACGGCGTTTCAGCAGGGGAAACCGTGGTGGCCGGCGGCGCGCTGTTCGTGGATCAGGAACAGAGCGGAAACTAGGTCCTGATTGCATGCACCGCGTCGTCGAATTTGCGCTCAAGCAACGTGTTTTCGTTGTGGCCGTTCTGGCCATGTTGATCGGGAGCGGGCTGATCGCCTTTCGCAATCTCAATATTGAGGCGTATCCGGACCCGGTACCTCCGATGGTGGACGTCATTACCCAAAGCAAGGGGCAATCGGCCGAGGAGATCGAGCGCTACATCACCATTCCTATCGAGATCGGGATGAGCGGCATTCCGCATGTGACGTCGATCCGCACCATCTCGCTGTTCGGGCTTTCCGACGTCAAGCTGCAGTTCACCTATGACTTCACTTATGACGAAGCGCAGCAATGGGTGATAAACCGGCTGGCGCAATTGCCGAACCTGCCCAACGGGGCGCAGCCGCAGGTCTCGCCCTGGAGCCCCATAGGCGAGATCTATCGCTATCGTGTGGCCGGTCCTCCCGGATATTCGCCTCTGGACTTGAAGACCGTGGAAGACTGGATGCTGGAACGCCGCTTCAAAGCTGTTCCGGGCGTCATCGACGTGACCGGTTGGGGCGGCAAGACCAAGACTTATGATGTCACGGTCGACCTGAACCGGCTGACGAACTATGGACTCACGCTTCCCCTGCTGCTTCAGGCGTTAAACAACAGCAACATCAATGTCGGAGGGCAGACCGTCAATATCGGAACCCAATCCGCGGTGGTTCGCGGCGTGGGTCTGATTCATTCGGCGGACGACATACGCGCCACCATGCTGGCTGCCAATGGCGGCGCACCCGTCTTTGTGCGCGACGTGGCGAGCGTGAGTGTCGGCAACCAGCCACGTCTTGGTATCGCCGGACAGGATGAGGACGACGACATCATCCAAGGCACCGTGCTGATGCGGCGCGGTGAGCAAAGTCTGCCCACCATTCAGCGCGTGGAGGACGAAGTCGAAAAAATAAACGCCTCGAACATCCTGCCGCCCGGCGTCCATATCGAGCGCATTTATGACCGCAAGGATCTGATTCAGGTCACGACCGCGACCGTTATTCATAACATGGTGATGGGCATCTCGCTCATCTTCCTGATCCAATGGTTGTTCCTGGGCAATTTGCGCAGCGCCCTGATCGTCGCCACGACCATTCCCTTTGCCCTGTTTTTCGCGATTCTGATCATGACGCTGAGGGGGGAATCCGCGAACCTGCTTTCGGTCGGCGCCATCGATTTCGGTCTGGTGGTCGATGCGACCGTAATCATGATGGAAAACATCTTCCGCCATCTCAGCGAGCCCAAGAACGAGCGCTTCGCGAGGGACCCCCTGGTGCATGGCCGCGGAAGCCTGGCGCTGCGCGGCAAGTTCGCCGTAATCGCCAACTCCGCCGTCCAGGTCAATCGCGGAATATTCTTTTCGGCGGCAATCATCGTGGCGGGATTTCTGCCGCTTTTCACCATGACGGGCGTCGAAGGCCATATCTTCGGGCCGATGGCGCGCACCTATGCCTACGCGATCTCGGGAGGACTGCTGGCCACCTTCACCGTCACCCCGGCGCTGGCGGGTTATCTGTTGCCCGAGAGCGCCCAGGAGAGTGAGACGGCGCTGGTCCGTTGCCTGCGCCGCATTTTCCACCCCGTGGCGCACTTCGCCCTCTCCAACCGGATCATCACTCTGGGCTGCGCCGTGGTCGTTCTTGCCGTCGCCGCCTTCGCGGCCAGCCGCCTGGGTTCGGAATTTCTGCCGCATTTGGAGGAGGGCAATCTCTGGATCCGCGCCACCATGCCCGCCTCGATCTCGCTGGAGGCCAGCGATGGCTATGTCAACCAGATGCGCCAGACCATCAAAAGCTATCCCGAAGTACGCACCGTTGTCTCCCAGCATGGCCGGCCCGACGACGGCACCGATGCCACCGGATTCTTCAATGCGGAGTTTTTTGCGCCCCTCAAACCATTCGGAGAATGGCCCTCCGGGATGGACAAGGACAGCTTGATCACAGCCATGACCAAGCGGCTGCAAAATCAGTTTCCCGGCGTGGATTTCAATTTCTCTCAGTATATCCAGGACAATGTGGAAGAGGCTGCCTCCGGGGTCAAAGGCGAGAATTCGGTAAAGCTGTTCGGCAATGACCTTCTTGTGCTGCAGAGGTCCGCCAATGCCATACGACGCATATTGGCGGGCGTTCCCGGGATAACCGACCTCTCGGTGTTCAATTCCCTGGGCCAGCCCACCATCAGGATCGATGTGGACCGCCAGAAAGCCGCGCGGTTCGGACTGTCGCCTGGTGACGTCAATGCGGTGGTGCAGGCGGCGATTGGAGGGCAGGCAGCGGGCAACCTTTATGAGCCTGGAAGCGATCGCAACTATCCCATTCTGGTCCGCCTCTCGCCCAGCTACCGGGACAGTCTGGATGTCATCCGCAGGATCACCATCGGCGCTCCCGGCCCCTCCGGCAGCGTTGTCCAGATCCCATTGGCTGACGTGGCGGATGTCCGCCTGGTATCGGGCGCGTCCTTCATCTACCGCGAGGATCAGGAACGCTACATCCCGATAAAGTTTTCGGTGCGGGGACGCGACCTCGGCAGCGCGGTTTCCGATGCCCAGGACAAGATTGCCGGTCAACTGCATCTTCCATCCGGATACCGGTTGCAATGGGTGGGCGAGTTCGGCGAATTCCAGGCCGCGTTGGCGCGCCTGGCCGTCATCGTCCCGGTCAGCATCCTTCTGATTGCAATCCTGCTCTACATCAATTTCGGCTCCGTCAGGGACATGCTGCTGGCGGCCAGCGCGATTCCCATGGCGCTGGTTGGAGGGATATTCGCGCTTTTCATCACAGGGACGCCCTTCAGCATCTCGGCAGCGATCGGGTTTGTCGCCCTGTTTGGGATAGCGGCGATGGACGGGATCATCCTGGTGTCTTTTTTCAACCGCATGATTCGTCAGGGAATGGCGCGCGACGCCGCCGTTTGGCGAACCTGCAACATCCAGATGCGGCCCGTGATCATGACGTGCGTCGTGGCATGCGCCGGACTGCTTCCGGCGGCGGTATCGACGGGCATTGGCTCGCAGGTCCAGAAGCCGCTGGCGCTGGTGGTGGTAGGGGGCATGCTCCTGGCGCCGGTCTTCATCTTGCTGGTGCTGCCGGTTCTTTTGAACCTGTTTTCCCGCCATGGTTTGCCGCCGGCCAATTCCGATTCGCAGGAGGCCGCCGCTTGAGCCTGCGGCATCAGCTTTATTGCCTTGCCGGCGCGCTGGCGGCCGGTGTTTTGCTCGCCGCTTGCACAGCCGGCCCGGATTTCAAAATCCCGGCTTCTCCGAAGGTTTCAGGCTTCACCGCGAAATTCGATCCAACGGAAAGCGGCCCAACGCCACTTTTCCGTTTGGGACAGGATATCGCGGCGGATTGGTGGACCATATTCCATTCGCCGCAGCTCGATGCCCTGATCAAAGAGGCGTTCGAACACAATCCCGACTTGCAGGCGGCACAGGCCTCGCTGCGGGTAGCGATGGAAAATGTCAAAGCGCAGTCCGGCGCCTTTTATCCCACCGTGACAGCCGGAGCGGCCGCCAGCCGTAACAAGCAGTCTGCCCAGCTTTCGCCGGTGCTGGCCTCGCCGGCCTTGCTGTACAGCCTGTATCAGACCCAGCTTTCGGTCTCTTGGACACCGGACCTTTGGGGAGGCAACCGCAGGACCGCGGAAGCGCTGCAGGCTCAGGCGGACGGCCAGCGATACGAGCTGCAAGCCACCTATGTCAGCCTCGCTTCCAACCTGGTGGCGGTGGCGATCAAGGAAGCGTCCCTCAGGGAACAGATCGATGTCACGCACCAGCTTCTGTCGGACGAACAGAGAATTGCGGCCATCGAGCGGCAGCAAAAGATGCTCGGGCAGATCTCGGGCCAGGATGTGGCGGCGCAGGAAACGCTGGTAGCCCAGACCGAAGCGCTGTTGCCCGGCCTTGAGAAGCAACTGGCGCAACAGCGCAACCTGCTGAGCGTGCTGGCAGGCCACTATCCGGCCGATCAGGTGGTGCAACAATTTGAGATGAAGGATTTGGCGGTTCCGCCGGAGCTGCCGCTGAGCCTGCCCGCCCGCCTGGTCGAACAGCGAGCGGATGTGCGCATTGCCCAAGAGAATATGCATGCGGCCAGCGCCGAGATTGGTATCGCCGAAGCCAACCGGCTGCCGAATATCACGCTGACGGCGGATGCGGGCGCGATTTCCACCCAACTGGGGCAGTTGTTCGGCGCGGGCAGCGGTTTCTGGGCCCTGGGCGCCTCTGTCGCCCAGCCGGTGTTCGATGGCGGCACCCTGTTGCATCGCCAGCGCGCCGCGGAAGCCACATTCGAGCAGGCCTCCTCCTTGTACAGGAGCACGGTCCTGCGCGCGTTCCAGGACGTGGCGGATACGCTGTCGGCGGTCGAGAACGACGTTCCCGCCCAGCAGTCCGCCGAGGCGGCAGAAAAGGCGGCAGCCAGGAGCCTGTCGTTGGCGCGGCAACAAGTTGCGCTTGGTCAGACCAGCCGCCTGGCATTGCTGACCGCGGAAGCCGCCTATCTGCAAACGAGAATGGCGACCACCGCAGCGCGCGCCGACCGGCTGGCCGATAGCGCCGCCCTGCTGCAAGCGCTGGGCGGCGGATGGTGGAACCGATCCGACAAAATGGCGGCACGGTGAGCGGGCGCTCCAACACGTCCATTTCCGCGTGGCGGCCAGCTATTGTCGTTGTGGCGATTCTTTTGCACGGATGTGCCGCTCCAATCGCTCCCGAGGACAGCGCGGCGCATTATGTCCTGGAAAACGGGTCCAATGAAATTAGCGGAAGGGTGGCAATCATATCCAGCAATGGCCATGCGCGCCCATGTGATGTTGTCAGTTTGCTTCCCGTCACGCCTTTCTGGACCGGCTGGAGAAACCAAATCTTCGACAGTGACAAAGACTATGCGGCACGATTCGCGATCCAGAGTGTATTTCCCGATCCGGCGGCGCAACCGGTGGCTCGGCACAGCGATTGCGACAGCTCCGGCCGCTTTCGCTTCGCGGGTATCGCCGACGGCAAATACTATGTTTTCTCTACCGTGCTGTGGCTCCTGCGGTGGCAGCACAATGGAGGCGGATTTATGCGGGAGGTGGAGGTGCGCGGCGGCCAGAGCGTCGGAATTTCTCTGGTCAAGGACTGGCGAGAGCCGGCCCACGGCTAGTCAGTCGAGCGCAATGTCATGCTCATGCCCAGGACACGCCAATCCAGCGCGACTGAAAATGGAGCCCGGCGCGCAGGTCGGTATATTTTGAGGGCGCCGGGAGAATAGGTACGCCTCGCACCGCGCACGTATAGGTCCGGTGCGGCGTGCTGTTGGTATTTGGCCCTTTCGGCCAGGCAAGCTGCTGGAAACACGTCGTTTTCTGAAGGCCGGCAGGTTCTGTTCTTGCGCGATACTCCCGGCACGGGGTCCGACCTTGGCTCGCGAAGCGAGAGAGGGCTGCCGGTTTTTCCGTCTCGCTTCGGCGCGGTACCGAACCATTCCTCGCGTGGTGAAGACCCCCGTCCGCGTGGCGGCAGCTGACATTGCCAGCAAAGGCGGAAGAGTGTTAAGTCGGAGTAATAGAACAGCAAGAACAATAAGAACAACAAGAATAAGAAGAACAAGAATAGCGATGTTTGTATCGATAGTTAGGGCTTGGGCGGCTCGTATATTTGGGGTTGGTTGTGGGCGAGGAATGGGGCTGGTCTTGGGCGCCTAGAAGTGCCGCGTTACCCTATTATCTTTTGGTTATTGCTGGATGTTTTGCCCCTGCCGCCATCGGGCCTGCGGGCGCCCAGCCGGCCGGCGGCGCGGTGGTTTCCGGCCAGGCCTCGATCACGGCATCAGGGGCCTCCACTCTTATCAACCAGTCCAGCCAGAAGGCGATCATCAACTGGCAGGACTTTTCTGTCGCCGCCGGCCAGACGGTGCAGTTCGCCCAGCCCAATCAAGCGGCGGTGACCCTCAACCGGGTGACCGGCGGGGGCATTTCCGACATCCAGGGAGCGGTCAAGGCCAATGGCCAGGTCTGGCTGATCAATCCCAACGGAGTGCTGTTCGGACAGGGGGCGACGGTCCATGTCGGCGGTCTGCTGGCGACCACCAGTGATATCGCCGACGGCGATTTTCTTTCCGGCAACTACGCCTTTACCAGCACCGGCTCCAACGCCGGCGTCACCAACAAGGGCGGCATCCGCGCCGCCCGGGGCGGTTCGGTGGTGCTGTCCGGCGCCCGGGTCAGCAACCAGGGCCTGATCCAGGCCAATTCCGGTCATGTCGTGCTGGGCGGCGCGGACGCCTTCACAGTCGATTTCAACGGCGATCGCCTGCTCAGCTATGCCATCACGGCGCCGGTCGCGCATGACGGCAAAGACGCCAATGGCAACACGCAATCGGCGGCGGTTTCCAATTCCGGAATCATTCGCGCCGCCGGCGGCAAGATTTTGCTGACGGCGCGGGCCGCAGCCAATGTCGCCGACAGTGTGGTGAACAATAGCGGCATCGTCAGGGCGACCAGCGCCCGGCTGGAGAATGGCGATATCATTCTGGATGCCGGCGACGGCACGGTTCAGGGGGGCGGCACGCTCGACGCGTCCGG
Source organism: Rhizomicrobium sp. (assembly GCA_035693565.1). Taxonomy (GTDB): domain Bacteria; phylum Pseudomonadota; class Alphaproteobacteria; order Micropepsales; family Micropepsaceae; genus Rhizomicrobium. The sequence goes on along the minus strand of DASSGF010000034.1, from coordinate 1,674,425 downwards.
CAAGGCGGCGGGCCAGAGCGGCGGCTCGGTGCAGGTGCTGGGCAAGACCGTCCAAGTCACCGACGGCGCCACTATCGATGTATCGGGCGATAGCGGTGGCGGCCAGGTTCTGATCGGCGGAAATTTCCATGGCGCGGGGCCGCAGCCGAACGCCCAGTCCATCACGGTGGGCAAAGCCACCGTCACTGCCGATGCCATCGGCAACGGCCGTGGCGGCAAGGTCGCGGTCTGGTCGGACGGACAAACCAAGTTCGCCGGCGTCATCAGCGCCAGGGGCGGCGCGGCGGGCGGCGACGGCGGGCAGGTCGAAACCTCGGGGACCGCGCTGGATGTCACCGGCGCCAGGGTCTATGCCTCGGCGCCCAACGGCGTTGGCGGAAGCTGGCTGCTCGATCCGTACAGTCTGACGGTCAGCAATACGGCCACGACCGCGACCGAGGCCCCCGCCGGAACCTTCACCGCAAACGCCGGCGGCACAGTGGTGCTGAATACCGACATCCAGGCCGAACTGAACACCGGCACCAGCGTGGTGCTGCAGACCAGCGGTTTCCTGGGTGACGGTAACGGCAATGGCGACATCACGGTGGCTTCTCCGATCCAGATGACCGGCGCCGGCGCGGCCAGCCTGACTCTGTTGGCGGCCGGCAGCATCATCGTCAATCAAGGCATCAGTTCGACCGGCGGCGCACTGAACCTGACCTTGAACGCAAACACCCTGGGCGGCGGCGGGGCTGTGAGTGTCGCAGCTCCGATCGGCACGGCGGGCGGCGCGTTGGTCATCGGCGGCGGCGCCAACCCGCTTACCACGGCGGCCGTCGGCACGGCGGCCCTGATCAATGGCGTCCAGATCAATGGCACCGTCAGCACCGGCGGCGGTGCTGTCACCATCAACGGGACCGGCTTTGGCGGCAGCGGTAACGGCAACGGCAATGATGGCGTCTCGATTTTGACTGCCATCAATGCCGGTAGCGGGACAGTCTCGATCACTGGCACAGCCGGCACTTCGACCGGCAGCGGCAATCAAGGCATCACTGTAGTCGGCACGATTACGTCAACCGGCGCCGGCGGCATCACCCTGGTCGGCACTGGTAACGGGACTGGCGCGGGTTCCAACGACGACGGCGTTGGTATTTTCGGATCGATTTTCGGCGGCGCCGGGCCGATTGCCATCACCGGCATCGCCGGTGACAGCGGCGGCAGCGGCAACTCCAACTACGGCGTGAATGTCACCGCGGCGATTTCCGGCGGCGGCGGGGCGATCTCGATCACCGGCACTGGCGGCAATTCCAGCGGCACTCTCAACATCGGTGTCAACCAGACCGCCGCGATCACCAATATCGGCGCCGGCGACATCACCCTGAACGGCACCGGCGGCGGCAACGGCGCCGGCGAGAGCGGCTATCAAAGCGTCGCCAACGTCATCGCCGGCACCGGCAACATCTCCATCACCGGTTTGGGCAGCGCCAACGCCGCGGGCTCGCGAGGCGTCGGTCTTCTGGGTGGCACGATCTCCACTGCAGGTGCAGGCGCCATCACTATTGTTGGCACGGCAAGGGGCACTGGATTTGGCGGCTCCGGCGTCGGCTCCAATGACGTTATCACGGCGGTGAACGGTCTGATCAGCATCACCGGCATCAACAATTCCGTCGGCACCGGCGCCAACAATCACGGCGTCAATATCAACGGCGTTGGCGCCACCGTCCAGAGCACCGGCACCGGTGGCGTGACGATCGTTGGTGCGGCCGGCGGCAGCGGCGCAAGCAACAATAACTACGGCGTGACCTGGAACACTGGTGGCGTCATCCAGTCGACCGGCGGCGGCGCGATCACCATTACCGGCACCGGCGGCGACAACGGCGGTACGGGCACCAACAATTATGGCGTCGATATCTCGCAGGCACTCGCCGGCAGCGGCGGCGCGATCACCATCACCGGCACCGGCGGCAATTCCGGCGGCGACAGCAATTACGGCATCAATCAGTCCGCCGCGATCACCAACACCGGCGCCGGCGGCATCGTCCTGAACGGCACGGGCGGGGGCACAGGCTTCACTGAAGGGGGCTTTCTTAGCACCGCGAATATCACAACGGGCACCGGCAATATCTTGATCACCGGCCTGACAGGCGCCAACGCCACGAATACGAATAATATTGGCATAGATGCCAGGGGCGTGATTTCCACGGCCGGCGCCGGCACCATCACCATGGCGGGGACGGCGACGGCCACCGGCACCGGCTTGGCGTTCAACGGCGCCATGACGGCGGTGAATGGCCTGATCAGCCTGACGGGAACCAGCACGTCCACTTCCGTTCTGGTGGGGAATGACGGCCTCTGGATTTCAGGGGGCAGCATCGCCTCCACCGGCAGCGGCGGCATCACCATGACCGGCACCGGCGGCGGCACCGGCGCGGGTTATGGCCGCGGCGTTCTGTTGAGCAGCAGCGCCATCCAATCCACCGGCGGCGCGCCGCTTTCCATCACCGGCACCGCCGGCGATAGCGGTGGCTCCGCATTCGGCAATTACGGCGTCTGGGTACTCAGCGGGTTGGCGCCGAGCACCGGCGCGGTCACCATCACCGGCTTTGGCGGCGGCAATAACGGCACCGCGGCGAGCAGCACCAATTATGGCGTTGACCTTCAGGGGACCATAACCGGGGGCGGCGGACTCATCACGATCAATGGCACCGGTGGCGCTTCCAACGGCGGAGCCAATTATGGCATCTTCCAAAACGCCACGATCGCCAATACCGGCGCCGCAGGCCTGGTGCTGAACGGCACTGGCGGCGGCACAGGCGCGAGCTCAAGCAATTACGGCGTCTCTGTCACTGTGGCGATAAATGGCGGCGGCGCGCCAGTCACCATCAACGGCGTCGGCGGCAATTCCGGCGGCGGTTCCGATTTTGGCATCATTACCGGCGCCGCGATCGCCAATAGCGGCGCCATCACCCTGAACGGCACCGGCGGCGGCAATGGCGCGAGCGGATCGAATAATGGTGTCTTTCTCGGCGGCGCCATAAATGGCGGGGGCGGGACGATCACTGTCAGCGGAACCAGCGGCAGTACCGGCGGCAACAGCAATTTCGGCGTCAATCAAGCCGCCGCCATCACCAATAGTGGCGCCGGCAATATCATCCTGACCGGCACGGGCCGGGGCGCCGGAGGCAGCGAGCAAGGATATATCGCCAACGCGGCCATTTCATCCGGCACCGGCAACATCTCGCTTACCGGCTCCGGAAGTGCGTTAGGGACAGGCAGCGCTAATACCGGGCTTATCGCGGCCAGCAGCATATCCACCGGCGGCGCCGGCACGATCACTTTGGTAGGGACGGGGGCGGGCTCGGGGGCCAACAATATCAACCGGGGCATCAATCTCGGCGCCACGATCACGGCGGTTGATGGCCTGATCAGCCTTACCGGCATCAGCACTTCCACCGGCACCGGCGTGGGCAATAACGGCATCCACAGCATCAACGCCACCGCGATCACCACCACGGGACTTGGCGGCATCCGGCTTATCGGCACCGCCGGCGGCTCGGGCGGCGGCGGCAGCAATGTCGGCGTATTGCTGAACTCCACCAATAGTCTGCAGACCACCGGCGGCGGCGCCATCACCATCTCCGGCGTTGGCGGCGGAGGCACTGGCCCCACCAACTATGGCGTCCAGATTCAAAATGCGATCAGCGGCAGCGGCGCCCCGATCACCATCACCGGCACCGGCGGCAATTCCAGCGGCGTCAACAATTTCGGCATCATCCAAACCGCCACCATCACCAATATCAAGGGCGGCAACATTGTGCTGAACGGCACCGGCGGCGGCACGGGCGCCAATGCCATCGGCTATCAAGGCATCGGCCCCCTGACGGCGGCCACGGGCAATATTGTCATCACCGGCAATGTCGTGGGTGCTGCCGCCGGCATCAGTCTTTTTAACGGCCTCACCACCGCCGGTTCGGTCACGCTGCAATCCAACAGCGCCATTTCGGACAATTCCGGCGTTCCCGGCAACGCCGGATGGATCTTGGCCCAGAACGGGCTGACCGCCACCAGCACCGGCGGCGGCGGCATCATCCTGGTGAACAGCGGCAATGGCGGCAACAATCCGGGCCACCGTATCTTTGGTCCGGTCGTCCTCAACAGCGCGACAAACGCCCTGTTCTACAATGGCAATCCCACAAATCTGGGCAGTTCGACCGTCGGCGGAAAATTGTTCGTGCGGTCGGCCGCCGATCTCACCATCAACAGCGGCGCGACGTTGAATTTGCTGGCCACCAGCGGCGACGCCCTGGTGCTGGTGGTGGCGGGCGATTTCATCAACAATTCCGGCACCAGCGCGGTGCAACTGAATGGCGGGCGAGCGCTCGGTTATTTCCAGAGCCCGGCGAATATTCAGGGCGCTCTGCTGAACAGCAATAATACCGCGATCTGGGGCACCAGCTTTCCCACCACCATCACCGCGAGCGGCAGCCGCTATGTGTTTGCCCAACCGGCCACGCTCACCATCACCTCGATCGACATCTCCAAATTCTCCGGCACCGACGCCACCGCCGCGGTGGCGGCGGCCTATGCCGTCCTCGGACTTCAGCCGGGCCTGGCGGGCGCCTGGCTGGGCGATACCGCGGCGACCGCCCTCAGCGGCGCGCCCCTGGTGACCTCGGCGGGCGCGCCTGCCAGCGCCGACGCTTCCGGCAGCCCCTATCTGATCGATGTGGCGGCCGGCAGTTTGACGGCGTTGAACGGCTATACCTTCACCCTGGTTAGCGCCGGGCATTTGACCTTTGGCGGCTCGCTGCCGGCTCCGGTCCTGTCAACCGTCGTGGCCGCCTCGCAGGTTTCGTCCTCCGCCAGGACATCCGCCCAGACCACATTTATTACGGCTTCATTTAACAGCCAGACCCCGGCGACGGCGCCGCTGGCGACGGCAGCCACCACGGCGGCGGCAGCCAGCCTGGCCGCGGCGCCGCCGGCACAGAACCCGTTGCAGTCGCTGGTTCTGTCCAGTTCCACCACCGAGGTGAGCTACCAGCCTCCCGCCGAGCCCCCCACCTCCTCTGACGTGGCGACGGATCTTGTGGTTGCCAGCATGGATGGCGGTTCGCCCGCGGACGACAGAGCAACCGGCCCAGGCGCGGCGTCCTCCAGCCGGCCCACCATCCTCATCCCTGGCCTGCTGAGCGTGGCGCCGACGGGCAGAACGCAAACTGTGGCGGTCATCGGCGACGATCTCTCCGCCTGGGGCAATCCGGCGCTGTGGCAATGACCAGAATGCCGGCAAACATCCGCAAGACCTGCCGGCACGGCGTATGCGCCGTGGCTCTGGCGGCTCTATTCAACGCGGGCCTGGCCGCGGCCCAGACCGTGCCGCAGCTGCCCCGCAATGTGCTGCCAGGGGCGGTACAGCCCGGGCGCGACAGACCGGAGCCCACCCCGCCCAGCCAGCCGGATTTCGATTTCAGCATCGAAGCGCCGCATCGCTCCGCCGTCAGCACCGCGGCGGACAAGGTTCAGTTCACCTTGACCGACGTCCAGATCGTTGGCGCGACCGCGATTCCCGCCGCGCGTCTGCGGGCGCTTTACGCCCCGCTGCTGGGCAAGACCGTGACGCTCAGCGACATCTTGAAGATCGCCGACGATATCGAACAGATCTACCGCGACCAGGGCTACATACTGGTGCGGGCCTATGTGCCGCCGCAGCGCGTGCATGAAGGACGCTTCACCATCAATGTCGCGGAAGGCAAGATTGCCCAAGCCGTGATTCAAGGCGGCGAGCCGGCGACCCGCCAGCAAGTGAAAGCCTATCTCGACAAGAGCGTCGGCCGCACACCTTTGGAATTGGAGAGGGTTGAGCGCGGTTTGCTGCTGGCCAACGACCTGCCGGGGGTGACAGCGCATGGCGTGCTCAAGCCCTCTGACGATGTCGCGGGCGCCTCCGATATCGTGATCGACATCGACCAGCCGCGCTTCACCGGCGGCCTGGGCGTCAACAATCGCGGCTCGCGTTTTTCCGGTTTTTGGACCCTGACGGCGGACGCCCAGATCAACTCCCTGTTCGGTGACGACCAGCTTGGCGCCGTCTTCACCACCTCGCCCGATGCCAGCGAGCAGATCGCGGGCCAGCTCGATTACCGGCGGGCCATCGGCGATGACGGCCTGATCGGGTCCTTGATCGGCACGGTGACGCGGGGCCAGCCGGGCTCGACCTTGACCGCGTTCAATGTGGCGACCGACAGTTGGGCGGTTGGCCCGCGGCTGACTTATCCCATCATCCGCACCCGCCGGGTCAGCCTTCAGGTCGATGGCGGCTTCACGGCGCAGGATGCCAAGGTGGGAATCCTGGGCCAGAACTTCAGCCATGACCAATGGCGGGTGCTGGATGTCAGCCTGAGCTTTTTGTACGCCAATTGGCTGGGCGGCAGTTGGGCGGCGTCGGTTGGCATCGCCCAGGGCCTGCCGATACTCGGCGCGACACCGAACCATTCGTTATTGCTGTCGCGCAAGGGCGGGCTCACCGATTTCACCAAGCTGACCGCGCTGCTGCACTATAACGCCCCCCTGGGTCACGATTTCTCGCTGATGCTGTCGAGCCAGGACCAGTTCTCCTTTGCGCCGCTGATCACCGGTGAACAGATTTCCTATGGCGGGCTTGGCATTGGCCGCGGCTACGATCCCGGCGGCATTACCGGCGATCACGGGTTGAGCGGTTCCGCGGAACTGCGCTATGACCGGGCCTTCACCGACTCCGTGGTGCAGGCGGTGCAGCCCTATGTCTATTTCGACGCCGCCCGCGCCTGGTACATCCAACGCGGCCTGGCCTTCGATCCCACCCTGCACGACCAGTCCATGACCTCGGTCGGGGGCGGCATTCGTGCCGCGCTGCCGCATGATATTTTGCTCGGTCTTGAAGTCGCCCGGACGCTCAGTGCCGTCGCCGGCAGCGATGTGGGCAAGAAGGCGACCAAGGCATTTCTCACTGCCGGCATACGGTTTTGAGGGGATGATGGGACACGGAAAAATCGCGAGCTTGACGTTGCTGCTGGCGGCGGCGGGCATGGCGCCGGCCTTTGCGGCCGACGATCTTGGCAAGAACCTGGCGGGCGAAGCCTGTCATCTCAGCGCGCCGGCGACGCCAGGCGAGGGCGCCGATATTCTGTGCGGAACAAGCGCCGTGCCCGCCGGCGCGGTGCATCCGGCAAGCGCCGGCGCCACCCTGCCGCCGGCCGGCAGCGCCCGCGTCGCCGCCATCATCGCCGCGGCACGGTCGGCGCGGGGTAGCGCCCTGGCCATGCCCGATGCCGCCAGCTGCGACGGCGGCAAGGCGGTGGACGACAATACCATTCTGTTCTTCTGCACCCTGCGCAGCACCGCCTGGCCGCGCATTGTCGTGGCGGCCGCGACTCCGCGCGGCGTGCTGGTTGCCGAAGGCCTTCCCACCCAGGCGCCGGTGCTGAAAGCCGCGCTGGGGATTTCCTCGAGCGCCGCGACCGATGCGGTACGCGCCAAGTTTCCGGCCCGGCAGCTCGAAGTGAGTGCCGGCGACTATGTGGCGTTCCTCGCCTTTGTGGCTCAGGGGCGTCAACTGAGCGGCGTCGGCAATTTCGGCGGCGCCGAGGCGGCCTATCGCGGCGCGTTGGATGTGGAAACCCGGTTGTTCGGCCCCGATTCCGCCGCCGTCGGCGAAACCCTTATCGAGCTTGCGCTGCAGGTCAGCAACCAGAGCCGCTTCGACGAGGCCGCCGCTCTGTTTCGCCGCGCTGTCCCGATCCTGGAGGGCGCCACCAGCGCCGCCGGCCGCACGCGCCTGGCATCCTACCGCGCCCTTGATGCCGCCAACCAGCGCGACTACGCCAACGCGCTCAAATACGCCCGGGACGCGACCAATGCCCGGCGCGCCGAAGTCGAGGCCGCCAGAACCGTCACCGCCGACGGCAGCGCGGGCGCAGTGCCGCCGGCGCTGGAGGCGGAGCTGGTGCATGATCTGCGCATCCAGGCGGAGATGGCGATGCGGCTGGGCAATTTGCCCGGCGCGCAGGCCTCCGCCCAGGAAGCGCTTTATATCGTGACCCAGCGGCCCAGCATGCCGCTGGCCTCGCGGTCCGACATGGTCACCCTGATGGGCGAGATCAATGACCGCGCTGGCAGGGTGGTGGTGGCGGAACGTGATTTCACCGACGCCGTGGCGATGAATCGCAAATTGTATGGCGATGGCGGTCCCACCGTGGCGGCGCAATTGCGGCTGGGAAAATTCTATTCGGACCAGCAGCTCTACCCCGCCGCCATCGCCAGCTACCGCGCAGCCTTCGCCGCCGTGGCGCGGGACCCGGTGGCGCGCGGCCAGATCGTCGCCGACCAGATCATTCCTTTCCTGAAGGCGGCGGCCGCGGCCGGCAGCAGCGCAGACGAGGCCAAGCGCCTGGATGCGGAGATGTACGCAGCCAGTCAGCTGGTGTCGACCGGTGTCGCGGACCAGACCATCGCCCGGCTCGCGGCGCGGGAGGCGGCAAGTGATCCCGCCTTGGCGGCGCAGATCCGCGCCGGCGACGATGCGGCGCGCGCTGCGGCTTCGGCGCGCATGGATCTGGCGGTGGAACGCGCAAAGCCCGACAGTGAGCGCGATCCGGCACGCGAAAAAGCATTGGCGGCCCGCGCCCAAGCCGCCATCGCGCACAGCGACGAGCTGGCAGCCAGGTTGCGGACCGCATTTCCCGGCTATGTGAAATTTTCCGCGCCGGCCGCCCTGCCGCTCTCCGATTTGCAGCAGCGCTTGAGGCCGCATGAAGCATTCGCCAGCTATGTCATCGGCGTGCGCGCGAGTTATGTGCTGCTGGCTACCCGGACCGGGCTTGTGGTGCGGCCCGTGGCGGCGGGCGAGAGCGATCTGGCCACGGCGATCAGCGACCTGAGAAGTGCCTTCACCCCCAAGCTCGGCAAGATGCCGGATTTCAGCCTGAAAAATTCCTACGCCTTGTATCGCCAGCTGCTGGGACCGGTCGAGCCGGAACTGGCGGGAATCGACCGGCTGGTGGTTGCCGCCGGCGGCGATCTGGCAAGCTTGCCTTTTTCCCTGCTGGTGACCGGCGATCCCCAGACAGCCCAATCCAAAGCCCCGTCCAAAGTCCAATCCAATGGCGACGCCGCCTGGCTGATACGGCGCATGGCGGTGGCCCAAGTGCCGTCGCCCCGGGCCTTTGCCGCGCTGCGCGGCGCCCATCACGCGCCCGCGCCGCGCCCCTTCTTGGGGGTCGGCAATCCCGATTTCTCCGGCGGCGAGGCGACGCCGGGCTTGGCGATGAACACATTGGCGAGTATGTGCCAGCAAGGCGGTCCCGCCGACGCCGCCATGTTGCGCGCCCTGGTGCCACTGCCGGATACCGAGGCCGAGGTGCGGTCGGTGGCGCGCGACCTGAACGCCTCGCCGGACGATATCCAGCTGGGAGCCGGCGCCACCGAGCCGGCCCTGCGCGCCCGCGCCCTCGATCAATATGCGGTGCTCTATTTCGCCACCCACGGCCTGTTGCCCGGTGAACTCCACTGTCAAGCCGAGCCGGGGCTGGTTCTGTCGCCGCCGACGCAAACCGCCACATCGGCCGCGGCCGATGGTCTTCTCACCGCCAGCGAGATCGCGAGCCTCAAGCTGAACGCCGACCTGGTGGTGCTGTCCGCCTGCAACACCGCGGCGGCGGGCGGGCGCAAATTCGGCGGCGGCGCGCTGGACGGCCTTGCCGATGCGTTCTTCGAGGCCGGGGCGCATGGCGTGCTGGCCAGCCATTGGGAAGTGCCATCGGCGGCGACAACCCGCCTGATGACGGCCCTGTTCGCGCGGCTTTCCGCCGATCCGGCCCGCGATGTGGCCGATGCGCTGCGCCAGGCCCAGCTCGGCCTGATCGCCGACCCCCATACCGCCCACCCGTTCAACTGGGCCGCGTTCACCCTTATTGGAGATGGCACCACCGCAAGCGGAGGGACTCTATGATGCGCGCATTGCAGATCATGTTGCTGACCCTGTTGGGCACAACGGTGGCCGCCGACGCGGCGTCGCTGGTGGTTGTCGAGGCGCGGGGCATCGCGCTGAGGCCCGGCGCGACCTTGGATGCGTCCAAGGTGCTGCAACTCAAGCAAGGCCAGCACGTCACCTTTATCACTGACACCGGCTCGACCCTCAATCTTGACGGACCCTATAACGCGCTGCCCCAGGCCAGCGGCGGCGGCGGCGTCAATCTGGGCCAGACGCTGCGCGCGCTGGTTTCCCAGCGCGAGACGCGCAGGGGTGAATATGGCACGACGCGCGGCGTCATCGTGGCGCCATTGCCCGAGCCCTGGCTGCTGGATGCCAGTCACAGCGGCAATGGCTGCCTGCTGGAAAATGGCACCCCGATATTCTGGCGGCCGGATGCCAGCGCCGCCGCCAAGATCACCGTGGCGCCGATCGACCGCAGCTGGAGAGCGGCGGCGAACTGGCCGGCGGGGCAGAGCCGGCTCGCCATCACCACGGAGGTGCCGATGCGGGGCGGCGAAACCTATGTCATCGTTCTCAATGGCGAGGAATTCGCCATCACCATGACCTTGCTGCCCGCGGTGCTGACCAATGACGACATGCGCGCCGCATGGATGGCGAATAAGGGCTGCGAAGCCCAGGCCGAGGCTCTCGCGAAGACCGAAAAATGAAGCTGCCGCCCCGGGAGCGCGCGACGCGGGGCAAGCCGTGGAAGCGCGTGGCCGAAATCCTGCTGTCTTCGCTGTTTTGCGCCCTGGTCATATGGGGGGCGATCGACAGAATCTCGTTCATCACCCGCGTGAACCAACTGGTCCAGGACTGGGAGATTGCCGGTGTGTTCGCGCCCCGCGCGGCATCGCAGGACCCCGACATCCTGATCGTCGCGATCGACGAGCCGACCCTGCGGGGATTTGAGTATCGCTCGCCGGTCGACCGCAAATTCCTCAGCGATCTGTTGCAGCATGTGGCCGGACATGGTCCGCGCGCCATCGGCCTGGACATTTCGCTCGACCAGCCGACCGAAACGGACAAGGACGCGGCATTGCGCCAGACCCTGGCGGCGGCGCGGATCCCCATCATTGTGAGCTATATTCCCGGCTCGGCGACCGTTTCCCCGGAGCAGCACGAATCCCTGGAACAGCAGGCATTCCAAGACGCGATGGTGCCGGCGAAGGACCGCGGTCGCGCCGATCTTGCGACCGATCAGTACGACACCGCGCGCAATATTTTTCCCGGTGCGGAGACGGATGGCAATTACATGCCTGGCTTCGCCCGGGCCCTGGCGGCGGCGGTGGGCGTCCCGACGCCGGCGGTCGAAGTCCCGATCGTGTGGCACGGCCGTCCACCGGCGACAGCGACCGACCTCAATCCGAGACCGTTCCGGCAAATCTCGGCGCGGGACGCGGGCCTGTTTGGCGACAGCTGGTTCCACGGCAAGATCGTGCTGATCGGTTCGGATGTCACCCTGGTGGACCGGCACCGCACGCCTTACTCCAGCATATTTGAGGGGAATGCCGGCCAGCTTCCCGGCGTGGTGATCCAGGCGCACATCCTGTCCCAGCTTCTCAACGCCCGGCAATCGCCGGTGGTGCCCTGGCCGGTCGATCTGGTCATTGCTTTCTTCTTCACGGTGGTGGGTGCGGGCCTGGGCGGCAGCAACGGGCCGCAATGGCTGCGCATCGCGGTGTTTGTCTGGATTACCGGCCTGTTCTGGGCGGTGGCGCTGGCGCTGTTTCATTTTCAAGACGTGATGATCGGATTGATCGCGCCGCCGATGGCGATGGCGGCGGGATTCGTCGCGCTGGATTCGCTGACCGGCCGCGCCGCGCGCAAGCAACGCAAATTCATCCAGGAGGCCATGGCCCGCTATGTCTCGCCCAAGCTGGTGGAGCAGATGGTCGATGACCCGGAACGGCTGTCCTTGCAGGGCGAACGCCGGCTGATGACCTATCTGTTCTCCGACATCGAAAATTTCACCACCATGTCCGAGAAGATGGATTCCAACGATCTGGCGTTGCTGCTGAACGCCTATCTCGACGGCATGGTGGACATCGTCCTCAAGCATGACGGCATGGTGGACAAGTTCATCGGCGACGCGGTGTTCGCCATCTTCAACGCGCCGCTCGACCTGGCCGACCATGCCCAAAAAGGGGTCGAGTGCATGCTGGCGATGGACCGCTTCACCGAAAATTTCCGCAAGGAGCAGAAGGAACGGGGCATTTCACTGGGGGTGACCCGCATCGGCGTCCATACCGGCGTGGCGGTGGTGGGCAATTTCGGCAGCCAGGCGCGCTTTACCTACACCGCGCAGGGCGATGCGGTGAATACCGCGTCGCGGCTGGAAGGCATCAACAAATATTTCGGTACCCGCCTTTGCGTCAGCGACGCCACAAGGCTGTTGTGCCGCGATATCGCCTTTCGTCCCATCGCGTCCGTGATCCTGAAAGGCAAGACCGTGGCGCTGGACCTGTGGGAGCCGTTGCATGAAGATGCCGCCAGCCCCGCCTTCCTCGCGGGTTATGAAGCGGCCTATGACCGGCTCAAGGCGGGGGCTCAGGATGCCGAGGCGCTGTTCACCGCGCTGGCCGCCGAAAATCCGCACGATCCTTGCGTGCGACTCCATATGGAGCGGCTCCGCCATGGCGCGAAGGACGTGAAAATGGCGATGACGGAGAAATGATGTCTCTGTCGTGCCGGGTTCGTGTTGGAATGCGAGCCGGCAACGGGCCTCTCACTTTTCCGGTTTGAAAGAGAGCGCCGCCGCCTGGCAATTGTACGGCAAACCGGGCTCGGCGCAGAAATCCGGCCATTTGCCGCTGGCGCGCCAATAATCGGACAGTCCCAAGCGCGCCGCGAGTTGCATGAAGCGGGGATCGCGCCGCATCGGCGCGGTCAGGGGGTAGAACAGGAAGGCGCTGTCGCCGGTCAAGGCCGTGCCTGGCTTGTACTGGTTCGCCGCCACGAATGCATCTTCGACCAGGCCAAGCGCCGAATAGATTTCCGTCGCGTTCGCCGCCGCGCCATTGCTGGCCGGGATAGCCGCCAACGCGCCGCGCACTTTGGCGATATCCTGAGGCTTGCCCGATTGCGCTGCCGCGAGAAAGATGTCCTCGCGCGCGACCATCTGCGCGGTGAAAAATGCCGGACGCATGGTGGCATCATGCTCCAGCGCGCTTAAATCAGTCCAGCGCCGCGCAAATTGCAGGCACCTGCGGAGCCGGCCCCAGGTGTTGGGGTCTCCAGGTTTGCGCTTCAGCGCCGCTGTGAGATAGCTGGTGGCCGGTTCGAATTGGCCGGAGCCGCACTGCAACCAGGCATTTTCCGGCCGCCAGTCGATTTGCAGATCGGCCGCGGCCGCCTTCTGCAGAAATCCGGCGGCCTCCCGCAAGCGGCCGGTTTCCGCCAGAAGCTTTCCCAGAAATCCGTTGGTGTGGGGCCAATTGGGATCGCCGGCTACGCCCTGCCGCAGCAGTTTTTCGCGCCCCGTCCAATCGGCCGGCGGCAGAACCCAGGACAAGGCCAGATGGGCGTCGGGTGATTTGGGGTCCAGGGCGAGGGCCTTGCGCGCTTCCGCCTCGCCTTCCTGGCGCAGCGGCCCCGCCTGTTCCGGCGGAAACAGGGCTGAGAAATAGAGCGCGAATTTGGCGAAATCGGAATGGGCGGGGGTGAAGTCCGGCGCCTTGGCGGCCACATCGCGCAGCGAGCCAAGCAGGTCATAGATCTCCTGGCTGGAATAGAGCCCGTTCGCGAAGAGATCGCAGGCGTGAAGATAACGGGAAAGAAGATCGGGATCGCTGAGACCATGCACCGGTTCCAGGGCGCGATTGGAGCAGGCGAGGATGGCGACAATGGTGCTGGCGATCAGCGCCTGCACCTGGTCGCTGCGGGCCGCCGCGCCATCGGCGGAGCCCGACCATAAGGTGACGTGCCTGACGGGATCGTCGAGATGGACGCGCACTTTTACCGCGCTGCCATCGTCCTGAACCGTGCCGTCGAACAGCAGCGCCACACCCAATTCCGCGACCTTGCCGGCGCGATCGGCGCCGCGCAGGGTGGCGGCGTCCTGGCGGGATACGACCTGAATTCGGTTGCTGTTCAGCCCGGTCACGATTTCGTCGGTCAGGGCCTCCGCGAAATGGCGCGCCGGCGCGCCGTCGCTCAGGGTATCGAAGGGCAGTACCGCGACACGGGCGGCGGCGGGCTGGGCCGGGGGCGAAAGCTGGCGGGGATAGAACCAGTACAGGCCCACCAGGGCGGCGGCCGCAACAACCACGGCGATCAGCGCGCCGGTCCTGCGCTTGCGGACCGGCGGGGCGTGCGCGCCATCCGCGCGATCGAAGGGCAGGACGCTTTCATCCTTGGCGCCGGTCCGCACCAGATGGGCCAGGCCCTTGGCGACTTCCACAAGCTTGGTCTCGGTGTCGTCATAGGCATTGATCCAGTTGCGCGACGCAAGTTCATAAAGAAAGGCGCCTTTGGGGGCGATATTCTGCAGCCGGATGGGAATGATCAGTTTCTTTTCAAGGGTCGCCGCCGCCAATTCCTTGGCCATGTCGCTGGACTGCGCGACATTCTCGGAAAACAGCAGCACGAAGATATGGCTGTCTTCCAGCGCCTTGGCGGTGGCAAGCCGCCAGTCCTGGCCCGCGCCCACCAGCGCGTCATACCAGGCCTCGACCCCTTCGGCGCGAAGCTGGCTGTGCAGCAGCCGCGCCCAGGAAGCGTCCGCCCGCCGGTAGCTGATGAAGATTTCCCCTGCCATGAGGCTCCTGACGCCTCAACATCCCGCCACAGCTTCGGCGATTTGGCAAATGCGGGCAACCCGTTGGGATTAGGCGATTTTGCGAAGCCGCGCGCCCCCATAGGGCAGAACCGGGGTTATGCGCGCCCGGCCGGGCGCGCCCGCGCGATCAGTTCGGCGGCTCGCCATAGGCAATGCGCCAGATCCGCCCCTTGTTGGAGTCGGCGACATAAAGCGCCCCATCCGCTCCCACGGCGACGCCCACCGGACGGTAGGCGGAGGATTTGGGGTTCTTGTCACCGGCCGAGCTCCCGGCAAATCCATCCGCGAATACGACAGGCGTTCCCGCCCTTTTGCCCGTGAACGGGACAAAGGTGATGTTGTAGCCCCCTTGGCCCACGGCGAAAAGTTTGCCGCTCTCGCTGCCATGCATCGCCAAGAAAGCGCCGCCGCGATATTTTTGCGGGAAGCGGTTGCCGTTGTAAAAGGCCAGGTCCAGTACGGCCGGCCGAGGCTGGAACGCAACCACGGGAGCCGCATAGCTCTCACCGGCGGGCGATGTTTTTCCGTCGCCGCCATATTCCGGCGAGACCAGCCGCATTTTGCGCGCGGCGTCATAATAAGTGTATGGCCAGCCCATATCCGTATCTTTCACCACCCGGAACATTTCGTCCGGAATGGCGTCATCATCGGAGGCAGTGACGAATTCCGGAAATGCCTCATGGGTGCCGTCACGGCCGTGCATCGCGGAATAAAGCGCGTCTCCCGCATGCCAATCCAGCGCGCTGGAGCTGCGGATGCCGGTCGCATAATGTTCGCCGTCGCTGAACTTTTGTCCCGGCCTGCTGTCATCAAACCGCCAAACGCCGCCTTTCACGGCAAGGTTCGGACACGGCTTCAATCCGACAGGCTTGCCGCCCTTGGGGGCGTTGGGATCCGCGCAAATATTGCCGCCGCCGTCCAGCGAGACGAACATGCTTCCTTTTCCGTCAAAGGCGATCGGATGATTGCCGGGCGACAGGCCGTCGACCAGGATTTCCGGCGGCGCGCTGGGCACCAGGCTGTTGCCATCCAGCACGAAGCGGTAAATGCCGCTGCCAGAAGCGGCGTAGAGCGCGCCCTTATGGATGCGGATGCCGGTGCCCTGATCGACGCCGCCGAAATGTTCGGTCTGGGCAGCCTTGTGATCGGGACCAGGACGCAGCGCGATGATGCCCGTGGAGGGTTGATCGCGTCTGTGCAGGGTGGAGACATAAATGTCGCCATTGTCGCGAACGGCCATGTGGCGGATCGGCCCCAGTCCTTCGGCCACTATGCTGGCATGAAAGCCGGCAGGCAGGACCAGATTGTCGGGCTCGGCGGCCAATGCCTGTCCCCCGGCGAGGCTGAACGCCAAAACAGCGGCAAAGGAATTTCTCATTATCTCATCCCCCGGACCTGACGTGAAAGGCTAGGTCGGCGAACCGGCCAAGTCCAGACTGGGCCCAAATGGCCGGTCCGCGCCTCTGCGCGGAGTTGCCCCCCCGCCCAAAATCCCGGATGCTGCGGCGGCAGGACCGGGGCATCACGCCTGATGGCAGGCGAAATCTTCATCAGTTACCGGCGCGCGGACGCGGCCTGGGCAAGGCTGCTGCACAGCCAGCTTCACGCCGAAGGCGTCGAAGCCTGGTACGACGCCCTGGTCGGTCCGGGCGAGGATTGGCGCGTCGCCACCGCCAAGGCGCTGGAAGCCAGTCACATATTCGTGCTGCTGTTTTCCGAAAATGCCGCCCAGTCCAGCGACATCGCCAAAGAGCTCGCCGCGGCCACTCTTGAGAAAAAACTGATCGTTCCCGTGCGGCTGCAGAATATCGCGCCCAAGGGGGCGTTCCTCTACGAACTCGCGTCTCGCAACTGGATCAATGCCTATGAGGACACCGAGGCCAAGCTTGCCGAGCTGGCCAAGGGACTCGCCCAGCATGTGCGGACCGCGGGCCGGGACCCAACCCTTCTGCCCTTTGAGCGCGATCCCGGCAACAACAGGGCTGCTTCTCGGGAAAAGCGCTCACGCCTCGCCTTGATCGGCGCCGCGGCCATGGCGGTTGTCGCGGGATGTGCCGCCGCCGCCTTCTGGTTCTGGCCGGCCCGCCACTGGACGGTCGAAAACAGCAGACCCTTCATCTCCAGCCTGGAGTTGGAGGGTGAACCGGCTTTCTCGCCCGACGGCAAAATACTCGCCTACACATCGGGCCTCGAAGGCGGCCAACGAAAAATCTATGTGCGAAATCTCTCGGGCGGGAATGGCGTCAAGATTACCAATGACTCTTTCGACGATGCGTCGCCCACCTGGTCGCCCGACGGCGCCCGTTTGGCCTATGTCGCCATCCAGCCGGGCCAGCCTTGCCATTTCATGATCGCGACCATTCCTGCCGGAGAAACGCGGGAAGCCGGCCGCTGCGCCGCGGCCGAGTCTAGCGCGATCAGCTGGCAGCCTGGCACATCTTATATCTATTCGGTGGAACGGAGCGGATTGAAAGGCGACATCATCTGGCGCTTCGATCTCGACACCGGGGCGCGGCAAAAAATCGTTCAAATGAAGGCGCTGCGCGATGTGATAACGTCGTTGCATTGCTCCCCGGACGGCAAACGGCTGATCTATCTGCTGCGGGGCGATGGCATTGTCGTCCGTGATATCGCCAAGGCGAGCGAGGAAATGCCGGGAAATATCGTCAGCGGCAACGGCTGGACCATTTCACTCGGCTGGACCCGGGATTCCGCCACGGTGCTGGCAGCCCACTCCAGCGGGACGGGTGGCAGCGAAATTGTCGCCCATCCGCTGGATGGATCGCCGTCTTATCGCATCTACACAACCGCCATGAAGGTCAACCACTTCGCGGTCGCGGACGGCGTCTTGGCGCTGGAAACGGACATCAGCCGCTCCAATCTCGCGCGCGCCAGCGTGAATCCGGTAAACCAGCCCGACATCATCGATCCGGCGAGCGGCATGACCTGGTCGCCCAGCTTCGCGCCCGACGGCACGCTCCTGTTCCTGTCCAACCGTTCCGGAACCAATGCGATCTGGATGATGAAGCCGGGCGCGGCGCCCTCTTTGTTGCTGGATGGCGGTTCCACGTCATTCAACCGCGCGGTTTTTTCACCCGACGGATCGAAAATGGCGGTGATTTATCGGGCGTCCACCACATCGGCGATAAAGATCATGACCCGCGCCGGCGCGACAACGGCAAGTTTTGATGTTCCATCGGAGGGTCTTGGCATGCCCAGTTGGACCCGGGACGGAAAGGCGGTCATCACATTCGACAGGCGGTGCCTTTGCGCCTGGCGCGTCGAGGCCGCGGACGTCACCAAACGCAAAGTGTTTGCGCCGCCGCATTGGGTCGGCATCGCGGACCGGGAGTCCGGCACGTTTTCGACCCGCGCCGACAAGCCCGGCATTTGGCGGATCGATCAAGAAATACGCCAGATCAACGATAGCTATCCCCGCTATTATGACCCGCCGATGGCCTTTCGCGGCACTGACATATTGGTTCCAGAATTCGACGCGGGAGATATACCGCGCATCATGGCTCAACCGGAATCCGGCGGCCCCATGCACCTGTTGGCCTATGCACCTGGGGCGCAGAGCAGGACGGGTCAGGCCGCCTTTGCCGTGAATCCGCTCAATGGTGAAATCATCTACACGGCTTCGGTCGCGCGCGACACCAATATCGACCTGCTCACCCTGGCGAAGCGGTAGAGGCCTAGTGCCTGGCCAATGTCAGCAGATCGATGTTGGTGTCACCCTGGACCGAGGCGACATAAATGACTTCGCCGGTTTTGGGATTGGCCGCCATTTGGCTTTCGGCGACGCCATCCCGCGCCCGTGCTCCCGGAGCATAGCCGAGCACGCGGTCCGGCCCGCCCCCCAACGGCTGGGCCAGGATGCGGGGCCCGCCCAAGGCGTTGAAATCCGGAATCAGCACATCCTCACCCCGGAAGACGAGTGGAGCATCGAAGCGGGCGGGATATTTTTCCGTGATCAGCCGCGGCTGGTCGGCAATCTGCCAGATGCCGGGCTTGTCAAAGCGCGCCGAGAAGGTGCCGTTGTTCCGGATGGTGACCGGGCCAAAAAATTCGGGGCCCACCGCTGTGCGATTTTTGGAATCGGCGATCTCGACACGGACGTCACGGCGCTGCTCGAGATCGAGCATCACCAGCGCCTTGTTGTCCGAGGTCCAAGTCGGAAGGCCGTTGCCGAGCATCCCATAGTCGAAGGAGGCGAGGCTGGCGCCGTTCCGGTCGAAGATTCGCATGGTGATGCCGCCATTGCGGGCGAAAACCACCGCCAGTTTGCTGCCATCGGGCGACATGGCGATGCGGAACACAACGGCAAGACCGGCGTCGAAAAACTGCGCCGGCGTGGCACCCGGCTTCAGAAGCCAGATCGCGTTGGTGCCGGAGCGGTTGGAAAGGAAGGCCAGGGTGCCGTCTGCCGCATAACTGGGCGACCAGGACATGCCGCTGGCCGGGTCAATGATGTCGGGCTGGCTGGCCGGCGCCGTACTGATCCGCGCCAGATTCTTCCTGCTGGGATCGCTCTCCACCGCCAAGAGACCGCCCCCCGCAGCGAGATGGCGGATGTTGGTCGCCGCCGTATAGACATCGTAGGGAGCGGCGCCGGTGATCGGATAGGCGATCAGCTTGCTGCCGATGCCGCTGGAGGCGCTGATCAGGATGCTGCGGGAATCCGCAGACCAGGCGCCGGCCGGAGCCCAGGCCCCTGAAGCCGACCAGCCGACGCGGCCCAGGGCGGTTTGCTTGCCGGTCGCGAGATTGAGGATGGTGACGCCTTGGCTTTCGTAGCTGTCGTCGCGCAGGAAGAAGAGCCATTTGCCGTCCGGTGAGCAAAGCAGTTGCGCACCCAGCGTGTCGGCGCCGTACTGGTTTGTCACCAGCTGCCGCTCGCCGCTGTCGGCGTCGAGGCGGTAGATGCTATCGAACTTAACCGCAGAATCGTTGGAAAAGCGCTCGATGTAATAAAGAAAGGCGGTGCCGGGCCGCCACGCCAGATTGGTCGCGCCCGCATGGCCGCAGCGCCCCGCTTCCCGTGCCGCGCCCGCGGGAACCGCCGCCACCATGACGCGGCAAGGCTCGCCGGGCTTTTGCGCGATATAGGCGATGCGCGCGCCATCGGCCGACCAGCTTGGCGAGACATCGTCGTAGCCGTCATTGGTGATCCTGATGGCGTCGCCGCCCGCGATATTTCGTACATAGATCTGGCGAGGCTGGTTTTCGGCCCCGGAGGTATAGGCCAGCATCTTGCCGTCGGGCGAGAAGGCCGGCTCTCCCTCCAATGCCAGGCTGGTGATGAAAGGCCGGCTGCTTTCCACCGTCCATTTGCGCTCGGGCCAGAAAAACCAGGTGGCGGCGGCCGATGCCGCGATGATCGTCAGCGCGGCGGCGGCGATGAGAACCCGTTTCGCGCGGGAGGCGCCGGCTTTGCCTTCCGTCCGCTCGAACGGCAAGAGGCTTTCGTCACGCGCCCCACTCTTGACCAGACGGGCCAGACCCTTGGCCAACTCCGCCAGCTTGGCTTCGGTGTCATCAAAGGCATTGATCCAATTGCGGGAGGCAAGCTCGTAAAGAAACGCGCCGTCGGGCGCGACGTCCTCAATCCGAACCGGAATGATCAGTTTTTTCTCATGGACGGCGGCAGCCAGTTCTTTTGCGATGTCGCTGGATTTGGCGGCATGGGACGAAAATAGCAGGACGAATATCTGGCTTGCTTGCAGCGCCTTGGCGGTGGCGATGCGCCAGTCCTCGCCCGGCGCGACCAGCGCGTCATACCAGGCCTCGACGCCCTCGGCGCGAAGCTGGCTGTGCAGCTTTTGCGCCCAGGCCCTGTCCGCCCTGCGGTAGCTGATGAAAATCTCGCCCGCCATGACGCCTAGTGCCTGGTCATGGTCAGCAGGTCGATATTGGTGTCGCTCTGCACCGTCGCGACATAGATGATCTCACCGGTCTTGGGATTCACCGCCATCTCGCTTGCCAGGCGTACGGGTTGTGTCCGGGCACCCGGCGCATAGCCCACAACCCGGTCAGGGCCACCGGCCAGCGGCTGGGCCAGGATGCGCGGTCCGCCTGCGGCGGTGAAATCCGGCACCAGCAGGTCGTCACCCAGAAGCGCCGGTGGCGGCGCCCAGCGGGCCGGGTATTTGGTGGTCACCAGCCGTGGCTCCTTGCCAATTTGCCAATATCCAGGTTTGTCGAACCGCCCGCCAAACGTATGACCCCATCGAGAGACAATGGCTCCCCAGAGCGGCGGTGCGGCCATGCTGCGGCGGGCCGGATTGGTGATGTCGACACGGATGTAGCTGAGGACCCGCTTGTCGAAATAAATCACCTCCCCGCCGTCCGGCGTCCAGGTCGGCGAGCCGCCGCCAAGGGTTGGCGACGTAAAGGACGACACGGTGGCACCGTCCGCCGTCAGGATATTGATGGTCAGGCCATTTTCGCCCGCGACCGGCATGACCAGGTGCGATCCATCCGGTGAGAAGGCCAGGCGGAACAAAGGCGCGAGCCCACCGTCATACAGGACGGCCGGCGCCTTGCCGGGCTTCATAACCCAGATGGCATTGGTGCCGGAGCGGTTGGACAGGAAGGCCAGCGTGCCGTCGGGCGCGAAGGTCGGCGCCCAACTCTTGCCATTGGCGGGATCGATGATGTCGGGCTGGGCCGACGGCTTGCTGCCGGCACGCGCCAGATTTTCCCGGCCGGGATCGGTCTCCAGCGCCAGCAGGCCACCGGCGCCCGCCGCCAGATGGCTGACATTGGTGGCGGCCGCATAAACATGATAAGGCGCGGCGCCGTCGACCGGATAGGCGCTGATCTCGCTGCCGATGCCGCTGGCCGTGGCCGTCAATATGCTGCGGGAATCCTCCGACCAGGTGGCCGAGCCGCCAATGATGATCTTGCCCACAATCCGTTCCGCGCCGCTGGCCAAGTCGTGGATCAACAGGACGTCGGTCGAGGCGCTTTCGCCGCCTATCACCAGCAGCGACTTGCCATCCGGCGAGCATTGCAGACGCTCCATACTCAATACCGTGTTTCCAGATGCCTTGGGGAGCGGAAATTTCTCGCCGTTGTCGAGATTGAGCCGGACGATGATGTCGGTGTTTCGCAACAGGAACGCCGCGTCGCTGTCCGTCCGCCGGCGATTGGGAGGCAATGAGAACTTCGGCTGGTCGCCATAATACAGGAACGACGTGCCCTTCTGCCACGATATCGAAGTGGATTGCGCGAAGGTACAGCGTCCGACCTGGCGGGCTTCTCCGGCCGGAACGCTGGTCACCATGATGCGGCAGGGCTCACCCGGCTTGACCGCGACATAGGCCAGCCGCGTACCGTCCGGCGACCAGACAGGCGAAACGTCGTCGTAGCTGTCATTGGTCACTTTGATCGCGTTGCCGCCCGCGATATTGCGCACATAGATTTTGCGCGAAGCGGTATCGGCGCCGGAGGTGTAGGCGATCATCTTGCCGTCGGGCGAGAAAGCCGGTTCGCCCTCCAGCGCCAGGGTGGAAATGAAGGGGCGGCTGCTTTCCACCGTCCAATGCGGCGACGGCCAGAACCTCCAGGCCGCGACGGCGGAGGCGGCGATGACAAGGCTTGCCGCGACGGCCGCTAGCAGCCGCCGTTTGCGCCGCCGGGTCTTGCCGGCGTTTTCGCTGCGCTCGAACGGCAACAGACTCTCGTCCCGCACCCCGGTCCGCACCATATGGGCCAGGCCCTTGGCCAGTTCGGCCAGCTTGGTCTCGGTATCCTGATAGGCATTGATCCAGTTGCGTGAGGCCAGTTCATAAAGGAAGGCCCCGGTGGGAGCGATATCCTGCAGCCGGACCGGAATGATCAGCTTTTTTTCAAGGACCGCCGCCGCCAGCTCCTTGGCAATGTCGCTGGATTCGGCGGCGCTTTGGGAAAACAGCAGCACGAAGATCCGGCTGGATTGCAGCGCCTTGGCGGTGGCGATGCGCCAGTCCTCACCCGCGCCGACATGGGCGTCGTACCAGGCCTCGACGCCTTCGGCGCGCAACTGGCCATGCAGCATCTGCGCCCAGGCTTTGTCCGCCCGCCGGTAACTGATGAATATCTCGCCCGCCATCCGGCGTTCCCATGGTTCAAATTCCCGCGACGCCTCGCGGGAGCGTCATTTTAGAAATTCCGGTAATTTTATTGTGACAGGCCAAATCCGCGTCAGCTGTCTGGCCCCGGCGCAATCAGTGCGCCACCGTTACCCGACTTCCCAATCGATGTCCCCGCGCAGTTCCGCGGCTATGGTGCAAAGCTCCGTCTCCAGGCGCTGGCGCGTGCTCCGGCGCGGCAGCCGAAAAACGAATTCAACCCGCTCCTTTTCCGCCGAATGATGTTCGGAAATGATGCGGCAGCCATGCCGTTTCAGCACGGCGCGATAGGCATCGGCGCAGGCCGTGGTGTGCCCCTTGGGCAATTCCTCGATCCTGATGCGGAAAGGCGGGCTGGTATCGAAAACACAAATAAGGAGGAAGGCGAAAATCGTGATGATTACGGCAAAATGCAGCAAGCCCAGGCCGGCAATGAGGCCGGCCAGGGTCACAATGATCAACCGGACGGTATCGCGGGTCGAGTCGGTGGAAGAGCGGAAGCGGATCAATCCGCCGATGCCAAACACGACGACGCCCACCACGGTGCCGAATTCGCGGACGGCCACGCCGATCACCGCGCCGATCACGGCATACATGACATAGACATGCGGCATGTCCGCCTCATGCAGCTTGTCTATCGTCCGCTTGGTCGCCGGGTGGTAGCCGATCACCGCCCCCAGCAAGGTGGCCAAAACCAGAATGCCCAGCGAATTCAGGATAAATCGCGTATCCAGAAATCCGGCCCAGCCCAGCACCACCGGCGGCGCCTGCGTCCCGTCAAACAGGGGCAGGCCGGCCGATGCCGTGTCTGCCTTCAAATGTGGCATGAAAAGAAGCCCCCGGACTTCATCGGTCCACTATTTTCGCCCGCCGGACAGGTTAACGGCAGCGGACAGGCAAGGCAATGGCGGCGATGTTTTTGGCCCTCAACGCAGACAGGTCTTCAGCATATCGATGACCTTATCCGGAGAACTGATCTCGTCGAAGAATTCGCCGAGATAACGGGCGGCCCGGCTCCGCGAGGAGCTGCTGAGCTCCGGCGTCTGGTCGACAATGCGCAACATCTCGGCGCGTCGCGCCAACAGGTCCGCCGCCACGGCCCGCGCCTGCTCATTGTGCTGGCAAAAACCGCGATAGCGCCTGATCCGGACATTCGCGACATTGATGCCGTCGGGCGGCACCGCATAGGGCGCGTCGACAAGGCCCGAATAGTCGAAATCATAGGGCACGGTGGTCAGGTCCGTCGTCGAGTCCTTGGCGCCGACCAGCCTGGAATTGTGGCAACAATCCCGTCCGGGGGGACTGGCGGTCATCGCCCAGTCCAAATTGCTGATCATATATTCGAAAACCGCGAACCGCGCCGCGGCGCCCGCCTCGAGTTGGGTCTGCGATATGCGATTGGCGCCGCGCAACCTTTTCTGTCCGTTGCGCCGGGCGACGTCGTCGATGTCTTCCAGGAAAAAGCCATAACGCGTGGCGATGGCATGGCCGTCCTCGCTGGTATATTCAACCTTGGCGAGACGGGCATCGAAGCTTTCCGGAGTCAGGGCGTTGTAGAGCTTGTAGGCGGAATACTCCAGCAACACATCCTGCTCATATTTGTCCGCGGACTGGCAATGCGTCACGAGCTTGAGCTGTTTCTGTCCCTTGAACAGCGATGCCGCGCCCGGTTTTTCCGTGAATTCGACACGCAGCGGCGGGAAGGAGCAAATCTCCTTCATGCGCCGCGTGATCCCGCGTGTCGACAAGGCGACGGGCAATGTCTCGGGCGCGCTTCCGGTCAATTTCAGCACGCCGGGAACGGGTTTGGCGTCGGGCTTGCGCGAAATGCCGGCAATCGGCCCGCTGAGCGTGAACGTGATCACCTGGTCGCTTGCGAACAGCGGTTTGGGCGGATCCGCGGCAAGGGCGGGGCCGGAAAATGACAAGACCGAAAATGACAGGATGGAAAATGCCAGATTTGAAAATCCTGGCGCGGCAAGCGCCTTGAAATGGATGCGCATCACTATGCTCCTTATTTCATGGAGGGCTGAGACCTTTCGACCACATGCGGGATCGGTGTTCCGTCAAGAATTTCCAGGTAAGAGAGCTTGCCGCCATAGACGCTCGATATTCCGGTATCGATGCGGATAAGTCGCCCGTCATAGAGCATGGCAATTCCGGACAATATCGGCGTGTGTCCGATCACGACGCGCTTGGCGCCATAGGCCGACAAGATCAATTGCAATTGCTCCTCGACAGGCGGTTGGACCGCAGCAGGAGCGCCCGGCGCGCCGGCCGCAGGACCTTCGGCGGCATCGGGATTGGGCGTCGCCAGGCCGCGATACCATAGCGGCCCCATACCGTCATTGATGATCGCTTGCGGGTCGGTGCCGCGCGTCTTGAGGGCGTCGGCGACCTGGCGGTTGATCTCCGCGATCGGCACATGGGCATAGGCGGGGCTGATGCCGCCGTGCACGAAGACAGTGCCGTCGAGCAGCACAACGGCCGGGTTGCCGACGATCCATTGTCCGATCGTGCCGCGGGGCGCCCAGGCCACGCGGTGCTCGATACTGCCCAGCGGCGTTGCCTGCAGCCAGGCCTGTTTGATCGCGTCGCCGCTCATCTGCGGGTCGCGCTGGCGATAGGCCGCCTCGATCAGCTTTTTGTTGGACTCATAGACATTCTCGCGGCGCCGTGCCGACGCGCTATCGGTGAAGGCCGCATAGTCGCCCGCGGATACGTAGCGCAGGTCGCCGGTCACGTTCATCGCTTCATGGTTGCCCACCAGGGCGATGACCTGGCCCTTGACCCTGGACGCCTCGCGCTGCAGCCGCATCAGGTCTTGCACGATCTTCAGGGAATCCGGCCCGCGATCCACCACATCGCCGGTCTGGACCAAAATGGAATCGCCTCCCACCCAAGCGCCGTCCGTGCCGACCAGCTGCGCGGCGCGCGCGATGTCCCGCCAGGCCGCGAAGTCGCCATGCAGGTCGCCAACCGCGATGATTCGATGCAAAGGTCCAGGGGCGGCGCCCGCCGGCATGGCGCAGGCCAGCGCCAAACCCGCCAACAGACAAGCACGGCGCGTCCAAAGCCGCCCCAAATGCAACACCCCTGTTGCTGTTTACCCGGATCATGTTGTCCGACCCCGGCTCGATGTGCAAGCATCGCACCGGAAAGGGGGGCGGCACCTGCAGTCATGCAGGCGCTCGTCAAAGTTGCGTTTTGCGCGCCAAAAGGACGGGGTTTCTATCGCCGGTCATGCACAAGATCATGATCATACGGCACGCCGAAAAGCATCAGCACGGCGCCCATGACCGGGGCGTCACCGAGGATGGCCGGCCGGCCCATCACGAATTGACGGTGCGCGGCTGGCAACGGGCCGCGGCGCTGGTCAATTTTTTCGTGCCCCATGGCGCCGTGCCCAAGGATTCCCCCATCCAGACACCCCGCTCGATCTTCGCCTCGAATGCCACGAGGGAGAGCCCCAGCCTGCGAGCCATTCATACCGTGGGCCCGCTGGCGGAGCAGCTTGGCATTCCTGTCAATCATCACTATGCGGAAGAGGAAGAAGCCGCCCTGGCGGCGGCGGTGGCCACAGCCGTCTCGCCGGTGCTGATTGCCTGGCACCATGGCCATATCGTCCATTTGGCCAGGGAGATTGCGGGGCCGCATATCGGCTGTCCCGCCCAATGGCCGGACGACCGTTTTGATGTGGTCTGGATACTCGAGCATCATGGCGAGCATGGCGGCGGGTGGCGCTTTTCCCAGTTTGCCCAATGCCTGCTTCCCGGCGATCGTCCGGACATGCTTTAGATTGTCAGAGGATGAACGATAAAATGCATTCGCGAACCGACCAGTCAAGCGCGGTGGCCAATCGCGACATCAATCCATCGGATCATCTGGTGGCCGCCTATCCCGATCTGGCGTGCCTGTTGCGCAATCAGGCCATATCGGCGGCCTTCGCCGGTTTCGAGGAATCGGCGCTGCGTTGGAAGCGCATTTATGTTTTTTTCGGGCGGCTGTCGCTGATCGCGGTTTTGCTCGCCATGATCAGCTACGACTATCAGATCACCCTCAAGCATGTTTATGGCGCGCCTGCGTTCCTGGCGGGCATCGCCGCCGCATTCGCCGCCGCGGGCCTGTTCTCCCAGACGTTTCTCGGCCTGACGCACGCAAAAGACCGTTGGCTGGCGAACAGGTTCGGGGCGGAAAGACTGCGCTGTTTCAAATTCCAGCTTTTCACGGTTCTGGAGGAAGTTTCTGACGCCGAGGGTCTTGCGCACAGGGTCCAGCAACGCACCAATGAGGGACTGGCCGCGCTGGAGCAGGAATTGATGGGCGGCCGCGCCGCGATCCTGGAATTTTCGCCGTTCGATGTCTTGGCGCCGGCCAGGAGAAAACCCGCTCACACCAGCAGAAAACTGTTGGATGAAGCCGCGATGGCTTACGACGTTTTGCGGTTTTCCGTCGAATGCCAGCACTTCGAGGATCAATATCGCAATCATGACCGCGAAACCAAATTCCCCTCGCTGCTGAGCGAATTCAGCTTCATGTTTGGCGCGGCGCTGGCCTGTATCGGCATCCTCACCGCCCTTTTGCCCGCCGCATGGCCCATGTCACGCTATCTGACGGCGCCGGCCTTGATGGAGTGGGTGGATTTCCTGACCTGGATGCTGTTCGTGCTCAGCGCCGTGGTGGCGATCTACGAAAGAGGAAGCGCAAATCAGCAAAACGCCGAGCGCTATGTCACCTTTGGCCGTGAAGTGCGACGGATCAGGACGCATGCCATGAGTCACATGCCGGACAGTTTTTTCGAGGCGGTGCGCGAAATGGAGCACTTGATGCTGCGGGAGATCCAGGATTTCTGCCGGGACGTCAAACATTCCAATTATATTTTCTGACCGGGCGACCGGCCCATGGAGAGGAGTGGCCGCGCATGGAAACGCCTCCCAGCCTCAAGGACATGGGGCACGTTTTGTGGGGCCCGCACTGGCGCGAGGCGCTCGCCCAGGCGCTGGACGTGACCAAGGAAGACGTCGAAAATTGGGAGGCCGACCCGGCCAGCCGGCCGGCGGATTTGCAGCGCACGATTGAAAATCTCGGCGTGGTCCGCCTGGAAGAGATCGGGCTGATGCTGGTTCAGATGAAGGAAAACGGGCTGGCGGAGGGATGAACCCGGCTTGCGTGCCTGTGAAGCCTTGCCCTGAGCACAAAAAAAGGGCGCGGGCCTAAACCCGCGCCCCATTTCGAAGAACGTCAAAGCTTCATGCGGAAACCCAGGCTGACGACACGCCCGGTCGGATCGCCGGTCAATCCGTCAAAGCCGTTGGCGCTGTTGTAGAAAGCCGGCGGCTGGTCAAACAGATTGTTGATATCGACGAAAACCGTGCTGCCGCCCACCCCGCTGCTGGCGAAAAATCCTTCATTCGGCAGGAT
Organism: Rhizomicrobium sp.; assembly: GCA_035693565.1. Lineage (GTDB taxonomy): Bacteria > Pseudomonadota > Alphaproteobacteria > Micropepsales > Micropepsaceae > Rhizomicrobium. The sequence continues at coordinate 1,646,119 of DASSGF010000034.1, read as the reverse complement.
GTATTGAAGGTTGAGCTCGAAGATATGGTTGGCGCCGACCTTGTCGCCGCCCCCAATCGGTGCGCTGTCAGCCCGGGTCAGGATTGGCGTCACCGAACCCGAACTCCAGTTGCGGTAGCTGCCCACGAAATTGTCGAACAGCTCGAGGCTGAAGGGATCGTACTGCCAGCCAAAGTGAAGCCTGGCCTGGGTCTGAGCCGCGCCGAAGGTCGAATTGGCGCCCGTTGTGTTGAGGATGCTGTAGAAGGCCTGTCCGCCCGACAAGTGCTGCTTGAAGCGCAGGAACTCGGTGAGGGCGCCGCCGATCTGGAAGGTGCCCCAATTGTCGGTGGGCAGGATATAATCCACCGAGGCGTCGATGCCTTGGGTGGAGACGTTGTTGAAATTGCCCTGCCGGCCCGAGATCAAATAGTAGATGGTCGGAGGCAAGCTACCCGTCAGCTGGGTATAGGGGCTCGGCAAGGTGGCCGCCAAATCGGCCGCCGTCGCGCCATTGGGATAGAAGTGGATCAGGTTGAGTGACGGCGTGTTCAACGCGTTGATCATGCTGGTGCCGGTGATGAAGCCGATATAGCGCACATTGAACAGGGTGAAGTTCACCGTCAGGCCGGGAATGAAGGACGGCGAGGTGTCAAAGCCCACCGACCAGCTTTCGCCCTGGGAGGGCTTGGGATCGGCCGGCCCGCTGTTGAACAAGGTGCCGCTGGTCGCCGCGATGGTGCAACTCGCCATGGCGGCGGTGCAGAGACCGCCGGCGGAGAGCGGCACGCCCACCACCGAGGGGAAGGAGGCCGTGCTCACATTGAAGGTGCCGGAATTGACGTTGATGCCGCCCGCCGGGCAGGCCGAACCGTAACAGGTGAAGTTGTTGAAACCCCCGCGGGAACGGTCGCCGACAGAGGAAAGCTGTGGCGCCACGAAGGAAGTCGCGAAGTCGGCGCGTATTTTGAAATCATTGGTCACCTGCCAATCCAGGCCGACCTTGGGATTGGTGGTGTCGCCGACGTCATTGTACCGGTCATAGCGCGCGGACCCGTTGAGGGTCAGCTTCTGGACGAAGGGCAAGGCATTGTCCGGGCCGATGATGGGAATGAGCACCTCGCCGAAGATCGAGGAGACATGCCGTTCCAGCGGGATGGAGAGGAAGCTCGAACCGCTGGTGGCCGGGCCGGTATTGTTCGGCACGGTCTTGTCGAGTTCCAGATTGTACCGGACATACTCGACGCCGCCCGCGACGCTGACATCGCCGCCGGGAAGCGAGAACACTTTGGCGTCCGTCCCCAGCCGGTATTGCGTGGTGCTGTAATACTGCGCCTGCAGCTGGGTGTTGTCGATGATATTGCGCAGGGTGGCGGCCGAAGTCTGGTTGCTGGCTTTCGGACTCCACACATCCAGCGCATTGCCCGTGTTCAACGGGGTGTTCAAGGCGATGATGGACGTGCCGAAGATGGACGGCGTTAGCGGATTGCCGCTCGCGTTGGTGGTGCCGTTCAGCGCCAGGTTCACGCAGCTGGAGCACAGCGTGCCATAGCTGCCTTGCGCGTCATTCTCGGTGCCGTACATCACCATCGCCGTGACGCGCCAATTGTCGGTGATGTCATATTCGGCCTCGCCATGGACGAACCAGTTCAAGGCGTTGTTGGTGGTATAGGCGCCGGGACCGAGCAGGTTGTCGGCGTCCCAGTTGATTTTCTCGAACTTCGCCGCCCCGCCATAGCCGGCGGGATTGGCGGTGTAGAAGGGATTGTCCTGCGCCGCGGTGGCCGGCGCGGCGGGAACCGAACCCGCCATGAAGGCGGTCACCCCGGTGATCGCGCCGCGCGGCGCCGGGGTCTTGGAATGACGATCGGAGATGACGACGTCCCCGGTCAGCCTGAAGCGGTCGGAAAGGTCATAGCCGACCTTCAGCATGCCGTTGGTCCGCACATCCTGGGACAGGATGGTGGAATAGGGATAGGTGCTGCAGGACGAAGTGACGATCGGGGTGGTGGCGGAATTGCCCAGGTAAACCGATCCCGCGCCGCCCGGCTGGAGGCCCGGCGGGTCGCAATTGTTGTTGGCGAAGTTGGTGCCGCCTTGGGCGCGGTGATCGGGATTGAGGAAGTCGCGATTGCGCGAGAAGAGCGGGCTCTTATAGGAATAGGCGCCGGTGGCCATCACATAGCCCTTTTCCCAGGTTGCGCCGGCAACGGCGCTGAACATGGTGGCCTGATAGTGGTCGCCGAAACCGTGCTGGGCGTTGACCTCGAAACCGTCGAAATTCTTGCGCGTGACGAGATTGATCACGCCGGCCACGGCATCGGAGCCATAGACCGATGAGGCGGCGTCCGCCAGCACTTCGACCCGCTCGATGGCGCCCGGCGGCAGGATGCCGGGATCCGGCAAGGTTTGGGTCTGGCCTCCCAGCGAGAAACGGTGTCCGTCGATCAGGACCAGGGTGCTGTAGCTCGATACCGCGCCCAGATTGTGGATGGCGGGCGTGAGGTTGCCTTGGGCGGCCTGGCCCAGATTGGAGAGGGCGGGGACCTGCTTGAGGATATCCTGGACCGTCTGGGCGGCGGTCTTTTCGATATCGATCTGGCCGACCGACATCAGGTTGGCACCCACCGGCTGCACGCCGCGGATGCTGGTGCCCGTCACCACCACCTGTTCGACGGAAGAATTGCTGGCCGGTTGGGCCGCGGCCAGTGACGGCCAGAACGCGGCAAGCCCGATCACCGAGCTGCAAAGATAAAGACTGAGATGGCGCTTTTGCATGCTGTTCCCCTTCTGATGCTTGCACGGTTCTTGCCCGCACCGGCCACGAATGCGCTGCGGCGATGTGAACGCCGGCAGCGCGACCGTGCTGCGAACCATTATTTATGTGACGATTAGAGGAAGGCGATGCTGTGTTGGCAAGGCAACGCGGCCTGCCAACCGGCATATCCTCTCACGCCTTGAACAGTATGCCTGTTCATCATGTCGGCCGGCGGCGAGAGGAGAACGGCACTTCTCGCAGAGTGGAAGATCACCCGTCCTTGCATCCGCCACACGGCCAGGGCCGCCATAATCGCGCCATGTTTCATAGGGTGAAACGACAGGCGATTCTTTGTTGCGGGAACAGCACCTTTCAAAGCTTGAAAAGCCGACAATATAGTTTTCCCGGCTGACGACGCTCGCGTTTGAAACACCGGGAAAATGGGGCGAATTTCATCGTGCATCGTCTCCAGTAGAGATCGCCGGCAAGGCGGCGCCCGCAGGCTGGGCGATGCACAATCGGTGGGGGGAAGGAATCGATCGTGGCAACGCCGCGCAACCATTCCGTTATGAGGGCTTTTGCCCTGCTCAGGGCCTTTGAAAGCCCTTTGGAGTGGGTCAGCAGCTCGGAATTGAGCCGGCGGGCCAAGCTCCCCGTACCCTCCGGCTACCGGCTGCTGCAGACATTGGAGGCGATCGGCGCGGTGGTGCGCGACAGCCGCAGGCTTTACCGGCCAGGCTCCCTGATGCTCTCCTTCACGGATCAGGTGACCATGGCTTCGCTGTTGCGGGATGTGAGCCACCCGCAAATGACGCTGCTGGCCCGCAGTTTGGGGCTCACCATCCATCTGGGAATTCTGGAATATGGCATGGTGACCTATCTGGCCAAGGTCTCAAGCCCCGGCGCATTTCCGGTGCACACCAAGGTGGGCGCCCAGCTGGAGCCTTATTGTTCCGGCCTGGGGAAGGTGCTCCTGGCATCGCTGCCCGACCGTGAGGTCGAAAATTTCATCATGGATGGAGAGCTGATCGCGCTTACGCCCAACACCATCCGCACCGGCGCCGCGCTGCGGGCGGAAATCATCAAGGTGCGCGAGCAAGGCTATGCCCTGGATGATCGCGAGCATCACGCCAATATGCGCTGCCTGGCGGTGCCGGTGCGCGACCAGAAAGGCTTCACGGTGGCGGCGCTTTCGGCCACCGATGACGCGGAACGGATGACGCAAGAACGCCAAGCCGAAATCCGCACCGCGCTGCTGGAGGCGGCTGCCAGCCTGCAGCAGCTTCTCTATCCCCAATCCTGGCCGGTGCGCCGCCGCCCCGGGCGCGCGGAATCCTGACCGTCAATCCGGCAAGGCGAAGACATAGAGCGCCTGGCCGTTATCCGGGCGGTGCACATCCGTGAGAATGACATTGGGCATGTTTTCCGGACTGCCCCCGCCAAGCCCGGTGGTCACGGCGATATATTGCTTGCCGTCGACGGAAAAGCTCACCGGATAACCCTGGACGGTGGTGCCCAGCTGGGTCTGCCACAGCGTGCGGCCGGTTCCGGCATCGACCGCCTTAAAGGCGCGGTCATAGTCGCCGACAAAGGCGAGCCCGCCGCCGGTGGAAAGCACCCCCGTCAGGAACGGCGCCCGCTGCTGGACGGTCCAGGCCCGCTGCATGGTCTTGGTGTCATAGGCGGACAGCCGGCCCATATTGCCGTCGCTCCCGGGCATCTCATAAACCCGCACCGCCGCCGCCACGCCGCCGGACCCTTCCTTCATCTCGACATCATGGCCATTCATCTCGTCGCAGCTTTGCGACAGCGGAATGATCAAAAGATCGCTGGGCTGGTAATAGCTGGTGGCCGGCCAGTCATGGCCGCCTTCGGGACTGGGGCAGGATTGCACCCATTTGTTGGTGGGCGCATTGGCGATGTCGTCCCGATAGGTGGGGACGCCGGTCTTGGGATCGATGTGCGTGAACACGTTCTGCACCACCGTTTCCTTGTAATCGAGGAATTTTCCGCTTTCGCGGTCGAGCTTCCACAACACGCCGACCTTGCCGATGGTCATCAGCGTCTTTTGCTGGCCGTGATCGATCAGCACCCGCTCGAACACCTCGTCCAGGTCCAGCGCCTCGCCGGGCGCGTGGCTATAGTACCATTTCAGCTTGCCGGTATCGGCGTCCAGCGCCACCGTGGCGCTGGTATAGAGCGCCGCGCCATTCTTGGTGCCGCGGCTGGCGCGCATCCAGGGCTTGGCCTGCGCCACGCCCCAATAGGTCAGATTGGTCTGGGGATCATAGGTGCCGGCGATCCAGGTCTCGCCGCCGGCCCGGAAGAGATCATCCAATCCGTTCCATGTGTCGCCGCCCGGCTCGCCTTTTTGCGCGATGGTGTTGAACTTCCACACCTGCTTGCCGGTATCGGCGTCATAGGCGGAGATGAAGCATTTCTCCTTGCTGTAGGAGGCGCAACCGGTCAGGCCGGTAATCACCTTGCCATGGACCACGATGACGCCGCCGGTGGTGGCGTGGCGCTGCGTGCCCAACTGGATGTTCCAGGCGATCTTTCCGGTGGCGGCGTCCAGCGCGACCAGATGCGCGTCGGTGGTATTGGTGTAGAGCTTGTCCTTGTAGAGCGCGATGCCGCGATTGCCGCCATAAAGGTGCGGCGAACGCGGGCCGATGCGGTTTTCCCAGATCAGCTTCCCGGTCTTGGCATCCAGAGCCTGAAGAATATTGTCGGTGTTGAACAGGAACATCACGCCATTATGGACGACCGGTCCCGTCTCGTTGGCGCCGCCTTCGTTCATCGCCCAGACCCATTTCAGCTGAAGCGTCTTCACATTGGCGGGATTGATCTGGTTCAGTGGAGAAAAGCTCCAACCCTGGTAGTTGCGCCGGCCCATCAGCCAATCGCTGCCGGGCGGATCGAGCAGCATGGCGTCGGTCACCGGCGTGTAGTTGGCGGCATGCCCCGCCACGGTCAGACCGGTGAGCATCGGCGGCGGAGGCGCCGCGCGGGTGGTGCCGGCCGCGATGTCCGCCGGCACCACGCCGTTCGCGATAAGATTTATTTTGACGTCGGTCGCCGGCGTCAGGGTGGTGCCGCCTGCGGTGGCGCCGTTGGCGGTCAGCACGAAGGCGACAATATCGGCATAGGTTGCTTCGGGCAGGCTGCCGCCTTTGCCCAGCGGCATGGCGGAGTGGATGTAGGCGTAAAAATCGCGGGTGGATTTGGCGCCCCAGCTTTTCATGAAATTGCCCGCGACCAGCGAGGGCACTTCGCCGCCGCCACTGAGATTGGCCTGGTGGCAACTGGCGCAATTGGCGGCGTAAGCGGCGCGGCCGCGCGCCGCCTGGGCCGAGGTGTAGGGCGCCATGCTCTGCTGCGCCGGGGCGGACTCCAGGCCGAGCGCGGCCATGGCCAATAGGGTGCCGGAAAGGAAAAGTTTTTTACGCATGGAAATGAGTCCTATTCGGAAGGAGGCAATACCCAGCCCCACAGGTCGCCTTCGGGCGCATTGGCGCTGTCGATCTCCACATAGAGACCGCCCTTGCGGAACGCCGCCAATTGCACGCTGTTGAGCTTGACGCTGCCGCTGACGGTGCCGCTCGCCGCGGCCGAAATGGTCAAGTCCGCGATCTTCGGTCCGCGTACGCCCGGCGCCGAACCCATCAGCAGTTGCGCCGAAGCCGGCGCGCCCAGCAGCCCTTGATAGCTTCCCGTGAGGGAAAGCGTGCTGCCGGTCAGCGTCGCGGCCACCCGGCCGCTGCCGGAACTATCGGCGCGCGTGCCCACCAGCCGCGGCCCCGGCGAGAGCCGGAAATCGAAGCTTGCATCGGCCAGGGCTACTCCCGTAGCGGCCAGCAAAAGTATGGAAGCGATAAAATTCCGCCGCATGTTCACTTTCCCGATCCTGGTCCTGATGCTTTACCGGTCGCGCCCTTTTTCACAAGATCCAGCGCGACATCGGTGATCATATCTTCCTGACCGCCGACCATCCGGCGCTGACCCAGTTCGACCAATATCGCGCGCACATCGACGCCATAATCCCGGCTGGCCTTTTCCGCATGCCGCAGGAAGGAGGAATAGACCCCGGCATAGCCCAAGGACAGCGTCTCGCGGTCAACCCGCACCGGACGGTCCTGCAGGGGGCGCACCAGATCCTCGGCGGCATCCATCAGCTTGAACAGGTCGCAACCATGCTTCCAGCCCTTGCGGTTGGCGGCGGCGATGAAGACTTCCAGGGGCGCGTTGCCGGCACCGGCGCCCATGCCGGCAAGGCTGGCGTCCACTCTGACCGCGCCCGTCTGAACCGCGACGAGGGAGTTGGCCACGCCCAGCGAAAGATTGTGATGCGCATGCACGCCGCGCTGGGTCTCGGGCCGCAGCACGCGGTCATAGGCTTCCAGCCGCGTGCGATAGCCGTCCATGTCGAGCGCGCCGCCGGAGTCGGTGACATAGACGCAATGGGCGCCATAGTCCTCCATCAGCTTGGCCTGCGCCGCCAAAGTGTCCGGCTCGCTCATATGGGCCATCATCAGGAAGCCGGCCACATCCATGCCCATCTTGCGGGCAAAACCGATATGCTGCTTGGCGATATCGGCTTCGGTGCAATGGGTGGCGATGCGAACCGAGGTGACGCCAAGGTCCAGCGCGCGATGCAGATCCTCGACGGTACCGATGCCGGGCAGCAGAAGCGTGGTCAGACGCGCCTGCTTGACCGTCTTGCCGACCGCTTCGATCCAGTCCCAATCGGTATGCGCGCCGAAGCCGTAATTGAAGGAGGAGCCGCTCAGTCCGTCGCCATGGGCCACCTCGATGGCATCGACGCCTGCTTCATCCAGGGCGCGCGCGATCTCCGCCACATGGGAAATGCCGTATTGATGACGGATGGCGTGCATCCCGTCGCGCAACGTCACGTCTTGAATATAAAGCCGTTGTTGAAGCGGGTCGAACACCGGTTTAGGCCGCCTGCCGCATAAGGATCCGCTCCGCGATTTTCTCCGCGGTCCGCAATCCGGCCGAAGTCATGATGTCGAGATTGCCGGCATAGGCGGGAAGGTAATGGGCGGCGCCCTCGACCTCCAGGAAAACCGATGTCTTCAGGCCCTCGAAGGCGCCAAAGCCCGGTATCGCGATGGGGTTGTTGGAGCCGAAGCGCTCAAATTGCACTTCCTGCTTCAGCCGGTAGCCGGGCACATAGGCCTGGACTTTCTCAATCATGGCTTTGACGGAAGCGGCGATCTGTTCTTCGCTCGCGCCCGAGGACAGGGTGAACACCGTGTTGCGCATGATGACCGGCGGTTCGGCGGGATTGAGAATGATGATCGCCTTGCCGCGGGAAGCGCCGCCCACCGCCTCTATGCATTTGGCGGTGGTCTGGGTGAATTCGTCGATATTGGCGCGCGTGCCGGGTCCCGCCGATTTGGAGGCGATGGAGGAAACGATTTCGGCATAGTGAACGCGCCCGACCTGGCTCACCGCCGCGACGATCGGGATGGTGGCTTGGCCGCCGCAGGTCACCATGTTGACATTGACGGTATCCAGATGCGCGTCCCCATTCACCACCGGAACGACATAGGGTCCCACTGCCGCCGGAGTCAGGTCGATCATGACTTTGCCGTCCGCGCGGCACACCTCGTCATGGCGGGCATGGGCCGCGGCGCTGGTGGCGTCGAAAACGATCTGGATATCCTTCCAGTGCGATGATTTGCGCAAACCTTCGATGCCGTCTTCCAGGACCGCGATCCCCATGCCGCGCGCGCGCTTCAATCCATCGGAAGCCGGATCTATCCCCACCAGCGCTGCCATCTCCAGGACTTCGGAAGTCCGCAGCACCTTGATCATCAAATCCGTCCCAATATTGCCCGAGCCGATGATTGCGACTTTGACTTTCCTGGGATGAACGCCCGCAACCATTCGTCACCTGCTCAATACGTCAACGCCCGGTCATGGAGGGAACTGGTCCGGGCCGATCCTGTCCTAGTGCCGTAGAGGATGATGCGCCCGCCGCGCAAACGGAAAGTCGCGCGCGAAAGCCTTGAACTCTCAAGGGATGATAAGGCCACACAGCCCCAGCCGCCGTCAAAGCCAGATCCGGCCGAAACCGGGACCGGGCAGAATTCCTCATGGCGATCCGGGACATAGACAGAGCGGTCGAAAGCAGGGCGGGATCGGACAGACCGGCCGGAAAGGAGCCAGAAATACCTGATCACTGGCCCCTTTCCATCAGACCATCCAGGGAAGCGGTCCGAGCGGGGTAACCCTATCGGGGTGGGCTGAGCCTGTCATGCCGGCGGGGAGGACGGCTTTCACACAGTGAAAACCGCCAAAGAACGGCTGCGTCGTGGCGGCGCCGTGCGCGCGTGTTCCTGCGGTCTCACGGGGTGAGAGACAGCGCGGCGCGCGCTAGGATTCAAAATGCCGCCGGGCTAGGACTTGGAAATCTGTCGGATGGGAAATCCGCCCGATGGTAAATGAAGATCGCAAGACAAGGAGAGGGCATGCGGGGCGCGCTGGCTATGTCGATAAAGTGTGTCGTGACGGCTCTGGCCCTGGCGCTGCCCGCGCGGGGAGCGCTGATGGCGGCGGAAAAAGGCGGCCTGGATCAGACCGGCCCTTACCGTGTTGTCGAGAATTGGTTCAAGCCGGGCGTGGCGCGGTGGAACCAGCCCGTAACCGGCGTGGCGGTCGACACGCCGAACCGGATCTTGGTGGTTTCCTCGGGCGAGCAGATCACCCAGGCCGGCTCGCTGATCCTGGGACGGGACGGCGTTCCGCAAAATCCGGTGCGCGATTTTTCCGCGCCAAAGATCGAACATCCCAGCCATGAGCATCTCATCCTGGCGCTCAATGCCAAGGGTGAAGTGGTCGAAGACTGGAGCCAATGGAACGACAGCGTGATGCTGCCCCACAGCGTCCAGATCAGCCCCTATGACCCGGAGCGTCATGTCTGGGTGGTGGACCGGGATGGCGATCAGATTCTGGAATTCACCAATGACGGGAAAAAACTGGTTCTTCGCCTGGGCGAAAAAGGCGTGGCGGGCACCGATCATGGCCATTTCGATTGGCCCGCGTCCTTGTTGTTCCTGCCGGACGGCTCATTCTTCGTGGCGGATGGCTATCACAACAGCCGGGTGGTCAAATTCGACAAGACTGGGAAATACCTGATGGAATGGGGAACCAAAGGCAACGGTCCCGGCCAGTTCAACCTCCTGCACGATGTTGCGATTGATGCGGGCCACCATGTTTATGTCGCGGATCGCGGCAACAACAGAATTCAGGTCTTCAGCCAGGACGGGAAATATCTCGACCAGTGGCCGGATATTCACAATCCGAGCCGTATGAGGATCACCCAGGATGGATCGCTCTGGCTGGTTTCCGGGGATGGCAACCGGCTGGCCAAGTTTGACCTGCACGGCAAGCTGCTGACCTATTGGGGCATGCATGGCAGGTTTGCCGGCGGGTTCGACGATCCCCATGCCATCGACGTCGATGCCGACGGCAATCTCTATGTCGCGGAGGTTTGGAACAATCGCGTGGAAAAATTCGTCCCCCGCGCGGGCGCGGACCGTTCCCGCCTGATCGGACCGAGATTCATTCCGGCCAGCGGCGGAAAATAGACGGCCACGGAGCAGGGAATAAAAAAGGCCTGGCCGGGGGGGCCAGGCCTAAGTCACCAGCGTATGTCCTCTTCGGGAGCGACGAGGCGCCGGGTCCCCCTTTAGCTAGCCGAAGGCATCAAACAGGTCCAACAGCCCCGCCGCCTTCTGTTCATCAGGTGATAAATCAGCGCGCCGCCTGCTTTTCGCCCTTGCGGGAAGCCATGTTGCGAAGTTTTTCAACAGATGAGAAAAAGCTTGGCCTCAAGCCGGCGCCGGCGATAAAAACAGCCGGACGGCACGGGCGACATATTCAAGCGGTAACAGGCTGATGGGGAAATTTGTGCAAAGCGGGGGCAGGGCCGGCGTCCTAGCGTTTCTGCTGCTGTTTGCCGGATTGGTCCTGAATGTTCCCCGCGCCTATGCGCGGCCGCAGGATGAAGTGATGAGCAGCGCCTATCGCTGCGCCGTCATATCCTCAACCCGCGTCTGGCTGGATTGCTATTACGGAGCGGCGCAACCGATGCGGGCGGCCTTGGGGCTGGCTCCCGCTTTGACCTCGCAGATCGCGCTCAATCGTGCGCCGCCCGCGGGCGGAAATGAATCCGACCTGGAGGCGCGCAACCAGGTCCTGGCCAACGCTTCGCGCTGCGGGAGTTTGATGGAAGGGCGCCAGTGGCTTGACTGCTACTATAGCGCGGCAATCCCGGTGCGCGTCGTGCTGGGCCTTTCGCCGCCGCAGCCCCAGCAACAGCTGCAGCAGCAGGTTGTCGCGCCTGCGCCGGTTATCAGCGGATCGCGCCGGGCGCCATCATCGCATCACGTCAATCCCATTGCCGCCTGGCTCGGGGCCAAGGACTTCTATGTCGAATCCCGCATGTCCTCCTACACGCTGGACTCGCAAGGACTCTTTACCGTGACCTTGGACAATGGCCAGACGTGGCGGCAGATCGATAGCGAACGCGTGGCCCACTGGTCCCGCACCGCTTCCAAATATCTTGTGACCATTACCGGGGGCGCGTTCGGCAGCTACAATCTGGCCATCAAAGGCGATGCCGGCATTTTCAAGGTTCGCCCCGTGCGGTGATGCTTTGAGCGGCGCGGAACCGAGGTTCATCCGGCGTGATAAGGTTGTCCGGCAATGTTGGTAAAGCTTGACGCGGACCTGTCCGTAATATTCGGGACGCAGCTGTTTCTGCGAAAGCAGTTTCTCGATCCCGCCACCAATGCGGGCCTGGAGAAAGCGGTTCGGGCTCGTGCAGCAACGCAGCCGGGCGTTAAAGTCAGCAATACTGGGGGCTGGCAGTCAGAGCCGGACCTTTTCGATTGGCAGGAGCCTGAAGTGGGGAAGCTTGCCGCTGAATTGGATCGCGCCATTCAGCAGTTCGTGTCCTTTGGACAGGCTGCCCCCGTCAGACTGAAAATTCGCAGGGCTGGCTGGGCCAATGTGAACCGGGCCGGCGACTACAACAGCCTGCACAACCATCCCCAGCAGCATCTGGCGGCGGTCTATTATGTGAAGGCGTCGCCTCCCGGCAACCAGGGCGCGCCTGATGGTCTGCTGGAGTTGCGTGATCCCCGGCCGGCGGCTGGTTTTAACGGCCATACGACATTGTTCAGCGCCTATCCCATGCGCTTCGCGCCCGAGCCGGGAATGCTGGTGATGTTTCCGGCCTTTGTCGACCATATGGTTCATCCCCATCACGGACCGGAAGAGCGGATTTCACTCGCGATCAACATCCAGTTCGTGGACCCCAGCGATTAGGCGGTTTGCACACCTACCGGGCGAGACAGCGGCCACCGGTTCAATCCCAATCGCCCGCCATTTCCGGCCATGGCATCTAGCTGAACAGGCTGGACTTCCCGCCACTCTGCTTGCGTGGCGTTCCGCCCAACTTATGTAATTTCAGTAAACATTACCATGCAGGTGCTCTCCTTCTCGCTCCTGCACAAAGTCAGTTCGGGTCAGGGGCGTGGTTTAAGGGAACCACATTTCATGGAGTGAAATGTGCTGCGCGCAGCGAATTGACTGCGCCGGAGCGCAATGACGGTATGCCCGGACAAGACAAAGGTCGCGATAAAGCGGCCGCATTGAGGGAATCATCATGCGCTCCAAGGTTCGACTGCATCTTGCCGTATCCGTGCTTGGCATCGCTGCCACTGGCTGGGCTAATCCGGTTGCTGCGCAGGACGCGGCCAAACAGCAGGCGGTGGAAGAGATCACCGTCACCGGCACCAGCATCCGCGGCACCGCCCCGGTTGGCTCTTCCGTCACCACGGTCACCCTGCAGGACATCAAGGCGACGGGCTCGACCAGCGTGACCGGCGTCATGTCCAGCGTGCCGCAGCTGATGGGCATGGGCCAGGTGGATAGCGGTACGACCGGCCAGGGTGCGCAGCAGGCGCTGATCCATCAGCTGGGTCAGAGCGCCTCGACCTCGACCCTGACCCTGATCGACGGCCACCGCGCGCCCACCTCGGGCACCAACCATTCCTTTGTCGACCCCAACATGATCCCGATCAACATGTTGGAGCGCGTGGAAGTGCTGGCCGACGGCGTGTCGGCGGTGTACGGCTCCGACGCGATCGCCGGCGTGGTCAACTTCATCACCCGCAAGCGCTTTGACGGCATCGAGGTGACCGGCAATGCCGGCTTCGCCGACGGCAAGCAGGACGTCAATCTCGGTTTCCTGGCCGGCGCCGCCTGGGATTCGGGCAGCGCCCTGTTCGCCTACAGCTACACCCGCCAAGGCGCGCTCGCCAATACCGCGCGCCCCTGGACCTATCCCGACCACACCGGCGTCACCCCGCTCGCCAAGAACCGCGCCAGCCTGAACTGCGAGCCCGCGTCGCTATCCCCTTCCGGCCAGAGCCTGATTTTCCTCAATGCGTCGGCGACTTCCGGGCTCACCAATACCCAGAACAATTTCCTGTGCTCGGACTGGAAGTATGCGGACTTGGTTCCCAAGACCCAACGCAACAATGCGATGATGAAGTTCGAGCAGAATTTCGGCGACAAGTGGAAACTGGACGCCGACCTGCTCTATGCCACTCGCGACGTGCTGGGCCGCAGGTCGCGCGGCACCCTGACCGCGACGGCCTTCGGCGCTGGCGCCCAGGCCAATCCGTTCTATACGAATCCGGTTGGCTATGCCGGCGCGGCGACTACCCAAACCATCCGCTGGGACTCCAACGCTTTGCTGGGACCGGGCGCCTACAGCTTCTCCAACGATCAGACGGTGTATGGCGACGTCAATATTGAATACAAAATGTTCGGGGACTGGACCGTCGATCTTCTGGCATTGGCTGGCCGCGACGACAGCGCCGTAGGCTTCAACGGCGCGCTGAACGCATCCGCCGCCACTCTGGCGTTGAACGGCACGACCAATTCCGGCGGCAGTCAGACCCAGGTGGTTCCCAACACCAACATCATCTACACCCAGTTTCCGTTGACCCAGGCCACCGCGCTGGACGTGTGGAATCCGGCATCCAGCACCAGAACCTCGGCGGCGGTGATCGCGGGCCTGCGCGACGACGCACAGAATTCCCATATCGTCAGCGGCATGTCCCAGGCCCGCCTGCAAGCCCAGGGTACGCTGTTCGAACTGCCCGCCGGTCCCGTCAAGCTCGCGATCGGCGGCGAGACCTACCGCGTCAGCCTGTATGAATATCTCGCCCAGGGACAGGGCGCCGGCCCGACCTCCAACTCGGCGGTCTATCGTCAATGGCATTTCTCGCGCGACGTCCAGTCGGCCTATCTGGAAGCCAATGTCCCGCTGATCGGGCGGGAGCAGGGCATTCCGCTGATGCAGGAGCTGACCATGGACGTGTCCGCGCGCCTGGACCATTACAGCGACTTCGGCAACACCACCAATCCCAAGGTCGCCTTCGACTGGCGGGTGTATGACGACCTGAAGCTGCGCGCCGACTGGTCGACCTCCTTCGTGGCGCCGCCGGAAGATGAAATCGGCGGCGACGGCACCTGGAACAACACCAACTACACCTCCACCACGCAGAATGCCTCCCTGCCGATTGCGTTGTTCCCGCAGGCGACCTTGCTGGGCGTTCCTTGCACCGCGACAAGCTGCAATATCGCCTCGCTGAACGGCATCCAGGCGGTCAACTCCAATCCCAATCAGGGCCCAAGTCATGGCCTCGGCTGGACGGTGGGCTTTGATTACACGCCAAGCTGGCTGCATGGCTTTGTGTGGAACTTCACCTTGTGGAACGCCAGATTCAAGGGCGGCTCGCAGGGCGCTCCCTTTGCCACCGTCACCACCAGCGCGTCGCTGTCGCACCTGATGACCCTGTATCCGAGCTGCGCCACGCCGGCACAGATCAAGGCCATCACCGGTAACCTGCCCCTGGTGGGCGCGGTGCCGGTATGCACGAGCTATATCTATGTCCAGCAGAATGACGGCCTGCTGAATCTTGACGCCCAGGGCATCGATACCAACTTCGATTATGTCCTGCCGACCGACAATTACGGCACCTTCTCCATCGGCGATGCGATCAGCAAGTTCACCCATTATGTGCAGTCGAATGGTCCCGACGGGGTGCCGTTCAGTGTTCTGAACAAGTCAGGCGCGCACGGCTCGATCGCGTTCCAGATGCGCGGCCATCTCGGCTGGAACTTCGAGAACTATGGCGCCCAGCTGTTCATGAACTACACCGGCGGCTACCAGAACTGGAACTCGCCTGACAATCCGGTCATCCTCAACGCGGCGCTGAATCCCAGCGGTGGCGGCGACCGGGTTTCGCCCAACACGACCTTCGACCTCAACCTGACGTATGACTTCCAGGACGGTTATCTGGGCGACGATCAGCTTTCGCTGAGCATGCGCAACATGTTCGACAAGAGGCCGCCCTACGACTCCTCGAACGCCGGTTACAATGCCGTCATCGCGTCGCCGCTCGGCCGCCTGATCACCATCGGCTTCACCTCCAAGCTCTAAGGGGAAAGCTCAAGGAGACGGCACTGTTTAAGGGGCGGGGCGGGATCGCCTGGCGCGGGTCAACCGCGCCGGGCGGCTCCCCCGTCTTCACCTGTTGAGTCTTCACCTGTTGAACAATCCTCCCGGCTGCCGTCTCGAAAACAGCACCGGCAATGGTATGGTTCCGGACGGTGGTACAGGGCAGGACAAGCGGCAGGGGTCATGAGCCGTCTGATTGGTAGCGTTGACAAGGCGCTTTTGGCGCTGCAGCGGCTTGGCGAAATGGGTCCGGAAGGAGCCTCGCTCAGCCGGCTGGCGGCCGATCTGGCCATGAACAAGGCCTCGCTGCATCACACCTTGTCGGTGCTGCGGCACCGGGGGTTTGTGGAGCAGGACCGCAACAGCAACTACCGGCTGGGCCAGTCCGCGCTGTCATTGGCCGATTCCTATCTTCATGACGACAGTTTTTGCCAGATGCATGGCGCGCTGAAGCAGCTTTCCCTGGCGGTCAACGAGATATGCCATCTCGGCATCCTGGTGGGGGAGGACATTGTCTATGTCCATAAGGTCGTGCCCAGGACCTCGATCAATACCTGGTCCACGGTGGGCTTCCGCAATCCGGCGCTGACCACCGCCTTGGGCCGCGCCATTGTGTGCCAGAAATATCTGGACTTCGAGAGCTTCTCCCAGGCTTTCCCCACGCCCCTGTTCGAGCGCACCCGCCATACGCTGACGGCTCTCAAGGACATCTGGCAGGAACTGGTTATGGCGCGCAAGCGGGGCTATGCGCGGGAGATCAACGAATATGTCGTGGGCACCAGCTGCCTGAGCGTGGCGGTACTCAGAGGGCACAAGCCCATCGCCGCCATCAGCGTCACCGGTCCAACCGAAAGGCTGGAGGGAAAGCATGAACAGGACCTGATCGGGGCGCTGCGAAAATATGTGACACCGCGCCTTCCCACCGGCCTGTCGCTGCAGCTGCCGACCGAACGCATGCCCCGGCGCGTCGCAATTTCGCCGCGCGCGATCTATGTGGTGAGCCGCTGAACGCCCGCCTGCCTGCCGTTTCATATCGCGAAACGCCCGGGCAGCCACGGATTGACGGTGGGGTGCACCGCCCATCCCATGCGGGGATAAAAGAGTGGCCGCTTCAAGGACCGGATTCGGGAGATTTATCATGAGAATTCAAGCTCTTCTTGTTGCGGCGCTCACATTTGGCCTCGGCATGGGGCAGGCCGCGTCCGCGGCGCCCCATCCGGCGGCCAATGCCGTCAAGGCGGGAGAGCTGGTGGTGGACCCTCCCACCCTGATCAATCTGGGTTTTGAATGGCTGATCAGCGGCGACGACAACCGTAACGCCAAAGTCGAGGTCGCTTATCGCAAGAAAGGCGACAAGGCCTGGAAGACCGGCATGCCGCTGATGCGGCTGGGCGGGGAACGGATCTACCAGAGCGAAGGCGTCTTCAATGTGAAGACGCCCAACATGTTCGCCGGCTCCATCCTGGATCTCGACGAGAACACCGAATATGAGGCCCGCTTGACGCTGAGCGATCCCGATGGCGGCCGTGCGGTCAAGACGGTGACGGCCAAGACACGCGCCGAGCCGGTACCCGCTTCAGGCGGCCATGTCTATCACGTCTATCCCCGCGACTGGAAAGGACCCAAGGAAGCCGGTTCGTTCAACGACCTGATGTGCGCCTATAACTATTATTGCGGCGGCGGCGACACCGTCACGGGCGGGCGGCCGCGGGTAAAGCCCGGCGACATCATCATGGTGCATGCCGGCACCTATCGCTACCACCCGGAATATTACACCGGCGACCGCAGCATCAATTCCACCACGCCGGTGGAGGGCACCTATTACCTGTTCGCGAGCGGCACGCCGGAAAAACCCATCGTGATCAAGGCGGCGGGTGACGGCCCCGTGGTGTTCGATGGCGGCGGCAATTTCAATCTCTTCAATGTGAAGGCGGCCAACTACAACTATTTCGAGGGCCTGACCTTCCGCAACACCGAGATCGCGATCTGGGCCGGCACCCAATTCATCGCCGGCTCCAAGGGGCTGACCGTCAAGCATTGCCGCTTCGAAAACATCAATCTGGGAATCTTCACCAACTTTGCGGGGTCCAGCGACTTCTACATCGCCGACAATTATTTCATCGGCCGCGACGATCCCAATCACCTGTCGGGCTGGAACGGCGCTTTGTGGAAAAAGGTGGATGAGGCGGCCGGGATCAAGTTTCCGCCGACCCTGGATTCCTACACCGCGGTGCGCGTTTATGGCGGCGGTCATGTGATGGCCTACAATTATGTCGCCAATTTCCATGACGGCATCGATGTCGAGACCTATGGCGATCCGGACGGCAATACCGCCGATCCCAGCGCCAATAACGGCCCCTTCTATCCGGCGCGCAAGGACTGGCGGCTGCGGCCCGTTTCGATCGACTATTACAACAACTATATGACCAATTTTCACGACAATGCGTTCGAGGCCGACGGCTCGATGCACAATGTCCGCATCATGCGCAACATGATGCTCAATTCCGCCTCTCATCCGATGTGCAACCAGCCTGTGCTGGGCGGGCCGGTCTATTGGATCCGCAACATCATGTACAATGCGCCCGGCGGCTCCACGCGCCTGACGTCCGGTTCGGCAGGCGCGGTCTTTCTCAGCAACACTATCGTGACGGAAACTTCCGCCGGGTCCTCGGCCAATGTCCATTGGATGAACAATCTGATGCTGGCACAGAACAGCCAGCCGGCGGTTTTCGCCGTCACCACCTACACCAATTACAGTTCGTCCGATTACAACGGTTTCCGGCCGAATCCGGGCGCGGATTATTCCTTCCAATGGACATCGCCGGAATGGGGCATGCAGCAGGACTATCGCGATCTCCTAGGCAGCAAGGGTTCCGATCAGAATCCCCCCAACAAGGTGCTTCCGGTTCGCCGTTTCAAGACCCTGACCGAATACAGCGCCGCCACCAAGCAGGACGTTCACTCCGTTACGCTGGACTATGACGTGTTCCAGAATGTGCCGATGCTGGACGCCAAGGATCTCACCAAGATCCAGAAGCTCTACAAGGCCGAGGATCTCGACTTCAGCCTGCGTCCGGGATCGGCCGCGATCGACAAGGGCGCGGTGATACCCAATGTAACGGACGGCTATACCGGCGCGGCGCCCGATCTTGGCGCGTTGGAGTTCGGCAAGCCCGCGCCGCATTACGGCCCGCGGTCTTGAGCCAGCGGAAACCGTCCGGGAAGCAGATGTCCAAAAAACTCGCAGGCAAGACCGCGCTGATAACCGGCGCCGCCGCCGGCATCGGCCGCGCCATCAGCATCCTGTTCGCCCAGGAAGGCGCGGCCGTGATCGCCACCGATCGCGATCTGGGCGCGCTGGCGGGCCTCGACGCCGACAAGCATCGCCTCGACGTCACCGATGCCGCCGCCGTGGAGGCGTTGGCGAAAAAGATCGGCAGGCTGGATGTGCTGGTCAATTGCGCGGGCTTTGTCGAGAATGGAACCATCCTGGATAATGACGATGATCAATGGCAAAAATCTTTTGAAATCAATGTCTTATCCACGGCCCGGATGACCAGGGCGTTTTTGCCGGCCATGATCGCGGGCGGCGGCGGATCGATCATCAACATCGCCTCGGTGGCCGGCTCGATCAAAGGCATTGCCAACCGCTGCATCTATGGCGCCACCAAGGCGGCGGTGATCGGCCTGACCAAATCGGTGGCGGCGGATTTCGTCACCAAGGGAATCCGCTGCAACGCGGTTTGTCCCGGCACAGTGGATTCGCCGTCCTTGCAACAGCGGTTGCGCGATACCGGCGACTATGACGTTGCACGCAAGGCCTTCACCGCGCGCCAGCCCATGGGCCGGATCGGCACCGCGGAAGAGATCGCCAGCATTTCGCTATGGCTCGCCAGCGATGACTCTGCGTTCTCTACCGGACAAAATTTCATCCTGGATGGCGGCATCACCATCTGAGCCGCCTGTTCACCTGATGAACATTTAACGCCCCCAGCGGGGATTTTCCGAACCCGGACCGCGTTTCATTTTTTCCGGAAAGGCGTTAAAGCACCGTCAGGCAAGGGAGCTTGGTCATGAGCTTCGAAGCGTTTGAGGCATCGATCCTATCGCAGGGGCTCAAGGCTGTTGCCGGTCATTGGAACAGCGCGCGCGGCGCCAGACGGATGCCGGGCTGGCAGGACCTGCGGCCTTCGGCGATCGCCAAGCAACTGCCCATGGTCTGGGTTTATGCCTATGACCCCGCAACGGACGATTTCATCGGCAGGTTGGGGGGAGAGGCGATCAACCGGATCTTCGGCCGCAATATCAAGGATGCCAGGCTTTCGGAACTGAGCGCGATCATCGATCGCGACAAGCTGATCGCGCGCCTCAAGCGCGTGATGCAGGAACCGGCCTTGGTATCCAGTGTCGGGCCCATGTTCGTCCGCGATGACTATTCGGGCGCCGGGGAAAGGATCATCATGCCGCTGGCGGCGGACCGCCAGAATGCCGATGCGGTGCTGGGCGCGACGCTTTATAAAATTGAAGGCATCGTGCCCTCGGAATTCGAAAAACTGGGCTCCCGGGATCAGTGGTTCTCCCTGGACGGAGCCTGATCCCGCGCTGCTAAGCGCGCGCGATCAGGGCCAGCCCCTCGGCTTCCAGGCCGTGGCGCACCTCGCAATGATTGTCGAACACCATGGTGGCTCCGTCGCGGGTGTGCGCGGGCCAGTGCGGCAATCCCGGATGATTGGGGTTGCCGGTGCGGGCGAAGGCGACATAGGCGCTGGAAATGGTTTTGGACATCGCCAGGGCTTCCGATCTGAGCCCGCTATAATTCGAACAGCGCACGGCATTGTCGAAGGTGAAGACCAGATCGCTGGCATGAAAGGTCCCGGGGCGGCCGTCCAACATGGGCGTGCGCCAGGCATAGACATAAACATAAGACGGCGCCGCCTTGAGCAAGGCCTTGCGCGCCGCCTGCTCAAAGGCAGGGCGGCGGAAGCCCTCGGCCGCGATGGCGCCACAGATTTCGAGCGGGGACGCGTGCGGCCAGTCCTTGCGATAGGCGGCGATAATGGCCGCACCCGCCGCGCCGAACTCCTCGCCCACGGTTTTTTGCAGCTCGGCTTCCGTCATCTTGCCGCCGTCCTCGCGGTCCAGCGCGTTGGTTTGTTCGTTGAACACCGAGCCGGTGATCAGCGGCACATGCGCCGAAATTTCCGGCGCATCGGGATCGAAGGGATGGCGCGGCAACACCAAACCGTCCACCGTCGGCCACCAGCCCGCCACGCCATATTTGCGGCGGAACATGGGCGCCGCCGCGCCCAACTTCTTGATCATCTCCGCCGCCGCCCCGACGAGGCGGTCCACCGGCATGGTCTGGAGCTTGTCGACATCGCCGCGCTGCAGACCGAGCTGGCGCATCACTTCTTCCGTCATGGCGCGGGCGGTGTCGCGGGTTTCGAATTGCAGGAACGGCCCGCTTTGACAGATGACGCGGTGAAACAGGCCCTTGGCCGACGGCATCGCCATCAGGCACAGCACTTTGCCGCCGCCGCCGGATTGGCCGAAAACCGTGACATTGCCGGGATCGCCGCCGAACTGAGCGATGTTGTCTTTCACCCATTGCAGCACCGCCACCTGGTCCAGCAAACCGGCATTGGCGGTATATCTGGTGCCGCCCACTTCCGGCAGATTGAGATAGCCGAACAGATTGAGACGGTGATTACAGGTCACCACCACCACATCGTGGCGCGCCAGACTGTCGCCATCATAGGAGGCAAGCTCGCGGTCAAAACCGGTGGAAAAACCGCCGCCATGATAGAACACCATCACGGCGCGCTTGCGGTTGTCCTTGAGGCCCGGCGTCCAGACATTGAGCACCAGGCAATCCTCGCCCGGGTTCAACTGGGCTTCGCCGCTATGGCATAGGAAACCGAATTCGCCTCCCGGCTGGTTGTGCCCGTCATAGGAGACATGGGCGGAATCGCTGGCCGGTTGAATGCAGCCGCGGCCAAAGGCCAAGGCGTTGCGGATGCCGGTCCAGGGCTTGACCGGCACCGGCGGCATGAAGCGGTTGGCGCCGCCGGTGGATTCGCCATAGGGAATTCCCCTGAAGTTATAAATGCCGTCGCGATGGATGCCTCTCAGCTTGCCGCCGGCGGTTTCGATCACAATGTGGTCCGACGCTTCCACCATAGCCGTGCCGGCAGCGGTTTTGGCCGCCTGTTGCGCCTGCGCCGGCGGGACAAACGCGCCCGCGCCAAGCCCCGCCATGCCTTGAACAAACTCCCGCCGCCGGCTTTTCATCCTGGTTCATCCTTCCTGATGGGTTGAAACCAAAGCACCCTGCCTGCTTGAGGTCCCGTTCATGGCGCGGACCTCATTTTATTCGATCTGCCGTTCAGCCCAGTCCCGCCATGGTGATGAACCGGGTCTGCAAATAGGCTTCGATGGCTTCCGAGCCGCCTTCGGAACCATGGCCGGAATCCTTCATGCCACCAAACGGCGTTTCGGGCAGCCCAAGGCCGATATGGTTGACGGACACCATGCCGCTTTCGATCCTGCCCGCCACGGCCTTGGCGGTCGCCGCCGATCCGGTAAAGGCGTAGGCGGCGAGACCAAAGGGCAAGCGGTTGGCTTCGGTGATGGCGGCGTCCAGGTCGTCAAAGGGATTGATGATCGCCACCGGCCCGAAGGGCTCTTCATTCATCAGCGCGGCATCCAGAGGGACATCCGTGACCACGGTGGGTTCGAAGAAAAAGCCTTCGCGCTGCACGCGGCGGCCGCCCAGGCGCAATTTCGCGCCCTTGGCGATGGCATCGGCGGTGAGCCTTTGCATGGCTTCCACCCGGCGGCCATTGGCCAGGGGCCCCATCTGGGTCGATGCGTCCAGGCCGAATCCGACTTTGATGGATTTCGCCGTCTCGACAAAGATATCGACAAAGCGGTCATAGGCCGGGCGTTCCACCAGAAAGCGGGTGGGACTGATGCAAATCTGGCCGGCATTGCGGAATTTTCCGGCCACCAGCGCCTTGGCGGTGCTGTCGATGTTGCAGTCGGAAAATATCAAAGTGGGGGCATGGCCGCCCAACTCCATGGTGGCGAGTTTCATATGCTGTCCGGCCAGCGCGGCCAACTGCTTGCCGACCGCCGTCGATCCGGTGAAGGAAATCTTGCGCACCAGCGGATGGGGCACCAGATAGCCGGAGATTTCCGCCGGGATCCCGAACACCAGATTGATGCTGCCCTTGGCCGCGCCCGCGTCCATGAAGGCGCGCACCAGTTCGGCGCAGGAGGCCGGTGTTTCCTCGGCGCCCTTGACGATAATGGAGCAACCGGCCGCCAAGGCGGTCGCGACTTTGCGCACAATCTGGTTGACCGGGAAATTCCAGGGCGTGAAGGCGGCGACGATCCCCACCGGCTCCTTGACCACCATTTGGGTGACATTGCCGCTGCGCGCCGCAATCAGCCGGCCATAGATGCGTTGCGTTTCACCCGCCATCCAGTCGCACATTTCCGCGACGCGCTCGATCTCGCCCCGCGCCTCGGCAAGCGGCTTGCCCTGTTCCAGGGTCAATAGCCGCCCGATGTGATCCACCCTTTGGCGCAGAAGCGCCGAGGCCCCGCTCAACACCTTGGCGCGTTGCAGGGGAGGGGTTTGGCTCCAGACAGCGAAACCGCGCTGCGCCGCCGCCAGCGCCAGATCCAAATCGGCCTGGCGCGCCAGCGACACGCGCCCGATCTGTTTTTCGGTGGCGGGATTGAGCACCGCAAGACTCTCGCCCGCCACGGCCTGGCGCCACTCGCCATCGATCAGCAGCGCGACATTGTCATAGGCCAGGGATTCATCATTGTGCATGTGGGAGGTTCCAAAAATGCCTGCAAAATCGCCGCGACGCTATTGAGCAAGCGCTAGACTGTCAATTTGCGCGCCGCCCGCCTGTGAAATGGCGTGATGGATTGCGATTTCTCACCTCGTGAGATGACAGCTGCCGGATCAAAGCTTCTTGTTCGCGCAATGAAAAATACCGGGCCCGTTTTCTTGACAGGGAGACGTTCGCGTCCCACGTTCCCGCAAACAAGCGCGGCCGGGAGATAGAAACCCCCGGTCAGCCAGCGGGCCGTTATGCCCTGGGGAAACAGACCCGGGGCGGGACCTGCCTTTTCTGGGAGAATTTGGGTGTCTGCTGAAACCATCATTACCTGCGCGGTCACCGGCGGTGCGCCGATTACCCCCGGATCGGCGGTTCCCGTCACACCCGAACAGATCGCCGATGAATGCCTGGCGGCGGCGGAAGCCGGCGCGGCCATTGTGCACATCCATGTGCGCGATCCCGCCACCGGCAAACCCAGCATGCAGACAAGTCTTTATGCGCAGGTTGTGTCCCGCATCCGGGACCGCAATGCCGACCTGATCCTCAACCTGACCACCGGACCGGGCTCGCGCTTTGTTCCCGACGCCGCCGACCCCAAACGCGCCGGGCCGGGCAGTTCGCTGACCCTTCCCGCCGAAAGGGTCGCGCATGTCCTGGAATTGCGGCCCGAGATTTGCTCCCTGGACGTGGCGACCATGAATCTGGGCGCGTCTCCCATCATCAACACGCCCGCCCATATGCGCGAGATCGCCCAATTGGTTGGGGAAGCCGGCGTCAAACCCGAGCTGGAAATGTTCGAGCTGGGCCATCTCGAACATGCCAGGGCCCTGATCACGGAAGGCTTGGCGGGTGCGGTGCCTTTCGCGCAGATCTGCCTGGGCGCCCCCGGCGGTGCTCCGGCCCAGCCCAGGACGATGCTGTGCCTGCGCGACATGCTGCCTGCCAACACGGTGTGGAGCGCTTTCGGCTTCGGCGCGCCGTCTTTTCCCATGGTGGCGCAGGCCTTCCTGCTGGGCGGTCATGTCAGGGTCGGACTGGAAGACAATGTCTATATCCGGCAAGGCGAGTTCGCCTCCGGCAACGCCGAACTGGTCGAACATGCCGTGAAGATCATTCATGACCTTGGCGGCAAGGTCGCTTCGCCGCAAACCGCGCGCAAGCTGCTGGATCTGGCTTAGAGGGTTTGATCCTCGGCCGGGCCGGATCCTGTCCGGCGGCGGATGGCGGCGGCGGCGGCCATCAAATGCTGAACAAGCTCGCCATGGACCCGGGGCTCGATGTCATCGGCCCTGCCTTGGACAAACAGAGCGGCCACCAGGCGGCCATTGCGGTCCGATATCGGAACGGCGATGCCGCCTTGTCGGTCCAGGGCAAAGCCATTGGCCTTCACTTGGGCCAGGTCGCGTCTCACCGTTTCCGCATCCGGCAGGTGCGCCGGAATTTGGCGGCCGGCCGACAAGAGCCGTTCAAGCCGCCCGGCCGGAAGATCGGCCAGCAGGACCCTTCCGGCGGCGGATGAAAAGGGATCCAGGCCAGCGTCGGATGCCTCGCTGATGAGCATTCCCTGAG
The DNA here is from genome assembly GCA_035693565.1 of Rhizomicrobium sp. Taxonomy (GTDB): domain Bacteria; phylum Pseudomonadota; class Alphaproteobacteria; order Micropepsales; family Micropepsaceae; genus Rhizomicrobium. The sequence continues at coordinate 1,621,386 of DASSGF010000034.1, read as the reverse complement.
CGGACGTTTCCAAAACGGTATGAACAATGCCGTCCTGCAGCACCGCCACCCGTGCGCCCCGCCCCAGCCGGAAAGACAGGCTGCATACAATCTCGCGGCTGAGCTGGCGAAGCGCATGGCTGATATCCACGCTGAGCGCCAAGGACGCCAGCAGAAAGCCGGGCTGGTAGCGGCCGCGCGGCCCGCGCGACAGGGCGCCGATTTCCTCCAGAGTGCTGACAATGCGATGGCCGGAGGAATTGGGGATCTGCGCCCGCTGCGCCAGATCGCGGCTGGTCAAGCCTTCATCCATTTCGCGGAAGCTGCGCAGAATCGCGAAGGTCTTGCGGACCAGATAATTCCTGCCATAGCGCTTTTGAGTGGGCGCCAAGGGCTTGCCGTCGCGGACGATTTCGTAGCCCATCGCCTAACCTTCGCAGCCGCGAAATGGCGCGCGGCGTTTCGGTTGGCGTGACAGAGTGAGGTGAGGGGCATCGACAAGCGCCCGCTTCGATCCTAACACTTTTGCCTGACCCCGCCTCGGGGCGCGACAAGGACCGGACGTCATGTTCGACATCAACCAATTGCGTTGCTTCGTGACCGTGGCCGAAGAAATGCATTTCGGCCGCGCCGCCGAGCGCATGAACATGTCGCAGCCGCCCTTCAGCCGGCAGATCCAGATTCTGGAGCGGGTGCTGGATGTGAAGCTGCTGGAACGCACCAGCCGGTCGGTGAAGCTCACGCCGGCGGGGCAAAGCTTTCTGCCGGAAGCCCGCCACATTCTGCGCCTGCTGGAAAATGCGATGTCGCTGGCCAAGCGGGTCTCCTTGGGCAAATCCGGCTCGCTGAAGATCGGCTTCACCGCCATGACCGCCTTTGCCATCCTGCCAAGGCTGGTGTCGGCGTTCCGGGAGAAATTTCCCCAAGCCGAGCTCAGCCTGCAGGAAGCCAACAGCGCCGAACAGCTTCGCAAACTGCATGCCTCGGAAATCGACATCGCGATTTTGCGCCCGCCGCTGGCCGAGACCGGACTGAAGTCCTTCTGCCTGGCGACGGAATCCCTGATCGCCGCCGTGCCCGCGGCCCATCCTTTGGCGGCCAAATCCGCTATCAGCCTCAAGGATTTTGCCGGCGAACCCTTCATTTCATATCTGCCTTATGAAGCCTATTATCTCTGCACCCTGGTGGGCGATCTGCTGGCAAGAGCCGGCATCAGTCCCAACTATGTCCAGCAATTGACCCAGGTTCATTCCGTCATGGCGCTGGTCCATGCCGGCTTTGGCGTCAGCATCGTTCCGGAAGCGGCGCGGCTGTTCAATTTCAGCAATGTGGTGCTGCGCCCGATCGAGGAGCCGCAGTCCAAGCCGGTCGAACTGTTCATGGCCTGGCGCGCCAACAGCCTCAATCCCCTGGTGCCGCAGGCGGTCGATCTGGCGCGTCAAATCAGCGCCCGCTAGTCCCGCATTCATCGCCGCCGCATTCCTCATGAATGGGGAGCCTTGGGCGGGTGCGCCTTCAAGGCTTCCTCATTCACCTCCGTGCCCCAGCCGGGCGCCGTTGGCACCGCCATATTGCCATTGCTGATCACCGGCACCTGGGTGACCAGGTCATCCTTCCAGGGCACATCGTCAATGTCGGTTTCCATGATCGCCAGATTGGGGATCACGGCCGCCATATGGGCGCTCATCATGGTCGAGAGATGGCCGTAGAAATTATGCGGCGCGCAATTGATCTCATAGGCGTCGGCCATCATCGCGATCTTGATCGCCTCCGCCAGCCCGTTCCACGGCACATCGATGATGGCGACATCCATGGAGCGGTTTTCAAAGAAGGGCCGGTATTGCCGGCGCCCGAACAGGGATTCACACGACGCGACCGGCATGGCGGCGCGATCGCGGATCAGGCGCAGGCCTTCCGGATCATAAGTATCGATCTCGATCCAGCTCAGGTTGAAGGGCTCGCAGGCGCGCGCGACCTTGATGAAGCCGTCGGTCTTGAAGTGGAAATTGGTGTCGAGCATGAGCCCCATCTCAGGGCCCATGCCTTGACGGAATGCCGCCAGGCATTCGGCGACCCCCGCCAGCACCACCGGATCGGCGTTGAGTTCCGGAAAGCCCGGCCCGCGCGCGAAACCCGCATGATGCATCACCGGCGGATTCATATCGAAGCGGAAGATGTTGGTCTTGAGCGCCTTGAAGCCGCGGCTCTTCACCAGTCTGCCCAGAGCGACCAGATCGTCCGGGCCGCGCACGGGATCGACCCCCAATATGTCGGGAAAGCGCAGCCGATAGCCGCCGCAATGGGACCAATAGAGCGGAAGCTCGCTGCGCACCGGCCCGCCGAACAGCGCATAGACCGGAACCCCCAGATCCTTGGCCTTGATGTCCAAGAGCGCGTTTTCGATGGCCGCGATGGCCTGCTGATTGACGCCGCCCGCCGCCTGGCGGGTGATCGCATACAGCGTCGATGTGATCAGTTCAGTGGGGCGGGGGTCCTTGCCGATCAAGCTCTGGCCGAGCCGCCGGATGGTGGTGGTCAGGCCCGCAGCGCCATAGCTTTCATTATATTCGGACCAGCCCACGATGCCGCTATCGGTGGTGACCTTCAGGAAGGAAAAATCCCGCCAGCCGGCGTCGCAGTGAAGGTCCTCGATCTTGGCAATCTTCATTCCATGTCTCCGTCAAAAACTTCTATGGCGCGAACGCATGCTTTCCTGGGACGCGCCTCGTCCGGCCAGGAGCACGGCCACCGCGCCCATCAAACTCACCAGGGCGATCGGCAGAATCGCAAGCGCGAAGCTGCCGGTCTCCACTTGGATCCATCCGATCATGTAGTTGAAAAAGAATGCCGCCAAGGTGCCGAGAGCATTGATCTGGGCCAGGCCCGCCGCCGCCACCTTAGGCCCCAGCCATTCCGAGGACAGCGCCCAGAACGGGCCCTTGCCGGCATAGCTTCCGATCGCCGTGACCGTCAGCAATGCAAGCGTCGGCCACAGCAGATGGGTGGTGAAATAGATTCCCGCCATGGCCGCCGTCATGGCCAGGAGCGGAATGGCGTTATGCCAGATCCGCTCGCCGGTACGGTCGGAGTTGCGCGCCCAAAGCAGCATGACGATGGCTGCGATCCCAAAGGGCAGCGCGGTCAACAGGCCGGTCTGCATGGCATCAAAGCCGAAGGAGCGCATCAAAAGCGGCATCCATAAGGACAGCACCACGGCCGCGCCGCCCGCGCCCGCATAGCCCAGCGCCATGATCAGCACATATTTGTTGGACAACACGCGCCATAAAGGCATGGGCGGCACCCGCTGGATGCGGGCATTCTCGGCGTCCAGGGTTGTTTGCAGCCATTGCTTCTGTCGGCTGTCGAGCCAGGCCGCGTCGGCCGGTTTGTCGGTGAGGAAAAAGAAGGCAAACAGGCCCAGGATTGCCGCCGGGGCTCCTTCGGCGACGAAGATCCACTGCCATCCCATCAGGCCCGCGACACCATCCAGCTTGTGGAGAATGAAGCCGGAGAGGGGAGAGCCGATCAGGCCCGATACCGGCAACCCCAGGGTCAAAAGCCCGACAATGCGGGCACGATATTCGGCGGGAAACCAATAGGTGAAATACAGCACAATACCGGGAAAGAATCCGGCTTCCGCCGCGCCCAGCAGGAAGCGCAAGACCAAAAAGGAAGCCGGTCCCCTTACCAGGGCGCAGGCGGCGGATGCCGCGCCCCAGGAAATCATGATGCGCCCGATCCACCGCCTGGCGCCAAAGCGCTCCAGCGCCAGGTTGCTGGGCACCTCCAGAAAAAAGTAGCCGACATAGAGTATGCCGGCGCCAAGCCCGTAAATCTTGGGATCCAATCCCACCGCCGTATTCATCTGCAGCGCGGCAAATCCCAGATTCACCCGGTCGATGTAGCAAAGCAGATAGGCGACGGTCAGGAACGGCATCAGCCGCCATGCCACCCGGCGCATGGTCTCTTTTTCCAGCCCTGCTTCCTGCTCTGCCGGCAAAATGGCTTCCATGGTCCCTTCCCCTCGAGGCTCTTGCGGCCTCTTGTCCCCAGCATATGGCAAAAGCGGCCTCTTGGCCGGTGATCGCGCATTTGCGATGGGCCTTGAAATCCCACTTGCCGGGATTATTCATCCTGCAAGCGGCTCACGGGCAAACAATGCCGATTGTGTCATGGATCGATCCACCCTTTGAATTGCTTCGACTGGGCGCGTTTGGCACGGTTTGGTCGTGCCCGTCCGACGGCGTTGGACGGGTTTTTCGTGGCTCGCGTCCCCGCAAGGTCGGCGGCTGATGGGTTTGCCTGTCGCCCCGGCCTGTTATCCAGGCTGCGGCCAATCCAGGAGTGCACATGATCATCGACGAGCGGACCTATACCTGCCATCCCGGCAAGGCGAAGGCCTGGCTGGAAATCTATGAGCGGCAGGGCAAACCCATTCAATGGCCGATTGTGGGAGAGCCGATCGGCTTTTTCACCACCGATACCGGCACGCTCAGCCAGGTGGTGCATTGGTGGAGGTATGAAAGCCTGGCGGACTATGAGAATCTGCGCCGCAAGCTGTCCGCCGCGCCCGGCTGGAGCGATTATGTCGCCGCTTCCATGCCCTTCCTTGTCAAACTCGAAAGCCGCCTTCTTATTCCAGCCTCTTTCTCACCCCTGAAATGAATGATCTTTCATTGAATACCATGAATGGCGCCGAGAGCCTGGTCCGGACCCTGATTGCCGGTGGCATCGAAGTCAGCTTCGCCAATCCCGGCACGTCGGAAATGCACTTTGTCGCGGCCCTCGACAAGATCGCGGGCATGCGCTGCGTTTTGTGCCTGCACGAAACCGTCACCACCGGCGCCGCGGACGGCTATTACCGGATGGCGGACAAGCCGGCCTCCACCTTGCTTCATCTGGGGCCGGGCCTGGCCAATGGGTTGGCCAATTTGCACAATCTCAAGCGGGCGCGTTCCGGCGTGGTCAATATTGTCGGCGAGCATGCCACCTATCATTTGCGCTACGACGCCCTGCTGACCTCGGATATCCAAGGAATTGCCGGGACCATGTCGCACTGGGTCAGGACCGCGAGCCCCGACACCAGTGTCGCGGCCGATGGCGCCGAAGCGATTCATGTCGCGTCACAGCCGCCCGGCCAAGTCGCCACCCTGATTCTTCCCGCCAACGTCGCCTGGTCCAAGGCCGACGGTCCGGTTCAAACCAAGCCCGCGCCCGCGCCCGCCATCGTTGCGGATGCGGCCATTGAGGCGGCGGCAAAGGCGTTCGCGGCCGGCGGCCAGGTGCTCGTCATGCTGGGTACGCGCGCCTTGCGGGAAGAGGCGCTGTTGCATGCCGGCAAGATCGCCGCCAAGACCGGCGCCAGACTCAGCGCCGAAGGATCGAATGCCCGTTTGCAGCGCGGCGCCGGCCGGGTTGCGGTCGAGCGGATGCCGTATCCGGTTCCCATCGCTTTGGAAGCCAACAAGGGCGTGACCCATATTGTGCTGGTGGGCGCCAAGGCGCCGGTGGCCTTTTTCGCCTATCCGGGCAAGCCGTCCTTGCTCTATCCGCCCGAAGCCGAGGTCATCACCCTGGCCGCGCCCGGCGATGATGTGCGGGACGCGCTGGAAAGACTGGCCGAGCGGCTGGGCGCCACCAAAACCCCGCCGGTCCTGAACACGCGGCAGCATCCCCAAAGCGGCGGCAGCGTCTTGAATCCCCAGACCATCGGCGCCGTCCTCTGCAATCTGCTTCCGGATCAGGCGATTGTCGCCGACGAGTCGGTGAGCACCGGCCGTGCCTTTTTCAAGGACACCCATGGCGCCGCGCCGCATGACTGGCTGTCCCTGACCGGCGGCGCAATCGGCGAGGGCCTGCCGCTTGCCGTCGGCGCCGCCATTGCCTGCCCGGATCGCAAGGTGGTGGCGCTTCAGGCCGACGGGTCGGCGATGTATTCCCTGCAGGCGCTGTGGACCATCGCCCGCGAAAGGCTGGACGTGACCGTGTGCATTTGGGCCAACCGCGCCTATGCCATTTTAAAGGGCGAACTCGCCGGCGTGGGCGTGGAGAAAGCGGGAATAGTGGCCCAGGAGATGCTCTCGCTTGCCGATCCTCCCCTGGATTGGGTGGACCTGGCAAAAGGCATGGGCGTCGAAGGCGCGCGCGTCACTTCCGTTGAGGAATTTTCCAAGCTCTTCTCGGCCGCCACTCGCCAAAAAGGTCCCTTCCTGATCGAAGTGGATTTGTCGGCCTGAGGGCGCGGCCCCAGTCGGGATCTAGTCGGGATAAAGCCCGGCCTGCCGCGCCCGGCCGCGAACCATCGAAAGCACCGCCTCGCACAGCGGCAGGGATTTTCCCGTCAACCGGCCCAGCTCCACCACCGCGCCAAGCAGGGCGTCGATTTCCATCGGCCGGCCCCGCTCCAGATCCTGAAGCATCGAGGTCTTGTGCGCGCCGACACTGCCGGTGAAGTCGATGCGCTCATCGACGGTCATGCTGAGCCGGGCTCCCAGGGCCGCCGCCACCGCCGCCGCTTCCTGCATCATGGCGCGGGCGGTGGCGCGCAGGTCGGGCTGGGTTGTCAAACGGTCCACGGTCAGGCCGGTAAGAGCTGAAAGCGGATTGAACACCAGATTGCCCCAAAGCTTGGTCCAGATTTCGTCGCGGATATTGGCGCAGACCGGCGCCTTCATGCCCGCATCCGACAATAGGCCGGACAGCAGCTTGGCGCGGGCGGATCCGGTGATATCGGGTTCGCCCAGGCTGAAACGGTTGCCGTAAGTGTGCTCGACCACGCCGGGCGCGATCACTTCGGCGGCATGGAAAATCACGCAGCCAACCACCTGACTCGGCGGCAGCAGTTTCCAGACTTGCCCTTGCGGATCGACGCTTTGCAGCCCGTGGTCGCGCCAAGGCCCTTCCAGCCCGTAGAAATACCAATAGGGAATCCCGTTGGAGCCGGTCATCAGGATGGTGTGCGGTCCCATCAGCTTGGCGATCTCGGGCGCCGCGTCGGGCAAGGTATTGGCCTTGGTGGTGACGATCACGCAGTCCTGGGGACCAAGCTCCTCCGCCTGGTCGGTGGCGGGCAGCCGGACGGTCGCGCTTTCGCCGTTGCTCTTCAGGGCGAGGCCGTTCTGGCGGATCGCCGCCAAATGAGCCCCGCGCGCGACAATGCTGGTTTCCACCCCCGCCTGGTGCAGCTTGACGGCGAGATAGCCTCCGATGGCGCCAGCGCCGAAAACGGCGATTTTCATCCGGCGTCCCCAACAGAAATTGTCACGGCAAGAGCGCGCGCCGCCTGCATTTTTGACTTCTTCCTACCCACGATCCCAACGAGCCCCAGTCAAGCCCCAGTCAAGCCCCAGTCACATCCCGGCGCGCGGCAAAAGCCATCTTACTACGAACCGAGAGGTTCTAGTCCCAGGATTCGTGAGACCGCAAGAGACCGCGAGGCGCCTCGCGCGGATGCCCCATTGCGCCGTTGATCCTGCAAGCGCGCCCGATACGAACAATGCCAAATGTGTCATCGATCAATCCAGCCTTAGAATTGCTCCTCGCGGCTTCCTTTGGCAGCGTCTCCACACAACAAATTGTCATCACAAGGATGACGCTGACCGGCGCATCGCCGGTCATCAGGGGCAATCCAGGCTTGCGGCTTATCGCTGAAATCGCGACGCCGCTCGGTCAGCACACGGGGGACATTATGGCGAAGCATCGGCGTCTTGTTTTACTCTGTTCCACAGCCCTGGTGGCCATGGGCGCGGCCGCGACGGCGCAGGAAGCCGAGCAGGTGACGGTCTCGGCCTCGCGCATTTCCATCGCGGGCTATGAGGCGCCCACCCCGGTGACGGTGCTGGATTCCGCCACCATCGCCCGAGACGCCAAGCTCGATATCGGCGACTCCATCCGTGAGCTTCCCGCGGTCGGCATTTCCGATTCCCACAACAACGGTTCGCGCACCTTCAATGCCAGCCCCGGTGACGCCGGCATGGATACCATCAGCCTGCGCAGCCTGGGCACCGCGCGCACCCTGGTGCTGTTTGACGGCCAGCGGGTGGTCAGTTCCAACCCCAATAACGGCGCCAATGGCGGCGGCGGCGGCGCCATCGGCAGCGGCGGCGGCGGCGGTGTGGATCTGAGCACCTTGCCCTCCACCCTGATCAAGCGAGTCGATGTGGTGACCGGCGGCGCCTCGGCCGCCTGGGGCTCCGACGCGGTCGCGGGCGTGGTCAATCTGGTGCTCGACAAGACATATGAGGGCTTCAAGGGCCACATCTCCTTCGGCGATACCGACAAGGACGACCATCGCGTCTACAAGCTCGAACTCACCGCCGGCACCAGCTTCGCCGGCGGCCGCGGTCACCTGATCCTCAGCGGTCAGCACACCATGAGCGGCGATACGGTTTTCGTCAGCCAGCGCGACTGGTGGCGGCCGCAGGCCTTGTTCCCGCAAGGCCAGTCGCCGACCACGAGCTTTGGCTCCTGCGGCGGCGGCACGGCCGCCAGCCCCATGTGCGTGCGCACCTATATCGACGGCAATTCCGCCTTCACCAAGGGCGGCTTGATCACCGCCAGTGGCCCGGGCCTCACGAACAACGCGGCCAATGCGGCGACGATAGCCGCGATCCAGAACATCGGCCCTCAGTTCGCGGCATTCGGGGCGGGCGCTCCCGCTGCCGCCGGTACGCTGCGCGGCATCCAGTTCGGCACCAATGGCACGATGGCGCCGTTCAATTTCGGCACCAACTTCGCCAGCAACTGCGCGGGTTGCTCCGCGACCCAGCCCTACGGCACCTATCAGTATTTCATCATCGCGGAACCTTACCACAACACGACTTTGTTCGGTTATGCGAGCTACGATATCACCGACGACATCACGGCATCGCTGCAGCTGAATTTCGGCTCCAACTCCGCCAAGAACGTGGCCAATCCGCGCCGGGCCGCGGTAACGATCAAGGTCGACAATCCTTACCTCGATCCGACGATCCAGTCGCAAATGATCGCGGGCAACATCCCCAGCTTCACCGTCCAGACCAACAATGTCGTCGGTGTTTCCGACATCGACTCGCGGCATCCCAGCTGGACCACCCTGGACAACAGCCTGGGCTACCCGACCGACTATGTTAAACGCGAGTTGAAGCGCGCCGTCTTCACCTTGAACGGCAAGATCGGCAAGGACTGGACCTGGACCGCCTATGCGGCCAACAGCGAAGTCCGCGAGCGCATGTACATGTACAACAACACTCTGACCGCGAATTATCTGCTTGCCACCGATCCGGTGCGCGTGACCGCGTCAGGGCCCAACTCGGTGACCCCGACCGCCGCAGCCGCGCTGGCCGCGGCTGGCGCGCCGGTTCCGCAGGTCGGCAGCATTGCCTGCCGCTCCAGCCTGACCGCCACCTCCTGGGGTGTGATACCCGGCGCCGTCCCCGGCTCGGTGGCGATCGCGGGAGGCGGGCTGACGCCGACTTGCGTGCCGCTCAACGTGATGGGCAGCAATGTTCTGTCCGAGCAGGCGCTGAACTATATCGCGCCCGGCATCAACAATCACGGGATCGCGGACCAGGCGACCTTCATCATGCAGCAGAGCGTGTTCTCGGCCTCTGCCCAGGGCGTGTTGCCTTGGGGTCTCGAGGCGGGCCCGATCGCTGTTGCGTTCGGTGGCGAATATCGCCTGGAACAACAGCGTCAGTTCCGCGACCCGCTGCAGATCGGGACCATCCCCGGCTGGGGCGGCGGCAATTTCGGCCAGTATGCCGGTCAATACAATGTCGAGGAAGGGTTTCTCGAAGTCAACGCGCCGATCCTCAAGGACAACTTCGTCCAGTCGCTGGAATTCAATGCCGCGGGTCGGTTCACCAGCTATTCCACCAGCGGTCAGGTCCAGACCTGGAAACTGGGTCTGACCAGTCAGGTCAATGACGATATCCGGGTGCGGGCGAGCTGGTCGGCGGACATTCGCGCGCCGTTCATTTCCGAACTGTTCACCAGCCAGCCGCCGGGATTCAACAAGGCGACGATCGTCGATATTTTCCATGTCCAGAATGGCATCAATCCCACCGTCAATTTTACTTCCACCAATCAGGGCAACAGCGCTCTGCAGCCGGAAAACGCCACCACCATCTCCGGTGGTGTCGTTCTGACCCCGCACTGGATCCCGGGCCTGAGCGTGTCGCTGGACTGGTATTCGATCACCATCAAGAACGCGGTCTTCTCGGCCAGCGCCGTCCAGGTCGCAAACCAGTGCAAGAACGGTTCGGCGGCGGCCTGTAGCGGCGTGCTGTTCGGCACTCTCGGCGCTGGCGCGCTGTCCGGCAGCATCGCAACCGCTGAAACAGACGGCAATGGCGTGGCGACGTCCAAGTTCGGCAATTTCACGACCGACTTTAATGGTGCGCTGAACTTTGTTCTGGCCTCTCCTGTGAACATCGCGTCGGAAACGACCTCGGGTCTGGATTTCCAGGCCGATTACCGCCACGACCTGTTCTCGGGGCAGATGTCTTGGCACCTGTTGGGCAATTATAACGACGAGCGTACGCGCACCATCCCCAACAATGCCGGTACCGCTTTGGTCACCTATGACGGCGCGGGCGCTCTGGACGGCGCTGACGCCGGTCTTCAGCCGATCATCGCCGGACCCAAATTCCGCGCCACTCTCGCCGCGACCTATGACGAAGGCCAATGGGAGGGCACCATTCAGGGCCGCTTCATCGGTTCCGCCAGGCTGGTCAATAGCTGGGTGGAAGGGGTGAATATCGACAATAACGGCGTTCCCGCGGTCGCCTATATGGACCTGCGCCTGATCTATAGATGGACGGACGAGATCAATGTCTACGGCGCCATCGACAATACCTTCAACACGCCGCCGCCCAGCGTTCCCACCATGGTGGGCGACAATGCCGGCGCGCAAAACTACCAGCTCCAGGTCTATGACGGGTTGGGCCGCCAGTTCCGCTTTGGCGTGCGCTTCAACTATTGAGAAAATGGCTTCACTAGGAGACATGCCGCCGCAGACCAGGACCAAACACCGCGCGCTGTACAAGCGCGCAATGCAAACCCCGAGGGGGGCTTTCTTGCCGTCCGGCGGCAGCCGGGCGGCGCTGTACGCGGCGTTTCCCTAGACCGGCGCGTAATACTTGACCGCCTGAGGCAATCCCTCAGGCGGTCTTTTTCCAATGATGGACCAGCTTCCCTTTCCCGTCCGGTTCTGCTGTCATGAAAAACAAAGAGGAGACTGAGATGAAAATCCGCTTCCTGATCGCCGCCGCCGGCCTGGCGGCGTTTGCCGCCAATGCCCAGCCCGCGCCCAACCTGTCGCTGCCGGCCGCGCATGTCGACAAAACCGGGCCGGAAAATGTGATCCGCCATGTGGGCGGAGCCGATCTCAAAGCAGCGCTGAATTCGAAAAAGCCCAGCGATGCGCTGACGGAAGTTCTTCTGTCCGGCGGAAACGGCTACCGGGTCTCCAACACGCTGCGCGACCGGGACGGTTTGGTCGAATATCATGACGAATGGTATGACCATATTTTCGTGCAGGAGGGCGAGGCCACCTTCCTCACCGGCGGCACCATGGTGGGTGCGGCCGATACCGCGCCGGGCGAGAAGCGCGCGGCCTCGATCACCGGCGGCACATCGACCGCGCTGCATGCGGGGGACTATTTCATGATCCCGCCGCATACGCCGCACCAGATGCTTGTGGCCAAGGGCCACCAGATCCGCTTTGTGGTTTTCAAGATCCGCAAATAGCGCACGACACGGTTTGGCAAAAAGGAGAGGTTTCATGCGTCCGCTCGTTTTCGCGTTGATCCTGGCGGCCGCCTCGCCGGCTGTTGCCCAATCCCCGCCGGCTTCCTATGCCGCGCCCGAGGACGTCGCGGCAGCGATTGCGCGTGCCAAGGCCGCCAAGGCGCTGGAAGCCGAGGTGATTGTCGCGCTCGCTCCTTATCGCATAGCCGCGGAATACCGCGCCAAGCCGACTCCGGCGGCCCTGCATGAGAAGAACAACGAACTGATCAATGTGCTGGACGGCTCCGCCACCATGATCGTCGGGGGCAAGCTGAAGGATGAAAAGCGGCGCGACGACGGCAATCTGACGGGCTCGGGGATCGAGGGCGGCACCAGCTATGCCCTGGTGAAGGGCAGCTATATCTTTGTCCCGGCCGGCGAGCCGCACTACATCTCGGCCATCGGCAAGGACGGGCTGGTCACCACGACCATTTACATTCCCAAGCCCTAGGCCCTTGGCGGCCCGCATGGGCGTGGTGTCCAGGCTTAGGCGGCCTGGCTGCCGCAAGCGCGCGCCGATAATCTTTGCCGCCCGTGGCAAGATAGCGCTGTGGCTCTGAAGGCCTGCTTCGTCACCATTCAACCACTTCCATTCGCGTGGCGCGCCGCCGCTTGCACAATGCTGTTTTGAGTGATTTATGACTGCCGCGCCAGAAAACCGGCCGGGGGGCGGATGGTCACGCAAGCCAAGCAAGTGCCGCATCGCCGGTGGGCCATCGGCGTCCTTTTAGCGATGGGTGTTCTGGTCAACTACATTGACCGCATCAGCCTTTCCGTGGCCGCGCCGCAGCTTCAGCATGAGTTCGGCTTGTCCCCGCAAATGGTGGGGATTCTGTTCAGCGCCTTTTTCTGGTCCTACGCTTTGTTCCAACTGCCGGGCGGATTGCTGCTCGACCGTTTTGGCATCAAGACCGTGGGCCGCTGGGGCACCTTCCTCTGGTCCTGGGCGTCCGCGGCAACCGCCTTGTGCAGCGGCTATGCCGGCATATTCACCGCCCGCCTGCTGCTCGGAGTCGCGGAAGCACCCGGCATGATCGGCAACCAAAAGGCGACCGGGCTTTGGTTTCCCACCAGGGAGCGCAGCCGCTCCACTGCCATCTTCGATTCCGCCGCCAAATTCGCCAATGTCATTGGCGTTCCGATCGTGGCCTTTTTTGTCGTGGGTTTTGGCTGGCGTTGGGGCTTTGGAATCACCGCCGCGCTGAGCTTCCTGTATTTCGCCGCCTACTGGCTGATGTATCGCGACCCTTCCGAAGACAAACACCTCAGCAAACAGGAGCATGAATATATTCTTGCCGGAGGCGCCGTGCCGGAAGGCCTGCCTGCCACCGGCCAGGTCAACATGCTGGCCTATGTGCTGCGCAACCGCAAAGTCTGGGCGCATATGGTGGGCTATTCGGCCTATGGCTATTCCTTTTATCTGTTTCTCACCTGGCTTCCCGGCTATCTGGTGGAGACCCTGCATATGAGCATCTTGAAATCAGCCGGCTTTGCCACCATTCCGTGGATTTTTGCCTCCTTGGCGGATCTTTTGATTGGCGGCTTCTTCGTCGACTATCTGATCGCGCGCGGCTTTGACGAAACCAAAGTGCGCAAAGGCGCAATCGCCTGCGGCATGACCGCGGGCCTGGCTGTTTTTGGAGCCGCCTACACCGTCGATCCTTTCTGGGCGTTGGTATGGATCACCATCGCTTTGTCCGGCCTTTCGGCGGCGGCGCCGGTGGCCTCTTCCATCGTCTCCTTGATCAGTCCTCGCGGCGCCACCGCCACCATCGGCGGCATCGTCAATCTCACCAACAATCTGATGGGGGTCGCAGCCCCCGTGATCACAGGATTTATTGTCGGGCTCACCCACTCTTTTGCCGGCGCGTTTCTGGTCGCAGGCCTTGTCTTGCTTGTGGGCATTTTCTCGTATCTTGTGGTGCTCGGCAGGATCGAGCCCATACCGGACCCTCCGGGGCCGTGAGCTGTTCCCCCGCGAGGACGTGATGGCCGCCGATTGTCTTATCCGCAACGCGCGTATTGTGGACGGCACCGGGGCGCCCTGGTTTGTCTCCGACGTTTTGCTGCGCGGCGGACGGATCGCGGAAATCGGCAAATCGCTGTCGGCGGCCGGGGCGCGGCTGGTCGAGGCGCAAGGTCTTTATCTGGCGCCCGGCTTTATCGACGCCCATTGCCATGACGACCTGATCTGCCTGCGCGAGCCGCAACGGGTGGAGAAAATCGCGCAAGGCGTGACCACGCTGGTGGTGGGCAATTGCAGTTTTTCGCTTTATCCCGCGACGGCAGACTCGGCCAAGGATTTGCGGAAGCATTTTTCGACCTTGTTGGGCGAGGTTTCTCCCACCGAAGTGTTCGAGGATTTCGCCGGCTACCGGCAGGCCATCCAGGAGCGCGGGGTGGCGCTGAATGTGGTTTCCCTGGTCGGGCATGCGGCGCTGCGGATCGCGGTTGTGGGACAGGAGCGGCGCCCCGCCACGGATGCGGAATGCCAAGACATGCAGGCGCTGCTGGCGCGCGAGCTTGCAGCCGGCGCGGCGGGCCTGTCGCTAGGCCTGGTCTATCCGCCCAGCGCCTATGCCGATCAAAAAGAACTCGCCGCCTTGTCGCGCACCGTGCAACAGCATGGCAAACTTTTGGCGGCCCATATTCGCGGTTACGAAGGCGATCTTCTGGAATCCATCGACGAGTTCGTCGGCCTGCTGCGGTCGTCCGGCGCGCCCGGCCTGCTGTCGCATTTGCAATCGGCGGGCCGTCCCAATTGGGGGCAGATGGACAAGGCGCTGAAAAAATTGGAGCAGGCGCGCCAGCAAGGCATCGATATCAGCTTCGACATGTATCCCTATCCGGCAGGCAGCAGCTATATCCTGCAACTGCTGCCCCCCGACGCGCTGGATGGCGGCTATGACGGTTTGGCCGCTCGCCTGGCCCAGCCGGATTTCCGCCAGCACTTGCAGCTTTATCTGGAAGGAAAAACGCCGGGGACGCCGTCCAAGGTCTCCCTGATCGGCTGGGAGAATGTCCGCCTCTCCGGTGTCGGCAATGAAGCGCTGAAAACATTGGAGGGCTTGGATATGGTTCAGGCCGCCGCCCGCCTGAACATCACCCCGTTCGAGTTGCTGATCCGCCTTATTCTGGAGGATCAGGGACAGACCAGCATTGTGATGTTTCAGTTGGATGAAAAGGATTTGCACGCGGCCTGTACCCACCGGCTGCATATGGTGGGATCGGATGGCCTGCCCAGGCCGGGAACCAAGCCCCATCCCCGCGCTTATGGGACCTTTCCCCGTGTCGCCGGGCGGTTGAGGCGTGACGGCTGGTTTTCTCTGGAAGACGCGGTCTGCCGCATGACGTCACGCGCGGCGGAACGCTTTGGCCTTGCCGACCGGGGCCTGATACGGCCGGGCATGGCCGCGGATCTGGTGCTGTTCGAGGACGCCATAGCGGATAGCGCTACCTTCGATTCACCCACCGAACTGCCGACCGGCATTGCGCATGTCCTGGTGGCGGGCGAAATGGTAATGGAGCACGGCAAAATGACCGGCCGGCTGCCTGGCCGGGTTTTGGGTTAAATGGAGGACGAACAGAATGCGTAAAGCTGTGATGGTGGATGGCGCGGCAAAGCCCGGCGGGCATTATTCCCACGCCGTGATTGCGGACCGCTTTGTCTTTGTGGCGGGTCAGGCCGGGGCGGACCCGGCGACAGGCGTCCTGTCGGACAAGTTTGCCGACCAGGTGCGGCAGACCCTCAAGAATCTCCAGATCATCCTGCGCGGCGTGGGCTGTGACATGAAGGATGTGGTCAAGGTCAACAGCTATTTGACCGACGGCAGCCGGTTCCAGGAGTATAACGCCATATATAAAGAGTTCTTCCCCACCGAGCCGCCCGCCCGCACCACCATCGGCTGCCAGATGGGCGGTATTCTGGTGGAGATCGACTGTATCGCGCTGCTGCCTTCCTGAAAGGATCCTGGCCTTGCGTATTGAAGAACTGGATACCCCGGTCCCGGTCATCGACCTGGATATCGTCGAGCACAATCTGGCGAAGATGCAGGCCTATTGCGACAGCCATGGCCTGGCGCTGCGCCCTCATATCAAGACGCACAAAATCCCCGCCTTCGCGCATCGCCAGGTGGAATTGGGCGCCAAGGGCATCACCTGCCAGAAACTGGGCGAGGCCGAGGTGATGATCGATGCCGGGTTGGATGACGTGCTGATTTCCTATCCCCTGGTCGGCGCGGCCAAGGCGGATCGTCTGGCGGCGCTGTCGCGGCGCGCCAAGCTCAGGATCGCGTGCGATTCCGCCTTGGCGATTGAGACCGTGTCCGCCGCGGCCCGGGCTTCCAATGTGCCGATCGGAATCCTGATCGAATTCGACAGCGGCAACAAGCGCACCGGTGTCACCTCGGTCGAGGAAGCCTTGGCGCTGGCGGGGCAGGTTGAAAAAACCTCCGGCCTGCGGCTTGACGGCTTGATGACCTATCCCAGCACGGAAGCGACGGTGGAATTCGTCGCCCAAGCCCGTGAGCGTTTCTCCAAGGCGGGCCTGGAACTGGCGGTGATTTCCGGCGGCGGCACGCCCAATGCATTCCGGGCGCATGAGATCGCGGGCCTCACCGAAGTGCGGGTCGGCACTTACATCTATCATGACCGCGCCACGGTCGCCGCCGGAGCGGCCGATCTCGATGAATGCGCGCTTCACCTGCATGCCACCGTGATCAGCCGCCCCACGCCGGACCGGGCGGTGATTGACGCAGGATCAAAGTCGCTGTCCAGCGATCGCGTCGATCCCAGCGCGGGGGAGGGTTATGGCGTGATCCGCGGCTATGAAGACGCGGTGATCGAACGATTGAACGAAGAGCATGGCGTGATCGATCTCTCCCGCTGCAGCAAAAAGCCGCAAGTGGGCGAGCGTGTGCGGATCCTTCCCAATCACGTCTGTGTGGTGTCCAACCTGCATGACGAGGTCGCGGTGATGCGTGACGGTGTCCTGATCGATACCAAGCGGGTCGAGGCCCGCGGCAAGACGCGCTAACGCTCAGTTCGCGGCGGCGTTGCCATGCCGCCATCCCGGCTCATGGCCGCCGCCCGATGGTCACGAACAGGCCGCCTTCACGTCCGAGGCTGGCCATCCAGCCGATCTGGGACAGCCAGGCTTCAAGAGGCCAATAGTCTTCGTCCGCCCCGAACAGATCCTCTGTTTTCTCTCCCATCAACAGGCTGGGATAGGTCCGCAAATATTCGACGCCATTGTCCACGAACCAGCCGCGCACTTCCGCGGCGGTATGGCGGTGTTCTTCAGGGTGGCGGTACTGATCGCGCAACCAGGCTTCCCGGCGGGCCGGTTCGCTTTTGCGGTCGCGCAACACCGGATCGAAGGGAATCCAGCGATAACCCGACAGCCGCGCAACCGCCCGCCGCAACTGCAGCGGAATGCGTGCAAAGGCATTGTAAAGGCCGACCACGATCACGCCACCTGGGCGCAGCAACGGCAAAATATCCTTGAAAGACTGTTGCGGATCGCTGGTGTGATGCAACACGCCGGATGTGTAGACCACATCAAAGGCGCCCGCGCGCAAACCGGGGCGATGAAGATCGGTCTCGACAAATTGCACTCCGGTCACGCCGAAGCGCCGGGCGGCGGTGGCTCCCAGCTTCAGCGAGGCATGAGTGATGTCGGCGCCGATCACCTTCCGCTCCGCGCTGGCCAGGAAAATGCTCATCTGCCCGGTGCCGCAGCCGATTTCCAGGACGCGCGCATCGGCGGGTATGGCCGCATCCAGCAGCCGGGCGAATTCGCTCTTTTCCGCGCGCGCTCTCAGGGCCTGCAAACTGTCGCGCGGCCGGTAGCCTGGAAAGGGCGCCACTTCATAGAAGTCGCGGACCTTGTCGGTGCAGCTGTCGCTTTGCAGGCGCAGGTCGAGGATCTCGTCCTTGGCGCCATATTGCGCGCCGCAGCCCGAACAGACCCCTTGCGGCCCCAGAGCGCTGCGGCAGGCGGGACAGGCCAGAAGGTCCAGAAAGGCCGGCATTCAGAAAATCGAATAAATGAACGGGGCCAGGGCTTCCACGCTCGCCGCCAGCGCCAGCAAAAGGCCGGTGAGACAGAGAAAAACCGCCAGCGGCAGCAGCCAGCGCCGCGAGGCATCGCCGTGCCACATGCCCGAAGCGAGATCGGTGATAGACCCGGCCGCGCTGCCCAGGATGATGAACCCGCGTTCCATTTTGCTGCGCTTCCTGATCATGCAGCCTTCTCCAATGTGCGTTTGGTGACCCTGGTCTGTCCCGCCACCAGCACGTCGATGCCGCTGCGGCGGAAGGTGAGATATCCTTCGACGCAGCGATTGACGATCGGTTCGCCCGCCAGGTTGAACGACGTATTGAGCAGGATGGGGATGCCGCTCAGCCGGCCATAGGCTTTCAGCAGCGCATATAGCCTGGGCGCCATGGCCGGATCGACCGCCTGCACGCGGGCGGTGCCATCGACATGGGTTATCGCCGCCAGCCTGTCGCGCCATTCCGGGCGCACGGGAAAAACCCCCGACATGAAGCGGGCCAGCCTTATGCCGCCCGGCGGCAGGTCGAAATAGCGTTCGGCGTCCTCGACGGGGACGACGGGGGCAAAGGGGCGGAATTCCTCGCGATGCTTGATGTCGCGGTTGAGACGGTCCCGCATCTCGGTGCTGTGCGGCGCCGCCAGGATGCTGCGATGGCCCAGCGCCCGCGGTCCCAGCTCCAGGGCGCCGTCCATCCATCCGACGATGCGGCCTTGCGCCAGGTCCCGCGCCACCCGCTCGATCAATTCGCAATCATCGGCTTCCTCGACAGGCAGGCGATCCTCCCGCGCCAGGCCGGCCAACGCGCCGGCTTCCACCGCCGGGCCCCAGAAAGGATGATCGGGGAATTCCCGGTCGGGATTGCCGAAATGGATGCGGTCGGCATAAAGCGCCGCCCCCAGCGCGCAGCCGGCATCGCCGGGCGCGGGCGGCACGAAAATCCGCGCAAAACCGGATTCCTGCAGCAGCCGGTGATTGGCCACGCCATTCAGCGCCACCCCGCCGCCCAGGCAAAGGTCGCTGAGGCCTGTCTCGCGCTGCAGCGCTCGGGCGGCGTCCACCAGGATATCTTCCAGCACCAACTGCACGCTGGCGGCACAGTCGGCGAACCGCCGCCCTTCCGGTGTTTCCAGATCGATGGGGTCGAAAGGATCGCGGGGCGGCCCGAAAATATCGACGAACTTCTTGGAAAAGGAGCGCTTGGCGGTGGTGTGGAAATCAAAATAGTCCAGGTCGAGCCGGAAAGCGCCGTCGCACGTCCGGGGCACCAGTTTGCGCACCGCATCCGCCATGGTAGGCCGGCCGTAACTCGCCAGCCCCATCACCTTGTATTCGCCTTCATTCACCGGAAAGCCGAGATAGGCGGTGAAGGTGGAGTAGAGCATGCCCAAGGAATGCGGAAAGCGGATTTCCCTCAGCAGGTCGATCCCCGCGCCGCCGGGTCCGCGCCTTCCCCGCCCCACCGTCAATGTCGCCCATTCGCCCACTCCGTCGGCGGTGAGAATGGCGGCTTCGCGCACCGGCGCGGTCAGGAAAGACGCCGCGGCATGCGAGCGATGATGCTCGGTGAACAGGATCTTCTGGCGTGGCACCCCTAATTGAGACGAGATGATGCCGCGTATCCATAGTTTCTCGCCCAAAGTATTTTTCATGGCGTGCGGAAAAGATCGCCAGGATTTGGGAAAGGCCCGCAGCGCGCTGGTCAGAATGCGGTCGAACTTCAGCATCGGGCGCTCGTAGAACACCACGGCATCAAGCTGTTCGGGCTCCAACCCGCCCTGTTCCAGGCACCATGCGACCGCGGCCATGGGAAAGGCCGCATCATTCTTGTGCCGCGAAAGCCGCTCCTCCTGGACCGCGGCCACCGGCAGCCCGTCGACGATCAAGGCCGCGGCGGCGTCATGATAATGCGCGGATATGCCCAAGATTTTCATGTCAGTATTGGCTGTTGAGCGGCCGGTCCGGCGCCGCTTGGGTCCAACCCCGCGGTTCGCGCCGCGCCGCACGCTTGGCCAGCAACGCAAAAACCGGCAGCAGAAGAAAATATTGCAAGGTGAGGATCACCGTCCCCATCACGCCGGCAATCGCCGACATGGCGCGCAGATAAGCCTTCCACAGCCTGCCCAACCGCGCTTTCCACAGCAGCAGGCCATGGCGCCTGGGCGCGACCCGCGTCAGTTGAGCCAAAGTATAGTTCATATGGAAGCTCTCATCTTTCAACACCTCTTTGAAAACCGAACAGGTCAGCGGATCGTCCTTCAGCGCATCGACATAGGCCGCGAAATGCCCGGCGGCGGTTTTTTCCGAGAGATGCAGGAAGGCCAGCAGGCTGGCATCCGACTCGGCATGCACCCGCAAATCGTCCAGCCCGCGCTCACCCGGCGTCATCCAGTTGAGCTGGAAAGCGGTGGCGGAGCGGCCGGGCAGGCTACGCAGCAGCGCCGAGCCGCGCGAACGGAACAATTCGGCATGCCGGCATTCATCCGCCGCATGAACGGTGAAAAGACGGCGCAAGGTGGTGTCTTGCGTCAACTCCGCCGCGCGCACCAGATCGCGCCCGCCATCCGCTTCGGTTTGGGCGAAGGTGAGCAGCTTGCGCGCGCAGCGCTCGGGGTCGTGCCAAATCCAGCGATGCAAAAGCTGAAACATCGGTTGGCCCTATTGGACAATGATGCTGCCGTGCATGCCCATCATCTTGTGCATGAAGTGGGTGCATTCGACCGCGAAGGTTCCGGCGCGGCCGGGCGTGATGGTCAGGTCCACCGACTGGCCGCTTTCCAGGGCCACCAGGCCTTTCTCGACCTTGGCGGAATCGTCCGGCGCGATTTGCGAGGCGGCAAAGAATTCCGGCGCGCTGAAATTATGGTCCTTGGAGCCGCTATTGACGAAATGCAGGTGATAGGTGGTCCCCGCTTTGAGATTGATCGTGCTGGGCGTGAAAGCGTAGTTGGTCAAGGTGATGCTGATCGGCGCGTCTGTCTGCGCCGCGGCAATGGGCGCCAAGGGGAGGGCCAGCAAAACAAGCGTGCCGATGGATTTGATACTGGCGAGTTTGATCATGCGATGTCTCCGCGCGGAAAATGCTTCCCGGCTGGCCACGGCCAGTTCCAGGGAAGGTCGCTCCATCCGTCAGACGAAGTGGCGTGCCCGATTATTCCCCCGATTGTTCCCTGATTTCCCCGGGACGGCGGAACTCCAACGCTCAGAAGGTGCGTTCCAGGTTCAGCATCACGAAATCCCGGTTCGCCAGGGGCTGACGGGTCGCGGCGCCGGCAAAACCGACATAACTGATCCCCGCCTTCCAGGCCGACAGATAGGTGCCCGAAATACCGATGCGGAAATCGCCGCTACCGCTGTCCTGCGCGTAATAAGTGAAGCTGCGGCCCGCCAGGTTGAAGCCCAGTTCGGCCACCCCGGTGATATCCAGGTTTGGCAGCACCTGGAAATAATGGGGCTCGATCCGGCCCCGCGCCTTCAGCCCGAAGCGCGAATAGACCGGCGTTCCCGCCGCCGCTCCGTACAGGCTCAGGATATGATCGCTTGCGATTTCCGCCGTGACATCGGCCTTGTCCCAGAAGGAGGTTTCCGCAAACGCACGGGCGAGGGAAAGCTGGGCGTGCAAAGTGTCACCCTTGGCATAATTGGCATAATAGGACAGCTGGGACAGCTGGGGCGGGACCGTGTATGGCGGCGTGCGCGAGTCATAATCGACCAGGGGCATGTCTTGGCGGGCGGAAAGCTCGCCGGCCAGGATGGTGCCGCTCCATTCGGTGCTGAAGCTGGCGCCATAAAGCGTGATGCCGGTGGGGTAGGCCAGACGATAGTATCCCTCCGCGCCGTATTGGCCGGCCAGGCTGGGATCGGGCGCCAGGGCGGCAATGGGATCCTTGGCGCGGAAGGTGAGCCGATACAGCCCAAAATCCATATCGGCGAGACTGGCGCGCAGGATGAAACCATATTGTCCGCTGGCCGGCCCGCGATCCGGACTGCGGACCAGATACTGACCGGGCGCCAGGAACAGCCGCGTGGCTCCGGTGCCGATATAATCCACATAACTCAGAAAGGCGCCGTCACCGAACTGGCGCGACGCGCGCCATTCGAATTGGTCGTAAAAGGACAGCGACAGCCATGACAGCGGCTGCACCGTCAGACTCAACTGAGTCACCGGCAGGAACATGTCGCCGGAATAGCCGTTCTGATCCGTCATGGACTTGAGATAGTCGGTTGGGGCCATGGCGGCGGCGATGGAATTGGCGTCGAAGAAGCGGCTCTCGCCGCCCAGCACGGTCTGGCGGCCGATCCGCGCCGATACCGGAATTTGCGCCAGCGTGAAATTGCCATAGACGAAGGCGTCCACCAGCTCGGCATGCTGGCCTTGCAGGTTCTTCACCTCTGGGGCGAACTGGCCGGCAGGGACCGAGGCGTTATAGGTCGCCGGCGAGTTGTTGTCGGTGTGGTTGTGATACACACTGTCGTACCAGGCCGCGGCGCTGGCATGGAGACCGAAATCGCCGGCCGCGATATCCAGCGCGGACAGCAAATCGAAGCGGTTCGACACCAGGCCGGGGGCAAAATTGCGATCGCCATCGTCGCCATTGCTGTAGCTCAGCAACTCCGCGCTGGCGGGATAGGGACGAAAGGCGATGCTGTAGCGCAGGCTATTGTCCCAGCGTATGTCCAATCCGTCCGCGGCATAGATTTCCGCGGCACAGGCAGGCCCCTGCGCTGCAATTGCCAGCACCCAACAGAGCGCCAGGGTCAGCTTGAGGAGGGGATTGGCCATGCCGAGCCTTTTGCCGTGCCGCAAGCCGCGATTTAGGCTATAGCACGGCAGGAGCGCCCTAATATAAGGGCATAATCTATGCACGAGCCATGCGCCCCCTCATTACGCCGCATCTCCGTGTCTTGACGATGACAGCCCTGATCGCGGGTTTGGCGGCCTTTTGGGCCGGCGGCCCCAGCCTGGCCCTGGTCTCGGCCCAGGATGCCGCGACGTTGAAATCGCGGCTGACGCCGGTCGGCGCGGAACGGGCGGGCAATGAAGATGGCACTATTCCGGCATGGACCGGCGGCGTCACGTCCGCGCCGGGCTATGTTTCCGGCGCGCCCCGGCCCGATCCTTTCGCCGCCGACAAGCCGCTCTTCTCCATCACGGCGCGCAATTTTCGCGACCATGCCGACAAGCTTCCGGAAGGCGCCAGGGCCTTGTTCGCCAAATACCCCGATTACCGGATGGATATATACCCATCGCATCGCAGCGCGGCGGCGCCGGATTGGGTCTATGACAATATCTTCCGCAATGCCACGCGCGCCCACGCGCCTTCCGAAGGCATCGCCTATGGCGTGGAGGGCGCGGTGGGCGGCATTCCCTTTCCCATTCCCCAAAACGGCTTCGAGGCGATGTGGAATCATCTCCTGGCTTTTTGGGGACCGGCGCGGGAATTGACCGTCAGCACCTATATCGTGCCGGCGGGCGGCGCGGCGGAGAAAGCCAGCAGCTATAAAGAGATTGCGGATTTCCCCTACTATTACCAAGGCGCGACGCCGGAATCCCTTGGCGGCTATTATTTCAAGACCTTGCATCTGGCGGTGGCGCCGGCGGCGCGGGCGGGCGAGGCCTATCTGAATTGGCAGCCGATCAATATCCGGCGCAACAGTTTCGCCGCCTGGCGGCTTCTGCCCGGCGAGCACCGGGTGCGCAAGGCGCCGGGCATTTCCTATGACGTGCCGGACGCCGACGCGGCCGGTTTTGTCAGCCTGGATGAATATTATCTCTTCTTCGGCGGGCTGGACCGCTACAGCTTCAAGCTGCTGGGCAAGAGGGAGATGTATATTCCCTACAACAATAACCGCCTGCCCAGCCGTCCGGTGAATGAGATATTGGGGCGCGATCACGCCAATCCCGACGATCTGCGCTACGAGCTGCACCGGGTCTGGGTGGTGGAGGGGACGCTGGCCTCCGGCGCGCATCATGTGGCGGCGCGCCGGCGATTGTATCTGGATGAAGACAGCTGGATGGCGGTCTATAGCGATTCCTGGGACGAGAGCGGGCGGTTGTGGAAATTCGGTCAGGCCAGCATGTATCTGATGCCGGATGTGCCGGCGATAATCGTGGGCAGCCAGTTCGTCTATGATCTGCAATTGGGGGGCTATGCTTTCGGCTTTGCTTTCAACGGCGAGCCGTCCAGCTACAAAGTGACCGCGCCCCATCCCGCCACTCTGTTTACGCCCGATTCCCTGTCGGCGCGCGCGCCGCGCTGAGCGCGGCATCGCTAAGATGTCAGTCCGGTATAGCTGAGAGTCGCCAGCCGCTGCATCACGGCGGCGGAGATATTGCCCGCCATCACGGTCGAGATCTGGTCATCCTGCCAGATGCAGACACGCAAGCCCCGGCGCTCGAACTGGTCGAACCGCGCCGAGCCGTCGGAGCGGCGCACATACAAGGTGAACAACTGGTCCTGCGGTCCGCGATAAACGATCTCGGCCGCCCGGTCATATAGCGTGAGTCCGGTGAGGCGATATCCCATCCGGCTGAGGTCGGGGACATGCAAATTCGCGGCGACGGTGCGGCGAAGCGCGCTGTCGTAACCGCCGGTCTTGGCCCCGTCATCGGCGGCCATGCGGGGTTCTCCGCCACTGCCTTCGCGCGCATCCAGCGCCGTCTCGACAACGTCTCTGCCGGCCGCGGGCGCATAGTGCCGCCAGGTGAGCGATCCGATGGCCGCCACCAGCAGCATGGCGGCGATGGCGCCGGCCAGCCGCCAGTTGATGCGCGGCCGCGCCTCGGCGCGCGCTATCCATTCGGGCGGCAGCGGCCGCTGGTCCAGCGGCCCATAGACCGTCTTGAACAGGGCCTTGTCGGCCTGGAACAACGCCGCCCGTTCCGCCAAGGCAGGATTGCCCGCCAGCGCGGTCTTCACCAACTGGGCGCGCGCTTCGCTCAACGCGCCATCGATATAGGCGTGCAAGTCTTCGTCGCTGATGAAATGCGGGCTATTCATGCATCTTTTTCCGGTCGGGGAGGGAGATGATTTCCGCCCCGTCCTTTTCCATCAAGGCGCGCAGCCTTTCGCGCGCCCTGGCCAGCCGCGACATCACGGTTCCCATGGGAATGTCCAGTTCCTCGGAGATTTCGCGATAACTCAATTCTTCCAGACTCACCAGCAACAGGATCTGGCGGTGTTCCGCGCTCAGGCGATTGACGGCCTCAATGAACTCCCGGGTCGCGCTATTGTCCGGCGCGGGCGCGCTCAATTCCACATGATCGGCCAGTTCGGTTATGTCCTGTTCGCGGCCGCGCCGCCGGTTACGCCGGATCTCGTCGATATAAAGGTGATAGAGAATGCGCCTGAGCCATCCCGCCAGGCGCTCCGGTTCGCGCAGCTGCGCCTGTTGGCCCAGCGCCCGTTCGATACAGTCCTGCACCAGGTCGTCCGCCAGGGCGGCGTTGCCCGCCAGCGCCATGGCGTAGCGCCGCAAGCCAGCCAGTTGCGCCACCAGTGCGTCGGCGAAAGGACGGGTCATGGCAATGGGAAAGGGAGGGGCGGCTTCGCCACTATGCAAGACCTGCCCTGGGAACGGATCATCGTCATCGCGTCTGAAAATTTCCGCCCGCTGCATCCTGGAATGACCGATCTGGGTGACTATAGCCTGTCTCCCCCTGTCTCCGAGACGATACCGGGGGAAACTTTATTCCCATCCGGCAGGGCTGCCTCGAAGCCCCTGGAAAGACACCATAATTCGCACTGTCCGCACCGGGCCGGCCTGTTGGGCTTTGGGGCCTTTGCGGCCGGTCCGTTGGGCTCTCGCCGGCACACGTCATCGCGGCGGGAATAAATCGGCGCAGGCCGGCGTCTGAACTCGTGGAAGCAAACAACCGGTTTCCACTCCGGCGTGAAGCCCGCGCCGGACAAAACGAACAGCCGCCGTCTGATTCCCTCAGTGGCTGCTGCTCTAAGGCGGACGGGATATACCCCTGCCCTCGCGCTCCCGTCCGCCTTCTTTTTCCATGAGACACGGCGGCTGCAGCGCAGGGCGCATGTCCACCATTGAGTGGATCGCGTATCCCGCCGCCGCATGAAGATTCCGAAATCCTCCCCTGATCAGACCAGGTCTGGGCCGGGATAAAAGTGCCGCGGCCAGGGAACAAATTGTGCGGCAACCCGATATAGCTTAACCTTGGATTGCTGCAGAGGAGGTTGCTGCAAGCGCGTCATGAGTCTTGTCGGATCAAGGAGGGCGGCCTCGGTGTCCCCATCCCTCAAGCCTTTCCTGGATCAACTGAAACTGCGCGCACCTCTGGATGACGACGCGCAGCGCATCATCCTGTCGCTGGATTTCGAAGTGCAGGAAATGGGGCGCGAGCAGGCCCTGATTCAACATGGTGAGACGCCCAAACGCATCTGCGTGATTGCGGATGGCGTTGCGGCGCGCTGCGGCCGTACCTTGGAGGGCAGCCGGCAGATCACCGCCATCCATGTCTCCGGCGACATGCCCGGATTGCCGTCGCTGATGCTGCCCAGTGCGGGATTTTCCCTCTGCACCCTTACCAAATCCCGGCTGCTATGGGTCAACCGCAGCGAGCTCAAGCAGGCGGCGCGCCATCCCCAGATCATGGAAGCCTTTTGGCGCCTGGCGCTGGTCGATCTCGCCATCGCCTGGGAATGGGAAGTCAATATCGGTCGCCGCCCGGCCGAGAAAAGGGTCGCGCATCTGGTGTGTGAGCTTGCCTGCCGGATGAATGCCCTGGCGCGGCCCGGATGCGCCTTCCAGTTGGGCCTGACCCAGCAGCAATTCGCCGACAGCTGCGGCATATCGGTGGTTCACGCCAATCGCTGTTTCCAGGCGTTGCGGCGGGAGCGGCTGCTTGAGGCCAAGGGCGATTGGATCGCGATTGCGGACTGGGACAGGCTGGCGGAGTGGGCGGAATTTGACGATGCCTATCTGCACCGGGCGGGAACGGGCCTCAGCACCGGCTGGGCGGGCGGGCAAAGCGTCAGCGCGCCGGCCGCCACAATCTGAGGCGTCTACACCTTTGTTGAGGATTTGGGGCCACGCGGCCACGGATTTTTCCGAACGGCCTAAACTTTTGCCCCGCGATGGCATTGAGGGAGCGGGATCCCAGCCCTCGCAACCCCGTGGGGTCCCAATGCCCCGCTCCGACTTGGCCCGGCGGTCTCGCTGCCGGGCCATTTTTTGACTGGGGCAAGTGAAGCGGCGCGATGCGAACCGTCCGGAGTTTGGCTTAAATTTGCGGCCCTCCATCATAAGTTATCGCCCCCGCATCGGCAGGGTGATGATCTAGTCACCGGGTATTAGTGACGGTGGGCTTCATGCAGAACTATGAAATCCGCATCAAAGACAGCAAGGGCTTGATCATCTGCCTGGGACCGCAACTCAACGACCGTTCTGCCTTGCGACAGGCGCTGGAACTGGCGCGCGCCAAGGATTTCGTTGAAGTGTGGCGGGGCGATACCTGCCTCTATTCGCGGCCCAGCTTGCCAAGCAAGTCCTGGAGTAATGCAGCCTAAATCGCCAGAGCGCAGGCAGGAAAAACTTCCGACTTTGTCCCCCGGGGATCGCAGCCGGCTTCCAGCACGCCCTTATCCGCATGACGTTCCGCCGCGCAGAGAAAGCCTTCGCTCCAGGCCGGCGCGAGATCCAGCTCATGGCCGCGTGCCCGCAAACCGTCCTGAACCGGACTTGCGATGGAGGATTCGATGCGGACGCGATTCAAGAAAAAGTCATGCGGCGCGAAGGTGCCGGGGAAATGCTCGCTGCTGAATTTGGGCGCCTCGATCGCCTGCTGCAGCGGCATGCCGAACACCAGGCGGTTGAGCAGGAATTGCAGCTGCCATTGATCCTGCTGGTCGCCGCCCATGCTGCCAAACGCCATCCAGGCTTTGCCGTCTTTCATCACCAGCGACGGGCTGATGGTGGTGCGCGGCCGCTTGAAGGGCGCCACGATATTGGGATGATGCGCCGGCGCCAGACAGCAGTTCGACAGCCGCATCGACAAGGCAAAGCCCAGGGCCGGGATCACTTCCGAGGCGCGGATCCAGCCGCCGCTGGGGGTGAAGGCGGCGGTGAAGCCTTCGGCATCCATGGCATCGACATGCACGGTGCCCGGTCCCCAAGCCGCGCCGCCCAGGCGCTGTCCGGCGGGAAGCAAAGCCGCGTTCCGGCCGGGATCGCCGGGGCGGATTTCGCAATTGGCCGTTTCGCCGATCAGCCTGGCGCGCATGGCGCCATAGTCATCGCGCAGCAGCGCGGCCAAGGGCACCATGACCTGATCGGGATCGCCGTAATATTGTTCGCGGTCGGCAAAGGCCAGCTTGATGGCTTCCAGCACGGTGTGAATATAGTCGGCCGAATTGTGGCCCATCGCCCGCAGGTCGAAATTCTTGAGAATGGTCAGGGATTGGAGCAGCGCGGGGCCCTGATTCCAGGGACCACATTTGTGAATTTCCGCCCCGGCATATTCGACATGAGCGCTGGGTTCGACCGGGATGCGGAAACGGCAGAAATCGGAAGCCTCCAGCAGCCCGCCGCGTTCCCGAACAAAGCGCACGATTTCCGCGGCGATGTCGCCTTTGTAAAAGGCGTCAAACACCGCGCGCAGTCCCGCTTGCCGGTCGTTTCCTGCCGCGCGTTCCGCCTTGACCAGGTGCAGATACATCTCAGCCAACGCGGGATTGCGGATCAACTCTCCTTCCAGCGGAATTTTGCCGCCTGGCAGATAGACGCCGGCAGTGCCGGGCCAATGTGAGAATTTCTCGAAATTGGCAGTGATGCCGGACTTGTGCTGACGGATCAGGCCGGAATGGGCGGGAAATCCGTCTTTGGCCAGTTCGATGGCCCGCGCCGAAACATCCGCGAAGCGCAGGCGGCCGAACCGTGACAGGGCCTCGACAATCGCGCCCAACGCGCCCGGCACGCCCGCCGCCAAGACGCCTTCCGCCGGAATCGCGTCATGACCCAGATCACGGAAAGCCTGCGGCGTGGCCTTGCCCGGCGCCGTCATATTGCCGTTGATGCAAACCACCTCGCGGGAGTCCGGCGTGGAAATCAGGATGGGAAGCTCGCCGCCGATGGTGTGCATCTGCGGATTGACCACGCCTTCCACCAACGTGGCGGCGCACGCCGCATCCACCGCATTGCCGCCCGCGCGCAGGATTTCGATCCCCGCCAGGGCGGCGCTGTAATGCTCGGCCGCGACCGCGCCCCGCCGGCCGAACATGCGGGGATAAAAGGTCACGTCTTCGGTCGAGGCGGCGGCGAAGGCCCTGGTGCTTTTGGTGGTGCTTTTTGTTGGCATTCTTGTCCCCTGGGCGGGTGCAATCTATTCAAGCTTGGCCTTGCCGGGCAATGTCCCAGAGAATGTCTCAGGTAACTTGAGCAAAACCGGCAGCAGGCACAGCCCCACCAGGGCGATCATCAGGCCCGGGATTATCGCCCAACCGCTGCGTGCCGTCAGGACTTGCGCCAGATAGGGCGTCAGGCCGCCAAAGATGGCGGTGGCGGACGTGGCGCCCAGCGCCAGCCCGCTGACCCGGCCTTCGCCGGGAAATTGCTCGGCGGTGGCGACGGCCCCCACCGCGCTTACCGCGCCCGCCAGGCATGCCAGGGTGACGGCTCCGGCCAGGGCGTTGAAATAAGAGCCGCTTGCCATCAGCGCGAACAAGGCAACAGGAAGAATGGCGCTGCAGGCCGCGAGAAAAATCAGGACAGGTTTGCGGCCGAAGCGGTCGGACAGAGCGCCGGTGATGGGCGTCACCAGGATTACCGCCACGGCGGCGATGGTGGAAAGTTGCAGGGCCCCGCCTTCGCCGATTTTTCCCATCGATGTCAGGAAGGCCGGGACATAGGTGATCCCCACATAATAGGTGATCGAGCCCAAAGCCGAGATGGCGAAGGCCCGCAGCACACCGCCGCGGTGATTGGCCAGCGCGTGACGGACGGGGTTTGGGGGCACCGTTCCGCGCGCCTGCTGTCCTTCAAAGTCCGGCGATTCCTGCATGGCGGCGCGGGCGATCCACACACTGAAGGCAAGCGCGGCGCCAACGAAAAAAGGGATGCGCCAGCCCCAACTATCCAGGGCCGCGGGACTGAGGCTGTTGACGGTCAGGAAGGAGACAGCCACCGCCAGCAAGCCCCCGATCTCACTGGCCGCCGAGGCGCAGGAGGCGAGCAATCCGCGCCTGTTTGCGGGCGCGCCTTCCAGCAAATAGGCCACCACCACATTATATTCGGCGCCCACCGAAAACCCCATCACGCAGCGGAGCAGGAACAGCAACCAGCCGGCCAGAGCCCCCGCCTGGGCGGCCGTCGGCAGCAGCGCGGTGCCCAGCATCGCCGCCGTCATGATGGCCACCGACAACAGCAAGGTTCGCCGCCGCCCGAAGCGATCGCCGACATGGCCGAACACCAGCGCCCCCAGCGGCCTGAGCAGATAGGCCACGGCAAACCCGGCCAGGGCGGTGATCAGCGATGCCCGGCCGGCGCCGAAAAACACCCGGGAAAGCACGGTGGCGAAATAAAGATAGAGGGTGAAGTCGTACCATTCCACCACCGTGGAAAAAGCCGCGATCAAAAGAGAGGCGCGGGACACGGTCTTTTCCGCCCGCCGCGCCATGATCTCTTGTCTGTGCATGATCCGCATGTATACACGGGCGCTTGGGTCCCGTCCCGCTCGAAAGACCGTTGCCTTGCCGGACAATCTGTTCAACCGCTTTCTGGCTGCCGTGCCGCGACCGGAAAAGATCTTTCTCAAGCCAGGCAATGGTCCCGCCCTGAGCTTCGCGGAGACTTTTGCCCGGTCGGCGCAATTGGCGCATGTGCTGGCCGCCCATGGCGTTAAGCCGGGCGACCGGGTGGCGGTGCAGGCGGAAAAAAGCGCCACGGTGCTGATCCTCTATCTCGCCTGTCTGCGCGCGGGCGCGGTCTATTTGCCGCTGAATACCGGCTACACGCCCCATGAACTTGCTTATTTTGTGCAGGACGCCGAGCCGCGCTTGTTTGTATGCGCCGAACAGAATCGTCAGAAGATCGAAGCGGCCCTGCCGGTGCTGGATTTCCTGACAGTCAGCGACGACGGGTCAAGCGGCTCGCTGGTGGCGGAAGCGGCGCGCGCGCCGCGCGATTTCGCCGATGCGGCGGTGGGGATGGAGGAGCTTGCCTCGATTCTTTACACCTCCGGCACCACCGGACGCTCCAAAGGCGCCATGCTCAGTCATGGTAATCTTCATTCCAACGCGGAAAGCTTGAAACAGGCCTGGGAATTTTCCGCTTCCGATGTCCTGCTGCATGCCCTGCCGATTTTTCACATTCATGGCTTGTTCGTGGCCAGCAATGTGAGCCTGTTGTCCGGCGCCAGCATGCTGTTCCTGCCCAAATTCGATCCCGATGCCGTGTTTGGCGCCTTGCCGCAGACCACGGTGATGATGGGAGTTCCCACCTTTTATACGCGATTGCTCAAGGACAGCCGTCTCAACCCGGACAGCACCCGTCACATGCGGCTGTTCATTTCCGGCTCGGCGCCGCTTTTGGCGGAAACTCATCGCCAATGGCAGGCGATGACCGGCCATGCCTTGCTCGAGCGCTATGGCATGACCGAAACCGGGATGAACACGTCCAATCCCTATCGGGGGCGACGCATCCCTGGCTCGGTCGGCCTGCCGCTTCCAGGCGTCGAGCTGCGCATCGCCGATGGCGAAGGCCATCCCCTGGCCGGGGGCGAGATCGGAATGATCGAGGTGCGGGGCCCCAATGTCTTCAAGGGCTATTGGAAACTGCCGGAAAAGACGCGGGAGGAATTCCGCCAGGACGGCTTTTTCATCACCGGCGATCTGGGCAGCAGGGATGCGGACGGCTATGTCCGCATTGTCGGGCGCGGCAAGGACCTGATCATCACGGGCGGACTGAATGTCTATCCCAGCGAAGTCGAAAGCCTGCTGGACCAGATTCCCGGCGTGGAAGAAGCGGCGGTGGTGGGCCTGCCGCATGAGGATTTCGGCGAAGGCGTCACCGCTTTCCTGGTGCTCAAGCCGGACACCGTCCTGACGGAGGCGGAAATACTGGAATCCCTGCGTGAGAGGCTGGCGCGCTTCAAGCAGCCCAAGCGGGTGATTTTCGTGGAGCAGCTGCCCCGCAACACCATGGGCAAGGTGCAGAAAAGCCTGCTGCGGGAGGAATATGCCGCTCTGTATCGCTAGGGCAGGGTCGTCCGATCGGCTATAAGAGTCTCTCCGGGGGAGGGACATGACGAAAGTTTTTTTGGCGGGCATTTTTCACGAGACCCACAGTTTCACCGATGATCGCACCGGCATCGATGATTTCCTGATTCATCGCGGCCAAGCCTTGCTGGACCGCATCGGCGACGGCTCCCAGGTCGACGGCTTCCTGACCACCGCCAAGCAAAAAGGCTGGCAGGTGGTCCCCTCGGTCACCTATCTGGCGGGCGCGTCGGGCATGGTGGACCATGCCGTGTTCGAAATGTTCTGGGAGGAAGTGAAGCCCGCGCTGGTCGCGGCGCTGGCGGACGGGCTGGACGCGATCTTCCTGTCGCTGCACGGCGCCATGGTCACCACCGAACTGGAAGACCCGGACGGCGAATTGCTGGCGCGCATCCGCGCCATTCCCGGCGCGGAGCAGCTTCCCATCTATGGCGTCTATGACTTGCACGCCACCTTGACGCAAGACATGGGGGCCTTGTCCGACTGCCTGATCTGCTATCGCGAATGTCCCCATGACGACACCTATGAAAGCGCGGTGCGCGCCACCGAGCTGTTGGCGCGCTGTCTGGAAACCGGCGTGCGGCCAAGACAGCATGTGCTGGTGACGCCGATTGTGTGGCCGCCCACCGGCACGGGAACGCGCGACGGCCCGATGCATGCGCTGGAAGAGCGCGCGCGGCGCCTGGAACAGGACGTGCCCGGCGTGCTGGCCATCAATGTGGCGGGCGGCTATTCCTTTGCCGATGTCCGAGATGCCGGCTTGGCCTTTGGCATTGTCACCGAAGGCGATGATATGGCGGCGCGGGCGGCGCTGGAGGAATTGGCGCGGCTTGCCTGGGAATTGCGGGCCGGCGGCATTCCTTATGAGCATGACCTGGACGACGTGCTGCGCGATTTCACGCCAAATGGAAAAGGGCCGGTCCTGTTGGTGGAGCCAGCCGACAATATCGGCGGCGGCGGTCCGGGCGATTGCACCGATGTGATGCGGGCCTTGCTGAAGCATGAGGTACCCGGCGCCGGGGTCGTCATGACCGACGCACAAGCCGTGAAGGCACTGGACCGTGTCGCTGTCGGCAGCCGGGTCACCCTGGCCATCGGCGGCAAGGGCAGCCGGCTGGACTTGGGGCCCGTCTCACTGGAGGTCGAACTTCTGTCCCGCAGCGACGGCCGCTTTGAGCTTGAGGATGTCAAAAGCCAGATGGTGGTCTTGGGCAAAACCATCGAAATGGGGCCCAGCGCCGTGGTGCGCCACAAAGGCCTCACCATTCTTCTGATCAGCCGCCGCGTGGCGCCGATGGATTTGGGCCAATGGCGCAGCCAGGGGATCGATCCGGAAAAGCTCAGCGCCATCGGCATCAAGGCCGCCGTCGGCCATCGCCGCGCTTACGATCCCATCGCCTCGGCCAGCTTCACCGTCAAAAGCCGCGGCCCCTGCACCTCCGACCTCACCCAATTGCCATACCGGCGCATTCGCCGCCCGGTATTTCCCCTCGATTTCCCGTCCTGATGCTTCACCGGAGACCGCCATGACCGCCACCAGGAAATTCTTCGCCCTTCTGCTCAGCGCTTCGATGCTGACACCGATGCCTGCGGCCGCGCTGGCGCCGCAGGACTATAAGCAGGAGGCTATCGCCAATGTCGACAGCCACGCCAAGATGATCCAGGTGATGGTGGATACGGTGTTCAGCTATGGCGAGCCGGGCTTCCAGGAATTCCGCACCGGCGCCTATCTCACCGACATCCTGGCCAGGAACGGCTTCAAGATCACCAAGGGCGTGGCGGGCATTCCCACCGCCTGGACCGCGACCTGGGGCGAAGGCGGTCCGCTGATCGCGCTGGGCAGCGACGAAGACGATCTGCGCGGCGTCTCGCAAATCCCCGGCGACCCCAAGGTCGAGCCCATGGTGGAAGGCGCGCCCGGTCATGGCGAAGGCCACAATTCCGGCGTGCCGCTGCAGATCGCGGCCGCGCTCGCCATCAAGGCGGTGATGGAAAAGCACCACATCAAGGGACGCTTGATGCTATGGCCCGGCATCGCGGAAGAGCTTTTGGGCACCAAGGCCTTTTATGTGCGCGACGGACTGTTCAAGGATGTCGATGCCTGCATCTTCGCCCATGTCGCCAGTGAGTTCTCGACCTCCTATGGTCCCAGCAGCACCGGCATGGTCTCGGTCGAATACACGTTCCATGGCAAGACCGCCCATGCCGCCGCCGATCCCTGGGATGGGCATAGCGCGCTCGACGCTGTCGAGATCATGGACGTGGCGATGAATTTCCGCCGCGAGCATCTACCGCTTTCGCAACGGACCCACTATGTGATCTCCAATGGCGGCGGCCAGCCCAATATCGTGCCCGGCATAGCGTCGGTCTGGTACTATTTCCGCGACGTCACCTTCGACAGCGTCAAGGCTTTGTTCGACATCGGCAACAAGACGGCCGATGCCGCCGCCATGGCCACCGACACCAGTGTGGAGCACAAGCTTCTGGGCACCGCCGCCCCCAACTACGGCAACAAGCCCATGGCCGAACTGGCCCAGGCCAATATCGAGGCGGTAGGCATGCCCAAATGGACCGCGGACGACCAGGCCTTCGCCAAGCTGGTGCAGGAGACCCAGAAGCGCAAGGTCGAAGCCTTGCGCGACAAGGTCAATCCGTTGCGTCCCGAGCCGGAAGAACGCGCCGCGACCGGCGGCGGCTCCGACGATATCGGAGACATCATGTGGACGCTTCCCACCATCACCGTTCGTTATCCCGCCAATATTCCCAACATGATCGGCCACAATGTGACCTCGGCCATGGCGATGGCGACGCCCATCGCCCACAAAGGCACGGTGGCGGGCGCCAAGGCGATCGCGCTGACGGTGCTGGACCTTATGATGACGCCGGAAGAGCTGACCAAGGCCAGGGATTTCTTCAGCACCGAGCAGCAGAAATACGACCATTACAAGCCGTTCCTGTCCGCCAGCGATGTGCCGGCGATCCATCTCAATGACGATTATATGCGGACCTATCGGCCGCTGATGGAGCCGTATTATTACGACTCAAGAAAATACGACACCTATCTGGATCAGCTGGGCATCCAATATCCCCATCCACCCGCCGCTCCGATCCGCAAAATCACCCCGCCCAAATCGTCCGGCGAAGGCACGGGCGGCGGCTGACCAGGGGCGAGCCTATTCCGCGGCTTCCGCCAGTTCGGGCGCGGCCTGCAGCACGTCGGGACCGACATGGGCCTCGAACTTGCGGAAATTGTCGCGGAACATCGACACCAGCTTGCGGGCCTGCTGGTCATAAGCGGCCTTGTCCGCCCAGGTCTCGCGCGGATTGAGGATCGCGGCGTCGACGCCGGGGACGTTGACCGGCACACGGAATTTGAAATGCGGATCGATGCGCATTTCAACATTCGCCAAGCTGCCGTCCAGCGCGGCATTGAGCAGGGCGCGCGTCGCCTTAATCGGCATCCGCGCGCCGGTGCCGAATTGGCCGCCGGTCCAGCCGGTATTCACCAGCCAGCAATCGGCCTGGTGCTGGGCGATCAGGCTGCGCAACAGATTGCCGTATTCGGATGGGTGGCGCGGCATGAAGGGGGCGCCGAAACAGGTGGAGAAGGTGGGCTGCGGCTCTTTCCCCAAGCCCTTTTCGGTGCCCGCCACCTTGGCGGTGAAACCGGAAAGGAAGTGATACATGGCCTGGCCCGGCGTCAGCCGCGCGATGGGCGGCAGCACGCCAAAGGCATCGGCGGTCAGCATGATCACATTCTTGGGATGGCCGGCGCGGCCGGTGGCCGAGGCGTTGGGGATATAGTCGATGGGATAGGCGGCGCGGGTGTTTTCGGCGTATCTGGCATCGTTCAAGTCGAGCTGGCGCGTCGCCTCATCCATCACCACATTTTCCAGCACGGTGCCGAAGCGCTCGGTGGTGGAAAAGATTTCCGGCTCGGCCTCGCGCGACAGCTTGATCACCTTGGCATAGCAGCCGCCTTCGATATTGAAGATGCCATTCTCGCTCCAGCCATGCTCGTCGTCGCCGATCAGGGTGCGCGAGGCGTCCGCCGACAGCGTGGTCTTGCCGGTGCCCGACAGGCCGAAGAAGATGGCCGCGTTGCCGTCAGCGCCGACATTGGCCGAGCAATGCATGCTCATCACCCGCTTGGCGGGCAACAGATAATTCATGATGGTGAAAACCGACTTCTTCATTTCCCCGGCATAGGAAGTGCCGCCGATCAACACGATCTTTTTGGTGAAGTTCACCGCGATCACCGTCTGGCTGGCGGTGCCATGGCGGGCGGGATCGGCCGCGAAACCGGGCAGGTCGATGATGGTGAATTCCGGATCGAAAGCCTTGAGCTCTTCCGCCGTGGGACGGATCAGGAGCTGATGCACGAACAGCGAGTGCCAGGCATATTCGGTGATCACGCGCACGCTGATGCGATGGGTGAGGTCGGCGCCGCCGAACAGGTCCTTGGCGAACAGCTCGCGGCCGCGTGCATGGGTCAGCATGTCGGCGAACAGCGTGTCGAAATGCGCTTCGCTCATCGGCTTGTTATTGTCCCACCACACCTGGCTTTCGGTATGGGCGTCGCGCACCACGAATTTGTCGGCCGCCGAACGTCCGGTATGCGCGCCGGTACGCACCACCAAGGGACCGTCGGCGGCAAGCTGGCCTTCGCCGCGCCGCACCGCTTCTTCGTAAAGCGCGGCCACGCCCAAATTCCAGTGAACCGCTTTCACGTCGAAAAAGCCGTGACGCTCGAGGCTCCGCTTGCTGCCGGTTGCGCTACCATTCGCGGTGCCAATAAGGCTGTCAGTCATCGGAAACTCCAACTATCCATGCGGCGGGGGTTTGAAAAAATATCTCGCGGGACGAAGAGCCTCTATTGCAAAGGCATCCGGGGGAATCAATGCGCGAAAAAAAGTAGACGTTGAAAAGTTCCCGGCTTCCGGCGCCATTCATAGAACCATCAAATGTATACAGCGAAGCTTTCCCGCAAATATCCTTAATGGATTTAGGAAGATGTCGCGGAGATTCGCCTTTTGCTGCATTTGCGTTGGTGCGCGGCGGAAATTTGTTCCTGCGAGGCGCTTGCGGATTAATTTTCTTTCCCGGGTTAACGCGGTCTCTGATTCGCGTGATCTCCACCGCCGGGACCGCGGTCATGACAACGTGATGTCCTGACGCGATTCGGGTTCACGCGCCAATGACAATGCGCGCGGCATGGAGAGAAGCGCGGCAAGGTTTTGGCACGCGGTTTTGGAATAGCCGATATGCGTGGCGGAATCGCCCCGCTTGAATGGCGGCGGCGCGCCTTGTTGGCGAAGCCGCGTCATGGTCTTACACGCGTCCATAATATTGGAGAGCGTCATGAATTTCAGACATGCCATCACTGCTTTTTTCATTTCCTCGGTCGCGGCCGTCGCTCTTTCAGCGCCAGCCTTGGCGGCAGAAAAAGTCCAGCTCGCCGTCCATTATGACGACCTCAACCTGGCCAAGTCCGCGGGCGCGGAGGTGCTGGTGGGCCGTTTGCGTCAGGCGGCGCAACAGGTCTGCGGCGCGGCTCATGTCCGCACCGACCTCAACACCCAGGCGGCCTATCAGGCCTGCGTGCGGGTCAGCCTGAACCGGGCGGTGGCCGATGTCGGGGTTCCGCTGGTGAGCGACGCTTACCGGCAGCGTTTCGGCAAGCCTCTCGCCCTGGCGGGCAATTGACCCGCCAACACGGTATTTGGCGGGATCGTCCCCCTTGAATGACGTTCCCGCCATCTATCGCCAGGACACAGAGCGGGGCTTTATCGCGCGCCGCAAAAGCTTTGGAAAACCAAGATGCTGAAGAAATTTCTGATTGAACGGGACATCCCGCAGGTCGGCTCGCTGAGCGCGCCGCAATTGAAGGAGGCCGCCGCGACCTCCAACGCCGCCCTGGCGCAACTGGCGCCCAAGGTGCAATGGGTCCAGTCCTATGTTACCAAGGACAAGACCTTCTGCGTGTATCTGGCGGAAGACGAGGCCGCGATCCTGGAACATTCGCGGCTATCCGGTTTTCCGGCCAGCAAGATTATCGAGGTTTCAACCGTCATTGATCCCACCACGGCGCGCTAGGGCCGGGGGAAAAAGGGCCCGAAAAAAATTAAAGGACGAAGGATGCTGGATGTAACCGTGATCCTGTTCGACGATGGCTATGCCTCGACGGCGGTGCTGCCGGTCGAGGTGTTCCATTCGGCGGGAACGCTGTGGCAATTCCTCAACCAGGAAGCGCCCCAGCCCTTCTTTCGCGTCACCACCGCGTCGTT
The DNA here is from genome assembly GCA_035693565.1 of Rhizomicrobium sp. Classification (GTDB taxonomy): domain Bacteria; phylum Pseudomonadota; class Alphaproteobacteria; order Micropepsales; family Micropepsaceae; genus Rhizomicrobium. Next base: position 1,583,061 of record DASSGF010000034.1, on the reverse strand, counting down.
GGACGGCAAGCCGGTGCGTTCGCCCTATGCCGGGCTCAGCATGGCGCCGCAATGCGCGCTCAAGGATGTCGAACATACCGACATCGTGATCGTCCCCACCTCGGGTCCGGACCTGGATGTTTCTCTGCCCGCCAACAGCGCACTGATGCCCTGGCTGCGCCAGCGCCATGCCGAAGGCGCCTATGTGGCGGGCGTGTGCATGGGCATCGCTTATCTGGCGGAGGCCGGCTTGCTGGAGGGGCGGCGCGCCACCACCCATTGGGCGGTGGCCGACAGTCTCAGGCGGCGCTACGCCAATGTGAACTGGCGGCCCGATCTGTTCGTCACCGAGGACAATCGTGTTTTGTGCAGCGGCGGCCTCACCGCGGCGGCGGATCTGAGTCTTTATATGGTGGAAAAACTTTGCGGCCATGAAATCGCGGTGCAGACCGCCAAGGCGTTGCTGCTCTCCATGCCGCGCACCCACCAGATGGGCTATGCGGTGCTGCCGCTGTCGCGGCCCCATGGCGATGAACGCGTCCGCGCCGTGCAGGATTATCTGCAGGAGACGTTTTGCAAGCCGCATACCACCGGCGAGCTGGCGGACTATGCCGGCATGAGCGAACGCACCTTGCTGCGCCGCTTCAAGGCGGCCACCGGCCAGGTTCCCGCGGCTTATCTGCGCTCACTCAGGCTTGAAGCCGCCAAGGCCATGCTGGAGCGCGACTGCTCGCCGGTCCAGGCGGTGTCCTCGGCGGTGGGTTATGACGACATCGCCTTCTTCCGCACCTTGTTCAAGCGCCATACCGGCATGACCCCAGCCGAGTATCGTGAGCGCTTCGCGGCGCTGAGTGTACGGCGGGCCGAGTTGGTGGACCTGAATCTGGCTTAGGCGCGGCGTCGAAGACTCGCGCAGCGGCGCGGTGCATGACGCGGGTGCAGCATGGTGGGGCAGCCGCAGCCCGGCCACAGCAAATCCATCAGCGCGATACAGTTATTCCCAATTTCCGCCACAGTGTGTGCCCACCCTGACCATCGGCTGTTTTCGGGGTCACACGAGGGAAAAACGATGCACACGATCAAGCCCGCCATCTTAGCCACCGCCATCGCCGCCAGCGCGCTCAGCCTGGGCGGGTGTGCGACCAGAGACTATGTGGACCAGCATGTGGCCGCCGTGGACGCCAAGGTCCAGTCCACCCAAAGCCAAGTTGACCAGCACCAGAGCCGTCTCGCCCAGCTCGACCAATCGACCAAGGAGGCGCTCGACCGCGCCACGGCCGCCGGCAAGCTGGCGGAAGGCAAATTCCTCTACTCCATGGTCTTGTCGGACGATTCGGTGAAGTTCAAGGCCGACAGCGCCAAGCTGTCACGGGAAGCCGAGCAGCGTCTGGCGGATTTCGCCGACAAGCTCAAGAACGACAACCGCAATGTTTACCTGGAAATCCAGGGCCATACGGACGCGAGAGGGCCGAGCACGGTCAACACCAGGCTGGGTGAGGAGCGGGCCGAAGCCGTGCGCCTGTTCATGAACCAGCATGGCGTGCCCTTGAACCGCATGTCGACCATCTCCTATGGCAAGCAGGACCCGGTGGCCAACAACAAGACCCGTACCGGCCGGGCCCAGAACCGCCGCGTCGTCTTGATCGTCATGTCCTGACGTCCCGCCGCGGATGGCGTGATGTAATGGATAGGGCCGCGCCCGGCTGGACGGGCGCGGCCCTTTCCTTTTCGCGGTTCCTGCCGCCTCAGGGGTTCGACGGGCGCATGCCCAGCAGGTCCGACCAGCGCCATTCACCCGCACCGATGGCGAAGCGGGTATTTCCGTCCGCCAGGGACAGCACCACCATGCCGTGCATGGGCTGGTTGCGGCAGGCCGCCGGGGTGAACGCCACTTCCCACACAATCGCCTCGCGCACGGCGGACAGGCCTTTTCCCTCCTGCACGCCCGTCCGCACCCAGTCGCCATTCCACAGCATGACGGCTTTGCCCAGGCGATTGGCGTCCTCTACCGCCGCTCGCACCAGGGGATCGCGCCGCAGGGCCTGCTGGACCGCCCGCGCCATGTCGCAGCCGCCACCGCCGCCACTGCCTGTTCCTTCGCCCGTGCTTGCCGCGCCGGCAAGCTGAGATTCGTTCAAGAGATCGGAATTGTCCGGGACAGGCTTTTCCTCGCCGTCCGGCCTGGGTTTGGGCGGCGGCGGCATGGGCTGCGCAGCCTCTTGATGCGCCTGCGCCGCATCCGGGGGACCGGGCGGCTTGGGCAGCAGGCTGACCTGTATCGACGGCGCCTCGGGTGCAAGCGGTGCAGGGGGTGACCCGGCCCGCGGCCAGAACAAAGCGGCGATCACCAGCAGATGGGCGCAGACGGCAAGCACCCCGGCCAGGACACGGTCGCGCTTGCGGACCAGCCCTTGGCCGGCACCCAAAGTCCTAAGTCCTGGCCTTTCGGGATGGGACCGGCTGCTGGGCATCGCATCTCCTCAAAGCCCAGAGGAGCATGAACCCGCGGCAGGAACGTGGCGAGACCGGGGCCGGGCTTCCACAAACCATCACTCTATTCGTTAACGGAAAGGGGAGAGTTCCGTCCCTCCGTCCTGCCGCGCCCGCCTCAAGTCTCGCGGCACTACGCTGTCGCTAACCGCCGCGGCGGGCTTGGCAAAATAATCACTTTCGAACGGTCCATTCGAAAGTGATTATTTTTTTGCGGGGTTCACCGTCACCGTCTGGAACACGATCTTGCTGCCGCGGATCACGAACACGTCATAGCCGGAGATTTCCTTGGGCGTGCCCTTGAACTGGACCCAGCGCATCAAAGTGGTGTCGGGAGCCAGGGCTTCATACTTCGTCTCCATGGTCTTGTTGCCGGGCAGGCTGTCCTTGGAGGTCAAGGCGCTGAACAATTTGCGGGTGTCCTTGCCGGTGAACACGCCATTGGGCGACACCATGCCGGCCGGAGTCACCACCACCGCATCGCTCGCATAGTCGGACAAGACGGCTTCCAAATCGCCCGTCTTCATGTTGGCGACATGATGGTCCAGGACCTTGTTGTCGGCGAAGGCGGCGCCGGAGGCCAGCAGGACGGTGATGGTTATGGCGGGCAGCAGTTTGGACATGGCGTTTCCCCTTATTTTCGAGCCGCAAGGCTAGTTGAGCCGTGTCTTGAGTCAATGCCGGCCCGCCGGTCCCACCTCACGAGATGATTTCAATGGGCCATCATGGAGCTTTCCGGCAGCGCCAGGCCGCGGAAGATCACCACCGGCCGGGCGGCCCCCGCAAGCGCCAGCTTGAGCAGGGGAGCGGCTTTCTGGCTGTTCTCGGCGGATGCGCCTTTCAGCGCCGCCACCATGGCGCGCAGCCACACCAGATCGGCATGCTCGCGGCGGCCCTGGCTCAGCCGGTCGGCCACTTCCCGGAAGTGATCGGCGTAGCGCGCCATCGCAAAGGGCAGGTGCTGGGCCGCCAGCCGCACCAATTCACCCGCCCCCAGCGCGCTGGTGGGTTCGGTCTCGGCCAGGTCGCGATAGAGGGTCTTGAGCGATTTCAAAAGCTCGCTCACTTTTTCGCCTTGCTCGCGCAAATGCTCCTGCTCATAGCATTGCACCGCGTTCTTGAGCGCGGACTCGGTGGCCCGCAATTCTTCCGCCAGAAGCACGACCGGATCGATCTCCATTTTCGGACCTCGCCAAGTGGTTAATGGTCGACGGTTAGAAAACGGATTGGGGGAAAAAGGAGCAATCCATAAACCATGGAAATCGAAGTTACGCACAGTCAACGATTCCCCTTTGACGAAAATTTGAATCAAATTCGCGATGGCGAATTTTGCGGCCGTTGTGCTTGGTCCCGCGATCCCTGGAAGAATATGCTTGCCGCGCCGTTAACCCGGATTGTTATCCGCCTCGAGTTCCGACATTCTCCCCCGCGCCCTCGCGCTTGGCCGGCCCCAAGAACGAAGAAAAAACGCCACGTGATTCGTCCCACTCAGCCCAAGGAGCTTGCGTGAACCGCCGCTGGACCGTGCTCTTGCCGGTCATCTTTGTCAGCTACAGCCTGGCCTATCTGGACCGCGCCAATTTCGGGTTCGGCGCCGCCGCCGGCATGGCGCACGACTTGCATATTTCGGGCGCCGAGAACTCGCTCTTGGGGTCGCTGTTCTTCCTGGGCTATTTCCTGTTTCAGGTGCCTGGCGCCATCTATGCCCAGAAATACAGCGCCAAGCGGCTGATCTTTTTCGGCCTGATCCTTTGGGGCGTGCTGGCCAGCGCCACCGGCCTGATCAGCAACATCAACCTGCTTTATCTCGACCGTTTCCTGCTGGGGATTGTGGAAAGCGCGGTGCTGCCCGCCATGCTGATCCTGCAGTCGCGCTGGTACACATCCGCCGAGCGCGCCCGCGCCAACGCTTTTCTGGTGTTGGGCAATCCCGTCACCATGCTGTGGATGTCGCTGCTTTCCGGCTATCTGGTGGCGGCGCTGGGCTGGCGCATGATGTTCGTGGCCGAGGGCCTGCCGCCGGTATTGTGGTCGCTGATCTGGTGGTGGCAGGTGGCCGATCATCCCCGCCAGGCGGCATGGATGCCGCGCGCCGATCAGCAGACGCTGGAAGCCAAGCTGGCCGAAGAGCAAAAGGGCATCCCGCCGCTTGCCAACTATGCCGCCGCTTTCAAGAGCCGGCGGGTGATGGCGCTGTCGGCGCAATATTTTCTCTGGAGCATCGGGGTCAACGGCTTTGTGATCTGGCTGCCTTCCATCCTCAAGACCCGCGACATGAGCATGGTGGAATTGGGCTTTCTCTCCGCCGTTCCCTATCTGGCGGCGATCATCGGAGAGATTTCACTGGCCACCTGGTCGGATCTGTCGCGCCGGCGCATGGCGCTGGTATGGCCCTGTTTTATCGTGGCGGCGGTGGCCTTTTACGCCTCCTACCTTTTGGGCGGGACGCACTTCTGGGCCAGCTTTGTCTTGCTGGTGATCGCGGGCGCCATGATGTACGCGCCCTATGGGCCCTATTTCGCTTATCTGGCTGAAACCCTGCCGCGCAATGTGGCGGGCGGCGCCATCGCCCTGATCAACAGCATGGGGGCGCTGGGTTCGTTTGTCGGCGCCTATGGCGTGGGGCGGCTGAACGAGATCACCGGCTCGCCCGGCGCGTCCTATCTGATGATGGCGGCGTCCCTGGTCATCGCCGCCGCCATTACCTACGCAATGCGAAAACCGTTAGCAGCTACGGTTTAACTTCAGCCTGCGTGGCGTCCAGCGGGCAATCCATGAAGATGGCCACGGTGCCGTCGCCGGTTTCCGGCTTGGCGCCGTCATAATGCACCCCCTTCACCAGGTCGGTCAGCACCGAGCCCTTGGGATAAGGCACCGTATTGTGATCGGGGTCATAGATATTGCTGGTGGACACCCACCAAGTGCCGTCGATCACCACCGCATAGCGGGCATGGCTGTGAAAATGCGGATGGCTGAAATGATTGGGATGCCATTTGATCAGTTCCAGGCAGAGGCCGGGCTTGCTGGGATCGCCCACCGGCCAGGCGGTGTCGCTGGCGTCGCCCTTTTTCCATTGGATCTGATCCGGCATCAGGCCGATGGCGTGGGTGGGGTCAAGCGAGGCCTGGCCGAAAGCCGGCATGGTGGCGGCGAAGAAGGCGGATGCCAGAAGCGTTTTCCTGATCATGAAACTCTCCCTTTGTTTATGGGCGGTCCGGCTCTCGCCTAACGCCCTGTTATTTGTGGGCGGTCCGGCTCACGCCTGACGCCCTGTTATTGATGGGGCGGTCCGGCTCACGCCTGACGCCCTTTTTGCGTCTGACTATTTCAGCTCAAGCATGATGGCGGATTGCTCGCCCTTGACCACTTCCTCGGAATGGGCGCGGTTGGGAGCATTGAACACGATCTCGCCGGGATTGTGATGGGCCACCGTCTTCTGGCCGTTCATGCTGGTGGAGGCGAGGTCGCCATTGCCGCGGAACACCACCACCACTTCAGTGTCATGGAAGTGCATGGGCGAGGGCTTGCCGGGCGTCCATTTGTAGTTCCACACCCTGACCTTGTCGTTCTCCAGGATCTTCTTGGCGCCGGGACGGGGGAAGGCCGGCGGCAGGCCGGTGATGTTGGGCACGGTGCGGGACGGAATGTTCTTGATGTCGACCACGATCTCCCGCGCCGGGCCGCTCAGGGCGGTGTCGCTGGTCGAGCCGCCATGGCCGAAGCTGGCGCCGCCGCTGGGATAGCTCGCCGTCTTGCCGTCGGCGCCTTTGATGCGGCCGCCCTGATAGTAGAGCACCGCATAGTCTCCCGCATGGGCGATCGCCGGTCCGGGCTTGCCCTTTTCCAGGGCGATGTCGCGCACCGTCACATGTTGATTGTCGATCACCGGGGCAGGGGTTTGGGCCCATCCCGTCTGGGCCGCCGTGATGGCCGCCAGGGCGCAAAACAGGGTTTTTTTCATGGGGTGCCTCCTCCGGTCTTTTTTGAAAGTCTAGCAGAACCAGGCCTTTCGGCCAGTCATCCGCAGCCGGCTGGGACTGCTTGTTTGGGGGGCTGCGCCCCTGTAGGTTCGCCCCGATTTTTTGAGAAGTACCAAGCCCATGCCGCTGCTGCGGTTCATCCCTGAGACCACCAATGTCGATTTCGTCAAATACCGCTTCTGGGCCTTTGGCCTGGACGGCTTGCTGGTGGTGGTATCCGTCCTATCCATCTGGCTGCACGGCTTCAGCCTGGGCATCGATTTCACCGGCGGTGTCTTGATGGAAGTGAAGGCGGCGCAGGTCATCGATATCGGCAAGATGCGCACCGATGTGAACAGCCTGGGCTTTCCCGAATCCCAATTGCAGTATTTCGGCGGCGGGGAATGCAACGCGCCCGTCAATAGCTGCGTGATGATCCGTATCCAGCCGCGTGCGGCGGAGAAGGGCGTCGATCAGAGTGACGCCGACCAGGCGGTGGCGCGCGAGATCAAGGCCAAGCTGGGCCCGGCCTATCAATACCGCCGCACGGAAGTGGTGGGTCCCAAAGTCTCCGGCGAACTGCTCAATGACGGCATCATCGCCACCATCCTGGCGGTGGCGATGATCTCGATTTATGTCGCGGTGCGCTTTGAATGGCAGTATGGCGTGGGCGCGCTTATCGCCACCGGCCATGACGTGTTCGTCACCGCCGGATTCTATTCCTTCCTCAGCTGGGTCGGGTACCAGATCGACTTCAATATCAACACGGTGGCGGCGCTGCTGTTGCTGGCGGGCTATTCGATCAACGATACGGTGGTGGTGTTCGACCGCTTGCGCGAGAACCGCCGCAAATACAAGCGCATGTCGCTGGTGGACATGATCAACCTTTCCACCAACCAGATCGCCACCCGCACCACTTTGGTGTCGGCGGCGACCGCTTTTTCGGTGATCCCGCTTCTGTTCGGCGGCGCGGTGTTGTTGAACTTCAGCATCGCCATCCTGTTCGGCATTGTGGTGGGAACCTTCTCCTCCACCTATGTCGCCGCTATGCTGCTGCTTTACCTGCCTGCGGTAGGCGGCGGTGGCAACGTTGACAGCAAGACCGAAGAAGCGACTGCCTAGATCTGGCGCCGGCGCACGATCAGTTCGTCGATTTCCAGCCGCCTGATCCTGGCCTTATTTATCGCCACGCGGTTGATGGCGATGAACCCGATCGCCAAAGCGCCCACGGCAAACGCGCCCAGGGCGAAAGCGCCCACGGCCAAAGCCGGAATGGACAGTGCCGGCATGGATTGGGCCGGGCGGTTTGTCACTTACAATGGGAACCAGTCGCGGCGGTCGGAATAGACTTGGTAATGCGCGTTGACGCCGGCGCGCAGGCCCACGCCATTGCGGATGGGCGCCAGGGTTACCCCGCCGCTGCGCTGGTAATTCACGCCCAGTCCCGCCACCAGATAGAAGCTGCCTTCCACGCCCGGGAAGCGCTGGAACAGCCGGCGGTCTTCCCGCAGATTGTAGACCAGGGTGAAAACCTTGGATGCGTCGGCCCCGACATCGAAGCCCACCGAGGGGCCTTTCCAATAGACCTGCTGGGGGTCGCGGGTTTTGCGGACCAGCCAGCCGGAGCCATAGCGCAAGCCCACCACAAAGGCGCCCGAGCCTTCATCGCCCTTGATATAGGCGTCCGGCTCGCCCAGGTCGCCGAACACATGCTGCACCGCCTTGGCCATCGCCTCGGTGGTGATGCCGAAGAAATCCGAACCCGCCTGGGTGACCTCGTTGGCGGTGTATTTGATGTCGTGCGAACTGTCCTTGGCCGGCGGCGGCGGATTTTGCTCGTCCGCGGCATAGGCCGGCAGAATGGAAAGCAGCGAGCCGCAGACAGCCGGCGTCGCTCCCAAAGCCACCAAACCGGTGATGAATGTCTTGCGGTCCATCGTCGCGCTCCCTGCGCTGGCGGCGTCCTTCCCGAACGCGCCGGCGAATCATCAGTCCAACCGCGCGCAATCTTTACGCCGATTGGGGCTTTTTTACAGGCGGATTGCGGTTAGAATCCGGGACAGATGGGAACGCCCCCGGACAAGGACCAAAAATCGCCGCTTTCCGCCGCCGGCTGGCTGGCGCTGGCGGTTCTGGCCGGCTTTTTCTTCATTTCGCTCTGGTATGCGGTGAAGGTGTGGAGCGCCATGGCCGGGGTGCATATGAGCGGATGGGGCTGGTTGTTCCTGGTGCTTGGCGTGGTCGTCACGATCGCCCTGGGCGCGGGCTTGATGGCGCTGGTTTTCTATTCAAGCCGCCACGACATGGACCGCTAGCTACCGACCCCGTGCAATGAACGGCCCATTGCGGAACCCGGGCTTGCCGTAACCAAACGGGGTGCCGTCCCAGTTGGTGACGGTGCCGCCCGCCGCCTTGAGTACGGCATGGCCGGCGGCAGTATCCCATTCCATGGTCTGGCCGGCGCGGGGATAGATGTCGGCCTCGCCCGCCGCCACCAGGCAAAATTTCAACGACGAGCCGGCATTGGTATGGCCCTTGATCGGCAAGGACTTCAGCAGTTCATCGGTCTTGGCGTCGGGATGGGAACGGCTGGACACCGCCACCAGCCCATCGGAATCGGGCTTGCGGCAGGCGATATCGCGGATGGTATTGCCCGCCAGTTCAAAGGCGCCTTCACCCGCGGCGCCCACGAACAGCCGGCCGATGGCGGGCGCCAGCACCACGCCGCTGACCGGCCGGCCATTCTCGATCTCGCCGATATTGACGGTGAACTCGCCGCCGCGCTTGACGAATTCCTTGGTGCCGTCCACCGGGTCCACCAGGAAGAACCGCGATCCGACTTCGGACACCCGTCCGGCCGCGGCTTCTTCTTCCGCCACCACCGGCACGCCGGGAAAAGCCGCGCCGAGCTCGGCCAGGATCAGCTTTTCGGCTTCCTCATCGGCGTCGGTCACGGGCGAACGGTCGGCTTTCACCCGCGCGTCGCATCCCGCTTCATAGTGGCGCATCACCACCACGCCCGCGGCTTGCGCGATGCGGACCAGCGTCTTGAGGCGCGGTGACAGCGTTGCAACCATATTAAGACTTCCTTAAGACCCGCGAGCCGGTTAACCAATTGCTAACCAATGGGACCGCATTGAGTTCGTCATGACAGAGATCGAGTTTGCCGCTTTATTGGTCAGCCGGGTGTGCCACGATCTTGTGGGGCCTTTGGGTGCCGTGGTCAACGGTATGGAAGTGCTGGAGGACGAGCGCGACCCCGCCATGCGCGCCGACGCCATCAAGCTGGTGACCATGAGCGCCGATCAGGCGCTGGCCCGCATCCAGTTCATGCGCATCGCTTTTGGCGCCGCCGGATCGGCCGGGGCGGAGCTGGACCTGGGCGAAATCGGCAACCTCATTGGCGGCCTGCTGGCGGGCGGCAAGGTTCATCTCGCCTGGAATGCGCCCCGGGCTTATTGGCCCAAGGACTGGGCCAAGCTGCTGATGAACGCCACCTTGTTGGCGGCCGATTGCCTGCCGCGCGGCGGGGTGGTGACGGTGGAAGCCGGAGCGGATGCCCAGCTGCCTTCTTTTCACATCCGCGCCGAAGGTTCTCACGCCCGCGTCACCGAGGAAGTGATGCAGGCGTTGAACGGCGAGTCGCTCAATGTTGACGCGCGCCACGTGCAGCCTTTCCTCACCCACAAACTATCGCGCAGCGTCAATACGGCGATTTCGATCGCGCCGCTGGATGGGGCGGTGGAACTCGTCGCCGGATAGCGGCGCGGTCTGCGCCCTGGCCAAGTAATCCTATCTTTACTCTGCTATTCTAGCTTTTCCGGGATAAAGCGCCGCGTGTCACGGCAAGCCCCGGGAAATCCCATGAAACACTGCCTGATCGTGGACGACAGCCGCGTGGTGCGCACCGTGGCGCGGCGCATCCTGGAAGAACTTTCCTATTCCGTTACAGAAGCCGAAGACGGCATGGCGGGCCTCATTGCCTGCCGCGAAAACATGCCGGACCTGATTTTCCTCGACTGGAATCTTCCCAACATGAAGGGCGCGGATTTCGTCAAAAGCGTGCGCGGCCAACACCGGGGCGCTCATCCCCTGATCCTGTTCTGCACCACCGAAAGCGATCCCGCCGAATTGGCCCTCGCCAAAGCCGCCGGCGCCAATGAGCAGATCGAGAAGCCGTTCGATGCAGGCACGATGCGCGCCAAGCTCGCCGATATGCACGCCGCGGCCTAGCCGCTAGACCAGGGCCTTTCCGCTCAGCCGTTCCAGCACCCTGACCGGCGCGCGCTCCGGCTCCGCCATTTCGCTGACATCCAGGTGGAAGGTCTGCTCCAGGGCGAATTCGCCTCCCAGCGCGGCATGCAGCACCTGGTCGGTGAACACCAGCCAGCAGGAACCGGCGGGAAAATCGACATGCTGTTGCGGACTGTTCTGCTGAAAAGCGGAATCCAGCTTGCCCGCGTCATGCAGCGACAGCATCAATTCGTCATACAGGCTGCGCCGGCCGCGGGTGACGCCGAGCTTCTCGAACAACCAGGACTTGCCCGGCGGATGCGGGCTGACTTTGGGCAGGAAAGCGCGGGCGAAGTCTTCAAATGGCTGGCCGACATGCCAATGGCGCGCGCCGTGGGGCGCGACATTGGCGAAGAAACGCAAAATGCGCCGTCCGCGCATCGGCCGCGACGGAAAGGCATCGATATGCAGCAGGCGGTCGTCGCTGATCTTGGAATAGTGCCGGCCTTTGACCTGCACCGGGCGGAACGAGGTGCGGGCGCGCTCCACATTGCGGTAAGGCAGAAGATCATGCACCAGCCGCGCCGCCTGGCTGCCGAAGCGCTCGATCATCGCCGCCAATTCCAGGGCCGCTTCGCCCGTCAGCGAGCTGGCTTGCATTTTGCCGGTGGCGTGGTCCAGGGAAATGTTCTTTGCCCGGCCATCCGACACCGAGGCGTCGAGAAAACGCTTTTCCGCCTCCGACAGAAGAAAAGCCAGGTTGGGGAAGAACAGCACGGCGCCATTTTCAAGGGCCGCAACCGCGCGCGTTTTCACCCCCGTGTCATAAGGGCCGTGCCAAACCTCAACAGGCAAGCTCTCAAGCATGGCTCTCAGTCATCGCGCTATATATCAAGGTCCGCAGATCGCGGCGCAGCCGCACCCGGCGCGGCGTGTCCAGGATCACCTGGGTCATGAATACCACGGCCATGTCTTCCTTGGGATCGACAAAGAAAGTCGTCGTGGCCATGCCGCCCCAGGTGAATTCCCCCGCGCTGCCCGGAACTCCCACCCGCGCCGGATCGAGCGTCACCGCCACGCCCAGCCCGAAACCGATGCCGCGATAGCCGGATTCGGTGAAGGCGTGGCCGGCGGGCGAAAGATCGGTGATCTCTTTGCCGCCCGGCAGATGGTTGGCGGTCATCAACTGGATGGTCTTGGGCGACAGCAACCGCACGCCGTCCAACGCGCCCTGGCCGAGCAGCATGCGGCAGAAGCGCAGATAGTCCTGCGCCGTGCCGGCAAGGCCGCCGCCGCCCGATTCCAGCCTGGGCGGAGAAAACCAGGGCGAGTTTTGAGGATCGTCAAACAGATCGAGCTTGCCGTCTTTCAGCGTATAACAGGCGCTGAAACGCGCGCGCTTGCCGGCATCCACCAGAAAATCCGTATCGCTCATCTGAAGCGGCTCAAGGATTTTCCGCCGGACAAAATCGGCATAGGACTGGCCGGACACCAGCTCGACCAGATAGCCCGCGACATCGCTGGCCACCGAATAGATCCAGGCGTCTCCCGGCGAGTATTCCAGCGGCAGCTTCGCCAGCTGGGCGATCATGCCCGCAAGCCCGCCTTCGGTGTCGAATTCCGCGACGCGTTGCGCGCGATAGGCCGCGTCTATGGCGGTGCGATTGTGAAAGCCATAGGTGAGGCCGGCGGTGTGCCGCAACAGGTCCAGCACCGTCATGGTCCGGCGCGGCGTTTCTCCGTTCGCAAGCTTAAGACCGGCAAAAGCGGGAATGAAGCGGGTCACCGGATCGTCCAGCGCGATCCGGCCCTCTTCCATCAGCATCAACAGCGCCACGCTGGTGACCGGCTTGGTCATGGAATAGAGGCGGAAAATGGCGTCCTCGCGCATGGGCGCGGCGCGGGCGATGTCCGTCGCGCCCACCAGGCTCAAATGCGCCACACGGCCGCGCCGCCAGATCAAGGTCAGCGCGCCCGGCAACAGGCCGGTATCCACCTTCTCCCGCAGGAAGCGCGGAATCCGCGAAAGCCTCTCGTCCGAAAATCCCGATGGCATGCTCATGGTCCCCGTTATACTAAGGCGAGCCATGAATGACAGGTCCAAAAACTGGCCGGCCCTTTCGCTGGAGGAGGCGCATGCCCGCCTGACCGCGCCGGGGGCCGCATTCGAGACCGTCGAGGCGGCCGTGCGCGGCGTGCGCATGCGCGTGTGGAAGCATGTGCCCGCCACCGCCGCCGAAGCCTTCGCCCGGGCCCGCGGTCACAGCAGCCAAGAATTCCTGGTCCATGGCGCCGAGCGCGTGAGCTATGACGGCTTTATCCGCGCCAGTCTTGCCGTTGCCGGCTTGCTGGGGGAACGTGGGTTGAAAAAGGGCGACCGGGTGGCGCTGGTGATGCGCAACCTGCCGGAATGGCCGGTGGTGTTCATGGGCGCGCTGCTGGCCGGCGCCATTGTGGTGCCGCTGAATGCCTGGTGGAGCGGCGCCGAACTGGGCTATGGCATTCTGGACAGCGGCGCCCGTTTTGTCTTCGCCGATGGCGAGCGGCTGGCGCGGCTGACCGGCCTGCCGCCTTTTGTCGAACAGCTTTTCGCCGCCCGCGCCGCCAATCCGCCGCCGGGCGTGACGCTGCTGGAAGACATCATCGGCACGCCGTCCCATTGGCGGGACCTGCCCGATCTGCCTATGCCCGATATCGCGCTGTCGCCGGAAGATGACGCCACCATCTTCTACACCTCGGGCACCACCGGCGCGCCCAAGGGCGCGTTGGGCACCCATCGTTCCCTGACCACCAACATCTTCGCCGCGCCCTTCTCCGAGGCGCGAAATGGGCTGCGTGGGGGAACGGCTGCGTCACGCGATCAAAGCCAGCGCGTCACCTTGCTTGCGGTGCCGTTTTTTCATGTCATCGGCAGTCTTTCGATCCTGCTGCCCAATATGGCGGCGGGCGGCAAGCTGGTGTTGATGCGCAAGTTCGAGGCCGGCGAAGCCCTGGCGCTGATCGCGCGCGAGAAAGTCACGGTGACGGGCGGTGTCCCCGCTGTCGCGTTGTCCCTGCTGGAAAATCTCGACGGTCATGACACCTCGTCGTTGCGCCTGGTGACTTTCGGCGGCGCGCCGTCGCCGGCTTCGCTGCCGCGCCGGATCGCGGAAAAGCTGGGCGCCATGCCGGGCCAGGGCTGGGGCATGACGGAAACCTCCGCCACCTGCACCACCCATTCCGGCCAGGACTATCTCCACCGTCCCGCCAGTTGCGGCCCGGCCTTGCCGGTCAGCCGGCTCAAAATCATAAAGGATGGAGCAGAACTACCGCCCGGCAGCGCCGGCGAATTATGGGCCTTCGGACCCAATGTAGCGAAAGCCTATTGGAACCGGCCCGAAGCCAGCGCCGCGACCTTCCACGACGGCTGGGTGAAAACCGGCGACCTGGCCATGCTGGATGAAGAGGGGTTCTGCACCATCCTGGACCGCGAGCACGACATGCTGATCCGGGGCGGCGAAAACATCTATTGCGCCGAAGTGGAGAATGTCCTGGTCCAGCATCCGGCGGTGGCCGACGCCGCCTTGATCGGGGTGCCGCATCCGGTGCTGGGAGAAGTGCCGGCCGCGCTGGTGCAGATGCGCCCGGGCGAAACGGTCAGCGAAAAGGCGCTTCAAGATTTTGCCGCCGAACGGCTGGCTTTCTTCAAGGTGCCGGTCAAGATGCGGCTGTCGCATGACGCCCTGCCGCGCAATGAGGGCGGCAAGCTGGTCAAAACCGGATTGCGCCAGGTGTTCGGCGCATGAGCCTTTTCGTCACCCCGCGCATCAGCATTCCCGACGATGAGCTGGAGGAAAAATTCATCCGCAGCTCTGGGCCCGGCGGCCAGAATGTGAACAAGGTCGCCAGCGCCGTGCAGCTGCGCTTTGATGTGCGCAATTCTCCCAGCCTGACCGAATTGGCCCGCGCGGCGTTGCTGCTGGGCGGCAGCCTGACCCGCGAGGGCGTGTTGGTGATCACCGCCCAAAGATTCCGCGAGCAGGAAAGAAACCGCGCCGATGCCCGGGCGCGCCTGGTGGAGATCGTGCGCCGCGCCGCCACGCCGCAGAAAGTGCGGCGTACGACCAAAATACCCAAGGCCAGTAAACGCAAGCGGCTGGAAAGCAAGAAGCATCGGGGAGAAATCAAACGCGGCCGCGGCAGACAGTTTGACTGACGTCCGCGAGGCTAAGGCCGCGCCAGCATATCCACTACAAGGTCGCACATCCGGTCGGGATCGAACGGCTTGATCAAGGTGCGGATCTCGCGCGCCTTCAGCGCCGCCGGCGGCGGCCGCTCCGCGGCATAAGCCGTCATCATCAGGATTTTGAGTTCGGGCCTGAGCTTGAGCGACGCTTCCACCAGCTCATAGCCGTTCATGTTGGGCATCACGATGTCGGATAGAAGCAGCAGCGCCGCGGGATTACTTTTGAGTAATTCCAGCGCTTCGACGCCGTCGGCGGCTTCCGCCACGCTGACGCCCTTGTCCGCCAGCATGGCGGAAATCAGGCGGCGCAACTGTGTCTCATCTTCCGCGAGAATGACCTGGCTCATGGTGGTCCCTAATTTTCCCCAGGATCACAAGGTTACCTGCGTCAACTCCAGCCCTTCCGGCGTGCTATCCTAGGCTTTCTCCTGGGGCCAACCCAAATTCACAGCTAAAAGTTGTATATCATCATTTCTTCCCGTACCCCGGGAAGCGGGCCAGCCCTGGCGGGGAGCTGATCCGTATACGGATAAAAGCCCTGTCACAGTAACCTGTTAGCCACGTTATCGAATCGTCGTATTTGGGCTTATGATGGGGTTGATGGGTGAATCTTTCGCGCGCCTGCGCGCCGCGGCCTGGCCGCTTGTGATGGGGCTGATCGCGGGCGGCGCGGTGGCCCTGTTTGCCGGTCCCGGTCTGTTCTGGGGCCTGGTCGCCCTGGGCCTGGCGGCCATGCTGATCATCCAGTTTGTCAATTTCCAGGAGCCGATCCTGCGGCCCCCGGAAACCACCATCGACGACCCCCTGGCCAGCCTGCCGCCGCTGACGCGGGTGCTGATGGACCAGCTGCCCATACCGGTGATGCTGCTGGATGACAACGAGCGGGTCCTGTTCGTCAACCATTCCATGCGCGATGTGCTGGGCCCGGGGCTGGACCGGAAGCGCGCCTCCTCGGTGTTGCGCAATCCCGATGTGCTTCAGGCGATCGCTCAGGCGCGCCGGGGCTTGAGCAACAATGTGCCCTTCAGCCTGCCGGTGCCGATCGAGCGCCACTATCAGGCCTATGCGGCGCGCATCAGCGTTTCGCCCTCGGTCACCGCGCTGTTGCTGCACGATCTCACCATGGTGAAACGCAGCGAGCAGTTGCGCGCCGACTTCATCGCCAATGCCAGTCATGAGCTGCGCACGCCCTTGGCGGCGGTGTCCGGTTTCATCGAGACCCTGCGCGGCCATGCCCGGGAAGACGAGGCGGTGAGGGGCCAGTTCCTGGAGATTATGGGCGTGGAGGCCGCCCGCATGCGCCGGCTGATCGACGATCTTCTGTCACTCAGCCGCATCGAGATGAATGAGCATGTCAGGCCGGAAGGGCGCATCGAGCTGGAAAGCGTGGTGCGCCAGGCGGTGGCCGCGCTCAAGCCCCTGGCGGCGCAGGACGGTATTGCCATCATGGTGGAGGCCGAGCCGGGGGTGCCGCAGGTTATCGGCGATCATGACGAACTGGTGCAGCTGTTCCAGAACCTGATCCACAACGCCATCAAATATGGCCGCGAGAAAGGCAAGGTGCGGGTCAGCATCGGCGAGTCGTCAGACCGTCAGGTCTTTGCCGCCGTTCAGGACGATGGCGAAGGTATCGCGCCCAATGCCATCCCCCGCCTGACCGAGCGATTCTACCGGGTCGATGTCAAACGCTCGCGCGAAAGGGGGGGGACCGGGCTGGGGCTGGCCATCGTCAAGCATATTATCAACCGCCATCAGGGCCGCCTCAGCATCGAAAGCCGGCAGGGGGAAGGCAGCACTTTCACAGTCTCCTTGCCCGCCGCGCCGGCGGAAATCCCCGCAAAAACCCCGGCCCCCGAGCCTGTCACGGAAATGTTATAAAACAGTCGCATAGGAGTGGCGTGAACCGCTTAAGCGGTATCAGGCGATTGGAAAGGCCGCAATGACCGAACATACCGTCAAGTCCTTCGGGGAACAGCTGGAGGCCCTCTCCGCCCTGGTGGCGCAGATGGGGGGCCTTGCCGAGGCCCAGTTTGCCGCAGCCATCGAAGCGATTGCCCGCCGCGACAGCGTGGCGGCGGAGCGGGCGGTCGGCGGCGACATCCGTATCGACGAGGTGCAGCAGGAAATCGAGGAGCGCGCCCTCAAGCTCCTAGCCCTGCGCCAGCCCATGGCGGTGGACCTGCGCGAGACCCTGGCCGCGATCAAGACCGCGGCCGAACTGGAACGCATCGGCGACCTGGCCAAGAACATAGCCAAGCGCGCCTTGGTGCTGAACCGCGAGCCGCCCATCCGTTTGACCCAAAGCCTGGCGCGCATGGGCAAGGCGGCGCAGAACCAGCTCAAGCAAGTGCTGGACGCTTTCACCAGCCGCAATGCCGAGGAAGCCGAAGCGGTATGGAACCGCGACGGCGAGATCGACGAAATTTACAATAGCCTGTTCCGCGAACTCTTGACCTACATGATGGAAGACCCGCGCACCATCGGGCTCTGCACCCATCTGTTGTTCGTGGCCAAGAATATCGAGCGCTGCGGCGATCACTGCACCAACATTGCCGAAGTCATCTATCACATGGTGCGGGCCGGCCATCTCGCCGCCAACCGTCCCAAGGCCGATACCACCAGCGAAACTTCGGTTCCCTACGAGACCCACGCATGAGCAAACCTTCCGTTCTGGTTGCCGAAGACGAGAGCGCTTTGGTCACCTTGCTGCGCTACAATTTGGAGCGCGAGGGTTACCGGGTGCTGGAAGCCCGCGACGGCGAGGAGGCGCTCCTGGTCGCCGCCGAGGAACAGCCCGATCTGGTGGTGCTAGACTGGATGCTGCCGCAGCTTTCCGGCATCGAAGTTTGCCGCCGGTTGAGAAGCCGCCACGAAACCCGCAACGTCCCCATCATCATGCTGACGGCGCGGGGCGAGGAATCCGACCGCATCCGCGGCCTGGATACCGGCGCTGACGATTACCTGACCAAGCCCTTCTCCATGACCGAGCTGTTGGCCCGGCTGCGCGCGGTGCTGCGCCGTATCCGTCCCAGCCTGGCGGAGGATGTGGTCGCTGTGGGTGATATCGAAATGGACCGCGCCGCCCACCGGGTGCGCCGTGCCGGCACCGAAGTGCATCTCGGCCCCACCGAATACCGCCTGCTGGATCACCTGATCCAGCATCCCGGCCGGGTGTTCAGCCGCGAGCAGTTGCTGGATGCGGTATGGGGCAGCGATGTCTATGTCGAGGCCCGCACCGTGGACGTGCATGTCGGCCGTCTGCGCAAGGCGCTGAATATCGAAGGCGCCCCGGATCCCATTCGTACCGTGCGGTCGGCGGGCTATTCGCTGGATGCGGCGAATGTCGGCATCACGGCTGCCTAGAGCAGTTTGCGAATTGGTTCTTCCAATTCTTCCGGCCTGACCTTCGGCGCATAGCGCGCCACCGGCTTGCCATCCCGGCCCACCAGAAACTTGGTGAAGTTCCACGGGATAAATGTCGTGCCCAGAATGCCGCGTTTCTCCTGCTTGAGGTAGCGAAACAGCCGGTGGGTGCGGCGGCCATTGACCTTGAGCCGGGAGAACATGGGAAAGGTGACGCCGAAATTTTCCCGGCAGAAGCGGGTGATCTCGTCCTCGCTGCCGAACTCCTGGTTGAGGAATTGATTGGAGGGAAAACCCAGCACGGTGAGGCCGTGCGGCTCCAGCTTTTCATGCAGCCGTTGCAGCCCGGCATATTGCGGGGTGAAGCCGCAATGGCTGGCGGTATTGACGATCAGCAAAACCCGCCCGCGCCATTTCGACAGCGAAACTTCTTCGCCGCTCAGCAAAGGTGCGGAATAACCGTAGACGCTCATGGCAGAAAACCTGCCAGACAAAAATTGCAAACACCAGAGCGTCTGCCTGACCGCCGCTCGCCCAAGCTCGCGGCGCTTGTCGCTCGAAACGGTCCGCTGGACCGTTTCGTTCGCCTTGCGGCGAACCGCTCCTCGCCTAGGACGCCATCCGCCCCTTGCCGTCCTTGCTGTCGCGGCGGGCCTGCTGCGGCTGATAGGCCTTGCGGGCATGGGCCTCGCAATAAGGCGAACCCGCCTTGGGCGAATGGCCGCAGAAATGGAATTCGGAACCGGCGGGATCGCCGATCGGCCAGCGGCACATGCGGTCGCTGATGGTCAGCACGGTGGCGTGGCTGCCGTCTTCCAGTTGCAGCGGGTCTTCTTCCACAATGGGCGCGGCCGGCGCGGTGTTGCGCACACTGGGCGCCTTGGGCGCCATGGGCAGGCGGGGGCGTTCGCTGCGCGAAGGGCTGGCGCGGCCCGCCAGGCCCAGCCGGTGCACCTTGCCGATCACCGCGTTGCGGGTGACGCCGCCCAGGGCGCGGGCGATCTGGCTGGCCGAAAGGCCCTCGGTCCATAATGTCTTGAGCTGTTCAACCCGGTCATCCGACCAATTTGCCTGTGTCATGGCTATCGCTCCTGGCTGCCAGGGCGGGCTCCATCAACCCCCCGGTCACCAGATACAGTATCTCCGTAGGTCCGCCGCACAAGCGCTACGGGGGGCTCTCAAGCCCTTGTCCACATGATTCCTGGGGACTGTGCCGTCGAACAACTCAACACGAAGATTGGGGACTGGAAGAAATCAGGCCACTCTTGCCGCCGGCGGAGCTCCGCCGCCCAACCGCAAGCCGAAGGGGAAGAGATGATGGCAGAAGTCCTCCGTCACGGCTGGAATTGGATTGCGCTGGGATTGGTGATGCTTGTGATTCTTGCCCGCCAGCTATGGACCGGCAAGGTGGTGACCAAGGGCTGGATCGTGGCCAAAGGCTGGATGGGGTTTCTTCGGATTTATCAGCGAGAGACCGATCCTTGGGCCTTCTGGTCCTGGGTGGCTCTGACCGGAGGAAGCGCCATTTTGCTCCTCGGATTCGGGATTTTCCAGGTCATCCAGTCCTATCAATAAGTTATAGCTGAATTGCCAAAGCCATGGCGCCCTGATTCCAGCCGGAAGAAGCGCCCCGGCCGGTTTCGCCAACCGGCTCCGGCAGAACTGCGATGCCGTGCCCGGGGTTGTCGGCGCGTCACGGAAAGCAGATAAACAGGCTCCTCCAGCCTCGATTTGTATTTTTATTTCAATCCCACAGGGCGTAAGGCGAAAGCCAGACCGCCCCCAAACAATGAGGAGTTCGTTCCGTGTTTCCGGCTTTGCTTCCCACCTACAATCGGACGGATGTCGCCTTCGTCCGCGGCGAGGGTTCCTACCTTTTCGCCGAGGATGGCAAGCGATATCTGGATTTCGGTGCGGGCATTGCCGTCAACGCCTTCGGCCACGCCAATCCCAGGCTGGTGGCGGCGCTGACGAATCAGGCCAACAAGCTGTGGCACACCTCCAACCTCTACCGGGTGCCGGGCCAGGAAAGCCTGTCCAAAAAGCTGGTGGCCAACACTTTCGCCGACACCTGCTTCTTTGTGAATTCCGGCACCGAGGCGATCGAGCTCGCCATCAAGATGGCGCGGCGCTACCAGTTTGTCAGCGGCCATCCCGAGCGTTTTCATATCGTCAGCTTCGAGGGCGCCTTTCATGGCCGCACCTATGCCGCCATCAATGCCGGCGGCAATGAGAAATATCTGGAAGGTTTCGGTCCGCGCATGCCGGGCTTCGACCAGATCGTTTTGAAGGGTGATCTTGGCGGCGATCTGGAGGCAGTGAAGCGGGTGATCGGGCCTCAGACCGGCGCCATCATCATCGAGCCCCTGCAGGGTGAAGGCGGCGTGCGGATGATCGCGCCGGAATTCCTGCGCGCCCTGCGCAAGTTGTGTGACGATAACGGCCTGCTGTTGATCTTTGACGAGATCCAGACCGGCCTGGGCCGCACCGGCAAGTTCTTCGCCTATGACTGGTTGGGGATCACGCCCGACATCATGACCGTGGCCAAGGCCTTGGGCGGCGGCTTTCCGGTGGGCGCGGTTCTGGCCAGCGCCGAGGCCGCCAAGGGCATGACAGTGGGCACCCATGGCACCACCTATGGCGGCAATCCGCTCGCCATGGCGGTGGCCAATGAAGCCATCGACATGATCCTGGAGCCCGGCTTCCTGGACCATGTCAACAAGGTCGCCAACTACCTGCATCAGCAGTTGGGCGCGCTGGTGGCGGCGCATCCCGATATGTTTGAAGGCGTGCGCGGCCAAGGCCTGATGGCCGGGCTCAAGATGAAGCCCTCGAGCGCCGACTTTATCAATGCGGCGCGCGCCAATGGGTTGGTCGTGCTGCCGGCCGGTGACAATGTGGTGCGCCTGTTGCCGCCGCTCACCATCAGCGAGGCGGAAATGCGCGAGGGCATCGCGCTGCTAAACAAGACCGCGTCCCAGATGGAAGTGGGGAAGGCGGCCGCGCTCTCCCCCGCGCGCGTAAGCGCGGACGGGGGAGATGCCCGCAGCACCGACCAGGTGCGCAGGGCAGAGGGGGTAACCCAATGAACGCTCCCTTGCTGCACAAGCCCCGGCATTTCCTGGACCTGTCGGACCATGACGGCGCCACCCTCAAGGCGATAATCGCGGACGCCCGCCGCCGCAAGCTGGCGCGCAGCGGCTGGCCCAAGGCCATGCCCGACAGCGACCAGCCGCTCAACGGCAAGGTGCTGGCGATGATCTTTGACAAGCAGTCCACCCGCACCCGCATCAGTTTCGACATGGCGGCGCGGCAGTTGGGCGGCGGTACCCTGATGCTGACCGGCAATGAGATGCAGCTGGCGCGGGAAGAGACCATTGCCGACACGGCGCGGGTGCTGTCGCGCTTTGTCGATGCGGTGATGATCCGCCTGCTCGACCATGAAATGGTGGAGGAGCTGGCGGCCAACGCCACCATTCCGGTGATCAACGGCCTCACCAAATGGTCCCATCCCTGCCAAGTGATGGCGGATGTGATGACCTTTGAGGAACATAAAGGCTCGATCAACGGCGCCACGGTGGCCTGGACCGGCGACGGCAACAATGTGCTGACCAGTTGGGTGCATGCGGCGGTGAAGTTCGGCTTCACGCTGAATGTGGCATCGCCCCGGGAATTGACGGTGGATCAGGAGACCCGTGACTGGGCCGCGCCCAGCGGGTTGGTGAACTTCACCGGCGACGCCGAAGCCGCGGTGGAAGGCGCCGATTGCGTGGTCACCGACACCTGGGTGTCGATGGGCGATGACAATGCCACCAAGCGGCAGAACCTGCTCAAGCCCTATCAGGTGAACGCGGCGCTGATGAAGCGCGCCAGCAAGGATGCGCTTTTCATGCACTGCCTGCCGGCCCATCGCGGCGAGGAAGTCACCGACGAGGTGATCGACGGGCCGCAATCGGTGGTGTTCGACGAGGCGGAAAACCGCCTGCATGCGCAGAAGGCGATCCTGGCCTGGGCCTTGTCGTAACCGGCTTGAAAGCCTCACCCTGATTGCCATATTGGTTGGCTATGCCTGACAAAATGAATCCCGTGCCGTCGCCTTATGGCGACTTCGTCCTGCCGTTCGATATCGCAAGGTGCGGCGTGCGCGGCCGTCTGGTGCGGCTGGATGCGGCTTCGGGGCGTGCGTTACGCGCCCATGCCCTGCCGGAACCCGCCGCCCGGGTGGCGGGCGAAGTGGTGGCGCTGGGCGCGCTTCTGGGAACCGCGCTCAAGCTGGACGGAAGGCTCACCATCCAGACCAAGGGCGACGGCCCGCTGGACCTGGTGACCGCGGACTATTACGGCGCCGACGAGAACCGCCATCGCGGCGTGCGCGGCTTTGCCCGGCTGGACGCGGACCGTTTCGCGGCCCTGGCCGGGAGCGATTTCGAGAAGCTCGCGGGCAAGGGCGCGCTGGCCATCACCATCGAACCGCGCCTGGGCGGCAAGACCTATCAGGGCATTGTCGAGCTTTCGCCGGAAGGTATCGGCGCCTCGGCGGAAACCTATTTTGCGCAAAGCGAGCAGCTGCCCACGGTGATCCGGCTGGCGGCGGCGCCGCTCTATGTGGCGGGCGATCCCGCGCCCCACTGGCGCGCCGGCGGGCTGATGCTGCAGATGACGCCGGAGTCCGCGAAGGCCGGTATCGAAAGCCGCTCCGACGATTGGGAACGCTTGTCGCTGTTGCTGAAAACCGTCGAGGATATCGAGCTGGTGGACACCGGCCTTAAGCCCGAGACCCTGTTGTGGCGGCTGTTTCACGAAGACGAAGTGCGGGTCCAGCCGCCGGAAGCGGTGATCTTCCGCTGCGATTGCGACCCTGCGCGCATCACCCAAGTGCTGAAGAACTACGCGCCACAGGAGCGCGAAGGCCTGGCCGATCCCGACGGGGTGATCCGGGCGAGGTGCGAGTTTTGTGGCAAGACCCATGAGATCGGGCCAGAAAGTCTGGCTTAAGCCGTTTGACCTGTGCGCTGCACAACGGCGCGCAATGTTGCATCTCCCTCCAAATAGGAGGAGGTTTAAGGTCAATCTCGCATCACCCTCATTCAAGCTGGGAGTCCAACAAAAATAGGGAGGGAAAAATGAATGAGATCTGCGCAGCAGCACGAGCACTCGCCGTCATATTGTCCATTGTATCCGCCTTTGTCTCCGTTCCGTTGACAGCCCCACTGCTTCTGGTTTTTGGCGGCATCGCAGCGATCAAGAACGATTCGGAGAAGAACTCCAGAAACTTTCTTATAACCATTGTCCTGTTGCTTGGCGCCAAAACGCTTGAAATTATTCCGGCCATTGGCTCGTACCTGGCGACGATCTTTACGTCGTTGGGCATCGCCTTTGTCGGTGCTTCCATTGTCGCCATCGTCATCACGCTTGGCTACCGCCTCAAGCGGGACTGGGTGAAGTAAGTTCACCATGTCATGGCCGCCTTTAAGGGCGGCCATGACATGCCGTTATGTTGAAGCCTTCGCGATCACTTTCCGCAAGAACGCCTCACACGCCTCCAACTCGCTGATCGCGCAATACTCATCCGGCCGGTGGGCCTGTTCAATGGAGCCGGGACCGCAAATCACCGCCGGGATGCCGTAGCTCTGGAAATGTCCCGCCTCGGTGCCATAGGCCACCGCTTCGATCTTGTTGGCGCCCGTCAATTCCCGCGCCAGCCGGATGGCGGGCGAGGTCTCGTCCATGACAAGGCCGGGATAGTGGGCGTGAAGCACCGTATTCAGCGCCGCTTCCGGGGCGCGGCGTTGGTATTTGGGCAGGATTTCCGCGGCCGTGCGCGCCTTGACCCGTTCGACAATCTTGTCGGGATCGCGATCCGGCAGGCAGCGATATTCCCAAGTCACCTCCGCTTCCCGCGCCAGGATATTCACCGCCGTGCCACCATGGATCACGGTGGCCTGCACCGTGGAATGGGGCGGATCAAAGCGCGGATCGGCGTCGGCGCGCAGTTCGTCCCACACACTGTCCAGCAGCGCCACGAACTCGCCCGCCATCATCACCGCATTGGCGCCTTTTTCCGGGCCGCTGGAATGATGCTCCCGGCCGCAACAGGTCGTGACCAGCTTGGCGCCGCCCTTATGCGCGCCCACGATCTTCATTTCGGTGGGCTCGCCGATGATGGCCAAGGCGGGCTTGAGGTTTTGCGCTTTCAAATCGTCCAGCAGCCCCTTGACGCCGACACAGCCCACTTCCTCGTCATAGGACAAGGCGAAATGGATGGGCTGCTTCAATTTCGCCCGCGCGATCTCCGGCACCAGCGCCAGCGCCGTGCCGATAAAGCCCTTCATGTCGCAGGCGCCGCGGCCGTACAATTTTCCCTCGCGCACTTGCGGCTGGAAGGGATCCGACGACCAGTCCTGGCCGTCCACCGGCACCACATCGCTGTGGCCCGAGAGCACAAAGCCGCCATCGCCATCGGGACCGAAAGTGGCGAACAGGTTGGCCTTCTCGCCTGTGGAGTCATAGGTGCGGCGGCAGCGTCCGCCGGCTTTCTCCAGCAGGGCTTGCGCGTAATCGATCAGCGCCAGGTTGGAATCGCGGCTGGTGGTGTCGAATGCGATCATCTCCCGCACAAGATCGATCGCGGCAGACATTATTGATCTTCGCGATTGGCGGGATTGCCGATGATGTTCAGGAATTCGCGGCGGGTGTCGGAATTGTCGCGGAAGGCGCCCAGCATGGTCGACGTCACCATGGTGACGCCGGTCTTGTGCACCCCGCGCGTGGTCATGCATTGATGCGCCGCCTCGATCACCACCGCCACGCCCTTGGGCTTGAGCACTTTCTGGATGGTGTTGGCGATCTGGGCATTCATCTTCTCCTGCACCTGCAGGCGCCGCGCATAAGCCTCCACCACCCGCGCCAGCTTGGAGATGCCCACCACGCGGTTGGTGGGCAGATAGCCGACATGGACGCGGCCGATGATCGGGGCGAGGTGATGCTCGCAATGGCTTTCGAAACGGATGTCCCGCAGGATCACCATGTCGTCATAGCCTTCGATCTCCTCGAAGGTGCGGGTGAGATATTCTTCCGGATCCTGGCCGTAACCGGAGAACCATTCCTCGAACGCCTTGGCGACGCGGGCAGGGGTTTCCGCCAGGCCCTCGCGGCTGGGATCGTCGCCCGCCCAGCGCAGCAGGGTTTGGATGGCCTGTTCGGCTTCTTCGCGGCTGGGTTTGGGGCCGGGCTTACGGCTTGCTTTGGTGCTTTTTTTGGCAGTTGTTTTGGTCATGGGGGAAAGCTTCGCGCGGGTAGGGGCGCGATTCAACCACAGGCTGACTGAGGGCTTCGAACCGGACCGGTTCGAAGCGGCGCAGGGCCGCGCGGCGCCCTAGCGACAGCGTAGTGGGCGCGCGACTTGAGCGGCCCGAGCCGGGGACTTCCCGCCGGACAGGTTCGAAGCGGACCAAGCCTATTAGTGAATCTGTCGGCGTTCGTAGGGGCTTTCCAGTAGGAAGGCCGGGATTTCAGCCTCAAAACTCTCGCCCGAGGCGCTCATCATCTGATAGCGCCCGCTCATGGTGCCGGACGCCGTCTCCAGCGGGCAGCCGCTGGTATACTGAAAGCTCTCGCCCGGGGCGATCACCGGCTGGGCGCCCACCACGCCGGCGCCGCGCACTTCCTGCACCCGGCCCTGCCCATCGATAATGCTCCAGTAGCGCGACAGAAGCTGCACCGGTTCGGCGCCGCGGTTCTCGATGGTGACGGTGTAGGACCAGACATAGCGGTCGTCATCCGGATCGGATTGATCGTCGAGATAGGCCGGCCGCACCGCCACGCGGATGCGCCGGGTTTCCAGCTCATACTGGTGGCTGAGGATATCCCCGCCGCTGTCGCGGTTTCTTTCCGTCTCGTACATGGGCTCAGTATCGGGCGGTGCGGCGTTTGGTGCAAGCGGCAATTGGGCGCAAACCCCGACCTGTCTCAAACAAGTCCTAAACATGAACAGCCAGATGAATGGCCCAAGATGAACAAATACTCTTAACGCGGCTCGACCGAGACCTGGGTTTTCACGGAGTTGGCGATAAAGCAGGCTTGGTGCGCCTGGTGATGAAGTTGCGCCAGAGTTTCCGCATCGGCATCGCTCACCACCTTGGGACGCAAGATCACGCGCGTCATCCATAATTTTCCGCCGTCATTCTCCAGAAAACCCGTCGCCTCGTCCTCGTAAGAGGTGACAGTGAGTTTCCGCTTGGTGGCGATGGCCAGGAAACTCAGCATGTGACAGGAGGACAGCGCTGCCACCAGCAGGTCTTCCGGATCGGCCTTGCCGGGGTTTCCGCGATAGGCGGGCGAGGCCGAAGCCATCAGCTTTTCCTGGCCATCCTTGAAGGAAAGGACATGGTTGCGCGTATAGCTTTCATAGGTGAAGGGCGCGGGTCCCTTCTCCCAAGTCAATTTGACGCGATGCTCGGCCATTGAGGGTCCTAGCTAAGCGACCTTCAGCGCTTGCTCCAGGTCTTCGCACAGATCTTCGGCGTCTTCCAGGCCCACCGACAGGCGCACAAGTCCGCTGGTGACGCCGCCGGCATCGCGCGCCTCCTGCGTCATCTTCTGATGGGTGGTGGTTTCGGGATGGGTGAACAGGCTTTTGGCGTCGCCCAGATTGTTGGAAATGTCGATCAGCTGCAGCGCATTGGCGCAGCGGAACACGGCTTTCTTGCCGCCCTCGATCTCGAAGCTGACCACGCCGCCGCCGCCGTCCATCTGGGCGCGCGCCAGATTGTGCTGCGGATGGTCGGAGCGGAAAGGATAGAGAACCCGCGTCACCTTCTTCTGGCCGCTGAGAAAATCCGCGACCCGCTGGGCGTTTTCGCAATGTTGCTTCATGCGCAGATCCAGCGTCTCCAGGCTTTTCAGATGCAGCCAGGCATTGAAGGGGCTGATGCTGGGTCCGGTGTTGCGCAGGAATTGCTGGAGATTCTCCTCCAGGAAATCCGGATGACACAGGATCGCGCCGCCCAAGGCGCGGCCCTGGCCGTCGATATATTTGGTGGAGGAATGCACGATGATATGCGCGCCCAATTCCATGGGGCGCTGCAAAGCGGGGCTGGCGAAAGCATTGTCCACGATCAGGCGCGCCCCCCGGCTTTCCGCGATCTTCGCCACCGCCGCGATATCCACGATCGCCAGGGTGGGATTGGACGGCGTTTCGACGAACAGCAGCTTGGTCTCTGGCCGCATGGCCGCTTCCCAGGCCGTAAGGTCGCTGCCGTCGACGAAGGTCGCGGCGATGCCAAAGCGCGGCAGCACCGTTTCGATCACATAGCGGCAGGAGCCGAACAGGGCGTTGGCGGACACCACATGGTCCCCCGTCTTCAGTCCCGCCAGGAAGACGGCGCTGACGGCGGCCATGCCGGTGGCGGTGGCCCGCGCCAGCGGGGCACCTTCCAATTGCGCCAGCCTTTCCTCGAACATGGAAACCGTCGGATTGGCCAGGCGGGAATATTGGTAGCCCGGGCTTTCGCCCTTGAAACGGGCTTCGGCCTCCTCGGCGCTCTCATAGGCATAGCCGGCCGTGAAGATCAGCGGCTCGCTGGTCTCCTGAAAGGGGGACCGCAGCTGGCCCCCGCGCACCGCCAGGGTGCGCTTCCTCCAGTTGCCGGGCTTCTTATTGGTAGCCATAACGTCTTGTCCTTTAAGGCCGTTTTTGTCGCGCGGTTGCCCGGCCCGGGTCAAGAACATAAGCTTTATGCAGGATTCGCAAAGCGCGTACAGGCCCATGAAAAGGCTGTTTTTGCTGCGTCACGCCAAGGCGGTGCCCGCGGAAGCCGGCGTCGAGGATTTCGACCGCACCCTGATGCTCAGCGGCATGCAGGATGGGGGCGCCATGGCGCGCTATCTGAGCAAAACCGGCTATGCGCTGGACCTGATCCTATGCTCATCCTCGGCGCGGACTGTGCAGACGGCGGAACTGGTGGTGCAGCAACTGGATTGCGAAATCGAATATCGGGACGCGCTCTATCTGGCCGAGCCGGCCAAGATCCTGGCGGCGGTGCGGGGCGCCCCGGCCAGCATTTCCCGGCTGATGATGGTGGGCCACAATCCGGGGCTGGAAGCCGCCGCCGCCCTGCTGGCCCGCGAGCCGGTGCGCCGCAAGGAACGGGCGCGGCACGAGGCGCTGGAAGAGAAATTTCCCACTTGCGCCCTGGCAATCCTGGACTTTGACGTGGGGCGCTGGCGCGATGTGGCGCCGGGGACCGGCAAGCTGGCCGATTTCGTGAGGCCGAAGGATCTCTAGGCCGCGCTGGAGAAGCGGGGCCTAGGATTGATCCGGCCGGAACTGAATGCTGCGGCTCGGCTTCCTGGCGGTCAGCCTTTTCCAGCCAAAGCCGATCTCCGGCGTCAACTCGCCCATCAGCCGAGTGGTGCGCACGGCAATCCGGCGCCCGCCCATCGCTTCATAGAAAAAGCAGGCATTGTTCCTGGCATGCGCCCAGATCAGGCAGGAGCGCAGCTTGCGGTCCTTCAAGGCCTCGAACGCGCCACTGAGAAGTGCGCGTCCCGCGCCGCGCCCCAAAAAGGCGGGATCGACATAGAGGGTATAGACTTCGCCCTCGAAACCCAGGCCGCTGTCACGCGCCTTGCCAAGGCTGCAAAGACCGATTGCGCCGAAACGCGGTTCCTCCGCCACCAGGATGGCGCCGCCATTGCGGTCGACATTCTTGATCGCGCCTTGCCAGCGCGCGGTATGGGCCTTGATCGACATGCCGCCCAGCAGGCTGTGGGAGATCATCCCCGCATAGGTATCCTGCCAAGACTCGATGTAGATGCGCGCCAGTTCTGCGGCGTCTTCAGGCCGCGCCGTGCGAACTCGCAAACCGCGCAGGTCGTCCATGACGGAAACGTGAGGCAAACTTTGACTCGCTGCAAGAGTCATTTCGTCACAAACGCATTTTTTTATGTTGACTCGCTTGTTTGCGCGTCCGGCGCGCCGCTTCGCGCGCATGACGGGCGGCGCAAATTGTAACACGGCGTGACGGTCAGCCCAGAAGCGGCTTTTCCTGCACGCGAGCTAGGAATTTGGCGCTTTGCTCGCCGCCTTGGCCGTAATGTTTGGCGCTTGACCAGTCGGCGATCTCCGCGAAATGCGCCGCGATGTCGTCGGCGCTGGCGCCCTGGCCCAGATTGATGCCGTCGGTCTCCACCAGTTGCGCGGCGGCGAACACCCCGGCCGCCGCGGTCATGATGATTCCGGTCGGCGCTTCTTCCGACGCCAGATAGGCGATGGCGGGCGAGACGAATTCCGGCTTGAGCATTTCCAGCACCGAAGGCGGCATTAAGGCTTCGGTCATGCGGGTGGCCGCCACCGGACAGATGGCGTTGACCCGGATATTGTCCTTGGCGCCTTCCAATTTCAGCGAGTTCATGAATCCCACCAGCGACAGCTTGGCGGCGCCGTAATTGGTCTGGCCGAAATTGCCGTAGAGCCCGGTGGAGGAGGTGGTCACCACGATGCGGCCATAGCCTTGCGTCTTCATGATTTCCCACACCGCCTTGGCCGGCTTGACGGTGCCCATCAGATGCACGTTCACCACCGCCTCGAAATCCTTGATCTCCATCTTGGCGAAGCTCTTGTCGCGCAGGATGCCGGCATTGGCGATCAGCACATCGATGCGGCCCCATTTGTCCATGGTCTGCTTGACGAGATGGGCCACGCCGGCGTCATCGCTGACCGAGGCGCCATTGGCGATGGCCTCGCCCCCCGCCGCAATGATTTCCGCCACCACTTTTTCCGCGGCCTGGGAACTGCCGCCGCTGCCATCCAGCGAACCGCCCAGGTCATTGATCACCACCTTGGCGCCCAGCTTGGCCAGATGCAGGGCATGCGCCCGGCCCAACCCGCCGCCGGCCCCTGTCACAATGGCGACTTTGTCTTTGAAGGAGATGGCCATGGGCGTCCTCGCGGCGGTTGGGGCGGCTCAGGATGGCGTCGGGATGGTTTGCGGGTCAAGGCGGCGGCCCAGTTGGCGGCGCAGCCAGGCGGCGGCGGGCAATTCGATGAATTCCGCCAACAGCCCCCCCCACGACACGCAGACGATGACCAGGCAAAGCGGCTCCAGCCACCAGATCAGGCTGGAAAACCGCACCCCCAGCACCAGCGCATCCGGCGCAGGGTAAAGCCGCTGCTCGAAAAACCGGATGGCCAGCAGCCAGGCGGTCTGGCCCAGATAGACGGCATAGGACCATTCGCCCAACCGTTGCGGCAGGCGCATCTGTAACAGGCGCGCGACAATGCCGCGGTCAAAGGCCAGCACAAACACCAGCAGCATCTGCGGCAGGACGGTGAAGATGTCCATGCGGGTGTGCGACCAGCCGGTGTTCATCACGACATAACCCAACAGGCCCAGCAGCACGAGCTGCAGCAGGGAATGTCCCCATTCCGGCAAGCGGTCGCGCGGCTTCAGGCGGCGGAACAAGACCGCCATGCCCACGCCGATGGCGAAATCCGACAAGCCGCGCAGCACGCCATTGTGGAAGGTGATGTCCAAGCCGTGCTTGGACGTGAACAGCAGCGCCAAAAGTCCGCTCAATCCCGCCGCGATCAGGGCAAAACCCCGCCACAGCCCGCCCTCCGCCAGCCACAGCAGCGCCGGAAACAGAAGGCAGAGCGCGAACTCCACACTGACAAACCAGGACACGCCGTTCCAGGTCAGCGTCCCCATCGTGTTCCAGGCATGCACCAGGAACAGCGTGAGCCAGAATCCCTTGGGGCTGACATCCTGGTGATATCTGGCGTCGAAGATGGAGAGATAGCCGCCATGCGCCGCCAGCGCCCGCAAGCCCAGCACCATCAAAAGGATCAGCAGCAGCATGAAAAGATGCAGGGGATAGAGCCGGATCAGCCTGGCCCGCAGGAAGGCGAAATAGCCGGACCGGGTGAGAAGGTCCTTCAGCCGCGGCCAATAGGCATGGGTGAGAATGAAACCCGACAGGACAAAGAAGAATTCCACCCACAGATAGCCGCGGGTGGCCAGGAAATCCAACGGCCGCCAGCCGCTGTAATGATGGCCCTCGCTGAAATGGAACATCACCACCATCAGCGGCGGAAACGCCCGCGCTCCGGCCAATGCAAGGATTTTTCCTGAACCCGGTTTTCCGGTCATCGCGCTCCCCGCTTTCAGACTAGCGCCGGCGCGCCTTTCTGTCATGCCGGGCTTTTGCCGACAAAGAAATCGTGTAGCGTAAGGCCAAGGTTTGGGCGGGGACAGAGTTTGGCGCAATTGCAATCGCTGCTGGGAATTTGCGTCCTGATAGCCATTGCCTGGGCGATCTCCGAAGACCGCCGCGCCTTCAATTGGCGGATGGTGGCGGGCACCCTGCTGCTGCAGGCGGGATTGGCGCTGGTGCTGCTCAAGGTGCCGGTGATTCGGGACCTGTTGTTTGGACTGAATGGGCTGGTGGGCACGCTGGCGGGCGCCACCGGCGCCGGCACCAGTTTCATTTTCGGCTATATCGGCGGCGGCCCCGCGCCTTTCACCGTCACCCATCCCGCCAACATGATCAATCTGGCTTTCTCCATCCTGCCGCTGGTGATGGTGATCAGCGCGCTGTCCGCCATCCTTTGGTATTGGCGCATTCTGCCTGTCATCGTGAATGGCCTGGCGATCGTACTGAAACGCACCCTGGGGCTGGGCGGCGCGGTGGGGCTGAGCGCGGCGGCCACGGTTTTCCTGGGCAATATCGAAGGCCAGCTGGTGATCCGCCCCTATCTGGCGCGGCTCACCCGCACCGAGCTGTTCATCCTGATGACGGTGGGCCTGTCGGTGATCGCGGGCACGGTGTTTGTGCTCTACGCCACCATCCTCAAAGACGTGCTGCCGGGTGCGCTGGGGCATTTGCTGGTGGCATCGCTGATGTCCCTGCCGGCGGGGGTGATGATGGCGCGCATCATGGTGCCCGGCCCGGCCGAGACCGATCTCAGCCAGCGCCAGGAAAGCGTGCATTACCGCTCCACCATGGACGCGATGGCGCAGGGCACCGAGGACGGCTTGAAAATCTATCTTCAGATCTTGGCCATGCTGATCGTCACCACCTCGCTGATGGCGCTGGCCAACACCATCCTGGCGCACCTGCCGGCGGTCGCGGGCTCAGCCCTGACCCTGGAGCGGATTCTGGGCTGGCTGTTTGCGCCTTTTGTCTGGCTGCTGGGCGTGCCCTGGAAAGAAGCGGGCGCGGCAGGCGGACTGATGGGCATCAAGGTGATCCTCACCGAACTGGTCGCCTATTTGCGATTGGCCGCCATGCCGGCAGGCACGCTGGACGCGCGCAGCACCCAAATCCTGGTCTATGCCATGTGCGGTTTCGCCAATTTCGCCAGCGTCGGCATCCTGATCGCGGGCATGAGCGCGCTGATCCCGGACCGCCGCGATGAAGTGGTGTCGCTGGCATTGAAGGCGCTGGTGGCGGGAACCATGGCCAGCGGCCTTTCCGGCGCCATGATCGGTCTGCTGGCCTTCTAGCGCGATGGCCGCGCGAACGGATGGGTGGAACATCATCCAATTGCGCCTCCGCGGCGTTTGGTTAAGCTTTGGCCATGGATTTCTGGATCCCCCAAGCCTCTTCCGGCGAAATCGTCGCGTCCAGCGCATTGGAGGCCCAGGCGCCGCTCCAGGCCATCGCCTGCTGGCAAGGCGCGCGAGGGTCCAAGCGTTTCCCGCCTCAGCCCGATCCGGTCATGGCCGTGGCGGGCGATACCGCGCTGCTGGTGGGGGCGATCGGCGATGGCGAGGACTATCAATATCTCCATGTCGGGCCCGCTTTGGTCGCCGGCTTCGGCATGGATTTTTCCGGCCAACGCCTCAGTCAGATCGAGGCCAGCACGCCGCGCTTCGGCATCGGTCTGCGCATGCTCTACGAGATGGTGCGGTCCAGCGGCGAGTTGATGTGCTATCGTGGCTGGGCCGGCGAGGACATGCCCGGGGCGCAGTTTCTCTATTACGAAAGCGCCATCCTGCCTTTTGGCCAGGACCGGGTGGACCATATTGTGGTCGTAAGCGTACTGGTGCTGCGCGACAAGGCGCAGCTGCCACAGAGCCTTCAGGTGTGATGTGCGATTTTTTCCGGTTTGCGCCTTGTTGCTTTTGTGGGGATGCGCGCCGGTCTTCGCGCCGCCAGTGGAGGGCAGCATGGCGCCCCAGATGACGGCGGACGCCATTGTCGCGCGCGATGGCGCCAGGCTGCCCTTGCGGCGTTGGGATGCGGAAGGGCTTGTGGATTCAACCAAGCCGCGCGCGGTGATCGTGGCGCTGCATGGCATGAGCGATTATTCCAACGCCTTCGACATGCCGGCCAAAGTGTGGGCGAAGCTGGGCATCACCACTTTGGCTTATGACCAGCGCGGCTTTGGCATGAGCGCCAGTCCCGGCATCTGGGCGGGAGCCGACGCCATGCGCGCCGATCTCAACGACGCAGTCGCCGCCGCGCATGCGCGCTATCCCGGCGTCCCGGTGTTTGCCCTGGGCGAAAGCATGGGCGGGGCGGTGGTGTTGACCAGCCTTGCGTCCGGCACGCCGCCGGCCGCCGATGGCATTATCCTGATCGCTCCGGCGGTATGGTCGCGGGGCGACATGCCGTTCACCTATCGTGCGGCGCTTTTTCTGGCGGCGCACCTGGTGCCCGGCATGATCCTTTCCAACAATGCCGCCGGCCGGGTGGTGACCATCATTCCCTCCGACAATGTGGAGATGTTGCGGGCGCTGGGCCGCGATCCGCTGTTTCAGAAAAAGACCCGCACCGACACGCTGTACGGATTGGTGAACCTGATGGATGAGGCGCGCAACGCGCCGGAACGGATCAAAAGCGCGCCGCCGATCCTGTTGTTCTACGGCGCCAAGGACCAGGTCATTCCCGCCAAGCCCACCGAGGCGGTGATCCAGGCGCTGGACGGCAAGGCCACCGTCAAGCGCTACGATCACGGCTATCACATGCTGTTGCGTGATCTGGAAGGCGAGCAGGTCGACAAGGACGTGGCGGACTGGATTTTCAGCCGCGAAACCCGGAACTGATCTGCCCGTTATCACCTGGAACCCTTTTGGGAAGGAATGTTCCATGGCGAACACACAAGATTCGGGCCGCGACCTGCGCAAAGGCAATCCGGCCATTGAGCCCAGCACCAATGCCAAGCTGCCCGGCCATCAGGACAAGGTCATGCCCACCCCGCCCGACAAGGAGAATGCGGTCAATCCCGGCGTGGGCAGCAAGGCCGGCATGGCGGAGGGCCAGGTCACCAAGTCGAACTGATCTTTGACGAAAACAGGGACGGCGATATGCTTGCTGAAGGCATATCGCCGTCTTTTCTTTTGGGCTGGGAATGACCGAGACATGGGCCCGTTTTGATTGGGCCGATCCGCTGCTGCTGGAGTCTTCGCTGCGCGAGGAGGAAAGGCTGGCGCGTGACAGCGCCCGCGCTTTCGCACAAAGCCGCCTGATGCCCCTGGTGCGGGATATGCATCGCCATGAGCGTTTTGATCGTGGCTTGCTCCAGGAAATGGGGGCGTTGGGCCTGTTGGGCAGCACCCTGCCGGAATTTGGCGGCGCCTCTCCTGTTAGTTACGGCCTGATCGCGCGGGAGGTGGAACGCGTCGATTCCGCCTTTCGCTCGTCCTTGTCGGTGCAGTCCAGCCTGGTGATGCATCCCATTCATGCCTTCGGCAGCGCTGCGCAGCGGGAGAAATATCTTCCCAAACTGGCCGCCGGCGAATGGGTCGGCGCCTTTGGCCTGACCGAGCCGGACTCCGGCTCCGATCCCGGCTCGATGCAAAGCCGCGCCCGAAAAAGCAAGAACGGCTTTGTGCTGTCTGGCAGCAAGAGCTGGATCACCCATGCCCCGGTGGCCGATGTGCTGCTGGTCTGGGCGAAGCTGGAGGGCCGGGTTCGCGGCTTCATCCTGGAGCGCGGCGACAAAGGCCTTTCCACGCCCAAGATCGAAGGCAAATTCTCATTGCGCGCCAGCGCCACCGGCGAGATCGTCCTGAATGATGTGGAAATTCCCGAAGACCGCATGCTGCCGGGCGCCGAAGGATTGAAATCGGTTTTTTCCTGTCTCAACAACGGGCGTTTCGGCATCGCCTGGGGCGCGCTGGGCGCGGCGGAATTCTGCTGGCATGCGGCGCGCGCCTATGGCCTGGAGCGCAAGCAGTTCGGCCGTCCGCTGGCCGCCAACCAGCTCTATCAAAAGAAGCTGGCCGACATGCAGACCGAGATCGCCCTGGGGCTCGCCGGCTGCCTGCAGGCCGGCCGGCTGATGGAAGAGGGCAGGCTGGCGGGCGAGGCGATCAGCCTGCTCAAGCGCAACAATTGCGGCAAGGCGCTGGAGATCGCGCGGGCCGCGCGCGACATGCATGGCGGCAACGGCATTGCCGACGACTATCATGTGATGCGGCATGTGATGAATCTGGAAGCCGTCAATACCTATGAAGGCACCCACGATATCCACGCCCTGGTGCTTGGCCGCGCCCAGACCGGCCTTTCCGCATTCTGAGAAACCCGGTTTGCAGGCGCTCGTGTTTGCGGGCATAAAAGCGCCGCTGTCTTGTATGCCTTTTGGGGCTATTCCAAATGAATCTTGCCTCGCCGCGCGTGGTCAATATCAAGGATTTGCGCCGCTTGGCGCGGGCCCGGCTGCCCGACGCGGTGTTCGACTATCTGGACGGCGCCGCCGATGATGAGGTGACGCTTACGGACAGCGAGCGGGCGTTCCAGGAGGTGATCTTCAAGCCGCGTTTCGCGGTGGCGGTGCCGGCCTGCGATCTTTCCGTCACCGTGCTGGGGCACAAGCTCGATCTGCCCTTTATCCTGGCACCGATCGGCTACTCCCGGCTGATGCATCCGCGCGGCGAGTTGGCGGCGTCCAAGGCGGCGGGGAACAACGGCACCGGTTATATTCTTTCCACCATGTCGGGCCATACCATCGAGGATGTGAAGGCGCAGTCTTCGGGGCCCACTTTCTATCAACTCTATCTGGCGGGCGGGCGCGGCGCCGCGGAAGGCTCCATCGCCCGCGCCAAGGCCGCCGGTTACAAGGCGCTGTTCGTCACCATCGACACGCCGGTGGCGGGCAATCGCGAACGTGACGTGCGCAACGGCATGAAGCCGCTGATGTCCAGAAATCCCTTCGCCAAGATTCCGTATCTGCCCAACATCCTGGCCCATCCCCGCTGGCTGGCGGGTTTCATCCTGGATGGCATGACGCGGCCCTTTCCCAATATCGTGGTGCCGGGCTCCGGCCCCTTGGCGGCGATCGATGTCGCCGCGGCGCTGGAATCGGCGCAAGTGTCCTGGACTGACCTCGCCTGGATCCGCGAGCAGTGGAACGGCCCCATCGTGATCAAGGGCGTGATGACCGCCGACGATGCCAGGCGCTCGGTGGATGCCGGCGCGCAAGCGATTGTGGTTTCCACCCATGCCGGGCGGCAGTTGGATGGCGTGGCGGGGTCTTTGCGGGTGCTGCCGGGGATCGTGGAAGCGGTAGGCGACAAGACCGAAGTCCTGTTCGACGGCGGTATCCGCCGCGGCAGCGACATGGTCAAGGCCATCGGCCTGGGCGCCAAGGCGGTGCTGCTGGGGCGCGGCTATGCCTATGGCATGGCGGCGGCGGGCGATGCGGGCATCGAGCGCGCCATCGAGATTTTCCGCGCCGATCTTATTCGCACCTTGAAGCTGCTGGGTTGCGCCAGCATCTCGCAGGTGAATTCCAATTACGTGACGACGCGGCCTGGCTTCCGCGTTGACTAGATTTTAAACCGCCACATCCAGCCCATATCATCGCAGGCGTACATATAGTCGCCCACCAGCTTGGCGCAGTGGATCACCGGCGAGTCGCCGGGCAGTTGCACCCGCTCATGGATCACGCCGGTCTTGGCGTCATGGCGGAAGAAAGCGTTCAAGTTGGAATCCGACGACCAGATCGTGTCATGCGTCTTGTCCCAACTCATGCCATGGGTGCGATTGCCCGGCACCGGCCAGGTGGCTTTCACCTTCCAGGTTTTTTTGTTGATGGTGAAAATCGCCCGCGCCGGCGGGCAGGCATAGATCAGGTAATCGCCGTCCAACAGAATGGCGTGGGCGCCGGTGCCGCCCGAGCCTTCCTCGGCATTCAGCGGCAATTGCCCTGGGGCCAAGCCTTTTCCCGTGTTGTTGCCGACATTGCCGGTTTGCGCCGGACCGATGCCGCGCGGCTTGTCGGGCCAGGCGGGCTTCAGCGGCGAGGAACGCGGCGGCGGATCGTCCTCGCGCTCATAGATGCGCCCCGCTCCCGGCGTGACATATTTGGCGATGGTTTTGCCGTTCAAATCGCAATGGACGATGATGGAATTGTGGGTCGAGGTGATCCACATCGTGTTTCCGTCCTGCACCAATCCGCTGGGTCCCACCACATCGGCCTGGAATTCGCGCACCAGCGAGCCGTCCTTGATGTTGGTCAGCGTCACCCAATGTTCGGCGCCTTGGTCCAGCACCCACATCTGATCCGGCTTGTCGGCCAGCGCCAGCCCGTTGGGCTGGCCATGCCTGGCCTTGTAAACCACCTCGACCTTGTTCGCTGGCCGCGAGGGGATTTTGGACCAGTCCGGCAAACAGGCGGGATGGGCGGGTTGCGCAAAAGCAGGTTGAACATGGACAGGCAGGGCCGCGGCCGGCGAAGCAGCCGCGGCGGCCAGAAAATCCCGGCGCTTCATGGCCTCACGCCATTTCGATCTTGAAGATCCAGCCATTGCTGGGGCTGTCATAATTCGGCCAGCCCGGATGGACGCCGGCATCGCAGCTGATCAGCGTGCCGTTATGGAATTCCAGCCCGTGCGGATCGCAGGAGCCCGGCACAAAGTCGTAGGTCCCCATCACCGCGCCGGTCTTGCCGTCATATTTGACTAGGCCCGGCGTTCCTTCCTTGTAGCTCTTGGAGTCATTGCCGGTGACCATCCAGATATTGCCGTCGGCATCGAAGGTCATGTCATGCCAGCGTGGTTTGTCCGGCGTGACATAGATCGGAATGGCCACTTCCGGCGCCCAGGTCTTGGGATCCACCCGCAGCATCAGGCGCGGCCGGTTGGCCACGATCCACAATTTGCCGTCACGCCATTGCGCGCCATGGCTGCCGCCGCCGTCGCGTCCGGGCAATCCTAAGGGAATCTGGCGGTGGCTGATTTCCTTGGAATTCATGTCCACCTGGAACACGCCTTCCGGTTCCTGATTGGCCATCATCCACACGCAGCCATTGCCATAGGCCATGCCCGACGTGTTGCGGGAATTGGTCTGCACCGTTTTCAGCAGCTTGCCGTTCCAGTCCACCAGCCAGGCGGCTTCGTGCAGGTCGCTGGGTTCGGGCAGGTGATAGGACTGAGCGGCCTTGCCGGACAGCTTCTGCTGCCCGATCCAAAGCCCTTCGGGCGCCACCGCCAGCGCATTGGCAAAGCCGGGCGGCGACTTGAACAGCTTGGTGGTCTTGACCATGCCGTGTGGAATGTCCGCCCTTTGCGGGCCGTAAGTGACTTTTTTGTCTGCGGGCTTTTCGGCCTGCGCGTGTGCGGCCGTTGCCACGGCGGCAGCCAAGGTTCCTGTCACGAATGCGCGTTTGTTGAGCATGACGTTCTCTCCCAGTGGCGCGACCGCGCCTCGTTTTCGGGGCGGGATGCTGCGCCAAAACGGCAAAACTGCAAAGAGGAGAAACATGCTGCCTTGCAGCGCGTCTCTCAAAAAGTCACCAGCCCTTGTCGCCGAAATGGGCCTGGTAGAGCGGGCCGGCTTCCGCCTTGATCTGTGCGCCAAGCTTGAGCCCCAGGGCGCGGGCGGTCTGGGTGTCCCCCAAGGACACGGTTTCCCGCCGCCGCCAGCAATGCTTGCCGTCGGGCGTGAGGACTTCCCCCAGGAAAGAGAGTTTGCCATCCGCGATGTTCGCCAGCGCAGCGATAGGGGTGCGGCAGGAGCCGTCCAGCGCCTCCAGGAAAGCGCGCTCGGCGGTGGTGGTGATGGCATGCTCGGCCATGTTCAGCGGCGCCAACAAGGCCAAGGTCTTTTCGTCACCGGCCCGGGCGGTGACGGCCAATGCCCCCTGTCCCGGCGCGGGCGGCATTGTCTGGCCATCGACGATGGAGGCGGCATGATTTTCCAGGCCCAACCGCTTCAATCCCGCCAGCGCAAGATAGGTAGCATCAAAGGCGCCGCTTTCGATTTTGGCCAGGCGCGTCTCCACCCGGCCGCGCAGCATCTCGACCTTAAGGTCGGGACGCAGATGCAGGGTCTGGGCCTGGCGGCGCAGGCTGGCGGTCCCCACGGTGGCGCCGGACGGCAACTCGATCAGCGATTTGGCTTTAGCCGCGATGAAGGCGTCGCGCTGATCCTCGCGCGCGGGGACACAGGCCAGCACAATGCCCGGCGGCATGCGGGTGGGCAGGTCCTTCATGGAATGAACCGCGGCGTCGATGCGCCCGTCCAACAGCGCTTCATCCAGTTCCTTGGTGAACAGGCCCTTGCCGCCGGCGTCCTGCAAGCGGCCCTGGATGCGGTCGCCGCTGGTCATGAAACTTTCGATGGGAAATTGCGCGGCATCCAGGCCGGCCTGTTTCGCCAGCATCGCCGCCACCAGGCGCGATTGGGCCAGCGCCAGGGGAGAGCCGCGCGAGCCGATGCGGAGCGTGTTTTCCACTCCGCGCCTCACTTCCATTCGGCAATGGGCGGCATGGACGAGAGAATGCTCTCGACATTGCCGCCGGTGCGCAGGCCGAAATGGGTGCCGCGGTCATAGAGCAGATTGAACTCGACATAACGGCCGCGCCATTTGGCCTGCTCGTGGCGCTCGTCCTGCGTCCAGGCTTCGCCCATGCGGCGGCGGATGAGCTGGGGCTGGATGTCCAGAAAGGCTTCGCCCACCGCCCGCGTGAAAGCGAAATCCCGTGCCCAATCGCCACTGTCATGATGGTCGTAGAAAATTCCGCCCACCCCGCGCGGCTCGCCGCGATGCGGCAGCCAGAAATAGGTGTCGGCCCATTTCTTGTACTTGGGGAACCACTCTGTGTTGAAGCCGTCGCAGGCTTGCTTCAGCCGGGCATGAAAATCCACTGCGTCGGGGTGGCGCGGGGTTCGCGCCAGGTCCAGGGTGGGATTGAGATCGGCGCCGCCGCCAAACCAGCTTTCGGTGGTGACGATCATGCGGGTGTTCATATGCACCGCCGGCACGCGGGGGTTCTTCATATGGGCGATCAGGCTGATGCCGCTGGCCCAGAAGCGCGGATCGTTGGCGGCGCCCTTCACCTGTTTGGCGAATTCCTCGGAAAAGGCGCCGAACACGGTGGAAGTATGCACGCCGACTTTCTCGAACAAGCGGCCGCGCATCATTCCCATCACCCCGCCGCCTTCATCCTCGCCGCGGCTCCAGGGGGTCTTTTCGAAACGGCCGGGCGCGCCGGGATACAGGTTCGCGGGCGCCTCGTCCTCCAGCGCCTCGAAGGCCGCCACGATGCGGTCGCGCAAGGATTCAAACCAGGCGCGTGCTTGCGCCTTGCGGTCGTCCAGGTCACTCATGGCCGCGCTTTTAGCCGGTAGCAGCGCCGCGCACCATTGTTTTTGGGGCCGCACCCCGCCATCATCCCCGCCATAAATGGCCTAAGAAAAGCCGGTCTTTCGGGGGAATATATGAAACGCAGTATGACAGTTTTTCTAATGGCGCTTTTGCCCATGGCCGCCGGCGCCGCCGACCGTCCCGGCCAGAAATTCCTTCTGAAGCCGTCCGATTTGCCCAGGCCCTATGCCACCCCGGCCGTGGCCAACAACAATGACGTGATCCCGCGCCCCGATGGCGTGATGCCGCAGGCGCCCAAGGGCTTCAAGGTTTCCATCTATGCCACCGGCCTCAGCTTCGCGCGGTTCCCGGCCGTGGCCCCCAATGGCGATGTCTTCCTCTCCGAGCGCCTGGCCAACAAGGTCACGCTGTTGCGCGACAGCAAGAATAGCGGCGCGGCCGACCAGCGCTTCACCTTCGCCGATGGTTTTCACAATCCTTCCGGCGTGGCGGTGCATGACGGCTATGTCTATATCAGCGACCAGATCGCGATCTGGCGCACGCCTTATGTCGCGGGCGCTACCAAGGCGGGAAAATTGGAGCGGGTGACCAAGGACCCCGACCTGCGCAACTCCGGCATGCATGGCACCCGCAATTTCGCCATCGCGCCGGATGGGAGCATGTTTTTGGAAATGGGCAGCCATGACAATGTCTCGGAATACCAGCCCGGCGCCAAGATCTTCCAGATCAAGGACGGCAAGCTGGTGGACTATGCCTCCGGCATCCGCAATCCGGTGGGTATCGCCTTCAATCCCGGCACCAAGGATTTGTTCGTGGCGGTCAATGAGCGCGACGGGCTGGGCGACGATCTTCCGCCGGACTATTTCACCTATGTGAAGCCGGGCGGGTTCTACGGGTATCCCTGGAGTTATACCGGCAAGAACCCCGATCCCGATCTGGGCGCCAAGCGGCCCGACATGACGTCCCAGGCGATCGTGCCCGATGTGCTGTTTCCCGCCCACAGCGCGCCCACCGGCTTGGTGTTCTATACCGGCGGCAGTTTTCCCGTGGACTATAAGGGCGATGCCTTTGTCTCACTGCACGGTTCCTGGAACACCAGCCAGCCGCATGGCTACAAGGTGGTGCGTATCCATATGAAGAATGGCCGTCCCGCCGGCGGCTATGAAAATTTCCTCACCGGTTTCTGGGACGGCAAATCCGACAATCCGCCCAAAGCCTGGGGACGTCCGGTGGGTCTGGCGGTGGCCAAGGACGGTAGCCTGCTGGTAGCCGATGACGTCGGCCAGACGGTGTGGAAAGTCACTTATACGGGGAAGAAATAGCCATGGAAGATTTGAACCGCCGCGCGGTGATGGGCGCCGCGCTCGCTTTGGCCGGCTCAACCCTTGCTGAGGGGCCGGCCTTTGCCAAGGATCCCAAAGTGAGTTTCCCGGTGCCGGACGGCGCCACCGATTGCCACCATCACATTTACGATCCGCGTTTCCCCTATAATCCCAATGCCGTTCTCAAGCCGCCTTATGCCACGGTGACGGATTACCGGGGCTTGCAGAAAAAACTGGGCACCAGCCGCAATGTGATGGTGCAGCCTTCCACCTATGGCATCGACAATAGTTGCGTGCTGGATGTGCTGGCGCAGCTGGGCGAGAATTGCCGCGCCGTCTGTGTGGTGAATTCCAAGGTCACGGATGCGGAGCTCAAAAAGCTGCATGCCGCGGGCGTGCGCGGGGTGCGGGTGCAGTTCGGCCTGGGCAATCCGGTCAGCGCGGAAGAAGTCATGCCGCTGGCCAAACGCATTGCCGCGCTGGGCTGGCACATCCAATGCAACATGCCGCCGGAACAGCTGGTGCAGATGGAATCCCTGCTCTTGAGCCTGCCGGTGCCGGTGATCATCGATCATCTGGGCCGGGCGGTGGACACCAAAGGCCCGCAATATGTCACAGTGCGCAAGCTGCTGGATTCCGGCCATGGCTGGGTGAAAGTGTCGGGCGCCTATCTCTATGGCGGTGGCGTGCCGCCGCATTATGCCGGCGCCAGCGAAGCGGCCAGGGGTTATATCAAGGCCGCGCCGGAACGCTGTGTGTGGGGCAGCGACTGGCCGCATCCCGACGCCACCAAGAAGCTCAATCCCGTGGCGA
The DNA here is from genome assembly GCA_035693565.1 of Rhizomicrobium sp. Taxonomy (GTDB): domain Bacteria; phylum Pseudomonadota; class Alphaproteobacteria; order Micropepsales; family Micropepsaceae; genus Rhizomicrobium. The sequence continues at coordinate 1,540,119 of DASSGF010000034.1, read as the reverse complement.
TGCCTGATGATGTGACTTTGCTGAATCTGTTGGCGGAATGGGCGCCGGACGCGAAGTTGCGGCATCGGATTTTGGTGGAAAATCCAGAGACCTTCTACGGCTTTGATCCGAAGAAACGGCCAAAGGGGCTTTAATTTTAATTACCCCCATCCGTCGCAGCTCAGGTCGGCTTCGCCGACACTTTGCTGCGACACCTTCCCCCTCCAGCGGCTTCGCCGCGAGGGGAAAGGAAGCTGTCGGATGCTGAACGTCGCTCGGCGGAATGCCTCGCTCGAGAATCCTCGACGTTCAGTACCCGGCCAGCATCGCTTCGTACGCCGCTTCGATGTTTTTGCGGAAGCGCTCGCTGTCATAGAGCGGCGTGGTAGCGCGGTTGCGCCGGAGCTTGTCTTTTGTGGCTTGCAGCAGCGCCGGATTGACCGCCAATTCCAGCGCCAGGGCTTCGTAATCCTCCAGCCGGGTTGTGACCAGTTCCGGCAGATCAATCGCCTTGAGCAGGCTGGCGGCGACGCGGGCTTGAAAAGCCTTGCCATGGCAGGTGACCATCGGCAGCCCCGCCCATAGCGCATCGCTGCAGGTGGTATGGGCGTTGTAGGGCAGGGTGTCGAGGAACAGATCGGCCGGTTGATGCCGCGCCAGATGCCGGTCCGGCGAAAGGCGGGGCGCGAATATCAGCCGGTCCGCACCGATACCGCGCGCCGTTGCGTGCGCCCGCAACTGATCGCGCGCCGCGGAATCCAGCAGCCACAACACACTGCCCGGCACCTTCTGGAGCAGCCGCATCCAGATGTCGAACAGCGGCGCGGTGATCTTCCAGCTGTTGTTGAAGCAGCAGAAGATAAAACCTTCGTCGGGCAGGCCGGCCTCGCGGCGCGACGGCGCCGGCGGCAGGGCGCGGCTGGCGTCATTGGCCTGATAGCAGTCGGGGAGGTGGACGATCTTCTCGCTGAAGAAAGGCTGCTGGTCCAGCGGCAGCACAATCCGGTCGGCCAGGATATAGTCCATGTAGCTGGCGCCAGTGGTACCGGGATAGACCAGGTAATTCACCTGCACCGGCGCCGCGCGGTGGCTGAAGATGCCGGGCCGCGCCTCATGGGTGTGGCCGTTCAGGTCCACCGCGATATCGATCTCGCGCGCCTTCAGCAGCCTGGCGATCTCCAACTCGCTCAACCGGCGCACATTCTCGAAATGGTCGAAGGCCTTGGCCAGGCGGTGGCGCATGGCGCTGTTGTCGTCCGGCCCGAAGGCGAAAGCCGAGACCTCGAAGCGCGCGCGGTCATGGCGTTCGAATAATTCCGCCATCAGCTGGGCGGTGGGATGGGTGTGAAAATCGGCGGACAGGTAAGCCAGGCGGATGCGGTCATGGCGGTAGGGCCTGCCGGTCACCAGCGGCGGCTGCGCCGGCGCCATGCGATGGACATAGTTTTCCGCGCAGCGCCGCAGCAGGGCGGCGTCCTCGGTATAGCCCATCATCACAAAAGGCTGAATCAGCGAACGGCCGGCTTGGATGTCACCGCCGAGCCGCGGCATCAGCGCCGCCATGCCGTCCCAGTCGCACAGCGCCGAGGTCATCTGCGCCAAGCCGTTCAGGGCATGGCCGTGGCCGGGCGCGACCTGCAGGGTTTGTTCAAAACAGGCGCGGGCTTCCGCCAGACGGCCCAGGTCGCGCAGGATGTTGCCCTTGACGTACAGTGCCTCGGCAAAATCGGCTTGCACCGCCAGCGCCGCATCGGCCGCCGCCAGCGCTTCGTCCAGCCTCGCCAAATCGAACAAAGCGATGGCGCGGTTGGTATGGGCATTGATATGGCCCGGCGCCAGCGCCACTGCGCGTTCGTAACTGGCCAGGGCCTCTTCCAGCCGCCGCAAGCGGCGCAAGGCCGTGCCGCGATTGTTCCACACGCCGGGTGCGTCGGCGCGGATCGCCACCACCCGCTCATAATCGTCCAGCGCTTCGGGGGCGCGGTTGGTTTCCAGATAGAGATTGCCGCGATTGTACAAGGCCTCGAAGAATTCCGGCTTTTGCTTCAGGGCTTGGTCATATTGCGCCAGGGCCTCGCCATGGCGGCCCAACTTGGCCAGCACATTGGCGTAATTGACCATCACTTCCGGCAGCGCGAAATTGTTGAGAATCTCGCGATAGAGCAGCGCGGCCTCCACCAGATTGCCGCCGGTTTGCGCCTGCCGCGCCTGGTTGTAGACCTGTTGCAGGTCCATCAGCGCTGCACGGCGCTGTTGGTGCGCCCGTCAATCACCGTCACCGTGCCGCCGCCGGCGCGGTTGGCGACATAGATTTTGTCGGCCGCCGGGTCCACCGCCAGCGCCCAGGGACCATCGCCTGCCGGGACCGTGGCGATCACCTTGGCGGCCTTGCCGTCCAGCACGCTGACGCTGTCGGCATGGGTGTTGGCGACATAAACGCGGCCGGTTTTTTCATTGACCGCGAGTTGCTGGGGCCACAGCCCGACCGCGACAGTCGCAACGGCGCGATTCGTGCCTGCGTCGATCACCGTCACGTCGCTGCTTTCGTAATTGACCACATAGACGCGGTTGGCGGCCCGGTCCACCGCCGCTGCCACCGGAGACTTGCCGGTCCCGATGACCGAAACCCGGTCGTTATCCCTGGTGTCGATCACCATGACGGCATTGTCGTTGGGAGAAGGAATATAGAGCTGGCCGGTCTTTTCGTTGAACGCGCTGTCCCATTGATGCCAGCCGGGGACCGGCAAGCGGCGCGGCGTCAAAGTCGCGCCATCCACGATGGTGAGGAAATTGTCCTCATAGCCCACGAAATAGATTTCGTTTTTTTGCGGATTGACCGACAGGGCGTTTCCCTCCGTCCCGGCGCGGATCACGGTGCTGGCGCCGGTCGCAAGATCCACCACCGAAGGGTCGGTGCCGGTCGAGGCCGAAACATAAAGCTTGCCCGTGCGGGGATTCAGCGCCGTCAGGCTGCCGCGATTGGCGGGAATGGTAGCGGAAACCTCATCACTGACGGGATCGATCGCCGAGACCGTTCCCGGCCCGCGATTCATCGCATAGACCTTGCCGCTGGCGGGGTCCAAAGTGAGGTCCTTTACATTCACGCCGGTCTTCAGGACTTTCACGCTGTCGCCATGCAGGATTTTCACAAAGCCGTACTCCGGAAAGACGGCATAGGCTTTTCCGTTGGCGGGATTTGCCACCACGCCCTTAGGCCCGTCGGTGACGCCGGTTTCGGCGGAGGCACGCAACGGTAGCGCTACAAGTGCGGCGGCCAGCAAGGAAGACAAAATCAAGCGAGCGGACATGAAGACCCCCTTGGATGGCGCGCACTATAGGCAGGCTCGCGGGCCCACGCCATCCTTGCCTTGCTCCAACGCCGATGTATCAATGCCGCCCATGACCCGCATCCTGCTCGCGATCTTTCTTGCGGCGGCCACGTTTATGGTGGCCCCACCGGCGCCGGCCCAGCCCGAGCTTCCCAAGGTCTTGGCTTTTTTCGACACCGGCGGCGAGATCGATCACATATTTTTCGCGCGCGATGCCATTCAGGCATTCGGCGCCGACGCCAAGGCCGGTGGCTACCGCTTCGCCGCCACCAGCGACTGGGACGCCATGAGCGATGCCGGGCTCAAGGATGTGAAGGTGGTGTTGTTTCTCAACGACCAACCGCACACGCCGGCCCAGCGCGAGGCCTTCCGGCGTTATATGGAAAATGGCGGACGCTGGATGGGCTTTCATATTTCCGGTTTTCCCTCCGCAAGCTGGCCTTGGTTCAGCGATTTCCTGGGCGTGAAAAATTTCGGCTCCAGCAACTGGCCGGCGCTGCCCGCCCGGGTGAATATCGAGGATGGCGCCAGCCCCGTCACCCAGGGCGTGCCGCCGACTTTCGTGGCGCCGATCATGGAATGGTATTCCTGGTCTCCCAGCCCGCGCGCCAATCCGGACGTTCATGTTCTGATGAGCCTGGACAAGTCCAATTTCCCGTTGGGCATCAAAAACATGATGCCTGAACAGGATGTGCCGGTGGTCTGGACCAACCGGAAATACCATATGGTCTATTTCAATTTCGGTCACGGGGACCAAACCTATACCCGCCCCGAACTGCCCCGGATGGCGGGCAACGGCCTGCGCTGGTTACTGGGCCAATAAGCATCAACCCGTGATTATCCGGCAGTCAGCCGACGCACCAGAAAATGCAGGAAGGCGTCCGCGTCGGAATGCAGGCACACCTGGGCATTGGGCGTGCCCGGCGTCTCCTTGGTGTTGCCGGCTTCATCCACCGTGAGGTGCATCGGCGTCAGCGGACACAGGCCGGGATCCAGCATCGATGCCAGCGTCATGGGATCATACAGGATCGGCGTGGGCGAGCGCGTGAAGGCGCTCCATTCGTAGTACAGGCCGGCCAGGATATTGGTCATCATGCTGCCATGGGCGAAGAGGGCGGTGCGCGCCACTTCATGCAGCTTGAGATTGGCGGTGGAATCCAGCGGCAGCACCTGCAAGGGCACGCCGGCGGCGAACAGTTTTTGCGCGGAGACGATGTCGTTCTTGATATTCCATTCCGGATGCGGCGCGATCGGCGCGGCCACGCCATAAGGATCGCTCATGGTGCGGATGGAGCCGCCCATGATCACCACCCGCTTCAGTTTGCGGAAACTTTCCGGATCCTTGCCGATGGCGGCGCCGATATTGGGCAAGGGCCCGATGGCGACCAGAGTGACCTGGCCGGGATATTTGCGCGCCTGGTCCAATATGAAATCCACCGAACCGGGATGGCTTGCGCGGGCGAATTGGCCGCCTTCGGCATAGCGGCGCTGGGTGAAGGCATTGAGATTGACATTGACCGCAACACCCTGGACGACCGGAATGTCGCTATGGCCCAATTCGCCCAGCATGCGGTCCAGCATCCTGGCGCGGGTGGGCGTGTCGCCGAAGCTGGCGGAAAAGCCCAACACCTGGAACTCCGGGCTGGACAGCGCCAGCGCCACGGCAAAGGCATCGTCGATATCATCGCCGATATCGGTGTCGATGATGATCTTCTCGCGCGGCTGGGCCTGCGCCGCGCCGCAAGCAAGCAGCAATATGGCCATGGCGGCGCCGATAAGCTTGCGCATGTCTTGCCCCGAAGTTTCTAAGGCCGCATCATGACCATCCTTGCCGCGAAAAACCAAGCCGTAAAACCATCGCCCATATTGACCCTCGCAAGAGAAAGGCGGTCTGATGGATGCTATCGCTCTCCGACAAGCGGCCAGGACATGATCAGATTTCTACTTGTGGTTCTTTTGTTGTGCGCGCCTTGCCTCGGCAGGGCGGCGGAGGACGCGCTCGGCCCCGCCGCCAACACCGCCTTCCTGGCCGCCAATGCCGCAAAAGCCGGCACCATCATCCGCCCCAGCGGCTTGCAATACCGGGTGATGCGCAACGGCGCCGGCAAGCGTCCCAACGGTAATGATGTGGTGCGGCTGGCCTATGGCATCCGGCTGATCAACGGCAATCTGGTGGACAGCACCACGCCCGTCCTGCCCGCCTCCCTCGCCATGAGCAGCGTGTCGATGGCGGGATTGATCGAGGCCCTGTCCCTGATGCATGCCGGCGACCGCTGGCAGTTGGTGATCCCGCCCAACCTGGCTTTCGGCGGCAAGGGCGCGATGAACGGCGCCATTCCGCCCAACCAGACCCTGGTGGTGGACGTGACCTTGATCTCGGCCGCCGCGCCTCAGCCGGGAGAGGCGCTGAGCGACAGCCCTTTCTCGGTCTGGAGCAATGGGCGGGAAAGCGGCGCGGCGCTGACCATCCGTCCTTAGTAAATCAGGCGGAGAAAATCAGGCAGGTTTCAGCCGGTAATGGTTGACGCCCCAGGAGTCGCCCCGGTTGAAGCCGAAGCTTTCGGCAGTGGCGAAGAAGAACATGCGCCAGCGCCGCCGCCATAGCGCGGCATCGGCGCCATAGACTTCGCGCAAAATGGGATCGATGCGCCCGCGATGGGCGTCAAAGGCTTGCAGCCATTGCAGGGCGGTGCGCCGGTAATGGGCGCCGCTCCAGCGCCATTCCTGTTCCACGGTGAAAAGATCGGAAAACTGCCGGATCAATCCCGCCGTGGGCATGATGCCGCCGGTGAAGAAATGCCGGCCCATCCAGTCTTCCGGATCGCGCCAGTCATACCGCGCCGGACGGTGGCGGTGGGTGAAGATATGCAGGAACAGCCGGCCATCGGGCTTGAGCCAGGTCTTCACCCGGGCGAGCAGCGCCTGCCAGTTGGCCATATGCTCGAACATCTCCACCGAGACCAGTCGGTCAAAGCTTTCGGGCGTGGCGAAGTCGTTCATGTCGGCGGTGATGATGCGAAGATTGGTCAATCCCAGGGCCCGCGCCCGGCCTTCGATATAAAGGCGCTGGGGCACGGAATTGGACACCGAGGTGATGCGCGAGGTGGGAAATTTCTCCGCCATATACAGCGAGAGCGAACCCCAGCCGCAGCCCAATTCCAGAATGTCCTGCCCGTCCGCCAATCCGGCATGGGCGCAAGTCTCGGCCAGTGCGAGCTCCTCGGCCTCGGCCAGGCTTTCCCGGCCCGTGGGATAGAGGCAACTGGAATATTTGCGCCGGGGTCCCAGGAACAGGGCGAAGAATTCCGGCGGCAGTTCATAATGCTGGCGGTTGGCGGCGTCGGCATGCTCGGCGATTGCGTAAGCGGCCATGGCGCGGGCGAATTGCGCCTCGGTGCCGGGCGGCGGCACGCAAGCGTCATTGGCGGCAATCACCCGGCGCATGCCGGCGCGGATCACGAAATCCGGCAAGGCGCAGCGCTCGGCAAGGCTGGCGGCGGCGGTGGCGAAACTCATGGCATGCTTACGCGGCGGAAGGGCTATTGGATCAGGGGCGATTGGATCAAGGGCGATCGGATCATGTTTGCCGCCAAATGGCCGCGCAAGCGCTTAATCGTCATCTTTGTCGCGATAGCGCTTGGCCGCCCGGACGAAGGGGCCGGGCATCTGCAGCTTTTTTTCGCCCGGATAGGGGCGCTTCCAGTCCGTCGCCGAATACCAGGTGACGTGATTGAGGAAGTCGGGGTCGGCGGCATCCGCCTTGGTGAGCTTGTCTTTCATCACCTCCCAAGTGGCCGCGAGCCAGGCTTTCTGCAACGGGTCCACGGCGCCGGTCTTGGTATCGGACTTGGTGTCGGACAGGCCCGGTCCCTGATCCAGCGGGAAAGGCGCCGGCAAATGGGTAAAGGGCGTCAGGTCGGGCGTATCCTGGAACACGTCGAACATGGGCGAAGCCACCAGGTCGAACTGGGTCAAAGGCTGCATGCCCAGAATATTCTCGATGGTGCGGTTGATGTTCTCGGCGGTGTAGGTGGTGTGGATCACCTTGCCTTGCCCAGGCGCCTGGGGTGCTGTGGCATAGGGGCTGATGACATAGACCGGCTGGCGATGGCCATCGACATGGTCGACGCCGTTCTGGGCATCGTCTTCCTCGACAAAAATCGCCGACTGTCCCCACACCTTGCTGTGGCTGATGGCTTCGACAATGCGGCCCAGCGCCAGATCATTGTCGGCTTGATAGTTGCGCGGATAGGGAAAGCCCTTGGCGGTGCCATTGGTGTGATCGCTGGGCAGCCACAGGATGGTGAGGCTGGGCACCTGGCCGGCCGCCACCTGCTGTTGGAACAGCGGCAGCCAATAGTCGACGCGATACTGGTCGGGAATGGTGAGATTGAAGGCGGGATAATGGGGATCGAGAATCCTGGCCGCCGAGGGGACGCTGGAGGTTTGGGTGACGGCATTGTCCGGCACGATGCAGCTTGAAGCGGGCGCCAATTTCTCCTTGCACTGTGCGGTGGCGTAGAAGTCGCTCCAGTTATAATCGGTTCCGTCCGGTTTTTTGGTGAGTTTGGGATTGTCATCGGCCCATTCGCCATAGAGCTTGACGGTGAGTCCCTTGGCCGCCGCCGCCGACCATAGGAATCCCTTAGGCGTATAGGTCAGCGGATCGTCGCTGTTGCCGCCGGTATAGGAGCGGATCCAGTCCGGCGACAGGATGTCGTTGCTATAGAAGGAGCCCGACGAGACGATCCAGGGATGGCCGTCGGCCGATTGGCGGCTGGGGGCATAAATATTGTCCAGCAGGGGAAAGCGCTGGACCAAGGCATGCTGGTTGGGCGTGGCGGAAGCGAAGATCGCCAGCGACGGATCGCCATTGCCGAACGCCACATCCCCCAGCATCTGATCATAGGTGCGGTTTTCCTTGATGATCAGGAAGACGTGGCGGATCAGCGAGGGCTCGCCGATATGTTTGGGCACCGCCACCGGCCTGGCTTTGCTATCGATGAATTCCCGGCCCACTTCGATATTGGCGGTGAGGTTCCAATGATTGTTTGCGATCACCTGCTGGGTATAGCGGGCCAACTGTTCCGCCGCGGGCAAGGGAATCAGATTGACCGCGCCGCTATCCTGATGGGTATTGAAGGCGGAAACGCCTTGGGCGCTGCCGATGGAGCCTTGCGCCCCCAATCCCTTGTCGTCGGCAACCACAAGCTGGCGCCGCGCCGCGTCATAGGCGATGGAGGTGGGGAAATAGGCGGTTGGGATATAGCCAACCACCGGATTGGCATCGCGTCCCGCCAGATCGACCACGGCGATGGCATTGGCCTGGCCCAGACTGACATAGGCCTGGCCGCTTGCGGTCACCGCCACCGCATTGGGTCCCGATCCGAAGGCGCCCTTCGCGACCGGTACTCCGACCGGGATGGTGCGGGTGACCTTGCCGCTGTTCAGATCGATGACGGAAAGACTGTCGCCATAGGCATTGGTGACATAAAGGCTGGAGCCGGAGAGCGCCATGCCGGCGGGATGCAGGCCGACCGGGATAGTGGCCACTTCCCTGGCCGCGGCAAGGTCGATCACCGACACCGTGCCGGTGATGGCGAAGGCATCCTGGCGGTCGACCACGATGGGCGTACCGTCGGAGATGTTGGTGAAGTCCTTGGGCGTCGCCGGGCGGCCGCCTTCATTGCTCACATAGGCGCGGTTTCCGGCGATCACGATGCTGTTGGGGGCGTTGCCCACCGGAATCTGGGCAATCAGCCTGGCCGTGGAAAGGTCGATCACCCCTAAACTGTTGGCGGCGTTCAACACGACATAGGCGCGGTTTCCCGAAATCGCGATGCCGCCGGGATTGATGGCGGTGGCATTGAAATAGGGTCGGCCATCCGCCGGCGGCGGGGGCAGCAAAATGCTCTGGCTGCCTTGTATCAGCCCGGTTTGCGGATGGATCGTGGCGATCACCACATGATTGTCGTCCTGGCTGAACAACAGATGGCTGCCATCCGGGGAATAGGTGATGCCGGTGAAGGAACCGGCTTTGTTGGAGCTGAAGGCGCCGTCCTTCACCACAGTGGGAATGAAGCGCTGCAACACTTGGCCGGTGGCGGTGTTGAAAATGATCACCGGTTCCGCCGCGCCCATCAGCAGGACGGCGGCGGTGCCGGTCTTGGGGTTGAGCGCGACCGCCTTGGCGCGCACCGGCGAGCCCAGCTCCACGATGGTTCCGGCGGGCGTCAGGGTCTGGTTGCTGGAGGCGACGATCGAGCCGTCATTCTGCGGCCCGACGGTACGGTTGGGATCGTCGGCGGCGCGGACGCTCCAGGGCGAGATCAACAAGGCGCTGGCAAGCAGCGCCAGGAAAGTGGTTGTCTTCATGAAATTGTTCCCCGCCCGTGCGCCGCCATCATCGGTTCTTGGCAGAACCGCCGTCAATCGTCTCACTTACACTTTTGGCACCTCCCGCAAACCGCCGGGCTTAATTTGAGCCACGGGGAATACACAGCGTGTCTCGGTGGCGAGCTGTCCCGCGATGGGCATGACGAAGCAGAAAATCAATGTCCACTGAGACTTAGGTCCAATTGTCTCTTCAGGACTTAAATTCAATCGTTTTTGCGGGATGCGTGCGCGCACTCCGCATATTGCAAATTTCATATGGGTATCATCTTGATGGCTAATGTTCTTGTCGGGGATGAGAGGGGCCGCCATGCCAAATCGTCCGCGAAACGTTTTCTGCTCGGCCTCGCACTGGGAACCTTCGCAGCCGCCTTGTCCGGCTCAGGAGTAGACGCGGCCACAGCCACCGCCACCTTCACCGTCACGGCCAACGTGTTGACCACCTGCTTCGTTCAAGACAATAACTTGAACTTCGGTAGCTATACGGCCGCGCTGTTGACGGGCACCACGACCATCACTGCCGCCTGCACGACGGGGACACCCTATACGCTTGGGCTGGATCAAGGCACGTTCCCCGGCGCTACGGTGACAACCCGCGGGATGACGGGTACCGGCGTCGCGCCCCTCAACTACGGGCTGTTCCAGGATGCGGCGCATACGATCAACTGGGGCAATACGCCAGGGGTCGACACGGTAGCCGGCACCGGCACCGGGACAAATCAGACGTTCAGTGTCTTCGGCCAGATCCCTGCAGGGCAGGGCCCCTCGCCTGGCGCCTATTCGGATACGATCACTGTCACGCTGACTTTCTAGTCGCATAGTCGAGCGGCGAGCGCTGTTGGGAGGGTGGTGCTATGGGACGGGCATTGCGATGGGCACCGCCCGCCGGGCGCATCGCCGCCATAGCTGCACTTGCGGTTTTGGCTTGCGGACTTGGCAGCCGGGGCCAGGAGGCCAACCGCGGCCTGAGCGTCGTACCCGTCAGTTTCGAGATGGCGTCGGGGCAGATGACGGCGGTTCTCAACCTCCAGAACAACACCGAGCATGATGTCGACTTTCAGGTGCGGGCCTTCGCGTGGGGCCAGCCTGGCGGCGTCGATCAACTTACGCCCACCGACACGTTGATCGCCAGCCCGCCGCTCGGCCACATGTCGGTCAACGCCGGTCAGGTGGTTCGCCTCGTTTTACGCCGGCCGGCGCAGGGCGGGGAAGCCGCCTATCGGATTCTGTTGGACCAGTTGCCGCCGCCGCCACAGCCGGGCGTGGTTGGCCTGGCGCTGCGGCTCTCGATCCCCGTATTCGCCCAGCCAAAAACTCGCGTCGCGCCGCGCCTAAGCTGGAGCATACAATCCGGCGGCGGCGCCCATTATCTGGTCGCTGTCAACCACGGGGATCGGCACGACACGATCCGCGACATGGTGTTGAGCGCGGCCGGCGGGCGGCCGATCGCCCTTGAGGCCAATGCGTCACCCTATGTTCTGCCTGGCGCCACTCGCCGTTGGCGGATCGCCTCGAAGGACTTCGCGCCTTCCCGAGAGGGACTGCACCTGACGGCCCGTGCCGATACTGGTCCGGTCGATCAGCCGGTTTCAATCTCCGATGCCGCACCGTGACCGCCGGCGAGCATGCGTCGCCGGGCTGCTGAGCGTCGCCGCCTTAGTTTCCGCCTGTGGTGTAGCGGTGACGCCGGCGCGAGCGGCGGATACAGCCCCCGCGCTGGCACCGGGCCGCGTTCCGGCCCCGCCTACGCAAGCAGGCCGTCCACCGGCGGATGACGAGACCCTGCTGCTCGAGGTGGTGGTCAATGGCCAATCGACCGGGAAGGTGGCCGAAGTCATCCAGCGCCAAGGCATGCTGCTCGTGAAACGCGAGGATCTTGGCGAACTTGGTTTGCGAGTCGCGCCGGGCGTCGCGCCGTTGAGCGGCGATCTCTACTCCTTCGCGTCGCTGCCCAATGTGAGCGTCCGCGTGGATCAGGCGACCCAGACGCTCTACGTCACGGCCGCCGTCAGCGCCCTGCTGCCGGAACAACTGCAAGTCGCTGGCGCGCAGGTTTCCGGCGCGCCGCTGGAGAGCGCCACCGGGCTGACCCTTAACTACGACGTCAACGGCACGGCGACGGGTGGCCATTACTATGGCAGCGGCCTGTTCGACTTGCGGGCATTCTCGCCGTTCGGAGTGGCCTCGACAGACTTTCTTGCCTTCGCAGGTCCTGCGCCCGGCGGGCCAGGCAAAACCTCGGCTATCCGCCTGGACTCGACTTTCGTTCATTCCGATTTCGATTCGCAGCGCCGCTATTGGCTTGGCGACTTCATCACCGGAGGCCTCACCTGGACGCGGCCGGTGCGCCTGGGCGGCGCGCAGATCACGGCGGACTTCACCATGCGTCCCGACCTGGTGACCTTTCCCACGCCGATCGTGACGGGATCGGCCGCCGTGCCGTCCACCGTCGATGTGCTGGTCAATGGCTCGCGGACGCTCTCGCAACAGATCCAGCCGGGCCCCTTCGAAGTCCCGCAGCTGCCGGTGGTCACCGGCGCGGGCCAGGTGCAGGTGACGGTCACCAACGCGCTCGGCCAGCAGGTCACCAGTACGCAGCCGTTCTACGCGAGTCCAACGCTGCTCTCTGCGGGTCTGGACACCTACGCGCTCGACGCCGGGTTCGTGCGCCGGAACTGGGGCGTGCTGAGCAACGATTATGGTGATTTCGCCGCTTCAGGGACCTACCGGCGCGGCCTGAATGACTATCTGACCATCGAGGCTCACGCCGAGGGCACCAACGGCCAGTTCATGGGCGGCGGCGGCTTGGTGGCGAATGCCTTCAACCTGGCCGTTGTGGACCTGAGCGGCGCCGCGAGTACCGCGGATGGCCGCACAGGCGGCCAGCTTGCCGCCAGCTTGCAGCGGATCGGACAACGATTCAGTTTCGGCGCCTCCGCAGTACTCGCCACGCCGGAATTTCGCGACATCGCCGCGATGAACGGCGATCCCGCGCCGACCAGACAGATCACCGCCGACGTCAGCGCCTATCTCGGCAAGTGGGGCACGATCGGCGCCGCATGGCTTGAGGTCAATCGGCCAGCCGCCTCGTCCCTCGTCGGCCTCACGGGCCCGCCCGCCTTCGCCCCGCCGGGCGGCCCAGCGCCGCCGAGCACCGTCGGTCTGGGCAATGGCGGCCTGCCGTTCCTTCCCGCCCAGACCTCGAGGCAGTTGACGGCCAGTTATTCGGTGCAATTGTTTGGCCGGGCCTTCCTGTATGCCACCGGCTTCCATGACTTCGCGAACGGCGGCAGCAGCGGCGCCTACCTGGGCATCACAATTCCGCTGGGCAGCCGCAGTTCCGTCAGTGCGAGCGGCAATTACCAAGATGGATCACATGGCTACGGGCAGGTGCAAGTCCAGCAATCCGCCGTGGATATTGGTGACTTCGGCTACCAAGGCTATGTCGCTCGCGGCGGCGTCGATCACGAGTTCGGACAGTTGCAGTACAAGTCATCATGGAACCTCCTTACGGCTGGTATCGACCAATTCGACAGTGGAACGACCGGCCGCGTCCAGGCACAAGGCGGCTTGTCGCTCGCGGACGGCGGGGTCTTTGCCTCCAACACCGTCACCGACAGTTTCGCGGTGGTGGACACAAACGGGTTTGGCGGGGTTCATGCCCTCTACGAAAACCGGCCGGCCGGCCAAACCGACGACAGCGGGCGGCTGCTTGTGCCCGACCTGCGGTCGTGGGATGTCAATCGTCTCGCCATCGATCCGGGCGATGTGCCGGTCGACGCACAAGTCCCCTACGCCACCCGCACGGTGCGCCCGCCGGACCGCTCCGGCGTAGTGGTCAAGTTCCCCATCCGCAAAACCAATGGCGCCCTGCTGGTGCTCGTCGACGAGGCTGGTCAGCCGCTTCCCACCGGTAGCGTTGCGACGCTGCAGGCCACGGGCACTGTCGCGACTGTCGGCTATGATGGAGAGGCCTTCATCGAGGGCTTGGCCCAGCAGAACCAGGTCATTGTGCAACTACCGAACGGGAGCCGTTGCGCCGTTTCCTTTAACTTTGCGCCAGCGCCGGGTGAGATTCCAAAGCTTGGGCCTTTAACATGCATAAAAAACAACCTATAGCGCCCACTCTCGTCGGCGTCAGACGATATGAGAAATCAAAACTCGATCGTCTGGATGACGGCACCGCTCCTGGAATCCTGGCTGTAGGTAACTCTCGGCATCTCGGAGCGGATGGCTGACGCCTGCGCCGCCATAGGCGCACACGGGTTTGCTTGCCCAGGAACTATCCGGCAAGTCGCGACCACCGTGGCGCTGATGTTGAACGAGGTCTTCACCACCGCCGCGGCCGCCGGCGCCGCTGCGGCCAAACAAACGGCAACCGTCGCGGCCCAAAGCCGCCCCCCGCGCTTTTCCACTTTGACATCCCCCGCCTCATGTGCCCGCCCACTGAAGCAAACGAATTTTAACGAACGGTTACGGGGCTCAAATCATTACAGCGTACAAACGGCTTCTCAAGCCCGGCGCGCATTGTCCACAATCGGAATGACAGCGCTGGCCAAACTGGACATTCGGTTGCGGGACCAGGGGGAGCGATTCTGGACCTGAGCCCGCCATTGGCCTTTGGCCCAATTGATGGCGTTCGAAACCGGAAGCGATCCTGCCCGGCAAATCGGTGTTGACGGTCCGGTGGGGGATTCCCCTATCGCAGTGCGCCATAGCGCTAGAAGGGGGGCAAACCGTGATCCGTGCGATCGGGCTAGCCGGGCTCCTGCTTATTCTCGCGTCAGCGCCCGCCCATGCCGCCGCCACATGTACTCTTTCCTCGACGGGTGTTGTGTTCGGAGCATTTTCCGGGTCCGCGTTGACGTTTAGCGGCACGGTAACGATTCATTGCACGGGCTCGGGGACCTCCAATTACAACCTGAAGCTAAGCGCGGGCGGTTCCGGAACCTATTCGGCGCGCCGCATGAGCAATGGCGCAAACAACCTCACATATAATCTGTACCAGGACGCAGCTTTCTCCCAGATCTGGGGCGACGGCACCGGGGGCACTTTTTTTCCCAGCGGACAAATCAAATTGAGCCCGCCTCCTTCTGTTGACATCATTGTGCCGATTTACGGCAGCCTGCCGGCTCAAGCGACCCCGGCCCCTGGTACTTATTCAGACAGCGTTGTTGCCACCTTGACGTGTACCAGTGGCGGCGCTTGCACCACCACGACCACAATCCCCATCACGGCCAGTGTCCAGCCTTCTTGTACGATCTCCGCGACAAATTTGAATTTTGGCAACTACGCGCGGGCCCAGCTGGATGGACTATCGACAATCCAATTGAACTGCGCGAATGCCACGACTTGGAACGTTGGTCTCAACGCGGGAGTGTTTCCGGGGGCCACAGTTACAACGCGAAGCATGGCCGGACCCAGCGCATTTCAACTCAACTATTCGCTTTTCTCGAACCCGGCGCGCAGCATCAATTGGGGCAACACTGTGGGCACCGATACCGTATCCGGGACAGGCACTGGCGCAAGTCAAACACTGAACGTGTACGGACGAATACCCGCGGCGCAAAATGTGGGTCCCGGCAGCTACGTCGACACCATTGTTGCAACGATCACATTCTGATCGCGTGTTAGCGCTGGTGGCGACGGCACCAATGGGCCTCATATCGCTCAAGTCCCTGTCGGGCGCGATGCTTGGCACCATTTTTGCCGCCAACGGCGGGACTTAGCGCATGTAGCTTCAGGACTGTGCCGCGCCCTCGCGGCCCTCAAGTCCCTGTCGGGCGGGCCGCTCGGGCACCATTGCTTTGATCGCGATGCGATCAAAGCAATGGTGGGCGCGCCAGGGATTGAACCTGGGACCCCTCCCGTGTGAAGGGAGTGCTCTCCCGCTGAGCTACGCGCCCATCCGAAGGAATATTCTCTGGCCGCGCGTCCCAAGGGAAGCGCTCCGGGGATGGAGGGGCAGGGCTATAAGGGGGGCTCGCGTACCCCGTCAAGCGCCAGATCGCCTTAAGCGCCTGGAAAGACCCAAAATCGCGGCTCCAGGGACTAGGCGGCGAGCGGCAAATCGATCCAGAAGCGGGTCTGCCGGCCGGGCACGCTTTCAAAGTCGATCCGTCCGCCTTGCGCCTCCACCAGCAATTTGGCGATGGAAAGCCCAAGGCCCGCGCCCGGCACCCGCCGCCCGACCTCGGCGGAACGGCGGAAGGGCAGGAACACGGCCTGGCGCTCGCTTACGGGAATGCCCGGCCCGGCATTGACGATTTCAATGCGGCCGAAGCCGTCCTCCAGCGCCCGCGCCCGGACCCGGATGGGCGAAAAATTGTCGCCATACTTGAAGGCATTGGCGATCAGATTGTTGAGAATCTGGGCCAGCCGCACCGGATCGGCCGTCACCGCCAGCGCATCCTCCACTTCCTCGATCAGCACGTCCTTGCCGCCCAGGGTGGCGTCCATGCGGATGGCGCCCACACAGGTCCTGAGTGTCGAGCCCACCGCCACGCGCCGCGGCTCGATGGACAGCACGCCGGCTTCCGCCCGGCTCAAATCCAGCAGGTCGTCATGCAGCCGCTGCAACAGCTCGCCGTTATGGCCGATCACGGCGGCGAATTCCGGCGCGCGTCCAGCCGGCATGGAGCCGGACTCCAGCATGGAACTGAAGCCGATGATGGCCGACAAGGGCGAGCGCACTTCATGACTGACATGGGCCAGAAGCTGACTCTTGAAGCGCGAGGCGCGCACGGCGCGGCGGTGGCGGCGCTCGATGATGGCCTGATGCAGGTCGCGCTGGTTCAACAAGGTGGCGGCGCGGACGCAGACGATGCCGCACACCGCCAGGAACAGTTGCAGATATTGGATGCGCGTTACCGGATCGATGGCCAGCTTTGGCACGGGCTCGGTCAAGACGATGGCCGCGATGATGATCATGGCGGCGCCGGCCCCCAACACGCGGAACTGGCTGGTCATCACCAGCGCCGCCGGCAGGATCAGGAACTGCAGCGGGTAGCGGTGCAGCGGAAACACCAGCACGGTCATCGTCACCAGCAGGAAGACCGTGAACAGCGCCAGGGGCAGGCGCTGGGGCAGTTTGAGCTTTTGGATCTGGCGCCATGATATCGCCATCCCGATGGGAAAGACGATGCAGAATCCCAGCACATCGGCGAAGAACCAGTTGCGCCCTCCGGCAACTGCATTGCCGCCATGGCCCGCCAGGGTCACCAGCATGGCGGCAAGCCCGCCCAGGAACGGCGGCAGGATGACGACTTTGAGGCTGAACAGAAGAAGGGCGCGGCCGTCCTTGAAGCGCAGCGCCCGCATCGGTCCCACCAGCACCAGGCACAGCGCCAGCTCCAGCGTATCGACCAGGCTGTAGCCCAGGGTGAGCACGGCATTGGCGCCGGCCAGGCGATTGACGAACAGATCGACGGTGAAGATGACCGCAAGCATGGCGGCGCGCTCGCGCCAACCTTGGGCGTAACGCAATATCAGGCACAGAGCGAAGGCGTCCGCGGGCCAGATGATGGCGATCGAGCTTCCTTGCGGCGACAGCCTCAGCGCGCCATAGCCCAAGACAAAAAAACCGGCTCCCGCCAACGCGGCCGCCGCCACAGATTGCTGCCGGACCGTTGCCACTCCGATTCTCCCGTCAGGCGGATTGGGGGCGATTCTCCCCGCAATGTCAGCAATTTTTCACGGCGGCCTGCGGGAAATTCGCCAAGGGTGACATTTCAGGAACAGAATTTTAAGCGATGCCGGTCCAGGCTCCGCGCCTCTTTCGAGGCTTCCATGCACCGCCGCATCGTTATCGCCGACGACGATCCCGTCATCATCGATCTGTTGGAGACGCGTCTGGGCATGGCGCAGTATCAGGTTATCGCCACCCATGACGCCCAGGCGGCGGTCGCCCTTGTGATGACCCAGGAGCCGGTGGCGGTGATCCTGGACGTGCAGATGCCGGGCGGTGGTGGTCTGGCCGCGCTCGCCAAAATCAAGGCCGATCACAGGACCGCGCGCCTGCCGGTGATGATGCTGACCGGCGAGCGCAACGCCGAAACCGTATTGCAGGCGATGGAAGGCGGCGCCGACGATTATATGGTCAAGCCTTTCCATCCCGATCAGGTGCTGGAGCGGATATCGCGCATGCTGGACAGGGCCGCCAAACCGCCCGCGGCGGCGACCTGGAACGTCTAGCTAGAGCAAGTGAAGATCACGCAACGCGTCCGGCAATTGGCCGAACGCATCCAGCACGGCGTCGGCGCCCAGCTGCGACGCCGGCACCGGGGTGAAGCCGTAGGACATCAGGATGCAGGGAACACCGGCGGCCCGGGCGGTGTTCAGGTCGGTGATGGAGTCTCCGATCATCACCGCGGGGATCGTCGCGGCCGCGCCGGGACCGCCGACCTCCGCCACCACATCCCGGAAGATGCGGGGATCGGGCTTGGTATAGGGCTTCCTGCCGGCGCCATAGACGGCGGCGAACAGCTTCTGCAGATTGAGTCGCGGCAGCAGAAGGTCAGTCAGCTCCTGCGGCTTGTTGGTCAGGACGCCCAGTCCGGCGCCCGCAGCCTTCAGGCGGGAAAGCGTTTCAGGGACGCCTGGAAACAGCCGCGTGCCGTCGGCGATATGGGCCCGGTAGTGGGCCAGGAATATCTCGACCAGCGGCGGCAGTTCGTCCTGGGTCACAGGCGCCCCGCTGGCCTCCATCGCCTGGGTGATCAAGGCCACCGCCCCAAAGCCCACCATGTGCCGCAAATGGTCCAGGTCCAGCTCTGGCCGCCCCCGCGCCGCCAGGACGGCATTGGTGGCGCCCAGAAGGTCGGGGGCGGTATCGGCCAGGGTGCCGTCCAGGTCGAAAATCAGGGCGGAAGCGGGGGGCATGAATTAAGGAATCATCGCTAGAATTGGGGCAATATACCGTCGTAATTCGTCACTTCCTCTTTTTTAACCGGAACACTACCCAAACCTCATGTCCAAACCCGCCATCATCCTCGCAGCAGGCCCCCGGAGCATTTTTCCGGCCGACTTATTTTGTCAGGTTGCACCTGGTCCGGGACCGGAAAAATGCGACCAAGAAATAAACGGCGCCCGTGATGAGTAAGGCTGCAATTATCCTAGCGGCGGGCGCCGGCACGCGCATGAAGTCGGCGCTGCCCAAGGTGCTGCACAAAGTGGCGGGCCTGCCGCTGCTGGGCCATGTGGTCAAGGCCCTGCGCGCGGCGGAGGTGGAGCGTATCGTGGTGGTCACCTCGGCGGCGGGTGAGGATGTCCGCGCCTATGCGCGCTCGCTGGGGGCCGAAAGCGCCATCCAGCATCAGCAGCTGGGCACCGGCCATGCCGCGGCCAGCGCGCGCGACGCGCTCAAGGATTTCGACGGGAGTTTGGTGATCGCCAATGGCGATTCCCCGCTGATCACCGGCGATACCATCCGGGAATGCCTGAAGGCGCAGGAGCGCAGCGGGCTTTCGGTGCTGGCCTTCGAAGCGGCCGATCCGGGCGCTTACGGCCGGGTGGTGCTGAGGCCGGACGGCTTTCTCAACAGAATCGTCGAGTTCAAGGATGCCAGCGCCTCCGAGCGCGTCATCACCCTGTGTAATGCCGGATGCTATGCCGCCGACGCGCAAAGCTTCTTCCGCTGGACGCGAGCCTTGAAGAACGACAACGCGCAAAAGGAATATTACCTGACCGACGTGCCGCTCCTGGCGCGCGAGGACGGCGTGGCCTGCGCCGTCGGCCTGGCGGACGAAATCTCGGTCCTGGGCGTCAACAGCCGCAGCGAATTGGCCTTTGCCGAACGGAAATTCCAGGAACGGGTGCGTGAGCGTATGCTGCAGGCGGGTGTGACCATGACCGCGCCGGAAACCGTGTTCTTCGCCCATGACACGGTGGTGGAGAATGATGTGGAGATCGAGCCCTTTGTGGTGTTCGGCCCCGGCGTGAGGGTGCAGAGCGGGGCGCGGTTGCGCAGCCATTCCCATCTGGAAGGCGCGCATGTGGCGCAGGGCGCCATCATCGGGCCTTTCGCCCGGCTGCGTCCCGGCGCCGATATCGGCCAGGACGCTCATATCGGCAATTTCGTGGAAGTAAAGAACACGGCGATCGGCAAGGGCGCCAAGGCCAATCACCTGACCTATCTGGGCGATGCCACTGTGGGCGCGGGCGCCAATATCGGGGCCGGCACCATCACCTGCAATTATGACGGCTTCACAAAATCCCGGACCGAGATCGGCGCGGGCGCCTTTATCGGCTCGGACACCGCCTTGGTGGCGCCGGTCAAGATCGGCGACGGCGCCACCACCGGCGCCGGCTCGGTGATCACCAAGGATGTGGCGGCGGACGCGCTGGCGGTGGCGCGCGGCAAGCAAATTGAGATAGCAGGTTGGGCCAAGGCGTTTCGTGAGCGCCAGAAGGCCAAAAAGGCGGAGAAGAAATAAAATGTGCGGTATTGTCGGCATCGCCGGTACGCGCGACGTTGCGCCCATCATCCTGGAAGCGCTCAAGCGGCTGGAGTATCGCGGCTATGATTCCGCCGGCATCGCCACCCTGGATCACGGCGCCATCGACCGCCGCCGCTCGCCGGGCAAATTGAGCAAGCTGGGCGCGGTCCTGGAGCAAAAGCCGCTGCACGGGCATACCGGCATCGGCCATACCCGCTGGGCCACCCATGGCGCCCCCACCGAGGTCAATGCCCATCCCCATGCCACCGCCAAGGTTGCCATCGTCCATAACGGCATTATCGAGAATTTCCGTGAACTGAAGGCCGAGCTGACCGCCAAGGGCCACAAGTTCGAATCCGAGACCGACAGCGAAGTCGCCGCCCATCTGGTCACGCAGCTGATGAGTGAAGGCTTTGCCCCCGACGAAGCCGCCAAGCGGGCGGTGGCGCGGCTGACCGGCGCCTATTCCATCGCCATGATCTTCAAGGATCATGACGGCCTGCTGGTGGGGGCGCGCCGTGGCGCGCCGCTGGCGGTGGGTTTTGCCGAGAAGGAAGCCTTTATCGGCTCCGACGCTTTTGCGCTGGCGCCCTTCACCAATCGCGTCGCCTATCTGGAAGAAGGCGATGTGGTGGTGATCAAGGGCCCGGACGTGTCCATCTTCGACGCCCAGGGCCGTCCCGCCAATCGCGAGATCAAGATCACATCCGCCTCCGCCGCCTTGGTGGACAAGGCGGGCCATTCCCATTTCATGGCCAAGGAAATCCATGAGCAGCCGGAAGTGGTGAGCCATACCCTGGCGCATTATTTGGACCCGGCGGGTCCGGTGGTGCGCCGCCAGGGCAAGGGCCTGCAGGGCACCTTGGCGAAAGCGTCGCGGCTGACCATCTCGGCCTGCGGCACCGCCTATTACGCCGGCATGGTGGGCAAATACTGGTTCGAGAAACTGGGGCGCATCGCGGTGGAAATCGACGTGGCGTCGGAGCTGCGCTATCGCAATCCGGTCTATCCGGAAGGCGGCGTGGCGCTGTTTGTCTCCCAGTCGGGCGAGACCGCCGACACTTTGGCGGCGCTGCGCGATGCCAAGGCCCAGGGCCAGAAAACCATCGCGGTGGTGAATGTGGCGGAATCCAGCATCGCGCGGGAGGCCGATATCGTGCTGCCCACCTATGCGGGGCCGGAGATCGGTGTGGCCTCCACCAAAGCTTTCACCTGCCAGCTGGCGGCGCTGGCGTCCTTCGCCATCGCGGCGGGGGTGGCGCGTGAAAAACTGAGCGAGACCGACGAGAAAAAGCTCTGCGCCTCGCTGCTGGAGACGCCGCGCCATATGGCGGAATTCCTCAAGCAGGAAGCGGCGATCAAGCAGGTGGCCGAGGAAGTCGCCAAGGCGCGCGATGTCTTGTACATGGGCCGGGGCGCCAGCTATCCGCTGGCGCTGGAAGGGGCGCTGAAGCTCAAGGAAATCTCCTACATTCATGCCGAAGGCTATGCCGCCGGCGAGATGAAGCACGGTCCCATCGCGCTGATCGACGAAGCGGTGCCGATCATCGTGATCGCCCCCCATGACGTGCATTTCGAAAAGACCATTTCCAACATGCAGGAAGTGATGGCGCGCGGCGGCAAGGTGCTGCTGATCTCCGATCAGGACGGCATCGCCAAGGCGGGCAAGGTCTGGGCTTCCATCGAAGTGCCCAAGACCAATGCTTTCATCACCCCGCTGCTCTATGCCATTCCGGTGCAGTTGCTGGCTTACTACGCCGCCATCGCGAAAGGCACCGATGTGGACCAGCCGCGCAATCTGGCAAAATCCGTAACCGTGGAATAAAGCGGCGGCGTGATCTTGGCCTTGTCATGGCTGATCTGTAAGGTCCCGCCATGACCGACCAGAACGCCCTCAAACGCGCCGTCGCCGCCAAGGCTTTGGAATATGTCCAGGACGGCATGAAGCTGGGCCTGGGCTCGGGCTCCACCGCCGAGATATTCGTCGAACAGCTGGGACCCCGGGTGCGGGGCGGGGAAAAGCTGCTTTGTGTACCGACCTCCGAACGCACCGCCGCCCTGGCTCGCAAGCTGGGACTGACGCTGGCGTCCCTGGACGATCTGGCGCCGCTGGATCTCACCATCGACGGCGCCGATGAGGCCGACCGCAACCTGGACCTGATCAAGGGCGGCGGCGGCATGCTGCTCAGGGAAAAGATCGTGGCGGCGGCCTCACGCCGCATGATCGTGATTGCCGATGAAACCAAAATGGTGCCGCGGCTGGGAAAATTCCCGCTGCCGGTGGAGGTGGCGGAGTTCGGCCACAAATCCACCGCCGCGCGGCTGAATGCCGCCCTGGTGGCGTGCGGTTACGCC
This sequence comes from Rhizomicrobium sp., assembly GCA_035693565.1. Taxonomy (GTDB): domain Bacteria; phylum Pseudomonadota; class Alphaproteobacteria; order Micropepsales; family Micropepsaceae; genus Rhizomicrobium. The sequence goes on along the minus strand of DASSGF010000034.1, from coordinate 1,517,627 downwards.
AATGTCCCCATGACGCTTCGCCAGCGCGACGGCGGCACTTTCAAGACCGACGGCGGCAACGTGATCTATGACGCCGCTTTCGGCAGCATCCAGAACGCGCCCAAACTGGCGGCGGCGATCAGTCTGGTGCCCGGCGTGGTCGAACACGGTTTGTTCATCGGCCTTGCCACCACCTTGCTGATCGCGGGCCCTGGCGAAATCGAAGTCATTGAACGCGGGTGCTGAGGGGCCATAGGGCGCGGATCAGCCGCGTGCCCAGGCCGGGTTGGCGGTTGGCGGCCACGATCAGGGTGTAGTGGCCATCGCCTTGCGCGCAGGACAGGCCCGGCGCGTCGCTGCAGGCCAAAGTGGCGTCCTCGCTGCCGTCGTTGCTGGCGCGCCGCGCCACCGGCACATCCGCCAGCACTTCCATCATGTCATGCGCCATCTCATAGGACAGCATGAAATAGCGATGTCCCACCGGGGCGTCTCCCGGCGCCAGGCCGGCGTCGATGATATCGACGCGCTGGGTGTCGCTTTTGTATTTTCGCGCATAGTCCAGGCTGGCGCCTATGAAGCGGCCCGCCCGCGGTGTCCTGTCGTGAAGGCTCTCCGAGGTCAGCATCGCCAGGTCATTGTCCGACGCATAGACCGTGGCACGGCGGGTGCAAGGCATGGCCCGCTCCAGCAGATGCCCGAAATCGTCATTGCCGGCTTGCGCCCCCACATCGGGCGCCGCCAGGATCATCTGATTCACCGACCAGGATATGTTTTCGCCGCACAGGGTTCCCGCCGCGCCCAAAGCCAGCCGCGCGCCCATGCTGTGCGACAGGATGTTGATTTGCAGTCCGGTGGCGCGCGCCGCGCGCAGCAACTGCAGCAGCGCCGGCATGGCGAAACCGCTGCGCTCGATGTCGGCGGCATAGCGCCGAAACAGGCCTTCGCTGCTCCAGCTGAACAACAGGGTGGCGCAGGGCCACTCTGTGTCCATCGCCAGTTGGGCGCTGTGCAGCAGCGCGCCGTGGAACGTGGTGTTGTAGCCATGCACGATCAACAGCAGCCGCCCGCAAGGTTTGGCCGCCTCGGTCACGCGCGCCATGAATGCTGTCATGCCGGCCGCGTCATTGCAGGTGAGGCTGTGCAGGGCCGGGTCGGGCTGGTTGGGCGAAGGATCGGCGCCATCGGGAATGACCAGGGTGGCGGCATCACAGCGAAAGCTGGCGCCCCATTTCTGGCCGAAGCTAGAGCCCTCCGGCTGGCGGTCGGTGGCGAAGAACACGCTGCGGGGCGGCGGCGGCGCGCCGCGGCCCCAGACCGAGCGCACCGGATCATTGCGCAGGGCATCGGAAAAGGTGCAACCCGCCAGCAGCAGCGCCGCGCACAAGGCCGCTATTCTCCAGGCCATGTTGCTCCGCATTGTCGGTTGCCCCAAGCTCCGCTAAGCATCGTAACGCAGCGGCGAGTTTTTCGTCATGGGCAAATTTGACTACGACCTCTTCGTCATAGGCGGTGGCTCGGGCGGGGTGCGCGCCAGCCGCATGGCGGCGCTGGCAGGCGCCAAGGTGGCGCTGGCCGAGGAATGGCGCATGGGCGGAACCTGCGTCATCCGCGGCTGCATTCCCAAGAAGCTGCTGGTCTATGCCAGCCAGTTTTCCGAAAACGTCCAGGATGCCGCAGGCTATGGCTGGGATTTCGGCCAGGCGCATTTCGACTGGCCCACCCTGATCGCCAACAAGGATCGCGAGATCGCGCGGCTGGAAGATATCTATGCCAAAAACGTCCGGAGCGCCGGTGTCACGATTCTCACGGACCGGGCGGTGTTCGAGGACCCGCATACAATGCGGCTGCTCAATTCCGGCGAGCGCGTCACCGCCGAGAAAATCCTGATCGCCACCGGCAACCGTCCCACCCGCGAAATGGGCACAAGCCATGTCATCCCCGGCGGCGAGCTTTGCATCACCTCCGACGAGGCTTTTCACCTGAAGGAATTGCCCAAGCGCGTCCTGATCGCCGGCGGCGGCTATATCGCCCTGGAATTCGCCCATATTTTTCACGGCCTGGGCAGCCACGTCTCGCTGGTTTATCGCGGCGACAAGCCGCTGCGCGGGTTCGACGACGATATGCGCGACGCCCTTTGCCAATCCATGCAACAGCGCGGGCTGGAAGTCTTGCTGGGCTGCGAGTTCACCAAGGTGGAAAAGCGAAATGGCGGCCTGCATGCCGAGACCAACCAGGGCGCGGTGATCGAATGCGACCAGATCATGCTGGCGATCGGGCGCCAGCCCAACACTGCCGCCTTGCATGTCGAAAAGGCCGGGGTCGAGCTGGGCAGGCGCGGCGAGGTGAAGGTGGATGACTATTCCCGCACCAGCGCGCCCAACATCTATGCCGTGGGCGATGTCACCGACCGGCTGCAACTGACTCCGGTCGCCATCCATGAGGCGATGTGTTTTGTGGACACCTCCTTCAAGAACAATCCCACGGCGCCCGATCACATTCATGTGCCCAGCGCGGTGTTCACCACGCCCGAACTGGCGGCGGTGGGCCTGACCGAAACCAGGGCCCTGATGCAGGGCTATGCCATCGACGTCTACAAATCGACGTTCAGGCCGTTGTTGCACACGCTGGGCGGCCGCCCTGTGCGCACCCTGATCAAGCTGATTGTGGATTCAAAAACAGACAAGGTGCTGGGCTGCCATATGTTCGGCGATCATGCCGCGGAAATCATCCAGATCGTGGCGGTGTGCCTGAAAATGGGCGCCACCAAACAGGATTTCGACAGCACCGTAGCGCTCCACCCGACTGCCGCCGAAGAGCTGGTGACCATGCGGACCAAGAGCTATTCGAAGGCGCCGTAAGGGCTAGTGGATGCCCGCCGCGGCCACGGCAAGGGCGGCACGCTTGCTTTCGCGGCCCTTCTCGAAACTGCCGACGTCGAAATAGACCGTCTTCGCCGAAATGCCGCCATTGCGTATCGAAATGCCCTGCACCACATCGTAGAAGCGCCCGTTGCTGCCGCGCACTTCGGTCTGGCGGGCCTTGATCTGGATATGGCGATTGGCCAGCACGTCCATCTCTTCGCGCAAGGTGCTGACGATATAAGCCGAATTCATGTTGTCGCCGTCGCCGCTGTCCATCAGCGAATGGATCAGGCCGTCGGCGATGTTCTGCTCGACCCGCGATTTCGCCCGTTCGCTGTCGGCCAGGCAGTCAGCGCGGATCGCATGGGCGGAGTCGATCAGGAAATCGATCTTCACGACCTGTTCGGTCTTGTCCAGGGCGGTGGCGCAATCCTTGCCCTTGGCCGCGAGGTTGGCCTGGTCGAGCAGGCTGCCCAGCTTGTTGTCGTAGAAATCCCAGCCTTCGCTATAGACATATTCGGCCCTGAGCGCGGTGTAATCGATCTTCTCGCCCGCATTGGCGCGGCGAACCAGCTCGGCATAGCTGTCCTGATGCTGCTTGCGCTCGGCCGCAACGGCGGCTTGCTGCGTGGCATCCATGTCGCGGTTGCCGGAGGCGTGCCGGCTGCAGCTGTTGTTGGACCAGTCGGCGTCGAAATGATCGCCGCTGAATTTTATGGTTCCCTGGGACACGTTCGCCACCAGGATGCTGCCATTTCCATCCGCATCCACCTTGCCGGTGACGCCCACATTGTTGTTGGGCCTTCTGACCTGGCCCTGGATATCGCCGCCCGCGACCAGCAGGATCATGGTGCTGGTGAAGTTGCACCGATCGGACGCCGGAATGTCCGCCAGCCATTTGCCGTCGAAGGATGCGGCGGCGGCGGGCGCCATCGGCAGACCCAGAAACAGCATTCCCGCGGCCGCCAGAAGGCCGGTTGCGACACGCATGTCTTCCTCCAAATCTCTATGGTCTATCGGTTTGCGGAATTGCCCGTGAAAAGAACGGCGGGAAGAATTGCCACGGCCTGGTTGTCCAGCAGGGCGCGGGGATTGTAGGTCACCTCCGCATCCGCGCCGATAGCGGCGACCGGTTCGCTATGGGCCTGCCGCGCAACCCGATGAACCGGTCGCGCATGGCGGGGTGATTGGGCGGCAACGGCCGGCTTGGCAACCGGTATCGCCGGACGGATGGGAATGGTGCTTTGCGCCGCCCTGACCAGCCGTGGCAGCGCCGGCGTTCGCGGTACGGCGGTATGCGCCGCCGCCACGATCAGCGCTGCGGGCACGATCGCGCCCACGGCGCCAAGCCGCGCTGCCAGGCCCAGGCGGCGGCCGGTTTTTTCGCTCAGGATACGGTCGATGCGCCAATGAATAGCGGGCCCCTTGGCCATCGCGACCTGCACGGGAAGACCATGAGCGCAGCGCGAAATTTCGACCAGGATTTCGGCATAGGTGGCGCGGTCGCTAAGGCACCGGACCGCCTCTTCGTCGCTTGCGGCCTCCGCCAGGGCGCACAGCCGCGCCTGCAGCCACCAGGCGAACGGACTGAACCAGAAAATCGCGCGGTGCAGGTTTGCAAGCAACTGAATGAAGAAATCGCCCCGTCCGATATGGCTTTGTTCATGCGCCAGCACCGCCAGCAGCTTTTTGTGCGGCCAGTCCGCATAGTCGGCGGGCAGCAAAATGCCGTGGCCGAAGGAAAACGGTCCGGCCACCGCGGCGCTGGCGCGAATGGCGCGGCCGGCAGCCCAAGGCGCGGCAATCGGCATGGCGGCGCGGTACAGCCGCATGGTCAGGAGAAGCCCGACGGCGAGCCGCATCAGTTGAATCGACAGGACAAGACCGTAAATCGGTCCGGCGAGCTCAAGGCCATGATGCAACAGCCAATCCCACGCCGAAGAAGACGCGGCAGCGGCGGGGATCAATGCCATGCCGCTGCCCTGGCCCTGCAGCACAAGAATGGGACCAGATAGCGCCGCCGGGTTTGATGCAGCCGCGGCATGGCCCAGGGCGATATGCGGCAGCGGCACCGCCAGCCGGGACGGCAACGCGGTACACAGCAGCGGCATCGCCATCGCCGCCAGCAATACCGCGGTCCAGATTGGAATTTCGGCCCGGGCATCGTGCAGCCGCGCCAGTTTCAACAGCAGCGCCACCGCCAGTCCCAGCACGGAGGCTCGCAGGGCGGCATCCAGCAGCAGGCTGAGGGATGCGGTCATTTCTTTCTCGCTTTGGCTTTGGCGATCTTGTCGGACAACGCCTGAAGCTGCTTGGGATCCAGCGCGGCATTGTCGACCATGCCGACCAGCACTTCTTCCAGCGAACCGTTGCAGAACCAGTTGACGATGCGCTGCACCGCCTTGGCCGCCACCGCGCCGCGCTGCTCGGCGGCCGCGAAGTGAAAGGTGCGTCCCTCGACGGTATGGGTGACATAGCCTTTGTCTTCCAGCCGGCGCAGCACGGTGCGCACAGTGGATTCCTTCAGCGGCCTGGTGAGGCGCTCGCGCACAGTCTCCGCGGTGACGGGGCCATGCGACCAGACGATCTGCATCACGTCATGTTCCAACTCGCCCAGGTCCGGCAGGTCTTCGGCCATATGCGCCTCTCGTAATGCTACGGACTGTAGCATATATATGTCCGGCGGCAAGGGGCGAATAGGAAAAGCGGCGAAGCGCCGAACACACTGACTTTTTGTCATTTCCTGCGCGGGCGCTCTGGCGGCCTCATTGGGCGCCGGCGGGTGTCACATACATGATCTTTTCGCGTGACGAAAAATACACGTGCAACTTACGCAGCACGGACAGTCCGACATCCATATCGACGCTGTAGCAAGTGACATAGTTCATGGGCTTGTCCACCACATGGCCCTTCGGGGCATCCTCATCCTCCAGCCGTGGCTTGTTGTTGCAGATGGCGGGGTCCTCGTCCTCTATCAGGATGTCGGGATGGTTTATCGTCAAGGCGTCGACCGTGAGGCCCTTGAAGGGATAATGGTAATATTTCCGGCCATTGGGCGCGGTTCCGGCGGGGACCATCCCGGGCGAATTCCCATCCAGCCCGAACAATTGGCGCACCACATTCATGCCGATGACGCTGCCTTGACGCGTGCTGAGTGTGGCGCGGATGGGTTTTCCGTCCAGCAGCATTTCGGTGCTGAGCAAGGCCCCATCCCGGCGGAAAGGCAGTTCCGCAAACCCCGTCTTGGTCCAGTAGACCACCTGCTCAGGACAGTGGTCCGGTGAAAAGATGTTCAGTTTGGCCCGGGAAATATCCAGTTCGAAATCGAGCCGCTCGAACAAGCGGATTCCCAGCAGGCCCGCGACATCATTTTCCGGCATCTCGCCCGGGAGAACGGCGAATTCGACATCGTCGCCGGGCAGGGACCCCAGCCGGAATTTGGGGGAGTAACCCAGGCGTTCCACTTTCTGGCCAAAGGAGTGGATTGTGATGTTGGGATCCATTGACTGGATGTGAAAACCTGCTTGCCGGGCGGTTTCCTGGGTGACGAGATTGAACGGTGAGCCGATGTCGAAAATGAAATTCTTCTGCGCATCGCCAAACGTCACCGGCACCTGCAGTTCGTTGGGCAGGACCTTTATGTCCACGGTGCCCAGCATTTTCAGCGGGCAATCCGCCGCTTGGGCGTTGCTCCAGGTGGCCAGAAGTCCGCACAGCGTTAACCACGCGATTTGCCGCATGAATTCCCCTCAAGCCCGATGCCGGGCCCAATCTAACCGCCAAAATCCGGCGTCCAAACGCAATTATCTGACGCCAGGTCAGTCCGTTCCCCCCGGCCGCGCCCGTGTCTGGTAAACTGGGTCCTGATCGCCTATATCCACGGCCCTGTTTTTATAGGAGTTTCAGCGTGGCCCAGAACTGGACCCCGCAAAGTTGGCAGGACAAGCCCGCGCGCCAGATGCCGGATTATCCGGACAAGGCGGCGCTGGAGCGCGTCCTGGCGCAACTCAAGACCCATCCGCCGCTGGTGTTCGCCGGCGAGGCGCGCAACCTTCAGGCCGGCCTGGCGCAGGTGGCGGAAGGCAAGGCTTTCCTGCTGCAAGGGGGCGACTGCGCCGAAAGCTTCGCCGAATTTCATCCCGACAATATCCGCGACACCTTCCGGGTGCTGCTGCAGATGGCGGTGGTGTTGACCTTTGCCGCCGGCGTGCCGGTGATCAAAGTGGGCCGCATTGCCGGCCAATTCGCCAAGCCCCGCTCCGACGATTTCGAAAAGCGCGGCGATGTCACGCTTCCCTCCTATCGCGGCGACAATATCAATGGCGGCGAGTTCACGCCGGAGGCGCGCATCCCCGATCCGCAGCGGCTGCTGCAGGGCATCGCCCAGTCGGCGGCGACGCTGAATCTTTTGCGCGCCTTCGCCCAGGGCGGCTATGCCGACCTGCACAATGTCCACCGTTGGATGTTGGGCTTCATCGCGGACTCGCCGGCCGGCGAACAATATAAGGGTCTGGCGCAGCGTATTTCCGAAACGCTCGATTTCATGGCGGCCTGCGGCATCACGTCGGATTCGGTGCCGCAATTGCGGGGCACCGAGTTCTACACTTCGCATGAGGCGTTGCTGTTGCCCTATGAGCAGGCGATGACCCGCGTCGATTCCACCAGCGGCGACTGGTACGACACCAGCGCCCACATGCTGTGGATCGGCGACCGCACCCGCCAGCCCGAGGGCGCCCATATTGAATTCATGCGCGGCATCAAGAATCCCATCGGCCTGAAATGCGGGCCTTCGCTGGATCCGGAGGATTTGCTGCGCCTGATCGCGACGCTCAATCCGGCGAATATTCCCGGCCGGCTGACCCTGATCGCCCGCTTCGGCGCCGACAAGATCGCGGACAAACTCCCCTCCCTGATCCGCGCCGTGAAGCGCGAGGGCTTCAAGGTGGTGTGGTCCTCCGATCCCATGCATGGCAACACCATCAAGCTCCAATCGGGCTACAAGACCCGCCCGGTCGAGCGGGTGCTGGAAGAAGTGCGCAGCTTCTTCGCCATTCACCGCGCCGAAGGCACCCATGCGGGCGGCGTGCATTTCGAAATGACCGGCCAGAACGTCACCGAATGTCTGGGCGGGGCGCAGGGCTTGAAGGAAATCGATTTGCAGGACCGCTATCAGACGGCCTGCGATCCGCGCCTCAACGCCAGTCAGGCACTGGAGCTGGCTTTTCTGATCGCGGAAGGCATCCGCGACGAGCGGATCAAGCAATCGGGGTTCAGGAGCGGCGCGCAAGGGTGAGGAGCGGTTTGCCGTCAGGCGCGACGCATGCTCGCTACGCTCGCATAGGGCAAGCTTTTCTAAGCTCTCCATGTTCGCTAAGAAAAGCTAAGCCAACGCCGCGAGCTTAAGCGAGCGGCCGGTTGATCAGTTGAGTAGAGATATCTAATGGGTATCGCAAGGCTTCTCGCCAAGGGCTGGATCATCTTCTGTCTCTACGCCGCGGCCCATGCGGTGCGGCTGGCGCTGCTGCAAGGCCAGCCCCTGGACGCGGCGCTTCCCGGCATCGGCATCTGCGCGCTTCTGTTCATCGCCATGGGCCTGTTATTCGTGGGCGGCTTCGGCGTTTCCGCCAGCCATTACACCCACGCGCCCTGGCTGCAGCGCTTCAAGCCGCATCACCTGATACCGGGGTTCAATGAGGCGGTCTTTTTCATCTTTGTGATGCTGAGTTTTCTCAACCAGGCCTTGGTCGCGCCCGGCAATATGGAGCGCGACGCCATGATGGCGCTTCAGCGGGCGATTTATTTTGTGGTGCCGGGCCAGCGGGCGTTGGTGGCGGCGCTGGACAGCTGCACCATGGATGGGGGCAGGATTTTTTCCGCCGCGTTTGCCTGGCTGTTGGCCATCATCTATCTGGCCAGCGCCGCCTCGCGCCTGAAACTCCAGGCTGGGCTGATCCGCCTGGAAGCCGGCGACCGCCCCCAGATCCTGGGCCCGACCTTGCGCGCCTTCCTGTTCGGGATCGCGGCGGTGGTGGGAATCCAGTTCCTGTTCGTGGGCTCCGCCTATCCCTGGCTGCATTGCAGCGCCTTTGCCAACGTCACCGGAGCGCTGTTGATCGGGCTGGCGCCCCTGATGCTGGCCTATCTGATCGTGGCGGCACTGGCCTCGTTGATGGCGTCAGCACCCGAAAAATAGCTAATATTTTCAGAAACTTATATGGTAACAAGCCGCAACATTTCTTTGCTGGCGACTCATCGTGCCGCGGTCCCTTATAGACACCTCGTTTCGTTGGGGACCCCCAGACCTTGTTTCTACGCCGCCGCGTGCCGGAAGATGGACCGCTGAAAGCTGCCGTGATCGGCGCTGGCGTCTTCGGCCATCATCATGCCACCAAATACAAGGCCCTGGCGCAAAATGGCGGCGAGGTGGAGCTTTTCGCCATCGCCGATCCCAACGCCGAAATGCGCGTCAAGGCCAAGGCGCATCACGGCTGCCGCGCCGTCGCCGATTGGCGCGAATTGCTGGGCAAGGTCGATCTGGTCAGCATCTGCTCGCCCGCCGTCACCCATGCCGAGATGGTGCGCGCCTTCCTCAATGCCGGCGCCCATGTGCTGGTGGAAAAGCCCATCGCCACCACCCTGGAGGAAGCCCAGGAGCTGGTGGAATTGTCGCGCCAGGCCGAGCGCGTCCTTTCCGTCGGCCATCAGGAACGTTTTGTCTTTGCCCGCACCGGCCTGCTGGACCTCAAGGAGCCGCCGCTGGAAATTTCCTGCTGGCGCCAGGGGCCCTGGACCGGCCGCGGCGATGACGTTTCGGTGGTGCTGGACCTGATGATCCATGACCTGGATCTGGTGCATAGTCTGGTGCCCGGCGCGGTGGCGGATGTGCGCGCCGAAGGTCTGATCGAATACGGCCCGCATGCCGATGAAGTGTTCGCCCTGCTGCGCTTCGTCAACGGCACCATCGCCAAGCTGGAGACCAGCCGCGTCGCCACCGAGCGCAAGCGCGGACTGCGCGCCGTCTATGCCGATGGCGTGGTGGAAATCGATTTCCTCTCCCGCATGGTCAAGAACACCACGCCGCGTCCCCTGGGGGCGCTGGAATTGGGCGATCCCCTGGGTGAGTCCGTGGCGGGGTTCATTGCCGCCGCCAAGTCCGGGATGGACGCGCTGGTGACACCGGAGCAGGCGGCCCAGGCGCTGGAAACCGCGCTGTGGATCGAAGAAGCGTCCGGTGTGGCCGTGCCCATGCCGGCGGCGCAAGCCCGGGTCGCAGCCGGCCGCCGCTAGTACCTATATCCCTGCCAGCCTGTTAGAAACCGGTCATGCCAGACCGTCTTCCAGACCATTTCCGTATCGCCTTGGCCCAGTTGAACCCGGTGATGGGCGACATCGCCGGCAATCTGGCGCGGGCGCGCGCCGCGCGCAAACAGGCGGCCGGCGCCGAGGTGATCCTGTTCTCCGAATTGTTCATTGTCGGCTATTCGCCGGAGGACCTGGTGCTCAAGCCGGCCTTGCAGGAAGACGCCCGCGCCGCGGTGGAAGAACTGGCGCGCGACACTTCTGACGGCGGCCCGGCCGTCCTGATGGGCGCGCCCTGGGTGGAGGAGGGCAAGCTCTACAATGCCATGCTGCTCTTGGAGGGCGGCAGGATCGCCGGCAAAAGCTTCAAGGTTGATCTGCCGAACTACGGCGTGTTCGATGAGAAGCGCGTGTTTGCGCCGGGACCGGCGCCGTGGCCTCTGACGGTGCGCGGGGTTCAGTTGGGTGTTCCCATCTGCGAAGACATCTGGAAGCAGGAAGTGACCGCCTGTTTGGCCGATAGCGGCGCGGAGATTCTCTGCGTGCCCAATGGCTCGCCGTTCGAGGCGGGCAAGGAAGATGTGCGGCTGGAACTGGCGCGCAGCCGGGTTCGTGAAAGCGGCTTGCCGCTGATCTATCTCAACCAGTTGGGCGGCCAGGACGAGGTGGTCTATGACGGCGCCTCTTTTGTGCTGAACCCTGACGGCGCAATTGCCGTTGCGCTGCCGGGCTGGGAGGAGCGGGTCACCATCACCGAATGGCGGCCAAGCGCGGATGGCAAATGGATTTGCGCCCCGGGTGACACATTCCTGGCCGAGGACCGCTCGTCTCAGGTCTATCACGCCATGATGCTGGCCTTGCGCGACTATGTGAACAAGAACCGCTTCCCCGGCGTGGTGCTGGGGCTTTCCGGCGGCATCGATTCCGCCTTGTCGGCGGCGGTGGCGGTGGATGCGCTGGGGGCGGAGCGCGTGCGCTGTGTGATGCTGCCGTCGCGCTATACCAGCCGCGACAGCCTGGAGGACGCCGATGCCTGTGCGCAGGCCTTGGGCGTGCAATATGAAACCATCGAGATTGAACGCGCGGTGAAGGCGATGGGGGAAAGCCTGTCGCCTGCTTTCGCGGGCACCCAGGCCGATACCACGGAAGAGAATATCCAGTCCCGCCTGCGCGGCGTGATCCTGATGGCGATTTCCAACAAGTTCGGGCCGATGGTGCTGACCACCGGCAACAAGAGCGAGATGAGCGTGGGTTATGCCACGCTCTATGGCGACATGTGCGGCGGCTATAATGTGCTGAAGGACATCTACAAGACGGAAGTGTTCCGGCTGAGCCATTGGCGCAACGCCAATTCTCCCGCCGGCGCGCTGGGACCGCGGGGCCGCGTGATTCCCGAACGCATCATCGAAAAGCCGCCCACCGCCGAGCTGCGCGCCAACCAGACCGACCAGGATTCCCTGCCGCCCTATGACGTGCTGGACGGGATTCTGGAATGCCTGGTGGAACGCGAATGCAGCTTCGAGGACACGGTGGCGCGCGGCTATGACCCCGCCACGGTGAAGCGGGTGGAGCATCTGCTCTATGTCTCGGAATACAAACGCCGCCAGGCGCCGCCGGGGGTCAAGATCAGCAGCCGCAATTTCGGCCGCGACCGGCGCTATCCCATCACCAATGCTTTCCGGGACGCCCGCTGATGTCTGTCACCGTTCGCTTTGCGCCGTCGCCCACCGGGCTGCTGCATGTCGGCAATGCCCGCACCGCCTTGCTCAACTGGCTGTTCGCCAAGAAGATGGGCGGGCGCTTTCTGCTGCGCATTGACGACACTGATGCGGCGCGTTCCACCAAAGCGTTCGAAGAAGCGATCTATCGCGACCTGGACTGGCTGGGGCTGCGCCATGACTTTACCGACCGCCAGATCAACCGGCTCAAACTCTACAGCACGGCTTTCCACAGGCTCCAGGCGGCGGGACGCATTTATCCCTGTTATGAGACGGAAGCCGAACTGGAACGCCAGCGTTCGCTGCTTGCGGCGCGCAAACTGCCGCCGATTTACAATCGGGCTTCGCGCGATCCCGCCAACAAGGCGAAATGGGAAGCCGAAGGCCGCGAGCCGCATTGGCGCTTTCTGCTCTCGCGCAAAAAAGTAAGCTGGACGGATCTGGTGCGCGGACCTGTCGAGATCGACACCGCCACCATGTCCGATCCGGTGCTGGTGCGGGCCGACGGCGCCTTCCTCTACACTCTGCCGTCGGTGGCCGACGATATCGACATGGCCGTCAGCCATGTGGTGCGCGGCGAAGACCATGTCACCAACACCGCGGCACAGATCGAAATCTTCGAAGCCCTGGGCGGGCCGGTGCCGAAATTCGCGCACTTCCCGCTGCTGGTGGGCGCCAGCGGCGAGGCCTTGTCCAAACGGCTGGGTTCGCTGTCGCTGGAACAGTTGCGCACGGATGGCTTGGAGCCGCTTGCCGTCGCCTCTTATCTCGCCAAGATCGGCACCAGCGATCCCGTCGAGCCGCGCCTGACTTTGGGCGAGCTGGCGCAGGAATTCGATTTCGCCAAGATCGGCCGGGCGCCTGCGCATTTCGTGCCGGAAGAGTTGACGGCGCTGAACGCCAAGCTGCTGCATGTCATGCCTTACGGCATGGTTGAGGGGCGGCTGCCGGCCGCGATATCGGGCGAGGGCTTTTGGGATGCGATCAAACCCAACCTGACCAAGCTTGGCGATGCCGCCGAAATGGCCCGGCTGATCACCGGTCCGGTGACACCGGTGATTGAAGATGCCGGCCTGGCCGCCAAAGCCGCGGCGCTCCTGCCGCCGGAGCCTTGGGATCTGGAGACCTGGGGGACCTGGACCAAAGCCGTTTCCGCCGAGACCGGGGCCAAGGGCCGGGGGCTGTTTCACCCCCTCAGGCTGGCGTTAACCGGCCTGGAGCATGGACCCGAACTCAAAAAACTGTTACCCCTGATCGGGCGCGACAAGGTCAAGGCGCGCTTGGAAGGACAAACCGCGTGAAGGCTGTTCGCCTCATTATCCGGATTTCGATTTGCAGCTAGCGCTGCAAAAAACCTTCTGCTCGCCCAAAATTTGCTAGTTTCCGCCCGCCTTACCGGATCCGCCATGACTCTGCGCCTGTTCAATACCCTGACCAAGACCAAGGATGTCTTCACGCCGCTCGATGCCAAGAATGTGCGGATGTATGTCTGCGGCCCCACGGTTTACGACTTTGCCCATATCGGCAATGCCCGGCCCGTCATCGTGTTCGACATACTGTTCAGGCTGCTGCGCCACATCTATGGCGACGCCCATGTCACTTATGTCCGCAACATCACCGACGTGGACGACAAGATCAATGCCCGCGCCGCCGAGCGCGGCATTTCCATCCGGGCGCTGACCGAGGAAACGGCGAAAATCTATGAAGAGGATGTGGCGGCTCTGGGCAATATCGCGCCCAGCGTCACGCCCCGCGCCACCGAGCATATCGATGAGATGACCGCCATGATCGGTCAGCTGATCGAGTCCGGTCACGCTTATGCCGCGGATGGTCATGTGCTGTTCGATGTGTCGTCCAAGCCCGATTACGGCAAGCTGTCGCGCCGCTCGCTGGATGAAATGATCGCGGGGGCGCGGGTGGAAGTGGCGCCTTACAAAAAGAACACCATGGATTTTGTGCTGTGGAAGCCGTCTGATGCGAGTTTGCCGGGCTGGAATTCGCCCTGGGGGCGCGGACGCCCCGGCTGGCATATCGAATGCTCGGCGATGGCGGGGCGTTATCTGGGCGAAAGTTTCGATATTCACGGCGGCGGCATCGACCTGCAATTTCCCCATCACGAGAACGAGATCGCCCAAAGCGAAGGCGCCCATCACGGCCATCCGCTGGCCAGCGTGTGGATGCATAACGGCTTCCTGCAGGTGGAAGGCGAGAAGATGGCCAAAAGCGCAGGCAACTTCTTCACCATCCGCGATCTGTTGGCCGACTGGCCGGGCGAGGTGCTGCGCTTCAACATGCTGCGCACGCACTACCGCCAGCCGATTGACTTCACCCTGGCGGGCTTGAGGGAAAGCTGGAAGATGCTGGAGCGCTGGTATGAAGTGACCGAGCCGCTGGCGGACCCCGCTCCCGATGCCGCCTTCTTCGAGGCGCTGTCGGATGATCTGAACACGCCCGCGGCCATCGCCAGCCTGCATCAGGCCGAAGCGCTGGCGCTGGCGGGCGGGTTGGGATTCCTGGGTTTCTCCAATGTGCAATTGAAAATCGCCGCCAAGACCCAGGTGGATGCCACCGCCATCGCCGCCGCCATCGCCGCCCGCAATGAAGCGCGCAAGAACAAGGACTTCAAGGAATCCGATCGCATCCGTGACGATTTGCTGGCCAAGGGCATTGTGCTGAAAGACGGGCCCGGCGGCACAACGTGGGAAGTCAAAAGATGACCCCCTCTTCAGGCAACAGAGAACGCCTCTTCATCTTCGACACTACCTTGCGCGATGGCGCGCAGACTCAGGGCGTTGACTTTTCCGTCGAGGACAAGCGCCAGATCGCGCTGGCGCTGGACAGGCTGGGGATCGATTACATCGAAGGCGGCTGGCCGGGCGCCAATCCTACCGACTCAGCTTTTTTTGCCGAGCGCCCGGCCCTGCAGCATGCCCGCTTTACCGCCTTCGGCATGACCAAGCGGGCAGGGCGCAGCGCCGCCAATGATCCGTCGCTGGCGCCGGTGCTGGATGCGCGCGCCGACGCCGTCTGCCTGGTGGGCAAAACCAGCGCCTTTCAGGTGAAGGTGGCGCTGGAGATTTCCCTGGAAGAAAATCTCGACAATATCGCCCGTTCCATGGAAGCCATCGCCGCCAGGAAACGCGAAGCACTATTCGATGCCGAGCATTTCTTTGACGGCTACAAGGCCGATCCCGGCTACGCCCTGTCCTGCCTCGAGGCTGCCCGTGACGGCGGCGCCCAATGGCTGGTGTTGTGCGACACCAATGGCGGCACCATGCCGGAAGAGGCCTATGCCATTGTCAGCGCCGTCAAGGCGAAATTGCCCGATGCGCCGCTGGGCATCCATGCCCATAACGACACCGAACAGGCCGTGGCGGTAAGCCTGGCCGCCATTCGCGCCGGCGCGCGCCAGGTGCAAGGCACGCTCAACGGGTTGGGGGAACGCTGCGGCAACGCCAATCTCTGTTCTTTGTTGCCCAATCTGCTGCTGAAGGAGCCGTTCGCCTCCCGCTTCGAAACCGGCATCTCGCACGACAATCTCAAACAGATCACCCATGTCTCGCGGCTGCTGGATGAAATCCTCAATCGCGCGCCCAACCGCTACGCGCCCTATGTCGGGACGTCGGCTTTTACCCATAAAGGCGGGTTGCACGTCTCGGCGGTGGCCAAGAACCCCGAGACCTATGAGCATGTGCGCCCCGAAGCGGTGGGCAACAAGCGCACCATGCCGGTGTCGTCGCAATCAGGCCGGGCCAATGTTGCGGTCAATCTGACGATCGAAGGGGCGATGGAAGGCGGCACGCCCGACCTGGGGCGCCTGCTGCAAGACGTCAAGCATCGCGAATTCGAAGGCTATAGCTATGACGATGCGCAAGCCTCCTTCGAGCTTCTGGCCCTGCGCCAGCAAAAGAAGCTGCCGCGCTATTTCACCGTGGAACAATTCAGTGTCACGGTGCAAAGCGTGCGTGACGACGAGGACCAGCTGGTCTCCGCCTCCAAGGCGGCGGTGGAACTGGTGGTGGCGGGCGAACGGATCACCAGCACCGGTACCGGCAATGGTCCGGTCAATGCGCTGGATGCGGCGCTGCGCAAGGACCTGGGCAAATATTCGCCTTTCCTGGCCGACTTGAGACTGGTGGACTATAAGGTGCGTATCCTGACCACCGGCACCGAAGCGGTGACGCGGGTGACGGTGGAATCCGCCGACGGCAAGGGCAATCGCTGGTCCACGGTGGGGGTGTCGGAGAATATCGTGGACGCCTCCTTCGAGGCGCTGACGGATTCGATTATCTACAAGCTTTATCGCGACCAGGCCCGAATCTAGGAACGTGCGGGCGCGTTCAGCGCGCCTTCCAGGATCTCCAGCGCCGCTTCCGCGCCATCGGACAAATAGTAAAGCTTGAGGATGGTCTCCCTGGCGAAGCCGGCCGCGATGGTCTTGTGCAGCATGGTATCCAAGGCGTCGTAATAGCCGTTTACATTGACCACGATGATGGGCTTGGCATGCACGCCAAGCTGGGCTTCCGTCGCCACCTCGAAAAATTCGTCAAAGGTTCCCAACCCGCCGGGCAGGACAAGGAAGGCGTCCGACATCTGCAGCATCAGCGTCTTGCGCTCCTGCAGATGGGGCGTGACGATCAGCTTTTCCTGCGGCGAGACTTCCGGCTCCAGCGCCTGCAGGAAGCCGGGCATGATGCCCTGGATTTCACTGCCGCCCTCCAGGGCGGCGCGCGCCACTTCGCCCATCAGCCCCAGCCCGCCGCCGCCGAACACCAGGGAATAGCCCATTTTGGCGATGCCGGAGCCGATCGCCCGCGCCGCCTCGCGATAGGCAGGGTCGTTGCCGAAGGAGGAACCGCAGAAAACGCAGACCGCCGCCGCGTTCATCTTGACGCTTTTGCCGGGATCGGATTTGTCCATGTCACCAACAGGGTTGCGCGAAGGCCTGCATCTTCCTAAACGACTATCTCAGTAGACGGGTTCGCCGTTTTTCGCCATGGAGAATTAATGCCGCGCTGGTTGTGGATTTTGGCAGCCGTTGCCCTGGTTGCGCTGGCGGCGGGATTTTTCACTTTCGGCGCCGGGAACATGGGACAGTAACCTATGGCCCATCCCGTCGAAGAGGGCAGCGGCGCGCCGTCTTTCCGGCCCTTGTGGCGGCTGATGCCCTATCTCTGGCCGAAGGGACGCCCTGATCTGCGGGCGCGGGTGGTGTTTTCCATCCTGTTCCTGATGCTGGGCATCATCGCCACCACCGTGTCGCAGCAGTTTCTGGGCGCGGCGGTCGATGCCTTCGGCACCACGCCGCAAAACGCGGCGATGTGGGTGGTGATCGCCCTGGTGGCGGCCTATGCGCTGTCGCGCGTTCTGATGCAGGCCTTCGCCCAGTTGCGCGACGGCGTCTTCGCCAAGGTGCAGTACCATGCCATGCGCGAAGTGGCGGTGGAGACATTCGCCCATGTCCACACCCTGTCGATGCGCTTCCATCTGGAGCGCAAGACCGGCGGGTTGTCGCGCATTATCGAGCGCGGCACCCGCGGCATCGACAACATCCTGTCCTTCGCCTTGTTTTCGGTGTTCCCGATCATCTTCCAGGTGCTGATCTATGCCGGGTTGTTGCTCTACACCTTCAATATCTGGGTGGCGCTGACGGCCATCCTCATGGTGGCGGCCTATAGCTGGTTCACGGTCGCCGTCACCCGCTGGCGCGTCGCCTTCCGCCGCGAGATGAACCAGTCCGACACCGACGCCAATACCAAGGCGGTGGACAGCCTGCTGAATTTCGAGACGGTCAAATATTTCAACAACGAAAAGCATGAGACGCGTCGTTACGATGTCTCGATGGAGAAATATTCCAACGCCTCGATTCAGTCGCAGACCTCGCTGTCCATCCTCAACACCGGCCAGGCCGCGATCATCGCCATCGGCCAGGGGATCGTGCTGGCGCTGGCGGCGCTGATGGTCAAGTCCGGCGAGGTCAGGCTGGGCCAATTCGTCGCCGCCAATCTGATCGTGATCCAGCTCTATCAGCCGCTGAACCTGTTGGGCACGGTCTATCGCGAGATCACCCAAGGGCTGGTGGACATGGAAGCCATGTTCCGCCTGCTCAACCAGCCCCGGGAAGTTCAGGACAAGCCGGACGCCAAGCCGCTGGTGGTCAAAGGCGGGGAGATCCGGTTCGAGGACGTGGTGTTCGCCTATGATCCCGAACGCATTGTGCTCAAGGGCATCAGCTTCACCGTGCCGGCCGGCAAGACGGTGGCGATTGTGGGGCCGTCGGGCGCCGGCAAATCCACCATCAGCCGCATCCTGTACCGCTTCTATGACATCAAGAGCGGACGGGTGAGTATTGACGGCCAGGACATCCGGGATGTGACCCAGGAAAGCTTGCGCAGCGTCATCGGCATCGTGCCGCAGGACACCGTGCTGTTCAACGACACGGTGAAATACAACATCGCCTATGGCCGCATCGGCGCCAATGAGGCCGATATCAAGGAGGCGGCGCGGCTGGCCCAGATCGACAAGTTCATCGTCGAGCTGCCGATGGGCTATGACGCCATGGTGGGCGAACGCGGCCTTAAATTATCGGGCGGGGAGAAGCAGCGCGTCGCCATCGCCCGCACCATCCTGAAAAATCCGCCCATCCTTTTGCTGGACGAGGCCACCAGCGCGCTGGATACCGGCACCGAACGGGAAATCCAAAGCGCTCTGAATGAAGTGTCGCGCAACCGCACGTCTCTGGTGATCGCGCACCGGCTCTCCACCGTGGTGGACGCGGATGAAATTCTGGTGCTGGACCATGGCCAGATCATCGAGCGCGGCCGGCATTCCCAACTGCTGGCTGAGAACGGCCACTATGCCGCGATGTGGAATAAGCAGCGTGAAGCCGCCGCGGCGCGCGAGAAGCTGAAAGAAGTGGAAAACGATCCCGACGTCGCGCCGGGCGTGGCCAAGGCGGCGCAGGTCTAGGCGGCGTTGTTCTTGGCGCAGTCGGGTTTAAATATCCGCTTGTTGGACGGCGGATCCTTGATCAGCTTGGCGGCCGGGCGGATCGGCCGGGGCACCAGATTGCCGCCGCAATTGGGACAGACTCCATGCAGCCTTGTCTCGACACAGTCGCGGCAGAAGGTGCATTCATAGGTGCAGATCATCGCGTCCGCCGCGCCGGGCGGCAGGTCCTTGTCGCAGCACTCGCAATTGGGGCGAAGCTCAAGCATGCCGCACCCTAACATGACCGCCGCCGGAGGGCAGTGCAGCCAGCGCATAGCCGGATGGCGCGGCTGAACGGGCGCGCAGGATTTCTGTTCCTGGCCAGGAGCGGTGCCGTCAGGCGCGCCTAGAGGATCTCGACCCGGTCGACTTCCACGCCCTTATTGCCTTGGCGCGTGGAGTAGCGGATGCGCTGGTCGGGCTCCACCGCCTGCACCCCGGAGCGCCTCAGCGCGCTGGCATGCAGATAGATGTCGCCGCTGCCATTGTCTGGCATCACAAAACCGAAGCCCTTCTGGTCGTTGAAGAACTTGATCTTGCCCTCGACCATCGGTCCCGAAGGGCCGTTGTCGCGGTGGTGATAGCCGCCGCCGCCAAAGCGGTCGCCGCCACCGCCAAAATCGCGGCGCGGACCCCGGGAAGGCGCTTCCGCGGTGGAAGTATCGACACTGTGCACGCTAACAACCTGCAGGCCGCGCGCACTATCCGCGAGATCGCAGACAATAGTCGTGCCCGGCTGCACATCGCTGTGCCCCGTCGCCTGCAAGGCGCTGGCGTGACAAAAGGCGTCTCCGCCATTGTCGAGAGTGATGAACCCGTACCCCTTGGTGGCGTTGAACCACTTCACTTTGCCTTTCGCAGAGGCCTGCGAAATAGCCTTTTCATTGCCGTATGCCATTTGAACCGACGAACCGCCCCATGCCGGCTGGACACCCCAAGCCGCCCCGCGTCCCGGCCCCGCAGGGGCAACTGCGACATGATGACTACAGAAACCCGTAACCCGCAACGGGGTTAGTCTCAGAAATGTCAGTATCTTTACATGCTGCGTCGCAGCATTTGCTTGACTTACCGGGCGGATAAGCGGATACACCCCCGGTCCGCTGCGACCGCACTAGGCGCCTCCGCTTTCAAGGGAGGGTGCCGCCACCGCCGGACCTGAGTTTTGACCTCCGTTCCCTCCAGTGTGCGTGGAAGACGGCAACCAGCCGTAAATCCGTGCCCTTTGGCGCGTTCCCACGGTTTTTAAGGACTTTTGTGACTGACGTGACTTTTGAATCGCTCGGCATCGCCGAGCCAATCCTGCGCGCGCTTGCGGCGGAGAATTACATCCATCCCACCCCTATCCAGGCCAAGGCGGTGCCAGCGCTGCTGGCGGGCCGCGACCTGTTGGGCATTGCCCAGACCGGCACCGGCAAGACGGCCGCTTTTGGCCTGCCCCTGTTGCAGAAACTATCGACCGGCCATGTCCCGCCCCAGCCCAAGCAGGCCAAGGCCCTGATCCTGGCGCCCACCCGCGAGCTGGCGGTGCAGATCGAACAGAGCCTGCGTACCTATGGCCGCTACCTGAACCTGAAAATGACCGTGATCCTGGGCGGCGTGAACCAGAACACCCAGGTCCGCAACATGTCCAAGGGCGTGGACATCCTGGTGTCGACGCCGGGCCGCCTGCTGGATCTGGTGCAGCAGCGGCATATCAACCTCAGCGCCGTGAACACCTTCATCGTCGACGAAGCCGACCGCATGCTGGACATGGGCTTCATCCGTGACGTCCGCAAGCTGGTGGCGCTGTTGCCGCGCCAGCGCCAGTCGATGCTGTTCTCCGCCACCATGCCGGACGACATCGTCAAGCTGACCCACGACATGCTGCGCACGCCCGAGCGAATCGAGATCGCGCCCCAGGGCAAAACCGCCGACCGCATCACCCAGAAGCTCTATTACGTGCCCGCGCCGCAGAAACGCCAATTGCTGGGCGCATTGCTCAAGGATCTGGCGATGAACCGGGTGATCGTCTTCACCCGCACCAAGCATGGCGCCAACAAGGTCGCCGAGTATCTGTCGCGCTGCGGAGAGGTGGCGGAAGCCATTCACGGCAACAAGTCGCAGAACGCCCGGCAGCGGGCGCTGGAGATGTTCCGTTCGGGCAAGGCGCGGGTTTTGGTGGCGACCGACATCGCCGCCCGCGGCATCGACATTGACGACATTTCCCATGTGGTGAATTTCGAGCTGCCCAACGAGCCGGAATCCTATGTCCACCGCATCGGCCGCACCGCGCGGGCCGGCGGGGAAGGCATCGCCATCAGCTTCTGCGATGGATCGGAAAAAGGTTACCTGCGCGACATCGAGCGGCTGATCCGCATGAAGATCGAACTGGTCGCCCACGAACTGCCGGAATTGACGGAAGAGCAGCGCCGCCAGATGGAAGAACCGCGCCGGCCGCATGGGCACTCCCACAATCACCGGGGCCAGGGCAAACCGCATGGTCACAAGGGCGGCGGACACTCCAAGCCTGGCGGCCATGGTCATGGCGCTCACCACCGCGACGGCGCGGAAGTGCACAATCCGCACGCGCCCAAGAAACGCAATGGTTCGCGGCCTCATTGGCGGCGCGGTAAGGACAAGAAAAGGGAAAGCGCGGCTTGATAGCCGGCAAGCCCATTCAAATATTTGTCGATGGCGACGCATGCCCCGTAAAGGCAGAGGTGTGAGGCGCGACCGGCGGAGCCGGGCAAATCGGTCCAGTGGACCGATTTGAGCGCCGAACGCCGCGAGCCAAAGCGAGCGGCAGGGGAGGGGCGGTTGTTCCAAATCTTTGTTGATGGTGACGCCTGTCCAGTTAAGGCGGAGGTCGAAAAGGTAGCCTCTCGCCATGGCCTGGCCGTCACCATCGTCAGCAATGGAGGCTTGCGCCCGTCGACCAATCCGCTCCTGCGCCATGTCACCGTGGCGGATGGCGCGGACGCTGCAGACAACTGGATTGTCGAGCAGATCGCGGCGGGCGACATCTGTATTACCGCCGATATCCCCCTGGCGGCGCGCTGCCTGGCCAAGGGCGCGCGCGGACTTGCCCCCAATGGCAGACCTTTCACGCCAGACAGCATCGGCATGGCGCTGGGAATGCGGGAACTGAGCCGGCATCTGCGGGAGCTTACGCCCGGCGGACAGACCCATCATGCCGGTTTCGGCAAACAAGACCGTTCGCGGTTTCTGGGCGAATTGGAAAACTGTATCATGGCGCTGAAACGCGCGTTCCCCGGTAACAATGTCGGATTTCGGCCTTAGCCTCGAAAATCACTACGCGCAGCTGCCGGAAGCGTTCTACACCAAGATGCCGGCGGAAAAGGTGGGCCAGGCGCCGCGCCTTATTCACGCCAATGAATCGGCGGCCGCGCTTTTGGACCTGGATCCCGCCGTTTTCCGCGATCCCCATTTTGCCGAAGTGATGGCGGGTCACCGCCCGCTGGAAGGCTTTTCGCCCCTGGCGATGGTCTATTCCGGCCATCAATTCGGGGTCTGGGCCGGACAGTTGGGCGACGGCCGGGCGCTGCTGATCGGCCAGGTGCGCAATCGCAAGGGCGAATTGTGGGACATCCAGCTCAAAGGCGCCGGCAAAACGCCTTACTCGCGGTTCGGCGACGGCCGCGCGGTGATGCGTTCCACCATCCGTGAATATCTTTGCAGCGAGGCGGTGGCCGCGCTCGGCATTCCCACCAGCCGGGCGCTGGCGATTGTGGCGACCGGCGAAACGGTGATGCGCGAGACGCGCGAGCCGGGCGCGGTGCTGACCCGGCTGGCGCCAAGCCATGTGCGCTTCGGCCATTTCGAGCATTTCTTTCATCGCGGCCAGAAGGACGAGGTGCGGCGGCTGGCCGATTATGTGATGGCGGAATATTTTCCGGAAAGCGCAGGCGACCATGCGGCCTGGTTCGGTGAGGTCGTACGGCGCACCGCGGAAATGATCGCCCAGTGGCAGGCGGCGGGTTTTGCCCATGGAGTGATGAACACAGACAATATGTCCATCCTGGGCCTCACCATCGACTATGGGCCGTATGGCTTCCTGGATGCCTATGATCCCCAATTCGTCTGCAACCATAGCGACGAGCAGGGTCGCTACAGTTTCATCAACCAGCCGGGCATCGCGCTGTGGAATCTGCGCGCCTTGGCCTTGGCGCTTTCGGATTTGATCCCCACCGATCAATTGCTGGAAAAACTCAACAGTTACGAGGAAATTTTCAGCCTCAAATATCGTGGCTTGATGCGCGCCAAACTGGGCCTTTTACGCGAGGAGGAAGGCGATGACCGGCTGATCGGCGAATTGCTTTCTGTCATGGCCAAGGCGCGCGCCGACTACACCCTGTCGTTCCGCAATCTGACCGGCGAGGACAAGGATTGGCTCTCTCTGTTCGGTCCGCTGCAGGATGAAGCACAAGCCTGGCTGACCCGCTATCGCGCCCGCAGCCAAGGCGAAGACCTGACCGGGTTGGACAAGATCAATCCGCTTTATGTCTTGCGCAATTGGGTGGCGGAGAGCGCGATCCGGGCGGTGGAGGACCA
The DNA here is from genome assembly GCA_035693565.1 of Rhizomicrobium sp. Classification (GTDB taxonomy): domain Bacteria; phylum Pseudomonadota; class Alphaproteobacteria; order Micropepsales; family Micropepsaceae; genus Rhizomicrobium. Next base: position 1,494,229 of record DASSGF010000034.1, on the reverse strand, counting down.
TAACGACATCGCCACCCTGGACCGCATTTTCCGCATCCTGCAGGCGCCGTTTCAAACGCATGACGGCGGCGAAGCTTTTGCCGCGCCGCCGCCGCCCGAGATGTGCCACTTGGAAGTGAGTTGCTCGTCTTGAGGAAGCGCAACCGGGCGAAGCCCGAAAGTTGCGCGACCATCAAAAAGTCATTACCACGTTACCGCCACATAACGGCATTCGGTGAATTCCATCAGGCCATGATGGCTGCCTTCGCGGCCCAGGCCGGATTGTTTCACCCCGCCGAACGGCGCGGCGGTATCCGACACCAGGCCCCGGTTCACGCCCACCATGCCGTAGTCCAGCTTTTGCGCGATGGCCAGGCCCTGCTTGATGTCCTTGGTGTAAAGATAGGCCGCCAACCCATATTCGGTGGCGTTGGACAGGCGGATCACCTCGTCTTCGCTGTCGAAGGCGATGATGGGGGCCACCGGTCCGAAAATCTCATCCTTGAGGATGTCCGCATCCGCCGGCACATCGGTCAGCACCGTGGCGGGATAGAAATATCCCGGCCGGTTGGGCCGCGCCCCGCCCAACGCCACCTTGGCGCCCTGCTTGACCGCGCCATCCACCAGACCGGAAATCTTGCCGGCCTGCTTTTCGGTGATGACCGGGCCCAACTGGGTATCGGGATCGGTGCCGTCGCCCAGTTTCAGCGCCGCCATGCGCTGGGTGAATTTTCCGGTGAATTCCGTCAACACGCCTTTCTGCACATAGAGGCGATTGGCGGCGGTGCAGGCCTGGCCGCCATTGCGCATCTTGGCGATCATGGCGCCTTCCACCGCGTCATCGATATTGGCGTCATTGAACACGATGAAGGGCGCGTTGCCGCCCAATTCCATGGAGCAATTCAGCACACTGTCCGAGGCCGAAGCCAACAGCTTGCGGCCCACCGCGGTCGATCCGGTGAAGGAGAGTTTGCGTACCCGCGGATCATGCATGATGGCGGCGCAAACCGGACCCGGATCCTGCGGCGTGATCACATTGACCACACCCGGCGGTACCCCGGCGTCCAGCATGATCTGGGCGATGGCCAGCGCCGTCAGCGGGGTCTCGATGGCCGGTTTCAGGATCACGGTGCAGCCCGCGCCCAGCGCCGGCGCGATCTTGCGGGTCGCCATGGCGGCGGGGAAATTCCATGGCGTGATCAGGAGCGAAATGCCGATCGGCTGATACTGCACCAGGATCTTGTTGGCGCCGGACGGCGAGTCCTGCATCTCGCCGCGAATGCGGGCGGTTTCTTCCGAATACCAGCGGAAGAATTCCGCGGCATAGAGAATCTCGCCTTTGGAGTCGGGCAGCGCCTTGCCCATCTCCAGGCTGATCAAATGCGCCAGCCAATCGGCATTGGCGACGATCCTGTCATAGCATTTGCGCAGGATTTCGGCGCGCTGGCGGGCCGGCGTCGCCGCCCAGCCCGGCGCGGCCTTTTCGGCGGCGTCCACCGCCGCCTTGCCGTCCTCGATCCCGGCATTGGCGATGGTGGTGATAACCTCGCCATTGGCGGGATTGAGCACGGGAATGCGCGCTCCCGTGCCGCTGCGCCAGCTATTGCCGATCAGAAGATCGGTGGGGATGGCATCGTTGGCGGGAACCGCGATGCCGCTCTTGGGCGCGGGCAATGCATAGGTATTGGCGGATTTCATGAATTTGCTCCTTCGAAGAGGCGGATCAGGACGCCAGCGCGGACCGGTCGCCGGAAAAGGCGGCACGGGTGATCGCTTTCAGGGCATCCACGTCCAGCTTGCGGGGGTTGTTGTTGACCAGGCGGGCGGCGCCGATGGCGGATTCCGCCGTCCAGTCCTGCTTGTCTTCCGGCAGGCCCAACTCCTTCAAGGTCACCGGAATGCCGATGTCCTTGAGCAGTTTCGCCACTTCGTCGATCAGCCTGTGGGAAAGGTCTTCATCGGTGCCGGACAGGCCGATGGCGCGCGCGATCTGGGCGAAGGCCGCCACGCAATTGGGCCGGTTGAATTCCATCACATAGGGCATCAGCAGCGCCACGCCCATGCCGTGCGGGGTGTGGGTCTCATTTCCCACCGGATACTGGATGGCATGCGCCGCCGCCGTGCCGGCAGTGCCGAAAGCGCAGCCGGCCGCCAGCGAGGCCAGCATCATCTGCTCGCGGGCCTGGATATTCCTGCCGTCCTTCACCGCGGTGCGTAAGCCGGCGAAGATGTTCTGCAAGGCCAGCAGGCCAAAGGTGTCGCTCAGCGCATTCTTGCCCACGAACACGTTTTTCACCGTCAATTCCGGCGTCACCTCGCGGCGGGCGGCGGTGAAGGATTCGATGGCGTGAGTCAGGGCATCGGCGCCGCTCACCGCCGTCAGGCCGGGCGGACAGGTGAGGGTGAGTTCGGGATCGCATACCGCCACGCGCGGGATCAGATAAGGGCTGGAAATCCCCACTTTGGTGCCGCGCTCGGTGTCGGCAATCACCGCCACCGGCGTCACTTCCGAGCCGGTGCCCGAGGTGGTGGGCACCGCGATCACTGGCGCGACGGGACCGGGAATTTTGTTCTCGCCATAATAGTCGCGCAGCGAACCGCCATGCTGGAGCAGCACCGCCACGCATTTGGCCATGTCCATGCAGGAGCCGCCGCCAATGCCCAAGACCACATCCGGCTTGAAATCGGCGCATTCGGCCACGCAACCGGAAATGCCTTCCATCGGCAGGTCGGCTTCGGTGCGGTCAAAGACCTTGACCTGCACGCCATGGGCTTCGATGTCGGCGACAATCGCCTTGAACTGCGCGTCCGCGCCCATGCGGGCGTCGGTACAGACAAGCGCGCGCTTGCCGATCTGTGCGGTCATCATCCCGATGGCGGCGCGCTGGCCGGAGCCGAAGATCACTGAAGCGGGCAGGCGCAGGGCGCCGAAAATTCCAGTCATGAGGCTTTTTCCTTTCGAGACTCCGCCGCCAGCTTTTGCAAATCGTTCCACAAGCCGTCGTCGAGATAGACGCCGCGCTTTTCCGACTGGGAATGGGCCTTGTGGGCCCGGTCGCCGGGCGCCAGCACCGGATGCTCGGGATCGGCGGGCGCGGCGGCGCGGATGCTGTCCAGATATTCCGTCACCAGCGCCTTGGCGGCTTCGGCATGGGGCGGGGCGATTACAATGAACAGGTCGCCCTTGTTGGAGACATTCTCCGAATCCAGCGTGCCTTTGACATCGGTGCCGATGGCCGATGCCGCCAGGCTCGCCACCAGCACTTCGAACGCGATCCCCAGCGCATATCCCTTGGCGCCGCCGAAGGGCGCGATGGCGCCTTTCTTGGCCGCCGATGCATCGGTGGTGGGATCGCCATTCTCGTCCAATGCCCAGCCCAGGGGGATTGGCGCGCCGCGATTGGCGTGATCGTGAATCTTGCCCATGGAGACCAGGCCGGTCGCCATGTCGAGCACCATGGGATTGGGCGAGGACGGCACGCCGATGGCGATGGGATTGGTGCCGATCATCGCCTTGCGGCCCCCGAACGGATGGACAAGCGCCTCAGAGATAGTCAGCGCGATGCAGGTGAGATCCTTGTCGGCGACATATTCGGCGTAATAGGCCAGCGCGCCCAGATGATTGGTGTTGCGGATGGCGGCGATGGCGATGCCGTCCTCGCGGGCGCGCGGGATGATGGTGTCCAGCGCCGCCATGGCGACTACCGGGCCCAAGCCGCGCTGGCCATCGACACTGAGAAAGCTGCGCGCCGTCCATTTCTGATCGCCGGTCGCGCCTGGAACAGAAAGGCCGGCATGGATGCGCTCGATCACCCGGCGCAGGCGCAGCAGCCCGTGACTGGGAATGGCGCGCATCTCCGCTTCGATGAACAGGCCGGCTTGGATGCGGGCATGCGGCGCCGGCACGCCATTGGCGAGCAGGATGCCCTCGGCCAGCTTGCGCACGTCCTCTATGGCGACCAGCACAGATCAAATATCCTATAGGATTATCGGACCGTATGGGTTATGCTTCGTCCGGTCAATGAGAAAATCCAGCATTTCCAAGGAAAGTTCCCGGTATGCCCACCGCCACCGTGGCTGAAGGCCCTATCGTCCGGCCTTCCGGACTGGCGGAGGAGGTCTATCGCCGTATCCGGGCCGACATCATGTCGCTGCGGTTGCCCCCCGATAGCCGGGTTTCGGTCGACAGCCTGGCGCGGGAATTGGGGGTGTCGCAGACCCCGATCCGCGAGGCGCTCTCCATGCTGGAAGCCAATGGCCTGGTCAGCAAGCGCCACTTCGCGGGCTACGCCACCTCTCCCCGGATGAGCCGCGCCCAGTTGGACGAGCTGTTTGAATTCCGCCTGTTGATCGAGCCGCATGCCGCGCGCAAGGCGGCGGAAATGATGAGCGGGGGCGACATCGCCCAGCTGGCCAGCGGCGAAAGCGCTGAGTCGCATGATGCCTTTGCGGACATGGATACCGAATTCCACCGCCTGATCGCGCAAGGCGCGGGCAATCACCTGATCGCGGAGTCCCTGGCGCGGCTGCACATCCACATCCACATCTTCCGCTCCTGCTTCAAGCGCGAGATCGCGGAAGAGGCGGTGCATGAACACAATGCCATCATCACCGCCATGCGCGCCCGGGACGGCGCCAAATCCGAAGCCGCCATGCGCCGGCATATCGAACGCAGCTATGGAAGGTTGCGGGATTTCATCAAGGAGTAGAATAAACTTGTCATTCCCGCGTAAGCGGGAATCCAACTTGTTGTGGCCGCGAATCTTGAAGTTGGATGCCCGCTTTCGCGGGCATGACAATCAGATTTTTTTGTCCTTCCGCCACGCCGCATAGCGGGCCTTGGTGTCGTCATTCGGCGGATAGAGGCCGGGTAGCGGCAGGCCGCGCTGCACTTCGCTGATGATCCAGGCCTCCTGGATCTCCTGCTCCCCCGCCATCTCGGTGACCTCGGCCAGCATGGCCTGGGGGATCACCACCGCCCCGTCGCCATCAGCGACAATGGTGTCGCCAGGGAAAATCGCCACCCCGCCGCAAGCGATCGGCTCCTGCCAGTTGATGAAGGTGAGGCCGGCCACGGATGCCGGCGCCGCCGCGCCCGCGCACCAGACCGGCAACCCTGTCGCCAGCACGCCTTCCATGTCGCGCATCACCCCGTCGGTAATCAGCGCCGCCACTTTGCGCTTGGCCATGCGGGCGCAAAGAATATCGCCAAAGATGCCGGCATCGGTGACGCCCAGGGCGTCCGCCACCGCGATCACGCCTTCTTCCATCGCCTCGATGGCGGTGCGGGTGGAAACCGGCGAGGCCCAGCTTGCCGGCGTCGCCAGGTCTTCGCGCGCGGGCACGAAACGCAGGGTGAAGGCCGGTCCCACCACCCGCTTCTGGCCGGGCTGCCTGGGAAATGCGCCGCGCAGCCAGACATTGCGCAGGCCCTTTTTCAGCAGCACGGTGGTCAGGGTGGCGGTGGAAATTCCGGACAGAATTTCCTTGATGCGGGCATCCATGATGGACCTCGGGAGCTAGGTTTTTTCCGGCAGGGCGAAGATGGCGAAGACGTCACCGAAGACGGGACGGCCGTCATTGTACATCAGGATCTCGCCGCCGTGACAACCGCTGGCGCCTACCGCGACATATTGCACGCCCTTGATCTTGTAAGTGATGGGCGGCGTGCAGACGCCCATGCCCAGGGGATAGTGCCATAGCTTCTCGCCGCTCTTGGCGTCGAAGGCATTGAAGTCGCCATTCATCTCGCCGGCGAAGACCAGCCCGCCCGCGGTGGCCAGCGCGCCGCCATACATGGGCCGGTTGGACTTGTACTGCCAGGCAATGGCGCCGGTCTCGGTGTTGATGGCGGTGAAGTTGCCGTTGGGCGCCAGCTTCTCGATATTGGCCGCCATATTGCCGCCGCTATATTGGCCGGCGATCAGCGTGCCGGGCTTGTAGACCTCGGGCAGCGCATGGTTGAGGACGAAGTCGTGCACTTCGTTGATGCCCATGGTGTAGAAATATTTTGTCTGCGGCGAGAAGGCCGGCGGCGACCACATCGCCCCGCCTTTGCTGCCCGGCAGGATCGACAGCGGCGTGGCCGACAGCGGCTTCATGAAATTCTCGTTCACCGTCACAAAGGGCGGCGACTTACGGATCAGCTTGCCGGTCAGGCGGTTGACGATGAAGACATTCCCCACCTTGCCGGCTTCCGCCGCCGCGGGCACCGGCTTGCCATGCTCATCGACTGTATCGAACAGCACCACCGGCGCGCAGGCATCATAGTCCCAGATGTCATGGGCGACCTGCTGGTACCACCATTTGAGCTTTCCGGTGCGGGAGTCGATGGCGACGATGGAATCGGTATAGGCGTTGTCGCCCTTGCGGCTGGTGCCGTCCAGGTCGGGATTGGGATTGCCGGTGGCGAACAGGATCAGATTGTTCTTCACGTCGACGGCGGGTGTGTTCCACACCGAGCCGCCGCCATATTTCCAGCTGTCGCCGCTCCAGGTCTTGCCGCCCGGCTGATCCGGCGCGGCGGTGGTGTTGAAGCGCCAGATCAGCTTGCCGGTGCCTGCGTCCAGCGCCTCCAGAAAACCGCGAGTCGGCCATTCCGCCCCGGCATTGCCCACCAGGATCATGCCGTTGAAGGCAATCGGCGCCATGGTGAAGGAATAGAAATAGGCCGGTTGGGGCAAAGCGTCGGCATGTTCTGTCTTCCAGATCAGTTTGCCGGTGCGCGCATCCAGCGCCACCACATGACCGTCAAGCTGCGCCGCGAACACCTTGCCATAGGCCACCGCGACGCCGCGCGCCTGCTGGCCGCAGCACAGGTTGGAATAGCCGAGCTTGGGCGAATAGGCCCAGAGCTGCTTGCCGGTGATGGCGTCATAGGCCTGGATATTGTTGTCGCCGGTTTCCAGATAGAGCACGCCGTCAACCTCGATCGGCGTCATCTCCGTGGTCTTGTTGATCCCGGTCTGGATGATGGCGGTGGGCCGGAGCTGACGGACATTGGCCCGGTTGACGTCGGTGAAAGGCGAGAAGCGCTGATTATCATAGGTGCGGCCGTGCAGGATCCAGTCATCCGAGTGATCGGAGTCCAGCATCATCGCGTCGCTGACAGCCACCTTCTGATGCACGGGCTGCATCTGGAACGAGCCCGGATTGGCGGTTACCGCGCCATAGCTGACGGGATTTTGTCCTTCCGTGGCCCGTCCGCCGATCGCCGCCGCCGCCTCGCCAGCGCTACCTACCGGTTCAGCCGCTTTTGCCGCCGGTGTGTTTGCCGCCGGTGTGTTTGCCGTCGGTGTGTTCGCCGCTTGGCCCAAGGCGCTGTGTTGCACATTGGCGCTCAAGAGCGCGCAGGCCAGAAGCCCCACCCATGCCGATTTCGTCATCGCCGTCCTTATGGATTCTTATGGCGTCACTTTTGCGCCCTTCACGCCCGCCGCGTCCTTGGTCAGGGCGGCGCTTCCGGCCGGGTAGCCGTTCTGCTGCAGGATATAGGCGGTGACCGCGCCATATTCCTCCGGCTTCAACGAGCCGGGATCGGATTGCGGCATGGTGTTGGCGATCACGTCCAGCAGCGTGTCCACGGTGAGGCTTTGCGCCGCCGCCATCTCGCCAAAGGCCGAACCCTTGAGCGCAGGCGCGGCCACGCCTTCCATTTGCGCGCCATGACAGGCGGCGCAGGCTTGGGCGTAGACCGCCGCGCCTTGGGTGGCCTGGTCGGCGGTATAAAGCGCGGGCTTGGCGGCTTGCGCGCCTGCCAGATGCGGAGCCGCGGCAAGCAAGGCCAAAGCGGAAAACAGCAGAAGCGAGCGGCGCATGAGATTTCCTTGGTTGGTTCTTCGCGGCTGGTTCTCTTCTAGTCTTTTATGGTGGCAAGATAACGGCAAGCCCGCCTATTGGCCAGCGGCGCCATGTTGGCAAAAAAGCCTATGGAGTCAGCGCCTTCAGCTCTTTCAGGCCCTCGGCGAAGCGGACCTGAGGCGCCCAGCCCAGCACCGCCTTGATCTTGGAAATATCGGCCAGGGTGGCGGCGGAATCCCCCTGGCGCGCGGCGGTGTGGATTTGGCGGGATGAGATCATGTCCGCCAATTCCTGCACCGAGAGGTTTTCGCCGCTGCCGACATTGAAGATTTCACCGCGCACGCCGTCTTCATTGGCGCGCTCATAGGCCAGGATATTGGCCGCCACCACGTCGCGGACATGGACAAAATCGCGGCGCTGGCTGCCGTCGCCATGGATTTCCAGAACCTCGCCCTTGGCATGGCGGTTCAAAAAAATTCCCAGCACCAGGGCATAGGCGCCGGTCTGCGGCTGGCGCGGGCCATAGACATTGAAATAGCGCATCACCACGCAGGCAAGGCCCAAGCCTTGATCGAACAACAGGCAATATTGCTCGCCCACCCGCTTGGTCAGGCCATAGATGTTGAGCAGGTCGGGGGGATCGCTTTCGCGATGCGGCACCGGGCGATTGCCGTAGTAAGTCGAGGAGCCGGCATAGATGAACCGCCGCACACCGGCATCGCGCGCCGCCAGCAGCATATTCTGGGTGCCGGTGATATTGGACCCCGTGCAGATTTCGATCTGCTCTTGTGACGGGCCGGCGCGCGACATGGCGGCGCAGTGAAACACCCCATCCATGCCGGCGGCGGCGCGGCGGCAGGACTCGAGATCGCGGATATCGCCTTGGAGGAATTCGGCTTGCGGCGGGACATCGCCGCGCCAGCCATAGACCAGGCTGTCCAGCACGCGCACTTTATATCCGCGTGCCAGCAATCCTTCGCAAAGATGGCTGCCGATGAAGCCGGCACCGCCGGTGACCAGGACGTTTTTCATGGCCTGTCTTTATACAGGCTGCGGAAGAAGGCCAAATCCGCTTCGGTGTTGATGCCGCGCGCCTCGGTCGGGTCGGCCACTTCCAGCGGCGTGACGGTCCAGCCCCGCGCCGAAAGAAAAGGCAGGAAGGGCAGGAAATTGATTTCGCCGGTGGTTTTGCCTTTTGACGCATCAGAGAGGAACTCGTCCCAGGCCGCTTTCAATCCCGCAGTGGCCAGCAGAAAGGTGCCCACATCGGAAAACCCGTTCGCACCGGTGGCATCGCCTTCGCGGCTCTGCAACACTTTGATGAGGCGCTGGTCCTCAAACACATATTCGACATAAGGGTCCGGCATCCGCGTCACCGGCAACACCGCATGACGGCCGGACTGTTTCAGCGCGGCAACAGCGCGGCGCAGGGTGTCGGAGGACACGAAGACTTGATCGCCCCACACCACCAGGATCGCGTCATAGCGCGACCAGACTTCATATCCGCGGAAAATCGCATCGCCCATTCCCAGCGGCATGGATTGAATCGAAACCGAAACATCGCCGGGCAAAGGCGGGAAAACCGCCGCGCCCTCCGGCGACAGGATCAGATGGATATGCTCCGCCACGGGCGCCAGTTTGGCGTGCAGAATGGACCACAAAGTTTCCTGCGCCGTGATCGGCGACAGGATCTTGGGCTTGTCCAGGCCCAGCCGGGTGCCGCGTCCGGCGGCGGGAATGACGGCGCAAATCCTCATGCCAGAAACTTCGCAAAATCGGCGAAGCCGGGGAAATAAAAATCCGACAGGCCGCGCACGGCTTCTTGATGCATGCCGATGACCTTCAACCCCGCCGCCCGGGCCGATTGAACGCCCGATACCGCATCTTCTATGGCGATACTATGCGACGGCTGTGTGTTCAGCCCGTGCAAAGCCGCCAAGAAAAGATCGGGCGCGGGCTTGGCGCGGGCGGCCTCCTCGGCAGCGACCAGCAAGGAAACAAAAACCGACAGTCCGGTGGCCGCCAGTGCGGCGGTTGCCGAGGCCCGGCTGGCGGAGGTGACCACCGCGATTGTTCCGCCGCGTTTTTGCAGTCTTTCCAGAACCCCGGCGGCGCCCGGTTGGGGCCCGAGGCGGCCCAATGCGGCGCGATAGTGCGCCTGCTTGGCGCCCGCCAGCCGGGGTATGTCCGCTTGCGCGACGCCGAGCTCAGCCAAGGCGGCGGCCGTCGAAAGTCCCGCAATGGCGGCATAGTCAAAGTCCGTGAGCAGCCCGGCATGATCTTGCGCCAGTACGGCGCGAAAGGCCTCCTCATGCAGCGGGCTGGAATCCACCAGCGTGCCGTCCAAATCGAACAGGAAATGGCTGATGCCGGCCAAACTGTTTACGGCGGGGCCGCTCACAGCAGCGCCGCGAGATTGCGCCATCCCCGGCGCATCCGCCATTTGGGATCGGTGAAGCCGGAAAAGGTGCGGTACAGGACCGGCAATTCCGCCACCTCCACGCCTTGCCGGATGAATTGGCGCACCAGCGCCAAGGGCGCGTCCCCGGGCGTGTCGCGCAAATTGGCGAGCGCGTCGCGGCGGAAGACGCGCAAGCCCGTCAGGGGATCGGAAAAGATCACCCCGGTCCGCAGATAGAACAGCACGCTGAGGAAAAAGGCCGCGGTCTTGCCCAGCAGATAGAGCAGGCGGTTCTCGCCATAGGCGGCGCGGACGGAGGTGATGAACTGGCGCCGGCTTTGGGTGCGCGAGCCGAACACCCCGCCCAGGGATTGCTGCTGTTCCAGCAGGCGCAGAATGGCCTGTACATCGGCGAAGCGATAGGCGCCGTCGCCCGTCAGCAGCACCAGATAATCGGACGTGCCATGCTTCAGCCAGTCCCGGAAATAGGCGGTTTCGGGAAACAGGCCGTCCAGTTCGGCCGCCGCCACCGAAGCCGATGGCGGCTGCGCCAGCCGGTTGAGCGTGAGATGGGCCGATGCCTCGCCCCAATCGGTTTCCAGGAATTCCTCCACCACTTCATCGCCGGCGACCGAGCGGCCCAGAATATCGGCGAAAATCTCGATCCGGGGTGCGGCTTGCGGCCGGGCACCCAACTGGAGCACGGCCTTGGCGACCGCACTGCCATTGTGGAGATGCGGGCGTTCGCGTGTTGACAGCGCGCCGCGCCACACCGCCGGTCCGGACGGAAACGGGCCCGGCGGCACGCTGCTCTTCTGGTCCAGCAGGACGTGTGTCACCGCCGCGCCGTATCGCACGGCCAGCCCGGCAATCTCGCCGGCGGTGAGGGTTTGAATGTCGTGATCGCTGTCCAGATTCATCACCAGCGCCTTGACCGATGCCGGCGCCTGGGCCAGCGTGGTTCGCGCGATACGGTAGCTGGGAAACAGGGACGAATGCTGAGTCCCGGGGCCGTAGAGGATAATGTCGGCTTCCGCCAATGCCGCGGCTGCCGCGGGGGACAATTCGGGCACGGCGTCGCGGCTCTCCAGCCAGGCTTGCTTGCCGGCGAAATCCATTGCCGCGAGACTTTGCACGTCTTCCTGCGTCAGAGGCCGTTGCAACAGATAGAGCGCCGCGATGGGACTTGGCGATTGCGGCCCCACGATCGCGGCCTCGCTGGCGAGCAAACTGCCATCCTGTTTCAGCCCCGCCAGCACGCGATTTTGCCGCTCGCCGACATTGAGCAGCCGCGCCCGGCTGCCGACCAGCGCGCTCACCTGGGCGGCGGCGGCGTTGAAATCCCGTTCCTGTTCCAGATAAGCGCCCGCGAACACCAGATTGCCCAGCGAGCAGTCGCGATAGTCAAAGTCGCTGCCTTGCGCATGGCTGAAGAAACGTCCCAGCAGGGCCTGGAGGCGGCCGAGCGTCTGAGGCGGCAGTTGCGCCAGCCAGCTTTTCACCGGTTCGCGGCAGATATCCAAGTTTGCGCTCGCGGCGAAACGCGCCAGGCTTTGGATTTCGTCCGCGCCGCCCGACAGGCGATGTTCCATCAGGCTTTTCAGGGCGTATTGCGCCTGGGAATAGTTGCCGAACAGGTAGGACAGGTTCTTGCGGAAGTCCGAGGGCCCCAGCATGCCGGGAATGAAATTGCGCAAGGCGCCGGTGGAAAGACCGTCGTCATAGGCATTGACCAAAAGCGTCAAGGCGATATCGGGCTGGCGCAGCAGGGCGCGGATGATAGTGGCGCTGCCCCGGCCGCCGCAAAACAGCGCGATGCGGATAGGCGTGCTCATGGCGTGCGTCGCGCCAAAATGCCCAGCCGCAGCAGAAGCTGGCGCAACGCGATATAGGCGACAAACAGGAAACGGTGCAGCGCCCCGCGCAGCAATTTCATATGGCTGGCGCCTGCCGCGCGCGGACGATGCTCCATCTTCACTTCCACCGGCACGATGCCGCGCTCCAGCAGTTTGGAGGTGACTTCGGTGGAATAGTTCATGCTTTTGGCTTCCAGACCAAGGCCACGCAGGGTGGGACCCCAGACCAGCTTGCAGGCGGAATTGAAATCCTTGAGGCGGCTGCCATGCACCAGATTGCACACCGCGCCGCTGGCCCAGCTTCCGAACCTGGCGAAAGCCGCGTCGTTCTTGTGGCGAACGCCCATGGCGGCCAGGCCGCCGCTTTGCCGCAGCGCGGCCATCATGGCCGTGAAAGTCTCCACGGGAAACTGCCCGTCGCTGTCGATCAGCATCACCCAGTCGCCTTTGGTGGCGGCGATGGCGGCATTGAGCGCGGCGGCGGCGCCCTGGTTGCGCTCAAAATGCATGGGACGCAATGCGGGATAAGATAAAGTCAGGCGGTCCAGGATATCGCCGGTGGCGTCGGTGCTGCCGTCATTGCAGACCACGATCTCGAAATCCGCCAAATCGGTCCGCGCCGACAAAAAGCGATGCCAATTCTCGATCACCGCCTCGATGGCTTGCGCCTCGTTATAGGCGGGCGCCGCCAGGGACAGCCGGATGGGGGAATGAGCGCTCATGTCCGCTCCAGCATGGCGGCAAAGGCGGCTTCCAGGTTGCGGGTGAAGCGGGCGGTGTCGAACAAAGCGAGCCGGTCGCGGTTTGCCGTCAACTTCTGCCGGATCGCGCGCAAGGCGTCCGGGGTCTGCGCCAGGCGCAAAGCCAGCCGCTCATAGTCTTCCAGATCAGAGGCGATCAATTCCGCCATGTCCGCCGCCTTCAGGATGCTGGCGGCGACGCGGGCGGGAAAGGAATGACCCGGCGTGGTGATCACCGGCAATCCGGCCCACAGGGCGTCGCTGGCGGTGGTGTGGGCGTTATACGGCAAGGTATCGAGGAACAGATCAGCCAGTTGCTGGCGGGCCAGATGCTTTTCCGGCGTGGCGCGCGGGGCGAAGATCAGCCGTTCCGCCGCCACGCCGCGCGCCTGGGCCTGGCGGATGAGATTGCCGCGGATGCTGGGATTGCCTTCCAACAGCCACAGCACGCTTCCTTCCACCCTTTTGAGCAGCCGCATCCAGATCTCGAAGAGAGCAGGCGTGATCTTCCAATTGTGATTGAAGCAGCAAAAGACAAAACCGGTTTCCGGCAAACCGGCCTCGACTCGCATGGGCGGCGCGCCCAGCGCGCGTTTTGTATCGGTCACCCACAGCGTGTCCGGCAGAGCGGCGATTTTTTCGCTGAAAAAAGCCCGCTGATCCGCCGGCACCGCCAGATCATCGGCGACAAGATAATCGATGAAGCTGCTGCCGGAGGTGCCGGGAAAGCCCATATATTTGACCTGAATGGGGCAGGGGCGATGCGCCAGCACCCAGGGCCGCGCCCCGCTGGTGTAGCCACCCAGATCGACCGCGATGTCGATCTCCCACCGGCGCAGCAGGTCCGCCACGTCGCGGTCGCTTTGCTGGCGGGCATCATGGAAACGGTCGAAGGCTTGCACCAGCCGGGCGCGCATCGGGCCCTTGTCATCGGGCCCGAAAGAGACCGCCGTCACCTCGAACCGGCCGCGATCATGGCGCTCGAACATTTCCGCCAGCAGCATGGCGGTGACATGCTCGTGAAAATCGGCCGAGAGATAGGCCAAGCGGATTTTCTCATGGCTGTAGCGCGCGCCGGTCCATAGCGGTGCAAGCGCCCCGGGTCCCGCTTGGCGCACATAATTCTGGGCACAGCGAAGTTGCAAGGCATTGTCATCGTGGTAGGCCATCAGCACGAATGGCTGGATTTTCGATTCGCCCTCCAGCACGGCTGCCTTCAGCCGTTCCGCCAATTGAGAGGCGCGTTCCCAGTCACCGATGGTCATGGCGGCATTGGCCAATCCGCTCAAGGCGCTGGGATGACGGGGGGCAAGCGCCAGCGCCTGTTCATAGCCGGCCAGCGCCTCCTGATGCCGGTTGAGTTCCGACAAGGCGTTGCCGCGGTTGAAATGGGCATCGGCAAAATCAGGGTTGAGCATCAAGGCGCGGTCGCAGTCGGCCAGCGAGTCCTGAAACCGCTGCAGGGCGAACAACGTCACCGCGCGGTTGTTGAAGGCTTCGGCATAGTCGGGCTTCAGCGCCAGCGCGTGGTTGTAGCTTTGCAGGGCGTCGGCCATGCGCTTGAGGTCGAACAGGATGATGCCGCGGCTGTTCCAGGCTTCGGCAAATCCGGCTTCGCTTCTCAGGGCCCGCTCTACGCTGGCCAGCGCCTCTTCCGGCCGTTTCAGCTCTTTGAGCGCCAGGGCGCGGTTGTTCAGGGCATCGGGAAAATCGGGCGCCAGCGCCAGCACCTGGTCATAGCAGGCCAAGCCTTCCTCCAGACGCCCAAGCCTGGCGAGAAACATGCCCTGGGCGTTGCGCGCCTCCAGATAGTTAGGCTGAAGCGCCAAGGCCTTGCCGGCGCTCTCCAGGGCTCCTTCCAAACGGCCCAGATCGCCCAGCAGCAAAGCGCGCTTGTTCCAGGCGGAAGCAAAATCGGGCTTGATGGCCAGGGCTTTGTCATAGCTGGCCAAAGCATCCGCAAACCGGCCCTGAGCCCGCAGCACATTGCCGAAATTGGACAAAATCTCCGGCGCGTCCGGCTTCAGCGCCAGCGCGAGTTCCATGAGTTCCATTGCTTCCGGCATGCGCCCTTGCTGCGCCCGCATCACGCCCAGCATGTGAGGAACGGCAGGGTCCTTGGGAACTATTGTCCTGAGCTGGAGATACAGCCGCTCGGCCTCCGCCAGTCTGCCGGTCTGGTGGAACTCGATTGCCTGATGGAGGGCAGCGCGCGGGTCCATGTCTGCTTAAAACAGTATGCGGTTCCGCGCCGCAAGTGGTGCGCCCAAGGCCCCGCCGCGCAAAGCCTTGCCGGCCTTAAATGTCGGACAACAGCTTTTTCGGTCAGACGCCTGATTCGTTAATGGAAAAATCGGAAGACGCAATTTGCGTGGAACTTTTAGGGGCGGCTCCGGCAGCATGTAACAGTGCGTGAATGAGAGCTTTTCATCGCGGCGGGGAATGAATGCATATCCCAGCTGATTGCTGGTTTTTTGTGAATGCTGCGGCGCAACACAGGGCGTGGCAATTATGTAACTTTCGGGGATTAGATGCTGCGGGCCTATTGTCTGAGTACAAATTCTGCTCGATCAGCCATGGCCCCTCTGCTATCCCAATCCTGAAGTTCGGCATTTTGCCGGTAGAACGAACGTCCAGGGGAATTACATGACATACGGTTTGACGAAGGCGCGCGCGCGCCTTGCGGGTAGCGCAGCTATTTTGGCGTTGAGCGCCGGTAGCGCATTGGCACAAGAAGGTGTCGAGCAAGTCGTGGTCTCCTCGACCCGTCTGCAAAGCGCCGGTTTCGACGCTCCGACTCCCACCACGGTGGTGAGCGCGGCGGATCTGGAAGCCCAGGCCAAGCCGAACGTCTTCGACGCCATCACCCAGTTGCCGGCCCTGCAGGGCTCCTCGGGTGAAGGTTACAACACCGGTTCCACCACCACCGGCCTGATCGGCCTGTCGTCGCTGGGTCTGCGCGGCCTGTCTCCTCTGCGCACCCTGACCTTGCTGGACAGCCAGCGCGTGGTGGGCGGCAACTTCAACGGCGCCGTCGACGTCAGCCAGATGCCGCAGATGCTGATCCAGCGCGTCGACGTGGTGACCGGCGGTGCGTCCGCCTCCTGGGGCTCGGACGCGGTCGTCGGCGTGATCAACTTCATCACCGACAAGAAGTTCGAAGGCTTCAAGATGAATGCCCAGGGGGGCCTTTCGAATTACGGCGACGTGGGCAACGGATTGTTCCAGTTCGCGGCCGGCACCAGCTTCATGGGCGGCAAGGGCCACTTCGAAGTGGCGGGCGAATACAACTATAACGATGGCCTGCTGCCGCGTTATCCGGTTGGCCAGCAGCACGTCGCCCAGCCCAATATCGGCGGCCGCACCTTGGCGCGCCAGTCGGGCATAGCTTCCTATGGCGCCGACACCGGCCAGTCGGGCGGTCCGCCGGCCGGCTCGCCGCGTTCCTTCTATACCAACATCGTCCAGCCGACCCAGCAGGCGGCTTATGGCCTGATCCAGTCGGGTCCGCTCGCCTATACGAGCTTTGATTCCAACGGCAAGCCGTTCAATTACGACCTTGCAGGAACCTGCTCCGTTGCCAGGAATGCTCTCGGCGGCTACGGCCTTTCGGGCGCGCTGAACGGCACCTGCTTCGGTACGGCTTCCGATCCGGGCGACCAGAACGACTCCAAGCTGTTCACCCAGGGCCTGTATGACCCGCTGACCCGCGGCAACCTCTATGCCCGCGTGTCCTATGACATCACCCCCGACACCAATGTGTGGGCCACCCTGACTTACGGCGTCTCCCGCACCGAGAACATTCCGGCCCAGGGCAACTCGTCCAAGAACGGCATGATCATGCGGTGCGACAATGCCTATCTGTACCAGACCTTTGGCGGCACCGCCTTTGGCGTGTCCGGCGCCACGCCGGCGGCTTTTGCCCAGGCCTGCGCCCAGGCAACCGCGCAGTCCAACGAGGCGAACAGATCCGCCACGTCTTCGCCGGGCTCTTCCGCCAATCCCATCCCGCCGACGGCCGCATCCGTGACCGCGGCTGGCTTGGCTGGCTTTAACAATCCCTCCAATACCACCTTCACCTATGGTTCGGACTGGGCCAACATCCCCACCGACCAGATCATGTTCCTCACCCGCACCATGCGCCGCGCCGCGTTCGGCGCGGACGGCGTGTTCAGCGCGTTCGGCAAGAACTGGAACTGGGACAGCTATTTCACCCACGGCGAGAACGACACCAGCATCAAGATCTTCAACATGCCGCTGTCGGGCGCCCCGCTGGTGGGGACCATCAACGGCAGCACCGCGCCTGGAGCGGCCGGCAGCACCAATGGCGTGTTCTCGCGCTTCAACCTGGCGCAGGATGCCGTGTTCAACTCCCTCGGCCAGGTCGTCTGCCGCAACACCGTTGCCCAGACCTATGGCTGCGTGCCCTTCAATCCGTTCGGCGGCCAGTCTTTGACGCCCGGCCAGGTCGCTTACTTCGACGGCCAGAGCGGTCCCGGCGGCACCACCAACGGACCGAACTCGATCCAGACCATGCGCCAGGAAGCCTTCAGCTTCGCGGTCAATGGTTCGCCGATCGACGATTGGGCCGGCCCGGTTTCGGTGGCGGCCGGTTATGAATATCGCGAGGAGCATTTCAGCCAGCGTGCCGATCCCTACTCGGCCGGCGTGTCGGGTTCGACTCCGCCGACCGTCAACGAGCCTTGCACCGATCCGGCCATCGATTGCGGCCTGACCACCCAGGGTTCGCTGGGCGCCTGGAACGCGGGCAACTACCACAACGGCCGCGGCACCTTCCATGTGAACGAAGTGTTCCTGGAACTGGGTATCCCGCTGCTGAACGACGCCTTCTGGGGCAACGCCGCCATCGAGTTGGACGGCCGTCATGCGCGCTACAGCACGGCGGGCGACGCCAATACCTGGAAGGTCGGTTTGACCTGGGAAACGCCGATCCCCGGCGTGCGCCTGCGTGCCTTGCAGTCGCGCGACATCCGTGCGCCCAACCTGTCGGAACTGTTCTTCCCGCCATCGGGCCTCAACGGCAGCATCAACAACGACTTCGTCAATGCGGTCGCGCCTGGTACCGCCAACGGCCAGCAGGTCCGCCAGCTGAACGAAGGCAACAACCTCCTGAAGCCGGAAAAGTCCCAGACCACGGAAATCGGCCTGGTGTGGCAGCCGGACTTCCTTCCGGGCTTCCAGACCTCGGTCGACTATTACCGCATCGCGGTGAAGGGTCCGATCGTGTCTTTGGGCTTGCAGCAGGTTGAAGACCTTTGCTTCAACGGCTTCACCACCTTCTGCGCGCAGGACTCCATCCAGACCAATGACGGCATCAACCAGAGCGTCTCGGCTCCGCATGGCGGCCAAGGCATCATCTCGGTTGCGTCCAAGGTGTTCAACTTCGGCAGCATCATTACCGATGGCTTCGACCTGGAGAGCAGCTACCAGTTCGATCTGCAGGACTATGATGTTCCCGGCACCTTCGTGCTGCGGTCCTTGGTCACCCATGTCAGCAAGTTCATTGTCGACTCGGGCATCCCCGGCACCCAGCGCAATACCGAAATCGCCGGTGCGCTGAGCGGCGGCGGCAATTCCAACCAGTACAACTCCAACTTCAATGTGTTGAACTGGAAGCTGCAGGAAACCCAGAGCTATCAGAACGATGTCTGGGGCTTCAACCTGACGGAACGCTGGTATTCGGGCGGCGTGACCACCAACCGCAATACCTTTGTCTGCGCGCCAGGAACCTGCCCGGCCTCGACGATTCAGACCCCCACCATCAACTTCAACCAGGTGGATTCGATCCTGTACTTCGACATCGGCGCGAACTGGAACATGACCGACAAGACCCAGCTCTATGCCAATATCGTCAACGCCGCCAATACCCGTCCGCCGGATACCGGTAGCCAGAACGCCAATAACGGGCTGTATGACGTGATTGGCCGCATGTACCGCGTCGGCGTGCGCTTCAGCAACTAAGCGAACGCTATCCAGGAATGGGGGCTCCCGGCGACGGGAGCCCTTTTTCTTTGCGATATCAGCCGGTTAGAGATGAACGCCGGATAAATCCCGGCCTCAGGCCGCGTTCATGGAAGCCCTGTCATGGTCCGCCCAACGACGCGGTGTTCGCGCCGCTCATAGGAAAGGACCAAACCATGAAACGCCTGATAAGCGCCCTGACCGCCGGCACACTGGCTCTGTCGCTGCTGGGCACCACCGCTGCCTCCGCCCAGGGTTATCGCGGTGATTTTGGTCGCCACGGCGGCTTTGGTTATCATGGCGGCTGGCACGACCGCGGCTGGCACGGCCATGACAATACCGGCGCCTTGGTCGGATTGGGCATCGGCCTGTTCGCGCTGGGCGCCATTGCGGCGGCTTCATCCCATGACCGCTACAATGACCGTTATGAATACGGTCCGCCACCTCCGCCTCCGCCGCCTCCCGCTTACGGCTATGGCTACGGATATTGAAAAGCAGAAAGAGCCCCAGCGATGCCGGGGCTCTTTTTTATGGCGCGGTCCGGCTCACGCTTAACCTGATAGCGCTCAATAAGACGTGTAACCCTTTTCTTCGATCAATCCGGATCCCAGCATCAGATTGAGTTCGCGCTTCACCCGGCCACGTTCGTCGTTGGTCTTGTAAACCGAGCGCGCCAGGGTAATGAAAGCGGCATCGAAATTGGCGGCGCGTTCGTGGTCGCGGATTTGATCTTCGATTTCCCACAAAGCCTGGTTCAGCGTCTTGAGCTTTGCCGCCAGGGCGGCGACATCAGCACGCGCCAGCACGGAACCGGCGGCCGCGCCCAGCAGCTCCAGTTCCCGGGCGGCATTGGCCCGCGCCTGTTCGCCGGCGAGGCGCGCAACCTTGATCTCCAGGATAGTGATCTTGTCGATCAGCTCACCCCAGGACACCGGCACATGTGGAATGGCGGGATCGGTCATCGGCAAAGCTCGGCCTCCATTTCCGCGAAGACGCGGGCCCAATCGCCCTCCGTCTGCTGGCGGAACAATCTCATGCTGGGATACCAGGGACTGTCGCTGCGCCCCAAGAACCAGCGCCAGTCCGGCACCTGCTTCAAGGCCAGCCAGACCGGCCGTCCCAACGCCCCAGCCAGATGCGCCAAGGCCGAATCCAGGGTGATCACCAGATCCAGGCTTTGCATCACCGCCGCGCTGTCCAGCAGGGCGTGCGGTCCGGAATCGAATTCCTCGTCCAGTCTTTCCACCCAGGGCGCGTCCGCAAGCTGCTCGGTGCCGAAACCTTTTTGCAGGCTGATCAACCGCACGCCCTCAAGCCGGGACAGTCCTTCAAAACAGCGCAAAGGCATGGCGCGGCTGGTGACGCCGCCGCGCGCGCCCTGCCAGGAAATCCCGATTTTAAAGCCTTTTTCGCCGATCCGGTCTTTCCACCGCGCCGCTCTGTCCGCTTCAGGCT
The DNA here is from genome assembly GCA_035693565.1 of Rhizomicrobium sp. Classification (GTDB taxonomy): domain Bacteria; phylum Pseudomonadota; class Alphaproteobacteria; order Micropepsales; family Micropepsaceae; genus Rhizomicrobium. Next base: position 1,474,016 of record DASSGF010000034.1, on the reverse strand, counting down.
TGAGATAGGGCACCGGCGCCGGAATCAAATCCGGTGTCAGGCCCAAGGCCAATGGCAGGCTCATCAGCGGGACATGACAATCAAATTCCGCCGGCACGGTGCGGCTGTCCACCAGTTCGATTCTGGGACTGGCATTCTCCAGCAGGCGCAACAAGCCGTCCTGCGCCGACAGGATGACGCGGGCGCCCCGTTCCAGCAGCGGGCCAACAAAGCGATAGAATTGGATCGCATCGCCCAGGCCCTGCTCGATATAGACGAACATGGTCTTGCCCTTTATGTCCTCGCGCCCGGTCCATAGCGGTTGGAGATAGGTGCGCGATTCGATGGGCGGATTCAGCCGCTTGCGCCACTCATAGAGCGGCAGGCCCTGCGCGAAATCGCCCCGGAGCAGGGCGCAGAAACCCTTGTTGCGGTAAGCCGGAGCAAAGGCGGGATCGATGGCGGTGGCGCGATCATAGCTTTGCATCGCCTCATCCGGCCTCAGCAGATCGCGCAAGGCATTGCCGCGATTGAACCAGGCTTCGACATATTCGGGCTTGCTCGCCAGCGCCGCGTCGAAGCCGGTCAGCGCTTCCTCGAATCGGCCCAGGCTCCAAAGCGCGGTGGCGCGATTGTTCAAGGCGTCGGCATAGTGGGGAACATCCGCGAGCGCATCGCCGTAAACGGCGAGCGCTTGGCCATGCTGGCCCGCATCGCGCAGGCGATTGCCCTTGAGGTTCAGCAGTTCGGCGCGCGCGATTCGGGCCGTTTGATAATCGGGCTTACAGTCCAGCGCCCGGCCGAACGCCGTCAAAGCCTCGTCGATACGGCCGGCCTTTTTCAGGACATGGCCATAGTTGAACAGGGCGTCATGAGCTTCGGGCTTCTGCGCCACCGCGGCTTCGAGCAGATCCAGGGCCTCGGAGAGGGCGCCCTGCTGGGCGCGCAGGATCCCCAGCATATGGCGGGCGGCAAAGCTTGCCGGAGCCGCCTCCAGGACCTGGCGGTAAAGATTTTCGGCGGCCGCCAGGTCACCCCGTTTGTGGCTGCCGAGAGCTTCTTCATACAGGGCCTGCACGCTCATGCCGGTCTTTATAGCCAAGCGCCACGAACGGGCGAAATAGCCCCTGATTCCTTAAGGAATCCGGCTCCCGCGCCCGGCCTGTTTTAAAACCCCGGGCGCTGCTTGCGCCCGGCGGTGACGCGGCCTAAACGGGACATAATATGTCTGCGTCCAAGCCCCATTTCCGCACCATCGCCCTGATCGTGGGCGCCGCCATGTTCATGGAGCAGCTGGACGGCACGGTGCTGGCGACCGCCTTGCCCAGCATGGCGCGTGAGTTGGGGGTGTCCGCGCCCAGCCTGTCCATCGCGCTGACCTCCTATCTGATCAGCCTGGCGATCTTCATTCCGGTATCGGGACGCATCGCGGATCATTTCGGCGCCCGCACCGTGTTCCGCACCGCCATCGTGATCTTCCTGATGGGCTCCATCTCCTGCGCCAATGCCCCCAATGTCACCTGCCTGGTGCTGGCCCGGTTCTTTGAAGGAGTGGGCGGCGCCATGATGATGCCGGTGGGGCGGCTGGTCCTGATGCGCAATGTGGAGAAGCGCGACCTGATCCAGGCCACCAGCTGGGTTTTGATCCCCGCGGTGGTGGGACCGATCCTGGGGCCGCCGGTGGGCGGGTTCATCATCACCTATCTGCACAATTGGCGTTTGATCTTCTACATCAATGTGCCCATCGGCCTGCTCGGCATTGTGCTGGTCAGCCTGTTCATCGCCAATACCAAAGGCGAGGTGCCGCAGAAGACCGACTATAAGGGCATCTTCTTTTCCAGCCTGTCGCTGGGTCTTCTCTTGTTCGGCTTCGAACTGATCAGCCATGACGGCATGGCCATTCTGGCCTTGTCGTTCCTGACCATGGGCGGATTGATGGGCGCGCTCTACATCCTTCATGCCAGGACCGCCCGCGATCCGATCCTGGACATATCCTTGATGCGGGTTCCCACCTTCGGCACCTCGGTGATTGCCGGCGCCATCACCCGTCTTACCCAGGGCGCGCATCCTTATCTGCTGCCCTTGATGATGCAGCTGGGCTTTGGCCTGTCGGCGGTGCAATCGGGCCTGATGACATTCGCCACCGCGTTCGGCGCCATTCTCGCCAAGCCGGTGGCGCCGCAATTGCTGCGGCGCTTCGGTTTCCGGGATACGTTGGCGGTCAACGGGTTGTTTGCCAGCGCCGGCTACGCGGTCTGCGGCCTGTTCCGGCCCGGCTGGCCGCTGCCGCTGATGTTCCTATGGATGATGATCAGCGGCTTTTTCATGTCCATCCAGTTCACCGGCTTCAACACCATCGCCTATGACGAGATCGAACCCGAACGCATGGGCGCGGCCACCAGCTTCTACACCACCTTCCAACAACTGATGCTGTCGATGGGCATTTGCGCCGGCGCCGCGGCGCTGCAAGGCGCCATGGTGCTGCGCGGTCATCGCCTTCCCCAATTTCCCGATTTCACCGCCGCCTTCTGGACGGTGGCGGCGATCTCGCTCACCGCCACCATTTGGAATCGCCGCTTCAGCCATGAGGCGGGCACCGAGATCAGCGGCCACACGCCGCGCTCCTGGCCCACCCGCCAAGTGATCAAGGAGCCGCGCGGCCTAAATTCATGACGCGTGAATCCATGAGAGAACGGGCGAGATGAGCAGTTTTCAGATCGGCGGCGAGATCGCCGTCAACCGGCTGGGCTTCGGCGCCATGCAGATCACCGGCGACGGGGTGTGGGGTCCGCCGCGCGACAAAAAAGAAGCGATCCGGGTGCTCAAGCGGCTGCCCGAATTGGGAATCAATTTCATCGACACCGCCGATTCCTATGGTCCCGATGTTTCCGAACAGCTGATCCGCGAGGCGCTGCATCCCTATAAGGACCTGCTGATCGCCACCAAGGCGGGGTTCACCCGCAGCGGCCCCGATATGTGGCGCGTCGATTGCAGGCCCGAACATTTGATCGCCCAGGCCCATAAAAGCCGCCGTCAGTTGGGGGTGGAGCAGATCGGGCTGTGGCAATTGCATCGTATCGACTCCCGCGTTCCGCGCGCCGAGCAGTTCGGCGCGGTGAAACAATTGTTGGACGAAGGCGTCATCCGCCATGCCGGACTGTCGGAAGTATCGGTGCCGGATATCAAAGCGGCGTCGCAGGTGTTTCGCGTCGCCACGGTGCAGAACAGCTACAATCTGGCCGACCGGGACAGCGATGATGTGGTGGATTATTGCCAGGCCAACGGCATCGGCTTCATTCCCTATTATCCCCTGGGCGGCGCGGGAGAACTGACCCGGCCGGGAGGGGCGTTGGACAAGATCGCCAAGGCCAAAGGCGCCAAACCGGGGCAGGTGGCGCTGGCCTGGCTGCTCAAGCGCAGCCCGGTGATGCTGCCGATCCCCGGCACGTCCAAGCTGGCGCATCTGGAAGAAAATGCCGCCGCCGCTGCCTTAACCCTGACGGATGAGGAGTTCGCGGCGTTGGACCGCAAGCGCCGCTGAGCTATGCTCACCCCCATGGGGAACGGGGGGCGCATGAAGACCGGGGCATTTCTGCTCGCTTGCTTGATCGCGACGCCGGTGGTCACAACATCTGCCCGGGCGGCGGTCACCAGGTTTTCGATTGAAAAGGCTTCGCTCCTGGCGGGCGGTTACCAGCTGCTGGAAGGCCATTTCACCGGCGCCCTGGACGTCAATGACAGGCGCAATGCCACGATCAACGACCTCCGCCTGGCGCCGCTCGATTCCCACGGCCAGGTCGCATATTCCGCCACCTTCTCTATCGCGCTGCCAACCGGCCGGATGTCGGGTGTGCTGGTCTATGACGTGCCCAATCGCGGCGGCGGCGGCGCCGCCAAGGCCATTGGCGATGGTCATGTCAATGTGGTGAGCGGCTGGCAGGGCGATCTGGAGGAGGGGCCCGGCGTCCAGCTCATCCATGTGCCGTCGGCGCCGCTGACCGGTCCCGCCATGGTGCGATTCATGAACATGCCCGCAGGCACCACCACCATGCCGGTGAAGGGTGGACCGCAGGGCAAGCAGGGCGGGCGCGGTTTTGACGTGGCGTCCGCCGACGGCGCGCGGCTTTATACCGGCGCCTCCGACGAGCGGCCCACCGAACAGAAGGAGGTGCCGCACAGCGACTGGGCTTTTGCCGATTGCAGTTCGACGCCATTCCCCGGCACGCCGGACCTGACCAAACTCTGCGTCAAAGGCGGCTTTGATCCTAAGCTGGCCTATACCCTGGCCTTCGCCGCCCAGAATCCGAAAGTGCTGGGCATCGGTTTTGCCGCCACCCGCGATCTGGTGGCCTTCTTGCGCTATGACACGTCGTCCGCCAATCCGCTGGCCGGTCTGATGCGTTGGGCGATCGGCCGCGGGGTGTCGCAGTCGGGCAATTTCCTGCGCGCCTTTGTCAATCTGGGATTCAACACGGCGGAAAACGGCCAGATCGTTTTCGACGGCATCAATCCCATCGTGGCGATGCGGATGAATTCCATGAGCTACCGTTTCGCCTCGCCCGGCGGATTGGTGGGTCTTTATGAGATTGGCAATGAGGGCATCAATTGGTGGAGCGATTATGACGACAGCGTGCGCGGCACCGGCAAGCATGGCCTGTTGGACCGTTGCCTGGCGGACGACCGCTGTCCCAAGGTGGCCGAGATCATGGGTTCGGCGGAATTCTGGAATCTGCGCGCCAGCGTCGACTATGTCGGCACCGACCTGAAGGCGGATATCCCGCTGCCCGCCAATGTCCGGCGCTATTACAATGCCGGGGTCAATCACAATGGCGGCCGCGGCGGCTTTGACCTTGTCACCCCGCCGGTCGCCAATTGCATTCTGGCGTCCAATCCCAATCCCTCCTCCGACACCAACCGCGCCATCTTTGCCGCCCTGGTGGATTGGGTGACCAAGGGCACCCCGCCGCCGCCCAGCAAATATCCGCGCCTTGCGGCAGGCCAATTGGTTTCGCCGGAGGCCTATTCCAAGGCCTTTCCCAATATTCCGGGACAGCCACGTCCGGCTTACAGCCCGCTTTACCAATATGATCTGGGCGAACGGTTCAACTATCCCGACATGATGGGCGCCATTAGCGTGGACCCGCCGCGTATCGTCAAAACCATCCCGCAGCTGATGCCGCGCATCGATGCCGATGGCAATGAGTTGGACGGCATCCGCTCGCCGCTTTTGACCGCGCCGCTGGGGAGTTATGTGGGCTGGAACATCGCCGCCTCCGGTTTCGAGCAGGGGCGCTATTGCGGCAATACCGGGGGGTATATTCCGTTCGCGGCAACCAAAGCCGAGCGGATGGCCAAGGGCGATCCGCGTCCGTCCTTGGAAGAACGCTATCCCAGCCATGCCGCCTATGTCGCCAAGGTCAAGGCCCAGGCCAATGCGCTGGTCGCCCAGCGCTACATGCTGCCGGCAGATGCGGCGCGGATTGTGGCGGAGGCGGAAGCGGCCAAGGTGCCGTAGGCGTATTTCCGATTTACTTATCGGGTGGGGAAACAGCAGATGCCTGCTCCGGCGTCGCGGGAGAGATGTACATCTTGTCTTCGTGGAACGCGAAATAGACATGCAGTTTGCGCAATACATTGATCCCGATATAAATCTCCGGGGATGAAAAGAGCTGATTGTTCAGCCGGGCACGGTTTCCGGTCTGTTGATTCGTATCCCCAACCTTGCTGAACACATAGGGTACGATTCTGACCCGCGCATTGTTTATGGTGATGTCACCGAAGGCGATGGTCTTGAAGGTATGCGTATAGACTTGTTTTTGTTCCTTGCCCTGCGGAACGGTTACACCTTCTAGGGGCGGCGTATCGGCGGAGCCCATGGTCAGGCCGAATATGTTTTCCGCCTGCTCCTGCCACATCTCCGTTGAGCCTGTGCTGTCAATGACTGCCGTCAATCTACGGCCGTCGACCGTCACGGGAACCGTGACCGCATTGGACCGCAAGGTCATCGGGACCACCGCCACGCTTGCCGGATCAGCCCAGTAGACAACCCCACCGGGACAGTGATCAGGAGAAAACAGCTTCATCCTGTCGGTGCCAAAATCGACATCCACATCAAAGGGCGTCAAATAGTTGGTGCCCAGCTCGCCATACGACCACTCGGACGAAGGGCTGATCGCGAACCGAACATCCTTGGCTTGCATGTCGGCAAAGATGAATTGCTGGATGGATGCACTTTCGTTGGAAACGTTTCCCATGCTGTCGTACATATGCACATTGCCGTGGAACGTCGGCAGCTTGAGGTCGTCCACCAGCTTGCGTGACAAAACCGTCAACCATTGCGCGGTCTCGAAGTATAGTTGCGCGTCCTTGCCGTTGATCTTGACAGGAATGAGATCTGCTCCGCCTTTGGTGCGGGTCATTTGTACGTCGCCCATGATCTGGAGTTTGCTGCAATCCGCAGCTCTACTCGGTACTGTCATTGCGGACGCGAGCAGTGCCGCCGCCAGAACCATGATGATGCGCATGCCGTCCCCCCTGAGCCTGGCGCAATTTTAACGCCATGTTTTTGAAGCGCCAATCCGGCATGGCAAGACTGACAAAATGTCGGCCCCGGGTTATGCCTTACGGCAGAGGGCCCATAAAATGGAAAAGCCCGCCGGGACAAACCGGCGGGCTCTCATCTAATACAATAAAAACCGCCTTATTTAACGCCCACCCGCACATCTTCCAGGATGCGCTTGGCGCGGGTGGTATTGAAGATGCCGCAGGAGCAGAAGCGCGACATGGCTTCGGCCGCTTCCTGGGGCGTGCGGCGGTTTTCCTTCACAAAGCTCATCATCTTCTGGGCGAAGTTGATGGACAGCATGCCGTGGCCGCACATGGTCGACAGCATAATGGCCTGCTTGCCCGGCAGGTTGTCGCCCACTTCCTCAAAGCCCAGCGAATAGGCGATGGAGTGGCGCGGGATGCCGGCGAACTTGCAGGCATTCTTGGCGTTCTCGATGGAAGACGAGATGTTGACCGACAGGCCCATATCCTCTTCCTTGATGCGCTTGACGAAAGCTTCGGCGTTTTCGCGCTTGTCGAACACCGCCGCCATGGTGCCGGCCTTGCTCATGCCTTCCAGCACCTTCTTAAAATTCGGCCGGTTGCGCTTGCCCCAGTGGCCAAAAATGCTCTTGCTCTTGGTGGGGCGCAATGTGCCGCCGTGCAGCGCATCGCCCAGGCTGACCGGCTTGTACTCGGCCGCGATCTGCATGAAGCGCTTTTGCGCCGCCAGCGCGTCGCCGGTCTGGCCGGCAGCCTTGCTCTTGGCGGGCAGGGAAAAGACGATGTAGTCGTCGACAAAACTCTCGGACTTGCCGTAGCGGTGCAGTGTGTTGGTCATGCGTTCACCAGTTCCTTCGCCATCGCGGTCGGCGCGGCGTTGCTCAAATCACGGATCACCTTGCGGCCCAGGCCGATATTGGTCTTGGCGCGCTGCGGGTCATAACCCAGCTTGTGCAGGATGGGCAGGACGATCTTTTCCTCGCCTTCCTCGTCACAGCGCACGCCCACGCCGATCACCACCTGGGTCTTGATGCGCTTTTCCACCTCCCAGATGATGCGGACGATTTCCTCGGTGCGTTCCACCGGCACCTTGATCTCGATGATGGCGCTCATCACTTTTTCGTTCAGGATGTCTTCGCGGATATCGCCAGTCTCGACATTGCTCATCAGGGTGGTGATGGGGTTGTTCTTCTCGAACGACACGCCCACCTTGGCCAGGGCGCGGCTCATTTCCTGGAAGTCGCGGAAACGGGCGCCGATGCCGGGCCGGCCCAGCTCGATGGTGAAGCCGACCTGGCCGATGCCGACCCGGTCGGTGACGTCATTGGTCTTGACCTCTTCGGTGCCGCGCCCCGAAACGCCGGTGGATTCGTGCGGCACGCGCGGATCGGAAAAGGCGCGGCGCACCACCCGCGGCCATTCCAGCTTGTCGGGCTCAAAGGCGGTGGTGGGGCAGACGTCGGGCTCGGGCTCGAAGCGGATGCGGAAGTTAGCCAGGGTCCGGCGCACAAAGCGCACGGTCGAGGGCGGCAGCACTTCCTTGCTCAGCCCGTTATAGCAGGCATAGCATTCCACGCATTCGTCGCGGTTGATGGTGGCGCGCTTGAGTTCGGGATCGATATAGATCGCGCCCATCGGGCAGACATAGGTGCAGTTGCCGCAGGCGACGCATTTTTGCGGATTGATCTTCATTGTATTTCCTTCCACGGAAAAACATAAGCCGGGCCGGGGCTTGAACCGTTGGCGCGGATTAGAAAGGTTCGATTTTCCCGGTGCAAGCCTTTTCCCGATTTTGGCTTTGGAACCTGGCAGTAGTTGCGAGCAGCTCGCAATAGTGACGTCCAAACCGTCGCAGTTCTGTTTTTTTAGCCGTATAAATACCGAAAAGAAGGGGACCGCACATGGGCTATCGTCACCGCCTAAAGGGGAGGGAAAAATGAAAAGCGCGATCCTGCTGGCCGCTTTGATGATGCCGCTGGCGGCGCTGGCACAGCCCGCCGACCAGCCCAAAGCTGAGCCCAATCCCAAGGTCAATCACTATGTGGAAGTGCCCGGCTTCTTCAAAATGCCGCCGGGCCGCAGCATGGGTTCCTCCAGCGCGGTGATGGGCGATTCACGCGGGCATGTCTGGGTGGTGGACCGCTGCGCCGCCAACAGCTGCGTGGACAGCAAACTCGATCCCATCATGGAGTTCGACGCCAAGGGCAAGTTCGTCAAATCCTTCGGCGCCGGACTTCTTCAGTTCGCGCATGGCTTTACCATTGATCGCAAGGATCATCTGTGGATCACCGACGGCGTGCCGCCGGGCGGCAAAGGAAAACTGGGCCATGCGGTGCTGGAGTTCGATACCAGCGGCAAGCTGCTGCGCACCATGGGCAAGCCCGGCGTTCCCGGCATGCCCCCTGATGGTTTCACCGAACCCAATGCCGTGCTGATCGCGCCCGACGGCAGCATCTTCGTGTCGCAAAGCCATACCAACAACTACAAGGGCACGCCGCGCGTCATCAAATTCGACAAAAACGGCAAGTTCATCAAGCAATGGGGTTCGTCAGGCACCGGGCCCGGTGAGTTCGGCATGCCGCATTGCCTGGCGATGGATTCCAAAGGCAACCTGTATGTCGGCGATCGCGACAATAACCGCATCCAGGTCTTCACCCAGGACGGCAAGCTGCTGGGCCAGCTCACCCAATTCGGGCGTCCCAGCGGCATCGTCATCGACAAGAATGATGTGATGTATGTCACCGACTCTGAATCCACCGGCAAAGACGGCTATGGCCACAATCCCGGCTGGCAGCGCGGCATCCGCATCGGCAGCGTGAAAGACGGCGTCGTCACCGACTTCATTCCCGATCCCGACTCCACCATGGACACCACCGGCACCAGCGCCGGCGAAGGCGTGTGGGCCGACGGCAAGGGCGCGGTGTATAGCGCCCAGGTCAAGCAGAAGGCGGTTGTGAAGTACGTCCGGCGTTAGCGGATAGCGCGCTAACGAATGACTCTGGCGCCCTTGCCCTTCATCACCGCTTCGACTTCCGCGACATTGACCATGGAGGTATCGCCCGGCGTGGTCATGGCCAGCGCACCATGCGCCGCGCCATATTCCACCGCCGCCTGCGGCCCCTTGCCTTCCAGGAAGCCGTAGGCGAGGCCGCTGGCAAAGCCGTCGCCGCCGCCGACGCGGTCATAAATCTCCAGATTCTCACGCATCATCGACTGATAGAATTCCCCGCCCGCATAAAGAATGGCGGACCAGTCATTGACGCTGGCGGTCTTGGCGTTGCGCAGGGTGGTGGCGGCGACCTTGAAGTTGGGGAACTGCTTCACCGCGGTCTGGATCATTTTCTTGAAGTTCGCCGGATCGATGGCCGAGATATGCTCGTCCAGGCCTTCGACCTCAAAGCCCAGACAGGCGGTGAAGTCTTCCTCATTGCCGATCATCACATCGACATATTTGGCGATGTGGCGGTTGATTTTCTGTGCCCCTTCCTTGCCGCCCTGGCTCTTCCACAGGCTGGCGCGATAGTTGAGGTCGTAGGAAACGATGGTGCCGTATTTGCGGGCGCATTCCACCGCCTCGATCACCGCCTCGGAGGTGTTGGGGGCCAGCGCGGCGAAGATGCCGCCGGTATGGAACCAGCGCACGCCTTCCTCACCGAACAGCTTTTCCCAGTTCACTTCCCCGGGCCTGATCTGCGAGGCGGCGCTGTGGCCGCGGTCGGAACAGCCCAAGGCGGCACGGATGCCGAAGCCCTTTTCGGTGAAGTTGAGGCCGACGCGGGTGTTGCGCCCAAGCCCGTCGAAATCGCGCCAGATGATGTGGGAGGTGTCGACGCCCCCCTGGCAGATGAAATCCTCCACCAGCCAGCCCAGGTCGTTCTTGGGCAGAGCGGTGACGACGCTGGCGCGCTTGCCCCAGCATTTGCGCATGGCGCGGGCGACATTGTATTCGCCGCCGCCTTCCCACACCTGGAACTGGCGGGCGGTGCGCACCCGGCCGAAGCCGGGATCGAAGCGCAGCATGATCTCGCCGAAGGAGACGCAGTCCCATTTCACCTCGGCAGCGGGACGGATCTTCAAGATGTCAGCCATGGCTTACTTTCCCCGGATGCGCTTGATGAGGGCGATGGTCTCGGCCACCTTCTTCTCGATGCCGGCATAGTCCTTGGCCGCCAGCAATTCCTTGGTGATCAGGTTGGAGCCGATGCCGCAGGCGACAATGCCGGCGCCGAACCACTTCTTCAGCGATTCCTCCGAGGTATCGACACCGCCGGTGGGCATGATGCGGGTCCAGGGCATGGGGCCCAGGACATTCTTGACGAATTCCGGTCCGCCGACACTGGAACCGGGGAACACCTTGACGATCTCGCAGCCCAGCTCTTCTGCATAAGAGATTTCCGAAGCCGAGCCACAGCCGGGGCTATAAGGAATCTTACGGCGATTGCAGACCTTGGCGACATCGGCATTGATGATCGGTCCGACCACGAATTTGGCGCCATTGGCGATGAACAGGCCTGCCGTCGGCGCATCCACTACCGAACCCACGCCCATGATCACGCTGGAGTCGGCTTTGGCGAAATGGCGCGCCACCTCCAGGAAGGTCTGGGCCGCGAAGTCGCCGCGATTGGTGAACTCGATGCACTTGGCGCCGCCATTGGCGCAGGCCTGGATCACCTTGAGGCAGACTTCGGTGTCAGGGTGGAAAAAGACCGGGATCACGCCCTGGCTCACCATGGCCTGCAGCACCGCCATACGATCATGATTCATGCGATAGTCTCCCCGAAAGCCGTTGCGGCCGGTTTTTGCGGCGCCCTTATAGCCTCAAACCCGGCAGCCTCAACCCCCGGGGAACCGCCGCCCTGGTTGCGCTCCCACAATGGCCCTGGCGGGAGTGCGGAAATCGCCATAATGGCCTCCCGGACCGGCCGGTCCAACGGGCCCTCTACCAGCGCTTCGGCCAGGGCCGGGGTGCGGCCCAACTCCTTGAGGAGGATGGCGGGGAAGCCCGGAATTTTGGCCGGATTTGGGGGCCTCGGCCCACGCTTTATGGCGCTCCCATGACGTTTGTCTCCGTACACGGAATGCAGCAAAAAACCCTTTATAATCAGACATTTCTGTAACCGCGACGCCCCGCCGCGCACCCTTTTGCGCCGGTTGGGTTATGGTTTTTCGTCCCTCGCTCGATCCGCCATGTCCAAGCTGACTTTGACCCCCGAAATGTTGGAAAGCGCGTATGAATATCTGCGCGTCAGCCCGCCTTTTTGCCGCTGGGATTTGCCCCACGCCGATCATGTGAGTTTCCGCGTGCTGGGCGCCAAGGACCGTTTCGGCCACTTTCGCGGGCGGCATCGCCGGGCGCGCGGCGATGACGAGTTCAGCGAGATCGCCATCTCCGCGCCGCTGGTGAACTCCACCGATATGCTGATCTCCACCATGGCGCATGAGATGATCCATCTCTACCAGGATGAGACCGGCACGGCGCGCGGCCATCACAACCCCAAATTCCGCAAGCTGGCGAAGCGGGTCTGCGCCATTCACGGTTTCGATCTCGAATCTTTCTAAAGCGGTTTCTCGAAGAGCCGGTAGGTTTTGTAAGGCACGCCGCCCACCATCTCGATCACATGGCGCACGCGGCTGTTGCGCTCCAGGATCCAGGACAGTTCGCTGTCCTCTACTCCGTTGGAAAAGTTGAACTCCCTGACTGAGCGGATCACCGACAGCGCCAGCGCCGCGCCGATAGGCGAGGCTTGCAGCGATTTGCGCACGCCCATCATCGGCATCCGCGCGGTCTTGGGGCGTTTTACTTTCATGCGCCACAAAAGCTTGATCCAGTTGAAGGGAAACAGCCGCCCGTTCATGTCGCGGATGGCTTCGTTCAAATTGGGAAAAATGGCGGTGAAGGCGGCCGGCTTGCCCTGATATTCCGCGATTGCGACATCGCCCGGCCGCAGCAAAAGCTTGAGCACGCCGGCCAGCTCGTCGATCTCGGCCTGGGTCATGCGCACATAACCCCAATTGTCGGACCAGGCATCATTGATGATGTCCAGCAGCATGGCGACTTCATCCTTGAAGCGCTTGTCCATATGGATGTTGCGCAAGGTGACTTCGCCGCTGCGCATGGCGCGGGCCATCAGCCTGTCCCAGGATTTCAAGGATGCTTGCGGGCCATAGCGATAGGCGATCAGGTCTTCCGCCTTCTGATAGCCATTGGCCGTGATGTGACCGGCATAATAGGGCCGGTGGTGATTCATCATCACATAGGGCGGGGTGTCGAAGCCGTCGACCAACAGACCTGGCTGATCCCAGAGCGAGAAACTCACCGGGCCGATCGCCCGTCTCATGCCGTTCTGGCGCAGCCAGTCTTCGGCCGCCTTCAGTAGCGCGGAAAACACTTCGGCGTCGTCGATCGCTTCAATGAATCCAAAATGGCCGGTGGCATCGTTGTAGCGCTCCAGATGCAGCTGATCGATCTGGGCGGTGATGCGGCCCACCGGCTCCCCGCCGCGATAGGCCAGGAAGAAGACGGCGCGGGCATGCTGGAAATAGGGATTGTGCTTGGGCTGGAAGTGGAATTGTCGTTCCAGCAGCAGCGGCGCCACCCATTGGGGATCATCGCGGTAGATCTTGAAGGGCAGGTGATGGAAGTCCCGCCACTGCAGTTTGGTCTGTACCGGGACGATTTCGACGGGGGCGCTCAAAACACCGGATTCCCTTTTAATGGTCGCGCCGGCAGGCCCTTGTTCTTCGCTGGTGCTCAGAACCGCTTCGGGTTGCCGGTCGCTCGTGCGGAAAAGGCGCGGCACCATAGCTTCGCACCGGCCGATTTGATAGGTAGAATTGCCGCATCGGCGCGGACTATCACCTAAATCATGCGCGTAAATCGGACGCGTGAAACAGGGGCCACGGATTTGGCGGGAAAGACCATTCTCATAACCGGCGCGTCCAGCGGCATCGGCGCCGCCCTGGCGCGGGCCCATGCGCGTGACGGCGTTACGCTTCTGTTATGGGGCCGGGACGAGGCGCGGTTGCGGGAAACCGAAGCGCAATGCCGCGCCCTGGGCGCGCAAACCGCCATCCAATCCTTCGATCTTTCCGACACAGCGGGCTTCGCGGCGCGCCTTGCCGAAGCGGACAAGGCGGCGCCCATCGATCTGGCGATCTTCAATGCCGGGCTGGGTGGAACGGTGCCCGACAGCGCTTATGCTGAGGCTCCGCAAAGCGCGCAGGCAATCGCGCAAGTGAACTTCGTGGCTCCGGTGGTGGGCGCCAGTGTCCTGGCCGATGCCATGGCCCGGCGCGGCGGCGGCCAGATCGTGTTGATCGGCTCCATTTCGGAATCCTTTCCCTTGCCCATGGCGCCCACCTATGCCGCCACCAAGGCCGGGCTGAGACTGTTCGCCGAGGCGCTCGGCCTGCGCCTTCGGCGCCATGGCGTGAGCGTGACCTTGGTCTCGCCGGGCTTTATCGACACGCCGATGAGCCGCAAGGTCACCGAACCCAAGCCGTTCCTGATGACGGCCGATGCCGCCGCCGCCGTCATCACCCGCAAGATCGCGGCGCGTGCCCGGGTGATCGTGGTGCCGTGGCAATTCGCGGTGATCCGCGCCCTGGCCGGCCTTCTGCCGCGCGCCCTGGTGCATTGGGTGTTGTCGCGCGCATGACGGCGGCCCCCGACCTTACGCCCGAATCGGGGTTGTTGGCGCGGCTCACCGCCAGCCGCTGGGGCAAGCTCGGCATTGCCGTGCTGCGCTGGGGCATTCCCCTGGTATTGCTTGTGATCATCGGCCGCCGGTTGAGCCAATTGGGCTGGCGGGAGGTCTGGACCGCGCGCCCCGCCAATCCCGGCTTTTACATCCTGCTGGCGCTGCAATTCTTCCTGCAGCCCTTGGGAGATTATTTGGTCTATCGCAATCTCTGGGGCCGCGCCAATGCGCCGCCCATGAAAGTGATCCTCAAGAAGCGGCTGATGAACACCTTCGTGCTGGATTATTCGGGGGAGGCTTTTTTTTATTTTTGGGCGCAAGCGCGGCTGAAACTTGCCCCCGGCTTGCTGGTGCATGGCATCAAGGACTCCAATCTCCTGTCGGGCGGCGCGGGCCTGGTGACGGTCTATGCGATGGTGCTGTTGTTGCTGGCGATGGGGGGCTTGAAATTTCCCGCCGGCCTCAATGCCCATGGCTGGCTCTATGTGCTGGCGGGCACCGCGCCGCTGATCCTGTGTACCGTGCTGGTGCTGGGACATCGCAAATTGACCGTTCTGAGCCGCACCCAGATGGCCACGATCTTTGCCATTCATTTTTCCCGGGCGGTGTTGGCGCTGGTGGTGGAATTCGGCTTGTGGCAACTCTCGGGCGCGCTGCCCTCGGCGGTGGCGTCGCTGCAATTCGTGACGCTGAGGACGGTGGTGACGCGGCTGCCGCTGGTGCCCAATAAGGACCTGATCTTTGTCGGCGCCGGTATCGCGGCGGCGGGTGCGGCAGGCGCTTCGGTGACGCCGGTCGCCACCGTTCTGGTGATCTTGGCGGCGGCCGATCTGGTCATGGCGGCCTCGGTGGCAAGCTTTGCCTGGCTGCTGAACCGCCAGGATCCATGATGCGATCCCTGCTCCAATTCCGGTTGCGCAATCCCCTGGTCTGGATTCTGGCCGTTGCGGCGGGCCTCAGGCTGGCCGGGCTGTTCTGGGGATTGCCAGCCTCCGATGGCTGGGACGATGACGGCTTTGCTCCGCGCAATTTTCTCACCGCCCTGGCGCTGACCTGGAAGCAGGGGTCCTATTTCACTTACCCGCCGCTGCACGCCATCCTGCTGATGGTTCCGGCGCTGCCGGGCATTGCGATTGCCTTGCTGCAGGCGCCGTCCTTTCACCAGGCGGATGTGATCGGCGAATTCACCAAGCCCGGCTTTATGACCTATTTCGCCGTCCTGGCGCGGCTGGCAAGTCTGGCGATGTCGCTGGGCATCGTCTGGACGGTGGGCGAGATGGCGCGTCTGGCGGCGGGCGGGGCGTTAGGCGGCAGCCGGACCGCCCCAATAAAAAATGCGACTGCAAGCGAAAGCCACTCATCAAAAGCCCGCCAGGCCGGTCTGCTTGCCGCCGGCGCCGCGGCGCTGAATTTCGGTCTCACTTACTATGGTCAGGTCAGCAACCTGGACGTGCCCTATCTTTTCTGGGGGATGCTGGCGCTGTTGTGGGGGATGCGCGCCGTTGTCGAGCAACAAGTCCGGCGCTTTTGGGGGGCGGCGCTTTTCGCCGCCGCCGGCATCGCAACCAAGGATCAGGCCTATGCCCTGTTCTTGTTGAGCCTGCCGCTGTTCCTGCTGTTGTGGTTCGCGGCGGATCGCTGGCCGCGCCGCCATGCGAGCGCGATCGCGGGCGTGTTGCTGCCCGCCATGGCGTTGGCGCTGATCTTGCTGTTGCTGGTGGACGGTGCGGTGACCAATCCAAGCGGCTTCGCGCGCCGCATCGCCTTTCTCACCGGCCCGGCCAGCAGCGACTATGCCGCTTACCCCAAGAATTGGGATGGCGTGCGCGGTCTGCTGATGGACGTGGCGGCCTGGTTCGGCACCGGCCCGGCGGCGCTAGCCAGCCTGCTGGCGCTAGCGGGCCTTTTTCTGCATAGCCTGCGAACCGCCGATCGCGGCGTATGGGTGGCAGGACTGTTGCCGGCGCTGGCGATGCTGTCCTTCACGCTGTGCTTTAATTTCATCGCCCTGCGCAGCGAGGCGCGCTTCCTGTTGCCGCAATCGGTGCTGGCCTGCGTCTATATCGGGATTGCCGCGGCATGGCTCATGTCCGCCGCGCGGCGCTGGGTGCGGCTGGGGGCTCGCGCAGGCGTGGCGCTGCTGGCGCTGGCGGCGCTGCATCTGGACACCGCCGTCAGCGCCGCCATGCTGATGGACCCGCGCTATGATGCCGAAGCCTGGATGCGCGCCCATGTCCAGCCCGGCGACGGGATCGAGATTTTTGGACAGAATGCCTATCTGCCGCGCTTTCCGCCGGCGGCACGGGTGATGCGGCCGGGCTTGCGGCCGGTTGCAACCCGCAATCCCTTGCCCGGGGTGACGGAAATACGCGCGCCCTATGACAGCCCCTTGCCGGCGCGCTTCATCGTGGTCAGTGACTGGTGGCTCAGCCAATATTCAGCGCCCGGCGGCGCATGGCGCGGGCATCGGCCGCGGGTGCAGGCGGCGCTGCTCGCCGACGAGCGGGCCCGGCGCTATTTCACCGCCTTGAGGGATGGCCGGCTGGGATACCGTCTGGCGCATCGCTCCGGCCCCGCCGCCGCGCCATGGCCACAGGTCCATATCCATGAGAGCCTCAATGAGGCGATCCTGATCTTCGAGCGCGCGCCATGACCGCGCAGACTATTCTGATCTGCCTGTCCGACTTCGGCCGCGGCGGCACCGAACGCATCGCCATCGGGCTGGCGGCGGACTGGGCGGAAATGGGCCGCGATGTCACCATCCTATGCGGCAGCGAGGCGGGGGATCTGCGCCCCACCGTGGATGAGCGGGTGAAAGTCATCGCGGTGAACCCGCCCATCCGGCGTGGTTTTATGTCCCGCTTCCGCTTGGCGCGCGCCATGGCCAGGCATCTGGACCGGCTGAAACCGCAGGTGATCTTTCTGCCCGGCAACTATCACCTTTTCCTGGCAAGCGCCTTGCGGCGCGCCGCTGCCCAAGCCGTCATCGTCTTGAAAATTTCCAATCCGCCATGGCCTCGCGGCCTGGCCGCGGGCGCGGGCCGCCGGCTGTTTCGTTATTTCACCCGCGCCATGGACGGCTTCGCCGCCCTGACGGCGGATTTCGCGCGTCAGGTGGCGGACGTGGCGCCGCAAAAGCCGGTGACGCTGCTGCACGATCCGGTCTATCTGCATCCGGCGCCGGCGGCCGCGTCCGATGGCGCCTGCCGCATCCTTTGGGCGGGGCGGCTGGAACCGCAAAAGGACATCGATCTCGCGCTCAGGACCATGGCGGCCCTGAAGCAGCAGGCGCATCTGACCATTCTGGGTGACGGCGCCTTGCGCGACCATGCCGATGCCATGATCGCGCGGCTGGGATTGTCGGGCAGGGTGACCCGTGCCGGCGCGGTGCCCAATATCGACTCGTACCTGGCGCAAGCCCGGGTCTTGCTGATGACGTCGCATTATGAAGGCCAGCCCGCGGTGGTGGGCGAGGCCCTGGCGCATGGCGTGCCGGTGGTCAGCACCGACTGCACCTCCATGCTGCGGGAGGTGATGACCATTCCGGAAGCAGGCCGGATCGTGGCGGGACGAGACCCGGCGGCGCTGGCGCAAGCGCTTTGCGAGGTGTGCGCCGCGCCGCCGCCCTCCCGCGACAGGCTGGCGGCGCTGGTGGCCCCGTTCGAGCCGCGGCGCTGCGCGCGCGCCTATCTCGATTGGTTCGACATGCTGGTCAAGGCGCGTCATGGATAGCGCCCTGTGCCGCAGCCTGTTGATCCTGGCCGCGGTGACCGTGGTCACCGCCTGGTTCAGCGCGACGTTCTATTTTCCCGACGAGCATTATCAGGTGCTGGAATTCATGGCGCTCAAGCTGGGGGTGACGCCAGCCGCCGATCTGCCCTGGGAATTTGGCGCGCGCATCCGGCCCTGGTTCCAGCCGCTGGCCTATTTCCTGGTTGCCAAGCCGCTGATGCTGTTGGGCGTGCAGGATATGTTCGCCATCGCTTTTGTCTTGCGCCTGGCGACGGGAATTTTCTCCCTGCTGAGCCTGGCGATTTTCGCGCGCGCCATTCTTGCGACCATGGCCGGCGAAGAGGAAAAGCGCGCCTTCCTCCGCTATCTGCCGCTGTTTGGATTTTTGCCCTATCTGTTTGTCCGCACCGCATCGGAGACTTTTTCCGCCGGTTTTTTTGCGTTCGGGTTGGCAATGGCGATCGGCGAAAGATCGCCGCGGCGCCTGGCCCTGGCCGGTCTGTTCTGCGGCCTGGCTTTTGAAAGCCGCTACCAGACCGGACTGCTGAGCGCGGGTCTGCTGGCCTGGCTGATGATCGTGGCGCGCGCGCGTTGGAGCGAACTCGCGGGTTTTGCCGCCGGCGGCGCGGCGGCATTGGCGATCGGCGCCCTGGCCGACCGTTGGGGTTATGGCCAATGGGTTTTTCCGCCGCTGGGTTATGTCGATGTCAATCTGATGCAGGGCGTGGCCGCGCACCGTTTCGGGCGCGAGCCGGTGTTTGCCTATCTTTATCTGCTGCCGGCCCAGATATTTTTCGCCGTCACCTTGGTGTTGATGGCGGGCCTGCTGATGATGTGGCTGCGCAATCCCCGCCATCCCCTGACCTGGGTTACTTTGCCTTTTGTGCTGGCCCATGTCGCCATCGCCCACAAGGAAGCGCGTTTTCTGTTTCCGCTGGCGATCCTGGCCACCGCTTTTCCCGTGCTGGGATTCTCGCCGCGCCTGCCGCGCTGGCGCGCCTTTTTCGCGCGGGCGTGGGAATGGCGGAAGTCATGGGCGGCAAAACTGGTCACCGCCATCTCGGTTCTGGCGATGGTCTATTTCGCGCTCTATCCCTTCGGGGTCAGGCCGCACATGCCGATGGCGCGCTATCTTTACCGCCACAATCCGGGTCCCATTTACAGTTTCGCGGAACCCTTCCGCTCCTATCCCATGTTCCGGCCGCAAGCTTTCAAGACCGAACGGCTGCGAAGCGCGGACGAATTGGCCTCCCATACCGTCAACGGTCCGGTTCTGCTGATGGCGGAGAAGCCGGTTCCGCCAAGCCTGCCGGCCGGCCTGCATGCCACTTTGCTCTATTCGGAATTTCCCCTGGCCCGTTTCGGGTTTGGGCAGATCGGAGCGGACTATATCCGCGGCTATGCGGATTTCGCCGCCCGCCATCCTTTTCTCAAGCTGCTGCCGCTCTACTGGTACACGCTCTATCGCGTCGAGCGTTCCGCCACGATCCGCTCATAGATCTCGAACAGTTTCTCGAAATGCTGCTCCACCGTGAACACCTGGGCATCCGCGGCCGCCAGCGCGGCGTGAGATTGGGTGGGACGGTCTCCCGATAACAATCTCAGGATGGCCTCGGCTCCATCCGCCGCGTCACCGGCGCGGTAGGTTTCGGAATAGCCGGGCCCGGCAAAGGTGGCCGACGCGCCCGCATCGGGCACAATCAAAGGCGTGCCCGAGCATAAGGCTTCCGCCAGCACCAACCCGAATGTCTCCGCCGCCGAGCCGTGGATCAGGGCGTCGGCGCTGGCCATCATGGTGGCAAGCTGGTCGGCGTCATTGATCTGGCCCGCGACATAGACATGCTGGGCCCACTGCGCCCAGCGCTCGACCGAGGCGCGCAGGAAGCCGTCTCCAACGATATAAAGCCCGATCTTGCGGTGTTTCTGGGCGCGGCTGACCGCCTGGATGATGGTGCGCAGCCGCTTTTCGGGATGATGCCGGCCCACCGCGATCAACAGCTTGGCGTCCGCGTTCAGCCCACAGGTGGCCAGCATCTCGCGCCGGGCGGTGGCGTCGTAAAAATCCGGCGAGAAATTCTTCCGCTCCACGCCGAAGGGCGCGACCTGGATATTTTCCAACCCGAAACCGGCGAAACGCTCTTTCAGCGCCGGATTGGTGACGATGGCGGCGTCATAATTGCTGTTCAGCCGGTTGAGGTAGCGCCAGAAGAAGCCGAACAGCCGGTCCACCCGCTCCGGTCCCAGCAAGCCGCCCAGGAAGGTCTGGGGATAGACCGCCACCGGATCGGCATGCATGAAGAACACCTTCACCGCCTTGCCCGGCCAGCGCGCCGCCAGCCAGCCGCCGCGCCAGGGCGAGGAGCCTTCCACCAAATCGGGGGCGAGCCGGTCCAAGGTCCGCCACACCTGCTGGTAGTTCCAGAACATGCGGTAATTGCGGTCGAAGGGCAGGTGCGGGCTTTTGATCCAGGCGATGGTGCCGCCGCGGGCCGCTTCCATGCGGGTCTCCGCGCCGGGTGCGATGATCGTCAGTTCGTGGCCGAACTTTTCCGCCAGCGCCAGCTTCTGGTTGATATAGCGCCGCACGCCGCCGCCGGTCGGCGAATAGAACTCGCAAACGTCGACGATCTTCACGGGTGAGGGGTCCTGGCCAGCAACGCGCGATAATAGCCCAGCATTCGTGCCAGCGTCTCCTCCCAGGAGAAGGCCTGGGCCCTGAGACGCGCGGCCGCGCCCATTGCGGCGCGCAAGCCGCCATCCTGGGCCAGGGCGGTGAGGTGGCGCGCAAAGACTTGCGCATCATCGGCCGGCGCCAGGAAGCCGGTTTCACCAGCCACCACCAGCGAACGGCTGCCGGTGGCATCGGCGCAGACGGAAGGAAGGCCGGACGCCATGGCCTCCAAAGTGACATTGCCGAAGCTTTCGCTGTCGCTGGGAAAGACGAAAATGTCCGACGAGGCATAGGCGGTCGCCAGGGCTTCGCCTTCCAGAAAGCCGGTGAAAATGGCGTGGGGCGTCTCCCGTTCCACCAAGTCCCGGTCCGGGCCATCGCCCACAATCAAGACCCGGTGCGGGGCGGTGACGCGGTTCAGCGCTGCGGTCAGCGTGTCCAGCCGCTTTTCCCGCACCAGGCGCGAGACATGCAGGATCACCACCTCGCCTTCGCCGATGCCATAGCGCGCGCGCCAGGCGGCACTGCGCTTGGCGGGGGAGAAGCGCTTGGTATCTATGCCGCGCGGCCAAGGCTTGAAATTGTCTTTGAGGCCGTCGGCCAGCAGGGCGTCGCGCACCGAATCCGAAGGCACATAGACCTCGCGGCACTGCCCATAAAACCGGCGCAAGACGCCCTTCAGCGGGCCTTCAAAGGGTGTGAGGTACCAATAATGCCTGAGATAGGTCTCATAGCGTGTGTGATACGAGGCGACGGCGGGAATTTCATGCGCCTGCGCCAGCCCCAGCGCGGCATGTCCCAAAAGATCCGGCACCCCGATATGGATGATGTCGGGCGCGAAATCCAAAAGTTGCCGTTTGACATAGCCGGCCATGCCCAGCGCCAGGCGGTATTCGGGGCGCCCGGGCAGGGGAATGGAAGGCACCGCCACGACCGTGCCCTGATGCGGGAAGGCCGGCTCGTTGGCGACAGGCGCGAACACCAGCACTTCGACGCCCTGGCTCTCAAGGTATCCCACCAGCCTGTTGAGCGTCAGCGCCACGCCGTCGGGAATGTAGTTGTAGGAACTGGTGATCAGCGCGACACGCAAGGCGCGTCCTGCGGCGAAGCTCAAAACCGCCTCCTTATTCGGTATCGGCCCGGAGCACGCGGGAATACAGCGAATAGCGCGGATCGCAAATGAATATCAGCCACAGTCGGGACCAGCAGGCCGACGGCGCCAGCGCGTCGTAGAATTCCGACGCGATATTGTGAAGGGCGGGCAGCCGGTTCCAGGGAACGGAGGGAAAATCGTGATGCTCATTATGGTAGCCGACATTGAGCGCCAGCCGGTTCAGAGCGCCGTAATAGCTGGCCGTTTCCTGGCGCGGGTCGAGGGTGAAATGCTCCTGGATCCAGCGGCTGCCCAGCGGATGAAGCCCTATCGAGAACAGCATCGAAGCGCCCAGATACAGGATGGCGTTGCCGCCGAACAGCCGGAACATCGCAACGTCGAACGCGGCACAGGCCGCCACGCTCAACAGGCTCCAGCCGTTGAACACGGAAATGGTCTTGAGATGCATGGGCCGTGTCAGCTGAAAGAACGGGAAGAACAGCAGCCACAGGGCCTTGGCATACCAGCGGTTGCCGATCAGCCGTGCTTCCCAATTGCCGGCCAGATCGGCGTCGGCGCCGTAATCGCCTTGATGGGCATGGTGCGCCAGATGACAAATGCTGAAGCCGATGGCGCCGGGGATCAGGTTGGGCAGGTCGCCCAGAATGGCGACCAGATTGTTGGCGGCCTGGCTCCTGAAAATCAGCCGGTGGGTGGCGTCATGGACGATGACATAGAGACAGTGATTGGCGAAGGCGCCGACGCAATAGGCCGCCAGCAGCGCCGCCCACCAATAGCCCAGGCCCAGGCGGCCCATCGCGATGGCGATGCCGCTCTGCAGGGCGACCACGCCCAGCATGATGATCGCGGTCCAGGGATTGCGGCCGATCAGGGCGCGGATTTCGGGATGGGCCTTTAAAATCGCCTGGGTTCGCGCTGGATGCGGCTGATCGTCTACCGAGACGAAAAAGGGGCCCGCCATGGCTAGTGTCCCGATTCCGAAATTCGCATCATCTCCATATCGAACTCTCGACGAATTTCGGAATCGAAGGGCACTAGCTGCTTATTGAGTCCTAGTGCCGTTCCGGTTTCGATGTTCGCTTTCAGCCCGATATCAATGATATGCGAACTTCGAAACCGCGGCACTAGCCGGCCATGCGGCGCAGCTTTTCCAGTTCCTGCGCCACCACCGGAACGGTTTCCTGAATCTGTTCCTCGGTGTGATTGGCGGTGAGGAAGAAACGCAGCCGCGCCGTGGTGGCGGAAACCGCCGGGCGCACGATGGGCTGCACCTCGATGCCGCGCTCCAGCAGATTGTGGGACAGCAGCATGGCCAGCTTGTCGTCGCCCACGATCAGGGACGCCACCGGCGAATCCACATCGCCGCCCACGGTAAGGCCGTTCTCGCGCGCCACCTGGCGGAAGAACTTGGCGCGCTCGCGCAGGCGCTTGGGACGGTGCGGCTCACGCTCCAGTATCTCAAGCGCGGCCAGCGCGGCGGCGGTGTCGGCGGGCGACAGGCCAACGCTGAAGATCAGGCCGGGGCAGAGATAGCGCATATATTCGATCAGCCCGCGATCGCCGGCGATATAGCCGCCGCTGGACGCGAGCGTCTTGCTCAAGGTGCCCATATAGACGTCGATGCTGTCGACCGGCATGCCGGCCTCCTCGCAGACGCCGCGGCCGGTCTTGCCCACGATGCCGAAGGAATGGGCTTCATCCACCATCAGCAGCATGTCGTGGCGCTTCTTGGTTTCCACCGCGCGCTTCAGGTCCAGAATCTGGCCGTCCATGCTGTAGACGCCTTCCGCCACGATCAGGCCGCGGCGGAAACCGGCGCGCTCCCTGTTCAAAAGCGCGTCCAGCCCGTCCCAATCGCCATTGGGATAGGTGAAGGTCTTGGCGCCGGAAAGCCGGGCGCCGGTAATGATGCTGTTATGGGCGCCGGAATCGTAGATCACCGCATCGGGACGGGCCAGGAGATGGGAGATCACGCTGACATTGGTGAGATAGCCGCTGATGAAAATCAGCGCATCTTCGGTCCCCAGGAAATCCGCCAGCTTACGCTCCAGCTCGCCATGCAGCTCGATCTGCCCGGCGACGATGCGGCTGGCCGATGCGCTGGTGCCGTATTTGTCGATGGCGTTCTTGGCGGCGGCGGTGACGGCGGGATGACCGTTCAAGCCGAGATAATTGTAGCCCGAAAAACTGATCAGGCTTCTTTCGTTGCGGCGGATGACGCTGTGGCTGACGCCATCGCGCGGCTGGAAGAAAGGATTATCCAGCCCTGCGCCTTCCATGTCATCGACACGGCGGCGCAGCGCCCGGTAGCCCGCAAATTCGTCGACGACGCTT
Organism: Rhizomicrobium sp.; assembly: GCA_035693565.1. Lineage (GTDB taxonomy): Bacteria > Pseudomonadota > Alphaproteobacteria > Micropepsales > Micropepsaceae > Rhizomicrobium. Next base: position 1,449,937 of record DASSGF010000034.1, on the reverse strand, counting down.
TTGCGCTCAGGCTGTTCGACTTCGGCCAAAATGGCCTTTTGTTCGGCGGCCGCAGAATGGGTCGTCATTGCCCCTCGGTGCTGATCTCTAAACTTGCGCCCCGCGACCCCTTCTGGCCGCATCTGATGGAGCATAACCGGAAATCGTTATGCCACAACCTTCGCCATCACGGTAAGTCCCTATATTTGGCCCCAAAAACGCCATATCCGCAGTTGGAAACCGCAGGCAAATTCAAGCCTTGGCACGATGAAAGGCCCATATTTCCGCGTTTCGCGCGGACCCGCGGCGTAACAATCGGTAGCATTTCTTCAAGCCCGGGGTCGGTTCCCGCCGCCGGCCCGCAGGTCCGGCCTGCGTCATAGTATCCTCTAAAAGGCCAAAAGCGCCGCCGGAACTGATTCGCTCCCAGCCGGCGCCCAAGCGGGTATAAAGGCGCGGCGTCTCACGGATTCAAAGAGCAGCCCATGCTTTCTGCGCAGCATCTGGTGAAGTCCTTCGCCGGGCGCCGAGTGATTGAAAATGTCACGTTGCATCTTGAGCGCGGCGAGGTGGTGGGGCTACTGGGCCCCAACGGCGCAGGCAAGACCACGACGTTTCAGATGCTCACCGGCATGATCAAGCCGGATGCCGGCGCCATCAGCCTGGATGGTCACAACGTCACCGCCATGCCTTTTTATGACCGCTCCCGCTTCGGCATCGCCTATCTGCCCCAGGCCGCTTTCGTGCCGCGCGGGCTGACGGTGGAAGAGAACATCACCTTGGTGCTGGAAGCGCGTCTGCCCGGCGCGGCCGCGCGCAACAGGCGCATGGCGGAGCTGATCGAGGAGTTCCGTCTGGGCGAGGTGTGCAAGAAGCGGGTGGGCAATCTTTCGGGCGGCCAGCGCCGCCGTTGCGAGATCGCCATCACGCTTGCCTGCGAGCCCAGCTTCGCCATGCTTGATGAACCTTTCGCCGGCGTCGATCCGCACGCCACCGACGAGATCGGCCAGATGATCGATCATCTGGCGGACCGCGGCATCGGCGTGTTGATCACCGATCACAAGGCGCGGGAATTGCTGGGCATCGTCGATCGCGCCTATGTGATCGAAAGCGGGCGGGTGCTGGCGGAAGGCGATGTCGCGGAAATCGTCGCCGATGAGGATGTGCGCCGGGTCTATCTGGGCGAGGAATTCCGGCTTTGACCGACGCGGGCGCGGACAGCATGCCAGCCGATCCGCAGCAGCAACTGCGCGCGGCCCTGCGCGTGACCCTGGCCAATTTCCTGCGCGGCGATTATGCGCGCGGTTTCTTTTCCCGCATCCTGTCCCAGGCGCTGGCGGTGATCATCCTGATCGAAGCCATTTTCCTGGCCGAGCATTTCACCTGGGTGTTCCGCGATGCGGTGCGCCACGAGGCCGATTTGTCGGGCATCGCCCTGGTCCTGGCCTGCACCTCCACCGAGATATTCGACCTGGCGCTGGCGGTGGCGCTGTTGATGGCGGCCTATCTCACCTTGCTGCGCATGCGCGAAAGCCGCGAGCTTCTGGTGCTGTTCGCCTCGGGACTGGGGCCTTATCAGCTGGGCGTGCTGATCCTGGTGGTGGCGCTGGCGGGACAGGTGGTGGGCATCATCGGCTCGGGCCTGGCCGATCCCTTGTCGCGCTATGCCCAGCGTTCCATCCTGTTCAGCTCGGAATTGCGCTCCTTGAAAAAGGGCGTGGCCAAGAACGAATTCTATTTCTTTCCTTCCTATGTCGCCTACGCCATGGATCATGTCGTCGATGGGGCGCCGCCGCCGCGCGCGCCCAATGACGGGCCGGACAATGCATCGGACCGGGTGCCGGTGATCGATGCCAGCGGCGAGGCGGCGAAAGCGGCGCGTGCGGGAAAGGACCGCACCCTGTTCGTCTATCAGCAGGTCGGCCCCCAGGCGTCGCGGGTGGTGACGGCCGCCCAGGCGCGGCTGGACGGTCCCGACCGCACGGGCAAGATCGTGCTGAACCTCAACGATTTCACCTCGCACACTTTTGCCGATGCCCATCCCATGGCCAGCGAAACCAGCCAGGCGCATCCCGATGCCGCCAAATGCCCCAATTGCACGATCGTGCAAGAAGGAATGGACGGCCTTCCTCCCGTCAGCATGAAGGTGCGGGACATGAGCCAGTTGATGATGGTGGACCAGTTGCTGCCTTTTACCGCCCGCAGCGCCAATACGGCGGAGCAGACCATCTTCGAACAATTGCTGGTGCCGGACATGCAGAGCACGGAATCCCGCGCCGCCCAGATGAAGCTGCTGGCGGAGCGTTTCTCCCGCAGCCTGTTGTCCTTTCTGGCGCCGCTGATCGCGCTTTTGGGCGTGGCGTTCACCAACCGGCTGACCAACTGGTTCGCCTTGCCGCTCTCCTGCATCCTGCTGATGGCGGCCAATCTGTTGTGCGAATGGGTGATTACAAGGGTGGCGCCGCTCAACCTGGCGGGCGCGCTGATCCCGCCCTTGCTGCTGTATGGCGCGGCCGCCTATGCCATTTTCACTTTGATCGTGTGGCGCCACAATGATTTTGTGCGTCCGCAGCTGGAACGCGCGTGACCGGCGCCCGCCCCGTCTATCTCACCCCTTTCGGGCTTTACACCCGCTACATGCTGGGGGCCTATCTGCGCCACACCATGATGGTGTCGGCGGCGCTGATGACCATTGCGCTCACCATCGATCTTTGGCCGCAAGTGGCCTTGTTCAGCGGTGACGCGCTGCATGTCGTCATCAGCATCCTCCGGCTGGCGATGTTGCGGCTGCCGGATTTGTTGCCGCCCTTTATTCCCTTCGCCGCCTTTCTGGGCGTGGTGTGGAGCGAGAGCGCCTTCACCGAGTCGCGCGAGCGGCTGTTGATCTGGAACAGCGGCCGTTCGCCGCTTTTCTGCCTGATGCCGGCGCTGCTGGCCGGGCTGGTGCTGGGCGGCCTTCTTTTCGCGCTGGATGGCTGGCTGCGGCCGGCGGCGATCCATGTCCAGATCGCCGAAAGGCTGGGACGCGAGGGCATCCGGCTGGACCGCGGCCAAAGCGGCGGCAGTCATTGGATCGCCTTGCCGGACGGCTTGCTGCGGGCCGCGATCGAATATGGCCCGCCTTTGCAGCTGCACGATGTGACCATCTACAAGCTGGACAGCGACGGCCATCTTGCCGAAGTCGATACCGCGGCCTTGGCGCGGCCGCTGGATGGCGATCGCTGGCTGCTGGAAAATGGCCGCTCCTGGCAGGCCGAATACGCCAATCGCGGCGACGTGCTTTCCACCAGCCCCAGCCAGAAGGAGATACAGCATCCTTTCGTCCGGCGCAGCGTGCCGATGGTGCTGGATCAGTTGTGGCTGACCAATCTGGGATTGTCGCCGCAATATCTCCGGCTGGGCGATCTGCGCCGGCTGGCGCATGCCCGCATCATGTCGCGCGACCTGGATGGCTACAAGACCCGGCTGCAGTTGATCTTCGGCGAACCATTGTTCACCTGCCTGATGACCCTGCTGGGCGCCAGCCTGTCGCTGCTCTATTTCGCGTTCGAGACGCGCTGGTTCGCGCTGGTGGCGGTGTTGCTGGCGGGCTATCTCGCCCATTTCGCCTCCAAGGCGTTCCAGCTGATGGGCGAGTTCGGCTATATGGCGCCCTTTTTTGCCGCCTGGCTGGCGCCCTTGCTGCTGGTCGCCAGCGTGGCGCGGGCGGTGTTCGTGATCCAGAAGCGGCGCGGACTGGGCGTCAGGCTGGAGGACACGCCGCACTTTGCCGACGAGCTGCAACCGTATGTCGAGACCTGACGATTTTTGATGGCCGCGCGATTTTTCGGATGAAGCGCTGCGCGCCCGTCATCCGATTGCGCTTTAGCGCTGAATCAAATGCTCATGCATCGCCTTGCCGCTGGCGAGATCGGTGCCGAGAATATCCAGCTCCGGCACCGTGGGCATAAGGCCGCCTTCCACCACATGCAGATAGACATAGGCCAGTTTCACCACATGGCCGTCGATCGCCAGGGTGGCTTGCGGATGGTGGTTGGCGTCCCATCCCAGAGTCAGCTTGCGCTGGGGCAGCGCGGCGATGGTGAAGGTGATGGGCTCTCCCGGTTTGCGCGGGTTCAGCTTTACGCCATACGCCATCATGCGCTCGATGAAGTTCAAGGACTGCTTGCTGCCATCGATGTTGAACTTGCGCCAGAACGCCTCCACCGGGCCATGGGAGTCGAAATTGCCTTGCCCGTCCAGCCTGGCGGCATAGACCACGGTGTTGGCGTTGGGCGAACGCTGCACATAGAAAAGCTGGTTGGGTTCCTCCGGCACCTTGAATTCAGGGCGCAGGCGCTGGATTTCGGCGCTTTGCGTCACGCTGCTGTCGAAGTCGCGCGCGCGCGCGGGCAGCGCCGTCGGCAAGGCCATCAGCAAGACAGCCAGAACTGGGAGGAGCTTTTTCATCGGCCAAGTTTCCTTAAGGCTTGCGCCGCCAGATCCTCGGCTTTTGCCGCATCCTCCACCACGCCGCCCAAGGTGAAGAAAGGATGGATCATGCCGGGAAAGCAGACATAGTCGCACGCCACGCCCGCCTCTTTCAGCCGTCTGGCATAGGCTTCGTTTTCATCCACCAGGGGATCGAACTCCGCGCTGATGATCAAGGCGGGCGGCAGATTTTCAAGACTCGGGCGCAGCATGGGCGAGGCCAGTGGATCCTTGCGGTCTTCAGGATCGGGAATGTAATTGTCCATGAACCAATGCAGCGCCGCCGTGGTCAGCATATAGCCGCTGGCATTGCGCTGGTAGGAAGGATAGTCGCGGCTCTGATCGGTCATGGGATAGATCAGGAGCTGCAGCGCGATGGCGAACTCCTTCGAATCCAGAGCCATCTGCGACACCACCGCCGCCAGATTGCCGCCCGCGCTGTCGCCGCCCACCGCGATCCGGGCGGGATCGATATTGAGCAATTCGGCATTGTCGCTGGCCCAGCGCGTGGCGGCATAGGCATCCAGCGCCGCGCCGGGAAATTGCGTCTCCGGCGCCAGCCGGTAGTCCACCGACAGCACCGCGCAACCGCCTTTGACCGCCAGCCGCCGGCAAGCGGTGTCATAAAGGGCCAAGGTGCCCAGCATGAAGCCGCCGCCATGGAAATAGACCAGCAGCGGACAGGGATTTTTGCTTTTGTTGGCGCGATAGAAGCGGGCCGGGATGGGGCCGTAGTCGCTGGGAATGGCGAGCTGGAAGGTGGCGGCGACCGGCGGCCTTTCCGGCAGCAGGGTCAGCCGCTGGCGCTCATAGGCGAGGCGCAATTCGGACGGAGCAAGATCGGTGGGGAGATCGCCGGCCCGCTGAATGGCGAGCGCGGCCTGGGGATGCAACGGCATGGCCCGACTTTACGGGAAGCGTGAAGCCTGTGCTAGGTTCCCCAGCGTCGTGGTTTCGAAGTTCGCTCAGTATCGATATCAGGCTCTGGGCGAACTTCGAAACCAAAACGACGCTGGGAATCAATAAGTTGCCAGCGTCCTTCGATTCCGAAGTTCGCCTACAGTCCGATATAGAGATCGAGCGAATTTCGGAATCTGGACGCCGGCATGGGAGGGGCCGCGAAAGCCGGTCACATAGTATAATGATCAATGACGCTGCACCGCTCCGCCGCGGCCGCCTTTTTATCGTCGCATTACTGGCCCTGTTCACGGGCGGCGCGGCTTTCTCCATTCGCGCCGGGACCGCCGTTCACATGCGGACCGAATATCTTGAGCCGCTGGACAAACTGAACGCCGGCCAGATGCTTGGCGCGGCGCTGGGTGCGGCCTTTGCCGGATTCGCCATCACCTTGCTGCTGGTCAGCGCGGTCTTGGCCAAGATCGGTTTCCGCAACGCCCTGCTTGCCGCCGCCGCGCTGTTGATCGTCAGCGTTCTTTTGATCGCCAATGCCGGTTCGCTGGGGGTTTCGCCTTATGTGGGGCTTTATGCCGGCATGGTGGTTCAGGGTCTGGGCTGGGGCCTGATCGAGACCGTGATCAATCCCTTGACCAGCGCGGTCTACGCTCAGGACCGGGTGTCGCGCCTCTCCATTCTGCACGCCTGGTATCCGGCCGGTCTGGTGACGGGCGCCTTGATGGGGCTTGGGGTTGATGCCGCGGGTATTGGCTGGCGCTGGGAGCTGGCGGTGCTGGGCGTACTGGCCCTGGCCTTTGCCGGTCTGGCGGCGATCGAGACTTTTCCGCCGGTCAGCGCCTCCACCGATGCGCCGGTGACGCCGGCTGAGATGATCAAATCCACCGTCCAACATCCCACCATCTTCCTGTGGGTGGGCTTGATGATGTTCACCGCCTCCACCGAATTCGCGCCCGGCCAATGGGTGGATGTGGCGCTGTCCCAGATCGTGGGCATGCGCGGCGTGCTGCTGCTGGCCTATGTCGCGGGACTGATGTTCGTGATGCGCCATTTTGCCGGGCCCCTGGTCAAGCGGCTCAGCAATGTCGGCCTGCTGATTTTTTCGGCGGTCTTTGCCACCACTGGTCTTATCGCGCTGAGCTTCGCGCATGATCCGGCCAGCGCGCTGATCGCGGCCACCGCCTGGGGTTTCGGCGTCTGTTACTTCTGGCCCACCATGCTGGCCACGGTGGCGGAGCGTTATCCGCGCAGCGGCACCATGGTGTTCGGGATGATGGGCTCGGCGGGCGCGGCCTGCACCTATGTGGTGTTGCCCTATCTGGGGGCGATATCGGACCGGGCCAAACTGGCGGCGGCGGGCAACGACGCCGCGGCGTTGGCCAACGCCCAGGGCCAGCAATTGCACGGCATTCTCGCTGCCGCGGCGCATGCCTCGTTCCAGGCGATTGCGGTGATTCCGGCCTGCCTGGTGGTGATCTTTTCCGCCATTGCGGTGGCGGATCGCCTGCGCAATAGAAAATAGTAGCAATTTCAATATCTTACCTACTTTCCGGGCCGCACCAAAAGGATGCGTTAACCTTAAGAAAAGGCGAATCAGGCGATGCTGGCTTTGGGCCGCATCCCCGGGGACAGGGTTGAACAGGATCAAGGTCGCCGCATTCTTACTGGCGCTGCCGCTTGCCGGCTGCGTGGCCGCGCCTTCGACCACGCCTAGCCAGCACGAAATCGCTTCCGACCGGCTGGGGCTCGATGGTCCGGCGGCGCCCGCAATTCCGGCCGATTGGTGGAAAGCTTTTCAAGATCCGCAGCTCGACCGGCTGGTGGCGGAGATGCTGGCCAACAATCCCACTTTGCAGAGCGCCTTGGCGCGCATCCGCGCCGCGGAAGCCGAAGTGTCGTCGGCGCGCACTCTCGACTATCCCAGCATCGATATCGACGGGACAGACACCTATCAGCTGGTGAGCAAGGAATTCGTTTATCCCCCGCGCTTCGGCGGCACCTGGCAATGGGTGGGCGATGTCCAGGCGCGGTTGCGCTGGTCGCTGGATTTCTGGGGCAAGCAGGCAGCCCTGATCGCGCGGGCCCAGAATGCAAGCGAAGCCGCGGCGCTGGACGCGCATGCGGCGCGGCTGGCGCTGGCGGGCCAGTTCGCCCAATCCTATGTCGCCTTGTTGCTGGCCTGGCAGAATATCGACATCGCGCACCAGACCCTGGCGGAGCGCCAGACGATTCTGGACCTCACCCAAAGCCGGGTCGCTGCCGGGCTTGAGAATGAAGCATCCTTGGAACAGGCCAAGGCCCTGCTGGCCACGGCGCGAATGGAAGTGCGCCGCGCCGAAACTCAACGCGACATCGGCGTGCATGCCATCGCCGCCCTGATTGGGCGCGGCGCCGATGCCTATCCCACGATTACCCGCCCCGCCGCGGCGGTGGAGAATGCCTTGCCCTTGCCGCAGCATCTGCCGGCCGATCTGTTGGCGCGGCGGCCCGACATCGCGGCGGCGCAGATGCGGGTGAAGGCGGCCATTGCCGGACGGGAAGCGGCACATGCCGATTTCTATCCCAATATCGACCTCACCGCGGCGCTGGGTTTCCAGGCCATCGGTCTTTCCAACCTGCTCACCGGCGATGCGCTGACCGCCGGCGTGGGGCCCGCGATTCATTTGCCGGTGTTCGACGCCGGCCGCATCCGCGCTCAATATGCCCGCGCCACCGCCGATCTGGACGGCGCGGTTGCCGACTATAACGGCACCGTAGTGGGCGCCGTGCGCCAGACCGCGGATGCCCTGTCGCAAGTCGCCAGCCTGGCCGACCAGCGCCAGCAGCAGAAGCTGGCATTGGACAGCGCCGCCCGCGCCTTTGACCTGGCCAAGGAACGCTATCGCCTGGGGCTTTCCGGACAGATTCCGATGCTGACCGCCGAAGCCACTTTGCTGGAGGCGCGCCGGCAGATGGCGGCGCTGGAGGCGGCAACCGCCAACCAGCGCGTGACCTTGGTGCTTTCGCTGGGCGGCGGCTTGACCCAGACAGCGCTCAACGCCACACAGAGTCCCGGGCCATGAGCGATTCTGACCGCTTTCTCAGAATGGAACGCCGCCGCAAGGGCTTTCTCTTGTTCGGCGCCGCCATCCTGCTGGCCGCCCTGGTCTACGGCGCCTGGTGGTGGCTGACGGCGCGGTTCAGCGAGACCACCGATGACGCCTATGTCGCGGGCAATATCGTGGCGGTCACCAGCCGCGAGAACGCCACCGTCACCGCGCTCTATGCCGACAATACCCAGCAGGTGCGGCAGGGTCAGCTTTTGATCGAGATGGACCCGTCGGTGGCGGATGTGAACATGCGCGCCGCCGAGGCCAATCTGGCGCGGGCGGCGCGGGCGGTGCGCGGCAACTTTGCCAGCGTGGATTCCTATTCCGCGCAATTGCGCCAAGCCGAGGTGGCGCTGGCGCAGGCGCAAAGCGACTATCAGCGCCGCCAGGCGGCCCTGGCCGGGGCGGTGTCGGGTGAAGAGCTTGGCCATGCCCGGGACGCGGTGCAGGCGGCGGAAGCCGCGGTCAATTCGGCGCGGGGCGGCCTGGCCCAGGCGCAATCCGGCATTGCCGGGGTGGATGTGGCGCACAATCCCGATGTGCTGGCCGCCGCGGCGCAGTTGCGCGCCGCCGCCATCACCCTGTCGCACATGAAGATCGTGGCGCCGGTGGATGGCGTTATCGCCCAGCGCACGGTGCAGGTGGGCCAAAGAGTCAATGCGGGAGCGCCGCTGATGGCGGTGGTGCCGCTGTCGAATGTCTGGGTGGACGCGAACTTCAAGGAAGTCCAGCTGGCGCGCATGCGCATCGGCCAGCCGGTCAAGATCACCACCGATCTTTATGGCGGCACGGTCACCTATCACGGCAAGATCGCCGGACTGGGCGCGGGTTCCGGCAACGCCTTCGCGTTGCTGCCGCCGCAGAACGCCTCCGGCAATTGGATCAAGATCGTGCAGCGGGTGCCGGTGCGTATCGCCCTTGACGCGGGCGAGCTCGACAAAAATCCGTTGCGCATCGGCTTGAGTGTCAGCGCCCAGGTTGATGTTCACGACCAGTCCGGCTCCACGGTGGCCGGCGCCCCGCCGGTTTCGGTGATGCGCGGCAATACCGGCGAGGATGTCAGCGCCCAGGTGGACCGGCTGGTGAAGAAGATCCTGGCCGCCAACAGCACGCCCGGCCCGTGAGCGCCTTGTGAGCGGGACGGGCGCAATCAAGGAACAGGCGCCGCTCAGCGGCGTGGCGCTGGCGGTCACCGCTTTCGCCCTGGCGATGGGCACCTTCATGCAGGTGCTGGACACCACCATCGCCAATGTCTCGCTGCCCACCATCGCCGGCAATCTGGGCGCCTCCACCGACCAGTCGACCTGGATCATCACCGCCTTTGTGGTCGCCAATGGCATCGGCGTGCCCATCACCGGCTGGCTGATGAACCGCTATGGCATCGTGAAGGTCTTTGTCCTGTCGGTGCTGGGCTTCACCCTTGCGTCCTTGCTTTGCGGCATCGCCTGGAGCCTGGAAAGCCTGGTGTTCTTCCGCGCCCTGCAGGGCGGGCTGTCGGGCCCGATCATTCCCGGATCGCAGGCGCTGATGCTGTCGATCTTTCCCCACAACCGCCGCACCACGGCGCTGGCGCTGTGGTCCATCACCACCCTGGTGGCGCCGATTTGCGGGCCGATCCTGGGCGGCTATATCTCCGATTCCTGGCACTGGGGCTGGATCTTCCTGATCAATGTGCCGGTGGGGCTGATGGTGGTGTTCCTGTGCTGGGCCAATCTGGCGCAGCGCGAAAGCGCGGTGCGCAAATTGCCCATCGACCTGGTCGGTCTGGGGCTGCTGATCGTCTGGGCCGGCGCGCTGCAAGTGATGCTGGACAAGGGCAAGAATGAAGACTGGTTCGCATCCCCCCAGATCGTGGTGCTGGGGCTGATGGCGCTGTTGGGCTTCATTGCCTTTCTGTTGTGGGAATTGACCGATGACCATCCGGTGGTGGAACTGTCGCTGTTCAAGGACCGCAACTTCGCCCTGGGCACCATCGTCTTCTGCCTGGGCAATGGCGTGTTCATCGCCAACATGCTGCTGATCCCGCTCTGGCTGCAAACCCAGCTGGGCTATACCGCGACCTGGGCCGGGCTGGTGTCGGCGCCCACCGGGGCGGTGGCCGTGCTGGTGACGCCGTTCGCCGCCAAGATGATGGCGCGCTTCGACGCCCGCTGGGTGGCCACGATCGCCTTTGCCGCTTCGGCACTTTCCTATTTCCTGCGCGCCAGCCTGACGGCGGACGCCAGTTTCATGGCCATTGCCATCCCCCTGATGGTGCAGGGCATCTCCTCGGGCTCTTTCTTCATCGCCACCATCAGCATCCTTTTGGACCGGGTGCCGCAGGAGAAAATTGCTTCGGCCTCGGGCCTGTCGAATTTCGCCCGCATCATCGCGGCCGGTTTTTCGGTTTCGCTGGTCACCACTTTCTGGGACCGCCGCGAGGCGCTGCATCAAAGCCATATGGCTGAGTTGACGTCGGGCTTTACGCCGGCGCTCAACACCGCCCTGGGGTCGCTGCAGGATTTGGGGCTTTCCGACCTGATGGCCAAGGCCGCGGTGACGCGCGCCATGGTCGGCCAGGCCTATCTGCTGGCGTCCCTGGACATGTTCACGGTCTCGGCTTGGCTGTGCATCGCCGCCATCGTCCTGGTGTGGCTGTGCCGCAAAGGCACGCCCCATGGCGTGATGCCGCTGGTAGACTGAAATTCAAGGCGCCAGATAGCGGGCGGCGATCGCCTTGCGGTCGATCTTGAGATTGGGCCTCAGCATGCCGTTCTGGGCGCTGAAAGGCTCCTCGGCGAAGATCATTTCCACGAACTGGGCCGCTTTTTTGGCCGCCGGCAGGCTGTTGGCGAACTTGCTCACCCGGGCGCGGGCCTCTTCGCCGCCGGGCGGCGCCAGATCCACCACGCAGGTGAGATGGGTGGCATGGGGTTTCTGGAAAATCACCGCATGCGCCACATCGGGACTGTTGTTGAGTTCCTGCTCGATGGTTTCGGGATGCACCTTGAGGCCGCCGGGGGTGATCAGCAGTTCCTTTTTGCGTCCCAGCAGGAAGAGATTGCCCTCATCGTCCAGCCGGCCTATGTCGCCGGTGGCGATGCGCCCCGGGCCTACGAACGTGCGCTCATTCTCGCCCTCGGCGCATTGGAAATAGCGCAAGGTCATGGGGGATGGCCGGCTGATGATGATCTCGCCGTCCGGCTCGAAGGATATGCCGACATCCTTGAGCAGCTTGCCCACCGAGCCATATTCCTTGGAGCTGGGCGGGCGGTAGGTGAGAGAGCCGGCCTCCACCATGCCGTAGGATTCACAAAGCGGAAGCTGCAGGCGCTCGAAGAATTTCCCCATGTTGCGCCGGATCGGCGCCATGCCGGTGGCAAGCAGCCGGATACGATTGCCGAACTGCCTGTAGAAGTCGCGGAACAGGATGCGGGCCAGGCGCTGGCGCAGCGATGCAGACGGCAGCAGCGACAGGAGCGAACTGAACAGCGTCCATAGCGATTTTTTCCAGCTGGGAAGTTTCTGATATTCGCCATGCACCATCTGATAGAAGACCGGCGGGGCCACCAGCACGGTGGGATTGAGTACCGGCATGGCGGCAAACAGCTGGGTAAAATCGGTGATGACGACGTCGAAGTCGCTCCACAGCGCGGCATAGCACATATTGCGCTGCTGGAAATTCGACATGGGCAGGAACAGCAGCAGACGGTCGCCGGGCCCAAGCTCCAGCGCCTCGAAAATCGGCGGCAAGGTGGCTTCCACGCCCTTGCGGCTGATCACCAATCCTTTCAGGCCTCCGGCCGAACCGGAGGAAAATACCAGGCTGTGCTGGTCCGCCTCGTCGGGATCGCCGGAGGGCGGACGGTCCAGCGCGCGCACGTCTTCATTGTCGCCATCGATAAAGGCGACATGGGCCGGCTTTTGCGGAAACAGCCGTGCATCCTTTTTGGAGATCAACAGCAATGCGATATTGTATTTGTCCAACAGCGCCTGATTGATCCGGCCGGTGAAATCATCGGTGAAGGGCACGGAAATGGCGCCCAGGCCGATCAGGGCAATGTCATGGACCAGCCAGTGATAGGAATTGGGCGCGTAGATGCCGACGCGGCTGCCTGGTCTTACGCCCCAGGCGCGCAAATTCTCGCGCACCCGCGCGGCGTCGTCATGCAGCGTGGCGTGGGAATGGCGGACGGTCTGGCCGCGTTCGAAAGTATAGATCGCGCTTTTCTTGCTCGGCAGGGCCGCGATCAGGCTATGAAACTCCATCCCATACCCTCGTTACAGACACGGCGCGACAGTGTGATGTGCGAACGGGGTGCCCCGGAGCCTCCATTCGTTACAGCGCAAATTACTGGAGCCGCAGGCCCCAAGCAACCTGCGGTCGCAATCGGTGCGGCAAAGTAACTAAAGAATAACTGACGATTTATCGTTTCTTGGGAACGGAAGGACTGGTGGCCGCCCGGGAGGAAGACTGTTCCAGAATGCCGAGCTTATGCCAGCGCCCTTCGGGGCGGATGATCAGATAAGGATCCGAGCCGATCCTGATAGCCTGGGGATCCGGCTCCAGTTCGGCGGCGATCTCGATATATTCGAAGTCGGAGAAGGTGAAGGTCGGCGCCCCTTCCACCGGGGTAAAGCCCCAGCGGCGCCAAAAATTCACCAGCCGGGCTTGGGAGTGGCCATAGGCGCGGCGATAGCCCTTTGCGCGCGCAAAATCGAGGCCGGCTGTGGTCAGGATGATCGCCGCCCGGGAGTGCCGGTATTCCTTGCGTATCGCGACGCGCTCGAATTTCACGAAGTCGGCAAAGCAGCGCACCCGCGCGCAACCGATCGGCTCGTCGCCGATATAGGCGATCAAATGGGTGGCGGAGAAATCATTGCCGTCGAATTCCTCTTCATAAGGACATTCCTGCTCACCGATATAGACCGCGCCGCGAATTGCGGCGACGCGCATCATGTCTTCGATTGTCCGGGCGATGGTGATGGTGATGTTCTTGGTGCCGGAATGGGGCACATAAGTGTCATAGAGCGGCGGCTGCTTGGCGCGGGGGAATATCCAGACGTTGGGCGCTTCTATTCCGTTGATCGTTACGCCTTTTGTCAGTCCCAGAACCTCGTGATACCGGCGCCCGGCCTCGGTGATGGGACGGGAATAAAGACTCACGCCTTCATATTGCGGCGATGACGCGCGTTGCAGGAACAGGGCAATGCCGGCCGCCAGCGAGCCGGGGGCATAGACACCCCACATGTACAGCCCTGCCGGCCGCTCATCGGGTTTTGCCAAAAGCCTGAGGTCGGGACTGACGGCGTCGAAGGATCCCAACGCCAGCAGCCGCAATCCCAATTCGTTGAGCGGCAGGTTGGCGATGAATCCTTCCGCCACGGGGGCGGCCGGATCAAATTTGGATTTGCGGGCCAGCGCCAAGACAGAGAAGGGATTGAAGCGCGCGACCTTGAGAACTTCCTCTGTCGCGGCGATGGCGGGAAGGGTCAGCCTGGCCTTGGCGCAGATGTCGATGATGTCCTGTTCGCTGGGCTGGAAGCTCACCAGATGCTTGGCAATTCTGGCGGGATCCAATTCGTCCAGCTTGTACTTGCCATGCCTCGCCGCGCGAACATCATCGCCAGGAGCCAATCGTCTATGAGCCTGTGTCATTCGCTCGCCGCACTGTTAAGAAGTTCGAAACCATATAGAAGTTTCGGCCATCCAGTGAAATGCCTCCTTCGTAGGGAACTGTGCGGATGGTAAACTGTATTCAAACCTTCTCACTCCCCGGAAACCGGCAGGGCGTGATATCCGCTTGCGACCGGTTTGGCGCCCAATCCGTTCACGGCAAAACTGCGACCGTTTGCGGCGATTCGCCCCAATAAGATAGAATCATAGCGCATTTTCAACGGCAAATTGCAGGCGGTGAGCCCGATCCCGGCCGATTCCGGATTGTTTTACCGGCTATTTATGATTTGCGGGCCAGAATTGGGCCATGAACGTGCTCGACGCCGTCAGATCGCTTAACCAGCGGGCTATCCGGGAACACTGGCATTATGTCTGTGATCCCGAGCTTGCGTTCAGCCAGTCGGTCTATGAAAACCTGCTGCAATTGTGGCGCAGCAAGGCCGGCGACAGGCCGATGCCGAGGCGGTCCGAGATGACATTGCGCGACTTGAAGGATGTGCTGCGCAACCTCATCATCGTGGAACGTGTCGAAAGAAATCCCTCCCGTTATCGCGCGCGCCTGATCGGTACCAGCTTGACCTCCATGGCCGGCGATCGCACCGGCAAGATGATCGAGGAAGTTTTGCCGCCCGAACATGCGATGCGATGGGTGGTTTCCGCCGACCTGATTCTGGAAAGCGGCCGGCCGATGCGATTCATTGGGCGCGTCGAGTTGCAGGGCAAAGAATATCTCAATGCGGAAAACCTGTTTGTGCCCCTGGCCGACGACCAGGGCGAACCGACCTTTGTCATGGGCCTTTGCCGCTATACGCCGCGGCGTTCCGAGGATGATGAAAGCTGGGAGAACCAGATCGCCTCGATCCCCGGCGGCTTGATGTAATCCGCCCGATTTCCCATTCCCCGCGATCATGGCATAACCCGGCAGCGTTCCGGGGCTGCCCCAAACATGACCATTGGCAAGCTGATTTCCGCGCTTGAGGGCCGGGGGATTGTCCTGTCCCTGGCGGAAGGCGAAATTCGTTACCGCTCTCCCAAAAATGCTTTAACCGCCGACGACAAAGAGATTTTGCGCGGGCGCCGCGGCGAGATCATGGACTATCTTGAGACCCGCGCCGCGGCGCGTGGCCTGCGTCTTGCCGGCGGCATCAGTGGCCCCTTGACGCCATCGGTGGCGCAGGAAATGTGGCGCGCCTTTGCCGGCGGCGCGGAGGAAGGAAAACCTGTCGCGCTCAACATCGGCATGGCGGGGAAATTCAGCTATCATCCGCAATGGGTCACCGCCGCCATCCGCCAGGTGATTGCGCGCCATGAGGCTTTGCGGGCGCGGTTCGAGATCCGCGATGGTGTCTTGCAGGCCTTTGCCAACGATCCGGAGTCGTTTGAAATCGAGCAGGAAGACCTGCGCAGTTTGAGCGCCGATGCCGCTGCCCAGGCGGCGGCCAAGGAGGCGCACGCTTTTTGCGCCCAGCTGAACCGGATTGAAGGCCGTTGGTTGACGCGGGCCAAGGTGCTTGCCTTGCCCGACGGCGAAAGCATGGCGGTTCTGTCCTCGGCGCACATGATCGCCGATGCCGGAACCCGCAACATAATCCTTGAGGAGATTCACGATCTCCTGGATCACGGCGCGCCGCGCGCCGCGCCGTCACCGGCCTATAACGACTATTCCCTGGCGGAGCGGGAGTTCCTCGCAGGGCCGAAAGGAGCGCCGCTGATCGATCACTGGCGCCGCTGGTATCATGAACAGCCCGTCATGAAGGCGCCGGGTGATGGGGCGCCGCTGTTGTGGGGCAATGGCATCCGTATTGTGAAGAATTTCACCATCCCCTGTCGCATTCTAAACAAGGTGCGAGCGCTGGCCGAGCGATGGAAGGTCACGCCGTTCCTGATTTATCTCACCATATTTACCATCACCATGGCGCGATGGTCGGGCATGGAACGCTTCCCGATTCGAGTGCTGGGCGACAAACGCACCTCGCTGGAGCTTTCCAATGTCGTGGGTTTGATGTTCTGCGCCGATGCGGTGGAAGTCGCGGTGCCGGCATCCGCGGACTTCGAGAGTGTGATGCGGGGCATTTGGGCGGAATATGACAGTGCGCTCGCTTTGCGCATTCCCGCTTTGCATTTCTGGGCGCCGCATTTCGTGCGCCCCGGCATCGAGGAGCCCGGCTATCCCAACAAGATTCCCGCCGTCTTCAATTACTACACCATGGGCACGGCGCGGGAGCGGGCGGAAAAGAATGCCGGCCCCGACACCACAGCGGCGTTGCCATGGCCTCCCGAGGTCGTGACTTTGCCGCCGCAGACCTGGCCGCGCCGCTCGTCGCCCTTGTTCCTGCATGTGATGGATATGGGGCATGAGGCGGGCGCGTCGCTGCATTTCTTTCAAGGCGCGGTCAGTCCGCAGGACCAGGAGCGCTTCACGCAGCTGCTGTTCCAGATTTTCGCCGAAACCATTGCCGTCTGATGGAGCTGGTGCGCCGCATCCTGTTGCCCGGCATTCGGGGCGCCGAGATGGAAGATACCGGGCAGGCGCTGTTTCTTCCGTCCCAAGAGCAGGCTCTGATTGCAACGGCGGCGGAAAAACGCCGGCGCGATTTTGCCTTGGGGAGGACTTGCGCGCGGGAAGCATTGGAAAAACTGGGCCATGGCCATGCGGTGATCGGCAAAGCCGTGGACGGGGCGCCGCTCTGGCCCGCCGGTATCGTCGGCAGCATCACCCACACCAAAAATTATGCCGCGGCGCTGGCCGCGGAAGCGCGGAATTTTTCCGCTCTTGGCGTGGATGCCGAGCGGATCGGCGGCGTCACGCAAGAGCTTTGGCCGCGGCTGATGCACACGGCCGAATATGACGATCTGAAATCGCGTGCCGGCGCGGGCAAGGATATCGCCGCGACCTTGTTCTTCAGCGCCAAGGAAGCCGCCTTCAAAACCGGAGCAATGAAGGGCGCGCTGCATTTTCGGGACGTGCAAGTCGTGCTGAAAGAGGATGGGCCGGCGGGCGGGCTGGCGGTGCGCCTCCCATCCGGCCAGACGCTGGAGGGCCGCTATGCGGTGGAACACGACCTGGTGTTGACGATGGTCAGGTCCTAGATACTGCCCGTCTCTTCGCTGGCTGCCATCAGGCTTTCCAGATGCTCGGTGAAGGCGGCGGGCGTGGGAAATTCCAGCAGATCGGAGAGTTTCAGTTCCGCTTCCATCCCGGTCTTGGCCTGGATCTCGGCGATCATTTTCACCCCCAACAGGGAATGGCCGCCCAAGGCGAAGAAATTGTCGTCCGGCGCGATGGTCTTGGCCCCGAGGGCGCGGGCCCAAATGGCGGTTATCTGATCCTGAAGCCTGTCGGACATGTTTGTTTCGCGCCGGAATGCCGGGGAAATTTAGCGTGTCCGCCGCGTTTTCACCAGAAGAAGCTTTGTCCATCTATGACACTTGTCATAGAGAGGAATTTGGCGGAGAATGTCACGGCGAGGGCCGTTCAGGAGGTTTTTATGAAGACTATCATCATCGCCGCCACGGCACTGCTGGTTACCGCATCTTCCGCTTCGGCCAATATCTGCGTCAGGTCCAGGGACATCTACAGCACCGATTCCAAGGACGGAAAACTGCTCACTGTCAAAATGAAGGACGGGCGCGTGCTGGTGAACCATCTGCAGGGTATTTGTCCCGACCTGCGCTATGACGGCTTTGTGTGGGTCCTGCGCGGCGGGGACGAAGACATCTGCGAGAACATGCAGAGCCTAAGGGTGCTGCGCTCCGGCCAGACATGCCTGTTGGGCAAGTTCGACGTGGTCAAGGAAAAGACGGTCCGTACGCCGGCCGGCAATTAAGGCCCGGTCGGTTTATTGGAAATCACCGGCGGTGACGCTGCCAGCGCCTGGATGGCGCGGGCGGCGTCCGCCACTTCCGCCTTGCCGGTCAGGGCGGTGATTGCCAAATGAACCTGATAACTCTCGCCGCCCTTGAGTTTGGGCACCCGGCCCGCGGCCCGCTCCACGGGGCGTGGATTGGGAAAGCCGGTGCCCGGCTCCAGGCCGGTGACATAGCCGGCCTTGGGCGTGATCTCGTTCTTCCATAGCGACATATAAGGAAGGCCTTTGGTATCGAAGCTCATCAGAACGCCGGCCGTGCCGTCCGGTGATTTCAGCATGGCCTTGGTCTGGCCGCGCGCATCGCCATGGAGTTGCAGGTTGAATACCTTGGCGGTGTAGGGCGCGGGATGCGGACCGCTATAGCGGTTCCAGTCCGCAAGACCGTCCTTGGCCGAGGCCGGATTCATGGGTGACACTTGTTTTACCGGCGCGACGAACTCCGCGCCCGCGCCCAAAAGCGGCGTGCCAAAATTGGTGTGATACAAAAGCTGCATCTCCTGCGGCGCATCCGACAGATTGGTGATGGTATCGTCAAAGACGATTTCCGGTTTGCCAAGGACGGTCGAGATTTCCGAGGTCAGCCGCAATTGCGGGCCGAAAGTGGCGACATCATCCACCACGCCGCGAAACACCAGCCGCGGCACGGGCAGCGCTTCGTATCGCACACTGACAAAATGGGCCGGGATATAATCGACATGGCCGTGCAGGGTCAGTTGCTGGGCGCCATCCTGAACCGGCGAACCGAAAGAGGCCAATCCTCCGCGCACCATCAGGCCGCCAAAACCCGCGACCCAACCCTGGCCGCCATTGTCGGCGAGCCGGATATAGGAAGGATGGATGATTTCCGTGACCGGCGCATCCCAGCCCAATCTGAGCTTTCCGGCCTGTGCTTTCCAAACTTCAAAGCCGCGCGTGGGCACGATGGTGAATGTCATGGCGCCATTGTCCACGTCGATCACCTGCACGCCTTCCTGACGCCCGCCATGCAGCGTGCGCAGAGCCACGCTCCAGCCCTTGCCGCCCCATTGCGCCGCGCTGACGTTCCAATTGGCGGTGGCAAGGTTGCTGCCGGCATCGATCAGCACTTTGGTCTGATTGCCGGCCGCCAAAGCCGGTCCCGCGCAAGCCAGCAAAGCCATGAGTGTGAGGATGTTGCGCATGCCGCCTCCGTTTTTTGCTTTTATGGTTTTAAGGCAGGTTATTAGCGGCATCCCGCGCTTTGCTTGTCAACAGCCAGCCTCACTCCTAGAGTGCCGGAGGGAGGGCTTGTGCGGAAATCCGTGATATGGATTGGCGTTGGCGTCGCATTGGCGATCGCCGCGGCGGTGCTTGTCCTGCAAGGCGCCGACAACAAAGGCACCCGTCTTGCGCTGGAGTTGACGGCGCGCTGGTCCTTTCTGCTTTTCTGGCTGGCCTATGCCGGCAATGCGGTGGCGGCGTTGTTTGGCGTCTCCGGTATGGCGGGGCGGGCACGGGAGTTCGGGCTGGCCTTTGCCGCGGCGCATCTGGTGCATATCGGGCTGATATTCCGGCTGGGCGTTATCCTGGGGCGGGTGCCGCTATCCGGCGGGCTGCTGCTGTTTTTCCTGATCGCCTTGTTCGCGACCTATCTTCTGGCGGGACTTTCCTTCGGCGGCGCCAAGGCGTTGGGAGCAGCCTGGCCGCCGCTGCGCTTTGTCGCAATGAACTATATCCTGATCGCCTTCGGGCGGGATTTCCTGTTGCCGGTGCTCTATCCCAAGCCCGCGCAATATAATGTGGGGCATTTCCTCTTTTATGCGCCTTTCCTGTTGCTCAGCCTGGCGGCGCCGCTTTTGGTGCTCGCCGCCAGTATGCGCCGCGCCGCGCCGCGGTAGCGAAAACCGCCTGATCCGATTTGCGTGACAGGACGGGTTACGCTTAGGCTCGCCGCCAAAGAACCGGCACAAAGCCGCGTCTGCAGGGGAGGTCAGAATGACAATTCACAACACACGTCACATTTCACGCCGCGGTTTGTTGGCCACGGCGGGCGGCGCGGCGCTGGCGGCCGGCATCGGCAACGCGCATGCGGCGGTCTCCAATGTCAGCGGCATGCCGCAGGAAGGCCCCGACACGCCCAAACTCACCATGTACATCTCGGCCGACCCCACCGAATCCGAGATGAAGAAGATCAAGCAGATCGGCGTCAATATTGTCGACATGCCCGACATGCCGCCGCCGCCCTGGACCGAAGACTGGTTCCGCAAGCGCATGGACCTGCTGGGAAGCCAAGGCCTGAAGCTGGGCATTGTGATGGTGCCCTGGTTCAAGAATGGCGCCATGGAGCCGGAATTTCTGAAGGTGGTGCATGGCAAGCCGGGCCGTGACGACATGATCAACAAGCTCAAGGCGTCCATCGTCGCCGCGGGCAAGGCTGGGTTGCCGGTGGTCGAATACGACTTCTTCCCGCACCGCGCCAATGAAGGCTACAAGGAAGTCTTCACCGGCCGTGGCGGCTCCGGCCTGCTGACGTTCGACTATGACCGCATGAAGGACCTGCCGCCCATCGCGTCGGAAGGCGCCGTCAGTTACGACCAGGTGTGGGAGAACCTCACTTATTTCCTGAAGGAGCTGGTGCCGGTGGCCGAAAAGGCCGGGGTGCGGCTGTGCGTGCATCCCAACGATCCGCCGCCCAAGATGAGCCGCGGCTCGGGCCAGATACTGAACACGCTCAAGGACTGGAAGCGGCTGATCGAGACGGTGAACTCGCCGTCCAACGGGCTGACCTTCGATTGCGGCGTCACCCGCGAGCTGGGCGAGGATCCGGTGGAAGTGGCCCGCTATTTCGCCAGCCGCGACCGCATCAACCATTGCCATTTCCGCAACGTCAAGCTGACCAAGCCGAACGAGAAATATGTCGAGGTTTGGAACGACGAGGGCGACGACAATATGCTGGCGGTGATGAAGGAGCTGATCAAGAACAACTACAAGCGCCTGATCATGCCCGAGCATCCGCGCAGCATGGAGAATGACAAGGACCAGAAAAATGGCGGCTATACCGGCTGGGTATACAATGTGGGCTATGCCCGGGCGATGATGCAGGCCGCTTTGATGGAGCTACGAAAGTGAGGAGCGGTTCGCCGTAAGGCGAACGAAATGGTCCGGTGGACCGTGAGGCCCGACCGGCAAGCCGGTCAAATCGGTCCTGTGGACCGATTTGAGGGCCGAACGCCCGCAGCGCAAGCGGAGGGCCGCGACGCATGCGCGCTTACGCTCGCATAGGGCAAGCTTTTCTAAGCTCGCGTCCATACGCTGTCGCTATAGACCTCGCTAAGAAAAGCTAAGCCAACGCCGCGAGCGCGCAAGCGAGCGGCAGGGCCGCCCTGCTGGATTTGCGGAAATAACGGGCATTCTGCCGCCCGGCGGGCGGTCCAGTAACCGGATGGTTCTTTTTCGCGTTGACTCCCCGCCCAACCCGGCCAAAGCTGGGGGAAAGGGCTGAAACCGGCCAATAGGGGATAACGATGCTGTCCGCAAAGACTGTCTTTCAAGTCACGGCCCTGGCCGCACTGGCCGCAAGCTCGCCGGCAATCGCCCAGACCAACGGCATCGCCTCGCCCCTGCAAAGGGTTTCGCCCACCGGCGCCGTGACCATTCCGCAGGCCGAGATTCCCAGCGTCGGCACCCTGGGTCCGGTCCAGCCGCATTGGGTGTTCGTCAATCGCGGCAATGGCCAGGACGGCACCCGCATCTTCGACGGCGATTCCGGCAAGATGAAGGGCATGGTCAATATGTATGGCCAGGACAGTTTCGCCTTCGATCCTTTGGGCAAGAATTTCTATGTCGCCCAGACCATCTGGTCCAAGCTGGACCGGGGCACCCGCCAGGACAGTCTGCTGGCGTACGACGTGCATAGCCTGAAGCTGGTGGCGGAGGTTTCGATTCCCGGCCGCATGCTGATCGGCAACCGCACCCACAATCTGGTGATCACCAGCGACGGCAAAAAGGCGCTGATCTACAACATGCAGCCTTCCTCTTCCGTTAATGTGGTGGATCTGGAAAAGAATGCCTTTGAGCAGAAGATCGAGCTGCCGGGCTGCGCCACCATGTTCACCAACACCATCAACGGCTTTTCGGCGCTGTGCTCCAACGGCACCCTGGCGACGGTGGCGATGGAGGGGGGAAAGCCCAGCATCACCCGCTCCGCGCCGTTCTTTTCCGCCACCGAGGACCCGATCTTCGATACCTCCATTGTTGATTCCAAGACCGGCAAGGCCACCATGCTGAGCTATAGCGGTCTGATCACGCCGGTAACCTTAGGCGCGACGCCCAAGATTGACGCGTCCTGGTCCATCCAGCAGGCCGCCTTCATGCGCAAGGGCACCTACACGCCGATGGACGTGAACTGGATGCCGGGCGGGCGCCAGCCCATCGCGGTGCATCACGCCACCGGGCGCATCTATGTGCTGATGCATATGGGTGAGTATTGGAGCGAGTATGAGCCGGCCGGGGAAATCTGGGTGCTGAACGGCAACACCCACAGGTTGATCGCGCGTCATGCCTTGTCCGGCGAATTAAAGGACAAGCTGGTCAATATCGCGGTCAGCCAGGACAGCAATTTCCAGGTCTATGCCAGTGACGGCAGCGGCAACACTTTTGTGCTGGACAACCAGACTCTGGAAAAGAAACAGAAGATGGAAAATTCCGGCGGCGGCATCCTCTATACGGTGCAGCCTTGATGGGATTGGAACAGGAACTGCTGGCGGGCGCTTCGGTGGCGGGCCGGGTCTGTGTCGGGCTGGTCTTTGTTCTGGCCGCGGTCCAGAAAACCCAGCATTGGCGGATTTTTTCCGGTGTGGTCGCCAACTATCGCTTGTTGCCGGATGCGTTGGTGGCGCCGGCCGCCTGGCTATTGCCGCCGGTCGAGATGCTGGTTGGCATCCTGCTGCTGTCGGCGCAACTTGAGCCGCTCGGCGCTATGGCGGCGATTGTCTTGCTCAGTCTGTTCGCCGCCGCCATGGCCATCAACCTGAAACGCGGCCGTTCCCATATCGATTGCGGCTGCGGCCGCTCCATCCTCAAACAGAGCCTGAGCTGGGTTCTGGTGGGGCGCAATGCCGGGCTGGCCGTACTGCTGCTGCCGTCCCTCATCTTTACGCGGCCCATGGCCATGACCGAAGCGCTCACCGGTGTTGCCGCGGGATCGGGATTTTTCCTGCTTTATCTTCTGCTGAATGTTTTTGCCGCGCTGCCGCCGGTTGAAGCGCACCGCCAACGCTTTGCCTGAGGGGGGATTCATGCTGACCATCCTGATTGTTTCGCAAATTTTCTCCTGGGTCGTGATTCTGGGATTGGCGCTGGCGCTGCTGGCGCTTGCCCGCCAGGTGGGCGTGCTGCATGTGCGGCTGGCGCCGGCCGGCGCGCTTTTGACCGGCAAGGGGCCGGTGGTGGGCGAGCCCGCCCCGGTTCTGGACGCCCTGACCATGGAAGGCGCGCCCGTCGCGATCGGCAAGCCGCTGGCTAAGGGGATCAAGCAGCTTCTGCTTTTCGTGTCGCCGCATTGCCCCCTGTGCAAGGACCTGATCCCCATCGCCCGGAATTTCGCCAAGACGGAGAAGCTGGACATCGTCTTTGTCGGCGACGACGATCCAGAAGAGCAGCGCGCCATGATCGCGCGGCTGGAGATGGGCGGCATTCCCTTCGTCAATTCCTCCATTGTGGGCCGCACCTTCCATGTCGACCGCTTGCCGCATGCGGTCTTGATCGGCAGCGACGGTACGGTGCTGTCCAAGGGCCTGGTCAACAGCCGCGAACATCTGGAAAGCCTGGTCACCGCCCATGAAATGGGGGTGGTATCGGTGCAGGACTATCTCAAAAATTCCAAAACCCCCTCTTCAAAAACGAAGGTCGCCTAGCCATGACGGGAATCATCATCGACAGGATCGGCGAGAAGCTGGTGCGGCGTCTGGCGGGGCATACCTCGCGGCGGGGAATCCTATCGCGGCTGGGGCTGGCGCTGGCGGCGGCGCCGGTGTTTCCCGTGCTCCCCGTCAGCCGGGCGCAGGCGCAAGGCAAACCCGACCGGGGTGACCGGGCGCGCACGCATTTCACCATGAATTCCCAGACCACCGATGACACCAAGTGCGATTACTGGCGCTATTGCGGGGTGGACGGCAATCTCTGCGCCTGCTGCGGCGGCGGCACCCATCAGTGCCCGGCGGGCGCGACCGCGTCGACCACTTCCTGGGTGGGAACCTGCATCAATCCCGATGACAACAAGACCTACCTGATCGCCTATCGCGACTGCTGCGGCAAGCCGGGCTGCGGCCAGTGCCATTGCGACAATGAGGACCGCGACACGCAGTTGTATGTGCCGCAGACCAACAACGACATCATCTGGTGCTTCGGCCTCGACAATATGCAGTATCACTGCTCCACGGCGGCGCTGGTTGGTGCCGTGCAGTGAAGCGGTTTGCTTCGGCCGCCCTGTTGCCGGCGGCGATGATGGCCATGACGGTGAGCGCGAATGCGGATGGCGCCGCGACGTTCGACATGAGTTGCGCTTTTTGCCATCAGGCGGGCGGCGTCGGCGTCCCCGGCCAGTTTCCCAGGCTGGCGGGCCGGGCGGGCGAGATCGCCGCCAAGCCGGACGGAAAAAAATTCCTTCCCGAAGTGCTGCTGAACGGCATGAGCGGGCGGATCACGGTGGATGGCGAGCAGGTGCTGGGCATCATGCCCGCCTTCGACAGCATGTCCGATGACGACATGGCGGCGCTGCTCACCTATCTGACCGGGTTGGAGCATGCGCCGGTGGCCTATACCGCCGATGACATCAAACAGGCCCGTGCCCTGCCCAAGCTGTCGCCCGGCGATGTGGCGGCACAACGCGCAGCTTTGGCCGCCAAGAAGGTCGTGCCGTGAAAACCCTGGCAGCTCTTGTGTTTTTGCTGACGCCCGCCGCCGCATTGGCCGAGACACCTTCCGAGCTCTCCGCTTTGCCAGGACTGACCACGCCGCAATCCGATTATGTCGAGCATTGCAGCGGCTGCCATGGCATGCAGGGCAACAGCGCGCCGGCCGAAATTCCGGTGCTGCGCGACCGGGTGGGCTATTTCATGTGCACCAGACAGGGCCGCGAATATCTGATCCGCCTGCCCAATGTCGCCTATTCCGCCATCGGCAATAACCAGGAACTGGCCGACATGATGAATTTCGTGGTGTTCGGCCTGGGCGGCGATAGCGCCCCCAAAGGGACCAGGCCTTTCACCGCCGCGGAAGTGGCGCGGCTTCGCACCCGGCCGCTGGCCACTCAATCCCTGATCGCGGCGCGCGCGGAGGTGGTGGGAAAAATGCTGGGCAGTTGCGCGGTGCCCAAAAGCATGAATTTTTTCTATGACGGCCAAGAGCAGGCGGCGCGATGAGAGAGAGCGGCATCACGATGATCGGCAAAAGACAATTCCTGGCAGGCCTAGGTGCAACAGGCCTGGGCGTGATGATGACCTCTTCCGCCCTGGCGCAAATCCACACGCCGGTTACCCCGCCGCGAAAACAGATCCCGCAGCGCCGCGCCAAAACCACCAAGCTGTTCAAGGCGCCGGAATTCTATCCCAATGCCTTGGCCATCCCCGAGCATGGCGATTCCGGCATCTGGGTGGCGCAACAGAAACTCAAGGGCATACAAGCGCAAGGTTCCGGCGTGCCGGAACAACCGGGTCCCGACCAGGTCTGGCTGATGGATTGGAACGGCAAAGTGCTGAAGACCTATTCCAGCGCGTCCCAGGTCACCAGCGCGTTGGCGGTCAGCGACACGTCACTCTATGTCATCGCCAATAATGAGACCGATTATCCGCCGCCTTACACCGGCGTGCACAATCTGGATGTCAAAACCGGACAGACACGCTGGGTGAAGCAGATCCCGCTGGGCGGCGGCGGCACCCATGGCGCGCAATGGCATGACGGCAAATTGTGGATCATCGCCAACCGGCTCAACTGCATGATTCGGGTCGACCCCCAGGCCTGGACCTGCGACTACGCCATTCGCATCCGCAACGACAGTCCGGACACGGTGCGCAGCCATGACATGACCTTCGACGACCAAGGCTTCATCTGGCTGGCCACCGCCAATAGCAGCAAGAGCTATGCCGAAGGCGTGCAGGGATTGTCGAAATATGACCCCAAGACCGGCGAAGTGCTGGAACAGGTGACGCTCGAGCCGGGTTCCTGCGACCCGCATGGGCTGGGTTTCTATAAGGGCGCCTTTATCGGTTGCGATGCCGGCCATCATCCGGGCTGGCCGGACAAGGACGGGCCGGGCGCCGGCTGGATTTTCCGGATCGAATTGATCTGACCGTTGCCCAAATGAGACGGGTGGGCAATCGCCGGAGCGGGCCGCGTTGTGCTGGCCGCCCGATGGTGTATATTGCCAAAAAACCGAGCAAAAACACTCGGAAACCTAATAGGGGAAAAGCATGCGCATTTTGACCGCTCTCGTGTTGTCATCGGTATTGGCTGCTTCCGCCGCGATGGCCGGCGAAGTGGGACCGTTGGCGCCCGGCAAGCCTGCCGGGGTCAAGAACGCCCAGATGAACACCACGGCCTGGGTGCTGATCGGCACCGGCGTGGTCACCGCCATCGCCATCGGCGTGGCGTCCAGCTCCAATGGCAGCCCCCTCAGCGGTCCGGTCAACGTGGCCGTTACCACCACCACCGGCTGATTTTTCGCTGATCCTGAATGAGGGAGCGGTACCGCCGCTCCCTTTTTTGTGCTTTTCGGATTGGCGCCATGGAAAAGCGCGATTCCGCGCTAATGTTTGGCCGTCAATGGCCGGGGGTTCTGCATGAGAACGGGGGCATGGTTTGGTTCGCGGGGCGCCCTTTGCGGCGGCCTGTTCCTGGCGATGATCTCGGCCGGCATGGGCCAGGACGAAAACGCCACCGTGGCCGAGCGCGCGGTGGTGAATCCCAACAAAGTTTCCTACCAGATGCATCCCATCACCGCGGATGTCTCCAATAGCGACGAGCAAAGGCTCAATGCCGATGCCGACCAGGATAATTGGCGCCTGCACGGGCGCACTTATGACAATCAGCGTTTTTCGCCGCTCACCGAGATCAACGCCTCCAATGTGAAGCAGCTAAAGCCGGTGGCGCTGATCCAGACCGGCGTGGCCAATGCCATGGAAGCCACCCCGCTTGAGATCAATGGCGTGCTGTTCGTGGAAACCGCGGGCAATGTGGTCCAGGCCTATGACGCGGTCAGCGGCGAGGAGCTTTGGTCCTATAGCCCGGTGCTGGAATTCTCCAGCATGTGCTGCGGGCCGCAGGCGCGCGGCGTGGCGGTGGCGTATGGCAAGGTCTATGTCGCGCAGGTGGATGGCCATGTGGTGGCGCTGGACGCCAAGACCGGCGAAGTTGTGTGGAAGACGCGGCGCGAAGACATCCTGCCTCAGCCCTATCATTGGTACACCTTCACCGGCGCGCCGCAGGTCTATAATGGGCTGGTGGTGGTCGGGAATGGCGGCGCCGAATGGCCCACCCGCGGTTTTGTCGAAGCGCTGGATGCGCAGACCGGCAAGCTGGTCTGGCGTTTTTACGATACCGCCAGCCCGGATGATCCCAATTTCAAGAATTCCTGGGAAGGCGATTCCTGGAAGATCGGCGGCGGCTCGATGTGGGACGCGGTGGCGGTGGACCCCAAGCGCGACCTGATGATGTTCGGGGTGGGCAATCCCAATCCCGACCTGTATGGCGGCTTTCGCAAGGGCAACAATATCTACACGGTCTCGATCGTGGCGGTGCATGCCAAGACCGGCAAGGTGGCCTGGTATTACCAGCAGATTCCCCATGACGTCTGGGACCTGGATTCGGCGGCGCCCACGGTGCTGTTCGATGTCCCGGACGAAAGGGGCAGGATGGTTGCGGCGGCGGCCGAGGCCAACAAGAACGGCCATCTCTACATCGTCAATCGCGACACCGGGAAGCTGATTCGCCGCTCGGATGCCTTTGTGCCGCAAAGCGAATCGATCAAGAAAATGATCCCGCCCGATGATACCGCCAGGGTCTATTACCCGGCCAATCACGGCGGCGCGATGTGGCAGCCGCCGGCCTTTTCGCCGCTTACCCATTATCTCTACACCATGGCGATCAACGAACCGCACATCTACAAGGTCAAGGTGACCAAGCCCTGGGTGCCGGGCACGCCCGAGGTCGGCCAGCAGTTCGGCAATGCCTTGCCCACCGACGCCGAGCGCAAGGCGCTGGAATCCCAGATGATACCCAATTCGGGGAACCTGTCCGCGATTGACGTCCATACCGGCAAGATCGCCTGGCAGTATCTCAGCGATCATTTGATGTTCGGGGGGGTGCTGGCCACTGCCAGCAACCTGGTGTTCGCCGGGGAGGTGGCCGGCAACATCATGGCGTTTGACGCCAAGAGCGGTGAGAAGCTTTGGTCCTATCATCTGGGCATCGGGGTCTGCACCCCGCCCATCACCTATCGGGTGAAAGGCGTTCAATATTTGGCTGTCGGCGCCAATGGTTGCCACAGCCAGGAGACCCAGATGAAGCGGGAAGGCCGGCCGGTGTTCGGCGACACCATCGCGATATTCGCGCTTCCCCATTGACGCCTGGCCCTGACGGCTAATCAGACTCTAACCAATGAGATTTGCGGCCAGGGTGGCTTGGGAGCCACACTTGCGAGGGGTGTGCATCCGCGTTAGTTTCAACCCTAGGGAAAGTCTCGCAAAAAAGAGACGCCGTGAACGCTATTAGGGGAAAATCATTATGCACTTTGACGTGAATGGCTGCGCCAAGCGCCGCCTGGCGCTGTCCAGCAGCACCGCTGTTCTGGCCATGTTGATCTCTGCGCCCGCTTTTGCGCAGCCCGCCGAACAGGTGGAATCGGTGACGGTCTCCTCTTCGCGTATTCAGAGCCTTGGCTTTGATGCGCCGACGCCGACCACGGTGATCACCGCCGACGAGTTGGTGAAGCAGGCCAACTCCAACGTCTTCACCACCTTGACCCAGCTTCCCTCGCTGATGGGCTCGACCGGCACCACGGTGGGCAATGGCGGCTCCTCCAACGGCGTCAACGGCCTTTCCACACTCAACCTGCGCGGCATCGGCACCCAGCGCAACCTGATCATGGTCGACAATGAGCGCATCATTCCGACGAACATTCAGGGCGTTGTCGACATCAGCCAGGTCCCGCAAATGCTGCTGCAGCGCGTCGACGTGGTGACCGGCGGCGCGTCTGCCTCGTGGGGCTCGGACGCGGTCTCCGGCGTGGTCAACTTCATCCTCGACAAGAAGTTCGAGGGCTTCAAACTCAACGTCAACGGCGGCATTTCCAATTATGCCGACGATCCCAAGGCTCAAGTCCAGTTCGCGGCCGGCACCAGCTTCCTGGGCGGCCGCGCCCATTTCGAAATTTCGGGCGAGTTCACCAGCGAAGCCGGCATCAACAGCCTGCAGGGCGCGCGCAAGTGGTGGCAGTTTCCGCAGCAGTTGAAGATGTGGACGGCCGCCCAGTGTCAGAGCCCCACCGCCACGGTGTGCCCCGGCGGCGGCCCGATGTGGGTCAATGTCAACAATGGCGTGAACGTGCTGTGGGCCTATGGCGGCATGGTCACCCGTGGTCCGCTGCAGGGGACCCAGTTCGGTGCCAATGGCGCCCCGTCCCAGTTCAATTACGGCTTTGGTTATAACGGCCAGCCCGCACTGCCTGCCAAGCTGACCGGTTCGTCCGCCACGGTTACGGCCGCTGGCACCGCTGCCTGTTCCGCAAACGGTTACTGCCAGGGTGGCGATCTGTCGGGCGCGCAAGGGCCTTACAATTCGATCGTGGCGCGCCTGGTGCGCGGCAATGCCTATGCGCGGTTGTCCTATGATCTGACAGACCATATCTCGATCTATGGTTCGGCGATCTTCAGCGAGGTGGTGACCTGGGACAAGCCGACCCAGTCCTTCTTCAAGTCGGACAACCTGTCGATCGGCTGCGACAATCCTTTCCTGCCGAGCTCCGTCGCGCAGGCCTGTCTGGCCAATAACGGCCAGACCGCCGCTTACAACAGCCAGTTCACCAACATCGCGCAGCCGGTGGGCGGCATCGCCGGCAATCTCGGCAATGCCTATGCGCCCTCGGCCACCGATCTGGCCAATGGCGCGCAAGGTGCCGCCGTCAGCAACGGCTTCGTCAACGGCTTCACCGCCGGCAAGATGCAGTATGGCGCGCAGAATTCCGTGCTGCAGAATGTGGAGAATTACAATCATCGCACCACCCGGCGTTATGTGCTGGGCGCGGAGGGTGATTTCAATCTGTTCAACATCGACTGGACCTTCAAGAGCTACTACCAGCATGGCGAAGTCGATTATCACAACACCTTGGAAAACATCCTGATCACGCCCTATTACGATGCGGCGATCGATGCGGTGCAGGTGACGTCGGCCAACCAGGCCGCCTTCCCCGGCGTGGCGCTGGGCAGCATCATCTGCCGCTCCGCCGCCGCCCGGTCCGTCGGTTGCGTGCCCTTGAACATCGTCGGCACCACCGGCGCCTCCCCGGCTGCCCGCAGCTTTGTCCAGGGCCTCAATGCTGATGGCAGTTCGACCGGCGCCAATGGCCGCGATCCCTGGCAAATCGTCCGTACGCGCCAGGAAGTGTTCGACTACGGCATGAACGGCGATATCTGGGAGAATTGGGCCGGCAAGATCTCCGCCGCGACCGGCTTCCAGTTCCGCGAGGAAGCCTTGAACGGGGTCAGCGATTGCGCCTCGCGCGGCAATTGCGCCAACGAAACCTTCGGCACCGTGCAATACGGTCCGGCAGGCAATCCGCTGCTCAATCCGGGAAGCGTCATCAACGGACAGGCTTTCCCGCCTGCCGCGCCCAACTGGTATGCCGGCAACTTCCAGCCCGCCCGTGGTTACTTCCACGAATGGGAGGCTTTCGCCGAATTTAACGTCCCGCTGCTGAACGACAAGGATTGGGGCAAGATCGACGCCAACCTGGCCGGCCGTTATACCCATTATTCCACCTCGGGCGATGTCGAGACCTGGAAGGTCGGCTTGGTATGGGATACCCCGCTGGACGGCTTGCGCCTGCGCGCCTTGCAGTCGCGCGACGTGCGCGCCCCCAACCTGGCGGAACTGTTCGCCGGCGCCCGTGTCAACAACGGTTCGGCCAGCGATCCCTTCACCTGCTGCTCGGGCGTCGCGGGCAATCCCGCGGACGCTGCAGGCAAGCTGATAAGTCCGCTTCCCAACCCCATTACCGCCAATCCGTTCCTCAAGCCCGAAAAGGGCCAGACGACGGAAGTGGGTCTGGTGTGGTCGCCGTCCTATGTGCCGGGACTCAATCTTTCGGCCAACTACTGGCGCATCGGCATCAAGAACATCATCACCGTGCTGGGCCAGAACGATCAGATCAACCTCTGCTTTAACGGCAACGCCTTCCAGTGCTCCTTCCTCCAGACCAGCGGCCAGCCTTGGGCGGTTGGCGGTGTGATCAACCAGAGCCTGATCCATACCAGCCCGACCCTGCAGACCACGCCGCAGGTCAATCTGGCGTCACAAGTGATCGACGGCATCGACTATGAAGCGAGCTATCGCTTCGCGGTGGATGACGTGGTCGACTGGGGTCTGGGCGGCGACATGACCATCCGCATGCTGACCACCAATGTGATGAAGAACATCACCAATGCGGGCTTCATCGGCGCGGTGCCGACCGAGAATGCCGGCACCAATGGCGGTAACACCCCACACTGGAAAGTGTTCTTCACCCAGGGTTATGACACCGACAATTGGGGCTTCTTCGTCAATGAACGCTGGTTCAGCGAAGGTGTGATCAGCCGTCTCTGGGTGGCTTGCACCACCGGCTGCCCCGCACCGGTGGATTCCAATCATCCCACGGTCTCCAGCAACTACATGCCGGGCGAGCTGTATTTCGATATCGGCGGTCATTACGACCTGTCGCCGCATAGCCAGCTCTACTTCAAGATCGACAACCTGACCAACCAGAACCCCGGAAACGCCAATCCGTATGGCGAGCTCAATCAGAGCTCCAATACCAATGCCACGCTGTATGACGTGATCGGGCGTTATTACACCATCGGCTTCCGCCTCAACGATTAAGCGGATAGCGAAGTTTGTGGCGGCCACCCCATGGGTGGCCGCCATTTTCTTTTTGGGTCGCGCAATTGAATGCGGCCCGAAGCTGGGACAGACTTTGCGGGGTTGATGAGGGCTGCGGCGGTGCTTGCGCGTCTTACCTGTCTGGCAATGGCGGCTGTTGTCCTGTCCGGCGGCGCCTTCGCGGCCGACACCTACACCGCCAATCTCGGCCCCATGCCGCTGGACGCGGCCACCAACAAGAACATGCTGGGCCGGGGCGAGGTCAGCGCCAGCTGGGACGGCAAGCTGCTCACGGTCAGCGGCCGTTTCGCCGGCCTGCCTTCGCCCGCCACCAAGGCGCATCTGTTTGTCGGGCCCTATATCGGGGTGCCGGGCGGTGAGAGTTTTGATCTCACCGTATCGCCGGCCGACAGCGGCACCCTGGCCGGCCAAATCGCCCTGAACGCCAAACAGGCGGCCGCCTTCCGTACCGGCCGGCTCTATGTCCAGATCGACAGCCAGAAGTCGCCCACCGGCAATCTGTGGGGCTGGCTGCTGCCGCAGCATACCGACGCCCCGCCCGACGTGCCGCAGCAGGGGCCCTGGTTCCTGCCGCAGCTCGACACGCCCAGCCATTAGGAAGAAGCGATGCCGACTTCCCTTCAGAAACTGGGCACAGGACTGGCGGCGGCCGCCGCCGTCACGGTGCTGGGACTGGCCAGCGCCGTGCCCCAAGCCCCAAGCCAGGGATCAGCCCAGACTTCAGGCCCCTTCGCCGCCGCGCAGGCCACCGCCGGTCACGCTGCCTATCTGGAAAATTGCGCCACCTGCCACAACCGGACGCTTCAGGGCGGCGGAGAAGCCCCGCCCCTGGTGGGCAGCGCTTTTGTCAGCAGCTGGGGCCAGCGCAGCGCGGCGGACCTCTATGCCGTGATCAAGGCCTCCATGCCGATGGGCAACGCCAATTCGCTTTCGCCTGAGACCTATCAGCAGATCGTGGCCTTCCTGTTCCAGGCCAATGGCGCGGCACCCGGCACGGCCGCATTCACCGGCGAAAGCCAGGCCAAAATCGGCAGTTTCGTCACCGGCAAGACGCCGGCCGGGCTGTTGGATGCGCCCGTCGCCGCAAGCACAGCCCAGCGCCGCCGCGCCCCGGTGGTGCCGATGGGCCTGGTGGTTTCGGGCACGGTGAAAAACTACACTCCCGTCACCGACGAGATGCTCACCCATCCGTCCGAGAATGACTGGCTGATGCATCGCGGCAATTACCAGGCCTGGGATTTCAGCCGCCTCAAGCAGATCAACATCGCCAATGTCGGCAGCCTGCAACTGCGCTGGGTCTATGCCATGGACGAGGGCGGCCGCCAGCAATTCAACCCGCTGGTGCATGACGGGACCATGTTCCTTTCCAACAACCGCACCAACACGGTGCAGGCGGTCGACGCCAAGACCGGTGAGCTGATCTGGGAAAACCGCATCGGCCCGGTGCTGGACAATCTGGAGAACGCCACCCGCACCATGGCGCTGTACGGCAACCTGCTGTTCTACGGCGCCACCAGCGCCACGGTGCATGCGCTGGACGCGCGCACCGGCAGAGAGGTCTGGCACACCGTCATCTCCACCTACAAGGACGACAAGGTGGGCGGCATGACGGTGATCCACGGCAAGCTGCTGGTCGGCCTGACCCGCTGTGACGATCAATCGGTGCAGGATCATTGCTGGATCGCCGCTTATGACACGGCGACCGGCAAGCAGTTGTGGAAGACGCTCACCATCGCCGACAAGGGCACGCCGGGCGGCGACAGCTGGGGCAATCTCACCAACGACCAGCGGGCGGGCGCCGATGCCTGGATCACCGGCTCTTATGATCCTGAGCTCAACCTGACCTATTGGGGCACCGGCCAGGCCAAGCCGTCGCGCCGCGACCAGCGCGGCACCGATGGCGACGCGCTTTTTTCCAACACCACCCTGGCGCTCAATCCCGATAGCGGAAAGCTGCAATGGTATTACCAGAACGCGCCGGGGGAATCGCTGGACCTGGACGAAGTCTATGAACGCGTGCTGGTGGATCATGGCGGCCGGAAAGAAGTGCTGGAAGTCGGCAAGACCGGCGTCTTGTGGAAGCTGGACCGCACCAACGGCCAGTTCCTGGATCTGGCGCAGACCGTGTTCCAGAATGTCTGGGTCAAGTTCGACAAGAAGACCGGCCGGCCCACCTACCGCGACGACATCATTCATCAGAAGCCGGGCGTGGCGCTGGCCTCCTGTCCCAGCCCGGAAGGCGGCCATGACTGGCCCGCTACCAGCTATGACCAGCCGGATGACCTGTTCTTGATTCCGCTTAGCCAGACCTGCGCCATGTTCGGCGCCGGTAGCCAGTTGTTTTATGAAATGCCGGGAAGCAACGGCAATCTGGGCCGCATCTCCGCTTATGAAGCGCGGACCCTGAAGCCGGTCTGGACCTTCCAGCAGCGCGCGCCGTTCCTGACCAGCATCATCTCCACCGCCGGCGGCGTCGGCTTTGTCGGCGACTTCGACCGCGTCTTCCGCGCCTTTGACCTCAAGACCGGCAAGACCTTGTGGGAGACCCGCCTGGGCACCGGCGTGCAGGGTTTCCCGGTCACTTTCAGCGTGGATGGCGAGCAGTTCGTGGCGGTGACCACCGGTACCCAGGGCGGCAGCCCGGTGCAGAAGCCGTCCACCATGCTGCAGGAAGTGCATCGCTCCCAGGGCGGCCAGGCGGTCTATGTCTTCGCTTTGCCGAAGCAGCACTAGAGCTTATGCCCAGGATCGCTCTTCCAGGCCTGTCGATGTATGTCGAGCAGGCGGGCCAAGGCACATCTGTGGGCACGCCGCTGTTGTTGATCCCCGGGGCGCTGGGCACCGGCAGGGGTGATTTTCCCGCCCAGTTCGAATGGTTCGCGGGCCGCGGCTTTGCCGTCATCGCGCCCGATCCGCGCGGCTATGGCGGCTCGCGTCCGCCGGAGCGCGATTATCCGCTGGATTTCTATGAGCGGGACGCCGCCGACATGCTGGCGCTGATGGCCGCCTTGGGCCATGACCGGTTCGCCATCATGGGTTGGAGCGACGGCGCCAATATCGCCACCCTCATGGCGGCGCAAAAGCCGCAAGTGGTGAAGAAACTGGTGGTGTTCGGCGGCCAGTCTTACCTGACGGCGGAGGAAATCGCGGCCTTCGATGCCATCCGCGATATCGCGACCTGGTCGGCGCGGACGGCCGAGCCGATGCAGGCTGTCTATGGCGATACATTGCAAGGGTTGTGGAACCGTTATGTGGACGGGCAGGCGGCCCTGCTGCGGGCTGGCGGCAATCTCTATCGCGAGCGGCTGAAGGACGTGCGCTGTCCCAGCTTTGTGCTGCATGGTGCGCGCGATCCCCTGGTCCCGGTCTTTCATGCCGAGGCAATCCATCGCGGCATTGCCGGATCCCGCCTGCACATATTTCCCGATGGCAGGCACAATATTCACATAAGATATGCCGATGAATTCAACGCGCTTGCGCACGATTTCCTGACGGATGGATTTGGGGGCTGACATGAACGCGCTTCATCCCGATGCGGAGCACACGCTGAAGCGCGGGCTGGGGCTGTTCGATTCCACCATGATCGTGGCCGGCTCGATGATCGGCTCGGGCATCTTCATCGTGGCGGCGGAAATGTCGCGCGAGACCGGCAGCGCCGGCTGGATGCTGCTGGCCTGGGTGGTCGCGGGCGTGCTGACAGTCGCCGCGGCGCTCTCCTACGGCGAACTGGCAGCGATGATGCCGCGCGCCGGTGGGCAATATGTCTATCTGCGCGAGGCCTTTTCGCCGCTCTGGGGCTTTCTCTATGGCTGGACCCTGTTTCTGGTGATCCAGACCGGTACCATCGCGGCATCGTCCGTCGGCTTTGCCCGCTATCTGGGCGTGTTGGTGCCGTTCATTTCCGAAAACCATTACCTGATCGCGCCCATCCGCATTCTGCCGCGCTATGCCCTGTCGCTCTCCACCGCCCAGGTCGTGTCCTTGTGCCTGGTCGCTTTCGTGACCTGGACCAACAGCCGGGGACTGAAATACGGCAAGGGCATGCAGAATGTCTTCACCAGCATGAAGATCGGCACTCTGGTGGGCGTGATCGTGATCGGCTGTCTGCTGGGCTGGAATGCGGCGGTGGTGCATGGCAATTTTGGCCAGGCCTGGACTCCGGCGGGTGTGGCGCCGCCGGGGCCGGGCATTTCTCCACTCGGCGCCTTCGGCATATTCATCGGCCTGTGCACGGCGCAGATCGGTTCACTGTTCGCGGCGGATGCCTGGAACAATGTCACCTTCACCGCCGGCGAAGTGCGCGATCCGGCCCGCAATGTGCCGCTGTCGCTCCTGCTGGGGACCGTGATGGTGATCGGGCTCTATCTGCTGGCGAATTTCGCTTACACCGTGGTGCTGCCTTTTGCCCAGATCCAAAGCGCGCCCTCCGACCGGGTGGCGGCGGCGGTGTTCGAGGTGATTTTTCCCGGTATCGGCGCCACCTTGATCGCGGTGGCGATCATGATTTCGGCTTTCGGCTGCATGAACGGCATGATCATGGCGGGGGCGCGGGCCTATTTCGCCATGGCGCTGGACGGCCTGTTCTTCAAGCGCGCCGCCGATCTCAATGACGCCAAGGTGCCGTCCTCGGCCTTGAAAATGCAGGCTTTGTGGGTGGCGGTGCTGGTGCTGGCCCGCACCTACAATCCCGCCACCGGCGCTTACGGCAATCTCTACAGCAACCTGCTCGACTATGTGGTGTCGGCGGCGTTGATCTTTTACATCCTGACCATCGCCGGCCTGTTCCGCCTGCGCCGCACCCGTCCCGACGCGCCCCGGCCTTATCGCGCCTGGGGATATCCCATCGTGCCCGCGCTCTATATCGTGGCGGCCTTGGTCATTCTGGCGATCCTGTTTCTGTACAAGCCCGCCACCACCATACCCGGCGTGGTGATTGTGTTGATCGGCGTGCCGGTCTATTTCGCCTTTCGCGCCGCTCACAAGAAGGCTTCGTGAATGCGCGTCGGTATTGAAGCTTCCATCGATGCCGGCCTGCTGGGCGGCTTTGCGGGATTGGAATTGGTGCGCGTTCCCGCTGAACCGGATAAGGACATTGCCGTCGACTTCTGGGTTGCGGCACTGGAACCGCCCAATCAGCGCAAGCAATGGCCGTGGCTGAAAGAGGTAAAAGCGGTGCAGGGCCTGTGGGCGGGCGTGGACAGCTTACGTCCCATCATCCCCACAGATATCACACTATGTAGCGCGCGGGGGGTTCATGACGGGCCCACCGCCGAATGGGTGGTCACCGCCGTCCTGGCGATGCAGAAATATCTGTATTTTTATTCCGATCTACAGGCCCGTGCCGACTGGGCCGGCAAAAGCAAGGCCGAGGACATCTATCTTCTGTCCGAAGGCGCCAGGCGCGAGCCGAATTGCCCGGTGCTGGTCGAGGAAGTCGCCGACAAAACGGTTCTGATCGTCGGCTACGGCTCCATTGGGGCGGCAGTGGAGGCGCGGCTTAAGCCATTCGGCTGCAAATTTTTGCGCGTGGCCCGGTCGGCGCGCGAGGGCGTCTCCGCGGTTTCGGAGCTGGACACTCTGCTGCCGCTGGCCGATATCGTGATCCTGATCACGCCGCTGACCCGGGAAACCCGCCACCTGATCGACGCGGCGCGCATCGCCAGGATGAAACGCGGCGCGCTGCTGGTGAATGTCGGGCGCGGCGGGGTGGTGGAGACCGATGCGCTGGTCAAGGCCTTGAATGAGGGCCGCGTCCGGGCGGCGCTGGATGTCACCGACCCGGAGCCCTTGCCGCCGGACCACGCCTTGTGGCGGGCGCCCAATCTCATGATCACGCCGCATCTCACCACCGATACGCCGCGCTTCATGGGCCGCGCCTTTGCCTTTGCCGCGGAACAGGCGCATCGTTTTGCGAAGGGCCAGAAGCTGCTTAATATCGTGTCGGGCGAATATTGATGGGCATCGAACAGGACAAGATAGACCTGACTTGCGCCCTTCGCGCGTCGGCGGAAATGGGCTTGCACGAAGGCGTGTGCAACCATTTCAGCTATGCGGTGGATGCCAAGACCTTCCTGATCAATCCGCAAGGGGTTCATTGGCAGGAACTGGCGCCGTCCGACATTGTCACCGTGGATGCGGACGGCAACCGCATCGCGGGAAACCGCGCGGTCGAACCCACTGCCTTCTTCATCCACAGCCGCATTCATCACGCCAAGCCGGCGGCCCGCTGCATCATGCATGCCCATATGCCTTATGCCACGGCGCTGAGCCTGCTTCAGGACGGGCGGCTGGAATGGTGCAGCCAGAATGCGTTGCGCTTTTATGGGCGCACCGCCTACGACACGGTTTATAACGGCTTGGCATTGGACGATGCCGAGGGTGACCGTATCTGCGCCGCCCTGGCCAAGGCCGATGTGCTGTTCATGGCCAATCATGGCGTCTTGGTGTGCGGCGACAGCATCGCCAACGCGTTCGACGATCTTTATTACCTGGAGCGCGCCGCGATGGTGCAGGTCCTGGCGCAATCGACCGGCGGCAAGTTGCGCCTGGTGCCCGACGCTATCGCCGCCCAGACCGCCCGCCAGCATGCCCAGGAGCGTCAGCAATCGGCGCTGCATCTGGAAGCCCTCAAACGCAGGCTGGACACCACCGATCCGGGCTGGTCGCAAAGGTAAGAAAAAGCCTTTGAATCCGGGCTTTTTTCTTTATCATGCCGCCCAAAACAACAAGGACCCCACGTGGCTGACAGGTTTCTTCCCGTTTTTCCCACCACCATCCTGCAGCGCCGGCTGGAGGGCATGGAGGAAACCAACCGCCAGTTGGAAGCCCTCGTCAACGACATCGCCGCCAAGGAGCCCAATTCCACCATGGGCACCACCACCGAGGGTGGTTTCCAGACCAAGGAAGATCTGTTCCAGCGCGACAATCCCGCCATCGCGACACTCAAGCCGCATATCCTGACCGCCGTGCAGGACTATGCGGGCGTGTTGATCCGCCAGGAACTGACGCGCCCGCCGGCAAAGGTGGACTTCATTCTGTGGGGCTGGGCGGTGATCTACCGGGCCGGGCATACCCAGGGTCTGCATGTCCATCCCAGCGCCAATGTCAGCGGGGTTTATTATGTCACCGCTCCCCAGGCCGCGTTGGAGCCGGGTGATCCGGGCAAGATTTCCTTCTACGATCCCCGGCCGCGCGCCACCATGAACCAGCTTCAATATCAGGCCACCCGCCACCG
Organism: Rhizomicrobium sp.; assembly: GCA_035693565.1. GTDB lineage: Bacteria > Pseudomonadota > Alphaproteobacteria > Micropepsales > Micropepsaceae > Rhizomicrobium. Next base: position 1,410,622 of record DASSGF010000034.1, on the reverse strand, counting down.
TATCGCCCCGGTGCCGGGCGACATGTATCTGTTTCCGTCCTGGCTGGAACATTCGGTGTCGGCCTTCCAGGGTGAAGGCACGCGCATTTGCATTGCCTTCAATGCCAAGCTGATCCTGGAATGACCCGCCGCCGCGCGCGCCCTCGGCCATGAGCAATGCCGAAAAAGTGGAACGGCTGCGCGCCAGGGCAGCGGAATTACACGCCCAGGGGCAGTTGAACCAGGCGGAGCAATGCTACCGGCGCGTTCTGGAATTGCGGCGCAGTGACATTCCCGCCCGTTATGCCCTTGGCGTGATCCGGCTGCAGCAGGGCGATCCCGCTCAGGCACTGGTCATACTCGATCCTCTGGCGGCGGAGGCGCCGCAAGACGGCGATGTTCTCAGCCAGCGGGGGCAGGCGCGGCAGGAATTGGGCCGGCATCAGGAGGCGTTGGCCGACTTCGACCGGGCCTTGGCGCTCAAGCCCGACAATGCTTTGGCCTTGTTTTATCGCGGCAATCTGATGACGGAGCTGGAGCAGTTCGCGCCGGCGCTGGAAAATTATGACCGGCTGCTGCAGACAGCGCCGGGCTATGACGAAGCCTGGGTCCGCCGCGCCACGCTGTTGTGGCGGATGGAGCGGCTGGAGGAGGCATTGGCCGGGTACGGCCGCGCCTTGCAATTGAATCCCCGCCGCTTCAGCGCGGCTTTCAATGCCGGCACCATCCTGCTCAGGCTGGAGCGTTATGACGAAGCCACCACCGCCTTTGAAACCGCGCGGGAGATTATGCCCGATCACCCCTATGTGCTGGGCGGGCTGGCCAGCGCCGCGCAGGGGGCTTGCGATTTCGCCCGCTGGACGCAGATTCAACGGCAGACGATCCAAGCGGTGGAACAGGGGGCCGCTGTCCTTGCGCCTTTGAGTTTTCTTGCTTTTTGCGATGACGGAGTTTTAAGGCGGCGGTGCAGTGAGAGGTTCACGGCCGACCGGGTGCCGGCCCCCATCGCGCCGCTCTGGACGGGCGAACGCTACAGCCATGACCGCATCCGCCTGGCCTATCTGTCGGCGGATTTCCGCCAGCATGCCACCGCCGAACTGATCGCGGGCCTGATCGAAAAGCATGACAGGGCGCGCTTTGAAGTGATCGCCGTCTCCTTCGGCCGCGATGACGGCAGCGCGATGCGGCAGCGGCTGATCCGCGCCTTCGACCATTTTGAGGATGTCAATCGCAGGAGCGACGCCGAAGCGGCGCAATGGCTGAGACAGCGCGAGATCGACATCGCGGTGGACCTCAAGGGACATACCGAAGAGTCACGACCTGGGATACTTGCCCATCGCCCCTGCCCGGTGCAGGTGAATTATCTGGGCTATCCCGGCACCATCGGCGCGCCCTGGCTGGACTATATCCTGGCGGATGCGCGCGTGTTGCCCTTCGCCCGGCAGCCCGTCTACAGCGAGAAGATCGTGCATCTGCCGCATTGCTATCAGGTCAATGATGGCGCGCGCGCGATCGGCGAGACGCCAAACCGTGTCCAGGCGGGATTGCCCGAGAGCGGTTTTGTTTTCTGCTGCTTCAACGCCGCCTGGAAGATCGCGCCCGCGATGTTCCAGATATGGATGCGCCTGCTGACGGCGGTGCCGGATAGCGTGCTGTGGCTGCTGGACGACAATCAAGCCGCTTCGCGCAATCTGGCCGCGGCGGCGGCGGCGCATGGCGTCGATCCGGCGCGGCTGATTTTTGCGCCGCGCGTCCCATCGGCGGCGCACCTGGCGCGCCACCGGCTGGCGGATTTGTTCCTGGACGGCTTGCCCTATAACGCGCATACCACCGCCAGCGATGCCTTATGGGCCGGACTTCCTCTTCTCACCTGTCTTGGGGCCGAATTTGACGGGCGGGTGGCGGCCAGCCTGCTGGAAAATATCGGTCTTCCTGAATTGGTGACGCAGGACCTGCAAGAGTATGAGGCCCTGGCCTTGGCGCTGGCGCGCGATCCGGCGCGGCTGGCCGCGCTCAAGGCAAAGCTTGCCGCGAACCGGCTGTCCTGCCCGCTTTACGATGCCGACGGGTTCCGCCGCGCAATCGAAGCGGCCTATCTGCGCATGGTGGAGACGGCGCGTCGCGGCGCGCACGCCGAAAGCTTTGCCGTATCGCCGTGATCCGCTTGCCGGATTCCATTGCTCTGGAGCGGCGTTTTTGTTTCAATCCAGCCAAGGCGGCAAAGAACCGCGAAAAAAGGGGAACTGATGCGATATTTCTGGTGGCTGGCCGTATTTCTGGTTTTGGCTTTGCCCGCGCAGGCACGGCCCCGCGACGATGCCTTGTCCGGCGCCTTCCGTTGCGCGGGCATTGCGGACTCTCGCCAATGGCTGGATTGCTATTACGGCGCCGCCCAGCCGGTGCGTGCCGCGCTCAACCTGCCGGGGGCCTTGCCGGCGCAGGTCAGGCTGGCCGCCGCGCCGCCGGTGGGCGGCGTGCCGCGCGATGAAACGGTGCGCGACGAAGTGATGTCGGGCGCCGCAGGCTGCATTCGTGTCGCGGCGGACCGTTCCTGGCTGGACTGTTATTACGCCGCCGCCATGCCGATGCGAGTGCAGTTGGGGCTTGCGACGCCCCAGAACATGCCCCAGAACGCGTCAAGACCGGCGCCGCAAATTGCCTCCGCGGCTCCTGTCCCGCCGCCCCGTCCGGTTGCGCCGGCGGGTCCGCCGCCCATGCCGCGCAATACCGGACTGCTCAACGGCATGTTCAACAATATCAAGCCGGTGGTACGCCATGTGCCGATGCAGTCTTTTACCCTCGACAAGGATGGCGCCGTCACTGTCACTTTGTCGGATGGAGAAGTGTGGAAGCAGCCGGCCGAGGATGCCGTCTATCATCCCGTGCGCTGGCGCAAGCCTGCCTCGGAGATGCTGGTGACCATCGCGCCCGACGCCATGCACACTTTCACCATGACAGTGGATGGTGAAAGCCGGTTCTACAAAGTGCGGCGTATTAAGTAGATTTTATTGACCCCCATCCGTCACAGCTCAGGTCGCCTCCGGCGACACTTCGCTGTGACACCTTCCCCCTTCCTGTGCTTCGCACGAAGGGGGAAGGAAGCTGGCGGATGCTGATGGTCGCGCCGCGATGTGCGGCGCTCGAGATTAGCTAGACCTTGGCCCGCGGATCACGCTTAGCCAGCCGCGCCAGCAGATAATCCACTTCGGCCCGGGTTTCCGGCGAAAATACCGGCGCGGGCTTGCGCATGGTGGCCGAGCCCAGCACGCCGCGGCGCATCAGCACATATTTGCGCACCGCCAGTCCTACGCCGGGCTGATGGTCATAACGCAGCAGGGGCAGATGGGCGTCGAACAGGTCATGCGCCTCATCGCGCTTGCCCGCCTTGCTGAGTTTGACCGCCTCCACCAGCATGTCGGGAAAGGCATAGCCGGTATTGGCGCCATCCACGCCGCGATCCAGCTCGAAGTCGAAGAACAAGCCATTGTTGCCGACCAGGATGGAGATCTTGCGCATGGAGCCGTCTTTTTCCCAGCCGCGCAGAGCGGTGATCTTGTCCAGCCCCGGCCAGTCCTCGTGCTTGAGCACCACCAGCGACGGGTTCTCGGTCACAACCCGCTTGACCAGATTGTTGGACATGGTGACGCCGGTGGACTGAGGATAGTCCTGCAGCACCCAGGGAATGTCGTTGCCGACGGCCTCGATGGCGTTGCGGAAATAGGCGGCGATCTGGTCGTCGGTCTTAAGCCCGCCGCCCGGCGCGATCATCACCGCCGCTGCGCCCAAATCCATCACCTTGCGCGACAGCGAGCGCATGGCTGCAAAACCCGGCGCCGAGACGCCAACGATGATGGGCTTGCCTGCCGCGCGCTTGATCACGCGGGTGGCCAGCTCAAGCGCTTCCTCTGCGTCCAGCTTGGGCGCCTCGCCCAGCACCCCCAGAATGGTGAAGCCGTTGCACCCGCATTCGAAATAGAAGTCGGTCATGCGGTCGACGGAATTCCAGTCGATGCCGCCATCCGCATGGAAAGGCGTGGGAGCAATGGAGTAGACGCCACAGGCGCCGGTATCGAGTTTCATGGCATGTCCTTCTTGTTCTTGGCTTTGTGACTTCGCTGGGCATGGTTGCCATAAAACCAGCAAAATCAGGGTCTTGCGTGCGTTTTTCCGTTCCGCTCCACGGCCGGCATGGGCATTTTTGGCGACATTAGCCGAGGGCGCGCCATCCGCCTATCACTTGGCGGCGGAAGTGCCTAAACTTTTGTGGAAGCGGCAAAGACCGTGGGTAAGGCTAGGGGACGATCATGAAATTGGGAAGAAAATCGCGTCTGGCGGCGGCGCTGCTCCTGTCGTCGGCGCTTGCCGGCTCGGCGCTTGGCCAGCCGCAACAGGCCGATGTGCTGATCACCGGCGGCACCATCTATGACGGATCCACCGCCAAGTCTTTCATCGGCGATGTGGCGATCACCGGGGACAAGATCAGCTATGTCGGACCCAAGGCCAATGTCAGCGCCAAGCGCGTCATTGATGCAAAAGGCATGATCGTGTCGCCTGGCTTGATTGATGCCCATACCCATTCCGACCATTTCCTGGAATCGCCCGACAAGCAGCAGCGCTCCAACGCCGCCTGGACCATGCAAGGCGTCTCCACCGTGTTTCTGGGGATCGACGGCAACGGTACGCCGGACCTCAAGGCCCGCTTTGCGAAATTCACCGCCCAAGGCATCGGCACCAACGTGGTTTCCTATGTCGGCTTCGGCGCCATTCGCCAGGCGGTCATTGGCGACGCGGCGCGCCCTCCCACGCCGGAGGAGTTGGAAAAAGAAAAGGCGCTGGTGGTCAAGGGCATGTGCGAAGGCGCCATCGGCCTGTCCGCCGGCCTGTTCTATGCGCCGCAGAATTTCGCCAAGACCGACGAGGTGATCGCCCTGGCCAAGGAAGCAGGCAAGCGCGGCGGCATTTATGACACCCATCAGCGCGACGAATCCTCCTATTCCATCGGCTTGCTGAATTCGACCAAGGAGGTGCTTGAGATCGGCCGCGAGGGCGGCCTGCCGGTGCACTTTTCCCATATCAAGGCGCTGGGCCATGACGTGTGGGGCAAGTCCAAGGACGTGATCGCGCTGATCAATGAGGCGCGCGCCCATGGCCAGAATGTCACCGCCAACCACTATCCCTGGCAGGCGTCCCACACCGGATTGGCTGCGGCGCTGATTCCGCGCTGGGCCTCGGATGGCGGCAATCCCGCCATGCTCAAGCGGTTCGACGATCCGGCGCTGATGACAAAGATCAAGACCGAGATGGCGCAGAATCTGGACCGGCGCGGCGGCGCCCAGACCATCCTGTTGACCAGCGGGGAATCCGAATCCGGCACCGCCAATACGGCGCCGTCAAAACCCTGGACCGGCAAGTATCTGTCCGATATCGCCAAAGACTGGAAAGCCGATCCGCTGGATGCCGCCATCCGCATCCTGCGCGAAACCGGGGGCAAGGCCTCGATCGTCTCCTTCAACATTTCCGAGCCCGATCTGGAAAATTTCATGAAGCAGCCCTGGACGGTGACCAGCTCCGATGGCGGGCCGGGGCATCCGCGCGAATATGCGACCTTCCAGACCAAATACGCGGTCTATGTGAAACAGAAGCATGTGATCGACACCGGCTTCTTCATCCGTCATTCCAGCGGGCTGACCGCCGATATCTTCAAACTGGACCGGCGCGGCTATCTCAAGCCCGGCTATTTCGCCGATGTGCTGGTGTTCGATCCGGACCGCTATGTGCCCAAGGCGGACTATGTCCATCCCGCGGTGCTGTCGGAAGGCGTGCAGGCGCTGTTCGTCAATGGCGTGGCCGCTGTCGACAATGGCAAGCCGACAGGCGCCACCGTCGGGCGGGCGCTGCCGCATACGCCGCCGGCGGGGACCTGTAACTGAACCGATTGTTGCGGCGCACCAGGCCCGCAAAGGGGCGCGACAATAGGGAATAGGGGGAAGCTTGCCGTTTGTTCGTCCTCCTCTTACGGTCGCGCCAAACATCCAGGCAGAAAAAACACAAAAGGGGAGTTCCCATGCGTAGACGTGAATTGTTCGGTGCCGCGCTGGCGAGCGGCGCGGCCGCGGCCTTGCTTTCGACCAAGGAGGCGGCGGCGCAAGAGGCGAGCGCCCGCGCTGCCCGCGGCATGCCGATGCCCAAGATCAAGGACATTCAGGTCATCGAATGCGCCCCCAAGGGTTCGCGCCTTGACGTGGTCAAGATCCTCACCGACCAGGACGGTCTTTATGGCTATGGTTGCGCCACCTTCACCCAGCGTGCCGACCTGATCAAACCGGCGGTGGAGCTTTATCTCAAGCCGCTGCTGGTCGGGCGCACGGTCGACCGCATCGAGGACATTTGGCAGATGTCCTACAACTCTTCTTATTGGCGCAATGGCCCGGTGGAAAACAACGCCATCTCCGGCGTCGATCAGGCCCTGTGGGACATCAAGGGCCGCATGGCGGGCATGCCGGTCTACCAGCTTCTGGGCGGCAAGGCGCGCGAGGCGGTCGACCTCTATGCCCATGCCGACGGGGCGGAGATCCAGGAAGTCGTGGACAATGCCAAGAAGTTCATGGACCAGGGCTTCCGCCATGTCCGCATGCAGGTGGGCGTGCCCGGCATGTCCGGCTATGGCGCCCGCCAGGCAGGCCAGCGCTTTCCCTCCATCCATACCGAGCCGGTGTTCGAGCGCGAAGCGGCCAAGCGCCGCGCTTTGGCGCTGTTCGAAGCGGCGCGCAAGCAGCTGGGCGTGGAGGTCGAGCTCCTGCACGATGCCCATGAGCGCTACACCCCCACCGAGGCGATCCAGTTCGCCAAGGACCTGGAGCAGTACCGCCTGTTCTTCCTGGAGGACGTGCTGTCGCCGGAAGACATCGTCTGGTTCAAGAATATTCGCGAAGCCTGCAGCACGCCGCTGGCGATGGGTGAACTGTTCAACTCGCCGCATGAATGGACGCCGCTGATCAAGGACCGGCTGATCGACTATATGCGCATGCACATCTCGCAAATGGGCGGCTTGACGCCGGCCCGCAAGGTGGCGGCGATGGGCGAGATCATGAATGTGCGCACCGCCTGGCACGGCCCGGGTGATGTTTCGCCCATCGGCCATGTGGCGATGATCCACCTGGACCTCAACATCACCAATTTCGGCATCCAGGAGTTCACGCCTTTCAACGAGGCCGAGCATGCGATCTTCAAGGGCCTGCCGGAGATGCGCGGCGGCTATTACTATGCCACCGACAAGCCGGGCTGGGGCGTGGAAGTCGACGAGAAGGAGGCCGCCAAGCATCCCTTCAACCACAGCCAGCCGCTCAATGGTGGTTGGGGGGTCATTCGCCTCCCGGACGGCCAGGTCATCAAGCAGTAAATTCCAGCATTAAAAAAAAGGCCCCGTATCGAAAGATGCGGGGCTTTTTTGCTGCGCGAAAGCAAGGTCCAATTCGACTTAGACGAACGGCTTTTCCAAATCCCTATGGCCGGGAGGGCAAAAGGGGAACTTTTTTCAGGAAGGTGGAAAGGGCTTGCAAGTCCGGTCTTTAATGTTTTGCTGCCGTCATGGAAATCGATTTCCAGGAAAAAGCGCGCTGGCTGGCACGCCATATCCTGCCCTACGAGCCCATGCTGCGGTCCAGGCTCAGGCGCATGTTCGTCTATGGCATGGAAGTCGATGACATCATCCAGGAAATGTATGCCCGGATCGTGTCCCAGCCTTCGCTGGAAACGATAAAATATCCCCGGCAATATGCCATTCAAACCGCCACCGCGATCATCATCGATCACATGCGGCGCTCGCGGGTGATCTCGATCCATACCGCCGGCGACCTGGATCAGCTTGAGATTTCCGCGCCCGACGCCTCGCCGGAACAGCAACTGGAGTTTCGCGATGAAATCGCCGAAGTGGCGCGCTCCCTGGCGCTTTTGCCGGAACGCACCCGGGATGTCCTGATCATGCGGCGCATCGAGGGACTATCCCAGCAGGAAACCGCCGGAAAATTGGGCATCAGCGTGAAAACCGTTGAAAAACACATGGCGCTGGGCGTGGCGGCGCTGATGGCCGAATTCGGCAGGGGAGGGAAATCCAATCCTCACCCGTCTAAACCTAAGCGAACCGACGAACATGAATACAAGATACTCCCCTCAGGAGATTGACCGCGTCGCCGCGGAATGGGCGGCGCGGCGATGCTCCGGCCTGACGCCGGCGGAGGCGTTGGAACTCAGCCGCTGGCTGGAGGCCGACCCGCGCCATGTCGGGGCCTATGCCAAGGCCGAGGCGGTGCTGGCGCAACTGGATCGGATCGGCGCCGCCGGCCGGGACATGTTGCAAGCCGCGCAGCCGTCATCCTTGAATGGCAGCGCTTTCAGGCGCCGCGCCCTGCTGACGGGCAGTGTGGCGGCAGGCCTGCTGGTCACCGCCGGCGGCGCGGTGTGGCTGAAACAAGTGCTGGGAGAGGAAAGCTATTCCACCCGGATCGGAGAGACCAAGGAGATCGTCCTTTCCGACGGTTCCATGGTCACGCTCAACACCGATTCCAAGATCGTGGCCCATTACAGCGAGACGCGGCGCCAGATCCAGCTGCTTCAGGGCGAGGCCCTGTTCGACGTGGCCAAGAACAAGAAACGGCCGTTTATCGTCACCGCGGGCGACACCCAGGTTCGCGCGGTGGGAACCAGCTTCACCGTGAAATTGTTGCCACAGCAGCCGGTCCAGGTTCTGGTGCGGGAGGGCGTGGTGGAAATAAAACGGCCGCAAGTGCCGCAGGCGCCGCCGGTACGGCTGGCGGCCAACACACTCGCGCTCGCGCCGCCCGAGGCGCCGATTTCGACCGCGCCGGTGCCTGTCATGCAGGTGAGCCGCGACCTGGCATGGCGCGAGGGGCGTATAGCATTTGACAACGAGACCCTGGCGAATGCGGCGCGCGAATTTGAACGCTATAGCGACATCCAGATTCGCGTGGCGCCGGAACTGGGAAATCAGACCATCACGGGACTTTTTGTCTCCAACGATCCCGTGGGCTTCGCCAAGGCGGCGGCCATCTCGCTCAACCTGCGCGTGGAGGTGGCCAACCGCGAGGTCAGGCTGAGCCGCGTGGAAACCGTCACGGACCGGTAGGGATTTCGAACCTTCGCTCGTCAACACCCGCAAGACCACACCAGGTGGGCGCTCGAGAAAATCGTGAGGGAGTCGATGATCCGCAAATATTCCAAAGCCGCGCTGCATGGCGGCGTGGCATGTCTGGCTCTGGCATGTTCTTCCGCCGCCTGGGCCCAGCCCAAAGCCATCGATATCCCCGCCGAGGATGCGGGCAAGTCGATTCCTGAATTGGCGCGCCAGGCCGGCGTGCAGATCATCGCGCCGGGCCAGGCGCTGCATGGCGTGGTCACGCCCGCGCTCAAGGGGCAATATGAAGTTCGCGGTGCGCTGGCCGGCATGCTTCGGGATACGGATCTCCGGATCGCCGCGGATGACGGTCAAACCATCATTTTGGCGCAAAACCCAAAAAACGTGCCCGCCGCCGCAAATAACACTGCGGCGGCCAGCCCCTCCATCGAGCAGGTAGAGCAGGTGGTGGTGACGGGCTCCAGGGTCATCGCCAATATCGCCAATTCGCCCACGCCCTTGACTGTGGTTTCCACCGAACAGCTGCAGGCGACCACGCCCACCAATATCCCCGATGCGCTGAACAAGCTGCCGGTGTTTTTGGGTTCGCAGCAGCCGCGCACGGCCGGTAACGGCGGCAGCGGCAGCGGGCAGAATGTCCTGGCGCTCCGCCAATTTGGAACGCAACGCACCCTTGTGCTGTTCGACAGCCACCGGGTCGCGCCCGACAATTTCAATGGGACAGTGAATATCGATGTCCTGCCTCAGATGCTGATGAGCCGGGTGGATGTGGTGACCGGCGGCGCTTCCGCGGTCTATGGTTCCGATGCGGTGACCGGCGTGGTCAACTTCGTCCTGGACAAGAATTTCACCGGCTTCAAATTCAACGTCAATTCCGGCATCTCCAACTATGGCGATGGCTTCAGCTACAAGGTCGCGGCAGCGGCCGGCACGGACCTGTTCGGCGGCCGGGGCCATTTCGAAATGTCGATCGAGCATTTCAACCAGGATGGCGTGCCGATCATCGATCGTCCTTACGGCCCCGGCTATTGGACCCTGGCCGGCGCCGGCACCGCCGCAAATCCGTTCACCTTTGTCCAGAATACCCGCGTTCCCACCCACACGTTCGGCGGTTTGATCACCTGCGGCGCGCCTTGCACCCTCAACGGCCAGCAATTCGTGGGCAATGGTGTTGTCGGGCCCTTTATCCACGGCACCCCCACCGGAACCGCCAATGTGGAGTCAGGCGGCGATGGCGCTTATGACCCGTTCGGCCAGGCGCTCACTTATTTCCGCACCAACAACGCCTTTGGCCGCTTCAGCTACAATCTGGACGACACGACAACCTTTTATGTTCAGGCTACGGGCTCGGAATCCTTCGCGTCGGGCACCTGGTATCCCATGTTGCTCAATCCGGGCGCCAATCAGACCAACATTTTCTTCAAGAACAATCCTTTCCTGCCCGCTCCGGTGCAGGCCGCTCTGGCCAACAACGGTACCTCCAATGTCGGCGGCCCTAACGACAATACCTTCCAGCTGACGGAGTACATCACCAAGTTCGGCCTGGGGGAGGCGCCGGGCACGCGCAATCTCAACCGCTATCTCAGCGTCGCCGTCGGATTGGACGGCACCCTGATGGGCAGGTTTGACTGGGACCTTTACTACGGCCATGGCGAGGCTCGGCAAAGCATCACCAATGTCCGCAATCGCAACAATGCCAAAATCTATGCCGCCCTGGATGCGGTGCCGGGACCCAATGGCTCAGCGGTCTGCTATGTCTCCACCACCCAGTTCGCCAACCTCTATCCCGGTTGCGTGCCGCTGAACCCTTTTGGGCCCACCGCCATCTCCCAGTCGGCCTATGACTATATCAGCGGCAACACCCGCTACATCATGAACAACATCATGGACAATGTAAGCGGCAGCGTGCACGGCACCTTGCTGGACGACTGGGCCGGGCCGATCGTCGTGGCACTGTCCGGCGAAGCGCGCTGGAACACCTATGACGTCAACAGCAACGCCCAGCCCACCGACAAGGTCGACTGCACGGGATTGCGCCTGTGCAGCAACCAGCTGGTGGTATGGGCCCAGAATACCGTCGCCAACGCCCATGCCTCCAACAATGTGTGGGAGTTCGCCGGCGAAGCCGATGTGCCGCTGCTCAAGGACTTGCCGCTGGTCCAGAGCCTGAATGTCAACCTGGCGGGCCGCTACACCGATTACAGCACTTCGGGCTCGGTCCAGACCTGGAAAATCGGGTTGGACTATCACATCAATGACGATGTGCGCTTGCGGGCCACCAACTCGGTGGACATCCGTGCGCCCACGCTGAACGACCTGTTCTCGCCGGTGCAGAATTCGGTGACCGGCTTCACTGATATTCACACAAGCTCCAATGGTAGCCTGTTCACTTCCAGCAAGGGCAACCCGAATCTGGTGCCGGAAGTGGGGCGCACCTATACCGCGGGCATCGTGTTCACGCCCAGCTTCATTCCGAACCTGACGGTTTCCTATGACTATTATCACCTCAATGTGAAGAACGCGATCGCCAACATCAGCGCCAGCAATGTCCAGATCCAGAATCTCTGCGAACAATCCAACGGCACTTCGCCTTATTGCGCGCTTTTCATCCGGCCCTTGCCGTTCAGTGACCACACACCCGCCAACTATCCCACTTCGGTGCTGTCGGAATCCCTCAATACCGCCAATAGCGTGATCGAAGGCGCCGATGTCGAGGCGGATTATCGTTTCGATCTGGCCGATGTTGAGCAATCCCTGCCGGGAAGCTTGAATCTGCGTCTGCTGGCCAACTATCAGCCTGTCAACCGCTCCCAAACATTCCCGGGCGCGTCCATCACCCGTTCGATCATTTCCAGAGGCCATATCACGGCCTTCGTCAACTATGACATCGGCAATTGGAGCTTCGGCCTGGAGGATCGCTGGATCAGCAACTTCAAACAGGCCAGCCAGTCCACCATCATCTATGCCTTGCCCACCATCCGCTCCCAGAACTATGTGGACCTCAATATCACCCGCCGGTTCAACCTGGATGGCGCCGACTACAGCGCCTATCTGACCGTGCAAAATCTGTTCAACGATCTTGCGCCGCTTTATCCGACAACCTCCGGCGCGCCCGGCATCTATTATCCCGTGCCCGGGGGTAACGGCAGCAGCGGCGCCGGCGCCGACATCATGGGGCGGTATTTCACGATTGGCCTGCGCGCCAGTCTGTGACGGGCGGCGGCCGGCGCCAAACTCCCCCGGTTGGGCGCCGGCCGGCCGCAAAAAAAGCCCCCGCATCTTTCAATGCGGGGGCTTTTCTTTTGTCTTGATGGCCGTCCGGGCTCGCGCGGCTAACTACGCTGTCGCGCCCGTGGCTCGCGCCGCTTTGAACCTCCGGTTCAAAGCCCGCGCAATTCGCGCAAGGCGATCTGCAGCATCGCCCGGCAATGGCCGATATTGTAGGCCCAGGCCGCCGTGGGATTGGTGCCCTTGGGCAGCAGCTTGTCGATGGCAAGGCCGCGCGGATGCTCGGGGAAGATCAGGCGCTTATAGTTGTTGCGCACCAGCAGCTTCATCACTTCGTACATGTCATTGTCGCCATTGTCCGGGAAGACTTCGGTATAGTCTTCGCGCGGCTTACGCATGTTGACATTGCGGAAATGCACCTGGCCGATGCGGTTGCGGGAGGCGAGCCAGTTGCCCACCACGATCGGGTCCTCGCCCAGTTCGCGGGTGACGCCGCAGTCCCAGGTCATGCAGTTGGACGGCGAGTTCACCGTCTCCACCAGCCGTTTCCAGTCATTGAAGCTGTTCAGCACCTGGGCCGAGCCGCGGCTCATCGGCGGCGGCGGATCGTTGGGATGCACCGACATCACCACATTGTTCTTTTCCGCCACCGGGATCACTTCCTTGAGGAAGTAGGTCATGTTCTTCCAGGTGTCTTCATAATTTTGGACAGCGCCGTCCGCCGGCAACGCCGCCATATCCTTCATACGGTCATATTTGAATTCGGTCATGCCCGAGCCGCCGCGGCCCGGTGACTGCTGATAACCGTCAACCGCGCGATGGTTGTAGAAATTCCATTCCAAAACCGGAATGCCCAGCTTTCCCATATTGACGATGGTCTGCTTGATCTTGCCGATTTCCGTGTCGCGGCCGGGCAGGCCGCGCACGATCAGGTTCATGTTGGGATCCATGCCGTTCTGATAGGACCAGCGGATCATCATGATGCCGATATGCATGTCGTGTTTCTTCAGCGCGTCCACCCGCGGCTGCAGATAGTCCATGCCCCAGGGCTGCTCCGGCACCGCCTGAGTGTCGACCCAGTCGATACCGAGTTGCTTGATGTTGATGGCCTCCTGATCGCTCAGCAGGTCGTCCATATAGGTGGTGAGCTTGGGCGTGTCGGGGCCTTCCTGCGGCTGGCCGATGCGCTTGTTGGGATGCGGGGTGTAGGGCGCGTCCGGCGGCTGGGACGGCAGCTGTGCCCAGGCCGGGACAGCGCCGGAGAGGCCGGCCGCGCCTGCCAGCAGCCCTGATGTCTTGAGCAGGCCGCGGCGAGAGAATTTATTCGAAACTGTCATTTTTCTTCCCCTAGTTTGCGGCGGTTCATCCGCCGGATTGTTGTTGAACGCTACCAATTTTCGCGGCGGCTCACCACGGCTGCCCGCTAGGACCAATCACCACGGATCACCAAGGAATGTCTTTGGCGTATTTCTGGATGTAGGCGGTCAAGATGGGCAGATTGCCTTCAAAAGCGGCCTTGGAACGCGCGCTGAGGGTGAAGGTGAGCAGATATTCGCCCTCTTCGGAATAGGCCACGGCTTTCCAGCCTCCCTGGCCAGTGGCGGGCACGAAGGAATAAAGCTTGAACGGCGTGCCATCCTTGTCGGCGACATCCGATAATTGCTTCACCTCGGTGCCGGCGGGCGCAGCGGCGCGGTCGCTTTCCACCAGTTGCGACACCGATGTGGCGCCGCCGCCGGTGCGGGAAAACCCCCGTGCCTGGACGGTGACCTCGGCATGCGCGGGATCGACACCATCGGGAATCATGGAATTGGCGCCCAGTTTGAGGCTGGATTCCATATCTTGGTGCCAGTCGGGAATATCGGCCAGCTTGGGCCAGGACTTGACCCCGTCCGGGGTGGAGAATTGCAGCATTTCGGCCCGCGCCGGGGACAGGCCGGCCAAGGCCAGCCACGCCGCGCCCAGCATGAGGGGGAGCCGAAAGGGACGACGCATATCCTGATCTCCTGGCAACGGTCGCCGGCAGTTTCGTCCACCCGGCCGGGTGGGGCAAGCCGTCCAAAACGCGGAATTCGCGATGGAATGAGAGCGGTTGCAGCTGCGAAATAGCGGCGGCGGCCCTCAGGAAGCCGCCATTGCCGTCTTGGCGCCGGGCGGCAGGATGATGGTCACGGTGGTGCCTACATCGACATTGCTTTCCATGGTCAGGGAACCGCCATGCAGTTCCGCCAGCTCCTTGGTCAAGGGCAGCCCCAGGCCGGTGCCCTGATGGCGCTGGCTGAGATCGCTTTCCACCTGGCCGAAGGGCTCCAGCACCTTGGGAATGTCTTCCGCCTTGATGCCGATGCCGGTGTCGGACACCGAAATGGCGACATCGGGCCCGCGGCGGAACACATCGATGGCGATTTCACCGCCCACCCGGGTGAATTTCAGCGCATTGGACAACAGGTTGAGCAGCATCTGATGCAGCCTTTTGTCGTCGCAGCAAAGCCGGTCGATCCCGTCATACACATGCACGGAGATGCCGATCTGGTCCTTGGTGGAGTGGGCTTCCACGCAGCGCACGCAGTCGATGATGACTTTGAGGATTTCGACCTGCTCGACGCGCAGCTCCAGTTTTCCGGCGTCGAGCTTGGAAAGATCGAGCAGGTCGTTGATCAGCGAAAGCACATGCACGCCGCTATTGTGGATGATCTGGGCATATTCCAGATAGCGGTCATTCTTGAGCGGACCGAACATCTCCTTGGCGATCATTTCCGAGAAGCCCAGGATGGCGTTCAGCGGCGTGCGCAATTCGTGGCTGGTCGAAGTGAGGAAATCCTTGCGGGCGCGGGCGGTCGCCAGCGCTTGTTCGCGGGCATGATGCGCCGCCGCCAGCTCGGTTCTGAGGGTTTCGATCTGCTGGCGGTATTTCTCCTCCATTTTCCGCACCGGGGTGAGGTCGCGGAAGGTCAGCAGGGTGCCGCCGTCGGGGGTCTTGCGGATCTCCGGCTCGAAGTCGCTGCGCCGGGTCGAGATGGTGGCGGGCAATGCGGCCGGCGGTGAGGCCTGGCCCGGCAAGGCGCCCGGTCCGGTCAAGCTGGCGCGCGCTTCCGCCAATTCGTTGCGCGCCAGGCGCGGCAGGCTGTCATAGCTGAGATTGGCCCGGCCGCTGACGGGCCCGGCACTGGCGCGCCTGAGAAAATCATATTCCACCACGATGGGGAAATTGTCGCGGAAGCTTAGATTGCAGGCGCCCAGGCGATTGTCGGCGTCGAAATAGGCGATCGGCTCGGGAATTTGATCGAACAGCTCGTTCAGGTTCACGCCGGAAGCGAGATAACGCTTCTTGTTGAATCGAATGACAGTCGGCATAAGCGCCTCCGGTACCTTTCCGAATTCGCCCCGTCTTCAGTCGGCCACACGCCCATGCGTGACCTTCCTTACAGCCCGCGCAAATGGTGGCCGATGATGGTTACCCATTCCTTAACCACGGCGTGCAAAACGAGTTAAAGCAGCAGCTATCCACAAGGAACTATTGGGAACTTTGACACGCGCATCCGCGTGAAGGCGTGTCATTTCGAAACAGAAAACCCGAGCCGGTGGATTTTCCAATCTTCGAGAATTCCGGACTCCAATGCGCCTTTCAGTGCGCCAGCGGATCGGGCCTGAATTGGATGTGCACCACTTTGCTCGTGGTTCCTTTGCCGCCTTCCATATGAAAGGGCGTGCGCGTGGCATAGGTGCTCCAAAGCCCGCGTCCCTTCCACCCGGCCTTGGCGTCATCGATGCGTCCATCCAAGCCCTTGGCATAAAAGCCCATCGGATAGGGCACGCGCAAAGTCATGAACTTGCCATCGACCAGCGCGAACAGTGCGTCCGAAGCATTGCCGGTGGCGATCGGAACATTGTTGCCCAGCCCGAAGGTGTTGTACTGGTCGACCCAGGAATAATAGCTGGCTTCGGCGCTGCCGGATTCCTTCACGTCGCGGAATTGCGGTCCAGGGAAGGGATAAAGCGTCCAGCCTTCGGGACACTGATTGCCGGTGGCGTTGGGACCGTTGAGCGGGCCCTTGCATTTGCGGCGGTCGAAGCTGGCGAAATGCCCGCTGGCCAGGCTGGTCCACACCACGCCGTTGCGATCGATGTCCATGCCGCGCGGCGAAAAACCATGCATGCGCGCCTTGGGATCATTCAGCGGTGGCTGGTAGATTTCGGTCAAGGCCATGGAAGGACTGGCGCCGGGCACGACCCGGAAAATCGCGCCGGGGAAACCCACCGATGAGCCCCAGATGGAGCCATCCGCCGGGTTGGGCGCCACGCCGTAAAAACCGCCGGCAAGGCGCATGTCTTTCTTGGGGTCTTGCGGTTCGTTCGGCTCGGTGAAGGCGTCGCGCTTGCCATTGCCGTTGGTGTCGACCACCAGCGCGGTCCAGCCTTGCGCCTTTTGTTCGTCATGGGTGGCGTCCCAGATGCGCATGTCGAACCAGCCAAGGACAGGACCGCCTCCACTTGTCCAAAGCCGGTCCTGGGCATCGAACTGCAAGTGATGGGTGGCATAGCAGGTGTCGATGGGGGTGAAGATTTTTGTCGCCGGATCATAGACCGCGAGCTGGCGGCCGGAGCTTTTCAGGGGAAAGGCCTTTGCCGAAGGATGATTGGAGCCGTCCTTGCAAAAGGCCGCTTCATTTTCCGGCGCGCGGACCCGGGTGGTGAACCAGACACGGCCCTTCTGGTCGAACATGGGATTGTGGATGGTGGTTTTGCTGTCCCAGATCGCCTCCCGTCCCCAATAGGTGGAAGCGTTGGGAATGTCATTGTCCTTGCTGGAGGGCGTGTCGTCGTCGCGCACCAGCGCCTTCACCTGGCTTCTGCTGTTGGTCACGGGATCCAACACCGGGATCATGTCGGTGCTTTCCTCCGGTGAGCCATAGATTTTTCCATAGGCATTCAGGGTGGGATTGCGCCGGTCGGTGGAATTCTCGTCATGCAAATAGGCTTTGGGCGTGTTCCAGTCCCATAAAGTGAGGACGATATTGCGCTCCTTGCCTTTGGGGCGCTCCGGCCTGGCGAAAGGAAGTTCGCCTTTGGCGATGCGGTCGCTCCAGTCCCCGAACAAGGCCAAGGCGCGCTGGGTGTCGAACCGGCTGATGGAGCCGATCATGGAATTTGCGGCTTGACCGATCTGGATGCGGTGTTCCCAAGCGGCGGCGGAGGAGTCGAATTGGCCCAGCGACTTTTCGATATTGCGGGTGGCGGGATCGCCCAGCTGATGACAGGTGAAGCAGCCGTCGGTTTTGACGATATCCAGCCATTGCTGCTGGCTTTTCATCTTGGCGTCCATGCCGTTGCCGCCCGGCTTGGGACCGGTGCCGGGAAACTCGCTCTTGGCGGGGATCTTCAGCGTCGAATACCAGTAGATCGCGGGATAATATTGCGCCGCGGATTTGGCATCGGGAGCCGTCACGGCCTTCAGGTCCAAATTCTGGCCGGGCTTGCTTTGCACCTTCTGGGAATCCACCAGGCCATAACCACGCACCCATACCGAATAGGTTGCCGGCGGCAGATCGGGCAGGACATAGCGGCCCTGGTCATCGGTGACCACGATCTTGGCGAATTTGGTGGGAAGGCCGGTGGTCTCCGCGATCACCCAGACACCGGCTTCCGGTCCCTTGGACCCTGTGACCACACCGCCGATGCTTTTGGAGTCGATGGCGACTTTGTTCGCCTGCGCCGCGACAGGGCTCGTCTGCCAAGGTGATGCCAAAACAAGAACGGATGCCGAAAGCAGAAGGCCTGCGCCAAGGACACGCTTCAAGGTCATGACGACACCTCTAAAGGCTGGGGTTGTTTCGGATTCCGGGATACCCTGACTTTACTTTTGCGCGCGTGAGCTTAATCCCCGTGCGGGCGGCCGAAAAGCCGCAAAACGCCTAGCGGAAGACGATGCCGCGCAGCCTGAGCTCGGCGATAAAGCGCTCCACCAGTTGCGCATTGACCCGCATTTTGGCGGCGCGGGAGGCAAGATCGAACCGGTTGCTGGAGGTCACGATGATCCCGTCCTTGCGTTCTTTCAAAATCCCTTTTTCGATCAGCTGGTTGATGCGGCGCCGCACGGTTTCCAGCGGGACATGGGTGGCCCGGGATACCGCCGCCCGGCTGATGCCGCGCCGCATCCAGTCGGGCTCGATCAGGCCGGCATAGCGGACGCTGATATTGGGATCGCTTTCGACATGGGCGACGTTCTGGCTGTCGATGGTGATGATGATCAGATAGTCGGTGGGATCGAGACCCGAGAAGGCCGGGAATTTCATGGCCTCGCGCACAAAGGTCATCACAAAGCGCACGGCGGCCTGGGAAACCACCTTGACGCGCTGGTCGTCCTTCAATTCGCGCTCGGGCTTGCGGGAAAAATCCCCGACGCGCGCGATCGGCACGAACTGGGCAAGGACGGGAATGCTGGTCAGTTCCTGCGGACTCAATAAGACCGCTTTCTTGTCGGGCGGGTTCCAGTCGAAGAAGGTCGCGACATGCACCGTGCCGTCCTCTTCGGCGCGGAGCGGGGCGGTGATGATCTCGAAGGAATATTTCCGGCCGTGGTTGAGCTTGACCTCACGCACCGTGCGCAGCAGCGCGCCTTCCGCGATAGCTGAGGTTCTCTGCACGCGCTCGGGCATGTCTTTGGCGGAGACCAGGGAGTACCAGTCCACGCCCACCAGCTTGATCCCGGTAATGCGGGCCAATTCCTCGCCGGCGTAAGTGATTTTCGTGCTGGCATCCGGCTTCACCGCACAGACCACAAGCAGATGCCTGAGTTTGCGCAGCCTGTCGGGGGAGAAAGCCGAAGGCGAGGGGAGATGGTTTCCTTGCCAGGCGGACAGCCAGCTTGCGGCGAATTTCTGGCTGCGCGGTCCCAATCCCAGCTGGTGGATCGCGGCCCTGGTGGCGCTTCGGTCGTAAGAATGCTCAGACAAATCCACCTTCCGCAGTCAGGATACGGTTTGGCGCGGCGCTGTGGGAGAGGGAATTCGCGCCAAAGTTAAAAGAGGTAGCAGGAAAAGCCGCCGCCGCAACCTGGAGTGGGGCACCGCTATTTGTTGCGGTATTGGCGAGCAACGCCGCCTGCTGTACCCAATCCGGGTACGGCCATATCGCGATTTGGCTTGCAGTCGCAGGCAAGGTTGAACACTTTCGTCCCTAAGGAAAAGCCATTTTGGAACAGACACCTGTCGTGGCCCAAGGCGGTTCCACTTGATGGGCGCGGCTTCGGCCGGTTGGCTTTGGGGGAGGATCAGTGAACAAAGTCCCTGGCAGTACAGAATCTTCCACTTGCAGATTTGAGATCCTGCATTGGACGGCGGATATCGTCTCAGCCTATCTCAACAAGAATGAGACCGAGCTGCGCCAGATTCCCCAAGTCATGGAGACCGTCTATGCCAAACTGTCGGCGCTGGCGGCCGGGCATGGGATTGCGCCTTCTTTCCCGCACCTGGCGCTTTCCGAAGCCGCGCTCGATCCTGTCGCGGTGGGCAAGTCCATCACCCCTGATTACCTTATCTGTCTGGAGGATGGGGTCCGGCTCAAGACCTTGAAGCGCTATCTGTTCCGCAAATACCGGCTGACGCCGGAGCAATACCGCAACAAGTGGGGCCTGCCCGCCGACTATCCGATGGTGGCGCCCAACTATGCGGCCCGGCGTTCCGCCCTGGCCAAGAAAATGGGGCTGGGCCAGAAGCGCCGTAAGCCGGCCCGCAAGCGCCGCCGCGGCTGACGGCCAGTTTACTGTCGGGGTTTACTGCCGCGCAAGACCGACTCGGCTAGTCTGGCGGCATGGCAAAACCCGATCTGGAAACAGCCACCCGCGCCGTGGGCCTGACCGCCATTCCCGACCCGCGCTGGAGCTACGCTATGGCCGCAGCGGGTCTGCTTTGCCTGCAGGCCCTTATTCTTCATCATCTGGGCCAGCCATTCCTCTCCGCCAGCGGCCGCCTGTTGTTGTGGGTGGGCGATCCGCGCAGCGCCGAGACCTCGCAGCAACTGTCCGACTGGTACAGCCTGTCCCACATCATTCACGGCTTCATTTTTTTCGGGCTGCTGCGCCTGGCCGCGCCACGCCTGCCGCTGGGCTTGCGGCTGCTGATCGCCTTGGGCGTCGAGATCAGCTGGGAAATCGCCGAGAACAGTCCTGCGGTGATCCAGCATTACCGCCGCCAGGCCCTGGCGGCGGGTTATGTCGGCGACAGCATCCTCAATTCGCTGTCCGATAGTTTGATGATGACGACGGGCTTTTTTTGCGCGTCCCGCCTGCGCCTGGCCCCTGTCGTGGCGATCGCCCTGGCGCTGGAAATTTTTACCGCTTGGTCGATCCGCGACAATCTTACCCTCAATGTGATCAATCTGCTGGCGCCTGGGGATTGGGCGCCCATCCGCGCCATCCATGACTGGCAGGCGGCCGCGCCACATCGTTTGGATTAGTTGGCGTTTGGACGCGTTGGCGCCCGGATTGGGGCCCCCGCGGACTTTCTTAACCTTTTGGCAAGCACTGCCGCCAGCCGGCGGCTTTTACGGAGAATTTAGCCGGCTTGGCCACAATCGCCCCGATTTTCGATCCCGTTCCATGTCTCATTTTTTGGAAGCGTTATGACCGCCGGTTTGGCTCTTTTCCTGATCGATGCAATCGCCATCGCGGCTGTCTGGCCCCTGGCTGTGGCTTTTTTGTTGAGCGGCGTGGATGCGCCGCAGGCGGCGGTGTTCGCGGGCCTGCAGCTGGGCCTGCTTTACGCGCTGGGCCTTTACCGGCGGGAGAATATCGCGGAACTGGACAAGGCCTTGAGCCGCATTCCCCTGGTGACCGCCCTTGCCGTGGCCGCCGCCAGTTTCGCTTCGGCGATGCTGTCCTGGAATGTGCCTTTGGCGCTCTGCATCGCCGCCGTTTTCTGCTTTGCGGGTTCGGCGCTTTTTGCCCGGGCCATCCTTGCAGTATTGCGCCGCCATTCCCTGTTCCGCGCGCGCCTTCTGGTGATCGGGGCCGGCAAGCGGGCCTGGGACCTGCTGCAAATGCTGCGCGCCCAGGGGCGGCATCTGCAATATGAACTCACCTTTGTGCATGAGGACAGTTTCGGAACCATAGATCCCAGACTGGCCCAGGACCATTCCAGCCGCATCATCCGGGCTTCCAGCAACCTGATGCAACTGGCCGAACAAGTGCGGGCGGACGAGATCGTGGTGGCGCCGGATGAGCGGCGCGGCATGACTTTGGATTCGCTGATCAGTTGCCGGGCCAATGGCTATCCGGTGTTGCAATATATGAGCTTCCTGGAAAAAGAGATTTCCCGCATCGACATCAAGCGGCTGGACATGGCCTGGATGCTCTATTCCGACGGCTTTCAAGTGAGCCTTGTCGGGCGCGGATTGAAACGGCTGTTCGATATCACGGTGAGCCTGATGATCCTGCTGCCCTTCTCGCCTGTTCTTCTGGCGGCGATGCTGGCGATCTGGCTGGGGGATTTCGGTCCCGTCTTTTACCGGCAGGAGCGCGTCACCCTGGGCGGACGCAGCTTTCGCATCGTCAAATTGCGCACCATGCGCACCGACGCGGAGAAGAATGGCGCGGTGTGGGCGGCCGCCGGCGACAACCGGGTCACGCCCGTGGGCCGGTTCCTCAGGCGCACCCGCATCGACGAGCTGCCGCAACTGTTCAATGTGCTGGCGGGCGACATGTCCTTGGTGGGGCCCAGGCCCGAGCGGCCGGAATTCATCGAGAAACTTTCCCGCCAACTGCCGCTCTATCATGAGCGCCACGCCGTCAAGGCGGGCCTCACCGGCTGGGCGCAGGTCAACTATCCCTATGGCGCCTCGCTGGACGATGCCCGCTCCAAGCTGAGCTATGACCTTTATTACGTGAAGAATTTCAACGTGCTGTTCGACATCAAGATCGTGTTGCAGACCCTGCGCGTGGTGCTGTGGGCGGGCGCGGACGCGCGCTGAGCGCGCCGCAGGAACAGTCCGCGCTCCTGTTGACCCTCCAAATCGGGACGCCTATTTTTTCGCGGTCAAACAGTCTGTCGCGGTTCCTTGTTTTTTGGCGGTTTTGATAGGAGGTCTTGATGCTGCGGACATCCTTCCTTCTCAGCGGCGGCCTTCTCCTGGCTGCTTCGCCGGTTCTGGCGCAAGGCGCGCTGCCCGATGGCCCCGGCAAAAGCACGGTGGAACGGGCCTGCATCACCTGCCATGCCCTCACCAACATAACCAGGGCCGGACATAGCCGGGAGGAGTGGAACACCGTCCTGCACATGATGGTCAATGTCGGCGCCCAAGTGCCGCCCGACCAGTTCGCGGTGGTGGCCGATTATCTCGCCAGGAATTTTCCGCCCAAGCCCGTGCCCCAGGCCGCGGTCCTTCCCGGCGACGTCAAACTCACGATCAAGGAATGGGATGTGCCTACGCCCGGCTCGCGGCCGCATGATCCCATGATCGCGCCCGACGGGTCGGTCTGGTACACCGGCCAGATGGCCAATGTGCTGGGACGGTTCGATTCCAAGACCCAGCAGTTCAAGGAATATCCGCTGCCGCCCGGCTCCGGCCCGCATGGGCTGATCGCCGATCACCAAGGCAATGTGTGGTACACCGCCAACTTCAAGGCCTATATCGGCAAGCTGGATCCCAAAACCGGCCAGGTTACCCAATATCCCATGCCCGACGCCGCGGCGCGCGATCCTCATACCTTGCTGCTGGCGCCCAATGGCAAGATCTATTTCACGGCCCAGGGCGCGAATATGGTGGGCCGTCTCGACCCGCAGACCGGCGAAATCAAGCTCAAATCTTCGCCCACGCCGCGTTCCAATCCTTACGGCATGGTGATCGACTCCCATGGCGTGCCGTATTTCGTGGAGTTCGGCAGCAACAAAGTCGGCCGCATCGATCCCGATACGCTGGAGATACGCGAATTCCTTCTGCCGCATGCGGAGTCGCGCCCGCGCCGCGTCGCCATCACGCCGGACGACATGATCTGGTATTCCGATTACGCACGCGGTTTCCTGGGCCGGCTTGATCCCAAGACCGGCCAGGTGACGGAATGGCCGTCGCCGGGCGGTTCAAACTCCCAGCCCTATGGCATCACCGCGGTCGGGGACGTGATCTGGTATGTGGAATCCAACACCGAGCCCAACACTTTGGTGCGCTTCGACAGCAAAACCCATAAATTCCAGACCTGGCCGATACCCTCGGGCGGCGGCGTGGTCCGCAACATGGTTCATACGCCGGACGGCAATCTCTGGCTGGCTTGCAGCGGGGTGAACAAGATCGCTTTTGTGGAGATCGGCAAAAACCTGTCCGGGCGCTAGCTTTCGCGCATCAGGGTTTCGACATGGGCCGCGGCTGAACCGGCCAGCGCTCTCAGGTCGTAACCGCCCTCCAGCACCGAAACCAGGCGTCCCCGGGCATGGCGGTCGGCCGCTTCCATCAGCCGCGCGGTGATCCAGGCGAAATCCTCCTCTTCCAGCTCCAGCCCGCCAAGGGGATCGGCGCGATGGGCGTCGAACCCGGCGGAGACCAGCAGCAGCTCGGGGGCAAAGGCATCCAGCGCCGGCAGGATCCGGGTTTCAAAAACCTTGCGGAAGACCGCGCCGCCGCTGCCGGCGGCAAGCGGTGCATTCACCACATTGCCCAGTCCGGTTTCCCCGGCCGCGCCCGTTCCGGGATAAAAGGGAAATTGATGGCTGGAAGCGAAGAACAGGCTGGGGTCCTGCTCGGCCACGGTCTGGGTGCCGTTGCCGTGATGAACATCGAAATCAACCATCGCCACGCGCTTGAGACCGCAGACGGCTTGGGCATGGCGCGCCGCGATGGCGATGGAATTGAACAGGCAAAAGCCCATGGCGCGATCCGGTTCGGCATGATGCCCCGGCGGCCTCACCGCGCAAAAGGCATTGCCGGCTGTTCCCCCCACCACCGCATCGACCGCCGAGGTTACGGCGCCGACGGCATGAAGCGCGGCGGACCCTGAGGCCGGCGACAGAATGGTGTCGGGGTCCAAGGCGGCATGGCCGCGCGCCGGCACACTGGCCAGAACGTCCCTCACAAATCCATCGCCATGGACGCGCGTGATGTCGGTGGTATCGCCCAAGGGCGCCTGACGGCGTTCCAGGCGGTGGAATTGCGGTTCTTGCAAGGCGTTCAGGACGGCCGCCAAGCGCTGCACCGACTCCGGATGACCGCCGCCGGGATCGTGGAGGATGCAATCGGGGTGCGTCACCAGCAGGGTGGTCATGGTTATTGGAACAATGATTAACCATGGGATATTGACATGATACTATTCCGCGGAGGAGAGGCTAGGTTAGGTGTCTGGAGACAAGCCCGTGACAGGTGAAGAGTCAGAACCGCGTTCCCAGGAGGGCGCCGCCACCTTGGCGGCCGCCGAGGAGGAACGCTGGCTGACTTACCTGAACTACGATCAGTCGATTCAGCAGGCGGTGCGCCGGCTGGGCGCCTTGTCCAGCGAGAATGTCGATCTGTTCCGCACCCTTTTGCTGAAAGGCCGCGATCGCAGCCGCGTCAAGGACTATGAGGCCGAGAGCATCCGCCAGTTGCAGGGAGAGGGTTTTGTCGGAGACGAGGAGCTGCAGCGGGCGCTGATCGTGCTGAATGCGGAGGACCCGCGCCTGGGCCAGGAACTGAAGGGCCTGGTTGCCGCGGAAGGAAAGCCCGCCGAACTGGACCGGACCATTGCCGCCATTCGCGCGCGGCAGGGCGCGCCCAAGCAGGAGCCAAAGCTGCGGGAACAGGCCCGAAGCACCGTGGTGCCGCTCAGGCCGCCCGTGCCGCCCCCCGCAATCCCGGTTGCCGCGGTACCACCCGCCGCTCCTGCGGCCCCCTCGGTTTCGGCCGCCGCGCCGCCACCCAAAACCGGGCCGCAAACGCCAAAAATCCCGACGGAGCCAGTCGCGGCGGCGGTAAAGGAGCCAAAGGAAAGCCGCTTGCCTGCCGGCCGCCTGGCGGTTGGCGCCGCCGTGCTGGTCCTTGCCGGTCTGGGTGTCACAATCGGCTGGTCCTGGTTTCATCAGGACAATGACGCCGCTCTTGTCCCGGCGTCGCAGCCGGTCAGGGCCGCGGCCGCGGGTCAGGCCACCCCGCCCGCCGCGCCCGCGGCGCAGGCACCCGCACCGGCGCAAGCCCCCGCACCGGCGCCGGCCCCCGCGGTGGCACCAGCCCCCAAACCGGCACAGACCGTGACTGTCACAAAACCGCCACCGATTATGCGCCCGGCTTCCAATGGTCCCGACAAGCCGGCGCCCGTTGCGCCCGCATCTCAAGCACCGACGGCGCTGGCACCGGTTCCCGGCAGCTACTACAAGGTGGTCAAGGGAGATATGTTGTCGGAGATCGCACTGAAGGCGTATCGTGACGCTGGAAAATTCCGCGTCATTCAAAAGGCCAATCCCGGCCTGCGCAACGGCCCCAACCTGATCCTGGTGGATCAGGTGATCTTCATTCCGCCCCAGCCCTGACAGCGGGCTGGAATCAGGCATTTCAGTGCATGAAGCCGGCCTCCGCCGGCTGCATGGCTTGGAACTCTTCCATCAGCCTGGCGCGTTCAACCTGGTTCATGCTGGACACTTTTTTTTGGACGTAGCGCTCCACCTTCGCCCAATCGTCGCCATATTCGGTGATCGCTTCCTCGTACCATTTTTGGACTCTGTCTAGCATATCTGCTCCCTGCTCAGAATTGGACAACCGATGCCCGACAACACGCTATCGCCATCCGGCTGAAGGCGGCAGTCTGATTCTAGGCCAGACTGGAGCCGAACATGACCCAACAGCGCGACACTGCTTTCGAGGGACATAACGCCCTGCGAATCGAAATCGTCACCAAGCTCGAACAATTCATGCATGTTATGGCGGTCAGGGCAATTTGTTATATGGAAGACACGACGTTTCCCGCCGATCAGGCGTTCGACGGCAATGACTTCCAATGTACCCATGTCATCACCTATCTGCAGGACGAACCGATAGGCGCCTGCCGCATCCGCTGGTTCAAAGATTTTGCCAAGATCGAGCGCACGGCGTTCAGACCCCGCTATCGCGACGTCCATCATCTCAAGGCGCTGGCGGATTATGTCTTTAACCATATCGCTCGCAAGGGATACGCCCGGGCGATCACGCATGCCAGCCCGAAATATGCCCGGCTGTGGCGAATCCTGTTCGGCATGAAGCGGGTCAACAAGCCCGCCGCCACTTATTTCGGCGAGGAGTATATCGAGTTGGTCAAGGAACTTGAGGTGCCTGCCAACGCCATTACCGGCGACAGCGATGTCGAGGTTCTGTTCCGGACCGAGGGCGCCTGGGATGTCAACGGCCGCTACGAAACGGTGCGCTGATGGATAGAGGCAGGCCGTCGGGCGGTGTGACCAACGCCTATATCACCGACATGCTGATCATCCAGAGCGCGATGTTGCAGCGGCTATCGCGCATGGAGTCCATGGATATCCGTCAGATCGGCGAAGTGATGGGAGAGATCGGCTCTCTTTATATCAGCCTGTCGGACTCGATACGGGACGCGGCGGAAGCTAGACCGGCATACCCATTGTCAGATGACGTATGGGGCGGGATAAGGCATCCCTGGAGATCGCGCCTAGATTAAGCTCTTCGCTGAAGATGCTGCGTTCCGGCGAAAAGATATCGGTCAGCCAGTCGAATGTGATCCGCACCGGCCGCGAGCGCAAACGCTCGGTAAGGGCGTGAATATAGATGGGCAGTTTCACATGGATGCCCATCCCCACCGGGATGAAGTCCGGATCCGCCAGCACAAAATTGCCCAACAAGCCGATGCCGGCGCCGCCCTTCACCAACAGCCCATAGGCAAAGGGATTGTCGCAGCGATGCGCGATCTTTCCCCGCGCCACCGCGTCGCGCCAGGGGGCAAAGGTGGGAGTCTGGGACGCATAATAGTCCGCATCGACGAAACGATGATGGTCCAGCGTCTCCCAGGTCGGCACGCCGGCTTTCTCGATATAGGAGCGGGCGGCGGTACCCACCAGATGCAGGAAACCGGCGGGCCGTGATTCAATTTCGGTGCCTTCGAGCGGCCCAAAGCCCACCATCACGTCGCATTGGTTTTCCCGAAAGCTCAGCAGGTTGGTGGGATTGCGCAAATGGGCATGGATGCGGGGATAGCGTTCGTTGAAGGCAGAGAGGCTGGGGACAATGAAAAATCCGGTCAGCGCCTCCGTCGCCACGATGCGGACCAGGCCTTCGGCTTCGCGTGTCTCGGCCCGCAGGTCGCAGGACATGGTGTAAAGCATCTGGTCCAGCGACAGCAGCCGCTCCGCCAACTCCCGGCCGCGGTCGGTGAGCTGCACCCCGCTATTGGAGGAGATCAGCAGCACGGCGCCCATCAGGTCTTGCAGGCGCTGGATGTCGCGGCTGATGGTCTGCCGGCTCATGCCCAGTTCTTCGCCGGCCTTGTTGAAGGATTTCGCCTTGGCCACCGCCAGGAACACGCGCAGCTCGGCCCAGAAAGGCCCGCTCAGGATGCGCCGGTCGTCGAGCGGCGACAGGTTAAAGTCCTTCTGGCTCTGATCAAATAACGGATTCAAGCGAAAGTTCTCCCCAAGCACCCAATGTTAAAGGCTAAGTTCATCCGGAAGCAAGCGCGTCCTGTCCCGTCCGGCGCATGCATCACATGCAATTTAAGCAGTTTGTCTATGACTGATCAGGCCGCACCATAGCGTTCGACAACACGCCTTCTGTCGATCTTCATATTGGGGCGCAGCATGCCGTTTTCCCGGGTGAAGGGGGCTTCCGCGAAGATCACCGTCACCATGGAAAACAGCCTGCGCGTGTGCTCATGGTCGGTCAAGAAGCGTTTCACCCGGCGTTTGGCTTCCTCGTCATCCGGATTGTTGAGAGTGATGACGCAGCGCAGATCGGACTTGTGCCCCATGAAGACCACCGAGCTGGCGATTTCGGGATGGGCGTCGAGTTCTCTTTCCATCACTTCAGGGTGAATCTTATGTCCCGAGGAGGTGACGATGATCTCCTTCTTGCGTCCCAGAAGACTGAGGCGGCCGCGCCGGTCCAACGCGCCGATGTCCCCGGTGGCGACGATGCCGGGCGCGAGGAAGGTTTTCTTGTCTTCGCCTTCGGCACATTGGAAATAGCCCGATGCCACCGTGTATGGCCGGGACACCAGGATTTCGCCATCGGCGGAAAAGGACAGCCGGACATCCGCGAGCGGCATGCCCACCGAGGTAAAGTCCTTGCAGCCGCCGGGCCGGTAAGCGATCACGCCGGTTTCCACCATGCCATAGGCCTCGGCCAAGGGCAGCTGCATGCGATGAAACAGCCGGGCAATCTCGGGACGGATGGGCGCCATCCCCGTCACCAACAGCCGGATGCGGCCGCCGAATTGCCGGTGGAAATCCCGCAGCGCGCGGCGGGCAAGGTCGCGCCGCCGCCGCGCGTCCGGCATCGCCCAAAGCAGAGCGGCGATCACCCGGTCCCGCGCCCTGATCCAGCGGCTTTTGCGCAGATACTCGGCATGGACCATCTGATAGAAGACCGGCGGCGCCAAAAGGGCGGTGGGCTCCAGCATTTCCAGCGCCGTGAAAAGCTGGGTGGGATCGACAAGGATAATGTCGAAATCGCGCCACAGCGCGGCGTAGCACAGGAAGCGCTGCTGGAAGTTGGACATGGGCAGGAACAACAGCAGGCTGTCGCCTTTGCCTATTCCCACCGCCTGGATCAAAGGGGGCAGGGTAGAGGAAACGCCGCGCCGGCTTATCACCAGACCCTTGAGGCCGCCCGACGATCCGGAAGAGAATACCAGCCCCAACTGGTCCGGATCGGTGCACGCCGCCACCGGCGGCCGCGGCAAGGTCAGGCCGAAATTCCGGTCGGGGTCATCGATAAAGGCGATGGGCGCGCGAAGATGCGACAGAAGCGGCGCCAGATTTTTGGCGGTGAGCAGAAGCGCCACGCCATACTTTGCCAGTATGTCATTGGCCGATGCGGCGTCCGCCAGATTGTCCTTGAAGTCGTCGGTGAACGCCACTGAGACCGCGCCAATCTCGAGCAGCGCCAGATCATAGACAAGCCAGCAATAGGAATTGGGCGCATAGATGCCTACCCGCATCCCCGGCGCCACATTCCAACTGCGCAGAAAATCCATGGCCCGGATGCAGTCGTCGCCAAGTTGCCGGTAGCTCCGCTGGACGGCCTTGCCGCCCTCCAGGGTGTGAATGGCGCCGTCGCGGCTTGCCAGGTTTTCCACCAGCCGGTCGAGATCCAGATATCCGGCCTCACCGGCCGAAAGCGCTGAGGAATTGCGCAGGCTCTGCAACACGCTTGGGCTCGCTGGAATGCTTGCGGGAAATTATCCCAGGCCGCTGGACCGGCAGCGGGCCGAAAATGGACAGGGGTTGGGTCAAGCCATAGCATGGTTGGGCACAATTGATGGCTTTTTACCTGCCGGAAGCCGCAATGAGAATCTGTCATACTTGCGCCTCGCCGCTGCCGGCAAAGACCATGGGAGTTGCGGGGAGTCTGTCACTGTGAACCGCCCAAACGAGTTGTTGCCATCTGCCGTCGACGCCATCGGCAATACGCCTTTGGTGGAGCTTTCGCGGCTGACGCGCGGCGAAAACGGCCGCATCCTGGCCAAGCTGGAATATCTCAATCCCGGTTTTTCCAAGAAAGACCGCATCGCGCGCCAAATTTTGCAGGACGCGGAAGCGGGCGGCCTGCTGAAACCCGGCCAACCGGTGATCGAATTGACCAGCGGCAATACCGGCACCGGCGCGGCCATTGTCTGCGCCGTGCAAGGCCGGCCCTTCATCGCCGTGATGTCGCGCGGCAATTCCGAGGAGCGGGCGCGGATGATGCGCGCCTTGGGCGCCGAAGTCGTGCTGGTGGATCAGGCGGCAGGCTCGTCGCCGGGCATGGTCACGGGTGAGGATCTTGCCTTGGTGGAAAAGCGCACGGTGGAAATCGCCGCCCAACGCGGCGCCTTTCGCATCGATCAATTCCACCGCCTGGGCAACAGCCGCGCCCATGAATTGCACACGGGGCCGGAAATCCATGACGCCTGCGGCGGCGCGCTCACCGCTTTTTGCGATTTTGTCGGCACCGGCGGCTCATTTGCCGGTCTCGCCAAAGCGTTCAAAGCGCGCAATCCCGCCATCAAAGCCTATGTGGTCGAGCCTGCGGGCGCGGCGGTGCTGCAAGGCGCGGCGGTAACCCGGCCCGATCACCGCATTCAGGGCGGTGGCTATGCCATGGCGCAACTCGATCTGCTCAAGGATGCCGGGATCGATGGCTTTCTCACCGTCACGGATGAGGAAGCGATCGCGGCGGCGCGGCGGCTGGCGCGGGAGGAGGGCATTTTCGCCGGCTTTTCTTCCGGCGCCAATGTCGCTGCCGCGCTTCAGCTTCTCCGGGGCCCGGAAAAAGGCGGCACCATCGCGGTTCTGATCTGCGACAGCGGCCTCAAATATCTCTCGACCGGTCTCTGGTCTTAAGGAGAGCTTGGGGGGCTTGCCGTCCAGGGATGGCTGGCGCAAGCTTCCGGGGGGCCGATTGCTTCAAGAATAAGCGCGTCGCTTGCGACGCCAATAACAAGGCAAAGGGAGGGGACATGGATCTGGCCGCCACCACCATCCGCACCGTGTTATGGCGTTTGATGCCTTTGCTGCTGGTGGCGTATCTGATCGCCTATATCGACCGCATCAATATCGGCTTTGCCGGAGCGGCGCTGCGCAAAGACCTGCATTTGAGCAACACCATGTTCGGGATCGGCGCCGGACTGTTCTTCATCGGCTATTTCCTGTTCGAGGTTCCCAGCAATCTGGCGCTGGAAATATTGGGCGCCCGCCGCTGGATCGCCCGCATCATGATCAGCTGGGGGCTTTTGTCCGTCGCCATGATCCTGGTGCGCGGCGAATACAGTTTCTATCTGCTGCGCTTTCTGCTGGGGCTGGCGGAAGCCGGTTTCTTTCCGGGCATCATCTATTACCTGGTCTGCTGGCTGCCCGGCTCGCATCGCGCCCGGCTGATGGCCCTGTTCACCGCCGGCATTCCGCTTTCCACCGTGATCGGGGCGCCGCTGTCGGGCGTGTTTCTCAACATGTCGGGGGTGATGGGTTTGCCGGGCTGGCAATGGATGTTCATCCTGGAAGGGCTTCCGGCAGTGATCGTCGGCATCGTGATTTTCCTGGCGCTGCCCGACCACCCGTCGGATGCCAAATGGCTGTCGCAGGATCAAAAAGACTGGCTCAATGCGGCGCTGGCGGCGGACCCGGCCCGGCCGCAGCGCTCCGATCTGGGGCAAACCCTGCGCGCGTTTGGCAGTCCGCAAGTCCTGATCCTGAGTTTCGTCTATCTCGCCAGCCTGTCTGCCAATCTCTCCCTGGCTTTTTTCCTGCCGCAGATCGTCGCCAAAATGGGCCTGAGCAATATCGGCACCGGACTGGTGGTGGCCATTCCCTCGCTGGTGGGCACTTTGGGACTGTTGCTGGTGGGCTGGCTGTCGGATCATTTTGCCAACCATCGCGCCTTGCTGTTCTGGACCCTGCTGATCACCGCCCTGGGCCTGGCCTGCGCCGCCGCTTTTGGCGCCTCCGGCGCTTCGGTGATCGGCATCGCGGCCTTGTCCTTTGCCGCCATCGGCATCCATGGCCTCAAGGCGCCGTTCTGGGCGCTGGCGCCGTTGACCCTGACCGCCACCGCTACCGCGGGCGCCATCGCCTTTATCAATTCGGTCGGCAATCTGGGCGGCTTTTTCGGCCCCGGCATCATGGGCTGGCTGGCGGATCATTTTGGCGGCTACCAGGCGGGCATCTATGTCCTGGCTGCTCTGCAGCTCGCCGCCATGCTTGTCACGCTGCTGCTGCGCCCGCGCAAGGCCGCGTGATCCGCTTCCTCATTGCGGCGCGGGGATCATCAGGGGCCCGTCTTTGTCGACCGTCCAGGTGTTGACGGTTTTCACCGGCTCGCCACCCACCAGCACGGCGCGATGAACCATCCCGCGCGGGACCATGAAACTGTCGCCGGGGCCGAGTTCGCGCGACGGCTGGCCCTTTATTTCCAGGCGGATATGACCTTGCAGGACGTAGCCGATCTCCGAGCCGTTATGGGTGTGAAAGCCGTTGCCGCTCCCTGGCGCGATCTCAACCGTGCCGAACAGGGTTTGCTGCGCCGGCGAGGACGCCACATCGGCCTGTTGCAGAATGGTGCGCTTGGCGGGCGGCTGGGCGGCCGGTTGTGCCCGGGCGCTCAGGATCGGTGCGCTCAGGATCAGCATTGCGGAAAGCAGGCGGGCGGCTTGGCAAGACATGATTTTCTCCCTGTGGCGGCCGGACAAAGCGGGCTCCGGGTGACTATGGCTTTACCCTTCCACAAGCTTCAACAGAGGCGCGGGACGGCCGCCGGCGAAAATCTCAAACCGGTCGATCTGGGCCGGTGGCCTAGCCATTGTTTGGCGGCTGCGGCGGCGCGGTTATCCAACTGGTTTCATTATCGTTTTTCCGCCATGCGCTGGGAAATGGCGGTCCATTAGCATAACCGGCACTTTAATATCCCGGCCTTGTCACAACTTGGCTAAACTCCGTTCCGGATCGGCCTGCACGGGGGAGGCAAATGACTTCGGCGATTTGGGAATTCGAAGGCCGGGAATTCACCAACTGCAATTGCGCCTATGGCTGTCCCTGTCAGTTCAATGCGCTGCCCACCTATGGCCATTGCCAGGCGGCGGTAGGGATTCAGATCGACAAAGGCCGTCACCGCAGCACCGTGCTGGACGGATTGAAGGTGGCGGGCGTGTTCCGCTGGCCGGGCCCCATTCATGAAGGCAATGGCGAAGCCGCCGTGGTCGTCGACCAGCGCGCCACGCCGGCGCAGCGCGAGGCTTTGCTGCGAATCCTGACCGGCCAGGATACCGATCCGGGCGCGACCATCTTCCAGGTTTTCTCCACCACCCTCACCAAGCTGCATGAGCCGGTCTTCGCCGATATCGAATTCGAGGTCGATGTGGACCGGCGGCGGGCGCGGCTGCATGTCGAGGGCATGATCGAAACCCGCGGCGAACCGATCGTCAATCCGGTCACCGGCGCGGAATATCGCGGCCGCATCGATCTGCCCAATGGCTTTGAATATACCCTGGCGGAGGTGGGACGCGGCTGGTCCCAGGTGACGGGGCCCATCCCGCTGACCTTGGCGGACTCCTATGGCCAGTTCGCCAAGCTGCATCTCAGCGAGCACGGCATCGTCCGGTAATGACCGATCAAGCCTTGACCATGGTCCTTCGCCGCGACCGCAGCGTGGTTCTTGCCTCGCTGCTTGTCCTTGCTCTCTTGTCCTGGAGCTATCTGTTCTGGTTCTCCGGCAACATGGCGCTGCTGCACGCGGATGGCGGCATGGCCGTGGCGGGCATGGCGCCGGATTTTCAGGACTGGTCCGCTTTGCATTTCCTCACCATGTTCCTGATGTGGGCGGTGATGATGGTGGGCATGATGACGCCATCGGTGGCGCCCATGATCCTGCTCTATGCCCAGGTCGCCCGCAGTGCCCCACGCGAGCGCAAGGTCTTCGCGCCCGCCGCCTGGTTTGTGGCGGGATATCTGCTGGCCTGGAGCCTGTTCGCGCTGATCGCCACCACCGGACAATGGGCCCTGGAAGGGCTGGCCTTGCTCAATCCCAACCTGGCAAGCAAGAGCGGAATTTTCGGCGGACTGCTTTTGATCGCCGCCGGTATTTATCAATGGACCCCTTTCAAGCAGGCATGCCTGGCGCAATGCCGCTCCCCCTTGCTGTTCATTCAGCAGAATGGGGGTTTTCAGGCTCGCGGTCCCGCCTCGCTGGGGCTCGGGCTGCTGCACGGCACCTTCTGCATCGGCTGCTGCTGGGCGCTGATGGCGCTGCTGTTTGTCGGCGGGGTGATGAATTTCGCCTGGGTTGCGCTGCTGATGGTGCTGGTCCTGCTGGAGAAGATCGTTCCGCGGGGCGTGGTCTTGGCGCGGGGCGCCGGCCTGCTGATGATCCTGGCGGGGGGCGCGATGCTGGCGATGCGCCAGCTTCCCTTTCACTGGCCGGCGCCAGGATAGTCCCGTATAAAAGGCAAACGGCGCCCGGCGATACTGCCGGAGAAAAAGCCGAAGGGGATCGCAATGGCGGGGAAGGGCTTTTGCGCGGGCGTGATACTGGCCATGCTGTCGGTGATGCCGGCGCGGGCCGAAAATCCGGTGACGTCAGGCAGACTGGTGATCGACGCGCCGACCCTGACCGCCATCGGTGTGGAATGGAAGATTGCCGGCGACGATAACCGCAACGCCGCTGTTGCCGTCAGCTTTCGCCGCAAAGGCGAAACCGCCTGGCGGCAAGCGCTTCCCTTGTTGCGTATCCACCATGAAGTGATCAACAGCCATGAACCGCCCTTCCGCCCCGTAGATCCCACCCCCGCCAATCCCAATGGCGAGCGGGAAAATCCCTGGCATTACGACACGGGCAATATGTTCGCCGGCAGCATCCTCAATCTGACGCCGGACAGTGATTATGAATGCCGCTTCCAACTGTCGGATCCGGATGGTGTGGGCGGTGACAAGGAAAAGATCATCAGCGTGCGTACCCGCAAGGAGCCGCAGCCGGCAACCGGGGGGCGGGTGTTTCATGTCTATCCCATCGGCTTCAAAGGCGCGATGCAGCAGCCGTCTTTCATCGGCCTGATGCGGGCCTACAATATGGGCTCATCGGCCTCCGACCATGACCATACTTTTCCGCCGCGGGTGCGGCCGGGCGACACCATCCTGGTGCATGCCGGCCTCTATATCAGCGACCGCTTCCACTACATGAACGGCATGCCGCATCCCGGCTACAACAATCTAGCGGCGGTGACCGACGGTACTTATTACCTCACCGCAAGCGGCACCGCCGACAGACCCATTGTGATCAAAGGGGCGGGCGATGGCGAAGTGATCTTCGACGGCGCCGGCAACGCAAATCTCTTCAATCTGCTGCGCGCCGATTACAATTATTTCGAAGGCATCACGGTGCGCAACACCACCGTGGCTTTTCTGCTGGGCTGGAAGGATATCGCCGGTTCCAGCGGCTTCACCTTGAAGCGCAACCGCATCTATGACGTGGCCCGCGCGGTCGAGGCGGAGTGGTCCGGCTCGCGCGATTTCTTCATCGCCGACAATGTGATCATCGGCCGGCATGAGCCCAGCAAGATGATGAGTTGGACAGGCGCCCTGTGGGCCAATCTGCCGGGCTTCCCCGAATCCTTGAACTCCGAATACGGCATCAAGGTCTATGGCCAGGGCCATGTGGTGATGCACAATTATGTCGCCAATTTCCATGATGCCATCGATGTCTCCACCTATGGGGAGCCGGACGGCACGCCCGGTATCGCGGACATGGCGGTGTCCGGACCGACCGAGTTGGACGAGCGCTCCGCCTCGGGAATCGATTTCTACCGCAACGACATCTACAACATGGGCGACAATTGCATCGAAGGCGATGGCGGCGCCCACAATATCCGGGTGTTCGAAAATCGCTGCTTCAATTCGGCGGCGGCCTCGCTCAGCGCCCAGCCAATCTTCGGCGGTCCGATCTATTTCTACCGCAATCTGGTCTACAACGCGCCCAGCGGCGGGCCGCTGAAATTCGCCGACACGCCGGCCGGCGTCTATGTCTATCAGAATACTTTTGTGGGCGGCGACACCTCGCCCGGCGGCCCGGTCGCCAATGCCCATTTGCGGAACAATATTTTTCTGGGCACCGGCTCCGACCGCCCGGTCTTTCAGCTCGACACCAGCACCAACTATTCGACCTCGGATTACAACGGCTTTGGCGCCAATACAGGCGCGAATAATTTTGCCTGGAATTCTCCGCCCGACGGGACCTTGGCGGACTATGACTACACCCACAGACTGACGGTGCGCCGTTTTCCGACTCTGAAGGATTATGCCGCCGCCACCGGTCAGGACCGGCATAGCGTGGCCTTGGACTACAAGGCTCTGGTCAATGTGGTTCGCCCCGAAGCCTCTGACCCCCAGCGGCTCTACAATCCGGAAGACATGGACTTTCGCCTGCGGCCCCGGTCCCCTGCCATCGATGCCGGCATGGTGCTGCCCACCATCAATGACGGCTATGCCGGCAAGGCGCCTGACCTGGGCGCCTACGAGTTCGGCCAGTCTGTGCCGGACTATGGACCGCGGACGCTCCCCGTCGGGGTCAGCGGGCCGGAAGAGATGGGGTACCGCTCCTGGAACGGTCCGCCGCGCCCCGATCTTCATCTTCTTGCCAGGTGAGAACGCCTGCAATTCGTACTAGAGTGCGCCACAAAGAACCCTGAAGGGACGAGGGAGGACTGCGATGGCCAATGACGCGATTCCACGGCGCGGCTTTCTGGCCGGTGCGGGCGCGGCCAGCGCCGGCGTCGCCGCACTGACCGGCGGCCTTGCGGCCCCCGCCCCGGCAGCCGCGGCTTCGCCGCAAGCCGCCGATCCGGTCGAAACCTGGCTGGTGCTGACGGCGGAGGAAGTGGCGTTCTTTTCCGCCACCTCCGACACCATGATTCCCGCCGATGAACTTTCGCCTTCGGGGACCCAATGCGGCGTGCCCGTCTTCATCGACCGCCAGCTGGCCAGCGCCTGGGGCGCGGGCGCCAGGATGTATCGCGCCGGACCGTTCCATCAGGGCACCCCGGAACAGGGCTATCAATTGCCGCTGACGCCGCGCGATTTCTTCGCCGCCGGGGTGCAGGCGGCCAATGCCTGGTCGCGCAAGACTTATGGCAAGAGTTTCGATCACTTGACACAAGATCAGCGCATCGAAGCCTTGAAGGTGATGGAAGAGGGCAAGGCCCAGTTTCAGGATTTTGACGCCAAGGCTTTCTTCCAGCGGCTTTTGGCCCTCACCATGGAAGGTTTCTTCTCCGATCCCCTTTATGGCGGCAATCGCAACAAGGCATCCTGGCGCATGCTGGGTTTCCCCGGCCTGCCTGCCACCTATGCCGGCAAGACCGAGCAATATCGCGACAAGCGCTATGTCGCCGAGCCGCAATCCATCCAAGATTTTTCCTGACGAGGCGGCGATGGCGACCAGACTGAAGGAAATCGATGTCGCGGTGGTGGGGATGGGATGGGCCGGCGGCATCATGGCCCGCGAACTCACCCTGGCCGGGCTGAATGTGGTGGGCTTCGAACGCGGCCCCGATCATCGTCCCGCCAGCGATTTCGCCATGCCGGGCATCCGCGATGAGCTCAAATACCAGCAGCGGCTGGAACTGATGGCCGACAATTCCATCGACACGATCAGCTTCCGCAACCGGCCCGAGCAGTTGGCGTTGCCCATCCGGCGCTGGAGCGCGTTCCTGCCGGGCGAAGGCGTGGGCGGCACCGGCAATCACTGGGGCGCGTCGCATTGGCGCTTCCAGCCCGAGGATTTTCGCTTGCGCTCCTACTTGCAAGCCCGTTACGGCGCCAAGACCATCCCCGACAGCATGACCATCCAGGACTGGCCGGTCAGCTATGATGAGTTGGAGCCTTATTACGACCGTTTCGACAAAGTGTGCGGGGTTTCCGGCAAGGCGGGCAATCTCAAAGGCCGCAAGATTGCGGGCGGCAATGTCTTCGAAGGCCCGCGCAGCAGCGAATATCCCAACAAGCCGATGCCGTCCTCCCAGGGCGGGGTGCTGTTTTCCAATGCGGCGAAGAGTCTGGGCTATCATCCCTTCCCGGTGCCGTTCTCCGCGGCCAGCGCGCCGTATAAGAACATTTATGGCGTCGCCATGGGCGCCTGCCAGGAATGCGGTTTCTGCACCCGCACCGCCTGCGAGGCCAGCGCCAAGGCGTCTTCCGTCACCACCATCATGCCGGCCTTGCGCCAAGAGCCGAAATTCGAGCTGCGCACCAGGGTGTTTGTCTCCAAGCTGCTCTACGACAAGCAGGCCAAACGGGTCACTGGCGTGCTCTACACCGATCTCAAGACCGGCCAGGAGTATGAGCAGCCGGCCAATATCGTGGTGTTGTCGGCCTTTGTCTTCAGCAACACCCACATGCTGCTCCATTCCGGCATCGGCCAGCCTTACGACCATGCCACCGGCAAGGGCCTGGTGGGCAAGAATTACTGCTATCAGTTCGAGGCGCCCGCCGCCGCCTTCTTCCCCGACAAGGAACTCAATCCCTATATGGGTTCACCCGGCGGCGGGGTGGTGATCGACGATTTCAACAATGCCAGTTTCGACCATGCCGGGCTGGGATTTTTCGGGGGCGGCTATTGCGTCGCGTCCAGCGGCGGGGCGCCGCCCATCACCGGGCGTTCGGTGCCCGAAGGCACGCCGTCCTGGGGCGGCGATTGGAAGCGCGAAACCGTCAAATGGTATTACCATGCGATGCATTTCAACACCCAAGGCTCGGTCTATGCCCATCGCGACAATTACATGGACATGGACCCGACCTATCGCGATGCGCTGGGGCGGCCGCTGCTGCGCCTGACCTATAACGGCACCGACAATGACCATGCCATGTCGCGTTATGTGCTGGCCAAGCTGGAGGGCGTGATCAAGGCGATGGGGCCGGCCAAATATGAAATGCGGCCGCGGCCCAGGAACTTCACCATCGTGCCCTATCAGTCCACCCACAATGCCGGCGGCACCATCATGGGCAGCGATCCGGGCAACAGCGTGGTGAACCGCTATCTGCAGTCCTGGGACGCGCACAATCTGTTTGTGATGGGCGCCAGCACCTTCCCGCAGCAGCATGGCTACAATCCCACCGGAACCTTGGGTGCGCTGGCGCTGTGGTCGGCGGACAAGATCAAGACCAGCTATCTGAAGAATCCGGGGCCTTTGGTGCATGCGTGATGGCGCAATGAGATTGCCGGCCGTGTTGGGCGTGCTTGTTCTGGCCTCACCGGCAGCGGCCGCTGATGCGGCGCATGGCAAGCAACTCTTTGCCGCCTGCATCGCCTGCCACAGCGAAACGGCGGACGCGCAAGGTCCCAGTCTCAAGGGCGTGGCCGGACGCAAGGCCGCCGCGCTAGAGGATTTTCGCTATTCCCCCGCCATGAAGCGGGCGGATATCGTCTGGGACGCGGCCAATTTGCGCGATTATCTGCATGATCCCCAGGCCAAGGTGAAAGGCAATCACATGCCCTTCTCCGGCTTCGCGAACATCGGTGATGCGGAGGATGTGGCGGCTTACTTGCAGAGCTACAAGTAACTAACTCAAATCGATAGCGTGCCGCTTAAGATCGGCCAGGGTGCAATAATCCAGCGCGCCTTGATGGGTGGCGCTGAGCACGACCCGTGGCGCCTGGCCCGCCTCGAACGCTTCCTGCCAGCGCGGCGCGCACAGACACCAGCGGTCGCCCGCTTTCAGTCCGGCAAAGCCGAATTGCGGCCGCGCGGTCGAAAGGTCATTGCCCCTGGATTTCGAAAATTCCAGAAACCTGTCGGTCATCACCACGCATACGGTGTGACTGCCAAGGTCGTCTTCGCCGGTGTCGCAACATCCATTGCGGAAGAAGCCGGTCATCGGCGCGGTCGAGCAGGACTGCAACGGCTCTCCGAATACATTGCGGGAAGGACGGCGTCCCGGACCAAAGCCTTTTGGTTCAATCGACATGAGAATTTCCGGAGCTGGTGAGCGCCCGGAAATTACCATAGCCAATGCGCCGATCCAAAGCCACGCAGTCTCCGGCGTCATGGCGCGGCTTTGCCCGCATTGGCGCTCTCTCTGGCGCGCGCCACGATATAGGCCTGGATGGCCTTGACCTGATCGGCGTTGAGGATTTTCTGGAAGGACGGCATGCCGCGCGCCGCCCGGGCGCCGCCCAGGACAATGGCCTGGATTCCTTCCAGCGTTTCCTTGCTGGCATAGCGCAGGTCGGGGAGGGGGCCGGCGATGGCTTTGGAGCCATGACAGCCGGCGCAATGGTCGCCAAACAACAGCCCGCCCTGATGCACCAGTTGCGGCGACGCGTCGACGCTGATGGTCGGCATGGGTGGCGGCTCCTTGTGACCAAAGGCCAAGGGCTTGAACGCGGCATTGCTGCCCAGGCTGAAGGTGAGAATCCGGCCATAGCCCGGCTTGGTCGGTCCCCAGCTGGGATCATTGCCCAAGCCGTCGGGTCCGCCCCACCCCGCCAGCACCGAGACATATTGCACGCCATCGACCTGATAGGTCACCGGCGGCGCCATGATTCCGGTGCCGGCATCGAAGCTCCACACCTGCTTGCCGTCATTGGCGCGATAGGCGGCGAGGATGCCGTCGGCGCGGCCCTGAAACACCAGATTGCCCGCGGTGGCCAGAACCCCGCCCCCCACCGCCACGGGATATTTCGCATGCCAGGCGGCGCGCTGGGTCACTGGATTCCATGCCAGCAATTCGCCGCTTGGGGGCGGCAAGGATTTCATCTTGGCGGCGAGCGGACCTTCATACAGCGGAGCGCGGCCAAGATTGTTGCGGTCCGGATCATATTTCCAGTTGGCGTCGGGCACATGCAGGGACTGGGTGCCGGTCTTGGCCGGCAGATAGACAAGACCGGTGGCCGGACTATAGGCCATGGGATTCCAATTATGCGCGCCGTCGGGCGCAGGCGAAATGATCGCGCCCTTGGCATTGTCATACGGTATCTCGATGGGGCGTCCGGTCTTGGGATCAAGTCCGCTGGCCCAAGTGATGCCACTGACGAAAGGTTTGCCGGACAGGAATTCGCCGGTGGCGCGGTCCAGGACATAGAAGAAGCCGTTCTTATTGGCCTGCATGATGACCTTGCGGGTGCGGCCGCCGATCGTCAGATCCGCCTGAACCAAAGGCTGGGTGGAGTCGAAATCCCAATTGTCGCCGGGCGTGTTCTGGAAATACCAGGCCAGCTCGCCGGTCGAGGCGCGCACCGCCAGGATCGAGGCGGCGTACAGGCTGTCGCCATTGCCGCCGCGCAGGGAGCGATACCAGGCGGTGGGATTGCCGGTGCCGAAATAGACCAGGTCCAGCGCGGGATCGTAGACAATCCCCTCCCAGGTGGTGGCGCCGCCGCCCGTTTTCCACCATTGCCCGCTCCATGTTTTGGCCGCCGCCGCCATCGCCTTGGATTCGAAACCCTTCGCAGGATCTCCCGGCACGGTATAAAACCGCCAGGCCATCTTGCCGGTTTCGGCGTCGAAGGCGGAGATATAGCCGCGCACGCCATATTCGGCGCCGGCATTTCCAATCAACACTTTGCCGCCCGCGATGCGGGGCGCGCTGGTGACGGCATAGGGCTTGCTGCTGTCGGTGGTGGGCACTTGCCAGACGGGTGTGCCGTTGCGCTCGTCCAGCGCGATCAGCCGTCCGTCCAAGGTCCCGACATAGACCTTGCCGTGATAGAGCGCCAACCCGCGGTTCACCACATCGCAGCAGATGAAATAGGCGCGCGCGCGCGGCACCTTGGGATCATAGGTCCAGCGGACCTGTCCGGTCTTGGCGTCGATCGCATAGACCACGCTCCAGTTTCCGGAGGCGTAGAGGATGCCGTCCTTGATCAGCGGCGTGGCTTCCAGCCCGCGGGTGGTGCCGAACTCATGGCTCCAGGCCAGGCCCAGTTTGCCGATGGTCTGCTCATTGATCTGGTTCAGCGGACTGAAGCGGTGGTCGTCATAGGTGCGGCCATACATCAGCCAATTGCCGGCATCCTTGTCGCTGCCTCTAAGTTCGGCATCCCCGACCGGCGCGGCGCGCACGCCGGGCGCCAGAAGGAAGGAAAAAACCGCGCAGGCGGTCAGGACGTTTTTCAACATGGCGAGTCCCCCAACTTATAGACGGCGAACGCAACACGCCGCTGTTATGGCGGCTTGCAGAATCCTGTAGCTGGATAAGACCCGCCCCAGTATCCCCCAAGTCTCGTTCGTCATTCAGGCACAGGCGGGGGGGCGGGGCAATGGGTGTTTTGTTGCAAAGCTGACGGGATTTTTCTGTGCGGGTGCAAAAACCCGTGCAAGATTTTCTGTCTTGGCCGCCGGTTTCGTGCCAGCCTTGTGGAGCGGGGACGCAATTGGGGAAATTCATGAAATCCAGCTTCATGGTGGGCGCGGCGCTGGTCTTTCTGGCCTGGCCCGCCGCCGCGCAAGGACCCAATGTCGACTGGACCAGCTATACCGGCGACATCAGCGGCAGCCGCTACAAGCCGCTGGACCAAATCAATGCTTCTAATTTCAGCAAGCTGGAAGTGGCGTGGCGCTTTAAGACCGACAACATCGGCAACCGGCCCGAATACAAACTGGAAGGCACGCCATTAGAAGCCGGCGGCGTGGTCTATGCCACCGCCGGCTCGCGTCGCGCCGTGGTGGCGCTGGACGCGGTGACGGGTGAATTGCTGTGGGTGCATGGCGAAAGGGAAGGGGCGCGCGGGGCGGCGGCGCCGCGCCAGCTCTCGGGACGCGGTCTTAGCCTTTGGAGCGACGGCAAGGAAGCCCGCATTCTTTATGTCACGCCTGGCTATCAACTGATCGCGCTGGACGCCAAGACCGGCCAGCGCATTTCTTCTTTCGGCAACAATGGCGCGGTGGACCTGAAGTCCGACAGCGACCAGACCATCAAGCCCAATCTCGACACCGGCGAAATCGGCTGGCAGTCCGCCCCTACCGTGGTGGGCGACAAGGTGCTGGTGGGCTCGGCCTTCCGTGAAGGCTTCACGCCCACCACCGCCGACAACAACAAGGGCACGGCGCGCGCCTATGACGTGCGTTCGGGACGCAAGATCTGGGAATTCCACACCATCCCGCGCAAGGGTGAGCCCGGCTACGACACCTGGCTCAACGGCTCCGCCGAACATACAGGCAATACCGGAGTGTGGACCGAAATGACGGCCGATCCGGAAGCGGGTCTGGTCTATCTGCCGGTGGAGTCCCCCACCAGCGATTTCTATGGCGGCACGCGGCCCGGCAACAATCTTTACGGCAACAGCCTGGTGGCGGTGGACATCAACACGGGCAAGGTGAAGTGGTTCTACCAGTTCATCCATCACGAGATCTGGGACTATGACATGTCCTCGGCGCCCTTGTTGATGGATATCACGGTGAACGGCAAGCCCATCAAGGCGGTGGCCGAACCCAGCAAGATGGGCTTCCTCTATGTCTTCGACCGCATCACCGGTAAACCGGTATGGCCGATTGTGGAAAAAAAAGTGCCCAAGGGCGATGTGCCGGGCGAATGGTATGCGCCCACCCAGCCGATTCCCTCAAAGCCCGCGCCGTATGCCCGCACCGGCGTGGCGGAAAGTGATCTGATCGATTTCACGCCCGACCTACACCAGAAGGGCGTAGCGCTGGCGAAGAATTACAAGATCGGTCCGATCTATACCCCGCCGGTGGCGTCGAAGGCGGGAGGGCCGCTGGCTACCTTGGGATTGGGGCCGGCCAATGGCGGCACCAATTGGCCCGGCGGATCCTTCAATCCGCAAAATCACACCGTTTACACCTATGCCTGTAATTCCTGCCTGCTGGCGATGGGGCTAGTGCCGCCGCCGCAGGGCATGAGCGATCTCCCCTTTGTGATCGGCCAGGCCGGCCAGCCGGTGGTGATGATCAACGCCGCCGGCGCCGATCAAGGCGCCGATGCGCCTCTGGTCCGGCGGGCCGCGCCCGCGCGCGCCGGCGGCGGCGGACGCTTGACGGTCGACGGGTTGCCGCTGATCAAGCCGCCTTACGGCACCATCAGCGCCATCAATCTGGACACCGGCATGATCGCATGGCAAATCGCCCACGGTGAAACACCGGATTACATCCGCAACAGCCCGGCGCTGAAAGGTCTGAGTTTGCCGCGTACCGGCCAGAGCGGATTCAATATCGGCACTCTGCTGACCAAGGATCTG
Organism: Rhizomicrobium sp.; assembly: GCA_035693565.1. Taxonomy (GTDB): domain Bacteria; phylum Pseudomonadota; class Alphaproteobacteria; order Micropepsales; family Micropepsaceae; genus Rhizomicrobium. The sequence goes on along the minus strand of DASSGF010000034.1, from coordinate 1,366,443 downwards.
GTTATCGCGGGCGATGCCGACGTTACCACCACGCCGGAGCATCCGCGCGGCGCCATGCTGCGCGCTTATGACCAGAAGACCGGGAAGGAAGTGGGCAGTGTGCTGATGCCGGCGGGGCAGTCCGGCTCGCCCATGACCTATATGGTCAATGGCAAGCAGTACATCATTGTGGCGGTGTCGGGTGGCAATTATTCCGGCGAATATATCTGCTACACGCTTCCCAATGAGTAGTGGGCCAATGAGTAGCGCATGCGTTGGTTAGTTGCGGTCCTGTTGATGGGCATCGTGGGCAGCGCCCAGGCGCAAACTGCCTCCATCTGGGATGGTGTCTATAGCGAAGAACAGGCGGCGCGGGGCAGTGCAGGCTTCACCGCCCATTGCGCCAATTGCCATGGCATGAATCTGGGCGGCACCGGCGAAGCGCCGGCGCTGGCGGGTCCCCAATTCCTGTCCGACTTTGACGGCTTGAGCGTGGGCGATCTGTTCGACCGCATCCGCACCACCATGCCGCAGGACAGTCCCGGCAGCCTGACCCGCGATCAAGTGGCCGACATCCTCGCCTTCCTGCTCAAGGCGAATGCCTTGCCCGCCGGCGCCAAGGAGCTGGACCGGCGCAGCGAGTATCTCAAGGCGATCGGCTTTTCGGCCATGCGCCCCCGCCCCTGAAACGGCGCCAAAACAGGTGTAACCTCAATGGCTTGCATGACGGTAGCGCTCCCGTAAGAATACAAAATTCCCCAGCCAGCGGCGCGTTTCCGCCAATCCGCAGGCGGTGATAAAATGACGACCGGATTCCCGTAAAACAAAACCAATCCAGGGGAACATGATCCGGCGAAAACACTTTGTGGCTTGCGCGATGACGGCGGCGCTGGGCAGCCTGGTTTCCTTTCCGGCGAAAGCCGCGCCCTGGGTGCGCGGCTTTGTTGTGGGCTCTTACGAATATGCTTTCCGCTATGGCGGCCGGGTAGGATTTTCCCGCGCCGGCGAGATCGAACCTGGCGTGGATTGCCCGCATGGCAGCACGCTGCATTTTTCCAATCCCGAACAGACGCGCAAGGCGGTGGCGCGCCAGCCCTGGCGGGTGCCGCATGAAGCCGAATATGTCGCCGAGCCGCCGGGACTGGACCAGGTCCGCTCGCCCTTGGAGACCCGTTTCGGCATCTGGGTGCGGGCGCTTGCCTATCGCGGTTACCGGCGCGGCATAGAAACCTATGTCAATCCCTTCGCCGCCGAGGATCCCGGCCAGCCGGAAGTCAACAGCCGCATCGGTGACGGCTTCAATCTGGACGGCAAGACCGGCCCGCGCGACTTTGTCAGTCCCGAAGGCGAAAAGGGCATCGACAATAATCTCTATCGCGCCTGGGGCTGCGATTTGCCCTGGCGCGGCAATGGCAACGCCACCTTGGACATGCGCGCCAACGACAAGATGCAGGAAGGGCTTTACACCATGGTGGTGCGGGTCTCCGGCAGCCAGGACCCGATGAATGACAGCGACGCCGTCATCGAGATCGGTTATTCGCCCGACAAGATCGTCAAGGACGCGCGCGCCAATCTGGCGGTGGACTATTCCTACCGCATCCTCAAATCCGCCCAATACACAAGGATGAAAGCCAGGATCAAGGACGGCGTGGTGGAGAGCGAGCAGGTGGCGGAACTGCACAGTCCCCGCATCGCCTGGTTCTATGACCAGACGGGAGACGCCGATTTCCATCAGGGGCGGCTGCGCCTGAAGATGGCGGCTGACGGATCAAGCGCCACCGGGCTGGTTGGCGGTTACCGCAACTGGCGCGACCTCTATGCCGAGAACACCTTCGCCCAGGACGGCGGCCAGCAAGGCGTGCGCGAGCATGAAGATCATGTGGCGCTGTATTATGCGCTGAGGCGCAATGCCGACGGCATCTACAATGACAAGACCGGCAGATATGACGGCATTTCCGCCGCCTATCGCCTCAAGCTGACCTCCGCCTTTGTGGTGGATCCCGACAAGCCGATGGATATTCCACTCCTGGTCGGCGACTTGCCGCGCAAGCATGTGTTCGAGGCGATCCGCGCCAATATGATCAAAGGGGCCGAGACACGGATTCCCCAGGATGTGCCGCCGGGCACCGGCGAGGCGGACTATCCGGGAATGGAACACGGCGTCACCCTGCTTCCCAGCAAGGACTTTTTCATCAAGACCCTGGACCGGCCGCACTATCCCTATGGCGTGGGCCGCACCACGACGGGCCTGCCCATCGATGACAATGGCGACGTGATCAAGCCGAAGGCGCCGCAGCTTCGGGCCAGCAATGACCCGGCGGCAAAGCGGGAGCCGTGAGCAGCCTTATTTCTTGACCGCGATCATCTCGATTTCGACCAGGGCGCCCGGCGTGGCCAGGCCCACCTGAACGGTCGAACGCGCCGGCTTGTTGGGCTGGGTGGCGGTGCCGAAGCGCTTGGACCATTCCCCATTCATGGCGGCAAAATTGATCTTTCCGCCATTGGCGGGATCGGCCACCAGGAAAACGGTGGCTTTCACCACATCGCCGAAACTCAGGCCCAGCTGCTTGAGGACGGCTTCCAGCTTGTTGAGCGAGTCCGTGGTCTGTTGGGCGGTGTCGCCCCAGCGGCCGGGCTGGCCATCGGGAATGCTGGGATTCATCGGGCCGGCAGGCGTGCCGCTGATGTAATAGGTGGTGTAGCCGGGCGGCACGGTGACGGCGGAAACGATGGGCGATGCCGGATTGGCCAATGGCAGCCGCGTCACCGATTGCGCGGCGGCGGGCATGGCAAGAGCGCAAAGAGCAAATGTCAAAGCCAGTTTGCGTGAAGCGGTCATCTTATTCTCCCCTGGTTGAAAAAAATGTCTGCCGGGTTGCGGTCAGTTTGCGTGAGCGGCGGCTATCGATTTCCGGATCAACTCGGTGGTGCGCGCATTCGTCCGCTCGATCAGGACTTTGCCGATTTCCGCCGTGGCGTGGCGCGGATCGCCCTCGACCCCATTCTTGCCGTTGCCGGCTTCCAGCCGGTTCATATGGACCATGGCGGGATCGACGGCCAGCATCTGAGAGGTGTCGCGGACATCGGCATGATTGCCGATTTCCTCCTTCTTGATGCCGCGCTTCATCATCTCCGCCGCATCGCCTGCGGGATCGCCGCGATAATAAGCGCCGATGGCATGGACGCGGACATTGGTGCTCGCCCACTCTTTGTTGAGTTTGGCGGCGACGGCGTCCTGCCCGGCCTGATCGGAGCCGTGATCGCCGATCAGCACGATATCGTGGAAGCCATGCAGCTTCAGGCTGCGCACCACACCTTCCACCACGCCGGCATAGACATCTTCCGGCACGCCCATGGTGCCGGGATAGCGCAGATGTCCCTCGGGCGGATCGTATCTGCCTTCGGGAGTGTAGACGATCACCGGCGCGACCAGCGCATTGCCCAGCCGGTGGGCGATGGTCTGGGCATTGGCCAGGGCGCGGAAATTGTGCTTGCCGATCGCCATGCCGGGACCATTCTGCTCGGTGCCGCCGGATGGCAGGATCACGGTGGTGTTTCCCGCCGCGATGGCATCGCGGATCTCATACGAGGTCATCCGTTCCATCAGCAGATTGCTTGACGGCTGCGCAAATGCCGCGCCGTTCAGGCAGAGAATGGCGATCGCAAGCAGATATCGGTACATCAGGCCCTCCCCAAACTCAGTCCGTCCGCGTGAGAAACCGCCTGTCAGCGGACGCGGTGGACTTTATACATATAATTTTCGCCATAGATGGTCATGATGAAGGTGTTCATCATGTCCGGCTTGATGGTGACCAGCATCTGGGCGGCGTCCTTGCGCCAGCGGGCAGGGTGATAGATCTGATCTTCCTCGATCTGTTCCCAAACCTGGCCGTCGGCCAAGGTGACGGTGAAGGAGCCCGTCTTGTCCCGGACATAGGATTGCATCGGCATGTTCCGGACAATCGGCTTGCCGTCATAGAACAGCCCGGTCAGAATCCCTCCGGAGCGCGGCATGGGCGGCGGCCCCGATCGCGCGGGCGGCGGTGGCGCGGAGACGAATTGTTGCGCGGGCGCCGGCATCGGCGCTGCTCTGACGGGTTGCGGCCCCGACAGTCCTAACTGTCCGCGCATGGGCATGGCCGCCGCATAATAGCAATCCAGCCAGGGGCGATCTTCCGGCATGCGCATGCAACCGGCAGCCGCCGCGACCACCTCGGCGCGCACGGCGTCATCGCGCGGCTGGCCGCCGGCTGGCGGCGATGCCGCAAGCGCGATCTGCGCCGGAAGCGCCGAGCCCAGGCTCAGCGCGGCGCGCACCGGTTGGGCGGAGCCATAGTAGCAATCCAGCCAGGCCCTGGAGTCGGCAATCACCCCGCAACGAATGGCGCTCGACAAGGCATCATCCCGGGGACGAGCCTGGGCCAGAGTCATCGTTGCGCCCAGAATCGCGGGCACCAAAAGCCACCAGAATTGACGCATACGCTCCCCTTGCTGCCGCCGGTCCCCAGGCCCACGACCCTGTAATTCCTCTGATTGAAACAAAATCGCGCCGCTGCGGCAACCCGATCAAGCCGGCCTGCGAAAACCCGGCCTGGAAAGCCGGTTGTTCCTCACTTTGACGCGCGCCGCGGCTTGGCGGAATCGAAGTTAATGGGTTTGAGATTGCTGGCGTTCAGCTCTTTCGCGCCGGAGGGTATGCCGTTGCTCTTGAGCAGGAAGGCCACAATATCGGCATTGGCATTCGCGCCCAGCGCGCCAGGATGGTCCAGCGGCATGGCGGTCGAGACATAATCAAACAAGGCATCCAAGGTGGAACCGGACCAATAAGGCATGAAACGGCCCACCAGCGGGGGAATTTCAAAAGTGCCGGAGAGGTCGGCGCCATGGCAGCGTCCGCAGCTCTGCATGTAAAGCGTGTGGCCGCGCTCGGCCTGGGCGTCGGTGTAAACGCCGTCCCAAATGGATGTCCGCGCCCAAGCCTGTGTCTGCGCGGCGGCCGCCAGGGCCAGCACGGCCATGGCCGTCGGAAGAATCGTCCTGGGTTTCATGCCATATCCTCTTCAGACCGGGGTTGGCGGGAAAACGGAAATAAAGCTCTTCCGGACCTTCAAGTTGGTAACATTTAGGGCAGGGACGCTCAATGGCGGACGCGCAAATGCGCGGTGCAACAAAGAGAAGCGGGGTTGCCAATGACGCTTCTTCCTCGACAGACTGCGGGGCCTCAGCTTGAACAGGGGCGGACAACAAGCCGGGAAGGAAACAGGATGACGCCGCGAAGCAGGATTTTGGCAGCCACCGCCTTGGCCCTTTGTCTTGCGGCGGGCGCGGATGTCGTGGCGCAAAGCCCGCCCGCGGCCCAGGTCGATCTCCTGATCAGGAACGGCCATGTGGTGGACGGCACGGGCAGCCCCTGGTTCCAGGCCGATGTCGCCATTAGCGGCGACAGAATCGTCTATGTCGGCCGCGGCCCCGTGAAAGCCAAGCGTGTGATCGATGTCGCCGGAAAAGTCATTTCGCCCGGCTTTATCGACATGCATTCCCATTCCGAGTTCGGTCTTTCGATGGATGGGCGGGCGCTGAGCAAGATCACCCAGGGCATCACCACCGAAGTGATGGGCGAGCATCTCTCGGCTGGCCCGGTGCTGGGTCCGGCGGTGGATGATCCCATGATGGTGACGCCGCCGGTGAAGCGGAGCTGGACCACCTTGGGCGGGTTCTTTTCCTACCTGCAGAAGAAGGGCGTCGGCCTGAATGTGGCCTCTTATGTCGGCGCCGGCCAGGTGCGCGCTTCGGTGATGGGTTATGAAAACCGCCAGCCCACGCCGGCCGAGATGGACAAGATCAAGCAGATGATCCGGCAAGGCATGGAAGAGGGAGCCTTCGGCCTGTCCAACGGCATGTCCTACGTCCCCAACATGTTCTTCGACACCGCGCAGCTGATAGAATTGTGCAAGGTGGCGGCCAGTTATGGCGGCATCTTCACCATCCATATCCGCAATGTCGCGCCCGGCGATCCCCGCGACACAGGATTGAAGGAAGCCATCGCCATCGCCAAGGGCGCCCATATCCCGGCGGAGATTTTCCATCTGGGCGCCAGCGCCGGCAATGACCCCGACGATTTCATACGGGATGTCCAGCAGGCGCGCGCCGATGGCGTTGACATCACCGCCAATTCCTATCCCTACGAGACGGGATGGACCTATCTGACTCAGTCGCTGCCGGCCTGGGCGCAGGAAGGCGACTCCGCCGCGATTGTGGCGCGGCTGCAAAAGCCCGATAGCCGTGCCCGCATCCTGGACGAAATGAAGGCGCGCGATTTCGCCACCCTCAAGGTGGCGTCGGTGAATCCGGAATTTGACGGCAAGCTTTTGCCGCAGATCGCCGGCGAGATGCATGTTTCACCCTCGGAGGCGCTTCTGAACATCCTGGTCAAGATGAAGGGCGAGGGTTTCCAGATCGGAATGCCGACCGGAAAGCGGGCCGAGATCGTCACCCGGATGCTCAACAATCCCTGGATGGATATCGGCTCGGACGGCATTTCGCTGCCGGCGGGGGTGCGCACCTCCTTCGGCAGTCCGCATCCGCGCTCCTTCGGCAGCCACACCCGCCTGCTGGCTGAATATGTGCGCAACCAGCATGTCTTCACCCTGGAGGAGGCGGTCCGCAAAATGACCTCGCTGCCCGCCAACCGCCTGGGCCTGGCCGATCGCGGCATCCTGCGCCAGGGGATGAAGGCCGATGTGGTGGTGTTTGATCCGGCGACCGTCAAGGACATGGCGAGTTACGAAAAGCCGGACCAGTATTCCCAGGGCATCGCCTGGGTTCTGGTCAACGGCAAAGCCGTGGTCGCCGACGGCAAACCGACCAATGCGCTGCCGGGCCAGGTGCTGCGCGGTCCCGGTTACAAGCCGGGCACGCCCTGACGCGGTGATGATGGACATGATGTCCAGCGCGGAAACATCCGCCGTCTTGGACAGAGCGCGCTATCTGCTGGATCGCGGGCGCATCGACAAGGCGCGCGCGGTGCTGGAGGAGGCGATCGCCCAAGGGGTGACCCAGGGCGTTGATAGCGCGCCGCTGCGCAGTCTGCTGGGACTGGTGCTGCATCAGCTGGGCGATCTATATGGCTGCGAGCAGCAGCTGCGTGTGGCGGTGACGCTGGCGCCGGACGATGGCGCGGCGGAATTCGCCCTGGCCTCGGTCTTGAACCGGCTGGGCAAGGAAGCTGAGGGCGAGGCTTCCGTCCGGCGCGCCATCGCCAAAGGGATGGATGATGCTCCGTCCCATCTGTTGCTGGGACGCATCCTCACCAGGCAAAGCCGTTTTGTGGAAGCCGAAGCCGCCTGGCGGGCGGCGATACGGCATCACCCTTCCTCGCCGCAAGGCCAGCGCGAACTGGCGGAGCTGGTTTGGATGCAGACCGGCGATTTGGCAAAGGCGCGGGCCGAACTGGATGCCGCGCCCCAGACCGCCGAGATCGTCACCATCACCGTGCATCTGCTGCAGAGCGCGGGAGAGACGCAAGCCGCTTATGCCCTGGCGGCGGCGCATGCCGCGCGCAATCCGGCGCTGAATGTCGCCACCGCCCGCGCGGCGCTGGCGATCGATCCGCACGCCGCGGACCGGCATCTGGCGGCTGCCCCATCCGATGTCACGCCGGTGGCGCGCGCCAAAGCCGAGATTGAAGTCGACTTGGCGCTGGGCCGCGTGGAACAGGCCGTCCGGCGTGCGGAAGCGCTGCAGGCGGCGCGGCCGCGCGATCAGCACGCCACCGCGCTTTTGGCCACCGCCTGGCGTCTGGCCGGCGATCCCCGTTATCACACGCTGTATGACTATCAGCGGCTGGTCGGGAGCTACCGGATCGATCCGCCGCAAGGCTGGAGCGGCCTGGACGACTATCTCCGCGATCTGGGCCGTGCGCTGGACGATATTCATGGTCCGTTGACCCATCCGGTGGATCAATCCTTGCGGCATGGCAGCCAGACCATGCGCGCCCTGGCCGATTATCCCGATCCCGCCATTCGCGCCTTGTTCGCGGCGCTGGATGCGCCGATCCGCCGGCATCTGGCTCATATCGGCGCGGCCGATCGGGATTACGCCATCGCCAGCGCCTGGTCGGTGCGGCTGAACAGCGGCGGATTTCACATCAATCATGTTCACCCCGAAGGCTGGATCTCCTCGGCCTTTTACGTTCGCCTGCCTTCGGATCTGCAAGGCCAGGAAGGCTTTCTCAAATTCGGCGAACCGGGGCCGCGAACGACGCCGCATTTGCCTGCGGAACATCTGGTGAAGCCCGAACCCGGACTGCTGGTGCTGTTTCCTTCCTATATGTGGCACGGCACCATGCCCTTCGCTTCCCAGGAAAAAAGGCTCACCTGCGCCTTTGATATTGTGCCCCGCGCCTGAGACGCCGCGTGCGGCGCAATATGTATTTCCGGATTTCGCTGTGCCATGCTGAGCAAAAGCGCAAAAAAAAGAACTGGGGAGAAAACCATGAAACGCTCGGCGATTGCCGGTCTGTTCACGCTGCTCTTGCTCGCGCCGGCGCAGGCCGCCACCTGGCCCCAATTCCAATTTGATCCCAAATGGCCGCTGGCAATGCCCAATGGCTATTTCTTCGGCCAAATCGCCGGCCTGACGGAAGATTCCCACGGCAACATCTGGGTGATTTCGCGTCCGCGCTCCATCATTCCGCAGCTTGACGAGCCGCCGCAGCCGGAATCCGGCGTGCCCGCGCCGTCGGTGGTGGAGTTCGACGCCAAAGGCAAATTCATCCGCGCCTGGGGCGGGCCATTCGCCATGAGCGATGGCGAACGCGCCAATTTCGACTGGCCGGCCCAGGAGCATGGCATCGCGGTCGATGCCAAGGACAATGTCTGGATCTGCGGCAATGGCCGCGACGCCAAGAACGGCAAGGACGACAATCAGTGCTTGAAGTTCACGGTGGACGGCAAGTTCCTGATGCAGATCGGCAAGTCGGCACAGAGCAAGGGCAGCCTGGACACCGCCAACCTCAATCACGCCGCCTGGCCGGTCTATTACGCGCCCGCCAACGAACTGTTTGTCGCCGACGGCTATGTCAACCGCCGGGTGATCGTGTTCGACGCCGACACCGGCAAGTTCAAGCGCATGTGGGGCGCTTACGGCAAATCGCCCGACGACAGCGTGCCGCGCACCCGCGCCTATGATCCGGTGCCAACCCAATTCAACCTGGTGCATGGGCTGGTGATCTCCAAGGACGGCATCGTCTATGTCGCGGACCGCAACAACAACCGGGTCCAGGCTTTCACCTTGGACGGCAAGTTTCTTCTGGAGGGCTTTGTCGCGCGCGAAATTCCCATGAAGGGCTTCGGCACCGTCAACAGCGTGGCGCTGTCAGGCGACAAGGAGCAGCGCTTTCTCTATGTCTGCGAAGGCCATCAGCAGCGCATCCGCGTGCTCGACCGCAAGACCCTGACCGAGATTCCGCAGGCCGCATTCGGTCATGTCGGTCAATATCCCGGCATGTTTTTGGGACTGCACGTCATCATCACCGATGCCAAGGGCGATATCTTCACCGGCGACGGCCGGGACGGACGGGTGCAGAAGTTCACCTTCACCGGCCTGGCCCACTGAAAAGCCGCGCACAGCGGAAAAAGCGCGGGATTGGTTAAACCTTGGCTGATCGCGTGATCCTCCCGATTCGCGCGGGAATTTCGCCATCTGCGCGCGTGCGTTAGCGAACAAAAACCGCGCGACTCGGCCTGCGAGCGGTCTCATTTGCTGTGGTGCAACAAGGTTCCACGACCCAATCCGGGTAGCGCATCAGCGATGATGCAGTGCAGCAGCGGCCTTGCCGACTCCCATGTCGGACAAATGTCTTGTATACACAGCTAAGCGTCGGGATTCATGTAAGGAATTCGAAAAAACTGCTGGCGGGTGAACCCGCTGCGATACCTTTGCGAAGAATTCAGGTCAGAGTCCCCGTTCGGTCATCACGGAAGTCTCGCATGCAAAAGTTTGCCGTCTCTCTTCTCTCCCTGACCGCGTTGGCATCGCTTGCCTGGATTGAGTCAGCCGGCGCCGCGCCCAGTGCTCAGGTGGTGAGCATGCGGCGGCTGACCCAGACGGAATACCGCAACTCGATCGCCGATATTTTCGGCAAGGAGATCGAAGTGCGCGGCGCGTTCGAGCCCACCATCCGGATCGGCGGCTTGCAGGCCACCAGCACCGGGGTGTTGTCGGTGACCCCGGTCGGTTTTGAGTCCTTCACCAACATGGCCGACAGCATCGCCGTCCAGGTCACATCGGAAAAATACCGCGCCAAGCTTCCCTGCGCGCCCAAAGCGGCCAAGGAGCCCGATGACGCCTGCGCCGCCCAGGTGCTGAACCAGTATGGCCGGATGCTGTTCCGCCGGCCCATGACCTCGGACGAGACCAAAAGCGCCGTCAATCTCAGCCACAGCCTGGCCAAGTCCCAGAATGATTTCTATGCCGGGTTGCGCTACGGCCTGGCCAGCCTGATCCAGTCGCCGAATTTCCTGTTCCGCATGGAGACCGCGGTGCCGGCGGGCAACAAGCAATATGCCCTGGAGCCTTACAGCCGGGCGACGCGTCTCAGCTATCTGATGTGGAATTCGACGCCCGACAGCGAATTGCTGCAGGCGGCCGAGAAGGGTGATCTGAACACCGCCGACGGCCTGGACAAGCAGGTCACCCGCCTGATGTCCTCACCCAGGCTGGATGACGGCATGAAGGCCTTCTTCAACGACATGCTGGAGCTCGACACCTTCGACACCGTGTCCAAGGACAGCATCCTCTATCCCAAATGGAGTTCGGGCATCGCGGCTTCTGCCAAGGAAGAGACACTGCGCACCGCCATCGACCTGGCGCTGCATGCCAATGGCGACATGCGCGACCTGATGACCACGCGCAAGACCTTCATCAACCGCAACCTGGCGGCCGATTATCAGCTTCCCTTCGCCTTCAAGTCCGAATGGATGCCGTATGAATTCGCCGCCGACTCGGGCCGCAGCGGCATTCTCACCCAGGCCAGCATGCTGACCATGTTCTCCCATCCCGGCCGCTCTTCGCCCACCAAGCGCGGCGTGGCGGTGATGGATATCTTCCTTTGCGAGCCCACGCCCACCCCGCCGGCCAATGTGGATTTCTCGGTGGTCAATGACACCAGCGGGCCGCTGAAGACGGTGCGCGAACGCTTGATGGCGCATGCCACCAACGCGACCTGCGCCTCCTGCCACAATCACAGCGACCCCATCGGCCTGTCGCTGGAAGGGTTCGACACCATCGGCCAGCGCCGCACCGTGGAGAATGGCAAGCTGATCGATCTTTCGGCCGCCATCCAGGGCAAGAAGTTCGAAGGCGCCGAAGGGCTGGGCAAATTCCTGCACGACAGTCCCAAATACACCGCCTGCATGGCGCGCAAGGTCTATGCCTATTCCCGTGGCGAGAATAGCGAGGATGTCGCGGGTTCGGCCTTCAAGAGCGCCAACAAAGCCTTCGGCGATTCCGGTTTCCGCATGCGCGCTTTGTTGAAGGCGACGGTCGAAGACAAGGACTATTTCAACGCGCCTCCTCCCGAAACAACCAGCCCCGCGACCAAGGTCGCGGCCCAGTAGACAGGAGCCAGTCATGAAGATTGATCGCAGATTCCTGCTCCGCGGCAGCTGCCAGGGCGCCTTGGCCGTGATGGGCCTGCCGTTCCTGGATTGCTTTCTGGACAGCAAGGGCAAGGCGCTGGCGGCGACGGGGCGGCCGCTGCCCACCCGGTTCAACACCTTTTTCTTCGGCCTGGGCCTGACCAAGCAGCTTTGGATCCCCAAGACGGGCGGCAAGGATTATGAGATGACCGGCCAGCTCAAGCCGCTGGAGCCCTATCGCGCCAAGTTCAACGTGTTCAGCGGCCTGCGCGTGCCGCTGGACGACAATCCCAACTATCAGCATTGGTCCGGCGCCGCCGCCGCCGCCACCGGCATCTCGCCCACCAAGCAGAGCGAGTTCGATTCCAAGACCATCGACCAGCAGATCGCCGATGTGATTTCGCACGGCACCCGCTTCAAGTCGGTATCGGCTTCCGCCGCGGGCGATCCCAAGCAGAGCTATTCCAGCCTGGGCGGCGCCAATGCCTTGCCGGCGGAGCCCACGCCGCTGTCGCTTTATACCCGGCTGTTCGGGCCCGGCTTCCAGGACCCCACCAAGGGCGACTGGAAACCCGATCCCCAGGCCCTGATCCAGCAAAGCGTGCTGTCGGCGGTGGCCGAGAACCGCAAGCATGTGATGCAAAATCTGGGCGCCTCCGATAAGGCGCGCATGGATCAGTATTTCACCTCGGTGCGCGAGGCCGAATTGCAGATGGCTGCGGAACTGCAGCGCCCGGAAATCCAGGCCAAGGTGACCATCCCCGGCGCGCCGGAAGAGATGGTGTGCAACAACGCCTTGCCCAACTTGCGCAAGGTCACGCCCTTGATGGCGCGGTTGGGCGCGTTGGCGCTGGCCACCGACCAGACCCGGGTGTTCAATCTCAGCATCTCCGAGCCGGGATCGCAGATCTTCATGCCGGGCGACTCGCTGGGCTATCACCAGTCCACCCATGAAGAGCCGATCGATCCGGTGCTGGGCTATCAGCCGCGGGTGGCGCAATACAATGTCGACACCATGGAACTGTTCGCCATGCTGTTGAAGGAACTGGATGCGGTTCCGGAAGGCGACGGCACCGTGCTGGACCACAGCCTGGTCTATGCCTTTACCGATCAGAGCTTCGCCAAGATCCATGCGGTGGATGGCTTGCCGATTTTCGTGGCGGGCGGCGCCAGCGGCCGGATGAAGATGGGTTTCCATGTCGCGGGCGACTCCAGTCCGGTGTCGCGCGTCGGCCTGACCATCCAGAAGGCCATGGGCGTGTCGCTGGATGTCTGGGGCAAGGGCTCGATGGAGATCCGGCAGCCCTATACCGATCTGCTGGCATAAATTCGCCTGTTTTGCCGGTCATTTGTGTTGCCGCTGCGTCAGCTGGGAGTGTTTGTTCGTATGTCCGCGTTGGGTTTTGGCCGCGTTGCCGCTGCGGTGTTTGTTGTTTTCGCGATTGCCGTTTTGGATGCCGCCGCCGGTCCGGCTGAGATCGCTCAGATCAAGCCGCGCCAGGACAAGCTGCGGGACATGGGTGGAGGGCTCAAGGCGATCACCGATGAGATCAAAAAGGGACGCATCGATTGGGACAATGCGGTGATACCCAACGCCCAGACCATCAAGGACCGCAGCGCCTATCTGCTGAACTGGTTCCCCAAGGGCAGCGGCCCCGAGACGGGCAAGAAGACCTATGCCTTGCCGGCAATCTGGCAGAAGAACGACGACTTCGTGAAGTTGGGCAGGGCGGCCCAGGCCGAAGCCGACAAGTTGAACCAGGTGGCGCTGAAAAAGGACGAGGCCGGGCTGAAGGCGCAGGCGATTGCGACCGGCAAGGCCTGCAAGGCTTGCCACGACAGTTATCGTTCGCCCGATTATGAAAAAGAAAATGAAGACGAGTAGCCGTCCATGACTTCGTATGACGCGGGCCGGGTGGAATCGGCTCTGGCCGATACGGCGGACCTGAGGGTCTGGGATTTGCCGGTGCGCGTGCTGCACTGGTTGCTGGCGGCCGGGATCGGCGTCTGCTGGTGGACCGGCCTGCACAACCAGCTCGAATACCATCTTTATAGCGGCTATGCGGTGTTGTGGATCGTGCTGATGCGGCTGTATTGGGGCCTGGTGGGATCCTCGACCGCGCGCTTTGTCAATTTCGTGCGGGGTCCCAAGGCCATTCTGGACTATGCCAGCACCCTGCACCGGCGCGACACGCCCCACAGCCACGGCCACAACGCCTTGGGCGCGGTCAGCATCGTTCTGATGCTGGGCCTGGTCCTTGCGGTGGTGGTGATGGGCCTGTTCGCGGTCGATGTGGACGGACTCTATTCGGGACCGCTCTCCAGCTATGTCACTTTCAAGCAGGGCCGCCATCTCGCGCATCTGCACTATCGCTGGTTCAACGTCCTGCTCTGGGTGATCGCGCTGCATCTGGCGGCGGTGCTGTTCTACTTCATCTACAAGCGCCAGAATCTGGTCGGTCCGATGATCTCGGGAACGCGCCGCGGCGAAGCGGGTGACGCGGAACTGAAGATCGCGCCGCTCTGGCGGTTTGTAATCGGCGGCGTCGCCGTCACCGCCATCGTATGGGCGGTGTCCATAGGTTTCTATTTCTAAAAGGGCAGGGAAGAATGAAACGCAGCATCGCCACCGGATTTGCCCTTGCCGCGCTTTGCGCCATGACAGGTGTTGCGCTGGCGGCGGACCCGGCGCCCGCACCCGTCACAGCCGCCGGGGACAATCTTCCCATGGTGCCGCCGGCCAAGCCGGGGGTTTTTACCGCCCAGAAAAAGGGCGCCAACGGATTCCACTTGGTAGTGACGGGGCACAAATTCACCAGCCGCGACGCGGTCGAGAAATACCTCGCCTATCGCGCCGCCGAACTGAGCATGGAACAGAAGGCAAGCTGGTTCACCTTTGTCGAAGCGCGTGGCAAGGGTGACACCGCACCGGTGCCGCAGCGCGACCCCGCCGGCCTGCGCTACAGCTTCCGCATGGAATATTTCCGCCCCAGCTGGCGCTACAAGACCAGTGGCGCGCCCGCCTGGAAAAGCTGGAGCCCGTTCGCGGGCGCGGCCTTCATTTCCGCCGATCCCAAAAGCATCACCGATTTCCAGGTCAGCGCCGACATCATGCTCCATAAGGGGCAGATGGACGACGCCAATCCGCTGGCATTCGAAGCCGGAGCGGTATCTGACCTGATGGTCAACCAGGTTTCGCCCCCAGAATAAGCGCAAGGATTAGTCATGATGTTTCATCGCCGCAGCTTCACTGAAATGCTCGCCAGCCTGGGTGTCGTGCTCGCCACGCCCGCGCTGGCCGCGGCAAAGACGGTGGACGTCTCCATGAAGAACAACCCCAAAGGCGTGTTCGTGCCCGCCACGGTCAATATCAGCGTGGGCGATACGGTGACCTGGACCAATCCCGGAGTGATAACCCACACCGTCACCTTTGATCCGAGCCAGGCGGCGACGGCCTCGAATGTCGCCCTGCCGGCCGGAGTGGCGCCGTTCGGCTCCGACAATATGGAAGAGGATGCCACCTTCAGCCACACCTTCACGGTGAAGGGCACCTACAAATATGTCTGCAAGATGCATGAAGCGATGGGGATGGTCGGCACCGTCATCGTTTCCTGATTCTGGGGAGGAAAAAGTCATGACCCTGAAAAAGCACCTGATGGTTTGCACCGCGGCGATGGCTTTGACCGGCGCCACGGCGTTGCCCGCGGCGGCGGCGCCCTGGGTCAGGGGCTATGTGGTGGGCGCTTATGAATATGCCTTCCGCTATGGCGGCCGCCCCGACTTTACCCGCGGCGCGGAGATCGAGCCGGGCGTGGACTGCCCGCATGGCAGCTCGATCCACTTTGCCAATGACAGCCAGACCAAGATCGCGGTGGGGCGGCAGAAGTGGCGCTCGCAGCAGGAAATCGATTGGATTTCCAAACCGCCGGGGTTGGATCAGACACGGGCGCCGGTGCTGGCGCGTTTTCACATCTGGAATCGCGCCATCGCCTATCGCGGTTACAAAAAGGACATCGAGACCTATGTGAACCCCTGGGCCACCGACGATCCCGGCCAGCCGCAAGTCACCGGGCGCATCGGCGACGGCTTCAATCTGGACGGCAAGATCAAGGCGAGCGATTTCATCAGCCCGGACGGCGAGAAGGGGATCGACAACAATCTTTATCGCGCCTGGGGATGCGATGCGCCCTGGCGCGGCAACGGCAATGCCACCTTGGACCTGCGCGCCAACGACAAGATGCAGGAAGGTCTTTACACCATGGTGATCCGGGTCTCCGGCAACCAGGATCCGATGAATGACAGCGACGCCACCCTGGAGATCGGCTATTCGCCGGACAAGATCGT
Organism: Rhizomicrobium sp.; assembly: GCA_035693565.1. Lineage (GTDB taxonomy): Bacteria > Pseudomonadota > Alphaproteobacteria > Micropepsales > Micropepsaceae > Rhizomicrobium. Next base: position 1,350,481 of record DASSGF010000034.1, on the reverse strand, counting down.
CAAGGATGCGCGCGGCGGCATCGCGGTGGATTATTCCTATCGCATCCTGCAGTCGGCCCAATACACCAAGCTGAAAGCCAGGATTCACAATGGCGTGGTGGAAACCGAGCAGGTGGAGCATCTGCACACACCGCGCATCGCCTGGTTCTATGACCAGACCGGCGACACCAATTTTTCCAAGGGCAAGGTCCGGCTCAACATGTCGGCGGACGGGCTTTCCGCCACCGGCTTGATCGGCGGCTACCGCAACTGGCGCGAGCTTTATACCGAGAACACCTTTGCCCAGGACGGCGGGCAGCAAGGCATTCGCGAGCATGAGGACCATGTCTCGCTCTATTACGCGCTGCGCCGCAATGCCGACGGCATGTACAATGAGAAGACCGGCAAATATGACGGCATCTCCAGCGTCTATCGCGTCAAGGCGGCCAGCGCCTATGTGGTGGATCCCGACAAGCCGATGGACATTCCCAAGCTGGCGCTGGACGAGGAGCGGATGCAGGCCTTTGTGGCGATCAAGAACAACACCATCAAGGGCATCGAGACCCGCGTCCCGCAAGGCGTGCCGCCCGGCACCTCGGAAGCGGCGGTGCCGTCGATGGAAGATGACATCGTCGATCTTCCCACCAAGGACTATTTCCTCAAGACGCTGACCCGGCCGCACTATGCCGGCGAGGATGCCAATGGCAATCCGCCCTGGATGCGGCGGAGACGGCGCGCCACGCAGCCGGCCCAACAGCCGCAACAGCAGGTCCGCAACGAGGTGCCCAAGCCGGCGCAAAATCCGTGAAGCCGGGCGCGGCAGGGAAATCGGTTCTGGTTGCCGCGGTTCTGACGATCTGCGGCAAAGCACCGGCGCTGGCGGCGTTTGACGCCACCTTGCCCTATCCGGCCGAAGTGGCTTTGTCGGAGGCGGGCGACAAGGGCTATGTCTTTGTCCGCTTTCCGGGCGCCCAGCGGCTTTATACTTATGACCTGGACCGGGCGGGGCGTTCCTTCTGCAATGAAGGCTGCTCCAGCGCCCATCCTCCCATCCTGGCTCCGGCCGATGCCAAGGCGTTGGGAGAGTGGAGCGTGATTCGGCGCGATGACGGCGCGATGCAATGGGCTTATCGCGGCCGCCCCGTCTACACCCTGTTCCATGACGCGCCCAATGCGCCGCATGGCGACGGCGAGGGCGGGGTCTGGCACATCGTCCCCATCGAGAAGTGAGCGACGGCGCGCGTATCGCGCGTGAGCGGGTGTTCGGCGCTCGAAACCGTCCACTGGACGGTTTCGCGGCCCAAGGCCGACGCGCCTCACGGACCCGCGAAAGGAGCGAACGGTCCATAGCGGCAGCGTATGGACGGCTTGGGCGAGCGGCCAGGGTGAGAAATGTACGTGCCTTTTTGAAGCGCGCTAGGCTGTGGTTCGCTGCGCCGACAAGGTGGGGAACGTAAGATGCGTTATCTGAACCGCCGCTTTGTGCTGGGAGCAGGTGGCGGCTTGATGGTTTTTCCGGCCCGCGCCGCGGCCAGGCGCATCGTCACGCTCGCGGGCACCGGCCTGCAGGGCTCGGCCGGCGACGGCGAAGCCGTCAACACCGCCCGACTCGATCAGCCCTATGGCGTGCTGATCGGGCCGGACGGCGCGCTGACCTGGGCGGATTTCGGCAGCAACCGGGTGCTGAAGCTGAAGGCTCGAAAGATATCCGTGGTCGCGGGTAATGGCGCCAAGGGTCATGCCGGCGATGGCGGCCAGGCGGCGCAGGCGGAACTTAGCGCGCCGCATGAAGTGCGTTTTGACAGCAAAAGAAACATGCTGATCGCCGAGCGCGACGCGCATGTCGTGCGCTTGGTCGATCGCAATTCGGGCCGCATTTCCACCCTGGCAGGCACGGGCGCGCCCGGCTTCAGCGGTGATTCAGGACCTTCCGCCCAAGCCCAGCTCAAACAGCCGCACAGCATCGCTCTGGATGGCCGGGACAATCTTTATATCTGCGACATCCAGAACAACCGTATCCGGCGGCGGGACGCGGCATCGGGAATCCTGGCCACTTTTGCGGGCAATGGCGAAACCGGGGACACGCCGGATGAAGCGCCGCTGAGCGCGCCTTTGCATGGACCGCGTTCCATCGACATCGCCCCTGACGGCACCCTGTATCTGATCCTGCGCGAAGGCAACAAAGTCTACAGCATCGATCCGGCGCGGAAGATCATGAAGCGCGTCGCGGGCACGGGCGCCAAGGGCTATGGCGGCGATGGCGGGCCGGCGCGGGATTCCACCTGGAGCGGGCCCAAGGGCATCGCCTATGCGCCCGACCACAGTCTTTATATATCCGATACCGAAAATCACGTGATCCGGCGGGTGTCGCTGACGGACGGCACGGTGTCCACGGTGGCGGGAACCGGCAAACGCGGCGACGGGCCGGATGGCGATCCGCTGCAATGCGCTCTGGCGCGGCCGCACGGTGTCTGTGTCCATGACGGCACGCTTTATATCGGGGATTCCGAGAACCATCGCATCCGCGCGCTGACGCTTTGATCTGGCGGTCCGCTAGTAATTCGCGCCCTGGTTCTGCGGCTTGGTGGTTTCGCTGCTGGCGGTTTGGGCTTCCGGCTGGGCCCGGCGCACTTCCGGCTCGATGACGCGGGTGGCGATGGCGTGGAGAAAACGCTGGCGCTCGGTCATGGCTTTGTCGCCGCCGGGATAGGGCGGCTGATCCACCGCCAGCGCCGTGGGAGGATCGACCACAAAGGCCGGCTTGGCGGTGAAACGGTAAGCGGCGGAAATCGCGGTGTTGCGTCCGGTCTTGGGATCGGGAATGCCGTCGGCATTGCGCTTCAAGGCGTAATACATCGCGATCTGGTTTTCATGATAATAGGTTTCCCGCGTCGCGCCGCCAGACGGCACATTGAACGTGTCGCGGCCATAGACCTCGCGCCAATCCCGGTAGCCGCCCACCAGCCCCGACAGGCCGCCATCCCGGCTCAAAGTCAGGCGTATCCGCCCCTTTTGAAACAGCGCGTCGCCGCGATTGGTCTCGCCCCAGGAAAAAGCCGGCAGGTGAATATCCGTCTGCTCGCTCTCCAGCACGCCATTGCGAATCCGCGCCTTCAATTTTGAATATTGTTCCGTCTTGATCGCGCGGAAGGAAACGTCCCGGATCACATTTCCCATCGGGTCCTTGACCACATGGTCCGGCGAATAACCGATTTCCAGGGTCACGGAATCGTCATTCATCGAGTCCTGGTTGCCCGACAGCCGGATCACCATGGTGTAAAGCCCGTCCAGCATCTTGTCGTTGGCGCGCTGGCTGAGATAGGCGTGATAGGGCGTGCCGCGATAAGACATGATGCAGCCCCAGGCGCGATAGAAGGCATTGTCGATGCCGCGCTCGCCGCTGGGGCTGGTGAAGCCGCCGGTGCTGGCCTTGCCGTCCAGGTCGAATCCTTCCGCGATCCGTCCGGTGACCTGGCGCATACCGGCGTCCGGCGCGGTGAAAGGATTGATGTAGCTGTCGATGTCGCGCCGGAAGCCGCGATGTTGCATGGCCGGCGAGATCACTTTCTCGCCTTCGCCGCCGGCGGACACGGGCAAAGTAAGCTTTTCGACTTCGGCGTCGGTCCGCCAGCTGGTTTTCAGCACTTTCTTGTAGTCCAGGATGGGGATGGTGCCCTTGGGACAATCCGAACCCGGTGCTTCTGTGCCGCCGCGGCCGCCGTAATAGAAAGCGGGCTCATAATTATCGACCACAAAACCCCGCACCCAGGGCGCCGCCACCGCCGGGCCGATGGCCGCGGCCAGAACAGAGGCGATCACAAGCGGCGTCTTCAAGGCGATCATCGCAAATGGAACCCAGGACGATTTGCTTGCCCCATCATATCCGATCTTCAAAAGCCTGTATTGCGGGCGCCGGCTTGTTGCACCGCACAAACCAGGAATTTCCGGCTGACCCGAAATTTGTCCTACAATATTGTCGGCTTGCACCTTCGTTTGGGCGTGGATGATGCGATCAAGGACGATATTTCTCCTGAGCAGCCTGGTCCTGGCCGCGACGGTCCAGGCCGTCTGGGCACAGGAGCCCTATCTCGCCGGCCTGCGCAGGCTGACGGAAAGCCAATATCGCAATTCCATCGCTGACATTTTCGGTCCCGGCATCACGGTGCAGGGCAAGTTCGAGCCGGAGCGCCGCGTTGGCGGCTTGCTGGCATCCAGCAGCACCAGCCTTTCGATCACGCCTGCCGGCTTTGAAGCCTATGCCAAGATGGCGGACAGCATCGCCAAACAGGTGGTGGACGACAAGAACCGCGCGAAACTGATCGCCTGCGTGCCCAAAACCGCCACTGCGCCGGATCGCGGCTGCGCCGGCCAGATCCTGGAACAGTATGGCTTGCTGCTGTTTCGCCGCCCCCTGACCGCGGAGGAATTGAAAGCCCGGCTGGATGCCGCCGACACCGCCACCAAACTGTCCAACAATTTCTACACCGGCATCCGCTACAGCCTGACCACCTTGCTGTCGGCGCCGGATTTTCTGTTCCGCGCGGAAATGGCGGTGCCCAAAGGCAAAGACTACACCTTGGACGGCTACAGCCGGGCCGCCCGGCTGAGCTATGTGCTATGGGACACCACGCCCGATGCGGAGTTGCTGACTGCCGCCCGTTCCGGCGCCTTGGACAGTGATGCGGGATTGAAGGTGCAAGCCGCGCGCCTGATGGCCTCGCCGCGGCTGGAAACCGGCATGCGCGCCTTCTTCAGCGATTTCCTGGAGCTCGACACGCTGGGCGCCATCACCAAGGATCCCACCATCTATCCGAAATATGGTGACGAGATCGCCGCTTCCGCCCGGGAAGAGACGTTGCGCACCACCATCGATCTCGCTCTGAAGAAGGATGGCGATTTCCGGGACATTTTCACCACCCGCAAGACCTTCATCAACCGGCCATTGGCCTGGGTCTATGCCGTTCCCTACAATCTCGGCGGCGAGTGGATGGGTTATGAGTTTCCGCAAGACTCCGGTCGCAGCGGCATCGTCACCCAGGTTTCCATGCTGAGCATGTTTTCCCATCCCGGCCGCAGTTCCCCCACCAAGCGCGGCGTGGCGCTGATGGATATCTTCCTGTGCGAACCGACGCCGACGCCGCCGGCCAATGTGGATTTTTCCATTGTCAATGACGTCAACAATCCCAAGCTCAGGACGGTGCGCGACCGCCTGATGGCGCATGCCACTACGCCCACCTGCGCCTCCTGCCACACCCACAGTGATCCCATCGGATTGAGTTTGGAGCAGTTCGACAGTATCGGCGAGCGCCGCCTCAAGGATGACGGCCGCGACATCGATGTCTCCGCCACGATCGGCGGCAAGCGTTTCGCCGGCGGGACGGGATTGGGCCAGTATCTGCACGACAATCCCAAAGTGCCGGCCTGTCTGGTCCGCAAGCTCTATGCCTATGGCGTGGGCGCCGACAGCGAAGACCTGGAAAAAAGCACCATCCAGCCCTTGCTGGATGGTTTCGTTGCCGGGGGCTATCGCGTGCAACCGTTGCTGCGATCGATTGTCACCAGTCCGCAATTCTTTGCCGCGCCTCCGCCAGCCGGCGGCGCGTCCAAGATTTCGATGAAGTAGCGAGGAGAATGTGATGTTTCCCACGCGCCGTTTTCTATTGCGTGGCCTGTTGCAAGGATCGGGTGCGGTGGTGGCGCTGCCCTTCCTGGACTGTTTCCTGGACAGCAAGGGCGAGGCCCTCGCCGCCACGGGCCGGGCAATTCCCACCCGTTTCGGCACCTTCTTCTGGGGTTGCGGCCTGACCAAGGCGCTGTATCTGCCCAAGACCATAGGCGCCAAATACGATGACACGCCGCAACTGGCGTCGCTGAAGCCTTACAAGAACAAGCTCAATCTGCTCAGCGGCTTTCGCGCCTATGTCGATGACAAGCCCAATATCCAGCACTGGACGGGCAATGCCGCGATCACCACCGGCACGGCGCCCGCCAATGACACGCAATTTGACGGCCAGACCATCGACCAGACCATCGCGGATGCCATCAGCCATGGCGCGCGCTTCCGCTCCATCGAAATTTCCTGTTGCGGCAACAAGCGAGAAAGCTATTCCAGCCTGGGCGGCAGCAACATCAATCCGCCGGAAATATCGCCGCTTGCCCTTTACACGCGTCTGTTCGGGGCGGGTTTCCAGGATCCGTCCAAGGCCGACTGGAAACCCAATCCCGAGGTGATGTTGCAGAAAAGCGTGTTGTCGGTGGTGGCCGATGACCGCAAGCTGCTGACCAGGAATCTGGGCGCAGGCGACCGCGCCCGGCTGGATCAGTATTTCACGTCGGTGCGCGAGCTGGAGCAGACCCTGGAGGTGGAATTGCGCCGCCCGGAGATCACCGCCCAGGTCGCCATTCCCGATGCGCCCGATGACATGCCGATGAACAAAGCGGTGCCCAATCTGCGCAAAGTCACGCCGGTCATGGCTAAGCTGCTGGCCATAGGACTGGCCACCGACCAGACACGGGTGTTCAACATGGCCTATTCCGAGCCGGCATCGACCATCTATATGCCGGGCGATTCCCGCCCCTTCCATCAGTCCACCCATGAGGAGCCGGTGGATGAGGCCCTCGGTTATCAGCCCATCACTTCCAAGTTCAGCACCTACAGCATGGAAGGCTTCGCCGCCCTGCTGGCGGCGCTGGATGAGGTGAAGGAAGGCGATGGGACGCTGTTGGATCACAGCCTGGTCTTGGCCTACACCGACACCAGCAATGCCAAACTGCATGCGGTGGATGGCATTCCCATGTTCCTGGCGGGTTCTGCCAGCGGCCGGATGAAAACCGGCAACCATTATGCAGGCGCGAGCACAACGGTGGCGCGGGTCGGTCTCACGGTGCAGCAAGCCATGGGCCTGTCGGTGGACCGCTGGGGCACCGATTCCAATATGACCAACAAGCCGATCTCCGAGATCATGGCCTAGGCTGAGAACGCAAGCCGGAAACCGTTATTCCCGGCGCTGCACATCGGGTTGCTGAAACTGGATAGACGCAAGCGAAAGGACTATTGTTCGAAAAGCTGAATTGCCATTGGGAAGACGAAGATGGCGAAGCTCACGATCAACGGCAAAGCCTACAGCCTGGATGTCGAACCGGAGATGCCCCTGCTGTGGGCGCTGCGTAACGAGATCGGGCTCACCGGCACAAAATATGGCTGCGGCATCGCCCAGTGCGGCGCCTGCACCGTGCTGATGGACGGTAAACCGGTCCGCTCCTGCACGACACCGGTTTCCGCCGCGCAAGGAAAATCCATCACCACCATCGAAGGCCTTGCCGTCAATGGCCGGCCGCATCCGGTGCAGGAAGCCTGGGTGGCGGAGGACGTGCCGCAATGCGGTTACTGCCAGTCGGGCCAAATCCTTTCGGCGGTCGCGCTGCTCAGGGAAAAGCCCAATCCTTCCGACCAGGATATCGACACGATTTCCAATATCTGCCGCTGCGGCACCTATGTCCGCGTCCGCCGCGCCATTCATCGCGCCGCCGGCAAGGTCTGAGACCATGGCCCAGATAAAATCTCAGACAAGACCCGCAAACCAGCTTTCCCGCCGCCAGGTCATCGTCACCGGCACCACCTTTGCCGGTGGAATGGCATTGGGCTTTTTTGTGCCGTCGGCGCCCGCGGCCGCCGCCCCCGTTTTGGTTGACCATTATTGGGCCGGCGACGACGTCGATCCCCGCGAAGTCAATGCCTGGGTGGTGATCAACAGCGATGGCGGCGTGACCTTGCGCTGCCCGATGGCGGAAATGGGACAAGGCACCGGATCGGGCCTGCCCATGCTGCTGGCGGAAGAGCTGGAATGCGATTGGAAAAACATCAAGGTTGAGTTCGCCTCGGTCAACCGCAACATCCGTGAGAACAATGTCTATCGCGACATGATGACGGGGGGCAGCCGGGGCATCCGCGGCACCTACGAGTATGTGCAGCAGGCGGGCGCATCCGCCCGCGAGCGCCTGATCGCGGCGGCGGCGGCGAAATGGAATGCGCCGCGCACCGAATGCGAAGCAAGCCATGGCGTCGTCCATCATGCGCCGACCAAGCGGCAGCTGGCCTATGCCGATCTGGTCGCGGACGCCGCCAAGATAAGCCTGCCGCAGGAACCGGCCATCAAGCGGCCGGCGGATTTCAAGCTGGCAGGCACCCGCCAGCCACGGCTGGATTCCGCCATCAAGTCCAATGGCGTGGCCAAATTCGGCATCGACACCCGCGAGCCGGGGCAACTCTACGCCTCGATCATGAGTTGCCCGGTGCCGGGCGGTAAGCTGGTGTCGCTTGACGACAGCGCCATTACCGGCCGGCGCGGGATCAAACAGGTGGTCAAATTGGCCGATGCCGTCGCGGTGGTAGCGGACAATTATTGGCGCGCCAACCAGGCGCTCAAGGATCTCAAGATCACCTGGGACGGCGGCGAGGCGGCCAACACCGACAGCCTCGGATTTGCGGAAAGCTATCGCGCGGCGCTGGATCAACCCATGGTCACGGTGCGCAATGATGGCGACGCCAAGGCTATTGTCTCGCGCTCTTCCAAGCTGGTCGAAGCGGTCTATCAGACCCCGCTTCTGGCCCATGCCACCATGGAGCCCTGCAACGCCACCGTGCAATTGAAGCCGGACCGGCTGGACATCTGGATGGGATCGCAGTCGGCGCTAGGCAATGCGCGGATGGCGGCCGAGCTTGCGGGCCTCAAGCCGGAACAGGTTTATTTTCACCAGATGTTCCTGGGCGGCGGCTTTGGCCGGCGCGGCAGCGGCGATGAGCTGCGCCACGCCATCCTGGTCGCCAAGGCAGGCAATATCAGCCAGCCGCTGCAATTGTTGTGGTCGCGCGAACAGGACATGCGGGCCGACCGTTTCCGTCCCCAGTCCGCGATCCGCATGAAGGGCGCCTTGTCCGCCGACGGAAAACTGGAAGCCGTGCATATCGAGAGCGCCTGCGGTTCCATCCAGCGGTCGGGCAATCCCAAAGCGGCGGCTGACGGCATTGACGCCACCGCCGTCGATGGTATCGGCCCTTCCGTTCCCTATAACCGCGTGCCCAATTGGTATACCGGGCTTGTGCTCAAGAACACGCATATCCCCGTCCATTACTGGCGCTCGGTGGGCGGATCGCAGAACGGCTTTTACATGGAAAGCTTCATCGACGAGTTGGCGCATGCCGCGGGCAAGGACCCTTTGGAGTTCCGCCGCAGTCTGACCGACCGTCCCGATTCTTTGTCGGTGCTCAAAAAGCTGGAAGAGATGAGCAACTGGCACAGCAAATTGCCGGCAGGGCAGGGACGCGGCATCTCGCTGGTCGAGAATCATGGCGCCATCGGCGGCCATGTGGCGGAAGTCACGGTCGATGCCCAAGGCAATGTGCGGGTGACGCGGGTTTTCGCCGCCACTGACGCCTACCATGTGGTCAATCCCAATCTGGTGGAAGCCCAGATCGAAGGCGGCGTGATTTTCGGGCTGACCGCCATGCTCTATGGCGAGATCAACGTCAAGAATGGCGCGCCGCAGGAAAGCAATTTCGACAGCTACCGCATGGTGCGGCTGAAGGATGCGCCTGACGTCAAGGCGGAGCTGGCGCTGACCGGCGGCGTGAATGAGGCGGGCAAGCCCAAATGGGGCGGGGTGGGAGAATGTTCGGTGGCGCCCATCGCCGCCGCGGTGGCCAATGCGATTTTCAACGCCACCGGAAAACGCATCCGCTCCTTGCCGTTCAAGAACATCAAGCTGACCGAACTGACCAGCCTGTAAGGCCGCGCTCACCTTTCCCGGCTTTGTCGCGCGCAGGTCCGGCATCGGATATTTGCCGCGGGCCCGGCGGCAGGGCTATTCTAAGTCCACCTTCGAGGGGGATGAAAATGCCGCTGACGTCTGGCAAGACGCGCAAGATCACCGGAATTGTCCTGGGCGCCGGCGCGATGGTTGCCGTGCTGTTTCCACCGCCCGCCGGAGCCCAAAGCGATACGGTTTTGGCCTGGGCGCCCAAGCCGGCGCATATCGGTTCTTATCGTCCGCCCAACAAGCCCATCTGGAAACTGTCCGAGATCCTGAAAAAGCATGCCGGCCAATCGGACTGGACGGAAAATCTGGTCGGCACATCCGAATTCGATGCCGCCTATATTTCCATGGCGCCGGGGCGGCATACCCAAAAGCTGTTCTATTCCGACGACCGGACCTTCTGGGTGGTGCAGGCCGGCCAGATCAAGTTTGAAATCGAGGGCCAGCCCGCCTTTATCGCCTCTAAGGGGTTTCTGGTGCAGGTACCGAGCCGCGTGCCGTTCACCCTGGAGACTGTCGGCGACACGCCTTCCTTGCGCTTTGAGGTGCATCCCGCCGAGCCCGCGATTTTTCCGATCGCGGAAAAGCCCGCGCCCGTCCCCGGGGTCACTTATATTCAAGCAAGTTTCAAGGGCCGGGGGACTTACGACGAGCATAACAAACCGTTCCTGGATTTTGAGAAGGACGTGGTTCAGGCGCAAGCCAAGCCGCCATCGGCCTTCCTGGAAGATCCTTATATGGCGGTCGAGATATTTCGCGGGCCTGCCGCCGCGATGCCTGCCGACAGCGATTGGGGACATTTCCGGGCCAATTATCCGGGCTGCTGGTTTGTCCTGGAAGGAAAAGAGAATTTCCTGATCGAAGGCGTGGCGCCTTTTGTCGCGGAAGCCGGAGATGTCGTGTTCGCGCCGGTGGGCCGCTGGCACCGCGTCACCGCCGGTGGCGACGGCATTTCGACCCGTCTCGCCATCAATGCCCGCCCGGGAAACCTGCATTGGTATCAGCCGGGCCGCGCGCGATAGGCAGAAATTACCCACCGCCAATCGCCGCGCCGGGTACCATAACAGACGCTTGTTTGCCGAAAAAACGCAATAAAACCATCCGCGTAGAAACACGTAGTTTCACCCGGCTTAACCCTCCCGTTACCACCGGCGACTTATGGTTTTTGCCCAAAATTGCGGCGAGGACGACCTGAAACACATTCAATCCATTCGGACCTTGCTGGCCGCGACCACGCTATTGCTGGCCGTGGCGCTGCTTTATGTTTTCGCGGATAGCGCCGTGGGCGCCTACGACCGCAAGACGGCGGCCACCCATATCTTGTCTGTCGCCCGTACGGCGCGGGATGTGCTGACCGCCAAGGAGGCGGTCCGCTCTGAACTGGGTTTCACCAATCTTGCCTTGCAATTGCGTGAACCGGCGCCGGCGGACCTGCTCAAGCAAATAACCGCCTCTCATCAGCGCGCGTCATCCCTGCTCCGGGCGCAACTGGACGACGCGGCTTTCCGGTCCTCGCCCCGCCTGGTCCGTCTGCACAAGACGATGGTCCAAACACAGGCAACATATGAACGGCTGTACCTGGCCATCGCCGAAGCCGCGCGCAAGCCGCTCTCCCAGCGGCCGGGCGAGCTCTATAATGACTGGCGGATCGTCACCATGGCTCTGTCACATGGCTATGACGAAGAAAGCGAAACACTGACCGGCGATATCGCCGGCGGCGATGCTTTCATCGATCAGCTGTTCGATATCAATGACACCGCATGGCATATGCGCACCGATGGCGGCGGCGACCGGGGCAACATCCAAGGCCTGCTGATAAAAGGAACGCCGCCCACGCCGGCGGAAATCGCGCAGCTCGCCGAGATTACCGGCCGCATCAATGCCCGTTGGGCGGCCATCGAGGAAGATGCGGAATCGCCGGTGGTGCCGGGTGAATTGAAACAGGCGATCAACCGGGCGCAAACCATCTATTTCACGCAGTTCCGCGCCATGCGCCAGGATGTTCTCGGCCAGATGGCCAAGGGCACGGCAAAGATATCCGCCTCCGCCTGGCTGGCGCTGTCGAATGTCGGGCTGGAAAGTGTCATGAACATTTCCCGGACCTCGCTGAGTCTGATCGGCAATCATGCGGCGGATCTGGCCGCGGCGGCCGGACAGCAGTTTCTGATCGCCATCGGCTTGATGCTGGCCTCGATCGTCCTGGTCGGGATGCTTGCCTTCTATGTGGCGCGCCGGGTGATATCTCCGCTGGGACAGATCACTGTCGAAATGGAGGCGATTGCTTCGGGCGACTATCGGCGCGAAATCCCCTATGGCGGGCGGGGCGATGAAATCGGCCAGTTCGCGCGCGCCCTCAAAATGTTCCGGGACGGCGCCATCGAGCGCGAGCGGCTGAAATCGGAAGTGCTGGAAAGCAACAGCGCCAAGGAAACCGCCGAGGCGTCCAACAGGCTCAAGTCCGAATTCCTGGCCAATATGAGCCACGAAATCCGCACGCCGATGAATGGCGTCTTGGGCATGACCAGCCTGTTGCTGGAAACCAAGCTGGACGAGGAACAGACGCGCTATGCCTATATCGTGCGCGAGTCCGCGGAATGCCTGATGGGCATTCTCAACGACATACTGGATGTCTCAAAGCTCGAAGCGGGAAAACTTGAGCTGGAAATCATAGATTTCGACCTGGTGGCGATGGTGGAAAGCGCCACCGCCTTGATGACCTCCAAGGCGCGGGAAAAGGGCATCGACCTGGCGCTGTTCGTCCAGCCGGATGCGCTGGGCGTGTATCGCGGCGATCCCACCCGGCTGCGTCAGATATTGCTCAACCTGCTGAGCAACGGGATCAAGTTCACCGAACAAGGCGGCGTCGCGCTGCAAGTGACGGTCAAGGCGGGCGACAAACCGGATGCCGACGGCGTGGTGCCGCTGCATTTCGAGGTACGGGATACCGGCATCGGCATGCCCCAGGCGGTGCGCGACCGGTTGTTCGAGAAATTCAGCCAGGGCGACAGCTCGGTGACCCGCCGGTTCGGCGGCACGGGCCTGGGCCTGGCCATTTGCAAACAGCTGGTCGAGCGCATGGGCGGCGAGATCGGTGTCCTCAGCACCGAGGGCGAAGGTTCCACCTTCTGGTTCACCATTCCCTTGGCGCGCTCCACCACAACCATGGCGGATCGTGCTACCTTGACGGACCATTTCAAGAATCTGCGCGCCCTGGTGGTGGATGACATCCATCTCAATCTCGAAATCATGAAGCGGCAGCTCCAGCCGCTGGGCATTGACGTCACCACCACGGCGGACTGTTTTGAAGCCCTGGCCGAGATGCAGCGGGCCGCCCATCAAGGGCGTCCCTACAATATCGCCTTCCTGGATCACATGATGCCCGAACTGTCGGGCGAGGAGCTCGCGGCGCGCATCCAGGCGCAGCCGGCGACGAGCCAGGCCAAGATCATCATCGTGTCATCCGCCGGCCGGGATTCGGTCCAGCGCGACATGGCCAGGCTGGACGCGATTCTGGAAAAACCGATGCGCTATCAGGATCTGTTCGAGAGCCTGATGAACATCTATGCGCCGCGTGCGGCGCCGGCGCCGCGTCCGGCGATCGCCAAACCCAGCGCGTTTGCCGCAGGCGGCGGCGCCGGAAAATCCATCCGCATCCTGCTGGCCGAGGACAACAAGATCAATCAGCAATATGCCATCGCCCTGCTCAGCAAGGCGGGACACGCGGTGACCGTGGTGGAAAACGGCCTGAAGGCCATCGAGGCTGTCAAGAATTCCGACTTCGATCTGGTCCTGATGGACATCCAGATGCCGGAACTGGATGGCATCGGCGCGACGCAACAAATCCGCCGCTTGCCCGCGCCCAAGAACGCAGTGCCGATTTTCGCCATGACCGCGCATGCGATGCAGGGCGCCCGGGAGGAATATTTGCGCGCGGGCATGGACGATTATGTGTCAAAGCCCTTCCATCCCGCCGAACTGTTCGCCAAGCTCAATATTGTCGCCGCGCATGTCGTGCCGGACGCAAGCCCGCGGCGCCAAGCCGAAGTGGATGCCTCCGCACCGCTCGATGCGGAAACCGTGGAGCAATTGGCCGCTGCCTTGCCGAAGGACGGTATCGCCGATCTGATCTCCATTTACCTGGCTAGCCTGGAGGGCGATCAAAACCAGATGGATATGTCCCTGGCGGCGGGCGACTTCAAAGCCCTGGCCAAACTCGCCCATGGCCTGGTGAGTGCTTCGGGCAGCCTTGGCGCCATGCAGACCAGCCGGCTTGCCCGGCAACTGGAGCAGGCTTGCCCCCGCGGCGACCGCGAGGAAATCGCTGATCTTGCGGCAAAGCTCCAGCAGTCCTGCCAGGCATCGCGCCAGGCTTTGAGCGCATGGCAGGAAAGCTTGCGCGCCCCCGCCGCACACGCCCGCCAGGCCTGACGGCTTTCCAAAGCGGCCCGGAGCGGGCTGAAAAGTTCCCAAGGCGCAATGGTCCGCCGCCGCCGTGGCGATTTTCCCTGGCATCGGCCGGAAATATCGTAAGCTGGGCCCTTCGTGGTGCGCTGTCGCTGGAGAAAGACAGATGCGCATAGGAACGGTTCGGGAAATCAAGACACTGGAATTCCGTGTCGGCATCACGCCGGAAGGCGCCGCCGAACTGGCGCATCATGGCCACCAGGTTTTTGTGGAATCCGGCGCCGGCCTGGGCATCGGTTTGGGCGATGACGCCTACCGGGCGGCGGGCGCCAGCGTGCTGCCCGACGCCAAATCCGTGTTCGACAAATCCGAAATGATCGTGAAGGTGAAGGAACCGCAGCCGGCGGAGATCGCCTTGCTGCGCCCCGACCACACGCTCTTCACCTACCTGCACCTCGCCGCCGACAGGGAACAGGCCCTGGGCCTGATGAAGTCGGGCGCGACGGCCATCGCCTATGAGACCATCACCGACGGTCAGGGCCGCCTGCCGCTGCTGGCGCCGATGAGCCAGGTCGCTGGCCGGATGGCGACCATGGTCGCCGCCCAATATATGCTCAAGCCCTTCAATGGCCGTGGCTTGCTGATGTCGGGAGTGCCCGGCGTGCCCGGCGCCAAGGTCGGTATTCTGGGCGCGGGCGTATCGGGCATGCATGCCGCGGAGATGGCGCTGGGCCTGCGCGCCGACGTCACCGTGTTCGACATCTCCGCCGAGCGCCTGGCGGTGGTGGACGCCCAGTTCGCCGGCGCGGTCCAGGGCGTGCATTCCTCCAAAAAGGCGTTGGCGGATTTTCTGCCCCAGGCCGACGCCATTATCGGCTGCGTGCTGGTGGCCGGCGCCGCCGCCCCCAAGCTGATCAAGCGCGAGGACTTAAAGCGCATGAAGCAGGGCGCGGTTCTGGTGGATGTCGCCATCGATCAGGGCGGCTGTTTTGAGACTTCCAAGCCCACCACCCATGAGCATCCGACATTCGTGGTGGACGGAATTATTCATTACTGCGTGGCCAACATGCCGGGCGCGGCGCCCTTGACTTCGACCTATGCGCTGACGGCGGTGACCTTGCCCTTTGTACTGCGCATGGCGGAAAAAGGCGTGAGCGCCGCCTTGGCCGCCGATCCGCATCTGAGGAACGGGCTCAATGTCCATGCGGGCAAGATCACCCATCCCGCCGTCGGCAAGGAGCTTGAGACGGTTCAGGCGGCTCTTTCCACCAGATAGCGCCGCCCGGCCCGCGCCGCGAAAGTCAGGCATTTGCCATTGTCTTTCGTGGTCTCAACCGCCACGGCGGCGGCGCGACCGGCGTCGCGCACGCGAACCGGCTCTCCCGGCCAGGGATTCATCAGGCGGCAAGGCAGGCTGCGCCGCGCGGCAATCTCCACATGATATACGCCGGCCGCGTTGCGCGCGGCGGACACCAGAAAGCCGCCACGGGCCTGGAAGTTGCGGAAGGCGGCGTCGCCCGCCGCGACGGGGAACAGGTGAATGCGTCCACCGCGGCTGTTGAGATAAAGCTCGGCGTCGTCGCTATAGCGCTTGCCCCGCTCGGAGGAATCCGGGGCCACGCCCAGCAGCAGCAGCGCCTGTATGGTGTTGCCGGAGGGCAGGGTGGTGACGCTGCGTTTCATCATGTCCTGCTGCTGCGGCGATGAATCCAGTGTGACGTCGTCCGAGAGCAGCGCGGGATAGGCCGCGGCATCGCCGAAATGATCGCCCGGCAGGCGGGTGGGTTCCAAGTCCGGCATTTCCGCGAATACCAGGCCTTCGGGACGCCGCCATACAGGGTAGGGCGCTAATCCGGCCGCAATGCCGCGCCATTGCCGGCGCAAGTCCGGGTCAACGCCCAGGAGTTCGGCGGACTCGGCCGCGCGATTGAGCGCCCAGCGGAACATGCAAAGCGAGGAAATCACGTCCCTGTTGCGGGAAAAGCGCGGATAGATGCCCCAGCTCTCTTCCTGCATGCAGGGGACGATATGATAGCGGCCGTCCGCTTCCTTTTTGGCATAGGCGGCATAGAACATCGCCATCTGCTTGAGCAGCGGATAACAGTCCCGGCGCAAGACATTCAGATCGCCGCCATAGTCCCATTCGTCCCAGGCGGGGCGGATGATCTGCGCCATGGTTCCCAGGCACAATTCCAGGGTGATGGTGGTGTGCACATATTTGTCCGGTTTTACCGGCGGCAGATAGCCGTGGGAAATCAGCATTCCCGGCATGGCGAACATGGTGCGGGCATTGTCCTGCGCCGCCGGCAGCCAATGCCACACCAACTGCTTCCACATCTCCTGGCTGTCGCCCCAATTGCGGACAAAGCGGGAGGTGGTGAAAATCTCATTGTAACAGGGCGCGGAATCCCATTCCTGATAATCGCGTTCCGGCAGGGCGTAAGAGGCGCTGCATTCATAGCGGCGCATATCGGTCTTGGTGCCGCCGCCATGGCTGTCGGCATAGCTGCGGTAAATGGCGCCGATATCGTCGCTGCACGCGCCCGCCAAACTGCCGTGGAAGACGCGCCCATTCTCGCGCCGGTCGTAAAAATCCCGCCACCAGCCGGCATTTTCCTGGACGATGCCGTCAAAGCCCAGAGCGTGCGCCGCCGCCAGCTCGCGCCGCGCGATGGCCGGCAAATCCGTGCCATCCATGGTGGTGACAATGGTGACCAGCGCTTCCAGGGCGCCATTGCCGTCCGGCTTCAGGCGCGCGGTCGCGCTCGCGCCGGATGCCTTGCCGATCGAAGGCCGCGGTGCGCGCTTCCATTCGCCGTTCATGGGCGGGTCGATGGGCGGGGTGCCAAGGCCCAGCTGATCCTGAACCGCCCGATGATCGGTGGCGGCGGGGGAAACCATCACCCCCATCAGCAGATATTCAAAGCCTTGCGGGAAGGTTTTCTCAGCGGGAAATTTCTGGCCGATCCAGAAATATTGTCCGTCTGTCCCGCTGGTGGGCGCAGCGATGGGGCCATTGAAGGCTTTGTCGGCTTCGGCCGCCGGATCGGTGTAGCGGCCGTCATCGGTCATATAGAGACGGTGGCTGGTATCGCGGTGACGATAGAGCCTCAGCCAAGGCGCCGCGATGCCCTGGAAACGCCCCCGGATGGCGTAGATGTCACTGGTCATTCCCAGGACATATTCCAGCCGGGCCTGGGCCGGGCCTTTGGCGATCTCCAGCCGGACCACGCCGTCGGCGCAATTCTGGGTGAGGTGCGGCGCGGCGGCTCCTTCCAGTTCATCCATGCCCAGGATGATCTGGCCCACCGGCTTGAGCGAGGGAAAGGCATAGCGCATCGGCTTGCGGTAGGGATCGGTCGCTCCGCCCTCGGGACGCAGCCACCCCAGATCCACCGGGCGCAGCGCGTTCGCCGAGATCCCCACATAATCCTTGTTCACCGGCGCAAAAGCGCCCGCGGTGATTTCCTGCAAAGTGGGCGGCTTGAATTCGTGCAGCCGGCGGTCCCACACATTGTTCTTGGTCAGGCTGATGGTGACGCGATGCGCCGGACCCCAGATGGTAGTGCGCATCTTGAGGCTGTTGATCGCCATGCTGGGGCCGGGGAAGGGCGCCCCGCCGAAATCCGGCTGGGGATTGTCGGGATGCAGGACGCTTTCCAGGGAAACAGTCTTGGCCGCCTCCCGCAACAAAGGCTCACGGTCCCAAGGCAGAGCGGGTGCGGCATCGGCCTTTTGCGCGCGGGCGGGGGAGGCAAGTCCCGCCGCCAAGGCATTAGCGAGAAGGGCATTGGCAAGAAAATCGCGGCGTTTCATGCCGCCAGCGTATCGCGCGCGAAAACCCCTGACAAAGCGGGGCGGCGGGGCTTTTTCAGAGAATGAGAAGGCTCAACGCGTCGAGATGCGCGCGCCGCCATCGATGGCAATGGTGGTGGCATTGAGATAGCTGTTCTCTACGATGTGACGCACCAGGCCGGCGAATTCCTCCGGCTTGCCCATGCGGCCGGGAAACAGCAGCATTTTTTCGGTGATCGCGTTCAGCACTTTTTCCGGCAGGCCCTGGGACATGGCGGTGTCGAACATGCCGGGCGCGATGGTCATGACGCGGATGCCCAGCGGCGCCAGGTCGCGCGCCACCGGCAAGGTCAAGCCGATCACGCCCGCCTTGCTGGCGCTATAGGCCGCCTGGCCCACCTGGCCCTGCCAGGCCGCGCCCGAGGCGGTGTTGACGATGACGCCGCGTTCGCCGTCTTCCGGCTGGTTCTTTTCCATCGCCAGCGCGGCGAAGCGCACCACATGGAAAGTGCCGGTGAGATTGATGCCGATCACCTTGGCCCAGGTGGCGGTGGGGAACGGGGCGCCGCGCGAGATGGTCTTGGCGGCATCGACCACGCCGGCGCAGTTCACCGCGATGTGCAGCGCTCCGAAAATGGAAACAGCGGCATCGACCGCCTGGCGCACCTGATCCTCGTCGGCCACGTCCACCTTGCGCACCGCCGCATGGGCGCCCAGGCGCTTTTGCGCGGCCGCAAGCCGGGATTCGTCGGCGTCCAGGCACAGCACGCGCGCGCCGCCCTCGATCAAGGCCGCGCTGGCAGCCAGACCCAGGCCCGAGCCGGCGCCGGTCACCAGCGCCACCTTGCCGTCCAGTTTCATTGCGACCCCTGATATGACCCTTCGGTCACTCGCATATCCAGCTAGTCAGTAACCTGTCCCACCCACTCCTGCCAAGCAAAAACAACATTTCCGCCCGCGAGGTTTGCAAAACCGGGTCGCGCGCCATAGGTTCGCGAAATCAGCCTTTGACGGACTCGAGAACACCATGCGCCGTTCCTCCGCCTCCAAGAAACCTGTATTGAAAACCAAGGCGTTAGGGGCGCGCGCGCCGCGGCGCGGCCGTGTCAGCGCCTGGTCGAATGTGGTGATGAGCGCCGAACAGCAATTCGCCCTCAAGCGCCGCGCCCTGATGAAGGAGGCGGCGCGGGCCTTCAGCCTGTACGGCTATGAAGCCACTTCGCTGCTGGACATCGCCAAGATGATGGGCGTCACCAAGGCGGCGCTTTACCACTATGTCAAGAACAAGCAGGAAATCCTGTTCGAGTGCCATCTGCTGTCGCATGAATTGGGCAACCAGGCCATCGAATATGCCAATGCCAATGGCGACAGCAGCCTGGAAAAAATCCGCCTGCTGGCGCGCCGCTATATCGAGCTTCTGACCGATGAGATCGGGTCCTGCGCCGTGCTGCTGGAATTCAACGCCCTGACGCCGGAAAACCGGGCGGTGATCGCGGGCCATCGCGACCGGTTCGAGCGCCATTTGCGCAACCTAGTCAAGGCGGCGCTGGCGGAAAACAAGGTCGCGGGGCGCGAGCCCAAGCTGGCGGTATTCTTCCTGATGGGGGCGGTCAACTGGCTGACGCGCTGGTACCGGCCTGACGGCGAATTCGACAGCAAGTTCATCGCCGCGCAATTCGCCGACATGTTCGCGAGCGCGATTGCCGGCCGCGTCGCGCGCTGAATGCAGGCGCGCCTTGCGGCAGGAGTCATTTTGACACCCAGGTGACTGAAGGGTAAGTTCGCTAACCGTTTGGAAATGCAATCGGCCGGAAGCGTTTATGATTGACCCCAAGCCTTCGCAAGCAGCGGCGGACAATCCCGCGGTGAAGCGGCGCAAGCATCCGCACCGGGGCGGCCTGCCGCCGGTGGAATATGACGCGTTCCGCAAGGAGATTTGCGCCGCGATCTGGCGCGATCTCGATCCCTTCGAGCAGGAGATCGAGGATAACGAGCATATTCCCTATGATCGCATCCAGCCGCTGCTGCGGCGCATGCGCGCTTTCGGGCTCCTGATCCCGAAAGACTATGGCGGGGTGGGGCTTTCGACCACGCAATATCTGCCCATCCTGGCCGAATTTTCCAAGATCCAGGGCGGCTTGCGGGTGCTGGTGCATGTCCACAACACCGTGACGCATGGCCTGTTGGAGGTTGCGTCGCAGGCCCAGAAGAATGCGATCTTTCCCGGCGTGGCGGATGGCAGCAAATCCATCGCCTTCGGCCTCACCGAACCCGATCACGGCACCGGCATGGATATCGGCACGACCGCGGTGCGCGACGGCGATCATTATGTGATCAACGGCCGCAAATGGCTGATCACCAATTCCAACATCGCCACCCATTTCATGATCGTCTGCAAGACAGATCCCAAAGCCGGCGCGCGCGGCGTCAGCGCGATCCTGGTGGAGCGCGGCACGCCTGGCTTCGGCATCACCCCGCTGCCGGAGACCATGGGCTGCAAGGGCGGCGAGCATGGCCGGCTGGATCTGGTCAATGTGCGGGTGCCGGCGGCCAATATCCTGGGCCGCGAGGGCGAGGGCCTGACCCAGATGGAAGAGTTGCTGGAGATCAGCCGCGTCTTCATCGCCGCCACCTCGCTGGGCACCGCCGAGCGGGCTTTTGAACTGTCGCTGAAATTCGCCAAGGACCGCATCACCTTCGGCCGTCCCATTGCCGAACGCCAGGCGATCCAGCGCTATCTGGCCGAAATGGCCACGGACATTTATGCTCTGCGCGGCATGATCTTTGACGCGGCCGCCAAATGGGACCAGGGACGGCGCATTCCCGCCGAAGCCTCGATGTGCAAGCTGTTCGGGCTTGAGGCGGTGGGCCGCGTCACCGACCGCGCTCTGCTGGTGCATGGCGGCATCGGCTATACCCGCACCCATACAATCGAACGTCTCTATCGCGACGCCCGCCTGAACTGGCTGGAGGAAGGTCCGCCCACTATCCAGATCGCAGTGGCGGCGCGGGAATTTCTTGACGGCTATCGGCTGGATTGAACATGGCCGGGATTTGCGCTGACAAAATCGCATTGGTGCTGGGGGGCACCCGCGGGCTTGGCCGCGCGATGGCAGAGGCGCTGGTCCAGGCGGGCGCCACGGTGGTGGCATCGGGCCGCAACGCCGCGTCCGGAACCGATGCGAAGGGTATTCATTCCGCCGCCATCGACGTCTCTGATCCGCCCGCCTGCCGCACCGCCATCGATGGCATCGCCGCCCGCTTCGGGCGGTTGGATATTTTGATCGCCAATGCGGGCATCAGCCCCTATTGGAAACGCGCCGAAACGATCGAGCCCGCGATGTGGGACGAGGTGATGGATGTGAACCTGCGTGGGCTGTTCTTCGGCGTGCAGGCGGCAGGCCGCCACATGCTGGCGCAAGGCGCGGGCAGCATTGTGGTGATCTCCTCGGTCACCGCTTCGGTGGGGGTGCCGCGCGGCTTGCCTTATGTCGCTTCCAAAGGCGGGCTGGATGCGATGACCCGCTCGCTGGCGGTGGAATGGGCGGCCAAAGGCGTGCGGGTCAATGCCGTGGCGCCCGGTTATTTCGAGACCGACATGACGCAAGGCTTACGCGACAATGACGGCCTGTCCGCCATGCTGCTCAAGACCGTCCCGATGGGCCGTTTCGGCGAGCTTGAGGAGATCGGCGGCATCGTGACGTTCCTGGCTTCGGATGCCGCATCCTATGTCACCGGCCAGGTTTTCACCGTCGATGGGGGCTTTTCCGCCGGCC
The DNA here is from genome assembly GCA_035693565.1 of Rhizomicrobium sp. Taxonomy (GTDB): domain Bacteria; phylum Pseudomonadota; class Alphaproteobacteria; order Micropepsales; family Micropepsaceae; genus Rhizomicrobium. The sequence continues at coordinate 1,328,714 of DASSGF010000034.1, read as the reverse complement.
GCGATCTGGTCTGACGCGCCCGACGGTTCTGGAGCAAGTGCATGTCGCCGCATTATGTCATCGGGGTCGGCATGACCAGGTTCGGCAAGCTGGCCGGCAGCACGGTCAAAAGCCTGGCGCGCGCGGCGATAGAAAGCGCGCTGGCTGACGCGGGCGCCAAGACCTCCGATGTCGAGGCCGCTTTCTATGCCAACACCACCCAGGGCGCGCTGGAGGGCCAACTGATGATCGGCGGCCAGATCGTGCTGCGCGGCATGGGTATTCAAGGCATCCCGGTCACCAATGTGGAAAATGCCTGCGCCAGTGGCGCCACGGCGTTTCATCTCGCCCAGGCCTATCTCAAGGCGGGGCTGGCGGATGTGGTCCTGGCGGTGGGCGTTGACAAGATGCACAGCAGCGACAAGGCCCGAAGTGCGGCGGTCTTCAATGGTGGCTGGGACGTGCAGGATGTCGACAATATCGCCGCGACTTTGAAGGAGATCGCGGCGGGCGCAAACGTGCCTGACGGGCGCGAAGCGGGCGGCAACAGCATTTTCATGGACCTTTATGCCTCCCTGGCCAAGGCGCATATGCGCGACTACGGCACCAGCGAAAGACAGCTCGCCACGGTCGCGTCGAAAAACCACAATCATTCCACCTTCAATCCGTTGTCGCAGTATCAGCTGGGCATGAGCGTGGAAGAAGTCCTGGCCGCGCGCATGATCGCCTGGCCGCTCACCCTTCCCATGTGCGCGCCCATCAGCGACGGCGCCGCCGCCGCGCTGTTGTGCAATGAAACCGCGCTGAAGCGTTTTCCCGCCGCGCGCCCGATCAGGATACGCGCCTCGGTTCTGGCCAGCGGGGTGGATCGCCAGGCTGCGGATGCCGAACGTCATATCTGCCGCATCGCCGCCCGCAAGGCCTATGACATGGCGGGCGCGGGTCCCGAGGACATGTCGGTGGCCGAAGTGCATGATGCCTCCGCCTTTGCCGAAATTGTGCAAAGCGAGAATCTGGGTTTCTGCGAAATCGGCCAGGGCGGCTGGCTGGCGGAAAAGATGCAGACGGCGCTGGGCGGGAAAATTCCCATCAATCCCTCGGGCGGGCTGGAATCCAAGGGCCATCCCATCGGCGCCACCGGGCTGGGCCAGATTCATGAATTGACTCTGCAATTGCGCGGCGCGGCGGGCGGCCGCCAGGTCGAAGGCGCGCGGCTGGCGATCGCGGAAAATGGCGGCGGCTTTTACGGCGTCGAGGAAGCCGCGGCCTGCATCACCATCCTGGGTGGATAGCGCGATGCTTTACCTCGATTTCTTCGAGCAAGGCGTGGCGCGCTATCCCGATCGCGAAATCGTGCGCGAGGGAGACCGGGCTTTCACCTATCGCGAGATGGACCGGCTAGTGACGCGCATCGCCGCCGCCCTGATCGGCGCGGGCCTCAAGCCGGGCAGCCGTGTCGCTATCTATGCGCCCAATCATATCTATGGTTTTGCCTGTCAGTACGGCATCCTGCGCGCCGGCTGCGTCTGGGCGCCGATCAACTATCGCCTGTCGCCCGCGGACGCGCGGGAGATGGCCGCCGCGCTAGAGGTGGAGTGGCTGTTCTTTCACAGTCTGCTGGCCGCCGAGACGGGCGCCATCTTGGCCGAGGTTGCGGGTATAAAGGGCGCGGTCTGTTTCGATCGGCCGGCAGACTTCGCGCCCGATTTCGACAGTTGGGTGGAAAAGGCGCCTGCCATCGCCGCCTTTCCCGCCCGCCAGGCCGCCGACACCGCCGCGCTGTTATGCACCAGCGGTACCACCGGACGCTCCAAGGGGATTGTGCTGTCCAACCGCGCCTTTGCCGCGATGATCGAAGGCTTCAACAAGGTGCTTCAGCATGGCGAGAAGCCGGTGCATCTGATCGTGGCGCCGCTGTCGCATGCCGCGGGCATTTATGGCTCTTGCCTGTTTACCCACGGCGCCACCAACATCCTTTTGCCCAATGCCGATCCCGGCGCGATCCTGAAGGCGATCGAGCAATATCGCGTCACCACCCTGTTTCTGCCGCCCACCCTGATCTACATGCTTTTGGCGCATCCCGATGCGCGCCGGCATGACTATTCCTCGCTGCGCTCCATGCTGTATGGCGCCGCCCCCATGGCGGAACAAAAATTGCGCGAGGCGCTGGAGATTTTCGGTCCCGTGCTGGTCCAGCTTTACGGCCAAAGCGAAGCCTTGATGATGTGCGCCTTCATGAGCGCACGCGAGCATGTCGAGGCGCTTTCCGATCCCAAGCTGGCCAAGCGGCTGTTCGCGGCGGGCCGTGAAGGGCCGATGGTACGGGTGGCGATCATGGACGATGACGGCAACATCCAGCCCTGCGGCACCCAGGGCGAAATCGTGGTGCGCGGCGATATTGTGATGGACGGCTATTACAACGATCCCGACTCCACGCGCCAGGCGCAGCTGTTCGGCTGGCACCATACCGGCGACATCGGCACCAAGGATGAAGACGGCTACATCTATGTCGTCGACCGCAAAAAGGAAATGATCATCAGTGGCGGCTTCAACATCTTCCCGCGCGAAGTGGAACAGGTGGTGATGACCCATCCCGCCGTCCAGGATTGCGCGGTGGTGGGGATTCCCGATGACAAATGGGGCGAAGCCGTAATGGCGGCGGTGGAGTTGCGACCCGGCCGCAGCCTGGACAGCGCCGAGCTTCTGGCCCATTGCCGCGCGCGGCTGGGCGGACTCAAGGCGCCCAAATCCGTCACCATCATCGCTTCACTGCCGCGCAACAGCGCCGGCAAAGTGCTGCGCCGCGAGGTCAGGGCACCCTATTGGGCCGGCCGGTCCCGCCAGGTTTGAGGCGCTAGCGTCCGGTGAAAACCGGCGGGCGTTTTTCCAGGAAGGCCTGCAAGCCCTCCTTCATGTCATGGCTGTGGGCATGCAGTTCCGACATCACCAGCTCGTTGCGCAGCGCCACGTCGCGGGGCTGCTCAAGGCCCTCATCCACCAGCACCTTCATGCGGCGCAAGGCGAGCGTGCTTTTGCCCTGAAGCTTGTCGACCAGAAGCCCCGTTTCTTCCAGCAATTTGTCGTCATCGACCACCTTGTTGACCAGGCCCGAAGCCATCATCTCCTCGGCGGACAGGCTCTCGCCGCTGAACAGCAGATATTTGGCGCGCGTGGGCCCGATCTTGCGCGGCAGCCGGACGGTGGCGCCGCCGCCAGGCAGCAGGCCGAAATTGCCATGGCCGTCGCCCAACTTTGCCGAGCGCGCCGCGATCACCAGGTCGCAGCACAAGACCAGTTCCAGCCCGCCCGCCACCGCGATGCCGTTGATGGCGGCGATCACCGGCCTGGGACAGCGTTCCAGCCGCGCCATCATGGCCAACACCGATTCCAGAAAGCGCGCGACCTGGGCGCGATCCTGGCCGATCTGGGCATGGATGTATCTGAGGTCGCCGCCGGCGCAAAACGCCTTGCCAGTGCCGGTAAGCACCACGGCTTTGACGCGATCGTCCGCTTCGGCCTGGTCGAGCGCTTGATTGATGCGCGCCACGACATTGGGCGACAGCGCGTTCAGCGCCTGGGGCCGGTTCAAGGTTATCCAGATGGCGCCGCGCCGGACTTCGATGCGTACGTCCTCGACCTGCTCCATTCCCGCCCCCTATGGCCGCAATCCGGCGATCATAGCGGAAGGGATGCTGGAACGACAAAGAGATTTGCGCCAGCTAACCGGCCAGTGATATGGTTGACCGGGCGGTCAACTGGCCGCCGGGCGGGCCGCCTCCTGCAGGCAAAGCCCGGATTTCGGGCTTAGCGCGCGCATAGGAGAAAGCCATGACGGCAGCGGTGATCAAGCCACGGCCGATCCGCGATCAAGTGAGCGAGGCGGAATGGCGCGCGCGCGTAGATGTGGCGGCCTGCTACCGGCTTATGGCGCTCTATGGCATGACCGACATGATCTACAACCACATCACCGCCTGCGTGCCGGACCGGCCCCAGGAATTCCTGATCAATCCCTTTGGCCTGCACTATGAGGAGATCACCGCCTCCTCGCTTTACAAGATCGACCTGGACGGCAATGTCGTGCTCAAGCCCGACACGCCTTATGACATCCTGCGCGCCGGCTTCATCATCCACAGCGCGGTGCATGCCGCCCGTCCCGATATCGATTGCGTGATCCACAGTCATTCGCGCGCCGGCACCGCGGTATCCTGCATGGAAGAGGGGCTGCTGCCGGTCAGCCAGACCGCGCTGATCTTCGACGGCAAGCTCAGCTATCACGATTTCGAGGGTGCGGCGGGCCCGGAGGACGAGCGGTCGCGGCTGGGGCGCGATCTGGGTTCGAACTTCAACATGATCCTGCGCAATCATGGGCTGCTGGCCTGCGGCCGGTCGGTGGCGGAGGCCTTTGTGAATATCTATGAACTGGAATTCGCCTGCCGCATCCAGGTCGACCTGATGGCCAGCGGCGCCAAAATCATCCATCCCAGCGAAGCGGTGCGGCAAAACAATCGCGAGATCATGGCGCAGTACCGTGCCCGCCACGGATTCGAGACCGAATGGGGCGCGATGCTGCGGCGGCTCGACCGCATCGATCCCGGTTACAAGAACTGAAGCGCCCTATGCCGAAAGTTCGCTGATCTTCTTCCAATAGGCGGCGCGATGCTGGGCCACGCCGTTCATCACCGTGGACTGGGTGAGCACCAGGATATTGCCTTCAAAATGCACATGGCGGGTCTGTTCCGATCCGATCTGCACCCGCGGCGAGGAGGCGCTATCCACATGCGTCACCAAGGTCATGCCGTCGAACGTGTAGTTGCCGCAATAGGAGACATATTCGCGCTCCTCGCCGGGCGGGATGGTGTTGCGTCCGTCGCACAGCACCGCCAGCATCCGGCCGTGGGCGGTGAGAGTGATAAGACCCTCGCCGATGGGACCGTAGGGCACCGGCAGGGCCTTGCCGGTATTGTCGTGCGCGCTGGCTTGGATCAATTTCCAGGTCCCGATCAGTCGCATGAGCGTCCCCGTCCGTTTGGCGATGCATTGCCCTCGCACCGGCCCGTCACTTCCAGGATATTGCTCTTCCTGGCGCCAGAATTGTCAACACTTTTGTTGAAAACAGGCCGACTTCCGGCTAATTTCTGGTCATGTCCACCAACATTGTCGACAAAAGAGCTGCCGAAAGGGTCCCCGAACGCACCCTGTCGGAGCAGCTTTTCCGCCGCTTGAGCGACGCCATTGTCAGCGGCGCCCTGGCGCCGGGCAGCAAACTCAGCGAGCCGTCGCTGGCCCAGCAATATGGTGTCAGCCGCGGGCCGTTGCGCGAGGCGATCAACCGGTTGCAGGAACGCCATCTGGTGACGCGTACCGCGCATTTCGGTGCGCGGGTGGCGGAATTGTCGGTGCGCACTTTGGAAGAGACCTTCATCGTGCGGGAGGCGCTGGAAGGCATGGCGGCGCGGCAGGCGGCGCGCAACTGCACCGCGGAAGACCTCGCCGCCCTGCATCGCGCCTATGCCCGGCATGTGCGGGTGGCCAAGGATGGCGGCGAAGGACCAGTGTGGCGCAGCGACGATGAGGATTTCCATGTCCTGATCGTGCGCGCCAGCGGCAATCCCATGCTGCTGCGGCTTCTCACCGAGGATTTCTATCAGCTTGTGCGCTTCTATCGCTCCCAGCTTATCCATGTGCGCGGGCGCGGCACGCGCACCGTGGCCGAGCATCGCCGCATTCTGGAAGCGATCGAGGACCGCGACGAGGAACTGGCCGAACTGCATATGCGCCGCCATATCGCCGCGGCGCGCGAAGCCTTGAGTGCCGCGCTCCGTCGGCAAAACGACAATCAAGAACAGACAGGGATTTCTTTATGAACACCGCGATGACCGGCGCGCGTCCGGCCCCCGACAAAGTCCTGGTGGACATTGCCGATTATGTGATGGGCGCGGCCGAGCCCAGCCGCCTGGCGCTGGAAACCGCGCGCGCCTGCCTAGTCGACACTTTGGGTTGCGGGCTTGAGGCGCTGGATTATCCCGCCTGCACCAAGCTTTTGGGACCCGTTGTGCCCGGCACCATCGTGCCTCATGGCGCGCATGTGCCCGGCACGCCCTATGTGCTGGATCCGGTGCGCGCGGCCTTCAACCTGGGCGCCATGATCCGCTGGCTGGACTTCAATGATACCTGGCTGGCGGCGGAATGGGGCCATCCTTCCGACAATCTGGGCGCCATCCTGATGGTGGCCGACTGGCTGGGCCGCAACGCCCGGGCGCAAGGCAAAACCGGGCCCAAAATGGGCGAAGTGCTGCGCGCCATGATCCAGGCGCATGAGATCCAGGGCTGCCTGGCGCTGGAGAACAGTTTCAACCGTGTCGGCCTGGACCATGTGGTGCTGGTGAAGGTCGCAAGCACGGCCGTTGCCGCCAGGATGCTGGGGCTGTCGCGCGCGCAGGTGATCGACGCGGTCTCGCTGGCCTGGGTGGATGGCCAGTCGCTGCGCACCTACCGCCATGCGCCCAACACCGGCTCGCGCAAGAGCTGGGCGGCGGGCGACGCCACCAGCCGCGCGGTGCAACTGGCGCTGATGGTGAAGGCGGGCGAGATGGGCTATCCCACCGCGCTCACCGCCAAGATCTGGGGCTTTTACGACGTCTCCTTCCGTGGCCAGCCATTCAAGTTCCAGCGCCCTTACGGCTGCTATGTGATGGAGAATGTGCTGTTCAAGATTTCCTTCCCGGCCGAATTCCATTCCCAGACGGCGGTGGAGGCGGCGCTCACCCTGCATCAGCAGTTGAAGGCGCAAGGAAAAAGCAGCGGCGACATCGCGCGCCTTGTCATCCGCACCCACGAAGCGGCGGTGCGCATCATCGACAAGCAGGGGCCCCTGGCCAACCCGGCCGACCGCGATCATTGCATCCAATATATGGTGGCAGTGGCCTTGATCTTCGGCCGGCTGACGGCGGCGGACTATGAAGACGGCATCGCCGCCGATCCGCGCATCGACGCCCTGCGCGCCAAGATATTCTGTACAGAAGATGTCAATTTCACCCGCGACTATCTGGACCCCGAGAAACGCTCCATCGCCAATGCGCTGACATTGGAACGGACGGACGGCACGGTGATGGACGAGGTGGTGGTGGAATATCCGATCGGCCATAAGCGCCGCCGCGCCGATGGCCTGCCGCTGCTGGAAGAGAAATTCCGCCGCAACCTGGCGCGCCGTTTCGATGACGCCCAGCAGGCGCGCATCCTGGAAGCTTCGTCCGATCTGGCGCGGCTGGAGACGTTTGCCGTGTGCGATTATGTGGACCTTTATGCGGTGAAGGAGAAGGCATGATCTATCTTGTCGATGCCGATCGTCCCGCGCAGCCGCCCGGCAAGCGCCTGCGCGATCTTTTGGCCAGGCCGGGCATCCTGCAGATGCCGGGCGCCCATAACGGGCTGGCGGCGCGCCAGGCGATGCGCGCCGGCTTCGAGGCGCTCTATCTGTCGGGGGCGGCGATGAGCGCCTCGATGGGGCTGGCGGATCTGGGCATCATTACCGTCGACGAAGTGTGTTTCTTCATCCGCCAGGTGGCGCGCGCCAGCGGCTTGCCGGTGCTGGTGGACGGCGATACCGGCTATGGCGAAGCCTTGAATGTGATGCATATGGTGCGCAGCTTCGAGGAGGCTGGCGCCGCCGCCGTGCATATCGAGGATCAGATCCTGCCCAAGAAATGCGGTCATCTCAGCGACAAGAAGCTCGCCACCCCGTCCGACATGGCGGCCAAGATTGCCGCCGCCAACCGCGCCCGCCGCGACATCTACCTGATCGCCCGCACCGATGCCGCCGCCAGCGAAGGACTTGAGGGCGCGGTGGCGCGCGCCAAGCTGTATATGAAAGCCGGCGCGGATGCGATCTTCCCAGAAGCGTTGACGGATGCGGCCATGCTGCGCGAGTTCGCCGCCCGCATGCCCGGTGTGCCGCTATTGGCCAACATGACCGAATTCGGCCGCACGCCCTTCTTCACCGCCCAGGAATTCGCCGAGATGGGCTACAAGATGGTGATCTGGCCGGTCAGCTCGCTGCGGGTGGCTGCGAAAGCGCAGGAAGAACTTTATGCCTCAGCGCGCCAGCATGGCGGCATGCACAAGATGATCGACCGCATGCTAACAAGGGCCGATCTTTACGCCACCATCGGTTATCAGGATTATGAAGCGCTGGATTCCACGATCGCGGCCTCGGTGCTGCCGCCTGATCCCAAAAAGGCTTGATCATGAACGACGCGCCCCGGCCGGTGAAGAAATCCGTCGCCCTGTCCGGCGTGGTCGCCGGCAGCACCGCGCTGTGCACCGTCGGCCGTACCGGCAACGACCTGCATTATCGCGGCTATGACATTCTGGATGTGGCGGAAAGCTGCGAGTTCGAGGAGATCGCCTATCTCTTGGTGCACGGCAAGCTGCCCAATGTGGCGGAACTGGCGGCCTATAAGCGCAAGCTGATCGGCTTGCGCGCGATTCCACCGGCGGTGGCCAGCGCGCTGGAACTGCTTCCGGGCGGCACCCATCCCATGGATGTGATGCGCACGGCGGTCTCCGTGCTGGGCTGCGTGATGCCGGAAGCGGAAGGCCATCCGATCGAAGGCGCGCGCGACATCGCCGACCGGCTGATGGCCTCCTTGGGCTCGATACTGCTGTACTGGCATCACTTCCATCGCACGGGCCGGCGCATCGAGACCCAAAGCGATGAAGACAGTATCGGCGGCCATTTCCTGCATCTGCTGCATGGCAAAAGACCCGATCCCGCGCATGTGCGCGCCATGCACACCTCACTGATCCTGTATGCCGAGCATGAGTTCAACGCTTCCACCTTCGCGGCGCGGGTGATCGCGGGCACCGGCTCGGATGTCTATTCCGCCATCACCGGCGCCATCGGGGCGTTGCGCGGGCCCAAGCATGGCGGCGCCAATGAAGTGGCGTTCGAGATAGTGTCCCGCTATTCCGATCCGGCAGCCGCCGAGGCCGATATCCGCGCCCGCATCGCCCGCAAGGAAGTGGTGATCGGGTTCGGCCATCCGGTCTATACCATCGCCGATCCGCGCAACAAGGTGATCAAGGACGTGGCCTGGCGGCTCAGCGCCGGTGCAGGCAAGATGAAACTGTTCGAGATCGCCGACCGCATCGAGCAGGTGATGTGGGAAACCAAGAAGATGTTCGCCAATCTCGACTGGTTCAGCGCGATCTCCTATCATGTGATGGGCGTGCCCACCGCGATGTTCACGCCACTGTTCGTGATTTCGCGCACATCGGGCTGGAGCGCGCATGTCATCGAGCAGCGGATCGACAACAAAATCATCCGGCCTTCGGCGGATTATACCGGTCCGGAAAATCTGCCTTTCGTTCCCCTGGCCCAGCGCGGCTGATCCAGGGCACTGATGTGAGGGGTGAAGTGCATGGATTTCGCGATTTCCCCTAGAATCGAAGATTACCGCAAGCGCATCGCCGCTTTTGTGGCGCGCGAAGTGCTGCCGCTGGAAGCCGATCCGAACAGCTTCGACGCGCATGAGAATATCCGCCTCGACCTGTTGGCGGGTTTGCGCGCCAAGGCCAAGGCTGAAGGACTATGGTGCCTGCAACTGAAGCCCGAGCATGGGGGGGCGGGTCTTGGCCGGGTCGGCATGGCGGTCTGCTATGAAGCGATGAACCGCTCGATCTTCGGGCCGGTGGTGTTCAATGCCGCCGCACCCGATGACGGCAACATGATGCTGCTGGAAAAGGCCGGCACGCCCGCCCAGATCGAAAAATGGCTGCTGCCGGTCGCGCGAGGCGAAGCGCGCTCGGCTTTCGCCATGACCGAGCCTCATCCCGGCGGCGGTTCGGATCCCGGTATGATCCAGACCCGAGCCGAAAAGCGCGGCGGCAAATATGTGATCCATGGCCGCAAATGGTTCATCACCGGCGCCGGCGAGGCCAGCCATTTCATCCTGATCGCGCGCACCGGCGATGACGCGCGCCATGGCTTGACCGCCTTCCTGTTCCACAAGGATCAGCCCGGCTGGAGCATCCTGCGGCGTATTCCGATCATGGGGCCGGAGGAACATGGCGGGCATTGCGAACTTTCCTTCGACGGGCTGGAAATACCGGCCGAGAACATCCTGCTTCAGGAGGGTCAGGGCCTGAAGGTGACCCAGATGCGGCTGGGCGTGGCGCGGCTCACCCATTGCATGCGCTGGCTGGGCCTGTCGCGGCGCTGCCTGGAAATCGCGCGCGCCTATGCCGGCGATCGCGAAGCCTTCGGCCAGAAACTTTCCCAGCGCGAAAGCATCCAGATGCAGCTCGGCGCCTCGGCCATCAGCATCGAAACCGGCCGGCTGTTGGTGATGAGGGCGGCATGGGAATTGGATCGCGGCGGCATGGCCAAAAAGGAAATCTCCCTGGCCAAGATCCAGGTGGCGGCCACCTTGCACCAGGCCGCCGACACCGCCATCCAGATCAATGGCGCGCGCGGCTATTCCAAGGACACGGTGCTGGAATGGATTTATCGCTATGCGCGCCAGGCCCGTCTGGTCGACGGCGCCGATGAAGTGCATCGCATGGTGATCAACCGCCTGCTGGATGGCGGCGGCGACGCATTTTGGGATTGGCCTGTCGCGCCATGAACGCAGCCGGGCTTGGCTTTGATCCCGCGCCGCTGGAGACCTATCTGCGCGCCGCGCTGCCGCAGGCAGATGGGACGGTGCGGCTGGAGCGGGTCGAGGGCGGCCAATCCAACCCCACTTTCTTTGTCGATCTGGGCAACCTGCGCCTGGTGCTGCGCAAGCAACCGGCCGGCGCGCTTTTGCCCTCGGCCCATGCCATCGACCGGGAATTCCGCATCCAGAAGGCGTTGGCGCAAACCGGTTTTCCGGTGCCGGAGATGCTGTTCTATTGCGAAGACCGCGCCATTATCGGCACTCCGTTCTATGTCATGCGGCGTGTGGAAGGACGCTGCTTCCATGACTGCGCCATGCCGGGTCTCTCGCCGGAGCAGCGGGGCCACGGCTATCGCGCGCTGGCCTTGGCCTTGGCCAGATTGCACAATGCGCCCTTCGCCGAAATAGGGCTGGGCGACTATGGCCGCGTTGGCGGTTACTACGTCCGGCAGTTGGCGCGCTGGACCAAGCAATGGAGCCTGTCCAAGACGCGAGACGACTCCCATATCGAAGCGCTGATCGCCTGGCTGGGCGCCAACATGCCGGCCGATGACGTCACCACCATCGCGCATGGCGATTATCGCGTCGGCAATGTGTTGCTGAACCGCGCGCCGTTGGAGGTGAGCGCGGTGCTGGACTGGGAACTTTCCAGCCTGGGTCATCCCCTGGCCGATTTGGCGCATTTCTGCATCGCCTGGCAGTCACGCCCGCAGGATTATGGCGGCCTGCGCGGCGTCGACCTGGCGCGGCTGGGCATTCCCGAGCAGCAGGCGTTCGAGGAGACTTACTATCAGCAAGCCGGGCATGGCCTGCGGATGAGCGCCTTCCACATGGTTTTTGCCCTGTTCCGTTTTGCGGTGATCTTTGAAGGCATCGTGGCGCGGGCCAAGGCCGGCAACGCGGCGGGCAGGGACACCAGCCAGGCGGCGGGCATTGCCGCTGCCTTCGCGCACCGCGCCATGGAAATTCTGGAACAGGCTTAAGGACGAGGCGCCCAAGCCCTTGATTTTCCTTATCGGGGCTGGCGAGCTTGGCCGCCATAAAACATAAGACGCAACAGAAGCGCGAATCTGCCGCGTGATGACGAAATAAATTCAACTCCTGCTCCCGGTCACTTTGTGTCAGCCTGCGAACGGGGAGAGGGTTTCGTTGGCAAAGCCGCTTCAGGACGATCAGCCGCTGAATGCGAGCATCGATGCTTTGGCGCGGACTTATGGGCCGCCGCTCAAGCGTTTTTTTGAGCGCCGCATTATCGAGCGAGCGGACATCGACGATCTTGTCCAGGAAGTATTCCTCAGGCTCGCGCGGCGCGGTGACCTTAAAGACATAGTAAATCTAGACGGTTACATCTTCCAGACCGCTGCCAACATCCTGCGTGACCGGCTGAGGCAGCGTTTCTCGCACCAGGCGTCCGACCATCAACCGATCGATGATGAGTATATAGAGGATGCGGCTTTTTCGCCCGAGCGCGTCTTATTAGGTAAGGAGGCTGTCGACCGGTTGAGTGCTGCGTTAGAGAAGCTACCGGGAAGGACGGGCACCGTGTTTGTGTTGTGCCGGCTGGAAGGTTTACCGCATGCGAGTGTCGCACGAAAACTTGGGATATCCGTGAGCAGTGTGGACAAGCATATGGCCAAGGCCCTGGATTTCCTGATGGAACAGATGAAGGACGAACTCCAATGATGAGGATCGGCGGCCTTCAATCACCTCCCGATAAGGCTGCGGTGCGCTGGTTTCTGCGCCTGCAAAAGGGCGAGCTCGGGCCCGAGGAAAAGGGCGAATATCAGGCTTGGCTGTCGGATCAGGAAAATTCATCGGCCTTCAAACGCGTTGAGCGTCTTTGGGGCGGTGTTGACCAGCTTGCCGGCCGGCCGGAAGTCCAAAAACTCCGGGAGCAGGCTGTTGCCAAGACGCCCTTCACCGGCCGCATTGCCCTCGCCATCGCCGCAAGCCTGCTGGTGCTTCTCGCATCCGCGGCCGGCTTCATGGGGCTGCGGGATCATCGCCCAGCGGTGGTTGCAGCCGCCCAGGATTCCGCGCCGGAGCGGGGGAATTTCTTCACCACCATCGGCCAGCGATCGACCGTGACCTTGCGCGATGGCAGCGTCCTCACCCTCAATACCAACAGCTCCGCGCAAGTCGCCTATTCGGCGTTGGAACGGAAAATTATTTTGCTGCGAGGGCAAGCGCTTTTCGAAGTCGCAAAGGGACAGAAACGGCCATTTGTCGTCTATGCCGGCGACAGGCGCATTGTCGCCACCGGTACGGCATTTGACGTCCGCCTCGGAAATTCCAGGGTCGAGGTGACGATGGTGGAGGGACATGTGATCGTTGATCAACCGGCGCTTGCCAGCAGCCGGGCCGAGCGGCGAAACCTGGAACTGTCGGCCGGCCAGCGGTTGGTCGCAAGCGCGGGCGAGCCGGTCGTGACCAGGGCCAATGTCGATCGGGTCACCAGCTGGACCGAGGGAAAGCTGGTATTTCTGGACACCGGTCTGTCGGACGCGGTCGAAGAATCCAATCGGTATACAGAAACGCCCATCCGGCTGGCCGAGCCGGGTCTTGCGACTCTTCGGATAAATGGCGTGTTCCGCGCGGGTCAGCCGGCGGAATTCGCGCGCGCGATTGCGCAGGTCTATCCCGTCGCCATCGAATATCAGCCTGACGGGGCCATCACCATCGCCTCGAAGTCGTCGCCCTGAAATTTTTGTAGGGTGGCGCATCGGCGACAAAAAATTGATCGCCCAATGCAGATTTTATGAAATCGCCCGTCTTACCGTTTAGGGAAGTGTCGTAGCTTCCAATAATAACGGGGAGGGGATTGAATGAAGTTTTCCGCGCATTCGCTAGTGATTTGGCTGGCGACAACGTCATGTGTGCCCGCCATGTTGGCCGGCGCCGCTTACGCCCAGCCGGACAGGCAGGTCAGTTTCAATATCACGGCCACGAATCTTGGCGCTGCCCTCAATCAGCTGGCGCAACAGAGCGACCGTCAGATTGTATTCAAAACCGACGTCGCGGCTGGAAAGCCCGCAAAAGCCATTCATGGTACCTATGCCCCGGACGAGGCATTGACCATGCTCTTGCGCGGCTCGGGGCTCATGTACCGGGTCGGACAAGATGACACTTATGTCATCACGGCATCGTCCACCGAGAAAGCCGCCGGTGGTTCCGGGAGCCAGGGAGGCTCCCCTTTAAACCCTATCAGGACGGCCGCCGCAGAGACGAACGACACCGCCGCGCGCCGTAGCGGAGTAGTCCTGGCTCAAAACTCGCCCACGCCGGCCAGCGGCCTGGAAACGGTTACCGTCACCGCCAGCCGCGTTGAAACCAACGAACAGAAAACCCCGATTGCAATGTCGGTTGTCACGGCGGCCGATCTCAATGTCGGCGGCACCCAGAACGCCAATTTCCTGCAATACAACGTGCCCAATATCCAGATCGTCGACAATGGCGACGGCGCGGCGCAGATTGCGGTGCGCGGCGTGGTCTCCACCAACAACAGCGAAGCCGGCGACCCGGCGGTGGCGGTCAACTTCGACGGCGTCTATCAGGGCCGTCCGCAACAGGTCGGCGGCGCCTTTCTCGATGTCCAGCGCGTCGAAGTGCTGCTGGGCCCGCAAGGCACGCTATACGGCCGCAACGCGACCTCGGGCGTGATCAATATCACCTCCAACAAGCCGGTGCTGGGTGAATTCAGCGCCAACGCCGCGCTGGATCTGGGCAATTATGCGGCCCTGACCGGCCAGTTCGTCGCCAACATCCCCATCACCGACACGATCGCGGTGCGCATGGCCTTCATGGCGAACACCCACGAGGCCTATTACGACTCAAGCCCGCCCGATCCCTTCTTTGCCACCGACCGCGGCACGCCGGGCTCCTGGCTGAACTACAGCATACCCAGCTGCCATGTGACCTGCCTGAATTCCACGGCGGGCACGATTCCGGGATCGAGCATGCAGGACAATTTCAACGGCCGCCTGCATGTGCTGTGGGAGCCCAACGATGATCTCACCGTCCTGTTCACCGGCAACTATTCGCTGATCCGCGGCTCGACCTCGCCGGGCAACAATGTGGTGCTGCCGGTCTGCACGCAGTTCTGCAACGTTCACGCGGCGCCCCTCTACGCGCTCAGTGCCGAGGACAATCTCGACTACAATATCGGCCTGCATGTCGATTACAGGACCGCGATCGGCACCATCAGCTATATCGGCTCCTACGATAACTATCAGGCGCAGAACACGAACAGCAATCTCCAGGGCTTTCCGCCGACCAATGGTCCCTTCTTCCTGTATTCGATGCAGCATGTAGGGCAGGTCAGCCAGGAACTGCGCCTGGCCGGTGATGTGGGGCCGCTGACCTATCAGGGCGGCATCTACTATTTCACCGAGCAGCAGGAAAAAGAGTGCGCCTGCTCCGCCTTGGGCTTCAATTTCGATCCCGTCCTGGATACGTCGCATGCCATTTACGGCCAGGCGACCTATTCGATCTTCGACAGTCTGCGGCTTACCGTGGGCGGGCGTTACAATTGGGACTACAAGTCGCGTGTCGGTGCTTCCACCTTCAAGACCACCGCCATCGACCCCAAGACCGGTTTGCCCTACACCCTTCCGGAACTGTTGTGCTCGTTTGACGCCGATATCAATTGCACGCAACAGGGCGTTCAGACCGTGACATCACCCGGCATTGCCCACCAGGGCTGGGAAAAGGCCACCTACCATCTGGGCATCGACTATGACCTGACCGACAGCATCATGGTCTATGGCAGCCTGTCGACCGGCTTCAAGCAGGGCGGCTATTTCGACGGTGTGCCGACCCAGCCAGGTGGCAACTCCTATGGTCCGGAAAATGTCCAGTCCTGGGAAGTCGGCGCCAAGAGCCGGTTCTTCGACAACACGCTGCAAGTCAATGTCTCGCTCTTCCGCTACCTCTATACCGGGTTCCAGGTCACCTATCTGTGCAACGATCCCATCGCCTGCGGCCCGCTGTACTTCGTCACCCAGACCTTCAACGCGCAGAAAGCCTCACCCCAGGGCGCCGAACTGCAGACGGTCTGGGCCCCGACGGCGAATGACAAGATCACCTTCGACGCAGCCTATCTTGACGCGCATTACGACACCTTCGTCTTCCCGCACAACTCCACCGACACCACGACCGGGCGGAAGAACTTCAATGGCGGTCAAATGATCATGTCGCCGCCATGGGAGTTCAATATCGGGCTGCAGCATGTGTTTGATTTCAGCGACGGTTCCAGCCTGACGGCCTATGTTCACACCCACTATCAGTCAACCGAACAACTCGACTTCCATCAGTTCAACAGCACCAAACAGAAAGGCTGGGAACAGTCGGACCTGAACCTCACCTATAGCGAGCCGAACAATCGCTGGGACGTGAAGTTCTATGTCCGCAATCTGGAAAACAATTGGCATATCACCAGCGCCGGTCCCGTCGGCGCCATGGATGCCACCGCGGCGGCTTCGATCGGCCGCGTCGGCCCGATCCCGGCGGGCACCTTCGCCCAAGGCTCGGTGTCGCTGGCGCGCATGATGGGCGTGCGGCTGGAGGCGCGTTACTAGATCACCACGTCTGGCCCCCCCGGCCGGGCGCTAGGCACCCCGCGAAAGCGGGGTGCCTTTTTTTTTGGAAAAACGCGGACTGGCCGAGCGATTATTGCTGCTGTCCCGCGTCCCGCCAGATCGATCACAAAGGCCCCTGCGGGCCGGAGACGGGCGCGCTGCGGCATGCGGGGCATTGCGATGTGCGCGACCGCCTGCCGATAGCCGGCTTCGCTGGGCCGCCGTTGCGCGCGTGCGGGTCAAGATCGGCTTGCGGAGGCGGAACAAGGTTCGTCTGGAATTGGGCGGCGCATAAGTCCGCGCGCATCTCACCAGATGGGACAGAAGGATATGAGCGCCGGACATCGCGCGGCGTTCGCAGCCGTTCTGTTTATTCCCGCGAATGCTGCCGGCGCGAACGATGCCAAATCTGTCATCGATCATTCCAATTTTTGAACATCATGCCCGCCTGTTGTTGTGAAAATTCCAAACAGCCGTCGCGCCGCCCCACAAGACGTCGCAGCCGCGCCGATCCTCCGAAATAAAATCCGCACGCCCACGCCGTGCCTCCGTCATAGTAAGGACAAGGGGGACTGGCGTGGCGATAAGCGAAACGACCCGTGAAACGGGCGCGCTTAAGCAGGAACTGGATACGCGGTTTCGTACCGCGCTGATGTCCTATTTCCTGCGGCGAACGGGAAACCGGTGCGAAGCGGAGGACCTCACCCAGGAGACCTTCGCCCGGCTGATTGGCTCGTCGTCATTCGAGCGCGCGGATGAGGCCAATGCCTTTGTCTTCCGGGTGGCCAGCAACCTGTTGCGCGACCGGGCACGCTCCGCGCGCCGCCGCCGGAAACCGGAGTCTTCGCTCCAAATCGTGGCTGTCGATGAGATCGCGCTGGAATTGACGGAGGATCGGGGCCCCGAACGCGTCTTGATAGGAAGGGAAAGCCTGTCCCAGGTGCTGGACAGTTTGGGAGAATTGGGCGAGCGGACCAAAAGCATATTCATTCTATTCCGGCTTGAAGGCATGAAGCAAAAAGACATAGCGGCTTTGTATGGGATTGGCCTTTCGACCGTGGAAAAGCAGGTGATGGCGGCCATGGTGCATCTGGCGCGGCGGTTTGGGCCCAGGGCGCCATGACCGGCCCGGACCAACCCGAAACACAAGCGGAAATGCGGCTGAACGAGGCTGCAATGTGGCGCGTGCGCCTGGCCGAGGTCGAGGCGCAAAGCACGCTGGAATTCGAGGCCTGGTGTAACGACCCGCTGAATGCGGCGGCCTGGGCGCGGCTCAATCATATCTGGGCTTATCTGGGGGAGCAGGCCCATGAGCCTGAGTTGATCGCGGCGCGCCAAGCCGCTCTCGGCCATGCCAAGCGCGTTACGGCGCGCAAAACCAGCCCCCTGTGGCGGCGCATTTTGGTTCCGGCGGCCGCGGTGCTGCTGCTGGGACTGGCGGGAGCCGGCGGATATCTATGGTCCCAGCGCCCGGACGATTACAAGACCGTGCAGGGCGAGCGCCGGGTCATCATTCTCGCCGATGGGTCCAAGATCTCGCTGGATGCCAATAGCGAAGTCACGGTGCGCTATACCAAGATCGCGCGCCAGCTTCATTTGCTCCAGGGCCAGGCGCGCTTCGACGTCGCCCATGACGTCGAACGGCCCTTTTCGGTGGTTGCCGGGAGCCAGAAGGTGATCGCCACCGGCACGGCCTTCAATATCGACATGGTGAATCAAAAGGTTCTGGTCACCCTGATCGAGGGGCATGTGGTGGTGGTGGACGAGGACCGCCATGTCGCCATGCCGATCTTCAAACCGCAATGGCCCAGCATGGTGGAATTAAAAGCAGGGCAGCAACTTGCAGCCCTTCCTGCGGTGCCGCCGGCCATCGAAGTCGCCAATATTCCGCGGGTCACCGCTTGGACCAATGGCCAGATCCTGTTCGATAATGAAGAACTATCGTCCGTGGTCGCCCGCGTGAACCGCTATACCAGCACGCAAGTGGTCATAGACGATCCCCGGGTGGCGGCCATGCGCATCAGCGGGGTGCTGAACGCGGGCGACCTTGGCGGCTTCGTCGATATCGTCACCCATTATCTGCCGATACGCGCGATCCAGAATAGCTCCGGCGAGATCATGCTTCAGGGACAAGCCAAGAGTTGAGATTTTCCTCCCAAAGTGTTGGAGGGTTTTTCCGGAACCGGCGTCATCTCTATCAACGGCGGCTTGCACGGGGCAAAGGCGCCGATCACGGGGAGATCACATGGTCCGGAAATTTTCCTTGCGCGCGCTCATGTTTGTCACGGCTTCCGCCGCCGGACTGTATATCGGCGCCGCAGCCAGTTCGGCGCAAGCGCAGGAACAGACCTACGTCTTTGATATTCCCCAGCAATCCTTGTCGGCCTCGTTGCGCGATTATGCACGCGTGTCCGGCCAGCAGATCATCTTCACCAATGACCTGGTGGCGGGTTACACCGGAAAACCGCTGCATGGCGCCTACAGCCAGGCCGCGGCTCTGTCCCAACTTTTGGCCGGCACGGGGCTGATCGCCGAGCGCTCGGCATCCGGCGCCTTGATGATACGGCGTGAGCAGCATTCCGCGGCCGACCCGTCCGCCGGCCCGTCGCCGGCGCAGGAACAAGGCGGGCTTGGCGGCGCCGAGCAGGTGGTGGTTTCGGCTTCCCGCATCTCGATCGCGGGCTATGAGGCGCCGACCCCCGTCACCGTGATCGACGCGGCCACCATTGCCCGCGACGCCAAGATCGGGATCGGCGATACTCTGCGCGAGATTCCGGCGGTGGGCATTTCCGATTCCCCCAACAATGCGGCGCGCAACGCCAATTCCGGCCCCGGCGATGCCGTTCTGGATACCGTGAGCCTGCGCAGCCTGGGTACGGCGCGCACCCTGGTATTGTTCGACAATCAGCGCGTGGTGACGTCCAACCCGTCCAATGGGTCGGCGGGCGGCGGCGGCGGCGCCATCGGCAGCGGCGGTGGCGGCGGCGTGGACCTCAGCACCATACCTGCAAGCCTGATCGAGCGGGTGGATGTGGTGACGGGCGGCGCTTCGGCGGCCTGGGGATCGGATGCCGTTGCCGGCGTGGTCAACCTGGTCCTGAACAAGAATTTCGAGGGCTTCAAGGGCAATGTCGAATTCGGCGACAGCTACAAGGACGATCACCGGGTCTATAAGGCCGAGCTTTCCGTCGGCACCGGCTTTTTGGGCGACCGTGGCCATCTCATTTTAAGCGGCCAGCACACCATGAGCGCGGATGCGGTCTTTATCAGCCAGCGCGATTGGTGGAAGCCGCAGGCTTTGTTTCCCGCCACGGCGGGGGCGGGGTCCTGCGGCGGCGGCACGGCGGCCAGCCCGATGTGCGTGCGGACCTATATCGACGGCAATTCCGCCTTCACCCAAGGCGGCCTGATCACCGCCAGTGCCCCCGGTGCCGGAACCGTGGGTGTCAACGGCATCACCGCGCTTGCCTCCGCCAATGCGCTGAAAGGCCTGCAATTCGGTCCCAATGGGACGATGATGCCTTTTGCCTTCGGAACCACCTTTGCCAGCAATTGCTACAACTGCTCGGCGACCAATTTCAGCGCCAACAACCAGTATTATGTCGCCGCCGTTCCCTATCACAACACCACCCTGTTCGGATATGCGAGCTACAAGCTGACCGATGACATCAAGGCCTCGGTCCAGCTCAATTTCGGCTCCAACTACGGCAAGATCGACAATCCGCGCGTCACCAATGTGACCATCAAGCCGGACAATGCCTTCCTGCCGCCCAGCATTGCGGCGCAGATGGTGGCCGGCGGCATCCCCAGCTTCACGCTCTCCAGCACCAATGTGGTCAATATCACCGACGAAAAGACGTTCATTCCCGATTTTCGCGCCCTGCAACAGAGCCTGGGCGAGGCGGTGACCGAAACCCAGCGCCAACTCACCCGCGGCGTCTTTACCCTAGAGGGGACATTCGGCGACTGGTCCTGGAACGCCTATGCGCAGCACAGCCAGGTGCGTGAGCGCATGAAGCTGATCAACAACACCGTGACCCAGAACTACAACAACGCTACCGATGCCGTATTCGTGCAAGCCGCCGGGCCGGACTCGGTCACGCCGGCCGCCGCGGCCGCGTTGATCGGGGCGGGCGCGCCGGTGCCGCAGGTCGGTTCCATCGCCTGCAGGTCCAGTCTGACCTCGACCTCCTGGGGCGTGATCCCGCCGGCGGCGCCGGGCGGCCAGCCCAAAATGTCCGCGGGCGGACTGTTTCCCGTCTGCGTACCGTTGAACATATTCGGCACCAATGTCGCCTCGCAGGCCGCGATCAATTATGTCTCGCCGGGACGCACCAAGCCCGGCATCGCCGACCAGGCCTGGTTCATCATGCAGCAGACGGTGTTCGCGGGTTCGCTCCAGGGCGTGCTGCCTTGGGGCCTGCCGGCCGGACAGGTCGCGGTGGCGCTGGGCGCAGAATACCGCCTGGAACAACAGACCGACAGGCGCGATCCATTGCAGATCGGCGCCATTCCCGGCTGGGGCGGCGGCAACTTCGCGCAGTTTTCCGGCCACTATCATGTCGAGGAAGGGTTCCTGGAAATCAACGCCCCGCTGCTCAAGGACAACATCGTCCAGTCGCTTGACTTCAATGCCGCCGGCCGCGTCACCGGCTATTCCACCAGCGGCACGGTCCAGACCTGGAAGCTGGGCCTGACCAGCCAGGTCAATGACGATATCCGCCTGCGCGCCAGCTGGTCGGACGATATCCGCGCCCCGTTCATCTCGGAATTGTTCACCAGCCAGCCGCCGCAGTTCAATGTGCCTTCGGCGCCCGATCCCCACAATGGCAACGCCCAGACCACCATCACCGCCACGGTCCAGGGCAATCCCAATCTGGTGCCGGAAAACGCCACCACGATTTCGGGCGGCATCGTCTTGACGCCGCACTGGATTGACGGCTTGCGGGTGTCGCTGGACTGGTATTCGATCAACATTAAGAGTGCGATCTTCATCGCCAACACCTTGCAGGTCATTCAGCTTTGCACCGCCGGATCCGCCCAGTCCTGCAGCAACATCTTCTTCGGTCACGGCGCGACGGGCGGGGCGATCGCCACCTCGGAAGTGGATGGCAATGGCGTGGTCCGCAACGATGTCGGCAAGTTCGCCACCGCCACCGATGGCGCCTTGAACCTGGTGATCGGCGCGCCGTTGAATGTGGCGTCGGAGACCACCTCGGGCCTGGACTTCCAAGCCGACTACCACATGGATTTGTTCGGAGGAACGCTCGATTGGCGGCTGCTGGGCAACTATAACGACGAACGGACCATCACCCGGCTGGGCGTGACGCTGGATGGCGCCGGTTCGGTGGGGTTGGATTCGCCCATCATCGCGGGCCCGAAATTCCGCTCGACCCTGGCGGCGACCTACAGCGAAGGCGCCTGGACCGGGACTTTACAGGGCCGCTTTATCGGTTCGGCGCGCTTGGTCAACACCTGGGTGGAAGGCGTGAATGTCGACAATAACGGTGTGCCGGCGATCGCCTATCTGGATGGGCGGGTGTCGTATCGCTGGAATGACGATATCAGCCTCTATGGTGCGGTCGACAACCTGTTCGATACGCCGCCGCCCAATATTCCCAACAGCCTGGGCGGCAATTCGGGCGCGCAAAATTACAATCTCCAGGTTTACGACGGGCTGGGGCGGCAGTTCCGCATAGGGGTGCGCTTCACATATTGAAGGCCGGCCCGGGAAATCCCGGCGGATTCCGGCCTGCCTGAATGCAATTGGGATTTGGTCCAAGCCTCCGGAACCCGCACGCGCGCTAGGATGACGCCGCATTTGGCGTGGGAGCATTGCCGCCGGAGGTTTGGCGATGATCTCTTTCAATTTGATCACGGTCCTCTGCCTGTTGGCGGCCGTGGCAATAGTGGGTGTGGCGTTCGTCTGGGCCCTGCTGGAAGCCCGTCAGGACGGTCCGCACCGCAAGAAACGCCGCTTGATCCGCCACCTCAAATCGCACAAGCCGTCGCTCGGAGATCACGGCAGGTGATGGTGCGGGCAAAATTCCATCAGCGCGCGTGAGACCAAAGCCTAATCGCTCTACCGGACACAATTGCATGCCCTGACGTTCCAAATCTGTCGGGCGGCGGAAACCTCGCTTGACAGGATTGAAGTTCAACATGGAGGTCACCATGACAAGGCATCTGTACGGACTTTATGGAGCGTTTTTCATTGTGGGTTTGGGCACTGCCGGCATCGGCCCGGTTTTGGCTGCCGAAAGGTCCGCAGAAGAGGAACAGGTGACGGTCGCCGCGCCCTATACAATTCGCCTGGAAAAGTTGAACCGCGCCATGGCCGGGCAGATGCCGATAGAGCGGATCAGCGTGGAGTCCAGCGTCAGCTATGCCGATCTCGATCTGTCCAAGCAAAACGATGTCGATATGATGAGACACCGGATCAGGCATGCCGCGATCGAAAACTGCAGAGAGTTGGATCGCCGTTACCCGCCGGCCATGTATGTCCCCATGGATAGCGTCGACTGCGTCAAAGGCGCCGTCAATCAGGCCAATGCGCGGCTGGACGAAGCCAGGGCGACGCCGAGACAGTCTGCAAGCAGATAGTCTTCCGTTGCGCATGTGCCGGTGGCGCCGTTTTGGGCGCCACCGGCTGGGGCCTCTATCCGGCCATGAAGATGATCAAGCTTTTTGCCAGCCCGGTCCCGGATCAAATGTCTTGATTTGCGCCGCGGCGCTCGCCGTGGCCGGGCCCATATCCTTCTGGAAGACTTGGCCATCCTGATTGACGATGAAAGTCATCACGCCGGAAACCCCGTAGCTTGCCGGATAGGCGATCAGCGCGAAGCCACCCATCAGCTTGCCATGGGCGAGATAGCTGTAGGCGCCGCCACTCGCGGCCGAGCCCTGGCCGGTGAGGATGCGGAAGTAATAGCCGTTATAGGGTTGTGGCGCGCCGCTCTTGCCGGGGGTATAGCCGGCCGCCTGTGCCTTGACGAACAGTGGACCCAAAGGGCTTTCGGCCTCGCCCGGCTTGGCGGGCCAGTAAAGCCCATCCTGCTTGCCGGGCGTGCTGATAAAGCGCTGGGCGTAATCCAGCACCCCATCGCCGTGATCGACCGAGGCATATTCGCGCTGGGCGTCCACGAAGGCTTTGCAAGCTTCAATGGTGGAGAGTTCATTTCGCCCGACCCGGCGCGCCAGAAGCTCCGAACGTCCGGCCGCGGTGTCGAAGTGCCAGCCATTTGCTTCTTTCACCAGGGGGACGGGTAGCGGCCAGTCATCGGTACCGACGCTGAGCGTGGCGCGTCCGGCGTCTTGGGAAAGCTTGTGGCGGACATCATAAGCCGTCACGAAATTTGCCAAGGCGTTCTGGTCGGCCTGATTGTCGCCGGAATGCAGAATATCCTTGCCGTCGGGGCCCAATATTTTGTCCAGCGCCGCCGTGTCTTTCGCCCGGGCGGCGGCGACAAACTGCGCGACGCCATCAGTTGCGGACGCGAAAACCGTGCCTGATGCCGCTTGAGCCATCGCCGCGCCGGCGCCCAGGCCCATCGCCAAGGCCGTTGAAAGAAGAAGGTGGCGCAAACCGTTCATGTCAGGATCTCCGAAAGTTATCGCCTTCTGCCGCCGCCGCCACGGCCGCCGCCGCCGCCGCGGAAACCGCCACCGCCGCCGCCACGGAAACCACCGCCGCCGCTGCTGCGGAAGCCGGAAGAGCGGGCGCTGCCAAGCGAAGAACTGCCGCGGCTGCTGAAGGACCTCGTCTGGCCGCCATTTCCGATGCCGCCAAAACCACCGCGGTCGAAGCCGGTGTTGGAGATGCCGCCGCGGCTTCCAAGGCCGCTATTCCCCAAGCCGCCTGCGCCGCCTAGACCGCCGCGATTGCCAAGCCCATTGTTGCCGCCGATTCCATCGCGGCCGCCTAAACCACCATTGTTGGCCAAGCCGCCACGGTCGCCAAGCCCGCCGCGATTGCCCAAGCCATTGTCAAAGCCGCGAAAATCGCGCCGTCCGTTCGCGCCCGCCTGCGTCCCGCGGCCATAGCGGTCGCGCAGTCCCTGGTTGCCATAGGCGGCGCCACGCCGGTGGTTGGCATTATGCTGCCAGTTCTGGCCGCCGCGGATATTGTTGATGTTGTTGAAGTTGTTGAAATTGTTCACTTGCAGGTTGCCGCCGCCCCAGTTGCAGTTGTTGTTCCAGAAGGCGGCGCCGATGATCGCGCCGGTGACAAAGCCCAGTCCGGCGCCGTAGCCATAGCCGTAAGGCGGAGGCCAGTAGTAAGCCGGATAGCCATAGTCCCAAGGGCCGTAGATGGACGAGGAGTCATAGTAGGGGACATAGACCTTTTCGGGTTCGGCCGGCTGGATGATGATGGTCTGGTTCTCGGTGACGACTTTCTGTTGCGGGGTATCCGTCAGCTTGCCGTTTGCTTGTGCCTTGGCGCGCAAGCGCTGAACCGCCTTGAGCATTCCGGCTTGGTCGGTCAGAACCGCGTCGCCCAGCTTTTGCGCCCAGGCAATCTGCTTGTCCATCATGTCGAGCACCTCGGGCGTGTAGGTGAGCTCCTTGACGCTGTCATCCCACGTTTGGCCGGCCAGTGCGCTCTCCAGCGCGGCTCCGCTGAGGCCCTTGTTCTGTTGGCGCCAGCGCGCCGCCTCCACCACTTCCATGGGATAGGTGGACGCGATCATGACTTTCGCCAGCAACTGGTCGGGATAGAGCGCGATCGGCGCGGCCAGCGCCTCCATTTCCCCGGGCGCATATGTTGTCACCGCGGCGGGAGTGGGAGCCGGCGTTTGGCCTAGGGCGGGAAAAAGAAAAATACCGAAAAAGGCGCCCGCCAAAAAGAAAATAAGAAATAGGCGCGGAATACCATTTCTTTCCATGGCGCAGCCTCAAAATCGTACGGCAAGATTTTGGCGGCGGGTGTCACGGCTGGCCATTGGACAAAGGACCTAGCGAGGGAAGAAATTCGCAAAGTTCAAGCCGCCAACAAACCCGCCGCCGCCGCGCGGACCCTGGAGTCCGAGAGACGAAAGACACTGCGATCGAGCAGATAGTGAACGAAGCCGCTGGCAAAGCCCAATGCCAGCAGAGCGGGAACGAATGAAGACGTCCGCAAGCCGGCGGCGAATTGCCCGAAGAGGCGGTCACCATAGTAAGGAACAGTATCGGGCCAGTTCGCCTCCACCTCGAACAGGGGAAGCAGAAGAAGCGATGCCAGCATCACGACCAGCATCAACATCCACCAGCGGGAATTCACCGCATGAAGGATGCGCCTGGCATGGCCGCGCGCGGCACCTGGTTCCAGACAGGGAACCCGCGAAACCAAACCCGAAGCCAGGACCCAGTGCTGCGAAGACCAGATCACCAGAAAAAGAAAAAGGCTGCGTGGCTGCAAGGCGATGGCGACCATCATGGCCAGGCCCGAAATGTACAAAATGCGTGGCAGAGACGGACGCGGGGCGCGCATCTCGGCGAGCAACATGGCCGCCGTCGCGGCAACCAGAAATAACAATGCCGCGATGCGGATCACCTCAAAAGCCGGGGTTGCCCAGGGCACTATCCAGCGATCAAGCCACAGTTTTTGATAGGCGATCCCGCCGGCAAGCGCGTCCGCCAGAAAAACCAGCGCGCCGCCAATGCCGAGCGCAAAAAGCCGGTCCCGCCGCCGGGCGCCGGGATCGCCCGCCTGGCCGGCACGCGCCCTATAGAGGGAAAGTGCGCCAAAATGCTGCGCGCCGAAATGATAGGTCGAGGCCGCATAATCCAGGATCGCCAGGGCGATAAAGCGTTGCATGCGCGTGAAGGGCATGGCGGCGTCGGCGGGCAGGAAGACCGCAAAACAAGCCAAGGTGACCAGCAGGGGCAGGACCAGAAAGCGAACCGGCGCCCCCCGCAGCAGCGGCCGGTAGGCCTCGGTCGCATAGGCCAGCCAAGCGCTTCCCAAGCGATGACCGATCCAGAACAGGCCCGTGATCACAAAATACAGGGTATCCAGAGAGCCCGATTTGCCATCGGCCTGGCCATTGGCCAGCACCAAGGCCAAGGGCGTCAGCCACAGCCCGCTGAGCATCCACACGCCGTCCCATGCGGGACTTTTCACCCATAGGGATGAACGCCGCGCAGCGCCCGGGCCGTTATTGGACGAGCTGTGGGTCCCCATTCGCGCTCGATTTTTGGGGCGTGCCGAGCATTTCCGCCGCCGGCGATTTCGCTTTCGCCGGTTGGAGGCGTTCCTGCTGCCGCTTCAGGCGGCGCATGCGCCAAACCCAGATGCAAAATTCGACGCCCATCCGCGCTAAGTCCCAAAACCGATCATGGCGCGCCTGCTTAGGCCGCCGGGCCCACACTATTGTCCCGGCGCGCGCGCGGCTCTATTGGTCCTTGGTCCTACTGCGGATATTGCGATTCCGGGCGAGGGCCGTGCGGGGAATGAAGGGGTCCACACCGTCGCGGTCGCCGCGGGCTTCGAAAACTACCGGTGGTCGGTCGTGACGAATTCCCTGCAGCCGGACCGTTCCAGTCTTTCGGCGATATGCACCAGGCCCGCTACCGAGCGCACGCCCATTTTTTCCATCACGCGCGCGCGATGGACCTTCACGGTTTTCTCCACGATGTTGAGATCGCCCGCTATCTGCTTGTTCAGGCGGCCTCGCACCACATGCAACATGACCTCCCGCTCGCGCAGCGTCAAACTTCGCCACCGTCTGGCCAGCTTCTCGATGTCTTCGCGCTCGCGGAACGCCTTGAGGTCGGATGAGATGGCGGCCTCAACCGTTGTCAGCAGGACGCTGTCCGAAATCGGCTTGACGAGATAGTCATAGGCGCCGCTCTTCATCGCCTCGACGCTGGTGCGTGCATCATCGAAGCCGGTCACGAAAATGATCGGCCGCACCACGCCCAATTCCAGCATTTTTTGCTGCGTCTCAAGGCCGTTAAGCTCACTCATGCCGATATCCAGGAGCACGCAGCCGGGACGCGCCTGATCATGGCGGTCGAAAAACTCGTTTGGAGACGTGCTGGTCACGACATCATAGCCGGCAGCCTCAAGCAGGCGTTTGAAAGCAGTCAGGACATGATGGTCGTCGTCAACAACATATACGCGGGCTGGCTGTGTCATGAGGTTGTCTGGCTGGCCATAGGCAGCGTGATATGGAAGCTCGCTCCGCCTTCATTATTGTTCTCCGCCGCGATGGCGCCCTTATGGGCATCGACGATGGCGGCGCTGATGGAGAGGCCGAGACCGAGGCCCTGTGCCTTGGTGGAAAAATACGGCTCGAATATTCTTTCGGCACCGCCGGGCTTGAATCCGCCCCCGGTGTCGGAAATGCAAAGGTGATAGGTTCCGCCGGTCCCATGCGTGCCATAGGCCGTAATTGTCAGCGAGCCGCCGCCATTTCCGTTTGATTCGATGGCTTCGAGCGCATTCATGATGAGGTTGAGCAGCAGCTGCTGAAGCTGGATCTCGTCACCCCACACCATCGGGGAGTCGGGAGCAACCGCGATGATCGGCTTTACCCGGCGAAGCGCCAGTTCCTTGCGCACGAGTCCGATGACCTTGTGGATCAGGAACGTCATATCCACCCGGCCGAAATCGGCGCTGTCTTTTTTCAGCAACGCGCGCAGGTGGGTGATGACGGCATTCACCCTTGTGTCGTCCTCTATGATATCGGAAATGGCGTTGCGCATCTCCGCAACGTTAATCGGCTTTTGGTCAAGCATGCGATCAATCGCATGGGCATTGCTCATGATCGCCGTCAGGGGTTGATTGATTTCATGCGCCAGGGCGTTGGAGAGTTTGCCGATCGTGCCGACGCGTGAAAGATGAATGAGGGATTGCCGCTGGCGATCGATTTCCGTTTGCATCGCTATGCGGTCGCTGATGTCGATCACTGTTCCGTCAATACGGGTAATGTTGCCTTGGCCATCGGTTTGCGAACGGCCCCGGCATCGCAGCCAGCGCGCGGGTTCGCCTTCCTTGACCGCCAGCCGGACCTCCACATCGAATGGCGCGCCGGACTTTCCACCCGCCAGAAGGGCGTCCCGCAGCCTGGGCAAATCCTCCGGATGTATCATGCTCGCTATGCGAGTCGGGTCGTAGAGCGTCGCCGGCGCGAGCCGTAAGATCTCCCGGGTCCGATCGGTGAGCCAAAGCAGTTTGGTTTTTGCATTCCACCGCCATAGTCCCACCTCCGCCGCTCCAATAGCGTGGGTTATTTGACCTTGCGTCTCCGACAAGAGCTCCTCGAGCTTTTGGCTATGGCCGCCACGGACGACTACCGTCAGGAGGAGAATTGCCTGCGATCCGAATATCAGGATTGCCAGCGGCAGGCGATGACGGTCCACGAACTGAAAAACCCGGGCCTCGCTGACGTCAAGCGCATGAAGCGCGATGACGGCGGCCGCCAGACAGATGATCAGCGACAAAGCGGCGGCGATCCAGGTGGACCCCGCCAGCATGGTTCTGCCGTGACGCCGGGCGGCCGCAGATGCGTTCATGTGCCGATTGTCTAGGTTTTCCCCGGCCTGCGGAGGTTGCTTTCCATCGAGCGCTGACTCGACGCGCTGCCGGAGTTCTATTTCGCTGTTCAAGATCGCCCCAAGCATCATCAGCCCTTATGCCTCGCCGGCACCTCCTTCTTGGGCTCAGCCCCATGCATGAGACAAGCAGAGTTATTGCCTCTTATACATCACGACTATACTTCGTCATACGGTTCCGTGTACGGACTGAAAAGGGAGGACGTTTTGACAGATCGTCATTTCCTAATTTCCCAGTACGCATTCACACTCGGCTATTCTATCCCGATATCATCCGCACACGAATGCCCAAGGATATCAGTCACATTAATGCGATAGTGGCCATGACAAGGAACATGTTCCATTGGCCTTTGATCCCATAGCCTTGAAGCCGATATGACCCTCTCATGAAGCAGTCTCGGGAGCACCATTCTGCTTTCTGGCGAGGATCTAGATGCATATGTGGATCGTCGCACTACCAGCGGTAGCTGTGTGTTCGTTGGTACCCGCTACTGCGGCCGCTGATCCTCCCACTTCGCTATCGCGAGAAGCGGCCGCCGCTGACGGAAATGACGACAGCTATGATGGATTTTTCAACAACCAGAGTTACTTAGTTGTGCCGATTCCCATCTCCAACCCGACATTGGGGTCAGGGCTTGGGTTGGCGACGGCAATGTTCTTTAAAAGCGACAGGGATTCAAAATCGTCCTTTATTGGCACAGGGGCATTTTTCACCAGCAATGGCAGTTGGGGCGCGGCCGCTCTGGGAGATATCGCATTCGATGACGACCGCTATCGTTCGCGCGCCGTGGCGGGCTATGCACACATCAACTACGATTTTTATGGAACGCGCGCCACCAATGCCGGAAACACGCGGCATGTCTTTCTCAACCAGAGCGGGGCGCTGTTCCAGGCCGCCTTAGAGGCCCGCGTCGCGCCGGATCTCTATGTGGGCGGCCGGCTGCGTTATCTGACGGTAAAATCCAAGTTCGATATTCCCGAACTGGCGGGTGAGCTGGTGGGCAATGACGGTCCCCTGGCAAATCTTCAGAACAATGTCACCACCCTTGGACCGACCGCCACCTATGACACCCGCGACAAGGATTATTCGCCCGGCAACGGATACCTGATTCAAGCCGGCCTCGAGGGAGGATTGAACGATTTCATCAGCCGCCAATCCTATCTGCGCGGAACACTATTGATAAACCGCTATGACACGCTGGTGGATGATCTGGTGCTGGCATCTCACGGCTCCTTCTGCGGGGAAGGAGGCAAGGTCCCGATCTTCGATCTATGCCTGTTCGGTTCGCAAAATGACCTTCGCGGCTATGCCGTGGGCCGCTATCAAGACAAGACCATGTTCACCCTTCAGGAAGAATTGCGGTGGCATGTCTTCTGGCGCATAGGCCTGGTCGCCTTCGCGGGATTGGGCTCGGTAGCGCCCACGATCAACCGGTTCGATGAGCTTCTTTATAGCGGAGGAGCCGGCATGCGTTTCCTCGCTTCCAGGGAATATGGCGTCAATATCGGGATCGATGGCGCCGTCAATGCCCAAGGGGAAGCAACCTATTACATTCAAGTTGGAGAAGCCTTCTAACCAATGGCTCAATCGCGCGAAATGCGGCGTTTCGGTTTCATCGGCCTTCTTTCCGGCGGTATCCTGGGCCTTGCATCTTATGCCGTCATGAGCGCGCAAGGCCGGCCAACCACGCACAATCGCGAAACCTGCATAAGCGGTGCCGCGACCACTTGCGAAACAAATCAGCCGGCCGTGCATAGCATCCTGATTTGCCTGAGAGCGCGGGGATCGCGCAATGAAAGCTGCCCGATTGCGTTTTCCGTGATCAAGACCACGCGCCGCCCGCAGTCGTAACCCCAACAATTGCTAGACTTAAGGTCAATTGTGACGCAGTGGCTGTTATTGCTCTATTGGAATTGTACGAAGATCCGATTCGGCCCACTCGCGCCCCACGAAGCATGGTAAGGGCCAGATCCTTCGATACACTGGTACCGGTGGGACTGAGCAGTACAAGGCGTAAGCCGTCTTGGACCGTGTTCAGCCTCACCGGTATCTGGTTTTTCCGCCTTGTCTTTGCAGCGGTGAACCCAAGGGCTCAGTCCGCGGCGGAAGGAATTGTTTCGGGAAAATTCACATCAACACGGCGCCGCGCCGATATCCGCGCGAAAAACAGCCGGCCCAAAAAAATGGCGGCCTGACTTGCGTCAGGCCGCCAAGTTAGGGATCCCACTGTCGGGGGGAGAGGCAGGGATCCCCGGGGGGACAGAGTTCAGTCGCGTTCGCCGCGACGGTGTTTGGCCTGCAATTCCGCCATCTGCTGGCTGTGCTCGGCCGTTGCGGCAAGGGCCTTGTCGGCCGCCGCTTGGGCATTCTGAGCGCTGCTCTGGGCTGTCTGCGCCGCGGCCAAGGCCTGGCCGGCGACTTGATGGGCATCATTGGCCGAAGCTTGCGCTGCGGTGGCGGTCGTCAAAGCCGTATCAGCGGTCTTCTGAGCCGCCTCGACGCTCTCGACGGACGCGCATCCACCCAACGCGGTTAGGGTCCCCAATGCTCCAATAAGGATACTACCAAAAAACACTTTGCGCATTCGCCACTCCTTAGCAGTTAAATACCAAAATCCAAGTTGTGAAAGTAAATCGGTGGGTGGCCACTTCAACAATTAGACCATAGTCCAACTGCTTCATGCGCGATCGCCGGGAAAAGTCCGGCAAGACCAATCAAGGTGATCGACATGACATGCAGCATCCGGGAGTGGCGGTGTTATCTTCTGGCTGCGATTATCGCGTTGCTTCCCGCCTCCAGTTGGGCCCAGGACCGGCAAAGCCAGGCGAGCATCGCGGAGGCATTGCGTACAGCGCTGACCGAACGGCATGCGTCTGCATTCGCGGATGGCGCTCCCGATCCGCTGTTTGATTTCTACGCGTCCCGCAACTTCGCGCCGGCTTGGACGGGACCGGACAGCGACGGCAATGCCGTCGCGGCGGTGGTGTCAACGCTTGGTCATGCCGATGCTCAGGGACTGCAAGCGCGCGATTATTCCGCAACCGCAAGACGGTGGAATGCTCTTCCCGAGGAAGGTTCGGAAGTGGCGGCTTTCGAATTGTCTCTCACATCCGATTTGATGCGCTACGCCGCCGATGTCCGCCTGGGCAGGGTAAACCCCGCGCAGGTCTACAAGGATGTGGAGCTTCCCGCCGCCACTTTCGAATTCGTTTCGGTGCTCAACACCGCGCTGAAACGCAGAAGGATAGAGCATTTCTTGGCGGACCTTCCGCCGTCACAGCCGGAATATAGGGGGCTGGCGCAGGGCCTGGCGACCTACCGCCTGCGGCAAAGCGAAGGGGGATGGACCAAGGTGCCGGGAGGCGGCGAGATTCCGGCCGATCCCAACAATCCGCGGTTTCGCGCCTTGATTTCGCGGCTGTCGCAGGAAGACCCGGTGCTGGCGGCAAACCCGACGCCACCGGCCGAGGAAGTTCGCGACAGCGTGATGCGCTTTCAGGCGCGCAACGGCCTTAACGTGGACGGCCGGATCGGCGGGGCGACCCTGGCGGCGCTCAATGTTTCCATCGGCGTACGGATCACGCAGATCATCACCAATATGGAGCGGTGGCGCTGGCTTCCGCGC
Source organism: Rhizomicrobium sp. (assembly GCA_035693565.1). GTDB lineage: Bacteria > Pseudomonadota > Alphaproteobacteria > Micropepsales > Micropepsaceae > Rhizomicrobium. The sequence goes on along the minus strand of DASSGF010000034.1, from coordinate 1,296,335 downwards.
AGGTTCGAAAACAACTATGTGCTGGTCAACGTGCCCGATCAGAGCGCCAAGTTTATCGCGAATGGCGAAGTCGCGCTGGAAAGCCGGGCTATTGTCGGCCGGCTTGGCAGCCGAACGCCGATCGTGCGCATGTTGGCGAATTCGCTGGTGATAAACCCACCCTGGCATGTGCCTGAAGATATCGCCGACGCCTCGATTCTTCCCAAGCTGCGGCAGGATCCGAATTATCTCGCCAACAAGAACATGGTGCTTGCCAACGGTCCTCCCGATGATCCCCAAGGCCGCACCATCGCTTGGCGCAATATGAAAACCATGCCTTACCTGGTCGATCAAAATCCCGGTCCCGACAGCGCCATGGGGACAATGATGGCCGACGCACCCAACAGCTTCGGCGTCTATCTGCATGACACACCCGGCAAGGCATTGTTCAAGGCCAACACGCGGCTGGCCAGCAATGGCTGCATACGGGTCGAAAACATGCTCGAGCTTTCCGCACTGATGCTGGGCGGCGAGCAGGAGAATGCGATGGAGCAGTTGCGCGCGACTATCGCGACCGGGCAAACGCAGCGCTTGCCTCTGGAAAGGGAAGTGCCGATCTACCTTATCTATCAGACGGCCATCGCCTATCCGGACGGAACGATAGGTTTCCGCGGTGACCCTTATGGCCGGGACAAGTCGCTCGCTGTCGCGTTGATGGCGGCGCGCGACTGAAGTGCATGGCATGGCGAGGATGCATGCGCTGTGGCGCGGGTTTCAGCGCGCAAATTGCGTGCCTGTCTCGCGATGTCTGTCTCACGGTATTTGTCTCACTGGGCGAAGGTCTAATTGAATCCCGGGGTGGAACCGTAAAGCTGGTGCGCGAAACCTGAAGGTCGTGGCGCTGGGCGATGCAAATGAAGCGGATTCTGCCGGCGGTTTGCATTCTCTCGGTTGCCGTCCTGATTTGTCCCGCGCGCGCCCAGTCCAAACAGGATCAGTGCGCGGCCTATGCCCGTGACGCGGCCGCGTCCAGCCCGACGTCCACCGGACCAGGGCGAGGCGCTGCAAGAGGCGCGGTGGGCGGCGCCATTTTCGGGAACGCGGGCGCCGGCGCCGCCGCGGGCGCGATTGTGGGCACCGCGCGGCGGGGCAATCAGAAATCCAAATCGTACCAATTTTATTACGACCAATGCATGGCGAGATAGATGGTGGATAGCAAGGCGATCGCGATTATGATTGTGGGATTGGGCATTATTGTCTTGATCGTCAGTGCCGCCATCGGCACGCCCGTGGATGACTCAGCCGACGGTTTTTCCGGATCGCCCACGGGAGCCAGCGCCCGGGCGGGTTCTCACGCATTCCTTGCTTTTGATGAGTGGTTTCCGCCTGTCGAAAGATCCCCCGATTTCGACGACGGCCGCGATATGGCCTGCACGGTTGCCATCAAGCTGGCGACGGCGCGCGCGACGGATCGCGGTTTTTGCGTGCTTGCGGGATATGGTGCCGGCGAATGGCGGTGCACGGGCAAAATCGTCCACAATTGCATCGGCGATTTCTCATCGACGGACGACACGCCATCCGACATCGAGGAAGCGAAAACCCGCGCAACCTCGCGGCCAGGGCGTCCTATCAAGGGATAATATTTTTCGTTTGCCTTGGAGAGCTCGGCGCCGGCCGGGCGCGGCGGGAATCGTGCCGGTCGGCGAGGGTGCATTTGCGCATCACAAGGTTCCCCGCGACGGAGTGTGGCGGATTGGACCAAAGCCCGACTTGGTCCTGCATCGGCGGCGGGGCCGAAATGCCTTTAGGCGCGGTTCTTTCAAATCCGCCTTTGGACCAAGGGGCACTGGTGGGGCGGAATGCGAAATGTCCTATTCCTCCCCGGAGATTGGATGATGCAGGCGCGCTCGAGCATGGTATCGATGGACTCGTTGATTTCTCTGGCCCGGAGCCTTTTCGTGGTGCTGTGGGCCGAAATGGTTTCGCGTACCACCGGCCCGCTGGCGCTGAGGTTTTTACTGGAACCCCTGATGGCCTGTACATTCGCCATCCGCCTGTCGCGCTGGATGCAACAGGCCCGCAACGCGGAGCCAATTGGCGGAAGCGGCGCGCCGCCAATATCGTCCGACGTCAAATGCCTGGAGCAGAGCGCGGAACGCTATTGACGCAATACCGCGGCGACGAAGGCCACAATCCCCAAAATCGAAATCATGCCGGCCATCAGCCGGGCAATGGAGCGGGGAATTTTCGCCTGGGGATAGTCCCGCTGCAAGTTTCGCAAATCGCGGTGATGTTCGACAGTCGCCAGCGACAGCGATATCAGCCCAGCAGCTATCATGCCCATGGCGAATTCCCTTGGCCCCAGCAGGCGCCCGCTGGAGGTCGCGGCTCTTTCCGCCTCGAGCTGAAAAAATTTGTAGATGCTGAATCCGAAAGTGATCAGCGATGTCGCCGTCCGGATCCATGACATCAAGGTGCGGTCATAGGACAGCCGGGTCCGGTCAATGGAAAGAATGAGGCTGGGATCGCCGGTGCCCGGCGCGGCCGTTACTTCTTTCAAAAGCGGCACGGTTTCGGCCCTCATATCCCGCCGGATTGGAAAGATCCAGCGCGTGCGGAAAAATCATTTGCCGCCGCGCGACCCGCATGGAGACGCCCGGCGGTTAAAATGCGCATCAAGGATAGTGAGCCGCTTAAGCCGCGGCATTGGACCAAGGTCCAAGCTTCGAGACCCGGCGAAACCGGATTTGTTACCCTGGTTCGGATTGATACGAAGCCGGCAGATAGCTAGATGCCCGCCTGGTTACTTTCTCGATGACCCCAACCAGTTCCGGCACCGCGAACGGCTTGTCCAGGAAGGCGGCGCAACCGGATTCCAGAGCTTCCTGGCGAACCGAGGGTAATCCCGATCCGCTCATATGGATGACCGGCGACTTGATGCCTCGGGCAAAAATCTCCCTGGACAGGTCTATCCCGGAGTCTTCGCCGAGATCGATGTCGATCACGAAACACGTCGCGCCGTCCGTCACGATCGCATTCAAACATTCCACTGCCGATGAAAACAGTTCCACGTGATATCCGAAGACGATCAATGCGCGCTTCAGAGCAGTTCCAACGTCCAGGTCATCATCCACAACGACAATTGTCTGGCGAGCGGCAAGCATGACGAAAATCTTTCCTGGAGCAGGGGGGCCGGCGCGATCGCGGAGGAACGGCATGAGCGCCCGATTCTTGGCCGCTTCAATAAAACGTTCCCCCAAGCCGATCTTGGCGGAGCCCGCCAAAGACTTGTTCATTTGCGCCAGGATTGATTGTGGGAAATAGCCCCGGAAACAGGCAAAACGGCGCCGGCGATGGGGCAAGTCATTTTCCCACCTCCACCGGCGGGATAGCGCGGCTTGCTTATGCAAAGCTGCAGTTGGCGGGAATACCGACGGAACCGTTGCTGATCAGGGCGGGGCTGAGCGAGGATGACATGCGCGATTCCACGAAGCGCATCAGGGTTCGCGATCAGATTGTTTTTCTAAATCTCGCCGCGCATGCGCTGAGGGACGATTTCCTGGGCTTCCATTTGGCCATGCATGTCGAGTTTCGCGAATTGGGACTGTTTTATTATGTGCTGGCGTCCTCGGCGAATCTGAAGGAAGCGTTTGAGCGGGCGGTGCACTACAGCACGATCGTCAATGAGGGAATCATACAGGAGATGATCGCGAGCAAGCATCACGGCATATCGGTGCGCTATGCGGGCGTCAGCCGTCACCTCGACAGGCATCAAATCGAATTCTGGATGGTGGCGCTGGTCCGGATATGCCGGAAACTGACCGAACGCCGGATTGTGCCGCGCAGCGTGCGCTTCGTTCACATGAGAAGGAGTGGCCATGCCCGTTTTGCGCAGATTTTTGGAGATCATGTCGAATTCGGAGCCTCCGTGGATGAGATTGTGTTCGCCGATAATCTTGAGCAGATCCCCCTTGTCGAGGCAGATCCCTACCTGAACAGGCTCCTGGTCAAATTCTGCGAAGAGGCCATGGCCAATCGCCACAGCAAAATAGGCTCATTCCAATCCAGCGTGGAGAACACGGTCGTTCCTTTGTTGCCGCATGGCAAGGCGGAAGTTGGTGAGATAGCGCGCCGGCTGGGGGTGAGCAGGCGAACGCTGGCGCGGCGGCTTTCCGGCGAAGGGCTGAGTTATTCCAAGCTGCTCGAGGATCTCAAACTGCATCTGGCGAGGCGATATCTGGCGGACGGGAACCTCTCCATCTCGCAAATTGCCTGGTTGCTGGGGTACCAGGAGATCGGCGCCTTCTCGCGGGCATTCAAGCATTGGACGGGCAAAACCCCGCGCGAAGCGCGATCCGAGTTGGCCGCGTAATTCGCGCGCCCTGAAGCCGCAGAAGGCCGCCCAATCCGCGGCTGCGCGGTTCCCTGGGAACCCGAAGCGCTTGGCCGGTTCCCAGCCCGTTACAATGGAACTTGTCCAATTCGGAAAGCTTATTGGCAGGGAATGCGAAGAGGCCCCGCCGTTCTTACCCCATGATTTCTCCCCATCCGACAGCTTTGATGAGGAGAAACAATGGGTCTTTCCCGTCGTTCGATTCTGTGCAGGGGCGGCGCGGCGTTCTTGTCCGCCTCCATCGTAACACCCGCGATAGCGGCGCCTGCCCTTGTTGGCATCCGTCCTACCGCGGCCCGCACCCTGTCCTTCAATTGCTACAATACGGGCGAACAGCTCAAGGCAACCACCTATTGGGCCGATGGCAAGTACATCCCGGATGCCCTGGCTGAGGTCAATTACGCGCTAAGGGACTACAGGTCCGGCGAAGTGTATCCGATAGAGCCGAAGGTTCTGGACCTGATGCACCAGATTGGTGAAAAGCTCGACACAAATTGCCATTTCGAAGTGTATTCGGGCTACCGCTCGCCAAAGACCAACGCCATGCTGAGACAAGCGGATTCCGGCGTGGCGGCGCACAGCCTGCATATGGAAGGCCTGGCGGTCGACATCACCTTGCCCGGCAGGAGCCTGGAGCAGCTTTATCACACCTCTCTCGCCATGCATGCCGGCGGCGTGGGCTATTACCCCGATGCGGATTTCCTGCATGTGGATGTCGGCCGGGTGCGGCGTTGGGTTGGCTTTGGCTGACGCATCCGATCCGCGGCTCCGGCGCGGCGTCATTCCAACTGGGATGCCCCGCATGACTGGCAGACCAGCTCGATCGCATGGGGAGGCAGTCGGCACAGCCGTTCATAAAACTGCCCTGAGATTTGGACGAGGGTCTTTCCCTCTCCCGATCCTTCCCAAAGGAGCTTGCCCATGGCCGCGCAATTCGGACAGCGGACCGGCATGAAATATTGCCGGTAGTCAAGCAAAGTCGATCTCAAGGTCATCGCCAGCCTATATGTCAGGCCCATGACAGAGCGCTTGAGGCTGCGCCTGCCCGGACTGGTATCGATTGAACGCCCCCATCGGCGTTTTCCGCATCTCGCGGTTCCTCAAAGCTATAAAAGCGAGGGAACTGCCGCTATAGGACTTTGGGGCAATGGAACTCTCCCCAGGGGCACCGACGGTTTGCTTGGCCGTTTTCATAACCTCCTCAACGGAATGGATGAATCAGCTGGTTCAGGAACCCGTCGGGAACCTCGTCCGTCACGCCATAGCTCACCGGCATGGCATTCGAGGGGGGAAGCTGGGCCGTGCCGAACAGCAGATCGAAAAGCACCAGATGGGGCGCGAAATTCTTGTCATAGGCTTTTGAATCGTTGCTGTGGTGCCAATGATGAAACTGCGGACTGACCACGATCCAGCGCAAAGGACCATAGTCGGCGCGCAAGTTGGCGTGATTGAGAAAGCCCTGAACGCCCAGCAGAACGGTGAATGCCAGGAGAGGAAGCGTAGAAAAGCCCAGGCACAGGGTGGGAATAAGCTGAAGACAGTCTGAGAGAATCTTGTCCACCGGATGCACCCGGACATTCACCAGCCAATCCATCTCCTGCGAACTGTGGTGAATGCGGTGAAACCGCCACAACCACGGAATCTTGTGCATTGCGCGGTGGCAGACATATCCCATGAAATCAAACAGCAGCAGGATCTCCAGGAACTGAAGCCATCCCGGCTGATGGGACGCCATCGCCGAATGATGCCATCCCGCCGCCTGGCGCACGAACAGGATGACGGCGAGGCTGGCAGCCCCGGAAAACTGGCCCGTGAGGCAGCCCAGCACGAAATAGTTGATGTCCGTGAGCCAGCCCCGGCGGAATGTCCTTTGTCGCTTTACGGGGCGCCTGCGTTCCAGTGTCACGAAAATGGCCGCGAACAGAACGAACCCAACAATGATCTGTACGTAAATCGGCGTGGATACCACTGGCTATACGCAACCCGTAAATCATCCCTCCCAGGCCGGTCACGCCGCCGCGCCAGTGAGGGTGGAAATGTTGTATGTGATGGACCATCGCGGACAACACCGCCTCTCTCAATTGGCCCTTTGTCCAGATCGCCGGGTCCGTGGGAGGCCGTGAATCTTGTGTAATGCTTTGCGCTTGCGCCAGCGGCTGTGTGCGTCCAGCGGCGGTGTCAAGGATTACAAATTCGCGGAGAAATCATACTTGGCGGAAAGCTGGATGCGCGGATCGTTGCCGCTGGGGCCGCCGAAATCCTTGCGCTTGCCCCAAAGGAATTCGGCGCCGATCAAGACGCTCTTGAGCGGCGTGTAGAGCAGATTGATCGACGCATACTCGCCCCGGCGATAGGCGCTCGCCGTCTGCAGATTGGTGTTGTCCACTTGCACCATGCTGTAGCCGCCCGTGGTCGTCCAATGATCGTTCCAATGGTGCTCGAGATAGGCCATCACGCCCAGGATCGGCACCGCGGCCGGCCTGATATAGGCGGGCGCGCCGGTGGGCGTGAGCAGCTTTGGCGCCAGGTCGGTGCCGCCGTCATTCATATAGCTGGCGATGCCCTCGCCATAGACGACCGAGCCGATCAGCTTGTCTTCGTCGAAGATGTTGGCATGGCCGCTGGCATTGATGCCCCAGCCCAGCCGGCTGCCTTTCGGCTCATTGTTGGGCGTGTTGACGGTGTCGTAGGCGACTTCGCGCAAAATACCGGAAAGCTGGAAGTGCCCCCAATCGGCGCGGATGTGATAGTGCGCCGTCAGGTCAGGTAGTTTTTCGTCGTTCTGGATGCTGTTTCCCAATTCGGGCGCCAGCACCCGGATATTGCCGACATCGATGTCGTTGCTGGGCTTCTCGATCGCTATCGCGAAGTCGCTGCGGTCGGTGCGGTAGGGAGTCCAGCGGATCTGCGGGTTGCGCAGGAAGATCATGCCCGTTGGTCCCCAATAATCGATGACATTCGGAAATGAATCGCCGTCCATGAAAACACTGTTGGTCTGGCCGGCAAGCAGTTCCCCCCATTGCGCATAGGCATGTCTCAGCCGAATAGTGGTCTTGCCGGCATCGGCGCCGACGCCGAACATGTCGAACTCGAACTTGAAATCGATGTCACTGAGGCCCCGCCCGACCGGAACGTCGCCCATGACGCCCAACCGGCTTTGCTTGACGGAGAAAAGCGACTGGCCGTTGCTGCCGAACAGGCCTTCCGTGGTGGGAATCTTGGAAGGGCGCAGGGCGTCTTCCCAGGAGGGATCCACGCGATGCACGTCGTAGATATAGTCGAACTGCGCGGCGCCGTAGAGCGTGATGGAAGGCTTGGCGCCGGCTTGCGCGGTCAGCGCCCCCAGAACCAGCGTAACGATCGTGGTCGTTCGAGACCACACCATCCAGGCGTGACGCATGCAGAGGCCCCTTCACGGTTGAAATGGTTACGCGCAAAATTTCAAGCGCCATAACCTCACACCGGAATGGAATGATCGGCCATTGGACCAAGGTCCACTGCGCCCGCGCGGAACGGACGTCCGTCTTCAATCAACAATCATAAACTCACCGGACGTTCAAACCCGCGGCGCAAAATATGCCCGTTGCCCGCGCGATGGCTTCCGGCGATGGCGGAGGGGTGGCCGACAAGGTGTAAATGAGGCCCAATCTTTCCCATTTGTAACGGCCCATCTGATGGAATGGCAGCACTTCCGCCCGCTCCACCACGCCCAGCGAGTCCGCGAATTCCGCCACCCGCTCCATCTCGTCATCGTCGTCGGTGAGGCCCGGGACAAGCACATAGCGAAACCACATGGGACGATGCAGCGCCGCCAGCCTCCGGCAGAATTCGATGACCGTCTTGTTGTCGATGCCCGCGGTGACGTGCTTATGGTGTTCCGGGCTGAAGGCCTTCATGTCCAGAATGACAAGATCGATATCCGCGAGCTCTCGGTCCGACAGCTTGTCGCCATAGAAGCCGTTGGTTTCCAGCGCGGTGTGAACTCCGAGCGATTTGGCCGCCGCAAACAGCCTGGCCGCGAAGCGCGCCTGCATCAGCGGCTCGCCCCCCGACAGCGTAAAGCCACCATGCATGACCTTCAGCCCGCCGGCATATTTCCGGAGCTCTTCGATTGCGGATTCGATCCTGACCGGCGTGCCGTTGGACAGCGTCCAGGTGTCGGGATTGTGGCAATATTTACAACGGAACATGCATAAGCTCGTCCAGGCGACCAGCCGTACGCCGGGACCGTCCACGGTCGAACCGGTGGTAAAGGAATGCAGGAACCCCAGTTCGCCGCTGGCGATCGCGGCGCGGGTTTCGTTTTCTGGCACGCCGGGGCCCTGGTGAATCCGGAGTTCGAAGGGGCTGCGTCCTTCGGGTACGAGATTGTGCTCCGCGATAGAATGGCCCATGTCACGCTCCATGGAAGGTGCGGGTGACGACATCCCTTTGCTGATCCCGGGTCAGACGGACGAAATTGACGGCGTATCCCGAAACCCGGATTGTCAGATTGGGGTATTTTTCCGGATGATCCATGGCATCCAGCAGCGTGTCGCGATTGAGCACATTTATGTTCATGTGATAGCCGGTGGTGCCGAAGAATGCGTCGAGCATCCCGACCAGGTTGGTCACGCGTTCGCCCGGGGTATGGCCCAATCCGCTGGGGACCACTGTGGTGGTGAGCGAAATGCCGTCCGAGGCGTCGCGATACGGGATTTTCGCGACGGAGGCGGCGGAGGCGTGAATGCCGTGATTGTCGCGCCCATGCATCGGGTTCGCTCCCGGCGCGAAGGGTTCACCGAGCTTTCGTCCGTCAGGGGTGTTTCCCGTTGCTTTTCCGTAGACGACGTTCGATGTGATGGTCAGCACCGACTGGGTGTGCAGGGCATTGCGATAGGTGGGATATTTGCGCAATTTTCCCATGAAGGTTGAAACCAGCCAACTCGCCAGTTGATCGACCCGGTTGTCGTTGTTTCCGAACGGGGGAAATTCCCCCTCTCTCTGATAGTCGACAACCAATCCGGCTTCATTGCGGATCACTTTCACCTTGGCATATTTGATGGCCGAGAGGCTGTCGGCGACGACCGACATGCCGGCGATCCCGAACGCCATGGTCCGCACCGGCGCGTAATCATGAAGCGCCATCTCCACGCGCTCATAGGCATATTTGTCGTGCATGTAATGGATAACGTTCATTGCTCCGACATAGACGCCGGCCAGCCACTCCATCATGCGGTCGAACTTTTTCAAGACATCGTTGAAGTCGAGAATGTCTCCTTCCACCGGGTCATATCTGGGGCCGACCTGTTCGCCGGTGATTTCGTCCCTGCCGCCATTGATGGCGTAGAGCAGGCACTTGGCCAGGTTGGCCCGGGCGCCGAAAAACTGCATTTGTGTGCCCATGCGCATGGGAGAGACGCAACAAGCGATCGCGCCGTCATCGCCCCACGCGGTCCGCATCAGCTGGTCGTTTTCGAACTGCAGGGAGCTTGTATCGATCGCGACCTTGGCCGCGAAGCGGCGGAAAGGCTCGGGAAGCCGCGGCGAATACCAGATGGTGAGATTGGGCTCCGGCGCCGGCCCCAGATTGTACAAGGTCTGCAGAAAGCGGAAACTCGTCTTGGTCACCAGCGGGCGGCCGTCGTCGCTCATGCCAGCGATCGATTCGGTCACCCAGGTCGGGTCGCCGGCGAACAGTTCGTCATATTCCGGCGTCCGCAGGAAGCGAACGATCCTGAGCTTGATGACAAGATCGTCGACGATTTCCTGCGCGTCCGATTCCGTCAGCAGGCCTGCCTTCAAATCGCGCTCGAAGAAGATATCGAGGAAAGTCGAGGTGCGGCCCAGAGACATCGCCGCGCCGTTCTGTTCCTTGACGCTGGCCAGATAGGCGAAATATAGCCATTGCACCGCTTCTCTCGCGGTGCAGGCCGGGCGCGAAATATCGAAGCCATACTTGGCGGCCATCTCCTTCAATTCGCCCAAGGCGCGAATTTGCTCCGCCAGTTCTTCGCGGTCCCGTATGATCTCGTCGCTGGACCATTCATGGTCCAGCCCATTGCGCTCCTTCTTTTTCTGCGCGACCAGCCGATCGACGCCATACAAAGCGACGCGGCGATAATCGCCGATGATTCGGCCCCGGCCATAGGAATCGGGGAGTCCCGTCAGCACATGCGATTTGCGGCAGCGGCGCATATCGGCGGTATAGGCGTCGAACACCCCGTCATTGTGCGTCTTGCGGTAGCGCGAGAAGGTTTCCACCACCACCGGGTCGGGCGTGTAGCCAAAAGCGTTCAACGCGGTGACAACCTGGCGCAATCCGCCCGCCGGCATGATCGCGCGCTTCAGCGGTGCATCGGTCTGAAGCCCGACAATGATCTCTTTTTCCTTGTCTATATATCCCGCGGCGTGGGCGGTGATGGAGCTGGGAATTTGCGAGACGTCGAGCACGCCTTTTTTCCGCTCGGCCGGAAACATCGCCTGCAACTTGCGCCAGACCGCCTCGGTTCTCGGCGTCGGCCCGGCGAGAAAGGCCTCGTCTTCGTAGTGCGGCGTGACATTCTGCTGGATGAAGTCGCGGACGTTGATCTCGGTGTTCCAGAGACCGGGACGAAAAGCGAGCCAAGCATTCGCAGCTTCGCCATTGCCCTGTGAGACGGCGGGGTTAGGCATTGGGTCTCCTTTCGGACGGATGATAGAGGCGCTTGTTTTCTTGATATCCGGCGCGCGGGCGCGGCGCGCCTTGCGGTTCCGCGGCCGATCTGGCTGCCGGTCCCGTTTCGCGCAGGCAAAAGGCCAAAATCACGGCAAGGGCGACGAAGCAAAGAAGCGGCGTGAAGGCCGTCTGATAGTGGGCCAGTTCCCGCTCCGCGCCGCCGCTGGCGCGGGCCAGCAATGTGCCGAAGATGGGGCCCAGCAGCGCCGAAAGGGAAAAATTGATGAAGGAAATGACGCCGGTTGCGGTTCCTCCATATTCGCGTGCGTTTGCTTCCTTGATGACCGTATAGGGAAGCATCGCGGCGCCTGAGGCGATTCCGGCGACAAGACCCAGGCTGTAGGCGGGAAACAGTCCCGGCCGGCCGAACAGGATCGCCAGCAGACACAAGAACAGAACCGCCGCGCTGGCGATGATGACGGGTTTGCGCCGCCCGATCCGGTCCGAGACCAGGCCTAACAGCGGCGCACCGATCATCCAGCCCACGGATACGGAGGCGGAGTGCAATACCGCCACGCTATAGGGCAGGTCATGGCCTTCCTGCAGGAATTGCACGCCCCAAACCATGCCGAACGTCGTGGTGGGGACGAAAAGCAGTCCGGCGATTACGCCGCAAAGAATTGATTGCGGGTTGCCGAACACCGAGCGGAATGCGGTTATCACCTCGCGCATCCGGCTGGCCGGGATTGCCGCCGCCGCATTGCCGCCATGCCGCTCCTTGGGCATGAATGCCAACTGGACAGCGGCCAGCCCCAGCCCCGCCAGTCCCAGGAGGAGCCAAAACATCCTCCAGGACAGGCCCGCCGCGACAGTGGGCCCGGCCAAAAACACGCCCGCTATTCCGCCCATCATCCCCAACATTTGGGTCAGGCCGATAAAGCTCGCTGCCTGGGAGGCGGGAAGACTGGTCGTGGCGATATAGACCGCGGCAACAAAGGCGAAAGCGGCCGCCGCGCCCTCAAGAAAGCAGCCCAGCGCCGCCAAGGCCAGGTTTCCGGTCGCGAACAGAAGCACACCGCAACCGATGGCGGCGGCGGCGATGGGGGTCACCTTGCGGGGGCCCAATTGATCCATCGCGATGCCCGCGACCAGGCTGAAGGGCGCGTAGCCATAGTAGAACAGGCCTATCAGGGTGCTGAGCCCGGCCGCGGTGAGGCCGAAAGCCTGGCTGAGTTGCGGCAGCATGGCGGCCGGGGCGGACCGCAACATGTACTGATAAAAATAAAAGATCGACGCCGCCGACCATGCGAGAATGGCTGGCGAGAGCCAGCTATTTGTTTTGCCGGCTGTCAAAACAGTCCCTCAACACAGCACCACGGAAACGGCAAGGCCACCCTCTGAAGTTTCCTTGTATTTGGAATTCATCTCCTTGGCGGTGAGCGCCATGGCCGTGACCGTACTGTCGAAATCCACCCGCTTGTTTTTGGGGATCTCGTTGGTGGCGATCAGGTAGCCGGTCCAGGATTTCACCGCGCCGAAGGCGCACCGCTCGATGCAGGGGATTTGCACAAATCCGGCAACCGGATCGCAGGTCATGCCGAGATGGTGCTCGAGTGCGCTCTCCGCGCCATTGGCCGCGATCCGTGGCGCTTCATCATAGGCCTGCGCGATAAGGGCCGCGCCCATGGCAGACGCGACCCCGATCTCGGCCTGACAGCCGCCTTCCGCCGCCGAGAGGGTGGCGTTGTGCTTGCACAAATAGCCGACCACGGCCGCCGCCAGCAGGCCGTTGCGGATTTTCTCGTCGGAGAGGTTTGCGCCATCGTTGCCCAAGGAATAGACCACCGCCGGAAGCACGCCCGCCGATCCTCCGGTGGGGGCTGTTATCACCAGATGGCCGCGCGCATTTTCCTCCGAGCCCGCCAAGGCATAGGCGGAGACCAGCCCGATCGCCTTGCGCGCCGGGCCTTTCTCATTCACGACATTGTTGTAGATGTCCCGCGCCTTGGTTTTGAGCTTGATCGGCCCCGGCAAGGTCGAAGTGGGGGCCGCCAGGCCGGTTTTCACCGTGGCGCGCATGGCGCCCATGATCTTGTCGAGATGGGCGTAGACTTCTTCCTTGCTTTTTCCCGAAACGGAAATCTCGTTGGCGAGCGCGACATCCGCGAGTGAGAGGTTCTTTTTCTGGCAATGCGCCAGCAATTGGGCCATCGTCTCGTAAGGGTAGGCCGGCGCTCCTTTCTTGGGCGGCTTATAGCCCTTCCATTCGATAAACCCGCCGCCGACGGAATAATATTCCTGTTCCAACAGCACCTTGTCGCCCGCCATCAATTTGCAGGTCATGGTATTGGCGTGGGGGAAATTGCCTTTTGGGCTGTCGTAAACGATGTCCTTCAGGGATGCGTTGAAGCTCTTGCTTCCCAACTGCACCGGAAACACCTGATCCGGCTTGTCGCGCAGCCCATCCAGAAACGCCGGATCGACGGTCGCCGGTTCTTTGCCGACGATGCCGGCAAGCGCCGCGCGCTCCGTTCCATGGCCTTTCCCCGTCGCGCTGAGGCTGCCGAAGAGATTGACCTTCAGCGCGGTCGCCTGATCGCGCTGGTCGGCCGGAAGCTGGACGCAGCGCTTGTAGAAATCATAGGTGATCCGCATCGGGCCTATGGTATGCGACGAGGACGGGCCGGGACCCACTTTGTAGAATTCCTCAACCGTGGTCAGGATCGGTCCTTTGGATTGTTTCACCACGTTCAACGTCGGGCTGACTTGCGTGGACTGCGGCGGAGGTTTTGCGGCGCTCCGCGCGAATGCGGCTATGGGATTTCCGGTCAATGCGGCAATCGCGGTTGCAAGCGCGCTGCGCATCATGAAAGAGCGCCGGTCGGATCCCGCAGGGGGTTCGGTAAAATCGAGAGCGGGGATCAGACTTATGGATTCATCATCGTCCTTGGTGGGCATTTTTCACACCATTCAAAAATATGCAGCGCGCTCGCCGGCACGGACCGGCGACACATCTGTTCAAAACAAAGCGACCTTGCGCAATGTAGCTGCTCACGTCTTTGACAGATATCGGGTGAAACCCTTAGCCCGTCTCAGGGTCAACCCTGCCATTCTTGAATGGTCCAGTTCGGCGGCAGGTCGCCCATTCCGCATGTGTCTCTAGTACTGCTCGGCGACGAATTTGCGGCCCATCAAGGAGGCTGAGTCGTCATATTTTCCCTTTGAGGAGCGTTTCGGGAGCTTGACCTTGGGCCGTTTGACTTTCTTGTAAGGTATCAAGGACAGAATATGCGCGATCCCATTGAGGCGCGCCCGCTTCTTGTCGTCCGAGCGCAGAATATGCCAGGGCGCGTGATCGGTGTCTGTGGCTTCCAGCATCATATCCCTTGCCTTTGAGTAAGCGTACCAGCGCGAGAAGGATTCCAGATCCATGGGGCTCAATTTCCATTGCCGCAACGGGTCCTTGACGCGCGCGTTGAATCTCCGTTCCTGCTCCTTCATCCCGACTTCCAGCCAGATCTTTATCAGGATGATGCCCGTCTCGACGATCCACTTCTCCCCCTGAGGGCACTGTTGCAGAAAACGGCGATGCTCCTCCTTGGTGCAATATTCCATCACGAATTCGACGCCCGCCCGGTTGTACCAGCTGCGATCGAGCACCAGAATTTCCCCCGCGGCCGGAAAGTGAGGAATGTATCTTTGCATGAATATCTGAGTCTTCTCCCGCTCCGATGGTGCGGGCAGCGCCACGACTCTGAAGACACGGGCGCTGACGCGTTCGGTGATTGCCTTGATGATGCCGCCCTTGCCGGCGGCATCGCGGCCTTCAAACAGAAGAATGATGCGGGCCCCGGTCGCCTTGGCCCATTCCTGGAGGTGGCAAAGCTCGACCTGAAGCTTTTTCAGCTCTTTGGCATACTCTTTGCCTCCAAGTTTCGAACGTCGAATGACTTCGGCTTTTTTTGTCATTGGCTCATGCTCCGCAGCTGCAAAACCGAAACGGCGTGGCGGGCAACCATCCGTTCCTCATCGGTTGGGACAACCCAAGCGGTGACACGTGACGTCTCCGTGCTGATGCGGGTCGCGCTGTTTTTATTGCGCAAATCGTCCAGCTCCAGGCCAAGCCACCGGCAACCTTCACAAACCTGGGCACGGACTGCCGGGTCATTTTCTCCAATGCCGCCGGTGAAGATCAGTGCGTCTATGCCGCCCAGCGCCGCCGCGAGGGAACCTATCTCCCGCACGATCCGGTAGGCGAAAAGGGCGATTGCTTCGGCCGCCGCCGGATTCGACGATGCGTGCAATGTCCGCATGTCGGAGGAAATGCCGGAAACGCCCAACAGGCCGGATTGGCGATAGACGAGATTTTCGATGGCGCGGGCATCCATTCCATAGGAATCCATGAGATACAGGATCGCGCCCGGATCGATCGCGCCGCAGCGCGTTCCCATCATCAGGCCGTCGACGGCGGTAAAGCCCATCGTGCTGGCGACGCTGCGGCCTTGATGCACGGCGCACAGGCTGGCGCCGTTGCCGAGATGCGCTATTACGATCCGGGCCGCAGCCAATTCCGGCGCGATGCCGCCCAGCTGCGATACGACATATTCATAGGACAATCCGTGAAAACCATACCGGCGCATGCCGGCCTCGGTGAATTTGCGCGGGATGGCGAAAAGTTGCGCCAGGTTCGCCTGCGTCCGGTGGAAGGCGGTATCAAAGCAGGCGACTTGGGGTATCTGGGGGGCGCGCTCGGTAATGACCGCGATAGGGGACAGGTTGTGGGGTTGGTGCAAGGGCGCTAATGGGGCCAGGGCGGCGAGCGCGGCCATGACCTTGTCATCGATGCGGACCGGACTGCTGTAAGACATGCCGCCATGGACGACGCGATGTCCGATTCCCACAACGGCTCTGCCGTTGAGCAACTCCGCGGCCGTCTCCAGTATCTCCTGCGAGGCGGCGCGATGGTCGAGATCCTGCGGGCGCCAGTGCCGTTCCGTGACCAGCTGCTTTTCCGCATCCACCACGCGCAAGCGGGGTGAGACGCCGATCTGCTCGACCTGGCCGCGGAACATCAGGGATTGGTACTGCTCGCCGTTATAGAGGGCGAATTTGATGCTGGACGAGCCGGCGTTGATAACCGCGACGGTTCCTCCGCTTATTCCGGGATATTTGTTCAGTACCGCCATGCTGAAATTCGCGTCATTGCTCAGGCCAGGGATTGGGT
This sequence comes from Rhizomicrobium sp., assembly GCA_035693565.1. Classification (GTDB taxonomy): domain Bacteria; phylum Pseudomonadota; class Alphaproteobacteria; order Micropepsales; family Micropepsaceae; genus Rhizomicrobium. Next base: position 1,280,102 of record DASSGF010000034.1, on the reverse strand, counting down.
TGGGCTCAGGTCCGGCCGCGCCGCGCGGCCGCGATCAGGACCATCACCGCACAGGAGGCAAGCCGCGTCAGCAAGACATCGGCGCGGCTGGTCAGCGCGATGGGCACGCGGGCGCCAAGGACGATTCCGGCGCCGTCAGCGCCGGCCAGGAAGGACAGGCTCTTGGCGAGCATGTTTCCTGCTTCCAGGTCGGGCACGATCAGGACATTCGCCCTGCCGGCGACGGCGGAGGCGATCTTTTTCACCGCGGCAGCCTCGGGGCTCAAGGCATTGTCGAGCGCTAGCGGGCCATCCAACAGCCCGCCCGCGATCTGGCCGCGGTCCGCCATTTTGCACAAAGCCGCCGCTTCGATGGTGGAGGGCAGTTTCGGATTGACCGTCTCGGCGGCGCTTAGAATGGCAACCCGGGCCTCCGGCGCTCCCAAAATATGGGCCAAGTCGATGGCGTTCTGAATGATATCGACCTTGTCCTCCAAAGTCGGCGCTATGTTCACGGCGGCATCGGAGATGATCAACGCGTTGTCATGTCCCGGCACATCCATGATGAAACAATGACTGATGCGCCGCGAGGTGCGAAGTCCGGTCTCGCGCGCCACCACGGCGCCCAACAGTTCATCGGTATGCAGGCTTCCCTTCATCAGGGCCTCGGCCCGGCCGGCGCGCACCAACGCAACCGCTTTGGCGGCGGCGTCATGGCCGTTGGCGGCGTCGACGATTTCAAATCTCCCGATATCGAGTTCCTCCTCGGCCGCGGTCTGCCGAATGCGCGCCGCGGGCCCCACAAGAATGGGCACAATCAGCTTGAGGCGCGCCGCCTCGATCGCTCCCGCCAGAGAGACTTCGTCGCAGGGATAGACCACCGCCGTGGTCACCGCCGGCTGGCGTTGCGCCGACGCCAGAAGACGCTCGAATTTCTCGTGATGAGAGGCGCCGGGCGGCACGGGAACGCCCCGGCCAGGGGTCCGCTCCGTCGAATTTGTGCTCGATGATGCCGTCATGGTTTCGCCTCTTGCGCGAGATTGGAGACCTGCATCAGGCTTGCCGTCTGTTGCGGCTGTTGATGGTCATCCTGGGTCCAGCCGCCTCCCAGCGCCTTGTAGAGATTGACCACGGCGATCAGCTGGTCGCGCCGGGTCTGAGCCAGCGTGGCTTTGGCGGGGAACAGCTCCTGCTGCGCTTCCAGAATCTCGAAATAGCTGGCGCGTCCCGAACGGTAGCGGTCCATCGCCAGGTCGGTGGAATTTTGCAAGGCCTTAACCTGGCTTCGGAGCGCGGTTTCCCGTGACACCAGGGTTTGCCGCGCCACGATGGCATCCGAGGTCTCGTGAAAGGCGGCCAGGATGGTTTGCCTGTATTGCGCGACGGTTTCGTCCCAGAAGGCCTGGCGTTGGTGATAGACCCCTTCCAGCTTGCCGCCGGAGAAAATCGGCCCGGCAAAATTCGCCGCCGCACCCCAGACCCCGAAACCGGTCGTACCGCCGGCTATGGTGATCCCCTGACCGCCCACGAAAGCCGACAATCCGATCTTGGGGAAGAAATTGGCTTCGGCGACGCCGATTTCCGCATTGGCCGCGATCATCTTCTGCTCGGCTTCCAGGATATCCGGCCGGCGCTGGAGCAGGGCGGTGGTCGAGCCCAGCGGTGTTTCCGGAATGGCCTGGCCCTCAAGCGGAGCGCCCCGTGCAATCGCCTGCGGATAGGCGCCCACCAGGGTACTAATGGCATTTTCCATCTGGCCGATCTGGCGGGTCAGATCGTGAATGGCCGCGGTGCTGGAATCATAAGCCGATTGCGCGCGCTCGACGGGCAGCCTGCTGTCCCGGCCGGCCTGGAAGCGCAGCGTGAACAGATCCAGCGTGCTTTTATAGACTTGCGCGCTTTCCTTCGCGATCGCCAGTTCCTGGTCCAGTTCGATCAGGCGGAAATAGTTTGCCGCGATATCGCTGACCAGGGTGAGCATCACGCCCCGGCGCACATCCTCCTGGGCGAGAAGATTTGCCTGCGCGGCTTCGTTGGTGTGGCGTATCCGTCCCCAAAGATCCAACTCCCAGGCCGCCGTGAGCAGGCCGGTGAAATTGCCGAAGGTCACTGGACGCACGGTTTCGTTTTCCGGAGAGGCGCCCCGGCCGCCCTCGGCGGTGCCCTGATAGCCGAATTGGGGTATGCCTTCCGAACGCGCGACTTCGGTCAGCGCCCGGGCCTGTTCGATGCGCGCCACGGCAACCCGAAGGTCATTGTTGTTCGCCAGGCTCTGGGTAATGAGCGCCTGAAGCGTCTTGTCGCTGAAGACATTCTGCCAGGGCGTGTCGGCAATGGATTGCGCGCCGCTTTCGGCGGCTTGTGAGCGGAAGCTGCTGGGTTGCGCGACCTCCGGCTTCTTATATTCGGGACCCACCGTACAAGCGCTCACCAACAAGGGTGACAAGAAGACACTTAGCCATTTCTTCGCAATCCGCCGGTTTGAAATCACAACACACCTCTTTACTGTACTGCTGCCAACATCTTTCTAAATCTCGAAAGGGTGAACGCCATATAGGCGCACCCGATTACAAACATCTTGGCGAGATCCGGCCACACCATGGCGAGGGTCGCATCCCGGAAAAGAACGGCTTGGGAAAAACTGACAAAATGCGTGGAAGGCACGAATTGCATGGCCTTTTGAAGTGGAATTGGCATGCTTTCGAGCGGCGTCTGGCCGCCCGACAACAGATTCATGACGATGAAAACCGGAAAGGCCAGCAGCCCGAATTGGGGCATCGACCGCACCAGGGTCGCAAGCATGATTCCCAGCGCCGTCACGGAAAACAGATAGACGCAAAGCCCGAATACGAAGAGCAATATCGAACCGGAGACGGGAACGCCGAGCGCGCCCTTGACGATCACGAAGAGTGACGTCACCGCCGCCAGGATGACGATCAAGCCATTGGCCCAGATCTTGGCGGACATCAGCTCGTAAGGATGAAGCGGCATGACCAGCAGGTGCTCGATGTTGCCGTGCTCCCGCTCCCGCAGCACGGCGGCGCCGGTCAGGAAAAGCGCCAGCACGGATATGTTGTTGATCAGCTGATTGACGGCGACGAACCAGCCCTGTTCCATGTTCGGATTGAAGCGCGCCCTGGTATCGAGCTGCACCAGCGGTGCATTTTTGACGTTGCTGCTGCGGCCGGACCAGAACGGCCCGATGGTGTTCAGGATAATCTGCCGGATGTAACCGGGCGCCCTTCCAGCCTGGCTCATGGCGGTGGCGTCGGTGACGATCTGGACGGTGGGTTTGGCATTCCGCTCCAGATCGGATTGGAATTTCGGCGGGATGTTCACCACAAAGGTGTATTTTCCCGAATCCATGTCGCGATTTATGTCCTTGAAGCTTATCTGCGCCGCGGGGAGAAACAGCGGCGGCAGGAAGGCTTCCCGGATCGCCCGGGCTGCTTGGGAATCGTCCTCATCGACCACCGCGATGGAGGCGTTGACGACATCCATCACCGCGCTTTTGGAGGGCGTGTAGATGGAAAAAGTGAAGCTGTAAGCGATGAGAAACAGCAGAACCGGGTCGCGCCAGAGGCTGACAATCTCCTTCAGGCCAAGCTGGAAGATGTGCCAGGTATTTCGCACGCCTCAAGCCTCCTGCTTGTTGAGAAACCAAACCGATGCCGCGAAGTAGATCAGCGCGATGAGTGCGATCGCCGCGATGTCGATCCCGACAGAGGCGAGACCCAGGGCCTTGGTGAAGGTGCCGACGCTGACGGACTGGAAGTAGGTGCTGGGGAAGATTTTTGCCGCGAACCAGCCGGCCCCGGTGAGCGAGGAGGTGGGCACAAACATGCCGGAAAATTGCACCGCGGGCAGGATGGTGATGATGGCCGCCGCGAATATGGCGGCCGTCTGGGTGGAGACGAACACCGAAATGAGAAGGCCAAAGCCCGTGCTGGCCAGAACATAGATCACGCCGCCCAATATCAGCGTCGCCACGCTTCCCTTGATGGGAACGTGAAACAGAAAAACGGCCAGCGCCACCAGCGTGGCGAACTGTATGAGGGAAATGCCGACATAGGGCAGCTGCTTGCCGAGCAGGAACTCCGATTTTGTCGCCGGCGCGGCATAGAAATTGGCGATGGAGCCGAGCTCTTTCTCGCGGACGACGCTGAGCGCGGTGAGCATGCTGGGAATCAGGATCAGCAACAGCATCAGGTCGCCCGGCACCATGGCATACACGCTCTCGAAGGACTGATTGTACAGCGCACGGGTGTCGATGACCGCCGGCTGTGGTGGCGAAGGCAGGCCTTTCGCGTCGCGCAGGGCGTTTTCGTACTTGTCCTGGGTGTTTTCGACATAGCTTCGCGCGGTCTCGGCGCGGAACGGCACGGCGGCGTCAAAATAGGCTCCGACGGTGGGGCGGGCTCCGCGGAACAAGTCGCGTTGGAATCCAGGCGGTATCTCCAGCGCGAAACGAAGCTCGCCGTTGCGCAACCGCCGGTCCAGCTCGCCATAGTCGGCAATGGGGCGCTTTTCGTCGTAATATTCGGATCCCCGGTAGCTGTCGGCATAGGTGCGGCTGGCTTGTGTGCCGTTGAAATCCAGCACGGAATAGGAGAGGTGATCGATATCGAGCGAAATGCCATAGCCGAAGACAATCATCAGCAGAATCGGTCCAAGGATGGCGAATGCCAGCCGGACATTGTCGTGCATCAGCTCTATCGCCTCGCGGCGCGCGAACGCCCATACCCGCGAAAAAGTGAAGCGGCCCTGGGTGTCGCGGCCATGCTGAGCCGGACCTTCGGCAGCCTGCGGTTCCGGCGGCTGCGGCGCGGCGGCCGGCGAGTCCGCGGCCGGCTTGGCGGTGGCCGATTTGGCGGCCGCGTCTTCCAGATAGCCGATAAAAGCTGCCTCGAGATTTTTCGCCTTGCGTTCCGCGACCAGCTGCGCCGGAGGGCCTTGGGCGAGCACCTTGCCGGCATGCATCATGGACATGCGGTCGCAGCGCTCGGCCTCGTTCATGAAATGGGTGGACAGGAAGATCGTCACGCCCTGTTCGCGGGAAAGGCGGATCAGCAATTCCCAGAATCCATCCCGCGCGACGGGATCGACGCCGGATGTCGGTTCATCCAGGATCAGGACTTCCGGTTCATGAATGACGGCCACCGCCAGGGACAGGCGCTGGCGGATGCCGAGCGGCAGGCTTTCCGCCAATGTGTCTGCCACCGATTCCAGGCCGAAATCGGCCAGCATTTTCGCCACGCGCCGGCGCGATTCCGCCTCGTCGAAATCGAACAGGCGGGCATGCAGCATCAGGTTTTGCCGCACCGTCAGTTCGGTATAGAGAGAAAAGGCCTGGGTCATGAAACCGACGCGCCGGCGCGACTCGACATCGCCGCCTTTCACCGGCTGGCCGAAAAGCTGCGCCGTGCCTTCGGTGGGCGGCAGCAGGCCGGTCAGCATTTTCATCGTGGTGGTCTTGCCGCAGCCATTGGAGCCGAGAAAGCCGAATATCTCGCCGCGCTCTATCCGGAAGTTGACATGGTCCACTGCGGTGAATGAGCCAAATCTCTGCGTCAGGCCCTCGGATTCGATTGCCGGAGGTCCGCCGCTCGGCACGCGCGGCGTAATGACCGGCTCCTTATGGCCGCGCCGCGATTCCTCCGGAAGCAGCTTGATGAAGGCTTTCTCCAGGGTGGTTTCCTGCGTGTTCTGTTTCAGCTCCTGCGCCATGCCGGTCGCCAAAATGCGCCCCGCATTCATGGCGATCAGCCATTCGAAACCTTCGGCTTCGTCCATATAGGCGGTCGCCACCAGCACGCTCATGCTGGGGCGCCGGATGCGTATCCGGTCGATCAGTTCCCAGAATTGCCTGCGGGCGAGCGGATCGACGCCGGTGGTCGGCTCATCCAGAATCAACAGGTCGGGATCGTGAATCAGCGAGCAGCAAAGTCCCAGTTTCTGCTTCATCCCGCCGGAAAGCTTTCCCGCCGGGCGGTGGCGGAACGGCGCGAGATCCGTGCTGGTCAAGAGATCGTCAATTCGCCACTCGCGCTCTTCCCGGGATTGGCCGAACAGCCGGCCAAAAAAATCCACATTCTCGAAGATGGAAAGGGTGGGATAGAGGTTTTTTCCCAGGCCCTGGGGCAGGTAGGCCACGCGCGCGGAGATGGCGTTGCGAAATCGCGGGTCCGCGATATCGCCGCCCAGGACTTCGACCTGGCCGGCCTGGATTTTGCGGACCCCCGCCAGCATGCCGAGAAGGGTGGACTTGCCGACCCCGTCGGGACCGATCAGGCCGATCATCTTCTGTGCCGGGATATCGATGCTCACGCCGTCCAGGGCGACGGCTTTCCCGTATAGCTGCGAAACACCACTTACCCGGGCAACAAATGCGTCACTATTACTTGCCGTCAATTGGCGCCTCTTACTCGCGCAATAAATGTATCAGTTACGTTAATTGGCCCGCCCTGAACCCGTGGCATTCCAAAGCGTGCGAGGATCGACGTTCTTGAGCTGCAGATTCTTAGGCCAGGGGGCGCTCTCGTCGGAGCGGACATAACCCATGCCGGGCAGGCCCGACTTCACAAACGGCTCGTATTCGCGCAGCCGGTTCTTGTCGAGCTGCAGCTTCACCCGGAACGTCAGATTGTGGCGCTCTTCCGCGGTCTCAACCGTTTTGGGGGTGAATTGCGCGGTCGGCGACACATAGGACACAAGCGCCTTGATCGGATATTCGGGCGCCGCGTCCAGAACGATGCGCGCTTCCGATCCCAGCTTGATCTTTCCGGTAACGCTCTCCGGCAGGAAGACATACATATAGACATCGCTGAGGTCGGCGAGCGAGAAGACCCGGCCGCCTTCGCCCAGAACCTCTCCAGGCTCGGATATGCGGGTCTGGATCCGGGCCCTGAGCGGCGCGACCAGCACGGCGTCATTGATCTCGGCCTTGATCCGGTCGGCGGTGGCCTTGGCGGCATCGATGGCGGAGGATGTGCGAACCGCTTCCGCCTGGGCGCCGACCAGTTCTGCGCGTGAGGCCAGCATTTTGGCGTTGTCGAGCTGGGCTTCCTGGCCGCTGACGGCGCCACTGGTTACCAGCTGCTTGGAGCGCTGATATTGGCTTTGCGCATAGGTATAGTCGGCCTGCTTCACCGAAATCTGCGCCAGCGCGACCTTCCGGCTGTTCTCGGACTCGATGATCTGCGCCTGTTCCTGGCGCAGTTGCGCATCCAGGGCGGAGGTATCCATCCGGGCGACAACCTGGCCGGCTTCGACCGTATCTCCCTCATTGAACATGATGGTGCTGACCCGGCCGGCATATTTCGTTGCGACGTAAATTTCGTTCGCTTCCAGCCGGCCATTGCCCGCGGCGAAGCCGGGCGGCAAAGCCGGTTCCGAAAATATGTACCAGGCGACCGCCGCCGCCGCGGCGAGGACCAGCAACAGAATGATGTAGAGCGTACGCCTGGATATCCCGGACGGAGGAACCGTCGTGGTGGATTCAGGCTTGCGGAAATCCCCGGATTTTGCGGAGTTTATGCCATGCTGGTGCGCCAGCGCCGGTTGCGACGACATGAAGGCCCTCCAATAAACGGGCCGCCACAGCAGCGTGCCCCACTCGTTCCCGCAAAAACTAGGTCCGCTGCGGCATGGGCGACATTGGATCAAGGTCCAATATTGTCGCGCCGCCGGTTATAGAAATTGAAAACCATTGCGATGAAAAATTCTCCGCGCTGCGATGAAATGAAAAACTGAAATGTCCGCCGGCCGGCTTCACCGTCTGTCCGGCGGCTTTGGGATGATCTTTCGGACCGGCACTATTGTGGGTTGGCAATGAGCATGCGGCAAGCACACCGGGACGACAAAAATCCGATAAGAATTCTGATCGCCGACAGTCAGCATATCTCGCGGCGGGGGTTGCGAGGATTGCTGGAAACGCGGCCCGGATGGGAAGTCGTCGCGGAAGCGGAGGACGGGTATGGCGCGATGGATGCCGCGATGCGGACGTTGCCGGATGTGGCGATTCTGGATTGCGCGCTTCCCCGAATGAACGGATTGGAATCGGCCCACCGCATTCTCCAGCAACTGTCAAAAACCGAATTATGCGTGTTCGCGCATTCCGCGGAGGAATCAGCTCTCATCAGCGCGCTGCATTGTGGCGTGCGGGGCGTGATCCTCAAATCGGATGCCGAGGAGGAATTGCTGGCGGCGGTGGAAGCCGTCTCAAAGCACCAGTCCTATGTTTCCTGCGCGATAACCAATGCCATGACCGGCGACCATGCCGCGCATTTGGGGGATTTGCCTCCGCTGGGGATGCTCACGCCGCGCGAGCGCGAAATCATCCAGCTTGTCGCCGAGGGATTGAGCAACAAGCAGATCGGCAAGAAGCTCGCTTTGAGCATCAAGACGGTCGAGTGCCATCGGGGAGCGGCCATGCGAAAGGCCGGCTGGTCTTCGATCGTGGACCTGGTCCGCTATGCGGTGCGAAATCACCTGGTTCAGGCCTGACCGTGCCTCCTGGTTCCAGGGCCGGCAGCGAAATTGGCGGAAGGGCCGCCGCGATGGCGGCTGCAAGACATGAAAAAATGGCAAGGGCCCGCGTTATTGGCGGACCCTTGCCTGCTCGATCAAAAGGGGGGTAACAGGGAGATTAGGGCGGATCTTTCTTCAGTAACCTGGGTGGCCACGCCAGCCCGACAGGCTCTCTCTCCTTTCGCGGGAAGATGCTGGCACCCCCGTGCCCATCAGGCCAATTGGACCTTGGTCCAATAGGCCCGGCCTTCCCCCCGGACCGGCATCGGGTGGGGGAGGGCAGGGGCGCCCCGATCCGATGGCCCCAGCTCAAAAATCAGGGATCGCAGCCCAGATCATGGGATCGTGGTCCGCCGCGTCCAGATGACAAAACCGGCTGACAAATGGTCATGGCCAGGGTCATGACAAGTCCGATCGCGATCAAACGAGATCGTTCGTCCGCGTCCCGGATTCTCGAAAAGTTTTTTTGCGAAATCCGAATGACGAATGATGTGCCGTCCGCCATCCCTTGCCGCTGGTTAGACTGTGGTCCAATAGTCCGCAATACCCTAGCTGGCTAAGTTTGCAGGATCGATTGTGCCGAATTTTGTACGGAAAGACATAGTCATGGAAAATAAACACCGGGGCTGTGATACCAACAGGCCGCAAGGCAGACAGCTCATCATTACCCTGAGTGTTCCTGAAAGCGCGCTGATCAAAGTCGAAGCCGTCGACAAGACCGGCGAGCGGCATGACGTGTCTGAAAGAGAGTATGCGGCGCTGGCTGGCGATTATGAGGTGGAAGATCTTCATGCGCCGGATGAACTGAACTATTTGTCTGTATTAGGTGCGGCAAGCAGCGATTTTGAACTGGACGATGATGAAGAGGAATTTGAGGATGACATGGAACCGGCGGTTGTTCGGATACCGGGGAGCTGCCGGTTCATTCCCCCAGAGGCGAGGATGGCCGTCCTCGTCCACAAATTGCGGCAGATATTCCTGATCAAGCGAAGCCAGGATCACAATCTGCCGCGCTGGGTTCTCACGGTCCGCATGTCCCTGCACTGACGGTCAACGGCCGGCGTCCCCGCCCCGCGCGCATGCATCAGTGATGCGTGGGAAGGCTGACACTTTTCCCGCCCAGGGGTGACTTGAGGAAGAGGGCGGCCACCACCTGTAATTTCTGGTTCTCCTCCAGCCGCGCGCCCTGCGCCTGCAATACCTGCTTGATGAGATCGAAAGCTTTCCGGCAGGCTTCGGGGTCCTCGGGCAGCATGTCCGGAATGGCGTCAAGCGCGCCTTTTGGATCAAGCAGCAGAATGTTCGACTGCTCTCTGACCATGGATTTGAAGTCCGCCAATGGCATGCCGCCATGCGCCTGGCGAAGCCGCCGCATCATCTCAAACCCCCTTTCGTCAACCGCTCCATAACTCGTGCCGGCATAGAGCAGTCCACGGACCGCGGCTTCGCGCAGCCCGCCCGCCGTCATGCGCTCTGTGATCTCCGCGATCTTTCGCTTGAGAAGTTCATTGTGCAGCGGACTTGTCGGAGCCATGCGCGCAGGCGTTGACCCGCGCGGATCGATGCCGACAGCCGCCTGAAGCAGGGGATTGCCATAGATGGTCAGAAAGGTCAGTTCCGCCATCGTCTCGGACGCGTCCCGCCAGCTATCAAGCAGGGCGACGATCTGCTTGGAGAAGCCTTCTTGCAGCGCCAGGAAAGGGTTAGCGGCGGAGACCGGCTTGCGTTCGCCTTGAACCTGCTGGGCGGTCTCCGCCAGGGGCGCCATCATGGGGTTATCGTCGGAGAAGATTTCATATTGCAGCCGCAGCGGATGAGTCCGGCGCAGCCAATCGGCGGCCTGCGGCGTGACCAAGGCGCTGACCAGGGGGTGCATGACGGTGCGATACAGCGCCAGGTTGATCTCCGAGACGCGGGCCGCGGTGGCAAACCGGCGTTCATCGCCGGGATCGTTGCCGCCGAGCGCCCGGATGTCGTCCAGCGTCCGCGCGGCGCATTTCATCACCCATCTGCTGGTCGCAAGGTCGGGATTGGCGGTGTCATCGCGCTTTTCCTCAAACACCGCTTCATACAGGCCGGGCGGAAGCGTGTCGATCAGATCGATGTTGCTGGAGAATTTGCCATGCTCCTTTCTGGCAACGCTGCCGGAAACAAACAGGCCCAGATGGCCGGCGGTCTTGTGGACCGAATAGACGATGGTTTGCCCATAGGAGCGGATCTCGTCCACATTCTCGTAAAGGTCGGTGATCCAGCCCAATGCCTGCGGCGGCGGGGTAATATTGTCGCCTTGCGAGCAGAAGATGACGATGGGTGACCGGATATTGCGCAGATCCACCATGTCTCCCGAGCTGGTCTGGATATCGCCCGCGGCAAGATGGTTTCCCACGAACAGCTTTTCGACGATGAACTGGATTTCCTCCGGATTGAGGAAAACATGGCCGCCCCACCATTTTTCGAATTGCAGATAACGCGCCGGCTCGGTGTCGATATGGGCATAGAGATTGTACTGCTTGGTCCAGAGCGTGTTTGACGGATTCTGGTTTTCGAAATTCTGCACCAGCCAGGCGCCATCGAATTTCCCCGCTCCCAGATCGCTGAGAAAAGAGGTGAGCCAGCTGCCGCCGGTAAGCCCGCCGGTGTAGCGCATCGGATATTTGCCGCGCTTGCCGGCCCAATAAGAGAGGGGAGCGCCGGCGGCGATAATCGGACCGAACAAGTCCGAGCGCAACGCGGCAAGCATCATGACGGCCCAGCCCGCCTGGCAATTGCCGATGACGCAGGGCTTACCGTCGGCATCGGGATGCAGCGCGATGACGGTCTCCAGAAACACGGCCTCAGCACGGGCGATATCCTGGATGGTCTGGCCGGGCACCGGATCGGGCAAAAATCCGATCACGTAGCAGGGATGACCGGCCTGGAAGGCGACGCCGATTTCGCTATCCGCCTTGAAACCGCCTATTCCGGGGCCATGACCGGCGCGCGGATCGACGATCACGAAGGGGCGGCGTTGAGGATCGGGTTCGATGCCGTCGGGCGGTATCGCCCTTGCGAGAAGGTAGTTGGTGGGCGGGTCGAGCGAGCGGCCGTCCAAAACCAGTTCGGTCTTGTAGTCGAGGACGTTGGGAACCGGTTCTTTTAAATGTTCGCGATATTGATTGCCGCGCTGCCGCAACACGTCGAGAAACAGGACACTGCGCTGCGCGCAATCCACCATATAGTCCATTGCCGGGGCGAACATTCTGTAGGCCTTTCAAAGCGGGCCGCCGTTTCGATGACGGCGAAACCGTGCGGCAGCTGAGTCTGGAGCCTCGCTGCGCTGCGAAATCCTCACCGAATTCTGCATATAGAACGCCCGGACCTCCACCAACATTGGGCTTAAGGCCAATACCCGCTCCGCCATCTCGCTCTTATTCCTGACGTTACATCCTTAGTTTTCGTCACCGCAGTGGAGACTGGTACCATGGCTCACCAGGCCCAACCGCGTCCGGTCAGCGATTCGGACGGCGAATCGGCGCACACGATATTTCTGTTCTTCGGCAACACGATGGTCGGCTTGCAGAGGGAACTGCTTCAGGCCTACCAGCGCGTGAGCCGGATCTGGCTGGAACGGATGCAGGTCGAAGTGGTGCTGTGGAGAAGGCTGGCCAGCGATCTGGCATCGAGCAAGTCCGATGCAGACATCCTGAAGGCCTATACCGACCACATGACAAGGCAATTCCGGATGACCGCCGAGGATGGCCGGCACGTTTTCAGCGATTATCAGGAGATTGTGAGAAAGATCGCCAGGACGGACGGAGAGGATGCGCAAGCGATCCCCGATCCGGGACCCGAGATGCATCAGGCGTTCGCCGAAGAAGTCCGCGTCACACATTAAGTCTCGCAACGGAGAAACAGGGTATGGAAAAGTATCAACTGGACAGGGTTGTTGCCGCGACTTTGCCGTCCATAGAAGCGACGAAACTCATACGCAAATTGCGCTGGATCGGGCTGACCGAGGAAGCAAGCCGGTTGCAACGGGCATCGAATGCTTCGAACGTCCAGCCGCGCCGGGGGATTCTCGGGGAAATTCCTTATAGCACCGATTAAGACTCGCCTGGTGGGGCCGGAAAGCCACAGCCTTGCAGACAGTTTCGCTGACAGACGCGGTAGCCATGATTCCCGACGGGGCGAGCCTCATGATTGGAGGCTTCATGGCGGTCGGCAGTCCGGGGCGGATCATCGATGAAATTGTCCGGCAGAATAAGCGCAATCTTACGGTCATCGCCAATGATACGGCGGCTCCGGGATCGGGGATCGGCAAGCTTGTCGCCGCAAAACTGATACGCAAGCTTATCGCAAGCCATATCGGGCTTAACCCCGAGACCCAGCGCCAGATGATGGATGGCGCGCTGGAGGTTGAGCTCGTTCCTCAAGGTACGCTGGTCGAGCGCATTCGCGCCGGCGGTTGCGGCTTGGGAGGCGTGTTGACTCGCAGGGGCATGGGAACGCCGGTCGAAGCGGGCAAGCCGCAAATCGAGGTTGGCGGAACGAAATACCTGCTGGAGACCGCGCTGCAAGCCGATTTCGCGCTGATCCAGGCTTTTCTGGCGGACCATGCGGGAAATCTCAGCTACGCCCTTACCGCGCGCAATTTCAATCCTGTCATGGCGATGGGGGCCCGCACGGTCATCGTCAGCGCCGACAATGTGGTGCCTGTCGGGGTGATATCGCCCGACCATGTCGTGACGCCCGCGCCATTGGTCGACTATCTCGTCGGCAATGCATGAGCGCCGCCATGGAACCGCAAACAGTCATCGCGCGCCGCATCGCCAGGGAGCTCAAGCCCCACATGCTGGTCAATCTGGGGATCGGCATCCCCACCTTGGTCACCAAGTATATTCCGCCGGATCTGCCGGTTTTTTTCCAGTCCGAAAACGGCTTGATCGGGACGGGAGCGCCGCCGCAGGAAGGCATGGCGCACCCGACATTGACGGACGCCTCCGGCAAGCCGGTCACCGCGCTTCCGGGCGCCAGTACCTTTGACAGCGCGCTGTCTTTCGGCCTGATCCGCGGCGGTCATGTCGACCTCACGGTTCTTGGAGGGTTGCAGGTGGACCGGCGCGGCCGTCTCGCCAATTGGATGATCCCGGGAAAGCTGGTGCCGGGCATGGGCGGCGCCATGGATCTCGTCACCGGGGCGAAGCGGGTGATCGTCGCCATGCAGCACGCCGCCAAGGGCAATGCCAAGATCGTCAATGACTGCACATTGCCTCTCACCTCCCTGCGGCCGGTGGACCTGGTCGTCACGGAACTGGCCATGATCGCTTTCCAAGACGGTCATCCGGTCTTGCTGGAGAGGGCGCCTGGCGTGTCGGTATCCCAGATTATCGAGAAGACAGAGGCCGTTCTTGCGGTGCCTCAGGATGTTCCGGAGATGATGCTATGAGCGTTGCAGACCAACTGGAAATGCCGGGAATGCCCTATCGCGTGCTTCCCACCGTCAAGGCGAAGCTGCTGGAAGGAAAAAAAGGCCTGATTGTCGGCATCGCCAATGAACGCTCTATTGCCTGGGGCTGCGCCAAGGCGTTCCGCGCCCTGGGCGCGGAGGTCGCCATCACCTATTTGAACGACAAGGCGCGGAAATATGTCGAACCGCTGGCCCAAAGCCTTGAGGCGCCGCTCCTGATGCCGCTGGATGTCAATGTGCCGGGGCAGATGGAAGCTGTTTTCCAGACCATCACCGAGCATTGGAACCATCTGGACTTTGTCGTTCATTCCATCGCTTTTTCCCCCAAGGACACGCTGCAAGGCCGTGTCGTCGATGTGGGACGCGAAGGGTTCCTCAGCACAATGGAAATCTCCTGCTGGACCTTCATCCGGATGGCGCGGCTGGCCGAACCCTTGATGCGTCATGGCGGCACTTTGTTCACGATGACCTATTACGGCAGCCAGATGGTGGTTAAGAATTATAACATCATGGGCGTCGCCAAGGCCGCGCTGGAAAGCGCGGTTCGCTATCTGGCGGCGGAATTGGGACCGAAAGGCATCCGGGTGCATGCGATTTCGCCTGGGCCGCTTGCGACGCGGGCCGCGTCCGGTATTCCGGAGTTTGACGATTTGCTGGACACCGCCAAGGTCAAGGCGCCGGCGCGCAGTCTTGTGAGCATCGACGATGTCGGCGCGGCGACCGCTTTTTTGGCGCATGATGCCGCGCGCCTGATCACCGGCGAGACCCTCTATGTCGACGGCGGCTATCACATTATCGACTGACGCTCCATCGACTGACGCTCCGGCGCTCCTGCCGCCCAGGCCCGGCTTGGCGGGGCGGGATGTTGCGCGGCGAATCCCGGTCAAAGCCGGGCCTGAAACTTGAAGCCATGCGCCAGGCAGATTGTTCCCGCGTGTAACCAATCACGCGTTGCTCGCCAAACCGGCCGCAAACCTTAATGATTCCCTGATGACGAGCGATCGGTTGCGCGCACTGTTCGCGGAGCGCCCGTTCACCCGCTGTTCATTCCCGGCATGGCATTCTGCGGACAGTGAGGGCGCGCTCAGCTTGGATATGAACCCATGATTGGGAATGATGACCTGCGGCTCGCGGCAGAGGGCCTGGTGGCCGCGCATGGCGACAAAGCCATCCGTGAATGCGAAGCTATTATTGCCAAGATGATTGAGCGTGGTGACAAGGCGGCGGAAGAGGATTGGAAGAACATTCTGACCGCCGTTCGTCACCTTCAAGCATCAACCCCCGCATGGAACCTGCAGGACAAATAAGGTCTGCCGCTTGGCCTGTGACCGGGCGGGCCGGATGGCCTCTGGCCGCGGGGAAATTGGACTAAAGCCCAGTGCAGAAAACGGAGGTTGCGCGCTAGGTTTTGGCGAGGGATTTCCTGCCCGCCACCAACAAATAGTCTCTAGGGATTTGTCACCATGCGCGCCTTTGATTGGGAAACTAAAGGAGTGTCCCGCAAACAGGACCTCACCGCCGCCGCAATTCAGGCCGCCGCCTATGGAACGGGTCATCTTGCCCCGATGGAGTCTGATGGGCTGAAGGCCATGGTAGCGCCGGACGGCAACGGTCAGGAGCGCGACCGCGACGCACCGCTGCCCGAGCCGGCGCTTCGCGGCGGCGGCACGCCGATCCCCGTCTAGAATACAGCTTTCTGGAAGTCGCTTAGAAGGTTACCGGCACGCTGAACACGGCGCGCACGTCCGGCGCCGCCGCGGTGACGCCGAATTCAAAATTCGCATTGATCGACAGGGTGGGATTGAGCCGGTAGGCCATGCCCAATGTCATGGCGCCGACTTCCAGCGGCGTGGTGGTTTGGATTGTGGTTCCCAACTCCGTGGTCTGCGGAAAGATATGATTGTGCTCATAGCCCATGGAAAAGGAAAAATCCGGATTGACGGCAAAGCCGAACCCCATGGTGGCATTGATCGAGTTGGACGGGGTGACATGGCCGACCGGCACATTGCCGATGATTTTGTTGATGTCCTTGGGGATCTGGTAGATGAAGTTCGCGCTGCCATAGAGCACCACGGGATCGGATAGCTTCAGCGCGGAAAAACCGCCTTCCAGTCCCATGAAGCCGGAGCCCAGGGGCACGCTTCTGGCTATGCCCGCCAGGTCGCGCGCGACGTCGAACGGGCCTGTCCCGGTGTCCAGCTTGAAGCGGCTGTTGGCCACGAAGACCGGCCAGTCGTCGCGTCCCGAATTGATCTGGTAGCGGGCGCCGAATTCCATGTCGCCGATGCCGGTGTTGGAAATATAGATGCTCTGGGTGGCGGTGTTCTGGGGCCCCTGCACCAGGAAGGTGGCGCGGTCGTCGGAAAAGGTGAACGGTAGGCGCGCCTCCACCTCGAATTTTTCGGTAATGCCGTAGCGCAGATCCAGAACAGCCGACACGATGCTGCGGTCGTCGGTGGTGGCGGTCACCTCGCCCAGATTGATTCCCGGAACGATCACGATGCCTTCGAACACCAGGCGGTTGCTGGTGGTCTGGGTGTATTCGAGTGAGGGCTGGAAGGTGAAATGATTGGCCGGCGTGAGCACGGCAATGCCCCGGGGCAGGCTCTGCACCACCTGGGGCGGTTCCTGCGGCGGCTTGGGCGGCGCCTCGCCCACCGGCGCGGATGGATTGGGCGGTAGCGAGGGCCCGCTGGCCCCGGGATTGGTTCCAGGGCCATTACGCGCATTGCCGCCGGAATTGAGCTTGGCGAGTTGGTCCTGCTGGGCTTCGATGGCGCTCTGCTGCTGCTTCAACAGCCGGTCTTGCTCCGCCAACCGGCTGTTCTGGGCCTTCAGCTCATCGGTGATCTCCTTGAGCTGCTGCTGGAGCGCCCGTGCGTCCTGCGCCTTGGCAGGCATGACACTCAAAAGGAAGATAAGCGCGGAAAAAAGACAAATCGGAAAGGTGCGCCCGGGCGGGGCGTGCTCGGCAACGACCATGGCTTCCTCAAGATCTCGCGGCAACACGCTGACAAATTGTCAGGCGCAGTCGGGGAACCGGCGGTCCAATGGCGGCATTTATGGCGAAAAAGTTCCCCGACGTAGCTGTATTTGGGCTCGGATTTGGCACCCGCGACACTGGACTAAAGGCCTATAGCCAAGCAGCTCGGGGACCCGGTGGTCGGCCCGGCTCTGGCTCAATGCCCGGCCGCGAAACCGGATGTCGCCAGCATGTCGCTCGCCAGCCGCGCCGAGACCATGCGTTCGGCAAGCTGCTGCTGCCAGGCCTGGAAATTGTAGATGGTGAAGATGATGTTGGTGTCCTGGGTGATGTTCTGGCCGCTGGCATTGTTCAGGATGATGTTCTGAATCTGATTGGCGCTCAGATTGGCCAGAACCTGGGTCGAGCCGCCGGCGCCCGGCACCTCAACACTGGCCGCTGCAACCGGGGCAGGGGCGGCTGCGGCAGGGCTGGAATTGGAGGCGGCAGGCACGTTGCTGGCTGCAGCAGCTGACGCGGTTGGAGGCGCGGTCTGTGCGGCATTCGCGGTTTGAGCCGCGCTGCCGGCGGCGCTGCTTGCAGGGGTCGTGCCAATGGCGGTGCCGGAGACCACGTTGCTGGCCGTGGCATTGCCGGTGGCACTGCCGGCGGAATTGCCGCCAGTGCCAGTAGAACTGCCGGCGGAGGCGCCGGCGGAACTACCCGCCCCACTGCCGGTAACCGGCGCTGCGATGCCGGCTTGCGCCAGATTGTTTGCCACTTGGTTGTTGACCTGGGACTGGATGGCCTGACCGAGGCCGGACAGCTGCTGGGTCACAGCCCCGGCATTGGTCCATTGCAGGCTGGTCTGAAGGGCAAGCTGGCCATTGACCATGGTCTTGATACTGGCGCCGAAATCGAACTGGGCGCCGCCTGCGGT
The DNA here is from genome assembly GCA_035693565.1 of Rhizomicrobium sp. GTDB lineage: Bacteria > Pseudomonadota > Alphaproteobacteria > Micropepsales > Micropepsaceae > Rhizomicrobium. The sequence continues at coordinate 1,262,246 of DASSGF010000034.1, read as the reverse complement.
GAAAAAGCCGCCCCGCATGCCCGCCAGTTCCTCATCGCTCACCGCCGTTTCGCCGTCCAGCACCGCCCCGAGCCGGGTCGCTGGCGCGGCCATTGCCGGGGACACAATCAGTGCGGCGGGAAACGCGAACAACAGAATTCTTGTAGCCATGTCGAAGCCCTCAATTCAGGTTCTGGAACGGCCGTATCTGATAGATCATGCGCAGGTCGCGCAGCAGCGGCGACATTGGCTGCATGGTCACGGAAGCGGCCAGGGGATGGCTGTCGGACCAGCGCTGCCAGTCCTCGGCTCCGTTGAATACCGGCGGATTTGCGCCCGGCGCGTCGTGCAGCAGAAAGGCGATGCCGTTCCAGCTTTTCAGGAAATCCTCCCTGCTGAATTTGCGCAAGCCTTGGGCCGGATCGCCGACCAGAACGGAATCGCCGATCACCCCCTTGATGACCACGAAATGCTTGTAGGAGCCCACCTGGATCAGCGCGATGGCGGGCGTGGCCGCCTTGGCGAGATTGTCCAGGCTCAGACGATATCCGTCGGCCTGGTATCCCGATGCGGCGAGATATGTCTTCATGTCGAGCAGCGAAAAGCCCAGTTTTTGAATGCGCGCCTGGTCGCCCGCGGCATACATGGCCTGGAAAACCGTCGCCTCGCTGGCGTCGCGGCCATAATGGTAGCGCAGAAGCGTCGCCAGCGCCGCCGAGCCGCAACTATAGTCGAACTGCTGGCGCACCACGGTGCGAAACGGCATCTCGGCGAAACTGACCTGATGCAGGATGAAGTTTCCGGTATCGCTGTTGCCCAGGGTGAGCGCGCCGGCCCGCGCGCGTTGCGCCGGCAGTGCAGCCAGCAGCATGCAAACCGCGCAACGGGACAGGATTCTCGCTGCCATTATTCTGTTCATGGCCAACGTCCCGCTATTCGCCCGGCATTGGCTCAGTGCGCCGGCGCCAAAACCGTCACGTTGAGCGTGCCTTGCAGGTTGTTGTTGTTGCCCGTGTTGAACACGAAGTTGCCCACGCCGTTGAAGCCGTTGAAAGCTCCCGACTCCAGCGCGATATTGCCGGTCTGCACAGTGTCGGCATTCACCTGGTTTCCGGAATTCAGCGCCGACAAGGTTTGCGACGACACCGCGATATTGGCTTGGTTGGCGCCGCCGCTCATGGTTTGGAGTTCGGAGGCCGAAAGCGCCTTGGGCAATTGTGCTTGCGCATGCGCCGTGCCCGGCAAAAGCAACACGATCAGTGTAAGAAGCGTGCGTTTCATATCCATTCCTCTGTCAAAGCGGGCCGGCGGGCCTGGTGGCCCGCCGGTGCCGAGGTTACGGATTGCCGAACGTCACATTGGCATTGGCCGCGATCGATGTCGCCGCCTGGCCCAGGGATCCAATCCCGGTATTGGCGTTCGCGGTCTGGATGCCGGCAAAGCTGGTATAGGTGCTGCCGGTGATCGCGCCCGTCGCCGCTCCGCTGGTGGTGTTGCGGCCGTCAAGCTTGACCGCAATGCCGCTCACTTCGCCGCTCAGGTCCTGGTTGGAGACCGTTGCGGTGACGGTGTTGGTGGAGCTGTTCGAGTAGTTGTGACTGTCGTTGGTGCTTTGGTTGTTGTTGTTGTCCCAAGTCTTGGTGTCAGTGTCAGTCCTGGTGTTGTTGCTGCCCAGCGTGTTGGTGTTGTTGCTGGCCACGGTGTTGCCGCTCTTGGACGAATTGGTGGCGGTACCGCCGGTCGTGGCGTTGCCGACACCCTTGGCATTGGCGTCCGTGCTCGTCTTGCTATTGTTGGCGGTGCCGCCCGTGGTGGCGTTACCGGCGCCCTTGGCATTGGCGTCCGTGTCTGTCGTCGTCCTGGTGTTGTTGCTGTCGGTCTGATGCGTCGACGAGTCCGTATTATTGCTGGCCACGGTGTTGCCGCTCTTGGAAGAGTCGGTATTGCCGCTCGCCACGGTATTCCCGCTCTTGGAGGAGTCGGTGTTGCCGCTGGCCGTGGTGGCGGTGCCGCCCGAGGTGGCGTTACCGACGCCCTTGGCGTTGGCGTCCGTGTCCGTGCTCGTCTTGGTGATGGTATCGGTGTTGGTTTTGGTGACGGTGTTGTTGCTCGCCACCGTGTTGCCGCTCTTGGAGGAGTCGGTATTGCCGTTGTCGATTGAATTTCCGCTGGCAGTGGTGCTGGTGGCGGTGCTTGCCCCCGACGCGTTGCCGAGCCCGGTGTTGGTGTCCGCGGATGTCGGATCGGCCGCATAAGCGGTTGCCGACATGGCGAGTCCGATCGCGAGCGTCGACGCGGATGCCAATATTGTAAAGCGTTTCATTGCCAGTCTCCTTGGGTTTCCGTTGACAGAAGCGCGCCTCGCACCAGCGAGATGCGGGCGGATCAGCGCACAACTGCGAACATCCGCATAGGGATTTATTTTTGCGCGCCGCCGGAACCGATCTCCGCAACAATGCGCATGCACATCGCCGCAACATCGTGCGCGCCGCGTGCAAGATCGCGCCGGGACGAGGCAACATTGTTTCTTTCGCGCGCGATACGCGCGATATCGGCGTGGGCGTAGCGGACAAGCGGGATGGCGCATGCGCCGCATCCGTTTGAGGATATCCGCGACTAAAGGCGGGTGAGATCATGTTCTGCCGAACGGGATCAGCACGCAGACCGGCAGGCGCCGGGCGGTCAAATATCGCTCGTATAAATATCGCTTATATACAGAGTGGAGCGGCGGTTTTCGCAAATTCGCTCCGGTCGGCGCCACGTAAAACCGGCTGTCCACCAGGCCAGAAGGCGCTCGTCATCGTCAGGGGCGGCAAAGCCGCCCCTGACAGTTGGATTATCTGGTGCGGGCCGCCGAGATCACGGCCTTGGCTTCTTGCATCGCGTTGTCGGCCGCGTTCTTGACGCAGTCCTTATCCTCGTCCACCGCCATGTAGCTTGTCTTGGAGTAACGCCGGTCCAATTCCTTGCAGACATCTTCCGCCGCTTGCTGCACCCGTGTTTGCAGGGTCGCGACATCCGCGTCGGAGGTCAGATCCAGGCCATGATAACTGACATCGCGGCTCATATTGATGGTGGTTACGGCGCCCGATTTGACGTCCCTGGAGGGGATTTTCTTGACGACAAAGGGCGCGAATACCGTCACTTCCTCGCTTGGTTGACTGGACTGCGCGATAGCGGCGGGAGAGATGATGCTCGACAGTAGAACCAGCGCGCTCAGGATACGGAATTTGTTTTTCATGGGGCTCAACCTCAAAAATATTTGGGAACGTGATAGCAGAGGAGCGAATGCAATACGGGCGATTGCGAATATCCGAAAGCGATGTCGCGCATTGCTGCGCAAAATGCGGCGCTTCGGCCATGCGCATTCGTTATCCGAAACCAATCAGAACAGTTTTGCGCCCCCAATTGGCCTTAGGTCTAACAGTGACAAATGGCGGGCGCCGTTATTCTTCGCGCCGTTGAATTGCCGAAGGGCGCAGGTCTGCCGCCCGCCCGAATAGTTATCACCCGAAGAGAGTTCGAAGGTCCCGCCATGATCCGCCTGCTTGCCGCCGTCCTGTTCGCCGTCAGCATCATTCCCGCCGCGCAAGCCGCCGGAACCGCTCCCAAAGACGTCGTGGTTGCTTATGGCGATCTTGACCTCGGCACCGCCGCCGGCCAGTCCGCGCTGAAGGATCGCCTGCAGGACGCCGCCGCCCAACTGTGCAGCCCCGTGTTGCCGGGCCCGGACTATCGCGGCTCCGAGCAGAGCATCCGCCAGCTCAAGGTGGTCTATCGCGCCTGTGTCGGCCGGCTGAGCGAAAGAGCCATGGCCAGGATTCCGGCTCTCGGCGGCTGACAGGCCCTGCCGCCGCCACGCTGCGGGCAGCCATTGCGCGTTGGATGAAAGCCCAATGGAAAAACCGGCAGCGAGCGGGTCCGATCCTGGCGCAAGAACCGGCCATGCTCCAGCCTTGATGAAACGCCATGCCAGACCACGCTTCCTGCGGCTCGCAAAGCTTTTGCTTTTGCCGCTAGGGTTTCTGTTTCCCGCGGCTTGTACGACACGGCTGCCGGACACTGTGGCGCTTCAATGCATGACAGGATCGGCAGTATGGCATCCGATCACCCTGGATAGCGTGCATTCTCTGGTCGGCGGACATCCCGCAACCATCACGGACAACGACATCCAATGGGAATCGATGACCGCAAACGGCTTTGGAGGCGCAACCCGCACGCGGTATCTGCTGGACCGCAACTCCGGCCGCGTCGCGGTGGGCAGCGTCTATACCGATCCGAAAGGCAACAGCACGCCCGAGCCGGGCAATTATACCGGCGAATGCTATGTCAGCCACCGGCCTTTCTGATCGTTTGTGTTGTGCCGCTCTGCCGGGCAGGCAAGCTTCTCTGATCCCCGCGCGAAAAATCACGCTAGCGCAGCTGGTTCGCCGGATCGATTGGACTTTGGCCCAAGCGGTCTTGCCCTTGAAAAGGTGTTTGTCTTTTCATCCCAGATGAAGTGTTTCTGGTCCTCATCGGGATTTGTTCGAACGAGACGAAATAATGACGCGCCCCAAATTGCCAAGGAGACTATCATGAAGCGCCGGAGCCTCACGGCCCTTTTCCTGACACTGGTTCTGCTAGGGACTTGCGTTCCCGCAATGGTGATGGCGCAAGAATCCACATGGGATGATTTGAATCTTGTCAAATCCGGCCGGAGCCAGCGTCTTTATCTCCTGCCGGGCGCCAATTTTCAGCCTTACAGCAAGGTCCTGCTTGACACGACCGAAGTGGCCTTCCGCAAGAATTGGCTGCGAGACTACAATCAAACCAACCGCTCGGTATCCGGACGCTTCTCGCAGGACGATGTCGATCGCGTCAGCCAGCAGGTCAGCACCAGCTTCGGCGGCATTCTGGCGGATGAATATCAGAAGGCCGGGTATCAGGTGGTGCAAAGCCCGGGACCGGATGTTCTTCGAATCCGCACCGGTGTGATCGATCTGTCGGTCACCGCGCCCGAGGTCCGCTCAGCCAGCCGCACGCGTACGGCGTCCTGGGAAGCGGGCGAGGCGACGCTGGTGGTGGAGGCGCGCGACTCCCAATCGGGTGCGCTTCTGGGCAGGGCTCTGGACCGCAGACTCGCCGGAGACACCACGTCAGCGCCTTTTATGCGCAACGCCACCAGGAACAAGGCTGACTTCGAAATCCTCTTCCGCAAATGGGCCAAACTTAGCGTCGAGGGCTTGAACCGGCTCAAAACCGGCTCACCCGTCGCGTCGCGGTAGCGGCAATGTGCGGGCTGGCTTCGCCGTCTTCGTGAACGGCGCAGGGAACTCAACTGGACTTTGGCCCAACTGGACTGAAAAGTTCCCGATGTAAGAGTCGCCGAGGCAATATATTGGGAAGTCCCCATCCGATGCAGGCTACGCGAAACCGAGATGTCGCCCTTTCAGAAGGGCTGTTGGCCCTGGCGGGCTATTGGCACAGATGCGCGGACCGGACGGAAGAACCGTGGCGCATCGACATGATGCGCGCAACCGCCAGGGAATTCGAAGCCGCCGCCGCCAAGATCACAAGCCCGGACCGCAAGCCGCTTTCCCCAATCTGATCGTGACGTGGCGTTTTTGCGCCAGGTAAATATCAAGTACGCCGGCGGCCAAAGCCGTTCGATTCTCCCTGGGCCGCGGCAATCTCGAGCACGAACCCGAAGCCAAGGGTGCAATCGCATCAGTCCGCGCGCAATCGGTCCGAGGTAAAATGCGGAAGATTGAGGACCTGGCCTTCGTCTTTCTGATTGTCTCTGTCACATTCGTTTTCGCCTGGCTTCTCCGGCCTTTTTACGGGGCAATTCTGTGGAGCGTGGCAATCGCGATATTGTTTCGTCCGCTGCATTTGAAGATAAAAATAGCGACGGGGGGCGGGAGCAATATCGCCGCGGTGGCAACGCTCATATTGGTCATATCCAGTATTGTGGTTCCCTCCGTGCTCATCACCGCGTCACTGGGGCGGCAAGCATCCGGTATCTTTCATAAAGTTCAATCCGGAGATCTGAATTTTGCGCAGGATATTCAGCGCATCCTGGATGCCGCGCCTCCCCGGATGCGGGAATTTCTGAATCGTTCGGGAATAGATGACTCGACGGATGCGATTAATGGGCTGGCTGAAACATTGGCGGACCGCAGCCAGCATATTGCAGCGGGCGCCCTGGGGATCGGATTGGGGTTCGTCGATCATGCCGTCAGTCTCGCCATGATGCTCTATCTGCTGTTTTATCTGCTGCGGGACGGCGACAGTTTCTTGCTGCGCATAAAACCCTCGATTCCTTTGCGCTCCGAGCACAAGGATTTTCTTTTGGACAAGATTTCCCTGGTGATGCGCTCCACGATCAAAGGCAGCATCGCCATCGCAATAGCCCAGGGGACACTCGGCGGCCTGGCTTTCTGGTTTCTGGGAATTTCCGCCCCCCTGCTATGGGGTATTGTCATGGCCGTCCTGTCGCTTCTTCCCGCGATCGGCGCGGCGATAGTCTGGCTTCCCGTAGCCGTGTACTTGCTGGCTACGGGAAGCGTGTTTGACGGGCTGTTGCTGATCGGGTTCGGGCTTTTTGTCATCGGACTGGCCGACAATCTGCTGCGGCCGTTCCTGATCGGTAGATCCGCGCAACTTCCCAACTACATCGTTCTTCTTTCGACCCTCGGGGGCATCGAGATCTTTGGCTTGAATGGCTTCATCGTCGGACCTCTGGTCGCCGCCATGTTTTTCGCAAGCTGGGAACTGTTCCGCGACCCAAATTCAAGCTATTCCGGCGACGGATAACGGCTGTCGCGCTTCGCTCCCAAGTCGAGCGGGTACGTATATGGCCTAGACGTCACACTGCAGGGTGATGTGACGGCCGGTTTGAAATTCAATCGGCATGCCGAAATAGCCGCGCAATGCATCCCGGTCGTCGTCGGTGACATGATTGTCCTTCCAGATGCGCGTCAGCCAGATACGCTCCTTGGCGTCATCCGAAAGAAGTATCACCTGATAGGACCAGGTTTCCACCCGGCCGCTGGGATAGGGCGCCGCATCTTTTCGAACCCAACCGGTTGGGGTCAGGTGATAAAAGCCGCGTTCTTCTGTGGGATATTCGCTCACCTGTGTCTACCGGCCGGTGTCTGACACGATGCTGCCCGCGTCTTTGCGCGAGCAGAATTGAGCGGATCGCCTCTTGCGTACATCAGGTGAAACCCTGAGTTGGAAGGGCCTTTGCCGGCTTTCGACTGCGGGTTTGCGGCAACCGGAATTGGGAGATGCTGCTATTGGGCCAAAGTCCAATGGGTTGGCGCGCGGGCTTCCTTAGAACTCGACGGAATATGACGCCTGATCTGCTCTCCGCTGCTGACCGCTCATCTCTGGATCGGTATTGGCGCGCGGCAAATTATCTGTCGGTCGGCCAGATCTATCTCTACGACAATCCGCTCCTGAAGGAGCCGCTGACCAAGGATCACATCAAGCCGAGGCTGCTTGGGCATTGGGGCACTACGCCCGGGCTGAACTTCATCTATGCGCACTTAAATCGCGTCATCAAAAAATATGACTTGGACATGATCTATATCATCGGCCCCGGTCATGGCGGACCGGCGCTGGTCGCCAATGCCTGGCTCGAAGGCACATACAGCGAATTCTATCCCGACATCTCCGCCGACGAGGCGGGGATGAAGCGCCTCTTCACCCAATTCTCCTTCCCAGGCGGCATCCCGAGCCATGTGGCGCCCGAGACGCCCGGCTCGATCCATGAAGGCGGCGAGCTCGGCTATGCGCTTTCCCATGCCTTTGGCGCGGCGTTCGACAATCCGGACCTTGTTGTGGCCTGCGTGGTCGGCGACGGCGAGGCGGAGACCGGGCCGCTGGCGACGGGCTGGCATTCCAACAAATTCCTCAATCCGAAGACGGACGGCGTCGTGCTGCCGATCCTGCATCTCAACGGCTACAAGATCGCCAACCCCGCCGTGCTGGCGCGCATCAGTCACGAGGAGATCAACCACCTCTTTCTCGGCTATGGCTACACGCCCTATTTCGTGGAGGGTGACGATCCCGACCAGATGCACGAATTGATGGCGGAGACGCTCGAAACGGTGTTCGCCGACATCCGCCGCATCAAGGACCGCGCCGCCAATGGCGGCAATGGTGGACGGCCGCGCTGGCCGATGATCGTTATGCGCACGCCCAAAGGCTGGACCTGTCCCAAGGAAATCGACGGCAAGCGCACGGAAGGCTATTGGCGCTCGCACCAGGTGCCGATGGGCGAGATGCACAACAACCCCGAACATGTGCGTCTTCTCGAACAGTGGATGAAGAGCTATCGTCCGGAGGAGCTGTTCGACGATGCCGGCCATCTCCAGCAGGAGCTGGCCGAGCTTCATCCGCGCGGTGACCGGCGGATGAGCGCCAATCCGCACGCCAATGGCGGCACCCTGCTCAGGGATCTGCGGCTGCCGGATTTCCGCGACTATGCCGTCGCGGTGAAAATACCGGGCGGCGCGGTCGCCGAATCGACCCGCGTCATGGGCCGCTTCCTGCGCGACGTCATGAAATTGAACATGCGGCAACGCAATTTCCGCCTGTTCAGTCCGGACGAGAACAATTCAAACCGTTGGCAGGATGTGCTCGAGGTCACCAACCGCACCTGGGAAGCCGATGTCGAGCCGTGGGACGACCATCTCGCGCCCGATGGCCGGGTGATGGAAATGCTGAGCGAGCATCAGTGCCAGGGCTGGCTGGAAGGCTATCTGCTGACCGGCCGGCACGGTTTTTTCTCCTGCTATGAGGCGTTCATCCACATCATCGACTCGATGTTCAACCAGCACGCCAAATGGCTGAAAGTGTGCAATCACATCCGCTGGCGCCGGCCGATCGCCTCGCTCAATTACCTGTTGTCGAGCCATGTCTGGCGCCAGGACCATAACGGCTTTTCGCACCAGGACCCGGGATTCATCGATCATGTGGTGAACAAAAAGGCCGAAATCATCCGTGTCTATCTGCCGCCCGACGCCAATTGCCTGCTTTCCGTCACCGACCACTGCCTGCGAAGCCACAATCACGTCAATGTGGTTGTCGCGGGCAAGCAGCCTGCCCCGCAATGGCTCAACATCGACCAGGCCATCCGGCATTGCGAGCTGGGCGTGGGGATCTGGGAATGGGCGAGCAACGACAAGGGCTGCGAACCCGATGTGGTGATGGCCTGCTGCGGAGACGTGCCGACGCTGGAGACGCTGGCCGCCGTCGATCTTCTGCGCACCCATGCCCCCGAACTGCGCATCCGGGTCGTCAATGTCGTGAACCTGATGAAGCTGCAATCGGCCAGCGAGCATCCCAATGGCCTTTCCGACCACGAGTTCGATGCCCTTTTCCCCAGGGACAAGCCGGTCATCTTTGCCTTCCACGGCTATCCCTGGCTGATCCACCGGCTTACCTACCGCCGGAATTTCCACCAGAACCTGCATGTCCACGGCTATAGGGAGGAGGGGACCACCAGCACGCCCTTCGACATGTGCGTGCTGAACGAGATCGACCGCTTCCATCTTGCCGCCGATGTTATAGACCGGGTCCCCAAGCTGGGCGCGCGCGCCGCCTATGCCAAGCAGGCGCTGCGCGAAAAGCTGATGGAGCACAGGCAGTATATCGAGCGGCATGGCGATGACATGCCGGAGATCGTGAATTGGACCTGGCGCCAGAACGGGGCTGGCGCCGCGGCCGGTTCGACGGAGGCCGACAACGTTTAGCCTCAAGGGAGGCACGATGGAACTCCATGCGGCAATCTTCGATGTGGACGGCGTGCTGGTGGCTTCGCCGCATGAACGCGCCTGGCGCGAGGCGCTGGACGGCTATGCCGATCCGTCGCGCTTCACCACGCAATTCTACCAGGCCCATGTCGCAGGCAAGCCCCGGCTGGAGGGCGCGCGCGCCGCGCTGGAAGGCCTGGGCGTGCCCGACGCCGCGGCATGCGTTGATGGCTATGCCGGGAAAAAACAGGCGATCATCGACAAGCTGATAGCGGACGGCGATTTTGACGCCTTTCCCGACGCGGTTCGCTTTGCCGCCGCCCTGCATACGGCAGGGCTCAAGCTTGCACTGGCTTCCTCCTCCAAGAACGCGGCGGCGATGCTGCACCGGCTGAACTTGCCCGATGGGCGCGGTCTGCTGTCCATCTTTGACGCCGATCTCAGCGGCCGTGACGTGCCGCGCGGCAAGCCCGATCCAGCGCTGTTCCTGCTCTCCGCGGATGCGGTGCATATGCCGCCACGCGAGTGCGTCGTGGTGGAGGATGCGCCCGCGGGCGTGAGGGCCGCGAATGCGGGCGGCATGGCCTCTCTTGGCGTCGCCCGGCTGCATGACGAGGCGCTGCTTGAGGCGGCGGGAGCCGGTCTGGTGGTGACCAGTCTCGATGACGTCGATATCCCCGCTTTGACCCACGGCGAACTGCGCTCCAATTCCATGATAGAGGGCCTTTCCCATGCATAACGCGCTGGAATTGACGCCGGATTCACGCTGGGTGCTCAGTCACGAAGGCTATGATGTTCTGAGCGAGAGCGTGATCGAAGCGCGTTTTGCCTTCGGAAACGGCTTTATGGGCATGCGGGCAGCCCGCTCGGTCAGCCGCGGCCCAACCTGGACCAGCTGGCTCGGCTATATCCGCTGGGCATCCTGGCCACGCTGTTATGTCGCCGGGTTGTTCGACATGCCGAACATGGAGCCGCCCGTGCCGGCGCTGGTTCCCATCGCCGACTGGTCGCGGGTGCGGATTCTGCTGGACGGCGAGCCCTTGCTTCTGCGTGAGGGCGAGGTCGTGATCGGCAGCCGTAGTCTCGACATGCGCCGCGGAGCGCTGGTTTCGACCTGGACGCACCGGACCCCGGCGGGCATCACCGCCACGGGAAACGAATTGCGGCTTCTGTCCATGGCCGACCGCGCTATCGGGCTGCAGGTCATCGAGATCGAGGTGGACCGCGACGGTGTCGATGTCAGGTTGGAAGCCAGCTTCGCGATGGCCGGATTGGGCATGGAGCCTGTCCAGCTGGAACAAGACATGGGCGCCTGGCGCACGGAGGGGACGCGCAAGGATGTGGCGATGGCCGGCGCCGCGGCACTGCGTGTGGGCGGCGAGCCACTCAAGCCGGAGCGGCCCTTCTCGCTTCACTGGGTCTGGCAATGGCGTTCGGTGGCGGGACAGATAGCGCAGTTCGACCGCCTGATCGCGGTGGCGCGTGAGGACATGCCGGGAGACGATCCGGCGCTGCGGGCGCGCGCATCGCTCACGCGAAATACGGCGCTGGGTTGGCATAAGGTCCTGCTCCAACATGAACAGGCCTGGAAGGAACGCTGGGATGCGGCGGACGTGATCCTCGAAGGTGACGAGAAGCTGCAGCAGTCGGTGCGTTTCGCCGTATATCACTTGACCAGCGCGGCCAACCCCTCGGACGAGCGCGTTTCGATCGGCGCCCGCGCCCTTACGGGCGATGCCTATTTCGGTCACGTCTTCTGGGACACGGAGATTTATCTGCTTCCCTTCTACACCGCCGTCTGGCCCGAGGCCGCGCGCGCACTTCTCATGTATCGTTACCATACCTTGCCGGCCGCGCGCGCCAAGGCCGGGCAAGCGGGCTGCACGGGCGCGCTCTATGCCTGGGAATCGGCGGACACCGGCATGGAAACAACGCCCGAGAAGGTCGTCGCCGGAGACGGCACCATCATTGAGATCCTGACCGGTAAGCTGGAACAGCATATCAGCGCCGATATCGCCTATGCCGTCTGGCAGTATTGGCGCGCGGCCGGCGATGAGGCGTTCTTTCTTGCGGCGGGCGCGGAGATTATGCTGGAAACCGCGCGCTTCTGGGCCTCCCGGGCCCGGCGCGAACCCGATGGCAAGCGCCATATCCGCGGCGTGATCGGGCCGGACGAATATCACGAGAATGTCGACGACAATGCCTTCACCAACATCATGGCGCGCTGGAACATCGCCCGCGGGCTGGAGAGTGTGGAGATTCTGGAAGTGCGCTGGCCGGAGCGCGCCGACGAACTGTTCCTGGCCCTCAACCTGTCGGAAGCGGAACTTGATGACTGGCGCGATGCCATCGAAACCATCGCGACCGGCCTCGATCCGCAAACCGGCATCTTCGAGCAGTTCGCCGGTTTCCACGGCTTGGATCCGTTCGACCTCAACGCCCATGCCGGGCGCACGATGCCGATCGATGTGATCATCGGCGCGGAGCGTACGCGCCGTTCCCAGATTGTGAAGCAGGCGGATGTGGTGGCGTTGATCGCGCTTCTGCCGGAAGCGTTTCCAGGCCGGGCGGCGGAAGCGAATTTCCGGCACTACGAAGCGCTCTGTGCCCATGGCAGTTCGCTCAGCGCGGGAATGCACGCTCTGGTCGCGGCACGCCTGAGTCACACCCAGATGGCGTTGCGGTATTTGCGGGACGCCGCGGCACGCGACCTCGACCTCGATCCCAACAGCGCCGGCGGTGTGCGCATCGCGGGTCTTGGCGCTGTCTGGCAGGCGACCGTGCTGGGTTTTGGCGGCCTCGACATGACGGGCGATATGTTGGCGATTGATCCGAAACTCCCCGATGAATGGCGCGGGCTTTCCTACCGCGTGTGCTGGCGCGGCAGCACCGTCGGCGTGCGTATCGCCGATGGATGCGTGCAGGCGAAGTTGTTGACGGGCCAGCCCCTGGATATCCGCATCTGCGGCGTGACCGAACGGCTGGCACCGGGACAAAGTGTGCTGGTCTCGCTCCCGAGTGAGCCCCGCGCGGATGCGGCGGCCCTGTTCGGGCGTCCGGAAACCGCGAATTTGCATTAAGTGTCGCGCCCGCCATCCCGGTCATCCCATTCCACGTCATGGGTCTCCAGGAATCGGGAAACGGCGGCGCCAATCGTTGGGAAGAAATGCTGCTCGCCAAACTGTGTGAACAGCCCGAAACGTCTCAACTTGTCCTTTACCGGGTCCTTGAGCTCGGCAAAACAAAGCTCCGTGCCCTTCGTCCGCAATGTCTCGTCCAGTTCCGCCAGGATGTCGGCGGCGGTAACGTCCACGCTGGTGATCGGCTCCGCGGTAACCACGAGCCAGCACACCGGCGTCGGCGACTGGGCCAAGGCATCCAACGCACGCGCCTTGAAAAGTTCGGCATTGGCGAAGAATAGCGGTGCGTCCCATCGAAACAGGACCAGCCCGGGAATCTGCCGGGCATCGGGATATCTCGTAATGTCGTGATACCCTTCAACCCCGTGAGCGCGGCCCAATATGGCCGAGTGCGGGCGCCAGCCGTCCCAGAGGAACTCCGCTATGGCGATCATAATGGCCACCCCTATGCCCGGAATCACGCCAAGCATGGCCACGCCCACAAAGCAGACGATCGCCAGCCAGAACTCCCAGCGTTGAATTCGATAGATGCGTTTCAGGTCGGCGACCTCGATCAGGCCGATCATGGAAGCGATGACCACCGCCGCCAACGCCGCGGTCGGCAGGGGCCGAAGCAGGTTCGGCGCCATCAGCAGGAGCAGGGCAATTGCAACAGCGCCCACAACACTGGTCAGCTGGGTGCAGGCGCCGGCGGCTTCGGCAACAGGCGTACGCGAACTGCTGCTGCTGATCGGAAAACCCTGGAAAAAGCCGGAGGCCAGATTTGCAGCGCCCAGCCCTATCATTTCCTGGTTGGGATCGACATGCGTGCCCAAGCGCGCGGCATAGATGCGCGAAAGCACGCTGGTATCGGCAAACGACACCAGTGCGATAGCGCAACCGCCGATCAACACCGGGACGACATCGCCGTAACCGATCCGGGGAATAGAAAAATTAGGCAGGCCTTGCGGCAGCAGGCCGACCACCTTCACGCCATGATGGTCAAGATTCAGAACCCCCACGATGACGGCCGCCGCGACGACCGCAATCAAGATGCCCGGCACCAATTTGTGATTCTTGAGGAGCAGAATGACCGCCAGCGCGCCAAGTCCGATCGCCGAGGCCAGCCAGTTTGCCTTTCCTTCAACAAGGGCATTGGCGATTGCCCACAAGTCCCGCAACGGTCCCTTGCCCGCGATGGAGAAGCCGAACAATTTCGGCAGCTGGTTGATCAGAACGGTCAACGCAATTCCATTCATATAGCCGTAGCGTATCGGCTTGGAGAGGAGCTCGGTTATGAAACCGAGGCGAGCGAGACCCGCAAGAACGCATACCGTGCCTGAAACAATCGCCATCATGCCGGCCAGCGCAACCGCGCGGACCGGATCGCCTCCGGACAAGGGGGTTATCACGCCGAGAATGACGGCTGCCAAAGCCGAGTCCGGTCCGAGCACGAGGATGCGGCTTGGGCCGAACAGCGCGTAAACCAAAAGCGGCACGATGGTTGCGTAGAGACCATGGACAGGGGGCAAACCGGACGCCGCTGAATAGGCGATCCCCACCGGGACCAGCACGGCCGCCAGGACAAGCCCCGCGAAAATATCGCGTGGAAGCCAGGCCGCTTGATACTCACGGAAAGTGCGGAGCCCTGGCAGGCCGGCGAACCAACTATACATCAGTCAATGAACGCTGATGCCGCTCCTTTCGTTAGCGCCGGCGTCCGCCGCCACCGCGACCACCGCCGCCACGGCCACCGCCGCCGCGAGCGCCACCGCCGCGAGCACCGCCGCGACTGGCCATGCCGCCGCCGCCGCGGCCACCGCCGAAGCTTGAGCGCGCGCCGCGGCCACCAAGGCCGCCACCGTTACTGGCCACGCGGCCGCGGCTGCCAAGTCCCTGGCCGCCCAAATTGCCGCGACTGGCGACACCGCCGCGATTGCCGACGCCGCTGCGCCCACCGATACCGTTGTTGGCGATGCCGTTGCGGCTACCCACGCCGCCGCGATTGCCGACGCCGTTGCGCCCACCGATACCGTTGTTGGCAACGCCATTGCGGCCACCAACGCCGCCGCGGTTGCCGACGCCATTGCGTCCGCCGACGCCGTTGCGGTTGGCGACGCCATTGCGGCCACCGACGCCGCCACGATTACCGACGCCATTGCGCCCGCCGATACCATTGCGCCCGCCAACGCCATTACGGCCGCCGACACCATTGCGCCCGCCAAGACCGTTGCGTCCCCCCGCCAACTGGCCGCCTCTTCCTGGATTCTGGTTCCAACGATTGCCGCTTCCGACATTGTTTCGATAGTTGTTGAAGTTGTTGATATTCACATTGTTGAAGTGACTGACATAGCCGCCGCCCCAGTTGGCGCCGCCGTTCCACCAACTGCCCCACGCGGCGCCGAGGACCGCGCCGGTGACGAAGCCAACGCCGAAGCCTGCCGCGGGATAGGCATAGCCGTAAGGAGGGGGATAGTAATAGGGCGGGTAGGACGGATAGCTCCAGCCGCCGTACACGGTATTGGTGTCATAATAGGGAACATAGACCGTTTCCCGCTGCGTCGGCTCAATGACGATGGCGCTGTGGGTTCCACCATTTTCCGCTGCCGGTATCTCCGTCACCGTCTGCTCCGGCGTCGATTTTAAGTTGCCCGCCTTCTGCGCCTGCCCGCGCAGCGTCTGCACGGCGGCGAGAACATCGGACTGCTGCGTCAACACCGCATTGCCGAGTTTCTGCGTCCAGTCGAGATGCTCGCTCATCATCTTGAGCACGGTCGGCAGGCGGGCGATATCCTTGACGCTGTCGTCCCAGGGTTGAGCAGCAAGCGCCTTGTCGAGCGCCTCGCCTTTCAGATCCGGATGCTGCGTCTGCCAGCGCTCCGCCGAGACGATATCAAGCGGATAAGTCGAGGCCATGAATACCTTGGCGAGCAATCCGTCGGAATAGAGCGCGATCGGCGCGACCATGGCTTCGAGCTCGCCTTGCTGCAGAAGCGGATTCTGGCCTGCCGGCGGGGCAGCGGGCGCTGCGGCCGCCTGCGGATTGTTTGCCGGCGCGGGCTGGGCGGCCGCGGGCAGGATGAGGGCGGCCAGCGACGCGCTGAGGGCCGCCATGCAGAAAAAGCTTGTGAACCGGGGCATTGCGACTTCCAGGCGGTGTCGCCGCGAAGTGTCGGGTCCGGCCAAAGGGCTCTCAATGAGACCTTTGGCCAATCACCCATCGCGATGCCGGCTGCCTAGCCGGAAAAATCGCCGATTGCGGGGCGTTGTGATTTGTTGATGGTAAAAAGGGCCGGATTGCTCCGGGGGATATAACGATGGCCGGAAAAGTGGACACTTTTTGCCACCATCGTTGAGTCAATCGGTAATTTTTAATTCAGCCCTCGGATCACGAAATTGGTCCGGGGGTGTTTTCTTGTGGGCTGCGGCCAGCGAGTCCTGTTGAGACGGTCGCGAATGTCCGCTTTGCGCCAATAGCGGACATTATTCTTGAGTTGACCCTCAAGACCCCTTGAGAGACCATCCGCCGGGGGGGCGCATGCTGCAAAGAAATGCGGACCGAAATCGCGAGATATTCGCAACTTTCCAAACTGGAACATCTGTAAATGACCTTGCGTGCCAGTATCGATTGGCACCGGTCACAGTTCGCCAAATCATTCATGCCCAAAGGCATCTACTGGCGGTCAGCAAAGACCCAATCTATGAGACGTTTCGGGAAACGTCGGAAATTCGCCCGTTGCTCAAAAACTAACCCGGTAGCGGGTGAGGTTGCCGGGTTAGCTGAGTCATGGATGGTCAATTTAGCACAGATTTTCTCCGGTGACCGAGAGATTATCCCCTGTCGGGGCACCGCTCCGCTTGAGAGACATGGGAGCTTGTTACGGAGGGAACAATGAGCAACGGACTTTCTAGCCTGCCCAGCTTCTTCCGGCGCAATTCCGTTGAAACCGCCACCAAGCTGGATGGGGTCCCTAACGAGGCTCGCGTCGTCCTTGGTTTGCAAATTGAGGAACAGGGCTTCGAATTGCCTGGGCCGCTTTTCGAACAACTGCCGTTTGCCGTTTATGTTTGTGACCGTGACGGGCTTCTTCTTCGATACAACCGCCGTGCTGCAGAACTATGGGGCCGGTCGCCTAAGCTCCGCGAGTGGGACGAACGGTATTGCGGATCGCATCGAATGTATCGCCCCGATGGCAGTCTGCTCCCGCACCGTCAATGCCCCATGGCAGATGCGCTCCGCACTGGTATTTCCGTGCGTCAACAGGAAGTACATATTGAACGCCCGGACGGCTCGCGCGGGATCGCGCTCGTGGACATTGAGGCAGTCAAGGATAGCGCGGGCAACATCGTCGGCGCCATCAACTGCTTCCAGGATATAACGGAGCGTAAACGCAGTGAGGTGCAAATCGTCAATCTAGCGCGCGAGGCCGAGCACCGAACAAAAAACATTTTGGCCACTGTGCTGGCGACGGTACGTCTTTCTAACTCCGATACGCCTGAAAATCTGAAACAATCGATTGAAGGGCGCATCCATGCCCTCGCAAATGTCCATACGCTGTTCGTGGAATCCCGCTGGGCGGGAGCCGAGCTTCACAGTCTTGCCACGCAGGAGCTTTCGCCTTACAGCGGGGAGAGAGAAGCACGCGTGCGAATTGACGGGCCTGCCGTTATGCTGGAGCCGAATATAGCTCAGATTATTGCAATCTCGTTGCACGAACTGGCGACCAACGCGGCAAAATATGGATCGCTATCAACATCTGGCGGTCACGTTGAAATCTTATGGGCCCATATAGCCGAGGGAAGGCTTGGCTTGCGCTGGATCGAGTCCGGTGGACCGACTACCACGGCGCCAACACACCGTGGGTTCGGCACACGCATTGTGGAAAGTATGATTGGTCAGCTCGGGGGTGAGGTAAATTTTGATTGGCGCGACCGAGGGCTGAGATGCGAAATTGCCGTGCCGCTTGCAAAGGCCTAGCCGCCACCGAGCGGCGCGTTGCCGTTGAGCAAAAATGGTCCCTTTGAAACGCGAAAGGCCCAACCGTTCGAGGGCGCAATACCTAGCTGTTGAATCGAAGCATGAGGCCCATTCCGGCAAGAAACACAATCACAACCCAGTGGTTATGGAACAGGCCCCTCATCGGCGCGCTCTGGGTGCCGTACGAGGAAGGCAGAAACCGAAAACGGGCAAACGTTCGGAAATCATGCATATACTCTCCCTGGGCAATTAAGGCGCACGCGACTGTGCATCACAACAATTTATGATGTTGGCGGATCGGGCGCTGTTCTGAATTGCACACTGCGAAGCAATACGCGGTCGGCACCCTCAGGACTTGATGTGCGGCTGATCGTGAAGGATCAGGTTCAACAAGGACTTGTGAACCTCGATATGGCCGTTGTAGCTGATGAGACCCAGCTTGCGGAACCGGTTCATGAAGAAGCTGACACGCGACCGGGTAGTTCCTATCATCTCGGCCAGAGTCTCCTGGCTGATCTTGGCGATGATCGGTTCCGGCTTGCCCTCGCTGCCGTAATTCGCCAGCAGCAGAAGAAGCCGCGCTAGCCGCCGCTCGCTGGAATTGAACAATTGGTCTATCAGGTCGGCTTCCACCCGGATGGTGCGGTTCAGGATATGGGTGGTGAACGTTTGGGAAAAGCCCGGCTGCTCCCGGATCAGGCGAACCATTTCGAATTTTCCGATCCGCACCACGACCGCGTCTGTCATGGTCGACACCGTCACCAGGCGTTGGGCCTGTCCTGCCATGCAAGCTTCCCCAAAGAATTCGCCCGCGCCAACAAGTGCGGCGATCGCTTCCTTGCCCCGATCCGATACAACCGTGGCCTTGAGTTTTCCTTTGTGCACAAAATAGACAGCGTCGGCCGCATCGCCCTGGGAAAAAACGATCTCGTTCTTGCCGTATTTGGTGATGGTTCGACCCTTGCCGGGCTGGGCGAGAAAAGACGCGGATCTATCGGGTGGTGCCCGCTTGGCTGCCACGGAGGTCTTTCTGCGGGCTCTGTCGAGCCCCGCTTGGGTTCCGTCATAATATCCGATTTGGGCGACGGCCCAAATTCGAAAGTTGGGAAAGTTTCCGGATTTTGCTCCGAATCAAGTCGCGTGGGTCACAAAATGTTGGAAACCTCGTCCAGGATAAAACGATCGGAACGGTCGACGAGCAGTATGCTGTCGTTGACCCAGATCCAGCGGCAATTATAGGGCGGCCTGGGCAGGCCATACGACCGGTAGTCGTTCACCACATAACGCATGAAATAGCGCGGCAGATAATCACCTTCATGCCAACTGTGCTGCCGATATTGTCGCGGCACACTGTAATAGCCGAAGCCGGGTGCGAAGAAGAAATTGAGGCGCACGCCAGAGTAATTCCGGAAAGCGTCATTGCCGTGCCACCAGTTCCGGTCGCGCTGCCACACAGTGCCGCGGTTCCAGTCCTGATTGTTCGACTGCCACTGGGTTCTTTGCAGGACATGGCGGGGCGGTATAGCCTGATTGTTGCGAGACGTCTGGACTTGTGGAGCTGCCTGGGGTTGAGGCTGGGCTTGAGCCCGGAACATCCCTTGCGGATTGTCTCGCCGTTGCATTCTGTTAGGCGCTTGCTGTCTTTCAGGTCCGGCTTGCGCTTGGACTGGCGGCTGCATCTGGGCAGGTACCTGCACTTCCGGTCGTTGCTGCCTTTGTTGTCTCTCAGGTCTGGCTTGCGCTTGAACTGGTACCTGCATCTGGGTAAGTGCTCGCGTTTCCGGTTGTTGCTGTCTTTGCTGCCTCTCGGGTCTGGCTTGCGCCATAGCCGGAGCCTGGGGCCGAGCCTGAGCGGGAGCCGCGGCAGGCGCCGCCTGAACTTGCGCTGGACCTTTGTCCCGGCGTCCACGCTCGCTTTGTCCTCGGTCCGCTTGCTCTCTGCCGGGCTTGCCCTGCTCCTGCCCCGCATTGGGCGCTCGCTCCTGATGCTTGCCGCCATTGTCGGGCTGCGCCAATGCTGTAGAAGCGCCCGAAATCAAAATGGCAATAGCGGTCGAGACAAGAAAAGATTTCATAAGGTCATCCAATCTTTCAACGAAAGGCGGGGCTGCGAATCGTTTTGGAGTTGCAAAGGGCGAACATTGGATGCTTATCGGGAGTCGCTCTGGCGCCAACCGTCGCCGCCGTCGCGGTCATGGTTCCAGTCATTGTAATGATTGCCTCGATAATTGCGGTAGCCCTGGCGGTGGCTGTCATCGCTCCATTGATGCCAGGCATGCCCATTATCCCAATAGCCGTCCTGATATCCGAAGGCGACGTTTCCAAAGTCGACGGAGACAGCCCCACTCTCACGGTGGTCACGGCCGTATCGTCCATCTCTGTCCGACACGCAGCCCAGCGTAAGTGATGATGCTGCAAGCACCAGTGCTATGGCCGCAATTTTGAATTTCATGGTCATGTTGAAAATCTCCGTTGGAGGACAAAGTGATCGTGACGGCTGCAATGGCCGCTTCAGAAATATCGTTTGGGAATTTCTGGCTGAAGAGCCGCCAGGTGCGCCAAAGAGTAAACGCTGTCAGCAGCGTTCGGTTCCGTACCGGTGACGCCAATGTCCGCTTTGGGTCAAAAGCGGCGGTCTTTTGACCCAGTACGGCGCCATGTCCGCTTTAGATGGGCGTTGCCCCGGGTTTGCGCACGCGCACCGTGAGATCGCGGTACATCGTGAAATATGAGGAACGATGCTTTCGTCGGTCAGTTGACTATTCGCTGGGGAATTTTCCTCCAAAGGACACACACAATGAACAACGACCAAAATCGCAACCAGGGGCAACAGGGGTCCGGTCAGCAGGATCAACCCAAACCCGGCCAGCAGACCGGCCAGCAGCAGAAGCAGGGCGGCCAGCAGGGCAGTCCGGACGATAAGAACGACAAGAACAATCAGAATGACCAAAACGCCGGCGGCAATAAGGGCGGCCAACCGGGTGGCACCCAGAAACGCTGAGATCCCTCTCCAGTGATGGCGAACCCGCCGCGCTCAACACGCGGCGGGTTTTCGTCGTTGCTGGCCTCGCCTAGCACTAGCTGAACTCGTAGGTAGTTCGAATGCCTCAATCACCAATCGAAGTGCCTCCTCATGTCACAGAGACGATCAAGGCCATCGCTCTATTGCACGCAGAGCATCACAGGAAGTCGACGCTTGCCGAGCGTATCGTGGACCAAGCAACCACCGCCGTCGGGCGTCCCATCTTTCTCCTGGCACTAATGGGCATGGCAGGGCTTTGGATTGCCCTGAACACATTTGCGATATTGAGCGGTGGTCGGGCGCCAGACCCACCACCCTACGACTGGCTTCAGCTTGCATTTACGGTCGTTTCCCTGGTGATAGCCGTGATGATCCTCACCAGTCAGAGCCGCGCTGATCGGTTTGCAAATTTGCGGGAACAAATGACCCTGGAGTCAACCTTGCTCACAGAGCAGAAGACCAGAAAAATAATTGAACTCCTCGAGGAACTGCGGCGGGATAGTCCGGGAGTTCGGGATCGGGAAGACGTTGAAGCGGTCCAGATGTCGGCGAAGGCCGATCCTCATGACGTTTTGGCCGTGGTCGAAGTAGCCAAGCAAGATCATCTGAGCGTCAACGAAGCAGCGCCTCAACCTCCGGAGCGCCACAACTGATTCCATATGATCCGGACGCAAACTGATTGCGAAGCTTCTGACGCTAGGACGGCGACCGCCATTCCTCAAAGAATTAGGGTGGGATCGTTAAGAGCGAATGTCCGCTTTGGGTCAATAGCGGCCATTGTCTTTATTCATCCAAAAATTGCAAAGCAGACGCCCCACCTGGAAATGGGACATCTGCTCGCAATTCTTATATCCCCCGGATTGCTCCGGCCCTCAAGGCTTGGGAAGGCCGGCCCGTTCAACGGTTCCCCTTATTGTCGGCGAGGAGGCGAGTCTGCGATTTGGCAATGGCGGCGAGGGCGTTCGCCTCCGCATCCTGGGCGCAGTGTGTCTGGTTGCGCGTGTTGACGCTTAGCGCATCGCGGGGATTGCCGCACACCTGAGAGCTTGCGGCTTTCAGACGTCTTTGCAGGGTTTGCATGCCTGCCGGCTTGGAGAGATCCAGGTCGCCATAAAACACCTTGGTCGAGGTCTGTTCGGCCTGTGTCTGTGCCCTTGCGGACAGGGGCGAGGCAACCAGGGCTGTGACAACAAGAACAGTAAAGAGATTGCAAGACATGGTGGTTCTTCCTTTGTTGATGGGGGAGGGGTCGAGTTCAGTCCTCGGCGGCGCGCAGTTGTTCCGGCGCCTTGGACGCGGCTAACTTGGGCAGCAGCATTCCGGTCTGGCCGCGATAGCGGAGATAGTCGTCTCCGAACGCGTCCATCAGGTCCCGTTCCTCGAACCGGATGGCGACCAGGATATAAAGTGTGGTGACCACGGCAAACACCAGGTGAGCGGCGGTCATCACCGGAGCCGCCCAGAAGATGGTGAGCCAGCCGATATAGAGGGGATGGCGCACCAGCCTATAGAGGCTGGGGGTGTGAAACTGCGGCGGGATATAGGGCTTGCCGCGGAGCTGACGCCACACCTGCTTCAGGCCGAAGAGGTCGAAATGGTCGATCAGGAAGGTGGTGTAGACCAGCAGCAGCCAGCCCGAGAGATACAGCGCCAGCGTGGCGTCGCGCCCGATCTCGGAATCCACCGACCACACCACGCCTCCGATCGGCTGCCAACAGGCATAGAGCAGGATCATCAGGATCGAACTCAGCAACACATAGGTGGCCCGCTCGGCGGGCTCGGGCACGATCCTGGTCCACCAGCGCTTGAAGGCCGGCCGCGCCATGCCCGAATGCTGGACGGCGAACACGCTCAAGAGGCCGAGATCGATGGCGAGCGCCGTGCCCAGCGGTTTGCTGGGCGCGGCGTCCAGAGAAGTGGGCACGGCGATGCCGGCGATAAATCCCATGCCATAGACGAAGACGCCCAGGGTCAGGAGATAACTGGCTAGTCCATAGAAGAAGATCATGGTGCGCGAAAACATTGTAGGGCTCCATTGTGAAAAGCCGCGCTTCCATGCCCCAAGGCGGGGCCGCCCCGCATCGGGCAGACACCCCTAATTTTCGAAAAAATGGCCCCTAGTTTTTGGCCGCGTCGAGCAGGCCCAGCTTGCGCGCCGCCGCGATGGCTTGGCGCCGCGTGCCGGCGTCGAACCGCGCCATGATGGCCGAGACATGATGTTCGGCGGTCTTGGCCGAAATGCAAAGCCGGCCGGCGATTTCCGGATTGCTGAGCCCGTCGCTCAGCAAAGCCAGCACCTGGGCTTGGCGGCGGGTGAGGCCTGCCGCATTGGCGCGGGTGCCGGCGATGGGGCCGCGGGGCACCGCCCGCACGCCAGCCATGCGCATTAGCCGGCGCAGCCGGGCGCCCGCCGGCGCCGCCCCCAGCCGGTCGAAAATCGCCAGCGCCTCGCGCTGCGCCGCCTCGTCGCCGCCGCCGAGCGCCAGTGCCTGCTCATAGGGGCGCCCCAACGTCTTCCAGGCCTCAGCCGCTTCCCGCCATTTGCCGCCACAATGGGCGCGATAAGGCTGGGACAGTTTGGCGGCCGCCACCGGCTCACCCAGCAGATAAAGCCACAAACCGGTGTCCTCGATCGCCCATTGCAGCTTGCGCTCGATCGCCAGCATGTGGATGCCGCGCAGCCGGTCCACGATCTGTTCATCGTCATGGACCTGTTGGTTCGATCCGTCCTCGTCCTGTTCGGGATGGAGACCCCGCATCAGGAAAGCCCGTTCCGCGCCGATGATGGCGGTATAGACGTCGCGCTGCAATTCGTTGAGCGGTTC
Source organism: Rhizomicrobium sp. (assembly GCA_035693565.1). Taxonomy (GTDB): domain Bacteria; phylum Pseudomonadota; class Alphaproteobacteria; order Micropepsales; family Micropepsaceae; genus Rhizomicrobium. The sequence continues at coordinate 1,238,577 of DASSGF010000034.1, read as the reverse complement.
GGTGAACTTGCGCGCCAGCTCCAGCGGCGTCTCCGCGTCGGGATCGCCGCGGCGCACCCGGACCCGCGCCAGCGCGAACAGAGCGGGCGAGCGGTAAAGGTCGGGTACTCCGCGCCAGCCGGCGACAGTCTGCGATTCGGAATCCGCCGCCTGCCATTCTCCCAGATCGAGCCGCGCCATCGCGCGCCAGCCGCGCAGATAGGCTTCCCAATGCGCCAGGCCCCGTTCCACCGCATAAGCGGTTCCCCGCTCGATATAGGCGAACGCCTTGGAGTAATCGCGCGCCCAGATCGCGCCGCAAGACAGGTTGCAGGAGGCGCGCTCGACATGGTCATGCAGGCCCGCCGCCCGGGCCAGATCCAGGCTCCGTTCCAGCTCGGCCGTCATCTCCAGGCCCTTGAGCTCCATCCGGACCGAACCGACATTGCCCAAGGCATGGATCAGGACTTCCTGCTCGCCCAATCTCTCGGCCAAGGCGAGCGCCTTTTCACCCCAGCGAAGCGCGCTGTCCTGTTTGGACGCCAGCATGTCGAGCTGGGAGCGGTGGGAATAGGCCCAGGCCAGCTCGGCGCCCGCGCCCGCTTTTTCCAGCACGGCGATGGCTTCGGCGACATAATTCTCCGCGTCCGCCCGCTGGCTGCAGATCCAGGAATAGCGGGTCAGCCGGGTGAGATCGCGGCCAAGCGCAACCCAGTCGCCCGCGGCGCGGCGCAACTGTGCCGCCTCGCGCATTGAGATCACCGCCACGGCGGACGCGCCCGTCAAATAGGATTGCTCGGCATGCAGCTCCAGGGTGCCGGCGATCTGTTCCGGTCCCAACGCCTCGCGATGGCTAAGCAGGGTTGCGAAATGGGCGGCGGCCTCGCGGGGCGAGCCGGCGCGCGCCGCCTCCTCGCCCGCGCGCCGGGCGGACGTCATCAGGGTCGCGATGTCTCCCGCATATTCGGCATGGTGCGCGATTTCGCTGGACCGTCCGGCGGATTTGAGCAGTTCCACCGCCTTCTGGTGCAGGTTACGGCGGCGCGACGGCGGCAAGGACTCTTCGACGGCACGCCGCGCCAGTTCGTGACGGAACGTCAGCGCGTCGCCATCCGCCTTGAGCATGCCGCGCTCGGCACAGGCATCCAGTCCGGCATCGAAATCGGCATCCACCAGCTGCACGGTGATCTTGCGGTCCGCCCGGCGGGGAAAGATCGAGACCGCTTCCAGCACCGCGCGGGCTTGCGGGGAAAGCCGGGCGGCGCGCGCCAAGGTCGCGTCGCGCACACTTTCGGGCGTGGTGTCCATCTCCGCCGCCAAGGTCTCGGTCACCAGGAAGGGATTGCCGCCGGTGAGGGCATAGAGCGCCTTGCCGTTGCGGCCCGCCTTCTCGGCAAGCGTGGTCACGGCGGGCAGCGACAATTCCTCCAGGGTCATGCGCTCCACGCTGCCGGCCGCGGCTTCCGCCAGAATATCCTTCAGCGCCGAGCGGGGCTCGTCGTCACGATAGGTGACCAGCACCAGCGCCTTCACTTGCGCGATGCGCCGTACCAGGAAGCGGATCAGGTCCAGGGTCGCGGCATCCGCCCAATGCATGTCTTCCAGGATCAGCAACGCCGGCTTGGCGCCCTGGCGCAGCAGGTCCAGCACCGTCTCAAACGCCGCCAACTGACCATGAGAGAGGTCGAGCGCGGCGCCCTGGGCGCGGGCGATGTCGCGCAGCGGCAAGAGCGGTTCGGGGGTGGAAAGGTTTTCGCACGCCCCCGCATAGATGCGCGCGGTGTCCCGCTGGCTCAGGACAAAATGCTCGACCAGCGTGGTCTTGCCGCTTCCTGCGGCGCCGGCGATGGCCAGGATGCGGCCGTGCCCCCGCGCGGCCAGCGCCAACGCGCCCGCCAGCCGGGTGAGATGCTCGCCACGTTCCAGGAATTCCGTCAATTTTCCGCTTCCAGCCGGGAGGCGGGCATTTTAGAGCAAGCGGGGGTTGGCGCAAAATCGCTGTTTTTGTGGGCCTTTCCAAGATTTCTTGGGGAATTTCGCTTGGGAAATCGGCAAGCCTGGTCTGGTTGGGCTTTGCGGGAATCCAGAAAGGCCGCTATCCCGCCAGCTCCTTCCAGTTGTCGGCCAAATGTTGGGCCGTGCGCCAGGCCAGCGCCTGTATGGTGAGGGTCGGATTGCGCGATCCGCTAGTGCCCATCAGGGATGCGCCCATGATGCCGAGATTGGGCACCTCATGGCTGAAGCCCCAGCGATTGACGACATTGGTCTGGACATTGTCGCCCATCCGCGTGCCGCCATAGGCATGCGCGCCGATGCCCATGATGCCGTCGACGCCGCCTTTCCTGACTTCGATGGCGCCCGCGGCCTGGTACCATGCGGCCATCTTGTCCTGCGCGAACCGCGCGACGCGTCGTTCATTTTCCTGGTAATCGGCGGTAATGCGGATGACAGGGTCGCCCAGCGGGTCCTTCATGGCCGGATCGAGATCGAGATAATTGACGTCGTACGGCAAGGTGGTCTTCTGCATATAGCCGTGATGGATGCGGTCGGCATTTTGCCGGATGAAGGCTTTCCAATCGGAGCCCCATGTCCCGGTCTTGCCGAAGGTCTCCGCGCTGGCCGCGGCGATCGGCCGGCGGGCATTCATCGCCCACAGATTCACGCCGCCGATGAAATCCAGGCCGGCATGGTCGAAATTGTCGTCCGCCCAATTGTCGATGGCGATGCCCTGCGCCGGCAATCCGTACCAGTTGTTGAGGTTTTGCGGAAACAGCGCGCTGACACTGCCGATTTCATTGTGCGTCATGTAATGGCGGCCGACCTGGCCGTGATTGTTGGAGAGGCCGGCGGGAAACAGCCTGGATTTGGACAATAGAAGCAGGCGCACATTCTCGAAGGTGAAGCATCCCATCAACACGATGCGCGCGGGCTGAAAATAGGATTTGCCGTCCCTGAGATAGGTCACGCCGCTGGCGCGGCCCTTGGCGTCAACTTCGATCCGCAGGACCTGCGCGCGGGTGACGATTTTCAGCCGCTTGGTGGCGAGCGCCTTGGGAATGGTGGTGACATTGGTGGAGCTTTTGGCGCTGACCGGGCAACCGCCGCGATCACACCAGCCGTGATACATGCAGCCGGCGCGGCCTTCATAGTCGCGGGAGTTGATGGCGGCAGGGCCCGCAAATGGATGCGCGCCGATCGCCTTGGCGGCATCCGCCATCATGGCGGTAAAACCGGTGCCGTGAAGTGCCGGCATGGGATATTCGCGAGCGCGAGGTCCCTCGAAGATATTGCCGCGTTCGTCAATCTTCCCCTTGATGTTTCCGGCCTGCCCGGAAATGCCGACCTCGTACTCCACCTTGTCGTAATAGGGTTCAAGCTCCTCCAGTCCGAAGGGCCAATCTTCCACGGTAGAGCCGCTGGGGATGCGGGCTGCGCCATAGCGCGCCGTGGTGGCGCTCACCACTTTGAAGTCCCAGGGATTCAACCGCCAGCTTTGCCCCCAGAAATGCACGGTGGTGCCGCCGACCGCATTCATCATCGGATGCACGCTTGGCCTTGGCGAATAAGGCGCGCCGTCGCGGCGGCGGTGGGTCGGCACTTCATGGTTCGCTTTTTGAACCAGTTGCGGCCAGCCGCGATAATTGTTGCGCAGCTCGTCGGGCGCGAAGTCGTTGGGGGACAGCCAGGTGCCGGCTTCCAGCCCGACCACCTCCAGCCCCGCTCGCGTCAGGGGCAGCGCCGCCACGCCGCCGGTGGCGCCCATGCCGACGATCACCACGTCGGTCATTTTCAGCTCATTCGCCATTTTTGCTGTTCCCCATGCCGTAAGGCATGTGCGCCAAGTCCGCGGGGGCGGCAATGCCGTCGGCGATGTGGGCATTGTGGCGGTCGAACATCGGAAAATCGTAAGCCGATTTTCGCACCGGCACGGGATGCGCGTTCTTGGCTTCATCCTGTTCCGATACGAACATCCGGATGCCCGGATAACCCAGCAGAGTCCAGCCGACAAAGCCGGCATTGCCGCCATAGTAAGGATCGCAAAAGGTGCCTTGAAGCGTGTGCTGCCGCACCAGATTGAAGAAGCTGGACTCCGTCTTCTCCAATTCTGTCAACATTGCGTCCTGGCTTTTGGCGTCCAGCGCACTGAATGGCTTGCCATTTGCCTCGCGCGCCTTGAAATCCAAGGCCAGCAGGCCGGAGCGGTAGGCATCGCGCGCAGACGCCAAGGCGCCGCCAAGCGCCCGGTCTATATAGTGCGCGGCGCGGGCTTCCTTGGCGCCTGGGCCATTGGCATCGCTGGGAATGAGCCGGGCGCAAAAAGCTTCCAGGGTGTCCGCCTCGGCGGCGGTCAGTGTTTCGAGAGCCTCGCGATATGGCAGGGTCGCGGGCGCAGCTTGCGCCTGGACAGAACCGGTCCCCGCAAGCACGGAGGCGGCGCCCGCCCACTTGAACAGATCGCGTCTGGAATGACCTTTGGGTGCCTTGTCGCCGGGACTCTTACCCATTGGTGTCTCCCATCCCTGTAGATTGCGGAATTACGAGCGCTTCAGTTTGTCGGATTTCGGCCGGTGGCAGAGCAGTTTCGCAAATTCATTGAGGCTGGTCCATGGCGCGCTTCTTCCACTTATAGATATGCAACGAATTCCGCCAAAAATACTTTTCGGCCTGCGCCCGGGATTTGCCGGAGAAATAGCTGCGCATCAGGGCCACGGATTGCGCGATGGTGGCCTTGCCGACAGTTTCGGGCCAATTGCTGCCGAACATGATCCGGTCCTCGCCGAAGGCGGCCGTCAGCCGGTCCAGACGCGCCTGATAGGAAGCGAGATCCGGTGAAATCACGCCCTGGCTGTTGGGATGGATAACCTGTGACAGCTTGACGAAGAAATTGGGATGGGCCGCCAGATCGGTAATCAGTTGATCATAAGCGGCCTGGTTATCGGGCGTCGGATCGAACTGAGGCATATGATCCATGATCACTCGCAAGTCCGGCACGGCGTCAGCCACCAGCAGCGCGCCCCGCAAAAGGTCTATGGATGGATTGGCCATGTCCAGCGACAGGTCTGCTTGGGCGAGCAATTTCAATCCATCGACAATGCCGGGCTTCAACACGGCTTTGCCCTGGTCCATGACCCATACCCGGGCATAGCGGATGCCGCGCCAGAGTGGATCCTTGGCAAAGCGCTCCAGAAATTGGGCAAAATCCGGCTTGTCGGGCTGCAAACTTCCTACCACGCCCACGAAAAGCGGATCGCTCGCGGCCCGTTCCAGTATCCACAGATTGTCCTCGACCCAGGGGCTCGCCTCCACCACCACGGCGCCGACAATGCCTGTTGGTGCAGCCAGACCGTGATAGATGTCCGGCAACGCCAACTGGGGCGGTTGTCCTCTTGGCCCGGAATAGGGGACGCCCTGAGGCCGCCGCGGATCGAATAGATGGACATGGGTATCGATAATCGGTGTGGCGGGCTGCGCGAAAGCCTCGCCGCCGGCGGCGGCCGAAGCGGCAAGACCGGCGAGTACCTCACGGCGTTGCAAGTTCATTTTCCATTTCCTTCCTCACCGTGACATCACGGTTTCTGATCATTTCACCCGCACGGGGTAGCGCAGCGCGGCGAGAGCATCCTTATCGGCGGGCATTTCCCTTGTGCCTGGCGAAAATCCATTCGCGCCGAGAATATAGGCGACGATTTCGACATAGGTGCCCAACGGCAATCTGCCTGGGGCATCCGGCGGCATGGCGGCGTGGATGTAATTGACCAGAATGCCGGGCGGCGAGCGGAACCATTTGGCGGCGAAGGCCTCACCTTTCAGGGGCGGCCCACCGAATTCCCCATCGTCCAGATGAGCGCCATGGCAGTCGATGCAACTGGTCTTGTATTCCGCCTCGCCACTGGCGGTCTGTGCGGCAGTGAAGGACAGTTCTGCCGGTTGCGCCTCGGAACGGCCGGTGAGCAGATTTGCCACGCCGATCACCAGCGCGCCGATGCCCGCCAACCAATGCCTGATACGCACGCCCATCTCCAATGGAACATAGCCGCATCGCCTCCCCAAAAGACAGGCGCCGGCCGTCCACCGGGCTCATCTGGTGGGATTTCGGACCGCGTCGCGCAGGAAGCCAAGATTGTCTCGCCCCAGAAGCTTGCCTACGATCTAACCCCAAATATCAAAAAAGGCTTCAGCCAGGAACCATGAAGTTCGAAGTCATGAAATTTCTCAATCTGTTGGCGGTCGCCGTCATGTTCGCCATGCCGGCCCGCGCCGCCACCCGCGATGAGATTTACGATGCCATGCAACGGTGCAATGTCATGAACGATAACCGTGTGTGGTTGGACTGCATCTATGGTGCGGTGCAGCCGATGCGGGCGGAGTTGAGCCTGCCGGAGGCGCCGGAGCATCAGGTACGGCTGGTGCCGTCCGCCGCGGCACCCAAACCGGCCCGGGCGCCGGCTTCCGTCGCCGGAGGCATAACCCATCTGCCGCCCAAGAAAGAGGGGTTCATTGCCTATGTCCTGGGTGGCCGCAAAGAAGTGGAAGGCGTCCCCTTCCAATCCTACAATTTCGACCGTGCCGGTCATTTCACCCTGACACTGGCCAATGGGCAGGTCTGGCGTCAGGTCGATAACGACAGCCATACGGCATCCTGGAAGGCCGATCCGGGGCGCTATATCGCGAGTATAAAAACCGGTGCGCTCGGCAGCAGCATCCTGCAGGTACGGGGTGAGTCAGGCGCCTTCATGGTAACGCAGGTTCCCTAGCAGCTTCGTTCGGTCCTGGCGCATGATTGAGAAGGCGAAGGAAAGCGATATCGCGGCGGTGCTGCGTGCCGGCATCGCGCTCTTCCAGCAGGGCCGGCAGGCGGATGCCGAGGCGCTGCTGACCGATGCGCGGCGCCGCCACCCGGGCGATTTCAACCTCTTGCACATGCTGGGAATCATGCTGGTCCAGGGCCGCGATCCGGCGCGTGGCGTCGCGCTGATCGAGACAGCTCTGGAACAACGCAAGGATTTCGCTCCCGCCTATAACAATCTGGGTAACGGCTATCGGCGCCTGCAGAAGCATGAGGCCGCGATCGCGGCCTATGATCGGGCGATTGCGCTCAGGCCGGACTTTGTCGAAGCGTTCAACAATCGCGGCAATACCCTGGCGGTGCTGGGCCGCGCCACCGATGCGCTGGAGGATTTCGAAACCGCGATCCGGCTGAATCCCCGTATGCCCGAAGCGCACAACAACCGGGCCGTTGCGCTGCTCAAACTGCAACGGGCTGAGGCGGCACTTGCCGCCACGGACGAAGCGCTGAGGCTGCAACCCGATTTCGCGGAGGCATTCGTCAGCCGCGCTGAGGCGCTGCTCGCGCGAGGCGAAGCGGATAAGGCCTTGGACAGCGCGGAACGGGCGATCCAACTAAAGCCTGGGTTGGCGGAAGCCCATACCTGCCGCGCCAATGCCCTGCTGGCGCTGGGCCGTGCGGAGGAAGCCGTCGCCGGGTACGACAAGGCGATCGGGTTGAGTCCCTCGCTGGCTTCCGCCCACAGCAACCGCGGTAACGCCTTGCACGAATTGGGGCGCTTGTTCGAGGCGCGCGACAGCTATGACGCCGCCATCCGAATCCAGCCGGATTTTGCCGAAGCCTTCAACAATCGCGGACGGCTGTTGAAGGACTTGGAAGGTCCGCAGGCGGCTCTGGAAAGCTATGACCGCGCCATTGCGCTGGCTCCGGATTATGCGGCCGCCCACAGCAATCGCGGTAACATGCTGCTGATGCTGGGTAAGCCGGAAATGGCGCTGGCGGCCCATGACGCGGCTTTGGCCGCCCAGCCCGGCAATTTTCGGGCCCATAACAATCGCGGTAACGCGCTCCTGGATCTGAAGCGGGTGGATGAGGCGCTTGAAAGTTATGCGCGGGCCATCGGGCTCGCCCCCGACTATGCCGAAGGCCATTGGAACCGGGGCATTGCGCTGTTGCTGCAGGGCAAGCTCGAAGAAGGCTGGCCGGAATATGAATTCCGTCATCGCTGCCTGGGTTTTGCCATGCCTCAGAATGTCTATTCCGCCGATCGGTTATGGACCGGTGAGCAAGACCTGGCAGGCAAAACGCTGCTCATCCATTGCGAGCAGGGAATGGGCGATACAATCCAGTTCTGCCGTTATGCACGGGTCGCCCGATCGCGGGGCGCGCAAGTCCTGCTGGCGCCCCACAAGGGGCTTGGGCATTTGCTTGCGGGGTTGGGGGACGACATCACGATCATCGATGGCGCTGCCGCTGCGCATGCATATGACTATCACGTGCCGCTGCTCAACATGCCGCATGCTTGCGGTACCCGGTTGGAGAACATTCCGTCTCATGACGCCTATCTTTTTGCCGAGCCTGAACGGGTCGCCTGTTGGCGCGGCAAAATCGGCCAGGAGGGCCTGAAAATCGGCATATGTTGGCAGGGCAATCCTGCTTCGCCGTCCGACATAGGACGCTCTTTCCCGGTCCGGATGTTTGAAAAGATCAGCGGGATGCCTGGAGTGCGCTTGATCTCGCTGCAAAAGGGCCCAGGCCTGGAGCAGTTGGATGATCTGCCGCACGGCATGGCGGTGGAAAGGCCGCCGGCTCCGTTCGATGAGGGGCCGGATGCCTTTCTGGACACCGCGGCGGTGATGGCGAACCTGGATATGGTCATCAGTTCAGACACCGCGATGGCCCATCTCGCGGGTGCGCTGGGGCGGCCCGCCATCGTGGCGCTGAAATATGTGCCGGACTGGCGTTGGCTGCTCGACCGGCGCGACACGCCTTGGTATCCGGGAATGCGGCTCGTCCGCCAGAAAGTGCATGGCGACTGGGCGAGCGTGTTTGCACAGATCGAGTCGCAACTGCGGATCATGTTGCGCGAGCGTTAGAATTCCCCCGATCCCGTGCGGTGAGACGCGCGCCACGCCCTCTGGTTGACAGCAAGCGGACTGTTTCCCAGTTTCGGCGCGATGTGGCGAGGGCCGCCAAGCAATCGAAAACTAGGTTGAAGTTAGGGGATTCGCCGTGAAAAAGCATTCGACAGTCGCAGCAACATTGCTGTGCACCGCAAGCGTTCTTGCCTACAGTGCAGCCTTCGCCCAGAGCGCGAACAATGCCAACCAGCCGGTCGAGGCGGTGACCGTCACTGGCTCGCTGATTGTCAGCACCAGCGTCAACGCGCCGACCCCGGTCACGGTGGTCAATACCGACCAGATTCAGACCACCACGCCCGACAACCTGCAGAACGCGCTGGCCAAGCTCCCGGCCTTCTTGGGCAGCGCCAACCAGCGCAGCTCGGCGACTTCGACCCAGGGCGGACAGGGCAACCAGATCAGCCTGCGCAACTTGGGCATTACCCGCACCCTGATCCTGTTCGACGGCAAGCGCGTCGCGCCCTCCGATGCGCAAGGCACCGTCAATATCGACGGCCTGCCGCAGATGCTGGTTCAGCGCGTAGACGTCGTAACCGGCGGGGCCTCGGCCACCTACGGCTCGGATGCGGTGGCCGGTGTGGTCAATTTTATTCTTGATAAGAAATTCACAGGCTTCAAGTACGAGGCGCATGGCGGCATTTCCGGCTTCGCCGACGCGGCGGAAGAGTCGATCGGCTTCGCCGCCGGCACGAATTTGTTCGGCGGCCGGGGCCACTTGGAAGGCGATGTCCGCTACTTCCGCCAGGATCCGGTCAATCTCAGCGCGCGTCCTTATGGCGCCAATGGCCAAGCCTGGGCGATGACCGGCAACGGCAGCGCGGCCAAGCCCTTCACCAATACGCCTTATGCCCGCCTGGTGAACCAGGCCGAAAACGGCGGTGTGGTGAACTGCAGCGGCTGTGCTGCCAACTGGACCACCTTTACCCCCGCCGGCGACCTGATTCCGTTCCAGCAGGGCACGCCCACGGGCACGCCCGGAACCAATATGGGCGGCGATGGCGGCGGTTATTACAACACGTCATCCTTCCAGTCCGAACTGCGGCAGGCGGAAACCTTCCTGCGCTTCAGCTACCAGCTCAACGACAGCATCGATTTCTACATCCAGGGCAACTGGAACGAGTCCTACAATATCAACCATGCCAGCGCGACCACCATCAATCCCGGTCCGGGCCGCGGCAGCATCATTCCTGTCACCCAGGCCTATCTGCAGCCCGCGACCCGCACGGCGTTGACCACGGGCAATACCCAGATCTCCCCCACCTTGGGCGTGCCGCTGTTCACCTACGGCGTGTTCTTCGACACGGTCGGCGGGGTGCCGGTGGTTCAGTCGGGCGACGACTTCCGTTCACTGAATTTGGATCGCAACCTGAGTTTCACCACGGGCTTGGATGGCACATTGCTGGACAAGTATGACTGGAGCGTATTTTTCACCTACAACGAAAACAGGCTCGAGGGCGCAGTCCCGCACAACGACAATGTCCAGAAATTCCTGGCCGGCGAAGATGCCGTGGTCGCTCCCGCGGGGACCGTGATCAACGGCGTCAACATGGCGGGTCAGATCGTCTGCCAGGTGTCGCTGACCCAGTTCTCCAACCTTTATCCCGGCTGCGTGCCCATCAATCCCTTCGGAAAGGGCGCGATGACCCAGCAGATGTTCAACTATTACAGCGACCGGACGCAATATGAGGCGACGAACGCCCTGCTGGATGCGGGCGGCACTATCAGCGGTGAAGTGTTCGCGCTTCCGGCGGGGCCGATCTCGGCCGGCTTCTCCGCGGAAATCCGCCGCCAGAGCTTGAATATCCAGAGCGCCTTCAATCCGGCCAATACCATGGACTGCACCGGCCTCAGGCTGTGCACGCCGGGAGTCGCGGCACTGTACGATCAAGTGACGACCGCGCCCTTGCCCACCACGGCGATCACCGTGTGGGAGCTGGCCGGCGAACTGGATATACCGGTGCTCAAGGATCTGCCGCTGATCCAGAGTTTCAATATCAATATCGCCGGGCGCCATACCGATTACAGTTCGTCCGGCCCCGCGGACACCTGGAAGATCGGCGCCGACGATCGCATCGACGATAATTTCCGCTTGCGCGCCACCATGTCGGTCGACATTCGCGCGCCCAATCTTTACGAACTGCACCAGCCCCTGTCGGTCGCGACCGCGCCCTATGCCGACCTTCTCACCGGCGGCAATTTCTCGATCAGGCGCGATACCATCGGCAATCCGAGTTTGACTCCGGAAGTGGCTCATACCTATACCGCCGGGCTTGTGTTCACGCCCACTTTCGCCCCGGGCCTGTCGGCGACGCTCGACTATTATAAGATCAACATGTCGAACGCGATATCGTCGATCAGCGGATCAACTGTCGGCATCCAGCAGATCTGCCTCGCCTCCGGTGGCACCTCGCCTTACTGCGCCCTGACGGTTCGCCCCTTCCCCTTAACCAACACCACCCTGGCGAACTATCCAACCAGCTTCAAGGTGCAGAGCCTAAACAGCGCCAAGGTTCGCACCGAGGGCCTGGATCTCGACATCGACTACCATTTCGACATGGAGGATGTGCTCCCGGACCTTCCGGGCGATGTCCATATCCGCAACATCCTGGGTATCCAGCCCTATCTGTCCAATGTCGGATTCCCCGGTTCGGCGGCGCAGCTGACGCCCATGCCGAAGGGACGCAATGTCACCATGCTGAATTATCGCATCGGCAGTTGGGGCATTAATGTGCAGAACAACTATTTCGGCGGCTTCTCGCGTCTCACCGCGGCGGGCCAGGTCTTTGTCCAGCCGCATGTGCCGCATTTCGACACGGTGGACATCTCGGTGAGCAAGGACTTCACCATCGGCGACATGCCGACGAACCTGTTGTTCTCCGTCCAGAATGTCGTCGACACTCAGCCGCCGCTGCAGCCGACAGCCCAGACCAACCCGGGGCTGAGTTATCCTGTTCCTGTCGGCGAAAGCGGAATGGGTCGTTACTTCATCATCGGCCTCAAGGGAAACCTCTGAGACGTATTCCCCCTACGTCTGACGTTTCCTTGTTGCCGCTTGCGGAGCATCGCCGGTCCAAGAATAAATCTTGGCCGGCGATGTCTTAGGCGTTCTATGATATCCGAGACGAATTGAACAAACTGGAGGGACGAGGCGCGTGTTGAGGCGAGCGAACAGGGCATTTCTGGTGATGCTGGCATCCGGCCTTCTGGGCGCGACCGCCCTGCTGGCCCAGCCGACGCGCACCGAAACGATCACGCCGGGACCCAGTATCGCCGCCCAGCAGATGCGCGCGCGCCATGCCGCGTTGCTGGACGGGCTGGCGCCGGTGACCGACGCGACGCTGCTGCATCCCGGCGACGATGATTGGCTGATGTGGCGGCGCACTTACGATGGCTGGGGCTATAGCCCGCTCGACCAGGTCAATCGCGAGAATGTCCGCAACCTGCGCCTGGTCTGGAGCTGGTCCCTCAATCCCGGCGCCAGCGAGACCACGCCACTGGTCTATCATGGCGTGCTGTTCGTCCATAACAATGGCGACAAGATCGACGCGCTGGATGCCGCGACGGGCGATTTGTTGTGGGAGTATAATCGCAAGCTCACCCCCGAAATCCTGGCCACCAACAGCATCTGGCTGACCAAGCGCAATATGGCCATCTACCAGGACAAGCTGATCTCGGCCACCTCCGACGGCCACATCATCGCGCTGAATGTCAAAACCGGTGCCGTCATATGGGACATTGTCGGCGGCGCCTACGAACAGGGCTGGCGTTATACCGGAGGCCCGCTGGTCGCAAATGGAGTCATTGTTCAAAGCATGAGCGGCTGCGGCGATGGTCAGGAAGGCGGCTGCTTCATTGCCGGTTACGACCCGGAGCAGGGCAGGGAACTGTGGCGGGTTCATACCGTCGCGCAGGACGGCAAGGCCGGCGACAGTTGGAACGGCATGCCGTTGTCCAGCCGCTTCGGAGGCTCGGCCTGGAATGCCGGCTCCTACGATCCCGAACTGGGCCTGGTTTATTATGGCGATGGCCAACCCTATGGCTGGGCGGCGGTGCTGAACGGGCTTTTGCCGGCCAGCCGCAAAAAAGGCACCAGCAGCGATGCTCTCTTTACCGACACGACCTTTGCCATCGAACCCAAGACCGGAAAGCTGCGCTGGTACTTCCAGCATCTGCCGATGGATACCTGGGATCTTGACTATGCCTATGAGCGGGTCCTGGTGGACCAGCCGGTCGATGGCAAGATGCGCAAACAGGTGGTGACGGTCGGGAAGCTGGGCATCATCGAATCCCTGGATCGCGGCAGCGGCAAATTCCTCTGGTCGAAGGAGACGGTGCCGCAGAATGTCGTTCTCTCAATCGATCAGAAGACCGGCAGGAAAACCATCAACCAGGAAGTTATTCCGCAGGTTGGAAAAACCACCATGAACTGTCCGGCCGATCCCGGCGGCCGGGGCTGGCCGGCGACCGCCTACAGCCCGCTAACCGGGACCCTGTATCTGCCGCTGAACGAATTCTGCGCCAATGCCACGGTGCGGCCGCTGCAGCCGGGGCAGTCGGCGGCCCGGGCCGGCGGAATCTCCTTCGTGCGTCATCCGGTGCCCAATTCGGACGGCAATATCGGCCGCCTGGATGCGATCAAGCTGACGGATCATGCCGTACTGTGGAGCGACCGCCAGCGCGCGCCGATGACCAGCGCCGTGTTGCCCACCGCGGGGCATCTGCTGTTCGCCGGCGACCTGGACCGCTATTTCCGCGCTTATGACGATACCAGCGGAAAGGTGCTGTGGCAGGCTCGCCTCAACAATGTGGTGAACAGCTATCCGATCGCCTTTCGCGTCGATGGCAAGGAATATATCGCGGTGGTGGCGGGCAGCGGCTCGACCTTGCCGCGCGCGCTTGGTGGCATGACGCCGGAGATCGCGGGCCCGCAAGCGGGCTCCGCGCTGTGGGTGTTCGCCCTGGATGACGGCCGCTAGGCCGGCGCGGCGGACGGCAGCGCAACGTCAAACGAAGCCGGGGTTTGACCGCGGAGCCGCCGCGCCTGCATTTCGCGAAACGCCGCCTCGATGTGGCGGCGGAAACGATCCGTATTGAACAGGGCACAGCTTTGACGGTTGGCCGCCAGCCGGGCTCTCAAGCGCGCGAGACGATTCTTGTCCAGGGCAAGCGCGACAGCCTGCTGCTCAAAGGCCTCCGGCGTTTCCGCGATCATGTCCGCCATGCCGGCTGCGATCAAAAGACTGGCCGCCACGCGTCCGGGAAAGCTCGTGCCCCGGCAAGTAAGCAGCGGCACGCCCATCCATAAGGCGTCGCTCGCGGTGGTGTGAGCGTTATAAGGCAGGTTGTCCAGCATGAGGTCGGCCTGGGGCAGGCGGGCCAGATGCCGTTCCACGGGCTCGCGCCCCGCAAAGACGAGCCGGTCGGGACCTATGCCATACTCCGCGGCGGCATTTCTCAGGTTGGCGCGAAAGGCCGGTAGATCGTTTACCAGCCACATCACGCTGTCCGGCACCTGTTGCAGGATCCGCATCCAGGCAAAGAATGTGTCGGGCACCAGCTTATAACTCTGGTTGAAGTTGCAGAAGACGAAGGCGCCATCAGGCAAGGCGCATACCTCGCGGCTGGCTACGCCGCCGGGCCGCATGCGCGCGTCATCATTGGCCTGGTAGCAATCCGGCAGATAGACGATCTTCTCCTGATAAAACGGCTGCTCATTTTCTGGGATCACGACTCGGTCGGCGATCAGATAATCGATATAAGAGGCGCCCAATGTGGCGGGAAAGCCCAAATAGTTGACCTGAAGGGGAGCAGGACGCCGCGCGAACACACCCATCCGGTGATTGCCGAAATAACCGTTGAGATTGACCAGAATGTCGATCTCTTCGGCGCGAATGCGCATCGCGGCATCCCGATCGGAGAGGCCTGCGATATCTATGAAATGATCGAATGCGTTTTCCAGCCGCTTACGGATGGGGCTTTTGTCGTCATGGCCGTTGTCGATCGCCACGATTTCGAAGGCGGCGCGGTCATGGCGCTCGTACAAGCCGGCCATCAGATAGGAGGTGGCATGGTCGCGGAAATCGGCCGACAGATAACCGACCCGGATCTTGGAACTGGCTCGGCCGGCTGAAAAGGCGGCCATCGGCGCAGGCGGGTACAATCGCGCAAAAGTGCGGGCGCATGCGGCAAGATCGGCCGGAGAGTCCGACAGGGCCTGGTAGGCGAAGGGCCTCACGACCAGCTTGCCGGCTCGCACCCCCTGGTCCAGTATTTGTTTTTCCCGCGCGAAATTCTGCCAGTGGGCGCCATACATCCGGATATGCAGCAGCTCACCGCGGGCGATTGTCTGTTCCGGCGCCAAAGCGACGGCGCGTTCCAGGTCGGCGACGGCCTCGTCATAGCGCCGCCAGTTGGTCCATTGCAGCAAACCGCGATTGAGTAAGGCGTCGGCATGGCTTGGGTCCAGGCTGATGGCGCGGCTATAAGCAGCCAGCGCCTCGGCCGGCCGGCCAAGATCCATTAGAATCGTGCCGCGGACATTCCATCCGCCAGGGCTATGTCCATCCCGGGCAAGCGCCGCCCCGACAGCGTCCAGCGCCTCCGAATGGCATCCCGTCTTGCGCAGCAGCCGGGCCCGGTCCAGCAAGGCGCCGGCATGGCCGGGATTCAGCTCCAGAACCTTCTCAATCTGCCGAAGCGCTTCGTCTGTGCGATTCATCTCCGCCAGCAACAGGCCGCGAGCATGATAGGCAACGGCGTTACGCGGATCACATTCGATCACCTTGTCGAAACTATCCATCGCCTGGTTGAAGCGTCCCGCCTGCCGCAGAAGGTTGCCGCGCGCCAGCATGGCGTCCAGAAAATCCGGCCGCAGCGCAATGGCAGCGTCGTAATCCGCCAATGCCTCCTCTGTCCGGCCCAGCATCGCCAGCGCCAATCCCCGGTTGAACAGAAACGGCGTGGCCCGCGGCCGCTGAGCAAGCGCACGGTCGAACAATGCCACCGCGTCGGCGAAGCGTCCGGCTTCAATCAGCAGGGAACCGCAGGTTTGAATGCAAACGGGGTCTTCCGGCCGGACTGTCAGTGCCTGCTGCATCGCACCGAGCGCGTCGTTCAACTGCCCAAGTTGGTAACAGCAACTTCCCAGCAGCAGGAGGGCATCAAAGCATCGCGGCTCCGATTGCAGGATTTTACGGCACAGTTGCACTGCGGCTCCGGGATTTCCGCGCTGCAAAAGACGCGCCTCGATCATCAGATCTTGCAAGGCCGAACGCATGGATTCCCTTAAACAAAAAGGCTGCCCCGTCACTCTGGGATTGAAATACAAATCCTGATTGTGTTCACCGGTCTCTGTGCCGAGCTTTTTGCAGCCGGCGCGGCGGTATCTCATCACGTGAGACTTTGGGGGGGCATCGGTTTGGCGGCGGGGCCGGCCCTGTGATGAAGTCGGTACGGGGTAAAACTAAAGAATCCGCACAGAGTGCCGCAGGGAAGAGAAACACTTAACGCAGTCGAACAGCGGGTTCCAGAAGCAAAACTGGATCTTGCATCCGCAAGAAACAAGCTGGTTCGCAAAGCGTTCGCAATGTTGCGGGCTTTTCATGGTGCCGAGGAATGGCTGACCAGTATGGAGCTCAGCCACCGCGCCGGGCTGCCCAAGGCATCGGGCCACAGGCTGGTGCAAACGCTGGAGGATATCGGCGCCATCGTTCGGGGCCCCAATGGCCGCTACCGCCTTGGCATGCTGGTGGCGACGCTCTCCAACAAAGTCTCAATTGGGGAGCTGCTGCGCCAGGCCGCCCAGCCGATCCTCAGCGAGGTTGCCGTGAAGCTGGGCTATACCGCCCATCTGGGCGTCTTGGAAAATTTCATGGTGACGTATCTGTGCAAGATCAGCGGGTCATCCGATTTCATCGTTCACACCCGTGTCGATGCCCAGCATGAGGCCTATTGCTCCGGTCTTGGCAAGGTGCTGCTGGCATCCCTGACCCCAGCGGCCCTGGAGGAATTTCTGCTTGACGGCGATTTCGTGCCCCTTACGCCGAAGACCTTGACCGACAAGGCGCAGCTGCGGGCGGTCGTGCGTCAGGTGGATGAGCAGGGATTTGCACTGGACGATGAGGAATCGGCGAGTGGCATGCGTTGCGTCGCCGTGCCCCTGCGGGACGCGGATGGGGTGACGATCGCGGCGATTTCGGTCAGCGGCCGGGCTGACCGCCTGACACTGGAACGCGTGGAGTCGGTCTGCGAAGTGCTTAAAGAGGCGAGAGCGGAGATCGAGCGCAAGTTCAATCCGCGTTGAGTCATATCTGAATCTTGTGATGAGAAAGGCAGGCATTCCCTCGCGTGCCGAAACCAAATTTTGTTTCCCCGGGAGGGAGCGTGGCAATTTACAATGGCGTCTATGTCGGTCTGGAAAGCGTGGTGGCTTCATGGTGAAACGCGAGCGGACCGAGCGGATCAAGGCTGCCATAATCGGTTCGGGCAATATCGGCACCGATCTGATGATCAAGATCATGCGTACCTCATCAACGCTTGAGATTGTGGCGCTCGTTGGCATCGATCCGAAGTCCGATGGCCTGGAGCGCGCGCGCAGGCTAGGGGTTTGCGCGGTGGATACGGGACTTGAAGGGCTTGCATGTCTGCCCTTGTGGAACGAGATCGGCATCGTTTTTGACGCCACCAGCGCCGCCTCCCACAAACAGCACAGCGATATTTGCCGGGCGGCTCACAAGACCATGATCGACCTGACACCGGCGGCGATCGGGCCTTATGTCATTCCGGTGGTCAATGGCGAGGCGCATCTGGCGCGGGAAAACGTCAACATGGTGACCTGCGGAGGCCAAGCCACCATCCCCATCGTGGCGGCGGTCAGCCAGGTGGCCCGGGTGCATTATGGGGAAATCGTCGCCTCCATCGCATCCAAATCGGCGGGACCCGGTACCCGCGCGAACATAGATGAATTCACCGAGACCACCGCGCGCGCCATCGAAAATGTGGGCGGCGCGGCGAAGGGCAAGGCCTTGATCATCCTCAATCCCGCCGAGCCGCCCATGATCATGCGCGATACGGTTTTCACCCTCTCCTCGGGTGCCGATGAGGAAACGATCGAGACGTCCATCCTGGCCATGGTGGAGAAGGTCCAATCCTATGTGCCCGGCTACCGCCTCAAGCAGAAGGTCCAGTTCGAGCGGTTCGGCTCCAACAATCCGGTGCGGATCCCCGGGGTCGGGGAGTTTGAGGGCCTCAAGACCTCGGTCTTCCTGGAAGTGGAGGGGGCGGCTCATTATCTTCCGGCCTATGCCGGAAATCTCGACATCATGACATCCGCGGCCCTGCGCACGGCCGAAAAGATAGCGGCCCGCATGTTGGTGCAACGGGTGGCATGATGTTCGATCCCAAAACCGACCGCCTCTATATCCAGGACGTGACCCTGCGGGACGGCATGCATGCGATACGGCATCGCTACAGCATCGATGATGTCGCCAGGATCGCACAGGCGCTGGACGAAGCGGGCGTCGACGCCATCGAGATCGCGCATGGCGACGGCCTCAACGGCTCGTCGTTCAACTATGGTTTCGGGGCCCATACCGATTGGGATTGGATCGCGGCGGCCGGAAAAGCGGTCAAAAAGGCCCGTCTCGCCACCTTGCTTATTCCCGGGATCGGCACCGTGGAGGATCTGCACCGGGCCTTCGACATGGGCGTCACATCCGTGCGGATCGCGACCCACTGCACCGAAGCCGACATCTCCAGGCAGCATATCGGTCTTGCCCGCAAGCTGGGCATGGACGTCTCCGGCTTCCTGATGATGAGCCACATGATCGAGGCCGAACCGCTCGCGCAGCAGGCCAAGATGATGGAGGATTACGGCGTTCATTGCGTCTATGTCACGGATTCCGGCGGCGCGCTGGACATGGACGGCTATCGCGAGCGCCTGGAAGCCTATGATCGGCTGCTTTTGCCGCAGACCCAGCGTGGCGTGCATGCGCATCACAATCTGTCGCTCGGTGTGGCAAATTCCATCGTCGCCGCACAAACCGGCGCGGTGCGGGTCGATGCCAGCCTGGCCGGGATGGGGGCGGGTGCGGGCAACGCTCCCCTGGAAGTTTTCATAGCCGCCGCCAACCGCAGGGGCTGGCATCACGGCTGCGATCTTTTCGCTCTGATGGACGCGGCCGAGGATCTGGTGCGGCCGCTGCAGGACCGCTGCGTGCGTGTGGACCGGGAGACGCTCAGCCTCGGCTATGCGGGTGTCTATTCTTCTTTCCTGCGCCATGCCGAAAAGGCCGGCCGGGATTATGGCGTGGATGTCCGCCGCATTCTGGTGGAGCTGGGACGGCGGCGGATGGTGGGGGGCCAGGAAGACATGATCGTGGATGTCGCGCTGGACATCGTCAAGCAAGGGGAGGGTATGAAGGATGGTCATTCTGAAAGGCAGCGCTGAGCCCTTGGCAGCGCGGAGCGGCAAGCTATCGCCCCGCAAGCGCAATCAGCCGGCGGCGTTGCCCCATATTTGTTCGGGAGCGGTTTTTCTGCTGCTGGCCATCGCGCCGGCGCGGGCGGCGACCGGCGCTTATCAGATCGATCTGGCGCCGACCGCCCGCATCGAGGCAACCAGGCTGACCACCCTGGGCCGCGGGACCGCCGACGTCACCATTGATGGCAACAAGTTGACAGTCAACGGCCGCTTCTCGGGCATGGTCTCCGCGGCCACCGATGCCCATCTGTGCATCGGCTATGGTATCGGAACGCCGGGAACCTGTGATGGTGGCGACTTTGCGGTGACCAAGGATACCAGCGGCACCCTGTCAGGCACGATCGCGCTGAATTCCAAACAGCTGACCGCACTCGCGGCCGGCCAGCTCTATGTTCAGATCAACAGTGTCGGAGCCCCTGCGCCTGCGGGCAATTTGTGGGGCTGGATCCTGATCGCACATGAGATTCCGGAGCAGGATGTGCCGC
This sequence comes from Rhizomicrobium sp., assembly GCA_035693565.1. Taxonomy (GTDB): domain Bacteria; phylum Pseudomonadota; class Alphaproteobacteria; order Micropepsales; family Micropepsaceae; genus Rhizomicrobium. Next base: position 1,218,705 of record DASSGF010000034.1, on the reverse strand, counting down.
AGCAGGGCCAGGGGTTTTTGCCGCAATATGACATGCCCAAGAGTGTCGAACATGGCAGCACCCACCCGCTGCTCAGCAATCGCAATTCTTAGTGCCAAAGACGGGAATGATCGCATGACGCCATCTTTGAAAAGGTCGACGATTACTGCCGCCGCGCTGGCGACTACCGCAACTGTTGTCTTGTGGGCCGCCACGACCACCGCGCAGAACAGGGCCGCAGGCCCTTTCAACGCCGCGCAGGTGGAAGCGGGCCGCGCCGCCTATGTGGTCAATTGCCAGAGTTGTCACACCGACAATCTTTCCGGCTCGGGCGAAGCCGTGCCGCTCGCCGGCAGGGGCTTCATGGCGGGCTTCGGTGGCAAGACCACCAAGGAGCTGTTCGACACCGTAAAGAGCAAAATGCCGCTTGGCGCGCCGGGAAGGCTTTCCGACGAAGCCTATACGGACATCGTCGCCTTTTTGCTCCACGCCAGTGGCGCCGCCACGGGCACGGCGGCGCTGACACCCGCGACTGCCGTCAGGATCGACACCATCGCGACCGGCACTGTGCCTCCGGATGTCGCCAATGGCATCAAGCTGGCGCAGGCGCCGGCAGGAGCAGCCGAGGCTGGCGCCGCGGCCCCCGGCGCGCGGGCGCCGGGGTTCAACCGCCGGGTGATCTATGGCCCTGATGGCAAGCCTTTGCCGGGGTTGCTCGACGGCGCATTGGGGACCTTCCGGCCCAACAACAATCTCGGCGTGATCAAACAGGGCAATATCAAGAATTATACGCCCGTGACCGATGCGATGCTGGCCAGTCCGTCGCCCAACGACTGGCTGATGTATCGCGGCAACTATGCCGGCTGGAGCTATAGCAAGCTCGACCAGATCAACACGGGCAATGTTGGCCAACTCCAGCTGAAATGGAGCTTGGCGATGACCGAGGGCGGCAACAACGAAACCACGCCGATCATTCATGACGGCGTCCTGTTTCTCGTGTCGGCCGGAAACACCGTGCAGGCGATCAATGCCGCCAGCGGCGAAGTGTTGTGGCAAAACAATGTTGGCCCGTTGCCGCGTAGTGCCGACCCTGGCGGTGATGAGGCGACCCGTTCCATCGCCGTCTATAATGACAAGGTGATCGTGCCCACCATGCAGGGCAAGCTGTACGGCCTGGACGCCAGAACCGGCAAGATCGTCTGGCAAAGCTGGATCTCCGACCCCTCCAAGCCGGATGAAGGGCAACATGGCACCACCAGCGGCGTCATCGTCGCCCACGGCATTGCCATTGTCGGCATGGTCAATTGCGGCCGGGTGCCACAGCAAAACCACTGCTATATCAGCGCCTATGACGCCAATACCGGAACACGGCTTTGGAAGTTCGTGACTGTGGCGCTGAAGGACGGACCCCAGGGCAACACTTGGGGCGGATTGGCGGACGACCAGCGCGCGGGCGTAGAGACCTGGGTTGCCGGGACTTTCGATCCGAAGCTCAACATAACCTATTGGGGCACGGCCCAGGCCAAGCCGTGGCGGCGCGACCTGCGCGGCTCCGGCGACGGCGCCACCGCCTATGCCAATTCGACCCTGGCGCTGGACGCGGATACCGGAAAGCTGAAATGGTTCTTCAGTCACGCTCCGGGCGAGAATTTCGATCTGGACGACGTGTTCGAACGCATCCTGATCGATCACGGCGACCAGAAAACCGTCATGACAACGGGAAAGAACGGCATCCTGTGGAAGCTGGATCGCGAGACCGGCAAGTATCTCGATTCGCGTCAGACCGTATTCCAGAATGTCTACACCAAGATCGATCCCAAGACCGGAATGCCCACCTATCGCAAGGATATCCTCAACGAAAAGCTCAATGATTATCTGCCCTCCTGTCCGGGTCCGGAAGGGGGCAAGAACTGGCAGGCGGCGAGTTATCATCAGCCCGATGATGAGATGATCATCCCGCTCAGCCAGACCTGTGTCTTGATGCTGGGTTCGGGCACCGAGAAGTACTACGACATGCCGGGCGCCGACGGAAATATGGGCCGGCTCTCGGCTTTCGAGACCAGTACCATGAAGCCGCTATGGACGTTGCAGCAGCGCACGCCATTCCTGACCGGTGTCGTATCCACCGCCGGCAATGTGGCGTTCGTGGGTGATTTCGATCGCGTTTTCCACGCCTTCGACACCAAAACCGGAAAGCAGCTGTGGAAGACGCGGCTGGGCACCACGGTGCAGGGCCATATCGCCTCCTTCATGGTGGATGGCAAACAGTATATCGCGGTGATGACGGGATTGGGCGGCGGCAGCCCGCAACAGAAACCTACCTTCATGCTGAGCGAGGAAATCAGCCGCCCCGCCCACGGCACCGCGATTTATGTCTTCGGTCTGCCTGACAAGGCTCAATAAGGAGTGATCAGATGCTGAGCAAACGCGATTTTTTGATTGGCGGAACGGCCATGGGTACGCTTTTGTCCCTGCCGGCCGCGGCCCAGCGTGCGCGCGAACCGATTCCCCACCGCACGGCCACCACACGCAATCTGTTCAAGGCGCCTCCCGGCAGCCTGCCCAATGCCGTGGCGGTGGTGCCCGAAGGTGTCTGGATTGCGGAGCAGAAGATGAGCGGCCCGCTTGCCAAACAGTACAACATGCCGGAACCGGCCGATCTGCGTGAGGCCGCCTGGCTGGTGGACTGGAACGGCAAAGTGCTCAAGACAATCATGACGGAGTCCCGCAATACGTCGGGAATGACTGTGGGCGGCGGCTATCTTTGGATGGGCGCGGAATTCCCCGGCAATGACGGCATCTATCAATATGACATGAACGGCAAGCTGATTACCCGGCGCCAGGTGCCGTTGGGACCGCCGGAGGATGGAGGCGGCATTCACGGCGCGCTGTGGCATGACGGCAAGTTGTGGGTTCTGGCCAACCGGCTGCATGCCATCCTGCGCCTCGACCCGGTGAGTTGGTCTCCGGAATTCCAAATTCCGCTTTCGAACCTGGCCGAACGCTATCACGCCATCGCCTGGGACGACTCAATCCCGGGCGGCGCGGTTTGGGCGGTGACCGGCAACAACAGCAAGAGCTACAAGGAAGGTCAGTACGGGTTGCACAAATATGATGCGACCACGGGCCGGTTGGTGGAGATCGTGGATTTCGCGGCCGGATCAGCGGACCCGCATGGCCTGGCGGTGCACGAGGGCAAGCTGATCAGCTGTGATGCCGGCATCCATCCGGGGTGGCCGAACTTTGACAGTCCCTCCCACGGCTACATTTTCGAGATCGATTTCGCCTGACCGGCGAAACGGCGGATTTCACGAAGGTGTCATGGCGAAATTGAACCCATTTGGAATTCTGGCGCTGACAGCGGCCGGTCTGGCGTCCCCGGCCATGGCGGGCGGGGCGGGCGACTGGCCGACTTATGGCCACGATTATGGCGACAGCCGTCATTCCTCGCTCGCCCAGATCACACCGGCCAATGTCGCCGGCTTGGCTCCGGCCTGGACCTTCCATATGCGTCCGCCCGACGCGACCCGGGGATTTGCTTCCTCCGAAGACACGCCCATTGTGATCAGGGACGTGATGTATGTTTCTACCCCCTATGGCCGGGTGGTTGCGTTGGATGCCGCAACGGGAAAGGAACGCTGGGCCTATCAAGTGCCGCGCGCTGATCAACCCGCCACCCGCGGCGTCTCCTACTGGCCCGGACCTCGGCCCGAAATTGTCTTCGGTACGCGCGGTGGACTGTTGATCGCGCTCGATGCCGCGACCGGCGCGCCGGTAAAAGCCTTTGGCGAAGATGGCGTCGTCGATCTGCATAGCCCGGCGGTGATGCAGGGATTCCCCAAGGCCCAGCTCGGAGTGACTTCCGCGCCCGTCATTTACAAGAATTTGATCATCACCGGCTCGCGCGTACAGGAAACACCGCAACAGGGTGCCTCGGGCCAAGTGCGGGCGTTCGACGTGCGGACGGGCCGCGAAGTCTGGCATTTCAACGGCGTGCCGGGCCAGGGCGAGAAATTCCACGATAGCTGGGAAGGCGAGAGCTGGGTCAAACGCTCCGGCGTCAATGTCTGGGCCGGCTTGACGCTGGATAGCCAGCGCGGCATCGCCTATCTGCCCTTCGGTGCCCCAACTTTCGATCAGTCCGGCAATGATCGCAAAGGCCCATCGCTCTTTTCCAATACCCTGGTGGCCGTCGATGCCTTGACCGGAAAATATCTTTGGCACTTCCAGGCGCTGCACCACGATCTGTGGGACTATGATCTTCCGCTCACCACCCTCTTGGACGTGAAGATGGGCGCCAGGACGATTCCGGCTATTGCGGTGATGAGCAAGGCCAGCGTGCTCTTTCTGCTCAACCGCATCACGGGAAAGCCCATCTATCCCATCACCGAAACACCGGTGCCGACCGATACCGACATGGTCGGCGAAGCGCCGTCTCCCACTCAGCCGATGTCGGTGACCCCGCCGATCGGCCGCACCAGCTTTGCCATGAGCGAGCTGGCCAATCTGACGCCTCAGCAGAAGGCAGGCTGCGACAAGATTATCGCGGACATGCGCATTGTCGACGGCAAGTACATGCAGCCCCAGCGGGCGGACTCGGGCGTGGCTCGTTTTCCGGGGAGCTGGGGCGGCATCGATTGGAGCCACGCCGCATTCGATCCGGCCTCGGGCTATTATATCCTGAACACCTCGAATATGGGTTCGCCCGAAGTCATGGTGCGCAAGGGGGACGGCACCTATGACATGCGGGACGGCTATCAATGGTTCTGGGACAGGACGAGCCGGATGCCCTGTCAGGTTCCGCCCTGGGGCAATCTGACGGCTGTGAATGTCAATACTGGTGCGATCGCGTGGCAGTCCTTGTTAGGCGTCACCGATGGTCTGGCGGATCCCAATACGGGGCGGCCGAATGTCGGCGGCCCCATTGTCACCGGTGGCGGCCTGATTTTCATCGGTGCCACGGACGACAAAAGGCTGCGCGCCTTCGACGTGAAGACCGGCAAAGAGCTGTGGACCTTTAAACTCCCGGCTTCCCTCTATGGCACGCCGATGACGTACAGCGTGAAGGGCAAGCAATATGTGGCAGCGGTCATCACGGGTGGTTTCTGGGGTGAGCGCGCCAGCGCCGACGAGGTTACGGCTTTCGCACTGCCCTGAGAGGGCCCGTGCCTGCTTGAGGCCGGGCAGGAAAAGATTGCGAATTTGTCATCCCGCGCCGTGAGACCGGGAGCCTAGGCGGGAAGCCTGGCCGGGTTGCCGCACTGGCATGCGCCGGGCTGGACTGGCGGCCAGCAACCTAGAGCAGGCGCAGGCCCATGCCGGAATCTCGTGGCGGAAATGGCGATCCCGTTCGTTTGGATAGTTGGGTAGCAGGAGAGCCTCCCGACGAATGCGCGGGCAGCCGGGGGCATAACAGCTTGTCGTTACACGCATCTTCAGAACCGGTCGCTCTCGATTGCTGGTTCGTCGCGGAAGTGCTGCCGTTGGAGCAGACCCTGGTTCGATACATGCGCCGGCATTGGCCCGACGCCGCTGAAATCCCCGACTTGCGCCAAGAAGTCTATATCCGGATTTACGAGGCCGCCCGATATGAACGCCCCGCGCCCATAAAGCCTTACCTCCTGCTGACCGCCCGCAATCTCATGATTGACCGGTTGCGTCGAAAGAATGTCGTGAAGATCGAAACTCTCGATGAAATAGGCTGGCAGGAAATCTCCGACAACGAACCCAGCCCGGAGCAACGCGTTGCGGCCCGTCAGGAATTGCGCCGCATGCAGCGCACCCTGGATGAACTTCCCCCCCGTTGCCGGGAGGTCATTGTTCTGCGGCGGATTCATGGCTTGTCACAACGTGAAGTCGCGGCCCGAATGGGCATACGGGAAGACACCGTAGAGAGCCAGATCGCCAAAGGGATGCAGATCCTGGCTGACGCCGCTTTGAACAAAAGAGGCAACCTCATCGCCAATGTGCGCCGGCTGCGGATATTCAAGGATTGACGCATGGTGTCTGACAATCAAAAAACCGAATTTATGGCAGCCCAATGGGTGGCCAGGGAGGACCGGGGGCTTCGCGACAAGGAAGAGGCCGAACTGTTCGTCTGGCTGGACGAAAGCACCGCCAATAAGGTGGCCTATCTCCGGCTGAAGGCGTGTTGGGACAAGACCGCCAGATTGGCTGCGCTGAAACGGCCGGAATTGGCGCGGAAGAGGAGCGCGCCGCGCTGGTCATCGCGTCCGGTTTTGGCGATCGCTGCTGCGCTGCTGATTGCGCTTCTCGCCGCGGGAAGCGTTTATCGTTATACCGGCCGGGACCAGCAAGTCACCTATACGGCTCAGGCGGGAGAACGGCCGGTACTCAGCCTTTCAGACGGGTCGCGCATCCAGCTCAACACCAACACCGAGGTACGGACCAGCATCACCAAATCCGTGCGCACCGTGACCCTGGAAAAAGGCGAAGCGTATTTCGACGTCGTTCATGATGCGGCACGGCCGTTTGTGGTTCTCGCGGGCAACCGCAGGGTGACCGATCTGGGGACCAAGTTCTCCGTCCGCCGCGACGGGGACAAGGTCTATGTTGTGGTCAAGGAGGGAAAAGTTCGGGTCGAACCGATCAACAATCCGCTCCAGTCGGCGGTTACTCCCGTCTATGCGACGACCGGCAGCATGGTTGTCGCAAAAGCCGAGGAGACGCTGATGGTGCCACGAACACCACGGGATATCGCAGCCGACCTCAGTTGGCAAAATGGCGTCTTGATCTTCAACGATAAAACCTTGGGCGAAGCCGCGCAGGAATTCAACCACTACAACGCCAAGCAGATCATCGTTACCGGTACCGCAAGGGACATCCCGATCGGGGGTAGTTTCCGGGCCGATAATATCGACGTCTTTGCGAGTCTTGTCCGGAATGCGCTTGGGCTGAAAGTGACCGAGGAGCCCGGAAAGATCGTGATTTCGCGATAATTCTGTCACGGATTTTCTTCTCCCGCTCGTCTCACACAGCAGGGCGAGAGCATGGCCTCCCAGAAAGGCCGGCAGTCAGAGAGGGAAGTTCGATGCCGATCAGTCTTCTCAACCGCATGGTCAGCGCGGCCGGCGCAGGCTGGCTCTTGCTAACCGCGGCGGCCTCGGCGCAGTCGCACGCGATCAATATCCCCGCGCAGGATCTCAAGACCGCGTTGGACACCTATATCCGCCAGTCGGGTGTTCAGCTGGTCTACACGGTGAACGACCTGGAAGGTCAGCGCAGTTCCGCCGTGCAAGGACAGCTCGAACCGGCTGTCGCCTTGGACCACCTTCTGCGAGGCACCAGACTGGCGGCAAATCGCGATCCGTCGGGAGCGGTTATCGTCTCCAGAAAGGCGACGGTGGCCCCAAACGACCCTCCCGGCGCCCCGGCGGCGGGCGTTGAAACAGTCGTCGTGACCGGTTCGCGCGTCATCTCGGATGTCGCGAACTCTCCCACTCCTTTGACAGAGGTGTCGCAGGCCCAGCTGCTCGCCACCACACCCAGCGGGGATATCCCGACCGCGCTCAACAAGCTGCCGATTTTCAACGGCTCGGTCACTGTCCGCAACAGCACAAATGCCGGCAGCAACGCCACCGGCGCCGTGCTCAATCTGAGGAATTTCGGAACCCAACGCACCCTGGTTCTGCTGGATGGGCATCGCATCACGCCTGCGAACGCCAATGGCACAGTCGATGTCGACACGCTGCCGACCATGCTTATCCAACGGGTGGACGTCGTTACAGGCGGCGCGTCTTCGGTCTACGGATCCGACGCCGTGACCGGTGTGGTCAACTATGTTCTCGACAAGCATTTCAACGGCTTCAAAATCAACGTCAATGGCGGCATTTCCAACTATGCCGATGCCGCCAGCTACAATCTCGGCGTGGCGGTGGGCACGGACTTTCTGGGCGGACGAGCGCATTTCGAAGGTTCGCTGAGACGTTTCTCCCAGGACGGAGTACTTCAGAACCAGCGCGAGCTCGGCCGGCAAAATTGGGGCGTGGAAGGTCTCGGCACGGTCGCCAACCCGTTCACCGATTATCCTTACACCGGGGATACCAAAGCGGGCGGCAAGATTACCTGTTCGGGCTGCGCCGCCAACGGCATGCGGCTGAGCGACGCCGGCCTCATCGTGCCGTACAATATCGGGACGCCCACCGGCACCCCCAACTTCACCAGCAATGGCGACGGCGGCCATACGTCCAATTCACAGCTGACCGCCAGCTTGGAAACCAATGAGGCGTTTGGGCGGTTGAGCTACAGCATCAACGACACGGTCACCGCATATCTGCAGTTCTCGGCGAACGAGAGCTACACGAAAAGCGCATTCCAGGATCACGAGTTCACCAGCGGCATCACCGGCACGTTTTTCGTGAACAATCCCTATGTGCCGGCGGCCGACCAGGCCCTGCTCGCGAATCCGAACAACACCTTCGCGGTGGCTTTCTTGTGGAACCAGGGATATCCCCGCGCCGGCGAACAGTCCAACGGCCTCAACAGGAATCTTTCGGGCACATTCGGTCTTGATGGCAGTTGGGGCAATTTCGAGTGGGATCTCTACTATACCCATGGCGAAAACCGGTTGGACGAAAAAGCCGTAAACAACCAAAACCAGCAGCGCATGTTTGCCGGCGAAGACGCCGTCGTCGATATACGGCCGGGACTGCCGACGACGGGGACGGTCGTCTGCTACGTATCCACCACTCAGTTCGCCAGCCTTTATCCTGGCTGCGTGCCCGCCAACCCTTTCATCAAGGCCAATTACATCAACGATCCTTATAACAGATGGATCGGTACCACGACCTACTTCCACCAGACCACCATGCTGGACGATCTGGGCGGCACGCTTTCGGGCACCATCTTCGATCTTCCCGCGGGCCCCATAAAGGCAGCGCTGTCGGGCGAGTCGCGCTGGCAGAGTTTCGGCATTGTCAGCAACGCCAACCCGACGGTGACCGTCAATTGCACCGGCCTGCGAATCTGCAATCCCGCGGCGGCGCTCTACCAAAACAATGTGGTGGCAAGCCTGCCCACGGTTTCCTTGAATGTCTGGGAATTCGCGGCGGAAGCCAATGTGCCGGTCCTCAAGGATGTTCCTCTGGTACAGAGCCTCAATGTCGACCTTGCCGGCCGCTATACCGACTATTCGACCTCGGGCGCGGTGCAGACGTGGAAAATAGGGATCGACTGGCACCTGGATGACAATCTCAGGCTGCGCGCGACGAATTCGGTGGACATCAGGGCGCCCACGCTCAACGACCTGTACTCGCCGATATCCCGCGGCGCGACGAGCTATAACGATATCCTGACCTCATTCTCCGGGCAGCTGCAAACCCAGAGTCAGGGCAATCCCAACCTCACACCGGAAGTGGCGCGTACCTACACCGCCGGCCTGGTCTTCACGCCAAGTTTTCTGCCCAACTTCACGGCGTCGGTGGACTATTACGATATCGTGCTCAAGAACGCGATCAGCTCCGTCAACGGCACGGCCACTTCGGTGCAGCAGGTCTGCATCAACTCGAACGGCACGTCGCCCTTCTGTTCGCTGTATATCCGGCCCATTCCCTGGGGAGCCCCCGGGTACAATACGTCCGCCAACTTCCCGTCATTTGTTCTATCGGAAAATCTCAATACCGCGTTCAACAAGATCGAGGGATTGGATGTCGAGGCCGACTATCATTTCGATCTCGCGGACATCGAGGAAAGCCTGCCGGGTTCGATGTCCCTGCGGCTGCTCGCCAATATCCAGCCGGTCAATGAATCCCTGCAGTATGTCGGGGCGCCGCTCACCTTCCTGCCCTACAACAAGGGCCGGGTGACCGGGTTCGTGAGTTATACGGTGGGCAGTTGGTCGATCGATCTCGAGAACCGCTGGTATGGCAACTACACAAGAATGACCAATATCGGCCAAGTTTATGTGAATCCGCGCGTCCCCACGCGAGACTATCTTGATGTGACCGTCAACAAGGAATTCGGCGACGGTCTCACTGGTTATTTCTCTGTCCAGAATGTCGGCAATGTGCAGCCGCCCATCGCGCCGACTCTCGGCATCGTGCCGGGCCTTTTTTTCCTGGGCGCGAGCCCAAGACAATACGATCCCGTTGGCCGGTACTTTACGATCGGATTCCGCGCCAACCTTTGACGTTCAAACTTCCGGCAAGGATCGCAATTTCCTTTGCGAAGCCAGCGATGCGTGTTGGGCGATCGGCAGCACAAATTTTTCTCACTCCATGAAACAACCGCGATGAAAAAAGTGAGTGCTATTTCAAGCTGTGAAAAACGGCGCGCGATTGAGAATGTTGTTGGCGCCTCTGACCTCACTCCTTGAAAATGCTTGATCTGTAACGGTTGGACTCTCGCTCGTCTCTCGGTCTTATTAGCGAATGAATCTGATGGGGACTTTCGATGGGCGCTTCCGGCATTTCTCGAACACAAGGGTTGAATACCGCGCGCTGCGGGCTGATGCTTTGTGCCAGCGCCACGGCGCTTTTGTTGACAGCGGCGCCTTCCTGGGCGCAAAGCGACACGGAAAATGTCGTTGTCTCCGCCTCGCGCATCACGGCGGCGGGATTTAACGCGCCGACGCCCACCACAGTTCTTTCCGCGCAGGACATCGAAAGCCAGGCGCAAAGCAATGTTTTTTCCGCCATCCAGCAATTGCCGTCCTTGATGGGCAGTACGGGCACGCAGGTCGCCAACAACACCACCAGCATCAACAATACGGGCCTCAGCGCCTTCGCCTTGCATGGCTTGGGCGCGATCCGAACATTGACATTGCTGAACAGCCAGCGCGTCGTGCCTGCATTCGTCAACGGCACGGTCGATATCAGCCAGTTTCCTCAATTGCTGATTTCGCGGGTCGATGTGGTGACCGGGGGCGCGTCCGCTTCCTGGGGATCCGACGCCGTCGGCGGCGTGGTGAACGTCATCGTCAACGACCGTTTCGAAGGGTTCAAGGGCAACATCCTGGCGGGCGTGAGCACCTATGGCGACGATGAGAATTTCACCCTGCAATTGGCCGGCGGAGGCAGTTTTGCCGGCGGCAAGGCGCATTATGTGCTGAGCGGCGAATATAGTTACGAGGCGGGCGTCGGACCCGGCACCTATGGCACCGGCTGCGCGTCAGGCAAGAACGGCCGCTGCTGGTACAGCGCCGCCAGCATTCTGCAACGCAGCATCGCCAATACTGCTCCAGGCCAGCCTGAATATACTTTCGCGACCAACGTCCAGGATTTTCAGCTCACCTTGGGGGGCCTGGTCACCCGCGGGCCGCTTCAGGGCACTGCCTTCGCTCCCAACGGCTCGCCCTACCAGTTTCAATATGGCTCCAACGGCGTTCCCCTGCACGACGCGGCAGGCACCGTGACCAACTGCGTATCGCCATTTTGCATCGGCGGCGACACCACGTCGGACTTCGGCAACGGCACCACCCTGGCGGCGGCGCTTCAGCGCGGCAACCTCTATGCCCATGTCTCCTATCAATTGCTGCCCAATGTTTCGGTTTGGGTGGGCTTCATCGGCAGCCAGGTCCATACCGTCAACGCCTCGGTCCGCGGCGCTTTCCGCCCGGACTTCTTCACCATCCAGTGCGGCAATGCGCAGGGCGGGGCGAACGCGTTCCTGCCGGCCTCGATCAATACAGCCTGCATGTCCAACAACATCACCAATTTCCGCTTCGGCAGTATTTTGCCCATGCTGGATAACCCGGTGGAGGTCGCCAACCAGCGCGATCTCATGCGCTACACCGCCGGTATTGACGGGTCCTTCACGCTGTTTGGCAAGGAATGGACCTGGAACAGCTATCTGGAACATGGCGACAACAACGATACCGAGAAAGTGCGTAATATCGTGCTGGTGCCAAATTTGAATGCCGCGGTCGACGCCGTCGCCGGACCGAACGGCAGCATCGTGTGCCGCTCGACGGTGGCGCAGGCGCAGGGTTGTGTGCCTTTCAGCCCATTCGGCACTGGAGCGGTCAGCTCCAGCACACTTTCCTTCCTTCAGGGTGGTCAGTTGCACCAGACCTCTCCCTATCAGCAGACTTATGAACGCCAGGAAGCGGCCAGCATCAGTTTCAACGGCCAGCCGTTTGATGACTGGGCGGGTCCGGTTTCGATGGCGTTCGGCGCGGAATATCGCGAGGAAGATTATGTCGTCTATGCCGATCCGGCGGGCAATGGCGGCTCGGTCTCACCCTTGCTTGATCCCACCGGCAACAACTGGTTCGCGGGCAATTTTCACAGTGGCCAAGGCAACTACCACGTCTCGGAAGGATTTCTGGAACTTGGCATTCCGCTGATGGATAGCGCCACTTGGGGGAAGGCCGACCTCAACATGGCGGGCCGCGCCACGGGCTATTCCACGTCCGGCTATATCCAGACCTGGAAAGTGGGTGTTACCTGGGAGACGCCGATTGACGGCGTGCGGCTTCGTGCGCTGCAATCGCGCGATGTGCGGGCGCCCAATTTGAGCGAGTTGTTTGCCGCACCTGTGGTCAGCAACAACTCGGTGATCAACCCCTTCGTCAACCCGCCGACTTCCACCAATGTGCAGTTCGCGGCCGTCGGCAACACGGCCCTGAAGCCCGAAAAGTCGCTGAACACAGAACTCGGCATCGTTTATCAACCAAGCTGGTTTCCCGGCTTCAATCTGTCCATCGACTACTACCACATTGGAATCAAAGGTCAGATCGGTTCGCTGAGTGCTCAAAACGAAGTCGATCTGTGCTCGCAGGGCTTTACGCAACAGTGCAGCGCCATCATAACGACAAATGGCGGTCCGCCCCAGACGTCGCCCTTCCTGCGCATCCTGACCCAGTCGTTCAACCTGGCGACCGTGGTAACCGATGGCTTCGATTACGAGGCGAGCTATCAGTTTTCCCTGGGAGATATCGTGCCAGGCGATTTTATCCTGCGCGCGCTGGCGACCAATGTCAGCCGGTTCATCACCACCTCTGGCGTGCCCGGAACGATCCCTACGGAAACTGCCGGCACCAATACAGGGTCGATCCCGCACTGGAAGATTCTCGGCGTCCAGACTTACAACGTCGACAATTGGAGCTTCACCTTCACGGAAAACTGGATCAGCCAGGGCGTGTTCAACCGCAACTATGTTCTCTGTTCGCCCGGGACTTGTCCGCTGCCGACCACGGTCCATCCCACCATCGCCTACAACCATGTCGACGGCGCTTTCTATCTCAATATCGGCGGCAGCTATTCCTTCGACGACCATTGGCAGGCTTATTTCAAGGTCGACAATGTCGCCAATCTGGATCCGCCGCCGTCTCCGGGAACAACGCCAAACCAATATGGCGCCAATCCGTCCTTGTATGACACTATCGGACGCATGTTCAGGGTCGGTATGCGCGTGAATTATTGATCGCCGGGGCATATCGGGCGCAAGGGCCGCGACGAGCGGCCCGCCCCTGACAGCCTCATAGAGGCCGTTGCGCGGCGCGATGTCGATATGGCGTGTGGACCGGCTGCGCCGCTTCCCGCGGCACCTGATCCCTTTTCTGGCCGGTTCGCAGGCCAAGGGATTGCCAGCCGGGTTTCCGTCTGGCTCAATGGCCAGAAGTTTGGGCTGTGGGGCCCACATCATCACCGCAATTGTCTGCGCCGGACGCTCGTCTCGGCGGCCAAATTAGTCCCGTGCGCATGACCTCTGCGCCCGGCAGAGGGGGGACTTTCATGAAAATGCTGATGACTTTGCTTCTGCTATCAGTGGCGGCGGCGGCGATTCCCACCCGCGCTCCGGCGCAGGAGGAAAAGCCCTATCAACCGCTTCGCCCTGACCAGACCGCCTATCTCGCCCTCTATAAAGAGATGGTGGAAACCAACACCACACTTTCCACGGGCAGCTGCACGCAGGCCGCCGCCATTGTCACTGGTCACCTGAAAGCGGCGGGATTTCCCGCCTCCGACATCACCCAATTCGCCGACCCGGCCCATCCCAGGGAAGGCGGCGTCGTGGCCATCCTGCATGGCACCGATGCGTCGGCCAAACCGATCCTGCTTCTGGGCCATCTGGATGTGGTGGAAGCCAAACGCGCCGACTGGACGCGCGACCCCTTCAAGCTGATCGAGGAGAAGAACTATTTCTTTGGCCGGGGCACCGGGGACATGAAAGCCATGACGGTGGCCTGGTTCGACATGTTGATGCGCTTCCGCAAGGAAGGCGCGCACTTCAGACGCAGCATCAAGATGGCGCTGACCTGCGGCGAGGAATCCATTACCGCCTTCAACGGCGCAGGCTGGCTGGCCAAGAACCGGCCAGACCTGATAGCCGCGGAGTTCGCCTTGAACGAAGGCGGCGGCGGCCTGACCGACGGCCATGGCAATCTGCAGATCCAGACCATGACTGTGGGTGAGAAGACCAGCCAAAATTATCGCATCGAAAGCACCAATCCCGGCGGCCACAGCTCCACCCCGATCCGCGATAATGCGATCTATGAACTGGCCGATGCGTTGATAAAGGTCCGCAATTACGAGTTTCCGGTGAAGCTCACCGACACCACCAGGGCTTATTTTGCCATGACGGGCGCGCGCCGCCACGACGACATCGGCGCTGCCATGGTGGCGCTGTCCAAAAATCCGGGTGACGCCGCGGCGGTGGCGACGGCCTCGAAAGACCGCATCAACCACAGCCTGTTGCGCACCACCTGCGTGGCGACCCTGTTGGATGGCGGCCACGCCAACAACGCGCTGCCCCAGCGCGCCGGCGCAAACATCAACTGCCGCATCTTCCCCGGCGAGAGTGTGGAGGGCACCCGCACCGCCCTGGCCAGACTGATCGGCGACCCCAAGATCACCGTCACGGTGGCGCCGCCGATCCGTCCCCTGGCGCAGCCGCTCAAGCTCGATCCCAAAGTGATGGGGCCGGCGCAAACCGTAATGAAAAAGTATTATCCCGGCGTGCCCCTGGTGCCTGCCATGGCCACGGGCGCCAGCGACGGGATTTTCCTGGAGGCGATCGGCATTCCCACCTATGGCGTGCCGGGTGACTGGGAAGATCCGGACGGCAATGGTCTGCACGGCCTGAACGAACGCGAAGGCGTGCGCGCGGCCTTTACCGGCCGCGATTTCTGGACCGACCTGGTCAGGGCCTATGCCGACGAGAAATAGGCATCGATACCGGAGGGCCTGGACCAATATAATCGGATCAAGCACTTAAATCGGCGACCCGAAAGGCCTCCCAATACATTCCAATAGCTTATTTGGGCATCGGCTAGGCTAGTATGCCGGCTTGAGGAGAGAGCATGGCCGACGTCTTTATTTCGTATGCGCGTGAAGACGTGGCCTGGGTCGAAAAGCTCAACCGCGCGCTCGAAGCCCAAGGCTATAGCGTTTGGTGGGACCGAAATCTCGCCACTGGCGCCCGCTATCTCAAGGAAACAGAGACACAGCTGCGCGAAGCCCGGGCAACGATCGTTGTCTGGTCGAAAGTATCGGTCGATTCGCACTGGGTTGTTGACGAGGCCACTCTCGCGCGCGACCTTGGCCGCCTGGTGCCGATCTCAAAAGACGGCACCATGCCGCCGCTGGGATTCGGCCAGTACCAGGCAACCGATTTTTCGCACTGGAATGGCGACGCCGTCGAACCCCTATCGGTTCTGCTGAAGGCTCTCGCCGAACGAATTCAACCTACAGACCGGGCTGTAGCTCCCAAGCGCCCTGTGGCAGGGCCGGGCGGGCGTGTCCCGGTCGCGATCGCAGGCGGCTTGCTTTTGCTGGTGATGGCTGCCGGGGCCTGGTGGTGGCTTCGACCGCCCCCTGCGGTGGCGCATAGCATGTTGGTGCGCCTGGGCGGATTCCAACGCCTGTCCGAAGACTTGCCTGCAACCATTGGTGATACTTTGGACGCCGAGATTGCGGCTGCGTTCAACGCCGACGGGGTTGTCGGCGTTTCGACGGCATCAGTCCCAGCGCCGGGCGCAGCGCCCGCCTATGCTTTGGGCGGGACAATCCGGCGAGACGGTCAAACGATCCGTGTCATCACCCGCCTGACGAACGAGCGATCCGGCGCGACCATATGGAGTGATAACTTCGACTATGACGGAAAAGAGCTCTCAAGGGTGCCACGCCACATCGCCGTGGATGCGGGCAATGTGGTCCGCTGCGGACTGTTCGGCGCCTCCACCTATCGCGAGCCGCTGCCTGACGCGGTCCTCACGGATTATATGCAATTCTGCCAGAGGCATTGGGACCCTAACCTGATAGAGGGACGCAAGGCCTTGATTCCCGCGCAGCGGGTCGTCGCTGCCGTTCCGGAATTTTCCTGGGGTTGGGCGGCGGTCGCAGGCGCATTCTGGAAAGTTGCCCTGACTGCGGACAATAGTCAGCTCGTCGAGCAGGCCCGCGCAAGCGGGCGTCAGGCGGCCGACCGCGCGGTGGCTATAGACGGTCAGAACAGCGAGGCCTTGTATGTCAAGTCCATGCTGGTCGAACCACACGATTGGCTCGGCCGGGAAAGCCTGTTGAAGCGCGCCGTCGCGGCCAAGCGGCTGGATTGCGGCTGCGAATATCATCAATATGGCTGGATGCTGATGAACGTCGGGCGGATCGCCGACGCGGTCGAACGATTGCGGCGAGCCAACGACATGCTCGCACTCTACGTCTATACGCCGCTTTATCTGGCCGATGCGCTCGTCGCCGCGGGGAACGTTGAAGAGGCAAAGTCCTATTATAACGCGGCCATCGACCTTGCGCCGGATTCCGCCTTTGCGAAACGAATTATGGTGAGGAAGGCAACCCGGACAGGTGACGCCGAAGCTCTGCGCGACCCCGACTTGCCGATAGCCGCGGAGCTGCGCGCCGCGTTGCAAAAGGCGTATCGTGCGGTGGCATCGGGAGATGCCGGAGCGAAGGCGGAAGCCGTCCAGACCCTTCTTGCACTACCCCAAGATCAGCAGGGCGATGCGGTCGCGAGGCTGCTCGCAAACCTCGGCGCAGCCCATGAGGCTTTCCAGGTCGCGGCCCGATTGGCGACCGCGAAGGAAGCCCCCGGGCCGTCGGTATTTTGGTATCGGGAGATGCGCGTAACCTTGAGCGACCCCGGATTTCCGGCGGTGGCGGCGCAGCTCGGTCTCATGAACTATTGGAAGACCACCCCCACCAGGCCCGATGTCTGCAATGAGAAAAACGCGCCGCCTTTTTGCGGCATGATTTGATCGGTTCCGCGCTCAAACCGCTCGCTTCGTTCGCGCCAAAAACACTCGGACGGCTTTGCGTTGGTGCGGGGGCTGGATCGGAATAGTGAATTTCAAAGAACAAAAGAGGCCAGCGGATTTTCGCCAACCTCTTTTGAACGATTTCAAAAAGGACCAACGGGCTCACGATATGATACCCAAGTTGCCGCAAGCTTAATTTGATGTGTTGGATATTTGGCGCTTTGTCGGGCGCGGTCCTACACGCTGTCTGGCGTCTATACCTACACCCGTTCAGACGCTCTGACGAAGGCTTAACTTGCGAGCCGCCAGTATCGGTTTAGGGGCGACGCTCAGTAGATGAGGATGCGCCCTCCAACCACAGGAAGAGAAGTTTTCAATCGTCAAAATTGCAGGCAGTTCTTCGCTGTCAATTTTTTCAAGATGGATCGGTCCACGCCGGGAATTTTGCCCAAATCGTCAATTCCGGCGAAAAACCGCTGCTTGCGGCGCGCCATGATCTCGGCAGCCACCTGGTCGCTCACTTGCAGGGTTTGTTCCACATCTTCGACCGGAGAGGTATTCACATTGATGACGGTGAGATTTTTCTGGAAATAATTCACCACCCGGTCCAGTTGATCGTCAGTGCCGTCCGCGCCATAGCCCGACATTTCGGCAAAAACCTGTTCCCAGCGGCCGCTTGCGCGCGGTGTCGAAAGAAACTGCGACGCGGAATGGCAGACCGTGCACACCGATGCGACGGCTTGCGCGTCCCGCGGGTCCTGGTCCAAATCGGACGCAGCCTTGATGGCGGCCAGATCGCCGGCCAGGGCCCGAACCGGGGAGCTGGCCACAACGGCCGCAGCGCCGGCCATAACCGCGGCGGCGAGCCCCAGAACCAATGCCCTGCACCCCAGGAGGCGCCACGTCGCCTTATGCGCCATATTATTTGCGGGCTTGCTTACCGGTCACCGTATCCAATGACGCGCGCCTCGCTTCGACGGCCGCGGGGTCGCCCTCGGCGAACTGGTTCTCAGTGCGCATCAGGTGTCCCTTGTTATCAAAGCCCAGCTCCAGGAACTTTTCACTGTGGATGAGATTGCCATACTCATCCTTGAGCTGCGCGACGACCTTGTGCGACTTCACATCGATCACGTCGCCGGACGAGGACAGCGCAATCTTTCCGTCCAAACCCATGGTGATCCAATTGGATGCGTGTTGCAATTTTATCGTCTTCGCGGGATCGAGATTCCAGAGGTCGTGACCTTCGTTATCGTAGACCAACATCTGATTATTGATGGAATCAGGCACCCAGATCTCGCTTTCGTCGGGCGTGAGGGCGACGCCATGCTGAGGCCCACCATGGCCAAAGAACTGAAGATTGGGATCGGCCCACTTGGCTTTCCACATTTCGCCGGGGGCTTCCACGCGCTTGATGATTTTTCCAGACTTGGCATCCGCGATCTCGAAACCCAGGAGATTGTTGAGATTGGCGTATACCCGCGAAGCATCGTGGTTGATGACGAAGACGCGGACGTGATCGTCGAAGGTGATGGTATGGGTGGCCTTCATTGTCGCCATATCCGCGACCGTCATGGTGACGCCGTTGGGAGCATCAAACACGGTCTTTCCGTCCGGGCTCATGGCCATATTATGGTTGAACATACTCTTCGGCGTCTGGATTATGCCTTTCACCGCACCCGTTCTGGCGTCGATCACCCGATGGTAGTCCTTGAGGTTCGAACCCACCTCCAGGGTGAGGCCATCGGGGGTGATCTGGCCCCGCTCGCAGCAGGTGCCGGGTTCGTAGGCGTTGTTCCAGACAACTTTCTCGGTCGCCAGATCCATCGCGATCAGATGGCCGCGGGTGGAGATATAGACCATGTTGGTGACCGGGTCGGCCATCATGGCCGACACTTCCTCAGGCGAAAGCGATGCAGGCAAGTCCTGAAGGTGGATTCGCTTGACGAAGGCGTAGTTGGCCTTGGCATCCAGCACGATGATCCCTTCGCCAGTCCTGACAGTTGAATCCGGTTCGTCCGAGGAACCGCCGGGCGTGGCGATGTAGATGAGGTCGCGCGCGCGCCGGCCGAATTGCTCAAAACCATCGCGAGGCCGGGATTTCCCAACCGTGCCCACAAGCCGGACGGGACGGTCCGCAGAACCGACCGCATTTTGAGTGGTCAGGCATTGTCCGCCACCGTCGAGAAAACCATTGCATGGAACGCCGTTACCGTCGGGTTCGCCATGGGCCGGCCCCACCTTGCCGTAAAACATTTGCGCTTCCGACCGGGATGCGGAAAGCGGATCGAAAGTGAGGAACCCCGCGAGGGAAATGATCGAGCATGCCGCCAATAAAGTCTCACGATAAGACATCTGGGCCTCCCCTGGGCGTGTTTGTTTTCGAATTTTTATATTGTCATACAAGACGTGACAAGGCGCTCAAGCGACAAGAAATGGTTTCAGATAGGTGGCCAAAGCCGCCCGTATCCCGGCTTTTTGGGCATCCGTGATGGGCGCAACGCGCCGTGGGCCCGCCGGTAGAGTGGCGGGATTGGCCCGCATGACGGCATCTTCCGCGAAGACGCCGCGCGCTTTCATCACATATTCATTGGCGTGCGGCAGCGCGTTGAAAGCAAGGAAACGTCCGAAGGTGTCGTAGGCGTCGCGCTTGCGGCCCGCGCGATAGGCGTTGAAGCATTGCTGCAGAACATCCGCGAGACCGGTGTAGGGGCAGGTGCCCAAAAATCCCAACTCCAGCTCGGGAAAGAAAGTCATGCCCCCGCCGCCGGAAAAATCCTCCAGCTTGCCGCCCGTCCTTTGAAGCAAGGATGGCGCCCGCTCCAGCGGGTCTCCCGCTTCATCCTTCACAGCGATGATGGCCGGCACAGCGCCGGCCAGCGCCACGAGTGTATCGACGCTCACATTTCCGGTCGCCTGCGCCATCATCGGCAATCCCGAGGCATCAGACAGCGCCTTAAAGTAGGCGATGATGTCCGCGTCGCTTCCCGATCCCGGAACAAGCGAAATAATGGCATCCGCGTTGAGGCTTTTCGCTTTTCTGGCATAGGCCTGCGAATTTGGAATGTTGAACCCCGCCGTCTGGACGCCCAGGACCAAGGCAGTGCTGCCTTTCACCGATGCCAGGGCTTCCGCACCGGCGTTCCATTCCGACGCGCTCAAACTCTGCCATCCGCTTGCATTCTGGGGCCAGGCCATACCGGCGACCTTCCCGCGGTTCAGGAATTGCTGCTGTCTGACCATCGCATCCGGATCAAACGTGTTATCCGCCTTGCAGGGTGTCCATCCGATAGGAAACACGCCGGCAAGGGGCTTGCCATTGGGTGACGTGGCGATGGGCGCCGCGGCAGCGGGGCCGGTCGCGCCGGCAAATGAAAGCATGCCAAGCGTGCAACCAGCGCCCTTCAGGAATTCCCGGCGTGCCCCGATCATGATTCTATCCTTCCCGCCCATCCCGGTATCCCGCTTAGCATATCGACTTATCGCAAGCTTGTGGTGCCATATGCGATTTGACTGTCTGGACATGGACCCTGTGGCCAGCGAGTCCTTCCCGGACAAAAGTAAGGCCTGTCCGCGGATGAACCGGGTTTGTGTGCGCTGCAGTAAGTTCCCCAGAATGGGTCATAACTTGAAGACGCGCCCGCTTTGCTTGATTTCAAGGAACTGAGTGTGACAGCCTAAATAAGTTGAGGCATCAGTCTTGGGGAAGCTTAGGAAATCGACGGCAATCGCGGGCTGCGTCCTGGTAATACTGGCGACGGGCGCGGCTGCATTCTGGCCGCACTCTGCCCCCGCTCAGCGGCAAGTCGATTTCAATCGCGATATCCGCCCAATTTTCAACAGCCAGTGCATGGCCTGTCATGGCGGCGTAAAGCAGGCAAACAATGTTTCCTTTTCCTACCGCGAACAAGCGCTGGGTAGGGGCAAGTCGGGCCGTCCCACCATAGTACCCGGCGATCCAGGCGCCTCTGAGCTTATCAGGCGCATTACCTCAAACGATCCCGAAGTTCGCATGCCGCTGCACGGCGCGCCGCTGCCACCGGCGCAGATTGGCTTGCTGCGCCAATGGATCAAGGAAGGCGCGGTTTGGGAAAATTATTGGGCTTTTGTTCCCCCCAAACCTCAACCGCTTCCGGATGTGCGCAATGCCGCATGGGTGCGCCAGCCGATAGATCGCTTTATTCTCGCGCGGCTGGAAAAGGAAAAGCTCCAGCCGTCGCCGGAGGCGGACAAGGCCGCGTTGCTGCGCCGGGTGTCGCTGGACCTGACCGGATTGCCACCCACGCCGGAAGAACAGGCCGCGTTCCTGGCCGATCCTTCCAAGAATGCCTATGAGAAACAGGTGGAGCGGCTTCTGGCGTCCCCACGCTATGGCGAGCGCTGGGCTTCCCTGTGGTTGGATCTCGCCCGTTACGGCGACACCAAGGGCTTTGAGAAAGACCATAGCCGCACCGTCTGGCCCTATCGCGATTGGGTGATTGACGCGCTGAACAAAAACCTGCCTTACGACCAGTTCGTGATCAAACAGCTGGCGGGAGATCTGTTGCCCAATGCCGGCTTCGAGGATCGGATCGCGTCAGCCTTTCATCGCCAGACGGCGGCCAATGACGAAGGCGGCACCGATGACGAGGAATTCCGCTTGCAGGCGGTGATGGACCGGGTTTCCACCACCTGGTCGGTCTTGAATGGCGTCACCATGAATTGCGTGCAGTGCCATTCCCACCCCTACGACCCCATCCGCCATACGGATTATTACAAGTCGCTGGCTTTCTTTAATACCGACCGTGACGCCGACATCGCCTTCGACAATTCGCTGGCCGATGACTGGCCGGTGCTGCAAGTGCCCAAGGAGAAAGCGCTGTATGGTGAAGCCGACCGGCTGCAGCGCGAGGCCGAAACTCTCCGCAATGCGATTGTCGATGCCAGCCGCCAGGCTGAGAACCGCACCACCTGGAAACCATTGCCGATCGAAAGCGGCGCGGTGAGCGCGGTGTTGGCGCTGGAACGCGCCTTGGCGCTGCCTGGCAACCAAGACAAGAAGCGGCAGCAACAGTTGCAGGCCGATCTGGCGAAAGCCAAGGCGAATCCTCCTCGCGCCAGTTTCCGCCTGCATGACGGCATGGCGGAACAGCTTGGCACGGTGCCAATGAATTCGGTGTTCGAATTCAGCGTTGCGGCCGATTCCGCGCAACTGACGGCCCTGCGTTTGGAAGTGCCGCCAGCCGATCCCGCCAAGGCGCGGCATTCCCCGGAGAAAGGCTTCGTCGCCAACCGGATTGACGCCTGGGTGGTTCAGGGCGGCAAGACCGAAAAGATCGCTTTCCGGCTGCTGGCGCCGGATTCCATGGCGGATGTGGAAGGCAACATCAAACGCATGTTGCGCAATGCCGGAAAGCCGGGACCGGTGATGCCGCGGCTGGCGGGGTCCAGCGGCTTCATGGCCGATCCCGGCCTGTTCCGCACCAAATGGGTGGTTGGGGTGCCGGAACTGCCGCTAAAGCTGGAGCCGGGCGCCAAGCTGAAGCTGCAACTCACCCATGGTGAACTCATCAACGCCGCCTCTTCGTCCGCGCCGCGGCTGCGTGTGTCGGCCAGCAACGATCCGCGTTGGACGGCGCTGGCCGCATCGCCGCAAATCGAGCAGCAATTCGCGCGGCTGGAAGCGATAGAGCGCCGGCTGAAGGAGATTCCCAGTGTGGCGCTGCCGGTGATGATGGAGCAGGCCAGCTATGAACGGCGGCCGACCCTGGAATTCGAGCGCGGCAGTTTTCTCACCCAGACCGGTCCTGATCTGGGAGCGGACACGCCCTCGCTGTTTCCCAAATTCCCAGCCCATGCGCCGCGCAACCGTTTGACCTTGGCGCGCTGGTTTTTTGCGCCCGATCAGCCCTTGACCGCACGGGTGGCGGCGAACCGCATCTGGGAGCAATTGTTCGGCACCGGCCTGGTGGAGACTTTGGAGGATTTCGGCAGCGCCGGCGAACCGCCCAGTCATCCCGCGTTGCTGGACTGGTTGGCGTTGCATTTCCAGAATGATTTGCATTGGAACACCAAGGCGTTGATCCGTGAGATTGTGACCAGTGCCACCTATCGCCAGAGCGGGCGCACGACCGAGGCTTTGCGGCAGAAAGATCCGCGCAACCATTTGCTGGCCCATGGGCCTGAGCAGCGCCTCACCGCCGAAATGGTGCGCGACCAGGCGTTGCAGGCCGCCGGCCTGCTCAATCCTGCGATGGGCGGTCCACCGGTGATGCCCGAACAACCGGAAGGGGTTTGGAATGTCGAAGCCAACAATCCAGAACGCTGGAAGAATGTCACCGGCCCCGACCGCTACCGCCGCTCGATCTACACTTTTATAAAACGCACCGCGACCTATCCCAGTTTTGTCATCTTTGATGCGGCGGACCGCCAGCTCAGCACCCCGCGCCGCATTCCCACCAACACGCCGCTGCAGGCGTTGGTGATCTTGAACGATCCTGTCTATCACCAGGCGGCTGAGGCGCTGGCGGCGCGCATGGCCAAGGCGCCGCAAGTGGCGGGCCATGACGCGATCGAGAGCAAGCTGGACTTCGGCGCCCGGCTGGTTTTGTCGCGAGAACTCACGGCGGGGGAGGTCGCGCCATTGCGCAAGCTGTATCAATCCGCGGGCCCCGCGGCGGTGGCCAGCGCGCTGCTGAATCTCGATGCAGCGCTGACAAGGTGACATGATGGCGGACCGTAAAGACCAGGCATTCGGTCACCTCGACCTATTGAAGATCCAGGCCGACACGCGCCGGCATTTCCTGGGCTGGGGCGCCGGCGGATTGGGCGCATTGTTCATGCATGGGGCGTTTGCCGCCCCGGCCGGCGAGAACGCGCCGCTGAACTTCAATCGCAACCCCGCCACGCCGCTATCGGTGCTGCCGCCGCAATTCCCCGCCAAAGTGAAGCGGGTGATCTATCTGCACATGGGCGGTTCACCCAGTCAGCTGGAATTGTTCGACCACAAGCCGATCCTGGCGAAGTTTCACGGCCATGACTGTCCGGAATCCTTCATCAAGGGAAAGCGCCTTGCCTTCATTCAGGGCATTCCGAAATTGCTGGGGCCGATGTTTCCGTTCCATCGCGCCGGCAAGAGCGGCACCTGGATCTCGGACCGCCTGCCGCATTTGGAAGGCGCCATCGACGATCTCTGCATCATCAAGTCGATGAAGACCGACCAGTTCAACCATGCGCCGGCCCAGCTCTTGGTGCATACCGGCGATCCGCGCACCGGGCATGCCTCGTTGGGTTCCTGGGTGACCTATGGGCTGGGCAGCGAAAACCAGAATCTGCCGGGCTTCATTGTGCTGATTTCCAATGGCGGCACCACCGCCAATGCCGGCAAGCCGCTCTGGGGTTCCGGCTTCCTGCCCAGCGTCTATCAAGGCGTGGCCTGCCGCTCCGCCGGCGAGCCGGTCTTGTTCCTGGACAATCCCAAAAGCGTCAGCCGCGCCGAGCGGCGCAAGGTGCTGGACGCGGTGGACGAGATCAACCAGCAGACTTATCGCGAGTTCGGTAATCCCGAGACGGTGACGCGCATCGCGCAATATGAAATGGCCTTCCGCATGCAGCTGGAAGCCAGTGACGCGATGGACATTCACCGCGAGCCCAAGGCGGTGCTGGAGCGCTATGGCGCTGAACCGGGCAAGACCAGCTATGCCAACAACTGCCTAGTGGCCCGCCGCCTGGCCGAGCGCGGTGTGCGCTATATCCAGCTTTATCACTGGGGCTGGGATTCCCACGGCACACCGGTGGATGAAGGTTTGAATGTCGGCCTGGTCAAGCGTTGCCGCGAAACCGACCAGCCGACCGCCGCTTTGCTGGCGGATCTCAAATCGCGTGGACTGCTGGAAGACACGCTGATCGTGTGGGGCGGGGAATTTGGCCGCACGCCGATGTGGGAAAATCGCGGCGGCCAGGAAATGGAATTCATCGGCCGCGACCATCACCCCAACTGTTTCAGCATCTGGCTGGCCGGCGGCGGCGTCAAGCGGGGCATCAGCTACGGCGAAACCGACGATATGGGCTATGAGATTGCGCGCAATCCGGTGGAGCTGCGCGACTTGCACGCCACCATGCTGTACCTGCTGGGTTTCGACCATCGCCGTCTGAACTATTCCTATCAGGGACTGGACCAGAAACTGACGGGGGTAAAGCCGGCCCGCATCGTCTCTGAAATTCTGGCATGATGTGAGGCGATGGTGGGGGATTCTGGTATTTCCGGGCGCCGCTCCGGTCATCTTTCCGCGTTTGTCTATTTCAGCTGTGTCGCACTGTTGACGCTTGCGGGCGTGGGGTTGGCGATGCTGACGCGGCCCGCTTTCGGCCACGACATGCTGCAGTGGATCGGCCTGGAAAGCGTGCCGCAGGCGCAAGCGACATCATTCTACGCCAGGCGCGTCGCGCCCGTGTTCGAGACCCACTGCACGTCCTGCCATGGCGACAAGCGGCAGAAGAGCGATCTTAGGCTTGACAGCTTCGCCGCCGTGTTGCGTGGCGGCAAGCATGACGCCGTGATCCATCCGGGCGACGTCAAGAACAGCGAGCTTTTGGTCCGCATTTCCTTGCCGGCCCTGGATGACCGCGCCATGCCTCCCAGCGGCAAAACCCCGCTCACCGAGGACGAAAAGACGGTGATCAAGCTTTGGATCGCGCATGGCGCCTCCGGCAGCTTGCGCGACATACCCGGCGCGCCCAAGCCGGTGGTGGAGGTTGAGATTCCCAAACTCGATCCCGCTCGGACCGAAAAGCAGCGCGCGCCCCTGGCGGCGCAGATGCTTCGGCTGCAGAAGCGCTTTCCCGGCGTGATCACTTATGAAGCGCGCGATTCAGCCGATCTGGAGATCGATGCCTCGCTCAAGGGCCGGAGCTTTGGCGACGCGGATTTGCAGGCTTTGTCGCCACTGGCGGCCCGCATTGTCGCCGCTAATCTGTCGGGCACAGCCGTGGGGGATGCTTCCGCGCCCGTTCTGGCCGCGATGGTCAGGTTGAAGAGCTTGCGGCTGTCGGGCACCAAGGTGAGCGACGCCACCATCCATGCCCTGGATGAGGCCAAAACGCTGCGTTCTGTCACGGTGGTGGATACAAGCGTCACAGCCCGGGCGCTGGCACCACTGCGAGCGCGGGGCGTCGCGGTTTATGGAGGCGGCGATGGACCATAAGCCGCATGTGCGGGTCTGGGACATTCCGGTCCGGCTGTTTCACTGGAGTATGGTGTTGTTGCTTTGCCTGTCTTGGTTCAGCGCCGACCAGGGCTATATGCGCGTGCATCTGGTGTCGGGGTTGACCTTGTTGGCCCTGCTTCTGTTCCGCATTGCCTGGGGCTTGGTAGGATCGACCACCGCGCGCTTCAGCAATTTCCTGCATCCGCCCCGCCGGGTGGTTGGCTACCTCAAAGGCCTGGCGGGCGGTGAGCGGATATTCCATGCCGGTCACAATCCGGCGGGCGGATTGATGGTTCTGGCGCTGATCGCGGTGCTGCTGGCGCAGGTCGCGACCGGGTTGTTCGCCAATGACGGGGTGCAATTTCACGGCCCGCTGGCCTTGCTGGTTTCCGAGGATATTTCAACCCGGCTGACCGACATCCATGGGCTGATCTTCGACCTGCTCCTGATTTTGGTCTGGTGCCATGTGGTGGCGGTGGGTTTCTATCTGCTGGTCAAGGGCGACAATCTGGTATGGCCCATGATCACAGGCAAGAAGCATCGCGCCCATCTGCCGGAGGAATTGAACATCGTCTTTACGCGGCTTTATATCGCCTTGCTGCTCTTGGCTGTCAGCGCCGGGATCGCGGCATGGATCATGATTCAAGGGGAATCCATCCTATGAGGAATTTTGTTTGCAGCCTGATCCTTGCCGTGCTGGCGTCACTTCCAGCGGCGGCGGCGGCCGAATTCGTGGTGGATGGGAAATTTTTCACCCCGCCCCCCGGCATGACGACCATCGGCGATACCCATGGCGACATCGCGGTGTCACCAATCGGTGAAATCTATGTCAGTGTTCAAGGGGGCGACCATTCGGGCCTTCAAGTCTACAGCCCTCAGGGCCGCTATCTGCGCAATGTGCCCGGAGCGCCGCCTGACTTGCATGGCTTCATCATCGCCCGCGCAACCGATGGCGAATTTTACATCTATGGCGTCAGCCGGCTGGCGCAGGAGATTGTCCAGCTTAAACTGAATGGTTCGAGGGTGCTGACCATTCCGGCGTCGGCCATTCCCGCGCAATACAAGAAGGACGACAAGCAGGCAACCAACTTGACCGGCATCGCGGTGGCGCCCAATGGCGACATCTATGTCACCGACGGCTATGGTCTGGATTTCATCCACCACTTCGACAAAAGCGGCAAATATCTCGCCACCTTCGGTGGCAAGAGCGGGCCGTGGAACTTCGATCAGTGTCACAAGATCGCAATCGATACGCGCTTTACGCCCGTGCGGTTGATTTGTACCGACCGGCGCCACGACAGGCTGGTGCACATGGATCTGGACGGCCATGTGCTGGGCTCATTTGGCTGGGGCCTGCGCTTGCCGAGCGCCTTGGCGATCCGCGGCAACGAGCTGGCGGTGGGTGAGCTGATGGGGCGTGTTTCCCTTCTGGATCGGGACGGTCACATCACCGCGGTGATCGGAACCAATGATGATGTGGAACAGATTCGCACCAACAAGGCGCCGCCTAATGTCTGGCAACCGGATCGCTTCTATGCTCCCCACGGTGTCGCCTATGACGCCAAGGGCAATTTGCTGGTGTCGGAGTTCAACCAGTATGGCCGCATCAGCCGTATTGAGCGGAAATAACACTGACGGAGTCATGAAATCCGGCGGGGAACCTGATTGGGCCTTTGACCAATATCACGACAGTTCGTCCGGCGATCTACTTCACCATTCAGGTTGCTGATTCGCCGCGCGCCAAGAGCGGGCAGCGAAGGGTGTAGACACCGCTGATGTTACTCGTGGTGGCTGAACCGGCTGCAACCCCTGGCCGGAGCCATGTGTGCCTGCGGGCGTTCACGGGCCGGCGGCACAACCCAAACCCAAGGAGACGATGATGTTCCGTGCTTTCACAGCCGCTTCGATTCTCGCTCTGACCGTTACCACCGCCCACGCGGCTTCCGACATTGACGTCAAGTTCGGCGATCTGGACCTTTCCAAGCCATCGGATGCCAGCGTCTTGCAGGCTCGTGTCCAAGAGGCCGCCAATAGAGCCTGTGGTCCGCTGCTGTCGTCTTATCCGTCTTCCTCATCGCTATACTATCGAACCTGGTTCAACAGCTGCATTCGTGCGACCAGCGTCGAAACTACGAGGCGGGTAGAGGCCAGGGCCGGTCAATACCGCGCATTTGCCAGTAACTAGCGCCCGCTTTCTTTCTGCACGCAGTCAGGCGCCACTCGTCAATCGCGTTTCTGCCGCGGTAGACGAGTTCAGAAGCGCCCACCTTGTCGGCTCTTTAATGGACTGCGAGTTGCCGGAGTGGCGAGAACCACGGCCGCTTCGGACCCAAGCAGACATTGTGTGGGCTGGCCTGCGATGACGAGAATACAGTGATGTTGTTGTCAGCCGCCCTTCTTAGGCTCCGATACCAGCGCGAAGTCGCCCAGCATGCATACACCCCCTTTGTCGAGGCGGATTGCCTGCTTGGCGCAAACCTTGCCGCCGCGGGCGTGCCAACCAAACGCGCTGAATTTCAGTTGATTGCAGGGAGAAGGCAATGTGTTGCGATAAACTTTGCGATCCTTCATTTGAAAGTAGATCGTACTTACATCGCTTACCTTCGTATCCCGAATTTGCCGGACATCTAAGCATGTCGTTTGCGCGAGTGCGGGTGACAATGCGGCAGCCGCCATGGCAAATAGCGCAGCGAACGTAACCTCGATTTTCGTGTTTGCCGCCATGACAACCTCGCCGAGAGCGTCTGGGATGAGTTCCCCGATTTCATTGCGATGCTGCCGGGAAACACACGCACCAAAACGACTTTGCCAACCTGCGACAATTGTTTTGATTGGACCAAGATCCAGTCCATTCTGGAGAAGTGCCGTAAACTGCAGACAGCTGCGCGGCCTGGTGAATGGCCGCTGTTGGCGCAAAGCGGACATTGAGTGGCCGGAGAGAGAATGACCGCTTTTGACCCAAAGCGGACATTCCGGTCGAAGGTCAAATACACTGCGGCTGAAGGTTTCGCGGATGCCAGTCCCCAGCCGGTTAGGCTTGTGAAGGAAGCGCCCCTTTGCCCGCAGCAGGCAGAATGGCAATCGAGACCCAATTCCAGGCTTACGAACAATGAGCGGTAAGGAACCCTGTATGGGACACAAGCGCTCGTATTGGACTTTAGCCCAACTAGGGAGGTGC
Organism: Rhizomicrobium sp.; assembly: GCA_035693565.1. Taxonomy (GTDB): domain Bacteria; phylum Pseudomonadota; class Alphaproteobacteria; order Micropepsales; family Micropepsaceae; genus Rhizomicrobium. The sequence continues at coordinate 1,189,193 of DASSGF010000034.1, read as the reverse complement.
CGAGTGTCCAAGTAACCTGCTGCTGCGGGGCAGCGAGCGCTCGCCCCTTTGGGGAGAGGCCATGTCAAAATTTAGACGGTTGGCAAATATTACCTTCAAGTTCCCATTCCACGCGAACAAGACGCTGGTGCGCGGCGCAATTGGCGGCCTGGCTGTCTTGTCGACGTTTGCACCGCTTCCGGCCTCGGCCAATCTCATCTTTGCGGGACAAGTCGTTGTCGGCGGCTCCGGCTTTGGCAACCTGCCACGGGCTCTGACGATCCAATCGCACGGCCCCGGAACGAATACCGAAAGCGGCTGCATTGCCCCAGGGCCTGTTGTGGGCGGTTGCGTCGCAGGCAGCATTGGAGGAGACGAAACTTCTCCAATCGGCTTCCCCAAGCAATCAGCGCCAACTTTAAGCTCGCTTGGAATTACCTCCGCCAGCCAGATCGGAATATTGTTCGATGCCGTACAGCCGCAGCACGCTAACAATGCCACGGTTACAATCAACGATCTGACTTTGAAGCTCTATAGTGGGAATATGCTGCTCACCACTGCGGTGCTTGTCCCCGATGATTTGGTATTGCCAACCAATCCCGGAAACGGAAATACCGATTACCTTTTCATCCTCGATACAACCCAAGCAGCCCTGTTCGACGCGATGATCGCGGGCGCTTTCACCGATATACTTGCGCTCGACGCGACGCTCAGTTTCCCCAACCAAAGCGCCGGAGCGGACAGTTTCGCTCTGGTTGGCACAAATACGCCGGTCACCCACTGCACAACGAATCCCTGTGACATTCCAGAACCCGCTAGTCTTGGCCTCGTTGCTATGGGCCTATTCGCGCTGTTCGGCCTTTTCGGCCTTGGAAAGGCGCGGCGCAAAATTAAGCTGACGTAGGATCAAGCAGGCAGGCCCGGAGCAAAGCCGTCTCAGCGTCCGTTTTTTGGCGCAAGGCAGACATTGGGCCAATCGTGGATAGGTGATCGCTTTTGACCCAAAGAGGAGATCGGAAAACGCATCCATCTTCAGTTGCATTGCCTGGAACGTGTAATCCTCATGGCCACATTTTTGTCACACTAACGCATCGAAAGTTCCGCCTTTGTGACCGCTAGTCCAATCGCTATGGTTGACGGTCCCCTTGAGCCCGAGATCGCCCGTGGCCAAAGATTCTGATTTTGTTTTCGATAGTGGCGAGGCGCACGGTCTCATTCCCTCATTTTCCGATGTCTCGTTCCAAAACGAACGCGCCATGTGGTGGGCGGAATTTGACGGCGTCGGTGAAGAAGCGGTTCGCGACTCTGTAGCGCGTAATTCCTATACCCCAACTGGAATGGAAGTCGCGCGCCAATGGCTTGCGCGGCAAGAATTTCTTCAACTGCGTGAGGATGTGAAGGCTATCAGGGCGCTTGCAGAAGTGGCGCAAGAAACTGCTTCCGAGTCCCTGACGAGTGCATCAGAAGCATTGACGCTAGCCAGCGCGGCTACTGCACCAAAAAACGCCCGGCCAAAGGTCATCGTTGGAATGGCCGTGTCTCTTTTCGCCCTGTGCGCAATAGTGATGGTGCTTTCGCCCTCGCGGCAAGTCGCGCCAAACACCAAACAGGCATCGGCGCAATCATCCCGTCCAAAGCAGGTGATCGTGCGACCCCCGCCCCCCGCAGTGCCGCCCGCGTCAACACGCCAAGCCCTCCCGCCAGAAACTGCCCAGAAGAAGCAGCCGTCCAACGCACCCCAAATCAGTTCCCCTGATCTGAAATCGGAAGGCCAATCATTGGCGGAAGCCCTGGCGCTGATCGCAGACAGGGTGGGCGGCGAAGGCACAATCAATTTTACGGCGCAGTTTCGCGATATGGCCACCGGCCGTGACCAATACGAGCAGCGTTTATACAAAGCCAGCAATGTGACCGCCGATTCAAATCGATGTCAGGTGAGATACCACTGGCATGCCGAGCGGCAGGGAAGAGCAGTGTCCGATCAGGATCGCACGGTCGAACTTCGCCTTGCCAAGGGCGCAAGAGTGACGTCGCTTGATGGTGAACCCGGCCGCCGGTTGCTCGTGCGCGCCTACCCAAAGGTTTATGTTTTGCACATTGCGCCAGGGCACGAGTTTTATTTCTACAACAAAGACATGGCCGCACGGGTCGTCACGGGCGCCAGGCGTGCAGTTGAATTATGTGGCAAACGGGAGCCACGCTTCCGGGGCCGGTAGCCGAAGAGTGAGCACGACATAGGCGGCTGCCGCTTCCCATTCCCTCGATCAACTTTGCGATGTCACCGGAGGGGCGGCCAACAGACCGTGGCAGCCTTCAAGGCCAGCTCATTCAAAAGAGGACCAGGCGGGCCTCGCCACCGGTGAAAAGCCAAACGTCAAATGTCCAGGCCGACGATGTCCGCTTTTGGCGCAAAGCGGACGTTCTGGCTTGAGCGAACATTGCGGTTGGGACGCGGAAGGCCGCATCCGCCGCCCGATTGGGAAAAGCGCCACGCCATTTATGGCCATAGCAGGCGTCATCCCGCTGAAATTATTAGGTAATTCCTACGGACCGCCGGTGAGTTGCCAGAGAAGTTCCCATCTGGCTCAATGATCTTAACTTTGGGCTGTGGGGGCCTTGTGGCGGGTGAGATTTTCATCAGCTATCGGCGTGCGGATGAGGCTTGGGCGCGATTGCTGCACGCCCAGCTTCGCGCGGAGGGCGTCGAAGCCTGGTATGACGCGCTCGTGGGACCTGGCCAGGACTGGCGGGTTTCCACAGCCAAGGCTCTAGAAGCCAGCGAGATTTTCGTCCTTCTATTTTCTGAGAATGCCGCTCAGTCGAGCGATATTGCCAAGGAACTGGCGGCAGCGACTCTGGAAAAGAAACTAATCATCCCGATACGGCTCCAAAACATCGCGCCCAAAGGCGCGTTTCTTTACGAACTGGCATCTCGGAATTGGATCAATGCGTATGAAGACACCGAGGCCAAGTTAGGCGAGGTAGCCAAAGGTCTTGCTCACCTGGTGCGAACCGGCGCTCGAGACGAGAGCGTCTTGCCCTTCGACCACTCCGCCCGCAGCGGACAACCCCGGATAACCCTGTCAAGAATTAAGCAACGGCCGCTAATTATCGTCGCAGCATCGATTGTCGCGGTCGCAGCTCTATTTTGGTTCAATTCCAGGCCGGCAACCGTGGTGGCCAGCTCTCAGCAATCGCCGGGACCAGCCGGTATATCGGTGGCGGTGCTGCCGTTTCTAAATCTGTCGGGCGATCCGAAGCAGGATTATTTTTCGGACGGAATGACCGAGGAGATCACCTCGGCGCTGGCGGAAATTCCTCATTTGCCGGTCGTGGGGCGTACGTCCGCATTCGCATTCAAAGGCAAAAACGAGGACTTGCAGGTCATCGGCAAGACGCTCAGGGCGAGTTATTTGCTCGAAGGCTCGGTGCGCCAGGCTGGAGACAAAGTGCGCATCACCGCGCAACTGATAAAGGCCGCAACCGGAGATCATGTATGGACCGATAGTTACGATCGCGAACTCAAGGACATTTTCGCGGTCCAGGAGGATGTTGCCCGCGCCATAGCGGGTGCGCTACAGGTACCGCTCGGCCTCAAGGCGGGTGAAAATCTCGTCTCCGACCGCTCCATCGACCCCCTATCCTATCAGGACTACCTTCGCGCCAAGTCGATCTTTCGAGCACGCAACAACGGCGCGCCGGTCACTGCCGCCACTGCCCTGCTGGAACTGATCGTGGCAAAACATCCCGACTATGAGCCGGCCTGGGCTCTGCTGGCCCAGATGGAAGTTCTCGCGGCCAACTATGGCAGTAATGCCCTGACAGCTCTTCATGGTCCTGGTGATCCGGAGGCGCTGCGCCGCCTTGCCGGGACGGCGGTTCCCAAAGCAGAAGCCGATGCCCGCCACGCGATTGCGTTGAACCCACGCAGCTCGGGCGGATATCTGGCTTTGGCGCTGGTTCAGTGGTTTCGCGGCCAGATGCTGGACGCGGAGCAATCCTTCAAGCAGGCACTCAGCATCGATCCGCAAAATTCCGATACGCTGCACTGGTACAGCGGGTATCTTGGAACGATCGGCAAAATCAACGAAGCGGTTGCGATGCGTGACCAGCTGTACACGCTGGAGCCGCTGGTCGCGAATTTCAATATGGGCACGGTTCGGGTTCTTGTAACCGCTGGAGACAATGCGAAGGCGCTCGCCATGGCCTTGGCATTGCCGCCCACTTCTGCAACGCGCGCCCTCAATCTCGCCGAAATTTATGCATCCCTGGGGCGGTACAAAGAAGCCGCTGACGCTCTGCGAGAGAACAGAGTAGGAGCCTCGCCCGAAAGGACGGAGGCAGCGAGACGAATTCTGCTAGCCGCTCCGGCATCGGTCAAAGGACAAAATGTTCCATATCTAGGCGTCGACAGCTTCGTCTTTGCTTATGTCGGCCTTCCAGAACGCGCTTTCGATTTTGTCCAGCACAACGCGGATGCCGGTTACAATTATGGCTCCTATACCTTCCAGATTTGGCAGCCTGATTACGCGCCTGGCCGCAAGACGGAACGATTCAAGGCGTTGGTGCGGAAGATGGGCCTTGTCGATTACTGGCGCGCGCGCGGCTGGCCGGTGTTTTGTCATCCGGTCGGGACCGATGATTTTGCGTGCGATTAGGAATGTCCGCTTTTGGCGTAAAGCGGACGTCCGAGAGACAATCCGCATTTGGCGAAGTTTTATCGCGCTTGCCAGTGGAACGGCCCGTAGACAACCGGAGTCTGGGGTCCTACCGTTAGGCGATCCTCCAAGAGGGCTGTCCTTACACAAAGGGGGCCGCCCGCCGGGACAGCCCTTTACGCCAGCCGCCAACCCGTTGCAAGGACAGGTTTTCGGCCCGCCTTGTGCTCCCTGGGCCGAGGCAAGCCGGAGCCGTTTTTCCTCGAAAAGACGCATTTTGCGCCGCACCAATTTTTCTATTCTCCGAATCGGCTACTCTCCCAACGCTTGTGGGACCGGCTATTTTTCACTGGCGTCAGCGAAGAACCGGCCCGGCACTGGTTGTGCGATGGTTGTAAAGCAGTGAATTGGGGGAGTGCCTGAACATTGTCGGCATCTCTGCGGGTTATCACGATTCTGCATGCTGCCTGCTGCGGGATGGCGAGATCGTTGCGGCCGTCCAGGAAGAACGCTTCAGCAGAATCAAGAATGGCAACGCTTTTCCAGCCGCCGCGCTTCGCTATTGCCTGGGCAGCGCCGGGCTGACGATCGCCGACGTCGATTGCATCGCCTTCTATGAGGATCCGACGCTCAAATTGGGACGGCAGATCTGGATGGGGATGCTGCCGGGTCTCAAGCGGGACCGCCGCGAGTCCATTCGTTCGAGGTTGCTGAAACCGCCGCCGGAGAGCGAGATACGCCGGCTTACCGGCTTTGACGGCGCTATCGAGATCGTCGACCATCACCTTTCGCACGCAGCCAGCGCCTATTATTTTTCCGGATTTGACGAAGCCGCGATCCTTACCATCGATGGTGTCGGCGAGTGGCCGACCACCGCCTATGGCGCCGGCAGCGGCGCTGAAATTCGCCGCCTGGCCCAAGTCGATTTTCCCCATTCGCTGGGCTTTTTCTATAGCGCCATCACCGGCTATTTGGGGTTCGAGGTCAATGAGGGCGAATATAAGGTCATGGGCCTGGCCCCTTATGGGCGCCCGCGCTATGTGAACCAGATCAGCCGGCTGCTGGAGGATGGGCCTGGCGGCGATTACCGGCTGAACCTGCGGTATTTTTCCTTCCTGCAGCAGGACCGGATGTATTCCGACGAACTCACCGGGCTGCTTGGCGTGCCGCCGCGTTCCTATGGCTCTGAACTCACCCAGGACCACAAGGACATCGCCCACAGTGCCCAGCTGGTGCTGGAGAACATCCTGCTGGAAAAGGTCCGCTACCTGCACAGCAAGGCTCCCAGCGAAAATCTTTGCATGGCGGGCGGCGTGGCGCTGAATGTGGTGGCTAACAGGCGCTGCCTCAGCGAAGGACCGTTCAAGCGGCTGTTCGTTCAACCGGCAGCCGGCGATGCCGGCAGTTGTTTGGGCGCGGCGGCGGTGGCCCATGTCCGCCGCACCGGCGCGCGGCCGCGCCAAAAACTGATGCACAGCGCTTATCTGGGGCCTTCGAACCTGGTCCATGACACACAGCGCCTGCTGACCGCGGCCGGTGTCAAATTTTCCGACTATCGCCAGAATCCCTCCACCCTGGTCGAGGCGATTGTCGACAAGCTGATCCAGGGCCAGGTCATCGCCTGGGTCTGTGGCCGGATGGAGTTCGGGCCGCGCGCCCTGGGCGCCAGGTCGATCCTCGCCGACCCGCGCCGGCCGGAAATGCAGGACAGGATCAATGCCCTGGTCAAGCAACGCGAGTCGTTCCGCCCCTTTGCGCCGGCGGTCCTGGAAGCGCATGCGCGAGAGCATTTCGCCCTGGACCATCCATCGCCCTTCATGCTGGAAACTTGCCAGGTGATCTCGCCCATTCCCTTGCCGGCGATAACCCACGTCGACGGATCGGCCCGGGTGCAGACCGTGACGGCTGAGACCAATCCCCGCTTCGCCCAGCTTCTGGAGCATTTTTACCAGCGCACCGGGTGCCCGATCCTGCTCAACACCTCTTTCAACCTGCGCGGCGAACCTATCGTCTCGACCGTCATGGATGCGATATCCACCTTTGGGCGCTCCCGGATGGACGCGTTGGTGCTTGATGATTTTGTCTTGGAACAAGAGGATCTACCGGAGTTGTGGCGGGATATTTCGCGCAAACCCCAACGCGGATCGCATGGCTATGCCGTTTACACCATGCTTTGACAACGCGGCTTGCGGGTGGAACCGATGCTGACACAATTGAGCCAGGGAGCGCGGGAATGAAATCTCCTCCCGAACACCTCCTTTTCGAGGAAGAGAGCAGCATCGACAGCGAGTGGCTGAAGGACTTCGCGGCGCGGGCCGCCCGCTCGGCCGATACCCCCGAGGCGCGGCGCGCCATTCGCAATCTTTATCTCGCCGGCTTTGTCGGCGAGGCTGCCGGTCCCGGACAGAGCAGGATCGAGATCGGCGGCGCCGGTACCCGGGATATCGGAGTGTGGCGCAAGGCGGGTGCGGCCGCCAATGCCCCCTTTGTCCGCCGGCCCGAACTTGGCGAGGAATGGTTCTATTGGTCCAGTACCGAAACCATCCCGCCCAAGAAAGCGCGCTGGCGCGTGGTCCTGGTCGGAGAATCGGTGGCGCGGGGATTCCTTTACGACCCCGATTTCAATCCCGCCATGGCGCTAGAAGCGATGCTGAAAGCCCAATTGGGCGAACGCGGCATCGATGTCATAGACCTGGCCAAATCCAATCAAACCCAGCGGGAACTCAAAAGCATGATCGGGCAATGCCTGGCGCTGCGTCCCGATGTGATCGTGGCTTTTGCCGGCAACAATTGGCGTCCGCAGCTGGGCGAGCGCGACATCCCGTTCGTGGAAAATCTGCTGCGCACCGACGGCGTGCCCGGCATGAAAGCCTATCTGGATGTGCGGCGCGAAGAGGCGGCCCGTCATCTGGTGCGGCAGGCGAGCAGCGTGCTGGGTCCCAGAAACGTGAAGCTGATTTGGGTGGTCCCCGAATTCAATCTCCAGGACTGGACCGACCCGGTATCCTGCGCGCCCCTGCTGGGGGGCGGCGATAACCGTGTGTGGCGCGACCTCGCGCAATCGGCCCGGCAGGCATTGCAGGCGCGCGATTTTGCTCTGGCGGAAACTCTTGCCACCAGGATGATGGAGCTGGATGGGGGGACGACCTCGGTTTCGCCGCGAATTCTGGTGGAATGCCATCGCGCCAAGGGCGACGCCGTGGCGACCCGGCGCTTCCTGGAAATGTGCCGTGACGCCGAAGGCTGGAATCCGGGCTTCTCCTATTCGCCCCGCATATCGACCGCGCTCCAGGATATTTTGCGCGAGGCGGCCGCTATTCCCGGCCAGGCGGTGGTCGATTTGCCCAGGATATTGGAGGAACAGCAAGGCGGCGGCTTGCCGGGACGGCAGATGTTCCTGGACTATTGCCATCTCAGCGCCACGGCGACAAATGCCGCGATGACCGCGGTTGGGTCGAAAGTGCTGGCGCTTCTGACCGGCCGGGAGGTTTCGCCGCAGAAGCTCGCCGCCGGCGCGATCTCGCCGCCGGCCAAGATCGAGGGCAAGGTGTCGTTCTTTGCCGCCGTGCACAACGCCCATTTCTACCAAGGCGCGGAGGTCGTGCGCTATTGGTGCGCGCGTGCGCTGGAATTGTGGCCCGAGTGCGAGCGGATCATGACCCGCTATATCGACATCCAGACCCGGCGTACGCCATTCTTGGCATGCAAGTCGGCATTCGAACTGGCCGAGATCGATCGCCGCGAGCGATTGCAATATCTTCTCCGCGGTCGGGTGCAGCGCCTTGATCCGATGTTGGCAAATGTCATCGCCGATTGCCTGGCCGGCGCCCGGCCGGCCTTTCGCAAGTGGCTCGCCGACCTGCAGATCGCCGAACACTCCGTCAAGTCCGGCGCCAAGGAGCTGACCGATTTCTGCTACGCCTCCGCCATACCGACGCCCTCGGAGCGCGGCTGGACCAGCAAATCCTTTCTGAACAATTATGGATCGCGCGCCGTTTTCGCCTCCGCCTTTGACGAATGCTCGAAATTTCCTTTCGTCGGCGAGGCCGGTCAACCCGTCAAGCTGAAACTGTGCTGCCGCGTGCCGGGCCTGGCGGAGCCGGACGCGACGCTGAAGATCGAAGTCAATGGACGCCTGGTCGCGCAGGTTTCCGTCCAGAAGGCCTGGTCTGCCCACGAGGCGCTTGTCCCTGGCGATTGCGTGTTGGATGGCGTCAATGAAATTGCCGTTACCTGGCCCCCGCAAACCGAGAGTTATCAAGACGCTCTGCGGCAGACGTCGGATCTGCTGCTGGAAGGACAGTTGCAGTACTTCCGCTATGTATTTGGCGAGATTCATTCCCTGGTGGTTTTCGATCCCGCTCGCCCGTCCCAGCATTGAAGCTTGGCGCCGGCATCGCGGAATCGGCATGCGGACCGCGTCCCGGGCCGCGCCGCAATGGTTTTACCACGTTGGATACCAAGTTGGATGCTGTGACGTTTCTTCGACAGGACCAGTGTCCGTCTCTGGCAGGTCACTTCTTTCGGAATAAACTCTCGACACAAGAGCGTCTATGTGCCGTTGGCTGTGCGAAATCGTGACTATCTTATCATCAGGATCGGCGCGGCCGAAATGTTCCATACCGGACAGGATCAAGTTCCAGTTCAATTGATGGTAGAGTTTGTTTGGAAGTTTGTTGATCGGCTCGTAACTTCCACGTTTTGCGTATTCAAGTTTTTCGGCCAAGCCAGCAGGAATTTTCACTTGGTGCCGTATGTGATTCCAATATTCCGTATCTTCGCGGTTCGTGAGAACGTAATGCGCCATGATAAACTCTTTGGTCGTGTCGAATAATTCGGCCTGCCTCTTGTTGTAAGTTTCGCGACTCGAGGCCAATGGCCCGCCCGACGCCCATCCGCTCCCAGACAGCGCATTTGCCAGATCTACTATCGAGAGTTGCGTAAGAGATAATCCCGTCGACTCAAGCGGCTCCAAAAAGCCATAGGATATTCCGATTGCGACGCAGTTGCCGCTCCACGCTTTCTCATGTCGTCCGGCTTTGATATCGAGATGATTGAATTCTAGATCTTTAACGCGATCCTCTCCGAGAAACTTGCGATATTCCGACTCGGCCTCAGACGGTGTCAGGAAGCTGCTGCAATACACGTATCCAGTGCCGATCCGACTCCATAAGGGAATATTCCAAACCCACCCGGCTGAGAGAGCGGTGCACTTCGTGTAGACTCGAAGTTCGTCCGCTTTTGAAACATACGGAACACGGGCGGCAATCGCTCGGTCGTTTATGAGCTCAAGATTTATAGAGTGAAAAGGAACCGCCAAAGTTTTCTCAAGAAGAAAGGAGCGAAATCCCGAACAGTCTATGTAAAGGTCCGCGACGAGACCTCCGCTCTTTTCGGTTTCGACGGAAGCGATGCAACCTTCTGCATCCACCGTAGCGCCTGTGATCCGGTCAACGATATGGCCCACGCCGGCCTGTTTCGACCACAGTTTCAGATATTGACCATAAAGGCCCGCATCTATCTGATAAGAGTAAGAAAAGCGATCTGAAAAATGCCCGCGCTCAGCAAGGTGATATGACGGGTGGACATACTGTGCGTTCGGTCGGAAATTGACGTTTGCGCTGGCAGATGGAGCACCAAACGGATGATAAAAGCCGGCGCCAAGACGATTAAAGTTTTCAAACCGGATAGCGATTTTGTAGGCGCCGTTTGACGCCCTCATGAACGATCTTTCGTCGATGCCCAGAAATCGCTGGAAATAATGCATGGTGACATTGGTAGACTCTCCCACGCCGATGATCGGAATGTCGGACGCTTCGATGACAGTTATCTCGACGTTGGGGAATGACTTTCGCAGGTAAGCCGCAGTCATCCAGCCCGACGAGCCTCCTCCTACGACCAATATTTTTCTAAGGGATTCCACGTTCATGTCCCCTTTCGCGCATCGGTTGACGAAGGTGAAAACGAATGAAATTCGACATTAACCCCGGCTAAGATGAATGAGTTTTGAAATTAGTCCAGAGTTCATGGGCTCGTGCCGGATGGAGAGGGGGCGTTTGGCCCGATAACGTTAACGAATTTTGGACTTTCTGCCCGTGTCTGGAGGGCTTTTGTGATAGAAAACCAAGGCTGCGGCGTTCCGATGCGCCACAGTTGAGGTATCGAAACGAAGGAATTTCTGGTGGCATAGGGGACATGTCGGAAAAGCTCCTTTTCATCTCGCTGTCTCTCGCCTTGCTACTGACCCCAGGGCCCACCAATACGTTGTTATTGGTGGGGGGGGCTACCAAGGGGCTAAGACGCTCCCTTTGGCTGATGCCTGCAGAGCTCATGGGATACCTGACGTCGATCCATATTCTGGCTTTTTCTCTTGGGGCGGTCATACAGCATGTGCCAGCGGTGCAAATTCTGCTCCGCCTGACGCTTTCTCTGTACTTGGCATTGCTGGCGGTGAAATTGTGGGTTGCCCGCACTGTCGATCCGCGGGAAGAAATAGTTACACCCACGCGCGTGTTTGCCGTGACGCTGCTGAATCCAAAAGCGATGATCTTTACCTTTGTTGTGTTGCCGCCCCTGGCGGGCGGTCATTGGCTCTCAGTTTTCCCTCGGTTGGCTCTGTTGTCCGGACTGATCCTAGCCGCCAGCTTCTGTTGGATCAGCCTGGGTGCAGCCATGCGGACCGGCCAAGTGGCAAATATCAATCCTGCTGCTATCCGGCGCTTCTCCGCCGCCGTCTTGTTACTATTTGCGGCAACGATCAGTTCGCCAAGCCTATTGGCGTTTTCAAACAATCTGAACAGGTAAAACTTCCAACGACAGTTTCGGCAAACATGTAATTGTTTTAGCGGTCAATTCTGACGATGTAAGTATACCCGCTCACACAAGGACGGAGCCAGTTGCAAAATACAGGACAAGCTCCAAAACGCTTTATAGTTGAAGGATGGAGGTTCGTCCCCCATTCATATGCGATAGTGAATCAATGGCAGTTGCTGGCGCTTTCCCGCCGACCGGACGTTGCTGTCAAGGTCGCGGATACTCCTTTTTACCGCCGACGCTGGCAAACGCTTGAGGGATTGTTCAACAAGGCCGATGAACAGATATTGAAGTCTCTAGCCGTCTCCGAGGTGGGCGAACGAGCCGACGTTACACTTAGAATTTCCAGTCCATTCGATTTCTCGCCTTCACTTTCGAAGCAGACAGTTGTCTTTGGGACTTCAGAGACACAAGTTCTGAGAAAAGACCAGTTTTCCAATACTGAAGCATTTGGGCGTTTTCAGCGAACCCTGCCGCCGAAGGATATCAAGGTGATCACGCCATCCCGGTGGTCCGCCGAGGGATTTTACCAGGCGGGGTTTGCGCACGAACAGGTTCTTATCATTCCACACGGAGTCGACGTCGACACATTTCACCCAATGCCGGACGTTCGCATGCAGGTCAGAGGCAATCTCTGTCGCGGCGGAGATGAGTTTGTCTTTCTAAGTGTTGGAGCGATGACGGGAAACAAGGGGATCGATTTGCTGCTGAAGGCATTTTCGGAAATTTCCCGAAGGTTCTCAGGCGCCCGTTTAATTTTAAAGGGCATGAATTCTCTTTATCAATCCGAAGATCTTCTAGACAAGCATATGCAGACGATGTCTGCCGTCGATCGGCAATTGGTTAAAGACAGAATGACGTATTTTGGAGACCCATTCTCAAACGACAAAATGGCGAAGCTGTATCAAGTCGCGGATACGTATGTTTCGCCATATCGAGCAGAAGGGTTCAATATACCGGTGTTGGAGGCCGCTGCATCCGGAATCCCGGTTATTTGTACGGATGGCGGTGCTACGGATGATTTTGTTACCAACGACTTCGCGCGAAAAATTGAAAGCCAAAAATCGCCGGTTCCGGGCCAGGAACAGCCGGCTTACCGACTCGAGCCCAACCTCGAACACTTGATCGCCTTGATGGAGTCGGCGATTGAGGACAGACTTTGGCGCGCGCGCGCGGCAGAGGCAGGCCCCAACCATGTTCGCGGCAACTACACGTGGGACAGAGTTGTTGAAATGCTGGTCCAGAAATTGATGGATTAGTCGGCCATCTTGAAAGCGTGAACTTTCCTGCGACTTGGAATAAGGCAGCTATATGATATGCTTGAAAGGCTCGGACGAGGCCTTTTGCCCAAGTGTTCCGGGCTGAATCTAAGCTGAAGCACTTGGCTTGTTGGGGGCCTGCGATAACGGGCACAAACGGCGCATATGATAAAGCGTTTTGCGGGTTTGGGACGTAAATTGGCAAAATGATCGAGAGATTGAAAAAAGTTCTCAGTGCGAGAGGGGTCGACTTCGGCACTTTTAGAACCGTTTTCGATATCGGCTCGCGCGACGGCCAGCAATCCCTTGAATTGTCGGAGCTGTTTGGGGAAGCGGATATTGTTGCGATTGAGTGCAATCCAGGAACACTTGATCAATGTCGTAAAAACGTCGCGCAAAATCCCCGCATTACACTCGTTGAAAAAGCAATTAACTCCTACACTGGAAATTGTCCGTTTTTCCCCATCGATCCGAAGCGGACGATCACGACATGGAAAGATGGTAATCCCGGCGCAAGTTCGCTTTTCCTGGCCACGGGTGACTATCCCGCCGAAAAATACGTTCAGAATGAGATAGAGGTCGAATGCACGCGCCTTGATGATCTGTGCAAGCATCTCAAGATCGATACCATCGATCTTATCTGGATGGATCTGCAAGGCGCTGAGCTTATCGCCCTGGAGTCGGCAGGCGCGCTGCTGGAAAGAGTCCGATACATATACACTGAAGTGTCGCATCGCCCCCTCTACAAGGGGCAATGTTTGTTCGATGAGGTGGATTCATTTTTGCTGGCACGTGGCTTCAGGCGATGCACCAAAATAAATCGTCAGCGGTGGCAGCAGGACATTATCTACGAAAACGTGCGTGGTCTATTTGATGCGGCCGGAGCACTTGTCCCGCGACATCTGCCCGAGATCATGGACGCAGTGCCCGAGGAATTTCGGCTCCTGTTGGCTAGCGCCAGAGTTCGCCCATCTCGGGAAGACGAAGCCGCTATCCGTCGGATATTGGCTGAAGGTGTTGATTGGGAGCGCTTTGCGCGCCGGGTGATTAACCACGGTTTGGCTGGCCTTTGTGGGCGTACATTGGCTCTCGTTGCGTCCGATATGGTGCCAGCGAATATTCTCGACGCATTGAGCCTTGTTCTTGAACATGCAAGGAAGGGCAATCAGGGCTTGTTGGATGACCTTGGTCGGTTGATCAAATCGCTCGAAGCCGATGGGATTGAGGTGATTCCGTTCAAGGGCCCGGTGCTGGCAATCCAGGCGTTCGGCGACCTTGGCGTTCGAGAATTCCGGGATCTGGATTTTCTTGTCCGTGATGAAGATCTTACCCGGGCAATCGCGGTTTTACGCCGCTTCGGATACGAGCGCCAGGGAAAATTCACGGATGCGCAATTTGCCATGATCCACCGCCTGCAGGGGCAGGAAATAATTTTCAACCGATCCGACGGGATCGCGGTCGAACCGCACACCCGCCTTACGCCGATCAGCTTGGCACTCGATATCGACTATTCAGGAATAAGGCGCCGGGCCGAATCCCTTCTTTTCAACGGCTGGTCCATGCTGACGTTGGCGCCTGAAGATTGCGTTGTTATTCTGGCGATTCATGGCGGCAAAGAATTGTGGTGGAACATCAAATGGGCGTGCGACATCGCCGCATTCATCAGGTCGCATCCACACTTAGATTGGACCGTTATCGAGAAACGTGCGCGATCGCAGGGTTGCCTGCGAATGGTGCTATTGGCGACATCACTGGCTCGCAAATATTTCGGTGCGAGCGTTTCCGATGCGATCATCGCCTTAGAGTTGGCTGATCCGGCGATCGAACCGATGGCTGGGCGCATCCTAGCACATTGGCAGGCCGATGACCTGACCGGGCCCCCAAGCAACAAGACCCTGTCCATGGACCGCCTGAGACTTCACGATGGAATGGCTCGGAAGGTCAGCTACATTGTGCGGACCTTGCTCTTGCCCAAGCCGCATCATATCGGCTTTGCAGCATTGCCGGAAAAACTGAGCGCCGGATACATTCCCATCAAACTGGTGCACGACATCGTGGCGCTGCCGCTATATCGGGCCTATCAGCACATATTTGCGCAGTCGCCCCAGATCGAAAAACCTCCCACGGAATCCACTACCGCATCCAATATTTTGGAAGCGGAAACTTTGTCTAGCCGCGCGTTGGAGCTCTTGGATGCAAATCGCGTGCTGGAAGCGATCGAGTTGAATAACCAGGCTCTCGCGCTTGATCAGGGGAATATAACAGCCATACGCGTCGACATCAGTTCGAGGATGCGCATCTGTGATTGGGCTAAAAGGGGCGACGATAAGAGACGGATAGCTAAGGGACTGGAACTGGGTGTGCGCCTTATCGCACCGGTGTTTCACCGCGCCATAAATGACTCCGAGGCTGAGCATTGTGCTATCACGCGCAGAAAATATTCGTCCGATCCGTATATGCCGTGGCGTGGAGAGCTCTATCGTCACGACAAAATTCGTATCGCATACATCTCTAACGATTTCCGTGATCATGTGGTGTCGGATGTGATTGTGGGCTGTTTCGAGCATCACGACAAATCCCGCTTTGAGACCACCGCGATTTCTCTGTGGCCCGGCGATGGGAGCAAGATGCGCCGGCGGATCGAAGCTGCTTTTGATCGGCTCATTGATGTTCAAGCCATGAACGATGTTCAGGTCGCAGAAATCTTGCGTGAGCTCGAAATAGATATCGCGATTGACTTGAACGGCTATTCGGGCGCCAAGCGTACGGGAATTCTGGCGCGGCGGCCGGTTCCTGTGCAGGTGAACTATCTGGGATTTCCTGGTACCATGAATGCCCCATTCATAGATTACATTGTCGGCGACCAGGTTGTAATTCCTGAGGCCAATCAGGCTTTTTATCGCGAGAAGGTTGCCTATCTCCCCTATACGTTTTTTCCGGCGGATAGAACCCGTTCCATCGCGGAGAAGATACCCAGCCGGTCTGAAGTCGGACTGCCTGAGCACGGTTTTGTCTTCGTTTGCCACAATGCTCCGCACAAGATTGGTCCGGAGATGTACGATATTTGGATGCGCCTCCTACGGGCAGTCGATGGCAGTGTGTTGTGGCTAAGGTCTGCGAATGTGGCTGTGATTATGAACTTGCGGCGGGAGGCGAGTGCCCGCGGCGTGGCTCCGGAGCGGCTGGTTTTTGCGCAAACTGTACCCGACGCCGCGGACCATCTCGCCCGGCTGCAACTGGCAGACATTTTTTTGGACACGCTGCCGTACAATGCTCACGCTACCGCGCTTGATGCGCTTTGGGCGGGGCTACCCGTGCTGACTTGCCCTGGCAACAGTTTCCCGGCGCGCGTCGCCGCCAGTCTGCTCTGCGCCGTCGGACTGCCGGAATTGGTGACCACATCTTTGGCTGAGTACGAGGCGTTGGCACTGGCGCTTGCGAATAATCCTGGCAGGCTGGCAGCGATCAGGACAAAGCTTGTGCGCAATCGCGACGCAGAAGCCTTATTCGATACGGCGCGCCACACCCGATACCTTGAAGCTGCATATACTATCATGTGGCAACGACACCAGGCGGGCTTGCCGCCTGAAGCCTTTATTGTTGCCAGATAGAGAATTTGGCTAGCGCGAAGATTTTAACACTTTCCGATTGTTCCCAAGCCGCGAATAAGTTGCCCAAGGCGGGAGATCTGCATGCGCCTGATCACGCGTTTGATGTGGGTTCGAGTCGGCGTTTGCGCCTGTTTTCGGTAGGTTTCGTGCAGTTCCTTAACGCCGGGCAGATTCGGATTTTGCATCATCGCCTTCTCAAGAAAATCCACGGCGTCGCCTTGTCTGTGCGTCTCCGAAAGGATCTGGGCGATAGCGATGTATATGGCCGGCAGCCCCGGCTCGAACTGCAATATGCTACGGAAACAGTCCAGCGCTTCCTCCCTATTGCCCATGGCGCGCAGCAAATTGCCTGCTAGCTGCAACGGTCGAACTTCCGACCATAGCTTGGCCACTTTGATAAAGTGAGCAGACGCGGATTTTAGATCGCCGCGATTAAGGGCGATCTCTCCCAACATCGCCTGAACTCGCGCATCTTCAGGTACCTGGTGCATCGCGGCTATCCGCGGGGGGGCGATGTCGCGCAATCTGTCTTCCAGTAACAGGCGCCGGGCGTTGTCCAGCGCCCGACCGGCAGCAAAGCGCTGCTTCACCCGTGCAAACGGGCTGTCTTGCGGATGCGGCGCATCGTCGGTTGATTTCCAATCGACCCGACTTTGGCGAAGCGTAGAATCTAGGAGTTTAACAACTGGATCGGACAGCTGCGTCAATTGCCCCGACTCCGTTTCCGCTGGCGACACAGCTATTTTGTGGCAGAGAGAAATCATCTTCAGGGCGATCTGGGGCATTGCGGGAGAGGAGCGTTTAGATTTGTTGATCACGGAATTGGCGAAGATGTAGGTAAAGTTCCGCGCCACATCTGGTGAATAGCCCGTCGTGTGAATCAGATGCAGAATAGCCGGACGATCCACGAGCAGCAATTTGCGATTGCTGAGCAGTGCCAAGCATGGCAGCCAATAGTCCCACCACGGCACGCCCATCGCAAACGGCATGGCGTCTTCAAGGGCAAGACAAGCGGTGTCTCGGTCGAAAAAAAAGCAATCAAGGCCAAAAAAGCGCCGAAGGGATCCGTGCCGCAGCGAATAGGTGTCGTATCGATGCGCCACGACCATGGCGTCACTTACGGCGGCCGGCAGATTTTTTACCCACGCCGCGGATGGCTCGAATAGCAAGTCACCATTGATGATGCCTAGGACGGGTTCGGGCGCGTCCTTCAGCGCCAACAGCAGGTCCGCGATGTAAGGGGTTTTTCGCCCGGTCCAACTGCTCGCATTGCGGCTTGCAGCGATGAAGGTTACGTCTGGATATCGGGCCGTCAGCTCCGGAATTTCTTCACCATCATTGACGGAGAGGACGCGAAAGCCATTTTCGATCCATGACTGGATGCACATCGTCTGATAGCCGTCATCGATGGAATAGTCGAAGTCCCGACGTACCATTTTAGGGAGTATCGATGTGGCGACCACCACTATTCCCTTAGAGATTCCAGCCATTGCTGCTAATCAAAAAAGAAGCGCCGGAACGGCGCGCGACACAGGTTGTGGAACAGACAAGTGCTCGCTCATGGGCAACAGCACACTAGCCGCATTGGTTGCATCGCGCCAGATGAATGCCAGTCCATAAAGAGGCCGTGAGGTAAAAAGATTTCTCACCAGGGCCTGAGCGGACGACCCGCTAGAGCCAGCCGGGGCGGGTTCGCTTAAATGCCCTTCACGAATCCGCTCGGCGCGCAGCCGGTTGGGCCGGTCCGAAATTCTCGTTGCCGGCTATCAACTACTTTGGGCGAAGTTACTCGTGCTTATAGTCAGGAGCCGACAGAAGAGCTTGCCTCGGCCGCCTAGGAATCGAACGGCAGCAAAATTTGACGGGAGTTCCATTGCTCCTGACCCATGATATCGAATGCATAAGTGACCCGCGCCCGATCAGCGTCGCACCAGACCGATGTCTCGTGATAGTTTTCATTGCCCGTTGTCACCATCAACTGGCCGGTTACATGGCTTACAATCACGTCAGCTTCACTCGTATCTCTTGATCTGCCGTATCGCGTTGTACTTCCCTCCGCATGGGCTGAGAAGGTGCCGATAAAGGGATAATTATGCTTGTGACGAACAAGCGAGTGCGCGCAA
This sequence comes from Rhizomicrobium sp., assembly GCA_035693565.1. Classification (GTDB taxonomy): domain Bacteria; phylum Pseudomonadota; class Alphaproteobacteria; order Micropepsales; family Micropepsaceae; genus Rhizomicrobium. The sequence continues at coordinate 1,170,750 of DASSGF010000034.1, read as the reverse complement.
CGGTGAATATTGTACCAGCACTGGATAAATCGCGGGACAGGCTCCTGGTCGATTGCCCGCAACAAATGTCTGTATGTTTCGCGGATCGCGAAAAATAGAGGGAGGGTGGCTGGGCTCAAAAGAAAAGCCGAATAGGACGAATACCGCGCAGTGGTAGGGTTCTTATGCGCTATGCTGCTCCAACCATCGGACACTGGGAGCGTGCAAACCGTGCTCTCTTTGGCGAGCGCGAGATCTTCCAGCACACGGGCGTATTGTCCACTGAGGCGAGCAATCGCAAATGGCCGGCCATCTCTCCAATCAACCCGCGGAGTTTCGAGAAAAGGCTCGCCTGGTCCTGACATCGATTACCTCAGCAGTCTTATTTCCGAACGACCAAACCCTCTTGAATCAGTCGCTCGATAAGAACGATTCTCTCCACTTCCGCCAAATTACCGGGCAGAGTCCGGATAACAAATGAGGGTGTCTTCAGCGCGAAACCAAGAGCCTCCTGGAAGATACCGAGAAACACGATGCTGCGTGAGCCGAATTTGACTTCGATGGAATCGTCGCCAGATTGAAGTTGATAAACGATACCGGGACGAGGCCCCACCACGTCGGTGATCAGCAGCGGGGCCGGTCGAAGGAATTCTAAAATTTGCCCGGAAATATCCATCTTAAACCCTTTAACGCACTCATCTCTGAAATTGGTCATAAAGACATTCAGGAATTCCTCATCTGACATTCTCCGAAGAATCGCAGCTGTGCTTCTTACAAGGTCTGACTGAGGAGCGTGCATAAAGCCAAACGGTAACATGCCGCGAATATCTTCATTAAGTTTCATGGATGCGGTGATCAACGCCCGTAGTAGGTCGCTCCAGTTTACCGAGTGTATGCCAAGCGTAATGTGCAGCGATGCTTCCGGTCCGCATTCGGCTGCATGCACAAACCCCTGCGGTATATAAGCGATGTCACCTCTGTTGAGGGTGAAGGTGTGAAGGTCGCCGCGCAATTCGCGACCTTGATCGCCCTGCTTTTCTCCCTCCATGGGAACGACTCTGCGTTCGCGTTCGATGTTCCAGTGTTTGTAACCCTCGACCTGAAGTATGAATACGTCATGGTTATCCCAATGGGGCGTAAAGCCCTTGCCATGCGGGGGGGTGAGATACAAATTCGTCTGGAGGCGGTGACTGAATTCTTGCGCAAGCGTGCGGCAGAGTAGCCCAAGTTTTGGATCCTTGTTCTGTAACTGATCTAGCACAAGCGTGGCACCGCCTCGAAAATCCTCGAGGGTTTGCTCCAGACCTTGCACAAATAAAGGACTGTAGGACACATTCTTCTTGGCTATCGCATCGGCGACCTTGACATAGCTGGGATCGCGCGTGATGGCGTCATCGTAGTCATTCAGGGTGAAAAGATTGCCGTAATAGTTCGAATCCTTTCGATGAATGATGAGCGGCTGCTTTTCCCAATAGCGAGAGAGGAACTCCTGCGTCGTCACTGGCGCGATAAGGGATGCTAGGTTCAAGTTCTCAAGGAATTTATTGTTCACGATGACAGGAACTCCCCATTCTCGTATCGAGTCAATGCAACAGGATCATGTGGCCGGCTGCCAGCTGTTCAATATCCTACTATTTGGCGCTTCGAACCTTTGATACGGATCAAACTCTTTGTTCGGAACTGCGTGTGGGCCGAAGCAGTTATAGTGTAGTAACCATTTCTGAAGCCACAGGGAGATATCGCCCTGGTTAATTTATTGATTGTCGGCCTTGAATGATTGTTTTTTGTCCAGCCCCCCAGAAAAATCCGCCAACTTCAATTGCGAAATTCTCTCGATAAGGCGGTATTTGATGTCGGCTTCCAATGACGCAAGTTCTGCGCCCCTCCCGAGCCTCGTCAACGGCGTTCGAAATCGTTCCTCCGATAGCAATTGCAATATAATTGTTTTCAGCGCATCCCAACACGTTGGCGGCATAAAGAAAATGCCAAGATGAAGGGACCGATCTGGTCCATTTTCGCAATGATGCCAGGAGCCCGCCGGCAAAAATAAAAAATCTCCCGGCTGCAACACCTCGTCGAAAATGGGCGAAGTTTCGGGCGGTGGCGACGGCTTTGGCAAGCCGACACCGGGGTTGGAAACCGCCGGCCCGTAAATCTGCCAGCGCTTGGTGCCTTCAACCTGGAGAATTATGAGATCTTCGGGATCATAATGAAGCTTGAAAGCGCCGCCCGCGCCTCCCGTTACAATGACGCCAACCTTTATGAACTCGGACAGCTCAGCAGAAATATTATCGCAGAGCGCGGCCAGTGAAGGCACATAGGGATTGATCGGTGTAACGATCAAGCTGTAGCCCGCTGCGAGGAAGGCGTTGAGCTTTTCGACATCTACCTTGATGGTATTGTCCGACTGGTCGCGTGTCAGCCAGCGATCCCAGGGGACCGTAATCGACTCCTTGGCGATGCGAAAATCAGTCAGCCCGCGCGGATGCTCACCCCGCTCGATCAGCTTCAGGAGTTCTGCCCAGTCCAGGAACGGCTTGTAGCGGTCCGGATCGGTACCGCGCAGAAATGTCAGCTTTCGCTCGCGTAAAAGTGACAAAAATCTTTCTTGAGGCAGGGGCGCGACCAGTTCGGCAAGGGTCGAGGCAAGCTTAGGCATGCGAACCGATATCTGGAAATGCCAGTTTGAAGGGGCGTTTCATCGCGCAAGAATAGCGGCCGTGCGGCTATCCGGAAAGTCGTTGAGGGCGGCGGCTGCCAACTCTAGCGCTGGCACCCCAGGGTTGGATATCGCCAGCAAATCAGCGCGTGGCGCAAAATCAAGCGATCTGGGGTTATCCAGGGGTAACTACGGCGCGGGCCAGAGATCCAATATGGGGATGGCTAACTCCGCACCTTGCGGCAGGTACTCGACTACACAGCCACGGCATGGCGGACCGACGTCAAGTGCCGGCCAAGGTCGCCACACAGGGTCTGTTCAAGTGGTAAGACTAGGATTTCGTACCCAGTCAAAATGGCGTTCCCGCGCCTGCGGCGGGAACGCCACAACAACCTAAGCCAAACCGCCTACTTTATCAGGGGACGAAGGCGTCGTCTTGAGCCGGGGTACCAAGATTGCAGTTGTAGCCACCGCACTCCTTACCGTCGATGTCCTCGTGATCGTTACCGAAGGTAAAGTCGTCGAGGACGTGATTGGCAGATGCCTGGTATGCGCTAAGGTTAGCTAAGGCCGGCTTGACGGTCGAGGCAAGGAGCAGGCTAACAGCTGGAGCCGTAATGGCCACCTGAGTGGCGGATTTCACAATAGAACGCCGGGTCGTCCCCACAATCTCTTCAGTAGTCTCAACTTTCTTGATCTCATCCATGGTAATACACCCCGTCTGAATCTCCGAACATCAACCGCAATGGCGATGTTTCATATTGGGGCAAGCATTTGTCGTGCCAAGAATCGGCTATTAAAGGTTTCAAAGAGTTAGACGGTTAATATGGCTGGGAAACTCTCCTGAGTGTAAAAAATTCTTGCACTTCTGCCGGCGACCATTGTGTCTTTTGCACCACCTATCGCTCTAAGACGTTGTGTTTAAACAATTTTTCCGAAGAAATCGGCATGTAACTGTCAGTTGCAGAGGCTGGCCGGAATTAACCATTGTTCTGGTTAGATTTTATGGGGATGCCACCTTTTTGATGAGACCGACGGCCTGACTAAGGGAAGAAAAGATAAGCGAGTAACAGTCGATCTTGGAGATCCATTCGACCAGTGCGCAGGCATTTTTTTGGTCCAGGGGTTCTCGCGCCGCGAGGCATTCGGCCATCAGGCGTCCCAGGGCTTCGGAGCGCGTTATCGGGATGAGTTCGGTTTCGGCGGCACCGTCATAGCGCGGGAAGATGATGTGGCTGACCGAGGCGGGGCTCTCCTGGGTCACCCCGGCGGGGGGCGGTATATAGCGAACCAGCTTGTCATCTTCGCGGATATGGACGGGCAGCTCCAGAATGTTGGGATAGTAGCGGGCCATCAGCTCCCAGCCGGTACTCTTGGCGCAGATCGCGAGCGGCATCGGCGCTACTTGAAAGTTCAATCTGTTGATCAGGGCGACTTCGTCCGAAAAATAGCGATAACCGCTATGAGCCAAGGCCGTCGTTAAAGAGGATTTGCCGCTGCCGGCAGCGGCCGGCAGAAGGATGCAGCTTTCGCCCGTTCCGACCACCCCGGCGTGAACATAGAAACGAAAATCATAGTCGTTGATTGCGGTCTGCCAAAGAGCGGCCTTGACCTTTGGCGCTAGGCCGGAAAGGCGTGCCGCTGACCCTATGGGCTCTCCGTTACGGTAGATGTTGCTGCGCAGGTGCCGGCCCTCATCCCGTTCCAGGGCGTGAATCTCAATAACGACGGTAGGGTCAAAATCCCCGTCGGTGGCCAAGTGGCCCAACACGGCATCCACCAACCTGACTTGGGCCGGATGCGCAAAGCGGATCAGCGCCCGGGTATTCAAAAGGCGATAACGCTTCTCTATTAAGCCGTCGGCCCGCTGAAAGGGTGGCATAAAAGCGATGCGATAGGCGGCCCAGCGGGGGTCTGGGCCCGGAACGCTGCAGGCAAGGGCGGTCGGGGCACGGTCATCGAGCATCAGGCCATGCGAGCTAAGGGCCTCCAGAGCCGCTGCCACCCATTTTTGGGCTTCCTGGACCCCCACGTGGCCCTGGGAAGCCAATATATGAGGCAATTGGGAAACTGGCGTACCACGTTGCAGCTCCCGAAAGACGAGAGAAGCAGTCGGATTGAGGCTGACTAGGCACCGGGTTTCCTCCGAGAACACGACCGTATCCTCGTCCAGAGGCAACAGGGTGAGGCCGGATCGGAGCTTCATGGCCGCTGCTGCGATCGACGATGTGTTATCGCCGTCCAATTCGCGCGCCCCCGGAAACATTGCCGTTCATTCTCATTTGCAGACACTCGCTGCGCGGCTGCCCAGTCCAGAATCAGGCAGCGCTGTCAGGATCGCAGCAGACAGAGCTATTTTCCACCGGCTTTTGGTATCGTCTTGTTTCATCGTTAAGGCTCGCTCTCATGCGATCATGCCATTCCGCTTTATGGCCGGTTATGGCCTGCCGGCTCCGCCGGCCATTATCCGGACTGTCGGCAATAAATTACCCAGGCTCGCATCAAGCCGACATCGCCAGTGCAGGCGAGGGCCGCCCATAGCGGCTTAATCCTGCGCGCCCGGTCCGGCGGCAGGCACTGGCGAGGAAAGCCTTCGAACCAGCCGAGCCCATAGCCACAGGAACGCTTTTTTGTAGGCGCCCTTCGTTTGTTCGCAGAGATGGCCGATTGTTGCCACGATCAGGAAAGTGCCGCCAATCATGGCGGCCAGTTGGGTGTGCGACCCGGTTTGGCCGATGGGGTAGACGACGAAAAATGACAGGATAGGTAGGTGAAACATGTAGAGCGCGAAGGTGATGGCTCCTAGCCATCGAATGAGACCGGTGAAACGCTTCAGAAGCGGCTCCACCCAATCGGAAAAATCGTTGAATGAAAGGATGTTTAGCGAAAAACAGGCCGCCGCAACATAGGAAGCCACAAGCTCCCCCACATGCTTGTCGGGCATCCTCAGAAAGGACAAAGGCTGACGCATGTGAATCTCGATGAACGGACACAACAGTAGAAGGCCTGTGCTTGCCAGCCAACATAGGACCGCCGCCCCGGCAGGCAAACGCCGCCGCCGGATCAGGTGATACACCCCGTAGCCGGCAAGCCATGTCGGCGCCAACAGAACCATCGTCGGACCGGCGGCCAGGCACAATAGCACCAGCCCCAAAATCCTGACGCGGCCCTTGGTGAACACGATGAGGGCAATTCCGACATAAAAGGCCACTTCCAGGCTGAGCGACCAGAACGGCGCACTGGCGAGTTCGACGTCCGGCCAAAGCCAGAAGTTGCTCACAAAGACCGCAGTCCTGAGATAATCCAAGAATATGGTGATGTTGTCGCCATAGGCGTCGAAAGCGTGCGGATATCTCAGCGCTTCCAGATAGTTTGTCGTAAACACCAGCAGCAGGGTCGGTACGACAACAGAATAGAGCCGACCGAGCCGGCTCGCGGCGTATTCCAGCGGTGTCCGCTCTCGCGTCGCCAACACATGTGCGATCACAAAACCGGATAAGACAAAAAATACAATGACTGCGGTTTGACTTAAGGGATTGAGATGGGAGTAGACGAACGGATGCGCCTTCCAGAATCCGTAAAACGCGTGCCTGGTGCGCTCCCTGAAATGCTCGAAAAATACGATCATGGCCGCGGAAAAGCGGACCAGATCCAGATACAGCGATACGCCTTTTTTCATCCTTCGCCTAAAACAGTCCGAGATTCACGATTTGGTGAACGTGAAACCCACGATCCTCGATTTGAAACAACATCGATCGCTCAATGCCAACTTTTCTCCAACTGCCGCGCCATCTGCAAATCATCAAAATAACCGCCGCCTGCTAGCAAAGATTTCAACAAATCCTTCGCGGCATTCCGGTTTGCGCTAGCGTCGAGAGCCAAGACCAAGTGGAATGTGATCTCACCGTCTTTGGGCCGAGCGCCATGGGCACGCGTCAATTTTTCAAGCGCATCATGGTTGTGTCCGGCCTCCAAGTCGATGTTGCCGAGCATATCCAGAACCAAGGGATCGGCGGAGTTCTTTACTGGCTCCATCAACTTTAAGGCCGCATCCGGGTCACCTTGCCGCAACCTGACGGACGCGAAAGTTGTTCGCACATCAGTCCTATCGGGTGATTTCGCTAGAGCCCTAGCGAGGATGGCAATTGCAGTTTCAACGTGGCCGCTATTGACTGCCATTTTCGATACAGGAACTGCATAGGCTGGGTTGTTGTTCGTGAAATCCGGGAGTAACAGTCCGATAATTTTCCAAGCGTCCGTTGGATTATTTGCGCGGGCCAGAAATAATGCGTTATAAAATGGAACAAATGCCGATTTTGGCGCCTTTGCCGTGAGAATATTCAGTTCCCCTTTTGCTTTCTCCTCCTGGTTCTGCTTCAGAAAGATATCGATCCTGATTGCGCGGGTTTCCAGGTCATTCGGCAACGCCTTGAGCACCTGTTCGCTGAGTGCGAGCGCCGCGATGTCATTGTCCTGACGCACCAAGATACGTAGTTTTGCGACCATGACGGGGCCATCCTTTGGCGCTAGCTTAAGGGCTTCATCCGTCAAATTGTTTTCCAGTGAAAGATTGTTCTGCTTTGCCGCGATTGCTGCCCTAGCAAGCAAGGATCTGGCGTTTCGGCTCACGGACAGGGAGCGATCCATTTCCGCGGCGGCGTCCTCTGTGCGGCCAAGAGAGAGCATGGCCATCGCGCGCGCGCGGAGAATGTCTGCACTGGCCACGTCTTTCGCGTTGGCGGCGGGTGCAGGGAATTCGTTGAGCAGCTTAATTTCATCATGCCGCGCCACCATGGCGTCAAACAGAGCGGGCAGGACAAATGCATCCGGCACGCCATTTTCGCGTGCTTGCCGCAGTTGAAGTTCGGCGGGCATGGGAGAGCCTGTCTGCAACAGAACCCGCCCGAGCATCAATTGAACCCACCCATCCTTTGGGGCGGCATTCGCGGCGCGCCGGAGCAAGGTCAGCGCCAGTCCAGCATTTCCGCCGCGGTATGCGTTCCTTGCGTCGATTGCGAGTTTTTGCGCAGTGGCGTTTTTTACAGACATGACGATATCGGGCCGGGCCGGAGGCGGTGTTGGACTGGCAGCAAATGCCGAGCCGCCGACCGAGCAAATTGCTACCAGCGCGGACGAAAATAGTATCGCCCTGAGACGAGGGATAGCCTGCAAAGCGGCCCGATAGTCTGTGCTCATATCAAATCTCCCAAATGTGAATTTTGTGGAGGAGCATCAATTAGTTATCAGCCAACGGAATAGTCGCCAACGAAACATTCCGGCGACCTTTTAACAGTGGCTATTCCCCAGCCGAGACCATCAGGTGATATTACAGCGCATTTTTCAAGCATACCCGATTTTGACGAACGTTGGTTAATGTCCTTTGGCTCCGGCATGGCGTTTGGAAAGCGGGCGAGAACCCCCGAAGATGCTGGTGATAAGATAGATGCTATTAGGTTGAAATGCCGTCCGGCAGTCAGACCGCGACTTGGCGGATGCTCTTCGATGCGAAGTTTTGGGAGGTCATCGATAGTATGGCCGTTTCTTACAAATTGTCTGAGGACTAGACGTTGCACTGCCTTAATTGCCGGGCCCCTCTGGCCTGCGACAAATCCTACCTGCGTTGTACTGGCTGTGATCGGCCGTATCCCGTAATTGCTGGAATACCGATTCCGGCCGGGACAGTTGCGGCTCAAATCCACGCAAGTGATTCCATTGCATTTTCCAGGTGCCGCTCCAGTCAGGCGGGAGAGCCTGGTAACGGGCAAAAAACTTCATCAATCTGCGCTTTGAGCGTCCTCCCGGTATTGTGGAAAATTTTGAAGTCAGCAGCCGATCCGCCCAACTTTTCGCGCCGGTAGATGGGCAAAGGACTCCCCTTGAAATTGCGCTTATGTTGAAACAGACGCACTCCGTGCCAGTGGAAGAAACACTTCGCGCATTGGCCGTTATTTCGACACCGGGTTGCTGGCGTGGCAGGACGAGGGCCGGCCTCCTGCGGCGCGCAGGGCGGGGGACTGACCAGTATGGGGGGGGGCGTCGCAAGCCAGGGATGCTCCAGCACGATCCTGTCTTTAGGTCTAACGTACTGGTTTTCAGCAGTATTCTGCCCAGGACGTGACCCCCTGGCGTGAGGGTGGGCGAGCACCATCAGCATTTCCGCATTGCAAAAACAAAACTTAAATGGCGTGGTTCAGGAGCCACGATCAACTCGTGTGGGCTGTTGACCGTTAACAAATTTGGGAATTTGATGGCCCGGCTGAAATGGAAGGGGCGGCCCAATGCGCCCTCAGAACTTTCAACGGAAGCTCGGTGCGCTCTCCGTCAAGAGAGCCGCCGGGCTTATCCGTTTAGTTTGGGTTATCCGGTCTTGATCCTCGTGCCTAGGTGACTTTCAAGCCGCCACCACTAGTATGTGGCTCGCTTAAAGATCAGCCAAGCGGAAACCTAGATTGCCACCGGTCGAAAATTGGACCCCTAGCGGCGATAGTCGTGTCCAGTCTGCCAGTCTCTTGCTGCAAGGTCGCAATATCTACTCTCAACGGGGTGATGACGGAATCATTGCCGAAATTTTCCGACGCCTCGATATCAGCCAGGGCTTCTTCGTTGAATTCGGCGGGTGGGACGGCGTGTTTCTGGCCAATTCCCGCGCGCTGTTTGAAGCGGGATGGGGCGGAGCCTTTATCGAGGCGAATCTGAACAAGTTTGCGGACTTAAAACGAAATTATGCCGGGCAGGAGCAGATAATTTGCATCAACGAATGGGTGGCTCTGCCCGGCCATCACGGCAAAACAATCGATCAGATTACGGCAGAAAGCTTCCCGGCGCGCGACATCGATTTCATGACCATCGATATAGATGGCCTCGATTACCGGATTTTGGAGACAATGGTCATGCGGCCCAAGGTAGTGTGCGTTGAAGGCGGCTTCGCATGGAACCCTGAATTTACTGAACGCGTTCCTGATGATATCGCAAGCCGCAATCTCCAGCAGCCACTGTCCGTCATGATCGCGGTGGGTCGAGCGGCCGGCTATGAGCCGGTTTGCTTTAATCAGAATCTCTATCTGGTGCTTAGCCATCTCGCCGAGCCGTTTGCCGACATACGCAATGATGCAATGACGTTGTGGCAGGACGCCTGGTTCAACGAGAGTGATGCTTTCCGCACAGGGCTCATAAAATTTCGTGCTAGGAACCGCGACATCCGACGGGTGGAAGGCGAAAATTACAGCGTATTACCGATAGCCATTTAGCATCGGACGCGCTGCTTGTTCACTTGATCCATTTGATTCAAGCCATTTGGGGTCTGCACCGGGGAACTGGAAAACGAAATCGCAAATGGCCAATTGGACGCTATGTTGAGCCCATTATTGAAATAGCGAACGCAGCTCGCGCTCGATCCTCGAGAAGACGAATTTCCAATCGCCGTCAGTTTCCTGCCTGAATAAACGCATGGTGGGATACCAGGGGCTATCTTCTCGATCGAGCAACCAGCGCCAGTCGGGTACGTGTTTGAGCCCGACCCAGGTCGGGCGTCCCATTGCGCCCGCTACGTGAGCGATTGAAACATCCGCGGTAATAATCAAATCGAGGTTGGCCATCACTGCTGCAGTATCGATGAATGCGTCCGGTCCGTTGTCGAATTTATCGCCCAGACTTTCCAATTGGGTGCCGGCGGGCAAGTTTGCGAGCTGGTCCAAACCATGTTTTTTTTGCAGGCTGATCAGGCGCACATTCGGCACACGGGATAGAGGAATAAACTGGGTCAATGGAATTGACCGTCTCCAATCTTGACTCACGCCGACGTGCCAGCCAATGCCAATCTTGAAACCATGATCGCCCAACTGTTGTTTCCACCGCGCAATCAGTTCTCCCTCCGCCCTGATGTATGGAACCACGTTTGGTATGGACGACAGCTCGGTACCGAACGCAAAGGGCAGGCTCAGCAGTGCGCAGTGGAAATCGAAAGGCCCTTTACCATCCATGGACGTGACAACGTCAATGTCGGTCAGCAATGATCGCAACAGGCGAATGAGGATTGGATTGGCAAGGAGTGTAACTTTGGCTTTGCGCCGGACGAGAAGCGGCAAATATCGCGCAAACTGAATGACATCACCCAAGCCCTGCTCCAGCGCGTGTATCATGATGCTGCGCCCGGTGAGATCTTCGCCTTGCCAGATTCGGCCGCTGATTGTGAGCGGCATTTCCGGAAAGCCCTTTGATTTCCACCGCCATTCATAGTCCGCCAATCCTCCTCGAAAATTCCCGCCTAGAAGCTTGGATAGTCCACGGTTGAAGATGGCGTTGGCGAAACCAGGCCTGATCGCGATGGCTTGATCGAAACTCGTCACCGCTTGGTCGAGTTGCTTCAGGAAGTGGAGCGCAGTGCCGCGGTTGTTAAAAGCTTCGGCAAAATCGGGTTTGAGCGCTATGGCGCGATCGAAACTCTCCACGGACTCTTCCAGACGCAACAATTGAAGGAGAACAGTTCCGCGATTCTTCAACGCTTCAGCGTAACTCGGATGAAGTGCGATCGCTTGGTCGTAGCTCGCCAGCGCTTCGTCCAGCCGATTCATATCCTTGAGTGCGTGGCCGCGACGATTGAACGCCGAGGCATTGCGGGGACTGAGCGCGATTGCCTGGTCAAAACTCGCCACCGCCTCGTTCAGGCGCCTTAACTTGTGGAGCGCTGTGCCGCGGTTCATAAAGGCGTCAGCGTTGTTGGGGTCGCGTAATATTGCCTGATCAAAAAGCGCCAACTCTTCGTCGGTAGATACAGGCTGCTTCATTGGAGCGTTAAAGGGGCTGGGGCCAGATGGTCCATGGTGAGCAGGATCATTATCAATGCCACCCACCCGCCTTAAATCTGAACTTCATGTAACAGCGTTGACGCGCTGAATCAACACTCGTGTGACGAAAGCCTAGGCTGATGTCGCATTGCGACAACCTTTTAGACAGGACTTTCGGCGCGAATGGAGCGTCGCTGTGGTCGTCATGGTCGACGTGATGTCGCCCTACGGCGTATGCCGGTCAGGGCTCCGGGTGGTGACTGTAATAGCTGTCGCAACCTGAGGAGATAAATATGAAAGCTCAAACATCAAAATCACAAGCACCGAAGCTCGCTACGCCAGCGGTTGCAGGCGGTAAGCTCGATAAAGTCGTCGCCCTGTTGAAACGGCCCAAGGGAGCGACCATGGCTGAGTTGACCAAAGCCACTGGCTGACAGGCACATTCCATGCGTGACGCTATCTCAAGTACCATCAAGAAAAGGCTCACGCTCACGGTCGTGTCCGAGAAAGCGCGTGATGTTCGCACCTATCGCGTCACGGCTTGACCAGATGACGGCTAGAAAGGGATGGGAGCGGCAGGGCTCGCCTGCCGCTCCCATTGATGCAGTGGTGGTCGAGGCCGAAATCGAACGCATCCAGACTTTGCGACCAGAAGAGGTAAGGGCGCTATGGCGCGATACGTTCAAGAGGGACGTGCCCAAGGCGCTGACACGCGACCTACTGGTGCGGACGCTGTGCTGCATATCCAGCAGTCCCGTCAAAAATCCGTGATGAACAGCAAAGCAACTGGAAGTTGTGGAAATTGCTAGATAAGAGTCCGGGCCTAGCTCGAAAACCGGGAATCCTCCTAAGAACTCTTCAGATCGCTCGGTACAAAGAAGAACCAGGCAGGTCAAAACGAGCCTCAGAACATCGCACTCGTTTGCTCACCAGGTATGCCCGGATTCTCGGCCTGATGGCTGCGTACCGTTGTTCTATGGCGTCATGACAGGCCGGCTAGGGTGTAGCGGAGGGCCTGGAAGACGGTTCCCAAACATCGCTGGCTGTCGCCACAAGCTCCTTCATGTTCGTCCAGCTGCGCCCGCCCGGCACGGACTTCGCACCCAGGATGACGGCCTTTGCAAAAGCGACGATACGAGCCTGGGTCCGCTGCTGCTCTTCTTCGGGCCAGGTTTCATAGGGGTGGGGTGCGCGCACCACCACGAGTTCTTTGAGTCCTTTGACGCGGCTGTAGGAATCCATTGTGCCTTCCAGCGCGGCGGCATAGCACCATAGGCCGCGCGCAAAAAAAGCGCTGGGCCATTTGTGAATTCCCGCCAGGATCGCCGAGCTGGGAAAAAAGACCAGGTTGTTCTCCAGTTCGGTCCCCGCGATGAACAGGCCCCGGTCGCGGCCCAGGCCCCGCTCATTATCCTCTTTGCTGGGATTGGCCTGATTGTAACCTACGCCGCTGCTAAACTCGGAAATCAGGATGGCTCCCTTGATCGTCTGGTCGCCGACAGGCGGTCCGCAACTGATGACGGGCAGGTCGTAGCTGCAATCCTTGTCGAAATTCATCGTCATGGCCCACCCGCTCGACATCGTGCCGCGCGAGGATCCCATCAGCAGCACCGGCAGACCGGAAGAGGCGTCGCCTCCTCGAACCGCCAATGCCGCCTCGTGGCCCGTCAGCGCCTCGCCGGTGGGTGTCAGGGCGCGCATGCCGTCGCCGCTGCGCAAGGCGGCGATGATGCCGAGCAAATCGCGGCCTTGCTGCAGTGTGTTGGTATCGCTGTAACCGCCGGATATGCCGACGCCGCGCCGGTCGAAATTCAGCACATCGAAGCCGGCCCGGTTCAATACATGGTCCAGGCCGCGCGTTAGAGCCTGTCCCTTTGCGCCCGTCGTTTCATTGGGAAACCTGTTGAGCTCGCTGGTGCCGTCTTTCTCCAAATGGAAAAGATGGTCGGACGGATCGTCGATCGCCACGACGCGATCGCCGCCTCCGCCGCTCAGGATGATCAGTGCGCGATGCAGGTGACCGGTGCCGTCCGGAACGCCACCGCCGCGGATATACCAGCCGCGCAGCCGGATGTCGGCGGTCATGTTCTGCCGCAACCGTTCATACGGTTCGGCTGGGGCAGTAAATTCGACTGTGTAGGTCCGCGATTCCTCCTGCGCGATCGGTTCGTTATAAGGCGCGCGCGCGAAAAAGGCCGGACGCCGGATCGACTTCAGATCGGTGCCGGCGCCTTTCTCCTCGATCTTGCCCAGCAAATACAGGGTGTGGGGATCGGTGAAGCGGTATTCCCGGTTTGGCGGATGGCGTTCGGCGATCTGTTTTTGAACGCGCTGATGGCAATCCGGGTCGGCCTCGCAAGCCTCCCACCGTTCGCGCAGTTTCGCGTCGGTGAATTCATCGACATAAAAATCGCCCTGGTATCCCGGCGGCGGATGTGCGGCGACTGTTGTAAACGGGATGCAAGTCTTGGGACCAAGCGACGTCGGCAGCAGATAGCCCGGCAGCATCGTGTCGCGATCGTAACCGACATGGGCCTGGCATTCCGGCGGCGGCACCGGGGCGCGGGCCGGTGTAAAAGCCGGATCGGACGCGGACCAGCCATTCTGTGGCGTCGCGAGAAAGAAAACCGCCAGTAGCGCCCTTAAAGACCGATCCCTCATCTGACTGTTCCGGTTCAAGAGACATCTTTGGTGCGAAGATACTCGGTTATGTCCGCGTCATTCGCCCGACAGTTTCTCAGCAATAGTGTTCTCGCCTTCCGTGCGGATGGTCTGCTTGATGTCATTGTAGGCCTTCCACGACGGATCGTTGCGCAAGGGGCCGCGCACTTTCGCGGTAATCTCCTCACGGCGCCCGAACGCCTCCAGGTTGCGGTATTGGTAGATAAAGAGGGAATCCCAGTTCGGTCCCACCGGATCGCGATTGAGATAGATGTTGTAGCGCGCCAGAACACCTTCCTTGATCCAGCCGGTGACTTGCGGAACCAGATAAGCGTCGATGTACTTCTTGTACTGATCGAGCACATTGTATTCGTAGGGAATGACGTAAAAGACCGCATCCTTGCCGTCGCCCGCGTCTGGCGCCGCGCCTGCCCAGGACAGGTCGGCGGAAATCGTGTCGCTGGGCGTGGCCAGCGCCAGACCAATTTGATCTAGCCCGCCCGGCATGGTGCGTTCGATGTCCTTCCAGCGCGCGGTATCGGCATAGCTGGGGAATGACAACAGCAACAGGGCATCCCAGGTTCGCGGCGTCACAAAGGGGTTGAACAGGATCTGATAATGCGCGAGCACGCCCTTGCGCTTGAGCGCCGCCAGCCGCGCGGTTTCCTCCTTCTGCAGATACGCGCGGAACGCGGGCCGGTTGGCGGCTTGCGCGCGATAGCTGATCACCAATTCGCGCGGTCCGCCGGACACCGCAATCTCCTCGGAGCTGGCGGGGCTCCAGGCCAGGGGCAGCAGGATCAAAGCGGTCAGCAGTATGGTTTTTGCTGCCATGGCGGACTTTCTCGCAAGCAATTCCGGGAGGGCATTTGAGTTTCTGGGCATTGACTACCCAGGTCGTTGCGATATTGTATTATATACACGTAAAAAGCAATTGGGGTGTTTATGGCCTTTTTCGCCACGCCAAGACTGGTTTGGGCCGTGCTGTTCGCACTGACGTTGCTGTCGCCGGCGGTTGCCGCCCCCAAAGCCGTGCCGGCCAAAAGCCATGAAGGAGCATTGGACGACTCCATTGACACCGAATCCGCAGACATTGGCGTCCGCCTCAAGGCGATGGAGCAGGAACAGTATGGGATCGAGCAATATCTCTATCTCGTCCTGTTCAATCAGCAATATGGATCGCGGATCGCCGCCGAACGCCTCACCATTCCCACCGTCGACGCCGGCGTCGAGCCCGCCTATGTGTTCAGCCCGCGCACGCTCAAGCCGGGTGCGAGTTATCCCGGTCTTGTCATGGTGCATGGCAGTTATCACGGCGCGCTCGATCCTGCCATTTTTGGATTGATCGCGGCGGCCGTCGACCACGGCTATATCGTCATTTTCCCGGAATATCGCGGCTCGCGCGGCTACGGCCAGGCGCATTATGACGCGATCGATTTTGGCGGCAAGGAAGTGGACGATGTTGTCGCGGCGGCGGACTATCTGGCCGCCACCCGTCCGGTCAAGAAGGACAACATTGCCATATATGGCCGCAGCAAGGGCGGCATGATCGTGCCGCTGGCCATTGAGCGCTTTCCCGACCGCTTCGCCGCCGCGGTAGATGTGGTGGGTATCGCCGACATGGTGGCCTATATGGCCTACAAGCCGGGTTTTCGCGGCAATGATGTCGCCAAGCAACCGCGCTTTGGCGGCAAGAGCATCGCCCAGGATGCCGGACCGTATATCGATGTCTCGCCGCTGAACCATGTCGAGGACATCAAGACGCCGATTCTGGTTTTGAACACGACCGGCGACAAGACCGCGCCTGTTCAGCTCCAAGGCGGCCGGCTGATCGAGTTGCTGAAAGCCCACAACAAGGTTTTTGAATCCAAGATCTATGATAATGCGCCGGGCGGCCATATCTTTGCGGAGGTGGACTCGCCTGAGGCGCGCGATTCCGAGAAGCGGATTTTCGAATTTCTGGCCAAGTACATGCATCCTTCGCCGTAGGGATCGTCCATGACCAAGTTGAAATCGATCGTCCTGCTGTTCATTCTGGGCCTTGGGGCCGTTCCGGCCACCGCGGCGCCCGCCAAACCTGCCGCGAAAGCCGAGACCCGTTCCGAACCCGCACAGGATCTGGCCAAGTTTCCCGATACCGACCCCAAGAACGTCACCGACCGGCTGGAACAGATCCAGCAGGAAGTCTATGTCAGCCAGCAGAAGGACGTGATGCTGCAGTTCCTGCTGCAGGAGCAAGGCAAGGTTCATCTCGACTTTGTCTATTATCCGTCCGGCCATGACCTTATTCCCGGATATATTTTCACGCCGCCGCAAATGCCGGCAGGCAGGAAATATCCCGCCATGGTCATGCTGCATGGCGGCTTTCACGAGCGCTTCAATGTCGAATGGTTTCCGCTGATCGAGAATCTGATCGCCCATGGCTATGTCGTGATATTCCCGGAATATCATGCCAGCCGCGGCTATGGTCCGGAGATATTCGCGGAAGAATATGGCCGCAGCGATACCGCCGACGTGCTGGCGGCGGGCCATTATATCGGCACCAAGCCCTTTGTGGACCCCGACAAGGTCGGCATCATCGGCGAAAGCCGTGGCGGCATGGTGACTCTGCTTGCCATCGAACATGAGCCCAAACTGTTCAAGGTCGCGGTGGATGTGGTCGGCCTTACCGATTTCGTCGCCTATATGAGCTACAAGCCGCAATACCGCCGGGATGAGGTGGCGAAAGAGGGCAAGGGCTTTGACGGAAAGCTGCCGAACGAAAATCTCCAGGCCTATATGGATGTCTCGCCGATCAATTTTGTCGACAAGATCGAGACCCCGCTGCTGGTTCTGGCCACTACCGGCGATGAAATCGCGCCGTTGCAACTGCATACCGGACGCCTGCTGGACGCGCTGAAGGCGCGGGGCAAGGTGTTCGACTCCCACATCTACGAGAATGCGCCCGGCGGCCATGTCTTCCTGCATGGCGACATTCGGGAAAAATGGGATGCTTATGACCGCATCGATGCCTGGCTGACGAAATATCTGCCTACCGGCGGCTGACAGGCCAGTGCCGCCGCGATACCGCTATTTCCGGCCGGCGTAGATCTTCACGACCTGGTAGAGAAAATCGCGGCCCTCATAGAGAGATCGCACCGGCATGCGCTCGTCCACGCCATGTACGCCGTCGCCATCCGGATCACGGAACATGCCGGACACACCATAGGTCGGTATGCCGGCCGCGATCAGGAAGCGCGCATCGGTGGCGCCCGTCGACATGGTGGGAATGACCGGCACGTCGGGCCACATTTTGGCGGCAACCTTTTCCACCGGTCCCAGAATATCGGGCGTCAGCGGCGGGGGCGGGGGCGCGATGTGCGAAACCTGACCGGTAGAGGTGGCCGGCCGGAGTGCGATTTTCACGGTGGAATCGCCAATCACACTTTGCAGGTCCTGCAACACCGCATCGGGCGACACGCCGGGAAAAATGCGGCAATTGACATTGGCTTCGACGTGCTCGGGCAGGGCGCTGCGCTCTTCGCCGCCCTTGATCATCGTGGCGACACAGGTGGTGCGCAACATCGAGTGCCAGTCGGGATTGCCCGACAGCAGGGCATCGGCCGCCGCATCTTTTGGGTTGGCGAGCAGGGCCGTCATTGCCGCGCCGATGTCGCCGCCGCGTTGCTGCGCGGTCTTGGCGAAAAATATGCGGGTGGAATCGGTGAACATCACCGGGAACTCATAGGCTGCGATGCGGTCGAGCGCCGCCGACATGGCATAGATCGCGTTGTTCTTGCGCGGCCTTGCCGAATGGCCCCCGTTGTCGGAGGCGGTGAGCGTATAGTCCTGATAGGTTTTTTCGCCGGCCTGGATGCCGACACTGACCCGGCGGCCCATATCATCCAGTTCGCCGCCCGCCCCTTCGTTGAGGGCAAAGCCGGCGTCTATCCAGTCGCGGTGATTGGCGGCAAGCCATTGGGCGTCCTTGATGCGCCCACCCGTTTCCTCCCCGCAGGCTAGCAGCAGCTTGATGTCGCGGCGTGGCCTGAAACCTTCCCGGCGCAGCCGGATCAGGCTGTCGACCCAAACCGCCGCCATCGCCTTGTCATCGGTGGTGCCGCGGGCATGAAAATAGGTCTCGTCCTCGATCAGCTTGAACGGATCGGTTTTCCATTCCGCCCGGTTTACGTTCACCACATCGATATGGGCCATCAGTAGCAGGGGTTTCACCGAGGGATCGCTGCCGCGCAGGACCGCAATCAGGCCGCCGTCCTTGGGGAGATTGGGCGGGATGTAGAGATTGAGATCGCTGTCGGGATATCCCGCCGCTCGCAGCCGCGCCGCCATGCGGCTCGCAGCCAGGCTGCAATCGCCGGTGGCGGGGCTCGTGTCGGTCTCCACAAGTTCCTGATAGATGGCGCGAAAGGTCGCTCTATCGGGAGTTAGCTTGCCGATTGGCGCCAGGCCGTCGTTCGCAACCGGGGCTGCCCAGGCCGGGGCGGAGGCGAGAAGAGCTGCGAGAAAAACGCTTTTGCGCATGATCGTCCTTTCTGGTCCTGTCAGGCGGGCGCACGCTGACCGGGCGCGACGCGTACCATGTCTCCAGCTTGCACACCCAGGGCGCGCTGCGTCTGGTCATTGAGAATAGCGACGCCGTCCTCAACGCGGCCTTCGGTTTCGACTACCCGGAAATGTTCCAGCATGGCGTTGGTTAGCAGTAGCGGCGCAGCAAGCCGTTCCGGCCCGGTCTTGCCGATGCGCGCGGGATGGCTGTCCTTCACCGTGCGGATCTTGTCGCGCGCGATATTAAGCTGAGGTCCACCGTCAAAGACATCGACATGGCCGTCATAACGGAAATCTTCCGCCAGCAGCATCGCCATGGCCTTGGCGCTTTCGCGGTGCGGTTTTCCGATGGCGGCGCGCGCCGCGTCCGGAAGCAATGCCGTATAGATCGGATGCTTGGGCATCAATTCCGCGATGAAGCCCACGCCCTCCACTGCGCTCAGCCGGTCGGCTTCCTCGAAAGGCAGATCAAAAAACCGCGCGCCGATGGCGTCCCAGAACGGGCTGTGGGAATTTTCGTCCTGCCAGCCGCGCATCTCGGCTATCACGGTTTCGGCGAAAAGATGGGGAAAGGCGGCAATCAGCATATAGCGTGCCCGCGCCATCAGGCGTCCGGCGCCGGTCCCCCGCTGCGACGGAGCCACCGCCAGCGAGCCCACCTCCGTCGCACCGGTATAGTCATTGTTGAGGGTGAGGAGTTCCAGGTCCGTCCGCCGCTCCAGGAGTTTGGAGCGCTGCACCAGCCGTGTCAGCTTGTAGGAGAAGAAACCGTGGCTGTCGCCGATCCGGGGGTAGACCGCCGAGGTGCCCAGCAACAGCCCCGTATCATCCTCAAGCACCAGGACGTATTGCAGGTCCGACTTGGCTTGGCCCGCGAAGCTCCGCTCCGAACGTTCGATCTTGGCGGCCAGGGCGGTGGCATCACTGGGCATCGTGGTCATGCCACTGCCTAGCGACTGGATCAGTGCGATCATCTGCGGCAAATCGTGCGCCGCCGCGGGGCGAACCAGCCTTGTTGGCAACGACGTTTGGGAAGACGCCGGCAAATTCAGGCTCCTGCCGCCGAACCATTGAGCGTCGGATGGTGAAGCGCCTTGGAATTGACGTTGACGCTGCGGTCCAGCGTGACGTCATGGCCGTTGAAATGGCAAATGACGGTGTCCCGAAAGGCGGACTGGGCGAATATCCAGGTCATTTCGAGAGTCGTGGCGTCGCGCCAGCGCGCTCCGGCCACGACCAGGGTATCTTTCAGCACATAGCCATGGTGCAGGTCGCGCCCCGGCATGGACGCACGTGTTTCGATAAAGTCGGTCAAGCCCATCTCAATGGCATGTTCGCCGTCGGCGTCGCAAAGACGAAAGACGCACCGGCTGGCGGTAAAATCGAACCGCACGGAGGTGACGGTTTGGGGGTTGTCCGCCATCCGATAGACCAAGCCGGAAATCCGCTCCGGCAGCGCGGAAGACGCCGAAACAATCGTATGGGGAGACGCAACGCTCTCCAGCCGGTCTTTCAAGCGGGCATCCACCGCTGCATCCTGGAGCGGCGAATCCTTGAACGCGGCAGGAAAGTGCCGGTAAAGGATGGGCAGCAGGGTCGAGCTTTGATCGATGCCAGCGGTCACGGCAATCACTGCGCCGTGCTTTGGGAAAACAATCGTCATCTGCACGAATAGGCCAATGGCGCGATAGTCGCCGCCCGGGGCTGTCACCCAGTGATAGCCGTAGTCATTGCCGCCATGGCCGCGCGTCGCTTCCAGCACCCAGGCTTCCGACAGAATCCGCTGGCCTTCCCACATGCCGAGTTGAGCGTGCAGGATGCCAAGTTTGAGAATATCCGCCGTCTTGCAACTAAGTCCGTTGCCTCCTGGGTTGATGCCGTCCGGTCCCACATCCCAGGTTTCGCCGCTGATCCCAAGGGGATCGAACAGCCGCGGCTTCAGATAGTCGTGCAGCGTCTGTCCCGTGACTTTGAAGAGTATGGCCGACAGCATGTAGCTCGCGGCGCTGGTGTAGACGAATTTGGTCCCAGGCGCGTGAACCAACGGAATCTTGAAAAACTCGCTGATCCAGCTGGTCCCTATGCTGCGCCAGATCGCGCCGGAGGTTTCCTCGCCGTGACCGCTGCGCATGGTGAGCAGATCCTCCACCGTCATGCCAGCCAGACCCGCGTCAACCTTCTCGGGCAGATATTCCGGGAAGAAGGAAACGACTTTGTCATCCAGGCGGAACAGACCTTCATCCAAGGCCAGGCCAACGGCGCAGGCCAAAAAGCTCTTGGCCAGGGAATGCATGATGTATGGCCGCTCGGGTCGATAGGGCCACCACCAGGCTTCCGCCGCGACGGCGCCATTGCGGTGCAGCATGAAGCTGTGCAGTTCTAACCCGCGCGCTTCAACCTCATTGAGAAACGCCAGAATCTCCTTGGCATCGATTCCCACGCTGCGCGGTGTCGCTCGCTTCAGGCCGTCGGCAGGGCCGGGGTCCCCGGACAGTGGTGCGACGGGAATGCTCATTTGCCGGACGATCTTGTTTTGCAAGGGCCGCCGGGGCATCGCAGCGCCAAATTCACCCCGGGATGTTGAATACGGTTGACCGAAGAGCCGGTCAATCATTTTGTATTATATCATCACAAAAAACTATATAGGATGTCCTTTGGGCATCTCTTCCTGCGCGACGGGTCCGGAAACGCGTCGCGGCAAGCAGTCTGTGGGCCATGAATGCTGAATATACACCATATTCGATGTTAATATCACAAGCGGACAAAGCGATGCTGGCGGAGGTGGAAGCCGCGGCGGACCTGCTGGTTGAGCGGGCCATCGGCTGGTGCGCGATCAATACTGGAAGCCGCAATCTTATCGGTCTCGCCACGCAGGCGTGTGTGCTGGAGTCGGAGTTGGCGCTTCTGCCGGGCACGGTGGAGCGCAAGACGCTTGCGCCGGTGGTGCAAGTGGGAGGCGACGGCGAGGATGAAGTCGAAGTCAGCGCCGATGCCTTGTTGTTGACGGTGCGGCCGCAGGCACCGCTGCAGGTCGTGCTGACCGGCCACTACGACACGGTCTATCCGCAGGACACACAGTTTCGCGCCGTTACACACCGTCCCGACGGCGCACTCCATGGTCCGGGCATTGCCGACATGAAGGGCGGCCTCAGTGTCATGCTGGGCGCGCTCGCCAGTTTCGAGCATCATCCAGAAGCCTCAAATGTCGGCTATCGCGTTCTTCTATCGCCGGATGAGGAAACCGGCTCCCTTGCCTCGGCGCCGCTGTTGGCGGGCATCGCCCGCTCCGCGCATCTTGGCCTAACCTATGAGCCCGCGATGGAGGATGGCGCGCTGGCCAGTGCCCGCAAGGGCTCGGGCAATTTTCATGTGGTGGTAAAGGGCCGGACCGCACATGCCGGCCGCGATTTTGCCGCGGGCCGCAACGCGGTTACTGCCGCGGCCTTGCTGGCGGTGCGGCTTGCCGCGCTCAACGATCAGCGCCGGGGCGTCACACTGAATGTTGCGCGCATGGATGGTGGCGGCGCGCTCAATACGGTGCCCGACAAAGCGGTGCTGCGCTTCAATGTCCGCTATCCCGACGCCGAGGCGGGCCAATGGGCGCTGGACCAGATTCGTGACGCCATTGAGCAAACCGCCACGGATGGCATTTCCCTTAAGCTGCATGGCGGCCTTCACCGTCCTGCAAAACCGTTCACCAACGCACAGAAATTGCTGTTCGGCGCGGTTGCCGATGCCGCGCTTTGCCTGGGCCAGACCCTGGTGTGGAAAGAGTCTGGCGGGGTTTGCGAAGGCAACAATCTCTTCGCGGCGGGATTGCCCAACATTGATACGCTGGGGGTGCGCGGCGGTGCGATCCACAGCGAAGCGGAATTCGCCTGGCCGGAAAGTTTTGTGGAACGCGCGCAATTGTCCGCCCTGATCCTGGCGCGGATCGCCACAGGCCGGATCAATGCCCGTGCCATTCACGGCGCGATGGCGGCCTGATGTCCAAGGAAAACGGCAAGTCCGTCAGAACCATTGTCGCAGGCGGCGGCCCCGCTTTCACCAAGACCAATCCCGCGGATGGAGAAGTCCTGTGGCAGGGGGCAAGCGCCACGGCGGCACAGTGCGAAGCCGCGGTATCCGTCGCGCGCAAGACGTTTGAGAAATGGTCCGCCATGCCGTTGGCGTCGCGCATCGCGGTTGTGCGCGATTTTGCCGAACGGTTGAAAGCCAGGGCCGATGTCATGTCCCGCGACATCGCGCGCGAGACTGGAAAGCCGTTATGGGAGGCGAAAACCGAACATGCCGCGATGGTCGGCAAGATCGAAGTTTCCATTGCGGCGCAGGAAGAACGCGCGGGCTCGCGTGAGGCGCAAACCGCGTTCGGCCGTTCTGTTCTGCGCCACCATCCGCACGGTGTCATGGCGATCCTGGGCCCTTATAATTTTCCCGGTCATCTGCCGAATGGCCAGATTGTGCCCGCACTGCTGGCCGGCGACACGGTTGTGTTCAAGCCGTCCGAACTCACACCCTTGACCGGCCAGCATGTCGCCGAATGCTGGGCCGAAACGGACTTGCCCAATGGCGTATTCCACCTGGTGCAAGGCGGACGCGAAACCGGCGCAGCGCTGTTGGCGGCGGATATTGACGGGCTGCTGTTTACCGGCTCGGCGGCCGCGGGCGCCTATTTCCGCCGGCTGTTCGTGGACCGGCCGCATGTCATCCTGGCGCTGGAACTGGGCGGCAACAATTCCTTGATTGCCTGGGATGGCGATCCTGCCGCCGCCGCTAGCATCATCGTCCATTCTGCCTTTATGACCGCCGGCCAGCGCTGCACCGATGCCCGGCGCCTGATTATCCCGCAGGGGCGCGATGGCGAGGAGATCATCGCCGCCGTGAATGCTCTGACGGACCGTTTACGGATCGGTTCATGGGATGAAGTGCCGGAGCCTTTCATGGGGTGTCTGATTTCCGCCGCGGCAGCGGATAAAGCACGTGCCGATGTGGCGGCATTGCTGAACGAAGGGGCGAAGACATTGCGTCTCTTTGGGAAGATCGCGGGGCGCAGTGACGCCTTTGTCGCCCCCGGCTTGATTGACGTTACCGGTGTGGGCGTTCCGGATGCGGAGATCTTCGCGCCACTGCTACAGGTCATACGTGTCAGCGATTTCGATGCCGCGATCACGGCGGCGAACGACACGAAATTCGGCCTCGCTGCGGGTCTCATAACCGAGCACGACCACCTATGGCAGCGATATCTCACCCGGGCGCGGGCGGGCGTGATCAATCGCAACCGCCCCACGTCCGGCGCATCGCCATCGATGCCATTCGGCGGGGTCGGCGAATCCGGCAATCACCGGCCGGCGTCCTATTATATGGCCGACCATGTCGCCTATCCGGTGGCGAGTTTTGAGGCGCCATCGGTGCGCGATATCAGTACGGAGATGAAGGGGTTGGAGACACATGCTGGGCGATGAAGAGAATGCGTCCCCCGCCATTCACGCCTGGTGGCGCATCATGGACAGCAATATCGGCGTCGTGCCGCTGCCGGTATTCGCGATCCTGGTTGCACTCACCGCCGGCTTCATTGCCGTTGGCGAGGTTCCGTCTGATATTCTGATGAACATCGCGCTGCTGACGATGGGCGGCTTTGTCTGTGCCGAGATCGGCAAGCGGATTCCCTATCTGAACCAGATCGGTGCGGGCGCCATCTTCGCGACCTTCATTCCGTCCTATCTGGTGTTCGCGCACCTGCTTCCGGCGCCCGTTGTGGACTCGGTAACCAGCTTCACCAAATCGAGCAATTTTCTCTACCTGTTCATATCCTCGGTGATCGTCGGTTCGATCCTGGGCATGGACCGCCGCGTCCTGATCAGCGGCTTTGTCAGGATTTTCATACCGTTGGCGCTGGGGTCCGTGGCCGCCTGCGCGACCGGCCTGCTGGTCGGCGCGGCGCTCGGGTTGGACGTCAAGCACACCTTTTTCTTCATCGTGGTGCCGATCATGGCCGGAGGCGTAGGCGAAGGCGCCTTGCCGCTGGCCGCCGGCTATGCGCATTTTCATGCGGTGCCGCCCGGTGAATTGCTGGGCGAAATCCTGCCGTCGGTGATGTTTGGCAGTCTCACCGCCATTGTTTTTGCCGGCATGCTGAACCGTCTGGGCAAGGCGCGCCCGCACCTGACGGGCGAGGGGCGGCTGGTTGTCGGCGAGACGGATGATGCTTTTCCGGTCGATGGCGAGGTGCGTGTGCCGCCTTCCGTCACCGCCATTGCCGCGGCTGCGGTGATGATCGCGGCGCTATATCTCACCGGCCAGCTCAGCCAGATCGTGCTGTCCTGGCCAGGCCCGGTCGTGATGCTGTTTTTGACGGTCGCGTTGAAGTTGGGGCGGCTTGTTTCGCCATCGCTCGAGCGTGGCGCATTCTCGGTCTATCAGTTCTTCCGCGTCGGGGTGACTTATCCGCTGCTCTTTGCCATCGGCGTGGCGATGACGCCCTGGCAGAACCTGACCGCGGCGCTGCATCCCGCCAATATCGTCACCATCGTGGCGACCGTGACGGCGCTGATGAGCGCTGGATTCATGACGGCACGCTTTGTCGGCATGTATCCGATCGACGTCGCGATCGTGAATGCCTGTCACAGCGGGCAAGGCGGCACGGGAGATGTCGCCATCCTGACCGCGTCCAATCGCATGCGCCTGATGCCCTTCGCCCAGATCGCCACGCGGATCGGCGGCGCGATCACCGTCACCCTGGCGCTGGTCGCCTTCGCCCGTTTCGGCTGATGCCCGTTTTGCGCAGATCAGGCGGCTTCCATGACGGCCTGAACGGCGGGGTGCGTGATCCTGCCGGCTTTCACGTTCAAGCCGGCCGCCAGATGCGGGTCCGCGGCAAGCGCGGCTTCCACCCCGCGGGCGGCCATGCGCTGCACGAAAGGCAAGGTTACGGCCGTGAGCGCATAGGTGGAGGTAAGCGGAGCCGCGCCAGGCATATTGGCAACGCAGTAGTGGATGATGTTGTCCACGGTAAAGGTCGGCTTGTCATGCGTGGTCGGCTTGCTGGTTTCGAAGCAGCCACCCTGGTCGATTGCCACATCCACGAGAACCGCGCCGGGCTTCATGCGCTTGAGGTCGCCGCGCAAGACAAGCTTGGGCGCCGCGGCGCCGGTCACCAGCACGCAACCGATCACCAGGTCGGCCTGGGGCAGGAAATCCTGGATGGATTTCCGCGAGGAATGAATGCCGGTCACGGCGCCGCCGAAGGCGGCGTCCACCGCGGCCAGGCGCTCGGCGGAGATATCGAACATGGTGACGTCGGCGCGCATGCCGAGGGCAATCTCGGCGGCGTGCATGCCCGAGACACCCGCACCCAGGATACCGACTTTCGCGGGCGCGACGCCCGGCACGCCGGACATCAGAAGGCCGCGGCCGCCGGACGGCTTGAGCAGGAACTGGGCGCCCACCAGCGTCGCCATACGGCCCGCGACCTGGCTCATGGGCGCCAGCAGGGGCAGCCCGCCGCGCGCATTGGTGATGGTTTCATAGGCAATGCAGGTCGCGCCCGACTTCATCAACCCACGTGTCTGCTCAGGGTCCGCGGCCAGGTGCAGGTAGGTGAACAGGGTGTGGTTGGGGCGCAGCATGGCGATTTCCGATGGCTGCGGCTCCTTCACCTTGACGATCAGATCGCTGGTCTCGAAAACCGCCGCTGCGTTCGCAACGACACGGCCTCCGGCTTCCTCATAGACGCTGTCGGCCAAGCCGATGCCGGCGCCCGCGCCGCTCTCCACGGCCACGCTATGGCCTTGTGCTGTCAGTTCCCGCACGCCTTCAGGCGTGAGGCCAACGCGAAATTCCAGCGTCTTGATTTCCTTGACGGTCCCGATACGCATGGCCTGTCTCCCAACAATTCTTTCGCAGGATACCGCCATGCGTGAGATGCTAATCGCCAATTTCGGTGCCTATTGCCGGATCTTTGGCGGAAAAATGCGCGAAGAGGCACGCAGATGACAAAATCCGCCAACCTGAGTGATGCAGACAAAACATTGCTTCGTGCGCTTCAGCGCGACGGCCGGGCGACCAATGCGGAATTGTCGGCCATTGCCCATATGTCGGAATCGGCCTGTCTAAGGCGGGTAAAGGCGCTGGAACAAGCGGGCGTCATCGAGCGCTATGCCGCAATCGTCAATCCGGCCGCGGCGGGACGGCCCCTGACCGTCTTTGTGACACTCAGTCTTGAGTCTCAGGCACAGGAGGCTTTGGCGGATTTCGAGCGGGCGGTCATGCTGGTGCCGGATGTCCAGGAGTGCCATCTCATGGCGGGCACCTCCGACTATATCTTGCGCATAGCCGTTAGCGACGTGGATGAACTTGAGCGGTTCCACAGCCAGGTTCTCACCCGCTTGCCAGGCGTGGCGCGTGTGGTATCCAGCTTGGTGCTTCGCTCCGTGGTGCGCCGCTCGTCGCTGCCGTTATAGCAGTCGTATCAGGACGCGACGGTCTTTTTTGCGGTCAGCGTTTCGTCCAGGGGCAGGGTATGCGTGGCGCTGGTCGTCAGGTGGTGCATCATCAGGGCGGCAGCTTTTTCATTCCAGCCGCCTTCCAACGCCGCCAATATTTCCAGGTGCTCGTCGACAGATTCATGAACACGTTTGACGCCATAGTCCCACTGGTAGTTGAGAAACCGCCTGAGCTGAATCTGGCGCTGCACGGCGTTGAGGATGTACCGGTTGTTCGAACAGCGGGCCAGTTGTTCATGAAAATCCGCATTGACCTCGTAGAATTCCACCGCGTCGGTATTGCGCCAGCGCTTACGGCGGAAAGCCAGATGCGCCTCCCTGGTCTTTTCCGCCCAGGCGCGGTCTAGTTGAAAGCCCGGCTGCATCAGCATCGCCGGCTCCAGCGCGCGGCGAAAGGCGTAGCTCTCCGTTTGGGCCTGCTTGGTGTGAATGGAGGCGGCAAAGGACCAGCCATTGCCCTCCTTACGCTCCACAAGGCCGAGCTCCGCCATCTGGCGCAATACCTGCACCACGATAGGTAAACGGGTATCGAAGCGGCGGACGAACTCCTGCTGCGGTACTTCGTCCGGCAGTGTACCGGCATTGCGCGCATGGGCGATGGCGACGAAGAGCTTCTTGGCTTCTTCGTCCTTGACCCGCAGGGGACCTTCATCGGCGACATTCTTGATCGGCTCGACCAGGACAAATCCGCGGTTGGTTCGCGATTCGACAGTGCCCTGTGCCTCAAGAAGCTTGAGGGCCCCGCGAACCGGCGTACGCGATACCCCGAACTTCTGACAGAACTCCTGTTCGACCAAGTGGTGGCCGGGGCCGGCACCTTGTTCCTTCAAAAACTGAAGGATGCGATGCGCAAGATTGGCCTGAAGGCGACTCGGGGCAAAGGGCGGGTTCTTTTTGACGGCGTGCTGGACGGCCATGAAGACCTACTCTGATTTGGGTCCAATATTACGGAGTTTGACCAATTTTTCCAGTTTTTCCGCCCTTACGCAATGTGTTGCAGGACATTCGCCAGGGTGGAAAAGAAGGTCTGAATCTGCTCTTCGGCAATGATGAAGGGGGGCGAGACCATGAGTGTATCGGCGGCGTTACGGACGAGAATTCCCGCCTCGAAACACGCCTGGTTGACGGCCGTGCCGCGCGCGCCCGCCGCGCCGGCGCGCGGCTCCAGATCGATCCCTGCCAGCAGCCCGATATTGCGCAGGTCCGCCACATGCGGCAGCCCCTTCAGGCTGTGGACGCCCTTTTCCCATAAATGGGCGATCTGTCCGACCCGGTCGAACAATCCGTCTTCATAGACGTCCAGCGCCGCCAGCGCAGCAGCGCAGGCGAGGGGATGGGCGGAATAGGTGTAGCCGTGCAGAAGCTCGATGGGGCTGTCGGCGCGGGCCATGAAAGTGTCGTATATCTTGCTGCTGACAATGGTTGCGCCCATGGGCACCGCGCCGTTCGTCATGCCTTTCGCGCAGGTCATGATGTCGGGTGTCACGCCGAATGTCTGGGCGGCAAAAGGCTTGCCGGTGCGCCCGAAGCCGCTGATCACCTCGTCAAAAATCAAGAGAATGCCGTTCGCATCGCAGATCTGGCGCAGACGCTCCAGATAACCGCGCGGCGGCGGATAGACGCCGCCCGATCCAATGACCGGCTCGACGATAACGGCAGCCACTGTCGCAGGGTTGTGAATCGTGGCGAGCAACTGGGCGAGTTCTTCGGCATATTCGGCGCCCATTTCAGGCTGCCCTTTGGTGAAGCCCGATTTCGCCCGGTCATAGGGCAGGGCGAGATGGTCCACCTCACCCAGAAGCGGCGTGAAATCCCGGCGCTGATGTCCGAGACCGCTGACCGACAGCCCGCCCCAGCCCACGCCATGATATGCCTTGGCCCGGCCGATAAACCGCGTCCTGCCGCCATCGCCGCGAACACGATGATAGGCGCGTGCGATCTTGAGCGCGGTATCGGCCGCTTCCGAACCCGAGTTGCAGAAGAAGACATGGTTCAGGTCGCCGGGCGCCAGCGCCGCGATGCGATTGGCCAAGGTGAAGGCGGCGGGATGGCTCATGTTGAAAGAGGAAACAAAGTCCAGGCGCGCAGCCTGTTCTTGGATCGCCTTTACGATTTTCGGCTGGCCATGGCCGGCGTTGACGCACCACAGCCCAGCGATCGTGTCCAGGACGCGCCGGCCATCCGCCGTGACATAGTACATGCCCTCGGCGCTGGCGAACATGCGGGGCGCGGCCTTGAACGTCCTGTTCGGGGTGAAGGGCATCCAGAACGCGTTCATGCTGTTGGCAAGCTGTGTCACGAAGGACTCCCGCGATGAGGATCGCATTATGCACTATGTAACTACATAATACAATCTCGCGGGCAAGGTCTGGAGAGGCGGCCGCTGCCGGGCTGAAAAATTTAGCGCGGCGCGATGCCGTGTTCCACATCGATGCGGGTGGTGACGCCGGTGGCGACAATGGTGCGATCCGCATCAAGCGAGGAATAGGTCCAGTAGATCCGCATCTTTTCGGTTGCGGAGCTATTGCGGAAGCGGTGCGGTACGCCCGCCGGAATCCAACTCGTATCCAGCGGACGTACAGTGAACTGTTCGCCGTCAATTTCAGCGATGCCTTCGCCCGACAATAGCACCACTGTTTCTTCACAATTGTGATAGTGCAATGCGATCGCCGCGCCGGGATCGAACTCGGTAATCCCGCTGAGGGTTTTTTCAGATCCGACCAGCGCATTGACCAGCGGAATGGTGCGGGCGCCGCCGCCGCGCTCGCGTTGTCTGCATTCTGAAGGGCGCAGGATACGGGCTTTAGCGGTCATCGGGCCAGCTCCGCCGCGACAGCGCGGGCGAAATCCGCCGTGCCGCATGTTCCGCCGATATCGCAGGTTCGGTTCTGGGGATTGGCCAAGGTCCGGTCGATAGCAGTCTCGATGGCGGCGGCGGTGGTGGTCAGCCGCGCATCGCCATCCTTGCGTCCCCGCCAGGCCAGCAGCCCGGCCGCGGAGAGGATGAGCGAGGTGGGATTGGCCAGGCCTTTTCCCGCGATGTCCGGCGCCGAACCATGCTGTGCCTGGGCCACGCACAGCGTATCGCTGGCATTGATCGAGCCCCCCAGGCCCAGGCTGCCCGACAGTTCGCTCGCTTCGTCCGACAGAATATCGCCGAACATGTTGGTCGTGACGATGACGTCGAACCGCTCGGGCGCGCGAACCAGGAGCGCGGCGGCGGCGTCGACGATCACTTCGTCCAGCGCCACATCGGGATAATCGCCCGCGATCCGGCGCACTTCCCGCAGGAACAACCCGTCCGACAATTTCACGACATTGGCCTTGTGAACGGCGGTGACTTTCTTCCGGCGCCCGCGCGCCAGTTCGAAAGCCGCGCGCGCGATGCGGGCGGAAGCTTTCGCGGTGACCTTGCGCAAGGAAAAGGCGCTATCCTCGTCAGGCATGAACTCGCCGCTGCCGGCGAACATGTTGCGGTCGGAATAGAAGCCTTCGGTATTTTCGCGCACGACCACCAGGTCCATCGGCTTTTTGAGGATCGACAGGCCAGGCCGGCTGCGACAAGGCCGGACGTTGGCATAAAGATCGAAGGTCTTGCGCAGCACGCTGGAGGGATTGAGGCCGCCCTGCGCCGGCGGCGGATATTCATAGTGCGACACCGGCCCCAAGATGGTGCCGCCGGCCTGGGGCACACGCTTCAATATGGCGTCGGGCATTGTCGTGCCCAGGCTTTTCAGGCTGGCAAAACCGATATCGTGCCGTTCAAACACCAGGTTCAACGCGAAGGCGCGGCTGGCGGCGTCCAGCACCGTCAGCGTCGCATCGGTTATTTCCGGTCCGATGCCGTCCCCGGGAAGAACAAGAATGTCCATGTCTGCCTTTCGCGAAGAGACCGGCTGCATAAACGCCCGGTCGGGTCTTTACAAGAGGATTGACTTTTGTGTGCGATAAATACAATTTTGTATGCTAGGGCCGCAAGCTGGCCATGCCAAGGAAAAGCTGTGCCCCCGACCGCCCTGACGCGCGCCAAACCGAAAATCCTGGCGGTGCATCGCTGGTTGGCGCTGGTTGCGGGTCTTTTCCTGATGTCCCAGGGGCTGACCGGCAGCCTGATAGCCTTTCGCTATGAGCTCAATCGCACGCTTCACCCCGGCGTGCTGACTGTTACGCCCCGCGCGGTGCGGCCGCTGCTGAACGATGTCATCAAGGCGGCGGAGAGCGCGCTGCCCGGTGCGCGCGTGACGCGGGTGGACTATCCACGCGCCGCGGACGACGCCTATATCCTGCGGCTGAACGATAGCAAATCCGGTGCGCTTTCGATTGCGGCGGTGGACCAGTCCGGGCGCGTAACGCGGGCCAAGGGCATTTGGTCCTGGCCGGTCGAGGCGGCCTATCAGATTCACGAACGCATGATGGCCGGCGAATTCGGGCAGCGCGCGGTCGGTTTTGTCGGCCTGTCGCTGGTGCTGCTCGCCCTGTCCGGTCTGTTCTATTGGTGGCCCTTGCGCGGGCGGTTCGGCAAGACGCTGGGGCAGACCGTGCGGCCGCAGCTGACCAGGGGCCGGATCACACGCGAACTGCATCGCGCCGTGGGCGTGGTTTATGCGCTATATCTCATCATGATGGCGACGATCGGGCTCACCATGGCATGGGAACCCTGGACCAAGCCGCTGGTGGGCTTGGTCTTGCCCATCTCCGGCGAGGAGGTGAAGGTGCCGAAAAAGGCCTGCGCCGAACCTAGGGCCGTGGACGACGATATCGCCGTGGCGCAAAGCCGCCGCCCCGGTCAGGCGATCAAAAGTGTGCGATTCCAGGCCAAGGGCCGTATTGTCGCGGTATATTTTCAGTCGCGCATGACCTATCCGCCGCGCGCTACCGACCATGTCTGGCTCGACGCCTGCTCCGCGAACGTTCTGGCGATGGACGACCAGACGCGCAACGGCGCCGGCGACAACGTCTTCGATTGGTCGTTGCCGGTTCATTCCGGCGAGTGGCTGGGCCTGCCGGGGCGGCTGCTGTCCTGGTCCGCGGCGCTGGCGCTGACCACCATGGCGATCAGCGGATATATTCTTTGGATCCTGCGAATCCTGCGGCGGCGAAACGGCGGATCGGCCAGGCCGGTCATGGGCGGTCCGTGATGTGGGGCGGGGACGCGCGCAAGGCGGTGACGGCAATCGGCCTGCTGCTTGCCGCGATGCTTCCCGCCGCGCATGCCCGGGCGGAAACGCTGCTGCGGACGCGGCTGAACGCCGATATCGTTTCCACCATGCCCGGCATGCGGCGCGACGAAAATACCGACGCCGTGCTGCTCCACATCGTTGAAGGCCTGGTCGCCTCCCGTGAGGATGGTTCGGTCGGCCCGATGCTGGCGAAAAGCTGGAGCATGTCGCAGGACGGAAAGGTCTATACCTTCGCGCTGCGCGACGGTGTTCGTTTTCACAATGGCGCACCGCTGACAGCCGATGACGTTCTATGGTCGTTCCATTGGTATATGGAGCCCGCCAATCACTGGCGTTGCCTGTCGGCACTGCATGGCACCATCGCCAACGTCCTTTCGATCACCGCGCCGGACAAAATGACCGTCCGGATCGCGCTGGACCGCCCGGCGCCGCTGTTTCTCAAGACCTTGTCGCGCGCCGATTGTGGCGGCACCGGCATCTTGCAGCGCGCTTCGGTGGCGGCGGATGGCGTCAACTGGATCGGGCCTGTCGGCACCGGTCCGTTCATGCTGGGCGGCTGGCGGCACGGCAATTATCTGGAGTTGCTGCGTTTCCCCCATTATGCGGCGCTGCCGGGACCCGGCGATGGCAATGCCGGCGGCAAGCATGCCCTGGTCGATCGCATCCGCTTCCTGATCATTCCCGATTCCTCCGCGGCGGCGGCGGCGCTGATGCGCGGCAATTTGGACCTGATGGATGCGCTGGATTCCAACCAGCTGGGGATCGTGCGCCGCGATCCCGCCATCCGGCTCATGGGCGCCCCCACGCTGGATTTCTATCCGATACTGCTGCAGACCGGCGATCGGGTATTGAAGGATGCGCGCATGCGCCGGGCTATCGCCTTGACCATCGACAGGTCCGGTCTGGCGCGCGCCGCGACCAACGGCACGGCCTTGGCGAACGCCTCGCCCGTGCCCGTCGCCAGTCCTTTTTACGGCCCGGCGGAATCGATGATGACCAAGCCCGATATCGCGCAGGCGCGGCGTCTGGCGGCGGCCAGCGGTTACAAAGGCCAGCCGATCATCCTGACCACCAATCGCCGCTATCCACAGATGTTCGATGCCGCGGTGTTGGTGCAAGCGATGGCCGCAGAGGCTGGCATCAATTTTCAGATACAGACGGTGGACTGGGCGACGCAGGTGTCCCTCTACTCCGGCGGAAAATACCAGGCCATGGCGTTCGCCTTTTCCGCCAAGATGGACCCGTCCTTCAATTTCGATCTTCTGATCGGCGACAAGACCAAGGACGCGCGCAAGGTATGGGACAGTGAAGAGTCACGGGCGCTCTACCAGCAAACGCTGGAGGCCGCCGATCCGGCGGCACGCCAGGCCGCCTTCGACCGCTTGAATGCCGCCTTCCTGGCGGACGTGCCGGCCATCGTGCTGTTCAACTCTCGGCGCATCGGCGGGGTGCGGGCCAATATTCACGGCTACAAGCCCTGGCCCGCGGCGCAGCAGCGCCTGTGGAATGTGGGAATCCAATGATCGCCTATATTTTCCGCCGCCTTCTGTTGACCATCCCGACACTGCTGCTGGTGAGCGTTATTGTTTTCGGACTCATCCGCCTGATCCCGGGCGATCCGGCGGAAGTGATGATGGGGCCGGATGCGGACCCGGCGTCCATCGCCAGCCTGCATCACCAGATGGGACTGGACCGGCCGCTCCCAGTACAGTTCTTCGCTTGGGCGGGCCGCGTGCTGCACGGCGACTTCGGTATCTCCATTGCCACGGGCGAACCGGTGGCGCGGCTGATTGTGGAGCGGTTTCAGCTGACCGCCGTGATCGTACTGGCCGCGGTTTCGTTGGCGACCCTGATCGCCGTATCGCTGGGAATGATCGCGGCCTGGCGGCGCAACAGCCGGCTCGATCTTGCGGTGGTGGGCGGGGCGACGATCGTTCTGGCGGTGCCGAGCTTCTGGCTTGGCTTGGTCTTGCTATTGGTTTTTGGTCTCAAGCTGGGTTGGCTGCCGGTGGTGGGGTATGTGCCATTCTCCGATAGCGCAGGCGCCGCGCTATTGTTTCTAATTCTGCCTATCGTCACCCTCACCATCACCGAGAGCGGCGTGCTGACGCGCATGATGCGCGCCAGCGCCATCGACGTTCTCAACCAGGAATATGTCACCCATGCCCGCGCCAAAGGCCTGCGGGAACGCACTGTGCTGGCGCGGCATGTCTTCCCCAACGCCTTCGCGCCGACCTTGACGCTGGTGGGACTGTCGCTGGGTCATCTGCTGGGCGGCATCGCGGTGATCGAGACAGTATTCACCCTGCCGGGCCTGGGGCGGTTAATGGTCGATTCGGTCCTGGCACGCGATTATCCGGTGGTGCAGGGATGCCTGTTGTTCACGGCGGTCATCTATGTCGTCGTGAATCTGGTGGTCGACATGCTGTACCCCATCTTCGATCCGCGGGTGACGGCGCAATGATCCGCCTGCGCCGCCTGCATTGGAATGCCCTGCTGGGTCTTGCGCTGGTGGGGTGGCTGCTGCTGATCATCCTGCTGGGCGCCTTCTGGACGCCCTATGATCCCATCGCGATCGATCTGGCGCATCCCTTCACGCCGCCATCCGCCGCGCACTGGCTGGGATCGGACCAGTTCGGCCGTGATGTCCTAAGCCGCGCCATGCTGGGTGCACGCATTTCCTTTTCGATCGCGCTGGGCACCGTCGCGCTGGTCATCGCGCTGGGCACGATGCTGGGACTTTGCGCCGGGTTTCTGCGCGGCTGGATCGATCGCGCCATCATGACGGCCTGCGACGCCGTGCTGGCCTTTCCCGGCATCCTCTTGGCGCTGGCTCTGATCGCGGTGTTGGGTTCGAACAAATCCAGCATTGTCTTGGCCCTGTCGATCGCTTATCTGCCGTCGGTGACGCGAGTGGTGCGCAGCGCCGCCTTGTCCATTCGCGAACGCGAATATATCGAGGCCTCGCGTGTGGCTGGCGACGCGCGGCTCTACACCATCCTGCGTCATGTGCTGCCCAATGCGCTGCCCGCCGTGATGGTGCTGGCGACAAGCCTTTTCGGCTGGGCCGTGCTGTCGGAAAGCGCACTCAGTTTTCTGGGGGTCGGCGTGCCGCCGCCCGCGCCCACCTGGGGCAACATGTTGTCCGATGCACGGCCCTACATGGAAGAGGCGAGCTGGCTGAGCCTGGCGCCGGGCTTCTGCATCATGCTCACCCTGCTGGGCGTGAACCTGCTGGGCGACGCCCTGCGCGACTATCTGGATCCGCGAGGGCGGCAATGACGCGCACCCCGCTCTTGGCCATCGCCAATCTTTGTGTCGAAACCGCGCCCCGCGATGGCGCACCGGGCCGTGTCCTGCTGCAGGACTTTTCCATGGATATTATGCCGGGGGAATTCGTCTCGGTGGTGGGCGAATCCGGCAGCGGAAAGACCATGGCGGCCCGCGCCATTCTGGATCTGTTGCCCCCGGGCACGCGGCGCGGCGGCGGCAGTATCCGGCTTTCCGGGCGCGAGCTCACCACACTGTCCGCCCGCCAGATGCGGCAGGTGCGCGGCGGTGAAGTCGGCATGGTGTTTCAGGAACCCATGGTGTCACTCAATCCGGCGCTCACCATCGGCCGCCAGCTCGAGGAAGGCCTGGCGCTGCATCGCGACTATGACCGCAGCGAACGCCGTGACCGCATCATCGAAATGCTGCGGCGGGTGCGGATCAGTGAGCCTGAAAAACGTCTCGCCGCCTATCCCCATGAATTTTCCGGCGGCATGCGCCAGCGTATCATGCTGGCCTCGGTGATGCTGCTGAGGCCCAAGCTGCTGGTCGCCGACGAACCCACCACGGCGCTGGATATGCTCAGTCAGCGCGATGTCATGGAGGTCATGACCGAACTGGCCCGCGACGAGGGCGTGGCGGTGCTGCTGATCACCCATGATCTGAGGCTGGTGGCGCGCTATACACAGCGCATGGTGGTGGTGGAAAAGGGCAAGCTGGTGGAGAAGGGCGAAACCGCCCAGGTCCTGCGGGCGCCTTCCGATCCTTATACCCGCAAGCTGATCGACTCCCTGCCGAAGTTCCAGGGAGGAAAAGCGGATCGCGGCATCGACCGGCCGCCGCTGCTTTCGGTGGAAAATGCATCGCTCTGCTATGAGGGCCGCGTCGGCTGGCTGTTCGGCGGCGCCCCGAAACCCGTCGTGCGTGAGGTAAGCCTGACGGTAGGGGCTGGCGAGACCGTGGCGCTTGTCGGGGCCAGCGGTTCGGGCAAGACCACGTTGGGCCGGGCGGTGCTGGGACTCAAGGCGCTCTCGGCCGGGGCGATCAAATTCGACGGTCTTGATATTGCGCGGATGAACGCGGCCGACATGAGGAAATTCCGCCGCACGGCGCAGCTGGTGTTTCAAGATCCTTTCTCCTCGCTCGATCCACGGCTGAAAATCGGCGAGATCGTCGGCGCCCCGCTGCGCCACGAACCGATTTCCACCTTTGCTCGCAGGCTGCGGGTGGAGAAAATGCTGTCCGAAGTAGGGCTGCCGGGTTTTGCAGATCGGTTCGCGCACCAGATTTCCGGCGGCCAGCGCCAGCGGGTGGCGATTGCGCGCGCCATCGTCTCATGGCCGAGACTTGTTGTGGCGGACGAACCCGTTTCGGCGCTGGATGCGACAATCCAGCGCCAGGTGCTTTCGCTGCTTCAAAAGCTGCAGGATCAATACGGTTTTGCCTGCTTGTTCATCACCCACGACCTGGCGGTCGTCGGCGAAATCGCGGACCGGGTCGCGGTGATGTCGGAGGGGTGCATCGTGGAAGCCGGTGAAACGCAAACGGTTTTTGCTGCTCCGCAGCATTCCTATACCCAGGCCCTGCTAGCGGCGACGCCGCAGCTATTTTCCTAGGGTTTGCCTGCCCTTTGGGCAGAACAAATATGTCACTGTGGCTAGAAAGGTATTTTACATCTCCAGAAATCAATTTCATTTTTCTTTTTCCGATAATACATTTTGGCTGCGTCCGGTCGGGGGCGTCAGACATTTCGGGGAATCAGGGGAACAAGATGGCTATTCGTAATAGGGCCCGCTGGGCGCTCGCATCGACAAGCTCCCTCTCGCTGGTGCTGTTCGTGGGATCTGCGTTGGCGCAGGAAACCGCGGACAACATGCAGCTCGAGACAGTGACGGTTACCGGAGTCAAAGGCTTTGGCACCGACGTGACCCAGGTCGGCAGCTTCCGCGGCGCCAAGCTGATTGACACCCCGATGACTATCCAGGTGTTGCCCCGCGACCTCCTGCAGGCGCAACAGGCTCAGAACCTCAATGACGCTCTGCGCAATATCGCCGGCGTCAACAACTCCCAGACAACAACGGTCGTCACCTCGGGCCAGTCGGTGCGCGGCATCGCGCTCGACAACCGCAATGCCTATCGCATGGACGGCAGCCTGCCGGTCATCAACCTGATGGACATGCCGACCGAGGACAAGGAACGCGTCGAATTGATGAAAGGCGCCTCGGCGCTGTATTACGGCTTTGCCTCGCCCGCCGGCGTGGTCAATTTGACAATGAAGCGGCCGACCGCCGACACGATGATCGAGGTGGACGGATTCGGCAACGAATATGGCGCACTTGGCGGTCATGTCGATGTCGGCGGCACCACCAATGGCGGCTTCGGTTATCGCGTCAACGCGCTTTATACCGGCGTCAATCCGGGCATCAAGGGCGTGGTGGGTACTCGCTCATTGCTTTCGGGCGCGTTCGACTACAGCCCGATCCAGAGCGTCACGCTGCAGCTCGATCTCGAGCATATGTACAAAAGCCTGCCGGAGCCGACGATTTTCCGCTTCGCGACCGTTCCGACGCCAACGCTCGCCACGCCCTATCCCTCGATCGCGCTGCCGAATGTCCATGCCATCGATCCAAAGAACAACTTCGGGCCTTACTGGAACCAGTATCGCGGCGAGGAAACCAATGTCCTGTCTCACAATGTGTGGAACATTACGGATGCCTGGGCTCTGACCGCGGATGTGGGTGATTCCAAGTTCGACCGCCGCCGCATCTTCACCACCCTCCAGCCCATCGACGTGAATGCCGGCACAGGCACGGAGCAGTTCGCCTATTCCATCCAGCAGAGCGAAAACCGCAATGCCCGCCTGCAAGTGGATGGCAAGGTTGCCACCTGGATGCTGGTGCACAATGTTTCGATAGGCTGGTCGGACAATATCCGGGACTCTTTTGCCGTAAATGCCCCCACCACAGCCTGCGCAGGCGGCGTTTATACCGCGACCTGCCAGACCGGTATCACCTCGGTCAACGGCGTGACGGTCAATTTCCTCAATCCGACTTTCGCGCCGCTGATGGTGCGGCAGGCGACGCCCACCTTTGCGGGCAACGTCACGCGCATTGACGATATGGGTTATTACTTTTTCGATCGCATCGAAGCGACCCAGTATTTTGAATTGCTGGGCGGTGTCCGTCTCGGCAATTACCACGAGAACATCATAAAGCCCACCCAGTCGCAGACCTTCCACGCCGCTCCGACCAGCACCGCCGGCAGCGCGGTGATAAAGCCCCTGGGCGACGATCAGCTGAGCATCTACGCCAGCTACATCGAAGCGTTGGAAACCACGCCCGCGGCGCCTTCCACGGCGTCCAACTTTCCGTTCCAGCCGGCGCCGACCCCCAGTTTTGAGCGCGAAGCCGGCGTGAAGTACCAGCCTTGGAAAGGCATGCTGGCGCAGGTGTCCTACTTCAACATCGGCCGCGGCAATGCGGTGGTTGACGGCAATAACAATTATGGCTTGAACGGCCGCGCCAAGTTCGATGGCATTGAGGCCAGCGTGACCGGCGACATCACCGATGATTTTTCAGTTGCGGTCAGCGGCATGATCCTGATGGCCAAGGTGGTCAGCGGTACGCCAACCTGCGGGCCCGGCACTCCGGCCGGTACGCTTGGCGGCGGCTGCAAGACATTCACGCCGACTCTGGTCGGGCTGAATGTCGACAACACCGCCAAGTCCTATGGTTCGGTGTTTGCCCAGTACAAGCTGGGCGGGCTGTTCACAGATCTGGAGGGTCTCGCCGTCAATGCCGGCCTCTATTATGTCGGCGCGCGCTACATCAACCCGCTGAACGAAGCGAGGGTCAGCGACTATGCCCTGATCGATCTGGGTGCGTCCTACTCCACCGACGCGTTCGCATATCCGCTCACTTTCCGGCTCAATGCCCGCAACATCGGTAACCGGCGTTACTGGGCGGCAACATCAGCCAACCTGCTCGCGGCCGGTCAACCTGCCGATGTTCAATTCTCGCTAGAGACACATTTTTAAACGCGGCAAAGTGTGTTTCTGCGAACCTGCCCCAATATTGGACTGTTGAGGCCAATAGCTGGCGGTATTTTTCTTTTTCTTACTGATCCCGCAATTTTCAGTACGCCGGCTTTTGCGGTAACGGATGAAATCCAGGTCTATACCGGTGAAATCATGCCGGTTGGAGAAGCCGGCCTGACCTGGCACAACAACTATGCTTTCGATGGTCTCAAGGCACCGGATTTCTCCGGTGGTCTGGTCGACAATCATACGTATAGCAGCGTGACGGAATGGGCCCTGGGCGTGACGCCTTGGTTCGAGGCGGGGCTTTATCTGCCGCTCTTTACCCATTCCAGCAACCAGAGCTGGACCTATAACGGCTTCAAGCTGCGCGC
Source organism: Rhizomicrobium sp. (assembly GCA_035693565.1). GTDB lineage: Bacteria > Pseudomonadota > Alphaproteobacteria > Micropepsales > Micropepsaceae > Rhizomicrobium. The sequence continues at coordinate 1,130,762 of DASSGF010000034.1, read as the reverse complement.
GCTGTTCGTCCAACCTGACAATGCCGACAAGGATTTCTATTACGGCGTGAATTTCGAATTCAGCTGGAATGAAAAGACCTGGGATACGCAGGTGAACACCGGCGAGATCCGCCCCATCATCGGCTGGCGTTTCGGGAAAGACCGGCGCTGGAGTTTCACCTTCAATCCTATTCTGGACAATAACTATGCCGGATTCTCACGGCTGGAATTCGTGCCCGCGACCCGGCTGGATTACAAGATCAACGACAGCTGGACGGTGGCGGCCGAGGAGTATGCCGATTTCGGTGAGCTGCGCGGTTTCCTGCCGGCAAACCAGCAGTCGCATCAGTTATGGGGCGTAGTGGACTATACGGGCGATCCCATTTCCATCGAAGCGGGCTTGGGTTTCGGATTGACCTCCGCCACCGACAAGCTGGCGGTGAAAGTGATGCTGATAAGTGATCTGACCGGAGAGCACAGTCTCTTTGGAGGATTCTGATCAAAGAAGATTTGTCCGGATGCCGCCGAGCTTGTTGCAATAAGCGGGCCTCCAGCTGGGCGGGTTATGGCCAACTTCTTGATCCGACTCGGAAAAAGAGATGGCTGGGGGACTAGGATTCGAACCTAGACAACCAGAGTCAGAGTGTTCCTGATAATCATATTTCTCAATGGCCTAAGTGGGATGTGTTGCACCGATGTTGCTGTGGCGCTGCACTGATAGCCCGCCAGCAGCATGTCCGCTTGCTGCTCAAGGGGGCATAGGCTGAACGCCCGCTTTTGATCCAAAGCGGACATGCGCGCGCGTTTTTCGTCGCGAATTCAATGATTTCCAGTTGGGCCTTGCACTGACTAATTGTCGCGTCATGCTGGGTTGGTGAATAGGCGGGAAAGGTGCTCGCGGCCATGGCAACTCCCGAAGTAATCGTTTCCAGACACGTCCGTCTTGATGTGCCAGCGGATCAGGATCCAGCAGAGGCTGCGCGTTCACAGGATTTGGAGGTCGCACTCGACGAGGGCCGGCGTGTCCGTCTGCAAGCCGCCAATGAGAGATCGACATCTTATGCGCAGATCCTTTCCGGGCTCGAGCGCCTTCGCTTACCCGTCTATCTCGAGGTCGATCCTGACAGTCACATCATAAAGATGTTGCGGATCCCGGAGGTTGGACGCGCCGGAGAAATGCGCGAGATAGAGCAGGGCTTTGAATTCCAGCTCGACTCTTCACAAATGCGCTTCCTGCTCAGGAAGGGCGGGGAACGGTTCGGGCCGCTTTCCGAAATACTGCGTGAAGCCGTCCGATCCCTGCGGCCGCTGATCCTCACCAATGACGAGCGCGGCGAGGTCATCGACATCCGTTTTTTTGAGCCAGGCCCGGGTGACGGGCCATTTCCAAACTTTCCTTGGCCGCGACCGCGGCCCGTCCCCGATTGGGAATGGCTCATCCGTTGGCTTCGCTGGCCGATCTGGCCTTGGAGATGGTGGGTCCGCGGTTGCATCTCATCCAGCCACGCGCAACAGTCATTCAACGCGATGAGCGCCACCACTTGTGCGCCGCTCACCGTCCCCGCGCCCTGCATCCCCTTCCTCTATCCCGACGATGGATGCTGGGCGCGCGCCCATGAGATGTGCCGATTGATGATTGCGAGCGGCCTCAGTCCAAGAAAGGTGTGGATTCAAGGAAGCCTTCACACGCCCACCCGCAACAATCCTTCTTGCTTCGTCAATTGGGGTTGGCACGTCGCGCCGACGCTCTGCGTGGTTCGTCCGCTCTTGCTCCGATGGCCATGGTCCTGGCTCTGGATTGCCAACACAATGGTAATCGATCCCTCACTTTTCACCGGTCCAGTGACCGTCGCGCAGTGGAAGTCGGTCCAGGGCGATCCCGGAGCGACACTTACTTATACCGACGCATCCGACTATCTCTGGGGGCAAACCGACCCTACCTATTCCAAGACCGCTGACCGCCTCGCCTATTACCGGTTGCAGCTCCAAGCACGCGCGATCAATTCGGGGCCGCCGCCTTATGCCTACTGCCCTTGAAGTCAACCGATTCCCTGTCGCCCTGACGACTTCGGCTGCCGTCACCCTTGCAATGCCCGCTTCAGCGTTGGACTTGAACGCGACCTTGTCCTGGCTGTGGCAGCGGATCAATCGTCTGAGATGACGCGGATCTCCATGCTTCCACTGGCTTTGGGCTTGCCCTTGGTGGCGACGTTCTCCTGGTATCATGGAATCAAGGCGACCGTTCGGAGCAACATCTTCATTATTCGCGAACTCAAATCCTGATCGGAACTTTGGAGGTTTGCAATGAAAACGAAGAGCGTTCGGGTCGTGAGCTTTGTTCTGGCAACAATTCTGGCGACAGGCCTGGGGTTGCCCGCGCCAGCCGCGGCCGCCACATGCCCCGCTGTGAAATGGGGCGCGTTCTCGCAGGCCACGGCGCCCGTCACGTTTCAGTCCGATCCCGTGCTTGGCCAAAATGACGATGGGCATCTAGAAGTATTCGCCATCGGCAGCGACGGCGCTCTTTGGCATAGCTGGCAAATGAACGATTTCGTCACCTGGAGCCCCTGGTCCAGTTTCGGTTTACCCCCGGGGGATCAATTGCAGCCTGGCCATCATGGCCTTTCAGTCGGGCCGAGCGCCGTCCCGGTATTGTCGGTGGCCTTGGGGCACGCTGGCACGTTGCAGGTATTTGCCGTCGGAGCAAAAGGTATCTGGCAGATCGGACAGGTCGTGCGCAATGCCAATTGGGGGGGCTGGGCGCGCGTTCCACCATCGGCGCCGCCCGCCAAACCGATAGGTGTGTGGGCGATCGCCAACGAAGACAGCCGCATAGAGCTTTTCACCGCCGATTTGTCGACGGGTGCGCCCTTGCTGTCTCACACTTGGCAGTTGGGGGATTTTAAAACCTGGTTTAATGGGCTTGTATCGTTCAATCAATCCGGCACGCTCGCCGTTGCCAATGTCGCTATGGCGCGCGATCTGGACAACCGCATCGTTGTCGCATCGACATTCCAAGGCATGGCATTTGTCCGCCGGCAAAGTGTCATGAATGCGGGTTGGGAGGACTGGCAGCCGATCGGTACGCCACCGAGCGGCCAGATAGACCTCGGCACCGCCCAGTTGGCGGTCAATGCCGATCGTCGGCTGGAATTGCTCGTCAGTTCGGGAAACGGACTCGCCTATTGGCATAGCTGGCAAAGCAATGCAGACGCCTGGAGCGGATTCTGGGGAGGGTTCGGCCTGCCGGCCGGCGCGATTGGAGGACTCGATTCCAGCTTCGTGCAGGGTCTCGACGGCTGCATCAATCTGCTTTCGCTCGTGGGACCATCTGCATCAGGATTTTCGCTCGCGTTCTTGACGCAGAAGCAGCCGTCCATCGACTGGTCCGCTTGGAACACGCAGGCATCGTCCATGCCGGATCGGCCGGGCGGGCACATGGCGGTCGCGCGGCGGCACGATGGCTTGCTCGAACTGTTCGTGCTGGGCCAGGGCGGTCATCTGTTTCATGCTGTGCAGTCATCTCACTAGCGCGCTCGGTGCCTTCGTCGCCGATGAGTGTCCGCTTTTGGCGCGAAGCGGACATTGGCCAACTGCACCATCTGATCCTAGGCAGACAAACCTGCGGCGGGACGTGTTGTTTCCGTGTTGCTTCGAACAAAAAGCACTGAATCGGAATCCTTGGGAATCAAAGGCTTCCTTTAGCAACAGATCGAACTCGAATTCAGCGCGATCGCATTGTCAGTTTCTTGGCCAACCTCTTGATCGGAATCGGAAAAAGAGATGGCTGGGGGACTAGGATTCGAACCTAGACAACCAGAGTCAGAGTGTTCCTGATAGTTATATTTCTCAATGGCTTAGGTGGAATGTGTTGCGTCGGTGTTGCTGATAGCGCCGCACTGAAAATCCGTCAGCAGAATGTCCGCTTGCGGCGCAAAGGGGGCACAGCCTGAATGACTGCTTCTGACCCAAAGCGGACATTCGGATTGGCGGCTTGCGTTGTGCTTTCTGAGCAGGAACGTCGGCCAAAACGGGCATAACCGAAACGACAACCCAAGCGAATGACCGCTTCCGACCCAAAGCGGAAATTCCTCATCGCCGAGTCCGATGTCTGGCTATGGCGCCGTTCGTTGCATGTCCGAAACGGTCTTGCGGGCCTTCGATTGCGCCATCATTTCCTGCTCCGCGATAGCAAGACATTCGCTTGTGATCTCGTGCACAGAATTGGCGCCAATCAATGTCATGGTGACTCGCATGTCACTGGCGAGAAGTTTCAGAAGGTTAGCGACGCCACGTTGGCCCGCCGTTGCTAGCGCGTAGATGTAGGCGCGGCCTAGAAGAACGCCCCTAGCGCCAAGCGCCAACATTCGGATGACGTCGTGTCCCGAACGAATGCCGCCATCCGCAAGCACAGTCAACTTATCACCCACAGCTTCGACCACATGGGGCAGCGCACGGGCGGTCGGAATAGCGCCATCGAGCTGACGGCCCCCATGGTTGGACACGACAATTCCATCGGCTCCGAAGTGCACAATGTCACGCGCGTCTTCCGGGTCGATTACTCCCTTGATCACCAACTTTCCCTTCCAATCGTTGCGAATCCATTCGAGATCTTTCAACCCGATCGTTGGATCGAAATTCTTACCGATCCAGTCCGCGAATTCGTCCGTGGACATCTTGCGATGGGTATAGGCCTGAATGTTTCCGAACGAGAGCGGACGGCCGAAAACTCCGACATCGAGCGCCCAATGGGGGTGCATCATTGCTTGTAGCCGTTGGCGCAACCAAGTCGCCGGACCAGACATACCCGCATGGGCATCGCGATAGCGTGAGCCGGGCACCGGCAGGTCCGCAGTGAAGACCAGGGTCTTCATGCCCGCCGCCCAGGCCCGCTCCAGTGCGCTGCGCATGTATCCACGATCTTTCAAAACATAAAGCTGCGACCAAAGTTCGCCATCAGCCTCGCGAGCGACTTCCTCAATCGGGCAAATCGACACGGTTGACAAAGTATACGGAATGCCTGCAGCCGATGCCGCGCGCGCCGCCTGGACTTCGCCGCGCCGTGCATATGTGCCGGTGGCACCGACAGGGCCAAGCGCAATCGGGAGAGCCCATTTCCGGCCCATGATTTCCGTCTCAAGGCTGGGGGTCCCAACGCCGCGCAGCACGCGTTGGCGAAGATTGATCGAGGCAAGCTCCTCTATGTTCTGCCTCATCGTAAGTTCGGTGACTGCGCCGCCATCGATGTAGTCGAAGAGGAAGCGGGGAAGGCGCCGTTTGGCGCCGTCGCGGTAGTCGGTCGGTGCGGAGATAATCAGGGCGAACTCCATCCCGTTAGCGGCGGACCCTACCAACGAAGGGATTAAGCGGTGTGGATGTTCTTGTTCGATCTTGTCAGATCATGCTTATAAACAGTTGCTCATAGATCGTGTAGTTCTCTTCCATCGACGTGTGATGAATGGCTGTGCGCTCGCGTCGCCATGTATCCGGGTACTTGGTGCATTGGTGGCAGAGAGTGGTCTTACGCTCTTTCAAAGCGTCGGCGCATGGTGTAGGCGCGGGGGAATTGCCGATAAGTTAATTTGAATAACTTAGCGAGTTTGAGCGCACTAAGTCTGAAGAGCGCGCTGACTTCTCTATGTCGGAAATGCCGGTCCAATTGCGTGTCGAACACGTTAAGCTGACGTATCTGTTAGGCCGCTAATGCTTCGGTGTTGTTGTGGGAACCAATGCCAGCCGCCCGGCGATCAATTTCGGTTCTCAAAATGGAAACGGCGTAATCTAAATGCGCCTTGGCAACCTCTCTGTCACCGTCTAACTCCGTTTGGACGCTCTCTAGGAGCTTTGCAAGACTCGACAGAATGCTCGGCGGGTGCGCGTGAGGAGGTGTGGCCTGCTCTTGCTGGGATACTGGAGTCACAAAACAATAACCTCGGCCAGCGACATTCACTATGTGGCTGCTGTTGGCTTCACCTTCTCGAAAGGCTTTCCGGAGCGCGGCAATTTGAAAGCGGAGGCTCCCCTCTCCTACATTGACACCGGGCCACGCTGCTTCCAAAAGCGCGCGATGAGTTACCACCTGTCCGTGGTGCTCAAGGAGATGGGAGAGGATATCAAAAGCCCTTCCTCCCAAATTAACAGGTTCACTGCCGCGTTCAACCAATCTGCGCGCCTTTGAGACTCGGAATGGTCCGAAGGACATCACCCAATTGCAATTTGTGCCTTGGTTTACAACCGGAAGTCGGCCGCAAGCTCCTGACATATACGAACTAATGACTGGAACTCCGCTTGCGCGATCTACTCGAAATGGCTCAAATGAATTAGGGCCGCGGGCTTCCATGCGATCATCCGCCATTGGCGTAAGCATGAGTCATTGGCCCCGTCAGCTAATGATGATCTCGAAGCTGTATCGTTATGGACAGAACCCTGGTTTAGAAATAGAAATTATCGAAAGCATTTCTTTCGAAATTTATAATCATGACTGAGCTGCCAGACCTTGAAGGGCTCGCAATTTTTGCGAAGGTTGCAGAGTGTCGTTCGTTCGCCGATGCGGCGGCCCAGTTGAGGCTCTCGCAGGCGACGGTGTCAAAAGCGATTAGTAGGATTGAGTTACGTCTCGGCGCGCGGCTAATTATTCGGAACGCTCGCCGCTTCGAGCTCACGGACGCCGGACAGCAACTTGTGGACCTGGCTGCACATGTCCTAGCCAAGGGTGAAGAAGCCGAGGATATTGCACGAGCTCAATCCAGGGCTGTACGGGGATTGGTACGCCTAGCGGTTCCTATGTCTTTTGGGAGATTGCGAGTGGCGCCTCTGCTTCCAGAGTTTCTTTCTAACTTTCCGGAGGTGTCGATAGATTTGCATCTAAGTGATGCGAGAACAGATGTAATCGGGGACAGTTTCCACGCTGCAATCCGCATTGCCGTTGAGCCCGGTGCCTCGCTCATTGCGCAGCGATGGTTCGATATGCCACGCTACCTCGTCGGTGCGCCAACTTACCTTGATAAATATGGCAGACCGAAGCACCCGCGCGACCTCGCGAAGCACCGTTGCATAAGCTACAGCTTGAGATTGACAAGCGAAGTCTGGCGCTTCACCAAAAACGGCAAAACTGCAAGTGTGTGGCCATCGGGCCCGCTTCGCGTGAACAATGGCGATGCGATTTTGCCGGCGCTGATCGCTGGAACCGGCCTCGGCATCCAACCGGACTTTTTTGTACGCGATGCACTCCAATGCGGTCTGCTCGAGCGACTGTTGCCTGATTGGTCTATCCCGCTCGGTGCTGTCTATTGGATAACGCCCGAGGGACCAATACCAAAGCGCGTCGAAGTTCTTGGACAATTTCTAAACGATAATTTAGCTCGATGACATTAGTGAGCAGTCGCCCTCGTACGAGATCAATATAGTCGCCGACGGTAATGCAATTGGATAGCTCCTGCTCAAAGCATCTCTCCCATAGCCAGGCGGTGGAAATGGATCAGATTGTGCCCGATGTGTCGGGCTAAGCGGGCGACGTTCTGCGATTGTCTGTCCAGTCCGCGATGAGGCCAACGCGAGGGCGGGGATCGCGTAAAGTAATGTCCGCTTTTGGCGCGAAGCGGACGTTGGGCTGGTTGGGACGAATGACCGCTTCTGACCCAAAGCGGACATTCGACGGTCGGTGATCAGTTTTCGAGGCTCTTGGCCGTTGCCCGGCGACAGGCCCAGCAAACCTCGGCTTGCGCACAGACCCCATCCCGCTGAATCTTTTGGACAATTCCTCAACTGCGTGGCTCGGTTGCCAGCAAAGTTCCCATCTGTCTCAATGTCCCAAAATATCAAGGCTGTGGGGGCTGAGTGTCTGAGGTAAAGGAAGAGGCCGAATCCGGCCCCGCGGGGAACAAGCACAAATCCTGGCCCGCGTGGCGCGTCATTCTGACCGATTTCGTTATCGTCGTGCTGGGTGTCGGTGTCGCGCTGGCGGCGCAGCAAGGGGAGGAATGGTGGCGCTGGCGTGACCAAGTCGCCCAGGCCCGCGGAGCAATCGCCACCGAAATGGCGCAGAATGTGGCGGGAGCAATCATTCGACTGCGAACACAAGGTTGTATCGAGCGGCGCCTTGATGAGTTAATCGACATTGTTGATACAGCCTCTCGCAGTGGACAACTTCCCCCCGTCGGAGTTATCGGCCAGCCACCGCTGAGGACGTGGCGGAGCGGCGCATGGGACAGCGTCGTGGCGGCTGAGACCGCAGCCCATTTTCCCCGCCAACACCTGGCGAATCTGGGCAGCCTCTATCAACTTGTAGTGCGGATGGAAAGTACCAGTTTGCTCAACTTGCAGGCCTGGAGCGAGCTGTACCCAATGGTCGGGCCCGGCCGTCGGCTCGATCCGGCGTCGGAAGCCGATCTTCGCAAAGCGCTCAGTCTCGCCCGCGCTGTCAATCGAAGCTATGCCTCACAGAGCCTAACGCTGATCGAACGTACCTATGTGCTGAAGCTACCGTTCAGCAGCAGCGACCTGAATCAAATTGCCGACGCGAAGAGTGTGTCATTGATGAAGCCAGCCGTTGGCGTCAATCCTGATCAGACTTCGGCGATATGTAGCCCAATTGGCGCGGTTCCGCCCCGTTACGGCCAAGCGCAGTTTGCCCCAACGCCCGCAGTATCTGAGCAGGCGCTGAAGAATCTGCCTGACTTCGGTGCGCCGTGACTGATACGTCAACCTCCGGACAAACTTCCGCGCCGAGCACCGAGGAACCGCCGATGGAAATCCACAAGCCCAAGCCATCTCACAATTGGCGCGAATTTCTGGTCGAACTCGGTACCATCACGTTGGGCGTGCTGATTGCACTGGCTGCTGAGCAAACAGCGCAGACGCTCCACAATCGCAGCCGCGCCGCCGAGGCCCGTGCCAACATCCGGGCCGAGATCGCTCAAAATCTTGGCTTGATGAATTGGCGCGAGGACACGGAAGCCTGTCAGGCAAGAAGGATGACCGAGGTGGATGGTCTGATCGCAGCCTCGTCCGCTGGCAAACTACCCCAGGAGGTGCTGTGGATCGGTCAGCCTGTGGCAGGCCACATGGCCGACGGTCGTTACAAGGCAGCACTTCAGTCGGGCGCTCTCACCCTGTTTGATGCGGCGGAGCAGGAGGTTTACGCCAACCTTTATGGAGCGTTCGCAACACACGACAACGCGCTGGACGGAGAACTACAGGCCTGGGCCGATCTGCGGACGCTGGAAGATCACCCGAATGCTTCCGCGACGCTAGACTGGCAACTGCGCAGTGCCATGAAGAGGGCCCGGCAAGCGCGATGGGCTCTCGACCTCAACCGAGCGCTCTCGTTGCGGCAGGCAGCGCAAATCGGTGTTCAACCCACGCCGATGAAGCACACCTCCACCCCATCTCTGTGCATGCCCTTACATACTCCCCGCGCCGAAGCGATCAAGAACCTTGGCAACGGGAGCGGCAATGACACCAGCCGATTTCCATGAGTCCATTTGTAGCTACCTCCCCATCTCCACGGCGCCGAGCGGACCAGTTCAATCCAGAACCTTATCTGACTTGGGTTCGAGAGCGTGATTTGCCTTTGACCGTCGACTAGGCCGGTGATCTGAACGACCGGACTGGGAATGTCCGCTATTGGCGCAGAGCAGACATGGGGCTCCTTTCGGATGGAAGGCCGCTTTTGACCCAAAGCGGACATTCCCAATGGGCGTCTGTGAGATGAAACAGACCCCCATAATCGGGTCCGCACCGCGGCCGAAGGTGGTGCGAGCATCGCGCCAATTTGCGCATATGATAATCAATCGCGCCGTAAGACGGAGGTGTGTCGTGATCGCAATGCTCTGCTGGGTTGTGGCGGCGATGGGGACCGGTCTTTTGCACCCCGTTCTGGGTACCGCGACCAAAAAGGTGTCATCGGTTCTATAAGTGGTTAATCAAATTCGCGGCTTTTTAACTAGCGGCGACTGCTGTACGGTGGGATCGTTTCGGACCCGTTCTGGGGGCGAACTCATAAAAACAAAATCATTCAAGGAGGATTGGACCATGAAAATTGCTTTATTGGTCAGCGCTGGGCTGCTTGTCGCCACGTCCGCTTTCGCCGGACCGGCGATGATGACCGACAAACAACTGGACACCGTGTTTGCTGGCACACAGCCCGCAAACCCGGGAGGCTTCGGCCAGGATCGTGCGGCCTGGATCCACGCCAATGGTGGAGAGGCATGGGGTGATATCGCGCCGACGCGTGCTGGCGACAATGGCGCCATCAACAATGCGTACAAGATCGCTAACGGCGATCTGCCGGCAGGCGTGACACCGGGCCAGTAATCTTTAACCAGGGACAGATGGGAAGGAGCGAAGCCGCTCCTTCCCATTGTCTTGCTCGATGCCCGGATCGTTCCGATACATGTTCCGGCGTGGACGGCCATGCGCCTTGTGACAGCGGCTGCCGCTCTCGCCATGTCTTTTTGCCTGCCAGCGGCCGCGCAGCCGGCCGGCCCGGTCCGTTCCCTGATCGAATTGCGGCGCGAGAATGTCGTGCTTCAACAGTTCGATCTCAGTTGTGGCGCGGCAGCCCTTGCGACCATCCTGCGCTACCAGCATGGCGATCCGGTGACCGAACGCGAGGTCGCCCTCGGCCTCATCAGCCGGGATGAATATGTGGCCGACCCCGAACTGGTGATGATGCAGCAGGGCTTTTCTTTGCTCGACATGAAAAACTTCGCCGAACGCCGGGGCTATCTCGGCGAGGGGCTCAGCAATCTTGAATTTGCCGATCTGGTGGAAAGGGCGCCGGCGATCGTGCCGATCCGGCTGAAGGGGTACAACCATTTCGTGGTCTTCCGGGCTGCATCGGGCAACACGGTTCTGCTCGCCGATCCGGCATATGGCAACCGCACCATGTCGCTCGAACAGTTTTTGGCCTCCTGGATAGACTATGCCGGCCTTGGCCATGTTGCCTTCATGGTGCGGCGTCGCGATGGGCTTATCCCGCCCAACCAACTCTCAGCAACTGCGGCCGACTTTCTTGTGCTGCACTGACAAACACGACAAGGCAACCCACATGACATATATCGCCTCCCTGCGAAGGTCGCGGCTGTTTCGGTACCGCATGGCGCTGGCTGCGGCCTTCCTCGCGCTTCAAACCGGAATCGCACACGCCCAGTCCGCGGACACGCCAGCCGTCCGGCTGTTAAAGGAAGAACTCGCTAGGCGGGATGCAGCCATCATCGACCTGCAGCACAGGGTGAAAGCGCTGGAAGAGCAGCGCGATGCCGCGCATTCCGCAAAGCCCACGCCGGCTTCTCCGCAATCTCCGTCGCCCTCGCAATCGGGCGCCCAAACCGCGCAGGCGGGCGGCACCAGCCCCGGAGCCCGCGGCGGATTGGACGTCGACGAAATCGCCGCGGAGCGCGCCCTGGAACGGGTTTTGGTCCAAGAAGGCGTTTCATTGCTGAGGCCGGGATATCTGGAGTTCACTCCAGCTTTTTCGTTTCAGACAGCGCATGAGGAATTTCCAGCGTTCGTCACGACAAGTACAGGAACATTCCTGGGCTCACGCCGAGTGGCCCGCAATCTCTTCGACTGGAGCCTGGGGGTGAGTGTCGGGCTGCCATATGATGCCCAGCTGGAGATTTTCGCGCCCTATGGCCTAGTCGACCAGTCCGCCACTAGCGCGATCGCAGGTGCGGCTCAATCCCATAGCGATTCATGGGGCTCAGGCTTCGGCGATCTGCAGGTGGGGTTGGCCAAGACCCTCTACCGCAGCGGTTCGTCACAGACCAAGGTAATCGGGCGTGTGACGTGGATCACGGGGACGGGCTCGGCGAGCGACAACGGCGTATTCACGGGATACGGAAACGCCGGCGTGAGCGCGTCACTGTCCGCTTCCTGGCAGCGCGATCCCGTCGTCTTTTTCGCGAACACCGGATACACGCATTATTATGGCAGCGGAACGCCAGCTTTCGCCAATGGTGGGAATTTTGCTCTTGGAGATGCTGCGGGTCTGTCCTTTGGCACCGCGCTGGCACTCAGCCCCGAGTCGGCACTGACCTTTTCGATGGATCAGGTTTACGAGAGCGAATACAAGATCGCCGGGCAACGGCAGCCGGGCACCGACATTCTCTCGTCGACATTCAGCATGTCCGCCTCCACAGCCCTCTGGTCGGGAGCCTATCTGCGGATAAGGGCAGGGATCGGCGTTACGCCCGATGCGCCCGACTACCAGTTCGGCATATCTATCCCAATACTACTGGATGCAAGATAACAGCAGCGGAGAGGCACTCGACTACCAGGTTGCGATATAGCTGCCGGCATCGGTGCTGAAACACGGTTGTCTCTAATGTCCGTTTTTGGCGCAAAGCGGACATTTCATAAAATACCTGCTACTGAGCATGGACGCATCACAAAAGCTCCTTTAGGGCCGACCAACGAGAGGAATAGAGCAACGTGGAGTCAACAGGGGACATTTCGAGTGCCCCTCTCGTCTCGTCCGCGCTGCACCGCCAGCTTTCGCCCTTCGGGGTCTGGCTGTTGACCCTCTCCTGCCTATCTCCTGTTTTTTCCATCTATGGAGTTGGCGGGGACGTCCTGGTACATGCCGGTACCGGCACTTTCTTGCTTGCGTTGCTGGGTTTGGGCGCGGCGCTGCTTTGGGGCTTTGTTTATGCCGAACTGGGCTCGGCCTTTCCCTATGCCGGTGGAGACTATGTCGGGGTTGGCCGCACTTTGGGGGGATGGGCTGGCGCTGCCACGCTGGCTCTTTGGCTCGCCACGATGGGGCCGGTCATCGCATTCGAATGCCAAATCGCGGCCACTTATGCTGAGGAACTGGTTCACGGCATAGCGCCAGCACTCCTGACACTCTTTATGCTGGCTGCCGCAACGCTGTTGGCAGTCTTGGGCGTGCGGACCAGCGCGATGGTGACCGGCATCTTCCTCTCCGTGGAGATGATCGCGGTTGTCACCCTAATTGCCTGCGGTTTCTGGCATCCGGTCCGCGGGGCGGAGATTTTGCTTGCAGCCCCACGCGCGCTGAGCGGCGGCGTGATGGCGCCGGTGTCTCTCGGAATCCTGGCGTCGGCCCTGGTCAACACTGCCTATGGCACGGTGGGCGGGAACCAGGCGATCTATTTTGGCGAAGAACTGCGTGATCCGCACCGGCAAATAGGACGGGTGATCATTGCCGCCGCGCTGACCGGCGGATTCGCCACCGCATTGCCGCTTGTCGCAGTGACGATAGGTGCGCACGACCTGTCCGCCGTGCTGGCAAGCCCCGCGCCCTTCGCCACTTTCGTTTCACAATGCCTTGGACCCTGGGCGGCACAGGCCCTGAGTGCGGGTGTCGTACTGGCAATCTTCAACGCAATCATCGCCACGATCATGGTCGGAGCCCGGCTCCTCTTCAGTGTTGCCCGGGATGAATTGTTGCCCGCGGCAGCCAATCGCCTGCTGTCTTCGGTGGGGTCCACATCCGGTGTGCCAAGCTCAGCGACGCTGGTAATCGTGGCATTTTCTGCGTTGTGCTGCCTTCTGGCATCGCACTTGCTGTTGGTCTTCATCAGCGGGTTGATCGTTTATGGCTGGGGGCTGGTCTGTTTCGCAGTGCTCGTCGGGCGCCGCAAGGGTCTCACCGGCGGCACAGGACTGTGGCGTGCGCCTCTTTATCCTCTGGCTCCGCTTCTCGGTTTTTTAATGGCCATTGAATTTGCCATAGCGAACCTGGCGGATGCGACCGCTGGCCGGCCAAGTGTGGTCCTTCTTGGCCTGGTGATGACCGCGGCGATCATCTGGTATCACAAGGTATTGAAAAAACGGGGATGGCAGCCAAGGACTTCGGACGTTGCCCAGGCGAATCCGTTGGACCACAACTGACGCGGCGGAATGTCCGCTATTGGCGCAAAGCGGACACTGGGTGGACCAGGGCTGAATGACCGCTTTTGACCCAAAGCGGACATTCCCGTTGAGTGCCTGTCGGCTGAAATCGGGGCTCTCAATCGGGACTGTGCAGCCACCTGGTGCGCCAAAATAGAGGGCACTTGGCACGAAAACGGACCCCCGTTGCCAGCCCGCTTGCTGTCTGTCTCAATGGCCTCAATTAAGGCTGTGGGGGCTGGGTGTTAGAGGAAACCGAAGGGCAGGAATCGGGCCCGGAAGGCGTGGGCACGGGCGTAGATCCCGCTGCTTTGGCATTGGCAGTGGCCGGAGCGGGCCGCGAGGAAGCCAATGCTTTTCTAAAAAAACAAGGCGCGCTGATCGACGACCAGCGCGCCCATCTGCACGAACAGCGTCATCTGCTGCTGTCGCGCCTCAGGCTGGGCCGTTTCAGCGATCGCATTAAGGCGACGCTGCAGGTGATGACAGTTATGGTCGGCGCAGCCATCGTCATCGGGCTGGGCGCGGCGGCATGGAATGCCTCCCGGGCGGACGGCATGGTGGTCGAGTCCTTCTCAGTGCCACCGCAATATGTCGAAAGCGGCATAACCGGCGAGGTCGTCGCCAATGATCTGACCGACAAGCTCGGCGCGATCCGGGACATCGGACAAAGCCGTTCCTTCAACAATACACAGAATGTCCGCAAGGACAGCGCAGAGGACATCAAAGTCGAGATTCCCGAGATTGGCGTTTCGCTGGGACAGATCCAGCGCTATCTGCGGCTATGGCTGGGTCACGAACGCCACCTGACCGGCAATCTGCGTCTTCTGGGCGCGGGAAAGATCGCGCTGAGCGTTACGCTAGACGGCGAAAGGGCTGTGGCGGTGAGCGGTGCCTCCGGCGATCTCGACAAGATGGAACAACAGGTGGCCGAACGCATATTCGCCGGCGTCGAACCCATCAATTTTGTGATCTACTTGGGGGTGGAAAACTGCGGGCCAGAAAGTCTGGCAGCAGCGGAACGTGCAACCCAACTGGCGGCGGATCCAGTCGAGCGGGCCGATGCCTATTCCCTGTGGTCCTCTGCGACTTTCGCCAGCACGGGCGATGCGCCCCTGGCGATTGCCCGCGCCCGTATCGCCACCGCTATCAATGCCAGGGTCATGACCGGCCATATAATGGTTATGCGGCTGGCCGCCGAAACCGGCCATGACGAAGACGGTTTGCGGGAGGCGCAGAAACTGGGCGGTCTCACGGACGCGGACCAGCCAAAAGAACAGCAGGGCCGCGGCTCCGCCTCGATGCTCGCTGAGGGCGCATTGTTTCGGGAAACCGAGTCCGGAAGCTTCTTGCAGGCCGCGTCCGAAAACGAATGTTCTCGCTGCACCGCAGGGACGCGGTTGATGATCCAGGCCGAATTTGCTGCCCGTGCGCATGACGTGGCGGCAGGCCGCGCCCTGATCGCCCAGGGCGTGGCATTGGACGCGAAACAGGTCACAACGGTGGTCGAGCGTTTTGCCGATAACATCCGTCATGTGCACTATTATCTGGCCGTCGATATGGCTAATTGGCCGGCGGCCATTGCTGGCGCGCGCGCTTATGCCGAAAGCCTGAGATCCGACCCTGCGATCAATCCGGGGACAAAAGCCCTCAGACTACGCGTACGCGCGGCGCCAATGCTGGCCTACGCCCTGGCGATGGACGGCGATGCGGCGGCGGCGCAGGCGGAAATCGATCCGACGCCGAGCGATTGCTACGACTGCACTCGCACGCGCGGACTGGTTGCGGCGGCGGCAAAACAATGGGGCCGTGCCAATTATTGGTTTGCCCGCGCCGTGCAACAAGCGCCGTCCATACCCTTTGCCTATGTCGACTGGGGGCAGTCATTGCTCGCGCGCGGCAAGCCGGACGAGGCCATCGCGCAATTCGCCCTCGCCAACCAGAAGGGCCCGCACTTCGCTGATCCGCTGGAAGGTTGGGGTGAGGCGCTGATGGCCAAGAACCAGTCGCATCGCGCGCTGGCAAAGTTTGCGGAAGCCGAGAAGTACGCGCCCAACTGGGGCCGGCTGCACCTGAAATGGGGCGAGGCGCTGGCCTATGCGGTCAAGACGGATGAGGCGAAAGCGCAGTTTGCACTTGCAGCTAAGCTCGATTTGACGTTAATCGAAAAGGCAGAATTGAGGCGCGTTCCATGAGCGCGGTTGCCGGCGGCGTGCGCCGCAAAGCTCCCATATTTGGACTTACATACGTCCTGATCTGCGCGTTGCTGGTGTTCTTCGGCTTCTCCTTCACCATCCTGACGCGGGTCGTGGAAAGCCTGCGTCCCTGGATTCTTTATGTCCATGTCGCCACAGCTGCGGGATGGCTTGTCCTGGTGGTGGTGCAGGCCTGGCTCGCGAGATCACGGAAACTTGCCCTGCATCGTCGCCTGGGCGCATATGGCTTCTGTCTTGGCGTTCTGGCGGCGAGTTCGGCTTTTGCGACCTCGCTGATACTGCGCCACGACGCAGTCGTTCTCCGGGGATCGGTCAATCGTATCCACAATATTGCCTTTCTTGCGACCCCGCTGAACGGTGCAATAGCCTTTTCCATCCTGCTCGCTTTTGCCTATGTCTGGCGGATCAAGCCTGACGTCCATCGACGCTGCATGCTGATGGCTGCGGCGGTACTGACGCTTCCTGCGGTTGCGCGCATTCCCCTCATAGGAAAGAGCGAATTATGGAGCTATATGCCCACCCTATCTCTGCTGCTTGTTCTTTGCGTGGCCGATGTCTGGCGCAACAAGCGTCTGCACAAGGCCTATCTCATTGGTGTGCCCGCGCTCATCGCCTTACATTCTGTCTGCGACTGGCTGGTTGATACGGCGCCCACTTGGTGGGTAAGGACCGCGGCATGGCTGTGCCAAGTGTCGATTACATGAGAAAGGTCAAAGAGGCCCAAAAGTTTTGCGCTTCATTCGTAACCGATTGACCCGATTGGCACCGAAATGACAAAGTTTTGCAGGTAAGTAATTGAGCGGGCCGGGTTCAATCGAGCTTCCCAAGTTACATACGAGGGTTCGATTCCCTTCGCCCGCTCCAGCACTTAGCCAGAACGGTTTTGCTGAGGGTTTTGCGGATTTGCATGTCCGCTTTTGACCCAAAGCAGATATTCGCTGACGGCCCTAGGGGCCCGAAATCGCAGGTACAAACGGCAATGTCCGGTTTTGGCGCAAAGCGAACCTCTGCCTTGTCAATCGCAGGTGATGGGATAAAATTGGGGACCTGAGCACATTTTGCGAGGGGCGGTGCGCAAGCTAATCCTGTCGCTAATGTTGGTTGTTGCGGCGGCCCTCGCCGACCCTACGTCGGCGTCCGCGGAGCTGGCACGTAACGTGGTCGCCTATCTTGACTTCTTTGCGCGCTGGGACACTCCGGAAGACGATCGGGCCGCTGAGACCTTCCACCGGTTGATGGTCCAGGCCCCCGACTTCGCAACGTTCGACCGTCTAGCGCCGCAAGGCAGTGTTGAGCGCGCGAGGTTTGAGCGGCACCTAGCGTCGATTGACGAGGGCGCTCGGCTGGTTCGCCAGGACGGTATGTCCAGGGACCTCTTCCTAGAAGGCTGGTACGCAATGCCAGCCGCATGGGATAGGGCCCGGCCGATCATCTTTGGTCTTCGCGCCCAGCGCCACGATCCAGGCCTATTCGCCAACATTGAATGGCTGGCACCGAAGGCGATGGCTTACTGGAAAATCCAAGAGACCAATCCGCCTTTGCGTCGACCGATTGAAGTGCAAACGCCGACAGCGGATGACCGGGCTATCTTCACCGCGTTCCAGCGGATTTGGTCAACGCCCCGGGACGCCGAGGCGCAGGCGTTCTGGGAGCAACTCGTCGCCCGTCCACGCTCCTTCGGCGATTTCCAGAGGTTCGCTCCGAAGGGAACCGCCCAATTCACTCATTTCGACCGGCTGATGTGCGCCTACGATCAGGCCGGTGCACTGATGAAATTCGGTCTGCTGCATCCCGCGCTTTTCTTCGGCACTTGGCGCAGTCCAGAAGACATATGGCGCGACGGGGGGCCCTGGGTCAGGGGCCTGAGGGCTGGGCCACCCAAGAACAATTCGTATGACAATGTGGATTGGTTAGTTACCTATGAGCGTCATTGGCGATCGGCGCACCCTAACGTGCCGGCGAAGGTCAGCTGGCGCTAGCCCGTCCGGCAGGAACGAAGTGACTTAGTTCAATCCTATCCCCAATCGGTGAACGCGAATGTCCGCTATTGGCGCAAAGCGGACATAGGGGCTGATCGGGGCTGAACGTCCGCTTTTGACCCAAAGCGGACGTTGGGGCCGGCGGGTCGCCGTGTGCTTTCTTAGCCGGATTGATGGCCAAACCGGATAGAAGTGTGCAGCAGCCCATCTGCCTACTGCCCTGAAATAAAGACGTTTTCAGCACGAAATGGCATCCCCGTTGCCAGTAAAGTTTCCATCTGGCTCAATGACCTCAAATATCGGGCCGTGGGGGCCGCGTGTCAGAGCCAGATGTCTATCTTCTCGGGCGGAGTCGTGCCGAAGAAGAGCGCCTGCGAATGCAGGTGCAAGAGCTTTCAGGCGAGGCCGATTGGCTGCTTGACCAACTCCACATTCTGCCCGGCGCGAGCGCAATAGATATCGGCTGTGGCCCGCAAGGCGTGCTCGATCTCCTGGCCGACCGCGTGGGGCCACAAGGCAACGTCGTCGGGCTGGAACGGAGCGAGGGCTTTGTTGCGTCTGCTAGAGCATTTGTCGCGGATCGCAAGCTCGCCAACGTCAAGGTCGTGCAAGGCGACGCCAAAGCTACCAATCTGCCCCGCGGATCTTTTGACGTCGTGCACGCTCGGCTCGTGCTCGTCAACGTTCCCCAGCCTTGGCTGGTCATTGAAGAGATGGTGGCTCTCGCAAAGCCCGGCGGCGTCGTTGTCAGTCACGAAGCCGACTACCTGCCGCATTGTTGCGACCCGCCGTCGCCGGCATGGGATCGGCTCTTTGAGATTCTGGCGGCATTTTCCGGCGCGAAGGGCATCGATTTGTTCGTCGGCAGAAAAACGCACCGCCTGTTGCGTGATGCGGGCATCGTCGATGTTCAAGTGCGTCCCGTGGTTCATGTCTACCCTCATGGCCACAATCGGCGCAGCATTTTTCTTGATTTCATTCGGAACATCCGCGACGTGGCGATCAAGGAAGGGTTCGCCGAGGAAGGTGAGCTTGACGTGCTCATGGCCGAGTTGCGCCAGCATCTCGATGACCCTGGCACGCAGGTAATTTCGCACCTGTTCTTCCAGGCCTGGGGCCGCAAGCCGTGACGCTGCAGTGCGGCGAAATATCTAGAGTTTAGAGAGAGAGGTCCTCAGCAACGTCCGCTTACTGTTTCTCTCAGCTTCGCCAATTCTGTCACGTCCTCGGCGCGGTTGATTATCCAGCGCACATAACCATCCTCGCCTAGGACCGGTGTATTGATGATCTGCCACCAGCGCTCCTGATATGGCCCGCGCTCATTTGTGCCCGCGCTCCCCGGGGTCGCTCCAACAACAGATTTGCTCAAGAAATCTCAGCTTTGGGCGGCCGGACACCTCCCCTACTAAGTGACTGCTGCTTGTGACCGAAGCGGCCTCATTTGGAAACACTCCGCGAGGGCGGCGCACCGGTGACGGCGCACCCGGGACAGGGGGCCTGGCCGTGCCCCCCAACCTGGAACCAACACCAAGGTATTATGGATGTCTGCCCCGCCAGGAGGTGTAAGATGGTGTGCCGCGGGGAGGTTGACGGACGTGGCAGACGCCAAGCCGGTCGTTTTTGTCGTCGATGACGATGTCTCGGTGCGTGAGGCGCTGGAGACCTTGATTCGATTGGAGGGCTGGGAGGTCCGGCCGTTCGAGACCGCCAACGCATTCCTTGCCGGCGCGCCGGCCGCGGGACCGAACTGCCTCGTGCTCGATGTCGGACTGCCGGACCTGAACGGCCTTGACCTGCAGGCGTTGATTGCGCACCGCCGTATCGAGATGCCGATTATTTTCATCACCGGCTTTGGCGATGTCCCTACGACCGTGCGGGCGATGAAAGCAGGGGCGGCGGAGTTCCTGACCAAGCCCTTCAGCGATGAGGTCCTGCTGCAGGCGATACGAGGCGCGCTTGAGCGCAGCCGCGCCGCCATCGGGACAAAGGCTGCCCTGCAGACCCTCCGGGACCGCTACGCGTCGCTCAGCCGCCGTGAGCGGGAGGTCATGGCTCTGGTCGTCTCAGGCCTGTTGAACAAGCAGGTCGGCGGCAGGCTTGGCATCAGCGAGATCACCGTGAAGGCGCACCGTGGCCGGGTGATGGAGAAGATGCGTGCCGGCTCGCTTCCCGAATTGGTGAATATGAGCGCGGCTCTCGGCCCCGAACTCAGGTGAGAAACTGACAATATGAAAAACGGATGGCGTACAGTCTGGCTGGTCCTGGGTTTATCCTTGATGGCCGGCTCCTCCCAGGCGCATTTCACCTTGATGGCGCCCACCTCCTGGCTGGTGGAGGGGCCGTTGGGCGATCCCCAGAAGGCCGCGCCTTGCGGCGGCACCAACACCGATTTCGGCAGGCCCACTTACGCCTTCACCGATGTCGCGGGCGGATCGGCGCTGCACATCAAGCTGCAGGAGACCATCTATCATCCGGGTCACTACCGGCTCGCGCTGGCGGTCAATTCTCCCACCGAACTACCGCTGGATCCCAAGGCTCAGACCATGACCAACGACAAAGGCGCGATCATGTCGGTTTCGGCGGAAGTAATGGACCCCGTGGCGCCGCCGGTGCTGGCCGACGGCCTGTTCCAGCACACTGCCAAGGTAGACCATCCCTTTGAGACCGACGTCACCCTGCCCAACATCAACTGCCGGCATTGCACCTTGCAGGTGATCGAGTTCATGGAACAGCATCCGGTGAACAATCCGGGCCAGTTCACCTATCATCACTGCGCGGTGCTGCATATTACCGCCGATCCTGGCAAACCGCTGGATACGCGCTGGCCGGCGGAACGGAATTAGCGGGGATAACGGTCAGCCGGAATCCGGTCCCTCCGCCCGCGTGGTGGTCGTGGGCAGGGTGAATTCGAACATCGCCCCGCGCGGCGGGTTGGCGGCGGCCCATAGCTTGCCGTCATGAGCTTCGATGATGGTGCGGCAGATGGAGAGCCCCATGCCAAGCCCGGTATCCTTGCTGGTGTAGAAGGGCTGGAAGATGCGCTCCAACTTTTCGGGATCGAGCCCCGGGCCGGTATCGCGCACCGAAACCTGCACCTCACCTGAAATATTCAGACGGCTTTCGATCAGAACTTCTTTCGGCTCGCTCTTGACCGCGTCAAGTGCTTCTAAGGCGTTCATAAGCAGGTTGAGCACAACCTGCTGCAGCTCCACGCGAGCGCCGCGGACCGGCGGAAGACGGGAATCGAGTTCTGCCTTCAAGGTGACGCCGCGCCGGGAGGCTTCATTTCTGGTCATGGCGACGACTTCGGCGATCGCTTCATTGAGGTCCACGTCTTCCCTGTGCTCGGGGGCCTTCTTGGACATGGCCCGCACATGCTTGACGATCTCGCTGGCGCGGGTCACATCCCGTACGATGCGGCTGAGGGTCACCCTCGCCTCGTCGACTTCGGGCTGCGGATCCTTGAGCCAGCGCAGCGCGGCCTGGGCATTCATCAGCACACCACTCAAGGGCTGGTTGACTTCATGGGCGATGGAGGCAGTGAGCTGGCCCAGCGTAGCCAAGCGGTTGGCATGTGCTAGCTCCATCCGGCTTTCATGCTGGCGGCGCTCGATTTCCCGGTCCCGAGCCGCCGCCTTCACAAGCCGATGCGCCCGCCATTGATAGAGTGACGCCAACAGGCCCAGGCCGGCGATCACACAAAGCACCAGAAACCAGTTGGTCTGCCAAAAGGCGGGCGCCACGGCGAAGGACAACGAAGCGCCCTCGGTATTCCAGACGCCGCTGTTGTTGCTGGCCGTGACCCGGAAACGGTAATGGCCCGGCGCCAGATTTGAATATTGCACGCTGCGTTCATTGACCACTTCGCGCCAATTCTTGTCCTGGCCTTCCAACTTGAAGCGGAAATGCGTCTTCTCGGGCGCGACCAGGCTCAAGCCGGTATAGCCAATGGTCACGTTGCGGGTCAGCGCAGGCAAGCGCAGGCCGGGTGCGGGATCATAGGTCTTTTCATCCGCTGTGACCTGTTCCACATGCACCGGTGGCGGGAGCGGATTGGTCGCCAGATGGCGCGGGTCCACCTCCGTCACGCCAGCGACTGATATGAACCACAGTTTCCCGTCCAATGCCTTGGTCAATTGTGGCGTCGCACTGCTGGAGCCAGGACTTAAGCTCAGCACGCCGTCACTGTCGGCCAATACGCTCACTCTAACGGCGGGTTGCGCTTTATGCAGATCGACTGCCGCCGTCCAGACGTCTATGTCGATGCGCGGGATGCGTACCAACCCGCAGGCGGTATAGAGCCACATCGCGTTGTCATCACCCTCGACCAAGGCATCGACCGGGTCGCAGGGCAACCCGCCCCTGCTGTCCAGGATGGCAATGCGGTTGTCTTTGATTCGGCTTAAGCCAGCGTTGGTAGCAGCCCAAATGGCGCCATCTTGTGCG
Organism: Rhizomicrobium sp.; assembly: GCA_035693565.1. GTDB lineage: Bacteria > Pseudomonadota > Alphaproteobacteria > Micropepsales > Micropepsaceae > Rhizomicrobium. The sequence goes on along the minus strand of DASSGF010000034.1, from coordinate 1,108,282 downwards.
ACGCGGATTTCGTTGACTTGACTTTTGCCGAGCCCGTTAGCGGGGGAATAGGACGCCACAACCACACCGTTGACGAGGTGGTAAAGGCCTCCGCTGTACAGGCCCACCCACAGACCGCCATGCATGGGATCGGCTGCCAATCGCGTACCAAAGCCCCATTTGAGAGATGTGTTGCGGACTCGACTCACCTCAAGATCGCGCGAGACGCGATAGAGACCACTGCGGTGGGCGACCCAAATCGTACCCTCGCCGTCCTGCACAATGGAGTCGATATAGCCATCCGGCACACCTGGAATCCGTGTGAACCGCCTGTTCTCGAAATAACCGAGCCCGGAAGTCGAGCCGAACCAGGTGCGCCCCTGCTTGTCGCGGAATAGAGAGCCAAAGCCGCTCTTGGGCAGACCCGGCACAATAACGTCCCGGCCAAACTGTGCGTCCCCCAGATGGTTTCCTCCCGGGGGGCGATAAGCAGCAAACATTTCTCCGTTCGAGCGATTCAATGAATCCAGGGTACTCACCCAAATACCACCATCGGGGTCCGCCAGGATGGCGCCAGGATTAGGCCCAACTATCCCCTGCGCGCTGGAGAAGGTTGTGGCGGAGAGGGTGTAGAAGCGATCGAGACCAGCCTGGGTAGCGACCCAAATGTTGCCCTCGCGATCTTCAAAAATTCTATTGGGCGCATTACTCGAAAGACCGTCCGAAGCCGCATAGCGATCAGTGCGGCCATGGTGCAGGTGAAGCAGCCCAGCCCCAGACGTTAAGACCCAAATACCTCCGTCGCGATCCGCGAACACGTTTAGCGGCTGATCACGAGTCACCGGAAGCGGAACAGGCTCGAATCGGTCGCCGTGGAATTTCTGCAATCCGGACTTGGTAATAACCACCATTCCGCCGCCGGGAGCGCGGGCGAAGCTCTGGGGAGCCATGAAAACAGAGACCGGATAGAAAACGGGCGGCCCTGGCTTCCATCGCCCGATTCCCCGCTCGTTTATTATCCACACCGCCCCCTGGTCGTCCTCGTAGACTTGGCCGATTACCGAGCCGAGACTGCCGTCTGCGCCGAAACAGCGCCGCTGGCGAATTTCCATTCGGCACAAGAGGGCAAGGCCGTTCACCCCCTGTCCACTAGCCAAGATCGTTCCCGTGTGATCTTGAATGATACTATTGACGTAGCCGCCCTCAAACTCGGGGATCCTGACCAGCCGGCCACCCTTAATGCTGGCGAGCCCCTTCGCCGTTCCGATCCAGAGGGTGCCGTCCTTTGCGGCAAGCAAAGCCCGAATGTAGGTGTTGGGGAGTGCCTGGCCTGGCTCCGGCTGCCAGGGCATCGCACGGGCGCCGTCAAAACGCCAAAGGCCCGCGGTAGTGCCTAGCCACAAATAACCGTCGGGCGTTTGCGCAAGGGAAACAATCGAGCTCTTTGCAAAGCCGTCGCGGTAGCGCCAGGCAGTATGCGCATATTGATACACATCAAACGCGGGGTCCAACGCAAGCGCCGGGCCGCTGCACAATGGCAGCAAGCAGGTCAGAAGCGCAGAAAGGATGAATTGCCTCGCGCGGTGCACGCTCACAAATCCACCTGAACCCGCGCGAAGAGTGTGCGCCCGATCAGATCGTAATTGAAGACGTCATAGCCGCGGAAGAAGGTCGAATAGACTGGCAGCGTGTCGGCGATATTGGTCGCGCTGAGCAGAAACTTCATGTGCGCGGGGCCCTCGATATCCAGGGCGCGGTTGAGATCAACCGAGAGCGAGGCGTCCAGGTACCAGATACCGCCAATGTTCCTGGGCGGAGTGTAATCGACATAGCGGCCGATATAGCGGCCCGCCAGCCACGTGGTCAGGATCGCGTCCGGCGTCCAACCGACGGAGACGATCCCCTTCCAGCGTGGCGCGAATATGCCGTCATTGTTGGCACGCGACAGGCGGCTGACGATCGGCAACCCCGGTGAACTGGCGCCGTCGAATTCCGTCATATAGGTCGCCGCCAGTGAAGGCGTGAATGTTCCGACGGAAGTTTCGAAACGATAGTCGGCGTTCATATCCACGCCCTGTTCGTCCATTGCTCCGAAATTGAGATAGGTAACGTCCACGGACGTTATGAGACCCACGCCGCCTGCCGGCGCGGCGGCGCGCACCACACGCCCGGGATATGAGCTTTCATTGCTCACGATGAACTGATCACTCGGAAAGTTGATGGCATTGGCGATGTGAAGCCACCAATTCGTAAAGGAGAGCTGGAGCCCCGGCACGAACCGGGGCGACCAGACCACGCCCAACGTGCCGGACGTGCCGGTGGTGGGATTGAGATGCGAATTGCCGCCAAAACTTTCTTGCACAACCTCGGTCTGGTTGTTCAGTTTGGGATCGCTGACAGAGACGGAAAAGCCCGAGACCGGGGAATAAAGATTGTAAAGCGTGGGCGGCTTGAACGCGGCAGCGAAGGTGCCGCGGACCAGGATGCCATCGTCTGGGCGGAGCTCCGCTCCCGCCTGCCAGGTCACTTTGGAACCGAAATCGCTGTAATTATCGTATCTGATGGCGCCGTCGAGCGCCACGAGCGGGCCGTTATCGCCACCCCCTCCCAGCAGCGGCGCACGCAATTCGCCAAATACGGATTTGGCATCGCGGCTGGCATGAAAGCCGTAATCGAGGCTGCTGTATTGATACTCGCCACCCAACACCGCCTCCAATGCGCCGCCCGGAAGATCGAGCAGCGGACCGCGCGCAAACCCGTTGACGGTGGTGGCCAACCCGTCTCCCTGGCTGGTCGTCGAAACTGAATAGATCGAGGCCAGGAGGGACTGGCTTCCCATCGGACCGGCAGTGAAGGGATTGAGCGCGCTGGATGGATCGGAAGATGCCAGTGCAGTGCTCAGCAAGCCACTATTGACTTGGCCGCGAAGGATGGGGGTGTTTATGTCATGGGAGTTGATGGCCGTAATTTCCCAATGCCAGGAATTGATATTTCCCCGCGCGCCGATCAGGGGGCGCAGTAATTTTTCACCATAGTTGTAGGTGGCTAGTGTTTGGGCACCCTGCACAAGGCCAGAGACGCTGACCGCCACTCCAAAGGGATTGAAGGCATTTGACGCCGGAACGTTGACAAGCTGAAGGGAAGGCGGGGTCGTCACCCAAAGCATGTTGTATTGCGTTGCTAGCAATTCGCCGAATAGTTCCGTGCTGCTTCCCAGGCGATAGGTGGCATCCAGAAAAAGACCAATACGGTGCACGGCGAGAACGAGGGATTGGTAGGTGCTGTAAAAGCCAGTGTTCTGCGTTCCCGCCGTCGCGGCGAAATTTGCCGGCGTGAGCCCAACGCCGGTGCTTTCGGCCGGCACCGCGGCATAGCTTGCGTTTAATCCCGGCAGATTGCCGGAAACAGAGAAGATAGTTGCCGGCGTTCCGTACACCGCAGTGCCGAGATTGGGGCCCCCGAAGCGGCGATAGTCCGGATTAGCGGTTATGGAGCGTTGGAAGCCGAACAGCGGACTTTGGTCCTGGTAGGTGCCCATGAGGGACACGCTTAACGCATCCCATTTCCCGCCTGCGGCGAAAGCAAAATGCTTTTCATCGGTGTGGCCGGCCCCTTTGTAACCGGCATCCACTTCGAAGCCAGTGAAATCAGAGCGCAGCACGATATTGACCACCCCGGCCAGTGCGTCGCCGCCATAGATCGCGGAGGAACCGGTTGGGAGAACCTCGATGCGATCAATCAGCGCCAGTGGAACGGTGCTAAGATCGAACATGCCAAATGGTGCCGCTCCCCCCGTGCTCCCAGTTCGTTGACCGTTAATGAGAACAAGAGTTGAACCGAACGGAGCGCCGCGAAGCCGGACAGTGGTCGCGAGCAGTGTGTTGTCGGGGGAGTTCAGGGAAACTTCGGGCACCGTAGCTAGGAAATCCGCGACCGTGGACTGGCCGCTGTTCTGGATGCTTGTCTGGTCATAGATGCGCACGTCCTGAGCGCCTCGTTCGGTGAGGCGGGTGCCGGTCACCGTCACATGCTCTATGCTGTTCTGGTCGCCGGTTTCCTGCGCCGCCGCAGGGCCAGTAGCTAGGAATACGCCCGCGATGCAGCAGGCGCTTGCCACCAGATGATGAGCCAGAACTTTCACCGACACCCCTCATCCCCATATTAATTCACATCTGAGACCCTTGGCGCAATCTCAGGCGGTATTGCAAATCTTGCGAACCCCTCGTTGCATCCGGCGGCAGTTTAACAAGAACGCGCCTCCCTCATGTTGATTTCGCAAAAAGTCTAATCGCCCAGGGACATTGCCTCGCGCAGGCATTCGATCAACTCATCGTCCCGGAACGGCTTAGGAAGGTAGCAGACTATGCCCACCTTGGCAGCCAAGGCGCGCGAGCGTGGATCGGCATAGGCTGTGATCAGGATGGTGGGGATCGGGTTCCCCAATGCGACCAGGCGCTGGCGAAGCTCGATGCCGCTCAGCCCTGGCATGTTCAGGTCGGTGATCAGGCAGGCGGTTTTATCGATCCCCGCGGAAGCCAGAAATTCTTCCGCAGTGCAAAAGGTGCGCGCGTCATAGCCCAGGGACCGCACCAGCGCTTTGGCGCCTTCGCGCATGGACTCGTCGTCGTCAACGATTGCTATGATCTTCTTTGGCAACGGCTGCCCCATCATGCGTTCCCGGCAATCCTGCCAGGTACGTCCCCCTCGCGCCGGCGTCCAAGACTGCGCAACTGGGGCCCATATTGAGCCTTGTGGGCGGGATTGACGATAATACTTTGGTGTCGGTGTGCCCATTTTTTGTGCTGTCTGGGAGTGTCGCGATGCGCCCTGGCCCCGAAATCGAAAAAGTGGCGGCTGGTCCGGATGGACCAGCCGCCGATTGTGGCCGGCTCGGGGGTTGGGGGAGGAAACCGGCCAACATGAACCCAATTCTCCAGGCTAGATCGAGCATTGGGTTTGTTCACGCGACGCCACCAGACCACGAAAGCGGCGATCGCAATATCAGACATTGGTATCGCCGATACCTAGGTCTTGGACCGATGCTTTCGTGCAATGGACAGAGGGCGCGCATCGGGGCCACCTTCTGTCCATGCTGATGCATGGATATTGATTGGGGTGAACAAAATGCCGGTAGTGTTTGATCAGAGTATTCATGCGCCGGCGCAGCCACTGTTCGCCGAGACAAAGACCGTGGCAGGCCGCGCAATCGAAACAAGCTGGGTCATTTCATTCGGATCATTCCGCGTCACCCGTGCGCGCAGACTGGTGGAGCAGGACGGTGAAGCCATCCGGCTCGGAGACCGCGCATTCGACGTTCTGGCATATCTGTTGGAACATGCCGGGCAGGTCGTCAGTCATCGTGCGCTGTTGGAAGCCGTCTGGCCCGGCACTTATGTGGGAGGAGGCAGTCTGCGCTTCCAAATGACCGCCTTGCGCAAAGCGTTAGGCAATGAAGGGGCCGGTTACATCGTCAATGTCTGCGGGCGCGGATATAGCTTCACGGCGCCAATTTTGAAACAGAATACCGTCAACATTCTTCAGCTTGTTTAAGGCAAGTGACATGCCGTTTTCGTCGACATGGCCGTGGCTGGAATCGCTACATTTGCATCTGCATGAGTTGGTCGGCAGGCATCATATTGTGGGACAGGTGGCCCATGATCCATATCGAACCCAACACGACCAGTGCAACGACCATCACACCAAAGGCCAACGCCAAGACATTGTTGGTGTTATCCGGTCCGGTGGTGACGTGCAAAAAGAATACGAGATGAATGCCCATCTGCGCAATGGCGAGCACGATCAGTGCGACTGGAAGAGCCGGATCCCAGATCAAGTGCGCCGCCGCGGCCACGAAAGAGGTGATGGTGAGCGCCGTCGCGAGACATAAGCCGATGATATAGGAACGAATCCAATGTCCCGGATTGTCTTCCGGGTCGTCTCCCGGCGCACGATCAACCCTTCCCGAAGCCGCCGACATATGCATGTTGGAATGGACGTCACTCATGCCACGTACCCCAGCAAATAGACGATGGTGAATATTCCCACCCAGATGATGTCGAGCGCATGCCAGAAGAGGTTGAAGCAAATCAACCGATGAATGATCTCCCGCCGGAAACCCTTGACCTGTACTTGGGCAAGCATTGTGCCAAGCCAGAGCAAACCCGCCGTGACATGAAGTCCGTGGCATCCCACCAGCGAGAAGAACGCTGTGAGGAAGCCGCTCCGTTGCGGCGTAATGCCTTGACTTACAAGTCCTGCGAATTCCTGCGCCTCCAACAGGACGAAAGCGAGGCCAAGCAGCCCGGTGATCACGAGGAACACCTGGGTCCAAAGCACATTCCTGGCATTTGTCGCGGCGAACGATAGTCCGCAAGTGAAGCTGGAGGCCAGGAGGCACGCCGTTTCCCATTCTACGCGAGGCAATTCGACGATTTGGCGAATGTCTGGGCCTCCTGCCGTGCCCCCCTGCAAGACCGCATAGGTCGCGAAAAAGCAGGAGAACATGACGATGTCGCTCAACAGAAAGATCCAGAAGCCATAGCCGACAACGATGCGCTTGTTCGCGGGTCCAGTTCTGCCGTGACCTGTACCGGGTATCGGGGAGCTGAGGACATGACCCCGGTGGCCGACACGATTAGGGTCTTCCCGGAGTAGCCGCAGGGCCTCGATGCTTGAAGGGAAATGGGTGTCGGTCATGAGGCAACGGCTCCTTCGTGCTCCAGCCGCCCCAAGACCGTTTCGCGGGCAGCGCGACGCGCTCTATCGACTTGCGCAATCACCTCGGCCGGCACTTCAAATTCTTGCTTGTCGCGCCACGCAAGAACGACAAACGCCGCATAGGCCCCGACCAGGGCGATCGCCGCCATCCACCAGATGTGCCAAATCATTGCAAATCCAAAGACGGTGGCGAAAAAGGCGGTGAAAAAGCCGACTGCGCTGTTCACGGGCATCTCGAGGGGCTCGTAGTGTGGTTCGGGCCCCATCTGTTGGCTCTCGATGGCACGTTGTTTGATCCCCCAATAGGCTTCGGCGCCTTCGACGTTGGGTGTCACTGCGAAGTTAAAGAAGGGGGGAGGCGATGGTGTGGCCCATTCCAAGGACCGTCCGTCCCAAAGGTCGCCGGTCAGGTCCCGCAGCTTGTCGCGCTGAACGATGCTCACAACTAGTTCAATGACTTGGCAGGCAGCACCGATAATCAGTATTCCGATACCTAATAGTGCCACCAGCATATAGGGGCGCCACGGCTCGACATCCAAATGCTGAAGCCGCCGTGTCATTCCCAGCATCCCCACCATGTAAAGCGGGGCGAAGGTCACCCAAAAGCCAATGAAAGCGAACCAGAATGCGGCCTTTCCCCATGCTTGATTCAGGCGAAAGCCGAATGCCTTTGGAAACCAATATTCGAGGCCGGCGAACAACGCAAAGACCACTCCACCAACAATCACGTTATGAAAGTGAGCAACCAGGAACATTGAGTTGTGGGTCAAAAAGTCTGCTGGCGGCACTGCCAGGAGGACACCGGTCATCCCTCCGATCACGAAAGTGAAAATGAAACCCATGGACCACAGCATTGGCGTGTCGAAGCGAACCCGCCCGCCATACATGGTGAAAATCCAGTTATAGATCTTCACTCCGGTCCCAACCGCGATGATGCTTGTCGATATTCCAAACGCTGTGTTCACCGCCGGCCCGGAACCCATCGTGAAGAAGTGGTGCAGCCAGGTCATCATGGAAACGACGCAGATGAAGAGTGTCGCTGCGACCATGGACCGATAGCCGAATAGCGGTTTGCCGGAGAAAGTAGAAAAGATTTCGGAGAAGATCCCGAACGCGGGCAGTACCAGGATATAAACTTCCGGATGACCCCATGCCCAAATGAGATTCCAGAACATCATCGGATTGCCGCCGGCGGCGTTGGTGAAGAAATGAAAACCGAGATATCGGTCCAATGTCAGCATGGCGAGAGACGCGGTCAGGATCGGGAAGACCGCAACAATGATTAGGCTCGATGACAGTGTGGTCCAGCAGAACATTGGCATGCGCAAATAGCTCATGCCGGTGCACCGCATTTTGAGAACTGTGGTGACGAAATTGATCCCCGTCATCATTGTCCCGATGCCGGATATCTGAACTGCCCAAAGATAATAATCGACGCCGACGCCGGGCGAATAAGTCATTTCGCTGAGGGGCGGGTAGGGCAGCCAGCCCGTGCGGGCGAATTCTCCCACAAAGAGGGAGACATTGACCAGCAGCGCGCCGGATGCCGTGAGCCAGAAACTCACGGAATTGAGGGTAGGGAACGCAACATCGCGCACGCCAAGTTGTAGAGGCGTAACGAAATTCATAAATCCGATTACCAGCGGCATGGCGGCAAAGAAAATCATAATGGTGCCGTGTGCACTGAAGATCTGATCGTAGTGTTCGGGCGTCAGGTAACCAGGGGCGTTAACTGCGACTGCCTGTTGCGTGCGCATCATGATTGCATCGGCAAAGCCCCGGATCAGCATCACCACGCCCAGTAGGCAATACATGATGCCGATCCGTTTGTGATCAACGGTAGTGATCCATTCCCGCCACAGATAAGGCCACCATCCTTTGAAAGTGACAAAGGTCAACACACCCGCGATGGTGAGTATCAACACGAGAGACGTGATCAGAGGTATCGGCTGATCAAGCGGAATTGCAGACAAACTGAGCTTGCCAAACATCGACTATCTCCCAGCGGGGGTTAGCTCGCGCCCAGCATGGCTGGGCCCTTCCGGCTCCGGTCCCGGGGCAGAGGCTATTTGCAGGCTCGCGATATCGCTGAATAGCCGCGCGTCGACCTCCCGATAAGTGTAGGGCTTCACATTGTGGCTTTGCCGGGCGAGAGATCCGTAAGTGGCGGCCGTAAGAGTTGGACCTGCGGTACGCGCTTGCTGGACCCAGGCCTCAAACATTGCCGGAGGCACACTGTGGACCTGGAATTTCATGTCGGAGAAGCCGTCGCCACTGAAATGAGCCGACACGCCAAACAGCTTGGTGGGGTGATCGGCCTGCAGATAGAGTTGGGAGGTCATCCCCGGCATGGCATAGATCATGGAGCCGAGTTGGGGAATGAAGAACGCGTTAAATACGCTGCCCGACGTGATCGAAAAATGAACCGGGGCGGCGGCGGGAATCACCAGCTGATTGACTGTCGCGATGCCCTGTTGGGGGTAAATGAAAAGCCATTTCCAGTCCAGGGAGACGACCTGGACTTCGAGCGGTGGCGTTTTCGATGGCAGAGGCCTGAAAGGATCAAGCCGGGATGATCCTATCCAGATCACGCCTCCCAAGAACATGATCACGAGAATCGGAATGGCCCAGACGACCGCTTCGATACGCCCTGAATAAGACCATTCGGGCAGATACTGGGCGGTCGTGTTTGACGCGCGGTAGCGCCAAGCCATGAAAAACGCGACGAGGATCGTCGGAACCACAATCACGAGCATGATCATCAAAGCATCAATCAAAATGGTGCTGTCGTTGGCGCCGACAGGACCTTGTGCATCCAGAACGCCACCCTGGCATGCGACAAGTAGAGGCGTGGTGCAAAGAACAATTGCGACAAGTGCGAGTCGTCGGCTTGGCCTGCAACTGAACCCTAGCAGCATCGCACGTCCTCGAGGCGCGCAGCAGCGCGCCGGAATAGTTGACGATCTCAGCTCACACCGAAAATGCTTCGGTGCTGGCATATCGATCAATACGCTAATGATGATCCGTTATCTTGGATGGGCTTCTCCTGTTATGCATATTTTGCTCAATTGCTCAGCGGGAGCTAGCTGAGAGCATAACGCAACGCAATCCCCAACGAGTTGCGGCTGTTCAATCTTTGCTTTCAGTGACCGCCTAGTGTTGGTCGGTGCAAAAAGGCGCAGGCGCGGGAAGCGAACCGGAACGCTCGATGTAACCGGTCTGAAAGGTTGAAGTCGATGAAAGCAGCTGCCACCCGTTTCTCCCCTCTCGAATTGCTTTCACGCCCCAACTCAATTGCGCGTGGTCGCGATTTCATCGAACTAATGAAACCCCGCGTCATGTCGCTGGTGGTCTTCACCGCATTCGTCGGACTCCGGATCGCCCCGGTCCATCTTGATCTAATCCATCAGTTAATCGCCGTTCTTGCCATTGGAGCCGGCGCTGGCGCCGCTGGAGCGCTCAATATGTGCTACGATGCCGACATAGACGCGCTGATGGCCCGTACCGCTGGGCGCCCAATACCCCGCGGGAAAGTATCCCGACGAGAGGCACTCGTGTTCGGAGTTAGCCTCTCATGCTGCGCGGTTGCAGTTCTTGCCACTGCCCTCAATTACATGGCGGCAGCCTTGCTCACCATCACCATATTTTTCTACAGCGTCGTGTACACACTCTGGCTCAAACGACGCACACCCCAAAACATCGTCATCGGCGGCGCTGCCGGCGCTTTCCCACCTGTTATCGGCTGGGCCGCCGCCACCGGCGACATTGGGCTGGAGCCGCTCATCCTTTTTCTCGTCATTTTTCTGTGGACGCCGCCGCACTTTTGGGCGCTCTGCATAAACCGGGCAGAGGACTATCGCCGTGCGGGCGTTCCTATGCTGCCGGTTGTTGCCGGAAGAACCGCCACAACTCAGCAGATCGTGATTTACAGTATTCTTATGGTGTTGGCGTCAATGTTGCCTTGGACGCTCGGGACTGTCGGTGTGATGTACGGCTTAGTTGCTGTTTCTTGCGGGGGGATTTTCATATGGCTTGCATGGCGTTTGCACAAAAGTTCGCAAAGCGATCGCCAAGCGGCTAGACGTCTATTCGCATTTTCCATTTTCTATTTGTTCGTTCTGTTCGCAGTGCTTTTGATCAACAGTGGCAATAACGAATGGCCGGCAAGATTACTTTCTTAGGCCCTTGTTGTATTGCCGGTGCAAAACGTAATCCGCTCGATAAGCAAACGACTCGCTAGGTCGGGCAGCGCCGATGTTGGATAGCGGCGACAAAAAACGCATCCAGCGCGAAGCGAGGCATCTGCTGCTGGCTATGGCGCGGGAGACGGATTGAGTGGCCCGCCACGAGATCCCGAACCGCAATTCTTTCAGCGCAACCTTCGAGAACTTACAAACTACGACATTATGGTTCTATACCGCGGTTCGCGATTGCATCCATTGTCACCGCCGTATGGGCGTTGGGAACGTACCATGGAGTCAAGGATGAAGAGCGAACAGGTGTACTGGGTGTTCACCGTTACCGTCGATCAAATGGACAAGTTCAAATCCTTGATACCAAAGCTTGTGGCCGCGACGAAGAAGGAGCCTGGCGCGCTGCAGTTTGAGTTCAACATCGGGAACGACCAGAAGACGGTTGACATCTTCGAGCGCTACACGGATTCGAAGGCGGCCCTGTTCCATCAAGCGGAAAGCTTCGGGCCACACTCAGAGGAATTCTTCGCCGTCGCCGAGCTCGCTCGCTGGGTGATCTACGGCACGCCCTCGGACGAGTTCAAGAAGGCGAATGCGAATTTCCACCCGATTTATATGAAATCAGTCGATGGTTTTGTCAGGTGACCAAGCGTCGCCACAACCCAGCCGTTCACCGCGGATCCACAAGAATCAAAGTGTGACCCTGATACCCCGATAAGGAGAGTGAAACATGTCAAAACTCGAAATGCTTACCCCCCAAAACAGCGCCATCGCCCTGATCGACTATCAACCCGCGATGTACCAAGGGGTGCAATCGCACGACCGTCTGGTAGTGGCCAACAATATCCAGATATTGGCCAAGGCCGCCAAGCTGTTCAAAATCCCCACGGTGATATCGACGGTCGCAAAGGACTCCTTCTCCGGTCCTTTTATGCCTGAAGTGCTTGAACTGTTCCCGGACCACGAAGTCATCGACCGGACCTCCATGAACTCTTGGCTGGATGCGAATTTTCGCAAGGCGGTTGCCGCGACCGGGAGGAAAAGGTTCGTCATCGCCGGGCTGTGGACCGAGGCCTGTGTGACCTTTCCCAGCCTCGACATGCTGAGGGAAGGCTACGAAATATTTGTGCCCGCCGACGCGTGCGGTGATCTTTCGCTTGAAGCACACAACCGATCGATGGACCGGCTGGTTCAGGCAGGCGCTGTTCCGATTACATCCTGCCAATATGTTTTCGAACTGCAGCAGGATTGGGCGCGTTCGGAAACCTACAATGGCGTGATGGACATCCTCCGCGCCCATTCTCCTTATGGCATCCAGGTTCGCTTCTCCAAGTGGGCGCTCGGAGACCACGCATCGGAGGCGGGCACCAAGGCCGCCTAGGAAAGCTGGAGGAGGGCCGTCATGAAGGTCTATCTGGTCTCACTGGGCGCGGGGCTTTTGGTGGGCGTGATCTACAGCCTGCTGCAGGTTCGCTCGCCGGCGCCTCCTCTTGTGGCGCTTATTGGGTTGCTGGGCATCCTGATCGGAGAGCAGGTTGTGCCTCTCGGCAAGCAATTCCTGCGCGGCGCCAGCGTTGAAAGGGCCTGGAAGCAGGCTGACTGCGCGCCGCATTTGTTTGGCATGCTGCCTGGCGGATCGGGCAAGCCTTCCAAGGGTGACGCATGAACACTCCCGACCTCATCCTCCATAGAGGACTTTTCACGACCTTGGATCCGGGCAACCCCACTGCCAATGCGGTTGCGATCAAGGACGGCGCCTTTGTTGCCGTGGGCCGGGAGGAGGAGGTAATGCCTCTGGCCGGCCCCCAAACAAAAAAGCTTGATCTGAAGGGGCGCAGGGTCCTTCCCGGCCTGATTGACAATCATCTGCACATCATACGAGGCGGCCTCAATTTCAATATGGAGTTGCGCTGGGATGGTGTGTCCTCTTTGGCGGACGCGCTGGCCATGCTCAAAAAGCAGGTCGCGATCACCCCGCCGCCGCAATGGGTGCGGGTGGTAGGCGGGTTCACCGAGTATCAGTTCGCGGAGAAGCGCCTGCCGACCATAGGTGAATTGAATGCCGTGGCGCCGGATACTCCCGTTTTCATTCTTCATCTCTATGACCGTGCGCTGCTCAACGGCGCCGCCTTGCGCGCGGTCGGCTACACCAAAGACACACCCAATCCGCCCGGCGGGGAGATCGTGCGCGATGGCGCCGGCAATCCCACCGGCCTTCTTCTGGCCAAGCCCAATGCAGGCATTCTTTATGCCACCTTGGCAAAGGGCCCAAAGCTGCCGTTCGAGTATCAGCTGAATTCCACGCGTCATTTCATGCGCGAGCTGAACCGGCTGGGGGTCACGGGCGCAATCGACGCCGGAGGCGGCTTTCAGAACTATCCGGAGGATTATGCCGTTGTCGAAAAGCTGGCCAAGGATGGCCAGCTCACCATCCGCCTCGCCTACAACCTCTTCACCCAGAAACCCAAGGCGGAGAAAGAGGATTTTCTGAACTGGACCAAACTCTCCAAGTACAAGCAAGGCAGCGACTATTTCCGTCATAATGGCGCGGGCGAGATGCTTGTCTTTTCTGCGGCTGATTTTGAAGACTTCCGCCAGCCGCGGCCCGATATGCCCCCGGAAATGGAGGGCGATCTTGAAGATGTCGTGCGCATACTGGCGGAGAACCGCTGGCCATGGCGGATGCATGCCACCTATGACGAGACCATTTCACGCGCCTTGGATGTATTCGAGCGGGTAAACCAGGACATCCCGCTCGATGGCCTGCATTGGTTCTTCGATCATGCGGAGACCATCAGCGACGCGTCGATGGACCGGATCGCCGCCTTGGGCGGTGGTGTGGCCGTGCAGCATCGCATGGCGTATCAGGGCGAATATTTTGTCGGCCGCTATGGCCTTGGGGCCGCGCAATCCACACCGCCTTTCGCCCGCATGCTGGAGAAGGGCTTGCCCGTCTCGGCAGGGACCGATGCGACCCGCGTTGCCTCTTATAATCCCTGGGTCTCGCTGGCCTGGCTGGTCACCGGGCGCACGGTCGGCGGTCTGCGTATCTATCCACAGCGCAACTGCCTGGACCGCGAGACGGCGCTGCGCATGTGGAGCGAAAAAGTCACCTGGTTCTCGAACGAAGAGGGCCGCAAGGGCCGCATTGCCGCCGGCCAATTTGCCGATTTGATCGTGCCCTCCAAGGACTATTTCGCCTGTTCGGAAGACGAAATCTCAGGCCTAACCTCCGACCTGACGATGGTGGGGGGCCGGACCGTCTATGGTGCGGGCGATTTTGCCAGCCACGATCAATCCGATCTGCCACCGGCCATGCCGGATTGGTCGCCGGTGCGAAGATATGGCGGCTATGCCGCCTGGAGCGCGCCAGAGGCAATTTCCAATAAGATCTCAGCACGCTGCGCATGCACGCAGTCGTGCAGCGTGCACGGGCACGACCACGCCAGCGCCTGGTCGTCCAGTCTGCCGGTTTCTGACCTCAAGTCTTTCTGGGGGGTACTGGGATGCGCCTGCTGGGCAGTGTGAAGGAAGATCCTTCCTGGGTGGATGCCATACTCGAATGGCGTTGGACTTGGCATCTTGCGCGGCTTGGTCTTGCAAGCGCCTATCTTCTGGGCGGAATTGTGAAGCTGTCCGATTTCTCCGCAGCGATTGCCGAGCAGGAACATTTTGGCTTTCACCCCGGCTGGGCCTGGGCAGCTGCTGCAATCGCCGTCGAGCTGATCGGTTCGATATTTGTGATCACTGGGCGGCTGGTTTGGCTCGGAGCTGGAGCGCTGGGGGTTCTGACTGCCATCGCCATTTTCGCCGCGAGCCCCTTTTGGACCATGCAAGGCCAAGCGCGATTTATGGCCACCAACAGTTTTTTCGAACATATCGGCCTGATTGCCGGTCTCATCATGGTGGCCATGCTTGCCGAACGCAGTGAGCGCCGGAGCGTTGATCGGTCCTATTAGGAGAATTCCCATGCGCCCTATCCGTCACGTCGTGTCCGTCGCAATTCTGGCCGCAATTCTAGCGGGCGGCTTCGGTAACCTGGCCAAGGCCGAAACCTGGGCAGTCGGGCCGCAGTATGACACGACCCATGTCTATGTGGCCGCGGCAGACTTCAACCGGTTTGTCGCCAGCATCACCGCGACCTTCGGAGGCACGACCTCCAAACAGGGGGTTTTTCAAGTAACACCGACACCGAGCCAGACCATGTCGCAACTGGTTCTGACCCCGGCGGGCACCATCTCGGTATTCGGGTTCAAGACTCCCATTCCTGCGCCGTTCGGCAGCGAGCGTACGGGCTACCTTGTGACAAATCTCGACGCGGCCACCAAGGCAGCACAATCGGCGGGTGCTTCCGTGATCGTGGCTCCATTCCCCGATCCCATAGGCCGCGATGCGGTGGTCCAATGGCCCGGCGCCGTGAATATGCAACTTTACTGGCACACGACCCCGCCCAACTATACACCGCTGAGCACCATCCCCGAGAACCGCATCTATATTGCGACGGACCGGGTGGACGCCTTCATCCATGACTTTCTCGCTTTTGCCACGGGCCAAATTGTTTCGGATGACAAGGCAGCACCGGGAGCCGAGATAGGCAAGCCCGGTGAAACCTATCGCCGCGTCCGGCTTGAGACGCCTTTCGCAAAGCTGATGCTCATTTCAACAGACGGCCATCTGCCATTTCCTTATGGCCACGAAATGACAGGCTATGCTGTTGCGGATCTAGACGGCACCCTCGCAAAAGCCAAAGCAGCAGGGGTTGATGTGCTTGTCCAGCCGCAGCTGGTTGGCGGCCGGCGGACGGCCATGGTGCAATTCCCCGGTGGCTATATCGCCGAGATTCATATCGCCCAAAAATGAAAGGCGCATGTATCTGTCTTTTGGTATTGGCCGCCTCGTCATTGCCAGCCGCGGCCGGCGCCGAAGGCGCGGATGCGCCCGCCCGCCCCAAAATCCTGTTCAACCGCTGGCAGGAAGACTGGTCGGTACTGGCGAACCCGGCGGTACCGCGCGATCCGCTGGATGATCTCAAATACATGGCCCTGGGGTCTGACGCCTATCTCTCGCTGGGAGCCAATTTACGCGAACGTTTTGAAGCCAACGATGCCGTGAGTTTTGGCGTTCCCGGCTCCAGGCCGCTGGAATACGTCATCAGCCGCCTGGAGGCCCATGCGGACGCGCGCTGGAATTCGCTGCAGGCGTTTGTGCAGTTCCAAAGCGATTTCGCGCCTGGCAAAAGCAGATTGACCCCGGTAGACCAGAATCGCCTGGATCTGGAGCAGGCCTTTTTGGCCTATACGGCTGAAATTGGCGGCGGCACATTGCGGTTGCGAATGGGCCGGCAGCAAATCGGCTTTGATCTTCAGCGCTTCATCTCCGTCCGCGACGGGCCGAATGTGCGACAATCCTACGACGCGCTGTGGGCCGACTATGAGCATGGCGGTTGGCGGTTCATTTCCTTCTACAGCCAGCCGGTCCAGAACCGCGATCTTCGCACTTTCGACGATTACAGCAGCAATCACCTGACCTATGGCGGTGTGCACGCGGAATACAAGTTTTCCGATCAATCAAGCGTCACGGTGATTCTCTCACAGTTTAAGCAGGACAGCGCGCGCTTTGTGTCCGTAAGCGGCATGGAACTGCGCAACATTCTGGACCTCAGATATGCAGGCAATGTCGACTCTTTCGATTGGGATCTGGAATGGATGGGGCAGTCCGGCCATATCGGCCCTGAATCAATCAGGGCCTGGGCGGTCGGCTTGCGGACCGGCTACACTATCTCCGGCGCTTACTGGACCCCTCGATTGGGATTCCAGATTGATGCGGCTTCGGGTGATTCCAATCCGCATGACGGAACGCTTGGGACTTTTAATCCGCTATTTCCAAATGGGTATTATCTGGCCCTGGCGGGGTTCACCGGCTACACCAACTTTATTCACGTCAAGCCGTCGGTGACGGTCAAGCCGGCAGCGAATCTCAGCGCCATGCTCGCCGTTGCGGCGCAATGGCGTGAGACCATGGCCGATGCGGTTTACACCCAGCCCAATATTCCCGTGGCAGGGACTGCCGGACATGGCGGCTCCTACACAGGCACCTATGTGCAGGGCCGTTTCGATTGGCAAGTGACGGAACATTTCTCTGCGGCACTCGAAGCTGTCCGTTTCCAGGTTGCGGATTCCATACGCCAAGCAGGCGGCCATGATGGCACCTATTTGGGCGTCGAAGGCAAAATCGGATGGTAACCGAGCCCCAACACAGTCCAAGCCTGTCCCTGCTTCTGAGCTTGAACGCCGGCTATACCGACACCATCGGGTTTCTCGCTTTGCACGGCCTGTTTACGGCCCACGTGACAGGCAACTTTGTCACCCTTGGAGCATCGCTGGCCCTGGGGCTTTCCGGTTTGATTGCGAAGCTTTTGGCGCTTCCGGTTTTCTGCATCGCTGTCATGGTCACACGTGTTTTCGCGCTACGACTGGCAGCAATGAATCGGCCGGGGTTGCGGATCATGCTGGCAATCAAGGTTCTACTGCTCTGCGTCGGAGCCGGCATGGCTCTACGCTTTGGCCCTTTTCCTAACGGCGATAGCATCGCAGCTATTGCCACGGGAATGCCGTTGGTGGCAGCCATGGCGGTTCAGAACGCGACACATCGCATCTATTTGGCGCAATTGCCGCCGACCACGATCATGACCGGCACCACGACCCAAATCATGATCGACGTCGCCGACCTTTTGCAGGGGCTTGCGCCGGAGGCGTCCGTTGCAGCCGCGGCAAGACTGCGGCGCATGAGCACCACGGTTATCACTTTCGCTGCCGGGTGTGGAGCGGCGGCTCTGCTTTACACCACCGTAGGCATTGGGTGCTTCGCAGTGCTTCCAGTCCTGGGTGTTTGGATGTTACTTTCGGACCTTGACTGAGTGGTCTCGAGTTTGACCAGACCCCGGGGAAGCCTCTCAGTTTACTTTGCCATTTGGAAGATTGCGCAGCCGCTCGAAGCTGCGAACGTGCGGGAATCAACCGCATCAGATCGTGATACACCATACGCGCGCGCTACGACCTAGGTGGCACCTGAAACACTAATGGCGGTGGTGTTGGGGCATGGCTCTTAGCGTTGTTTTGTGCCGAACAAAATTATCCCTGTACAACAATCAATTACGCCGAATCGCCGTCTCTGCAAGGCCCGCCATTGTTGCCGTCAAAAACGGCAAAGATGCCAAGCGGTGCGCCTGTGCCGGCCCGGTGCCGCCGCACGGCCCGAAACGATTGCTGGTCAGAGCCGGTCAATACATTTCAGCGGAACTCATTGGGGCCTCGGGCGAAGCTGGGAATATTTTGTCTCGATAATGCTGTGGTTTTCCGGCAATCTAGTCCCCAATTATTGCTGCCCAAGACGATACTGATGACAGATACCGGCACTGGAAATAACGAGGTCATCTCGTTCGGGCCATTTCGCGTAGACCGGGCCCGCAGACTCGTGGAGCAAGATGGCGCGCCCATTCAGCTCGGAAGTCGCGCCTTTGATATTCTCGCCCTTTTGCTGGAGCAGGCTGGCCAAGTCGTGGGCAAGGAGGAATTGCTGCGAAAAGTGTGGCCGAACAGCTTCGTCGAAGAGGGCAGCTTAAGGTTTCACATCACCGCACTGAGAAAAGCGCTGGGCGAGGCCCGGTATGTCACCAATATTGCCGGTCAGGGCTACAGTTTTGTTGCCCCGGTTTCGCGCCTTCCCGCCGAACCTTCCCCAAAGGTAAAATCGCCAGCGCGGCCGCTGCCACCCCGTCCGCACCGCTTGCTGGGTCGCGACCAGGTTTTAAGGACGCTCGCCCAACAAATTCTGGAGCACAGGTTTGTGACCGTGGTGGGGCCGGGCGGTGTGGGCAAGACGAGCGTGGCGCTTACCCTCGCCCATGACCTAGCTTTACAATTCGACGGCGACACCTGCTTCTTTGATGTTGGAAGCGTGTTCAATCCGGAACTCCTGGCAGGCGGGCTTGCATCAGCCTTGGGTATCCCAAAGCAGCCGGCCGGCGCGGCACCAAGTATAGTCACCTTCCTTCAGCGGCGGCGGATGCTGTTGGTGCTGGATGGCTGCGAGTCGGAGGTGGATGCCGTCGCGGTCCTGGCCGAACAAATGTTCCGGGAAACCTCGCACATCCACCTATTAGTCACCAGCCGGGAAGCGCTTCGGGCTGACGGAGAGCACGTCCACAGACTGCTGCCGTTGGACTGTCCGGGCGCCGGCGCAGGTCAAAGCGCGGCGGATGCGCTGAGCTTCGCGGCCGTGGAGTTTTTTGTCGAACGCGCCGCATCCAGTCTTCACAGCTTTGTGCTGACCGACGAAGATGCGCCACTTGTCAGTGCGATCTGCCGCAAGCTGGATGGCTTAGCGCTCGCCATTGAGCTCGCAGCCGGCAGGATTGGAACCTATGATGTTCGCGAGGTGGCCCGGCAACTCGAAAGCGAATTTGCCCTTTCCTGGCCGGCCAGACGGACGGCCGTCCCGCGGCATCAGACTCTTAGTGCCACGCTGGAGTGGAGCTATAACTTGCTCTCCGCTCGCGAACAGGCCGTGTTTAGACGGCTGAGTGTATTTGCCGGGTCCTTTACCCTGGAAATGGCATCAGCCCTGGCCGCGAACGAGGAGCTATCGCAGGCGGAAGCAACCCAACTTTTGGGCAGCCTGGTTTCCAAATCGCTAGTGCAATTCAATAGGGGTGGCGCGCGCAGTTCCTACCGTCTGCTCGATATGACCCGCAGCTATGCGCGCGACAAATTGAGGGAAACGGGCGAGATGGTCCGGACCGCGGATCGCCACGCCCGGTTGATCTTGCGCCTGTTGGCGGACGCCGGCGCGAACAAAAACGAAAATGGACTGAGGCGTTGCCGGGACATTCTCGATGATGTCGGCGTCGCGATCGAGTGGAGCGTGTCGCCAGAAGGCAATTTCGAAACCGGCGCCGCTCTTGCCGAGGCGTCCGCTCCCGTCTGGTTGTGGGCCGGTCTGCTGGTGGAATGCCGCTTCTGGATGAAGCGTGTTCTCGACGCGATCGGGTCGCCAAAATTGGATGCAAGCTGTGAGCTATCCATCCGGGCCGCGCTGGCTAGCGCCGAAACATTTACCGATGGTTTTACCGAAGCCTCGTTCAACAGCTGGCTGGACTGTTTCGAAATCGCGAAATCGCTGGGGAATATCGAACATCAGCTGACGTGCCTGGTCGTCCTCTGGGCGCATAGGATAAGGGCGCCTCACTATAGCGACGCGCTCTCTTTGGCGCTGCAGGTCGAAGCGCTGACCGCCCCTATACCGGACCAGGGAATCCATGCCATGGCTGATTGGATGGTGGGGATCAGCCGTCATCATCTGGGCGAACTTACGACGGCGCGAGCCCATTTTGACCGGTCCCTGGCTGGCGATACTTTGCAGGCGCGCCAGGCCATGCTGATTCAGTTCGGTTATGACCGGCGCATTCCCACCTTGGGCGTCCTGAGCAATCTCCATTGGCTGGAAGGCCGTCCGGATCAGGCGCTCCGTGTGGGCGCTCAAGCAGTGTCCGAGGCCCGGGATCTGGCATATCCGGTGCCGCTCTGCGAAGCTTTGACTTGGCAGGCGCTGAACCTCCATCTTCGCGGCGATGATCCCGGTGAGATCGATGTTCTCCTGGATGAGGCCATCGCCCATGCCCGGCGCCATTTCATCGAAAGCTACACCGGGCTCGGTCTGGCGCTGAAAGGCTTGAATGGTTGTCGAACCGGCCTTGCCGGCTCCAACCTAGTCACAGAGGGGCTTGGTCTGTTGTCGAAGTCGAACTATGAGGTATTCCATCCTCTTTTCCTCACGGAATTCGCCAGATTGCGCGCCCAGAGCGGCGCGGATCTGGATGACCAAGAGGTAAGCGCGCTGATCAAGTTGGAGTCCGACCTACACGAGAATTGGAGTTCAGCCGAGGTCAAGCGCAACTTGGGCGAGATCCTGTTCTCCAAAGGCGACAAGGACCAGGCTGCGCAGTTGTTTGCTGATGCAGCCGATTGCGCGGAGCGGCAAGGCGCTATTGCTTGGGCGCTGCGGACAACGCTCAGCCGCGCGCGTCTTGCAGATGATGAGAATTCACGTCACAAGCTAAAGACGCAGCTTGAAGGATTGCTCGGCAGATTCACGGAAGGCGAAGAAACCGCCGATTTTCAAGGCGCGAGGCTTTTCCTGACGGCATCTTAGCTCGAGTCGAGACAGCAGAACATCGCAAGCTTTTTCAAGTCAGGGGATTTCCATCAAATACATCCCCATCCCTTCAGCTTAAGGTCTTCGCAAATCCCGGATGCTGGTTGACCGGGATCGCGAAACCCAAGCTGGAGACACCGACATGGCGCCTTCCCCGGCGGCATCTAAGCCGCCGAAGCCGCTTCCGCCGCCAAACAGTGACTTTTACGAATATGCCGAGACTCTGAATGCGGAAGAACGGACGCTCCTGAGGCAAGTCCGGGCCTTCATGGAGGAAAAGGTCGCTCCCATCATCGACAGGTACTGGGCAGAGGATGCTTTCCCGTTCGAGTTGCTGCCTGGATTCAAGGAACTAAATATTGGCGGCCTCGGTCTGGAGGGTTATGGCTGCCGGGGCGGTACGCAAAAGCTGTTCGGACTTATTGCGATGGAGTTGGCTCGCACCGACGCCTCGTTTTGCACCTTCTTTGGCGTTCACGTTGGCCTTGCCATGGGTTCCATCTACCTGGCCGGTTCGGAGGAACAAAAGCAAAAGTGGCTGCCCCCCATGGCGCGGTCGGAGAAGATTGGCTGCTTCGGACTGACCGAGCCCGCAATTGGATCCGGATCAGGGGGAGGCTTGACCACGACTGCCGAGCGCGTGGGCGACACTTGGATCCTGAACGGTCAAAAAAAATGGATCGGTAACTCCACCTGGTGCGATCTTTCCATCATTTGGGCGAAGGACGTGTCCGACAATCAGGTCAAGGGATTCATTGTCGAAAACAAGACTACGTCCGGATTTAGCGTCAAAAAAATCGAGCACAAAATCTCGCTGAAAGTCGTGCAGAATGGACTCATCACGCTCAAGGACTGCCGCGTGCCCGAGGAAAACCGTCTTCAGGGCGGCAATTCCTTCCGCGATACCGCCCGGGTTCTTCGCATGACGCGCTATATGGTTGGCTGGGCCTCGACCGGCTGCCAAATGGGCGCCTATGAAGCGGCGCTGTATTACGCCCAGACCCGCATTCAGTTCGGACGGCCGATCGGGTCATTTCAGCTCGTCCAGGATCTTCTGGCTCGTATGCTCGCCAATGTGACTGCCTGTCAATGCATGATGATGCGGCTGGCGCAGATGGATGACGAAGGCAAGCTGCTCGATCACCATGCCTCGCTGGCGAAGGCATTCTGCACCGCAAAAATGCGGGAAACCGTGTCCTGGGCGCGCGAACTTCTGGGCGCGAATGGCATTGTCGTCGATTCCAAGGTCGCGCGATTCTTTGCCGATGCGGAGGCGCTCTATTCCTACGAAGGCACATACCAGATGCAGAACCTAATCGTGGGCAAGGCCATCACCGGTTTCAGTGCCTTCGTCTGACGGGTCTGCGCTTGATGGGCTTTGCCAATGGGAGTGAGTGATGGATGCTGTGGCTCCAGCAATACTGACCCTGGAAAATGTGCTGTACGAAAGAAAAGGCGACATCGCCTATGTGACACTTAACCGGCCGAAGGTCATGAACGCGCTGAATATGCCGACTTGGGCCGATTTGCGGACCGCCTTCGAATGTGCACGTGACGATGCGTCGGTTCGCGGTGTCATTCTTAGCGGTGCCGGTGGCAAGGCTTTTATTGCCGGCGCCGATATCAACGAACTCACCCGCATGACGGCGGTTGAAGCCGAACAATCAAGCCGCTTCGGTCAGGAGGTTCTGGATATCATTGAGAATCTCGGCAAGCCGGTTGTGGCAGCCATCAACGGCTTTGCCTTGGGCGGAGGTTGCGAGACGGCGATGGCCTGCACCATCCGCATTGCCGCTGACGCCGCGAGATTCGGCCAGCCGGAAGTGAAATTGGGGCTTCTCCCCGGCGGAGGCGGCACCCAGCGGCTGGCGCGCCTGGTGGGAAAGGGCAGGGCGCTGCAGTTGATCCTTTCAGGAGAGATGATCGATGCCCGAGAAGCTTGGCGCATTGGCCTGGTCAATGAAATCACTCCCGCCGCCGATTTGATCGCGCGGGCCGAAGCCATCCTGAAGCAGATTTCCGCCAACGCGCCGATCGCCGTGAAATTGTCTCTCGAGGCGGTCAATCAGGGCATGGAAACAAGCCAGAGTGAAGGACTGCGCTTGGAAGCGTCCTACTTCGGTCTCTGCGCGTCCACGGAGGACAAGAAGGAAGGCACAGCAGCCTTTCTCGAGAAGCGCCTCCCCAAGTTCTCGGGCCGGTAAGTTCCTTTAGGAGATTATGATGACAGACGGCAATATTTTCTCCGGCCTCAAGGTGGTGGACCTGGCGAGCTTCATCGCCGGCCCTAGCGCCGCCGTCATCCTGTCGGATTTTGGGGCGGATGTTATCAAGGTGGAACCGCCCAACGGCGATCCTTGGCGGCACGGCCACCAAATTCCGCCACAACCGCAGGCGCTTGACCCCTATCCCTGGCATTTGGCAAATCGCAACAAGCGCGGCATGGCGCTCGACCTTAAATCGCCAGGCGCCCCGAAAGTTCTGGAAAAGCTTGTCCGCTGGGCCGATGTGTTGATCGTCAACACGCCGCATCCCGCCAGGAAGCGCCTGAAGCTCGAATATGATGACGTCGTGCAATGGAATCCGCGGCTAATCTATGCCGATGTGACGGGTTTTGGCCAAAAGGGGCCCGATGCCGATCTTCCGGGTTTCGACATTACATCATATTGGGCTCGCAGCGGACTCCTCTCCATGACGCGCGACGCAGGACTTCCCCCCACCTGGCCAGTTGCCGGCAGCGGCGACAATGCGACCGCGATGGGTCTCTATTCGGCTATCGTCACCGCACTCTACCGCCGCGAGCGTACCGGTAAAGGGTCATACGTCACGACTTCCTTGCTTGCTCAGGGTGTATGGTCTGCGAGCGTCTCCATCCAAGCGGCGTTGTGTGGCGCAAAGTTCTTCGCGCCCCATGACCGCAAAAACCCCGCCAATGCCGCGCTCAATGTCTATCGGGCGGCTGACGATACCTGGTTCGTTCTTATCGTCACGCACGACAAGGTCGCGGCGGTCGCCCAAGCCATCGGCCGGCCGGATCTTTTGACGGATCCACGGTTCTCGGATCCGGCGAATTTGAAAACCAACATGCCGCAGCTGACCGCTATCCTAGACGAGATATTCAGCGCGCAACCCATGTCTCATTGGTACGACGTGTTCAATGGCGTGCACGTGACTTTTGGTGCGGTCCGTGGACCGCAAGATGTCATCGACGACCCTCAACTGGCAGCCAATGAGATTGTAGTTTCTCTGGATGGCGCAGGCGGCAAACTGACTTCAACCATCAGCAGTCCGATCCAGGTGCAAGGCGTGGCCAAGGTTCCCGCAAAGCGCGCGCCTGAAATCGGGGAGCACAACCAAGCTATTCTCCGGCAATTGGGCTTCAACGCGGACGAAATCGACATCTTGCGTGCCAGTGGCGCGGTTCCGCCGGCGAAGGAGAACGCCGTTTAGGGCCACCGTCCCAACGCTATGAGCAGGAAAGGACAGAATAGTGATTTCTCGTTTCGCCGCCAAATCAGCGGTAGACCCCAAAAAAAGCGCCACCGCCAAATTATTCTATCTCGAGCTCAGCGCCGGTCGCATTTATTCCATGAATACCGATGGCTCAGAGCGCAAGCTCATCATCACCGGTTGCCATCTGCCGGACGGAATCGCGGTGGACGTCGAGAATGGTCACATCTACTGGACCAATATGGGCGTGCCGAACCTCAATGACGGTTCGATAGAGCGAGCTAACATCGACGGCGGCAACCGGGTTACCGTCATTCCGGTTGGCGTGACGCATACTCCCAAGCAACTGCATCTCGATAAGTCAAACCGGAAGCTTTACTGGGCCGACCGGGAGGGAATGCGCGTCATGCGTTCCAACCTGAATGGCTCAAAGGTCGAAACCCTGATCCAGACCGGCCAGGGCGCGGCGGACAGCCAGGATCAGACCCGCTGGTGTGTCGGCATTGCCTTGGACTACGAGTTTGGTCACGTATATTGGACGCAGAAGGGTCCCGACAATGCCGGGCTGGGGCGCATCTACCGGGCGAATATTGAAATGCCGGCGGGCGCGACAGCCGTTAGTCGGCCAGACGTGGAAGTCTGGCTGGAGAACCTTCCTGAACCGATCGATCTTGAAATCGACCCGGACAATCGGATTCTGTACTGGACCGACCGCGGCGATCCGCCCCAAGGCAACACCGTAAATCGGGCGCCGCTTGACGCCGGTGCGGAGAATCGCGCGCCGGAGATCATCTTTACCCATCTCATGGAGGGAATAGGCATTGCACTCGACGCTATAGGCAACAGGATGTTCATGACGGACCTTGGTGGTTCCGTCTATTCCGCCCATCTCGACGGCACCGATAAACGCGTGTTGCAATTCGCGCAGGGCAATGTGAGCGGCATTGCCTATGCCGAATTCCCGTCAATGGAGCATGACAATGACTAAGTCGATTCAGCAGATCACGATCATCGGGACCGGTGTGATCGGCGCCAGTTGGGCATCGCTTTTCCTGGCAAAGGGCCTCCCGGTGGTTGCGACCGATGTGGCGCCGAACGCCGAGGAAACACTTCGGAAATTTGTCGCCGCGGCGTGGCCGGCGTTGGAACGTCTGGGTCTCTCGGACAACGCTTCGCAGGAAAAGCTGAAATTTGTCCCGGACCTTGCCACAGCGGTCATCGGCGCCGATCTGGTCCAGGAGAATGGGCCTGAAAAAATCGATTTCAAGAAAAGGCTTTATGCGCAGTTGGACGAATTGCTCCCGCCCGATGTCATCCTCGCTTCGAGTTCTTCCGGCCTCACTATGAGCGAGATCCAGTCCGGTTGCCCCAATCATCCCGAGCGCTGTGTCATCGCGCACCCATTCAATCCGCCCCATTTGATCCCATTGGTCGAGATCGTCGGCGGCAGTAAAACTTCGGAAGACACGATCCGGCGCGCCGCGGAATTCTACACGGCGTTGGGAAAACGAACCGTCAGGCTGTTGAAGGAAGTGCCGGGACATGTCGCAAATCGCCTGCAGGCCGCGCTCGCCCGGGAAGTCTATCATCTCGTCGCCGAGGGCGTGGTCAGCGCAAGTGATGTTGATACAGCTCTGTGTTGGGGGCCGGGCTTGCGCTGGGGGATCATGGGGCAGCTGATGCTGAACCATCTTGGCGGCGGCCAAGGGGGCATCGAGCATTTCTTCCAGCAATTCACCGGTCCGATGACGGCCTGGTGGAAGGTTCTAGGCCAGCCCGAACTGACGCCCGAGGTTCAGAAGAAACTGATCGACGGTGTCCATGCCGAAATCGGGACCCGTTCGGTCGTCGAGCTGGAAGCGGAGCGTGACGAGATGTTGCTCGGCCTGCTCCAGCTTCGCGCAAAGCATGTCTGAGGATTGGTTCGCAAAACTTGATGAAGTCAACCTTCGTCACTAGCGGTATCTCCCCAAACCCGCTGCTAGCGGCGCCGGCCGGACGCCCCGACCTAGCCGGTCGTTTTACGAAGGCGTCTGATTATTTTTTAGGCAGTCCCAATAATATAACGCGCGCTAACAAAACCTAACGCCGGAACTAGGCCAGTATCGCCCATGATGCGACCGGGCCGGAAAGGCCTGCTCGTTCAGACATAGGCGGTCACATGCAGTGTCAGGCAAGTGCAAATAAAAGTTCGATCATGTCCGCTGGGCCGGATATTTTGCCAAGCCTGGCCAAGCTTCTGGAAAATGCCCGCAAAGAATTTGACGCTGATCGTGAGGTCGCCAAGGCGCTCCTGGTTCGGGCCGCATCACTTCTCAGGGTGGAGATTGACCGCCAGGCGACCGACCCGAGCCCTCTCCATAAAACCGGCGGATTGGCGGCATGGCAGATGCGCCGGCTCAACGTCTTCATCGAGGCGCGATTGGAACAGCCTATCCACCTCAAGGAACTCAGCGCCATATCGAAGCTCAGCACGGCTTATTTCAGCAGGGCATTCAAGCTGACATTCCGCGAAACCCCGCACGCCTACATCGTGCGCCGCCGCCTTGAACGGGCCGAGACCCTTATGCTGACGACCGATCTTCTGTTGAGCGACATTGCCGCCCGCTGTGGATTTGCTGACCAGGCGCATCTTTGCAGGCTGTTTCGCCAGCAATATGCCAAGAGCCCGGCCGCATGGCGCCGCGAGCGCACGGACACCCGCGGTCATAGAGCCGATCGAGACCTGCGCATGACAAATATGGTCAGCATGGTCGGGGCCAACGATGTCGAGCTTAGGTGAGAGGCTCGCTCACTGTATCGCCGATGGCGGCTGCCCAGGTTGCACTTTATACTGCGTCCCGGGGATTTAAGCCGCGGCTTGGATGAACCGGGCCTTGAGGGGATATGGAAACGGAGCGGCTATACCAGTTTGCGCCAGACGAGCGGCCGCTTTTGCCGGGCGGACCTTTTTCACCCGCGCATCCCCTTGCCCGCCGCTTGGCCTATGGCGCGATCGCCGTCGTCCTTGGCGTCGCGGACACCTTCACCAACGCGCTGACCAATGTGAACGTGCCCTATCTAGCGGGACCCTTGGGGGTTTATGTCGCACAGGCGAGCCTGCTACCGGCCATCTTTGTCGCGATGAACGCCACCGGCAATCTGTCCCTGGTCAAGGCGCGCATCCAGTTCGGCATTCCACGCGTGACCAATTTTCTCCTGCTGCTTTATGCCGGGCTGGGGCTATTGCAGATTCCTTTTCCCGGCTTTGCCACGGCGGTATTGGTGCGCGCGGCCTGCGGACTGACAGCGGCGTGCCTGACCACGATGACGATCTATTACTTGATGCAGGTCTTTCCGCCCAAGGCGCGGCCGCTGGCGCTGGTGATCGGCCTTGGTTTGCTGCAATTGGGCACGCCGCTAGCGCGGCTGGTGCCGGTGGCGATACTGGCATCGAATGGCTGGTATGGGCTGCACCTGATCGAGCCGGCGGTGGTCTTCCTTGTGCTGGCGCTGATCAACGCGCTGCCCTTGCCACCCAGCGAATGCAGCAAGGCGTTCGAGAAACTGGATTTTGTCACCATCGGACTGATGGTGGTCGCCATGCTTCTGGTGTGCGGTGTATTGGGAGTGGGGCGCGTCTATTGGTGGAGTGACGCGCCCTGGCTGGGCTGGATGCTGGCTGCGGCCATTCCGCTGTTCGCGGCCGTCGTCTTGATTGAAAGCCACCGGACCAAGCCGATGCTGCGGCTCGACTGGGTCGTCACCGGCGATATTCTGCGCTTTGCCGCGGTGGCGGCACTGGTGCGTGTGGCGCTTGCCGAGCAGACCTATGGTTCGGTGGGATTGCTGACCCTAGGCGGCCTCAACAATGATCAACTGCACACTTTGTTCCTTTGGGTGATACTGGCGATGGTTTTTGGTATCATCACGGCCTGTCTGACCTTGTCGCAGGAGCGGCTCCGGCTGCAGGTCATGTTCGCAGCCCTGGCCATTGCCGCCGGCGCGTTTATGGATAGCGGCGCCACCAATGTCACCCGGCCGCCCGAACTCTATCTCAGCCAGGCCCTGATCGGTTTCGGCACCACCATGTTCATAGGCCCGGCGCTGGTGTTTGGCTTCCTGCGCATGATGGCCAAGGGCGCCAGCTATTTCGTGACCTTCGTAGTGCTGTTCAGCATCACCCAGAATGTTGGTGGCCTGGCAGGATCGGCGCTGCTGGGCAGTTATCAGGTGATCCAGACACGCGCCCATGCCGCATCGCTGCAAGAACATCTGCTGGCGGGCGACCCCCAGGTGGCGCAACAGATTCAGGGCGGCGCCGCGACAGTGGCGGGCGCGCTGACCGATCCGGGCTTGCGCGGCGCGGAAGGCGCGGCATTGCTGGGCCAGAGACTGGCGTCGGAGGCAAACGTTCTGGCCTTCAATGATGTCTTCCGTTTGGTGGCTTTCCTGGCATTGGCCACGGCCGCCTATCTTCTCTACCGCATCTTCTGGATTGCGTTTTGCGTCCGCCGCACCCAAGCCAACCAAGCCGAAAGGGCCGCCGCATGAGCGCCGCTGCCGACACCGACCATCCGGAAGCCCAACCAGGCTGGCATCCACCGCGGCTGCGCTGGCCGGTGGTGATTGTCGTCACGGCCCTTGCGGTCGCAGCGCTGCTCTCGGTGCTGGCGGCTTTCGGCCTACCGCCCTTCGGCTGGAATGTGGAAACCACCGACAATGCCTATGTGCGGGGTCGCACCACGGTGATCGCGCCACAAGTCAGCGGTTATGTCGTGGCAGTGCCTCTGACGGACTATGCCCAGGTAAAGGCCGGTGAGGTGCTGGTGCGCATCGACGACAGCACTTACCGCGCCAGGGTCGAGCAGGCGCGCGCCTCCCTGGCCGCGGCGGTCGCCGCACTGGCCAACAATCGTCAGGCCTACGCTTCCAGCGTCGCCTCTCTGTCGGGACAGCAAGCGGGGCTGGTCCGCGCGCAAGCCGACACAAGACGGGTGAACGATTTGGTGAAAGACGGCTCGGTTTCGGTGCGCGAACGCGACCAGACCCAAGCCGCGCTGCTGCAAGCCCAGTCCGCTGCCGAGGTTGCCCGCCAGAATATCCGCACCGTCGAGGTGGGGCGTGGCGGGCTCGAGGCTCAGGTCGCGGCAGCGCGTGCCGCCCTCAACGCGGCTGAAATCGATCTGGAACACACAGTGATCCGCGCACCCGAATCCGGACAGGTGGGAGAAGTCGGCGTGCGGTTGG
Organism: Rhizomicrobium sp.; assembly: GCA_035693565.1. Lineage (GTDB taxonomy): Bacteria > Pseudomonadota > Alphaproteobacteria > Micropepsales > Micropepsaceae > Rhizomicrobium. The sequence goes on along the minus strand of DASSGF010000034.1, from coordinate 1,078,502 downwards.
GCCAATATGTCACCAACGGCACCCAGCTGATGCCTCTGGTGCCGGCCGACCGCTGGGTGATCGCCAACTATAAAGAGGCCCAGACCGCGCATATGGTGCCCGGCCAGCCCGCCAGCTTCCGTGTGGACGCGCTGGCGGGAGCCCGCTTCACCGGCCATGTCGAGCGTATGTCCCCTGCGGCAGGATCGGAGTTCTCGGTGCTCAAGCCCGACAATGCCACCGGCAATTTTGTCAAGGTGCCTCAGCGTATCGGGGTGCGGATCGCCATTGACCCGGGACAGAAATTCGCGGCGCGGCTGAGGCCCGGCATGTCGGTGATCACCCGCATTGATACCAACGGCGGACCATGAGACGGGTTTTTGCGATCGCGGCGCTGGCGATGCTCTCCGCTTGCGCCCCGCCCAAGGCGCCGGTGCCGCCGGACGCCGCCATAGCCGCGCCCGCGGGCTGGCGTAATGGCGCCTCCAATGCCGATGCCGCGGTCGCCATCGATTGGTGGAAAAGCTTCGGCGATCCCAGCCTGGCCAAGATGGTGGAGACAGCGCTGGCGCATAATGACGACATCGCCATCGCCGCGGCGCGCGTGGCGGAAGCGCGCGGCCAATTCCGCCTGGCGCGGGCGCAGGAGTTGCCCAATATCGGCGCCGACGCGCAATTTGCCCGCGATGCCAGCATCAATCCGGGTTTCGGCCGCCCAGAAACCCAAACGGAGGGTGAGGGCGCCATCCGGATTTCCTATGATCTCGATCTATTCGGCCGGCTGGCCGATTCCAGCGAGGCGGCGCGCGCCGCCCTGCTGGCCAGCCAGGCGGCGCAGGACAATGTGCGCCTTGCGGTCGCCGCCTCGGCGGCCAGCGGTTATATCGCCTTGCGGGCGCTGGATGCGCGGCTGGTGGTGCTGCGCGATACCTTAGCGGCGCGGGCCGAAGAGTTGCGGGTGGCGCGGCGGCGCGCCGATGCCGGCTATTCCAGCCTGCTCGATCTCACCCAGGCAGAAGCCGCCTATCGCGCCACCGAGCCTTTGATCCCCGCGACTCTCTTAGCGATCGCCCGCCAGGAAGACGGCTTGAGCCTGTTGCTGGGGATGAGTCCGCGCGCCATCGAGCGTGGCGCGGCCTTCGATTCTCTTGCGATCTCTTCAGCGCCCGCCATGGTTCCCGCGTCACTGCTTCGCCGGCGCCCTGACATCGCCGTGGCTGAGGCGCAACTGGCGGCCAGCGATCATTCGCTGGACGCCGCCCGCGATGCCTTCATGCCGGACGTGCAATTGGCGGCCGCTGGGGGATTGATCGGCTCAAACCTGGCGTTGGGCAGTCCGTTTGAACTCTGGTCCCTGGGCGGCTCCATCCTGGCGCCCATCTTCAGCGCCGGCCGGCTGGAGGCGCAACAGGACATCGCCACCGCGCGGCGCGACCAGGCAGCCTTTGCCTATCGCAGGGCCGCGCTGAACGCCTTCCGCGAAGTGGAAGATGCGCTGGTTGCGGTTCAGCGCGACGAGGAACAGGAACGCTCGCTGTCGGCCCAGCGTGATGTGCAAGCACATGCGCTGCAGTTGGCCACCAACCGCTACCGCGCCGGCTATTCCCCCTATCTCGACCAGATTGACGCTCAGCGCGGCCTGCTGTCCGTGCAACTGGCGCTGGTCCAGGCGCGGGCCGACCGGCTGACGGCGCTGGTCTTGCTTTACCAGGCGCTGGGCGGCGGCTGGCACCAATCCGCTCAGGCCGAGAAAACCGCGCAGCTGCGGGTCCCTGAATGATATGTCCAGGGAGAAAGCGTCAGGCGAGACGTGGACGCCGGAAGCCCGTCGTGCCGAAGTCTATATAGAACGGGCAAAAATGGCGGAGGACTGGTCCGCCAAAACAGCCGATGCCGAACTCCGGCAAAGCTGGCTCAAAATCGCGGAGGAGTATCGACTGCTGGCTAAAGCACTCTATAGTGGCCGGGATGACCACCGTCCTGGAACCTAAACTGCAACGGATATGGTCACGCTGAACACGATCGCGAACGCTTTCCTGCTGGTCTATGCGGCGCTGTTTCCGATCGTCAACCCGATCGCCGATGCGCCGCTGTTCCTGGGGCTGACGCAATTCTGCACCGACGGCCAGAGAAACTTGTTGGCGCGGCGCGTGGCCTTCAACAGCTTTTTCCTGCTGGTAGGCTCTCTTTTTGTCGGCTCGCATGTGTTGGAATTCTTTGGCATCAGCTTGCCGGTGGTGCGGGTCGGCGGCGGATTGGTGGTCACCGCCTTTGGCTGGAAATTGCTCAATGCCGAGCCGGAATCCAGGGTGGCGGACAGCGCATCGGTGAAGACGCTGCCCGATGCGTTCTATCCCTTGACCATGCCGCTGACGGTGGGACCGGGATCCATATCCGTCGCCATCACCCTGGGAAGCCAGCGGCCAAAAATCGCCGGCCTGGAGCAGTTTATGCTGCTGGCGGCTGGCGCAATTGCTGGCACGGTGGCCTTGGCCCTGACGGTCTATCTCTGCTACCGGTTTGCCCAGCGGCTGGTCGGGCTTCTGGGCCGCGACGGCACCCAAGTCGTGGTGCGGCTTTCAGCCTTCATTCTGCTGTGCATCGGAATCCAGATTCTTTGGAGCGGGATAAGCGAGCTGGCCGCGACGCTGCGTTAAGCCAAGTCATGACGGCATGGAATCCAGAAACGCGTAAAGGGCGGCGATCTTGCCGTCGCGGACGATGATCACGTCCAGGCCGGTGTAATCGGGCTTCTCTCCGGGCGGACCCGAACCCCAGGCCAGGCGGCCGGCCTTATGCAGCGACTGCGGCTCGCCATGCGGGGTGTAGACAAAGTGCGGGTGCATTGCGCGCAACTCTCCGGCCAACTTGTCCAATGCGGCATGGCCGGTGAAAGTGCCAGGGGGCACGGTGACCACGCAGTCGTCGGTGTAGAGCTCCTTGATCGCGGCGCGGCGGCGGGCAGCGTCGCCTTCACCGAAAACCTCCTGAAGGTTGCGGCTCAGCAGTTCTTGAATCCTATCCGGCATGGCGTTTCCCTCTTTAGGACGGGCGCTGCAACTTCGCATCCAAGCTTACAGCGCCTGGGCCGAAATGCACGATCTGCAACAGCCCTGCTGCGATCATGAGGTTCTTCAAAAAGTGGATCATGGTGTTTTGATCGGTAAAGTTGTTGTGAAAGAAAGCGGCCGTGACCAGGCACCAGATGGCCAATACCAGCGCCACCGCGCGCGTGCGCAATCCCAGCGCCAGCGCCAGGCCGAAGCCGATTTCCACCACCAGCGCCACGATATAGCCAAGCGGCGCCAATGGCAGGCCGGCATGGGCGATTGCGGCGGTGATGCCGGCCTGTTGACTCAATTTGCCGGCCCCGCTCATCACAAAGATGCCGCCGATCAAAAGCCGACCGAGAAAAGGCAGATAGCGCGTGCTCATGAAAATCCTCCTTCTGGCAAATCAGGCGGCCAAGCCGCCGGCGGCTGTCAGTGCGTTTTGCATGGATTTCTCGCGTTGCTCCGGGCCCCGCTGCAATCCTTCGGCGATGATGATTTCCGGCTTTGCAACACCGATGAAGCCAAACACCCCTCGTAGATAGGTTTCCAGATGCTCCAGCGCCGCCGCGGGCTGACCCTGGCCGTAAAAGCCGCCGCGCGAAATGGCGATGATCACCCGTTTGTTGCCCGCCAGACCTTCGGGACCGTTCGCACCGTACTGGAAGGTCTGACCTCTTACCACGATGCGGTCGATCCAGGCCTTGAGCTGGCTGGGAATGGTGAAGTTGTACATGGGGGCGCCGATCACCACCGTGTCGGCCTCCTGGAATTCTCGCAGCACAGCTTGGCTGTCGGCCAACTCCTGTTGCACCAACAGCGACTCCGGCCTGGCCCCCATTGCGGCAGCGACATGTGCGCCCGACAGATGCGCCAACGGCGTCTTTGCCAGATCGCGGTAGGTCACTGCAAACCCGGGATGGGCTTGGCGCAGCCGCTGGACGATTGCCGAGCTGAGTTCCCGGCTGGCTGAATTGGCGCCCAGGATGCTGGCATCGATATGCAGGATTTTCATGGCTCTAATCCGGTATAAAACTGTTACCTAGACTAGATTGGTGACTGCTGCTAAATCCGCAAGAAGGCACAGATTTGATACCGGAGCACAGCCAAGTGACCGCGCGTCCTGATCCCCAGAGCCCCAGTTGCCAGGCGGTGAACAGCGTCCTGCAACGAGTCGGCGACAAATGGAGCGTGCTCGTCATCGTGCTCTTGGGCGATGGCGCCAAGCGCTTCAATGAGATCAAAAAACTGGTGGGTGGGATTTCCCAGCGGATGCTGACCTTGACCTTGCGCGGGCTGGAGCGCGACGGGCTGGTGACGCGCACTATCTTTCCCACTATTCCGCCGCGGGTCGATTATGAATTGACCGCCCTGGGCCGGTCGCTGCGCCAGGCGGTCGAGCCGCTGGGCCAATGGGCGCAAGGCCATGTGTCGGAAATTCACAAGGCGCGCGACAAATTCGACCGCAAGACCAAGCCTAGTCGAAGCTGAGCCTCGCCGGTACGTTCCCCTTCCAAGGCGGAGCTTTTTTTCTCCCGGTCGGCCATATGAGACGCCATCTCCAGAAAAAGGGTGGAGGCGGCGAACAGGTTTTCGGCGTGCCAAGTGTCCTTTTCTGACAAAGCCATGGCCCGGTAGTAAGCCGCCCTGGCCGAAAATTTCTGGGAGTATAGCAATAGGGTCCCCAGATCGATCTGAGAGCGGCAGCTAAAGCGTAATTCCTGCCTTGAGGCCGATAATTCCCACATCATTGGCGCTCTTAAACCCGCCGGGATTGTGGACCAGCTGCAGGTTGGGCCGCATTTCGATCCAGCTGAAGGGATGCAGGCTGAAATAGATTTCCGCGACATATTCGGCATCCGGCTGTTGGGCGCCCGTCAAGCTGGCGCCATAGGCGACCAGCGAGTTGACATGGGTACGGGCCAGCCCGATGCCCAGCACGTCGTCGGGCAGGGAGGGGACGATGCCCTTCCACCAGAATCCTCCCGCCACCTGATCGTCAATCGCCGAGGTGCGGTGGTCGGTGAAGGTGACATTGAAAAAGATGGCCCCGCCATTTACGAACTTGCCATTCGCCGCCTCGCCGAAGACCTGTTGCTGCATGCTGAACCAGAAGCCATAGCGGTCATGCCGCTCAAGGGCCTTGGCGCCCGTCAGAATGCGCGGCTTGCCGTTAACGTCCAGAAATTGGTCGTCACCCGGCGCATTGCTGTACCAGCCGCCGATCTTGTAAATGCCGATGTCGCCGGTGGCGTTAGGATCGGGATCCCAGCCGACTTCGAAGGGAACCAGCACGCCGTTCGCGCCGCTGAAATGACCGAAGGAAAAACTGTTTTCCAGATTCCGGGGATTGGCCTCATAGACGGCGCCCTGGATGTAATTGTTGCCATTGTTGTAGCGCAGCCGCCCGCTCCATTGGCTGACCGGCCAGTTGTACCAGTAAGATCCTGCCAGGTTGCCCGGGACCGATCCGCACAGGCTGAGATTCATGAAATAACAGGGGAAGCTGTCGAAATCCTCGCCCACCGTGGTGCGGCCCAGTTTCAGCGCCCAAGTATCTTGATCGAATTTCTGTTCATACCAAAGCTGGGTCACGCGCAGGGTTTGGCCGCGGCCATAGACTTCTTGGACTTGCTGCAACACACCCAGATTCGCAGCGGCGCCCAGATCGTCGCCGCGCCGCTCGGTGATGGTGAATTGCAAGGTGCCGCCATCCAAGCCGGCCAGCGCCGCCATGTTGGCGGTGAAGCCGAGCGCGAACTGGCCGGTTTCCCGCGCGATCTGACTCGAGCCGCCTTCATGATTGTAGGCGGTTTCCGACACATAACTGGCGGCGGCATCAATACCGGCATCATGCAGCCGCGTGCGCATTCCGCCCCAATCCCCGGTCAGACCGGTGGGTGGCGGCGACGCCTGGCTATCGACCTTCTCCATACCGCCTCCGGTTTTTGAGGTTATCGCCGTAGCCTGCGCAAAAGCAGCCGTATTCAGCATCATCATCACAATCATGATCGTGACCGACGGCAACGCACCACTCCGGCCCATTCTTTCCGCCATGCGCATATTATTTTCCCGCCGAAGAATCGGGCAGCGCGTAGGCAATGACATAGTCACCGACTTTGGTGCCGAACGAGCCATGGCCGCCCGCCGCCGTGACGACATACTGCCTGCCGTCGATGGCATAGCTCATCGGCGTCGATTGGCCTCCGGCCGGAAGCCGGTCTTCCCATAGCTGCTTGCCGGTGGTGACGTCATAGGCGCGGATATAGTAGTCGGCCGTCGAGGTGAGGAACGATACGCCGCCGGCCGTGGTCAGCGGGCCGCCCAGCATGGGTACGCCCATCCGGATCGGGATCGGCACCGGCGAACTGTCGCGAATCGTGCCATTGGGATGCATCCAGGCGATCTTTTTGGTCTTCAGATCAATCCCCGCGATATAGCCCCAGGGTGGACGGAAGCAGGGCAGGCCGATGGGCGACAGGAAGGGATGCAGCACCACGCCATAAGGCGTTCCATACATCGGCTGCACGCCGATTTCGCTGCCAGTGGGATGGGCATTGTTGGGCGCGGTGGGGTTGTCGGGTCCGCGCGGCATCAGCTTGGAGACGAAGGGCACCGCCATGGGATTGGCGACCACAATCTGGCGAACGGGATCCACGGCAATGCCGCCCCATTCGAACATGCCCAGATTGCCGGGGAATACTAGGGTTCCCTGCAGGGATGGCGGGGTGAAGGTGCCTTCATACCGCATCTGATGGAACAGGATGCGGCAGGCGAGCTGATCGAAGATCGTGGCGCCCCACATGTCCGCTTCGGTCAATTTGGCTTCGGGACGGAAGGTCAGTTCGGAAAAAGGCTGGGTCGGCGCCACATGATCGCCATCGGCTGCACCTTGCGGCACTGGACGCTCCGGCGCCGGCACGATCGGTTTGCCGGTGCGGCGGTCCAGCACGAACAGATTGCCGGTCTTGGCCGGCTGCAGAATCGCCGGAACCATGCCGTCCACGGTCGGTATATCCGCGAGCGTTGGCTGGGCCGGCAGATCCATATCCCACAGATCGTGATGGACCGTCTGATAGGACCAGGCACGCTTGCCGGTGTTGATATCCAATGCCACCAGCGCACTCGCATACCGCTCGGAGAGGGCGCTGCGGTTGCCGCCCCATATGTCGGGGGTCTGCACGCCCATGGGCAGATAGACCAGCCCCAGCTTGGCGTCATAGGACGCCGTCATCCAGGAATTGGGCGAGTTGTTGGTATAGGTATGGGTGGCGGACGGCAGCGCATTCTCATCGGCAGCGCCCGGGTCCCAGGCCCAGATCAGTTTGCCAGTATGGATGTCGAAGCCGCGGACCACGCCTGAGGGTTCGGCTGTCGAGTAGTTGTCTATGACGGCGCCCGCGACGACCAGAATCTTGGCGCTAACAACCGGTGGCGACGTCGGCTCGTAGAAGCCCGCGGTCTTTACCCCCATACCTTCCAGCAAATTGAGCGTGCCGTGATCGGCAAAGCTATCGCAGGCCTTGCCGGTATCGGCATTGACGGCGATCATCCGGCCGTCATTGACCGGCAGAAAGATGGTGCGCGGACAATCGGCCGGTGCGGGTGAGCCATCGGCATTGGTATCGCTCTGCGCCGTCTCGTGATAGGAAACCCCGCGGCAGGTAAGATGCTGGAATGTGGGATTGTCCTGCACCTGCGGGTCATAGGACCAGCGCAATGTCCCACTCTTGGCGTCGAGCGCGAACAGCCGCTGATGTGGCGAGCAAAGATAAACGGTGTCTCGCACCTTGATGGGGGTGACTTCGAAAGTGGTCTCGCCGGGATCGTTTTTCCCCGGCAGGTCCTTGGTGCGAAACGTCCAGGCGACCTTCAGGTTCTGGACATTCTCCGGCGTGATCTGGCTCAGTGGCGAATAGCGTTGCCCGAACTGGCTACGGCCATAGGCGCGCCAGTCTTCGTCAGGTTGCCCGCTGGCGTCCTGTTGCGCGGATTCCGGTGAAGCGTTTGCGATCGCGCCTTCAATCGTATGATAATTGGACGCCAAGCCGATCATCAGAACGACCGCAGCGACAATGACAGCGCCCCACAACGGCAGGCTCGCACTCCTGTCGTTTTCGGAAGCGGAGAGGTTGCGGGTGATCCAGGGCGTCAGCAACCACAGTCCCAGCGGAAAGATGATGTCGCCGCGCGCTGCCAGCGGCCACCAGTCGAAGCCGATTTCGCTGACCGCCCAAATCAAGGTGACGATCAGGACGGCCGCGTAAACCCAGAGCGCTGACCGCCGCCCCGTCCCCAGAAGCGCGCCGGTGATCAGGATGCCCAACCCGCCTAACAGGTAGTAGGCCGAGCCGCCAAGCATTATGAGCCAGAGCCCGCCACCCGCAAGCAATGCGCCCAACAAGGCATAGACGATGCCGGTTATAGTCACGACCGCCGGAGTGGGGGAGCGGGATGCCATCGCAAACTCCTTTCAGACTTTTCAGGGTCACACGCTTGCGGCTGGCTCGCCGCAGCCTGTGTCGGTGTTTCACGTCCTGTCGGGCAAGGCATATGCGACCAGAGAGTCGCCTGGCGGCGTCATCATGAAATGATGACCACCCGCCATAATCAGCAGGTATTCCTTGCCGTTCTGCTCATACACGATCGGCGACGCCTGGCCGCCGGCCGGCAACACATCACTCCACACCGTCTTGCCGGTGCGCATGTCGATGGCCCTGATCAGATCGTCCGTGGCGGCTGCAACAAAGATCAGGCCGGATGCCGTCACCACCGAGCCACCATTATTGGGGGTGCCAATTTCGAATGGCATGAAAGATGGAAGGCCAAACGGTCCATTCCTGCGTGCCGTTCCCAGTGGCCTGTCCCACAAGGTTTTGCCGGTTGCAAGATCGATCGCGCGGATCCCTCCATAGGGCGGCTGGGTGCAGAGAACGCCCGTCGGCATCTGCCAACCGGCATTCACCAGGATGCCGTATGGCGTGCCCGTCATGGCGCCCGCGCCTTCGGCGCTGGAGGAACTGTGCGCAGCACGGGGATCGCCGGCCGGAAACAGACCCATAGTGTCCGCGTCCTGGCGCAGTATCAGCCTGTTGTAATTCGCTGTGTTGTTGTAGTTGGCGACGATGATGCCGCGACGGGAGTCAACAGCCACGCTGCCCCAATCCGAACCGCCGTTATAACCAGGCCATTCGATGTTGCTGCGTCCGACCTCGGGCGGGGTGTAGGGCCCTTGGTAGCGGGCGCGGCGGAAGTTAATGCGGCAGATCATCTGGTCGATGGGGGACAAGCCCCACATATCCTGTTCGGTCAAATCGGCCTGGCGAAGGGTGTGATATAGCGAGAAAGGCTGGGTGGGAGATCGTTGACCGGGTTCTGCGCCACCCCCCGGCACGGGACGCTCCTCGACTCCGTGCAGCGGCTTGCCCGTCGCCCGGTCGAGAATATAGATGTCGCCCTGTTTGGTGGGGACAAGCAATGCCGGGACTTTGCCCTGCGCGGTCGGAAATTCGATCAGGCTGGGCTGCGAGCCAATATCGTAATCCCAGACATCCGCGTGCACAGTCTGGAACACCCAGCGCGGCTTGCCAGTGTGAACGTCCAAGGCGACGACAGCAGAATTGACCTTTTTTTCTTCCGGCGAACGAAGGCTGGTGTAATAGTCGCCGGCGGAATTGCCCATCGGGATATAGGCTAGGCCCAGCCTCTCATCGCCGACGGCAGCGGTCCAGCTGTTGGGTGTTCCGAAGGAATAATAACCTCCAGCCGGCGGCTCTTTCGTGACTTCAGGCTGATTTACATCCCATGCGAACTTGAGCTCGCCAGTGACGGCATCATACCCGCGGATGACGCCGGAAGCGGCCCATCTCCTTTGTCCGTCCAGGACCTCGTGGCTGGCCACGATCACGCCCTGAACAATCACGGGTGGTGCGGTGATGGCGGCGGTGCCCGGAATCAGCGGAGTGACCTTGCCGGTTTCGAAATCTTTCTGCCCGAGGCCGATGCGCAGATTGGCCTCGCCATTCGTACCAAAATCCGCACATGGTCTGCCTGTATTGGCATCGACGGCAATCAATCGCATGTCCAAGGTGCCTTCGATGATGCGATTGGCGCAGGCCGCGTGAGGATCGGTATTTGGCACTTTATAGAAAGTGACTCCGCGGCAAGCCGCGGTATAAGGAACCCACCTTTCCTCGACGCCTGGATCGAATTTCCAGATTTGCCGGCCCGTTGCTGCGTCCAGCGCGAACATCACGTTCATTGCCGAGCAGCCATAAACCCGCCCCTCGATCTTCAAGGGCGTAAGTTCAGAACCAAATTTCGCCGGGATAGCGCCCGTGTGATATGTCCAAGCCACTTTCAGGTTCTTGACGTTATCCGGATTTATCTGGGAAAGATCGGCGAAGCGTTGTGCGCTGCGTCCCGCACCATTTGAGCTCCAGTCACCAGATTTGGGCGCGTTATCCGCATCGTCATAGCTCGCGTGGTTTTGCAGGCGGGGAAGCGCATTCTCAGGCAGGGTGTCACTCAGCGTGAATCCCGCACAGGGCAGGGCAATCCCGAACAGGCAGAGCATCGCCAAACCCGCTTTCCGGATTCGGATCGGATTGGAAACCGGCAATGCGGGAAGTACTATCAGGACGCAAGCCATCAGGATGGCGGGCCCAACCAGGCGGGGCACCAACGCCCAGCCGTTAAGTCCGACCTCCCAGAACGACCATATGACCGTAATGAGGAAAGCTCCGGTGTATAGATAGAAGCCGAGGGGACTCTTGCGGAACAGAAAGACACCGGAAGCAGTAACCAGACTGCCTACCACGAGATAATAGAGACTGCCGCCCAACGCGGCGAGCCAGAGCCCTCCCCCGGCAAGGATCACGCCTAGAAAGACGTATATGACGCCTGTTATCACTACGGCGGGATGGGTGGGAGAGCGGGTCGCCATCGTAACTTCCTTCGGTTCTCGTGAGTGCGCGCAGCGGACAGAAATCCGCCACAAAGCCACCCTACAGGCGCCGGCGAAAGTTCTATTTTACGTTTGGAGCGCGTTTTGAAAGAAGCTCACGCAAAAGCTGATCTCATGCAACACGGAGACGGGACGCGCCTAACGGGAGCTTGACGCTGTCACCGGGCGCCTTTTATGAGTCGCCCGAAACAGTCGCTGGATCGGCGGTGTGCAACATCGTTCTTCAAACGCGATTGTTGGAAGAAGCCGGTAGCCAATGACTGGGCTGGAAAGCAATTATATTACGGCGGCGGCCGGTCTGGCGGGTGCGGTCGTCGGAGGTCTGGCCTCATTTGCGAGCAGCTGGCTGACCCAAACCGTCCAAGCTAAGGAAAAATTCCAGCAAGCAACGATCAATCGGCGCGAGAACCTTTATATGGAGTTTATCAAGGAGGCGGCGCGACGGTTTGGAGACGCGTTGACTCATCAGAAAGACGATGTAAGCGATCTAGTGGTTCTCTATGCGATGGTCGCTCATATCCGCGTGGTGGCATCGCCCGGCGTTGTTGCCGCCGCCGAAGGTGTGATGGAGCGAGTCATAAAGACCTATAACGGCCCCAATCGCAATCTGAGCGAATTGCGGATATTTGCCCATCAGGGCGAGCTCGATCCTCTCATGGAATTCAGTCAGCAATGCCGCATGGAGCTTTCCCGGTTGAGCGGGAGCTCATCGAGGATATTGTATTGAAATCTTGAATCTTGGCGGTCAATCGCCGGGAAGGGCTGACAGGGCGACGGCGGTTGTTTGCCAAGTTGTGGCGCGGTGTCAAAGTCCGCTATAAAAAGCGAGCATTCATGTTGAGGCGTGCGATGATGAAACCGGCCCTAGTCATCTCGTCATTAATTCTGATGGCGGCTCCGGCCTTGGCCGCGACAGCTGAGCAACGCGGTACGCCAGCACAGGCCAAAGCGATGCTCGACAAGGCGGTCAGCTACTATAAGGCCCATGGTCGCGAGCAAGCCTTGGCCGCTTTCACCGGGAAGAAGTCGCCATTTGCCGCTCGCGATCTGTATGTGTTTTGCATCGGCTCCGATCACAAACTGGTTGCCAATGGCGGGTTTCATGAGTTCATCGGCCAGTCGGCCGATATCTTGAAAGATTCCGCCGGCAAGTCGGTTGGCGAGGCTGGCTGGGAGATCGCCATGAAACAAAGAGAAGGGCAATTGCATTATCAGTGGCTCAACCCGACCACCCACTTGATCGAGCCCAAAGTGTCATACTTCGCCCGCGCGGGCTCCGATGTCTGTGGGGTTGGCGCATACGATCCAGGCAAGTAATTTGAGCGCGAACACGCTACCGTCCAAACACAGTCGAAATCCGACTACTTGATCCCGTTCAATAACACGATCAGATAGTCGAGCAGCGGATTAGCTATTTTCATATTCATTCTTGTTTTCCGCGAAAAATTCGCGGAAATGCCGCATTGATGTTGCTCAGGCAAATAAGCGAGCCTCTAACTGCGCCATGGCCTCTAAATCGCTCTTTGTGTCTTTCCAGAGATGACCGTAGATGTCGAAAGTCACTTGAATCGATGAGTGCCCCATCACAGTCTGGATTTTCTTTGCATTCCACCCCTGTTCGATGAACAGGCTGGCTGCGGCATGGCGCAGCGAGTGAAAGGTGAGGGCGGGTTTGGCCAGACCCGATTTCGTTAGTGAATTTTCTCGAATAATTCCGAGCTTTCGCAGAAAAGGTCCCCAACAATAGTGGTGGATGTTGCCGGTAGCATGGACAGTCCCCCGTTCTGTGGGGAAAACCAGAGCCGAGGACCATTGCGGGCAGGCGAGACGCCAGGTTTTTAGCGTGTTCAACAGCATCGGTGTCATAGGTATGTCCCGATCGCCAGCTCGGCTTTTGGTTGAGCCCATCGCCCCGCGAAAGTCGGCTCGCTGGCGGACTTTAATCACGCCCTCCTTTAGGTCGACGTGATCCCAGGTCAGGCCCCGTAGCTCGGAAAGGCGCATCCCGGTGAAGACGGCAGTCACGATAAGTGGCCGCCATGAGATAGCGACGATCTTCTGGTCGCCCTTTCTGGTTCGTTCGACCTTCGTGAGCGGCCATTCTTGGGCACCTCTCAGAATGGCCCGAATCTGCTCCTTGGACGGGATATCTCTGCGCCGCCGCTCGTCTTTGGCGAACTTAATGCTGGTGTGGGCTGCCGGGTCATGCCCAAGAAGCCCCTGCCGGCGGGCTTCTTTTAAGAGGCCTTTGAAGCTGGTCAGGACCGCTCGAGCGAGAGAGCGGGAGCATCTGATGAGGAGATCGTCTCTGAATTTTTCAACGGCCGGGACGGTCAGCCGAGATAGCTTGATTTGTCCGATGAGGGGAACGATGTGGCACTTAATGTGCTGCTCGTACTGTCTGACCGTCCCCTGCTCGAGGTTCTCCCGCCCAGCTCGCTTGAGCCAAAGCTCACCAGCTTCAGCTATGGTCACGCTGGCTCGATCGGCTACATGAGTACCTGCTGTCAGATCTGTCCTAACTCGTGTCTGGAATTCGATCGCTTCAGCCCTGGTAGGGAACTGACGGGCCCGGCGCTTACTTGTGCGGTCCCGATACGTAACCAGCCAAGTGGTCTTGCCACTTAGTAAAATCCGCTTTCGGACGCTCATTTTTGAAAATGTAAGGAAATCTCTCTAAGAGTCAAATCCAGACTTGGATTTATCAGAAAAACTTGGTAGCCTTGGGAAAAGGTAGATCCGACCAATGCAATCAAAAGTTGAAAGACGGGTAATCGAGCCCATCCTGCTTGGGTTTCTCACAGAGGACGTGCCGAAGCCCTTGGCACTCCGGGCACGCCTGCGGCATCTCGAAGAACTAGGTCTGATCAACTTCCCCAAAGTCGGCAGCGGGCGGCGCCGCAGTTATAGCGAAGAGCACGTGCTGTGGATGGCGCTCGCATTGATTCTCGAAAAGGTGGGCCAAACACCCAAAAACGCGGTCAAGATTGTTCGCTTCGTGCAATCAGAGATCCATCCGGATCGTCCGCTCAATCGTCCGATTTATCTGGTGATTGCGGGAGACCAATATCGCTTCGCGAATCTGGAGGAAGCTCAAAAAACAATCTCAGAACTACCCGCTACATCGATAGTGAATCTCACGAAGATTTTTTCAGATGTGAAGGGTGCCTGCAGAAAAGAATTCTCCACGGTGGCAAACGCGGAAAGCGGCAATCCCGCCAGTGAAAAAACTGAGAAAGGTCCGAACGCCGAAGAAGAAGCGCGCAAATGGCGGGACGAGTTGGCGAATATGGCCATTTATATCGATGATTTCAGAAGGAATGGGCTGTCTGATGACTAAAGAAAGCAGCCTTGCTGACGACCTGCTAGAGGGGGCCGCTGAAATTGCGCAGTTCATTTTTGGAACCGCGGACGAGCGTCGCCGTGTTTATCATCTTGCCCACATCGGTCAGATCCCTTGTTTTCGCATGGGCGGGGTGTTGATCGGCCGCAAGTCAACTTTGTTAGCTTGGATTAGCCAGCGTGAGCAAGATGCGCTGGCGGGCCACGATTAGTTAGGCCTACATAGGACTCTATTGCAGCTTACGCTGCCGGATTGAGAGCAACCTGGAGGTTGTTCGGATCTTCCGTGTCTAGTGCCTCGGAGTCGTGTTGGGGTCTTGCAATTTGAATTTCGACGGGGAGCAACATGCATCCCCACCAGCGGCAGAATCGTTTGTAGGGTTCTGCACGCTGCGCCGCTGCTATGAAGCTGCGCCGGATTACAGAGCAACCGAATCCTGCCGCCATTTGGCGGACGAGCGCACTACAAATATGTCATGCGACGGACTGGCTCCGAGAAGTGAGTGCACCGCCTTGCAGATCATACTTCGTCCGAGAGGGCGAAGTATGCCTGCTCCGAACTCCACCAAGAAGTGTGGTTCTTAATTCAACGAAGTCAGCGGGCGCAGTTGTAGGACACGGATGTGAAGCTGGGCTTCGACATTCAAAAAAAACAGTCTTGGTTGGCATACACCAAATGCATGGTATCCCATAGGTAAGGTGCATAGCTGAGTCTTTCAACAGTGTCTGTCATGCAGCGTCGCCAGTGCGTTTGAGCTACAGTTCGCTACATCCCATTAGTCCGCAGCGGCTCCGCTGCCAGCGCCGCTCCCAATCAGCCTGGGGGGCATATGGGGGTTTGCTGGTGCCGCGACAGGGGGGTGGCAATCGGTCGGGGCCCAAACGGACGCGCTGACGTAATTCTTAAGAGGGGGGCGTCTTTTTCCCAAATTTCCTGAGTCAAGCGTGATTTTAGGGCTCTCAACCTCAACGCAGCGGCTTCAAAATGGGTCGTAAATACAAACCAATAGTTCTGCACAAGCTTCACGGGACCGGACATACCACTCGGCTCAGAAGGCGCCGCGCCGAACCAATTGCGACTGGCTCGGTCTGCGAAGCTCCTGACTATTTGTCGGATGATCAGAAGGCAGATTGGGCATATGCCGTTGCCAATGCGCCGCAAGGAATTCTCGGCGCGATTGACCGGTGGGCGCTAGAGGTTTTCATTGTCGCCGCGGATCATCATCGCATTGCGACTAGGCAAATAGAAATGATGAAACAAGACGGCTCGCTTCCCTTGCTTATACAAACGAACCCCGAGCCGCACGGAAAACGCAAAAAACCCCGTCGCCGCCGTATAGAACAATCGCCGTATTTGCAGATTCTCTCGTGTTCCAGTCAACGTATGCTCAAGGCTGCAAGCGAATTGGGATTTACGCCGATTTTGCGAGCTCGGCTTAAAGCCCCCGTTTGAAGTACTCAGGTCCGCGTTGGTGCGGCTGACAGCCGATGCCACCCAAAGGCAAACTACGACTGTGGCATCGGGGGGATCGATTTCCGGGTCTGGTAGAGTCCTACCCTAAGCGGCTCCTCCGACCGATCTGGCGGGTCTAGCCTGCCAAGGCGAATACGTCCCCAACCAACGTTGGGTGTAAGGATTTAAACGTGAGCTTCTTTTTTTCGGCGGGTCCAGAGTGTATGGGATGGAAAACGATAAGAATATATGTTGACGAGTTGTCAGTTGATCGCGGTCGGGCAATCGGTCTTCGTAGCCGATAATGATGATCTTCGCGACCTTGCGGAGACCGTAAGGGCAGCGAAGACTATCGGCTGTGGCCGCCACTTCAGCGGCGGTCCGACCAACTCGTGTGTTGATTGGTCCCCACACTGATGCGCTGGGAGCTGCATGTTAGCCAAGTCTTCGTTATACTTGGACGGGGCGGATACGACACGCTGCACAGCGTAGAGGTAACTCATGACGACTAAAAAAAAGAAAAAGAAGGCGACTGGGAAGTTCGTCACTGTTAACAACAAAGGCTACGGTAATGCCCTCAAGGGGATCAATATTTTTTATGAAGGGAAAAGACCGAAAGGGTTAAAGGACGACGGCAGCCTGAGTTGCGGGAAGCACATCCTGGAATTCCTGAAAAAGCGCTACAATAAGAAATTCCGGTGGATTATCAGTCCTACGGCCGATGACATCACCACTACCTACGGTATTGCGCGAGTCCGCACGTCTGCTGCCACGCTCAAGAAGATCAATGACCTGCTCCGTGATCGCACACGCGATATCAAGCATGACATAGTCGCCTCAACCTTTTCGGCCGTCTATCCGGGCATATTTCCAGCCTCGGGAGTGCCCGTCTATACTGCCGGCAGTCTCGCTCGAACCCTTTCGGCAGATATCATTTCCAGAATGTCTGTCACAGACCGTGATGCCTTGAACAAGTTCATTCCTGAATTCATCGCCACGCAAGCTCTCACCAAGGCCAGCGTATTGAACGCAAGCGTGCAGATTAAGACCCTGAAGCAGGTCGCAGAGACCTTGGCCTCCGCCATCAAGAAGAATTATTCTGAAAACTGGTGGCAGGACTATATCAAAGCCAACATTCTCATAATACAGCAGGGCTACATCGACGCTATCACGAAGATGAATGTTGCAATCGGCGGCACCAAATTCCCCGACTTCGTACTGGTAACTCATGACAACTATCTCGACATCATGGAGATCAAGAAGCCTGACACGCCGCTCCTCAAGCATGATGCGAGCCGCGACAATTACTATTGGGAGCCCGAGATAACCAAGGCCATCGTTCAAGTTGAGAATTACATCGAGAATGTCTCTAGCAAGGCCGCCGACGTTCGAGGATATATAAAGGACAAGCATAAGATTGATCTGAAAGTAGTGCGTCCGCGCGGCATTATTCTCGCGGGCAATGCCAGCAAGATGACCGAGCAGAAACAGCGCGACGATTTTCGCTTGCTATCGCTTTCTACCAAGAACATTTTGTTCGTTACCTATGATGAATTGCTGAACCGACTTCAAAATTATATCAAAGTACTTGAACAACACGCCAAGCCCGTAAAGAACGTTTTGGTAAAGAAACGCGCGTGAGTCCCAGAAGGCGGCGGAAAGCCGTTAGACCTCGGAAAGATACGCGCTTGGTTTGCCCTGCGGAATTGCGATGGAATTGGCGCGACGCCGGTGTCGTAAACTGAGAGGCACAGTCTGATGATCAAACCCATCCCTCTAGCAGCACTTGGGCCGATTTATTCAACATGGCACGATGCACCGGCGGGCGCGCTGTTAGCGTTTGGTGGCCGCCGCATGGTTGGTGAGGGCAACAATTGGCATCCTTGGGATGATCCCATAGTTGCGCTACGAGCCGACGACAACGGTCTTGGTCCCTGCATGGTATCCATCCTCCCAGAGGTGCATCTGATCGTACAACCGCCTGCCCAGGGACAATGGCGCATGTTTCAATCATGCGTTGCATACAGCATTCCTGCTGCGGATATTCGTGGCCAATACGAGCTGGCAATTGCCGATCTGGCGCCAAAGCAGGCACCCGCTGAATTCGACGCTGGCCAGGTGATCCGGACATCCGACGGAGCTCTGCTTGCTTTCGCCGGCATAACTAGCCATGAACGATTTGTGGTTGTGAGCGGCGAACAACAATGGCGGCTTGTCGGGCGACCCCATGGTGATTACCACGCCTTCGGTAAACTCGTGATTTGCGAAAAACGAGTAGCCGTATAAAAACGTTGGCCGGGGATGCCCGCCAACGGGCTGCATTCTACTGCCAGACAAGCTCGGTTTATGAATGCTCGTCCCCGGGGGCCTGGAAAGAAAGCCGACTTTTGGTCTACCGCCCTCGGAGTGGCTAGGCCCCTTTCATCCGACGCCTGAGCGCTGGTATCTCGCCGGTGTCGATCACGGATTTGCCGCCTGGGATTATGGGCCGGACAAGCCAGATGGTCGGATAAGAATTGGCCGGCCACTCCGCCGCCCGCTCGAGACAGGCACGCAGCGTGCCGTCAAAGTCTGGCATAGCCGTCCAGGAAATGTTGAGCATCTGCGTGCAGGTCAGCTTGGCGGGCTGTTCCCAGTCAATAGTCATAACCGCCCCGCTTGATCGGCCGGATCGCCAGTACGCCTGCTACGTTCAGGCCCGCTCTCGAGTCCAGATCGGTGTTTGTCGATCTAAAGCAAAATTAGCGGAGACCGCCGAAAGGAGCAAAGGACAAACCAGCGTGTGGCGTGTTGCTTCCGTGTTGCTTCGAACAAAATGCACCAGATAAGAATCCTTGGTAATCAACGACTTCCATACGCAACACGTGCAACACAAATTTGGCGGAGTTGACGCTGTATGGTTTTTCGCCAACTTCTTGATCCGACTCGGAAAAAGAAGTGGCTGGGGGACTAGGATTCGAACCTAGACAACCAGAGTCAGAGTCTGGGGTCCTACCGTTAGACGATCCCCCAACACAGCCGTCCTTACATAAGGAGGTGGCCCGCCGGGACCGCCCCTTTAGACCAGCCGCCAACCCCTTGCAAGAACGGCTTTTAGGCGACCTTTTGCGCCGCACCCAAGACCCAGCCGTGCTAGCTTTGCTCCAAGCAGCGCCGTCGCGCTGGAGGAAAAATGCACGGGAACCGCCAAACTCCTGGCGAAAGTGCCAAAGACCATGCCCGGGACCCTGACAGGGATTCCGGCAAGGATCCTGGCGGGCACTGGAAAAAGGGGCCGTTGCTGGCCGTCCTGGATCTGGGCACCAACAATTGCCGTCTTTTGATCGCCGCTCCAGTTCAGGGCCGGGGCGGGGTCAATGGCAGCTTCCGGGTGGTGGATTCCTTTTCCCGCATTGTGCGGCTGGGCGAGGGGGTCAATCAGACCGGTCTGTTGTCCGAGGCGGCCATGGCCCGCACGGTCGCGGCGCTCAAGGTCTGCGCCGACCGCATCGCCAAATATAATGTCAGGCATGTGCGCGCCATCGCCACCCAGGCGGCCCGGCTGGCCCGCAACACCGATATGCTGATCGAGCGGGTGCGCGAGGTCACGGGCTTGAATTTGGAAGTGATTTCGGCCGAGGAAGAGGCCGACCTGGCGGCGGACGGCTGCGCGCCGCTGATCGGGCGCAGGTACAGGGGCGCCTTGGTGTTCGATATCGGCGGCGGCTCGACGGAAGTGATCTGGTTGCAAAAAGGTCCGCAAGGACCGGAAAAGAAGCTGGCGGCTTCGGTGCCGGTCGGGGTGGTGAGTCTGGCGGAAAGCTATGGCGCCGCCACCACCAGCCGCGCGGGCTTTGAGCATATGCGCGACAATCTCAGGTCGCGCTTTGAGCCGTTCGCGCGGTCCATGGCGGACGGCTTCGACACAAGCCGCTATCATCTTTTGGGCACTTCGGGCACCGTCACGACCTTGGCGGCCATCGCGCTGAAATTGCCCAGCTACAATCGCACCCGGGTGGACGGAAGCTGGCATGAGACGGCGCATATGCTTAGAGTGGTGGACCGCCTGTTGGGACAGGATACCGGGGCGCTGGCCAAAATCGGCCCCATCGGGGCGGAGCGCGCCGATTTGATGCTGCCGGGTTGCGCCATCTTTTCCGCCATCTGTTCCTTGTGGCCGGCGCCCGTGCTGCGGGTGGCCGACCGGGGCCTGCGCGAAGGCATGCTGCGCCGGTTGAGCCGGCTATGAGCCAAGCCTTCCAGAGTCAGAGCCATTTATGAAGCAGGGCGATGCTTCCGGGCGCGGCCGCGTACCGGTGAAAGTCAAAAAAGACAAAAGCCGCAGCCAGTCCTCGCGCGCCTGGCTCAAGCGTCAGCTCAACGATCCCTATGTCGCCGAAGCCAAGGCGCGCGGCTATCGCAGCCGCGCCGCTTTCAAGCTGACGGAGCTGAACCAAAAATTCCACTTCTTGAAAAAAGGCGCGCTGGTGCTGGATCTGGGTGCGGCGCCCGGCGGCTGGAGCCAGGTGGCGGCCAATGCGGGCGCCGTGGTGGTTGCCGCCGATGTGCTGGAGATGGAGCCCGTTACCGGTGTGACTTTCTTTCAAGCCGACCTGACCGATGCCGATGTTCCGGCGATGCTGAAACAGGCGTTGAAGGGACCGGCGGATGTGGTGTTGACCGACATGGCCGCGCCGACCACCGGTCATCGCGCCACCGACCATATCCGCACCATCGCGCTGGTGGAGATCGCGCTGGAGGTGGCCTTGGACACGCTGAAGCCGGGCGGCGCTTTTGTGGGAAAAGTGTTCCAGGGTGGCTCGTCCGGTGACTTGCTGGCGCGGCTGAAAAAATCCTTCCGCGAGGTCAAACACGTCAAGCCGCCGGCCTCGCGCCAGGAGTCGGTGGAATTGTATGTGGTCGCCCTTGGCTTCAAGCCGCGCGGAAAATAATCCGCCAGCGGCGGGCCGCGTGAATCATCAATCATCCGCCCAAGGCCTTTTCGTCAGCGGCGGCATGCGACCGAAGGGCTCCGCAGGGGAGGCGAGCCTGCGCGTAAGGCATATATTAACCACCCCAATAGGATAGTTTTCAGGAGGCTTTCCGACAAACCAGCTCCCGGACCTGCCGCATGTTGGTGGAAAGCGCGCATGATGAAAAACCGGCTTGGCTTGGATCAAGTCTTCGGCCGAACCCTGCTCCGGCGATGGCGCCCGAGAAAGCCACAACATTGATTTTTTATCTTGGACTGATATGGATGCCGCAAGGCAAGGGCGCGCTATGATTCAGCCGGAACTCTGTTCGTCACCTTCCTCGCTATCACCTGCGTTCACGTCCACCGGCGTCCGTCGCGGCTCGTCCCCATCCGTGACATTCGGGATGTTCCGGAACTCTGGAGAGAAGGCCAATGCTAGGCGTTAAGACCATCGGCAATGCGACGCTGATAGCCTTTGAAGATGTCCCGATCCTGGCCACGGATCCCTGGTTCGATCCCCATGGCGCCTATTTCGGCAGCTGGACTCTGTCACATCCCGTCCCGGCCACCGAGCGGCAGGAAATTCTGGACAGCAAGTATATATGGATCAGCCACGGCCATCCCGATCACCTGGATGCCCGGTCGATAGCGGAGTTGAAAAGTAACATCATCCTGCTGCCCGACCATTATGGCCGGCGCATCTACACCGATCTCAAGGCCGACGGCTTCAATGTTCAGATCATGCCTGATCGCAAGTGGGTGGAGCTGAGTCCGCGCATCAAGGCAATGTGCGTCACCGACTATTTCCAGGACGCCATCCTGCTTGTCGATGTCGGCGGCCGTCTGTTCGTCAACATCAATGATGCCTATGACCGTGCCTGGGGTGGTTTGGTGCGGGAAATCACCGCCGGTTACAAGGAACGCTATCTGCTGAAGCTCAGCGGATATGGCGATGCCGACATGATAAACTTCTATGACGAGCAGGGAAATTTCGTTCCCCCGCAAGCCGCGCAGAAAACGCCGGTCGGGGCGCAGATCGCGCCTTTCATGAAGGCGTTCAATTGCAATCATTTCGTCCCATTCAGCTCGTTCCATCGCTATCAGCGCACGGACAGCATCTGGGCCGATGCCTACACCACCCCGGCGGATGCCTATGCCGACCAATTCGATCACCGGTTGGGCGAATTGCTGCCTGCCTTCGCGCAGATCGACGCCGTCAGCGGCGATGTCTTGGCGATCAGGCCCAAGGAAGGCTCCATGGCCCCGCACGCGCCGGAAAAGTTCGGCGACAACTGGTCGGATGTGCTGGAGCAGAAGGACATTGCAAGCATACGCCAATACTTCCAGCGGCGTGAACATGTGTGGAAGACATTCGGGTGGCTGAACTTTCGCGTTGGGGGCCGCGACAACCGTTTTGACATGGACGGTCCGCGCGACAGGGGGTTCACCTTCGAGACGCCGCGCACCTCGCTCATGACCTCGATAGACTATGAAGTCTTCGATGATCTGTTGATCGGCAATTTCATGCGCACCACGCTGCACGGTGGTGTGCGCCTTTATCCCAATTTCACGCCCTATGTCGCGAAATACGCCGACAATGGCCGCGCCTATACCAAGTCCGAGATCGCGGATTATATGGCCGATTACCGCAAGCGGGCGCCGTTCGAGTTTTTCATGCACAGTGTTTCGCTGCGGTCGGGAGGACGATACCGCAAGCTGGTGTCCTCTGATTCCGGCAGTTTCCGGCTGGCGAAAAAAATCTATGTGATGATGAATCCCGGCAGCCACTAAGGGTAATATAGTCTCCGCCGGTTGTGATATCCGCCGGTCGGGGGTGAGCGGGGTATCGCCACGGGATTATTTTTGATCGCCGGGAATAAAGTCCGCCTCCCAGAGGTCTTCTCTCTTTATGGATGACCGGCGCCAAAGATTTGAGGCCCAAGCCCTGCCGCACCTGGATGCGGCCTACAACCTGGCCCGCTGGCTGTCGCGCTCGCCCGCCGACGCCGACGATATCGTCCAGGACGCCATGCTGCGCGCCTTCCGCGCCTTTGACGGCTTTCGCGGCGGCGACATCAAGGCCTGGCTGTTGACGATTGTGCGCAATTGCTGGCTGAGCGCCGGCAAAGCCACCAAGCGGCGCGGCCATACGCCCTTGGATGATCAGGAACTTGTGGCGGAGGGCGATCCGGAACATTCCGCCATCCAGCAGGGCACCCGGCGGCGGCTGGATGCGCTGGTAGCGGCATTGCCGGAAGAATTCCGCGAGGTCCTGATCCTGCGCGAAATGGAGGATATGAGCTATCGCGAGATCGCCGAGATCACCGGCACCCCCATCGGCACGGTGATGTCGCGCCTGGCCAGGGCCCGCGCCCTGTTGCGAGAGACAGCGAAGGACTGCCTATGAGCTGCGAACAAAGCCTGATCACCCAAAGCTATCTGGACGGCGAACTTCGGGACGAGCAGGCGCAAGCCGCGGAACGGCATCTCGAGAATTGTCTCGCCTGCCAGGAACAGGCGGCCAATACGGCGGATCTCAGCGATGCCTTGCGCAAACTCGCGCGCTATCCTGCGCCGGAACTATTGCGCCATAAGCTGACCAAACAGTTGGACCTTGAAACCCGCCGTTCGCCGGCAGGAATTTTTTGGATGGGCGCCGCCAGCGGCGGCGGTTTTTCCGCCCTGGCCGCCGGTTTCGCGCTGTTTCTGCTGCTGCCGCCATCGGCCGCCACACTTTCGCAATCCGTGGTCGAGGCCCACACCGCCGCATTGACCGGCGGCAAGACCATCATGGTGGCGTCCAGCAACCATCACACCGTCAAGCCGTGGCTGGCGGCGCATGCGGGGATTTCACCTCCAGTGGTGGACTTCGCCGATCAGGGCTTTGCGCTGACGGGCGGACGCACCGATGAAGTGGCGGGAAGGCGCGCCGCCGTCGCGGTCTACGCCCATGGCAAGCATGAAGTGGATTTGTTCACCTGGCCCGATCGCGGCGCGGCTTTGCCCGAACCCGGCATGGCGCGGGGCTTCCGCACTGCTTTCTGGAAGGCGGGTGACCTGGACTATGCCGCGGTTTCGGATATGGATGCCGCCGCCTTCCAGAAATTTGTCGCTCTGGCCAAGACTCGGCGGGAATAAACCGCGCCTTGCCAAGGTCTCCTGTCACGAAATCCGGAGACTTGACCATGACCGACCGCCGCGATGCCCTGAAATGCCTAGGCGTGGGTGCGGGCACCCTGTTCACTTTGTCGGGGGGCGTATTCAGCGCCTTCGATCTGGCGCAAGCCCAGCCTGTGACGGGTACGCCCTTGTTCCTGCAAATCAGCGACACCCATATCGGTTTCAACAAGGAGGCCAATCCGGATGTGGTGGGCACCTTGAACCGCACCATCGACACCGTGAAT
Organism: Rhizomicrobium sp.; assembly: GCA_035693565.1. Lineage (GTDB taxonomy): Bacteria > Pseudomonadota > Alphaproteobacteria > Micropepsales > Micropepsaceae > Rhizomicrobium. The sequence goes on along the minus strand of DASSGF010000034.1, from coordinate 1,054,354 downwards.
GCCTTGCCGCATCAGCCCGCCCTGGTGCTGCATACCGGCGATGTCACCCATCTCTCCAAGGCCAGCGAGTTCGACAGCGCCAGCCAGCTGCTGTCACGCCTCAAAGCCGGCGAACTGCATGTGGTGCCGGGCGAACATGACGTGACCGACGGTCCCGGCGCGGAATTCTTCGCCCGCTTCGGCAAGGCCTCGGGCAACAAGGGCTATTACAGCTTTGATGCCCAGGGCGTGCACTTCGTCGCCCTGGTCAATGTGATGAACTTCAAGCCCAACGGTTTGGGCGCGCTGGGTCCCGATCAGCTTGCCTGGCTGAAAGATGATCTTTCGGGCCGTTCGGCCAGCCAGCCGATTGTGGTGTTCGCGCACATGCCGCTCTGGACCATCTATGAGCCCTGGGGCTGGGGCACCGGGGAGGGCGAAGAGATCGCGGCGCTGCTGCGCCGTTTCGGTTCGGTCACCGTGCTCAACGGCCATATCCACCAGATCGTGCAAAAGGTGGAAGGCAATATCCTGTTCCACACCGCCCGTTCCACCGCCTATCCCCAGCCGGCGGCTGGCAGCGCGCCGGGCCCCGGCCCGCTGCTGGTGCCGCCCGCCCAGCTTCCCGGCATGCTGGGCGTGACCGTGGCGGTGAGAGGCCGCAAGAACGCGCTCGCGCTCAGCGACAGCACCCTGGTCTGAGGAACGCCATGAGAAAATTGTTGTTCGCGCTTGCCCTGGCGGCGCTGCCGCTTCCGGCATTTGCCGCCGATGTCACGGTGACCATCAGGAATTTCGACTATTCACCGATGGACATCACCATCCCGGCGGGCACCACGGTGGAATGGAAAAATCTGGATGGTGAGCCGCACACTGTCGCCAGCATCGATGGCGCGTTTCGCTCTCCCGCCCTGGATCAGGGTGACAGCTACCGGTTCACCTTCGCGTCCCCCGGCACATTCAAATACATCTGCTCCATCCATCCCAAGATGAAAGCGACGATCACCGTCAGGTAGATAAAAAGCAAAAGGCCCCGGCATCCCGCCGGGGCCTTTACCTGTTCAAGAGCTCAGTGTCAGGGAACGTGCTTGAGGCTGATCGAACCAATGCCCGCCGCCACGTTCAGGCCGGTCGAGCCCTCCACGCTGAGTGGCTGAAGCGCGATCGATTTGTCCAGGCCGCCGACCAGCACATTGGCGCCCAGTCCGACACCGACATTGGCTTGGGCGGTAGCGCCGGCATAATCGCCTTCAAGGGCGCCGGCCTTTACGTCAGAAGTCGGCGCGAAGACGGTCCAGATCAGCTTGCCCTTGCCGGTGAAGCCGATATCGACACCCCATTTTTTGATGGTGCCGCCGTAATTCTCTGATTTTCCACTGCCGGGCAGGTAGGTGCAGGACAGATTCTTGCTTGAGCCGAACACGAAGCCCATGCCGCCGGCGACATTGCAGTTCAAGGTGCCGACCTTCACCCCGGCGGGCGCGGCATCGCTGGCGGAGGCAAAGGCAAGACCGGCCGCCGCGACGGCCACGCCCATCATCAAATGAAATGTTTTCATGGCTTTAGCTCCTGGGACAATAGGGGAGACTCGGCGGAATTGCCGGCCGTCCGCGGTATAACGCGGGCTCCGTTCAAGAGTTCCCGCAGCACAATGAAACCTTGTTTTCCAATGGCTTAAATAGAGCAGGTTCCCGCCTCTTGCGCTAGGCCCAGGGCGCTGATACAGGCTCGGCGCTCCAGAAGGAGCGCCTTGCATGACAAGCTCGACCATCCGCGAAGCCCTCACCTTCGACGATGTCCTGCTGGTGCCCGGCGCCTCTGAAGTCCTTCCCGGCCAGGTCGACACCAAGACCCGTCTCACCAAGACGGTGGAACTGGGCATTCCGCTGGTTTCCGCCGCGATGGACACGGTGACCGAAGCGGGTCTCGCCATCGCCATGGCGCAAGCCGGCGGCATGGGCGTGATTCATAAGAATCTGGGTATCGAGGAACAGGCCGAGCATGTGCGCCGCGTCAAGCGGTTCGAAAGCGGCATGGTGGTCAATCCGGTGACCATCGGTCCCAATGCCAGCTTGGCCGAGGCGCTGCGGCTGATGGAACATCACCATATCTCCGGCGTGCCGGTGGTGGATGGCGTCGATGCCAAAGGCGCCGGCAGGCTGGTGGGCATTCTCACCAACCGCGACGTGCGTTTCGCCGCCGATCCCCGCCAGAAAGTCTCGGAACTGATGACCAAGGACAGGCTGGTCACGGTGCGCGAAGGCGTGGGCTTGGACGAAGCCAAGCGGCTTTTGCACCAGCACCGCATCGAAAAGATCATTGTGGTGGACGACGCCTATCGTTGCGTCGGACTGATCACCGTCAAGGATATCGAGAAGGCGCAGAAATATCCCAATGCCTGCAAGGACGAGCGCGGCCGCTTGCGGGTGGCCGCCGCCACCGGGGTGGGCGAGGATGGCTATGCCCGCGCCATGTCCTTGATCGAGGCGGAATGCGATGTGATCGTGGTGGATACGGCGCACGGCCATTCCAAAGGCGTGATCGAGGCGATCAGGCGCATCAAGAAAGCCAGCAATTATGTCCAGGTGGCGGGCGGCAATATCGCCACCGCCGAGGCCGCCAAGGCGTTGATCGATGCCGGCGCCGATGCGGTGAAGGTGGGCATCGGTCCGGGCTCGATCTGCACCACCCGCATTGTCGCGGGCGTGGGCGTGCCGCAACTGACCGCGATCATGGATGCGGTGAGCGTGGCGCGCGACGCGGGCGTGCCGGTGATCGGCGATGGCGGCATCAAATATTCCGGCGACCTGGCCAAGGCGCTGGCCGCCGGCGCCGATGTGGCGATGGTGGGCTCGCTCCTGGCGGGCACGGAAGAGTCACCGGGCGAAGTGTTTCTCTATCAGGGGCGCTCTTACAAAGGCTATCGCGGCATGGGCAGTGTGGGCGCCATGGCGCGCGGCTCGGCCGACCGGTATTTCCAGGCCGAAGTGCGCGACGCCTTGAAGCTGGTGCCCGAAGGGGTGGAAGGCCAGGTGCCATACAAGGGCCCTGCCGGCACGGTGGTGCATCAGATCATCGGCGGCTTGCGTGCCGCCATGGGATATACCGGCTGCCGCACCATCGAGGAATTCCACAAGAAGGCGCAATTCGTGCGCATTACCGGCGCGGGTCTGCGGGAATCCCATGTGCATGATGTGACGGTGACCCGGGAAGCACCGAATTATCACCCGGGCGGCCAATAGTCAGACGTCCAGCTTCGCGGCCTGCAACAAGAGAATCGTCTTCATATCCACGATCTCGCCGCGCGCGATCATGGCCAGCGCCTCATCCAGCGTCATTTCCAGCACTTCGATGTCTTCGCCTTCATGCTCATGGCCGCCGCCTTGGGTGCGTGGCGCGGTGGAATCATAATCCGCCAGGAACATCGAGCCGCGTTCCTTCACCGCACCGGGACTGATGAAGCAATGGGTGACCAGGCGCGGGTTTGAGATGGCGACGCCGGCTTCTTCCATCGCTTCGCGAGTGACGCAGTCGACCGGCGTATCGCCGTCCAGCTTGCCGGCCACCACTTCCACCAATAGCTGCTTGTAGCCCCATTCAAATACCGGCCAGCGGAACTGCTTGATCAGGATCACCAGCCCGCGGGCGCGGTCGAAGGGCAGCACCGCGGCGGCATCGCCGATGTCATAGCTCTCCCTTTCCTGATGCTGCCACGCCCCATCGCGGCGCCGGAAATCAAAATGCGCCTGGCGCAGGGTGTAGTAGTTGCCGGAAAGAGTTTTCAGGTCGCGCAGCCGCACGCGATCATCGATTGTGTCATCGTCATTCATAAGGAGACGCTACGCATGGACATGCACTGATTTCAAGGGTGCACATCCTCGCGGACGTGCACCACCGCAAGCTTGTCGGTATAGAGCCGGCGCCAGCCGGGGGTGTCGTCCAGCAATTTCACCACCGGGGATTGGACGGAAAAGATCGTCCAGCGCGCATGATGGAAGGCCAGGTTTGCCGCCAGCGCGTCCTTGTCCGGCGAAATGATGGTGGCGTAATTTTGCAGAAAAATGTCGCCATACAGGTCGGCGCGGCTGTCGATGAAGGGCTTGATTCCGTTCCAGATCAGATAACCGCCAAAGCCATAGTCATTGAGCACCGGCATCTCGCGCACAAAGCGCGGCACATGCGCCAGGGCCGAGACCGGCGATATCGCATCGTCACCCCGCGTTGCGGGCGCCGCCAGCCGCGCCACACTGAGGATCACCAGCAAGCACACAGCGGCGATCCCCGGCAAAAGGGACAGGTCATGCTTTTCGGCCGGCCAGCTCTGCCGCAAGGACGGCGCCAACAGGACCGGCGCGGTGACGCCCAACAGCATCTGGTGGCGGCCATGCGCCAGCGCCAGCCAGACAAGCCCCAACAACAGAAGCAGCCTGGCGGGCGGGATTTTCACCTGGCCGCGCCCCAGCACAAACAGGCTGGTCAGAAGGGCCAGCACGAAGGCGGAAAGATGCGACACATCGCTGGCCTGCCATTCGTCGATATGTCCCAGACCCTGCATCCCCGACAGTTTGAACGGGAAGATCAGGCTTTGAATTCCAAAAGGCGTGAGGAGTGAAGCGGCGCAAGCCGCCAGGAGGAACAGGCCCCAGCCCAGCATCGCGCGTCTGCGGTCCGAGGCTAAGACCACCGCCTCGATGCCCAATGCGCCCGCCAGCGCCAAGCCGAAGACGAAACTGCCATGCAGATTGGCCCAAAGCGGCATCAATCCCAGCAGCCACCAGGCCGGTGCGCGTTCCTCTTCCCGGGCCTTGACCAGGCCGCAGGTCCAGACCGCCAGCAGCGGCAGCGCCAGCATATGCGGCCGGGCCAAAAGGCTGCCGGTGACGCAGGACAATCCCAAGACGACCGTCAGCAGTGCAGGCACAAAACCGACCCGGCGGCGGACAAAAAATCCCACCGCGCCCGCCGTCATGCCGGCGCAGATCGCGAACAGCAGATGAATGCCCGCCCAGCCTTGCGCCCGCCAGGCCAGCGCCATCACGATTTCCGCCAGCCATTCCTGGGTGTGCCAGGGCGCGCCCGCTTGGGTGTAGGAAAAGACATCGGCACGCAGCACCTGACCGTGCGCCAGCATCCATTCCCCGGCGCGGATATGCCAATAGGTGTCGCTGTCATTCAGCAGGCCGGGCGCAAAAGCCGCCAGCCCAAAGCCCGCAGCACCCGCGAACAGGGCAAAAATCAAGGCGGGAGAAAGAGTGCGCGGCACGGAGTGGCTTTCGGATCGGCAGTTACTTTATTAAGGGCACTTTATAAGGCCAGTCCTAAAGCCTCCTTTCCGCCCTAACACCTTGCTATTCCAGAAGAAACTTCATGACCCCGGCCGCCCGCCTGCAAATGGCCATCGAAATACTGGAAGGTCTGGATAGAACAGCCCAGCCGGTGGACCGCTTTCTCAAAAGCTGGTTTCGCAGCCGCCGTTTTGCGGGGTCCAAGGACCGCCGCGCCATTGCCGAGCGCGTATTCTCCGTTCAGCGCCGCCGCGCCCATCTGGCGCATCGCATGGGGAATGAAAATCCCCGCGCGCTGGTGGTCGCGTCCTTGCTGGAAGAAGGCGAAAACCCCGCCGCCTTGTTCACCGGCGGCTATGGGCCCGCGCCCCTGACCGATGAGGAGTGCCGCGTCATCGCGGCGCCTTTGCCGCCGGCGCCCGGCTGGGTGCAAGGCGAATATCCCCAGTGGCTGGAAGAGGAATTGCGCCGCGCCTTTGGCGACCGGTTGCCGGAAGAAATGGCGGCGTTGCAGCAGCGCGCGCCGGTGGATCTGCGGGTCAACACGCTGAAAGCCAAACGGCCCGAGGTTCTGGAGGCGCTGAAGGCGGAGGGTTTCGCCGCCTCGCCCACGCGCTATTCGCCTTGGGGCATCCGCATTCCGCCGGGCGAAGGCAGCGCTGCGCTGACGCAGTCGGTCCTGTTTCAATCCGGGGCCTTTGAGTTCCAGGATGAAGCCGCGCAACTCGCATCGCTCTTGGCGTGCGCCCGGCCGGGCATGCGGGTGCTGGATTTGGCGGCCGGGGCAGGCGGCAAGTCCCTGGCACTGGCCGCGGCCATGCAGGATCAGGGCTCCCTTCTGGCCTTCGACGACAATGCCGAACGCATGGCGCCTTTGGCGGAACGCGCCGGGCGGGCCGGCATCCGCTGCATTACGGTGGCGGGCAATCGCGGCGGACCGGCCTGGGGCAATGGCAAGTTCGATCTGGTCTTCCTGGATGCGCCATGCAGCGGCACGGGCACCTGGCGGCGCCAGCCGGAATTGCGCTGGCGGCTGACAGCGGCGCGGCTGGCCGAACTGACCCGCATCCAGGACTGGCTGTTGGACGATGCCGCCCGCCATACCGCGCCCGGAGGGCGGCTGATCTATGCCACCTGTTCCCTGCTGCCCATCGAGAATCAGGACCGGGTGGCCGCCTTCCTGTCCCGCAATCCCGCTTTTACCGCCGCTGACCTGCGGCAGGCCTGGGACGGCCAGCCGGTGCCCGGCCTGGGCGCCGATTTCCGGGCCGCGCCGCAAACCACGGGAACGGATGGCTTTTATTGTGCCGGCCTGCAAAAACAGGGGTGACAGAGCCGTCAATGACGCATGGTTTGAAGGGTGCGAAATGGCGTATGGTTCCGCCATGATTTCCCGCCCGATTCCCCTTTTGGCCGCCTTGCTGCTGGCGTCCGGCGCCGCATTCGCCGCGCCCGCCAAGCCGCCCGCGCCGGAACCGCCCATCACGGTGGAAACGCTGCTGGCCCAGGCCCATGCGGCCAGCGCCAAGGGCGACACCGAACTGGCGCTGCGTCTGGCCCAGTCGGCGATTGTGGCCGATCCGGCCCGGCCGGGCTCCTATGTCGCCTTGGGCGACATCTATGCGGAAACCGGGCAGCCCGAATATGCCCGCAACTATTATGACGCCGCGCTGGGCATTGATCCCACCGAACCCGGCGCGCTGAAGGCACTGACGGAGCTGGACCGGACCCATCCCGGGGATACGGCGCGCGCAAATCAATGACTGTGCTGGTTCTGGATTTCGGCAGCCAGGTCACCCAGCTGATCGCGCGGCGCGTGCGCGAGGCGGGCGTCTATTGCGAGATCGTGCCGTTCAACAAGGCCGAGGAAGCGCTGGCGAAAAAGGCTGATGGAAAAAAGTGGGGCGCCATCATCCTGTCGGGCGGCCCGGCCTCGGTTTACGACAAGGATGCGCCCCGCGCGCCGCAAAGTGTGTTCGAAGCAGGAGTCCCGGTTCTGGGCATCTGCTATGGCGAGATGACCATGAGCGCCCAGTTGGGCGGCAAGGTGGAAGGCGGCCACAATCAGGAATTCGGCCGCGCCGATATTCATGTCAAAGCCAAGTCGCCGTTGCTGGAGGGGCTGGCGGAATCCGGCAGCGAGCCGGTCTGGATGAGTCATGGCGACAAGATCACCGCCATTCCGCCGGGTTTTTCGGCGATCGCCACCTCCGAGTCATCGCCCTATGCGGTGATCGCAGACGAGAAGCGCAAATTCTATGGCGTGCAGTTCCATCCCGAAGTGGCGCATACCCCGCGCGGCGCCACCTTGCTTGCCAATTTCGTGCGCACCATCGCCGGCATTCAGCCGGAATGGAACATGCACGCCTTCCGCGCCGCCATGGTGGAGAAGATCAGAAAGCAGGTGGGCAAGGGCAAGGTGATCTGCGGCTTGTCGGGCGGCGTGGATTCTAGCGTCGCCGCAGTGCTGATCCATGAAGCGATCGGCGACCAGTTGACCTGCATCTTTGTCGATACCGGTTTGATGCGCGCGGGCGAAAGCGAAGAGGTGGTGTCGCTGTTCCGCGGCCATTACAACATTCCCCTGATCCATGCCGATGCGCGCGAGCTGTTTCTCACCCGGTTGAAGGGCGTCAGCGATCCTGAACAGAAGCGCAAGATCATCGGCGCGGCCTTCATCGACGTGTTTGACAAGGAAAGCCACAAGGTGGGCGGGGCGGAGTTCCTGGCCCAAGGCACGCTTTATCCCGACGTGATCGAAAGCGTCTCGGCCACCGGCGGGCCGTCGGTCACCATCAAGAGCCATCACAATGTCGGCGGCCTGCCCGATTACATGAAGCTCAAGCTGGTCGAGCCCTTGCGCGAACTGTTCAAGGACGAGGTGCGCGCCTTGGGCCGCGAACTGGGCCTGCCGCCGGCCTTTGTCGGCCGCCATCCGTTCCCCGGACCGGGGTTGGCCATTCGCGTGCCGGGCGAAATCACCGAAGACAAGCTGGAAATCCTGCGCAAGGCCGATGTCATCTATCTGGACGAAATCCGCAAGGCCGGCCTGTACGACAAGATCTGGCAGGCCTTTGCCGTGCTGCTGCCGGTCAAGACCGTGGGCGTGATGGGCGATGGCCGCACTTACGACCATGTCTGTGCCCTGCGCGCCGTCACCTCCACCGACGGCATGACGGCGGACTATTATCCCTTTGAGCACAGCTTTTTGGCCCGCACCGCCACCCGCATTGTCAATGAAGTGCGCGGTATCAACCGGGTTGTGTATGACATTACGAGCAAGCCTCCCGGCACTATAGAGTGGGAGTGACGGCCTGTCCGGAGGTGGGCGCCCGTGATGGATTCCGAATATCCAGACGCCATCGAGCCGAGCTTGGTCGGCACTTATTCAGCGCTGGCACATGCCGGCGGAGGCTATGTTTGGGATGCGGTTCTCGAATACCGTGTCTGGTGTCACCCGGAGGGTGGAGCCCCGGACGTGGAAGATGGCGACGACTATTACTATGCATTCAGGAGCTATGCCGAGGCGTTGGCCTTCTCGGAAGAGACAGTCGGCGCCGAACCACCTATTGCTCTAATTCAACAGCATGAATATATCGCCGAACCCGAGCCGGGCGTGTATGTGCATGTTAAAAAACCACGCATGGCGGAATGGGATGTCGAATTTTTGAGGCGGCCGAAAAGAACAGAAGATACAATTCCCGCGTTTTTTGCTCCGGACGCCCCGGCCAATCGGCTCGATATTCTACGAGGTTTGGAACTTCCTATCGACCGTAAATAGATCGGCGTTGCTACAGAGCAGGAGTTGTGAGCTATGTCCGACAAACCGGTCGCCGAACGTCTGCAGGTCAAGGGCGAGCGCCGTCTTGCCGTAATCGGCGCGTCCGCCATGCTGGAAAAGACAGTGGGCGCCAAGAAAGCCCGGGCCGATCTCGCAAAGGCCGATGTGATCCTGCTGTTCGTTCCCAATCGCGCCAAGCTCGACAGCCAATTGCCGGCGCTGCTCAAAAAGGCGCTTCCCGCGGCAATCCTCTGGCTGGCCTATCCCAAGCTGACCTCCAGCCTTGCCGGCGATCTGAGCCGCGACGTGATTCACAAGCTTGCGCCGGGTTACGGACTGGACACCGTCAGCCAGATCGCCATCGACGATGACTGGTCGGCGCTGCGGCTCAAGCGCGTTTGACCGCCGGCCCACTTGGGGTGCGGCTGTGAGCCCTGCTATAAAGCGCCCATGTGCGGCAAGTTCACGGCAAAAGCCTCCTGGACCGAGATGGTGGATTTCATCTGGTCCGCGCCTCCGGCTGACGGAGACGACCGCACCTACCGTGTGATGAACGATCTGCCCGTTATCGTGCTGGAGGCGGGGGAGCGGCGGGTGATGCCGATGCGCTGGGGTTTCCCGCATCCCGACAAATGGCAGGTGCCCCAGCCCATTCACGCCCGCTCCGAAACCATCGACACCATCAAGGCTTTTGCGGGGGCGTTTCGTGACGGCCAGCGCGGCATTGTGCTGATGAAGAATTTCAATGAGGCGCCGGATGTGGCTGGTCCCACCATCCAGCATGTCATCACGCCGGGCGATGACCCGGTGCTGGCCGCCGCCTTTGTCTGGCGGCGCTATGATATCGCCGGGCTGCCGCGCCCCCTGTTCGCCTGTGTGCTGGTGACGGTTCCGGCCAACCGCCTGCTTGCCGGCTTGCCGACCGACCGCATGCCGGCTTTCCTGGCGCATGACGATTGGGCGACGTGGCTGGGTGAGGCCCCGGCCGGGCCCGCCGAGGTCAAGGCCTGTTTGAAAACCGTGGAGGGGGTGCGCTGGACCATGACCCGCGAAGAACGCGCCCGTGGTGCCAGGCGAGCCGCCCCGACCGTCTCCGATCCCACCGGCCTGTTCTGAGGGAGACAAGCGTGAAGATCGATGGCGAGGATTTCCGCGTGCCGGAGGGCAATACGGTGCATCTCTCCAAATGGCCCACCAAGGTCAAAGCCGTCTACAAGTCCAAGGATCACTATAAGGAGATACTGCACGACCATATCGGGCGGCTGGATGAATTGCAGCAGCGCCTCTATGCCACCAATCAATATGCCCTGCTGTTGATCTTCCAGGCGATGGATGCGGCGGGCAAGGACGGGGTGATCCGGCATGTGATGTCGGGCGTCAATCCGCAAGGCTGCCAGGTTTTCAGCTTCAAGCATCCCAGCGCCAGCGAGCTGGCGCATGATTTTCTCTGGCGCACCACCCGCGATCTGCCCGAGCGGGGCAAGATCGGCATCTTCAATCGCTCCTATTACGAAGAAGTGCTGATCGCCCGGGTGCATCCCGAGATTTTGCGGGGCGAAAACCTGCCCCATCCCGGCAAGCATCTCTGGCAGCACCGTTTCCGTTCCATCAACGGCTTGGAGCGCCATCTGCATGACAACGGCACGGCCATCGTCAAATTCTTCCTGCATCTGTCCAAGGAGGAACAGCGCAAGCGTTTCCTCGCCCGCATCGACCAGCCCGACAAGAACTGGAAATTCAGTACCGGCGATGTGGAGGAGCGCAAATACTGGAAAGACTATGTGCAGGCCTATCAGGAGTGCCTGTCGGCCACCAGCAGCAAGCACGCCCCTTGGTATATCGTGCCCGCCGACGACAAGCCCAATGCCCGGTTGATCGTTTCGCAGATCATCCTGGACACGCTGGAAAGCCTGGATATGCGTTATCCCCCCACGAGCCCGGAGCGGCGGCGGGAATTACAGGCCATCCGGAGACGGCTCTCACGGGAATGAAGCGGAACCCTGCGCCAAGCCGTTAGATCCGGCTTTTCAGGAAAACCGCCGCCGGCCTTGAGGGTCAAGGCCGGCGCCACGGTCAGGGTCACTGCCAGTCGCGGCTGACGTTATAATAGGAATAAGCGCGCTCGCGGATCGTGCCCAGGCTGCCGTCATGCTTGGTGAGGTCGCTCAGATTCTCGCAAGCCGGTGCGTTTTGCAGCAGGTTCTTGTTCAGGGGCACGACATAGCCGCCTTTATTCTCGTCATAGTCCAGCAGCGACCAGGGAACCGGATAATATTTCTCGCCGAGCCCCAGCATCCCGCCGAAACCCAGGGCGGCGAACAGGATCTGGTTGGATTGCTTGTCGAGCACTATGTCTTCAACGGTACCGATCTTGTCGCCGCTGTCACTATAGACGGCGGTGCCTTTTACCTTGGATGCGAGAATCGCGCTGGTGTGACCGCTGCTGGTCGTCATGGTAACCTCCCATTGGGTGTCCAGCGGTAACGCCACCCTTTCCAGGACGTTGCGCCGAGGAGCCGGCTTTTTCTGTTTTCCGCGCGCCGGGCGCGCCCGACCAAAAGCGAAATCGCCGCCGCGGGACGCAACCATGGGTTTCTCTTGCACGTTTGCGTCCTGCAACCTCTGCGAGGAGCCGCACCATGGCCGTCCGCACCACCATCGAGCATGCCGCAAAATCCATGTTCGGAACCCTGAAACCCGGCGAGGGCGAAAGCGACATATTGGAGACGCTCGAGACGGAGCATGACGATGTGCAGGAGCTTCTCGAGCGGCTGGTGGATTGCGGGCAAAGCCGCGAACAAAAACAGCTGGTGGAACAGATCAAGCGCGCGCTGATCCCCCACACCAAGGCGGAAGAGAAGGTTGTTTATGACGCGGTGCTGGCTTTGCGCGGCAAGGAAGCCAAAATGGGCGGCAATGAAGGCTATCTGGAACACAGCCTGGCCGACCAGACTTTGAAGAAGCTGGACAAGCTCACCGCCAACAGCCCGGAATTCCGCGCCGCGGCCAAGGTCTTGAAGGAGCTGGTCGACCATCACGTCCAGGAGGAGGAGCGCAATATCTGGACGCAGGTGAAGGAGAATTTCTCCGATGCGCGGCGCCGGGAGATGAATCGCGAGTTCCTGGCGGCCAAGAGGCGGGTCAAACTCACCTAAAGCCTTTGCATAGCGGGCCGCCGCCTCCCCAGTTCCCGCCTGTCCGGCCGGGGCGGGGCATCGGCACGACATCGCCTCATTCCGGGACATATTTCCGGCGGAACCCTCCTGCTGGCATGGAACATGAAGTGTCGTTCACGACCATTCATGCCCTGACGGCGAGGCGCCTCCATTATGCCCGGCAAGACCCTGATGATTCTCACTTCCATGCTGGTGACGGCCAGCCTGGTGGCGGAGCCATTGGCGGCCAATGCCGGCACTTTGCACCAAATTGGCACAGGGCCCGCGGGCCTGCATCCGGGTGTGTCAAACCTGACCTGCGACGGCGTGCCGGGCGTGGGCAGCATGCCGCAAATCAACCTGTCGCACATGCCGGGTGTCACCGCCTTGCCGTCCAGCGGGGTGCCCGGCATCAACAAATCGATCAACAGTTTCAATTTCAGCAGCGGCGGCGCGGCTTCCACCGCCACGTTTGGCGGTCACACGCTCAATGTCTCCGGCAATACGGTGGGCAACGGCAACGTCACGATCAACAAGACGATCGACAATTCCAAGACCGTCAATGTCACCAACACCATCGACAATTCCAAGACGATCAGCATCTACAAGCCGATCACCATCACCAACAATGTCGACAATTCCAAGGTCATCGACATCGACAATTCCGTCCATGTCCAGAAGACCAATGTCTTCAACATCAACAAACACGGTCACGGCGGTGGCGGCGGCGGCGGCAATGGCGGCGGCAGCAATAACAACAATAACAACAACAATAATAACAACACCAACGGCAACAATAACAACAACACCAACAGCAACAACAACACGAACAGCAATAACAACAGCAATAATGTCACCAACACGACGACCAACAACAACAATTCCGTGTCGGACGCCGCGGCGCAGGCGCTGGCCAATGCGATCGCACAGTTGAACGCCACTCTGCAGAACAGCAACACCAACAATTCGCAAGGCGGCACCGCCACCAACAATGTCAACATCACGGTGATTGGTGCCACCGCGACCGGCGGCGAGGGCGGCGCGGGCGGGGCGGGCGGCGTGGGTAACGGCGGCGCTGGCGGCGTGGGCAATGGCGGGCAGGGCGGCTCCAGCGATGTGGAGGTGACCGTCAATGGCGGCAATGCCAGCGCCAACAACACCGGCAGCGCCAATGTCACGGGCGGCTCGATCAATCAGACCGCGAGCAACAGCGCGACCAACACCTTCAACCCGAACCTGACCTACCAGCCCAGCAACAGCTACAACCCCTCACAGACCGCGCAAGGCGGCCAAGGCGGCACGGCGACGGCTTATGTGGTGAACACCCTTCCCAGCGGCGGCCCGGGTGGCGGATCGGCCCCAAATATCCAGCTCAGTATCGACAATTCCGCCAACAATTCGTCCAGCGCCACGGTTGGGACCGTCACCGCCACGGGCGGCAGCAGCACCAACAATAACAATGCGACCGGGGGCGCGGGCGGTTCGGTCACCAACAACAATAGCGGTTCTTCGCCCGCCGTCTCGGTGACCGTGATGGGCAACAACAATGGCGGTTCGGCAACGGTAGGTGATCAAACGCAGACCGCCACGGTTACTGGCAGCAACACCAACACGAATACCGCGAATCCAATCAACAGTTTCAATCCATCCAATACCAACAATCCGACCAACGCCAACAACTTCAATCCCAGCTTCTCGCCCAGCGACACCAATGCGGCGCAAGGTGGCCAAGGTGGCGCCGGCGGCACCGAGACCGTGTTCGTGATGGGCACCAGCAGCGGCGGCTACGACTCGCCGCCCATCACCATTACCATCGACAATGCCAGCAACGCCTCGGGTGGATCGGTTGGCAATGTCTCCGCCACCGGCGGCAGCGCGGTCAGCAACGCCACGGGCGGAGCGGGCGGCTCTTCCAACAGCAGCAGTTCGCCGGCGGTCAATGTCAATCCGGTCATCACCGCCAACGGCCAGGGCGGCAGCAATACCAACAGCAACAGCGCCACCGCCACGGGCGGCAATGGTAATACCGCCAACAACATCGCCGACCCCCCGGGCACAGGCAATGGCACGGCGAACCAAACCAGCAATTTCGCCAACCAAAACCAGACCAACGCCAATAATTTCGCCGGCAACAATCAGAACAACAACGCCAATATCGCCAACGTCCCGTATGGCTATAACCCCAACGCGTTTTTCGCGGCGGGGTCCGGAAATGGCCCAAGCGGGGGTTATGGCTATTATCAGCCGGGCGGTCCCTACGGCGCCTATGGCTATGCCCATCCGGTGCTGCCGGCGGCGGCGCAAAGTGGCCAGTGCCATTTCATCGATACGACAGTGGTCAAGGCGATCCATGCGCTTTGCCGTTCCGCCGACGGCCGCGAATTTCCCGCCTCCCACATGGTGGGCGATACCTGGATCAACAGCGGTTATGAGGGGGAAATCGCCCGCTGCCTGCCCGGCTCCGTGCTCCGGGTGATGGTCGGCTCTGTGATGATGAGCGATTCCGGAATGGCTGTGTCGCTGAATGACGCCCAGCTTCTGTCCTGCGCGGCCGGCCAGGCGGTGCGCCACACCAAGGACGGCGTGCTGAAATGCGCCCCCGCCCAGCGCGTGCCCGACTGCACCGAGCGCACCAACTTGCGCAAATGGGGCACCGGCGACATGTTTTTCAGCTATGTCACCCGCGTCTGCGTGGATGACAGGCGGGAGATGGCGGGCGGCATCAGCCAGGTCAGTCCCTCCTACAGCTATCAGATGACGCCTCAGCAGCGCGACATGGCCGCGGCGGCCGCGGCCGCCAAGGCACGCGAGCTGCGTCTGTCCGGCATGAACTTGCGCGGCGGTGCGGGCGGCTAACGGCTCTTCTGATTCATCTGGGCTGAGATGCAGGACCGGCACGCGGTCGCGGATGGCACGAGCCGGTTTCCCAAGGCCCGTTGTCCGTGTGGGGAGGCCGGTCCGCGTTCAAACAATATTTACCAAACAGGGATTGGTTGGAGCGACCAAGGACCTGAATTGCCACCTGTCGCAGATTGCGAGTATAAGTTCCCGCCATGCCCCGAAAAATTCTCTTTATATCCAGCAACTTCCCGCCCGTCATCGGCGGGTCGGCGGTGGTTTATCACCAACTCTGCAAAAATGCGGGCGGCAGGATCATCGCGCTCAGCGCGTCCCGGGACTACCGCAGCGGCGAGGCCTGGAATTCCCTCGACGAAATCGATGCGGGCGCCGGCTATCCTATCCATCGCATTCCCTTCTTGCGCCCGCCAACGTCGGAACCGGAACCGTCGAACTGGATCGGCCGTCTGGTCCAAGCGGTGGGCTGCGACCTGCCGATCATGTTCCGGGTTTTGCTGCGGGCGATCTCGCTGATCATTTCCCATCGGATAAAGGTGGTCTGCCTCGGCGAACTGATCTATGGCGGCTGGCTGGTATTTCCGCTGCGCTATCTTCTGGGCCGCAAGGTCCTGATCTATACCCATGGCGAGGAAGTGTCGCAGACCACCAGCAATTTCCTGGCCCGGCTGCGCGGATCCTATTTGCGCCATGCCCATGGCGTGATCGCCGTCAGCCTGTTCTGCAAAGGCCAGGTGATCTCCAAATACCAGATCGACCAGAGCAAGATTCATGTGGTCAGCAATGGCGTGGATTTGGAGTCGTTCAATTGCGACGGCCAAAACCGCGCCATATGGCCGGAAAGCATCAGGGACAGACCCATCATTCTGTCCGTCTCGCGGTTGGTCGAGCGTAAAGGACAAGAAAGCCTGATCCGGGCGATGCCTGAAATCCTGCGCAAGCAGCCGGATGCCTATTGCGCCATCGTCGGCGACGGTCCGCTGGAAGGCAGCTTGAGATCGCTGATCGGGGAATTGGGCCTTCAGGACCATTGCGCTGTTCTGGGCGCGGCGTCCCAAAGCCGCATATTGGAGTATTTCAAGAATTGCGATGTCTTCGCATTGCCCTGCCGCACGTTAGCGGATGGCGACACGGAGGGTTTTGGGCTTGTCTTTTTGGAAGCCGGGGCCTGCGGCAAGCCGGTCGTCGCCGGAGTTGCCGGCGGCACGGTAGAGGCGGTGGTGGATGGCGAGACCGGATTTCTGGTTGACGGCACCAACCCTTCAGAAGTGGCCGATGCTGTCAGCAGAATTCTCGCCGACCCGGTTCTGGCAAAACGTCTGGGAGATGCGGGCTGGCGGCGGGCCCAAAATTGCGGTTGGCACAATGTCACCGCGAGATTCCTGGCCGTTTGCGATGCGCGGGGCTCCCAATTCGGGCGGCAATCCTATGCGCCCGAAAACAAAGTCAGTTTTCCCCCCGGAGAGGCCGGAAACAAGGCCACGAAGCTTCTGGTCACCGTCGATGTCGAAGAGGAATTCGAATGGAAGGAGTTCCGCCACGACAATTACAGCGTCAAGGGCGTTGAGGGGCTGAGGCAATTCCACCTTGATTGCCGTTCGGTGGGGATCAGCCCGGTATATCTTTTGACCTACCCGATCCTGCGGAATGAAGAATATCGCGGCCTGCTCAAGAAACTGGTTTCGCAAGGCGAAGCGGAAGTCGGCATCCATCTCCATTCCTGGAGCGTCCCTCCCCACTGGGAACAGCCCAATGCCTTCACGTCTTACCAATGCAATCTTCCCGAACATATCGAGTACCGGAAATTGCAGATCCTCTGTCAGACATTCGAGGAATGTTTTGGAATGCCCGTGAGCATCCATCGGGCGGGGAGGTGGGGTGGCAGCGACCGCACCTCGTCCTTGCTGGACGCGTTGGGCATCAGGCTGGATCTCAGTCCTTCCACCGGCTATTGCGACGCCGAGGCTGGCGGCCCCGATTTCACCAAGCTCGACGGCCTGCCTTTCTGGAGTGGCAGCAACCGGCGGGTGCTGACCGTGCCGGCCTCCTCGGTGAATTATATGCGCGGGCCGCGCTGGATTTCGTCCCGCACCTTCGATGCGGCCCGCTATTGGCCTTCCTGGTATTCCAAGGCGCGCAAAAGGGGCAAGCCGGTGCGTTTTTCACCGGAGAATGCCGACGAAGCCACCTTGTTCGCCATGGCGCGCGAGTTTCGGCTGAGCAATCTTCCGGTAGCCGTCTACACACTGCACAACACGTCGCTCTATATCGGCGGCAACCCCTATTCGGAAAGCGCGGAGAGCGTCGCGGCCTTGAGGAGCCGCTCGGTCAATTTCTTTGCCCGCGTAATGAAGGATGGCTTCCTCGAGCCGACAACTTGCGCCCAGCTCCTGGCGGAGGCGGTCAAGGGCCATTGACGCAAGCCGGCCCTGAACCGCAGGAAGGGTCTCTATGCCGTGCCGGTCGAAAAGCGTCGCAATATTTTTTGGGCCAGCGCAAGCGCCATGCTTTCTGCGGCGTGCGGCCGCCCCGACGCGAACCACAGCGCATATTGTATCCCGATCAGCACGGCGCCGCCTGCCAGCGCGATGGTGATCATGCGGACGAAGACGGGAAAATAGGGCGAAACCGGAAAGACATGCATCATCAGGGCAACCGCGGCCGCCATGATGGCGCTGGACAGGACGGTGCGCCAGGTGGCGCGGAAAATGCCGCCCGCAGTCAAGCCCACGACAGCCGGGGCAAAGCCATGCCAGATGAACATGTTGAGAAAGGCCGACGCGGTCAGCGCCGCCATGGCGGCCAATATGCCGCCCATATGGGCGGCGATCACGACCAGGGGGACGCGGATGACGAGCGTTGAGGCCAGCACAACGGACAGCACTTTCTGGCGATCCAGGATGACGTAGAGGGCGCCGGGGGTGTGCGCGATGGAATCAAACAGGGCGAAGAAGGCGCAATAGGAGACCAGCGGCGTCGCAGCCGTCCATTTGGCGCCCAGGAATACCTGGGTCACCGGCTGGGCCATGATCGCGATGCCCACCGAAAGCGGCATGATCACGACGACCAGCAGGCCCAGTGTTTCCAGATAGCTCTGGCGCAGAAGATCGGGTGAGCGGCATACCCGCGCAAAGCCGGCCGCCGCGGGATCGCGTATGGGAGCGGCGATTTCGCTGGCGGGGAGCGAGCCGACCTGATTGGCGATCTGATAAAGGCCGATGCCGGACGCCCCGACGATCCGTCCCAGCACGAACATGATCATCGATTGATCGACCACCCACAGCGTGTTGATCACCATCAGCCATTTGGAGAAATGGAAGAATAGTTTCCATTCCGACAGGTCCAGCCGCGGCTTGTAGGGACGCATGATATAGCCCAGGGGGAGGACCAAAATGCGTTGCGCCGCGGTGCCCAGAACCAGGGCCCAATAATTGCGCAGCAGGAAGGCCGCCACCAAGCCGATGACAAAGCCGGACAGCTTGCCCGCCAGCTGGTAGAAGAACAGCCGGTCATAGCGGAACTCGCGCTGGTAATCGACCAGCGCGATATTCTCGAAGCCTTGCAGGAAAATGATCGCCCCCAGGGCGAACACGATCTCGACCAGGCGCTGGTCATGGACGAAATTCGCCAGAACGGGCGCGCTGGCGGACAACATCAGCGCGAACAGCGCCGCGCGCAGGATGCCCAAGGTCCAGGCGGTGTCGAGGTGCGCCTTGGTGGGCGCGGGCATGCGCAACAGCGCATATTGCAGCCCCAATTGGCTCAGCGTGTCCAGGATGGTGGAGGCGCCGGTCACCAGGCCAAACAGACCGAAGTCGCTGGGCGACAACAGGCGCACCAGCACCAGGGTGCTGACAATGCCCACCAGCCGGAAACACAGCCTGAGCAGCACCATGAAGGAGGCGCCGGTGACCACCCCGCGCCGGATGACGGAGAGGTCGACCGGATCGGCGGAAGAGTGGAGTTCGTTTAAGGGGTCGCTCATTTCGCTCATGCCGGCATCTGGCTGGTGCGGGACAGCCGCGCATGAAAAATCCCGCCGCCCCTGACTTCAGGCCTGAACCGCCGGTAAAGATGGACACTGTGCAAGCGGTTCATGAGCGGTTGAAATCCTCAAGCCTCAAGAACCAAATCCCGGCAGGCTTTGCAATATGATGTCGCGATATTTGGGCACCAATGCCTCGGGCAGTCGTATCGCGCGGCTGGCGCGCATCGCCTCGACTTGCGCCTGGTAAAGCGCGGGATCGGGATTGAGCGCGATGGCGCGGATGGCCGCGACCATGGCGCTTTCATTGTCGCAAAGTTGTCCGATAGGTCCAAATTCGCGGAAGAACTGCTCGGTCATGGGAATACGCGTGGCGATCACCGGTTTCAGCGCCGCCACCGCATCCAGGAATGTGCCGCTGGCCGACAAGCCATAATAATTTTCCTTGTAGGGGAATACGAAATAATGGAGCCGGTTGATACGTCCGAGAAATTCCTCGCGGCTGAGTTGCTTGGTCGCAGGCGGTTCTTCCAGCAGGGCGTACGCTTCCGGATCGGTTCCCTGCATGAAGGTCCCGATATGATGAAAGCGGACCTTGTCGCCCAGTTCCGGCTTGAGCTGCTTGGCCATCCTGAGGAAAGCGCCCATGCCTTTTTCTTCGCTGCCCACGCCCACTAGGCCCAGGCGCAGCGGCTGCCGCAACGGCTGTTCGGGAAAGACATGGCCCTTGAGCGCCAGGGGATGCGGCAGGACATCGGTGACGGCGCCCGCGGCCGGATTGATGACGGAGAGCCTGGCGCGGATGAATTCTTCCAGCACCAGATAACGCAAGTGCTTGCCATAATGCCGGGACAGGACGGATTTGAGATCCAGCGCGCGGCGCAGCGGATCGCGATGCCGCCATTGGCTGAGTTCGTTGAGATTGCCGTGCAACTGCACCTGGAGGAAAGTCCGGCCCCGCCGCAACCGCGACAGGAGGTGAGCGGCCACGATCGAGGTCGAGGTGGCGGAAAGAAGAATCAGCAGGCAGTCCTCGCCAGGCGGTACTTCGGAAAAGGCGCGGCGGATGGTCTGCCATTCACGCCGCATCCGCCGGAATGACACGATATGAGGCTTGTGCCGGTAATCCTCGCCCAATTCGAAGGGACGGAAATGGACATCGGACTTGGCATTCAACAGGGTCTGCATTTCCTTGAGATGGCCGGCATCGGCATAGATGGCCAGACGCTGCTGCGGAAAGGCCAGCTTGGCGATGTCCAGCAGGGTGGAATTACCGGGGGCGTGGATGGTGCCGGTCCAGGTAGGCTCGATCGCCAGTATCAACCCAAATCTCCCTATGTCGTCCGGGCGGGAATGCGCCGCCTGGAAGTACGACAGGGCTGGTTAAGGAAGACGTTCCGCGCGCCTCTTAACGGCCCCCGGCCGGGCAAAATCGCGGTGAATCGCAAGCGATAAACGCCGTCCCCCATCAATAATCCTGTCCAAAATCCCGCTGTTTGGATAATTTTAACCATGTGATTGCTGGCGGGCCAGTGCAGGGGATGCCGTGAGGCTTGAGACTTACGGTTTGGGCGGGTTCTCTGACGCTGGTTCGGACGCGTTAACGGCTGCGCCTGCCTCTCTTCATGCCCTGTTTGAGGCCCAGATGCAGCCCGAAGGATGCTGGGACTGGTTCCAAATCCTTGCGGAAACCACCCTGTCGGCCGGGGAAAAGGCCTGTGTCATGACATTGGCGGACGATGCGGGCCAGCCGGTCTGTGCCATTCCCGTGGTGACAATCGGCGGCCGTGTGATTCGCGGCCTGACCTCGCCTTTTACCACCTTGTTTGCGGCCCCTTTGGGCGCCGAGGAGAATGCGCGCCGGCTGGGCCGGCTGGTGGCGGCCAAGGCCGGCGCCACCCTGCGGCTGGACGGCTTGGCTGATCGCGATTCGTCATCCCGCGCCTTTGAGAAGGGGCTGGCCGAAGGCGGGTTGGCAGTGGTCCGGTTCCGCCACTTCGCCAACTGGTTTGAGCGGATCGACGATTTCGCGCACTACTGGGACCGGCGGGACTCGCAATTGAAAGCCACCGTCAAGCGCAAGTCTGCGGCGCTGGCGCGTGACGGCCGCCTGGCGTTCGCCCTTGTGCCGGCGGACTGGCGTGAGGGCGCCCAGATTTACCAGGCGATCTATGCCAAAAGCTGGAAGCCCGCCGAACCGCATCCCCATTTTATCAGCGCCCTGCTGGAAAGATTGGGGCCGCAGGGGCTGGTCCGGCTGGGGATCGCCCGGGTGGACGGCCAGCCCGCCGCCGCCCAGATCTGGCTGGTGCGGGACAGCCGCGCCACCATTTTCAAGCTGGCCCATGATCCGGCCTTTGACCGCCAGTCGGTGGGTACCCTCCTGACCCACTGGATGTTGCAGCAATTGCATGACACAGACGGTGTGCGCGAGGTGGACTTCGGCCGCGGCGATGATCGCTACAAGCGCCAATGGCTGGCCGCCCGGCGCGAGCGTGAAGGGCTGCTTGCCGCCAATCCACGAAGCCTTAAAGGATTGGCGGCCATACTGTTCGATATTCTTCCGTCAAGGCTCGCGAGATATCTGCGCCGCAATGGTTCGCCTGTCTTGGTTTTTCGGAATTTTCCGACCGCCATGGGATTTGAAAACAGACGCTTATGACGACACCACTGCTCATTTGGGGCCATGAGGCAGCCTTTGTGGCCTATGCCATCTTCGCGGTGCTGGTTGCCGTGCGCGGCTCCAGAACGCTGCACACCGCCTTGTTCCTGGCGGTGCTGCTGGCAACCGCTGGCTGGGCTCAGGCCTTTGTCGCGGTCTATCTGGGCTATGCCCCGGTCTGGCTGGAAGGGGTAACGAGCAGCGCGCGCGACGCCGCGTGGCTCGCGCTGTCGCTCGCGCTGATGCATCGGCATTCCGGCAATACCGGCTATCTCCGTGTCTTGGTTGCAGTGGCGGCGGCGGTGCTGGTGCTTCAGGTCGCGTTCAGCATCAATGCGTTGATGGCGGGGCAGGTGGCGGGGGTGCGCATCGATGACACCTTTATCCGCGTGGCCATGACAATCTTGAGTTTCGTCACGGTCGAAAATGTCATGCGCAATTCCTCGCGGGCCGAACTGTGGGCGTTGAAGCATTGGGCGATAGGCTTCTGCGCCGTGCTGGTGTTCCAGCTTTTGTCGCGGATTCCGGAATTCCTGACCCATCGCCCCGACCTCGGCCTGGCGGTGGCGAATCCGCTGGTCTATATCCTGGCCCTGCCATTCCTGGTGGTCAGTTCCACCCGGCTGCCGCAACTGCGGGTGCGTGTCCATTCCTCCCGCACCTTCGTCTTCCATTCCACCACCTTGGTGGCGGTAGGCGTTATGCTGCAAGGCATCGCGCTGGCGGCCTGGTATGTGCGCACCTATGGCGGTTCCAACGGCACGGCGCTGGCGGTCATCGTGTTTTTTGGCGGCGCGGCGGGGATAGTCACCCTGCTGGTCTCCTCCGGTGTGCGCTCACGGGTGCGCCGTTTCATCAACGAGAATTTCTTCAGCCTGAAATACGACTATCGGGTCGAGTGGGAAAAGGCGATCCGCGAACTGACCGCCGATCCGGGCCAGGATACGCCCGAGCGCGTGTTGCGCATCCTGTGCGACCTGATGGACACGCCGGGGGGCGCCATCTGGCTCTACCGGGAGAGCTGGCGCCAATATATCCCCACCGCCAAGCGAGGCGATGACGCTGTGGTTTCGCCGGTTCCCGAGGACGATCCCCGGATCGAGGCGCTGCGTTCGGGCGATGAATCCTATGCCAGCTTTGAGGGCGAGGGTGGGGCGCTGTTCGAGCCTTGGCGCAAATTCGTGGAAAAGGCCTGGATCGTGGTGCCGATGCGCTATCGTTCCATGGTGGCGGGCTTCGCCATCCTCAATCAGCCCCGCGCGCCCAAGACGTTGGACTGGGAAGATCAAAGCCTGCTCCGGCTGGTCGCCATGCAGCTCGCCGCCTATCTGGTGCAGGAGGAAACCGCCCAGTCGCTGGCCGATGCCCGCCAGCTTGAGGATTTCAACAAGCGTTTCGCTTTCGTGGTCCATGACATCAAGAACACCATCGGCCAGCTGCGGCTGTTGGTATCCAACATCACCAAATTCGGCGATGTGAAGGAATTCCGTGATGACATGGTGGTCACCTTAGGCAATTCCGTGGAGCGGCTGGAAGGCATGCTCAAGAGCCTGGCGGTGGTGGGAAGCACGCGCCCCGCCAGCGGGGAACTTCATCAAGCCATTGATTTAATTGGATTTCTTGAAAAGTTTACGGAAGAGAAATGCTCTTTCGGGCACACTCTTGTGCTGAAAGCCAATATTCCAAATACATCGCTAGTGCGAACGGATTTCGTTATTTTACATCGTGTACTCGAACATGTTGTTTCCAATGCCTTGGAGGCCAGCGCGCCGGGAGGGGCTGTCACCATCGGCGTGGCGGCGGCCAAAGGCGCGGTTCACATTGGAGTTTCGGACCAAGGATCCGGCATGACGCAGCAATTCATCAATGAAGAGCTTTTCCGGCCCCTCAAGACCACCAAGCGTGGCGGGTTCGGCATCGGCGGCTATCAGGTGCGGGAGTTGATGCGCGACCTGGGCGGCGATGTGACGGTGGACAGTACGCTGGGTCAGGGGACTTGCGTCACCCTTATTCTGCCTTTGGTGTCACAATAGCCGCGCCATGAAAAAAACCGCGCCCGACATGTCCGCCCCAG
Source organism: Rhizomicrobium sp. (assembly GCA_035693565.1). GTDB lineage: Bacteria > Pseudomonadota > Alphaproteobacteria > Micropepsales > Micropepsaceae > Rhizomicrobium. The sequence goes on along the minus strand of DASSGF010000034.1, from coordinate 1,030,577 downwards.
CCGCCACCCAGGCGGAGCATCGTATCCTGCTGGTCGAGGATGATGTGGGGCTGCAGAAACAGATGCGCTGGGCGCTGTCGCCCTATAGCGTCGATGTCGCCGGCAGCCGCGCCGACGCCATCGCCAAGATAACCGCCGCCAAGCCTTATCATGTCGTGGTGCTGGATTTGGGCCTGCCGCCCGACGAGAACAGCGCCAGCGAAGGGCTGAAGGCGCTGGATGAAATCCTCAACCTGGCGCCGCAAACCAAGGTCATCGTCGCCAGCGGCAATGTCGAGCGCGCCAATGCGGTCAGGGCGGTGGCGCAGGGCGCCTTCGATTTCATCGCCAAGCCGGTGGACAGCGACATCCTCAAAATCATTATCGAGCGCGCCATCCGCATGCGCGAACTGGAAGACGAGAACAAGCAGCTGCGCGAACAATCCGCCCGCGCCACCGATGGGCTGGTGTTCGGCTCCGAACGCATGTCCCAGATCTCCCAGATATTGGACCGGGTGGGACCGATGGACGTGAGCGTGTTGTTGATCGGGGAGACCGGCACCGGCAAGGAAGTTCTGGCGCGCGCCCTGCACCAGCTGTCGCCGCGCAATTCCCAGCCCTTCATCGCCATCAACTGTGCCTCGATCCCGGAGAACCTGCTGGAAAGCGAGCTGTTCGGACATGAAAAGGGCGCCTTCACCGGCGCCGTGAAGCGCACCCATGGCAAGTTCGAGCTGGCGGACAATGGCACCCTGTTCCTGGACGAGATCGGCGACATGCCGCTGCCCTTGCAGGCCAAGCTGCTGCGCTTCCTGCAGGAACGGCGCCTGGAACGGGTGGGCGGGCGCGAATCCATCACTGTCAATGTCCGGCTTGTCACCGCCACCAACCAGAAGCTGGAGAAGCTGATCGCGGAGAGCCGCTTCCGCGAAGACCTGTATTACCGCATCAACGATGTGCGCATCGACTTGCCCGCGCTTCGGGAACGCGACGGCGATCCGGTGCTGCTGGCGCAATATTTCCTCAATGGCTTCAACAAGACCTATTCCAAGCATATCAGCGGCTTCACCGAGGACGCGCTGGCGGCCTTATCCACCCACGCCTGGCCCGGCAATGTCCGCGAGCTGGAGAACCGGGTGAAGCGGGCCGTGATCATGGCGGAAAACAAGCGCATCACCTCCCAGGACCTTGATCTGGGCGACGTCAAAGTCGGCGAACGGGACCTCAATCTTCGCAAGGAAGTGGCGCGGGTGGAGAAACGGTTGGCGGCGGAAGCGTTGGCGCTGTCCGACGGCAACATCTCCAAGGCGGCCAAGCTCCTGGGCGTAAGCCGGCCCCATTTCTACAGTCTCATCGGACATACTTAACTTCCAGCGTCGAGGAAAGATGTGAGCCATCACGCCAAATTGAACGGACGCAAACCCATGGTTAGACACTTGCGCCGCCTGCTGACGGCAGCCATGACATCGGCGGCGGTGGCGGGCATTGGCCCGGCGTGCGCCGATATTCCCTCTTTCAGCGCGCAAAGCCTCAATCCGGGCGGCAAAGCCGCGGCCGAAAAGCTGATGGCCGACGCGCAAAAGGCCTTGAAGGCCGGCAACTACCGGCTGGCGTTGATCGACCTCAAAAATGCCGTGGCCGCCGACCCGCACAATGGCATGGCGCATGCCCAGCTGGGCATAGCGTTGCTCCAGACCAATGATCCGCCCACCGCCGAGCGCGAGCTTCGCGAGGCGCGGCGGGACGGCGCGCCTGATGCCGTCGTGCTGCCATCCCTGTTCGAGACGATGCTGGTGCGCAACGAAGGCTCCCAGCTTCTGGACCAGTTTCCTGATCCCGGCCCCGGCGCCAAGGCGCCGATTGCCGCCGACATTCTCAAGGCGCGCGCGCTTGCTTTGCAGGCGGCGAAAAAGCTGCCGGACGCCCTCGACGCCATGGATCGGTCGCTGGCGATCCGGCGGGATTCCCAAGGGCTTCTCACCCGTGCCCGCCTCAGCATTATGCAGGGCGCCCAATCCGACGCTTTCAAGTTCGCGGACGAGGCGATCGCCAAATCCACCAGCCCCGAAGCCATGCTGTTCAAGACCGGGCTACTTTTGTCTGCCAACCAGAATGCGGCGGCGCTGGCTCTGACCGACCAGATATTGACGAAATATCCCGGCAATCTTCAAGGCCGCTTTGCCCGGGTCGAGGCCCTGCTCGCCCTCAAGCAAGACGCCAAGGCCAAGCATGAAGTTGACGACATCGTCCTCAAATATCCCAGCGCCTATCTGGGGACCTATTATCGCGCGGTGCTATTGGCGCGAGCCGGCAACGCCGCAGCGGCGTGGAATTTTGCCCAGAGCCTGCCGGCCGATTTCCGGGATTCGCAGCCCCGCGTCGCGGTGATGGTTGCCCAGATGGCGGTGGATTCGGGCAATGAGGAAACCGGCGTATCGATCCTCGAGCGGCTCTTGGTCCACAGTCCGTCCATGCCGGTGGTGCGCGTGCGGCTGGCCGCGCTGCGCCTGAAACAGAACAATCCCTCCCAGGCCCTGGGCGTGCTGGAGCCAATCAAGGACAGCTCCGATCTCCGGGTGCTGGAACTTCTATCCGACAGCTATACCCAGCTGCACCGCTATGACGATGCGCTGGCGGTGCTGCGCCGCATGGATGCCATGGGCAAGGGCAGAACGGACTTCAAGCGCGGCATCGCGATGATCGAAATCCAGATGGGGCGCAACGAGGATGGCATCCGCGACCTCTCCCAACTGGCGGCCCGCGAGCCCGCCAATCCCAGCTTGGTGGCGCCGCTGATCGATGCGCTGGCAAAGGCGCGGCGTTTTCCGGAAGCCCTGGCGGTGGCGGACAGGATGGCTGCCGATCCCAAGCAACGGGCCACGGCCCTGATCTATCGCGGCAATCTCCTGGTAAACCAAGGCGACAATGCGGGCGCTCAGGCGGCGTTCGACAAGGCGGTCAAATCCGATCCCCGCAGCACCGAGGCCCTGTACGCGCGCGCCAGTTTCCTGTCCAACGCTCAGCGATTCGCCGAGGCCAATCGCGACCTGCGCGCCGTCCTGGTGCTGGATGGCTCCAACATGACCGCCATGCTGAAGTTGGCCGAAATCGCCGCCCGGCAAGGTCAGGATCAGGACGTTCGCAGCGTCCTGGCCCAGGCCATCGCCAAAGTGCCCGACAGCGCCGCGCCCCGCACTGTGCTGGCCCGCTATTTGATCGCCAAGAACGATTTCAAGGGCGGGCTGGCGGCCGGCAACGATCTGCTCAAACTCCAGCCCAAGAATGCGGAGGCCTTCACCCTGATCGGCCAGGCCCAGTTCGCGCTGGGACAGAAAAAAGAAGCGATCGCCACCTATCGCCGCCTGATAACCCTGATGCCCACAGCCGCGGGCCCGCAAGTGCTGTTGGGAAATGCGCTGGCGGCCACCGGCGACCGGGCCGGCGCGGCACGGGCGCTGGAAACCGCCGCCAAGCTCAGCCCGGAATCTCCGGAGGTGAAGGGCGCACAGATCAATCAGCTGCTCACCCAAAACAGGAATGACGAAGCGTTGGCGGCGGCGCGTGCCTTCCAGGCCTCTTATCCCGGCGCAATTGCCGACTCCTTGTTGGCGGACACGCTGGACCGGGCCAAGCTGACACAGCAGGCGGTTGCCGTCCTGGATAAGAGTTATTCCGACCATCCAAATGGCGCCGTGTTGCTTCGCCTGGTGCGTTTCGCCATCCGGGCGAATGATCGGCCGCATGCCGCTGAGCTGATGTCCGGCTGGCTTGCCCGCAATCCCGGCGATATGGCGATGCGGCTGGAATACGGCACCCTGCTGATGCAAATGAACAACAATGCCGCGGCAACCGCTCAATACCAGCAGGTGCTCAAGCAGGACCCCAACGATATCGTCGCCCTGAACAATCTGGGATGGATGCTGCAGGGAAGCGATCCCAAGCGCGCCCTTGCCCTGCTGACTCAGGCGATGAAATTGTCGCCCAATTCCGCCGATGTGGCCGACACGCTGGGATGGATGAAAGTCCAGCAGAAGGACCTGGCCGGCGGCCTGGCCTTGCTCAACCGGGCGCATGCGATTCAACCCCGTGACGGCGGCATCACCTATCATCTGGTGCTGGCGCTGGACGCCAATTCCAAGCGCGACCAGGCGCGGGGTCTGCTCAAGCAGTTGCTGGACAGCAAGGTCGATTTCAAGGACCGGCCCGACGCCGTGAAGCTTGCTTCCGCCTGGAAAATCTAATCGCGCCGGCGAACGGCGCGTAACCCCTGCACCAGCCGGCGGGCGGCGCGCTCGCCGCGCAGCAGCGGCCGGTTTTTTTGCGCCCGGCCCCAGATCATGCTGCCCTTGGCCTGGCCTAGCCGGGCTTTGTAGCGCGCCTCGCCCGCGAGGAAGTCGTAGAGGCGCAGTCCTCGTTCCTGGGCGCGCGCAATGGCCATGGCATGGGCGATCAGGCCCGGCCGGTGCCGGTTGTCCTGGCCATAGGAAAAGCCGCTCTGATAATTATGGACCACACCGCCCTGCTCAAAATTGTACAGGTATCCCAGTACCTCGCTGCCGGCGGTGAGCCGCAACAGCTCGACCCTGGCATCGTCCCCGGCAGCGGGCGCGGTGATCAATTCGTGATGAAAGCGCCCGGAGAATTCGCCGGCGAATGCTCCGGGCTTGTTGCGCGCCTGCCAGGTCGCGGTATGCAGCGCCGCCATCTGCTCGAAAAATTCCAGCGCCTGCCCGCCATCTGCCGCGGGCGTCAGTTCCAGCGGCCCCAGGCGCTCCGCAAAGCTCCGGGACTGGCGCAATTGGGCGCGTTGATTGGGGGAAAGCATGTCCTCCCAGCGCGCCGGCGCAGCGAGATCCACGGCGAAATCCGGCGAATGGCGGTCGATCTCCACATGCAGGCCGGCGGCTTCGGCGGCCGCAATCACGGCGGGTGAAACGCCACCCAGCGCGATTTCGTCCCAGTCCGGCCCGCCTGAGCGCAGGGCACGGAAAATCTCCGTCACCAGGCCCGGCGGCGCATCGCGGGCGACCAGGAAATTGTTGTGTTCGATCATCACGCCGTCGAAGGCGGGGAGACCCGTCTCATGCAGGCACAATTGCGCGACAGAAAGGAAATGCCGGTGTTTGCGCGCCGGCGTCAACAGCCCCAGGCCTACGGTCTCGCCTTGCCGGACCGCCGCGGCCAGCAACGGCTTTGCCCCCGTCACCCTCAGCCAGGTGCCGATCCAGCGCCAGGAGAGAAAGAATCCACTATCCGCCCGCCGCGCAAGATCGCGCCATCGGGTCTCGAGCTCCGCCGGGCCATAGCTGTCGGAAAGGATTATTTCCATTGCCCCCATGCCTGGCCCGAGCCGCCTAACATCAGCCCAACGTCACCCCGAATATCAACCAAGCCCTCGAATGAGCCAAGGCCCCATCAGATTCGCCAGCGGCAAGGGCAGTTTTTTCCAGGCTTCAATGAACAGCCGGTATTTGGGATTGAGCGGGTTCTTGTCCGGCATCGTCTCGCCCGGCAGGAAATGATATTCATATTCCAGCCATTCGGGCTCGAACCCCCAATTCTTCTTGAAGGCGAAGGCGCCGGTGCCAGCCTTGCTGCGCCCGAAATCGAAGCGCCGGTAGCCGCGCAGAACGGCGCGCCGCATCACTTCCCAGTACAGAAAATCATTGGCGCCATTGCGCCGCGCCGCGCTTGTGCCGCCGCCATAGTAAGGCAGCACGGTGTCGCGGTGGTAGAAATTCAGCACCGCGCTGACCGGGACGCCATCCTCCTTGATGACCACGGTATCGCAATCCGCGCCGAACACCCGGCGCAAGGCGGAAAAATAACGTTTGGCGAATACCGGCGTGCCCAGGTTGCGCACGCTTTCCGCATAGACGCGGAAGGTCTCGTCGATACCGTCGGGGGTCTCGCTGACCAGCTTGCTGTCCAGCGTCTTGCGCACCACCGCGCGCTGTTTGCGGGGAATGGCCTTGAGATTTTCCTGGTCGTCGGCGCTCAAGGGGCCGGAAAAGGTGGCGTACAGGTCCTTGCGGACGGTCCAGCCCGCTTCCTGCGCGCGGCGGCTGCGAAATTCGACATAAGGCGTTTTGAGATCGCCTTGAAGCTCGACCGCCGCCTCGGCGAGTGCCTGCCTGGCGGGCTCATCCACGGCCAGCGGCCCGCCCTCGACGCAGAAGGGCGCCGCGATCAGGGCGTTGCCGAACAAGCGGCTGCGTTGATGGACCAGGGGAAGCACACCCGCGATTTCACCGCCGCGCTCGGCGATCAGGTAGCGGGGATCCAGGCGGAAGATGTCCCGGAAAATGCCGTGCCAGCCGCTGCGGTGAAAAAAGCTGCCCTGGTCCTGCGAAAGAACGAAGGCGTCCCAGCGCGCCTTGTCCGGCTCTTGCATCGGCCGGATCTTTAAAGAGGAACTGGACATTGCGGATTGAGAGAGCGGCGCGCCTGAACCGGGCGTCACGGCAGGATGGTGTGGTTGATTCCGATAGTGATGCGCGCATCGTCCAGACTGCCGGTGAAAGGCGAAAGGGCTTGTAGCGCCGCAGACGAATCGCGCCGCAAATAATCCACCCGCGTATAGACATTGGTATCCTGCGACAGGGAATAAGTCAGTTCCCCGGTCACATCGATGGTGTTGGCGCTGCCGCCCAGCTCCTGATAGTTGGTGTAGCCAAGCCCAACGGTGCCGGTGAACAGCGGCGTGAAATTGTGGGCGAAATAGGCTTGTCCGCCCCAGCTGTTGGTGACCGGCCGGCCCACGAATGTCCCGCTCAGCTGGGTCGCCCGCTCGCCATAAATGTCGATATTGAAATGCTCGCGCTCGAGGTCTTTCGCCAAATTCAGAGAGACGCGCTGATAGCGGGCGATCTGCTGGTTGAAGGACAGGCTGCCCGAGGACTGGGCGCTGAACCCGCCAAGCGAGGAAGCGGCGCCGTTGGAATAAATGCCGGCGCTCGAAGTCAACTGGCCGCCAAGGGAGGCGGTGAGATTTGACAGATTGCTGAGCATCTGTCCTTCCGGCGTGGAGATGGAATCGGTGGCGGTGCCGGTGACAATAGTGGTGGCGCCGATATTCCAGCGCAGCGATCCCAGATAGCTTGGGCTGTGATATTTCTCGCCGACTTGGACCTCGAGAGAAAATTCATCGTCGAAGGTCAGCGAGAAACCTCCCATTGCGATCGGGCCGCTGACATTGCGGCTCAAGGGAGTGACGTTCGAGATGTCGTCATATCCGCCGGTGCCCAGCAGGGCGAACTCGCGCGTGATCGCATATTGCAAGGTGCCAACGCCGGTCTTTTCCGAAAACAGGCCCTGGTAGCGGTCCATCTCGCTCCACAGTCCGGTGGCGGACCAGGCCAGGCGGCTGAAATCCGGACCGCTGGTCAGCTGTTCCGAGACGGAGCGTGAGGTGGTGTTTTCGGGCCCCGCGACGCCGGGGATCCCCGGGAAGTTCGATCCCCCCGCAACATTGGTGTAATAGGCGGCGCTATAGGTGGCGTTGGTTTCCGAGCTTGCAAAGTCGCCCAGGTGGAAGGTGATGTCCGGTCCCGCGGAAAAACCGTAGGAATTGCGGAAGCCGCCTGGCGCGACGGAATTGTTGGCTGTGGTAATCCCCACATTGCTGATCACCACGGGCTGGGCGAAAGCCCGGCCGATGAAATTCAGATAATCGGGAATGACGATGACATTGCCGACCGTCTCGAGGCTGTTGGTCCATTGGGTCGGCTGCGCGCCGGAATAATAGCTGACATTGCCTTGATAAGTGGCGTCCAGGCTGACACGCCGGGAATGCTCGTTCAAAGTGGCGGACAGTCCACCGTCGGTTAGCCATTCTCCGCTGTTGGAGTTGGCGACGCCGGAGGCATTGGTCGCGTAGGTTTCATTGAGATTGACCGAGAGGCCGAGCCGAAAGCCGGGGATCAGCGTGTCGGCAAAGCTTGACACTCCGGTCTGCGCGGCGGGCCGATCCGCGGGAGCGAGCGATACGCTGCCGCTGGAGCCTAGCGAAGGCGCGGCCGCGCCGGTCGGTGCAGAGGTTCCGCCGGAGGATTGCTGGGCAAAAGAACTGGACGCGGCCAGCAGCGAAACAGCCAAAATCGCCGCGGCGGCACTATGGTGATGCAAAGTGCGACGCCGTTTGGCCAGCATCTCGCGCCTGTTCTGTCCCAAAGAATACTTCCCCACCTCGTGACGAATAACGGCTCAGCGATGTATCAGAAAAACGACTGGGGAATAATGATGATATCGCCCGGCTGCAGGTCGGCATTGGCGCTGAGATCGCCGTCCTTCAACAGATCAGATAGCCTCAGCGTGGTGCTGACTTCCTTGCCGCCGGTGTGGCGCACCAGTTTGGCGCGATTGCCCGAGGCGTAGGGGGTGAGGCCGCCCACGGCGATCATCGCATCCAGCACCGTCATGTGCGCCATATAGGCAAGGGATTTGGGCGTGGTCGCTTCGCCGACGATGCGGACCTGCTGGTTGTAGGGACCGACAAAGCTGGTCACGATCACGGTCACCAGCGGATCGGAGACGTATTTTTTCAGCTGCGCTTCGATCTCATGCCCCAACTGTTCCGGAGTCCGGCCGGCGGCGACGATGTCGGTGACCAGCGGGGTGGAAATCCGCCCATCGGGGCGCACCGGCACGGTGGAAGATAACTCAGGGTTGTGCCAGACCGAGACCTGGAGCTGGTCGCCGGGGCCAATGACATACTTGGAAACCTCGGAGGTGACTTGCGCGGCGGCGGTGCCCGCAAAGCCCACAAGGCTCAGCAACAGGATGGCGCCGGCAGGCGCGATCTTGGCCAAAAACCGGCCAAACATGGAATTCGCTCGCATGAGTACCCCCTTGATTGATTCGGCCGATGCTGTGGCCCATTTCTCGATAAGCTATTGAATCCTAAGAAACAGTGCAATGCAAAGCTGTGACCTGCGCCATCATAACCACCCGAATCTGACGAAATGGCTACATCAACGCCACAGGATGATGCAATTACAGGTTGTATTCGTCAGGGTCTTGCACATGCTCAATAGGAGTCCCGCAGGGCCACCGTCCGCAGCGTGGGAAGACGCTCCGGCGGCGGGTTGATATCGTCGATATGGACTTTTGCCGTCATGGAGACGCCGACACGCAGCGGATAGCGGCTCAATTCAACGGGATCGAGCAGGATACGGACCGGCAGGCGCTGTACCACCTTGATCCAGTTCCCTGTGGCGTTCTGGGCGGGGATTACGGCAAAGGCCGAACCCGTGCCACCGCCCAGGCCCGCCACCTTGCCGTGAAACACCAGGCCCGAGCCGTAAAGGTCCGAGGTCAGTTCGACCTTCTGGCCGGGGTGGATGTGCTGGAGCTGCACTTCCTTGAAGTTGGCGTCGACATGGGCGTCCATCAGGGGCACCACATTCATCAGGCCCGAGCCCAGCCTGACCCGCTGACCGATCTGGGCGTGGCGCGATGCCACCACGCCGTCCACGGGGGCGCGGATTTCCGTCCGCGCCAGATCCAGCAAGGCGCGGTCCAGCGCGGCCTTGGCTGCCTGCACTTCGGGATTGCGCGCGACATCGCCATCCTGGGTCAGGGTCTTCTGCGCCGCCAACTGCTGCTCGGCAATGGAAAGCTCCGAGCGCGCGGCATCCAGGGCATTGTGGGCGTTGGAAATCTCTTCCGCCGACACCGCGCCCAACTGCGTGATGCTGGCGCGCCGGCGCAGGTCTAGTTCGGCGCGCTTCAGGTTGGATTCCTTGCCCGCGACATTGGCCTCGGCCGCATTCACATTGGCCCTATATTGTTCCACCCGGCGGCTGGCCTGCTCATAGTTGGCGCGGGCCTGCTGTACGGCCAGCTCGGCATCAGCCGGGTCCAGACGAACCAGAAGATCGCCCTGCCGCACATGCTGGGTGTCGGAAACCAGCACCTCTTGGATGGTGCCATCGATCTGCGGCGTGATCTCGGCCAGCGGCGCGTCAACATAGGCGTCATCGGTGGAGACGATGTTCAAGCTCGCCAGATACCAGCGCAGACCGCCGGCCGCCGCGCCGGTCAAGGCGCAAAGCGCCAGCCCGCCAAGCAGACGCCGGCGCCAGCGGGCGCGACTCTCCCGGTCGGGGGTTATCAGGGAATCGGACGCAGGTCCGCCGGGCACGGAAATAGCCTCGGTGTAGGCCATGCAAGAACCTCAACGCAGCCCTGGGGCGGTCCTTTCGGGTCCTGAGTGCATCGCTCGTCGCTCATGGGCGTATCTGCCCACATCGCTCCTCGCTCCTGCTCAGGTCCCGAAATTCCTCGCCCTAGAAGCCTCTGCCAGGCGATGGAATGCCCCGAATCAGTAATTTCCGAAACTACTACGGATTATCCAGGCTGGCACGGCCAAACCGAATCAGGGCCGGCAGCCTTGTTGCGCGATGGCTCTGGCGATACTCCTAGATTCGTCATCGCGACGGCTCGGCAAGGTGGAACAGACGTATCGCGCACCGGCACAAGCCGACCCTTTGGTTGGTTCCGGGGCCAGCCCCCAACAGGGATACATGCAGGGCGCGGCTTTGGCCGCGGCGGTGTTTGTGCTGTCGCTGGCGACCTTCATCGTGATCCTGGACACCACCATCATCAATGTCGCTGTGCCCCATATCGCCGGCGCCTTCGCGGCGTCCGCCAATGAGGGCACCTGGACGATAACCTCCTATGCGGTGGCGGAGGCCTTTACCGTGCCTTTGTCCGGCTGGCTGGTGGCGCGCTTCGGCGTGGTGCGCACTTTCCTTTCGGCGATTATCGGTTTTGCCGTCTTTTCCATGCTGTGCGGACTGGCCACCACGCTGCCGATGCTGGTGGTGTTCCGGGTCTTTCAGGGCTTGTGCGGCGGACCTTTGATGCCGGCGTCCCAGACCCTGATCATGCGGATAACCCCGCCCCATCGCGTCGAGCTGGCCATGGGACTATGGATGATGACCACTATTCTCGCGCCGATCGCGGGTCCTATCCTGGGCGGCACCCTGGCCGACGGCATCGGCTGGCGCTGGGCGTTCTACATCAATATTCCGGTGGCCATCCTGTGCGCGGTGGGCGCTTGGATGCTGTTTCGGCGCCGCGAGACCGCCACGGTGCGGCAGCCGATCGATTTCATCGGCCTGGCCTTGTTGGGACTGTGGGTGGCGGCGCTGCAGATCATGCTGGACAATGGCCAGAACCAGGATTGGTTCGCCTCCGCCTGGATCTTGGGCCTGCTGGCGGTGGCGGTGCTGGGCTTCCTGGCTTTTGTAATCTGGGAATTGACCGACGATCACCCGGTCGTGGATTTGCGCGTGTTCCGGCATCGCGGTTTCTGGGTGTCGGCCGCCGCCATGTCCTTCACCTTCGGCGCTTTCTTCGCCTCCATCGTGCTGATGCCGCTGTGGCTGCAGATCAACCTGGGCTACACCTCCACCTTGTCGGGATATGTCCTGTCGTTCCAGGCCGTTTTCGGGGTGATCGTCGCGCCGGTGGCCGCGGTGTTGATGACCCGCATTGATGCGCGCGCCGTGATGTCCGCAGGCCTGGTGATCCTGGCGCTGGCGATCCTGTATCGCGGCGGCTATGCCCTCAATATCAGCTTTGAGAAGATGATCCTGCCGCAATTGGCGATGGGGCTGGGCATTCCGCTCTTTTTCGTGCCGCTGATGACCTTGTCCATGACGTCGGTCAGTCCTCAGGAAACCGCCGCGGCATCGGGGCTGATCAACTTCCTGCGGACCATCGCGGGCGCCATCGCCACGGCCGCGGTGATCTCGGCCTGGAGTTCAGACGCCATCGCCTCGCGCAGCGACCTGGTGGGGCGGCTGAGCCATTCGCAGGAATTCCTGGCGGGCCTGGGCGAGAAGGGGCTGCCGCCCGGCCAGGCCTTGCGCTCGCTGGATGGGCTGGTGGAAGGCCAGAGCCTGATGCTGGCCACCAATCACATGTTTCTGCTGCTGGGGCTGGTGGTGGCGATGACGGCGGGCGGGATTTGGCTGATGCCCCGATCGCGCAGCTGAGCCGCGCGCAACAGGCCTAGCTTTGCACCAGTTCCGCCAGCGGCCGGCGCAACGACCGGCTTTCCTGCCTGGCTTTGACCGGCATGCCGATGCGGCCCAGAAAAGCCAGGCTTGGCGGGTCGGAAAGATCGCGCGCCACGCGGCGGGCCAGCAAAGCAGCCTTGCGGCGTTCCGGCTGGCTGACGGTGAAGGCCTCGCCGCTTGCGCCATAATGGGTGAAAGCCAGCGCCGCCAAACAAGGCTGCATCACCAGGCCCGACTGCGTGGCGGTCAGCCAGAAGCGCTGCACCGCCTGTCCCACCCGCAAAAGCTGGCGCACGGTATCTCCAGGATCGGTGAAACGCTGCTGAAGCCGCAAGGCGAAATAGGCGGCGCTGAAAATCCCCGGCAGCACATCCATCTGCAGCCCGGCGAAGAAAGGCGAACCCAGCCGGTTCGCCATCTCGGTGCGTTGGCGCTTCTGCAGGGTCCAGCGCATGATCTTCAAGGTCATGGCGTCCAAACCCAAAGCGCGCGCGGGGATGCCGTCGGGACTCAAGCTCCGCCGCCAGTCGACGATGCGGTTATGGATGGCGAAGGTTTCGGGAATGCGCAGCCGGATATCGGTGGCAAGCCGGGTGAGGGCGGCGATCTTGCGGCGGGCGGCCAGGCTCTCATGCCATTCCACGGAAAATTCCGGGCCCACCACTTGCGACAGGGTCCGGCGTTGTTCGGGCGTCAGGGGGGCGGTCTGATAGGGCCGGCGATCGACCGAGCGGCGCTCGATCTCGCGCATCAAGGGATTTTCGGAAGCCGCCGGATCCTCCAGAAAATCGATCTGGATGCGATGATTGCCATTGGCCGGCCCCAGATACTCCCAACCCGCCTTCAACCCGAAGGACGGTGCGGCGATGGCGATATTTTCCAGCAGGGTGCCGGCGGAGATCAGGGTCGGTTCGCCATGCCGATATTCATAGACATTGCCCGGCTCGATCAGCACCAAAAGCTCCAGCCGGCGCTCGCTGTGAACCGCAAAACGCCAAGGCTGGGCATTGTCGCCGCTGGGCGCCCAATGGGCGGCCTCCAGAATGCGCTCAATGTCCGGAGGCAGACGGGAATAGTTCAGCACTGCTGACACCCAATTGCTTTCTCAACATGCGTTCGGCGGCGTCGCCCTTGAGGCGCTGCAGCAAACCGTTATTGCCGCGCCTGGCGCCCGCCCTGAATTTGTTCAGATAGGCATCGAAATGATAATGAAAAGGCGCCGGCTTCACCTGGCCTCGTCCCAACAGATATTTCACCGCCTGCGCTCCGGTGAAGGAGGCGCACAGCTCCACCCCGATCATGGTCGAAGGCGCCTTGCGCCGCGCGACGTCCAGCCGGGTGGGATCGGCGAGATAGGCGCGATGCATGCCGCTGGGGGAAAGGCCCAGCAGGAAGTTGATGTATTGGCGCAGCTCGCTCTGCCCTTCGAAGCGGAAATACTCCTCGAACGGCATGCCGTCCTTGGTGAACAGCAGGAAGGCCACCCCCATGCCAACCGGCGCCGCGGTCATCGCCGCAATGCCCAGCTCGCGGCAGCGGGCAAAGGCCGCGCGCCTGATGTCCAGCACAAAAAAATCGAACCCGTCGATGAAAAGGTCCGCGCCCTTGAGGAAGACATCGAGGTTCTGGAGGGTCACGCCATTGGGGAATTCCCGGATCTCCGCTTCGGGATTGATGTCCTTGGCCATCCTGGCCAGGACCTCGACCTTGGGTTGGTCGAGCGTCGACATCATGGCCCCGACCTGGCGGTTGAAATTGGCGATTTCAAAGCTGTCCAGGTCGGCGATGCGGAATTTGGTGAACCCCAGCCGCACCAGGGTAAGCAGATGAACGCCGCCCACCCCGCCCATGCCGGCGATGGCGATTGTCTTGTCCTTTAGCGATTGCTGCTCGGCGGCTGTGAACCAGCCCAGATTGCGGTCGAAAGCGTCAACGTAAGAGAAGGGCGCGGCCATCCCGGTCCTTTTGATGCCGATGTGAAGAATCGGAGGCCATGCGGCTAACAACCTCCTGCCGCGGGATCGGCGGCAGGCGGAGGATATACCAGACCTGATGACGGATTAACCCTGTTTCCGGATTCTGCGTGCGCGGCCCGCGGTGCCCGCTCCGATGGCTTCTTGAACGAAGACGGAACGGCCGGCGCTTCAGACCTGCTTGCGGGCAGGGGCTTGGGGCAGAAGCGCCAGGCGTTGGCTCAATTCGCCGCCATTGGTGATCACGTCCCAATAGTCGCGCTGCTCCAGCCTTAGTCTTTCCAGCATGCTGGGAAGATAGCAGTAGCAAGGCTGGCGGAATCCGTGATGGAACACCACCGGGCCGATGGCGGTGAAGTGAATGCCCATCCGCGCCAGCATGCGCAGGAAGGTCGCCTCCATCACCGCGGTCCAGTACAGGACGCGGCGCTCGACGCATTGCCGCAACAGGAACTGGATCAGGCTGAGGCAGGCCAGGTTCGCCTGGCGCGACGTTTCCTGGGGCGACAGCGGCCGCCCGGAAGCGATGGCGCTTTCATCCGTCCAGCGCCGGCGGAATTCCTTGGAGATGGCGAAGCGGGAGACTTCCACCGCATCTTCCACGCTGACGAAGTGGGCGAGGTTGATGCCATTGGCGCTCAGCAGCTGGGCGATGGGAAGCCCGCCCTCGGCGCAACGGTCGGGCAGGATGATGCGCACCGTGCCGATCGCCCGTTCGGTAGGACGATGGAACAGCACACCCTGTATGGCGTGCTGGTCGAACTGGTCGATCTCCAGCCCGCTGGTATGTTCGTCGGGATTTTCGAACCGGCGTTCCAGACAGTAAACCTGATAGCGCAGGGCGTGCGCGGCTTCGGTGAGGGCCGGCTGGTCGGCGACGCGGGTTTCGAAATAAACGTCGTGACGGGCGAGAAGGCTGAGTTCAGACCAGGTGTCTGACCAGGTGTCGGTCGAACTTTCGAAGGGCTCCCCGGAAAGAGCCGTGTTGATCGCGCCCATGCCATGCCTCTCAAAAACCGCGCCAGACTCTTCGGCCAGCGTCTTGCTATCTTGGGCTGAAAACTCTTACTCCGGCGCTAACCACTCCCGGACAATTCTCTACGAATGTTTGCTCGGGTAGCCCCCCACCCATCGATAAAATTTTATCTTTTGTATAAGCCGCAAGCGCCGCGGGAACCCAAACTGTCCCGTTTTTTATCAAGCCTGTCAAACGGACTAGTGTGAAATTCTTGGTAAACGGAACCTGTATTCCATTGTGTTTTCCCAAGGTGAGGATGGGCGTTTTGGGAACTGCGGCGGCCACAAATATTTATCCCTCCGGATCGCGCCGCGCGGCAATTTTATCGTGATACCGTGCCCGGGTTCATCTCGAAAACGCCGAATGCCAAAAACAAAAACGGCGCCCGCAAGGGCGCCGTTTCTGCGTTTTTCGAAAGAAAGCCGATTAGGCCTTCTTGGCCTTGCGGCGGCGGAAAGATGCGGCGCCGGCCAGGCCAACACCGAACACCGACAAGGTGATGGGCTCGGGAATAAGCACGCCCTTCACGAAGTTGGAACCGCAAACCCCAAAATCGTTACCGCAGGGGAATATGGAATTGGAGGCCAGATTGGCGCCGCCCTGGAATTTCAGGTCATAGGGATCGCCGCCGAAGCCGATGAAGGCATCGGAATTGAGGAACGGATACATCGGATCCGCGGCACCGCCAGGGCCAGTCGCCGTCACATCGAGGTCCGCGAACGCAGCCGAGCCGGAGAAGTCGGTCGGATCGCCGTTCAGAATGATCGTCAGCGTGTCACCCGCGGCGTTGCGCGCCTGAGGAATGGCGGACAGGAACAGCGAGCCACCAGTCGTAACGGAAGAGATGTCGCCCGCCACGGTGCCGCTGTTCACGTTGAAGGTGTCGGTGCTGTGGACGTAGTAATTGATGTGACCACCCGTGAAATTCAGGACGGTGAGGTTCGTCATCGGGACCGGGCCTGAGTTTGCCAGGTCCAGCGTGAAGCCGCCGAATTCACCCATCAGGAATCTGCCGCCCGCACCATAGGTGTAAACCGGGATGCCATTCTGCACGCTGGAGATGGTGCCCACCGTAAATACGCCATCCAGGGTCAGCTTATTGTTCGCCGGATCGACCAGCGTCTCGTAGCTCTGGGTGGTGTCAAAGTAGAAGTTGTTCGGGAGGGCGATCCCCAGGGGACCGGCGAGCGCCGCGCTAGAGCCAACAACAGTGGCCGCAGCAGCGAAAAGGGCGGATTTCAGGATGGAAGCAATACGCATATCGGTTCTCCGGGTCATCGTTGCGCAAATTCATGCAGAACCCATGCCACTAAAAATATTGCATTATTTTCAATATCTTAAAAGTTCCCACAGGCAGGGGAACCAGAAAACTGTAAAGCCGAATTACATCTTTCGACGGTGTTAGCCACGAAATCGTCATGGGCCAGGGGAGGCAAATTGGGGGAACCGGTCTGGTGCGGCTGCGCCCTGACAGAACTTAAGCGAGCCGGGGTATAGGGCTGGATTCCATCCACGGGCGGGCGGCGGGTCAACTGCCGCTTTCACGGTCCCGGATAGCGTCCGCTTTGGCCCGGTCACGCTCGATCATCAGGACCAGGAAAATGGATATCTCGTACAGAGCCACCAGCGGCACCGCCAGGCTCAGCATGGAGAGGGCGTCCGGCGGGGTGAATATTGCTGCGACCGCGAACAGGCCGACGATGGCGTAGCGGCGCATGTCACGCAGGGCGCGGGCGGTAACGATGCCGACCTTGGCGAGCAGACTGAGGATCACCGGCAGCTGGAAGGTAAGACCAAACGCGATGATCAAGGTCATCACCAGGCCGATCCACTCACTGACCTTGGCCTGGAGCTGGATGCCCATGGTATCGGCCGTGCCCACGGTCTGGAAACCGACAAAGAATTTCACCGCCATCGGCAGCATCAAATAATAGACGAAGGCCGCGCCGGCGATGAACATCACCGGCGTGCCGACCAGGAAAGGAAGGAAGGCGCGCTTTTCATGGCGATAGAGTCCGGGCGCCACAAAAATCCAGAGCTGTGCCGCGATGGCCGGAAAACCCAGGCAAAGCCCGCCAAACATGCCTATTTTCACCTTGGTGAAGAACACCTCGGTCAGGTCGGTATAGATCAGATGATCATTGACCTTGCCTGCCAGCTCGCGGTGCAACGGCTCGGTCAGGAAGGTGAGGATCGGCGTCGAAAAAATGAAACAGATCACAAAGCAGACACCGAACGACACCACGGCCCAGATCAACCGGGTCCGCAATTCCAGCAAATGCTCCATCAAGGGCGCCTTGGTGGCGTCCAGGGCCGCTTCGTCGTCGGGAGTGGGCTTAACCACGCGGCGGTGTCTCGTTGAGAGCGGCCTGCAGGCTGGAAAGCGGATGCTTGCGCTTTAGCGCGTTCATTTCCGCCCGCAACTGGTTAAGTTCCTCGGTACCGGTCATTTCAGTGAAACTCTTGCTCAATCCCTGAAGCAGGCTGCGGCCCTTGCGCACCGTGCTTGCGGTCATGCGCATCAGGCGCGGCAGATCCTTCGGCCCCACCACCACCAATGCGATGACCAGCAGGATGATAATGTGCTGCCAGCTGAAGATGTTGAACATTTTCGTCCAGCCCGGCCGCCAGGATCAGGCGCCGACCTTGTCCTTGGGGGTGGTTTCGGCGGATTCGGCATTGATCACTTTGGGATCGTCCTTTTCGGCCAATCCCTTCTTGAAGCTGTTAACGCCCCTGCCGAAGTCCCCCATCAGGTCGGAGACCTTGCCGCGTCCGCCAAACAGGACCAAGGCAATCGTGCCCAGGATGAGAAGATGCCAGATGCTGAAGCTGCCCATGGGATTTCTCCTTGGCGGTGGGAATTTGGCGCGGACCATAGTGGCCGGCTCGGCATGATGGAAGACAAAAGGTCCTAATGCGTTAATTTTGCTTGGATTTATTCCTTTTCCGCCCCCCAAATGCCGATGATTTCGGCCTCTGCGCGAAATATTCGCCCGCCATGCGATTTATGGTTAATAATGTCTTGTGGGCATAATACGCTGATTTTCTTGGCTTTTAATCACGTTTGGGGATCCGGCGGGAAACCCCGGGCTGGATATGTTAGACACAGTGAATGCCTTCGGCTGGCGGAGCCCTCTGCTTTCGCGCGAAATGTGCGGGATTGGCTGTCAACCTTCCATGCGCCATCAAGCGGCAGGGGTTTGGGCGGTCCGCCGGCGGGGCTGAGCGGGTCATTTGATTCTGGCGATTGATTCTGGCGATTCTGGCAGGAGGTTTCGTGCGCAAGTTTTCCCTGACGACGTCCGCGGCAATTTTGGCTTTCGCCACGTCTCTGACGGCGTCCCTGGCGGCGCCCGCTCCGGCGCCCGCGCCGCAAGCGGCATCCCAGCCACAGGCCGGTTCTCTCTGCCTGCAGGTGAAAAATCCCGGGGCGCGGGATACCTGCCTGACCGCGGTGTCGGAATATCGCAAAGGCAACTACACGATATCGAGGAGTTTGATGAAAAAGGCTTCCGATGCGTCTCCGAAGGAAGGCATCCTGCGGGTCGAGCTTGCGCGGATCAGCCTGAAATTCGAAGGCTACGGCCCAGCGGAGCGCCAATTGCTCCAGGCGCGCAAGGACGGTGCGCCTGACCATGAAGTCCTCCCTGTGCTTTTCTTCGCCATGGTTGGGTTGCACAAGGAAGTAACGCTGCTGGACCAGTTTCCCGAGCCGGCGCCCAATGCCAAAGGGGAGGTTGTGATCGATATCCTGAAGGGCCGGGCCCAGGCGTTGGAGTCGCTGGACCGCGTTCCGGAAGCCGCGGCGGAGTTGGATCGCGCTTTGTCCTTGAGCCGTGATTCTGACGGACTGCTCTTCAGAGCGACACTCGCGACCAAGCAAAAGGATGCGGCGCTGGCCAAAAAGCTGATCGATGAAGCCTATCGGCTCGCACCGCATGAATCGCCCGTCATGGCAGCCAAGCTTGAGCAATTGGAAAAGGCGAACGATTCGGCCGGCGTGCTCGTCCTCGCCGACGAAATGCAGAAGCTGTATCCGATCAACAGCGATCCCAGGGAAGCCAAGATTCGCGTCTATCTGAAGCAAAATCAGGACGCCAAGGCCAAGGCCGAATTGGATGCCTATATGGCCTTCAGGCCAAAATCGCCGCTGGGAATCTTCTATAGGGCGGTCCTGACGTCACGCGCGCACAACAAAATGGCCGCGGCCCAGTTGATCCAGTCCTTGCCTCCCGACTTTGTGAGGGCGCATCCCGAGCACGCCATCCAGATGGCGCAGATATCGAACGACAACGGTAATCCGGAATCGGCCGCGAGCATCTTGGGAGCGGCGCTTGGCGCGGCGCCCGACATGATCGATGTGCGGCTGGCGCTGGTAAGCCTAAGACTGAGCCAGGACAGTCCGCAATCGGCCTTGCTGCTCTTGAATCCGGTCAAGGATTCCCATGATCCGCAGGTGCAAAAGTTACTGACGCAGGTTCGCGCCCGTCTCGCCAAGGACCGCACTTAAGGGCCCTGCCGGCGCTTGATTGCCTCCGTTCTTCTGACCGGTTAACGAAGAATTTCATCCATTTTGGCTACTCTGGAAGAATGGGAAGCGGAAGCGGCAAGGCGAAAATCGCGGAGGCGGAGCGCATGACGCTGCGCCCAGGTCTTGCTTTTTTCCCCCTCGACGACGAGCTGGTTGTCTTTTCGGAAGCGTCGCAATCCCTGGTCGGGCTTAACACCATAGCGGCCTCGATTGTCCGCAAATTGCAGGATGGCCTGTCGGGCGCCGAACTCATCGCCGCGGTTGCTTCCGAGCGCGGCGCGGCGGCCGGCGACGCCGCGGACTGGGTGGCGAGCACACTGGATGCCCTTGGTTCGCAAGGCCTGCTGGCTGACGGCAGGACACCCGCGCCGCTTCCGATGGATTCCTTGGAAGCAGATGAAAGCCACGCGCTTATCCAGGCAAAGATGCCGCCCTTGCGGCCTTTCGAGCCCAAGGCCGAGGGACGTTATCGCCTGCTGGGAACCTGTGCCCTGATCCGCTATGGCCACCGGGCGCAAAAACGGATGGTCGACACGGTCATTGGCCATCTCGAATCCGGCGAAGACACCGCGCCGACCCTGATCATCGATATCCCAAGCGCGCCGTCGGAGGACGGAAAGCATATCGCCAGCAACATCTATTGCGACGGCAAGCCCGACGCGCCGGCCAAGAGGCTTTCCGGCCTGGGTCCGCTGGTCAAGAGCGCGCTTTGGGTCCACGCGGTCAATGCCTACGACTTTCTTCTGGACCTGCATGCCGGCGTGGTCGAAAAAAACGGCAGCTGCGTTCTGTTGCCCGCGGCTGCCGGCAGCGGCAAGTCCTCACTGACGACGGCGCTGGCCCATAGCGGCTTTGGTTATTATTCCGACGAAGTTGCGCTGATCGAGCGGAACACGTTCCAAGTGTCTCCGGTGCCCCTGGCCATCTGCATCAAGAGTACCGGCTGGGATCTTATGTCCCGCTATTATCCCGAGCTTGAGACCTTGCCCATCCACCGCCGTGATGATGGAAAGCTGGTGCGATATGTTCCCCCCCGCGCCGCCAATGTCCAGAAGGCGCCGGGGCAGGTTCGCCACATCTTTTTCCCGCGCTATACCAAAGACGAGGCCACCCAACTCACGCCGCTCAGCCGGTCCGGGGCCCTGGCCCGCCTGATGGATCAATGCATCGCATTTCGCCTTCGGCTCGACCCCGCCAGCGTAAAGGAACTGGTTCGCTGGATCGCGGGGATCGATTGCTATGCGCTGAATTTTTCGTCTCTGGACGAGGCGGTGGCGCTGGTGGATAGAACGGTCTCTTCAAGATAGATGCACGCAAAGGCAATGCCGGCGGGGAAGCCGGCAGTTCAGCCAACCGGAAACGGGCTGCGGGAAAGCCAGCTGGAACTCACCTGTTTTGCCCAAGAGACCGCGGTCTCTATCTCGTCCTGGATCTGACGCTCGGCCTCGGCCAACTCGCTTGTCCGCAGGGCGGCGCTATAGGGAACAGATTCTTCCTTGGCCTTGGAATGACGGGCCGATACGGTGAAATTCATCAAGGCGGCGCGGATGTCTTCATCCTGCGTCAGGCTCAAAAACGTCGCCACTTCGGACAGCGTCTCCTTCGGTTGGGAAAACAGGTCTTTGCTGTTCAGCACCAGGACGCGGTCCGCGTCCCGTCCCTCCAGCAAGGAGGCACAGAAATAAGCGTTCAGCAGCCAGATCGCCGCGGCACATTGGCCGTCGCTTAGCGCGGCCACGGTTGCGTCGCTCAAGAACGGCACTTGCGCCAGGTGCTTCTTCGCCCGGCGCACGCGGTTGCGGATCAATATGCGGCGATCGCGATCGGGCCTCAAAACAGAGGTCAGGAATTCCCGCAACGGACTCGCCAGAAAAATGATTTTTGATCGTGCATCGCGATTCAGCAGCAGATCGCCCATCCAGCTGCACAGATCGGTCGGCTTGATGATGACCGCCGTGTCCGAGGGGTAGGCGCGGGCCAACAACGCCGTGGCGATTTTGAACCAGTCGTTCCACTGCTGCGGCGCGTAGAGCATCGAGTCGGGCGGGTTGACTTTCAGCCTGGCGAGTTGCCCAAGCAAATTCGGCTCCTTGAGCACGAAGCAGCGCGGCAACTGTTCCAAATAGCCGGCCAGCAACGTCGAGCCGCAAAAGGCGCCATGCAGAATGTAGTGCGCCGGAGGTCCCGCCTCCGTGGTCGGCAAATCCAAAATCAGCCGGTTCACTTGCGCGGAAAAGACCTCGGCGCCGGCACCGACATCCGCCCTGCCATTGGTGGTGACATTGCTGCGATACCATTCCCGCGAGACGCGAAGGAACGCTATCGCATTGCGTTCTTCGTCAATTTCCATGGGAAACAGTTCCGGCGTGGCAAAGAGCCCGCTCAGATTCCGCAGGGGCGTGTGGCCCGGTGGAATGGAATTGCGCCGCCACAGCAGCGCGCGCAAATTGCGCGCAAGTTTGGTCGCGGCGTACGCGAATTTCAGAGTCCTGGTAACCGGCGCGGATGCCACAAATTCCGGGCTTGGCACAAGCAGGTTCCGCGCCGTGCAACTTGCCCGGCGCATGACGCCATCATGGAGTGTCCGCCGCAGGCGGGACAAATGCCTGTCGCCGGGCGGCCGGGTTGCGCCGTCTTGCCATCGCGTGACAATGCGCGCGACCATCGATTCGATAACGGGGTCGGCCAATTCCAAGGCAACAAGCGGTTGGGGAATTGCCGCGCCGAAATATCTGCGGGCCAGCGATGCCGCCAGCAAGACCATCCGCAGGCAGCCCTGTGCCCGGGCGCGCTTTTCAACTTCCGTCCAGTCCAGTCCGGGCCGTGCCCTGATCAGCGCCGCGGCATCAGCGGCCCATTTGATATTCCACCACAGCTCCCTGCCGCCTTCGATCGCCAGGATGATAAGATCGTCTTCCGGCGCCAGCGCCAGTATTGCGCGGGTGTGAAGAATTCCGCGCTGCGCCCGCTCCCACAGTCCATCATAGTCGATGTCGAGCGCCATTGTGACCGGGGTAAAACGCGTGCATGGCCCGACGGCAAGCCCGCTCGACTGCTTGAGGACGATCTCCCCGCCTTGAAGGCGGTGTATCAAGGCAAGTTGCGCGCCGCTCAACTGTTGCGGACGCTCGTATCCCAATCCGCGCAAAGTCGCGATTGCCGGAAGCAGGTCTTTGTCGCGGATCAGGAAGTCCAGATGACCGGAGCCGCGCAGGCCCAGATCGCCGAACGCCCGGAGCGCTAGCACCGGCCCCTTGAAAGGGATCGCGTCAATTCCCACCGCCGCCAATGCCGCGAGCAGCCGCGCAAGTTCGTCAAACAGGTCCTGGTTGGTCTTGCGGGTCTCTTCGACAATCGCCCCCAGCGCCTCCCGTATCTCGTCCGGCACCAGGTCTGGCGCGGCTTGAGACAAGGTATGTCCGGCCAGGCCCACCAACCCGTGATCGACCGCTTTGCCCGCGAAAACCGTCCAGTCGATTTCCTGGCCAAGCCGCCCCCGGATCGCGCCTGTTTCCTCCGCGGAAAGATGGGTTCGCGCGCAGGCCAAAAGCAGTTCCAATTCTCTGCCTCGCACTTCCATGGCATCCGGCTTTTCAAACGGCTCGAGATTGAGTCGCGCGGGAAACAATAAAGCAGGCGGACAACGATGGTTGGAAGCCGCCGTCGCCGGCGGCCTGTCCATGCGCCGGAACGATCAGGGGTTCACAAGCCGCAGCTGGGGAAATGACGCCACGCGCTCTTTCGCCCCCGCCATTGCCAGCACGACCGATCCTCTTTTGCGGCCCGTCTCGTCCGCGCTTGATGCGGCGGGATAGAACAGGGCCAGACCGTTCTGGACGATGAAGGGCTCGATATAGTCTCTCGCCAGGACTTTGCCTTCGCCATAATCGTCGAACCCGTAGCCGGGATCATCCGCCACTTGAAAATCGTCGATCATGATTGTCGGCTGGGCGCAGAGCGCCAGGATGATCTCCAACTCTCCCGCAAGCGGCAGGCCGTGCTTCCAATGCGCGTCCAGGTAAAAGAAAAGCGGTTTCTGCAGATTGTCCGCGCCCAGCCCAGTCAGGATGTTGTGCAGCTGCAGCCGGCTGTCGCCCAGCCGCAAGGACAGGTTCTTGAAACGCCGCAGCCGCGCTTTCGCGAAGCCGTAACGTCTGGGATTGCCCTCGACGGAAAATACCGGCAGCCCGGTTTGGGCGAAATATTCTGCCGTGGTGCCGACATGGGTACCCGTCTCGATGATGGCCGCGAAGTTCAATTGGCGGAGGGCTTCGAAAATCTGGCGCCGGCAAGCCTGACCGTTAAAGGGGGTCAGCTTGGCCCATCGCCCGGGACCACGGGCATAGTCAACGAACCCGGCGGCGACGTTGAAGGTCCGGTTCAAGGATCTTCTGCTGAGAGCGAGCATCGGAAAAATGCCTTGTCGACAAAGGATGAGAGGCAATCGAATGGCCGGGATGGCGGAAAATGCAAGCGGGGAGGCGGCTTACGCTTAATGTGCCCTGTCTTTTGGGGCCCTGGCGTGCCCCCATGCCGGTGGCGGGATTCTGGTCCTGTAAGAACAATACCGGAACAATTTTGGCCTGCAAATCCAGGGGCCAGTTCCAGCTATTGCGGTGCCGGGAAGCCGGGCTCCATCTGGTGGACGGAGCGGCAGATGGGGGCGGTCGCCACAGCTTGTCGGGCGCCGCCTGGGGCCGGGTGCAGGCCGTATCCTGAGCGGGGTTGCGCTACCAACCCGGTCTTATCTCAAAAACATGCAAACATTTTTTACAAATTAACCAGTCCATCTTGCCAGTTACTCCATAACCCATTGAAAAATCACAATATCGGTTGTTGGCACCTTCTTTGCTTTAAGTGTTTGCAACGTGTGTTCATTGGGAATTGCACGGAACCGATTTCTAACGGGGTAATGACATGGCCGACGAAACCAAGATTGAAAGCATCGTTTCTGAACAGACCACCCGCCGTTCGGCGATCAAGACTGCCGCGCAGGTGGCCGTCACCGCGCCGGCCGTCGGTCTTCTCCTCAGCGCTGGCACCAAGTCCGCCATGGCGCAGAATCGTTATAACTTCTCGGGTATCCCCCAGACCGGCGACGACACCTTCTTCGCTGACGACGGTGGCAAGGACGACGGCACGCTGGGCGACGACACGATCCCCCACGGCCCCGCCTTCCCGAAGTAATTTTTCGAGTTATTACGGTTTGGCCTCCGCCAGAAATGGCGGAGGCTTTTCCGTTTCTGGATGGTCCGGCATTCGGTGTTTTTGCCGGAAATTGGCCCGCTGGCCTTGGCGCCGCCGCGTTTGGCCTGTCCCGGCCCGAAAACAGGCCGGTTACCTCCCATTTACCGCAAGCCGCCTAGGCTTCATCTCCGGACCGAAACGGCGCCTGTCCCGGTTGCCGGGAGGTCCGTGCCCATGGGCTCATTGGATCCCAGGCAAGGCAAAACCGGTCAGGGCCGCCATTTTGCACCAAGGGGAAGACTTTGAGCTCTGTTTTCGAGGCGCGGCGGCGTCCGGTTAACCCGGATTTGAACTTCCCCGAACAGTTGCCGGATAATAGCCTATTGTCCTACAGGGCGCCCACCAAAGGATAACGCACATGCAATCGGCCAATGCCAATCGCATCCCGGATGCTGCGCCGGCGAAGGTTGAGGTGGGGCGGCCGGCCTCCCATTTCCGCGACACAGTGACGATTCAGAGCCTGGTGGCGCCTGTCAGTGAAGAAGAGTTTCGCGCGCGCTATTGGGAGAAGAAGCCCCTGATCGTTCACAGGGAAGATCCCGGCTATTACGGCGATCTTTTCACCCTCAAGGATTTCGACGAGTCGATTACCCGCGGCCCCAGTTACGTCAAGACGGCCGAGGCCACAGCCAAGAAGCAGGCAAGGTATCAAGGCGCCACGCCCACGGCTTTGGAAAAGGTGATGGCCGACATGCGCGAGGGCCATACCTTGATCCTGGATGCGATGCATGGCTTCGATCCCAAGCTTAAGCTTCTTTGCGGAAGGTTGGGGCAGGAAACCGGCCAGACGTTTCAGACCAACATCTATTTGACCCCGCCCAATGGCAAAGGCTTCGGAGCCCATTGGGACAATCACGACGTGTTCGTGCTCCAGGTCCTGGGATCCAAGCATTGGAAGGTGGAGAAAAACCGCCGTGCCTTCCCGGACCGGGATGCATCTATCGAAGAAGAGGGCCGCGAGTTTCGCGGCGACGTCTATGAGTTCACCCTGCAACAGGGTGACATGGTTTATATCCCCCGCGGCTATGTGCATGCGGCGGAGTGCGGCTCGGAAAACTCCATGCACATCACTCTGGGGGCGCTGATCAACACCTGGGATGACCTGCTGATCGGGGCCGTCCGGGCGGCGACCTTGCAGGATGAAGGCCTGCGCCATGCACTGCCCCTTGGCTATATGAGGGGGGATGGGAGCGGGATCGTCAAACGCATGCAGGAGGTATTCCGCAACATGGCCGATCCTGCCTTTTTGACCCCGGTCCTGGAGCGGTTCCGGGACGAGATCGTCACCAAGGCGCCTCTCAGCATATCCGGGCAGATCGAGTTTTTCTTCGAGCGGGCGGAATTGAAAATTGACGACAAGGTCAAGGCCCGTCCAGGCGTGTTCTACACGATACGCAAAGGCGAAGAGAGCGTGACCCTCAATGTGGGGACCCGGACCATCACCTTCCCCGGTTTCTTTGGCGAGGCGCTGGAATTCGCCCTGAACAGCCCCGGCTATGCGATCCGCGATCTTCCGGGTGACCTGGGAGACGAGGAGAGGCTGGTCTTCATTGAGCGGCTGATGCAGGAAACGCTGGTCGTCCGCCAATAGGCTCGCAGGCCGGCGCCGGTGCCGCGGATCACGGCCGGCCGGCAACCGAAAAAGTTTCGGGCGAAAGCCCCGCGCGCTGGCGCTCCCACATGGTCCTGTAGACGGTTTCCAGTCCCCGGGTGAAACGGGCCGCGTCGAACAAAGGCGTTGTCTCGCGGTTGCGCGCCAGCTTCTGGCGGATGGCGGCGAGCTGCTGCGGATCACGCGCCAGGGCAAAGGCCCGCTCTTCATAGTCCGCCAGGGACGTGGTCACCAGTTCCGGCAGGCCCGCCGCATGCAACAGGCTGGCGGCGACCCGCGCCTGGAAGGAATGGCCCCGGCAGGTCAGCACCGGCACGCCGGCCCAAAGCGCGTCCGCCGCCGTCGAATGCGCGTTATAGGGCAGGGTGTCCAGGAAGAGGTCGGCCAGGCGCAGCCTGGCAAGATGGTCCCCGCCCTGTTCCAGATATTCCGCGAAGACAACACGCTCCGGCGCCACGCCACGCGCGGCTGCTTCCCGCCGCAGGCCGGCCATCGCCGCGGCATCGCCGCTCGGCATCCAAACCACACTGCCTTCCAACGCGCGCAGCAGCCGCATCCAGATGTCGAAGATCTCGGGGCTGACCTTGTACAGGCGATTGAAGCAGGCAAAGACAAGCCCGTTCTCGGGCAGCCCTTCCTGCTCGCGGCCGGGGGGCCGTTCGCCAATGCGCCGCGTCGGGTCGTAAGGCAGATAGGTGTGCGGCAAATAGGCGATCTTCTCGCTGTAAAAGGCGCGGTTCTCCTCCGGAATGAGGATGGGATCGGCGATGATATAGTCCATGAAAGGAGCCGCCATGGTGCCGGGATAGCCCAGATAGTTCACCTGCAGCGGCGCGGACCGGCGCATCAGAATGCCGGTCCGCCGGGAGCCGGTGAGGCCGTTCAGGTCAACCGCGATGTCGATCTCCAGATCATGCATCAGCTTGGCGACCGCCCTGTCATCCATGGCATGGGCATCGACAAAACGGTTCGCCGCGGCCTTGAAGCGCTGGCGCATGGGATCGTTCTTGGAGATCAGTGAAATCGCGGTGATCTCGAAGCGGTTTTTATCATGATGTTCGAGCGGCGCTATGATGGCGCTTCCGACTGGATGATAACGAAAGTCGGTCGAAAGATAAGCGACCCGGATCTTGTCATGCTGATAGCGATTGCCATCCCATAGGGGCCGGCCCGCTTCCGGCGATCGTTTGGTCCAGATATCCGTGACGGTAAGACAGTCGGGCTCGGAGTCGGAGATCAGCTTGAAATGGAACGGCCTTAGCACCACCTTGCCCGAAGCCAATTCCTGCTTCACCAGGCGCTTGTCTGTTTCGCGCTTGCTCCAGTCGCAAGTGAATATGCGGGAATAGACTCCAATCCGCGCCGCGGCGTCATGCTTGGGATCGAGGCTCAGCGCGCGGTCGCTGGCTTCCGCGGCTTCCGCGTTGCGCTCGCAAAAGGAGAGAAAGCCCGCGTAAACCGCCCACCCATTGGCGTTCTTGTCATCGAATTCCGGATCTTCCTTGAGATCGGGAAAATTGCCGTTTTGCTTGAGCGCGGCGATGGCGTTTCGCCGCTTCTGCCAGATCGAGCCTTGGTCGGGCATGAGGGCGAGCGCCTGGTCGTAGCAGGCGATCGCGTCCTGGTAGAGTTTCATGGCGGCGCGCGCATCGCCCATCGCAACCCGGGCGAGGTGATTTTCCGGCGCGGCGGCAGCCTCCCGCGCGGCCTTCCGGTACTCCAATTGCCGGCGTTTCATCGCCTTTCGGGTTTCGCCCGAAACCGGCGCCAGGGCGAGCGCGATGGGAGAAATCGCCACCAGGCGTTCGGCGCGCGCGGCCAATCGTTCATAGACGCGGTAGAGCGGGAGCGCGACAAGGTCATGCGCAAGCCCGATCGGAATGTAGGCGAAGCCCAGGCTGCGGGGGAGCGCCACCATGGCGATATGTTCGGGGCCGGGCAGGAACACGGTACGCATGACATAGCCCGCCTTGCGGATAACGCCGTCATGAAGACGCAGCCGGTCCATCGACAGCGTCTTGTTGCTGGGCGGGCCGCCGGGATCGCCGGCTTCCCAGCGCGCGATGATGCGCCCGACAATCCCCTCGATCGCCGGGTCGGCGGCTTCCGCCGCCATGATGAAATCCGGGATCTTCGCGCCCAGATAATTGCGCGCCAGCGAGGTTGCGACCAGAAGCATGCGATGACAGCCCTGAGCGCGCGCGCGCGCGTCGACCGTGTTCCAGTCCATCAGCGGGTGGGAGGCGATGAAATCCGAGACGTCACAGGCCCATTTGATGTCCCACCACAGCTCCTTGCCGCCATGGATCGCCAGAACGACGAACGTGTCTTCCGGCGACAGCGTCTGCATCGTCCGGCCGAAAATGCTTTCGCGCCGCGCCCGGCGCCACAACCCGTCATAGTCAATATCAAGCGCCATCTTGATGGGGGTCAGCCGGGTGTGAGGCTCGATCGCCCCCATATCCTGCTTGAACATGATTTCCTGACCCTGAAGCCGGTGGATCAGGCGAAATTGCGTTTCCGTGAGATTGGCGGGGCGCACATACCCGAAACCGAGCAGGGTTTTGATGGCTTGCGCCACATCACCGTCACGGATGAGAAAGTCCAGGTCGCTGAAGCCGCGCAGGCCGAGATCGCCGAACGCCTGGAAGGTGAGCACCGGTCCCTTGAACGGGATCGTGTCCACCCCCGCATCGTCCAGCTTCTCAATCAACTCCGCCAGTTCATCGAGAAGGACCTGGTTGCTGGCGCGGGTCTGTTCGACATAGGCCTGAAAGGCGGCAAGGATATCCTCGGGCACCATGTCGGGCGCGGCAAGGCCAAGCGTATGGCCCGCCAAGCCGGCCAGTCCGTGAGAGACCGCCTTTTGAACGAAAAGAGTCCAATCGGTCCCTTCATTCAGCAGCTGCCGAATCGCCGCCTTATCGTCTTGGCTGGGGTGGGCCCGGGCGCAAGCCAAAAGAAGCCGTAACTCTGGTGCTTTTGGCTGCTGCATCTCGCCAACATCTCACAATTCGATCATGGCATCTACGGCGCCCGCCGTGCCCGGAGCGCATGATAGGCGCTTGATATTATTCAGAATATGGATAACGGAGGCGATAAGCTATTTCGGCGTCTCCATGTGGTTAATCCGGATGCGCGGCCAACCGATTCGCTATTGCAGCCGGGCAGTGATTTCCCGCCAGGTCATGAGCTTGATGTTTTCTTTTTCAAGAATGTCCGCGAAGTCATCGCTTGTGAAAAAATCAAAATCCCTCTGGCGCCATGCCGCGCCCCATTCGGAGCGATTTTGGAAAAAATTCCGGAGCGCATCGCCATCATGTGCGGGGTGGATGAGCAACTCCGACACGCCCGGCGGCAGCGTTTCAATCTCGCGCCGGTAGAAGCCGGACCATTGTTCGGGCGCCGTTTTGGGTGTGATGGTGACGATGCGGTCCAGCACAATATCTTCCGGTCCCAGCAAGGACTGAAAATAGGAATTCGCGGTGAACCATTCCCGGGAGATCAGCATCGGAAGATTGTATTCACGGCTCAACTTGACATAGATCTCGAACAGTTTCGCGTTTCTTCTCTGCAACAGGAACTGATGGGAATCGATGTGCGTCGGGCGAAGGCCGGCCGCGTAGGAATTGTCGATCTGCGCGCGCAACTCGATTTCGACCTGGGCGGGAACGATGGGCGTTTCGGATGACCAGGCCTGGTGGAAATATCCGTCCCGATCGATAAGAGAGGGCACCTGTTCCGCCGGGGCCACCGGCGCCCAGCGCGGTGCCGTCCGCGCGCTGGTCAGCGTCAAATGAAGGCCGATATCGGCTTCGGGATGCGATCGCGCGAAGGCGGCTATTTCCGGGAATGCCATGCAGGGCACCATCGCGCTCCCGGAATTGATCCGTCCGGTTGCCGCGCCGTCGATAAAAGCGGTGTTCACGCCGGGGGCGAGACCCAAATCGTCGGCGTGCACGATAAGCAGCCGCGCGTCCCGATCGTAGCCCAGCCGTTGGGCCAGGCTTTGCGTCTGCGCCGCATCCGGGGCGGCCGGCGCGGCGAGGGCGGCCGCGGCGGAATGGGAAGCCTTATTCCGGCTACGGATTTTCGACCCGGTCAGCCGGCGCGTTAATCCTGCAAAGAAATTGGCCATGCGACATTCCCCGCCCTTGCGCTATAAATAGCACTCCCGGATTTGAAGGAGAAGCGCGGGCGGCGGCAACGCCACCTGATCGCCGCTTCGGATGGGCGCAGGGCCGGATTTACCGCAGTGAATCGGATGATGCAAAATATCCTCGAAAAACCGGGACAAACTTGCGTGCCTGATCATGATCAGCGCTGAGGCATTCCCGCTTCCTTTCCACTCCCTGCGCACGATCGGCGGCGGCGGAAACAGCCCTTTCATCGTCGGGGCGATGTTCACGGCGGCCTATTCGGAACAGGCCGCAAGACTGGCGGCTTCCTGCGAGAAGTTTTCGCTGTCCTATGTGTTGCATGAAGTGCCGGCCGTGCATGCGTCGATCAGCCCGCGCGGTAGCGCGGATCTTTCCTTTACCAAGGCCAACTTCATTCACCATCTGCTGAACGCGCACGGCAAGCCGGTCCTGTATCTCGACGCCGACTGCGAATTTGTCGCCCGGCCGGATTTGGTGACAGAACTGGCGCAATCCGGTTGCGACTTCGCGATCTACAATTGGCTGGCGGACGAATATACCGACATCTTCAAGCCCATGGAGATCGCGCTAGCCGATTCTCCTCCGGCCAAGGGACGGTTCTTTCGCCATGCCGGCGGCATCGACTGGTACTCCACGACCCAGTTGACCTGTTCCGGCCTGGTTCAATTCTATGGAAATTCGCGTGCCGCGCGGGCCCTGCTGTCCAGGTGGCATCGGACCGTGGCCAGTTTCGCCGGCTGCGCCGACGATCAATGCCTGGATTTCACTTTCAACAACCTGGGAAAGACCTCCTGGCTTTACTGGTTTTTGAAAACGCGCTGGCTGCCCAAGGCCTATGCGCGGATCGCCTTCTGGATCTATGCCGAACCGGTCATCAATCATCCGGAGTTTCCAGGGAAATCGGCCTGGCCGAAGATCAAGGATCCGCGCGGCCGCCAACAGCGCTATCAATCCCTGTTGGAAAAGCGGGATTCGGCCCGGCCGGTTCCCAAGGACTGCATCATCGACACGGAGCAAGGCCAGGTTTGCAAGCTGGTGGAAGGCCAGATTGTGCCCATCGGACCAACGCAGTGGAAATTCTGGCTCTAGGCCGTCATCAAACGCGGGCGGTTCACGATTCCCCGGCGCCGATAATTTGGTCGCACAAAGCAGCCGTGCCGCTGGAAAACCACAGGCGGCTGGTCTCATCCTTGATCGCGTCCCACCGTGCCAGGCCACGTTCCGATACCCGGTCCAATCGTGTTCCTTCCTGCGAACCCACCGCCATCGCGTCCTCGATCGCGCGAACGGATATCTCCCGCCCCAGAAAGCCGGCGAGTTGCGCCATCTCCCTGTGAGGCTGTTCGATGAGGGATTCATAACGCAAAAAATGGCAATTGCCGCGCCGGCGAAGATAGGCATAACATTCCAGCGACCGGCGATATTCCCGCACCAGATAGGTGGGGGTGACCTTGAACAACCGGGCCACCGATTGCGCCCAGCTCTCAAATCCCCTGGTCATGAAAATGGTCCGCTTTTCCCGCGCGTTCTTCAGCAGCAGCGGCGCCACTCTGCAATATTGCGACCGCAGCTTTATCACCAGAATTTCGTGATTGCTGCCCAGCGCGCTCATCAGGTCGCGCGCATATATCCGCGTCGCCCAGCGCAGCACCGGCCGGATCAGGGGATATTTCTGATAGGCCGGCGAAATGAGCGCGCCGCCAATATCGGGCTCCGAAACGCTTTGGATATTTGCCGCCATCAAAAGTTTGTGAAGCAGGGTCGATCCGCAACGTCCCGGTGAAAAGACATAGATCGGGTCGGTCTCGACCCGGGGACGGTTGATGGGGCCGGCCTCCCAGGGCACGGAAAGAAGAAGCCGGGCCTCCTTTCGGGCATGGAGATTCACAAAGGGCGCCTCCCGCAATTTCTGCGCGTCCAGGCCCGGCAGGTACAAGGTTCGCGCCCGGGCGGTGTCGATGACGCAAGGCAGGGCCGGCTGTTGCGCCAGGGCCGCCAGGGATGCCGGTCTGGCCGGGCCGGTCACAAAGTCGTGTATGGACGACATGCGAACAGTCTCGGGCGCATGAGACTGAAGGATGTCGGCTATTGCGATTTGTCTGTGAAACATGCGTTGAGCCGGCCTGACATCCTAAGGCGAAGCATCGCCGGGCGTCTCACGGCGCGGTGCAGAAGTGCCTTTCAAAGGTTTGCATGATGAACATGACGATTTCGTCCTTGGGATGCCGGTTGTCCGGCTGATAAGGATCGATGAAAAACTCTTTCACGATTTCGAAAGCGGGAAAATAAAACAGGTTCTTGTCCGACGCGTGATCACGCAGCAACTGATCCACCGCGGACCGCAAAATGCTCTTGGAAACCGAACTTGCCGTCAGGCAGGAAACCGGCCTGAAGGTCGCCATCAGCGGGACGGGCGAAACCGTGAACACGATTTTTGCCGAAGGTTTGGTGGCGCGGATGAGGGCGACAAGCTTGACCAGGTTGTCGTAATTTTCCTGGTGCGAGGAAACGCGGAACCCGTGAATATTCTCGTCGAACACCGAGGCCGGCACCGCCCGCCACAAGGCATCGCCGGTGCGCTTGTCGTACCATATTTCCGACAAGCCGAGTGTCATGATGAACAGTTCGGTATTCTGGATGATATCACGGGTCTCGGCTTGGACTTCCGGCGAAAGGGAGGCGACTTCCTTGTCCTGCGAGAACCAGAGGTTTTCAGGGAAGTGCTTGTTTTCCAGCGCCCATTCGAATTGCTGGAGCAAGGCGAAGGTGTTCACCATTCCTTCGCCGAACCGGATGATATGGGACTGAAGGTTGAGGTGCTTTCCGAAAACGCTATAGCCCCTGTTATGGAGAAACCGGCTGATATAAGTCGCAAAGCAGCTGCCAAAAGCGGTGATTTGCGTTGACTTGCTGACGAACGGCGCCGCGGGCGTCCAGCCATGCATGATGTAACGGTCCACGGCTTCCGCGGAAGGCGTGATTTCCGCCTTGGTGGGAATGAAATTGGTGTGTGGTCCACGATACCAGGAGCCGTGAAACCTCGCCTGGTGGCCGTCGCGATTGACGATGATATCCTGCAGCCGGGTCATGCGCTTCTCTTTCGTCAATTAGAAATGGGTGACGATTTTGCTCATCTCGGGCCGGAGCCGTTCTTGCAGTTCATCCTTTGCCGTGCCGATAAAAATGAAGCCCGCCATTCTTTCTCCCGGACGCAGGCCGATCTTCTGCTTCACGGTCGGGTGATAGGCGTACCATTCCGTCAACCAGTTGGCGACGAACCCCAGGGCATGGCTTGCGATAAGGATGTTCTGGCATGCCGCGCCGGCGGACAATTCCTGTTCCCACACGGGGATTTTGATCAGCTCCCGCGCGCTGGAAACCACGCCGATGATGACCGGCGCGCCGGTGATGCGCGTGCGCCATTCGTCGACCAGGGCGGGACTGGCGCCTTCCTGCGTCATGACGTTCACCAGGATGTCCGCGAAACGCTCGCGGCCTTCTCCCTCGAACACGATAAAGCGCCAGGGAAACAGCTTGCCGTGATCGGGAACGCGCGCACCGGCGCGCAGAATGTCGGTCAGCTGTGCCTTGGAGGGCCCGGGACCGGTCATCGTCTTGGCGGATCCGGAGCGCCGGCTCAGGAGCAGGTCCAGCGCCGTCAGTCCAGTCAGATTCAACGTGGCGGTGCTCATAGCGTCCCCGATCCCATAGTCATCATAGGTTGCGCACTGGCCCCCCGCAACCCGAGCGGCCAAGGCGCGCCTCAGCTTAATGGAAAAAGCGTTAAGAATAGCTGCTAACCTCAGCTGGTCGCTCCATCGGAGTAGGTGAGCGCGCTCAGGCATTGATCGATGCGCAACGCAAGAAACCGGCTGTTTTCCGGCAATAGAATTTCGAGGTGCCTGGCGGCCGGGAGTTCGTGAATGCTCAGCGAACCACCGGCAAGTTTCGACCAGTTGGCGCTGTGCCACGCAACTGCGCCTTTGCGGGTGAACAGCGTGATGGTGCCCGGATAGCGCTCCGGCGCATAGGCTCTTTCCGCGCCCACGAATTTGCGCAGATAGAAAACCGTTCGCGCCTCATGAGGAATGGCGATGCCGAGAAGGTGACGCAGGTCATTGGGTATTTTGCCGGCAGCTATTTGCGCGCGGTCCATCGCATCCCCAATCGTCCAGGCGAGATGTTTTACAGTTTTGACAATGGCGCTTCGGCCGCCGCCGGCGGGGGCCGTCTTGCGCAGGCCGGCCGTGTTGTACCGTCCGGCATTCGTATCGATCAGCCCGAGGAAGGCGACCGCTTCGCCGGATTGCCGCAACCGGCGCGCCATCTCATAGGCGACGGTGCCGCCGAAAGACCATCCGATAAGATGATATGGCCCGGCCGGCTGCACTTTGCGGATTTCGGAAATATACGCCGCGGCGATTTCCGCGATAGAAGCCGGCAGGCGCGCGGTTCCGTCCAGCGGCGGCGCCGGCACGCCATAAAGCGGGTTGTTGCAGGCGAGATCCCTCATGATCTCCCGGACATACATGATGCCGCCCCCGCCGCCATGCAAAAAAAACAAGGGCGGGCCATCTCCGGTTTCGCGGAATGCGATGAGCTTGCCCCCATCCGCATGGGACTTGCTTTTCAAGAGCGCGGCCTGATGCGCGACCGTTGGCGCGCTCACCATTTTTGTGGCGGGCAGGTCCAGGCCGTAGGTCTGCGCGATGCGGGCAAAAATCACGGACGCTTGAAGCGAAGTGCCGCCGAGCTGGAAAAAATCATCGTCAATTCCGATCCGGGGAATTTTCAGGACCTCAGACCAAATCGACGCCAGCGATGCTTCCTGCTGGTTCGAGGGCGCGCGATAGGTTTGTGCCGGTCCTTCTTCCGCCAGGATCGACAAGGCTTTTCTGTCCAGCTTGCCGCTGGGCGTCAAGGGAAGTCTTTCAATCCATGTCAGCGCCGCCGGCACCATGTATCTGGGCAGTTTTTTGGCGAGAGCATCGTTCACCGCACGCGGATCGGGCGGGGCGCGGATGTCGCGCGGTACGGCAAAGGCCCGTAGTTGCTTGTTGCCCTGGGCGTCGGCGCGGACCACCACCACCGCGCTGGCGATACCCGGCAAACTTTCCAGCTGCTTTTCAATTTCTCCCAGTTCGATACGCAAGCCGTTTATCTTGACCTGCGCGTCGATGCGGGTGAAAAATTCGAGTTCCCCGTCACGGCGCCAGCGCACGCTGTCGCCGGTGCGGTAAAGCCGGCCCTCGTCAAAGGGGTTTTTCACAAATCGTTCGGCGGTCAATTCGGGCTTGTTGAGATAGCCGCGCGCGACGCCGGCGCCGCCAATATAGAGCTCGCCTTTCGCGCCTTTGGGCAAAAGCTCCATATTCTGATCCAGAACATAGACCTTCACATTCCACATCGGCTTGCCGATCGGCGGCTCTCCGGCGCCGCCAGCGCCGATCCTGGAGAATGTGGCAAAGACGGTCGCCTCGGTCGGGCCATATTGGTTCTTGATTCGCAGCTCCGGATGGGTCGCCAAAACGCGATTGACCAATGATCGCGGAAGGGCCTCGCCGCCGAACTGCAGGAGGCGCACGCCGGACGGAAGGCCTCCAATTTGCAGCAAGGCATCGAATACGGAAGGCACGGCATCCAGAACCCGCACTTCATCGCGGGCGGGCGCGGCAGGCAGGGCCAGGAGGTTTTCGACAATGATCAGGCGGCCGCCGCCCGCAAGCGAAATGAAAATCTCGTCAATCGAAAAGTCGAAACCCGCCGACATCGAAAACAGGATTCCGCTCAACTCGTCCGGCCCAAGCTGGGCGATCTGACAGAGAACGAAATTGACCGCGTTGCGGTGTTCGATCGCCACGCCTTTTGGCAGACCGGTCGAGCCCGAGGTGTAGATCACATAGGCCAGGTTCTCGGGGCGGGCCACGGTGATGCGGGGCGGGGAGGCCCGGACAGCGGAGGAAACGTCCGGTATGGGATCATCCAGGAATATTGCGCTTGCCGTTGCCAGGGGGATTTTTTCCGCCAGCGGCCGTATCGTGACAATGATCCGGACCCGGGCGTCGGAAACAATATAAGCAAGCCGTTCGCCGGGAAGGCTGGGATCGAGCGGCAGATAGGCGCCCCCCGCCTTGTGGATCGCCAGCAGCGCCACGATGAGGTCGATGTTTCGCGGCAGCGCAACGCCGACAATGGATTCCGGGCCGACGCCAGCCTCCGCCAGGCGCATGGCGAGCGCATCGGCCTTGGCATGCAATTGGCGGTAGGTGAGGGATTGCGTTCCATGCGTGACTGCGACGGAATCGGGGATACGCCCGGCTTGGAGGGCGCAAAGCGATGCCAGGGTGGCATCCGCCGGCACGGGAACATTCGTGTCATTCAGTTCGGCCAGAAGATAGTGACGCGCGCCGTCGCTTATCAGGGGAATTTTGCCGATCGTCTGGCTTTGCAGGTCAATTGGGTTGACCAATAAAAAGTAGAGACAGCCGGCCAACCGGGCGGCGTCGTCACGATCAATCCATTCCGGGTTGAAGGTCACCGTCAGTTCGGCGCCTTGGCTGCCGGGCGTCTCGCGGATGCCGATCAGGAATGGCGCGGGCGGCTGCCCGGAGCGGGCGCCGGATTCCGCGCCGCCGGTTGCGCGATCGTCCGCGGCCGGAATGTATTGGACGACAGCGTCAAAAAAATAGCCCCCGGCGTCCTGTTGGCCGGTCAAGGGCCTCAGGGATTTCGCCGGAAGCTTGCTGTGCCTGCGGTCGGTTGCAAGCGTCGCGGCCATTGTTTTCAGAAAATCCGCAAGCGTCAGTCCATGTTCGAAATTCATCCGAAACGGCATGACCGTCATCGGCCGATCAACGGACTGCGTGGAGGTTCGCCCGGTGCGCGGAAGCGGATATCCCATCAGGATATCGGTCACACCGTAAAGACGGGAGATCGCGACGTAAGCCATCGCCAGGGCCATTCTGGGCGCTGACGAGCCGATTGCGGCGGCGGCGCTTTTCAGGCGCGCAAAATCCTCTTGCGCGATGTCATGCGATATCGATTCCGAGCGTTCCGGATTGCCTCGGCCGGGATCGGGCAATGCGAGGGAAAATCCCGCGAGACGGGTTTTCCAATAGGCGAAATCCGCCTCATGCACATATTTTGGTTCGGTTGTGCGCGCGGGCATGCTTTCCAAACCGGGTTTAGAAACAGTTTCGAGCGACAGGTGAGCCACTTCGCCGAGGTGACGGACCGCCCCGCGTTGAGAAAGACCTTGGCGCTGAGTATGAATAGAGCATCATTAATTTTTGTTAAATAAATATGACTCGCTGATTTTGGCGGGCGCAAGCCGCGCCGTATCAGCGGGGAAGCGTGGCGTGGATCAAAGGCGTGACGGCGCCCGAAAAGCGATTGTTTTGCAGGGTTACGGAAGCATCGATGTAGCTCTGCACGAAAGCGGTCGGCGCTCCGGTATCATTGGCAAGGCTGTTGTCCTGAATCGTGATCTCGCCGGCGGGATTGAGGCCCTTATTCTGTTCGGCGCCGATGACGATTGCGGCGGCCTTGTTCTGCGAAAGCGGCCCTTTTTCGAATTGGTTGCCGGAGATGACGGCGGAGCCGCCATTGGGCAGATCCACCAGATAGCTTGCTGAGCCGGTTGGACCGTCCTGAATTTCGTTATTGACGATCTCGGTTCTTGCCGCCCGCGACTTGATGTGGTGGCCGACATGCTGTGCCTCGAACCGGGAATTTTCGATGCGCAACAGCGCGATGTGACCGACATAGATGCCATGGGCACAGGCGGCGATGCAGTTGCCATTGCCGCGAAACAAGCTGTTCCTGATGACGATGGCGCTTGGGACATTGTCGCCCGCCAGAATGCCGTTCTCATCGTCGAGAAAGCGGCTCTGTTCCACCGTGAGTCCAGCCCCTTCCGCCCGGATGCCCGCGCCATTATGGCTGGTGGCGCGGGCACCATTAAAGCTCAAATTGCGAATGGTCACGTTATTGCCCTGGACGACGAAAAGCCCTTTGTCGCCGCACACCGCGCCAGTGATCGTCGCGCCGTCGCCGGTTGCTTCGATGACGAGGCCATCGCTTTTCCACACGGCGCAGTCCGTATAGGCGCCGGGTGAAATCCGGATGATGTCCCCGGTCTGCGCCGCCCTGGCTGCGTCACTGGGCCGGGCATAGGCCTGGTCCGGCCCTACCAATAAAATATGCGCGCCTTGTCCAGCCGGCGCCACGCAGCCGCCAGCCAACAGAAGCAGCAACAGGGCCAGGTGTGAAGGCAGGGCACGGGACTTGTTCATGCTGCTGGCCTGTCGATCAGCCCGATATGCGGCGGTGGATCACCCGAAAATCAGGTCGATGCAAGAACTGCGCACGCTGACGATTAGTGTGTCAAGCCGGGACGCAGGCCGCGCCGCAGCCGCGCCGCCCCGGGCTTTTAACCTTTGGCACAAGCCGTGCGTGAGCCTTTGAGCTTGGGACCCGCATGTCCCGATTTGGTTCTTAACGGAGAGAGATGATGAAGGGTATTTTTCCCGCCCTGGTGTTGATCGTCGCCGCCGCGCCCGCCTTTGCCGCGGTGGAAGTGGCGCCCGCGCCGGTGATCGGCCTGGGCCTGCCGGCGATCGCCGCGGTTCTGGTCGTGGGCGTCATCGGTTTTCTGCTGAAGCACACCAAGGTTTGAACCGCGGCGTTTTTGGAGCCTGATCCGATGCTTGCCGCGGCCGGTTCTCAATCACGCTTTGCGGTGGCGCAAAATCCCATCGCCTGGACGGGCGGGATCTTCTTTGCCCGTTATCTTGCGGACGGTGTCCGCGATTTTTTGCGGGGCGATCCGGTTTCGCTGGGACACCTGGCCAATCTGGGCATCTTCCAGCTGATCGCCTGGTTCGCCGTGCTGCATCTCATCGGCAGCCGCCCGCGCTGGATCTCCGACGGCGCCACCGCCCTGGTCGGCCTGATCTCGCTGAGCGCGGTGCTGCCCGATGACGGCGCCGCCTGGGTGGGGCTGACCGCCTTCGCGATGTATATTCTTGCGGCCTTCCCCAAGGACCGCCCGTTGCGCGCCGCCGCCGCGGTGATGCTGGCGCTGGCCACGCAACTGTTCTGGGGACACCTGTTGTTCGAACTCGTCGCCTTCCGCATCGAAGCCGCCGACGCCTGGCTGGCGGCGGAACTGCTCAAGGGCCTGCATCACGCGGTTTCCCTGCAAGGCAATCTGATCGGCACGGAAAGTCACCAGATCGTGGTCTATGACGCCTGCACCTCGTTCCACAATGTGTCGGTGGCGCTGCTGGCCTTTGTGTCCATCACCAAACTGAGCCGCCTGGACTGGAATGCCGGCGACCTGGTCACGGCGGCGGGCTTGATCCTTGTCACCGTGATGATGAATTCGCTGCGCCTGTTCCTGATGGCGTCTTCAGCGCCCGGACAGTTGGAATTCTGGCATACCGGCATGGGCTCGCAGGCGATCAATGCCTCGCTTTCGGCGCTGATTGCGATTCTATGCCTCCATGGCGCCACCATCAGGCGCGCCTGATGCGGCTGCCTGTTTTCATCGCCATCGGCCTGGCGGGGATCGGGATGGGATTGGCGCAGCCCGCCGCGCTCAGCCCCAAGGCGCAGCGTGCCGGCATCGCCGCCGCCATGAAGCGGCAAGGGTTCTCGCCATCGGGAGAAGCCCGCATCGGCAATGCCATCACCATCGCGAAATTTTCCTCGCCGTCCTGCCGCGATGTGCGGGTGGTGCCCGTAAGCACTCTGTTCCAGGAAGCGGCGCTGTTGAAGGCATCGGGCGCGCCGGGCGATCGGCGCACCTTTGTTTACATGGACCGGAGCTGGTCGGATTCCGCTTCGGGCCCGGCTTCTGCTTCGGCTGGGCTGCTGCATCTTTCCCAACGCTTCCGGCAGATGGCGCGGTTCCAGGACAATCCCGCCCGAGACACCATGCTTTATGTTCTGTCTTCCAGAAGCTGCGGCCCCTTGCGGCTGGATTGGTCTGATTTCTGGAAGCGTGCCTGACAATTTGGTCATCCTGCGAGCGGCGCGCGGGCTGGATAAATCCCCTTGGCGAAACTAGATTGCCCGCGCTGATCGAGGCGGCATCGACAATGATCCGTGGCAAGGACCCTGTTGCGCGTATCCGGACCTTGTGGTTCGTGCTGGTGCTGGTTGTTCTGGCCGGCGCCGCGCACGCCGCGGGCTGGCCGAAAGGCGACATCCCCTACGATCCCGCCTTGCGCCTGGGGGTGCTGTCCAATGGCATGCGCTATGCCATCCTGCGCAACGCCAATCCCACGGGCGCGGTGTCCATCCGCTTCGCCATCGCGGCCGGCGCGCGCCAGGAAAGCGCCGCGCAAAAAGGCCTGGCGCATTTCCTGGAGCATATGGCCTTCCGCGGTTCCGCCCATGTCGCCGATGGCGAGATCAACCACACGCTGGAGCGGCTGGGATTGCGCCTGGGCGCCGACACCAATGCCTTCACCGGCCAGGAGCAGACCGTCTACAAATTCGACCTGCCACGTGACGATGCCTCGAGTCTGGATGCCGCGCTGAATTTCATGCGCGAAATCGCGGGCGAACTGACGCTTGATCCAGCGGCCGCCCGAACCGAGGCCGGGGTGGTGCTGTCCGAGCTGAAGCTGCGCGACACGCCGTCCTTCCGCGCCGCCAGCGCCCAGCTGGAATTTGTGCTCCAGGATCCGCATGCGGCGGCACTTCCCAATGGCGATCCCGCTATCGTGGCCCAGGCTCCGGTGGCGGAGATGCGCGCCTTCTATGACGCCTATTACCGGCCGGAGCGCGCCACCCTGGTCGTGGTTGGCGATGTCGAGCCCGGCGACATGGAAGCCAGGATCAAGGCGTGTTTCGCGCAATGGCGGGGCCGGGGCCGGGCGGGCGCCGATCCCAGGATCGCTATTGCGTTGTCGCGGCCGGTAGAGACACGGGTCTTTTCCGAGCGGGATGCCACGCCTCAAGCCTCGCTCTCCTGGCTCTTGAAGGCCACGCCCCGGCCGAACGACAAGGCGCTGGACCGGTGGGTCCAGATCAACCTGATCGGGTTGCGTGTCCTGAATATGCGGCTGCAGGAAGCGGCCGCGTCCACCGACCCGCCCTTCCTTAACGCCAGGATTTCACGCGGCAGCGAGCCTGGCATCGCCGACAGCGTCACGCTCTCGATCAGCCATGCGCCAGGCCGTTGGCAAGCGGCGGTGGCGGCGGCGGAGAAGATTCGCCTGGATCTGCTGCGTACCGGTGTCAGCGAGGCGGAAGTCGAACGCGCTATCAGCGAGCGCCGTGCGGCCTTTGTCGGCGCCAAGGCGGCGGCTTCCACCCGCTCCACGCCCGGGCTTGCCGATATCATTGTCTCCAACGCCGCCACGGGCGACATCTTCATTCATCCGGCCGACCGCTTGACGCTGCTGGAGGAGACGCTGAAGACCGTCTCCGCCGAGGAGGTCAACCGCGTTTTGCGGGACGATTTTCCTGACCACGGCCCGCTGATTTTTCTTTCCGGTCCCGAGCCGGTGCCGGGCGGCGAGCCGGCGGTGACCGAGGCGTTCCGCAACATCGAACAGCAGGCGTTGGCGGCCACGCCGCTGGCGCGGGCTCAGCACCCCGTTCTGTCCTGGCCCTATAACGATTTCGGAAAACCCGGCCAGGTCGCGGAGACCCGCCAGGTTCCCGACCTGGGCGTTACCTTTTTGCGCTTCGCCAATGGCGTGCGCCTGACGGTGCGGCCATCGCAGTTGCGCGCCAACCAGGTGCTGGTCTCGGTCAAGGTGGGCGACGGACAGCTTTCATTGCCCAAAGACCGGATCACCGCGGCTTGGGCGGCCGGCGCTCTGCCTGGGGGTGGTTTGGAGGCGATGTCCGCCCTGCAAGTGCAACAGGTGCTTGCCGCCAGCAACTATCGCGTGGATTTCCGGGTCGATGAGGACGGCTTTGTCTTTTCCGGCCAGACCACGCCGGGCGACATCGATATTCAGCTCAAGGTTCTTGCCGCCTATCTGACCGCGCCGGGTTTCCGTCCCGAAGGTTTCGAACTGTTCCGCAATGCCCGCGCCCAGCGGCTGCGTCAGGCCGAAGCCACGCCGATGGCGGTCATGCAACTCAAGACCCCGGAGATTCTGCATGGCGGAGACAAGCGCTGGGCGACGCCGGAGGCGCAAGATATTCAAGCCGTCAAGGTGGAAGACCTTAGCGCTCTGCTGAAACCGGTCTTCGCCAAAGGCGCCATCGACGTCACCATCACCGGCAATGTCACCGTCGAAAAGGCGATCGAATCCGTGGCGGCGACTTTTGGCGCGCTGCCGCCGCGCGCCCAAACCCGCGCCGCCGTCAGTGCCGGCAATAGCGTCAATTTTCCAACCGGCGGCGAACCGGTGATCGCCATTCCCGGCAGCATCCAGGCCGGCCAGCAGATACTGGGCATGGTGTGGCCCACCCACGGCACCTTCCCCGATCTCAAGGAAAACGCCGCGCTCAATCTGTTGGGGGCGGTGATGCGCGAGCGCCTGTCGGACAAGTTGCGCGGTTCGGGAACGGTCTATGTCTCCTTTGCGGGAAACCTGTCGTCGAGAGTGTTCGACTATGGCTATCTCCAGGCTTTGGCGCAGCTGCCGCCGGAGGGTGCGGGCAAATTCCGCGACGCCGTCGCGGAAATCGTGCGCGATCTCAAGGCGGGCAAGCTCAGCGAAGACGATCTGGCCAGGGCGAAAAACCCCGCCATTGCCCAGCTTACCCGCAGCCGCGAGACCAATGACTATTGGCTGGCGGTGCTGGATGGCGCACAAGAGAAAGAAGAACGGCTCGACGCCGCGCGCAACTATCAAGGCTATCTGCAACAGGTGACCGTCGCCGATATCCAGGCGGCGGCCGGCAAATATCTGATCGATGCGCGGCGGCTGGAAGTGGCGATCGGGGCGTCTTAGGAGTCTTTCGTGAAATCCGCGATGATGGAGGTTGGGGCGCCGCCGGCCCGGCGGTCATGGGGCGCGGCCCGCTGCACAAACATCTCATTCTCCGGCACCGGCTCGCACAGATAGCTGTGGTCGTCGATGAAGGCCTGGTAGAAATGGATGCGGGTCTTGCGGATTTCCGATTTCAACACCAGATGGGTGATCAATTCATAGCGGGGAAACCAGAGATGGGCCTCGCCATCCTCGCTGAACCGCACTTTCGCGTCGCCGGTGGCGGCGTCCAGATAGCTGGTGGCGCCCATCAGCAGATCGCCGATCACCCGGCCGCGCGCGTCGTACAGCGAGCGGCGTTTCTGCACCGGGCTGCGATAGTCCGGCACGCTGAGCCGGAAAACCCCGCCCGGCTTGAGCACCCGGTAAATCTCGTCCAGCACGAAAGGCACCTTGTCGAAGGCAAGATGCTCCAGCACGTCCTGGGCCTGTATTTTGGCGATGCTGTTGTCAGGATAGGGCAGGGGCGCGGCCAGATCATGCTTGATCTCCCGCTCATGCTTGGGCTCCAGCGCCAGGCCGATGAAATTGGGGACTTGGT
Source organism: Rhizomicrobium sp. (assembly GCA_035693565.1). GTDB lineage: Bacteria > Pseudomonadota > Alphaproteobacteria > Micropepsales > Micropepsaceae > Rhizomicrobium. The sequence continues at coordinate 986,519 of DASSGF010000034.1, read as the reverse complement.
ACTGGCGCTCATGCAGCCCCAGGCTGCCGAAATAGAGATATTGCTCCATGGCGGCAGTGTAGCGTGATTTGCGCCGGGCGCGAGCCGCGCCCCAACCTTAGCGTTTCGGCAAGGCGTGAAGGTCGGCCACCGTCTTGTTGACATCCTCGGCGCTGAGGTCGCCGCCCGAGGCCTGCTGGATCGCCTTCAGGCTCATGCGCTTGAAGATGGGATACTGGGCATCGGTCAAAAGCCCGGGCAGGTCCTTGTTCAAAATCGCCGCGGCGGCGGGATCGGAGGCCAGCGTCTCGATGGGCGTTTGCTCATCATAGGAGGCGGGGGCCGGCGCCTGCTCCTGCGCCCAGGCGGGGATCATAAGCAAAAGCGACGCAGCCATCGCTATTCTTACCAACATGCTGTTTCCTTTGCGCTGCCCACCAACAGCAGAAAGAGTTTGGTCCGCATCCAGGACAGCCGCAATCCATCCGCCACGGTTGCTTGTCGCAAGATGTCCTGGGCCTGTATCAGCGATGACGATTGAGAAGGATCGATCTATTCCCTCCCATCCCGCTTCTGTTTCTGGCGGCCGGACGATGGCGAAGGCCGGGTGCCGTTCTTGCCCATCTTGTAATTGCTGCAATGCAACATAAAATGCCCGGGAGCCGGTGATGTGGAAAAAATTGGTGGCATGGATGCGATTGGACGGACCCGGCGCGAAGCCCTTGGAAAATCAGCCGAAAACCTCCCCGCTGGCGGAAAGTCCCTTTGCCCCAAATCCCGGCAATCTGCGCATGTTCCAGTATTTGCCGTCGGGAGCGGGCGATGGCGCCGCGCTGGTGGTGGTGCTGCATGGCTGCGGCCAGACCGCACAGGGCTACGACCTGGGCGCGGGCTGGTGCCGGCTGGCCGAGCAACTGGGCTTTGCCGTTCTGGCGCCGGAACAGAAGGCGGTAAACAACCCCCATACCTGTTTCGACTGGTTCAATCCCGAAGACATTACCCGCGGCGAAGGCGAGGCGGCGTCCATCGCCGCCATGGTCGCGGCCATGCTGGAGACGCACCGGCTGGATGCGCGCCGTGTCTTCATTGCCGGCCTGTCGGCGGGTGGTTCCATGGCGGCGGTGATGTTGGCCACCTATCCCGAACTGTTCGCGGGCGGCGCCATCATTGCCGGTGTTCCCTATGGCGCCGCGCACGATGTGCGCGATGCGTTGGAAAGCATGCGCGGCGCGCCGCTGCACACGCCCGAGCAGTGGGGCGACATGGTGCGGGCCGCGTCTTCTTATGTCGGACCTTGGCCCAAAATCTCCATCTGGCATGGCGGATTGGACAATGTGGTGAATATCAGCAATGCCCAAGCCAGCCTGGCGCAATGGAGCGACGTGCATGGGCTCTCGCTCACAGCCGCCCGGCAGGAGATGGTGGACGGTGCCGTTCGGCTCAACTGGGACGACAGGCTGGAAGTCTATACCCTTCCCCTTCTGGGCCATGGCATGCCCATCGCCTCGCAGGATGTCGGCGAGCCGGGGCCTTTCATGCTGGAGGCGGGAATTTCCTGCGCCCGCCGCATTGCGGCGTTCTGGGGCCTGGGGCAAAAGCCGCGCGCCGTGCTGAAGCCGGTGTCCGTCGCCAGCGTGCTTCCCGCTATCGAAGCGGCCTTGGTTCCCCGCCTGGCGGAAGCCCCCGCGGAACCCCAAATGGAAAATCTGGTTTTGCGCGCGTTGAAGGCCTTGGGGCTGATAAAGCGCTGACATTTCAAGCCCCGCCGCTTCAAGGCCGGTTCCTGGAGGTTCGCGCCAGAAGTTCAAGGATGACGCTGAGAACGCCCTTCTGTACGCTTGATGGCATGGCCCCAACCCAATCGCTGATAGAAACCCGCAGCCACCAGATGTTCCCGCATCTGGACGATCACGACGTCGCTCGTCTGCGCCGCTTCGGCGAGGTGCGCCATTTCCATGACGGCGAAGCGATCTATCGGGCCGGCGAGCTGGGGCCCGGCCTGGCCTTTGTGCTGAACGGCAGCATCGATGTGCGCCATGGTGGCGCCCTGTCGGCAAAAAAATCCATCGTGCAGCATGGTCCGGGAAGTTTCCTGGGCGAGCTGGCGCAACTTTCCGACCGGCCGTCGCTGGTGGATGCCATCGCCCTGGGCGCGGTGGAAGCCATCATCATTGCGCCGCGCCGGCTGCGCGACGTGCTGGTGCAGGAAGCCGAACTGGGCGAGCGCATCATGCGCGCGCTGATCCTGCGCCGGGTCGGCCTGCTGGAAACGGGAGAGGCGGGGCCCATCCTGATCGGGCCGACCGGCACCGCCGACATGCTGCGGCTGGAGAATTTCCTGCGCCGCAACGGCCATCCCCATCGCGCGCTGGATTCCGCCACCGACGGCTGCGCCCAGACCCTGCTCAAGCGCTTCATCATTCAGCCCGAGCATCTGCCCATTGTGCTGTGTCCGGGCGGACAGATTTTGCGCAATCCCAGCGAAAGCGAACTGGCGCGCTGCATCGGCCTGCTCAGGTCCATCGATCCCGGCGTGATCTATGACACCGCCATTATCGGCGCGGGTCCGGCGGGACTGGCCGCCGCCGTCTATGCCGCCTCCGAAGGCCTTTCCACCCTGGTGCTGGACTGCCGCAGCTTCGGCGGCCAGGCGGGGGCGAGCGCGCGCATCGAAAACTATCTGGGCTTTCCCACCGGCATTTCCGGCCTGGCCTTGATGGCGCGCGCCTACAACCAGGCGCAGAAATTCGGCGCCGAGATCGCCATTCCCGACGAGGCGCAACTGTTGGATGAAAAGGAAGGCTGGCCGTTCCGCCTGAGGCTGGGCGATGGCGAAACCGTCAGCGCGCGCAGTGTCGTGCTGGCCAGCGGGGCGCGTTATCGCCGGCTGAATATCCCCAACCTGTCGGACTTTGAAGGCTCCTGCGTGCATTATTGGGCCAGCGCCATCGAGACGCGGCTTTGCGCCGGACAGGAAGTGGCGCTTACGGGTGCGGGCAATTCGGCGGGGCAGGCGGTGGTGTACCTGGCCGGCAAGGTCAAGAAGCTCTGGATGGTGGTGCGGGGCAAAAGCCTGGAAGCCACTATGTCGCAATATCTGGTCGACCGCATCCGCGCCCTTCCCAATGTCGAAGTTCTGCTGCGCTGTGAAATCTGCGGGCTGGAGGGACCGGAAGGCGGCCTCCAGCGGGTGCGGTGGAAAAATCGCGATAGCGGCGAGGAAACGGTACGCGACATCGGCCATGTTTTCTCGTTCATCGGGGCCGATCCCAATACCGATTGGCTGGCGCAGTCCGGCGTGGCGCTGGACGATAAGGGCTTCGTCATTACCGGCGCCGGGGGCGGCCATGCCCTGGCCACCAATCGCGAAGGCATCTTTGCGGTGGGCGATGTGCGCTGCGGCTCGGTCAAGCGGGTGGCGGCGGCGGTCGGCGAAGGCTCGACTGTGGTGTCGGCCATCCATGGCTTTCTGGCGGAACGCCGCGCCGCCGAGGACCGGAAGGCGGCGGCCGAATAATGACGAAAGTTTTCTGTTCCCATCTCGGCACCATCCAGAAAGTCACCCCCAGCGCCAAGGGCTGCGAGGAATGCCTGAAGTCCGGCGATGCCTGGCTGCATCTGCGGATTTGCCGCGCTTGCGGCCATGTCGGCTGCTGCGATTCCTCCAAGAACAAACACGCCACCAAGCATTTCCACCGCAGCAAGCACCCGATCATCGAGGGCTATGATCCGCCGGAAGGCTGGGGCTGGTGCTATGTGGACGAAGTGATGTTCGATCTGGGGAACAATGTCACGCCGCAATTGGGCCCGATCCCGCGCTATTATTAGCCCCGGCAACTTCAGGAAAGGAAGCGCGCCATGCACGAGAATATCCGCGAAGGTTTTGACGTCTTCCTGCATGACGGCGACAAGGGCTTCGGCGCGGTGCGCCAGGTGCGCAAACACGAGCTGGTGGTCTATATCGAGAATGCCGGCGACTATGAGGTCCCGCTGGCCGCGGTGAAGGACACCGAAGCCGGCAAGGTGATCCTGGATTCCGCCAAGCTGGACGCCAAGCTTCGTGCCGCCATCCGCCGCGCCCATTCCGGCGAAGACCCGCAAATCCCATAACCAAGAACCAAGAAAACAAAGCTCCCGGGGGAAAATATGACACAACTGATGAAGGCGGCCGCGCTTTTGGCGCTGGCCGCGGCGGTGCTGACGGCGCCGGCCGGCGCGCGCGAGCGTTGGACACAAGCTCAGGCCAATGCCTGGTATGCCAAGGAGAAATGGCCCGTGGGCAGCAATTACATTCCCGCCAATGCCATCAATCAGTTTGAGATGTGGCAGGAGGCGAGCTTCGATCCCGCCACTATCGACAAGGAATTGGGCTGGGCGCAGGCGATGGGCATGACCACCATGCGGGTGTTCCTGCATGACGCGCTGTGGCAGCAGGATGCGGCGGGGTTCAAGAAACGCATCGATATTTTTCTCGGGATCGCCGCTAGGCACGGCATCAAACCGCTGTTCGTCCTGTTCGACTCCTGCTGGGACCCCGATCCCAAACTGGGTCCGCAGCATCCGCCCATTCCGGGCGTGCACAATTCCGGCTGGGTGCAGGGCCCGGGGGCGCGCGCGCTGGCGGACCCTGCGCAATATCCCCGCCTGGAATCCTATGTGAAGGACATTGTCGGCCGCTTCGCCCAGGATGACCGTGTGCTGGGCTGGGATGTCTGGAACGAGCCCGACAACAGCAATGGCAATTCCTATCCCGACACAAGCCAGGCGCGCTTCGATGCCGTCGCCCTGCTCTTGCCGCGCGTGTTCGACTGGGCGAGGTCCGCCAACCCGTCACAGCCCCTGACCAGCGGCATCTGGCATCACGATCATTGGGAAAATATCGCCGGCCTGAATGCGGTGGAAAAGACCCAGCTGACCCAATCAGACGTGATGTCGTTTCATGACTATAGCTGGCCGGAGATTTTCGAGGCGCGCGCCAGATCCTTGGAAAGCTATGGCCGGCCGGTGATCTGCACCGAATATATGGCGCGGGGCGCCGGTTCGACCATCGACACGGTCCTGCCGGTCGGCAAACGCCGCAATATCGGCATGATCGCCTGGGGTTTTGTCGAAGGCAAAACCCAGACCACCTTGCCCTGGGACAGCTGGCAGCGGCCTTATACGTCGCGGCCGCCGGTGGTGTGGCACCATGATCTTTTGCGCGGCGACGGCAGCGCATACCGGACGCGCGAAATCGAGATCATCAAGAAATTGAGCGCAGCGCCCAAGACGATGGTACCTTTAGACTGATTTTCGGCGGGGGCTGATCGACAATGCGCAGGCGATTGACTGCTGTTTCACTGTGCCTGGCTGCAACCGTTCCCGCCGCGGCCCAGGAGTGCGGGCAAAAGATCGCAAGCTTCGACCTGGTTCAGGCAGACGATGGGTCAATTGTGATACCGGTCATGTTCGGAGATACGCCCGGCCGTATGGGTTTGGATTTCGACGGACTCGAATCCGCGGTGTACGCGAAGACAGTGGACAAGCTTCACTTTCCGGTCACGATTTTGGGCCGGCGCTATTGGATTACTTGGTTCGGGCAGGCCGTCAACCGGTTCGCCGAGGTGCCGTCGATCAGCATCGGCAAGGCGCCGGCGCACTTCAGGGCCTTCATTCTCGACCGGGGTGAGGGAGAGTTGGATGGCTGGCTCGGCCTCAGTTTCTTGGGGAACAACGATATCGACATCGATTTTCCCAACAAGAAGATCACGTTTTTCTCGCCCAATCCGTGCCCGGCGAAGCAGGTGGTCACCTGGACGGACAATTTCCAGACGGTACCCCTGACCGAACATGTGCGGTGGAATTTCGATTTTCCGGTGCAGATCGAAGGGCACAGCATCCAGATGAGCCTTCTTGCCGGGCTGTCGACCGGCTGGGTGCGTCTTCCGCAGGCCGAAGATATCTTGGGGTTGAAAACTAACACTCCCGGCATGAGAAAAGAACCGGAACCGGATTTTTACAGCTATTCCTTCAAGTCCCTGAAGATCGCCGGGATCGACATGGCCGATTCCAGACTGGGTGTGCTGTGGCGGTCCCAGCCTGGCTGCGTTTACGACCGGTGCTGGAACGATCAGCCTCCCGGTTACCTGTCGTTAAATCAATTCCGCGCCATGCACATCTATATCGCCTATCGCGCCAAGAAAATGTACCTGTCGGCGGGCGATCCGAAGCCGCCTCAAACGCCTGCTATTTCCCCGGCATCACCGGCGGCACACTAGTCACAGCGGCGCCGTTGCTTTTTGCGCGGTGACGGCACCGCAACCCGCGCGCGCGAGATCGAGATCATCAAGAAATTAAGCGCGGCGCCCAAAAACATCGTGCCGGCGATGGCGTAAAAATCAGTCATGACAGCCCCCTTTTTTGCGTGTGACTATTTCCAAGGCGTGACAGGTGGAACCTTGTCCGTGGCGGCAGGCGCCTCCACCGAGCCGAAATCGGCGGGCGAGACGATCTCCAGATATTCCATGTCGGGCGAGTAATCGAACAGATAGTGCACCATGCCGGGACGCTGATGCACCACATCGCCGGCTTCGACCAAGGTGACCTTGTCCTCATACATGAAGCGGGCCCAGCCCTTCATCATGATCACGATCTGGAAATCGCAGACGTGATAGTGCCAGCCGGTGCCGTCGGTGGGCGGCTGATTGGCCTTCACCAGATGAGCGATCACCTTGCCATTGGTGGCGCCGGCAATGCCTAGGTCGCGATAGAGAAAGAAATCCCGCAAACCGCCGCCCTTATAGGGCGTGTCGCCCGGCTTGACATGGCTGAACACGGTCTTGGTCGGCTCCTGGCCCATGGCAGACTCCAATGCTGCGACGCACCATTAAGGCACCAATCCGGGGGATTGGAAAGAGCCAATAAAAACCGGACTAAAATGGTGAATGTCCCGGCATCTGCCAAAAAATTGTGCAAATGCACATCAATTGCCGAGGGCAGCCAGGCCGTTCTGCTTCCAGAGGGCGATATTCCGGCGATCGGTGATAAAGGCGATAAAGTCCTGTGCGGAGAGCGCGTTGCTGCTGGATGCGGCAATGCCGGCGGAAAAATCCACGCCGGCGCCATAGGCCTCGGGCACGGGTCCCGCCACCGCCACATCCTTGTTGGCGGCCAGTTCCGGCAGCATCTGAAGGGCGATGCCGGCTTGGCCGCTCAGCAGCGCCGTCACCGCCAGGCCCTGGACGGGAACGCGTTTGACCCGCGCGAATTCCGGTGCGCTCAGCATTTGCGCGATCACCTTGCCGGCGGAGGTTCCTGTGGCGGGATCGGCGAAGGCCACGCCCTTGGCGGCCAACAGCGCGGCGCGGAATTTTTCCGGAGTGGAAATATCGGGCACTTTGCTGCCCGCCTTGACACCCACCCCAACCGCGATCCGCCCCAGGGGCGTCATGCCGTTCAGGGCCGGATTGTCGGCGAAATCGCTGGTGGGCAGCACCACCACATCCGCCGCTCCGCCGGTCTTCAGCGCCGCGAAAATCTTGTCGCGCCCGCCGCCCGCGATGGTGACGGCGATGCCGGTCTTGGTGGTGAAAGGCTGCGCCAGCGCCTGCAAGCCCGGCGCGGCGGAGGCCGGCGCCAGCACGGTGAGACCGGCCGCGCTTGCGGGTGCGGCCAGCCAGCACAGCAGCAACAGAGCGAGGCTAGATCTCTTTGGGATCAACTTTCAGCACATCGATAATATATTGTTTGTCGGCGGTCAGCAGCGCTTCCATGGTGCTGCCCTTGGGGATCATCGAGGCATCGTAATCCAGTGTCACCCAGCCCTTGAAATCCTTCTGGATCAGGAATTTCTGGATGGCGGGGAAATCAACCCCGCCGGAGTCGGGGCCGCTCATGCTGCGGAACCAGCCATGGCCGCCGGCGTCATCGCCGGTGCGCGGCACCGCCACGCTGCGGTTGCCTTTCAACCTGGTGGGCGCGCCTTTGTAATGGATCGCGGCGATGCGCGGCCAATAGGTGGTGAGGACCTCCATCGGCACCAGCCCGCCCAGCACCAGATGCGAGGTGTCGGCGGTCAGCCAGACATAGGCCGGATCGGTTTCCTTCATCAGCAGGTCCACTTCATGCTGGTTCTGCACCAGCGAATTGACATGCGGATGCGGCGCCAGCCTGAGTCCGAGCTTGATGGTCTCCTTGCCGATGCGGTTCATCGCGCCGGCGCAACGCTTGATTTGTTCGTCATTGGTGTCATAGCCCGGCGGCCGCGAACCCATATTCATCTTGAAATGGGTGCAATAGCCGAACGGCGCGATGAAGTTCTGGGCGAAGGCGATATGGTCTTTCACCGACTGGTCGACTTTGTCGGGATCGTAGAAATTGGTGGTGAAATTGCCGCCCCCGCCATTGGAACAGGTCGCCATCCTTATGTGATGGTCGGTCATGAATTTCTTCAGCGCCAGCGGCTTGTCGAGATAGGTGATGATGTTGTTGCGGAAGGGTTCGACACCGGGAAAACCCAGTCTCTCGCCGACCCTGACCGCTTCCTCGATGTCGGTTCCCCAGGAGATGGCGCTATAGGCAAAGCGGAAAGGCAAAGGCTTTGCGGCGGCGCTTTCAAGCCCCAAGGCGGAGGCACCCGCCAGGGCGGCGGATGTCTGGATGAAATGGCGGCGGTTGAAAGTCATGGCAGTCTCCCCAGGGTTTTTTGCTTTTGGCCAAGATTTGCACAGCCGGGCAGCGCCTGTCTCTGCAAAAGGTGAACCGCGCCACTTTTGCCGCCGTACAAGCATGTGGGAGGCTTTCCGGAAAGCGCATGTCCGCAGCAAAACCCCTGGTGGCGACGGGCCTTGCCGCATTGCGTCGTGGCGGCGTTGCGTTGCTCAATTCGCTGGTGCCGTGTTCCGGTTATGCAGTGCAGCGCGATTTTGCCTTTGGCGCCGACCCGCGCCACAGGCTGGACCTGTATGTACCGGAAGGCCTGACGCGCCCCGCGCCAATGCTGTTGTTTTTTTATGGCGGCGGTTGGCAGGGTGGGAACCGCGCCACCTATCGGGCTTTCGGCCAGGCCTTTGCCAGCGCCGGCATTGTGACGGCGGTGGCGGATTACCGGCTCTACCCCGCCGTGACCTATCCCGCTTTTGTCGAGGACGCAGCTGCGGCACTGGCCTTTTTGCAGGCCTGCGCCAGCGATCATGGCGGCGATCCGCGCCGCATTTTTGTCAGCGGCCATTCCGCCGGCGCCTATAACGCCGTGATGCTGGCGTCGGAGCCCAAATTCCTCCAGGCCCGGGGCGGCAGCCTGGACTGGATACGCGGCGTGATCGGCATTGCCGGACCTTATGATTTCCTGCCCATGGAGGAGGAGGCCTATGTCGCTATGTTCCATGGCCGCAACAATCTGGACTCGATGCCGGTGAACCATGTGGACGGGCCGCGGCCGCCCATGCTGTTGATCACCGGTGACCGTGACCGCACCGTCCATCCCCGCAACACAATAAGCATGGCGGCCAAATTGAGGTCCTTGGGAAGTCCGGTGACGGAGATTCACTATCGCGGCATCGGCCATGTCAGGGTCATTCTGTCGTTGCTGCCGGGGTTTCGCTGGATGTCGCCCTTGCGCCGGGACATGTTGAATTTTATTCATTCGCGGTGACGGCCAAGAAGCATGTCCTGCCCGACCGGCTGAGGCCGGGATTGAAGCTGGTGTTTTGCGGCACGGCGGCGGGCCGGCAATCGGCGCTGCAGCAGGCTTACTATGCCCATGGCCAGAACCGCTTCTGGCGGACGCTGCATCAGGTGGGCCTGACGCCGCATCTTTTTCAGCCGCGGGATTATGAAAAATTATGGGAGCTGGGGATCGGCCTCACCGATATCGCCAAGCATGTCTATGGCATGGATCATCAACTGCCCAGGAATGCGCTGGGTCAGGAAGCGGTCAAGGCCTTGAAGGCCCGCATTCGCAAGGCGCGGCCGGCAATCCTGGCTTTCACCAGCCTGAACGGCGGACGCAAGGTGATGGGGCCGGATGCGGTGGCCGGCGAACAGCCGGAAATATTGGGGGAGACGCGCGTCTTTATCCTGCCATCGCCGTCGCCCCTGGCCGCCAATCATTGGGACATCGCGCCATGGCGCGCGCTGGCCGAGGCGGTGCGGAAACTCTCTTGAGACGCTAACCCACCCGTCGCGCCACGGTGAGGCCGGCGATCAAGAGCACCAGAAAGATCACCAGGAAGATGAAGAACAGGGTCTTGGCGATGGCGATGGAGGTGCCCGCGATGCCGGTGAAACCCAAAAGTCCGGCGATCAGGCCGATCACCAGGAAAACCAAAGCCCATTTCAACATGACGGACTCCGTGCAGTACGAAGCTACGTCAGACAAAACACCCAATCGGCGCTCAAAGTTCCCAAGGCTTTTTCAAGATAGCGCTAGTGCGCAGGCGCGCGGGCGCGATTGGCGCCCTGGGTTGCATCATGGAGCAATTGTTCCGCCGGCTTGCCGGGCGAAGCCGATAGCGGCTGCTGCGTGGCCGGTACCGGCGCGGTAAGGGTCCAGTCCACAATGGCCTTCACCGCGGCGCCCAGCGCCTGTTGCAGGGCCTGCGCCACCGCGCCCGCGCTGTTGGCGGAAGCCGTTACGCTCTGGGTGACGGCGAAGCTCCCCACGATGACACGGCCATGGGCGGTGCTGAGCTGGGCGGTGAGGGCGACCGTCACTTTGGGCACGCCATCGACCTCGGCATAGTGCGCCGCGAAATCCTTTACCTCCGTGCCCAGATTGTATTCGGCATGCAGCGCGGCCTGTTCCGGCGCGACCGCCTCGATGCGCCCCGACGCCTCGAAGCCGTCCAGCAGGGCGCGCTGCACCAGGGGCGGCACGCGGTCGGGATAGTTGGCCTTGGCATAGAAATCCATGCTGCCGTCCGGCTGCATCAAGGCGATGCGGTCGCTATCCAGGCCCGGCGCCACGTCGGGACGCAGCACCGCCAGCGCCCATGCCACCTTTTGCCCGCTGCCGGCGGCGAACTCCGGACGCACGGGATAGATCATACCGGCTTCGGGCGGACCCAGAACTTTGTCCAGACCGCAGCCCGCCAGCAGCGGCAAACCCCCGGCCGCCAGGAAAAACCGCCGCGTCTTCATTGTTTTGCCCCCTTGGGTTCATAGCCCTTACGCCGGTCGCCGAACAAAAGCATGGTGGGCGCGCGGTTGAGCTGATCGGATGCTTGGGTGAGATTGGCGACCAGCCGCCGCATCTCCCCGATCAGGTCGGAAAGCTGCGCCAGTCCGTCGCCATTGATAAAGGCGTCGCCGTCGTCGGCCATCTTGCCGTATTTCGCGACAGTGAGATTGACGCGATCGAGGGTGGTGTCGAACCGCCCGGAAGCCTCGTTGAAGTTGGCCATCGACTTGTTGGCATTGCCGATAATGGCGTCGATATCGGCATCGCGGCGCGCGATCACCTGGGTGGTCTCGTCCAGATTGTTCAGGATATGGCTGATGGCGTGCCGGTTGCCGACACTGAGCAGGTCGTTGAGGCTTTCGGCAGCCTTGTTCAACTTGTCGAGCAGCGCCGGCGCCGACTCCTGCAATTGGGCAAAGGTGGAGGCTTTGGTGCCGATCACGGGATAGCGCTGGCCCTCATGCGCCACCAGCATGGGAGAACCGGCGCTGCCGCCGGTGATCTCGACAAAGGGGGCGCCGGCGAAGCCTTGGCTTTCGATGGAGGCCTTGCTGTCCGCGCGGATGTTGAGATGGCGCTGCAGATGCATGGTGACGATGACTTTTTTCGGATCCTGGGGATCGAATTCCAGGTCGCTGACGCGGCCCACCTCGATGCCGTTGTAGCGGGCGGATGTACCCTTGCTCAAACCGGTGACCGCGCCCGTGAAGTCGGCTTGGTAGGTGTCATATTCCTGGCTGTACTGCTCCCCCGCTAGCCACAGCACGGTCACCACAAACCCGATGATGCAGGCCAGCACAAAGGCGCCTACCGCCACATAATTGGCCTTGGTTTCCATCAGCGCGCCTCCGTTTCCATAGCCGACAGTGCGGCGCGGCCGCGCACGCCCGAGAAATAATCCTGGATCCAGGGATCCTGGTTCTTGCGCAGCTCGTCGATGGTGCCGATCACCAGTTTTTTGTTGACCAGGACGGCGATGCGGTCGGTGACGGCGCGCAGGGTGTCGATGTCATGGGTGACCAGGAAGACGGTGAGCCCCAAGGCCTTTTGCAGCCGGCCGATCAACTCGTCGAACTGGTTGGCGGAAATCGGGTCCAGGCCCGCGGTGGGCTCATCCAGGAAAAGGAGTTCGGGGTCCAGCGCCAGGGCGCGCGCCAGGCCGGCGCGCTTTTTCATGCCGCCCGACAGTTCGGAAGGGTATTTGTCCCCCGCATCCGGCGGCAATCCCACCATGGCGAGCTTGATTTCGGCGATCTCCTCCATCAGCGCGGGGCTCATCTCGGTATATTCGCGCAAGGGCACCTGGATATTTTCCGCCACGGTCTGGGAGGAAAACAGCGCCCCTTCCTGGAACAGCACGCCCCAGCGCATTTCCAGCTGCCGCATGGCGGGGGAATCCATGTCGCCGGTGTTGGGCTGGCCGAACACTTCCACCGTGCCCTCCTGCGGCTGGTTCAATCCCACCACGGTGCGCAGCAGCACGGATTTGCCCGCTCCCGAACCGCCCACCACGCCCAATATCTCGCCGCGCCGCACATCCAGGTCGATATGGTCATGCAGCACCTTGTTGCCGAAACCGTTGACCAGGCCGCGCAGCCGGATGACGGGCGTGTCGTCCTTGTCCCGGGAGCCCGCCGCGTTGAGGACGCGGCGCAGAAGCTGCCTGTTTCTGCCTTCACCGACCATCAGATCCCCAGCACCGAGAACACCACCGAAAAAGCCGCATCCAGCACGATGATCAGGAAGATGCTTTCCACCACCGAGCGGGTGGTGAGCAGCCCCACGCTGGCGGCGTTGCGTTCCACTTGGAAACCTTCGTAACAGCCCACCAGGGCGATGACGAAGGCGAACACCGGCGCCTTGACCAGTCCCACCAGCAGGGTGTTGACCGTTATCGCCTCATTGAGCTGGCGCAGGAACACCGGAATGGTGATGCCCAGCTGGAAATAGCACATGAAGGCGCCGCCGATCATGCCCAGTATGTCGGAATAAAGGGTCAGCAGGGGCAGGGCGATCACCAGGCCCAGCACCCGCGGCAGGACCAGATTGTCCACCGTGTTGAGCCCCATGGTCTGCATGGCGTCGATCTCCTCATTGACGCGCATGGTGCCGATATGGGCGGTGAAGGCCGAGCCGCTACGTCCGGCTACGATGATGGCGGTGATCAACCCGCCGATCTCGCGCAGGATGCCCACCCCCAGAAGATTGATGGTGAAGATTTCCGCGCTGAAACGCTTGAGCTGGTCGGCGCCCTGATAGGCCAGCACGATGCCGATCAGGAAGGCCAGCAGCCCCACGATGGGCAAGGCATTGATGCCGGTTTCTTCCACCTGATGAAACAGGGCGGCCACCCTGAGATTGCCGCGCGGCTTGACGATGGCCTCGCCGGTTTCCACCGTGACCCGTCCCAGATAGGCCAGCATATCCACGCCCTGGTTGCCGGCATGTACCGTGGCGCGGCCGATCTTGTAGAGCCGGCCGCGGAAGCCGGGCGGGATGCGCGACTTGTGCGGTTCGCTCTTGCGCGGCTGATCGAGATTTTCCAGCAGCGGCCGATACAATTCCGGCAGCTGGAAGCTGGAGATTTTCGCGCCCGCTGCCTCCAAGGCGCGGCGGGTGCGCAACAGCAGCCAGGCGCCCGAACTGTCCAGCCGGGAGATCGCGCTGGCGTCGATTTCCTTCACCGCGCCATCCAGCTTGAGCGCGCCGAGTTCGCGGTCCAGCCGGGCGCTTTCGGAGATGATCCAGGCCCCGCCCATGGCGAGCTTGTCCCGGTCCAGCTTGAACCAGGCGTGCGGCTGCGCGCTTTCCTGAAGGCTCATGGAAGGATTGTGACCGAGCTTTTCCGGGGAACAATGCCGGAGAAACGGGAAAAGCGCCACGAGTTCCGTCGGCTGAGGTTAAGTGCGCTCTGCGTACGGAAGGTCACTCGGCGAGGGTATAGACCGCCTTTGGAGCATGGGGGTGGCGGCGGACCCCCTTGAGCATCAGCCGGACCGCCTCGAAATGGATGGCGGCCACCACCTTCAGGGTCATCAGGGGATAGCGCAGCAGCATCCTGGCCAGGGCGCCGTCGGTCAGGGGGCGGCGCGCGCCGGCGAAGCTGGCATGGAGGATGGGGACGCCCGCCTCCTGTTCCTGGATGACAATCGCGACATGCTGGTCGGGGGGGCGAATGCGGAAGTCATAGCGGCAATCGCGGGAAAGGAAGGGCGAGACATAAAAACTTTTGGCGCAGCCGTGCCGGATTGTTTGATGGGTCGCATGTCCGGGCCGATGCTCCGGGGGGACCGCGCCGGGCGTCTCGCCATCCGGGACGGGCAATACATAGGCATGCCGTTCCTGATAGGTGTTATGGACCTCATAAACGATGGCCTTGAGGCGCCCCTGCCGGTCATCGCAAAACCACACGCTGAGCGGATTGAACACATGGCCCAGGATGCGGGGATAGCACAGCACCCGCCGCGGTCCTTTGGCCTCGATGCCGTTTTGCGCCAAGAGATCGTCCAGCCATAGATTGAGATCGTGGGGCTCTTTTGAATCTATTGGGCCATGATCCTTGTCGTGAAAACTGAACAAGCCCCAACGATTGTGCTTGAACAGCCGCAAATCGCGATCCAGCGCCGTCAGTTCATCCAGCTCCAGCAGCACGGCAAAGACGCGATAACGGAAGCGGTGAGTCCGGGGCTTGAGCCGGCGGTGCATCACCGATCCTTCGTATATAGCAGACACGTTCACCTGCACGCCTCCCCCGCGCGCGCGTTAGCGCGCTCGCATTGGGGGAGGCGGCCGTAGCAGCGCTTGCGATGCGAAGGCCGGAGGGGGCAGCTCATGCTCAATCTACGCCTGAGCGGGGCCGCCGGATCAAGCGGTTGATCCAACTGGCCGGTGCCCGCGTAAATCCGCTATGTTGGCTCATGCCCGAAGCGCCTCTTTTGCGTGCCCGCGCCCCCCAATTTGCAGGCATAAGTCCTTACCGCTGGAAAGGACATGGCGCCTGCCCGTGACGGCTGAAGCCCCGGACATGAACGCCCTGTTGGGCCGGGTGGCGTCGGAGCGCGACCGTGCCGCCTTTGCCCTTTTGTTCAATCATTTTGCGCCCCGGGTGAAGGCCTATCTGCTCAGGCTGGGGGCCGCGCCCAGCCTGGCGGACGACTTGGCGCAGGAGGCTCTGCTCAACCTGTGGCGCAAGGCGCATCTGTTCGACCCCGCCAAGGCTTCGGCGGCGACCTGGCTGTTCACCATTGCCCGCAATCTGCGCATCGACGCCATCCGGCGCGAGAAGCGGCCCGAGCTTGATCCGGAAGATTTCCTGCCCGAGGCGGAAACGCCCGCCGATGACGGGCTGGCCCGCGCCGATGACCAGACCCGCCTCCGGAAGGCGCTCAAGGAGCTGCCGGCCGACCAGATCGAAGTGGTGCAACTGTCCTTCTTCGCCGACAAGCCGCACAGCCAGATCGCCCATGAGCTGGGCATTCCCTTGGGCACCGTGAAGTCGCGGCTCAGGCTGGCCATGGCGCGGCTCAAGCACGCGCTGGGGGAAGGCGAATGATCCGCCATCATCCCGACGAGACGCTCTTGCTGGCCTATGCCGGGGGCGCGGCGGATGAGGCGCTCAGCCTGATCGTGGCCGCCCATATGGCATTTTGTGAAACCTGCCGCGCGCGGGTTCGCAAGCTGGAGACCATCGGCGGGAGCTTGCTGGAGGATTTGCGCCCGGTGGCCCTGTCCGATGACGCCCTGGACGCCGCTTTGGCCAAATTAGACAAAATGCTTCCTGAAAAGCCCGCACCCCGTCGAGCGTATGGAGCGTCGGCGAGAGCCGGAGCGACCATCAAAAACGGCACGCCGGACGTGCTGCGGCCCTATATCGGCGGAGATCTCCGGGATGCGCGCTGGCGCCGGATGGGGCCAAACCTGTCCTACCTGCCGCTGTTCCGCCGGGGGCCGGTGACGGCGCGGCTGTTGCGCGGGGTGCCCGGCGCGGCGACAGGAATGCACCGTCATGCCGGGGAGGAATATACCCTGGTGCTCCGGGGCGGGTTCCGCGATGTGACCGGCGACTATGGTCCCGGCGATTTGCAAATGATGGAAGGCGATATGCGTCACAATCCGGTGGCCGACACCAGCGAGGATTGCATCAATCTGGCGGTGACCACCGGCGCCCTCAAATTTGAGGATTGGCCCCACAAAATTGTGGCGCCCCTGTTTGGTTTTTGAAGGCCAGGCCTTAAAACTCCGTCGCCTTTTCGAGAACCGCCGCCATGGAACAAGTCTATCTGGGCCGTACCGGCCTCAAAGTCTCGCCCATCTGCCTGGGAACCATGACCTATGGCTCGCCCAAATGGCGGGACTGGGTCCTGGAGGAAGAACCGTCGCGTCCCTTCATCAAGCGTGCCTTGGAGGCGGGGATCAATTTCTTCGACACCGCCGACATCTATTCCAACGGCGTGTCGGAAGAGATTGTAGGGCGGGCGCTCAGGGACTTCGCCGCCAAGCGCGAGGATTATGTGCTGGCGACCAAAGTGTTCTTTCCGGTGGACGGCCGCCGTAGCGGGCTGTCGCGCAAGCACATCATGCATGCCATAGACGACTCGCTGAAGCGGCTTGGGATGGACTATGTCGACCTCTACCAGATCCACCGCTTCGACAATCACACTCCGATCGAGGAAACCATCGAGGCGCTGCATGACGTGGTGAAAGCCGGCAAGGCGCGCTATCTCGGCGCTTCCTCCATGCATGCCTGGCAGTTCGCCAAATATCTCGCCACCGCCGAGAGAATGGGGATGACCAAATTCGTCTCCATGCAGAATTTCTACAATCTGGTCTATCGCGAGGAAGAGCGGGAGATGCTGCCCATTTGCCGCGACCAGGGCGTCGGCGTGATCCCCTGGTCACCCTTGGCGCGCGGATTTTTGGGCCGCAGCCATGCCCAGGCGCTGGAAAAACATTCCACACGCGCCAAAAGCGACAACATCCTGGACATGGAATTCGACGCCAATGACGTGGAAACCCTGCGCCGGGTGGAGGAGACCGCGAAAAAGCACGGCAAGAACAACGCCCAGATCGCCATCGCCTGGCTGTTGGCCAAGGGCATCACCGCGCCCATTGTCGGCGCTTCCAAGATGACCCATCTGGAAGACGCCATCGCCGCGGCCCAGATCAAGCTGACGGCGGAGGAGGTGGCTTATCTTGACGCGCCCTACAAGCCGAAGGCGGTCGCGGGAAGACTGAGTTGAAAAAAAGGGCGCCACAAGGCGCTGGATAAAGACAAGGCTGCGAAGGCTCCGTGAGGCCGCCAATGGGCAATTTCTTTGGTGGGATTGCAACGGCTTGGACCAAAAGCCAATTGAGGAGGCCGTTCCAGCACGGTTAGACAGGGTTGGGCGCGATGCGCCCGCGGCGGTCCGATCGCCGAACGCCGTGTTCTAGGCCGTTCTCCGGCACGCGATCTTTGTCGCACGCTCTTTGATCAGGCCGCTTGGCCGCCGGAATTGTTCGGGCGTCCTCAGTTGAGGAGTTCAGAATATGCGCAAATCCGCTCGCAATTCTTTCATGGGCGCCCTGGCGCTGTTCGCAGGATTCACATTCGCGATCAGCACGTACCCGCAGATCGCTCTGGCGCAAACACAGGGCATGCAGCGGCGGGACGAACGTCGCGACACGCGCCAGACGGCAAGGGACACAAAGCACGCATGCAACGCCAGTGGCCAGGCCAGTCGTTCAGGATGCCGTCAGGCGAAGCACCATGCGAAACAGGTGGGCCGGCAGGACTAAAACCACCCCAACGCGTTTTGGCAATCATGAGCAACTATGAAGAAGCCATCTCAGTTTGTCCTAAACACATTGGGGAGCGGTTTGCTCGTTGTCATTCCAATTTACCTGGCCGTGTTGCTGATACTGAAAGCGGCGGCATCGGTGGCAGGCCTGGTGCGTCCACTGTCCAAGCTGGTTCCGGACTGGGTTCCGGCCGAGAGGATACTATCCCTTTTTCTTGTTCTCATGATCTGTTTCCTAATCGGTGTGGCGGTCCGTACGCACCGGGGGCGGATGGCCCGGGACGTCATTGAGAAAGCCCTCTTCGAGCGGATCCCTGGATACGCGACCATCCGCAGCCTGACCCATCGCATGGCGGGCGACGAAAACGAAAGGGTTTGGAGACCTGCGTTTGCGGAGATCGAAGAGGCGCTCGTCCCGGCCTTCATAATCGAGGAGTTCGAGGACGGCCGCTATACGGTTTTTGTCCCCTCCGTTCCGACACCTTTCGCCGGCGCCGTCTACATACTCGAAGGGAAACGGGTGCATCCACTCGAGGTACCTCTTACCCAGGCGCTTCGGGTTATTTCGAAATGGGGGTCCGGTGCAAAGGATCTTGTCACCTCCGCTGAAAAACATCGGTCGCAATGATCTGCTTGGCACGGCGCGGTGTATTTGCTTCGGCATCGCGCAAATCGGGGCATTCCAGAGTCGTGCTGCAAAGGAGTCCCCACAATGCTCGTGCTCATTTTCGCTTGGCTGAATGATGTCTCACTCCCGCTTCTCGGCTCGAACTCGACGCTGCGCGCAGGGCGGCACGGCAGGCGCATGTGCCACCGCAAGTCTGCGGGGTGCTGCTGGTCTATCTGGTCGTTACAGCCGCAGTCCTGGGCTTTGTGCTCACATCGCCGCTCGGACGGCTGGTGGTTTTCTTGCTGCTGGGGCTTTTTACCATATCATTCCTGCTGATCATCGACATAGACCGACCGACTAGTGGTGGGATTCTGGAATCCCAAAGCCCGATGGAGCAGCTGCGCGCCGCTCTCAAAAGCCAGCCAATTTCAGTTTACGACCGTTGGCGCGAACCGCAGGTCCAGCGTTAAGCCCAGAGGCGCGAATATGGCTTATGCCCTTTGGGAACGAGCGCTATCCTAAAAGCCCGCGTGCCCATCAGAAGCGGCCGCCCGCCATCCAAGCCAAATATGAACCGACTTGGAATGTCCGCTATTGGCGCAAAGCGGACATTCGCGACCGTCTCAACACAACCTGCTGGCCGCAGGCCGCAAGAAAAATACCCTCGGACCAATTTCTTGATCCGAGGGTTGATTCAAAAATTACCGATTGACTCAACGAGGGTGGCAAAAAGTGTCCACTTTGCCGGCCCATCGTTATATCCCGGGCCACAAGGCGCCCTTTTTCTTTGCCGTGATGGCTTTGGTTACAGCGGCCACCAGTCGAGCTGGTTCTTGTAATTCGCATCATCCGTTTTCTGATCCCAGCCGCCGCCCAGCGCCGCGTACAGCGCCAGATTGGCTTGCAGCCGCTGCAGCTTGGTCGACACCATCGACTGCTGCGCCACGAACAAGGACTGCTGGTTGGTGAGCAGCTGCACGATGTCGATGGTGCCCTCGCGATACTGAAGTTCGGAGATGCGATAGGCTTCGGCATCGGCGCGGACCTGGGTTTCCACAAATGCCAGCTGGTCGGTCTCGGATTTCACCGTCCCCAGCGCGTTCTCCACATCCTGGAACGCGGTGAACACCGCCTTGCGGTAGGCGGCGATCAATTCCTGCTGCTGGGCCAAGGCCAGGTCGTTCTGGGCGTGAATACTGCCGCCGTCGAAGATGGTCTGCGCCACTGAAGCCGCGATGCTCCAGACAAAGCCGGAGGCGCCGAACAGGTTGGAAAGATGGGCCACCGGCCCGTCACCGACATTGCCGGTGAGACTGAGCGAGGGGAAATACAGGCTGCGGGCGACATCGACATTGGCATGGGCGGAAAACAGATCGGCTTCGGCCTGGGCGATGGCGGGATTGCGCAACAACAGCTCGGAAGGAAGGCCCGGCTGCAGCGACGGCGCGATGACGCCATCGAGATTCTGGGCATTGACGTCGAAACCTTCCGGCGCCCTGCCCAGCAACAGGGCAAGGGAATAACGCGCCTCTTTTTCCGCCTCGATCAGCGCCGGCAGGGTGAATTCCAGCTGCGCCACCAGGGCCTGTTGTTCGGCCAGTTCCAGGTTGGAGGAAACGCCGCTGTTCACCTTGGCCTGGGTGATGGCCAGAATACGCTTGGAGGCGGCAATATCGGCGCTGGCCAGGGCGATGCGTTCGCGAAACGCCAGGATGCTGAAATAGGTGCTGGCCACGTTCTGGGCCGTGGTGAGTCCGGTGACGGCGGCGGCATAGCGGCTGAAGCGCAGATCCTCGCGGGCGCTTTCAAGCCGCAGATACTGGGTGCCGAAAAAGCCTTGCTGGTAGCTGACGTTCAAGCCGGCGGTGAAAGCGTTATGGGCGGGCGGAAAGGTCGAGTTGCCGCCGCTGCGGGTGGCGCCGATGTTGCCGCCCAGGCTGGGAAACAAGGCGGACAGGGCGATGCCGTCCCGCGCTTCGGCCTGCAGCACCCGGGCCGCGGCCTGGGCAACGTCCAGATTTTCCCGCTGGGCGGTCTCTTGCAGGGGCGCCAGTTCGGGGGCGCCGAACTTGGTCCACCAGCCGGCCTGGGGCCAGATCGGAGCAGTCTTGTCCATCGGGGCGGTGAAGGCCTGGGGTACGTCGCCCGGCCGGTTGAGGGGCTGGGGGTTGCTGGTGCAGGCCGCCACACTGATGCTGAGCGCGAAGGCGCTCACGCCGCGAAGAAAGGCGCCACGAAACAAGGATTTCATCGATCTCTCTTTGCCAAATGGGGCGGCTGCCCGCCGCGGTAAATACGTTCGTTTGTGGTCAAGGCCCCCGTTATCGGCATGCGGCCCCGTGCGCCATCAAATATGGCGTGAAGGGGCCGGGTGGCAAGGGGCCGGTCCTGTAAAGCTTTGTCGTGAGGAGATTTGGCACCACAAAAGGGCAGGAAAATGGACGGCCGGACTGATGGCTTAACGTGGGGGGCACCTAAACCGGTCCGGCCGTCCGCAATGGCTCTATCCCTATGGTGGAGCGCCGTATGGACACAGAGCCGGGAGAAAGTCTCTACCGGCCGGCTTCCCAGGTGAAGGGTTAGAGCCTTTCTAAATTGTATCCGAATGTCGCCATGACGCCCGGTATTCAGGTCCGGCGAAACAATTCTTTCGTTTACAACAGCGTGTCAGCGGCAGGTCGTAAAACACCGTCCGTCTCGCGCTTGTGACGGTGGCCGGTTGCACCCGGTAACATTTCTGAATGTTCTTCCGATGATCGGGATGTGCTTATTTTTTAAGCCCGAAAGCGATGACATGGCCGTCATGGGTGGCCACGAAAATTTTTCCCAAGGCCACCACCGGCTCGCTGAAATGCACCCAGTCCGTCATGGTCTTGCCGCTGGACCAAAGCTGTTTGCCGCTTTCGGCGTCATAGGCATACAGCACCATGTTGCTGACCGGGGTTGAGCGCAGCACCGAGCTTTGGTCATAAGGCATGCGCGGATCGCCGGGATGCACGCCGTTCTGCATCGCCTGGCCGCCGGTCGACAGCGCATACACCACGCCATTCGCCACCACGGGCGGATCGGGCATGATCATGTCGGCGGAGGTCCAGACCGGCGCGGCGCTGATCTTGCCGCCGTCATTCTTCACTTCAAACGCCATGATGCTGCCATTGGGAATCGCCCCGTTGGTCACCGGGAAGGCCGGCGCATCCTTGGACGGATTGCCCTGCATCGGCAGATAAAGAAACCGCCTGCCGTTATTTTCCGTGGTCGCGATGGCGCCCCACACCCCGCGGCCCGGATCGGTGCCGGTCTTCTGGTCATTGCCCAGCTTGGGCGACTGCCATAGCGGCGTCATGTGATTCTGTCCGCCCAGATTGTTGGCGTCCAATATCCGCAGCACGCCTTCTTTTTGCGACACCGCCGCGAGCACCTTGCCGGCGAAGTTGAACACCACCGGCGAGGCTGAGCCCGACATGTCGTGCATCAGATTGTCCATCCAGTTGGTGGGCGTGTAGCTGTCCATCAGCCGCGCCGCCTTGGGCGCCACTTTCAGGATGCTTTCGCTGAAATCGCCGGCGCCCGGGTCATAGCGGCCGTCGCTGGTCTCCAGGATGACGCCGCCCGGCGCGCGCACCGCGCCGCCGCGGCCCCAGGGCGCGGCCGGACGCGCGCCGCTGGTGAAGAAATGGGTGACCAGGGGATGCTGCAGGTCGCTGACATCGGCGGCATTGACGGCGCTGGCATCCAGCAGCGGACCGGAACCGGCCCGGCGCAGGCCCGACATGGCGGCGGCATATTCCAGAGAGGATTTGTCGGTGACCTCGCCGCAGGCGCGACCGCTGGTGGAATAAAGAACATTGTCGATCAGATTCAGGCTCCATGCCCGGGCGAAGGGCGCCGTCATCGCCACCGGCGTCAGCCGCTCGGCGCCATCGGAAAGATTGAGACCGCGCAATTTCCCGTCGCCGCTGATGAAAAAGACAATGCCGCGCGCCTTGTCGATGGTGGGAGTGTCGTTGACGGTGCCAGGGCACAGCCACTCCTTGGGTTTCCGGGGCGTCTGCGGATTGGGAAAGCTTTTGCTCCAGACTTGCTGGCCGCTGCCCGCATCCAGCGCGAACAACGTGTCATTGGCGCCCAGGATGAAGACCAGGTCCTTGGCGCCCTGTGGCGTGGCCACGCCCGCCGCCACAATGGGCGCGGTCATGGTGGACAGCACATATTTGTCCACCGGTACCGAAAGCTGGGTGGACCAGATCTGTTTCAGTTTGCCGACAGTCTTGGGCGAGAGCGTGGTCTCGGCGCGGTTCCAGCCGGTGCGTTCCTGGTCATAGCCCCAGGTCAGCCACTCATTGCTGGCGGGCGAGATGACCAGAGGTTCGTTGGAGGGCGGTGGCACCGCCATTCGGCGCGCGATGGCGGGATCCATGCCTTCCGTGAGGCCGGCGGGGGGCTGCGCCAGGCTGGCGCCCGCAAGCGCTGCCAAGGAGAGCGAAGCGGCGGTGAGAACGGCAAAGGACGAAAATTTCATGGACGCACCCGTTTTGCGGCCGGTTTCCGGCACTGGTCGTGGCTCCATCCACGATCTTGCTTAAGCACCAGGGTCCGGCTTTACCGACAAATTGTCAACGCGGTGTTTTGCTCGGGGGAATTTGGGCCGATAATGGTTGCCGCTCTATGAGATGGCATCCATGCGTTACCTTCTGGTCATCCTGTTGCTGCTGTGTCCGGTTTGCGCTCTGGCCGGCAATGCCGGCGCGCTCCTGACCCAGGAAGTGCTGGAGAGCAAGTGCGCCGCGCCGGATCGCACGCTGATCAAGCAATACAGCAACGGCGGCACGCAATGGATATCCGAACGCGCGCCGTCCAAAAAATACAATGAACAGGTCAAAGGCTTCAACGATTGCGTCCGTGTCTATGTCGAGCAGGCCAATCGCGAGATCATCCGCATTCGGGACGATACCAAGCTGCAGCTGGACCAGATGGCCGGGAACGCCACGGCGCGGATACGCCGGATCGAGCGCCAGATCGGTGCCGCCATCGAACGTGTCAAGGCGGTGAACGGGCTGTCCAGTGTCGAGCCCGCCGGCCCCGATGCGGCGCTCGATGCCTTCCCCGAGCCGGAGTGCAAATCGCCGGATGAGAAACTGCTGATCCCGCTGCGCCGCGCCCGCGACAACAGCGCGCGCGAGCGGCAGTATGATGACCAGATACAGGCTTACGGCACTTGCATGCGCGGCTGGATTGCCGAAGCCAAAAGCGAGATCGTCCAGATCAAGACCAATACCGAAGCCGGGATGAAGCCGGTGACCGCCGATGCCAATCGCCAGATTTTGCAGATCTGGGCTACGATCCTGGACGTGGCAAAACAGGCCGATATCGCTCAGCGGGAACAGGACATGCTTTTGGCCGACTTCAGGGCCTCGACCGCCATACCGGTGGCGCCCCCATCAACACCGGCGACGGGAAGCCCGGCCACAACCGATGCGCAGTTGGCGCATTCCGATGATATGCCGACCGGTGCCGGTGATCCGGATGGCATTAGCTGCCGCAAACCGCAGCGATTGTCGGATTCCCGGTTTATGGGGCCGGAGATCTGCAAACGTAACCGCGTCTGGGCCGATCTTTACAAGAACGGCAAGAATATCAGTGCCGATGGGCAAAAAATTGTGGACTCGGAAAAAGGAAGCCTGCTGGGTCCGGATGCCATCACGCGTTAGCGAACCGCATCCCGGCGCCTCGCCCAAGCTCGGCGCGTTCGTCGCTTTCGCATGTCCACTGGACATGCTCACGCGGCTTTGCCGCGCCGCTCCTCACCCACTCGCAAACGGATTATCGTGAAAATCATCCACCGGCCTGAGCGGCACCGGCATGGCGGGGCGGGCGCCGATATAAAGTTCAAGCGTCATCTGGTTGGTCGACTTGTCCCACACCATCTGGGGCGCGATGCCGCCCGGTTTGCGGAAAATCTTGCCGTCGAAGTCGAAACTGCGCGGCGCCACGCCGCTCCAGCCATTGACGAGATCGGCCGCCAGCCGGGCGCGGAATTCGTCGATCTGCTCGCGCGTGCCCACCGCATTGGTGATGTCCGGCGCCATCAGCTTGACCTGGCCGTTGGGCAGGATTTCCACCCGGGCCACCACCAGGTCGCCGCCGGATTCATAGCCGCCTTCCCATTTGCCCACCGGCGGGGAGGGCTTGGAGCAGGCGGTAACCGTCAACAGCAGCGCGGCCAGCATAACCACGGCAAATCGCATGGCTTCTCCGACAAGATTGCCCGACTCGGGGGATGCCCCGGCCGATATTAGGTTGTTATGCACCAGGCCGCGACCTGAAACCCGCCAAAGCCTCTTGCCGGGCCTGGGTGCGGTTGCTAGGAACCCCCGCTTTTCAAAGGTTTTCCGCCATGCCGCTGCCCAAAGGATTCCTGGCCGAGTCGCTTGGCCGCATCAAGCCGTCGCCCACCATCGCGATAACCAGCAAGGCGCGCGAATTGAAGGCCGCCGGGAACGACGTGATCGGATTGGCCGCGGGCGAGCCGGATTTCGACACGCCGCAGAACATCAAGGACGCCGCGATCAAGGCGATCAATGCCGGCCATACCAAATACACCGCGGTGGAAGGCATTCCCGAACTGCGCGCCGCCGTCGCCGCCAAGTTCAAGCGCGAGAACCACATCGACTACAAGCCGTCGCAGACTTTTGTCTCGCCGGGCGGCAAGACCATTCTGTTCAACGCGTTGATGGCCACCGTCAATCCGGGTGACGAGGTTATTGTCCCTGCGCCTTATTGGGTCAGCTATCCCGACATTGTGATGCTGGGCGGCGGCAAGCCGGTGATTGTGGAATGCACTTTGGAAAACGGCTTCCGCCTCACCCCGGAGCGGTTGGAAAAGGCGATCACGCCCAAAACCAAATGGCTGATCCTCAACCAGCCATCCAACCCGACGGGTGCCTGCTACACGCGTGAACAACTCAAGGCGCTGACCGATGTCTTGATGAAGCATCCGCATGTCTGGGTGCTCACCGACGACATGTATGAGCATCTGGTCTATGGCGGCTTTCAGTTCTCCACCGTCGTGGAAGTCGAGCCGGGGCTGTATGAACGCACCTTGACCATGAACGGCGTGTCCAAGGCCTATTCCATGACCGGCTGGCGCATCGGCTATTGTGCCGGTCCGGAAGACCTGATCAAGGCGATGGCCAAGCTGCAATCACAGTCGGCGACCAACGCCACCTCCATCTCGCAATGGGCGGCGGTCGAAGCGCTCAACGGGCCGCAGGATTTCATTCCGAAGTTCCAAAAGATCTTTGAGGAACGCCGCGACCTGGTGGTGTCCATGCTCAACCAGGCCACTGGCATCGAATGCCCCAAGCCGGAAGGCGCCTTCTATGTCTATCCGTCGATCAAGAAGCTGATCGGCAAGAAGACGCAAAGCGGCAAGGTGATCGCCACCGATGGCGAGTTCGCCACCGAATTGCTGGAAGCGACCGGCGTGGCGGTGGTGCATGGCGCGGCGTTTGGGCTTTCGCCGTTTTTCCGTATTTCTTACGCCACTTCCAACAAGGCCTTGGAAGAGGCGTGCCGGCGGATCCAGAGCTTCTGCAACAGCTTGATTTGACTATCTTTGAAAGTTGTTAACGTTTGCCTGGCCCGTCGCCTAAGCTCCGGGCGTTCGTCGCTCGAATTGGTCCACTGGACCAATTCGTTTGCCTTCGGCAAACCTATCCTCACTGTTAACGCGAGATTTCCGCCGCTTTCGGCGTAAAGCTGGAATTAAGTATCGCCCGTCTAGTTTTGGGCCATGCGCTTTGGCCTCGCTTTTTTGGCCATGCTGTTCGCCGCGTGCCTGGCGGGCAATGCAAGGGCCCTGGACCTCACCGATGATCTGACGGTCAACGGCTACCTGGATTTGCGCGCGGTGGTTGCGCCCGAGCCGCAAAGCTGGCTGACCGGCGGACTTGGCAAATTCCGCTATGGCGGCAAGCAGAAATTCGGCACCGAAGGCGTGCTGCAAACCGATCTCAACCTGCGCCCCATCGGCCTGGACGGCGTGCATTTTGTCAGTGTGGTGCGTGCCGAGCCGGAAACCCGCAGTGTGGTGGACGCGCTGGAGAGTTATCTGCGCTATGACCAGCTGGGCGGGGACATCGGCTGGTCGGTGAAAGCGGGCGTCTTCTTTCCTACCGTCAGCCTGGAGAATGACGATCTGGGCTGGACCAGTCCTTACACATTGACGCCGTCCGCCATCAACAGCTGGATCGGCGACGAGCTGCGCACCTTCGGCAGCGAAGCCACCATGCGCTGGAAAAGCGATTTCGGCGTGGTGTCGCTGATGGGGGCGCTGATCTGCTGCAATGATGTGGCGGGCGTGTTGATCGCCGATCGCGGCTGGACCATGAACGACCGCCCCTTCGGCCTGTTCGAGCGCGAGCGGCTTCCCGACCAGACGTTGCGAATCTTCCACGCTCCCGTGCCGGGCCGCACCGGCATGTTCGACGAGATCGACGGCAATGTTGGCTGGTATGCCGGCGCCGCCTGGCAGCTGCCGGGCGTCGTCAAGCTCACCGTCACCCGCTACGACAATGAAGGCGATTCCGCGATGGGCGCGGGGCGCGACATGGCCTGGCGCACCAAATATTGGAATTTCGGCGCCCGCACCCAATTCGGCCCGCTGGTGCTGATCGCCCAGCAGATGAGCGGCTATACCGAAGTGGAAGTGCGCGGCATCGACGCCGACACCAAATTCCAGTCGGGCTTTCTGCTGGCCAGCTACGACCTGGATGAGTGGCGCTTCAGCGCCCGCGAGGATCTGTTCCAGACCCGGCGTCTCAATGCCATCAACAACAACTGGAACGAAGACGGCGACGCCACCACGGCCGCGGTTTCCTGGACCGGCCTGGATGGCGTCAGATTGACCGCCGAAGTCATCGCCATGCATTCCCGCCGCGGCGAATATGTGCCGGCGGGCCTGGGCTATGACCGCCACGATGTGCAGGTCCAGTTCGATTCCAGGTTCTTCTTCTAGCTTCGCGCATCAGCGAGACCGCTCGTCCGCTCTTTCCCAGACTTGAAGCTTTCACTGTAGTATTGTATGCATATATTCATACAATGGCCAGGGGCGAGGGCTTTGGAGGAGTGAAGATGATCCGAAAAGTCTTGGCCGCGCTCTGTCTGATATACGCCGTACAGCCCGCTTTCGCCGCCGGGCGCGGCTACCTGGGCGTGTGGTTCGCCAACCTTCCCGCCACGGAAAAAGCGGTGCAGGCCGGCGTAGTCGTGAACAAGGTGTTTGCCGGCAGTGCCGCGCAACAGGCCGGCCTTAAGCCGGGCGATATCGTCACGCAAATCGACGGCGTCTCTGTCCGCGATCCCAAGACCGCCGTCTCCCTGGTCTCTGAGAGCGCCGCCGGTGAAACAGTCTCACTGACGGTTATCGACAGGACCGGCGGCGGGATCCGCCAATCCAAGGTCGTCGCAACCCTGGCCGCCAGCCCGCCCGACGGATTCGCGGCAATAATGACGGCCAAACGCCTGCCGCCCCCGCGTCCCTTGCCGCCTTCATCCACGGCGTCACGGAAGAAGCGCGCCGCAGCTTCGTCCGGGTCGCCTTACTAGCCGGCTCTGTCCTGCTCTCCAGGGGAAGGAAACCAATTGCCATTGTATGAAAATATGCATACATTGAGACAATGCTGGAAAATCTCCTCATCCAGGACAATGGCGTTCCCATCTATGTCCAGCTGCGCGAGCAGGTCCTGGCCCTGATCGGGCGGGGGCTTCTAAAACCCGGCGCGCGCATTCCCACCATGCGGCAGGTGGCGGTGGCGCTGAAGATCGATCTCAACACCGTGCAGCGCGCCTATGCAGAGTTGGAGCGCGACGGCGTCCTGACCAAGCAGCGCGGCGTGGGCACTTTCATCACCGAGGCGCCGCCGCCGCGCAATGCCAAAAAACTGCTGCAGGAATTCGCCCACCGGACCGCCGCCCAGGCCAAGGGCCAAGGCATTCCGCTGGAGGAATTGGCCGCGGCGCTGACCCGGCTGGCGGGGCGGGCATGAGTCTCGACAAGTTCGGCTTTGCCCTGATCGCCCTCGGCTTGCTGGTCATCTGGGGACGGGTTGTCACCATGCTCCAGAACCAGAAGGGCAGGCCGCCACCCGATTCCTTCCGCCGCGCCGCAAGCCAATTTTCCCAAAGTCAGGCCGGCGCCTGGAAGACAATGGGTACCCGCGTCCGGTCATCGAATTCATCCCCACAAAACATTTCTAGAGGCAGTTCCCCAACGGAGGTTCACATGAATCCCATCAGTGCAGTGGTCTTTATCATCTTCGTCGGCGGGGCGGTGCTGGCCCGGCTGGCCGACATGCCCATCAGCGTCACCGTGGTGCTGGCCTTGATCGGCGTCTTCCTGGGCTACTCCATCAAGATGGCCCAGCAATGGGAGCGGGCGGTGATCCTGCGCTTGGGAAAACTTCACGCGGTGAAGGGACCCGGCCTGTTCATCCTGGTGCCTATCATCGACCAGGTGGCGACCTGGATCGACCAGCGTATTCGCACCTCCGATTTCTCCGCCGAACAGGCGCTGACCCGCGATACCGTGCCGGTGAATGTCGACGCCATCGTGTTCTGGATGGTGCATGATCCCGAACGCGCCGCGCTGGAAATCGCCGATTACAACAGCGCCGTGCAGCGCGTCGCCCAGACCTCCTTGCGGGAAATGATCGGTTCCTCGGTGCTGTCGGAACTATTGTCCGACCGCAAGACCGCCGATGCCGCCCTGAAGGAAGTGATCGGCGCCAAGACGGCGGAATGGGGCGTCACCGTCAATTCGGTGGAGATCCGCGATGTCGCCATTCCCGACAATCTGCAGGACGCCATGAGCCGCCAGGCTCAGGCCGAGCGGGAAAAGCAGGCGCGCGTCACCTTGGGCGCGGCGGAGGAGGAAGTGGCGCAGAAATTCGTCAATGCCGCCAAGCTCTATGCCTCCAACCCGGAAGCACTGCAGTTGCGTGCCATGAACATCATCTATGAAACCACCAAGGAACGCGGCGCCACCATCCTGATGCCGACCAGCATGGTGGATGCGATGAATCCCGGCGCGGCCGCCTTCGCCCTCAACATGGCGCGGATAGATGCGGGCAAGCAGCCCGACGCGTCCGCCGCACCGTCGGTGCCGCAAGTGCCGCGCGGAAGCTGAGCGATGGCGCCCTGGTTCGGACCCAAAAGCCGTTATGACGGAGGCATCGCCAGCTGGCAGGGGCTGGTGGCGGCTTTGGTGTTTCTTCCGGCCTTTTTCTATGTGGTGAATATCTTTAGGCCTGCCGACTATGGCTGGCCTGTTTGGTCCAGGCATGCGCTGGCAGTTGGGTTGATCGCTGGTTTGTTGCTTCTGGTCTGGGCCAAGTACGACCGCGATCCCTGAAGCGGGCGATCGTTTCCGGCGGGGCCTGTCTTCACCATATTTGCGCGCAACGGGACAATTTCTGTGACAAGGCCGTTTCCGGCCTTGCATTGGCTCTGTAACGGCGCGAGCATCAGTTATCTGGAAGGGCGAAGGCCCATTCGCGGACCCGCCCCCCACGGCCATTGAAGGCCCCCTGGCAAAAAGCCACCGGCCTTCGAAAACGGAGGCGCGCATGTCCCAGGAAAGCACCAAGGAACGTTCCACCAAAATAAAAGCCACGCCGCGCGCCATCGCCCTGGTCGGGCCGCATGGCGGCGGCAAAACCACTCTTTTGGAAAGCATCGCCACCATCACCGGCACCATCCAGCGCAAGGGCGCGGTGGCCAATGGCTCCAGCCTGGGAGACTCCTCCGCGGAATCCCGCAGCCGGGTGATGAGCGTGGAGATGAATGTCCTCACCACCCAATATCTGGACGAGGAATTCACTTTCCTGGATTGCCCCGGCTCCATCGAATTTTTGGGCGACACGGTCAACATGATGCCGGGCATCGACGCCGCGGTGGTGGTGTGCGAGCCCGAAGCCGACAAGGTGGGCATGTTGCAGCCTGTTCTCAAGCGGCTGGCCGATGCCGGCGTGCCGCATCTGCTGTTCGTCAACAAATTCGACAAGGCGCGCGGTCCCTTGCGCGCCCTGCTCGCCGCTCTGCAGGAAGTCAGCGACAAACCGCTGTTGCTGCGGCAAATCCCGATCTGGGAACAGGGCGTCGCCACCGGCTTTGTCGATCTGGCGCTGGAGCGGGCCTTTGTCTATCGCTCCCATGCCGCCAGCGAAGTGGTGGACATCGCCGATTATGCCCGCGAGAAAGAGGCCCGCTTCCAGATGCTGGAAAAGCTGGCCGATTATGACGAGCACCTGATGGAAGAATTGCTGGGCGATATCGAGCCGCCGCGCGACGAAGTGTTCACCGAATTGAAGCGGGAATTGAAAGAAGGCCTGGTAGTGCCGGTCCTGATCGGCTCGGCGGAAGGCGACAATGGCGTGCGCCGGCTGCTCAAGGCGCTGCGCCATGACGTGCCGCAAGTCGAGGCAGCGGCGGCGCGGGCCGGTGCCGTAGCTGGCTCTCGAGCCAGCGAAGGCGAAGGAAAAGCCGCCGTGGGCGGCGAAACGGTGGTGCAGGTGCTCAAGACCCTGCATGGCGGCCATGGCGGCAAGCTCAGCCTGGTGCGGGTGCTGAAAGGGCATTTGAAAGACGGCGCGGTGCTGCATGGCGAAGGCGGGCGCGAAGCGCGCATCGGCGGCATCTTCGCGCTGGCCGGCGACAAGCAGATCAAGCGCAACGCCGCCCAGGCCGGCGATACCGTGGCGCTGGCGCGGCTGGAGCCGTTCCAGACCGGCGAGACTCTTTCCACCGCCAAGGGCGGCGGCGGGCGGAGCCGGTTGGAGAAACTCACGCCGGTTTACCGCCTGGCGGTGGCGGCACAGGATCGCAAGGATGAAGTCAAGCTCAGCTCCGCCATCGCCAAGCTTTGCGAGGAAGACCCTTCCACGCTGTTCGAGCAGAATCCGGAAACCCATGACCTGATCCTGGCGGGACAAGGCGAAGTGCATCTTCGGGTGGCGGTGGACAAGCTGCACAGCCGCTATGGCCTGGGCTTGGCGACGCGGGCGCCGCGCGTGCCCTATCGCGAAAGCATCCGCAAGCCCACCAGCGTGCGTGGCCGTCACAAAAGACAGACCGGCGGCCATGGCCAGTTCGGCGATGTGGTGCTGGAGATCGCGCCGGCCGGACGCGGCGGCGGCTTCGCCTTCCACGACCGCATCAAGGGCGGGGTGGTGCCCAAGCAATGGATCGGCTCGGTGGAAAAGGGCGTGCTGGAATATATGAAAGCCGGGCCGCTGGGCTTTCCGGTGGTGGATATCAGCGTGGCGCTGGTGGACGGCTCCTATCACACGGTGGATTCCTCCGATGCCGCCTTCCAGACGGCGGGGCGGCTGGCGATGAGCGAAGGCATGCCGGACTGCGCGCCGGTATTGCTGGAGCCGATCATGCGGGTGCAGGTGCATGTGCCTTCGGACGCCAGCGCCAAGGTGAATGGCCTGGTCAGCGGACGGCGCGGCACGCCGATGGGCTATGACGCGCGGCCCGGCTGGCGCGGCTGGGACACGGTGCGCTGTGAGATGCCGCTGGCGGAAGTGTCGGACCTGATCGTGGACTTGCGTTCCCTCACCCAGGGCGTCGGCACCTATGAGATGGAGTTCGACCGGCTGGCGGAATTGAGCGGCAAGCTGGCTGATACTATCGTGGCCGAACGCAAGGCGGCATAAGGCGCGGTTCTTTTTTTGCCGTGGTGAGGAGCGTTCTGTCGCCGTGTTAACGGCGGCAGACAAAACGATCCAGCGGATCGTTTTGAGCGACGAACGCCCGGAGCGCAAGCGACGGGCCGGGATGCAGTCCCGCACAACGCCGCCAGCCAAAGCGAGCCGCCGGGTCTCCGCTGTCATGGTTAAGGACGCGAGTGCTGCCCCAGATGTTTGATCCCCGATTTTGATTGTGCATTACTTTCCAGCGAATCGAGGGGGCACTATGGGACAAGCTCTTCAGGGCTGCGCCACGGTCGTGGCATTTCGCCGCCACGCGCCGCCGCTAGCCGATTGCCCGCATGTGATTCAGGCGGGCGCTATATTTGGCTGGGCTTTACGGCCCGGGGATTTTGCACCATTTTCGGAAAGGAACTTTCACCGCGCGGTTGCCAGCATGGCGGGAAAGATGTTGGAGCGCCTATGGAATCGCTGAAAGACCTTCTCAGTCCTATCGAGCCGGCTCGCTTCTTGAGCGAATATTATTTCCGCAAGCCGCTGCATATCCCGGGCGATGCCAAGCGCTTCTCGCATCTTTTGTCTTGGGATGATCTGAACCGGGCGACGACGCGGCCGCTGCCGCGCCGTACGCCCCTGCGGCTCGCAAAGGACGGGAAACAAATTCCGAAAGAAGAATATGCGGTCCGGGAAACCAGCTCGGCTGGCGATTTATGGCGGGTGAAATTCCGAGTTGTGCGGCGCCTGCTCGAGGAGGGTTGCACCCTCCTCATCGACCGTATCGACGAGAGGCACGAACCTCTTGCCGACCTATGTCGCACGCTCGAAGTGGAGCTCGGCGACCAGGTCTTCGCCGATGCGTTTGCCAGTTGGCATCAGACACAAGGGTTCTCCACACATTGGGATGCCGAGCAAGTGTTGGTTTTGCAGCTCAAGGGCACAAAGCGATGGCGCGTGTTGAAGCCGGAGTGGTTGCATCCGACGCGGGAGGACAAGCCGCGCAGCAACCGGCCGCCCAGCGAACCTTACTGGGAGGGTGATTTGAAGCCTGGGGATCTTCTCTATATTCCCGGCGGCTGGTGGCACGACGCGCTGGCGGTCAGCGGCCCAACCCTGCACGTTTCGATCAGCCTTCATGCGACCAACGGCATCACGGTGCTGAACACCGTGCTGAGCGAGCTTCGGGAAGATGAGCTTGTGCGCACGCCACTGCCGCGGTTCGCGTCGGAAGCGGAGCAACGGCGCTATATGTCGGACTTGCGCGACGTGGTGGACAAGAAGCTGCGCGGACTAACTGTGAAATCACTGGCCGAGAAGATAGACGCTAGCGCCCCTGTCCGGAACCGGCTCAGCTTGCCCTGGAACTGGGCGCCGGAGAACGAGGCTGTCGCCGCGCATGCCTGGGTCCACTGGTTGCCACCGCGGCACGTCGTCGTGAGAGAATTCGGCGCACAGTTCAATTTCCAGTCGATGGGCAACGAGTTTGCCTTCAGCCTCGATTACCTTCCCATGTTTCGAGACCTTATGGGGTGCCGCAAGGCGCGGTTCAGCGAACTCTGTTCACGGCATCCGCAACTGCCCGCCGAGAAGATTCTGCTCGAGCTCGTCTCCTTCGGCTTGGTCGCAATCTCGGACAATTCAGTGATTTAGCCATTATAGCGTGGAAGGCATAGCGCAGTTTGCATCGAGCGAATCCTCACACATTGGCCATGGAGCGCAGGTGATGCCAAGCCCAAGACGCTTGCTGACGCGATTACAATTCAAGCTGAGGTATTACCGGTATTCGGCTGTTCATCTCGCCCGCCGGCTTCTTCAGGGCAGACACGAAAACCGGCCGATGTCACGCATCTATGTCGTTTCAATCCCACGGCTAACCGAGCGTCATTCCCACATTCTGAAGCAGTTTCCGGAAGGCGAGCAGCCGATCTGGTCATTCACGGTCGGGGGCGGTTATGATTTCCAAAATATGAATGCGGCCGATCTTGCAAAGCTGGGATTGTTCAATTGGCAATCCAATTCAAAATTCAAATGGTGGGCTAGGCCCCTTAAATTCGGCGAGATCGCATGCGCCCTAAATCATCTGTCCTGCTGGGAAGACGCAGCAAGGCGCGGCACGGACTTTTGCGTCATTTTTGAAGACGACGTGTCTCTTAAATGCGATTTCAAACAGATAAGAGCTACCATTTCCGATCTATATAATTTGGATGGCAAATGGGATTTGCTATATCTTGCGCGCAGCAAGCGGCAACAGGATTTACCTGCCGGCCGTGGCTTTGTCAGGCCTGGATACAGTTACGGTGCATGGGCGTACTGTCTGTCGGCTGCGGGAATTCGAAAATTACTGGCATACGATTTTCGGTCGAAGTTGATGCCGTCCGATGAATTCTTGCCCGCGACTTTCGTGGAGCACCCACGCAAAGACGTAGCCAAAGCCATTATTCCAAGTTTACGCGCGTATGCGCTTGAGGTCGAGTTGGCGACGCTGGCGCGTTTCGGAAGTGAGACCGAAGCCAGTGGGTTCGTAGGTTAAATTGGCCTAAGATTTTCAGCCGCGACTGCTCCCGCAGGCGCCACTGCCAAGGTCGACAGTCTTGTCAGTGGCAGGGCCGGCACGCCCATGTTTCCCCTGGCGCGCCGCCAGAGACCCGCCAAAAGAAAATGACCGGCGAAGCTGCCTGTTAGGGCGCTCCGCCGGCCAGGAAACCTCGCTCAAGGGGGAGGAGAGCGGGGTCAAACCGCCATCCGGGGGGAGAGGAGGCGGCACAGAAGACATAATACGGCTTTGTCCCGTTTCAAGACCCGGTACTGGCTGGTTTCGGGCCGAATTAGGCCACCCCATGACGCAAATTAGGCCACCCTTGAAAACGTCGATTTCGTGATGAAGGGCGGTGAGATCGTGCGCGATGACCGGAAATCTTAGCTCGGCAGGCTCGCCCTACTTGCGGCCCTCTGCCTGTTGCTGCGCCAGGGTCTTTTCAAAGTTAGCCTGACGCTCGGCGATATAGGACTTGTAGCCTTCTGGGTCTATGAAGGGGTTGGGGCCCCCCGCCTTCATCCGCGCATACTTGGCTTCGCCGTTGAAATAATCGGGGTGCGCGCCCAGGAAGATATTGGTGTGCAGAGACTTCAGTTTCTGGAAGGTCTTGCGGTAATCGTCGGCGATCTGCGGATAATCCGCATTGTTGACCAGCCTGTAGCCAGAATTGATATTGGGGCTGCCGACGATCACCACATTGTAGTCTTTGCCGCCTTCCCTGGCCGTCATGGTCCAGGTGGTGCAGCCCTTGGTATGGCCCGGCGTCAGCAGCGCGGTCAGCACCGTTCCCCCCAGCTCCACCTTGTCGCCGTCATGCAGCACGCGGTCCACATGCGCCGCGGGATAAAGGCCGCCTGGCATCTTTCCATAGTTGAAGTCGGTCTTGCCGCCGGTTTCCACCACGGAAGCATCCGGCGCCATCACCTCATACATGGCACCCGTGTCCTTGATGACCTGGGCGGCGCCGCCATTGTGGTCGGAATGGGCATGGCTGATCAGCAGGATCTTGGTGTCGGCATATTTGAGGCCCAATTTCGCGATACTGTCCTTGATCATCGGGACATTGGCGTCGAAGTCGGGATTGATCAGGATGTTGCCCTTGGGCGTGACGATCAGATAAGTCCCGAGATCCTTGGTGCCGACGAAATAGAT
Source organism: Rhizomicrobium sp. (assembly GCA_035693565.1). Lineage (GTDB taxonomy): Bacteria > Pseudomonadota > Alphaproteobacteria > Micropepsales > Micropepsaceae > Rhizomicrobium. Next base: position 950,596 of record DASSGF010000034.1, on the reverse strand, counting down.
GTTGCCGATGATGCGGAAGGGCGGAAATGGGATCATCCAGTCGGTCCCCTGGCTTCCGTGCCTGAGCCAGAAAGCACATTGCGGCGCCCTCTCGCACGCGGTTTCGGCGCGGGCGGGCATTGGCGATAAAGCACCCAGGACTGCGCCCGCGCAGATCGACAGGCAGACCAGTGGGATTCCGCACAATCCTCGCATTGTCGCGCTCCCATTCTTGGCGTTGCCTGAGCCGGCTTGCGGCACCCGATTCAAGGGCTCAGCGCGCCCACTGGCAAGACCGGTGAGGACCGCACACCGCCAAGGCATCGATCCTTGCGGTCTGTAGCAACTAACGATCTAGAGCCACTTGGCGACGCCCTTGTGGTGCGAACAGGCCCCGGAGTGAGACTTCGACATTGTATAGGTTCCATCCTTGCACAGACCGGTCGCTCCCGCTGGTGGCGCACCAGCCGGAGTAACGCTGGCGGTCTTCGCCGTCGCAGCCGGAACCGGTGCAGCCGCAGCCTTTGGAGCGGCAGCAGCGGGCGTTGCGGTGGGAGCGGCTCCTCCTTTTAAGCAGCTGGACGAATAGTCCTTATAGTTCGTCTTTGCCTTGTCGGCCGCCGACATGGCTTTCCAGTTTGCCGCGCAATTCTTCATGGTGTCGGCTTGGGCGACTGGCGCGAAGGCGGGAACTGTCAGGAGAATAATCGAAGCGGCGATAACAAGACGCATCGTGGACCTCCAGGGTTAGGTCAGGTCCTCATGGTGAGCCTGCCCATTGCCATTGGCAACAAAAATGCGGACTCCAATCCCTTGCCTCTGCCTGATAGGATTTCCAGGTGTGCCTAGGATGGAGAATGCCATGGGCCTTTTTGACGAACTCGAAAGCCGCTGCACGGAAATTGCTGGCAAAGTGGGCATACCGCCCGAGACGGTTCAATCCATGAGCGCCAGTCTTCAGACGAAATTGAACCAGACGGGCGTTGCCAAGGTTGAAGCCCTGGAGGCGGTGGCGGCGGAACACGGAGTTCCCGTAGACAAGGTTCAGGAGGTCCTTTCACATTGCGGCAGTGAACAGGACATTATGAGCGGACTGACCGGACTGGCCGGCGGTTTTCTCAAACACTAAGAATTACAGGAACGGCAAAGCGGCGCGCCGATGACCGCCATGGCGGACGGGCCAGGTCAGTGGTTCCGGAATTTGGCGCCTGTCTGGATGGCGTGCCAGAGGTTGCGAAAAAACGCTTGGGCCCGATACCACCAGGCCGGGCCGGGTCTTGATCCCGATGCCGCAGAATGCTCCGAGCCGACGAGGCTTCCGTAAAGCATAACACACTCCGTTGCCGCGGCTGTTTCAAGCCGACACGCCCGAATCACAGCATTAGGCGCAAAGTCAATTTTACGCTATCGCGAACAGGTGAAGATTATATGACGTCTACGGACGATTTTTCGGGTTCCCGGAGGCGATGCGTGCGTCAAGCGCCCGGCGATCACTTGTGTCCCTGTTCGTCCATCCAGGCATAGATCCGGCGCACCCCGCGCACTTCCGCGCCCACATCCTCGATATCGGGAAAATCCTTGGCATGGGACCTGAGGTCCACCCGCTTGGCGGCGTCGTCGGCGGAAACGCCCTGGGCGCGCAGCTTGGCCGCCTGGGCCAGGATATCGGTTAGATAGGACTGAAACGCGGTGATCAGTTTCTTGCCGGTGAACGGCGCGCCATGGCCCGGCAGGTCGGTGGTGAAGTCCAGCCGCTTGAGGGCATCCAGGGTCTTCAGCCATTCATCGAAATAGGCGCTGCCCATGAAGGCGATGCGGCTTTCCATCAGATCGCCGGTGCAGGCGATTTTCTCCGCAGGGAGAAAGACCACGGTGTCGCCGGCGGTATGGCCCCGGCCCAGGAACAGAAGATCGATCTCGCGGCCGCCGCGATGAAGCACAAGCTTGTCCTTATAGGTCACATTGGGCGGCGTGGGCTTGATCGCCTTGATGTCCTGGACGAATTCCTTGGCCGCGGCCTCGGTATCGGCGAGCTTCTTTTCCAGGGCGGCTTTTTCCTTGGGGTCCTTGGCGGCGGCGGCCTGCTTCTTGAAACGGTCGATCATCGCCTGTGGCGCGTTGCGCGTCGAACTACGGAACGGCTCGTTGTGCAGGACATCGAAGGTTGCCAGCTGCTGGCGGACATAGTCATGGGCGATGATCTGCACCTCCGGTCCGAAGATGGAATTGCCGTCGGTATGGTCATAGTGCCAATGGGTGTTGACCACCGTCCGCACCGGTTTGTCGGTCAGCCGCTTGATGTCGGCGACAAAGGCGCGCGCCGAGCGGGGCGTGGTGCCGGTATCGACAACCAGCACGTCATCGGTGTTGACGATCACCACCAGATTGGCGCCGAAGAAAGGATTGCTGCCGAAGGGAAATTCGGTGCCGTTATATTCGGCGGTGGCGTAATAGACGCCGTCGGCGATCTTCTCGAACTTGTAGTATTTGCCCTGAACCACCGGATAGGACGGCGCCGCCTGGGCGTTGCCCAGCAGGCAGGCGGCAACGCCTATGCAGAATCCCATCGCCCATTTGGTCTTTTTCATGATCGCCCCTATTCCCCGAACCGCCGCAGCTTACACCGGGCTAGCCGGCTTTTCACCGGCGGTCTCTAGGAGGAAACCGCCGTCACCGGATAGCGCTTGAGGCGCTGGATCACCGGCAGGCCCGAGCCCAACAGCGGCGCCAGATAGGCGCGGAAGGCTTCCGTCACGTCCGAGCCGTTGGCGGCAATGAAGGCGTCCGGCATGTGCCGCGTCTTGCCCGCCAATTCCTCCAGGGGCGTGAATTCATAGCGTGCGGAATAGGCGGACGCCGCGGCGCGATGGATGGTGACCGATCCGTCGCGGTTTTCGCCCAGCGCGAACTGGACCGCCTTTTCGCCCGCGGCGCGCGCTTCCCTCTGATCCACGTCCGAGACACAGCCGGCAAAGCTGCGCTGCACATAGCCGAAGGTGTCGCCGCGCACCCGCTTGAGGCCCAGCGTGTCCTTGATCGCCTTGCCCAGATAATCCGCCAGCGCCCCGCCGCCCAGTTCGACATTGCCATGGGCATCCTTCTGGATATGCGCGGTCAAGGTGGTGGCGATGGGCGTGCCCTTGGCATCGGCAATGCCTTCGGACACCGCCACCACGCAACGGCCATGCCGCTCCATGGTGCGCTTCACATCCTGGAAGAAGGACTCCAGGTTGAAGACCCGTTCCGGCAGATAGACCAGATGCGGGCCGTCATCGGCCGCGCTCCGGGCCAGGGCGGCGGCGGCGGTGAGAAATCCGGCATGGCGGCCCATCACCACCCCGAGATAGACGCCGGGCAAGGACCGGTTGTCGAGATCGGCGCCCATGAAGGCTTGGGCGACAAAACGGGCGGCGGAGGGAAAGCCCGGCGTATGGTCATTGACCATCAAGTCATTGTCGATGGTCTTGGGCACATGGATGCAGCGCAGGGGATAACCCGCGGCCTGCGCGAATTCCGAAACGATGCGCACCGTGTCGGCGCTGTCATTGCCGCCGATATAAAAGAAGGCGCCAATGTCATGCGCCCGCACCACCCGGAAAATATCCTCGCAATATTTGCGGTCGGGCTTGTCGCGGGTCGAGCCCAGCGCCGCGGCGGGTGTCGCCGCGACTTTCTCCAGATCCCCTTCCGTCTCCCGGCTGAGATCGGTGAAGTCCTGGTTGATGATGCCGCGCACGCCATGGAAGGCGCCATAGACGGCGCCAATCCCGGCCTGCTTGCGGGCTTCAAGGGCAATCCCGGCCAAGGATTGATTGATCACGGCGGTGGGACCGCCACCCTGGGCAACAAGAATCTTGCGGAACATGTCCTGGCTCCCCTGACTCAGGGGGCGGATATATCGTTCTTGGCGCCCGGGCGCGAGCCGGGTCTTTCTACCAATGGGGATGTTCGATGGTTTCGGCCAGCCGCCGCCATTGCTCGGCCAGGACCAGGAATTGGGCGCGGGCGATGCCGTCGGGGGCCGCCTCGGCCTGTTTGAGCATCTCCTTGGCCTTTTCCCGGAAATAGCCCGGGCTGCCCGGTCTGGCCGGTTGTTCTGCCAAGGACACGCTCCCATACCGATAGCAAATGTGAAATGCGGCAGCTGGCAACCCGTTCCCACCTGCCGCTTCAGGCCCGCCGGCTTTCGCCGGCTGCGGGCCGGTCAGTGGCTAATACTGCCAGTCCTTGGCGCTTTTGACGGCAAAGTCGCGGAACGCCGCCACCCGCTTGGATTGGCGCAACGCATCGGCATAGACCAGGTGCACGTCATAGCCCAGCGGCGCCACATCCGGCAGCACCCGCTCCAGTTGCGGATGCTGGGCGGCGACATAGTCCGGCACCACGCCGATGCCCAAGCCCGCTTCCACCGCCTGCAAGATGCCGGTGATGTTGTTGATGCGGATGATGTGGCCGCGTGAGCCCGGCTGGACGTGTTTCTTGTGCATTTCCAGCAGCCAGTTGATGTCGCGGATTTCCGGCGCCGCCGTCTCGCCATAGACGATGATGGTGTGGTCGGGAATTTCTTCCAGCGACTTGGGCGTGCCGCGGTCCTTCAGATAACTCTTGGCGGCATACATATGATAATGCGCGGTGAACAGTCTGCGCTGGATCAGGTCGGCCTGCACCGGCGCGCGCATGCGCAGCGCCAGGTCGGCTTCGCGCTGGGCCAGGTCGAGTTCCTTGTCGTCCATCACCAGATGCACTTCCACATCGGGATATTGCGCCAGGAATTCGCCCAGCCGCGGCAACAGCCAATAGGCGCCGATGCCGTGACTGGCGGTGATCTTCAGCGCTCCGCGCGGGGAGTCATGAACATTCTTGAGCGCCTCTTCCGCCGCCGCCAGCCGTCCCAGCACATCGGTGACGGCGGTGAACAAAAGCTCGCCTTCATCGGTCAGGGTCAGGCCGCGGGCATGGCGCTGGAACAAAGGCGTGGAGATTTCCTCTTCCAGCGCGCTGATCTGGCGGCTGACGGCCGACTGCGACAGGCCCAGGCTCTGGCCGGCATGGGTGAAGCTTCCCGCCGAGGCAACGGCGTGAAAGATGCGAAGCTTGTCCCAATCCATGGTCGTCCCCCTTCGGCGCGTTCCCTCACGCACTCAGCGACAAATCCCCTTGATGTGCTCCCGCCAGGAAGCGCTCGGCTTCCAGCGCCGCCATGCAGCCCATGCCGGCGGCGGTCACCGCCTGGCGGAATATCTTGTCCTTGACGTCGCCGGCCGCGAACACGCCCGCCACCGAGGTGTGGGTGGAGTCCGGCGCGGTCCTGATATAGCCGCTATCGTCCATCTCCAGCTGGCCCTGGAACAGGCTGGTGGCGGGAGAATGACCGATGGCGATGAACACGCCATCCACGGCCTGGTCATGCAGCGAGCCGGTGATGGTGTTCTTCAAGCGGACGCCGGTGACGCTTTTGGGATTGGCGCTGCCCAGCACTTCCACCACCTGGGTGTCGTAGAGGACATTGATCTTGCGGTTGGCGTTCAGCCGCATCTGGTTGGTCTTGTCGGCGCGCAGGAAATCGCGGCGGTGCACCAAGGTGACCTGGTCGGCGAAATTGGTGAGGAACAGGGCTTCCTCCACCGCGGTATTGCCGCCGCCCACCACCGCCACTTTCTTGCCGCGGAAGAAGAAGCCGTCGCAGGTGGCGCAGGCCGAGACGCCGAAGCCCTGGAACTGGCTTTCGCTGGGCAGGCCCAGCCAGTTGGCGCTAGCCCCGGTGGCGATGATCAGCGTATCGGCGGTGTAGAGGTCGCCGCTGTCGCCCATCAGGGTGAAGGGACGCCGCGACAGATCCACCTTGGCGATGGTGTCGCTGACGAATTTGGTGCCCAGCGCCTTGGCCTGTTCCTGCATCTGGTCCATCAGCCAGGGCCCCTGAATGGCTTCGGCGTAGCCCGGATAGTTCTCCACTTCGGTGGTGATGGTGAGCTGGCCGCCCGGCTGGATACCGGAAATCAAGGTCGGCTCCAGCATGGCGCGGGCGGCATAGATGGCGGCGGTGCAGCCGGCCGGGCCGCTGCCCAGGATGACGACTTTGGAATGTTTGGCGTGATTGGGGGTCATTGCGTTGCGGCTTTCGCGGGACTGGCCATGTCATATCGTAATGGCAAAGGGTTCCGTCAAGCCGGATCAAAAGCCAAGCCGGTGCATAAGGTTATGGGGCAGCTTTTGGGCGCACACTTCTGACCATATCTTACGCGATTCGAGAAATATTATTGCGCGAAACGCGCCGCCGCGTTAGAAACCGGGCTGCCGCCATTGCAGGATCTTCCGTGGACAATCGCAAGCTGGATGCCATCGACCTGCGCATCCTGGCCGAGCTTCAAGCCAATGGCCGCATCACCAATGTCGAGCTGTCCCGCCGGGCCAAGATCACCGCGCCGCCCTGTCTGCGCCGCATCCGCGCCCTGGAGAAAGCCGGCTTCATCAAGGGTTATCATGCCGAGCTGGACGGCAAGTCGCTGGGTTTCGAAGTCACCGGCTTTGTCTTTGTCGGCCTTTCCAGCCAGAAGGACGGCGATCTCAAGCATTTCGAGGAAAGCGCCCGGCGCTGGCCGGAAGTGCGCGAATGCCACATGCTGTCGGGCGAGGTGGATTTCATCCTCAAATGCGTGGCCCGCGATCTGTCGGCTTTCCAAAGCTTCATTACCAATGTGGTGACGGCGGAAAAGAATGTCGCCAGCGTCAAGAGCTCGCTGGTGATCCACGCCTCCAAGCAGGAACCGGGCTATCCCATCCGGCCCGAATGACGGCGCCCGCATGAAGGATGACAATTCGGAAAGACATAATTGAGCCCTGCCGGGGTTTTAGGACAACAGGCAAAATCTGGGGAGAAGGATCATGAAACGCGCAGTTCTGTTTCTGTCGGCGACGGCCTTGCTGGCATCCTCCGCCATCGTCCTGGCGGCGCCCAGCAAGCAGATGCTGGCCGCTGTGGCCGACAGCGCCCGTCCGGCGGACGACACCAAGCGCGATGAAAACCGCAAGCCGGCGGAGATGCTGGCCTTTGCCGGCATCACGCCGGGCAAGGTGGTGGTGGATATGCTGCCGGGCGGCGGCTATTTCACCCGCATTTTCGCCCGCGCCGTGGAACCCAATGGCCGGGTCTATGCCTATTTCGGCGTCCAGTATGACGCCCGCCTCAAGAGCCAGGGCAAGGATCCCGACAACCAGTTCGCCGACCTCAAGCAGACCTACAAAAATCTGGGCGTGATCCACGGACCCTTGCCCCAGTTCGTCACACCGGAGCCGGTGGATGTGGTGTGGACGTCGCAGAATTATCACGACATGCACAACAAGCAGTATGCGATGGACGTGAACGAAGTGAACAAGGCGGTGTTCAAGTCGCTGAAACCCGGCGGCTATTACGTCATCATCGACCACAAGGCGGCGGAGACGGCGGGCGACGACGTCACCGAGACGCTTCACCGCATCAAGGAATCCACCGTCAAGAAGGAGGTGGAAGCGGCCGGCTTCAAGCTGGTGGCGGAAGGCAAGGACCTGAATACCTCCAGCGATGACGGCACCAAGCGGGTGTTCGAGAACGACATTCGCGGCAAGACCAATCAGTTCATGCTCAAGTTCCAGAAGCCCAGACACTGAAATCCGTTTGTTGAAACCTGTCTTTCTGTTCCTGTTTCTCTGCGCGTCGGCGCAAGCCTTCGCGGCCGAGCCGGTGGTCCGGTTGAAGGCCAAACTCACGGCCTTTGACGGCCAGGTGATGACTCTGGAGCCCGTCCCGGTCGCGGCGTCGCAGCCCAGCACTTTATCGAAACTGTTGGGCGCCAAGCCGGCCCCGCAGGCCAGTCTCACCGTCTCGATCCTGCCCGAAACCCGTTATGTCGCTTCGCAGCGCACTGATTTTGCCGCCATCAAGCCCGGGGACTATGCCGGCGCGGCGGTTGAGGACAGCAATGGCAATCTGCGCGCCCAGGACGTCTATCTCTATGCGCCGGCCTTGCGCGGCAGCGGCGAGGGGCGTTTTTCCGAGGCCGGCCGGCTGATCGTCAATGGCACGGTGCGCGAGGTCAAACCGGCGGACAAGGACAACAAGGCCAAGTCCGATGGCGGCCTGACATTGCATTATCGCGGCGCCATGCTGTCCGGAGCCGGGGCGGGACGCACGGTCTGCGAGGGCAGGGCTTCGCCGCCCGCTTATGCCAGCGCCTTGGCCTGTGAGGCGGACGCCGCCATCGCCGTGCCGGCGGACACGCCGGTTTCGGCCCTGACGGTGGGCGACAAGAGCCTTTTGGTGCCGGGCCGGGTGGTGACCGTGGCCATGACCAAGGCAGGCGATGGCAAGAACATCGCCCCCGGGGTCATTGTGGAAAAGCCTCTGCCCGTGGAAAAGCCGCAATCCGCGCCTTAGACTTGAGCGACTTTGGGAGAAAAACCATGCCCCGTCTTTTGACCTTTGCTTGCGGCCTGCTGCTGGCCGCCAGTCCTGTCCTGGCGCAGTCCGCGCCCAAATTCGGCAAGTGGGGCGTGGACCTCACCTCGCTGGATAAGGCGGTCAAGCCGGGCGACAATTTCTTCCTGCATGTCAATGGCGGCTGGCTGAAGACGGCCGAGATTCCCGCCGACCGTTCCTCCACCGGTTCGTTCCAGGATCTGCAGATCTTGAGCGAAGAGCGGCTGAAAACCATCGTCGCCGATTTGAAAAAGACTCCCGACAACCGCCTGTCGGAGGAACAGCGCAAATTGCGTGACCTTTATGACGCCTTTGTCGACACCACGGCGATCGAGAACCGCGGGCTGATGTCGGTGCGAAAGGACCTCAACTATCTCGCCGGCCTGAAGACCCTGGACGATGTCGCCCATGCCATGGGCTCGGTCAGGCTCTCCACCATGAGCATCTACAATATCGGCGTCGGGGTGGATGACAAGAATCCGGACAATTACTCGGTCAATCTCGGCCAGTCGGGCCTGGGCATGCCCGACCGCGACTATTATCTCTCCAATGACGAGGCGATCGTCAAAACCCGGGACGCCTATCGCAAATATCTGGCCGACATGATGAGCCTGGCCGGGATGAGCGATGTTCAAGCCCGCGCCGACCGCGTGCTGGCGCTGGAAACCGAGATCGCCAAAGTATCGTGGAACCGCGCCGACCGCCGCGACGAAGACAAGGTGTACAATCCCATGCCGGTGTCATCGCTAAAGACCCTGGCGCCGGATTTCGAGTGGGATGCTTTCCTGTCGGAAGGCGCCATTCCGTTCAAGAAGCCCGATGGCAGCGAGCGCTATGTCATTGTGGCGGAAAAGTCCGCTTTCGCGCCGTTGGCCACCATCTTCAAGAACACGCCGGTCTCGACCTGGCGGGATTATCTGACCGTGCATTATCTGCACACTTTCTCGCCCTATCTGCCCAAACGGTTCGACGATCTGGCCTTCTCCTTCTATGGCACGGTCCTGACGGGACGCACCAAGCAGCTCGACCGCCCGACCCGCGCCATGCATCTGCTGGACCAGCAGATGGGCGAGGCGATGGGCAAGCTCTATGTGGCGCGCTATTTCCCGCCCGACGCCAAGGCCAAGGCGGACCTGCTGGTCTCCAATCTGCTCAAGGCCTATGAGGCGGACATCCAGACCTTGGACTGGATGGGAGCGGCAACCCGCGGCAAGGCGCTGGAAAAGATCCATCAATTCACCCCCAAGATCGGCTATCCCAGCAAGTGGCGCGACTACACCGCGCTCCGGGTGGCGGCCGACGATCCGGTGGGCAATGCCCAGCGCGCCGGCATGTTTGAATGGAACCGCGACGTCGTCCGCATCAACAAGCCGGTCGACAAGACCGAGTGGGGCATGACGCCGTCCACCATCAATGCCTATTACAATCCTTCCTTCAACGAGATCGTTTTTCCGGCCGCCATCCTGCAGCCGCCCTTCTTCGATCCCAACGCCGACGATGCGGTGAATTACGGCGCCATCGGCGCGGTGATCGGCCATGAGATCAGCCATGGTTTCGACGACCAGGGCAGCAAGTATGACGGCAAGGGCGTGTTCCAGGACTGGTGGACCAAGGAGGATCGGGCCAATTTCGACGCCCGCACCGCCGCCCTGGTGAAGCAGTACGACTCCTATGAGCCGCTGCCCGGCCTGCATGTGATCGGCAAGAACACGCTGGGCGAGAATATCGCCGACAATGCCGGGCTGGCGATTGCGCTCAAGGCCTATCACCTGTCCTTGCAAGGCAAGCCGGCGCCGGTGATCGACGGCTATACCGGCGACCAGCGGCTGTTTTTATCCTTTGGCCAGGTGTGGCGCACCAAGATGCGTGACAGCGCCATCCGCACCCAGACCATGTCCAATGAGCATACCGTGGCGGAGTTCCGGGTGATCGGCCCGACCCGCAATCAGGATGCGTGGTATGACGGTTTCGATGTGAAAGCGGGGGAAAAATACTATCTGCCCCCGGCGGAGCGTGTTCACCTTTGGTGACACCCCTCGGGTAACGCCCCGGGCGGAGCCGCATTTAATTCCCGCCCGCGGCGGGAATAAGTGCCGGGCAGGCTGCGTCTTTTCTATGCTGGAGCGTTTCCTCCAGCGGCTGCTTGCCTGCGACGCTCTTAATGGCCGACCCGTAATGGCCAGCTTTCATGGCCCGCTCTCATGGATGGTGCAATGACCAAAGCTTTCATCAACCGCATCGCCACCGCCAATCCGCCGCATGACGTGCATGAAGCCTTTCTGCGCTTCGGGCAGTTTATGCTCAAGGACGACAAGCGCAGCCTGGGGCTGTTCAACCGCATGGCGGACCGCAGTGGCATCGCCCACCGCTATTCCTATGTCCAGCCGGACCCTGGCGGAGAAGTGGCGGATACCGAGGGCTTCTATCGCGCCGGCAGCTTTCCCGACACCGCCGCCCGGATGAAGAAGTTCGAGGCTTGCGCCCCGGGACTGGCGGTACAAACCGCCGAGAAGCTTCTCGCGGGCGAGGACCGCTCCCGCATCACCCATGTGGTGGTCACCAGCTGCACCGGCCTGTCCGCGCCTGGCATCGATCTGGCGCTGGTGGAGCGTTGCGGACTGCCCAGCACGGTGGAGCGCACCATGGTGGGATTCATGGGCTGCTATGCCGCGATCAATGCATTGAAGCTGGCCCGCCATATCGTGCGCTCGGAGCCCGGCGCGCGGGTGCTGGCGCTGAACCTGGAGCTTTGCACCCTGCATCTGCATGAGACCGCGGACTTGGAGGAGATTCTGTCCTTCCTGTTGTTCGCCGACGGCTGCGCCGCCGCCTTGGTCTCGGCCGATCCGGTGGGGGTGGAGATCAAATCCTTCCGCGCCGCGCTGGTGCCCCAGACCAAGGAGTTGATCCGCTGGAACATCCGCGACCAGGGCTTCGACATGGTGCTGTCGGGCAAGGTGCCGGGCACCATCCGCACCGCGCTGACCGAAGCGCGTGACGATATTTTGGGCGGCGCCAATGACATCGAATTGTGGGCCGTGCATCCCGGCGGACGCACGGTACTGGATGCGGTGGAGCAGGCGTTCGGCCTGCCGCCCGAAGCGCTCGCCGCTTCCCGCTCGGTGCTGAACGACTATGGCAACATGTCCTCGGGCACGGTGATGTTCGTGCTGGATCGCATCATGCGCCAGGGCGCGGCTGGCCAAAATACCGGTCAGAATGGCTGCGCCATGTCGTTCGGTCCCGGCCTGGTGGCGGAGACCATGATGTTCCGCATGGCGGCATGATATGGACGGGCGGGTGCTGACCCAGGAAATCCTGGATGTTCTGGCGCCCGAAGACCCGCGGGCGATCCGCTCCCGCCGCGATCTGGTGCTGATCAATGCGGTGATGCGCCAAAGCGCGGTCATGGCCAAGGCGTTGTCGGATTATCCGGCGCCCAAAATCCTGGCCGACCTGGGCGGCGGGGATGGCCGTTTCATGCTGAGCGTGGCCAAGCGCCTGGCCGGAAGCCGGCCCAAAGATTGGTCGGGCGTGACGGTGGTGATCGCCGATCGCAAACCTGTCGTCAGCACCGGCACCCGCGCCCAGTTTGCCGCGCTGGGCTGGCGGTGCGAAAGCCTGACCGGCGATATTTTCGAAACCCTGCCGGCCATCGCGCCGGATATCGTGACGGCCAACCTGTTCCTGCATCATTTCGATGACGGGGCGCTGCGGCGGTTGCTGGCGCTGGTGGCGGCCCGGACCAAGGCCTTTGTCGCCTGCGAGCCGCGCCGCTCGCCGCTTGCGCTTCTGGGCGCGCGGCTGGTGTTCGCCCTGGGCGCCAATGACGTCAGCCGTCATGACGCCAAGGCCAGCGTGCGCGCCGGTTTCCGGGATGCGGAATTGTCGGCGCTGTGGCCACAAGCTTCAGCCTGGCGCTTGCGCGAACAATCCGCTTTAGCCTTCACCCATCTGTTTCAGGCCCATGTCCTTTGACGCAACCATCATCGGCGCCGGTCCGGCCGGTTCGGCGGCGGCGCGGCTGTTGGCGCAAGCCGGATGGCGCGTGGCGTTGGTGGAGAAGACGGAATTCCCCAGACGCAAAGTGTGCGGCGAATTCATCTCCGCTCCCACCATGACGGTGCTGGAGACTTGTGGCATCGCCGCGCCCTTCCTGGCCGCCGCCGGGCCGGCGGTGACGCACATCGGCGCCTGGGCCGGCAAGGCCATGCTGATCGCGCCGCGTCAGCAAGTCTGGGGCAGGGCGCTGGGCCGCGAGCATCTGGACACGCTGTTGCGTGATGCCGCGATTGCCGCGGGGGCCGAATTGTTTCAACCGGCCGAAATCATGGACCTGCGGCGCGAAGGCGAAGACTATCGCTGTCTGCTGAATGGCGGGCGCGCCATCACCAGCCGCATGGTGATCGCGGCCTGCGGCTCCTGGAACAGCAAAGGCGTTTTTGCCGCCGCTCGCGACGCGGCGCCGTCCGATCTGTTCGCCTTCAAGGCGCATTTCCTGCACGCCGCCTTGCCGGCGGGGCTGATGCCGCTTCTGGCGTTTCCCGGCGGTTATGGCGGGCTGGTGCAAAGCGATGGCGGCCGGGTCTCGCTGTCCTGCTGCATCCGCCGTGACGCGCTGGCACGGGTGCGCGCGCGTCATGGCGGCAAGGCGGGCGAGGCGGTGCTGGCGCATATCATGGAGACCACCAAAGGCGTGCGCCTGGCGCTGGAAAGCGCGGTGCCTGACGGACATTTTCTTTCCACCGGCCCCATCCATCCCGGCATCCGGCACCTGCGGGACGGCAATATCTTCTTCACCGGCAATATCGCCGGCGAAGCCCATCCGGTGATCGCCGAAGGCATCAGCATGGCGATCCAATCCTCCGGCCTGCTGGCCAAGTTGCTGATCTCGCATCGCAGCGAAGTTTATGAGCGGGAATGGAAGCGGCGTTTCGCGCCGCGCATCCGCGCCGCCTCGCTGTTCGCGCATCTGGCGATGAGCGGCGCCGGACGGTTCGCCGGACGGGCGGTGATCGGCGCCGCGCCCGGCCTTTTGGGCCTGGGCGCGCGGTTGAGCGGCAAACTGCCCGCCGCCGCCTGAACTTTCCACTTGCCCTCTTTTTTGCTCTAGTGGCTGCAAAAAGGGGAAATGCCATGGGCCTCAAACGCCTGTTTCTGCCGGGGCTTGTGCTTTTGACCCTGCCTGTTTTGGCGCAACCCTCCATCAACAACCCAGGTCCGTCGGCGCCGGGCGAATGGGCGGTTTATCCCGGCAGCTACAATTCCCAGCGCCATTCGCCCTTGAAGCAGGTCACGCCCGCCAACGCCCATCTGCTGCAAGTGAGGTGGGTCTATCACGTCTCCGGTTCGCGCGAGCTGGAGATGACGCCCGTGGTCAAGGACGGCGTGATGTATATCGCGCAATACAACCGGGTGGACGCGATCGATGCCCGCAGCGGCAATGTGATCTGGCGCTACCAGCGCCCCCCCGCTTCCACCGCCGCCTATCGCGGCACCTCCGTCTATGACAACAAGGTTTTTGTCGCCACCACCGATGCCCATCTGGTGGCGCTGGATGCCCGCTCCGGCGGTGTGGTGTGGGACGTGGCCGTCGATGGCGGGCGGCGCCTGTCCGGCATGAGCCCCTACATCGCCAAGGACAAGCTGATTGTGGGTGTTCTCGATCAGCCCGACGGCTATATCCAGGCCTACGATCCCAAAACCGGCAAGCATCTGTGGACCTGGCACGCCATTCCGCGCCCCGAAGATCCGGAATACAAGAGTTGGTCCGGCAATACCAAGGAAGGCGGCGGCGCCATCTGGATGAGCGGCTCCTTCGATCCGGAGCAGAATGCGATCATCTGGGGAACCGGCCAGCCCAATCCGCCCTATTCTAACGAAGTGCGCGAGGGCGACAATCTCTACAGCGACTCGATCGTCGCCATCGATGTCGATACCGGCAAGCTCAAATGGCATTTCCAGACCACGCCGCACGACCAGCATGACTGGGACGCCACCAGCGGCAGCCAGGTGCTGGTGGATACCAATTACCAGGGTCAGAAGCGCAAGCTGTTGATGCATGCCGACCGCAACGGTTTCTTCTATCTGCTGGACCGCACCAACGGAAAATTCCTGCGCGGCAATTCCTTCATCGATGACATGAACTGGGCGACCGGCCTTTCGCCGGAGGGCCGGCCCATCCTGGCCGGCGACGGCGCCAAGCCTTCGATCAAGGGCACGCTCACTTGTCCCTCCACGGCGGGCGCCACCAACTGGCCGTCGGCCACCTACAGTCCCGTGACCGGCTGGCTTTATTTCCACGCGGTGGAAGGATGCGGGGTGAATTTCCGCTCCAGCGTCACGCCGGGAGCGGGCACCAGCTATATCGAGAGTCCCGAGGAGAGCCATCGCTGGGTCAGCCATATCCGCGCCATGGATCCCATGACCGGCAAGCGGATGTGGGACGTGACCGAAATACGTTCCAATCACTACGGGCCGGGACTGTTGAGCACCGCCAGCGGCTTGCTGTTCGCGCCGGGCCAGTATGGTCAGGCGGCGATGCTGGATGCCAGGACGGGCAAGGCGCTGTGGCATTTCAATACCGGCGATTTTATCACCGCCAGCCCCATCACCTATATGTTGGACGGCAGGCAATATTTCGCCATTGCCTCCGGCACCAATATTTTCACTTTCGGTCTGCCGGACACGGCAACCGCAAAGGGAGGCCAGCCGTGAAAAGATTCGCTGTCGCGCTCCTTCTGGCCACCGCACTTCCGGCCGCCATGCCGGCACTGGCCCAGCAGCCGGCGTCGGGGCCGCAAGCGGTAGCCCAGGGCAAGGCGCTCTACGACCAGCATTGCACCGCCTGTCACGGCAGCAACGGCACGGCGGGTGAGCGCGCCCCCGCCATTGTCTCCGCCGCCATCAGCATGCGCGGCGCGCGCAGTGACGCCCAGTTGATGGCGATCGTGAAGAACGGCATCGCCGGTACCGCCATGCCGGCCTGGGGCAACCGGCTGTCGGATGGCGACATCGCCGATATCGGCGCCTTCATCCATTCCTTGCGCGGGACGGCGCTGGACAGTCCCTTGCCGGGCGATCCGGCGCATGGCGAGGCGGTGTTCTGGGGCAAGGGCGGCTGTGGCGCTTGCCATGCCATTTCCGGGCGCGGCAGCGTGGTCGGTCCCGATCTCACCAATATCGCCGCCGAACGCAAGTCCACCGCCATCAGCGACGCATTGACCAAAGCCGAACATCGCGTCTATGGCGATGGCGGGGTGCACTTGCCCGCGCCGCCGCCCATGGACAATGAGACTGTTCATGTGATGACCAAAAGCGGACAGGCGATCGATGGGGTGATGCGCAACCAGGATGCCTGGTCGCTCCAGTTCATGGGCCTGGACGGCAAGCTTTATTCCTTCGCCCGGGCCGATTTGCGCAGTGTCGTGATAAAGGCGGGCGGCGTCATGCCCACCGACTACGACAAGCGGCTGTCGGCCGATGAATTCCGGGACTTGATGGCGTTCCTTACCCGTCAAGGCACCAAAATCGCGGCGTCACCATCAGGAGGTGCTGAATGAAGCCTGTCTGGATTATCGCACTGGCCGCGTTGCTGGCGCCCGTGCCGGCCTTTGCTGCCAAATATTTCCTGTATGTCGGCAGTTATACGGCGGGTACCTCCAAGGGCATCTATGGCTGGACCTTCGACAGCGGCAGCGGAAAAGTGGAGTCCTTGGGCCTGATGGCGGAGACGCCGCAACCGGCGCATCTGTGGATCGCGCCCAATGGCAAGACGCTTTACACCGTGAATTGGGAGACCGCCGGTGGGGTCAGCGCCTATCACATCGATCCAAAAACCGGCGCGCTGAGCTTCCTCAACAAAACCTCTTCGCATGGCGCCCAGCCCAATCAGGTGGTGGTGGATCCCACGGGGCAGGTGGCGGTGACGGTGAATTACACCTCAGGATCGCTGGCGGCTTACAAATTGGAGCCGGACGGCAAGCTGGGCGAGGCCTTTTATGTCGACCAGCATACCGGCAAGCCCTTGTCGCCCAAGCAGCCGGGTCCCAAGCAGCACGGCATCCAGTTCAGCAAGGACAACAAGTTCATGTATATCGCCGACTTGGGGCTGGACCGGGTCTACAGCTATCATTTCGACGCCAAGGCGCCGTCCATCACGCCCTGCGACACGCCCTATGTGAACACCCATGCGGGGGCGGGGCCGCGCCGGGTGCAAATGACGCCGGACGGCAAGTTCCTGTATGTCGATCACGAGACGGATTCCGAAGTCGGCGTCTATGCCATTGACGGCTGCACCCTGAAAGAGATCCAGGTCACCGGCACGGTGCCGGACGACGCCAAGGCCCACAACACCACCGCCGAGATCATCATTTCCGCCGATGGGCGTCATCTCTATATCGGCAATCGCGGCCATGACAGTGTGGCGATCTTCACCATCGATCCCAAAACAGGGATGTTGAGTGGTCGGCAGAATGTGCCGTCCGGCGGGAAGACGCCGCGCAACATCCGCTTCGATCCCACCGGCAACTGGTTTTTTGCGGCAAACGAGAATGGCGGCAATGTCAGTGAGTTCAAGGTGGACAAAAAGACCGGCGGCATCACCGCCACCGGCGTCACCTTGCCGATCAATACCCCCGGCGGGATGTATTTTCTGCGGAGCGCCGGCGCGAGCCGGAGCGACAATTAAAAAGCGAAGTAGCGTTACTTCGCCTTCAAGAATTCCTCCGGCTTGAGCGCGCGATCGGTGAAGCGCGCTTGCGCCACCGAACCCTTGAACCAGTTCACATGGTTCATCCGCACCCCCACCATGATGTGGCCGGGGCCGTGCGGGGTGAAGGCGACATCGCCTTCATTCTCCAACACGCCATTGACATAAGAACGATAGGTCTTGCCGTCATAGGTCTGCTCGACCGCATACCATTGGTTGATGGGATGCAGCTTTTTGGGATCTATCAGGGCCTTGCTGCCGGCGGCGCTGTTGACGAAGGCATCCAGATACCACTGGCCGTCCACTACCCGCACTTCGAACATGAAGCGGGGATTGGGATCGGATGTGCCGCCGGGATTGGCGTCCAGCCCCGTCTTGGGATCGGTTTCGGCGATGTGCATCCAGCGCTGCTGGAAATCCCCGCCTTCGGGACGGAAGATGGCTTCGATGGTGAATTGTTTGGCGCCCACCAGGGGACGGCCGGGAAAGAGCAGCGCGGTATCGCTGCCGTTGAATTGCACCGCTTTTCCGACCGTGGAATCCACCAGTTGCGGCGAACCTTCCACCTTGGGCGTCATGCCGCCGATGCGCGAAAGATTGTTGAACTTCCACAGCTGCTGTTCGGCCTGTGCCGAAAAGCCGCTGGCGGAAATCATCAGGACGCCCAAAAGCGCCATAACCGCGATGCTGCACCTGCTCATTACATCCTCCCCGTTTGTGCCTGACGTTGACGCTTCTTGTCCCCCGCTGCAATCTTCCCGGCAACAAAACCAAATACAATCTGGGGAGTGGTCATGAAATCGCTGAGTTTGAGCCTTCTGGGCCTCGTCCTGGCGGCCGCGCCGGCATGGGCGCAAGCGGGCGGCGAAAAGGGTCCCGAGCGCATCGTCTGGGCGGCGCACAAGGCGCCGGAATCCCCCTATGCCGGACAGAACAAGCCGGTCTGGCATGTCGCCGATATCCTCAAGGCTCATGCCGGCAAGCAGAGCTGGGACCAGCCGGTGCTGCTGACGCGCGATTTCGACGGTCATTATATTTCGCTGGCGCCGGGCGAGAAGACCAAGTGCCAGTTCTACGCCGACGACCGCACCTTCGGCTGGATCTATAGCGGCCAGGTCAAGATCACCATCGACGGCCAGCAGCCTTTCACCGCCACCAAGGGCTATCTGTTCGACGTGCCGCCGCGGCTTTCCTATTGCATGGAAAATACCGGAACCGAGCCGGTGGTGTTTTACCGCTCCACCCCGGCCAACCAAGTGCCGTCCTATCCGGAAAACGAGACGCCGACCCCTATCAAGGGCTGGACTTACGAAAAGGCCAAGATCACCTCGACCGGCGGTTATGAGCCGCCCAACCAGCCCTATCTGGATTTCAACAAATATGCCGCCGACGGCGGCAAGAGCCGCGACTTTGCCTTTGACGGCCACAATTCCGCGCATGTCATCCGCGCCGGCGCCATCACCCAACTGCCGCCGCCCACCAGCTGGGGGCACTTCCATGAGAATATGGTGGAGGCCTGGGTGGTGATCGAAGGCAAGCTGGATGTGCTGATCTCCGGCGTCGGCGTCGTGCATGGCGAGACCGGCGATGTGATCCAGGCCAACAATGAGCGCTGGCACCGGGCGACCTGTGCCCCCAACTCCGGCACCTGCACCCGGCTGGCGATGACGCCGCGCTTCAAGGAAGGCCAGATCCACTATTTCCAGACCGATCAGCCGCCCGGAAACTAGTCGCCGAAATTAACCGCCCGCCAACATCACAAAAGAGGACATGATGGATCGCCGTCAGTTGCTGGCCAATCTGGGCGCGGTGTCGTGCTTCGCCCTGCCGTTCCAGGCCCAGGCGCAAGCCCTGCGCAAAAAGGTCAAGATCACCGACGTCAAGGTGATGATCGTGAAAGGTCCCACCTGGGACTGGAATCTGGTCAAGATCGAAACCGACGCTGGGGTGCATGGCATCGGCGAGGCCTATTGGGGTCCCGGCGTCAAGGACATCATCCTGAAGCGTTTTCGCGAGCAGCTGATCGGGGAAGACCCGCTCAATGTGGTGAAGCTCTATACCGGTCTGCTGTTGTTCAATGGCGGCTATGGTGCCATTGCCGGCGTCACCGTCCAGGCCGCCACCGGGGTCGAGATCGCGCTATGGGACCTGGCGGGGCGCTTGCTGCAGACGCCGGTGTGCAATCTGCTGGGCGGACGCTTCCGCGACAAGGTGCGCTTCTATCGCACATTGGGAGCGCCGGAACGCAATCCAGCGGATGCGGCGTCCTGGGGACGGCAGGCGGCGGAAGCCAAGGCCAACAATCCTTTCGGCTTCACCGCCTTCAAATTCCAGGGCGACAGTGTGCCGACCACCGCCGACCCCACTTTCTCCGAGCCGGGACATGACCGGTATACCAACCAGCTCACCAACAGGGACATCCGCCGCCTGGTGGAGCGCATGGACCTGGTGCGCGCGGCGCTGGGCCCCGACATCGACATGGCGATCGAATGCCACTGGAAATATTCGGTCAATGACGTGATCCAGTATTGCAACGCGGTTGAGCACGTCCATCCCATGTGGGTGGAGGACGCCACCCCGCCGGAAAATGTCGAGACCATGGAGCGGGTGTCGCGCGCCACCAATGTGCCGCTCTGCACCGGGGAAAATCTCTACGGCCTGTCGCAATTCGCGCCGCTGATCCTGCGCCAGGCCTGCGCCGGGGTGCATATCGACATTCCCAAATCGGGCGGGCTGTTCGAGGCCAAGCGGATTTCCGACCTGGCGGACCTCTATGGCATCTGGACCGCCTGCCATAATCCCGCCAGCGCGGTGGGCACTATCGCATCCGCCCATGCCGCCGCCTCGGTGCGCAATTTCCGCGTCCATGAACTGGCGGGCGGGCGCGATCCCTGGACCTTCGAGATGGTCACGCATGAGGGCCCGTTCTTCAAGGACGGGTCGTTTGTGATCGAGGACAAGCCGGGATTGGGCGTCGATCTCAATCCCGATGTGGTCAAGGCGCATCTGGCGCCTGGAGAAATATGGTGGGGCTAAACGCGGTTCACGCGCGCTGAAATAATAGGGAGAAGAAAATGCACAAGACACTCGCACTTGCTCTGGCCGCAACCACCCTTCTGGCGGGCGCAGCCTTTGCCGCCGACAGCTATATGGTGGTGCCCAAGACCGGCCAGAAATTCACCCCCGGCCCGGGCAATTTCTACAGCGTGGATCCGCTGCTGATGCACAAGAATTCACAGGCCAATGTCACCATCCGCGACAAGAACGGCCAGGCCGAAGTTCATGCCGATTGGGAAGACCATATTTTCTTCCTCGAAGGCGAGGCCAACCTGATCCTGGGCGGCACGGTCGAAAACGGCAAGACCACCGCGCCCGGCGAAACCCGCGGCGACGCGATCAAGGGCGGCAAGAGTTTTGCGATGCATCCTGGGGATTACATCTATGTTCCGGTCAACACTCCGCACCAGATGATGCCGGTCGCCGGCAAGACCATCCGGTATGGGGTGGTGAAAACCCATCCCTGAGAGGAGCCTGTCATGCTGAAACATCTCAAGCCCGTGCTGTTGGGCTTCGTGGCGCTGGCGCTTGCCGCGCCGGCCGCCGCCCAGGTCAAGCAGACCCGCGAGCAGATGCTGTTCTATACCTCGCAATGGAAAGGCGAGCGCTTTCCGGACGGGCGTCCGAAAGTGCCGGACGACCTGTTGAAGCGGGTGGTGGATGTCTCGGTCGAGGACCTGTGGGATTACCTGCGCGGCAAGGGCTACAACTGCCTGTTCGACACCGGCTTTGAGATGCTGCACCCGGAGAAACCCTTCGCCGGGCGCGCCTTGACCGCCCAATATATGCCGCTCAGGCGCGACATGATTGAGGCCATCACCGCGGAGGGAAAGCGCGAAGGGCGGGTCAGCGGCAACAATAGCTGGCCGATCGCCGAACTCACCATCGGCGACATGTATGTCGCCGATGGCTTCGGCAAGATCGTGGAAGGCACCCTGATCGGCTCCAATCTGGGATCGGGCATCGCCACCCATTCCCATACCGGCTTTGTCTTCGATGCCGGCATCCGCGACGCGGAGGAAAACCGCGAGCTGGAGAATATGAACGGGCTCTATCGCGCCTATGATCCGTCCGCCTGGAAGGACATGACGCTGACCTCGATCAACGCTCCCATTCGCATCGGCCGCGCCACGGTGCTGCCGGGCGATCTGGTACTGGCCAAGCGCGAAGGCGTGATCTTCATCCCCGCTTACCTGGCGGAGGATGCGGTGGCCCATGCCGAGTTCATCAATCTGGAAGACGCCTTCAACTTCGATCTCAACCGCAAGGGCGTTAATGGCGGGGCGTTCGAAGGCGGCTGGGACGCGAAGAAATACGCGGCCTTTGTGGAATGGATCAACGCCAACCCGTCCAAACTCAAGATGAGCCGGGCGGAGTTCGACGCCATCCTCCACGAGCGCAACAAGTGAGGGGCGGGTGCCGCGCGAGCATGTCCCGCGGACATGCGAGAGCGACGACGGGGTGATTTTTTAAGCTTTACCTATCGGGATCTATGCCGATGGCGCAGGAGCTTCGCGTCACAGAGGCCAGCATTTTCAAATATGCGGCCTCGATATTGCGGCAAAGCCTTTCTGTATCAAATAACGGTGCTTTGCCGCGATTCAGACAAAGTCTGTCGCGCAGCCCGGCAAGCTTGGCCGGCGTACGCGCCAGATCAAGCGCGATCGTTTCATATGCCGGCAGGTTTTCAGCAATCAAGTCTGGAAGGCCAACAGCATTGAGCAAGCTGGCTCCGACGCGGCCCGGGAAAGACGAGGTTTTACAGGTGAGCACGGGCAATCCGGCCCAGAGCGCATCGCTTGCGGTGGCGTGCGCATTGTATGGGACCGTATCCAGAAAAAGATCCGCCAGCTTGTGGCGCCCCAGATGAATGTCGATGGGAGCATGGTCCGCGAAGATGAGCCGCTGAGGATCAACGCCGCGGCTTGCGGCTTCCCGCCTTAGATTGATCATCACATCATGGGCCGGCTTGCGAAGCCACAATACGCTGGCCGGCACGTCTCGCAAAAGACGCATCCAAACGCGGAATACCGGCGCCGATATTTTCCAGCTTGCATTGAAACAACAAAAAACGAAGCCGTTGCTGGGCAGGTTCATCTCACTTCGGCTGCAATCCGAAGCCACGGGCCGGCCCGCCTCTGTTGGGAAAAAACTGTCGGGCAAATAGATAATTTTTTCGCTGAAATATTGCTGGTTTTGAGCCGGCAGGGCAACTTGGTCGGCGATGAAATAGTCGACGAATTCGCTGCCTTGGGTTCCCGAATAACCCAGCCAGGTCGCTTGAACCGCGCAGGGCCGGTGGCGGAGGATGGTAAATCGCGATCCTTCCGTGTAACCATTCAGGTCCACAAGAATATCGATTTCAAAATCGCGAAGCAGACTGGCGGCTGCCGCGTCATCCAAGGAACTCACATCGACAAAGCGGTCACATGCCTTCGCAATACGTTTTCGGATGGCGCTATTGTCGTCGGGACCCGCTGAAATGCCATAAATTTCAAAACAGGAGCGGTCGTGCAGTTCCAGCAGCCGGACAAGCTGATGCGCGACCGGATGTTCAAAAAAATCCGCCGAAAGATATGCGATGCGAACTCGGGCCATAGCTACGCGCCGTATTGGATCGGGCCCGTATTGGGGAGGCGCGAGAGCGCGAAATTTTGTGCGCAACGAAGTTGCAATGCGTTGTCGTCTGTCAGGGCGAACAGCCAGAAGGGACAAACCGGGAGGCCTGAGCGAATTTCCGCTATTATTCGTTCACTCAACGGCTCCAGGCGGCGCCAATCGCAGAGATTCAGTGCCGCGTTGACAGCGCCTTCCAGCGCCGTGGGATTTCTGTCATCTATTGCCAGGGCCCGCTCATAACTTGACAAGGCCCCGGAAAAGCGGCCTAGGCTCTGCATCGTCATGCCGCGATTGTTCCACGCATCCACGCTGTCTGGCTCGATTGCAAGCGAGGCTTCAAAGCAGTTCAACGCTTCGGTCAATTGTCCCAGATGGAAATGGGCGCGCCCTCGACCGATGAGCGCTTCGAGCGAATGGGGGTTCACGGCTATCGCCTTGTCATAGGCCGTCAAAGCTTCCGGAAATCTATGAAGCGCAAAGAGCGCGTTTCCGTTATTTTGCAAGCTCTCAAAATAGCGGGGCGCTATCGCCAGGGCCCGGCTGTAAGCCAGCAGGGCCTCGTCGAACCGTCCGAGGCTGTAGAGAGCCAGGCCGCGATTGTTCCATGCCACCGCAAGATTGGGCTGGACAGCCAAGGCGGCGTCGCAGCTCGATATTGCCGCCTCGTATCGCTGCATGTTTTGCAGGATGGCCCCCCTCGCAACCAGAGCTTCTGGTGAGAGAGGATTCGCCCGCAAGGCGGCAGAGCAAGCGGCCAATGCTTCCTGAACTCGCCCCAGTGCGTTCAGCACATTGGCGTAGCTGGCAAGCATCACCGGATGATTGGGGCCAAGTCTGACAGCACGTTCCAGCGGCGGGATCGCTTCCCGGTAGCGGCCCTGCTGAGCATGGATAATGCCAAGCATGTAATGGGGCGCCGGATTTGTGACATTGGCTTTGGCTAAAAGACGGTAGATCCCGGCAGCCCCGCTAAGATCGCCGCTTCGATAAAGCGCATCAGCCCGTGCAAAGCGCGAAGCGAATCCGTCACGCATGCACAGCGAATAGCGGGGTTGAATGCCATTGATGGCCGGCGACATGAAAAAACGTACAGGTCATCTCCTCGCCCGCTTCTTGTCTTGCCGAATTCCATCTCCCATTCGCTTTTTCAAACCGTGAGAGTTTGTCAGTTGGACCATGATATTGCCGCAATAGACGCGGAGCCTGTCTGGGCGCTTTACAAAGATATCGTCCAGCGATTAATTTGAGCAATACTTATTTTGTAGTAGATTCTACTATATCTTATGGAGGCTGGAATTGCCGCCTCGATTGAGCAAGCTGGAACTTCGCGTGATGGAAGTGTTCTGGGCACATGGCGCTCTCGCCGTGCGGCAGGCTCAAGAAAAGCTGTCCGAAGATGTCCCCCCAGCTTACACGACTGTCCAAACCGTAATTTATCGGCTGGAAGCGAAGGGTGCGTTACGGCGCACCCGAAAAATCAGTAACGCGCACATTTTCGAAGCGGCGATAGCCAAGCCATTGCCTGGGGGAATTGGCTGACGGGATCGCTTCGGCCCTGGTGTTCGTGCCGGGGATGGGAATGCCATGCAACAAGATATGACCCGGCTGGCTCTGCTCTACCGGCACGCGTTCGATTGCCACCGGCGCGGCGACTTGGCGGGTGCGGAAAGCCTGTGTCTGCAAATCTTGGCCGCCAGATCCGATTATTTCGAGGCGTTGAATATGCTGGGCGCGCTGCGGCTGCGGCAGGGACGGCACTCCGAAGCGCTTGCGCTGATTGAAGCCGCGCTGAGGATCGATCGCCGCTGCGTGCCTGTGATTTTAAATTACGCCGACATTCTGAGTGCCCTGGGCCGTTGGGATGAGGCGCTGCAAAGCTATGACCGGCTGCTGGTTTTGGCGCCAGATAATGCCCAGGCGCTCAATCATCGCGGCATTGCGCTGCGGCGGTTGGGCAGACCCGCCGATGCGGTCCGCAGTTTTGATCGCGCGCTGCGCGCGCAGCCGGATTTTCCCGCCGCCCTCAGCAATCGCGGCGCGGCCCTGCACGATCTGGATCGGTTTGAAGACGCGCTGATGAACTATGATGCCGCCTTGAAACGGGATCCGCGCAATGCCGGCACCTGGAACAATCGCGGGTTGGCGCTTTTGAAGCTGGCGCGGCTTGGCGAAGCCCTCGACAGCTTCGATGCTGGCCTGGCATCACAGCCACGCCATGCGGAACTTCTGGCCAATCGCGGCGTCACGCTGCGGGAGATCGGCCGCCATGACGAAGCGTTGGCCAGCCTGGACCAGGCTATCGCGGCCGACCCGGTCTATGCCAACGCCCACTGGAACAAGGGCGTCACTCTGTTGCTGCGGGGCGACTTTGCCCAAGGCCTGCCTTTGTATGAATGGCGCAAGCGGCTGAGCCCGCCGGTCGAAGCGCGCAACTATCCGCAGCCGCTATGGGCCGGCAAGGAGGATATCGGCGGCAAAACCCTGTTTCTGTATGCCGGGCAGGGGCTGGGCGACACGATCCAGTTCTATCGCTTTGCCGCGCCGCTGTTGGCGCGCGGCGCGCGGGTGATCTTGTCGGTGCAAGACAGGCTGCTGCGCCTGCTGGAAAATGCCAGCCCGAAAGTGGAACTGGTGGAAAGCAAAACCGTGCCGGCGGATTTTGACTATCACATCCCGCTGATGAGTCTTCCCTTGGCGCTGAGCGTGACGATAGGGACCATTCCCGCGCCAGTACCGTATCTAGAGGCCGAACCGGAGCGCGTGGCGCATTGGGCCGCCCGGATCGGAAAGGGCGGCTTCAAGATCGGTATTTCCTGGCAAGGGGCGCGCGGCGGGATCACCAGCCGCGCCACGCCATTGGCCGGTTTTGAAGAACTTTCCCGCCTCGCGGACGTGCGGCTGATCGGCCTGCAAAAAGGCCTTGGGTCCGAACATCTGTCCTCACCGCCTTGGCTGGAAAGTTTGGGGAAGGATTTCGACAATGGCCCGGATGCATTCCTGGACAGCGCCGCGGTGATGGCAAATCTGGACCTGGTGATCACGCTGGATTCCGCCCTGGCGCATCTGGCCGGCGCGCTGGGCCGCCCCGCCTGGATAGCCTTGAGACGGGTGCCCGACTGGCGCTGGTTTCTGAACCGAGATGACAGCCCATGGTATCCGAGCGTGACGCTGTTTCGCCAGGAGACGGACGGCGACTGGGCGGGTGTCTTCGCCCAAATGCGGGCGCGGTTGCTCCGGTCACCATCCCGCGCTCGCCGGGAAGCCGCACTCTAGTCCAGCCTCCGTCACGGAAAATGTACAGGCCGGTGGTTTATTGCTAGGCTTTCAAGGGGGCCCCTTGCGGGGGTCAGCTCGACGGTCAAACAGCAAGCCGAGGGGGATCATGTCTCAATCCCTGGCACAGGAAACAGCCGCAATTCCGCCGGCCGGCGGGTTGGGGTATCGCAAATGGCTATTGGGCGCGGGCACGATCGCGCTGCTGTTCGCGGCTTATATTCTGGCCGGATTCTATTGGGCGCCAGGGCTGATACGGTCCCTGGCGACGGACTGGGTCAAGACCAATCTCAACAAGTCCATCACTATCGGGGAGATCAAGGTCGATCCGCTGCGCTTCCGGGTCGATATCAGCGACATCGCGCTGCCCGGACCCGGCCATCCCATGGTGGCGCTGGCCCATGTCAGGCTTGGTTTCTCGCCGCTGTCGCTGTTCCAGCAGGCCTATCGTCTCACCGAATTGAGCATCGACCGGCCCTTTGTCGGGGCCGTGATCCGCCCCGACGGCTCCCTGAATCTGAAGGAATTGGTGCCGCCGTCAAAAGGCGGTGAATCTCCCGCGGTCCGCATCGACCTGCTCAGCGTCGATCAGGGGCGCATCGTCCTCTCCGATCAAAGCCGCGCCTCCCATCCGGAGGAGACGCTGGTTCCCATCACCTTCACGCTGAAGGATTTCCACACCAAGTCCTCTGAAGGCGGCGAATTCACCCTGGAAGGCAAGAGCGAACGCAATGAAGGTTTCGCCTGGCGCGGCACGCTGTCCATGGCGCCCATCGCCTCACAGGGCCGCTTCACCATCACCGATCTGCAGGCCGGCACCATCGCCAAATTTGCCGGCGACCGGCTGCCGGTGGGCGTGACCTCCGGACGGATCGGGATCGAGGGCAGCTATGGCTTCAGCTATGCGGCGGGCGCGGCCCGGCTGGCGACGACGATTCCCCGCCTGGTTTTGAAGGACTTCGCCTTGGACGGCCAGGACAGGCTGTTTCACGGCGGCGCGCATGTTGATGAATCGAGCCTTGCCGCCAGCCTGGATTTTGTCAGTGATGCGCGCGGCGCCCGGCCGCTTGCCGCCGGCCTGTCCAAGTTTCAGGCGCGCGGCCTGACCTTGACCGGCAGCGGCCCGGCGCAGGATCAGATCATCAAGCTGGCCACTGCCGGCCTCAGCACCGCCAAGCTGGATGCCGCCAACCACCATATCGCGCTGGGCGCCTTGAGCCTGGGCGGACTGGATATGCCGCTGGCGCTGGAAAAGGACGGCAATCTCAGCATCAGCCAATGGCTGCCGGCGCAAGCCACGGCGGAGGGACCGGCGGCGCCCGCCTGGACCATCGGGCTGGAGGATTTTTCGCTCTCGGATGCAAGCGTGCATGCCGAGGATCGCGCGCTTAGCCCAGCCGCCCGCCTGGACCTGACATCGCTGTCCGTCACGGCGCAGGGCGCGAGTAGCGACCAGACCAAGCCGGTGAACCTGAAAATCAGCGCCGCCCTCAATGGCAAAGGGCATCTGGAAGCGGACGGCTCGGTGACCATGGCCAGTCGCGCCGCGGACCTGAAACTGTCTCTGACAGGGCTGTCGCTGAAACCTGCTTCCGCTTACCTGAATCATCCAGTGCTAGACCTGCGTTCCGGCGATCTCAGCCTTTCGGGAACGCTCAACGCCTCCGGCGGCGCTCATTCCCAATTGCGCTTTCAGGGCGATGCGGGGATCGACAATCTGGGTCTCTATGAACGCACCAGCAAAAGCCGGCTGTTCGCCTGGCGGTCGCTGAAGCTGACCGGCATCGACTACCGTGGCGGGGGTGATCATCCCGCGCAGGTCGATATCGCGCGCGCCCGGCTGTCGCGTCCGGTGGGCGGGGTCGCCATCCTGCCCGACCGCAGTTTCAATTTTGCCTCCCTGGTGCCGCCCAAGGGGGCGGCGCCCGCCACGCCGCTACCGGCCGGCGCGGCCGCTCCCGCCTACCGGCTGAAGGAACTGGATATTGACGGCGGCAGCCTGGATTTCTCCGACCGTTCCATCGATCCCAGTTTCCGGGCCCGCATCGATGCACTGTCCGGCAGCATCAAGAATATCGCTTCGGCGCCGGAAGCCATCGCCGCCATCGATCTCAAAGGCCAGGTGATCGACCGCTTCTCGCCGGTGACTATTTCAGGCACCGCCAATCTGTTGGGCTATGACAGAAACACCGACATCCGCATGGCTTTCCGCAATATCGAACTGCCCATCTTCAATCCTTATTCCGGCCGCTATGCCGGCTATGCCATCGCCAAGGGCAAGCTCACCACCGAGATGCATTACAAGGTGGTCAATCGCGCGCTGCAGGCCGACCATCATGTGGTGATCGATCAGTTGGAATGGGGCCAGCCCAGCGCCAACAAGCCCAGCGTGCCCTGGCCGGTGGGCCTGGTGACCTCGCTGCTGAAAGACCGCCACGGGGTAATCGATCTCAACCTGCCGGTGCGCGGATCGCTGGATGATCCCACCTTCCGGATCGGTCCGATCGTCTGGCAGATCATCGGCAACCTGATCGACAAAATCGTCACCGCGCCCTTTGCCCTGATCGGCTCGCTGTTTGAAGGCGCGGACAAGGCGCAATATGTCGACTTCGCGCCCGGCTCGGCGGCGCTGCCCGCGGGCGCGGCCGACGGTCTGGCCGCCCTGGCCAAGGGATTGGGCGACCGTCCGGCGCTTCAGCTGGATATTCCCGCCGCGCCCGCGCTCAAGGAAGATGCCCTGGCCATCGCCGACCAGCATATCGACGCCGCGCTGATGGCGCGGGAAATCAAGAAGGGCGCGCCCGCGAATTTTGCCGCCCTGGACGCGGACGAGCAGCATGACCGGCTGACGGATCTCTACCGCGCCAGGCTGGGTAAGCGGCCGGCCTATCCTGAGTCTCTTCCGGCGCTGGATGTTAAGCCGCCGCCCCCGGATGCGGACAAGCAGCGCCAGATGCAGGAGAGCATCTGGCTGCGGGGCGAATTGCGCAGCGCGTTCCTGCCCGCCAATGCCGAACTGGCGGCGCTAGGCTCGGCCCGGGCCACCGCGGTGCGCGACGCACTTCTGGCCAAGGGCGACATCGACCCCATGCGGGTTTTCCTGGTGACAGGGCAGGGCGGCAGCGCCAGCGAGGGTCATGTGCGGCTGGAGCTGAAGCTGAAATAGCGTTGCCTGTTTCGGGCAAAAGCGAATCCGGCTAGTCCTGACCACCGGCCGAGACTCACTGCCTTGGAGGCCGCTATGCCCGGTTCGAATACAGTCGCAGACCGCTGTAAGATAACATGCCGCCTACAACACAGCCGATCCAGCTGAGCCAGGCTGGCGCCGCCCAAGTTCCGATCACCAAGGGCCAGCCCAAATACAGGCGCAGTATATGAACCACGACAACAATGGCAAAAATCATGCCGGTGACTAAGTTGAATGTTCTTTGGCTCATGATCGACACCTCAGAAGGTCCATGAAGCTTACGCCGAATCCGCCGCAAGGTTCAAAGCCCGCTCCTGGCGCAAAGTGGAGGTTGGTTTTGTCCAATATGTCCGGGCGTGCGCCCATGGGGGGCCGCGCCTATCCCTGGGATTGGTTTGTTTTGCGCGCGGTCTCTGCCGGGCTTGCGGCACTGCTGTGGCTGCAAAGCGCCTATGCCGCCGGTCCCAACATAGCGGCCGCGGCGCCCCGAAAAGTTTTCAAGGGGGCTTCTCCCGTTCTTCTCCGGCAATCACCGTTCGAAAAGGAACAGGCCATGACTCCGGCCGAACTGGTGAAGAGGTGGAAGCCGATGGTTGCCAAGGCATCACGCCGTTTCGGGGTTCCTGTCGCCTGGATCAATGCCGTCATGCGCGTGGAAAGCGGGGGGCGGACCATGTTGTCGGAAGGCGTCCCCATGGTCTCCGGAAAGGGCGCCCTTGGCATCATGCAGGTGCTGCCACAGACCTATACCGAGATGCGAACGCAATACCGATTGGGGCCAAATCCGTTCGACCCCAACGACAATATCCAGGCCGGTGCGGCCTATCTGCGCTGGCTGAAAGGCAAATATGAATATCCGGTTCTATTTGCCGCCTACAATGCGGGTCCGCAGCGCGTGGATGATCTCCTGGCGAACGGCACGCCGCTTCCCGCTGAAACCCGCCTCTATGTCGACAGGGTCGGCGGGATACTGAATGGATCGGGCGGGCGTGACGGTACGACTATCGACACCGTCCGCCTGACGCGCCCCGATGGATCGCAGGTTTTGATCGATCCGTTTGTGGTTCATTCGATTCGCGCGGCATTTCCGGGCGAATATGCGCCGGGGGTGCAGTCCGTCATACAGATGGGCGGGCGGCTGACCCAGGGCGTGCGCGAAGACTTGGCAGCGGTAACAACAGCAATCCGCGTGCACGGCGGTAGAATCTGAAAACCGCGCCGGCTAGTCGTTCACGTCATAATATTTTGGGAAGAAAGCCCGTGTCGGTTTGATTTCCGGCAGTATGTAAACAACGCCTTTGGCGCCCTTGAATGTGGGAAGCACGGTCCGTTCGAAGAAATCGACCGGAACATTGATGCAGCCGAAAGAGATCCGGTTGTCGAGCGGTGTCGGCGTTGCCAGGCGCTCAAAGCGATGGTCCTTCGGGTTGCCATGTACCACCCGATGCAGGGAGATGTTATTTTTAAAATCCACCCAAAGAAAATTCGGCTTACCCGGGTCATGACCCAGATAGCCGATAAAGCGGCCTGCCGGCGTTGTGCGGTCCTTGGGCGCTATGGCCGACAAGGGTTTGTCCCCGACCCCTGGGGCGGAATCATCGCCAACAGCCAAGCCAAGAAGCGCCGGGGCCGCGCCAAGGATCTGCCCTTGGTGATCGAAGACAAAGACTTTGGCGTCTTTCTTGTCGACAATCACAAACGGCATGCTGCCATGGTCCGCCGAAGCAACCACCCAGTCTGCCATTCGCCGCGTGTCGCTGGACGCAGATTCGCCCTGGAAATTCGCCCGTGCGGGACGAGGCGCCGCCGAATGCTGCGACGCCGGAACGGCCAGTGACGCCTGTGGGAGCTGCGATAGCGATGCGGCTTCTTGCGCTTCCGCGCGAGCAAGGGTGGCAATCACCAAGCCCAGAAAGATCTGTTTGATCATGGCCGCCATCTAACGCGTCGTGCTTTCCGCGTTTTTGTTTCTGCCCAGGTACGGCTGGTTTGGCGGCATCCGCGATAAGTGTCGAACGCAGGTAAAATGCGCAATTGGACCATTGCCCAATCGTTTAAGACCCTTACGCAGACATGAAGCCGCAGGATGCGGAGAAGATGCGGTTGGGATATGGCAATTACCCCGCCGAGATGCTAGGGCATCGGCGTTTTCTCACAAAGACGTGAAATGATTCAGCCCGTTGACCTGCTGCCCTATTGCCGCCCCGATACGAGGCGCGCCCTGTTCGAAGTGGGCATCACCGTGGTCCCCCTGGTGCTTCTATGGATCCTGATGTGGCTGTCGCTGGATGTCGGATACTGGCTGACGCTTCTGCTGGCGATACCGGCGGGCGGTTTCCTGGTGCGGCTGTTCATCATCCAGCATGACTGCGGTCATGGCGCCTTCTTTCGCCAGCGCGCCGCGAATGCCTGGGCGGGCCGCGCCCTGGGCGTGCTGACTCTCACGCCGTTCGACTATTGGAAACGCAACCACGCCCTCCATCACGCCACCTCCGGCAATCTGGACAAAAGAGGCATTGGCGATATCGACCTGCTGACGGTGGAGGAATATCGCGGCAAGTCGTGGTGGGGCCGCTTGCTCTATCGCTGCTATCGCAGCGCCCCGGTGATGTTCGTGATCGGGCCGGCCTGGCTGTTCCTGCTGCAACACCGGTTGCCTTTTCACCAGTGGCGCGACGGCTGGCGGCCCTGGATCAGCACCATGACGACCAACGCCGCCATTTTCCTGGCCGTGGCGGGAATGATCTGGCTGGTGGGTGTGGGCCCGTTTGTGATGGTGCATCTGCCGATCATGCTGCTGGCGGCCTCCATGGGCGTGTGGCTGTTCTATGTGCAGCACCAGTTCGAGGACGCTTTCTGGGAACGCACCGGCACCTGGTCGCATCAGGAGGCGGCGTTGGCCGGCAGTTCCTATTATGATTTGCCGGGATTGCTGCGCTGGTTCAGCGGCAATATCGGGATTCATCATATCCACCACCTCAACAGCCGCATTCCCTATTACCGCCTGCCGAAAGCGCTGGCGGCGCATCCGGAGCTGAAGTCGGTCGGCCGGTTGACCTTGTGGGACAGCCTGAAAAGCGTGCGGCTTTCGCTGTGGTGCGAGCGGCACAAGAAGCTGGTGTCGTTCAAGGCGGCGAAGTCCGGCTAGGGGCGGGGCAGGCCGCTACAGTCAATGCGCGGAGCGGCTGAAAAGTCTTTTGTAGTAAAGGTTTAACCGGCCCTTGCGGGGGTGGGCGGGGCCGTGTATCTCCCCTTTTCCAGTGCGGACAGGTGGCCGAGTGGTTGAAGGCGCACGCCTGGAAAGTGTGTAACGGTGAAAGCCGTTCGAGGGTTCGAATCCCTCTCTGTCCGCCATTTCCGGCTTATTCGTTGGCTTCCGGCTCCGGCGGCGGCACATCGCGCTTGGCCGCGACAATGGCGAGGCTGGAGCCCGCCACCAGATCGAACAGGCACAACAGGGTGATCAGGAAAAACACCGAGGTGCCGAAGCCCTTGAGCAGGATGAACTCCGCCAGCGCCGCTGCGAAGGTCAGCACCGACAAGACGTGATGGATGATCTCGCGATGACCGGCGCGGGCCGCCTTGATGGTCTCCAGGAACAGCAGCAGCAGCGACAGGGTCAGCAACCCGTCGCCCAGCGAGATCTTCCACACATCGCCGGACATGACCGTCACCGGGAAATTCTGCGCCAGCAGCGCCGCCGGGTCATGGCCCAGCGCGCGCGCCCCGAACACCAGCGCGTTATAGGCCAGCACCGCGATCAGGATCATGGGAAAGGCGCGCATCGAATCCCCTTTGCCTCAGTTTAGCAGGCCTATGCGGCGGCCGAGGCCCGGTCGCGATAGATCATCCAGAGATTGCGCACATAGATGGGCAAGGGGAGGCCCTGGCCCAACACCAGCGGCCAGGCATGCAAGTGCACGGCATAGGAAAATAGGATCACCCCTCCCACCAGGCTGCAGTACCAGAAGGTGACCGGAATCACGCTATGGCCCTCTTTTTCGCTGGTCAGCCATTGGATGAGCATGCGGATGCCGAATATCGCCTGGCCGCCAAAGCCAATGACATTCCACAGAACATCGTAAGGATTCTGCATGGCATTGGCGTAGAGATGCGCGAGATAACTCATGTCACAGCTCCTCGATGTCGGCGGGGCCGCGATGGCGGCGCTGCAGCCAGCGCACGCCCAGCAGGTCCTGCACACTGACCAGCAGGCGGCCGATATTGGTGTATTTGGAAGCCCCCGTCAGGCGCGGGCGATGGTTCACCGGCACATAGGCGACCTTGCCGCCTTCGCGCAGCACCATGGCGATCAGGAAACGGTGCAGGTGATCGAAATAGGGCAGGTCGAGAAAGACCTGCCGCTGAAACGCTTTCAGCCCGCAGCCGGTATCGGTGGCGCCGTCGCCCAAAAGCGCGCTGCGAAAGCCGTTGCCCAGGCGCGAGGCCAGGCGGCGGCTGGCGCTGTCCTGCCGCTTGACCCGCACGCCCGACACCATCGCCAGCTCCGGCTCGGCCCGCAGCCGGGAGAGCAATTGGGGAATATCGGCGGGATCGTTCTGGCCGTCGCCATCCAGGGTGACGATGATGCCGCCCTTGGCCGCCTGCACGCCGCTGCGGATGCCGCGGCTTTGGCCCAGGTTCCGCGCATGGCGCAGGACCCGAAGCTGGGGCAAAGCGGTTTTCAGGGCCGTCAGCGCGCCGGCCGTGCCATCGCGCGAGCCGTCATCCACGAACAGGATTTCGTGGGCCTCGCCCTTCAAGGCGGCAGCGATTTCCCGCGCCAAAGGCGCGACATTGCCGGCCTCGTCCTTGACCGGGACGACAACAGAAACAAGAGGCGCGGCGCCGCCGCCGGACATGGGGGTCTCCAGCCTGTGGAAAGGGGGCTTATACAGGGGCGCCTCTTTGCAACATAGGGGCGGGACCGACATAGTTCTGCCCCATGACCGACTCGCAAGCCTCCGGAAAAGCTGAGGAAACCGCTGCCGCCGCGGCCGCTGCATCCGCGGCCGAGGCCACCGCTCCGGCCCCGCCGGGCTGGCTGACGGCCGCCGCCCGGCGGTCCTTTCCGCTGCTGGCGCTGCTGGGGCTTTTGCTGTGGCTGCCCGGGGTGCTCAGCCTGCCGGCGCTGGACCGGGACGAAAGCCGTTTCGCCCAGTCCTCCCGCCAGATGGTGGAATCCGGCGATGTGGTGGACATCAGGTTCGGCCATGTCCCCCGCTACAAAAAACCGGTGGGGATTTATTGGCTGCAGGCGGCCTCCACCAAACTGGCGGGTCTTGGCCGTGACGACCGGATCTGGACCTATCGCCTGCCGTCCCTGCTGGGCGCCATCGCCGCAAGCTGGCTGACGGTGTGGTGCGCGCTGGCGGTGACGAGCGCGGAAGCGGCGTTGCTGGCGGGCCTGTTGATGCTGGGCACGGTGCTGCTGACGGCGGAAGCCACCATCGCCACCACCGATGCGGTGGTGTTCGCCTGCGTGCTTGCCGTGCAGGGTGTGCTGCTGAGACTGTATCGCGCCGCGCGCGAGCCGGATTTTTCGCCGCCCCGCAACTTGACCCTGATGTGGGGCTGGGCGGCGGCGGGCTTGGGCATCCTGGTCAAGTTTCCCATTGTGCCGGGCGTTGCCCTGGCGACCCTGATCGGCCTGACCGCTTGGGATGTTTGGGAGCAGCGGCGGAGCCGCAAGCCGGACGCGCCTGCCGCGCCCGCGGCCTGGGCTTGGCTTGCCGTGCTGAAATCCTGGCGCGGTTTCGCGCTTGTGCTGCTGTTGATCCTCCCCTGGCTGATCGCCATCACCATCCAGAGCCAGGGCATGTTTTTTGAGGAATCCCTGGGCAACGATTTCGCCGCCAAGATGGCGGGCGGCCAGGAAAGCCATGGCGGCTGGCCGGGCTATTATCTGCTTTTGTCGGGACTGAGTTTCTGGCCCGCGATCCTGTTCGTGCTGCCCGGTGTGGCGTTGGCGGTTTCGCGCCGCGGCGAACCGCCGGTCCGTTTCCTGCTGGCATGGGCGGGCGCCTGGTGGCTGGTGGTCGAGCTGGTGCCGACCAAGCTGCCGCACTATGTCATTCATGCCTTTCCGGCCCTGGCGATCCTGGCGGCGATGTTCCTGTTGGACTCACGCCCGGTGAAATTCCTCACCCCGGCGCGCTGGATCGGTATCGCGCAATTCGTGATCGGCGCGGGATTGCTGACAGCCGCCATTGTCCTGGCGCCGCATTATTTTGGCGAAGGCGCCGCCTGGCCGGTCTATGCCGCGGCCGGCGCGGGCGCCAGCCTGGCCATCGCCGCGCTGGTGCTGGCGATCCTGCGCAAACACTTGCCGGCGGCGCTGCTGGGGTTCACTTCCCTGCTGGTGTTCGCGCCCGTCCTGACCGCCTATGTCGGTCCCCGGCTGGACCGGCTTTGGGTCAGTGAGCGGCTGAAGACGATGGTGGAAGCGGCCAGCCAGCCCAATGATGCCCCGCCCGCCCTGGCCGGGTATCAGGAACCCAGCCTGGTGTTTGCGCTGGGCAAGGATGTGGTTTTGGCCGACGGCAAGGGCGCGGCGGAATCCAGCGCCAGGGGCGGCGGCCTGGCGCTGGTGGAAGACCAGGTCCAGGGCGATTTCCTGGCGCGGCTGGCGGAATTGCAGGCCGATGCCAAACAGGTGGGCGAACTGTCCGGCATCAACTATTCGCGCGGCCGCAAGGTGCATGTGACCCTGTACCGTGTCGCCCAAGTAAAGAACTAAAGTATAGAATTGAATTGAAGAATAGACGTGAGGAATTGAACAAAGTCATGACCCCCAGCTTTGCCGATGTTCAAGCCGCCGCTCTGCGTATCGCGCCCCATGCGATACGCACGCCGCTGGTGGAAAGCTGGCAGCTCAATGCGCTGACCGGCGGGCGGATATTCCTCAAGCTGGAGACTTTGCAGCGCACCGGCTCGTTCAAATTCCGCGGCGCCTGCAACCGGCTGGCCATGATTCCCAAAAACGCCCGCGATAAAGGCGTGGTGGCCTTTTCCTCCGGCAATCACGCCCAAGGCGTCGCGGCGGCGGCGCAACTGTTCGGGATGCCCGCTTTGATCGTGATGCCGTCGGATGCCCCCAAGCCAAAGATCGAGGGCACCCGCGCTTTTGGCGCCGAGATCGTCTCTTACGACCGTGTGCGGGACGACCGCGAAGCCATCGCCGCCCGGATTTGCGCCGAGCGCGGCGCGGCGCTGGTCAAGCCGTTTGACGATGCCGGCATCATCGCCGGGCAGGGCACCGCGGGGCTGGAGATCGCCAAGGCGTGCGGCCATCTGGGGGTGGAACTGGACGAAGTGCTGGTGCCTTGCAGTGGCGGCGGATTGGTGAGCGGGGTGGCGCTGGCGCTCAAAGGCTCGGGTGCCGGAGCCAAGGTCCACAGCGTCGAGCCGGAGAATTTTGACGGTATGAAACGCTCCCTGGAAGCGGGCAAGCGGGTTCAGGCGCCCGGGGGTAAGCTTTCCATTGCCGATGCTCTCATGGCTCCTCTGCCGGGCGCCATCGTGTTCGAACTGGCCAAGGACCTGCTGGCGCCCGGCTTTTCTGTTAGCGATACCGAGCTGCAACGGGCCATGGCGTTCGCGGCCCGGAACCTCAAGCTGCTGGTCGAGCCGGGCGGGGCGGCGGCCCTGGCGGCGTTGCTGGCGGGCAGGGTGGATGCGAAAGGCAAGGTGGTGGCGCTTGTGCTATCGGGGGGAAATGCGGAGTTTGACGCCATAGCGGAGATGGCCGAAAAGAGGTGATCCTCGCCGCGAATTTTCGAAAATGCCGGCGCCGGTCGCATGTGTTCCATCGGCAAGTTCCATTGGCAAATGAGTCATTCCATCAGCGGGGGCATCTGTGGACGACATGCAGGGCTTGATAGACAGGATTGAGTCGCCGGGCTTGCGCGCCGTGGCGGAACATTGGCGCGAGGCGCGCGGCGGCAAGCTGATGCCGCGATGGGCCGATCTGTCGTCCGCCATCCTTGCACCCTATTTCAAGCTGCTATGGGGATACCAATACGATCCCAAGACCGAGGAATTCACCGGCGGCCTGACGGGAGAGCATGTCAAGGATTGGCTGGGCACGAAATTCAGCGGGGTGCGGCTGCTGGATATTCATCCGCCCCCTGTCTTCAGAGAGGCGCAATCCCTCATGACCAAATGCATATCAACGCCTTCGGCTTCTCGCTCCCGCGGACGCCTGTTCATGGTCGGCGATCATACTGTCAGCGGAGAGCGCATCGCGCTTCCGCTGGCGGCCAATGGCGTGACCGCGGATGGAATTTTGGGGGCCTCCGACTATCAAAGTCCGGTTCTGTCGGGGCCGATCACCCTGATCCACGAGAATGTGGAGTGGTATCCACTCTGAAACGCCGCGGATTCGCGGGCCGCGATCGCATATGTTCCGTTGGCAAATGAGTCATTCCATCAGCGGGGGCGTCTGTGGACGACATGCAGGGCTTGATAGACAGCATTGAGTCGCCGGGCTTGCGCGCCGTGGCGGAACACTGGCGAGAGGCCCGCGGCAGCAAGCGGATGCCGCG
Source organism: Rhizomicrobium sp. (assembly GCA_035693565.1). Classification (GTDB taxonomy): domain Bacteria; phylum Pseudomonadota; class Alphaproteobacteria; order Micropepsales; family Micropepsaceae; genus Rhizomicrobium. Next base: position 912,770 of record DASSGF010000034.1, on the reverse strand, counting down.
ATGGGCCGACCTGTCGTCCGCGGTCCTTGCGCCCTACTTCAAGCTGCTGTGGGGATATCAATACGATCCCAAGACCGGAGAATTCACCGGCGGTCTGACGGGAGAGCATATCAAGGATTGGCTGGGAACGAAATTCAGCGGGGCGCGGCTGCTGGATATTCATCAGCCCTCTGCCTTCCGAGAGGCGCAATCCATTCTGACCCAAACCGTGTCATCGCCTTCGGCTTATCGATCCAGTGGACGCCTGTTCACGGTTGGCAACCATACCGTCAACGGAGAACGCATCGCGCTTCCGTTGGCGGCCAATGGCGTGACCGCGGATGGAATTCTGGGGGCTTCGGACTATCAAAGCCCGGTCCTGTCGGGGCCGATTACCCTGATCCACGACAATTTGCATTGGTATCCGCTCTGAAATGCCGACTTCGGACGGCCCGGCTGGCCGTTCAGGCGCGTCCGCTTTCGCCGGAAAGCATCTCTGGGCTGACCCCCAGCTTGGCCAGGGCGCGCTGCCATTTGCTGCCGTCTTCGGTCTCGAAAACCAGCGCGGGGTCCGCGTCCACCACCAGCCAGCCATTGGCCTGGATTTCGCTTTCGAGCTGGCCCGGCCCCCAGCCGGCATAGCCCAGCGCCACCAGACCCTGGCGCGGTCCTTCGCCCTTGCTCTGGGCGCGCAGGATATCGAGGGTCGCGGTCATGGCGAATTCCTCGCCGATGGCCAGCGTGCCCTCGTCGCGATAATCGGCGCTGTGCAGCACAAAACCCTGGCCGGCGGCGACCGGGCCGCCGAAATGCACCGGGCGGTTTGAGCGCGCGACCGGCTCGATCTTGAGTTGTGCATAAAGCTCGTCAAGGCTGAGCGCGTCGATGGTCTTGTTGACGACAAGGCCCATGGCGCCGGTCTCCTCGCCATGGGCGCAGAGATAGACGACGGAGTGGTCAAAAAAGGGATCGGACATCTGCGGCATCGCGACGAGCAGTTGACCGGTCAGTGAAGGCATGGGGTTCCTCCGGGCGGACAGAATACAGCAAACCGTCCGCGTTGGGATGGCCGTATTTTCGCCAAAAGCGGAAATTAGCCGGCGCTTAATCCTGCGCGAGCCTTCTCCCAGTTTTCCCCGTCGAACGGGGTGATGCGCAATTGCGTGAGATCCAGCCCGTCCAAACAGCGGACATTGACGTCGATTTTGTCCGGGTCAGAACGGGGCACGTAGAATGCATGGATGCCGCACGAGCGGCAGAAGGTGTGACGGGCGACGCCGGTGTTAAATTGGTAGGTCGTGAGATTTTCGTCACCCTGCAGCAGTTTGAATTTCGAAGGCTCGACGATCAGGTGAAGAAATCCCTTTTTCCTGCAAATGGAACAGTTGCAATCACTCACGCTTTCCAGATCGGTCGTGACCTGGAAACGAACGCGGCCGCAATGGCATCCGCCCTGGTAATCTCTCTCCATAATGGCCTCCTGCGCGCCGTGGGCGGTGTGGGGTGCTTTCGGATTTGAGCTTTTAACCGGCCCCGTCGCGCTTGTCCCGAACCCCCGGTGCCGGAAGCGGCCTAAGGGCCGCTAAGGCCGGCGCGGCGCAATGCGCCGCGCTTCTCGCGCCCGTCGGTCGCTGCCGCGACCGACACTTGGTATTTGCAGTGAACTTGAAATGATGGTTCGAGCGCCCTACCGGGGCGCGAGAACCATCATCATCTGCCGTCCTTCCATCTTCGGATACTGTTCCAGCTTCGCGAAGACTTCGGTGTCTTTCTGCACCCGGTTGAGCAAATCCATGCCCAGATGCTGGTGCGCCATCTCCCGGCCGCGGAAACGCAAAGTGACCTTGACCTTGTCGCCTTCGTCGAAGAAGCGCTTCATCGCCCGCATCTTCACGTCATAATCGTGATCGTCGATGGTCGGGCGCATCTTGATCTCCTTGATCTCGATGACCTTCTGCTTCTTGCGGGCCTCGTTGGCCTTTTTCTGCTGCTCGTATTTGTACTTGCCATAGTCCATCAGCTTGCAGACAGGAGGGGTGTTGTCGGGCGACACCTCCACCACGTCGAAGCCTTTTTCCTCGCCCAGGGCGAGCGCCTCATCCAAGCCGATCTCGCCATACTTATGGCCGTCGTCGCCGATCAGCAGGATTCGCTTTGAGATGATTTCGTCATTGATGCGCGGGCCATCCTTGGCCGGGGCGGGGGCGTTACTACCCTGAAAACGTCTGGGGACTATGACTCTCTCCTTTGTATAGCCGCGCGCATCCACGCTCCGCTGGTTCCGTTTGGTTCCAGTCGAAGCGAGGTTCGGTCATGGACGCAAGCGGGGGCCTTTCGTGGTGCGCCACGGGGGCGCTCTCCAGCCATTTGGCTGGAGTCGCGGTTAAGATAGGGTGGAAAAGTCCTGACGGAAAGGGCTATTCGGTCACATTCCGCCGAGATTCCGCCTCGTTTTTGATCCGGGCGATGAAAGTTTCCAGTGGCATGGCGCCCAAATCCTTGCCTGACCGCAGCCGGACGGCGACCTTGCCCTCCGCCGCCTCCCGTTCCCCCACCACCAGCATGTAGGGGATTTTCTGCAGTTGGGCGTCGCGGATCTTCTTTTGCATCCGCTCATTGGAGGTGTCGATGTCCACCCGGAGCCCGGCGGTGCCGTTGACCACCGGAACCTGGAACAGGGCGTCCAGCACTTTCTGGGCATAGTCGCCCGCTTTTTCCGAAATCGGGATCACCCGCGCCTGGATGGGCGCCAGCCAGGTGGGGAAAGCCCCGGCATAGTGCTCGATCAGGAACGCCGTAAAGCGCTCATGCGTGCCCAGCGGGGCGCGATGGATGACATAGACCGGATGGTCGGCCCCGTCCTCGCCGATGTACTTCAAGTCGAACGTCTGGGTCGCCAGGAAGTCGAGCTGATTGGTGGAGATGGTGTATTCGGTGCCGATCGCCGACTTGATCATGAAATCGATCTTGGGACCGTAGAAAGCGGCTTCGCCTTTTCCTTCCACATATTTCATCCCGGATTCATCCATCGCCTGGCGGATGATGGTCAGGGCATCCAGCCACTTCTGCGGCTCGTCGACAAACTTGTCCAGCTTGTTCAGGTCGGGCAGCGACAGCCGCATATAATATTCTTTGATGTCGAGCAGGTCGTAATAACGGGCATGCAGCTTCATCACCCGGATGAACTCGTCCTTGGCCTGGTCGTAGCGGCAATAGATATGGGCGTCGTTCATGCAGAAGCCGCGCACCCGCATCAGGCCGGACAGGCCGCCCGAGGCTTCATAGCGGTAATCCTGGCCATATTCGGCGATCCGCAGCGGCAGTTCGCGATAGGAATGCCGTGTCGCGCCATAGATCAGGTGATGGTGCGGGCAGTTCATCGGCCGCAGACGGTAATTCTCGCCGTCAATGTCCAGCGGCGCATACATGCCCTCGCCGTAATAGGGCAGGTGGCGCGAGCGGTAATACAGCGCTTCCTTGGCGATGTGCGGCGTCGCCACCCGGCGATAGCCGTCCTTGCGCTCCTCGTTGAGCGCCAGGAATTCCAGCTCCTGGCGGATCACCATGCCATTGGGCATCCACAAGGGCAGGCCGGCGCCGACATCGGGCGCGAAAGTGAACAGCTCCAACTCTCGGCCCAGCTTGCGATGGTCGCGCTTTTCGGCCTCCTCCAGGCGGTGGAGATATTCCTCCAGCTCCTTCTTGTCGCGCCAGGCGGTGCCGTAGATGCGCTGGAGCTGCGCGTTCTTGGCATCGCCGCGCCAGTAAGCCCCGGCAATCTTCATCAACTTGAAGGCGTCGCCCACTTCGGCGGTGGTGCGGAAATGCGGCCCCCGGCACAGGTCATGCCATTCGCCATGCCAATAGATCGAAACGTCTTCATTGGCGGGGATGCTCTGGATCAGTTCGGCCTTGTAGGTCTCGCCGATCCCCTTGAAATGCTCCACCGCCTGGTCGCGCGGCCAGACCTCGCGGCGAGTGGGCAGTCCCGCCTTGATGATCTTGCGCATTTCCTCTTCGATTCTAGGCAGGTCTTCCGGCGTGAACGGCTCGGCGCGGGCGAAGTCGTAATAGAAGCCGTCCTCGATGGCCGGGCCGATGGTGACCTGGGTACCGGGATACAGCGCCTGCACCGCCATCGCCAAAATGTGCGCCATGTCGTGGCGGATCAGTTCCAGCGCCTCGGGGTCCTTCTTAGTGATGATGCGGATCTTGGCGTCCTGCTCGATGGGACGGAATAAATCCCATTCCTGGCCGTCTATCATGATGACAAGGGCAGCCTTGGCCAGGCCGGGGCCGATGGCGGCGGCGATTTCCCCGCCCGTCACGCCCCTGGCGAAAGTCATGGCCTTGCCGTCGGGCAAGGTCATGGTCACCTGTTCTGGGGCTGCTGACACGGGAATTCTCCTGGAAAAGGCGGATTGGGGCGGACCTTTGGCCTCTGGAACCGCCCCCGTCAAGACCTGCCCTGCCGGAGACCCTTGTCCCGGTTATGACATATGTAGTAGAATCGGATCAGTTCAACCTTGGCGCGAGGGCCAGGAGGACGTCATGAAGAAAATTCTTATCGCATTCGCCATTCCGCTGGCGCTGGCCGTTACAGCCCCAGCCCATGCCGCCACCACATGCATCAATATCCGCGACATCGATTCCAGCCAGTCGAAAGACGGCCGGACCATGGTGTTCAAGATGAAGGACGGCACCGTGCTGGTGAATCATCTCCAGGGTTTCTGCCCGGATCTGAAATATACGGGCTTTGCCTGGCATCTGCCGGGCAGCGACATCAATGCCTGCGAACGCCAGACCAGCTTCCAGGTGCTGCAGTCGATGCAAAACTGCACCCTGGGCAAGTTCGATCCGCCCACGCGGAGCGTGGACACCAATCGCCGGCCCGCGCCTCCGGCCGCGCCGGACCTGGACGAACACGCCCGCTGACGGGCTGTTCAAAGCTGGCAGATGATGCCCAAGAACTGCTTGGCGCCGCGGCGATAGTCGGGACGCGGCGCGCGTGACGGGATAACGGTCGGCAGCACGCCCGCCGCCTCGTCCAGATTGAGCAGTTTCCAGCCTGTCCGCTCATCGGCGGGGCCGCGGATCTGCCAGCCGCTGAGAATGTGCGCGCCTGCCGGACTGATGCCCACCCGATGCACTTCCACAATGCGGCTGAAGGCGGGATAGCAGACCTCCAGGCAGGTGCCGCTTTCCAGCGCGGCACAGGCCGTCTTGCACCATTCCTGCACGGTGTGAGAATCGGTTGCCGCAGGCTCCGCACGATTGGCCAGTATTGCCATCGCCTTTGTCCCGGAAAGGCGTACGCATTTTCCCACCGCGGGGTGGTTGGGGGCAACTGCGAAGACGCCGCTTTTTTTGAGCGCAGCCCGGCAGCGAAAGCCCTGACGGGGAGTTTTCGCTGCCCGCCGGCAAAATCAGTTCTTGCGGCTGACCTCGAACAAGAACCAGTTCCGCTTTTCCGCCGCGTCGATGAAGTTTTCCAGGATGGAAGCGGTCGCAACATCCTCATGCCCGCCGGCGATCTCATGCGCCTGTTTTTGACCGTTTTCCAGCCCCAAAAATGCCCCGCATCCAAGGGCTGACGGGGACGTTATGAGTTCCAGAGGGTGCAAATGGGAGACCCGTCATGAAAACCATTGTTTTTGCCGCACTCGGCCTGACCGCCTTGGCGCTGTCGGCCTGCGCTCCATATGACGGCTACGACCGCTATGGCTCTTATCACGGCTATCGCGGCGCTTATGCCGATCGCGACTATCGCTATGACCGCGGCTATCGGTACGACCGCGACCGGGACAATGACGGTGTACCGAACTATGCTGACCGCCGCCCGGACAATCCCTATCGCTACTAAGGAGCAAGAATGAAAAAGGCCCGGTCTGATGACCGGGCCTTTTTCATTGGCCAGGGCGCGGGTCTTTTGCGTCCTGAGGTGAGCCGCGTCATGCGAAGCATGTGAGCAGGTCCAGTGGACCTGCGAAAGCGGCGAACGCCGCGAGCTTGGGCGAGCGGCCGTGGCAGCTCGATAGGGAGCCGTTTGCCCGGCGCGTCGCTTACGCTCCGCGCGTTCGGCCCTCGAAATGGTCCACCGGACCATTTCGTTCGCGCTGATCGCGCGAACCGGGCCTCACTCTGCTCAGGCCACAAAATCCCTCGCGCCGTTCCGTCGGCCTTTTAAGCCTGGGCTCCACCCAGATAATCCGGCTTGCCCAGCGCCACGCCGCGATTGCGCAGGATGCCGTAAGCTGTGGTGATGTGGAAATAGACATTGGGCAGCACAAAACGGCCGACATAGTCGGCGCCGTTGAACTCGAAGGTGGTATTGGGGAACTTCAGCACGACTTCCTTGTTCTCCGCGCCCGCGAAAGACTTGCGGTCCAGGGTTTTCAGGAAGGCGATGGTCTTGGCCACCCGCGCCCGCAATTCCGGATAGGTGGTCTCGGTATCTTCAAATTTGGGGATTTCGACACCGGCCAGCCGCGCGCCGCAGCCCTTGGCAACGTCGCCAGCAATGAAAACCTGGGCCTTGAGCGGCAGCATGTCGGGGGCCAGACGCGCCTCATTGGGGTCGATGCCGCCATGGGCCTCGCCCTTGGACAGGATGTGGGACAGGCTGCCCAGCATGTGGATAAGGGGCGGAATGGAAGCGTCGTAAATATCGTAGGCCATGGGTTTTCCCTCGAAGGTTTGTATCAGCCGCATATGGGGACCGGCGGGCGCAATTGAAGGGGAAATGACGCCGGTTTCAACCGCGACGTGATAAGGGACTTGAGGGGTAGGGGTATTTGGTCCTAGTTAGCCGGGTTTTCATGAAGATGCGGCCATGACTGATGAAGAAACGGGCGGCGCAACGCCCCAACTGCCTGACCGGCTTTCCACCAACCCTGCCAGCCCCTTCCATAATGCCGAGCTCCTGGAACGCGGCGTGGGGATCAAATTCAATGGCGTGGAACGCAACAATGTCGAGGAATATTGCGTCAGCGAGGGTTGGGTGAGGCTGGCCGTGGGCAAGACCGTGGACCGTCACGGCAATGCCATGACGGTAAAGTACAAGGGCAAGGTCGAGCCGTATCTCAAATAGCCGCCAATCCCGTGCGGCTTGAGAGGACCGGGCATAAAAAGGCCCGGTATCGCCACATCATTGCCGCCATAGATCCATAAGACTGACGGCGAATATTGCTGTGACGGCCGGCAGCAGGAAGACGGTCCCGTACATCGCGGACACCAGGAAAAACTTCGCGATGGTCATTCCCCAACCTTGCCGATAGAAGCGGCGCATGGCCAGGATGAGATACAGCCATATCGCGCCAAGCACGGCGAGAAGCATATGCGTCCTGTCCAGGGTTTGCGCCAGGCAGATCGCGATCAGAATCGCGGCGAACATGAAGCTGTGAATGCTCAGCGAAAAGACCATATGGTCGACAAAAAAGAACCCCTTTCTCTGCCGCCAATAGAACAGCGCCAGGACAGAAGCGAAGCCTGGCAGCAAAATAAAGAGGATGCGGGGAAGCCAGTCGGTCAGCGGCTTGTTGATGGCGGCGGGTTCGCTAGCCACTGTTTCGAGCATCCCGATCAGACGCCGGGTGTTGTCGGGACTGCTGGCCTTGGCCACGAAGGCTTTGTCATGGTCAATGGCCTGCCTCACGCCGGCGGCCAACTGTGGCCTTGCTGTCATCGCGTGGGTGAAAAAGTGGATCTTCCAGTCCAGGTTGCCGCTCGCAGGTGGTGATCCGTCCGGATCGGCAGGCTCTTCCGGTTTTTCCGATGCGCTCAGCTTGCTGGCGGCAGGGTGATGGCCGGTTGGTGGCCCCACCTCCAACTGCACGATCGCGATGTTGGTGACGGACAGGAACAGGAAGAAAATCAGCGACACGAAAAGATAGAGCCGGATCGGCGGCACATAGCGCTGGGTGCGGCCTTCGCGAAAAGCCGCCGGCAATTCGCCCGGCTGGAGAAAAAGCGCCCGAATGGTGCGCAAGACTCTGCTGTCGAAGCTGACAATATCGGTGAGCAGGTCGTGCAGAAGGTGGATCACCGAGCGGCGATGGGTATCCACGGCTTGGCCGCATTCGCCGCAATATTTGCCCAGAACGGGAGCGGCGCAGTTGCCGCACGGCAGGATCCTGCCGCCGCGTTCAAGAGCGGCCTCGACCGCCAGCTCCACCGCGGCAGCGCCACCTGTTTCCACTCCAGCCTCAATGCCTCCCATGACGGGAAGTTTAGGTGAACGGAAAACTCAATTCAATCTGCGACGTTCGCGAACGGCCGTAACAACATCATGAATTGCGGACGAGACAAGGTCGGGATTGTCAATGATGATATTGTGACCATCCCTTGCAGCAGTAATTGAGCGGCTATCAGAAGACAAAGCCGCAAGCCGGACTTGCGCCTTCGTCCAGCCTTCTTCCCTCCACGCATCGGGTTCAGCGAAGGGTTGACCATGACGGATCACGACAAGAGGAAGCGTACCTAAAGTACCGAAGCCACCCGGCTTCTGCATCGCTGGCGGTGTGTTCTCAAAGCCATGTGTCAGCTCAAAAGCGGCGCCGCGATAGTAACCGGGGCGCAGTATCAGAGCGTTGGCCTCTCGACGCTCAGCGTCCGTCAAATGGAGGGAATAGGATGCCGCTAAGGGATCGATCGCCACCATGGCGCGCAGCACGCCGAAGCGCGCCAAGCGTTCGGACCGCTCGTTCTGACTGACGGAGGCGGCCATGCCTTGTAAGGCTTTGGCCTGAAATACCTCGCTTTCTTCAGCCGAATCGACAAGCACCATTCCCGCAACGGCGTGCGGATTCTCCTTGAAATACTGCCGCGCGATCAGACCACCGTAGGAGTGTCCGGCCATTACGAAAGGTCCGCTTTCGCCATTGGCGGCAAGCATCTTGTGGAGTTCATCGGCTTGGCCGGCGATGTTTAGTGGCCGAATTGCGGGCTCACTCCAGCCGAGCCCGGCGCGATCGTAGGCGCACACTCGGGAAAACTTGGCTACGCGATCTTGTAACGGCCGAATGAGGACGGCCGGTATCCCATTTCCGGTTATCAGGACGACGGTTGGAGCGCCACTTCCTTCGCAGAAAATGTGCCGCCGGCCATTACCGGTATCCGCCATTCGGCCGGGTGGCGGATAAAGATGCTTGTCACGGAGTTCTGCTAATTGTTCTGTCGCCAGACCGACTAACAAGCCAACCGCAAGCAAGCCAATTAGCCCAAGCGCAGCAAACCCCAGCCACCTGAGGGCTTTCATGTGCGTCGACCAGCGTCGGGCATTTCATCTTTCCCCAGCAGCAGCATGCGCGGGCCTCTCGCACTCAGCCGAAATTAAGCCAGCAGTGCTGATGGGGCAACCGGCTTAACAAGCGATGTCCGGTTTGGGTCAAAAGCGGTCATCCACTCCCTGTCTCAAAGTTCGTTTCCGATCAAAAGCAGACAAAATAAAACCCCGGACCAATTTCTTGGTCCGAGGGGTTCTTCATGTGCTGTTGTCGCACTAACGATGGTGGCAAAAACTGCCGTCCTTTGCGGTCATCACCCCGGTTTCGCCACCGGGCCCTTTCATTTTGATAGAGCGATTACCGCGAGATCACCACGCCATCCTCATACGTGGTGACATGCGGCTCGCGCGCCCATAGATCATCGTCATAGCCTTCCGAGATGGAGGACAGCCGGATCTTGGCGCCATCCACCGTCTCGGCCTTGCAGGCGAAGTCGACATGCCGCATGCGGCTGTCGCCTTCCGGGAAGGTCACGGTCTCGATCGAATCCTTGGGCATCACGCCGGAAAAGACGGTGTGGGTGGTGCCGTCGCGATAGGTGACGCTGATATGGGCGCAATCCACCGCATCGCCCTCGGCCACGAATTGCAGGCGCTCCACCGGGCCCTCGAAATGCTCCCAGCTGACGTCGGTGTAATGGTCGTTGGACACATTCACCGAGCCGACCTGGTGCACAGCGGCCTTGGCGGAGAAGCTGGCGCCCGCGAGCAGCGCGGCGGCGCCGAGAATTGCCAGCGAAGACTTGGTCATGGAACTCTCCCAAACAGTTTCTCGCCCGCGGCCCATTCCATGAAAGCCGGCGCCCCCCTTCGCGGTTCCGTTCCCAATTGGGGCGAAGTGGCGGCAATCCGGCCTTGCCAACGAAAACGGCGGCACAAAGGCCGCCGCTCCGCAGACTGTCAACCGGCGGATCGGCCGGTTGTTTCGGAAGGTTATTTCACCAGACTGGTCTTGATCACCTGAGAGATGGCCACGGTGATGCCGACAATGGAAGCACCGGTCAGGACAATCGCCACGCCGGCGAAGATGGCGGCCAAAGGATCTCCCGCCACAGGGATCGCGCTCAACGACTTGGCGGCAAGCACAAGGACAATGGTGGCGGCATAGACGCGCAGCCTGACATCCGGAGCGTTTATGAACGCCAATGCTCCGATGCCGCCGAGCACCAGCATGATGGCGGCAGCGTTGGGAATGGAAACAAACGCAGCGGCGATGGCAACAACAACGGCCACAAGGATCGAAATCGCGTAGAGTTTATCCAATTTTTCCTCCCTTATGATTTTGCGATCGCAAATACGGCTTGCGACCGGGGCCATGTTATGGGCCAATCTGCCCAAACAATAGGCAGTTTGCGATCGGCGCACGCCTAATTTTGCCGGCGCTCCGGAGCGATTCGCCAGAGTTGGGATCAGGCTGGCTTGGAATCAGCCTGGGGACAAAGAAGCGGGAGGAGAGTGATGCCAAGGATATTCAAGCTGTTGGCCGGATTTGGGTGGGCTCTTTGCCTGGTGGCGGGCGCCGGCGCCCAGACCGCTCCCCACGCCGCGCCGCCGGATGGCTTTCGGGTTATCGGGGACGGCGAACTGGCGAAACTGGCCTCCGGCAAGGGACCGCTGGTGCTGTCCACCCTGGTGGACCATGAGACTCACTATGTGCTGGTGGCCGGGCGCAGCGGGCCCGGAGAGGTCGAGGTCCATGACCATTGGATCGACTATATGGTGATCCAGCAGGGCGAGGCGGAATTCGCCTTTGGCGGCACCGCAACCGGCATGCACGACACCGGCCCCGGCGAGAAGCGCGGCGGCGCCATCACGGGCGGGACGGTGGTGAATTTAAAGCCGGGCGATTTCGTGATCGTGCCGGCGGGCCAGCCGCATCTCACCATGATCAAGCCCGGCAGCACGTTCCGCGCGATCATCTTCAAGATGCGCACCTGATCATCGCGGTGCGGGCTCGGGCACTTGTTTGTGCACGAAATACATCAGGGTCAGCGACACCAGCGATACCGCCATCACGATGTAGCCCAGCCAGTTGAAGTGCTGCAGCGGCCCGCCCGCGGTCTGCACGATCACCGCCCCGGCCACCGCCGCCGAAACCCCGCCCGCCACCTGTTGCAGCGAGGCGCTGACCGCATTGAAGGCGCCGCGCTTGGTGACGTCGGGAATGGCGGACAACAGCGCCTGGGACGGGATCATGCGCGAGAAGATGCCGATGAACAAAAGCACGTTGATCGCGATCACCGCCGCCAGCGGTTCGTGCCCGAGATTGGTCCACACCACCACCATCACCAAGGTCATCAAGGTGCCGAAGCAGAAGGTGTTGAACTTGCCGAAACTGTCGCTGGCCTTGCCCACCAGGGGGCCCACGAACACGGTGCACAGCCCGGTGACCAGATAGATGGTGGGCAGGGTGGAAAGCGCCAGCCCGACATTGGCGACGATGAAGGCGGTGCCGAACGGCATCAGCATATAGCCGCCGGTGGGCAGCAGCATGGTGAGGATGAAGGCGAGGCGGTAGCGCGGTTCGGCCAAGGTATGGACCAGGTGCAGGAAGGGGCTTTTCTCCTGGCGCAGCGTCAGATGCGCCGCTACCGGCTTCATCCAGAACGCGATCACCAGCCCGGCGGGCGCCGCCACGGCGATGATGGCGAAGAACGGCGCATGCCAGTCCCAGTGGTTGGCGAAATACAGTCCGGCGGGCAGGCCCAGGACCTGGCTGGCGGCAAAGGCGGTCTGGATAAAGCCCATCACCCGGCCGCGCATCTCCAGCGGGAACAAGTCGGTGGCAATGGCCAGCACCACCGATCCGATCACGCCTCCGAACAAGCCGGTGACGATGCGCGCCATCAGCAGCATGGGATAGCTGCCGGCCAGGGCGCAGAACAGGGTGCCCAGCATGAAGCCGGCATAGAAGAACAACAGCAGCCGCTTGCGGTCAAAGCGGTCGGCGAAGCCCGCCGCCAACAGGCCCGACGCGCCGGCGCTGAAGGCGTAAGAGGAGACCGCCAGGCCGAATTGCTGCGGGCTGATATGCAAAGTCGGCATCATCATCGCGCCCAGTGGCGAGATGATCATGAAGTCCAGGATGATGGTGAATTGCAGGAAGGCCAGAACGGCGATGACGAATTTCTGGTAGGGGGAAAATGCCAGACGCGGCTTGGGGGCGTTTGTTGTTGTGTCCATGATCGCCGGGCCTTCCAGGGTCGGGCGTCTATAGCAAAAAAGCCGGACGATTCTCACCGTGGCGTGCGCGTTTTTTCGGGTTTCGGCGGATTGCGGCTAACATGTCTGAAAAGCCGCCCTGCCGAGACCGGGCCCGGATCGCGCCCGTTCGCATGAAAGCGCTACCGGGCGGCTTTACCAAAAACTAACCACGGATTTGCCGTCGTCCCGCGCGTTGCGGCATCCGTTCCGGTAGCACTTCCATAACCGCTGCCGGGCTAAAGTTTGTGCAAGAAACACGCGGGGCTTTTGGGGGCCGGTGAAGAAGCTTCAATCCGTCAGCGTCATCCTGTCCGTCTGCACAGGTCTTCTGTTGCTGATGCTGGTGACGCTTTTTACCGCCTCCGCCAGCCAGCAGTACGAGCGCCGGCAGGACGCGGGCGCCCGGCTGGCCATTGCCGCCGTCGCTCAGCAATTCGTCCTGACGGACGAGGATTTGCGCAATGAGCGCGGCGCGGTGGACGTGGCGCGGCGCTCGCCTGAAACCGCCACCGCCAATCTGGACCGCATCAGCCAGTCCCGCCGGCGCAGCCAGGCGGCGCTGGTCCGGCTGAATGCGCTGCTGAACACCGAAACCGGCGTGCTCGACCCGGCGGCGCGCCGGCGCCTGACGCAGATGCAAGCCCGCTATGAGGCCGCCGCCGCCGGGATGGTGGCGATGCTGCGCCAGCCCGTCTCCGCCCGCTCGCCAGCCGTGATGACGGAATGGCTGGTGGCGACCAACGACCTGGTCAGCACGGTCGAGAACCAGACCATCGCCCTGTCGCTACAGTTGGCGGGTATCGATTCCTTCATCGACGAGATGATGAAGGCGGGCAATATCGCCATGGCGGTGCGTTTTGAAGCCGGCAGCTATCGCTCCGCCCTGGCGGACGCCATCCGGCAGGGCGTTCCGTTGAGCGAAAAAGATCATATCCATTTCGCCGAACTGAAAGTGGCGGCCGCCTCGCCCTGGGCCGTGATCCTGGGCGCCGCAAAAAGCCCGTCTTTCCCTGCGCCCCTGCAAGAGGCGGTGCAGAACGCCCAGAAAATCTATTTCACCGAGCAGGTGGCGGAGCAGGAGGCCATCGTCCGGCAGCTTGACCGGGGACAACGGCCTGCTTTGTCGCCCGCCGCCTGGACGCAGCATTCCAATCGGGGCTTGACCGCCGTCACCAATGTGGCGCGGGTCGCCTTTGACTTGGCCAAGAGCCATTTGCGGGACCAGGCCAGCCTGGCGCAGCAGCGCTTTCTGATCGCCCTGGCCTGCCTGTTCATAGCGGTTGCGGTGGCGGCCACCGCCTTGCTGTTCGTTTTCCAGCGGGTGATCCGGCCGTTGCGGATATTGACCCGCGCCATGGAGGCGGTGATCCAGGGCGACATGAAGCACGCCATTCCGATGCAGGACCGGCGCGACGAATTCGGCCAGTTCGCCCGCACCGTCAGCCTGTTCCGCGACGCCACCCTGGAGCGCGAACAGCTCAAGTCCGAGCGGATGCAACACCTGGCGGACAAGGAAGCGGCGGAAGCCGCCAGCCGGGTCAAGTCGGAATTCCTGGCCAATATGAGCCACGAGCTGCGCACCCCGCTCAATGCCATTATCGGTTTTTCCGACACCATGCGCTCGCGCCTGTTCGGGCCGATGCATGCGCGCTATGAGGAATATGCCGGCCTGATCAACGAATCCGGCCAGCATCTGCTCAACCTGATCAGCGACATTCTCGACCTCTCCAAGATCGAGGCGGGCAAGTTCGTACTCGACCCCCAGCCGGTGCATCTGGGCGAGACCGCGGCCTATTGCCTGGACCTGACGCGCCGCCGCGCCGAGGAGAACGGCGTCACCCTCACCGCCGATGTGCCCGACACGCTGCCGGAACTGATCGCCGATCCCCGCTCGATGAAGCAGATCCTGCTGAACCTGCTGTCCAATGCGGTCAAGTTCACCCCGGCGGGCGGCACGGTGGCGCTGAGCGCCCAGGCGCAAGGCGCATGGCTGCACTTGTCGGTGCGCGACACCGGCATCGGCATCCCCGCCAAGACCCTGGCGCGCATCGGCCAGGCCTTTGAGCAGGCCGACAATGATCCGATGCGGGCGCGCGAAGGCACCGGTCTGGGCCTGGCGCTGGTCAAGGCCCTGGTGGAGCGGCATGGCGGGCAGATCAAGATCGCCAGCCGGGAGGGCCTTGGCACCACCGTGTCGGTCGAACTTCCCTTTGTCTGCGGGCAGCGCATCGCGGCGTGATCGCCGCCGGCTGGCGGCACGCTTCTCCAGCAGGTCACGATCTATTTCCCCGTCGCGCGGTGCCGCGTCGCGGGTGTAAGGTTCCCCAATTCGTGGAAACATCCCACAAGGGGGCCATCACGTGGGTCACACTGTTCGCCTGTTCGCCGCCATCGCCTGTTTGACCTTATGTGGCCCCTCCATCGCCATGGCCCAGAACATCACCAGTCAGGATTGGGGCACCAGCAAAGGCGGGGAAAAGGTCAGCCTGTTCACGCTCAAGGGCGCGCGAGGGCTGGAGGCGCGTATCACCAATTACGGCGGCAGGATCGTGAGCCTGTACGTGCCCAACAAACAAGGCGGCAAGACCGACGTCCAACTGGGCTATGACGACTTCGCGGCTTATGAGAAGGCGGGAGATTTCTACGGCGCCCTGGTGGGCCGCTATGTCGGCCGGATCAGCCATGGCGGCAGCTTCCCCCTGAACGGCAAGACCATCCAGCTGGAAAAGAGCGATCCCAACGCGCCCTTTGTCATTCACGGCGGCACCGCCGGGTTCAACCGCAAGCTTTGGCGGGCGCAGATGCATGACGGGGCCGAGCCCAGCCTGACTCTGACCCTGGTCAGCCCCGATGGCGATGGCGGCTTTCCCGGCGAGTTGACCACAACCGTCACCTACACGGTCACAAGCGACAATGCGCTCAGGCTGGAATATCGCGCCACGGCCGACCGCCCGACTGTCGCCAACTTCACCAACCATGCCATGTTCGCGCTGCAGGGCGAGGGCAATGGCGACATCTCAGACCAGACCATGCAGATTTTCGCCGACCGCTTTACCCCCGCCGACGCGGGCAATCTGGTGACCGGAGAGATCGCATCGGTTGACGGCACGCCGGCGGATTTCCGCAAACCGGTGCGGGTGGGCGATGTGCAGAAATCCGATTTTCCCCAGATCGCGATGCGTAAGGGCATCGAGTTGGAAATGGTGATCAATGGCAAGCCCGGCACCTTGCGCCCGGCGGCGCAGATGATCGACCCGCACACCGGCATTGTATTGGACGTGTCCACCACCCATCCCTGTGTGGTGGTGTGGGCGCATCTGATCGGCGACCGGGTGGTGACCGGCAAGGGCGGCAAACCCTATCGCAACTTCGACGCCATGAGTTTTGAGACCCAGGGCTATCTGGACGCGGTCAATCATCCCAACTTTCCGTCCACCATGGTGACGCCGCAAAAGCCCATGCATGAAGTGACGGTCTTTAAATTCAGCACACAGTGAGCGGGGGCATCGCCATGAACAGCAGGTTCAAGACATCCTATTTGGTCTCTGTCGCCGCCACGCTTGCCCTGATGAGCGTCGCCTTCGCCGCCGACGACATCGCGGCAACCGGCAAGAAGCATGTGAAAACCGTGCTGGACCGGCCGCTGGGCGATCTCAATGTGATGCAGCCGGCCGTCGCGGCGGCGTTGCAAAAAGCGGCGCGGGCGCCCTATGCGCCTGCCGATCCGAGCTGCGACATGATCGTGTTTGAAATCTCGCAATTGGACAACGCGCTCGGCCCCGACTTCGATACCAGGGGGGCATCCAAGACCAAGACATTGCCGACGGTGTCCGAAATCGAAGGCGAGGCGGCCGGAAGCTTCATTCCCTATGAAGGCGCGCTTCGCTTCCTCACCGGCGCCGACAAGCGCGACCGCAAGGCCGCCGAGATGATTCTGGCGGGCGCCGTGCGGCGGGCCTTTTTGAAGGGGACCGGCGAAGCGCGCGGCTGCGCTCTGGCGGCTCCGATCCGCGTCAAAGCAACGGCGAATTAAAATAAATCCACGCTGACCCCGTTTCTTCGCGTTTTTCTCACTGTTTGAACAGGCTCGAAGCCTCCCGTGAAACCGGCCCGGTGTTACCACTGGTTTGACAATTTGTCGGCCCTATAACCGGCTTGTTTTCAACTCACGCTTTGGGGGGATAGAAATTGCGACTCATTTCTTCATTTCTGGCTCTGACTTTGTCCGCCACCGCCGCTCTGGCCGGCGATTTGACGCCGTTGCGGCCTGGTGCGCCCGCGGGCGTGAAACAGGCCCAGGAGTTCAATCACACCACCGCGCTCTATCTTGTGGTGGGAGCGGCTGTCGTCGCCGGTATTGCCGTCGCGGCATCCAGCGGCAATGACGGCACCGCGCCGACCAATGGCGGCACGACCACGACGACGACCACGACCACGACGAGCTAAACCGCTTTTCGTCCCTGGATCGGCGAACCTGAAAGAAGAGGGGGCAGGACTTCCTGCCGCCCTTTTCGCTATTCCGCGCTGGCTTGCGAAGGTGCGCCGGCCGCAGCAGAATTATTTTGAGAGCCACTCGCCTCAACGACCGGTCTTGTTCTTCCTTGCAGGCTGGTGCCGAGCTGGTTGTCGGGATCGTTGAGGGACTTATGCGCCGTGGCTTCGGCGCTGTGTTCCGCCTGGGCTTTGGTTCCCTGTCCCAGGTTTGGAGCTTCTGCGGGCTGGTCGCTGGCACGCGCGCCGTCACTTTGCGTCAGAGGGGCAGGATCAGCGGTTGCGGCCTGATCGACGGTCTGCGCCATGACGGGGGCGCTTAGAAAAAATACGCCGCAGAGCGAAAGCCATTTTGCGGATGTGAACATGCCATCCTCCTGTCGGCCCGCGAAACGCCGTCCTAGAGAACAGATGCGCCGCCAAAGGGTTCCTCGGATGCGGCGGGGACGGAAATGGCCGTCACCTCATGCAACGGCGATCGCCTGGCGCCGGCGTTTGTGCCGCAACACAAAGCCGATGGCGCCCAAGCCAATCAGCACCAGCGTCCAGGTTCCGGGTTCGGGGACCTGTGTCGGGAAAGACTCGGATGCGGAGGTGAAGGTGACGCCCTGCGGCAGGTCCAGGCTGAAAGGATCGTCGATAAAGGCAGAACCGGGGTCGAACGAATTTCCCGTCGATGCGGAAACGCCGATGGCGAGCAGCATCGGAACATTGTTGGTGATCCCGAACGTCATCGACTCGCTGTAAGGCCCGGGACCGACCGGATCGTTGAAATTCCCCTCCAGCAAGGAGGGCGGCGTTCCGATGGTGCCGACATTGGCGAGGTCGAACAGCACTGCGACGGCATCGATTCTCGCATCGCCCGAGAGCGCGGAGTTGCCGCTGATGGTGACGGTCACCGTGGCGCCGGGGGCCGCTCCGGAAAAGATCAAAGTGTCCCAGATCAGGGCGTGGGCATAGGTGCCGCCATAGCCAAGGCCCTGGGTGAAACCGCTGCCGGAAAGGTTCACGCTCACCTGTCCCTTGGACAGATCGGCGAAGGCGGTGGCCGAGGCGCCGGTCCCGGCATCGCTGATCGCGATAACGGCGTTGCTTTGCGAGAAAAAGCAGTTCCCGCCATTGGTGAAATTGAAGGTGCCCACCGGAGACGCGCATTGCGCATCATTGATGCCGCCCCACACCGCATTGCCGAAACTGCCGAAAACAGGGGCGGCCTGGGCGCCCGCCACGCCGGCCAAGGTAAGACCGAGCGCCAGAATTGCGCCCATGGCGCGGCTTGGCGCGCGGCGGCGCAGGATGCGCACGGCATCCCTGTGTTGAACCCATCCCATTGTTTCCCCCTGATCGCTGCCGCAGACAGCAGCCGGTGAGTGAGGCGGGATCGTGACCCGGCGGTCAAGTTACATCTGCAACTTGGTTAATTGCGGTCCCTGCGAGACGTTGGGACGGGATCGCTTGTCACTGCTTCTGCGACGCAGCAGAACGCGAAGGGGCCACGGAACGCCCGTGGCGCCGTCGCGTTCCCTGCCCATGACCGTGGTCCACCAAACCTGGGAAGTGCTGCCGCACGGCCCCGTCACGACCATCGATGACGGCATTCTTACCGTGACCGGGCGGATTCCCCTGCCGCTGGTTACCCTTGAACGCCGCATGACCGTGGTGCGCCTCAGCGACGGTTCAACCATCATCTACAGCGCCGTGGCGCTGGACGAAGAGGCGATGAAGGAGATCGAGCGCCTGGGCACGCCGCGCTATCTGGTGGTGCCGGGCGACGCCCATCGCCTGGATGCCAAGATCTATAAGGAGCGCTACCCACGGTTGCGGGTGCTGACCCCGCCGGGCGCCAAGGCCAGGGTGGAGCGGATGGTGCCCGTCGATGCCACCGAGGCCGATTTCGGCGATCCCGACGTGACCTGGCATGTCGTGGCCGGGACGGGCGGTCATGAAGCAGCTCTTCTGGTGCGGCGCGCCTCCGGCGTCACTATCGTGGTCAGCGACCTGATCGCCAATTTGCGCCGCAAGGGCGGGTTCGAAGGTTGGATGCTGCATGTGATGGGGTTCGGCGGCGATGCCCCCCAGGTGCCCACCGTCGAACGCGTGCTGATGGTGGAAAACAAGGCGCGGTTGCGCCGGCAGTTCCTGGACTGGGCGGCGATCCCCGGTCTTCGCCGCATCATCATGTCTCACGGCCGGCCCATCGACCATGGCGCGGCGCAGGCGCTGCGGGCTCTTGCCGACACCTTGAAATAGGCAGGGCTGCCACGTCCTCGCGGAACGAAAAAAAGCCTCGGGCGGGGGACCCGAGGCTCTTTCCATTGCGCCATTTTGGGGGAAGCGGCGCGGAGATTGCCAGGCGGAGATTGCCAGGCGGAGATTGTCAGAGCGTTACCCAGACGCCGCCCTTGTAATAACCCCGGCCCTCATGGCTGTCGCGCCAATGATGGTCCCGGTCGGAATCCCAGTGGCGATGGAAATACCAGTCGTCGGGGTGGTATTCGAACGTCACGCCAGGCGCATGGACGCGCGCATCGCTATGCCAGCAATCGCCGCCGTCGCGGTTGCACGCGATGTAAGCGAAGGCAGGGGTGGCGATCACCCCGACACCGGCAGCCAGCACGCTGGCCAGAAGCAGTTTGTTGAGCATGAAACTCTCCCTAATGAAGAAGCCCTGCCAACAAAACCGATAGACGGCCATGTCGTGCCACTAGGTGCGGTTAAAAGCGCGTAACGGGCAAACGAGTCGGGTATAATGGCCCCGAAAATTCCACTGGAATGGAATCATAGGGGAGGAATTCATGCGCATTTTGAACGCCAAACGCAGCGCCGTGACCGGTTTTGCCGCCGCTCTGGCCGCTCTTGTCTTTATCGCCCCGGCCGGGGCGCAGACCCGCGAGGTCATCGTCGGCACCCCGGGCTTCACCAATGTTGGCGGCCTGGAAATCATCACCAAGGCCTTTGAAGCGGAGACCGGCATCAAGGTCACCGTCAAGGGCGGCGGCATGGATGATGTGAAGAAAATGGCGAGTGACGGGGCGGCCGATGCCGTGTTCCTGCCGGCCGACGAAATGGATCAAGTCAAGGACGCCATCAAGGCGGGCACCCGCAAGCGCATCGGCCGGTCCTATCAGGGCCTGGCGGTGGTGAAGGGTCAGAAGGTTCCAGACATCTCCACAAAAGAAAAGTTCATCGCCGCGCTGAAATCGGCGAACCGGGTGATGCATTCGCGCTGCAACGGCACGCCCGGCGGACCGGGCTGCACCAAAACCGCCTATATGCTGTCGAGCCTTTTCGACCTGCCGGAAATGGCCGGCGTCAAGCATGCGCCCAGCCCTTATGGCGAGGGCGGCGATGCCCTGGCCCGGGGCGAAGGCGACATGGCGGTTCAGAACATCAGCCAGATCCTGAAGTGGGACAATCTGGTCGTGGCCGGCCCGATCCCGGAAGAGTATGGCCGCTACCTGGACGCCGTTGCCGCCGTCCCGTCCAAGGCCGCGCACCCCGATCTCGGCCAGCAGTTCATCGCCTATGCCACCCAGCCGGGCACCTTCGCGATCTGGTATTCGCGCGGCGTCGATCCACGCAAAGGAGCGCAATAGCGAGAATCCGGTGACAGGGGGGAAGATGCTCCTGTCATCGGATTTCCTTGGGTTTCCGGGGCGACTATGATGGTGGCACATAAGGATACGCGCAATGAACAAGCCGAACAACGAGCAGGTAAGCGTTGATACGCAATATGAGCAAATCTCCAAGCGCGTCGCGGACCTATATGCTGCCAGTTACCACGGTTTAAAATTCTTTGTGCAGATACTCACCGCGATCGTAGGAGGCTCCTTCTGGCTAAACAGCAAGTTAATCGAAGGCGGTCTGTGGGAAGATGTACACCTTCGGTACGCAAGACTTACAGATTGGCTTCTTTTATTGGTTTTCGCCGTCTCCGCCCTCATGACGATTGAGAACACGGCAACGTGGTCCATTTGGAGGAGGTGGCTGGCTGAAATTACCTCCGACGCGCGCATCAAGATGCCAATGCGCAATTTCGCTCAGGCTTGGTATCTTGAAGCAAGTATCTGCTTGGGAATGTTCATCATCGTCATATTGTTTTGGTTCTTTAATCCATTCCTAATTTCAAAATAGGATTCCATATCCGTCCGGCCAGTGGGGATAAGAGGTTGCGGCCGATTTTCGTGGAACTTAGTCTGCTTGCGATCCCGCAACTGGGTTGCGCCCCCGCGAAGCTGGCCGAGATTCGGAGTTCAGGGTGACAGGATTACCTGTCACCCCATTTTGAAACGCCGCGAGCATCTGTTCGAAAATGCGGGACTGCGCTATTCGGCGGCTTGCGGCCCTTCGGGAATCCGCAACAGCCGCCTGAGCCGGGAAACAATCCCGTACAGTCCGAATGGGGCCAGCAACACTTTCAGGTAATTGCCTTCGTCCGGCAGGCCGCCGGGGTGGCCGATATGCGGCCGCATGGGCTGTCCATCTTTCATGGGCAGGTAGTAGGTCCCGAAAGCCAGGTCCCAAAAGCTGAACTCCACGCCGTAATTGACCGAATAGCCATAGCCTTCCGGCACCTGCGCGGTGTGATGCCAGCGATGCACCTCGGGCGTCGCCACCATATAGTTCAGCCACCCGCCCCTTACGTCGCCGCCGCAATGCGAAAAAATTCCCCACACGCTCAAGACGGGAACCGCGAACAGGAACGCGCGTGCGTCAAAGCCAACCACGCCAAGCAGGACATAGACCAGGAGATTGCGCAGCGCGAAATCGACCGGGTTGGACGTCAGGTCATTCAAGGCGCGCAAATCGGTGACACGGTGATGATAGGAGTGCAGGCTCCACAGAAACTCGTTGCGGTGCTGCAGCCGGTGCATCCAGTAGCGGAAAAAACTCACCAGCAGCAGGATGGCGATGACTTGCAGCCAGACCGGCCCCAGCGGCGAAGCGAACAGGGATTTGCGCCCGAACAGATGCTGGAGGGCGAAGCTCAGGACCGGCAAAACCAGGAACGTCGTCACCACGCCGGTGATGAACACATTGACGAAGGTCGAGGTCAGGTCCCGGACCAGCAGCGCCTTTTGGGAAACCGCCTGACTGTTGGCGTAGAGGCGCTCCATCGCAATGACGGCGGCGAGCGTCAGGAAGGTTGTCCAGTGCGGCAGCCGCTCTTCCCAGGCGTGCCCCTGAATCGAGATCGCGACCAAGCCTGTGAACAGCACCGGCAGGATCAAAAAACGTCCGGCGGATAAAAGGCTTTTGGTTGACATGCCGGTGCCCCCACAGACAAACCGGCGGCGATCCTAGGGGTTTTCCGGGCCGGGCGTAAGCGTGATCCGGCTTGCCGCAATGCACCAATTCAATCGTCCGGCTCTTTGGCAAGTATCTCTCGGCCAATGCGCGCAAGGCTGGTAGTCTCTCAAAAAAAGAACGGGGCCGTCAGGCCAGTAAGGGCAGAAGTTGCGGACGATTTTCGTGGTGCTTGGTCTGCTTGCGCTTCCGCAATTTGGTTGTGCCCCCGCGCCGTCGAACGACATTGTCCCTTTCCCCGGAAGCGAGCTCCCCACCAGGGAGCGATCAGCGGGATACACACTGGAGACGCCGATTGAAGTTATCGTCGCCGATCCCCGGGGCGAGGCGGTGATCAACAAGTACATCCCAAAACTGCTCAGCAATCCGAACTATGGGGCCTTCAAGGGCATGAGCCTCAAGACACTCGCCATGTTTTCCCGGGGTGAATTGACGGACGAGAAACTGGCTCTGGTCAAAGCCGACCTTGGGGCGCTGTCACCGGACAACAAATAGAAACCGGGGACAGGATTGCCTGTCGCCCTATTCCTAGCCGGCGAGCGAGTAGAACCAGCTCGCGGCGGCGTGCCATCCCGTGGTGCGGCTGATCGGCAACTGCAACACTTCCATCAGCACAATCATGCCGCCGCTGAGAATATAGGCAAGGTGCGGCCGTCCGCGTTTCAGCCAGTCATGAACGATGGGAATAAGAAGGATGAGATTCACGACGTAGTCTTCCGGCCCGATGCCGTCGATCGGTGCCGGGGGAGCCGGAAGTCCCGCGGCGACGGGCATGTGGCCGTGAAAGCCAAGGAAATAGATGAAGGGCCGGGCGATCGGCGCATTCAGTATCAAAATCGTGGCAACCAGCATCAGCCGCTTGTGCCATTCCGGACGGCGGATGTTGATGATCGCGAGGGCGACGAGGCCCGCGAAGAATACAAGGTGCCACAGCGGCAAGATCGAAAATGAAAGACCGACATCCAGGTTTTCGGCCACTTCGGCGCGCCGGATTTCGTTGATCTGTACCAGGAAACCGAACACGACCATCACGGAAGCCAGCGAGATTCCGAAAAGGCCCGCAGCCCGGTGGTTGGCGGTCCGGCCCGAAGCGACAAACCAGGTCTGCTGGATGAAGAACAGCGCCCATATCGAGAAAAGAAGACCGTGGATGGCGATGACGGGCGCCGCGACATGGTGGCCCTGGGTCATCGGCAGCCAGAATGTCGGCAGGAAGCCGCCGAACGCCGCGGCCGCGCATAAAAGCGCCATGTAGAAATAAAAATAGGACCGGGTTGACGAACGGGTCCCTGCCATCGCGTTTGCTGTTGCCGTCATGCCCTCACCCCATAGCCATGAAGCCGAGACCATTGAGACAGAAGGGAACTTTGCTGGCAACACTCCTTCCGGGATATTCCGTGACTTCAGGGTTGAGGCACGATCGGCTTGCCGGTCAAATCGGTCCGGTGGACCGATTTGAGTGCCGAACACCCCGAGCTTGGGCGAGGGGCCGGGCAGCCTTGGCAAGAAATCCGGTGACGGGATGCATAGTCCCGCCTTGTGGAACAGATATCCTGTCGCTGTATCCTCTTGCACCAAGCGGCCATGCGGCGGCGCGTGAATTCCTTCCCTCGGGAATATTTCCAAAGCCCGCTGCGTCTCAGGAATGAGATCGAATGAAAAGCCGCCACTGTCGCAACGGCCGCCAATTCGCGGGCTTGCGCATGGACAGGCGATGGAGGGGTTTGCATGCGCAATTCACAAATGATGGCCGGCGCGCTTGCGATCGCCGGGCTGCTTGCTCCAGCTGCGGCACAAGCGCAAAGCGCGTTGGGGCCTTATCTCTTCGCCGGTCTTGGCTATGACCAGATTCCCGACCGGAACCTGACGATCAACGGTCGCGGCGGCGTGAGTTCGCAATGGAAGCCGGGCTGGGGCGCGCTGGCCGGCGTCGGCTACAAATGGTTTTTTGGCCTTCGCACCGAGGCGGAATATAGCGGCCGCGTTTCCTGGGTGAGGACCTTCAATGGCGCCAATCCCTGGGCCGGCACCGCCTGGGACAATTCGGTGATGGTCAATGCGCTCTATGATTTCGAGTTCGACTCGCCGGTGACGCCCTTCATCGGCGGCGGCATCGGCCTCAACCAGATCCAGTGGGGCAACAATTTCCGGGTGCCGACTCAGAATCCACCCACCATCTACGACGGCGAGAGCATCCGCCCCGGCTGGCAGGGCATCGGCGGCTTTTCCTGGGCAGTGACGCCGCAGATCGCCCTGGTGGTGGATGGGCGCATCAAGGGCTCGTTCGGCCATCTCAACTTCATCGGCAGCGTGCCGGGCCGCTCCATCACCCAGTTCAATTACGAGACGCGCAGCATCTTTGTCAGCGCCCGCTATTCCTTCGGAGGCTAGGCATGAGTGACGAACGCGATCCAACCCGCGATGCGGGCGCCCTGACCCGGCGCACCGCGCTGGTGCGCTCGGCAACCGGCGCCGCCGCGCTGGCTTGCGGCTTAAGCGGCTGCGCCACCAGTTCGAAGATCCAGGGCAAGATGCCCCAGGCCGAGGCCCAATATCAGGAGCATCCCAGCGGGCTCGAGCGCTGCGGCGTGTGCAAGCATTTCATTCCCCTGACCGGCTGCGAGATCGTCGCCGCCCCGGTCCAGGCCAATGGCTGGTGCAAGTATTACGCGCTCTTTTGACGGGACGGCGTGGCGTCGACAGAGAGGGGGACAGGATACCCTGTCACCTTATATTCCCCTTGCATCCGGCACCGTCCGGCCCCGCGTTCAGCTTCAGGCGGGCAACCAAAGCGTCCGCGATGGCCCGCGCGCCCCGCGCATCCGGATGCGGATCGCCGGGCAAATGCCATGCTGGATCGAGTTTGACCCGGACATAGGGCAGGCCGGCTTCGTCCAGGACACGGCGCCGCAAACTGTCCTCCACCGGCGAGGCGTCGCCGAACTGCGGCACGACAATCAGCGGCTGCGCGCCCCGTGCGCAGGCCAGCTGGACCATGGCGGCCAGGCTGTCGCGGGTGTGCAGGATGCCTTGGTCGATGGTGGCGGTGCCGCGATAGGGCACCAGCCAGTGCAACAGCGCGGCAAGGCGCCATTGCTGGGCGGGCGGCTGCCAACTCAGTCCCGGTCCCAGATGCGGACGATTGACGAGAAGATTGCGGTCCAGCAGCGACGGCATGAACAGTGTCACCACCGCGGCCGGTTTTTGAAAGCGCGGCAGCTCGGCCTTGAGCCGCAGAGTGGACTGATCGTTGCTGTAGTCGGACACCGCCAGATTGGCGCTTTGCAAGCCGAGCGCCGCGCCCGCCCGGGCGGGAATGGTCTCGTCCCAGGCCAGGCCGAAACCGGCAATGATGGATTCGCCGGTGAAGACCAGTGTCGGGCGCGCGACATCGACCGTCTCGCCCGGCGCCGGCACCCGCTGACCGGCGGCGTCGAAACTGTAAGACACGGCGCGGCCGCCTTCTTGCGCGGTGGCAAGGCGCGACGGCACGAACCTCCAGCCGAGCAGCGGGTCCGGCTGGCGGCGCGGCTCAAGCTCAAACGGATCGGCATCATGCGGACGCAAGGGGTGAACCCGCAAAATCAGTTCGGCCGCGCCCAGCGCCAGCACACAAGCCAGAACCAGGCGCAGAATTGTGCCGGCGCTCGCCCGGCGCAACAGACGTGCGATCGGGCGGCGGCCAATCAGCAAGAGCAGGATTGCCGCCAGGAGGACGCAGGCGCGCAACCCCTGTTCGGCGGCGATCAGGGCCGGACGCGGAACGGCAAAGAGAGGCAGGAAATGCCGGTCGAACCAGGTCTGGTTTGCCGCCAGCGCGCCCGCCAGCAAGGCGATGGCGCATCCCGCCACCGCCAGCTCCAGGCCCGGCGGCGCAAAACGCCGCGCTTCGCCCGCCCTTCCAACCGTGATGCTCATCTGCCCTGGCCTCTGATGCCAAGACGGGGAAAAGACGGGCGTTATTCCGTTTGGAGATGAGGTTGGAGATGAGGGGACAGGATACCCTGTCACCCTGTTTCTCGGGTGACACGCATCTGACGTCTTGTCATCGCCCCAAGATTGCCAAGGCCCGAACTTTCAGCGTAGAAAGTTCCCAAGCGGGAACAAGAGACCGAAAACACGGAGATTTCCGGATGCGGAAATTGCCTGCCCTTTTCTGTTTGCTCGCCGCCGCCTCAGCCGCAAAAGCCCAGCCCGAACCGCCGCTCGAACCGGTGGTGCCGCAATGGGCGCAAATCGAAGCCGTGGAAGTTCACGCCTCGCCGGGTCCCGCTTTATGGCGCGTGACCAAGGGCGATTCCGAAGTGTGGATACTGGGCATGATCGGCGCGCTGCCCAAAGGCGTCACCTGGAACCAGCAAACGCTTTCCGATCTTCTGACCGGCAGCCGCGCCGTGATAGTGCCGGCGCGCGTCAAGTTCGACATATTCGATGCCGGCTGGTTTCTTCTGGGTCATTGCTGCAGCTTCTTCCGTTTGGACAACGGCAAGCTGGACGATGTCCTGGCGCCGCCGATGCGGCAGAAGCTGGCGGACAGGGTGCAAAGCGTTGGCGGCAATTTAAAGGACTATCAGGGCGATGAGCCGCTGGGCGCCGCCAACCGTCTGAACCGCGATTTCACCAGGAAATACGATTTGAACGGCGACAGGCCGATGGACGCGGTGGCCAAGCTGGCCGATGCCAAGAAAATCGAGTTGCAGCCGGCCTTCCGTTTCGATCCCATGCCCATCGTGCGCGAAGCGGTCAAACTGACGCCTGAGCAGCAGCGCCCCTGCCTGGACGCGGCGGCGGAAGACGCCGCGCGCATGGCTGAACATGGCCGCGCCATGGGCCAGGCTTGGGCGGTCGGCGATATCAAGGGCCTGAAAGAACATTTCGCCGAGCCGCGCATGATGGATTGCATCGCCGCTATGGTGCATGCCTATGGCGCGGTCGATCAAAACCGTGTCCCCGCCTTTATGGCCGCCATCGATGCGGCCTTGGACAGGCCGGGCAAAACCATCGCGGTGGTCGGCATGGGGCCGCTGCTGCGCAAAGGCGGCGTGCTGGAACAGCTTAAGGCGCAGCATCTCACTATCGAAGGGCCGGGGGACTAGCGGGAAACAGGGCGGGGCGGGCCGATCTGACCGGCCTTAACGCGGGCGATGAATTCGGCGCGGGAATTCTCGGAAGGGTAGGGCGCGTCCGGCACCGGCACGCCCAGGAAGCGGCAAAGCGGCTCCCAACCCTGGCCCGCCTCATAGACCAGAAGCCGTTCGGGCGGGATGGTGCGTTTCACCTCCTCGTTATGGCGGCGGAAATAACCGGTCATGGCGGCGCGGTCATGAAGATGGGCGCGGAAGGGGCCGATGACGCTGTTGAAAAAGGGCGCCATGGGACCGTCCGCGCGCACCGCCAGGGAGCCCGGCTCGAAGATCGTGGCCTGGGTGGAATCGAACCACTTGTCGGGATCGCGTTCGGTATGCAGCACCTTGGCGTCTGGGTAATAGTCGGCAAGCTGCCGCCAATAACCGGCGCCCGGATAGTCCACCATCGCGTTGTAGCCATCAAAGATCGCGTCCCAATCGGGGCGTCCAGCCGCCGCCTCGATCCACAGCGCCATGGAGTCGGGTTTTGCGAAGACCTCGACCATGTGATGGCAGGGCCCGAACCCCAGCATGTTCAGCGCGGTTTGCAGCGACTTGGTGCCCGTGCGGCCCAGGCCTGAGCCCACGACTTTCAACGCCATGCTGTTCTCCCCTGTCGTCCGGTGTGATCCTGTAGAAACCCGGTACAGGATACCCTGTCACTCTGTTCTCTCTCGCGCTACTTCTTGTTCATCTCGCAGGTTTCCTTATCCAGCGCGCCGATGATGCCGGTGCCCCTGTAGCAGGTGCCGGGATGAGGCAGGCCCCGCTTCTCCCGCTCCGCCTCTGCCTGCGCCCTGAACAGTCTGGCATAAGGATTTTTCTTGTCCGCCTCGGCCCGCCTGGCGTCGATCAACTTCTGGTGCCGCGCGCAAGGCGCCTTGCCCCGGTCCAAGACGCCGTCCAGGTCCACCGTCGCGATCAGCTTGTCCAGCGCATCGTCATAGAGCTTGATGGTCGCCTCTTCCTGCTTGTGATAGGTCTCGTCGAGCTTCACAAGCTTCACGTAATCGGCCTTCTCCCCCTTGGCCTGCTCGCGCACAAGGTCGTCGCGGGCGATATTGAGATTGTCCACCGCCTCGCGCAAAGGCCGGTTGGTGTTGCGCAGTTCTTCCGTCATCGCACGGATCAGCTTCATCGCGGCTTCGGAACGCCCGGTGTGTGAATTGTCCAGCTGGTTCAAATCGGCGCTGGAATCGCAGTCCGCTTCATAGGCTTTCTGCGCTTCGCTCAGGTCTTTCAGCCTGGCTTCGGTATAGGCGCGGTCGCCGGGCTTTGGCTCCGGCTTGGGCGGTGACGGCGAAGGCGACGGCTGGGATGTTGGCTTGGACGACGGCCCCTGCGCCAACACCAAGCCGGGCGTGAGCAGAAGAAAGCCGCAAAACAGGATTTTCCGAATCATGACATGCCCCCGAAAAGCGCCCCGCTCCACGTTAAGCCTGCGGGCGATGCTGTGCCAGAGCCCGCACTTATGCTAATGTCCTGCCAGGGCACGAGTTGGGGGCAGCTTATGCGGATTTCCGGCAGCATCGTCATGGCCTTGGGCGTGGTTTTCGCCACTGCCGCGCTGGCGCAGACCAATCCGGCGGCCAAACCGGCGGCCAAACCCGCGCCCTTCACCCGCTATGACCTCAATGGCGAATGGCAGGCGGAATTCCACGATCCCGGCAGCGTGGACGTCGAGAAGATCATGGTGGTGGATTATGGCGGCGGGCTGGTCGCAACCAAGGAGACCGGCGATGTCTATGTGCCCGCCGGCAAGGTCACCTTCATGGGCGACTATACGGGCCCCAGCTTCAAGGTGATGCAGCAGCATGCCGACAAGGGCTATGTCCATCCCAGCTTCGGGCCCGAGATGATTGTGGTGAAAGACGCCGATCATTTCGATCTGCATTACACCACCAGCTCGGACGTGGATCACTGGCAGCGCATCGGCAAGCCGACTTTGGCTCTGGACGACTCCATTCTGTTCGACCTCAACAAATACGAGCTCCGGCCCGATGGCGCCACGGCGCTGGCCAAGGTGGTGGCCTATCTCAACCAGATGCATCCCAAATCGCATCTGCTGGTCGCGGGCTATACCGACGACACCGGCAGCGATGCGCTGAACATGCCCTTGTCGGAAAAGCGCGCCCAGACCGTGGCGTCGGTCCTCAAGGCCAAGGGCATCGCGGCGGCGCGGCTTGAAACCCGGGGCTTCGGCAAGGCCAATCCGCGCTATGCCAATGTCAATGACGATGCCCGCTCCCACAACCGGCGGGTGGAGATCGTCATTCAGGATTGAGCGGTGAGGAGCGGTCCGACGCGCCCAAGCGCGGCGGACAAAACGATCCGTCGTTAGCGGCAGCGTCGTGCGATGGATCGTTTTGAGCGGCGAACGCCGCAGCGCCTGAGCAACGCGAAGGCGCGAGGCCGGGACGGCAGCCCCGCGTTGTTCCTATGGGGAAATTCGGTGACAAAAAGTCAGCGCGAAAATTCCCGTCCTTGCTTTTGGGAATAGGCATCCTATCACCATAGTCTCGCTCGCTGTCGTACGGTAAATTCTAGGAAAGCTGTGCCGGCCGGCTTGTACTACCTCGACAACAATAAATGGGCCGCGCAAACTCTTTCCGGAACTTGGGGGGACGCTATGTTCAATCGAAGGGCTATTTTGGCGAGCGCTGGCGCAACGCTGATCAGCGCTCCAACGGTGTTGCGCGCCCAAGCAACGTCTAACAAGACACTTCGCATTGCTGTCGTTGCCAATCGCAATCACGAGACCGACGGTCTTATGGCTGCTTTGTGCAATCAAATGACTCATAGTCCCAACCTCAGCGCTCCCTACAAAGTGGATTGGCCGCGTTGGGCGCGCCTGCCATCCAGCCCACCCGCCCCAACTAGGGATCCTGGAGTACCGAGGTGCCTGATTGACGTGTTTGTGTCCCCATCTGACCCTGCTCCAAAAGCAACTATGGAGATTTGGTGCATTGACGACCTTGCCGTCACGAGCGGCAACAGCGGCAAGAAAGCGACCGCCATGCAGCAAATCACGAACTACACTGATCCGCCGAGCCCGCCGGATGGAGTCATCGCATTTGGCACCGCCGCTTATCCTGGCGTTCTTTCCAACAACGGATGCGCCACGATTGGTGGCACGATCTTCCTCCATGATGCTTCAAATGGTGCCGCCGGCAGCTGGTCTTGGCCCGGTCATATGGATACGCTTATTTCGAGCACAACACCCGCTTCGTTCTTTTCCAACGTTTCCGCCGATCAGAAAACCCTAGCAGCTATCAGTTCCGAAATGATCGCGCCGCAAAACCATCCTGCGGGCGTTCTTCAGCTAATTATTGCAGCCGATGCAGTTGGGATCAGCACAGTCAACGAGCCTCCACCGTACTGCGACGCGGACACGAACTCGATCGTAAAAGCCCGGCAGGCCGGTGCCGCGAATATAACGTCCGTTGAAACGACGCACGGGGTCATACGTTCGATGTGGGATAAGCCATTCATTTATGTCACTTCCATACCCAACCGGGTTTGCCACTTTCCCGAAGAGGCCTCTGGTAACTATGGACAGGAGTTTCCATCCTCGCATAACGCCGGCATCGCGTTGAAATACGTGATCCCGTATTTCGTGAGCGCCATAGCTTAGTATTTAGAATTCGAGGCTATGCGAGGCTATGGGGACAGGATTTCCTGTCACCCTATTCTATTTACGGCCGGAAGGGCGTCACGGCCACCACGGGCAGGGCCCTGGCATCGCCTTGCGGCAATTCCTGGCTTTGGGTGACATAGACCATACGCTCATCGAACGCGATATAGAGGTGCAGCAGCTTGAGCAGATCGGTGCCGATTGTCAGCGCGGGCTGGGTGGCTGTTGGGCCCAGATTGTGGATCAAGGTTCCGGTCTGGCGCTCAGCGCCTGGCGCCAGCCCCGAATGCGTCAGCACCACATGCGGATTGCGGATCAGCACGGTGTCGCCGAAGGCCAGAACCGTGAAATTATTGGCAAGAAGGCCGTCGTCGGTCCGTGTTACGCCGGACGATTTGGCGTTGCGGTAGAACAGGCTGTCGGCATCGTCGAATTTCATCTCGGTGCGCTGCGATCCGGTGTCGAGCGCCGCGTCCATCTCCCTTCCGTCGAGAGTGACCCGCACGATGATGCGCCCGTCCTTGAAGCGGAAGGGCAGACTGGCGACGGCGGGCGCGCGCCAATACTGCACCTGGCCCTTGCAGTGGGTGGGCGCAAACATGTTGAACTTGTGGGCGCCGAAGTTCAGGTCGATATCATAGCGTTTGAAGAACGCCGCGCTCAGAATGCCGCCGCTTCCCGGCTGGGGGATGTCGGTGACCACGAATTGCAGATGATCCGTCCGCATCGACCCCAGGGTGAAGGTGCCGGCCGTCGCCCAGCTGTGAAACACCACGCCCCTGGCATTGGTGATGGCGATGCCGTTGCCGCCGGTCCCGCCGCCGATGGGTCCATAGGAGTTGAGCCCGAACGTGCGGCCGTCGACGTTGGTGCCCGCCCCCTGGGTCAAGGCAAACCCGCCCGCGCCGCCATCGTCATGGGCCGGCGTAAAGTCGATGGCCGAAAGTCCGAAATCGCGCATCGCATCCTTGCCCATCTGATTGTCCGGGGCGGCGGTGTCGATCTGGAATTCCCGCGCCTGCGTCCCGACCGAGGCAGGCACCCAGGCGATATCGTCGGCGACCGTGAGAGGGACGGAGTTCAGCAAGCTTAGGCTGCACGTCTGCGCCCAGGCGCCGGCCGCCGGCCAGGCCAGGGAAAGCAGGGCGGGGAGCAGCGCCAGCCGCATCTTTTTCGCCGGCGCCCGGTATTGCCATCCCATATCGCTCTCCCCAGCTGAAATTCGGTGACATGATACCTATTCCCGTTTTTTGAAATAGGTATCCTGCCGCCATAATTCGTCATTGTCTTCTTCCGAGAATAGGCTATGGGCCGCCATTGCCGCTCGAACTCGAGCATCAATGATATCCCAGTCGATTTTGGATAGTTTACCCATCGTAGCCCCCTGCGCCGTAAATACTATTCTGTATAAACAAAAAGGCCCGGCGATTTCTCGCCGAGCCTTTCTGATTTTTTATCAGTGCATGGACCTTAGAAGTCCATATCACCCATGCCGCCGCCCATGCCGCCGCCGCCCGGCATAGGGGGGGCGTCCTTCTTGGGACGGTCGGTGATCATGGCTTCGGTCGTGATCAGCAGGCCGGCGACCGAGGCCGCGTTCTGCAGCGCCACGCGCACCACCTTGGTGGGGTCGACAATGCCGGCTTCGATGAAGTCGACATACTTCTCGCCCTGGGCGTCATAGCCATAGGTGTTGGACTTCTGCTCCAACAGCTTGCCGACGATGATCGAGGCTTCCTGGCCGGCATTGGCGACGATGATCCGGATCGGGTACTGGATCGCGCGGCGCACGATGGCGATACCCTGGGTCTGGTCGTCATTGTCGCCGGTCAGGTCCTTCAGCGCCTTGGCGGCATAGAGCAGGGCAGTGCCGCCGCCCGGGATGATGCCTTCTTCGACCGCGGCCTTGGTGGCGTTCAGCGCGTCATCGACGCGGTCCTTGCGCTCCTTGACCTCGACTTCCGTGGCGCCGCCGACGCGGATCACCGCAACACCGCCGGCCAGCTTGGCCAGGCGTTCCTGCAGCTTTTCCTTGTCGTAGTCGCTGGTGGTCTCTTCGATCTGGGTCTTGATCTGGGCGACGCGGGCCTGGATGTCGTTCTTCTTGCCGGCGCCGTCGATGATGGTGGTGTTGTCCTTGTCGATCTTGACGGTCTTGGCCTTGCCCAGCATCTCGATCTTGACGTTCTCAAGCTTGATGCCGATGTCCTCGCTGATGACCTGGCCGCCGGTGACGGTGGCAATGTCTTCCAGCATGGCCTTGCGGCGGTCGCCGAAGCCCGGAGCCTTGACGGCGGCAACCTTCAAGCCGCCGCGCAGCTTGTTGACCACCAGGGTGGCCAGGGCTTCGCCTTCGATCTCTTCCGCGATGATCAACAGCGGACGGCCGCTCTGAACCACGGCTTCCAGGATCGGCAGCATCGGCTGCAGGCTGGTGAGCTTCTTTTCGTGGATCAGGATCAGGGCGTCGTTGAGCTCCGCCACCATCTTGTCCGGGTTGGTGATGAAATAGGGGCTGATATAGCCGCGGTCGAACTGCATGCCTTCGACCACGTCCAGTTCGGTGGCCAGGCTCTTGGCCTCTTCCACCGTGATCACGCCTTCATTGCCGACCTTGGCCATGGCTTTGGCGATCATGTCGCCTACTTCCTTATCGCCATTGGCCGAAATCGTGCCGACCTGGCCGATCTCTTCGTTGGACTTGACCTTCTTGGAGCGCTTCTTGAGGTCGGCGACGACGGCTTCCACCGCCTTTTCAACGCCGCGCTTCAGGTCCATCGGGTTCATGCCCGCCGCGACCGACTTGGCGCCTTCGCGCACAATGGCGCGGGCCAGCACGGTGGCGGTGGTGGTGCCGTCGCCGGCAATGTCATTGGTCTTGCTGGCGACTTCGCGCACCATCTGGGCGCCCATATTCTCGAACTTGTCGGCCAGTTCGATTTCCTTGGCGACGGTGACGCCGTCCTTGGTGGTGCGCGGAGCGCCGAAGCTCTTGTCGATCACCACATTGCGGCCCTTGGGGCCCAGGGTCACCTGCACCGCGTCGGCGAGGATGTCGATGCCGCGCAGCATCTTCTCACGCGCATCGGCGCCGAATTTCACGTCTTTGGCTGCCATTTTCTGTCTCCTGAATCTGTTGGGGAAATTTTTCGCGACTTTTTTAAAGCCCTACCGCTTCGCTACTTGAGGGCGGGTTGGCGGGTTACTTCTTCTTACCGCGGCCTTCCAGCACGCCCATGATGTCGCTCTCCTTCATGATCAGGAGTTCTTCGCCATCGAGCTTGACTTCGGTGCCCGACCATTTGCCGAACAGCACATAGTCGCCGGCCTTCACTTCCGGGACGACGCGCTTGCCCGATTCGTCGAGGGCGCCGGGGCCGACCGAGATCACTTCGCCTTCCTGGGGCTTTTCCGCGACAGTGTCGGGAATGATGATGCCGCCTGCGGTCTTCTGATCTTCCTTGATGCGGCGGACCACCACGCGGTCGCCAAGCGGACGGAATTTCATTGGGATCCTCTTCCTTAAGGGATTGAATTTATTTGGTTTTAAACAAGTCGCAGCACTCGCACCCGATGAGTGCCAGGGCCGCGCTCGGTATTTAGGGAGGCGGGTGGGAACGGTCAAGGCAACGGGCGGTCTCCCAAGCAAAAAAACACCCCAGGCCGGGGTTCCGGGGTGTGAATGCCCCCTGAATGGCTAGTCAGTTTCAAGGCCTTTTCGGGGTATTTCCGCTGGCCCCGCAACAGCTTGGTCCCCCTCGCGTTGTTCATGTGAGGTTCAGCCGGACCTCTTCAATATCCGCGTCATGGATCGTGGGGGTCCGATGGAACAAAGGAGATCGATCATGAGGAAATTCGCGAAACTCGCCTTTGGTGCGCTGTTGGCGGCGGGCGCCGCGACCGCGACTACGGCTGCGATGACCACCCCCGCCGACGCGCGGGTGTCGGTCGGCATCGGCATCGGCGTGCCGGGCTACTACGGCGGCTATTATGGCCCGCGCTATTACGGGCCGGCCTACTACGATCCTTACTATTATCCGTCCTATTACGACCCCTATTACTACCCCGCTTACTATGGCCCGAGCTTCTATATCGGCGGTGGCGGCTGGGGTGGTTATCGCGGCGGTTGGGGCGGCCATTATGGTGGCGGCTGGCATGGCGGCGGTTGGGGTGGCCATGGCGGCGGTGGTTTCGGCGGTGGCGGCTTCCACGGTGGTGGCGGACACGGACATCGCTAAACCGGTATGAATCAGAAAACGGCTCCGCTTGGCGGGGCCGTTTTTCTTTGCCCGAACAAATCACGCGTACGGAATCGGACTAGCATAAAGAAGTCGTAATTCATTCAGGCAGGGTTCAGCGCCGGTCGCCCATTCTCGCTTCAATCTTCGCGGGACGCGGAGTCGGGAGCGGCGAACACGGAGTGAAACGGATGAGAAACTGGATCAAAGCGGCGGTCATCGCCTTCGGTGGCCTGGGCGCGCTGGCGCTCCCCGCCGGCGCGCAGCCCTACGACGATGAAGGCAATTACGGCCCCGACTACAGCCAGAGTTATGGGCCTTATGATCAAGGCTATGGCGATCAGGGCTATGACCAGGCCTATGCCGATCCCGGTTACGGCTATTACGGCCCGGACTATGGCTATTGCGATCCCTATTACGGCTGCCCGGACGACTTCTATGACCTGCCGCTCTATTACGGCCAGGTCTATTACGGCGGCGCCTGGTATCCGGGGCCGTTCTACTATCGCGACTTTGGCGGCCGTCGGGAATTCTGGGTCCATGGCGGCTGGCGCGGCGGCAACTATCGCGGCGGACGTTTCGGGCCGGCGCTGGGCCGCAACTTCTACAGCAGCCATGGTTTCGCCGGCGGCGGTTTCCGCAACGGTTTCAGCGGCGGCCGCAGCTTCAACAGCGGCAACTTCCGCAATGGTTTCGCCGGCGGGGATTTCGCCTCCCGTCACGACACCAGGCCGTACCGCTATCAGGCGCCTGAAACCAACTGGAATCGCCCCAACTTCGGCGGCGGCTGGAACCGGCAGGGTTTTGATCGCGGTGTCCAGAGCCAGCAGAATGTCCAGAGCGGTTATGGCTGGCGCGGCCGTTATCAAGCTCCGGCGCAAACCCAGCAGTTCAGTGGTGGCGGCTTTAATGGCGGCGGATGGCGCGGCCATTTCCAGGGCCAGGCGCAAGCTGCTCCGCAGCAGTTCAGCGGCGGCGGTGGCGGCGGGTGGCGCGGCCACTTCCAAGGCCAGGCGCAAGCTGCTCCGCAGCAGTCCGGCGGTGGCGGATGGCATGGCAACCAGGGCGGCGGCCAGGAGAATAGTGGCGGCGGCCATGGCGGCGGCGGCTGGGGCCATCGCCGCTAGAGTCGAAACCAAAGTCCCAATTTGATACGCACTACAGGAACCCCGGCGCAGGCCGGGGTTTTTGTATGTTTTAACCAGTCATTAACCGCGGAAAATCCCGCTGTGCATAAATTCCAGGGTTAACACATTGGAAACGCCGTGCCGCGATAGTAACGGGCATGAGCGACAGAATCTCCTCCGTCACCAAGGCGCTTCTGACCCTGGCCATTTTCTTTGTCTGCGCCACCATCGGCGCGGCGCTGGCTTTGTTCATCGGCTGGCCGGTGGCGATCCTGTCGGGCATCGTGGGCTTTGTGTTGGTGCAGCAGTTCGTCGCCTCGTTCGCGCGCCGCCGCGACAAGCGCATAATGGCCAAGGAAATGGCGCATTTGCGCAAGAGCCATCTGGAATTCGAAACGGCCTTGCATGACACCCGCGCCCGGCTGGGCGAATTGAACGGGCTGATCGAGCAGCGCGCCGGCGCCCAGGAAAAGAAGATTGTCGCCGAATTGCAGGTGCTGGAAAGCCTGATGCGGGATTTCGCCGGCAAGATCTCGCGCGGCGCCGCCGCCGTGCCGCAGGAAGAAAAGCGGCCGCAGCGCGGTCCCGCCAGCGCCTATCTCAATACCCTGGGTAGCAAGAACGAATTGCTGGAGACCATCCGCTCCAGCCTGGAAGAAAATCGCGTCGATCTGTACCTGCAACCCATGGTCAGCCTGCCGCAGCGCAAGCTGCGCTATTACGAAGCCCTGTCGCGGCTGCGCGACAGAAACGGCACCGTGATCATGCCGGCGCAATATATGCAGGTGGCCGCGCCGGCGGGCTTGATGAGCGTGGTCGACAATCTGCTTCTGTTCCGCTGCGTGCAGATCGTGCGCCGGCTGACGCAAAAAAATCGCGACATCGGCATCTTCTGCAACATTTCCGGCGACACATTGGCCGACAAGGAATTCTTCCCGCAATTCCTCGACTATATGCGGGCGAACCGCGACCTGGCGGGCCAGATCATTTTCGAATTCAGCCAGCAGTCAGTGTTGAAGGCGGGCGTGGAAGGCGAACGCAATCTCGCGGCGCTGGCCACCATGGGCTTTGCCCTGTCGATGGATCATGTCGAAAGCCTGGCGCTGGATTTCCTCCGGCTGAAGGCGATCGGCTTCCGCCACTTGAAAGTGCGCGCCTCCAC
Source organism: Rhizomicrobium sp. (assembly GCA_035693565.1). GTDB lineage: Bacteria > Pseudomonadota > Alphaproteobacteria > Micropepsales > Micropepsaceae > Rhizomicrobium. The sequence goes on along the minus strand of DASSGF010000034.1, from coordinate 875,219 downwards.
CCTGACCAAAGGCATGACGACCGCCGGCGCGCAGGTGGCGGCGGAGGATTTCAAGAAACTGCTCACCCGTCACGGCCTCAACCTGATCGCCGAACGGGTGGAAGACGAAAAGACCGTGGTGCAGTTGCTCGACTATGCCGTGGACTATGCGCAGGGCTACCTGTTCGGCGAGCCGCGCGCGGTGCGCGAGGAATCGCTCAGGCCGGTCAATGCGCTGGAACCCGCCACCATCATTCCGCTCCGGCGGGCGGGCTAACACAGCAAAATCAAGGTCCCGGCAGGGAGGCGCTTTTGCGCCATTGACGCGGGGCCGCGGCGCATGCGACCCCCTGGGCCGGTTTTACGCGTTATCCGACATCATGCTTCCCCGTCTGATATCCGGCCTGTCCGAAATAGCCCCCGGCCACGACGCCCTGATCTGCGACGTGTGGGGCGTGGTGCATGACGGCAAGCGCCATCATCCCGCCGCCGCCGACGCGCTCTACCGTTTCAAGGAAAAGCACGGACCGGTGGTGCTGCTCACCAATGCGCCGCGGGTGCCCGCCGAAGTCGCCGTCCAATGCAGCAGCTATGGCCTGCCGCCCGATTGCTATGACGCCATCGTCAGTTCCGGCGGCGCGGCGAGGGATTATCTGGCGGCGCGGGCGCAGGCGCGCACCGTGCCACTTTATTATATTGGGCCGGACCGCGATCTGCCGATGATCCAGGGCCTGGACATCAGCCGCACGGGCATCGCCGAAGCGGAAGTGGCGCTGGCCATCGGTCTGCGCGACGACATGACCGAGACGCCCGAGCAATATGCCGGGGAATTGTCGGCGCTGGCGGCGCGCGGCCTCACCATGCTCTGCGCCAATCCCGATCTGGTTGTGCACCGGGGCGACAGGCTGCTCTATTGCGCCGGCTCGCTGGCCAAGGCCTATGAGGCACTGGGCGGTGCGGTGATCTACTACGGCAAGCCGCATTTGCCGGTCTACGAATCGGCCCTGGCGGCGCTTTCCGCGATTCTGGGCCATGCGCCCCGCCGCCCCCTGGCGGTGGGGGACGGGCTTCTGACCGACATCAAGGGCGCAAATGCCGCGAGGATAGAGGCCCTGTTCATCGCCGATGGGGTTCATGGCGAGGACATTGCACCTTATACTGACGAACATCTTGCGGCGCTGTTCTCCCGCTATGGGGCTGAGGCGGGCAGCGCCACCCGGAAATTGAGCTGGTAGGCAATGAGCGCGGTTTATCTTGACGAACTGAAGCCCGGCCTGTCGGCCAGCATCGAACACACCATCACCGAACGCGACATCCAGCTGTTCGGCGAGGCCACCGGCGACATGAATCCGGTGCATTTCGACGAGGAGTTCGCCCGCAAAACCGTGTTTCGCGGCCGCGTCGCCCATGGCGCGCTGAGCATCGGCTTTATTTCGGCGTTGCTGGGCACCAAGCTGCCGGGCGACGGCTCGATCTTTCTCTCCGCCAGCATCGTGTTCAAGCTGCCGGTGCGGATCGGTGACACCGTGGTCACCACCGCCACGGTGCGCGAGCTCAATGGCCGCGCCGTGATCATGGACTGCGTCTGCACGGTCGATGGCAAGCAGGTGCTGGAATCCGAAGCGCATGTGCTGGCGCCGCGCCGACCCGCCGCTGGTGCCAAAGATTGAGGATCTTCCGCCATTTCGACGAGGTGCCCGCCGCCTTGAAGGGCGCGGTGGTGGCAATCGGCAATTTTGACGGCGTGCATCGCGGCCATCGCGCCCTGATCGCGGAAGCCAAGGTCCAGGCCGAGGCGCGCAAGTCTCCCTTGGCGGTGTTGAGCTTCGAGCCCCATCCTCAGGAATATTTCAAGTCACTTCATCTTCAGGGCGGGCTGGCGCCCGCGGGGCCGGAATGTTTCCGCCTCACGCCCCTGCGCACCAAGGCGCGGCTGTTGGCGGATCTTGGGGTGGATGCGCTGTTCGCACTCCCGTTCGACGCCGAGATGGCGCGCCGCACGCCGCAGGATTTTGTCCTGAACGTGCTGGTGTCCGGCCTGGGGATCAGCGGCGTGGTGGTGGGCCATGATTTCGAGTTCGGCCAGAAGCGCGCCGGCAATCTGGCGACGCTCTCTTACATGGGCGAGATGGAAGGCTTCAGCGTCACCCCTTTCGACACCGTCACTGCTTCCGGCGATGAGAAGATTTCCTCCACCCTGATCCGCCAGCTTCTCAAACAGGCCAGGCCCGAAGAGGCGGCGCGGCTGTTGGGCCATTCCTGGGCGATAGAGGCGCGGGTGGAACATGGCGATGCCCGTGGCCGTCAGATGGGCTTTCCCACCGCCAACATGCATCTGGGCCATTGCCTGGCGCCGGCCTATGGCGTGTATGCGGTGCGGGTGAACATCCTGGAGGGCGACCGGGCGGTGGCGCGCCATGACGGGGTGGCCAATTTCGGCATCCGGCCGATGTACCAGGTCCCCGTGCCGCTGATGGAAGCCCATCTGCTGGATTTCGACGGCGACCTGTATGGCAAATACCTGTCGGTCGAACTGATCCGCTATATCAGGCCCGAAGCCAAATTCCCCAACCTGGACGCCCTGATCGCCCAGATCGCCGCCGATGCCGCCAAGGCGCGGGAAATCCTGGCAAAAACGGCTTAGCCGGACGATCCTGTGGACGGGGTGGGCACCCCCTGTTAGAAGCCTCTCCAAACCAGATCCGGCCCCGATTTAATGCATGTCCGATAAAGCTGAAGCCCCCGATTACCGGGCGACCATGTTTTTGCCCGCCACCGACTTTCCCATGAAGGCGGGCCTGCCCGAGGCCGAGCCCAAATGGCTGGCGCGCTGGGCGGAAATCGACCTGTATGGAAAGTTGCGGGCCCGTGCCAAGGCCCAGGAAGAAGCGGGCAAAAAGCGGCCTTTGTTCATCCTCCATGACGGCCCGATCTATGCCAATGGCGACATCCATTCCGGCACCGGCCTCAATCACATCCTGAAGGATTTCGTGGTGCGTTCCCAAGGCATGCTGGGCAAGGACGCGCCCTACGTGCCCGGCTGGGACTGTCACGGCCTGCCCATCGAATGGAAGGTGGAAGAGAAATTCCGCGAAGAGGGCAGGGCCAAGGAGGACATCCCCAAGGATGTGCTGCGCCGGGAATGCCGGAGCTTTGCCGCCCATTGGCTGAACGTGCAGCGCGAGCAGATCAAGCGGTTGGGCCAGATCGGCGATTTCGCGCATCCCTACACCACCATGGATTTCAAGGCGGAAGCGGTGATCGCGCGCGAGGCGATGAAGCTGGTGGAGAACGGTCTGCTCTATCGCGGCTTTCGTCCGGTGATGTGGTCGCCGGTGGAAAAGACCGCCCTGGCCGATGCCGAGGTCGAGTATCACGAGAAAACCTCGCCGACGATCTATGTGAAGTTTCCGCTGGTGAAGTCGTCGCCGCCAAATCCCAACCTGGACTTGGCGCACACTTTCATCGTGATCTGGACCACCACGCCCTGGACCATTCCAGGCAATCGCGCCATCGCCTTCTCGCCGGAGATTTCCTATGGCCTCTATCAAGTGGCGGACGCCACCGACGGCAGCCTGGTGCGGCGGAGCGAGCAGCTTTTGCTGGCCGATACCTTGGCCGAGCAGGTGGCCAAGCACGCCAAGATGATGCTGTCGCGGGTGCGCACCGTGTCCGCGGATGAGCTCAAATCCCTGGTGGCGGCGCATCCCTTGCGCAGCCTGGGTTACGGGTTCGATGTGCCGGTGCTGCCCGGCGCCTTTGTCACCGCCGATACCGGCACCGGCTTTGTCCATAACGCGCCGGGCCATGGCGAGGACGATTTTGAATTGATGCTGGGGATGGATCGCGACTATCCCGCCAAGAATCCCGATGCCTTCAGCCTGGTGCAGCCGGACGGCTCTTATGCGCCGCATGTTCCCGCTTTTGCCGGCAAGCGCATCCTCACCCCCGAGGGCAAGGACGGCGACGCCAATGGCGCGGTGATCAAGGAACTGATCGCCCATGGCAAGCTCTTGGCCAAGGGCAGCTTGCGCCATTCCTATCCCCATAGCTGGCGTTCCAAGGCGCCGGTGATCTTCCGCGCCACCCCGCAATGGTTTGTCGCCATCGACAAGCCTTTCATGAATGGCAAGAGCTTGCGCGAGCTGGCGCTGGCCGCCATCAGCGAGACCAAATGGTATCCGGCGCGCGGCGCCAACCGCATCGGCGCGATGGTGGAAAGCAGGCCGGACTGGGTGCTGTCGCGCCAGCGCGCCTGGGGCGTGCCGCTGGCGATCTTTGTCGAAAAAAAGACCGGCCAGATTCTCAATGATCCGGCGGTGTTCCGGCGCATCGAGCAAGCCTTCGAAGCCGAAGGCGCCGATGCCTGGTTTACTTCGCCGGCCTCGCGCTTTCTGGGCGAAGGGCGCAACCCCGATGACTTTGAGCAGGCCAGCGACATATTGGACGTGTGGTTTGATTCCGGTTCCACCCATGCCTTTGTGGTGGAAAATCCAATCGATCCTCACTGGCCCAAGGCGGCGCGCGCCGACCTGTATTTGGAGGGTTCCGACCAGCATCGCGGCTGGTTTCAGTCCTCGCTGCTGGAAAGCGTAGGGACGCGCGGGGTGGCGCCCTATCGCGGCGTGCTGACTCACGGTTTTGTGCTGGACGAGCAGGGCCGCAAAATGTCCAAGAGCCTGGGCAATACCCTGGCGCCCCAGGTGATCGCGGAAAAGAATGGCGCGGAGATTTTGCGGCTGTGGGCGGCGTCCTCGGATTTCACCGAGGACCTGCGCATCGGCCAGGACATCATCAAGGCCAATGTCGACGCCTATCGCCGGTTGCGCAACACCATCCGCTTCATGCTGGCCAATCTTTCGGGCTTCAGCGAGACAGAGCGCCTCGACCACGCCCAGATGCCGGAGCTGGAACGCTTGATGCTGGCGCGACTGGCCGAACTCGATCAGACCGTGCGCAAGGCCTATGAGAATTTCGATTTCGGGCTAGTGAATTCCACCCTGTTCAATTTCTGCACCAACGACCTGTCGGCCTTTTATTTCGACATCCGCAAGGACGCGCTGTATTGCGACGCCGCCTCCAGCCCGCGCCGCCGCGCCAGCCGCACGGTCACCGATGAAATCTTCCGCCGCATTGTCACCTGGTTCGCGCCCATCCTCTGCTTCACAATGGAGGAAGCCTGGACCACGCGCTTCGGCCTGAACGAAAGCGTGCATCTGCAGGACTTCTTCCCCGCGCCGAAGGAATGGGCCAATCCCGAGCTCATCAAAAAGTGGGCGCGCATCCGTGAACTGCGCCGGTTGATCACTGGTGCGCTGGAGCTGGCGCGCGCCGACAAGATCATCGGTTCGTCGCTGGAAGCCGCTCCGGTCTTGGGTGTCTCCGAGGCGGACGACAAGGCGCTGTTCGATGGCATCGATTTGGCGGAAATCGCCATCACCTCAGCCGCCTCGGTGGAAGTTGTGAAGGATTTCGACGGCTTCTACACCCTTCCCGATATCAAGGGCGCGGGCGCGAAGTTCGTGAAAGCCTCCGGTGAAAAATGCGCCCGTTGCTGGCGGGTGCTGGAAGAAGTCGCCACCCATCCCGACACCCAACTTTGCAACCGCTGTACTGACGCGGTTGCCGCGCCGAGGCGGCCATGACCGGCAAGGGATTTGAGCCTCGCGAAATAGGGCTGATCGCCGGCGCTCTGTCCCTGGCGGCGGACCAGGGCCTCAAGCTGTACATGCTCTATGGCGCCGGTTTCGCGCAGATGCCGCCGGGGGCGGCTGTTCCGGTCTTGCCGTTCTTTAATCTGATGATGGTGTGGAACCCGGGTATATCCTACGGCCTGTTTCCCGCCTCCGGACGGCTGGGAACTTTCCTGCTGGTGGGCCTGTCGGTGGCCGCGGTGGGCGTCCTGAGCTGGCTTTTGTGGCGGGTCACCAGCCGTTCGCTGGCGATCGGCTATGGCCTGATCATCGGCGGGGCCCTGGGCAACAACCTGGTGGACCGGGTGATCTACGGCAAAGTGGCGGATTTTTTCCACTTTTACGGCTTCGGCTACGACTGGTATATCTTCAACATAGCCGACGTGGCCATTACCATCGGAGCCATCCTGATCATTTACGATGTGCTCAAGCCCGAAGCCGCGTCCCATGAGGTCTGAGATGAAGCTGTTGCGTGCCGCCTTTGCTCCGGCTTTGGCCCTGTGCCTCTGCACAAGCCTGTTGAGCGGTTGCGATTCCCTGCGCCGCGCCGCCGGCCTGGTCAAGAAATCGCCCGACGAGTTCGCCGTCACCACCAAGGCGCCGCTGGTGATCCCGCCCGATTTCAATTTGCGTCCGCCCCTGCCGGGCGCGCCGCCCTCCAACACCCGCGATCCCGCCACCAATGCCGAAATGGCCCTGTTCGCCAACACCGATCCCCAGGCGGTGGCCAGTGGCATGACGGGCAATTTCACGCCCGGTGAGAAAATGCTGCTCGCCAATGCCAAGGCGCAGACCAGCGATCCCGCCATCCGCGCCCGCCTGAATGCCGATCAGCGCGCCGCGGTGCAGAATGCCGACCGCAGCTTCACCGATCGCATCCTGGGCAGCCCGGCCACCGCCGACACCGGCAAGCCGATCAACGCCGACGCGGAAATCGCCAAGGGCCGGAAGACGACAGCGGCGCCCAAGAAGAAAGCGAGCGGCGGCTGGTTTGACTGGTTATAGGCTTCGCTTCGCACTCAGCGCCTGCTGCATGACGGCCGCGCTGTGCGCCGCGGACCCCGCCGTGCCGCAAGCCGCGCAATCTCCGTCCAAGTCCGCCAACCGCGCCAAGCTGTCCCAGCCCGCGCCCGCCAATCCGCGCCAGACCGGCAACAACACCTTCCAGTTCGCGCTGCAGAACGGCATGCAGGTGCTGGTGATCCCCGATCATCGCGCCCCCGTCGCCACCCAGATGCTGTGGTTCCGGGTCGGCGCGGTGGACGATCCGCCGGGTCTTTCCGGCATGGCCCATTTCTTCGAGCATATGATGTTCCGCGGCACCAAGCAGGTGCCGGACGATGATTTCTCGCTCACCATCGCCAAGAATGGCGGCGAGACCAACGCCTTCACCGATCACGACTACACCGCCTTTTATGAGCAGATCGCCAAGGACCGGCTGCCGCTGGCGATGAAGCTGGAAGCCGACCGCCTGGCCAATCTCGATCTGTCGGATTCGCATGTCGCGCCCGAGCGCGATGTGGTGCTGGAAGAGCGCCGCATGCGGGTGGAAAACGAACCCCAATCGCTGATGGGCGAGCAGATGCGCGCCGCGCTGCATCTCTCCCATCCCTATGGCCGGCCGGTGATCGGCTGGTCGGAGGAAGTGCGCCGCATCGACCGCGTCTCCGCCCAGGATTTTTACGATCATCACTATTCCCCCAACAATGCGATCCTGGTGATCGCGGGCGATGTGACCCCCGATGAAGTGCGCAAGATGGCGCAGGACGCCTATGGCAAGGTGGCGGCGCGCACGCTTGAGCCGCGGGCGGAATTCACCGAGCCGCCGCGCATGGCGGAAACCCGTATGACCATCGTGCGCTCCGACGCGCGTGTGCCCATCTTCAACCGCATCTACCGCGTGCCGTCCTATGCGCAGGGACGGCCTGGCCAGGCGGAAGGGTTGGAGACCTATGCCCAGCTTTTGGGCGGCGACCAGACCTCCCAGCTCTATCGCGTGCTGGTGGAGCAGAAGAAGCTGGCCACTGATGCAGGCGCCAATTACGACGGCTATGCCCGCGATGCCGGCGAATTCGCGATCTATGCCGTGCCGCGCCCCGGGGTGAGCCTGGAAGCGCTGGAGAAGGCAGTGGACCAGGTGCTCCAGGTCAATGAACTGGCCCTGCCGCGCGACAGTGATCTTAACCGCGCCAAGACACAATTGGTCGCCAGTGTCACCTATCGCCGCGACAGCCAGTTCGCGCTGGCGAGCGCCTATGGCCAGGCGCTGACCATTGGACTGACAGTGGACGACGTGAACGAATGGCCGGCGCGCATCCGCAGCGTCAATGCCGAAAGCGTGCGGAAGGCGGCGCAAGCCTTGTCGCGCCGGCAGGCAGTCAGCGCCTATCTGGTTCCGGGAGGCGAGAAGTGAAGCGCTTTCTGGCAGCAGCCGCATTGATTTTGACGGCCACCGGCCTTGCGCCGGCGCGTGCCGCCAACATTCAGAACATCGATCTTGGCCCCAAGGCCGAGGTTTGGTTCGCCGAAGACCACACCGTTCCCATCGTCTCGTTCAACATCTCGCTGCCGGCGGGTTCGGCCTATGATCCGGCGGGCAAGGCGGGGCTTGCTTCCTTCGCCGGCGCGATGATCGACGAAGGCGCGGGCGGGCTTGATTCCAAGGCCTTTCATGAAGCCCTGGCCAACCGCGCCATCTCCTTCAGCGCCCGCGCCGAGCGCGACTATCTGGTGATCTCCATCTCCACCTTGAAGGAGAATGCGCCGGAAGCGATGCATCTGTTGCAGTTGGCATTGACCCATCCCCGCTTCGAGAATGACGCGTTGACCCGGGTGCGGGCCCAGATCGTCCAATCCCTGCAACAGGAACAGGTCGAGCCGCCGCGGGTGGCCGGCCGCGGTTTTGCGCGCGAATTTTTCGGCGGCCATGCCTATGCCCATCCCGTCAGCGGCGAGGTCGCCAGCATTTCCTCGGTGACAGCGCAGGACTTGCGCAATTTCGCCCGCGGCCATTGGGTGAAAGCGGGACTGAAGGTGGCGGTGGCGGGCGACATCACTGCCCCGGCCCTGGCCAAGCTGCTGGGCGACGCGTTCCTCCCGGTTTCCGGCGCCAGCGCGCCGGCCTTGCCCAATGTGGGACGGCTGGGCGCGCCCGGCGTGCATGTGATCCCGCTGCCGGTGCCCCAGCCCACCGCCGCTTTCGGCTTGCCGGGCATCATGCGGTCCGATCCGGATTTCATCCCCGGCTATGTCGCCAATTACATTCTGGGCGGCGGCGGTTTTTCCTCGCGGCTGATGCAGGAAGTCCGGGAAAAGCGCGGCCTTACCTACGGCGTTTCCACCTCGCTCACCGCCTATAACAAGGCCGCCGTGATGCAGGGGTCGGTGGCCACCCGCGCCAATGCCATCCGCCAGACCGTGCAGGTGGTGAAGGAGACCATGGCGGATTTCGCCGCCAACGGTCCGACGCAACAGGAGCTGGATGACGCCAAGACCTATCTGACGGGAAGTTTTCCGCTGGCCTTTGCCTCCAACAGCGGCACCGCCTCGCAGCTGGGCACGTTCCAGCGCCAGAATCTGGACATCGGCTATGTCGCCCGGCGCAATTCCCTGATCCAGGCGGTGACACTGGCGGACGTGAAGCGGGTGGCCAAGCGGCTGTTCGATCCGGCGCGGCTGACGGTGGTCATCGGCGGCAGTCCGGCCGAGGCCGGACGCCAGGCCCCGGAAGTGCCGCGCGCGCCGGTGCGGCCCGCCCCCATCGCGCCTGCGCCGGAGGGCCAGGCCGCGGCGCCTCCCAATACCAGCGTCACGCAGCCGTCAAAACCGGCCGATAAGCCGGTGGCGGGCGCGGTCACCGCGCCCAAAGCCGATAGTCCAGCCGCCAAAAAGCCTTAGGACCTGTGAATGGTTGGCAGGCTGGGAGGCGGTCCCTGAAACCCCTCTGATAGAGTGAGCCATGCCCCAATCCGCAATTTTCACCGTCGATCTGGAACTGGCCCTGTCCGGCAAGGGCGCGGCCCCGCGTGAGGCTTACGCCCAGGCGCTGGCCAAGAGCGCCTCCGCCTTGGACTGGCTGCGCCAGCAGCACGCCAGCAAGGGGCTTGAGCTGTTGGGCGTTCCGGCCCGCGCCGATGATTTGCGTGCCGCCTCCAAACAGGCGGCGGCCCTGAAAGGTTTTGCCACCGTGGCGGTGCTGGGGATCGGCGGCTCGAGTCTGGGCGGGCAGGCGCTGACCGCGCTGCGCAAGGTGCAAAAGCCCTTTGTGGAATTCCACGACAATCCCGATCCGTTTCATTGGGCCAGATCGCTGAAGCGGTTTGATCTCAAGAAGACCCATTTCATCGCCATCTCCAAATCCGGCGGCACGGCGGAAACGCTGATGCAAGTGCTGACGGCGGCGGATGCGCTGGAGAAGGCCGGCGTGAAATCGCTGAAGAAGCATTTCACCATCGTCACCGAGCCGCATCAAAGCGCGCTGGCGGATTTCGCGGATTCCATCGGCGCGGCGCGGCTGGATCATCCCTTGGGCGTGGGCGGGCGTTATTCGGTGCTCACCATGGTGGGGGCGCTGCCCGGCCTGTTGATGGGATTGAATTTCAAGCAGCTGCGCGCGGGTGCAGCCGCGGCGCTGGACCAGGTGCTGAATGCCAAGGCGCCGTCCGACGCGCCGGCGGCCTGCGGCGCGGCGCTGCACTATGCGCTGGCCCAGCAGAACAAACTCGCCACCACCATTCTTTGGCCCTATGCCGATGATCTTGCCGTGTTCGGCGGTTGGTGGCGGCAATTGTGGGCCGAAAGCCTGGGCAAGAACGGGCAGGGCTCGACTCCGGTGTCGGTCTTGGGGCCGGTGGACCAGCACAGCCAGTTGCAACTGTTCCGCGACGGGCCGGGCAATGCGCTGTTCACACTCATGACAGTGGAGACTAGGGGCAAAGGCCTAGCCGCGCCGCGCGGGCGCGCCAATGCGCTGGGGCTCAAATATCTGGCGGGAAAAAAGATGGGCGACCTGGTCGACGCGGAAGCCCGCGCCACCGCCCAGACCCTGTTCAAAAACGGCAGGCCGGTGCGCCAGATTCACTTGGAGAAGGTGGATGAATTCCACCTGGGCGCGCTGATGATGCACTTCATGCTGGAGACCATCATCATGGGCAAGCTGATGGGGGTGGACCCGTTCGATCAGCCGGGCGTGGAAGAGGGCAAGGTCCTCGCGCGGCAATATCTGGCGGAGAAGTAGGAAAGCTTGACCCTCCCCTTGAGGGAGGGTCGAAAAATTCGAGCGTTTCGCGAGAATTTTTCGGGGAGGGGTTGTTGCTGCGATATTTCCGAACGACCCCTCCCCGAAATTTGCTGGCGCAAATTTCGACCCTCCCTCAAGGGGAGGGTAAGATCGTCCCATGAAGATTCGTCGTCTCTCCGAAGGCACCGTCAACCGCATCGCTGCCGGCGAGGTCGTCGAGCGCCCCGCCGCCGCGATCAAGGAGCTGGTGGAGAACGCCATGGATGCGGGCGCCACCCGCATCGACATCGCCGCCACGGCTGGCGGTGCGGAGCTGCTGCTGGTGGAAGATGACGGCAGCGGCATGTCGGCCCAGGACCTGGCGCTCGCCATTGAACGCCACGCCACCTCCAAGCTGCCGGTGGCCGATGGCGAGGACGATCTTTCGCATATCGTCACCATGGGCTTTCGCGGCGAGGCGTTGCCCTCTATCGGCGCGGTGGCGCGGCTGAGTCTGGCCAGCCGCACGCGCGACGGCGAGGCGGCGGAGATCAAGGTGGACGGCGGCCGGATCGAAGGGCCGCGCCCCGTTGCGTTTCGCGCTTCCGGCCAGCACGGCACCCGCGCCGAAGTGCGCGAACTGTTCTATGCCACCCCGGCGCGGCTCAAATTCCTCAAATCGGCGCGGTCTGAGGATCTGGCCATCACCGACATGGTCAAGCGGCTGGCAATGGCGCGGCCCGATATCGGTTTCACCTTGACCTTGGATGGCCGCAGAAATCTCGACCTTCCCGCCGAGCCCGATTTGATGGATGGGCGGCTGCCGCGCCTGGCGAGGATCATGGGCCGGGAGTTCGGCGACAATGCCGTGCGGGTTGAAGCCGGGCGCGAAGGCGTCAGCCTGTCGGGTTATGCCGGGCTTCCCACCTATAACCGCGCCAATGCCGCCATGCAGTTCCTGTTCGTCAATGGCCGCCCGGTGCGCGACAAGCTGCTGGTGGGGGCGGTGCGCGGCGCCTATGCCGATTTCCTGGCGCGCGACCGCCATCCCGCGCTGGCGCTGTTTTTGGACTGCGATCCCGCTTTCGTGGACGTGAATGTCCATCCCGCCAAGACGGAAGTGCGCTTCCGTGACGCCGGACTGGTGCGCGGGCTGATTGTGGGGGCGCTGAAACACGCGCTGGGCGATGCGGGCCATCGTGCTTCCACCACGGTGGCGGGCGCCGCGCTGGCGGCGTTCCAGAGGCAATCGCCGCAACCCTATCAGGCTGTCACGGGACACTCCCTGGCGTTGCGCGAACCCGCGCCGCAAATATTCCACGCGCCGATGTCGGCCAAGGTGGAAGAGGCGACGATCCAGGCGGTGCCGGATGCGCCGGACTATCAATTGGGTGTCGCCCGCGCCCAGTTGCATGAGACTTATGTCGTGGCCCAGACGGCGGACGGCATTGTGATCGTGGACCAGCATGCCGCGCATGAGCGGCTGGTTTATGAACGGATGAAAAAGGCCCTGGCCGAAGGCGGCATCCAGCGCCAGCCGCTACTGATCCCGGAAGTGGTGGAGATGGACCCGTCGGAAGTGACGCGGGTGTCCTCCCGCGCCGCCGAACTGGCCGAGCTGGGGCTGGTGATCGAGGAATTCGGGCCCGACGCGTTGGTGGTGCGCGAAGTGCCCGCCATGCTGGGCAAGATGGATGTAAAGGGCCTGGTCCGCGACCTTGCGGATGAGATCGCCGAAACCGGCAATGCTCTTTCGTTGAAAGAACGGCTGGAGGAAGTGGCGGGGACCTTGGCCTGCCACACCAGCGTGCGGGCCGGGCGCCGATTGAACGCCGACGAGATGAACGCCCTGTTGCGCGAGATGGAAGCCACGCCCCATTCCGGCCAATGCAACCACGGCCGCCCGACCTATGTGGAATTGAAACTTGCCGATATCGAGAAGTTGTTCGGGCGGCGCTGACATTTTGTCGTCATGGCTGCGGTGTCGCTTTTTCGCTCGTCCGGCCCGCCGAAGCATGATCTGCTATCCCCGATAGCAGGGGGAGGCGTGAATGAAATGGTTCGTGCTGGCGGTGTTGCTCTGCGTTCCGACTTTGGCTGAGGCCCTTCCGGAAAAATGCCAAGGCCAACTCAGCCCCGATTTCGCAAAAGCCTTCGCCGCCGACTGGATCGCGGCATGGAATTCCCACGATCTGGCGCGCATTCTTCCGCACTATGCTGACGATCTGGAATTTCATTCACCCGGCATCATTACGGTTGCGAATGAACCCAGCGGCGTGTTGAGGGGCAAATCCAAGGTCGCCGCTTATTGGGAGAAAGCCCTGAAAGCGCTAAACCCCACTTTTGAACTGATTGATGTGTTTACGGGCGTGAACAGCGTTTCCATCCACTGGCGCAGGCCTGGCCGCGAAGTTGTCGAAACCATGGAATTTAATGCGGCCTGCCAGGTCGTACGCGGCAATGTGATGTTGAAACTTGAGTCAGGTCCGCGTTAAAAACCGCACCCGCGTTTCGCCATAGTCGCGTTCGTCCAAAAGCGTAAAGCCGGGTGTATCAAAAGTCTCCGACGCATCGCTTTCCGCCACGATCAGCGCGTTGTTCTTGAGCCAACCGCCATCCAGCAAACTCTTGAGCGCCTTGGGGATCATCTCCTGGCGGTAGGGCGGGTCGAGGAACACCAGATCGAACGGCCCGCCCGCCGATGGTCCGATCGGTCCCAGGTCTGTGGCGTCGCGCCGCCAGATGCGGGTTGATCCGGTGAGGCCCAAGGCCTCCACATTCTCCCTCTGGATGGCGCGGCTGTCGGCTGAGTCATCCACCAGCAAGCACCAGCGCGCGCCATGGCTGAGCGCCTCGATCCCCAGCGCGCCGGTGCCGGCAAACAGGTCCAGCACGGCCGCGCCGTCCAGCGCAAAGCCGATGCCGAAATCCTTGTGCCGCAGCATGTTGAAAATGGCCTGGCGGGTACGGTCGGAGGTGGGGCGGACGCGCGCGTCATCGGGTGCGACAAGCCGCCTCCCGCCATAAATGCCGCCCGTTATCCGCAAGTTTCCCCTCCGGCCTCCGCTGGTCGTTCGCAGGGCTTGGCCGCCCTGCTCACCCCAGCTACGGCCACCTCCCCGCATACGCCCAAGGGCGCGCGGGGAGGGGCGCGCTGTAACCATCTGTCGAAACTGGCGAATAGCACGGTAACGAGCTATAGGGCAGGGCCATGAAGCGACTTCTTTTCCTGTTGGCCTTGGCTTTGGCCACGCCCGCCTTCGCCCAGGACGGCGGCCCCAAGGTCCATGCCCGGCTGGTGGCCGAAGACAAGGCCATCGCCCCCGGCGGCACCATCATGGTGGCGCTGGAAGAAAAGATCGCGCCCGGCTGGCACACCTATTGGAAGAATCCCGGCGATGCCGGCGCCCCTACCGAAATCCAATGGACTCTGCCGTCCGGCTGGAAAGCCGGCCCCATTCAATGGCCGCGCCCCAAGCGCCTGCCGGTCGGGCCGCTGATGGACTATGGCTATGAAGGCACGCCCTGGCTTTTGATGACTCTCACAGCGCCCGCCGACGCGGCAGGATCGGCGACGCTCAAGGCGGCGGTGAGTTGGCTAGTCTGTGAAAAAATCTGCATTCCCGAGGACGCCATTGTCACCTTGAATTTGGCGGTGGGAAAACAGGAGGCCGATGCGTCGGTAGCCAAGGATTTCGCCGATGCGCGCGCGCTGTTGCCGGTGGCCTCGCCCTGGAAGCTGAACTATGCGCTGGGCAACACGCTTGATCTCTATGTCGCGGCGCCATCATTGGCCGCCGCGCATCCCACCTCCGCCGACTTTTTTCCCGCCAAGGGCGGGCTGATCAAAAACCCCGCGCCGCAGCTGGTGGGCTATGCCAAGGACGGCCTGGTGCTGCGGCTGACGCCGGGACCCAAAGTCAGCGGCTTGCTGGAAGGCCTGCTGGTGCTGACATCGTCGGACGGTTCGATCCAGGCGCTGGAAGTCAGCGCGCCGCCGGGTCCGGTGCCTTCCGCCGAATTCAACAGCGCCGCCGCCGGCGGCGATCTCACTTTGTGGCTGGCGATCCTGTCCGCTTTGGCGGGCGGCTTGATCCTCAATGTGATGCCCTGCGTGCTGCCCATTCTGGCGATGAAGGCGCTGTCGCTGGCCAGCCATGGAACGGAAGGCCGCAAGGAAAGCTTCGCCTATACGGCAGGCGCGGTGCTGTCTTTTGCGGTTCTGGGTTTGGCCATCATCGCTTTGCAGGCGGGCGGCCAAAGCGTGGGCTGGGGCTTTCAGTTGCAGTCGCCCATCGCGGTGGCGGGTTTCGCGCTGCTGGTGTTCGCGGTGGCGCTCAATCTCTCCGGCCTGTTTGAAGTGGGCAGTATCACGGCGGGCGAAAATCTCGTAGCGCGCGGCGGCATGGTGGGGGCTTTTTTCACCGGCGTGCTGGCGGTGGCGGTGGCCGCGCCTTGCACCGCGCCCTTCATGGCGGCGGCGCTGGGCTTTGCCCTGACCCAAAGCGCGCTGGCGGCGCTGGCGGTGTTTGTGGCACTGGGCTTGGGCTTTGCCTTGCCGTTCCTTCTGCTCGGTATCTGGCCGCGCCTTTTGGCTTTCATTCCCAAACCCGGCGCCTGGATGCTGACCTTCAAGCAGTTCCTGGCCTTTCCCATGTATGCGGCTGCCGCCTGGCTGGTCTGGGTGCTGGCCCAGGAAGCGGGCCCGCGCGGCGTGGCGCTGATCCTGGCGGCGATGATCGCCCTGGCCCTGGCGGCCTGGCTGTGGAGCGCCACCCGCGGTCTGTCCGCGCGCGGCCGCGGCATCGGCGCCCTGGCGGCGCTGCTTGCATTGCTGGGCGGGCTCTATGGCGTCAGCCTGTTGCGCGACGCCAGCGCCGCGCCGCTGCCGCAGACCAGCAAGCTGGGCGAGCCCTATACCGCCGCCAAGCTGACCTCCCTGCGCGCCGCCAACCACGCGGTATTCGTGGACGCCACCGCCGCCTGGTGCATCACCTGTCTGGTGAATGAAGAAGCGGTGCTGTCGCGCGACACGGTCAAAAGCGCCTTCGCATCCAAGAACGTGGCCTATCTGGTGGCCGACTGGACCAACCAGGACCCCGCGATCACCGCCTTGTTGAAGGAGAATGGCCGCTCGGGCGTGCCGCTCTATCTTTATTACGCGCCAGGCGCGAAGGCGCCCATCATCCTGCCGCAGATCCTGACGGAAAGCGGAGTGCTGGGCGCCCTCAACGGCTGACAGGGCCTTAGTGCAAGGCCTGGCGCGCAGGCTTGGGCCATCCCAGATCGCCGGCAAGATAATGCCGTTCCCATTCCAGATATTCTTCCGGCGACAGGCGATAGCGGCGGCAGGCGTCGGGAATGGTGAGTTGTCCGGCATGCACCGCCGCCACCACTTCCGCCTTGCGGCGCGCGGTCCAGCGGACGGTGTTCTGGGCAGGAAGGTTCAGCGGAATCAATATACCGCCGTCCGGGAGGGTGACCCGGCCGGGGTGATTTTCGAGGAAGTCTTTGACGTGTTTCATGGAGCGGCTCCTAGAGTTGCCGCCCCCAGCAGCGCCACTCTAGAAAAAGGCCCCTTAATCCCGCCTCAAGGAAACCGTTCCAATTTTAGCCATCAGGCAAAAAACAACGCGGCTATTTCCTGGCCGCTTTTTTCTTGGCTTTCTTCTCGGCATTCAAGACGGCGGGACTGTCGTGCTTGGGCGCGTCGCTCTCGCGTCCTGACGGGGCGCCGACAATGTGATTGCCGCCGGAATAGGAGGGCGGATCGCTGGCCGGAAAACTGTCGGCCATCTGGGCGTCGATCTTCTCCTCCTTGTTGCGCGGCTGTTTATCGGTCGAATGATGTTCGGGCATCTTGTGATGCGGTTTTTCCGTCCGGGCATGGGGGTGCATGACATTTACTCCTATGTGGATGTCGTGACGGCGAAGAGGTGCGGGAACAGCTCCACCAGTCCGATGATGATCAGGTAGATGGCGATCAGGTAATTCAGCAGCCGCGGCAGAATCAGGATCAGGATGCCGAACAGCAGCGCGGCCAGCGGCCGGATGGTGACAATGTCTATGTGCATTTGCGCTCTCCGCCTGTTTCAGGCGGTTACAACGCGCCAGACGGGTTCCCGGTCGCATTGAGGTTCCGCTCGCGCGCGCGAAGGCGGCCCGAACCGCGAAAAGTCCCTTAAAATCCACGGGTTTGCCTGCCCGCCCGCCCGCATGTTAGTGGCGCCCATGATCTTTGGTTCCCTGTTCCGGAAATCGCCCCGTTCCGAGGGCCGGATGATGGTGGCCTTTGCCAGCCAGACCGGCGCCGCCGAGCGCATTGCCTGGCTCAGCGCCAATGCCCTGGCGGCGGCGGGCAACCGGGTGCGGGTTCTGCCGCTGGGCGGTCTTTCCGCTGCGGACATCGCCGACGCCGGCACGCTGCTGATCGTGACCAGCACCTATGGCGCCGGCGAAGCGCCGGATTCCGCCCGCGCCTTCATGCGCAAGCAGATGGCCCAGCCCGCATCCTTCAAGGCGCTGCGTTATGGCGTGCTGGCGCTGGGCGACCGCAAATACGACGCGACCTTTTGCGGCTTCGGTAAAAGCCTGGACCGCTGGCTGGCCAAGGGCAAGGCGCGGCGGCTGTTCGACATCATCTGTGTGGACGGCGATGACGATAGCGACGCCATGACAGGCTGGTGCCGGGAATTGGCCAAGCTTGGCGCACAGGCGTCGGTGGAGGCTTTGATGCCGGGACCGCCCAGAGACTGGATCTTGGAAGAGCGGCGGTTGCTGAATGCGGGCAGTCCCGGCGGCGAGGCCTGGCACATCGCGCTCAAGCCCAAGGATGACGCGCAACTCGCCTGGACGGCGGGCGACATCGCCGAAATCTGGCCGCGCAACAGCGAGGCGGCGGTGGCGGACTTCCTGGCGCGGCACCAGCTCGACGGCGGCAAGAGCTTCCGCTGGCGCGGGCAATGGACATATCTCAGCGACATCATCGCCCATTCCCGCTTGCCCAAGCCGCACGAAGTCGAAGGCATCTCGCTGGACTGGCTGGTGGAGCGGCTGCAAGCCTTTCCGCCGCGGGAATATTCCATCGCCTCCCTGCCCGAAAGCGGGTGCATGGAATTGCTGGTGCGCAAGGCAGTGAAGGAAGACGGCAGCCTGGGACTGGGTTCGGCCTGGCTGTTGCGGGATTGCGCCTTGGGCGGAGTGGTGAAGCTGCGCCTCAGGCCCAATCCCAATTTTCACCCGCCGGGCGCCAAAGACAGCGAGGAAGCGCCCCAGATCCTGATCGGGGCGGGCACCGGCATGGCGGGCTTGCGGGCGCATCTGCTCTACCGCCGGCAGAACGGATTGCGCGATGCCTGGCTGTTGTTCGGCGAGCGCAGCCGGACGCATGATCTTTATTACGGCGAGGATATCGCGGCCTGGCAGAAGGACGGCACTTTGGTCCGTACCGACCTGGTATTTTCCCGTGACGCCGCGCCCAAGAAGCATGTCCAGCATCTGGTGGCGGAGCAGGCGGCCGAGATCGGGCGCTGGGTGAAGGAGAGGGGCGCTTCCATCCTGATCTGCGGCGCCATCGAGATGGCAGCGGGGGTGCAGGAGGCGCTGGTCGCCGTACTGGGCGAGGAGAAACTCGACCAGATGACGCAGGAAGGACTGTACCGTCGGGATATTTATTGATCCTAGACCGCTTCGTCTTTCTGGGATTGGCTGGCGCTTTGGGTCAGGTGATGCAGCATCAGGGCCGCCGCCTTGTCCGCGTAACCGGCTTCCAGCGCCGACAAAATCTCCAGATGATCGTCGATGGCGCTGATCACCTGCTCCATGGGATAGTCCCAATGCCCGATCAAAAACTCGCGTAGCTGGTTCTGGCGCTGAATGGCTTTCAGCATGGTGCGGTTGCCGGAACAGCGCGCCAGCTGCTCGTGGAAATCGGCATTGACGGCATGAAAGCGCACGCCGTCGCCCGGCCGCCATGCCTTCTTGCGCAGCTTGAGATGATGATTGCGGGCTTTTTCCGCCCAGGCGCGGTCCAGCTTGAATCCCGGCTGCAGCAAAAGCTGCGGCTCCAGCGCCCGGCGATAGGCATAACTTTCGTTCAGCAGGCGGGTGGAATCGCCGGCAAAGGCCCAGCCATTGCCGGGCTTGCGCTCCACCAGACCCAATTCAGCCAGGCGGCGCAGCACACTCATCACCACGGCCAAACGCGCATCAAAACGGCGCACCACTTCCTGCTGAGTGAATTGGTCGCGCAATTTTCCCTGACCGCGCGCCCTGGCCAAAGCCTCGAACAGGCTGCGGTCTTCTTCCTCGCCGTCCTCTTCACCGGTGTCCGGCGGCAGCTTGGCCAGCACATAGCCGCGGCTTCCGCGCGCCACCGCGCCTTGCGCCGCCAGAAGCTTGAGCGCGCCGCGGACCGGCGTGCGTGACACGCCGAAAATGGCGCAAAGCTCCATCTCCACCAGATGATGACCGCGCTGGGCCTGTTGCTGTTTCAGATGATGCAGGATGCGGCGGGCAAGTCCGGCTTGCAGACGGCTGGCAGGGAGTGGTTTGGACACCATGCCGCAGCATTGGTCTTTTGCGTCAAAAATACAATCGCCCCGACAAATGGGCCAAAAAAAGAGCCCGGTTTCCCGGGCTCTTTCCCAATTCAGCTTCAAGCCAGCTTCAAGTCAGCTTTGCTTGTCGCTTCCCTTATCGATTCCCTTATCGTTTCCCTGGCCGGAACGGCTCGGGTCCCGCTCCTGCTGTCCGGACTGCGGAGTGCCCTGTTGGCCGGATTGCTGGCCGCCCTGGCGCTGCTGCTGGCCGGCCTGCTGGCCGGGCCGCTGCTGGTTCTGCTGCTTTTGCTGCGGGTTATTCTGGCCAGGTTCGTTGTTCTGGTTCGGCATATCGTCCTCCAAGGTACGGTGATCCAACCCAAAAAAGGAACCCTTGTGCGGCTGCATCGTTCCTGCGGAACCCCCAGGTTCCGAAGGTTTCTCAGCAGCTTCCAGGCAATTGCACAAAGCCTGGCCGTGCATGGTTTCGCGCCCGCAATATTACACTGCCGGTGAATTGATCCGCGCGGAACTCGCTTTTAGGATCAGCGCCAAGAACAAATAGAATCGCGGATCTCAGGGCGGGGAAAATTTCATGCAGCATGTGCGCGCGTTGAGCCGCCGCAGCCTATTGGCATCGGTCGCGGCGCTTCCCATCCTTGCGTCGGCGGCGGACGGCGCGATCCTGTCGGGAACGGCGCCCTGGTCGCCCTTTGCCGGCGAGCCGCCCAAGCCGGTCAATCCCCTGGGCTGGTATTTCCTTACGCCAACAGAGGCCGCCACGGTGGAGGCCATCGTGGACCGGCTGATCCCCGCCGATCACCTGTCGCCCGGCGGCAAGGATTGCGGTTGCGCGGTGTTCATCGATCGGCAACTGGCGGGTTTCTTCGGACAAGCCTCGCGGCTTTACACCCAAGGCCCTTTCATGCCGGGCCTGCCCACCCAGGGTTATCAGGGCGATCTGACGCCGGCCGGGCGCTACCGGATGGGACTGCAAGCGCTGGATGAATACACCAACGCCACCTATCACAAGGATTTTCGCGCGCTGTCACCCGCGCAGCAGGACGAAGTGCTGGCCGGAATGGATGGCCGCAAGATCACGCTGAAGCTCAAGCCCGGCTTCAGCACCAAGGAATTCTTCGAGCTGGTGCTGCAAAACACGATGGAAGGCTTCTTCGCCGATCCGCTCTATGGCGGCAACCGCAACATGGCGGGCTGGAAGATGGTCGGCTTCCCCGGCGCGCGCTACGATTACCGCGACCATATCGACAAGCACAACATGCCCTATCCCAAGGGGCCGGTCTCCATCTACGGGCTGGGCGGCTGAGATGGCGAAGCTCTTGCCCAAAAAGGATGTGGTCGTCATCGGCCTGGGCTGGACGGGCTCGATCCTGTCCCATCACCTGGCCGAAGCCGGCCTGAACGTCGTGGCCATCGAGCGCGGCCCGTGGCGCGACACCGCCGCCGATTTCAACATCGCCTATGTTCAGGACGAGTTGCGCTATGCCATCCGCAAGGACCTGTTCCTGCGGCCCAGTGTCGAAGCCATGACCATGCGCAACAATGCCGCGCAGACCGCGCTGCCGATGCGCGACTATGGCTCTTTCCTGCCCGGCCATGGCGTGGGCGGCGCCGGGGTGCACTGGAACGGCCATACCTGGCGGTTCTGGGAGTCGGATTTCACCATCAAGACCCATCTCACCCAGCGCTATGGTGCGGCCAAGATCAAGAATCTGCAATTGCAGGACTGGGGCGTGAGTTGGAGCGAGATCGAGCCCAGTTTCGATCAATTCGAATATCTTTGCGGCGTTTCCGGCAAGGCGGGCAATCTCAAGGGCCAGATCCAGCCGGGCGGCAATCCCTTCGAAAGCGCGCGGGCGCGGGACTATCCCAATCCGCCGATGAAGATGCCCTACGCCTCCACGCTGTTTGCGGAAAAGGTGGCGGGGTTGGGCCTTCACCCATTCCCGCTGCCGTCGTCCAACCTGTCGCAGGCCTATGTCAACAGCCTGGGCGTGCGCATGGGACAGTGCAGCTATTGCGGCTTCTGCGAGCGTTTCGCCTGCGGCAACTATTCCAAGGCCAGCGCCCAGACCACCATCCTGCCGGTGCTGATGAAGATGCCGAATTTCCAGGCGCGCACGGAATGCGAGGTGCTGAAGGTCAATCTCACGCCCGACGGCAAGCATGCCAGAAGCGTCACCTATCTCGACAGTCATGGCGTGGAATATGAGCAGCCCGCCGAGCTGGTGCTGATCTGCGCCTATGCGCTGATGAATGTGCGCATGATGCTGCTGTCCAAGATCGGCACCCAATATGACCCGGTCAGCGGCAAAGGCACGGTGGGACGCAACTATTGCTACCAGACCAGCTCCGGCGCGCGGCTGATGTTTGAAGGCAAGCATTTCAATCCGTTCATCGGCGCCGGCTCCCTGGGCCAGACCATCGATGATTTCAACGGCGACGCGTTCGATCATTCCAAGCTGGATTTCGTGGGCGGCGCCGGCATCAGCTGCACGGTCACCAACGGCCGGCCGATCTCCAACCGGCCCACCATGCCGGGCAGCCCGCGCTGGGGGCAGGGCTGGAAGCAGGCGACGGTGGACGGCTACAACAATTCCATGGGCTTCGGCGCGCAAGGCTCGTCCTATCCGGTGCGAGAGAATTACCTGGATCTCGATCCCACCTATACCGACCGCCACGGCCGCCCCTTGCTGCGCGTCACTTTCGATTTCCCGGACAATGACATCGCCATGTCGCATTATCTCTCGGACCAGATGGAAAAGATGACCAAGCCGTTCAATGCCAAATTCGCCGCGGTGTCGCGGCTGAAAAAAGGCTGGGACTCGGTGCCCTATCAAAGCACCCACAATACCGGCGGGGCGGTAATGGGCAGCGATCCCAAAACCAGCGCGGTGAACAAATATCTGCAAAGCTGGGACGTGCCCAATGTCTTCGTGGTGGGGGCTTCCGCCTTCGCCCATAATGCCGGGATGAATCCCACCGGCACGGTCGGGGCGCTGGCTTATTGGGCGGCGAACGCCATCACCGACAAATATATCAAGTCGCCCGGCGCGCTGGTGGCCGCATGAGCCGGTTTTCTTTTGCGGCGGCTTTGATCGCCCTGTCCGGTTCGTTTCTGTCTCTTCCGGCTTCGGCCGCCGATGTCGAGGCGGGCCGCTATCAGGCGGTGCTGGGCGATTGCGCCGGCTGTCACGGCCGCGATCTGGCCGGCGGCGTGGTGCTGAAAACGCCCTTCGGCAAGATGGTGGCGCCCAACATCACGCCCGACAAGGAAACCGGCATCGGCAATTACAGCTTGGCGGATTTCAAGCAGGCGATGCGCCGGGGCGTGGCGCCGGGCGGCCGGCGGCTCTATCCCGCCATGCCTTATCCCTATTATGCCCATCTCAATGGCCACAACATCGCAACGCTGTGGGACTATCTTCAGACCGTCAAGCCGGTGAAGAAGGCGGTCGACGTCAATCAGCTCCGCTTTCCCTTCAACATACGCGCCCTGATGCGCGGCTGGAACATGCTGTATCTCCGTCCCGCGCCGATCGCCATGGAGGGCAAGGGAGACGATTGGAATCGGGGCGCCTATCTGGTGAATGGCCCCGGCCATTGCGGCGCATGCCATGCCCCCAAGAACATGTTCGGCGCGGACAAGGGCGGCCTGACCGGCGCATCGCTGCAGGGCTGGTTCGCCCCCGATCTGACCAGCGAGAGCAATGCCGGGCTGGGCTCCTGGAGCGCCGCCGACATCGTGGACTATCTCAAAACGGGGCGTAATTCTCACGCCCTGGCGTCCGGCCCCATGGCGGAAGCGGTGGAGAATTCCACCTCCCAGATGCACGACAGCGATCTCGCGGCCATTGCGGTCTACCTCAAGGATTTGCCGCCGTCGCGCGGCAATGGCGGCGGCGCAACCGGCGTCGAGGCACAGATGAAGGCGGGCGCGATTGCCTATGACATCAGCTGCGCCGCCTGCCATGGCCGCGACGGCAAAGGCAGCGCGCTGTTCCCGCCTCTGGCCGGCAATGCCGCGGTGCGCCAGGTTCGCGCCGAGACGGCGGTGAGGACGGTCCTGGCTGGCGGCAAGGCGGCGGCGACGCCGGGTGCGCCCACCGGCCCCGGCATGCCCAGTCTCGGCTGGCGGCTCAGCAATGAGCAGATCGCCAATATCCTTACCTATGTGCGCAACAATTGGGGCAATCGCGCGCCGGCGGTTTCGCCGGAAACGGTGGGCCGCATCCGGGCGGAATTACACGGCGGCAGCTAGCATGCGGCCGTAAAGCGCTTCCAGCTCGCGCGCCAGGCGCGGCGTGTCGAACAAGGGCGCGGTCGCGCGGTTGGCGACGAGCTTTTCGCGCAAGGCGTTGAGCCGCGCCGGATCGCGCGCCAGCGCCAGCGCCAGGCTCTCATAATCTTCCGCCGTTTCGGTGATCAACTCCGCCATTCCGGCCGCGGTGAGCAGGCTGGCTGCCACCCGTCCCGCATAGGCGGTGCCGCGCTGGGTGATGACCGGCAGACCGGCGCTGAGCGCGTCGCAGGCCGTGGCATGGGCGTTGTAGGGCAGGGTGTCCAAAAACAGGCCGGCCAGTTGATGACGCACGAGGTGCACATCCAGCGGCGCCGGCGGGGCGAATATCAGCCGCTCCGGATCGACGCCGCCATCCTTCGCCGCTTGGCGGAGGTTGGTTTTGGCTCTGTCGCCGGCCTGTTTCAACCACAGCACGCTGCCGGGTACCCCCAGCAGCAGCCGCATCCAGAGCGCGAAAACGGGCGCGGTGATTTTCCAGTTGTTGTTGAAACAGCAGAAGACAAAGCCCTCTTGCGGAAGTCCGGCCTCGGCGCGGCTGGGGCGCTTGCCCAGGGCGCGGCCGGTGTCGAGGGGAAAAAAGCTGTCCGGCAGCCAGGCCAACTTTTCCGAATAGGCTTGCTGTTGCGGCGCGACAATCCGGTCGGCGACAATATAGTCGATGAACGGCGCGCTGGTGGTGCCGGCATAGCCCAGCCAGGTCGCCTGCACCGGCGCCGGATGATGGCTCAGGACATCGAAATGGTCGCCCTGGGTATGGCCGTTCAAATCCACCAGCACATCGATCTCCAACGCGCGCAACTTGGCGGCGATGTCGGCGGGCGGCTGCTGGTGCATGTCCAGGAAGCGCTCGAAAGCCGCGATCAGACGCCGCCGCTGGGAGCTGCCGTCATCGGCATTGGTGCCGACCCCGATCACCTCGAACCGGGCGCGATCATGATTTTCAATCAGCTGCACCACCTGGGTCGCCACCGGATGATGGCTGAAATCGGAGGAGATATAGGCCAGCCGAACGCGGTCATGGCGGCTGCGCGCCTGCGCCAGCGGCGGCGGCAAAGCCGGAAACCGCCGCCGGATCACGTTGGCGGCGCACTGCCGCTGCAGCTTTTCATCACCGCTGTAACCCAGCAGCACCCAGGGCGGGATGGACTCGCCTGCAAGGATGCGTTTTTCCATCTGCGCGCCGATTTCCACCGTCCTTTTCCAGTCGCAGAGATTGAGCGCCGCCATCGCCGCGCCGCCAAAAGCGGTGGGCTGGCCAGGCAGCGTCAGGGCGCGGTCATAGGACTCCAGCGCCTCTTCATGGCGCTTGAGCTGCTGCAGGGCCTCGCCGCGATTGTTCAGCACGTCCACGGCATCGGGCTTCAGCGCCAGCGCCTGGTCATACGCCTTGAGCGCTTCGTCATAGCGCAAAAGTCCCTGCAGGGCATTGCCGCGATTGCCGATCACTTCCGCATCATTGGGCTTGAGCGCCAGGGCGCGGTCGAAACAGTGCAGGGCGTCGGCAAAACGCTTCAACTCCAGCAGCGCGCTGCCGCGATTGTTGAAGGCGGCGGCGAAATTGGGCGCCAGCCGCAGCGCCTGGTCATAGACTTGGATCGCTTCGGCCGGGCGCTTCAAGTCCTGCAGCACGCTGCCGCGATTGTTCAGCGCTTCGGGGTAGCGCGGCGCCGCCGCCAGCGCCCGGTCATAGGCGGCAAGCGCTTCTTCATGCCGTCCCAATGCCTGCAATACCGTGCCGCGATTGTTCTCGGCTTGCGGCCATCCCGGCCGTTCCGCCAGCGCTTGCTCATACTGCGCCAACGCCTCCAAGGGCCGGTTCAGCAGTTTCAGGACATTGGCATGGTTGAGCAGGGCTTCGGCATCGCGCGGCTGGATCTCGAGCGCCTGTTCCATGTCGGCCAGGGCTTCCTGCAGGCGGCCCGCTTGCGCGCGCGTCACGCCCAGAAGATGGCGGGCGGTGAAATTCCCGGAATCGTCCGCCAGCACCTGAAGGTACAGGCTTTCGGCCTCCGCCAACCGCCCGCTGCGCTGCAGCGCGATGGCCTGATCGTTCATGGCTTGATTTTGGGCGTTTCTATTCATGTTTCCCGCACCCGCCCGGCATGGTATCCCTTTGCAACTTGCGAAAAGCAAGAGGCTGCAAAAGCAATGGGGACGGTCATGGAAGGCATCAGCAGGCGCAACACGCTCACCTCTATGGGAGCCCTGTTGGGGGCGGCCACGCTGACCGGCGTGCCGCGGCCGGCGCACGCCGCGGCGTCGCCGGTGATCGAATGGAACATGCATATGTTCAGTTCCAACACGGCGAAATTTCCCTTCCATCCCAATGCCGCCTACAAGCCCGATGCCGAGAAGCTGCCGGCCGATCCCTTGCCGCTTTATGAGGCGCATCTCAAGGAATTCGGCATCGACAAGGCGATGTTCGTGCAGCCTGAACCTTATGGCGACGACCATAGCCTGGTGCTGGACTGTCTCAGCCGCACCTCGGGCGCGAAGTTCAAGGGCACCAGCCTGTTCTATCCCAAGAATCCGGACTCGCCGAAAAAGCTCGCGGCGCTGGTGAAGAAGGAGCCGCGCATCGTCTCCACCCGCTTCCATGCCCATCGCGGCAAGGAAATGTATCTGGACTCCTTTGCCGCCGACTATGTGCGGGCGCTGTGGAAGCAGGCGGTGGATTTGGGCCTGGTGCTGGAGCTGCATATCGGACCCAACTATGCGCTGCAGGCCGCCGATGCCATCCGCGCCTTCCCGGGCTGCAAGGTGTTGATCGACCATATGGGCGAACCCAAGCTGGGCAACCCGTATGAATATGCCAACATGCTGGACCTGGCCAAGCTGCCCAACGTCTATATGAAGATTTCCGGCATGGGCTATATCGCCAATGACGGGCCAGATTTCGAGAGCGTGCGCCCCTTCACCAGCCGGTTGATCAAGGAGTTCGGGCCCGAGCGCATTGTGTGGAGCGACGGCTCGCCCCATATCGCCGATGTGCATATGAAAGGCTATTCGGCCGCCGCCATCGCCAAGGTCAAGGGCGGCAATCTGCAGAAGTTGTTGCATTGGTGACGCGGCTTTGAAACGCCGCGACATACTGGAAGCCGCCGGCCTCGGCCCGCTGGCGATGATGGCGGCGTCCGGCGAAGCGGTCGCCGAGGCTTTGCCGGCCCTGCCGGAGGAAAAGCCTAAGCATCACATCCGCTTCGCCGTCTGCGGCATCAGCCATGACCATATCCATGGCATGATCGGGGCGATACAGCGCGGCGGCGGCGAGCTGGTATCCTATTGGGGCGACGAGCCCGACAGACTGGCGGTTTTCGCCAAGCGCTATCCCAGTGCAAAACCGGCCCGCAGCCAGGACGAGGTGCTGCACGATTCGTCCGTGCAACTGGTGCTGTCATCGCACATCGCCAGCGAACGCGCCGCAATCGGCGTGCGCGCCATGCGGGCGGGCAAGGATTTCCTGGCTGACAAGCCCGGCATCACCAACCTTGCCGATCTGGCGCTGGTGAAGGAAACCCTCACCGAGACGGGTCGCATCTACGCCATTCTCTATTCCGAGCGGCTGGAGGTGCGCGCCGCCGTCCATGCCGGAGACCTGATCCGCCAGGGCGCCATCGGCAAAGTCATTCAGACCATCAACATCGCGCCGCACCAGGTCATCCAGCGCGCCGGCGACAATGGTGGCGGCGCACCCCGTCCCGGCTGGTTCTGGGAGGATGCGCAATATGGCGGCATTCTTTGCGATATCGGCTCGCACCAGATCGACCAGTTCCTGTTCTATACCGGTTCGACCAAAGCGGAGATCGTGGCGGCGCAGGTCGCCAATCTGCGCCATCCCGATCATCCCCATTTCCAGGACTTCGGCGACATGATGCTGAAGGGCGATAAGGGTTTCGGCTATGTGCGGCTGGATTGGTTTACCCCGGACGGATTGGGCACCTGGGGCGATGGCCGGCTGTTCGTGCTGGGCACTGACGGCTATATCGAGCTGCGCAAATACGCCAATGTCGCGGTGTCCAGCCGCGGCAACAATCTGTTTGTGGTGGACGGCAAACGCGCCCGTTTCATCGACTGCAACAACGGGCCGCTGCCATTCGGTCCGCAATTCGTCTCCGACATCGTCAACCGCACGCACACCGCCCAGGACCAGACCCAATGTCTGCTGGCGGCGGAACTTTCGATCCGGGCGCAACAGAGCGCCAGGCGGGCGACCCTGGCGGGTTGACGATTGCTGCCGGCCGGCGGTTGCGGCGGCCATCCTTCGCCTCTACATTTACACCGGGGGAAGTGGAGCAGACATGCGTCTGGATGATCTTCGCCCTTCCGACAATGTGGAAGACCGCCGTGGAGAAGACTATGGCGGCGGCGGCTTTGGCGGTTTCGGGCCGCGCATGATGTTCGGCGGCGGCGGGCTGGGCCTGGTGGTGATCCTGCTGCTGTCGCTGTTTTTCGGGGTTGACCCGTCCCAGTTGCTGAATGGCGGTCCGGCGCCAGAACCGCGCCCGCGCCAGCAGACCAGCCAGTCCGGCGATGCGGATTTCGAATTTGCCCGCCGCATCATCGGTTCGGCCGAGGATGTCTGGTCGCCGTTGCTGCGCGATCGCGGTGTGCGCTTTGCGCCGGCTACCTTCACCGCCTATGACGAAGCAACGCCCACCGGCTGCGGCACCGGCCAGTCGTCGGCCGGGCCTTTTTATTGTCCCGGCGACGCGCATATCTATCTCGACCTGTCCTTCTTCAACGAATTGAGCCAGCGCTTCGGCGCGCCGGGGCAGTTCGCCCGCGCCTATGTGATCGCTCATGAATATGGCCATCATATCCAGGATCTTTTGGGAGTGATGAACCGCGGCGGAATGGGCAGCATGGGGCCGCGCGGACCCTCCCGCGGCGCCGACAGCGTGTCGGTGCGCACCGAACTTCAAGCCGATTGTTATGCGGGGGTGTGGGCCTATCACGCCAACCAGCAGTTCGCGATCCTGCAGAATGGCGATGTCGAAGGCGCGCTGCGTGCCGCCTCGGCGGTGGGTGACGATACGCTGGAGAAGGAAAGCCAGGGCTATGTCGTGCCGGATTCCTTCACCCATGGCAGCAGTGCCCAGCGGGTGCGCTGGTTCCAGCGCGGGCTGGAGGGCGGACGGATGGACGCCTGCGATACGTTTTCCGCGTCCAGTCTTTAGAGGCTGCACCAATTCAGCGAGATCAACAGGGTAAATTGGCTGAGCCAAAAACCTGGCCCTCACGATCGACCGGTGGATTCTCTGACCTGATCTGGACGACACTCGTCTGCCCGCAAGTTACTGTTCTGGCTGAAATTTGCCCGGCAAGAAGGGAGTATCGCACCGGAAAATGCCGTTTCGGTGGGCCCGTCGCCTCCGCGTAGGGGAATACAACATGCCAGGACCGCACAACCTTCTTGAAGTTCCGGCTGCCGGCGCGTCGGACACTGATGCCCCACGGCTCACATAGACTGGGCACGGGCCATGCCGTAGCTTCGGTCCTCCATTGTATTTGCCTCAGGCCAGCACGGCGAAAGCACTTCCCGCGATGACCAAGTGTTTTCCAGTCCCATTCAAATCTCTGCGCACGATCAGCGGCACCAGCGACCGGCCTTTCATAGTCGGGGCGATGTTTACGGCTTCGTACCGGGAAAAGGCCGCAAAATTGGCCGCCTCATGTGAAGCATTCTCGTTGCCCTACGTCTTGCATGAAGTGCCTAGCGTGCACAGGTCAATAAGCATCCGCGGCAGCGCAGACCTTGCATTTACGAAAGCAAATTTCATCCACCATCTCTTGCAAGCACATAAAAAGCCCGTCTTGTATCTTGACGTTGACTGCGAGTTCGTATCCCAGCCCGAACTGATAGCGGACCTTGTTTCTTCGCGTTGCGATTTCGCAATTTACAATTTTCTGTCTGATGAACATACCGATTTGTTTGAGCCTATCGAGTTCGAACGTGACGCCCCCCCTCCGGTCAAAAACCGTTACTTCCGCTGTTCGGGACACCTTGATTGGTACTCCACGACCCAGTTGCTGTGTGCTGGCGCCGTTCAATTCTATAGAAATTCATTGGCCGCGCGCGCGCTGCTTTGCCGATGGCATCAAACTGTAGCAAGATTTCCGGGCTGTGCCGACGATGTTTGCTTGGGCTTTACCTACAACAATTTGACAAGGCGCTCCTGGCTCTTCTGGTCCTTGAAAGCACGATGGCTGCCCAAAGCTTATGCGAGATACGCACATTGGATATACGCCGAGCCGATTATCAATCACCCGGACTTTCCGGCGCCGAGATCCGATTTTATTCCGATCAGGGACCCCGGTGGCCGCAGATGGGCCTATCCGTCCATGATGAAGCGCAGAGAGACTGCCAAACTCTTTCCTTTGGGCTGCATCATCGACACAGAGAAGCGCCTGGTCTGCAAGCGTGTCGATGGCGAGATTGTTCCCGTTGAGAAGGCGAACCAGTCATTTTGGGTGTGACGGGCCGCTCAAGCTATCGACGCCGTCGGTCGTCAGCCGTGCATGTCACTGAAACCGCTGGTTTTCCCGGAAAACTGGCCTTCATTGCCCGTAAAGTTCCCATCTGGTTCAATACTTCGCGCATAGGCTGCGGGGGGTACCGGGGTGTCACTATTATCGACAGAACGGAACAGGGCAGGCACATTCCCGCTGCCCTTTAAACCCTTGCGTATCATCCGCGGAGGCAAGGAACGGTCCTATGTCGTCGGGGCGATGTTCACGGCTGCCTATTCCGACAAGGCGGAACGTCTTGCTGCTTCATGTGACCGCTTGGGGCTGCCATACATGATTTATGAGGTGCCCACGGTCCATCAGTCTGTCAGCGCGCGAGGCTCCGATGATCTTTCCTATACCAAGCCCAATATCATTCGCCGTCTGCTTGCGGAATGCAATAAGCCCGTCCTCTATTTGGACGTGGACTGCGAGATCATGTCTGAGCCCACGCTCATCGACGACTTCGCAAGGACTGGCTGCGATTTCGCCATCTATAATTGGTGCGCCGACGAGCATACGGATTGCTTCATCCCGGTCGCGTTGAGCCCAGGCGAAAACCAACCGCCGGTCAGGAACCGCTTCTATCGCTTTGAAGGGAGCGTTGATTTGTTCTCCAAGCGGCAAATGGTGTGCAATGGTCTGGTTCAATTCTACGGAAATTCCATCGCTGGGCGGGCGTTGCTGTCGCGCTGGCATCGAACCATCGCAGCGTTTCCCGGGTGCACCGACGACGGGGCTCTGGCCTTCACCTTCAACAACCTGACCAGGCTGTCGTGGCTTTCATGGGTGCTAAAGGTGCGGTGGCTTCCCAAATCCTACGCCCGGATCGCATGGTGGATCTATGCCAAGCCGGTCATCAACCACGCCGATCTTCCTTCAAAATCCACAAGAACGGCGATCAAAGACCCGCGGGGGCGCAAGCAATATTATGGATCACTGATGGAACATAGGACTCCGACCGCGCTGTTTCCGCGGGACTGCATCATCGACACGGAACAAAGCATGTTATACAGGCTCGTCGAAGGTCAGCTTGTGTCAATCGGGCCGGCGAACCAAACTTTCTGGCGGTGATGTCCGCGTTGGGATTTCTTCACAAGGCCGTCCACGCCGCAAGAAGGCGGAAGCCGGTCGTGGCCAGCCGGCTGGGCTTTGACCCTGCCACGCGGCTGCTTATCGTGCATGCCGACGATCTCGGCATTGCCCAATCCGTGAACGTCGCGTTTGCCGCGGGCCTCGCGACAGGACTCATCAACTCCGGCAGCGTTATGGTGCCATGCCGGTGGTTTTCCGGCGTGGTCGACATTGCAAAGGCCCATCCCGCTGCGGATATTGGCCTGCATCTAACGCTGACAAGCGATGGACCAAGCCGTAAGTGGCGGCCCATCTCCGCACCGGCGCAAGTCCTCTCACTTGTCGATGAGCAGGGATATTTTTTCGACAGATGGCCGGCTGACACCCGCATCAGCGCGCGAGAGGTCGAGATTGAACTGCGCGCCCAGATCGAGAAGGCATATACGGCCGGGCTCCGTCCGACCCATCTCGACGCCCACCAATATTGTTTGCTGAGCGGGAAGGAGGTATTCGAGGTTTACCTTCGCCTGGGGCACGAATACGGCCTGCCAGTATTGGTCGCGCACAAATGGTTTTCGAAACTTTCCTTCCTGGAGCCTTTGTTGACCCGGCGTGATGTGATTCTGGACAATGTCATCATCATGAACGGCAAGGTGAGGCCGGAGCAATGGCCGGCATTCTACCGCCGGACTCTGGAGAAACTGCGGCCAGGCGTAAGCGAGATCCTCATCCACCCGGGATATGACGATTCAGAACTCCGTGCTTTTTTCGGCGATCAGCAAGATTGGGGCGCAACCTGGCGCCAGCGCGATTTCGATTTTTTTACGGGCGATGAATTCCGGGATTTGCTTGCAAAACTCAATATCAGGCTGATTACCTGGCGTGAGATCGCCGCTCGGATGCAGCATGCGACCCGGCTGGGAAAATTGTGGCACGCGATGCATAGCTGGTAACACACCATGGCAATTCATACGGCTGGATTGTTCCGGGGCGCCAGGGCTTTGAACGCTATCGGCAGACTGGGATCTGGCAGGGTCGGAGCAAACGGACCTCGTTAACCTATATTCAGCGCCAGCATGTCCTTCACCGCCCTGGCATCGTCCTGATCCGACGGCATGAACTCCAGCCCGATCTTGCCGCGATAGCCGGCGGCGCGCACCGCCTTCAGCAGATTGGCATGGTTGACTTCGCCGCTGCCGGGCTGATGCCGGCCGGGCACATCGCCGATCTGCACATGCGCCACCTGGTCCGCGCCGGCGGTGAATTTCTCGATCAAATCGCCGTCTTCCAGTTGCATGTGATAGAAGTCCCACAACAGCTTGACGCGGGGCGAATTCACGCTCCTGACCATGGGCAGCGCGGGCTGCGAGCCATTGAGCAGATGGTTCAGGTGGTTGACCCGGTTGAAAGGTTCGACCAGCGCGGTGATGTTGGCGGCTTCCAGCAAGGGCGCCATGCGCATCAAGCCGGCAAGATATCCCGCCAACTGGGCTTCCCGGCTGATGCCCTCGATCAGGGAATGGCCGGTGACGGTGAATTCGCCGCAGCCCAGGGTCTTGGCGTCGGCAATGGCCGCCTCGGTGGTCTTGAGCAGTTCGGGATGCCTGGCCGGATCGCCGAAATTGGGCCAGGCCGGCGCGAATTGGGTGACCGTGAGTTGATTGGCGTCGCATAAAGCGCGGATGGCGGAAGCCTTGGTGCCATTGCCGCGGTCCACCGTCCAGAATTCGATGCATTGGAAACCATGCCGCCTGGCCAGCGCAAAACGCTGCTCGAATGGCACCTGCTTGAACCAGGTGTCCAGGTTCACGGCAAAGCCGGACAGGCTTTCGGCGCGGCTTTGGGCAATGCCGGGGGGCGCCGCGGCCAGGCCCGCCAGCGCAGTCATCGTTCCCAGCGCATGTCTTCGATTGGGCGCCATGTCCGGCCTCGTCCGTCACAGCTTATCGGATTTCGCCGGGAGAAGAAGAGCCGCCTGGGCTAACCGAGATCGGGTGTCCCGGCCTCGCGCATCCGGTCCAGTGCGCCGATTTGTTCGCGCACCTGCCCGCCATTCTCGCGATTGAGGGCCGCGACCAGAAAACACAGGATGGCGGCGGCCACGCAATCCAGCAGGGCGCTGACCGGCCGTCCCTGGGTCAACCCGCTGCCGACCAGCCCGTCCCCGGCCAATCTGGCATGCAGCGCCAGCAGCACCGGCGCGAACCAAAGCCAGCGCAGGAAGCGGCGTAGCTGTTCCTGACGGGCCAGATCCCGCTGATAGCGCGACCGCAAGGCGGTGAAATCGCAAGCGCGCGAAAGGCGGGGTACGCTTTCCAGCATCAGGCAAAGCGCAGTCAGGATGAAGGACGCCACCAGAAGCGTGTTCCAGTCCAGGAAGAAGCCGCTGGCCGCGGCAAAGACCAGCGCCATGCCTTCCAACAGATTGCGGCAAAAAACGCGCTGCTGGAAATTTTCATAGGCCTGCGCCAGGGCGTCCTTGGACAAATCGCGCAAGCCCAATTGCGGAGCGCGATCGCCCCGCATGATCAGCCCGGCGCGGAACAGGCACAGGAAGGGCGACAGGAACAGCGCCGCCAGGAACAGGCTCAGCCAGGTGAAACTGTCCACTCCGGCGCGGACCGAAAAGGTCGAACGGGCCGACATGATCGCAAACAGAAGCACCATGGCGCCCGCCGACAGCAGTATGGCCTGGCGGATGGCGTGGCGGGGGCAGGGGCGGGTGACCGGCTGATAGGCGTCGCGCAGCAGCAAGAGAGGCATCAAGAGCAGCGTCACCGGCCCGCCCAGACAAATGAAGATCAGGGCGCCCTGCAGCATCAAGGCGGGCAGGTTGAGATTGCGCCGCATCTGGCTCCAGACCAGGAAAGGAACGGTGTCGAATGCCTCGACGGCATATTGCCAGGGGTTCTGATAGGTCTCCCACAGATCGCCCGCCACGCCTTCGCGCGCTTGCGGCGGGATCGCCGCCAGCACGATCCGTTCCAGCCATTCCGGCGGGCCAGTCAGCGCGGCTTCCATGCCAACCCTCCCAGGTTCTGGGCGATGGTCTCGATCAGGCGCTGGGCGGTGCGGGCGGAATCCTTCAGCGCCTTCTCGCCGGATTTTTCGATGCGGTAATGGCGCCGGGAGCGGCCGCCGCGTTCCTTGGTCGGTTCCGACAGCCAGGAGGAGATCAGGCCTTTGTCTTCCATGCGGTCCAAGGTGGCATAGACCGCGCCGCGGGTGGCTTTCTTGGGGCGCGACAGTTCCTCGACCTTGGCATGGATGGTGACGCCATAGGCGTTGCCGTCCAGCGCCAGGATGGCGGTCAGTACGATCTGCTCGAACTGGCCCAAGGATTCCATCAACGGCACTCCATAACTCATACAGAGTAGATGAAATAAAAAACCTGTCAAGCATTGACGCCGCCGCCATATGCATACAGCGTATGACATATGGAAAGACCTTATCGCATGCCGGTACCGCAGCCACGCTGGCCGTGGCTGGAGACCGGCTTGCGCATCTGCTTCACCGGTCTGCTGATGTGGGCGTTCTTTTCCGGTTCGTCCATTCTTTCTTTCGGCTTTGCCGCGGTCCTGGGCATGGCCTGCGCCTTGGCGATTTTGCTGGGATATGAGCTTTCCATTCGCGATGCGCCCACGGCCTGGACCGCCGGCGGGATCCTGGCGTTGGTCGGCGTCTCCTTTGCCGCCTATGGCGGATGGCTGGCGACCCGGCCGCCGGTGCCGACCGGGCCGCTGTTGCCGGCCAGCGAGCCGACCCCCGATGCGCGTTGTGTTGAAAAACTCGGCCCGCAAGGCCTGGTCATGGCATTCGGCACCAACCGGGCGGTGGGTACCGGTCCGGGTCCGTTCCAGCCGATAACCGTCAGTGACTGCACGGTGATGGCGCTGCGCCGCATCGGGCAGGGGCTGATGATCAAGGCGTATTTCTATGACTGGAATAATGACGTGGCGTTCATGGTGAATGACAATGTCTATGAACCCACTTTGCCGCTTCAGTTGCGCCAATTCCGTCCCGATCCGCACACCTATGTCATCCTGGACCGGTTCGACAAAGAGGTTTTGTATCTGCGCTATCTCAATCCCCATGCGGTGCGCATCCGGGGGCGCTTTCTGTGCGGGGAAGCGCCGCAAGCGGTCATCCGGGACGACACCATCCTGGTGGGCGGCTTCCGCATCGGCGGCGTTTTTTTCCGCCAGCGCCCCACCAAGGGCCATGTCTGCGCTGTCATCCACAAAGGCGATAGCGGTATAGCCATCAAAGGCTAGACATCCCAATCCGCTGCAAGCGGTCTATTTCGTTCTTTTTTAAGGGTATCGCCATCAAGCTATTGAAAGCGCTTGCCATCTGCGAGCAAGATCGCCTTCCACGGCGGGGATTTTGAAATGTCGGTGTCGGAATCTGTGACGAACAGCGCCGGTCCGGTCGCGGCTGGAACGGCGCCGCTTGCCGCTACGGGTCACGAAGTCCGCAAATACGACTTCATCAATGCCTTGCGGGGATACGCGATCCTCCTGGTCATCATGTGCCATTCCGGCTACGCCATCCTCAATTTGCCTTATCCGGTGAAGAAGGTGACCAGTGCCGGATGGCATGGCGTGCAGCTTTTTTTCCTGGTCAGTTGCGTCACGCTGATGATGTCGTGGCGCTCAGACGAGCGCAAGAATATCGCCAGTCCCCTGGCATTCTGGACGCGGCGGTTTTTCCGCATCGTGCCGATGTACTATCTGGGCGCGGGTTTCTACTTCTGGGCCGATCCGCCGGCATCCGGATTCCATCTCAAGCAATTGCTGGCGAGTTTCTTCTTCATCAACAGCTGGCACCCGGTGCTGATGCCGACCGTCGCGGGGCAATGGAGTGTCGTGCCCGGCGGCTGGAGCGTCGGAGATGAGTTCACCTTCTACTTCCTGTTTCCCCTGATGGTCCTGGCTGTCAGAAATCTGCGCGCCGCGGGTATTTTTCTAGCTGTTTCGATTTTTGCCGCCTGTGTGGCGAACACACTTGGCTACAATGCCCTGTTTCCGTCCTACGGCAATCCGGCCACCGCGAATTTCATTTATTTCTGGCTGTTCAATCAGCTTCCCGTCTTCGCCTTGGGCACAATTCTCTATTTCACGATCAATCGTCTGCGGGACAGCCAGGGCGGCGCCGCAACCGCCATCCGGCAATGGTCATGGCTGCTTCTCCCGCTTTGCGCGCTTTTGTTCGTGGCCATCGCGGAGATTCCGGTCCTGCCGCAATATTTCGCCATCAGGCCGTTACATCTTCTTCCCAATCTCATGGCGATGGCGCTGCTGTTTGCCGCCCTATCGCTGGTCCTGGCTCTCAAACCCAAGAACATTGTGGTCAATGCGCCGGTATGTGCGATGGGTGAGGTGAGTTTCAGCGCCTATATCCTGCACTTCTTCGTGATACAGTCGCTGGAAAAAGCTCTGCCGGTCTTGACCGTGGAGAGCAAAGGCGTTGCGGCCATCGCCGCCTTCCTGTGCTTTATGAGCCTGGTTGTCCTCTGCACCTTCATCGCGTCGAAGATCACTT
This sequence comes from Rhizomicrobium sp., assembly GCA_035693565.1. Taxonomy (GTDB): domain Bacteria; phylum Pseudomonadota; class Alphaproteobacteria; order Micropepsales; family Micropepsaceae; genus Rhizomicrobium. The sequence continues at coordinate 838,340 of DASSGF010000034.1, read as the reverse complement.
ATGAAGCGATCGAAAAGCCGATGATCCGGCTTGGCGCGCGGGTTGCAAACCTTGTCCGGTTGCGGAACGACGCGCGGCCGGCAATCGAAAAGAGCGCGGCCTGACGGGCGCGATGGCCCGGCGCTGAAGCGCACCGGGCCATGTCCGGGGATCAGGCTTGCCGCCGGCCGGAGGCGAACCGCTTCAGCCAAGGCGCGGAATGAAACAGGCTCATCAACAGATACATGGGCACCATGCCGCCGGCGGGCGATCCGCCCATGGAACAAAGCATCGGCGGCGTGCCGGACATGGCGGTGACAACCGCCATGGCGGCGAAGGTCGGCGCCGCGGCAAGGGCGAGCCAATGGCTCGCCCCCATGCCGGGCTTGGTGTCGAAGATGCGCGCGCCCATGGTCAGCCGGCCTTGCCCAAAGCGGGCTGGTCGTATTCGTCATGGCGGCGCCACCAGATGCCTTGTTCATTGCGGCCCTTGGGCGCGCGATCCAGCCACTGATAGGCGCCCCACAACACATCCAGTCCACGGGCATAGGTGGAATAGGTGTGATAGATCACGCCGTCTTCCATGATGAAGGCGCTCATGCCCGGCCGGTCGCGGGTGAAGGTGGGCGCGTCGGTGCCGCACATCTGCGCGAACTGGACCACCGGTTCCGGCGGGTTCTTCATGTCCATCACATGGCCGTCGCGCTTGTAGTTGTACTCGATATTGCCGGCGCGCTGCTGCTCTTCGGTCAGCGAGACATTGAAGTCGAAATTGAAATCGCTGCCCAGGGAAGAGGCCCAGGGAAAGCCCCAGCCCATCCGCCTTTTGTATGCCTTGAGCTTGGCGAAGGGCGCGCGCGACACCGCGGCCAGCGCGACGTCGTGATTGGCCAGATGGGCGGCAAAGCCGTTGAACCCGTCGGCGATCATGGAGCAGGAAGGGCAGCCCGCCGCATAATCCGGGCCGAACATGAAGTGATAGACGATCAGCTGCGAGCGGCTCTTGAACAGGTCCGCCAGGGAAACCTGGCCCTCATCCGTCTCGAAACGATAGGCCTTGTCGACCTTGACCCAGGGCAGTTCCTGGCGTTGCGCGGCCAGCGCATCGCTTTTGCGGGTCAGTTCCTTTTCCGCTTCCAGCAGCTTGAGCCGCGCCTTCAGCCATTCCTGGCGGTTTGCGGTGGTATGGGTTGTCATCGTTCTGTCTCCTATCTTGTCTTTGGTTTGGGCGCCGTTTCATAGTTCCGAAGCGGCAGGGGGTTGGTGGCAACAGACCTAACGCCGGACGGCCAAGAGCGGGGAGTTACAAGTGTGGCGGGATTTGCCGGGAGCCTGTGATCCATGGATTCCCTGATCACTGCGGCGGCGCGGGCGCTGGCGGCCGGCGATCCGCTGGGTGCGCTGAACCGGGTCGCCTTGCGCAATGATCCGCCCGGCCTGGCGCTGCGCGGCATCGCCATGGCGCAGCTGGGCGATTTTTCCCGCGCCAGAATGCTGTTGAAAAGCGCGGGCCGCGCCTTCGGCGCCAAGGAGGCGGTGGCGCGGGCGCGTTGTGTGGTCGCTGAAGCCGAAATTGCGCTGGCTGCGCGCGAGCTGGGCTTTTCCGCCAAGGCGCTGGATGCGGCGCGCATGGTGCTGGAAGCCCATGGCGACCGGCTGAATGCCGCCCATGCACGCACAATGGAAGTGCGGCGGTTGCTCCTGATCGGCCGCCTGGACGAAGCCGAGCACAAGCTGGCCGGGTTTGATCCGGCGCCTTTGCCGCCGGCGCTGCGAACCGCGCATGAACTGGTTGTCGCGGGGATCGCCATAAGACGGCTCAAGATCAAGACGGCGCGGGCGGCGCTGGAGAGGGCGCGGCGCTTCGCGCGCGACGCGCGCATCCCGGCCCTGACTGCGGAGGTTGAAAGCGCGCTGCGGCTCTTGCACACGCCGGCGGCGCGGCTGGTCGCGGCAGGCAAGGAGCGGCCGCTGCTGTTGGACGAGGTCGAGGCCGTGCTGGCCTCCAAGGCGCTGGTGGTGGATGAAAGCCGACATGCCGTGCGCCAGGCCGGCAAGATGGTTTCGCTGGCGACGCGGCCGGTGCTGTTCGCGTTGGCGGCGGCATTGGCCCAAGCCTGGCCGGGCGATGTCACCCGAAGCGCGCTTCTGGCAAGCGCCTTCCGGGCCAAACATGCCGATGAATCCCATCGCGCGCGGCTCAGGGTCGAAATCGGGCGGCTGCGGGCGATGCTGCGGTCCTTGGCCGAGGTGAACGCCACGGCGCAAGGCTTTGTGCTGAAGCCGCGCCAGGCGCGCGAGGTGGTGATGCTGGCGCGTCCGATCGCGGAAGAGCATGCGGCGGTGCTGGCCTTTCTCGCCGACGGCGAATCCTGGTCCAGTTCGGCGCTGGCGCTGGCCTTGGGCGCCAGTCAGCGCAAGGTGCAGCGGGCGCTGGACGCGCTGGCGGCGCAAGCCAAGGTGCAGGCGATCGGGCGCGGACGGGCGCGCCGCTGGATGACCCCGCCGGTTCCCGGATTCACGACCACCTTGTTACTCCCGGTCATACTGGCGGATGGATAGGGTGGCGGCATGAAACATCCAACCGGGATCAAGCCATGAAACACGCGGCGGCAGAAATCATCCAGGAATATGGGCCTTTTCCCGGTGTGGAGAAGGTAGGCGGCGTCACTTATGACGGCCAGAACGTCTGGCTGGCGGCGGGCGACAAGTTGGCCGCCATCGACCCGCAAAGCGGCAAGATGCAGCGCTCTCTCGCGGTCGCAGCCCATGCCGGCACCGCCTTTGACGGCCGGCATCTGTTTCAGATCGCGGAAAGCCGCATCCACAAGATCGATCCCAAGACGGGTCAGGTGCTGGCCAGCATCCCAGCGCCCAGCAATGGCGGCGATTCTGGTCTGGCCTGGGCGGAAGGATCCTTGTGGGTCGGTGCGTATCGCGAGCGCAAGATCCACCAGATCGATCCGGAGACCGGCGCCATCCTGCGCACCATCGAATCCAACCGGTTTGTCACCGGCGTCAGCTGGGTCGATGGCGAGCTGTGGCACGCCACCTGGGAGGAAGAGCAAAGCGAACTGCGGCGGATCGATGCGCAAAGCGGAAAGGTTCTGGAGACGCTGGACATGCCGCCCGGCATCACCATCTCCGGGCTGGAATCCAATGGCGGCGACCGCTTCTTCTGCGGCGGCGGCAATAGCGGGAAGGTGAGGGCGGTGCGCCGGCCCAAACGGGCGGCGGCGAAGTAGCGGGCCTTTGCGGTCAGTTCACGGAAATGCTGCGGCTGACGCGCTTGCCGTCGGGCGACAGCGTGCGCAGCGTGACAGGGCCATTGACCGCGACAGGGCCGCTATAAGTCCGCCAGGGCGCCGCGCCGGCGCGATACTGGATTTTCAGGCCGGCGATGGGTGCATTGGCTTCCAGCATGCCGCCGCTGACGCGCGCCCCCGGCACCGGAATCCGGTAGGCAATCCTGGCCCGGTCGAGGTCCGCCAGGCGCGGCAGCAGCTTGGCCTGAAATCCGTTCCAGTCGGCGAGAAGCGCTTTGGTGTCGACGCTGCCGTCGCCATAGGCGTAGCTTTTGCCCGCGACATAATCGGGCTCCCATGACGCTTTGTGCCAGGCATGTTCGGCCAGCGCCAGGGTGCGGGGGAACAGCATGTAATCGGCGATTTGAGGGCTTCGGACAGTCTCGCTCCATAACTGGCCTTGCATGCCGGTGATGTGGCGGCCGTCGGCCAGCGGCACGGTATCGGCGATGGACACGCCTCTGCCCCTGCCATTGACCATCACCACGGCATTGGCGCCAAGATTTTCCGGCATGAAAGCGAAGACCTTGTAGAGGTCGTTGACACGCGTGGCCCAGTCGGTGCCGCGTTCCCAGCCGTCGGCGGCATAGGGCATGTCGAAATACAGCGTTTCCGGCGAGGACATCACCACATCCCAGCCCTGATTGGCATGGCGATAGGCTTCCGCGATGCCGCTGCCCAGGATGTTGCCCCAACTGTTGGACTGCATCTTGGCCGGCACTTGCGCCGGATCCAGGCTGCTCAGGCCGTCGCTCCAGCCGGCGGGCTCGATTCCCTTGTCGCGCAAAATGGCGGCCACGCGTGTCAGAAAGACATTCCCCAGCTGCTGCACCGTCACATGCTGATCGGCCATGAATTTTTGGCAGGCAGGAGAATCTTTCCAGGCGCCGGCGGTTTCATCGGCGCCGATATGATAGATGCGCAGCGGCAGGCCGGCCTGCTGGTGCATGGCCTTGATGCTGTCGATCACCGTGCCGATGAAGGCATAGGTTGAAGGCAAGCAGACGTTCAGCGTGTTGTCGTTATAATGCTGAACCGAGGAATAGACCGTCCTGTCTTCCGGCTCGTCCAGCCGATAGCGCGCCGCTTCGTCCGGCTTGCCTTCCGCGATCAGGCGTAGGGCGCGCGCTTTCATGGATTTGATGGCGGCGCGCGAATGGCCCGGCATGTCGAAGGAGGGGATCACCTCGATCTGGCGCGCCTTGGCGGCTTTCAGAATTTCGATGTAGTCGGCACTCGTGAAATGGCCGGTTCCAGGCGCGATGGCGTCCGGTCCGCTGCCCAGATGGGGCATCTGACAGCTTGTTTCGGCCGGATCGTGGCAGCGGCGGGCGCCAATCTCGGTCAATTCCGGCAGGCCGTCGATCTGAAGCCGCCAGCCTTCATCGTCACCCAGATGCAGATGAAGCTTGTTGAGCTTCACGGCCGCCATTTGCTCGATGATGGTGAGGATGTGCGCCTTGGGCTGGAAATTGCGCCCCAAATCCATCATCAGGCCGCGAAAAGCGAAGCGGGGGGCATCCTCGATTTCCAAGGGCTTCAGATGCAACTTCTCATAAGCCACCTGCTGGGCCAGTGACCGCAAGGCATAGGACGCGCCGGCGGCATCGGCGCAGGTGATGGCGATGGCGCCGTTCCTGGCGGTGATGCGATAGGATTCCGGCGTCATCGCCGCATCGGCGGTGATGCTGAGTTCCGCGCCGCTCTTGCCCACCGGCATGGTGCGCTTAAAGGCCGCCAGCGCGGGCGCGATATCGCCGGCGCGGATGCCGTGCAGCACAAGATGCACGCCATCCGCAAGCCCGATCGCCGGGCCTTCGAGATGGGCGGCTTTGGCCGGGGTCGGCAGAATGATGAATTCCGGCGCCCCCGCATCGACATGGCGCTGGACATCCTGCTCAAACAGCCGCTGGGGCGTCAGCCATACCGTGGCGTCGTCGGGACGCTGGGTCGCCAGCTGGGCCTCGTCGGTGAAGGGGGTGATGAACGGCAATTCCTCCAGATGCGAATCCGGATCGAGCTTCGGCTTGGTGGCCGCAATGATCCGCGGTTTGAGCCCCTCCTGCGCGACATAGACATTGGGCAGCAGGATGTAAGGCGAGAAGAAATGCGTCGGGCCGATGAAATTGAGTTGATAGGCGGCGCCCGGCTTGACCATGCCGGGCTTGGGCGCGATGCGGTGAAGGCTGCCATTGATGCCGGTCATGGTGAATGCGTCGCTGCGGAGCGGCAGCACATTCTCGGCAAAGCTCAGGTAAAGCGACCAGTCGCCGCTAGGCAGGGTCTTGGGCATTGTCAGGTCCAGCCGGGCCGAGAAGCAATATTGCTGCACCGGCTTGTCGGGACAGCCGTCGGTGGTCTTGTTGCTCAGCACAGTGAAGCGGTAGCCGAGATCTTTCGCAAAACTGTCCAGTGCCGCTTGCGGCGCGGCTTGCGTGGCCGCGCTTGCCGCGCCGGGCGAAAGCACCAACCCCAAAAAAAAGAATCGCGAAAGCGTGGCGCGCCAAGACTGCGGCATCTGTTTCCCCTATTTCCGGCGTGGCAAGCGCCCGCGCGGCATGACATTCATATGGCGTTCGAACGGGTGTGCGCAATTGTGTGGGATTCGTCCCGCGGGCCGTCTATCAGCCCTCAGGCTTTTGTTTTCGCGTGGATTGGCGCGGGACTTTGCGTCACCGGCTGCAATCAGGGACGCCGGGCCTGCCTGTGGCCGAACAAGAGGGTCACATTGATGCGCCGGTTCTCATAGCCGGGCTTGAAGTGAATGGTGTCGGTTTCGTGGAAAAGGTCGGAATCGAACACCACCGCCCGGTTGGCGCGATAGGGCACGATCACTGGCCGGGCTTTCTCCTGCTCCAGGAAAGCGCGGATATCGCCGTCGGCGGCGTTGTATTTGGCGAAGTCCCAGTCCAGCGGCGCCGCGGCGTCCCATACCACCAGCCCGCCATGATCGGGGTCGAGATTGGCATCGTCGGGCGTGATCCAGAAATTGACGTTCACCGCCGCGAAGTCGGCATGGACGCCGGTGCCGCGCAGGCTGCTGTCATATTTGAAGGCCCAAAAATGCAGCAGGGGATGGCCGCCGATGACCGCGGGATAGGCCGCGCGCAGTTCCTCCGCGATCTGGGCCAGCAGGAGCGGCGCAAAGCCAGTTTGGGGGAATGCGCCGAGATAGCCGTCATCATAGATCTCGCGCCAGATCGTCGAATCCATGCAAAAGCGGCGCAGCTTTTCCAATGCTTCCGCCGTCAACAGGTCATCGATCACCACGATCTGGGGCTTCCCTGCCTCACTGATCTGGGTGAGCCGGCCGGCAGGATTGACGGCCGGGCCCGCGACGCGGTTGCCGTCGGCAAGATAAAATGACGGCGCTTTGCCGCCCAGCCAGGCCTGCTGTTCGCTGTCATGGCGCTGTTTATGGGCAACATCCGATCCGGCCGGATCCCCGCCATGCGCGCGTTCCGCAAGAACGGTGTAGACGGCAAAGGCATCCGCCAGGCGGTTGTCTTCGCAAAGGGTCTCCGCCAGGCGTCGCTGCGCCTCGCTAAAGTCCGGCTTGCAGGCCAAAGCCTCGCGATAGCTGGCTTGCGCCTCCGCCAGCTTGCCTTGCTGGCGCAAGGCATTGCCCAGCGCATTGTGCGCCTCCGGCGCTCCGGGACTGAGCCGCACGCCCTCGGCGGCCGCGGCTTCGGCCTCCACGGCTTTTCCGGTCTCCGACAGGCAGGTGGAAAGATTGATGTAGGCGTCGGCATAGCCGGGCGCCAGGCGGATGGCGGCGCGGAACGCCGCTTGCGCTTCATCCGAGCGTTCCAGCTTGTGCAGGGCATTGCCCAGATTGTTCTGCGCTTCTGCGTAACCGGGGGCGATGGCGAGAGCACGGGCGAATTCCGCCCGCGCATCCTCGAAATCGCCAAGCCACAGATGAATATTGCCCAGATTGTTATGCGCCTGGGCGTAATCGGGCTTGAGCGCTATCGCCTTGCGATACGCTGCCCTGGCCTGTTCCCTTTCGCCACGATGCAGCAGCGCGTTGCCGAGATTGTTATAGGCTTCGGCATAATCCGGCTTCAGGCGCACCGCGCGGCGGTAGGATGCCATCGCCTCCTCAAAGCGGTTTTGAAAGCTCAGGGCATCGCCCATGTGAAGATGCGCCTTGGCGGCGCCCGGCTGGGCGGCGATGGCGCGCTGAAGCGAGACTTCCGCCTCGCCATATTTGCCCTGGCCGAATTGGGCCAGCGCGCAGTTGACATGCACCTCGGCAAGGTCGGGCCGGAAGGCCAGAACCTGGCGGTACAGGGCTTCGGCCTCGGCGAACCGGTTGGCCTGGTGCAAGCCCAGGGCCTGACGCAGCTGGGTGTCGAGCAGACCGGGTTGTGGCGGCATGGAGGCAATCCCTTCGGACGTCAGTTTTAGCGCCGGGAAAGACTTTTCGGGAAGTGTTCCGAGCGGGTCGCCGAAGGCGAACGAAATGATCCAGTGGATCATTTCGAGCGAGGAACGCCGCGAGCTTAGGCGAGCGGCCGGAGCTGGTTTGGCATTCGTTTCTGCGCGCGCGGACGATTGTGCGGGGCTTCCTGCCGCGGCGCGGGCGTTAGGGCGATTTTCCGGGGAGGTCTGTGTTTTCGCCTGCCGCGCGGCCCCTCAAGTCGCTGACGCGCGGACGATTGTGCGGGGCTTCCTGCCGCGGCGCGGCACTACGCTGACGCTAGCCGCGCCTTGGCATTCATTCCCGCACGGTACGTGCGGGAATGAATGGTGCCGTAGGTGAGAATCGAACTCACGACCTATCCCTTACCAAGGGATTGCGCTACCACTACGCTACTACGGCAACCGTGGTATTCCGGCACTTTAAGGGCCGAACCCTTAACCTTGGCTTGCGCCGCCAGGATCAAGGGTGCGCTGCTATAACGTAAGGATTCCGCGAAGGAAAGCCGCAGTTTTCACATTTCCCCATAAGGACTTTGACGAGTTTGCGATGGCCAAAACCTCGCCCGAAAAACTGGCTAAGGCGCTGCGCGCCAACCTCAAGCGCCGCAAGCAGGCCGAACCCGCTAGCGGGGCGCAAACACCCCCCAAACCGGCGGCCCCGGTCGCCTCCAAGCCCCCCAAAAGCCCCGCCAAAACCGAGAACTAGTCCCGCTTTTCCCAGCCTTTTCTTGGCCTTTTCCCCCCGCTACAAGGGTTTCCCATGGACCGTATCCGTATCCGCGGCGGCCGCCCGCTGAAGGGGGAAATCCCCATCAGCGGCGCCAAGAATGCCGCCCTGAAATTGATGGCGGCGTCGCTTTTGACCGCCGATCCCCTGACCCTGGCCAATGTGCCGCGGCTGGCGGACGTGCGCGCCATGGCGGAACTGCTGATGACCTTCGGCGTCTCCATTCAGATCAATATGTCGCCACGGCTAGGCGAAGGCGACGCGATGAAGCTTCACGCCGGCTCGATCACCTCGGTGTTCGCGTCCTACGACATGGTGCGCAAGATGCGCGCCAGCTTCCAGGTGCTGGCGCCGCTCCTGGCGCGGATGGGCGAAGCCAAGGTGTCGTTGCCGGGCGGCTGCGCCATTGGGGCGCGCCCCGTGGAACTGCATCTGGCGGCGCTCGAGCAGATGGGCGCCGAGATCGAACTCAGCGAAGGCTATGTCACCGCCACAGCGCCGGACGGCCTGAAGGGCGCGGAGATCGTCTTCCCCTTTGTCTCGGTGGGGGCCACCGAGACCGCCATGACGGCCGCCACCCTGGCCAAGGGCACCACCCGGATCGTCAATGCGGCGCGGGAACCGGAAATTTCCGACCTGGGCAACTGTCTCAATGCCATGGGTGCCAAGATATCCGGCCTGGGCTCGACCGAGATCGTGGTGGAAGGTGTGCCGAGCCTGCATGGCGCGGACTATCGCGTGATGCCCGACCGCATCGAGACCGGCACCTATGCCATCGCCGCGGCCATTGCCGGGGGCGAGGTGGAACTGGTTGGCGCCTTGCCGGAAACCGTGGCGTCCCTGACTTCTATCCTGGCCAAAAGCGGCGCCGAGGTCAGCGTCACGCCGCGCGGCGTCAAAGTGCAGATGAACGGGGGCCGGCCGCATGCGGCCGACGTCACCACCGCGCCCTATCCGGGCTTTCCCACCGACCTGCAGGCCCAGATCATGGCCCTGATGACGGTGGCCGACGGCACGTCGGTGATCCGGGAAAAGATTTTCGAGAACCGCTTCATGCATGTGCCGGAGCTTATCCGCATGGGCGCGCAAGTGCGCATCGACGGCGACACCGCCACGGTGCGCGGCGTGGAAAGGCTCAAGGGCGCGCCGGTGATGGCCACCGACCTGCGCGCTTCGGTGTCGCTGGTGCTGGCGGGCCTGGCGGCGGAGGGGGAAACCATCGTCGCCCGCGTCTATCATCTGGATCGCGGTTTCGACCGGCTGGAAGAAAAACTGTCGCGGGTGGGCGCCGACATCGCGCGGGTTTCGGAGTAGCCATGGCGTGGTTGAGACTCGCGGCGAACGACCCGGAAGACCTGGAAGTCCTGTCGGCCCGGCTGCAGGACGCCGTCTTCAAGCTCAAGGATGTGAGCTGGCAGCCCAAGAAGCGGCGCTTTGCGGCGGTGGTCAACCGGCTGCAATGGGAAGCGGGCGGCAAGACGCGGGTGCGGGCCGGCCTGCATTTCGATGGCGTGCTGAAGGTGCAATCCAGCAAGGTCAAGCTGGGAGCCGATGAGGCGGTGGTGTCGGTCTTGGCCCTGCGCTTTGCCCCCCAAGGCAGTGAAGACCCCGGCGGGACGGTCGAGATCGTGCTGGCAGGCGGGGGCGCCATCCGCCTGAGCGTGGAATGCATCGATGCCGAACTGGCCGATATGACCTCGGCCTGGGCGGCGCGCGGCACGCCGGATCATGGAGCCGATCATGGCGCGTAGATTGAACGCCGCCGATTCCGGTTTCGCGCAGGAATTTCAAAAGCTGCTTTTCGCCAAGCGCGAGGAGGAGGAAGATGTCGCCCAGGTGGTGCGCGCCATCATCGCCGATGTGCGGCGGCGCGGCGATGCGGCCTTGGTCGAACTCACCAACAAGTTCGACCGCGCCAATGTCACCAACGACACATTGAAATTGGCCGCGGGCGAAATCGATACCGCCGTCAGCAGGGTTTCCCGGGAACAATTGAGCGCCATCGAGACCGCCGCCGCCCGTATTGAAAATTATCATCTGCGGCAATTGCCGGAAGACGCGCGTTTCCACGACGACACCGGCGCGCTGTTGGGCTGGCGCTGGACCAGCCTGGACAGTGTTGGCCTGTATGTCCCGGGAGGAACGGCATCTTATCCCTCTTCGGTGCTGATGAATGCCATCCCCGCCAAGGTGGCGGGGGTGAAGCGCATTGTGATGGTGACGCCGGCCAGCGGAGGCGCGATCAATCCCCTGGTGCTGGCGGCAGCCAGGCGGGCCGGAATCACCGAGATCTACCGCGTCGGCGGCGCGCAAGCCGTGGCGGCGCTGGCTTACGGCACCGCGGCCATCGCGGCGGTGGACAAGATCGTCGGGCCCGGCAACGCCTATGTCGCCGCCGCCAAGCGGGAAGTGTTCGGCCAGGTCGGTATCGACAGTGTGGCGGGGCCGTCGGAAATCCTGGTGGTGGCGGATGGCGGCAATGACCCGGAATGGATCGCCGCCGATCTGCTCAGCCAGGCCGAACATGACGCTTCCTCTCAAAGCATCCTGATCACCGACAATGCGGCGTTCGCCGACAAGGTCGCCGCGGCGGTCGACAGGCAGCTGGCGCTTTTGCCGCGCAAGGAGATCGCGGAAAAAAGCTGGAACAGCTATGGCGCCATTATCGTGGTTGCCAAGTTGGACGACGCGGCGTCCCTGACCGATGCCATTGCGCCGGAACATCTGGAAATCGCCACCGCCGATCCTGAATCGTTTCTGAAAAAAGTGCGCCATGCCGGCGCCATCTTCTTAGGAAGGCACACGCCGGAAGCGATGGGCGACTATATCGCCGGTCCCAACCATGTCTTGCCGACCTCGCGTACGGCGCGTTTTTCTTCCGGACTTTCGGTGCTGGACTTTTTGAAGCGCAGCACCATCCTGGAGCTGGGTGCCGGCAGCATCGCCGCGCTGGGCCCCGACGCGCTGATCCTGGCGGAGTCCGAGGGGCTCCAGGCGCATGCCCGCTCCATCGCGGCGCGGCTAAACCGCAAGGACTGATCCGTGGACTACAGGCTGTCGGCCATCACCCTGGACGAAGCCAGTGTCGTGGTGCGCAGCCGCGCCATCGAGCAGGAACGCGAAGTCGCCATTTACGACCTGCTGGAAGCCAATGTCTTCCGGCTGGAGGGCTCTTCCGGCGGGCCCTATCACCTGATCCTGGGGGTTGAGGAAAACCGCCTGGTGCTGGATGTGCGCCTGGAAGACGACAGCGCGCATGGCAAGGTGCTGCTCTCGCTCACCCCGCTGCGCAAGACGGTGAAGGATTATTTCCTGGTCTGTGAGAGCTACTACAAGGCGATCCGCACCGCCCCGCCGCATCAGATCGAGGCCTTGGACATGGCGCGGCGCACCTTGCATGACGAGGGCGCCAAGGAATTGCAGGCGCGGCTGGCGGGCAAGGTGGAAACCGATTTCGACACCGCGCGCCGGCTGTTCACGCTGATTTGCGTCCTGCAGATGCGGGGCTGAATGGCGTCGAAGGAGGGAGCCATTCTGTTTGCCTGCACCATGAACGCGGTGCGTTCGCCCATGGCGGCGGCGATGCTGCGCCATCTGGGCCGCGGCAGCCTCTATGTCGAATCGGCGGGGGTCAGGGCCGGCGAACTCGATCCCCTGGCGGTGGAGGCGATGGAGGAGGTCGGGCTGGAGATCGGCAAGCATCGCCCGCGCCGTTTTGAAGACCTGGAAGACGGAAGTTTCGATCTGGTGATCACCCTGTCGCCGGAAGCCCATCACAAGGCGATGGAACTGACCCGCACCGCCGCCACCAAGGTGGAATATTGGCCCACCATAGACCCCACCGCGATCGAGGGCTCGCGCGAGCAGCGCTTGCTGGCCTACCGCATGGTCCGCGACCAGTTGATGCAGCGGCTGAAACAGCGTTTTCTGGCCCCCGCCGCGGCGGATACTTGAGCCGGAAGAGGCGCAATTTCGTGGAAAACCGTTGGAAAGGCTTGCTTTTTGGCCCTTTCCCCCCTATCTCCCCTGCTCGCGAACGGCTTTAAGAGGACCCATTGGCCAAAGAAGAAATGCTGGAGTTCGAGGGGATCGTGGAAGAACTCCTCCCAAACGCCAACTTTCGCGTGAAGCTGATCGCCAATGATCACGTGATCATCGCTCATACGGCAGGCAAGATGCGCAAGAACCGCATCCGGGTTTTGACCGGCGACAAGGTGATGGTCGAGATGACGCCCTATGATTTAACCAAGGGCCGCATCACCTATCGCTTTAGGTAAGCGCGGTTCTTTTGCGTCGTGAGTTCGTTGCGCCTGTGCTCGCGCCTAGAAAGTTTTCATAAATGGCGTTTCCGCTAGTCCTGGCCAGCGAAAGCCCGCGCCGCATCGCGCTGCTGGCGCAGGCCGGCATCACGCCGGATGCCGTGCTTCCCGCCGCCATCGATGAAACGGTGAGGAAGGGCGAGCTGCCGCGCCTCCATGCCCAAAGGCTGGCGGCGGCAAAAGCCCGCAAGGTGGAAAGCGAATGGCCCTTGAGAAGCAAAGGCGGCAAGCCCGCCTTCATCCTGGCCGCCGATACGGTGGTGGCGGTGGGACGGCGCATCCTGCCCAAGGCGGCGGACGATAATGAAGTGCGCGCCTGCCTGAAGCTTTTGTCCGGGCGGCGGCATCAGGTGATCACGGCGGTGGCGCTGATCACCCCGCAAGGAAAACTGCGCCTGCGCGTGGCCCAGACACGGGTCTCGCTGCTGAAGCTCAGCGAGGCCCAGATCAACGCCTATGTCCAAAGCCGGGAAGGGGTGGGCAAGGCGGGGGGCTATGCCATCCAGGGCCGCGCCGAAATGCTGATCAAGGAAATTTCCGGCTCCTATTCCAATGTGGTGGGGCTGCCCCTGGCGCTGACCCTGTCGATGCTGGCGGGGGCGGGCCATGGCTGACTGTCCGGTCTGCGGCAAGCCGGCCCAGGAGGCGTTCAAGCCCTTCTGCTCCAAGCGCTGCGCCGACGTCGATCTGGGGCGCTGGTTCAAGGGCGGCTATGCCATTCCGGGCCCGCCGGCGGACCCCGCAAGTCCTTCTCAGCCCAGGGAAAAGGACGAAGAACAGGATTAAGACAAGGGTGCTGGACAGGGCGGGGGGCTTCGCCTAATAAGCCGATCCCGCCCGCGTGTGGGCGTGCCCAGGTAGCTCAGTTGGTAGAGCAGCGGATTGAAAATCCGCGTGTCGGCAGTTCAATTCTGTCCCTGGGCACCATCTACTTCCACATGATTCAATGACTTGAGCGCCCGCTGCTTGAGCACAACAGACACATGCGCCTTCCCGGGTTACAACTGGGGTGACACTTGCCTCAACACGACGAACCATTAGGGCTTTTCAAACTCGAGCCGATAGCCCCGCTGCTTCATGTACCGCAAGTCGAGTGCGTTCGGCGTTGTCGCGGGAGATTGGGATTAATCGCGCTCGTCTCTGCGGTCGGTCCACTCGCTTGTGTCGACGCCATACACCACATCATAGAATGTGGAAACATCATCGACCGGACAGCACATTGTCACAGTAAAAGGGAAGCTCTGATCGAGTGTCGCGCCATCCCCGCGCCGGACGTCTGAATTGGAACCCCACTGTAGCTCCACGGCTAACGATCCCGTCACCTCGAACGAAATCGCGTCTTGGGTCAGCGATACGATCCGCATCTTGTCAACGTAAACCTCTTCGATCGAATGATGCGACGACAGTTGATCGACCTCTTGGATAGTCTCCGTGATCAACGCGTTTACTGCTTCATCATCGATCTCGTTGACCAGCGCTTCGATGACCGTCTCGCGACAGTGTTCAAAGGAAGAGAATAGGCCGAGGAGCGCCGTCATCGCGTCGTTCACGAACGCGTCAATCACGCCCTGATCTTCGACCAAGGTTCCCGGCCGAACGTGGGTATACTTGCTCATCTCACCGATGGCCGCGATAGCCTCGTCGTGAAGATGTTCAACATCAACCCCAATTTCTGCCACATATTCGTCGGACAGTCCGCCTTGGGTCGCGTATTTGGCGCGCTGACGCCGTGTCGGGCTGGCTGTACCCGGTTCCAGCTTGAACCACACGCACTTCGTCACGTTCCCGTCCGGCGCGAGCGTATGGAGTGTGTAGTTGAAGAGTTCGCGCATCGCGGCCGCGAACTGGCTAAGCCGGATCGGGTTCGCCTGGTCGGGAATGACTTGCAACGCGCCGCTCAAAAGCCGCTGAGAAAAGTCATCGACCAACTTCTCTCTCAGGTTCTCCTCCAGTGAAGGCATCAGAAAGCCCCGCATCTCCTAAAAGTGCCGACCGCATTCGTGGAAAGAGAATACGGCGCGCCGGCGCTACAGCTCGCCGGGCTTGGCATAGGTGCAAAAGACGATCGCCCACACGCTGTTCCTGCACGATGTACAGAAGAATCCTGGTAGTACCTGACCAAGCGGAGTCTCGCCGACGTGCGGGTTTGCGGACAGGAGTACATGCGGACAGGAGTATATAAAGGTGGGGGCGTCGCCTGGCATGGCAACGGTCGCAGCGCGCCTCGACCAGGTAGCCGGCTGCACACGCGTCCGCAACTGTCTCGATCTTCCGCCATTGGGCCATCGCCGGGTCATCTGGGGCAGGATATTAGAACATAACAAGAACAAGATCGCGGAATCCGCTATACCAACCCGAGAACATAGTTTGAACTCATACCGTACGCATGTTAGTAGTGCGAAATGGCACAGCACAAAGAACTTGGCAGTGTGATCGCCGCGGGGCGCAAGCGTGCGGGGGTGAAGAAGCAGGCCGACTTGGCCGACAAGCTCGGCTGCTCTCAGCAGTTGGTGAGCCGGTGGGAAGCTGGCCTGTCGCGCCCGCAGCCGGAGCAGCTCGCCGCCTTGGCTCCGCTGATCGGGGTGAAAGAAGCGTCGTTGCGGCGCATCGCGGGCTACGATGCCCCGGCCGAAGAACTTCCGGCCACGGTGACTGTCACCTTCGACCAGAACCTGCCGATCGACGCGTTGTCGCCGGAAGCTTTCGAACGGTTCATTTTTGAATTGTTGCACCACCTCTATCCCGACGCCCGAGAGATCCGCCGGGCGGGGACCAGAGGGAACAACCAGGGCGGCATAGACCTGCTCGTCATCCTGCGGGATGGGACGCGCCACACCTTCCAGTGCAAGCGCGTCACGCGCTTCGGCCCCGCCGAAGTCGAGAAGGCGGTCGCCGCGCACACCGAGCCGACGGATCGCCCACACTTGGTTCTGAGCCGGGTCGCGAGCCCGCAGACCGCAGCGGCGCTTCGCGCCCACGCCGGTTGGGTGTTGTGGGACAAGGAGGATATATCGAGGCTGGTCCGCACAGATCTCGCGGTGCCCGACCGCGTGCGCCTTGTCGACATGTTCTTCCCCGGTCAGCGATTCGCGCTGCTTGGCGTCAACGCACCGGGGCCGTGGCTGCGCGCGGACGAGTTCTTCGCGCCCTTCAGCGGCAGGCAGGCGACATTCAGCCACGACTGGGACCTGATCGGCCGCCAGCAGGATGCGGATGCGATCGCCGATCTCGTCGTCGCGGGAACGAACCGTGCTGTCCTGCTCACCGCGGAGGGCGGCGCCGGCAAGTCCCGCATGCTGAAACGGGTGGCGGAGATAATCGGGGAACGGGCACCGAACCTAACCGTCCTGTTCCTGTCGCCGACCGAAGTGGTGACCGCGGCGGCGTTGGACGGGCTGCAGGGCGCGGCGACGGTACTGATCGTCGATGACGCGCACGACCGGTCGGATTTGTCCGCCCTCTTCGCGTTCGCCGCGGACCGGCGTCGTGAGGTGCACCTGCTGGTCGCGACGCGCCCGTACGCCAAGGCTCGCCTTCGCGGGCAAGCCGGCGCCATCGCCTTCGCCAATGCCATCGACGAATACAGCCTGCAACAGCTCGACTTGAAGCAAACGACGGAACTTGCCGCGCTGGTGTTGAGGGAATTTCAGGGAGCGGAGGCCTTGGCCGAGCCGATCGCGCAAGCGACCGTGGGCTGCCCGCTGGTGACAGTGCTGGCGGCGCGAATAGCGGCAACCGAGAACCTGTCGCCCCTCCAAGCGCAGGACCAGCCGCAGTTCCGCGACACGATCTTGGGCAAGTTCGAAAAGGTGATCACGGGAGAGATCGGCGGCGCTGCCAACCAGAAGCGTGTCAGCGATATCCTTCAGGTGATCTCCCTCGTTCAGCCGTTCTCCGCGGACGATCCGTCATTTCGCTCGCTGGTGACGTCTGTGACCGGCATCGATGACGACATAGTCTCCACCACCCTGCGGCAGCTCGTGGAAGGTGGGGTGGTGTTCAAGCGCGGCGCCCAGTACCGCCTCATGCCCGACCTGTTGGGGGACTATATCATCGAACAAAGCTGCATCGGCCCCGATGACCGGTTGACTTCGTTGGCGGACCGGGTGTTCGAAGCCGCTCCGCGGGGCCTGCGGGGCAATGTCTTGGTGAACCTGGGGCGGCTCGACTGGCGACGCAACAGCAAGGACATCTCCAAGAGCCACCTGCTTGACCACCTATGGCACGCGCTTAAGGTGACGTCCGACTACCACGACTCGGCACTTGAGGCGGCCGAAGCGGCCGCGTTCTATCAGCCTCGCCGCGCCCTCGACTTCGTTCGGCAGCAGTTCCGCGACGACAACGTCGGCGATGGGCTCGCCAGAATCTTGCGGAACGTGGCCTACCACCTCGATTTCGTGGAAGAGGCCTGCGCCATGCTCTGGAAGTTGGGTCGCGCCGACGCCCGCGAGTTGAACCGGTTTCCCAACCACGCGATCCGGATGCTCAAGGAGTTGTGCGAGGTACACCCGGACAAGCCCATCGAATACAATCGCAAGGTCGTCGAGTTTGGGCTTTCGCTGCTGTCCGACCGGCGCGCCTTCGAGCGTGCTTTCACGCCTTTCGACTTCCTCGAAGGCATCCTCAGCGGTGAAGGCCACACGACGGAGAGCGACAACTTCTCCATCAGCATGACCCCGTTCGTGGTGAACTATGACGCTGTGGAGGACTTGAGGGCGCAGGTCATCGCCGCGGCGATCGACGTGCTGCAAGGCGACGGCCGGCCGGCTGTGATCGCCGCGAAGTTCATGCAGAGCGTCCTTCGCTATCCGATGCCGATCATGAGCGTTCGGATCAGCGATAAGACGATGGAGCAATATACGGCGGAGTTCCTCGGGACGCTCGCCATGCTGCGCGACCTTGTTGTGACAGGTCGACTGGACCCGTTGGTGATGATCGGTATGGCGGAGGCGGTGTCTTGGCACGCTCACTATGCCGGCAGGGAGACCGCCGCCGCTGCGAACGACATCTTGGATGCGTTGCCCACCACGCTCGAGTTCCGCGTTCTCAGCGCGCTGGCGGACGGGTATGGCCGCGTGTTCATGGGCAAGTTTGAGCCGAACGCGTGGCAGGCCGAGCTGAACAAATGGATTGGGGGCATCGCGGCGGACCTGTCGCGGGCGAACCCAAGCGCGGAAGACCTCTATCGCTATCTCGAAGGCGCGCTGGAACAGGTGGCTCAGGCTGGGTTGGCTCAGGAGGGCTCCACCAACTCGCTGGTGTACGAAGTGCTTCGCACCCGCCCCGACCTTTGCCAATACATGGTTGAGCATGCCATGGGGGAGAACGAAGCGCGGCTGACGACCTATCTGGGGAACGCGCTTTTTCACTATCTCGTCGCCGACCGGAAGGCGGGGCGGGTGTGGGCGAGGCGGCTTCTCGACAGTGGGAACTCCCGCCTGCAGGTTGGGGTCGCTCAAGCGTTCAATACCCCCCCTCTCGTTGACGGCGCCCTCGCAAAAGAGGACTTCGACATTCTGGTCCGGGTCCTCGGATCGAGCGATCGGAGGGTCGTCTTCAACGCGATCGGCGTCTTGTATTTGCTGACGAGGCAGGCGCCGCGGCTGGCGGTCGACATGTTGCGGCACGTCAATTTCCGCGCAGACGATGACATCGCCGATCGCGTCCTGATGGTATTCCACGGCAGTGACGCGGCGACGCTTTTCGGCAGCATGAATGAGGACGACGCTGGTTTCCTTCTCTCTCAGCTCAAGCCGATGGCGGAGCTGCGCGGTCATTGGGTCGAAACACTGTTGGCGTACCTCTCCTTTCATTATCCCGAGCGGACGTGCCAGTTCTTCATGGATCGCGTTGAAATGGCGGCTTCGGAGGAAACGTTCTCCGTTGTCAGGCCGATTAACTACGGCCCTTACTCCCACGTCCCGTTGCGCTTTAAGGAATCGGGGCGCTACCGCGCCGCGCTTGACTCGGTTTGGGAATGGCTCGTCGGCCATGAGATTGGAAACTGGCGGTTTGAGTACGGTGCGTCGTCATTGTTCGATGCCATGTTTCTTCCGCTTGATGCGTCGGGGCTCGAGTTTCTCAGGGGCAAGGTGCGGCGGGGCGCGAAACAGGATCTGTGGTGGGCGGCGGGCGTCCTGGCGCACGCGGAGCCTGACTTTGTGTTCACGCACCAGGGCTTCGTCGTCGAGTTTCTCGACGCCTGCGACCACACCGGCAGCATGGTCGTCCGCAAGGCGATCGACTCTTTGTTCCGTTCGGTGACGGGCGGCGTGCGCAGGGGAACACCCGGAGAGCCCTTCCCGCGGGACGTACAGATGGTGGACCGGGCCAACGCCGTGCTGAAAACGCTGTCACGCCTCTCCCCTGCCTACCAGCTCTATCAGATGATCCGTGACAATGCGGAACGGGACGTCGAGCGATCCAAGCGGGAAGCGGAGTTCTTGCGCGATGGTTAAGCCGGTGAACAAGCTGCGCATCAAGGCTCCGTTGTTCGAGGTCGAGAGCGAGGGGCTCGTTCCTGTGATCGGAGCGCTGGGCATTCTCCTGATCTTGGTGCTCTACCTAATTATCTGACGACGGTCAGTGGTAGCCGGGGTGCCAGACCTCGAAGCCGTCGATGATCTGGCTGGCGCCCGGGTCCATCGCCCTCCCGCAGGGGGAGCAGCGGTTGAGTCGCTTTAAGCTGCCAGCGCAGCCCGCGCTTCTTTAAGTGCCAGACTATCTTTGACCCATTCCCACGGTTGGCGAGGCTTGTGGGCCTTTGCCAATTCCGGGTACTTCTTTGGTTCCCGGGACGCCCAGCGCAGCTTTTCGCGAGCCTCGTGCGAGTCGATTTTCAGTTCGGTGCAAAGCTGCTTCAGGGAAATGATTTCCTGTTTTGGCTTGTCGTTCATACCCATCCTCCTAAATGTGGATGGCATTGCGTAAGACACGGGGCGGCACCCGTCAGGCTAAACTCCGCCAGAGAGTTGGCCGCGTTCAGGGTTCGTTGGGGAGGCAATTTCGCACACCCGGTGTCACCCCAAGTTGGCGGCCTAGACGGTGCTTTAGGAGCCTTTAGACACTCGCTGGGCGCGATTTGTTAAACTGATGTCCCAAACTTCCAGGCGCCGATCGGTGCCGCAGGAAAGGGACTCGACGTATTTGGCTGTCAACTTCGAGCGCATGACGAAGCAATGTCATGCGGGAAGTGCTCTGTCAGGACTCGTGTTGTTACGAGGTGGGATAGATTGTGAATGGATGAGAGTGCGGCGTGGCGCGGGTTAGAGGGCTTAATTACATTGTCCTTTTTTATGCCAGGCGGATTTCGCTTCTCTTGCGAAACGTTAGTGACCTCGTCGCATACGCAGTTTTCTCGCGAAATTCGCGAAGCGGGGCCTAACAAGCGATTGAACTCATTAGATAAATCTCGCTTCCCTTTGTAAGAGCCGTCGTATCCATCAACGCGGTTCTTCTTCAATCCCGAATAGTGCCTAATATTCCGCATGAGCATTGGGGGAGGGGGCGGTGGCGCTAATACTGACTAGCAATGAGGTGGTCATTAACCCCGATCACGCATGGAAGAACATTGAAGGCGTTCAGTATCACTATCCGAACCAGTACAAGAATCTAATCAAACCTGGTGAACGCTTTGTCTATTACCGAGGCGTGCGGCGCAAGGATGGACGACGCGATCAGGCCGAATATTTCGGCGTGGGAATCATTGGAGAAATTAAGATCGATTCCGAGACGGCAGACCAGTCTCGTCCATCATGGTTTTGTTCGATTGAAGACTACAAGCCATTCGCCATTCCAGTGCCTGCGAAAGTGGATGGAACATTCTTCGAAAATATACCAAGTAACTTGTGGCGCAATGGGGTCAGGAGTCTACCAGACCCGATTTACGAGAAAATCATCTCCGAGAGCGGTGTGCAGCAGGCTCCCGCGCCGCCAATTGAGCTAGCGACTAAAATCGATGAAAGCGGCTCCCTTTTGGTCCCCAAGAAAAAGGCCGTTGGCGGTAGCTCGAGTGGGGCATGGCGAAAGTCAAAGCGGGCGAAACAGGTTGGAGACTGGGCCGAGGACGCGGCCATGAAATTCGTCCGGGAATCACTTGGCGAAAACGACGTTACCTATCGTGCTGGAATGGGCGAAAAGCCGGGCTGGGACTTCGAATACACCGACAAGTCGGGACTGCTGCATCGTATAGAAGTGAAAGGTACAGTATCGGCAGCATTTACGAGTATCGATCTGACAGTGAGAGAGTACGAAGCCGCTAAAGCGCACAAGGAAAGCTATTGGCTATACCTTGTTGCAAATTGTTTGACCGATCATCCTAAGGTGCAGCGCGTCCAAGATCCTGCGTCTAAGATCGAGAGTAACGAGTGGTCTGCGGAGCCGATGCTATTCAATATTACTTTCGCAGCAACGTGATCGAATGGAGAATCTGAACAATGGCCGCCGTCTTAGGTATTGATGCGGCGTGGACCATAGATCGGCCTAGCGGGGTTGCGTTGGCTGTTCAGACAGACAAAGGATGGCGACTTAGGGCTGTCGCACCGTCCTATGAGTCATTCTACTCACAGGGCGACCAGATATCGCCTCAGGTTCATTGCAATCGTGCTGCGCCAGATGCGGGGCGACTCGTTGCGGCAGCTGAGGTGTTAGCGGGACAGAAAGTGTCTTTGGTAGCCATCGACATGCCCCTTGCGCATACGGCTATATTGGGTCGACGAAACTCGGACAATGAAGTGTCCAAAGCATATGGCGCCCGGAAGGCTGGGACACACACGCCCAGTCAATCGCGGCCTGGAAAAATAAGCGACACTCTAAGGGCTAGTTTCTCCGACTTAGGTTACCAATTATGCACAAAGCGCATCACTGATTGCGCTGTCGTTGAGGTCTATCCTCACCCCGCGTTGATTGAACTGGCGTCAGCGCCGAGCCGGCTGCCCTACAAGATCGAAAAAATTAGTAAGTACTGGCCAGACGCAAGTCCTTCGGAGAGGAGGCAAAATGTGCTTGCACAATGGACCCGAATTGTCGCCCTTTTATCGCGGGAGATCTCCGAGATGGACCGATTGCCTGCCTGTCCAGCACTGAATGCAAAAACATCGGAATTAAAGTCTTTCGAAGATATGTTAGACGCCGTAGTCTGCACGTGGGTAGGAATCTGTTGCTTGGAAAACAGAGCTAAGCCATTTGGAAATGCTGAGTCAGCTATTTGGATTCCAGCAACAAAAGCGTAATCTACCCCTTTGGATAAGGTTCTCATTTAGGCAGATACATAACTCGATCTCAGCCGTCATTATCGGTCGCCATTAAAGGGCAATCACGACCAATATTCCATCAGCCCGTTAGAATATTCGGCATGTAAGGAAAGGCTATGGCGAAAAGATCGCGTGCCGCCACTAGAATACCGAATTGGCCTTTCGATGCTCCACCAGATGTTTACCCAGCGGGGTTCAACATTAAAAGGGGCTATGAGGACGTTGATCCACAGCCAACACCTTTTCTTGGCCCTGACGGCACATCGAGCCTTGACTGGGATAAAATGCGGGTACGTGCATTTGACGACGAGCCATTGGTGGCCGGCGTCAGTCGCAGCATATGGATTGATGGTCTCGTACGCGGCTGTATGTTTCGAGGGGCCGACTGTCTCAATCCCATTCAATATCCATCTCGCCACTTGCACGAAGAGAACGTGAAATGTGGATATCGACGGAACACTGCAACCGAAAGGGCAAAGGCCTGGCTTACGAATTTGGGAGAAAGTCACAACATTTCCGACATACTTAAAGTGCGGCCTGATTACGCAAAAGTTCTCCGCTATATTTATCAATATATCAATTGCGGTCTTACTCCTCCCAAGTCGGAATCTGATCAACTATATATCTACAAAAACATTCACACGTTCATTTCCAGTTCTGTGATGCCCAACTATTGGGATGATCAGGATACTCTTGATATTGACACAATTCCATTTCGGCTTTTGACGTTAGCGCTCGGAGTGGGGCGATGTGATACCGTAAATACACAGCTTGCACACGACCTGTTTCGATATGGTGGCGCCATTCCAAAGATTGGCGGTTCCAAAGAGGGCGCCAAAAAATCCGACGACCCTGCCGACCTTAAGACACACAATTTCAAGCCGACTTGGCTAGGGAGATGTACGACTTTTAACGACCACAATGTCCTGGAAGTATGCGTTGTTCCAGATAACGAGACTTGGAGTTGGTCATTCACCGATGAGACTAGATGGCACTATTTTGATGCGTCGTTTTTTACTTCTGGCCAAATTGTTACAACGGGAAAGACAAATACGTTGCAGGATGTGCCAAGTCTGGAGACTTTGAGCACCAGAAAGTTTAACGGTGACACGCAATATTATCTGTTGGATGGCTTGGTCGATTCTGCCCGGCCATCGAGCCATCGCCCGCTTTTGAACGGCCAAGACGATGAGCCAAATTCCAGATATCATTTAAATGATAGACCGAACTGGGCGGGCTGGAACAAAGATAATCAGCTCAGATGGTATCATTCCATTTACCCGCCAGATGGCGAACACGGACCTCAGGGTGCTGCCGACTATCCTTCACGCCACTATGACCAGGAAGCGCCTGGGAATCTACTGCAACCGCCAGCGCCCAGAATTTGTGATGTTAAGTGTAACGAAAGCGGCTTAACTATCTCTTGGACTGCATTTAGCGCTAGCAATTGGACCGACTTTGTTGGTCAGACTGATCTGAATGAATTTCGGGTGTACTTTAGTGAAGAGTCTCGCGGGTGGAACTATGAGAGGCACCTTGACCAATTGCCTCTGGAACTCAAAAAACTTCGGAGCGGTGACTCGCTGCCCACCCCGCTGACACTTAAAAGGCTCTATTCCCTGCCGCCGGTGCGTGAGGATGCACCTATCGTGATTCCTTTCGATGAGATTAGTGGACTAAGCCAACGCGTCTATTCGTGTGAAATCAGATGGGGGAGCAGCCAACGTCTATTTATTTCCGTTATGTCAGCTGGACGGCGAGGCATTTGTGCGGGGAGAGTGCTGTTTCCGATCACGGAAGAGCTTCTAATTATCAGGCCGGCTTGAAGTCTTTGACGTCCAACTGTCCCAGGATAGGTGCCGTATTGGATAGCCGGGGTTATGGGGATTTGCTTCGGAGGCCTCTAGGCACGTTCGGGAAGGGGCTGAGCCGGGATTGAAAGAAGCGACCATGACAGTTGGTGCCGCTGCCTTACTGGGAGCCTATTTGTTAGAAGGTCTATGAATTCGCCTGATGTGTTCTTTTCGCCTTACCGACCCCAAACAATTAGTAGCGCTATCGTCAGCAAAACAGTAGGGAGTGCCCCCTTCGCCGACAATTGCCAACCACCCCAGCCAAACCGGGCCTTGAGTTCACATTGAATAAGGACCAACTGAATTTTTAGCCAAACCATTTGACGCCTCTGTCGTTCATGCCGGATTAGTGATGCAGAGGCGCTGGTACGATCTCAATAGCTTGGTGGGGTGTCGATGCAAATTACAAGCAACCTTGATTTCTGGCCACGCGGGAGCGCCACGCGCGGGCCTCGTAGTGACCGAATGTTCGCCGCTTTGGGTCAGAAACGGACTTTTGGCCTAACGCCAACCGGGGTTGCGCCGGGGCTATACGCAGTTTTTGGGGCGAATCAGCGAAAGAGGACCCGACAAAACATTGCATCCATTAGAAAAAGCTACTCGCTTTTGCGGGCGCTAAGACATCCATCAACGGCATGTGTTTTTCGGGCCTGACTAGTATCTTGAATTCCACATGTTATCGGGCTGGGGACGACCTACTAAATGCCCAATAGCTGGAAATATTACTCAAGATAAACTAGCCTTTTGCCCCTATCTTTCGGCCGAATAATGAAGCGAAGGCCATCGACAGCGCTATCTTTTTTCGCGGAATGGGCGCAGGGAATTACGTCGGAAAATCTCAGTCGGCGGATAGAATAAATCTACTCCGATGCCAATTTCTCAAACTTAAAAAATATAGGATGATCCGGAATTGAACTGAACTGCCACTTTTCAGCGGCGGTAACAAAGAACATTTCAATAAGATATTCGAACATTTCATGGCTATGGTGCATCCGATGAACTCGAGCCTGCTCAATCCGAACAAATTCTGGCCGCCCCCCCTTTGATAATTCCGTTGCCTTAACTGGTCCAAATTGAATCGCTCCGCCGGGCCACTTAGCCGAAAATTGGAAGACACTATTGGGTTCAATTTTATCATAGGTTTGTTTTCCGCCAACCAGGAAGACTGTTTCAAACATATCTTCCTGGGTTTCGGTTTGATTCACCGGATCGTAATCGCCTTCGACAGCCCAGTGATTGAATATTGTAAATGACAGCTTTTCGTTGGAAAGACATATCGCATAGGCGTCAACTTTATTGTTTGACGTCCATGGAACAACTCGCATGATTTTCGCCCTAAGCTGCCCAGCTGACTTCGAAATAAAATCATCAAAAGTTAGCTTCTCATAATCCATCTCCTGTCTCCAAACAATTAGGGCTTATAGCTGTAATGCACGGTCTCCGGCACTCCGCCAGTATACCTCACTCCCGGTGCGATCAATAACCCGCTGGGAATATCTATTTGTGCCTCGGATTTTCCTCCCCAGCGTACGGTTATGCCCGTGGCAATGTTCACATTCACTGTCTGAAGAGTCGTTGGGTTTGTGTATGTAGCCCAGCCTGGTACTTCGCTTGTTGGGATAACAGCAATGGCCGGCACATTCGAAATCGGAATTCCACCACCATTCAAAACTACTAAGGCGTCCGCATCACGCAATGCGGTTACAACATCGCCGAATTTGCCCGTGTTAATTCTCCCCGCGGGAAAATAGACATTAGGCCTGCCCCACGTCGGACCGTTGCCGAAGGTTGGACCAGTGTAGACCGGCCCTGCGCCAAGTGTCCCGGTTGCAACAATAAGACGGTCTGGAGGAGTATCAGGGTAATACACCCCATTATTGAACCCGCCTTGATTCACCAATGGTCCATACAGTGCGGGCGGAGTCGAGGATGACCGAATTATGGGTGTGTAATTATTCCCGACGTATTCTGTACCTCCTGAAGAATAATCGAAGGGGGTGCGGGCCCAGCCTTGCGCAAATTGTCCCGCCGCGCTGCCACCTCCAACCGTTTGATTGGATTTGGCAACCGCTCCTTGGGCCGCGCTGTTGTCGCCGGTAGCGGTCTGTTGCGACTGATTCAAATTCTGCTGTACAGCATTGTTGAATCCAGCATTAAAGGCAGCTGTAACTTGATTGATATATTGCGTGAGGGAACGAAGAATATCATTTTCACTTGGGAAGAGGACAATTGAGGAGCAGAAGCTCGAGAAGTCGCAATGGTTCACGTTGGGATCATCAGCATTCGTGGAATTGTAGAAGTGTCCGGTCGGATCGGTAAAGCTCAACGGATTATTCCTGACATACGTATATCGATTGAAGCTCTGCCCATCGTAGGGATCAGGTATAACGCTATCCGGCGCCAGGAATTTTCCGATACTGGCGTCATAGATGCGGGCATTGAGATTGACCAAACATGGAGTTGGCATTTCCTCCTGGTTGGTGAAGCCACGGGTGGTGATGGGGGAATTCATGGTGCCGCAAGCAGCCGATCCGCGAGGCTTGCCCCAGGCGTCATAGGCTAGGCGCTGGACAACATTGCCCCCGCCGTCCGTGATAACTGCCACAGACCCCAAATGATCCAAATTGAAATATGACCAGCCGATCGATGCCGTCCCGCTCCAAGGCGCGCCGCTTGGGTCACCGGTAAGCCGCCACTTAAAGTTGAGCCAAGCCTGCGGACTCCAGCCAAAGGTGCCTGCACCCCAGGAAAAGCCGTTCCAGGCCTTGGTCAATTTGTTGGCATCTGCGTCGCCCCAATAAAAGCTATTCCACAACGACGGAACACAAGGCGAAAGATTGGTGGGCGTGCAGCCAGCGGGCGTTAAAGTCCAGGAGGGGGAGCCCGCATAGCGCACGTTGCGTTGAGCCACAATCTGGCCGTCGATGGTGAAGTAATCTGTGAAGGTTGGAATGCTGGAGGTAGTGTCCGTCCGCCGCTCGCTCATCGCACCGCTGGCGGCATCATTGACATAAACCGTGGTGGCGACACCGCTGGACGTTGTGGTGGTTTGTTGCAAGCGCTGGTGCTGGTCGTCGTAGGTCAACGACATGCTTGTGGGGCCTTGCGCCAGGGTCGCCGCCATATTGAAGCTGGTGAGCGTCACCTGACGTGCGACTGTACCTCCGCAGGAACTGCCCGACGACACGCAGGTTAGATTGCCATTCCCGTCATAGCTGTAGTTGGGATTGACTAGCCCGTCGACCGTGCCAGTAATGATAGATATGGCATGTGGCCTCGAACCGCCATAGCTGTAATTACCGGTGTCAGATTTGGTCGTGATATTGCCGATGGCATCATAGCCGACTGTCGTGCTTCCCGTACCAGTGCACCCTGAGCCAAAGTTGTAATGAGTTACCCTGTTCAAGCTATCATAGCAGAAAAACTCGGCATAACCCCCGTTGGGATCGTCGCGATAGGTGAGATTGCCGAT
Organism: Rhizomicrobium sp.; assembly: GCA_035693565.1. Lineage (GTDB taxonomy): Bacteria > Pseudomonadota > Alphaproteobacteria > Micropepsales > Micropepsaceae > Rhizomicrobium. Next base: position 811,006 of record DASSGF010000034.1, on the reverse strand, counting down.
AGTGTCAAAGTTATAGGTGAAGTTAGCAACGCTTCCTGGCGTGCCACCCACCACAGCCGCTTTCTGGTTCTGGATCAGGCCGGTATTGGCGTCAAAGCTCTGTGTGGTATTCACTCCATTGGCTGCCGTCTGTGAGGTCAAATGCAGCTCCGCATCCCGAGCATTGATGGTAGTAATGGGCGCGGTCTGGCCCGCCGGTCCTATCTGTTCATAGAGCTGGGTCAGGAAGCCTGTTCCGTTATAGCTGCGATAAACCTTGTAACCGGAAGGAAAAGTGACGGAATTGATCTGGCCGTTGGTGGAATTGTAGTCGGTGCCGTAGGCGAAATAGTCTGTCGGGGTATGCAGGACGTAACTGCTTTCACGCCCCTTGCCATCGAACAAATAGGTCCTATCGGAGATGATGCTCGTGCAGGCGGAGGTCGGACAGGCCTTGGCCTCAACCACCTGGCTGACATTGTGATCCGCGGCGGAGGTGCCATAAGTCCAGGCGCTATAGAGTCCCGATTCGGTGCGCGTTAGCGGCCGCCCCAAAGCATCATACGTCAGCGTGGTCGTTTGGCTATTGGCGTCGGTCTGGCTGATCAATTCGGCCAGGACGTCGTAAGTGTAGATCCAGGTGCCCATGTCGGGGTCTTGCGACCGGTATTTATTGCCACGTATGTCGAAGCTATTGGTGATCACATTGCTGAGCGGATCGGTGACGGTTAGAAGATCGCTGAACGCGTCATAGACATAGTTGGTGGTAGGATTGCTGCCGGAACCGTCCGTGCCGCAAGGAAGTGTGCCTGAACTGGTGCCGGTCGTGACAGATGCCTTCAGGCCTTGCGGATTGCTTTTGGTCTCTATCGTTTGGCCAGCATTGTTGGTGATCCACGATATGAGCCCCTTATAGCAATAGTTGGTGACGCTGCTATCCGGAAAGGTCGCCGTCAGCACTCGCCCTAGATTGTCATAGGTGTATTGGGTCCAGTGCGGGGACGCGCTGGCAGCGAAATAAGGCCTGCTGGTTTCCTGGACACGGAGGCTGGTGTCGTAAACCGTGGCGACGCGGATATTGCTGCCATCAAAGCCCTGCGTGTCGTTGGCGACGATTCGAGACAGCATGTCGTAGAAAGCATAGGAGGTGGGGCCGATTTGCGGCGAGCCTATGCCCGAGGGCCCAACAATATTCGTGCGGGAATAGAACTGACCGTAAGTCGGGCAAGTCCCGTTGCAATAGGCGTAGGAAATGTTTGCCTGAGTGTTATCGGGCCGGGTTTCATTGGTCATGCGCCCGAAAGTGTCATAGGTCCAAGAGGTCGGGAGATTGTTAGGTCCGGTGTGACTAGCGGGCGCACCAAAACGGGCGTCGTAGGTCCAGAACTCGTATTGCCCCAAGGCGTTGGCAACCGAGGTCATGAATTGGCCGTTTGCGCTGTAGAATGCAAAGCTCGTGCTTAGGATCGTAGTGCCGTGTGACAGTGTTGTGATCACGCGGTGTCCGAACGCATCGTAGGTGTAGCTGGTGTCCAGTTCGCAGGGGTCCGCACCTGAATTGTTGCAGGTCGACATCCCCGGCTCGATGGCTTCCTGGGTCAGGAGTCCAGTGGAGGGACTGTAGGCGAACGAGGATTGTCTTGTCATGTTGGAGGAGCCGACAACACTGTTGACCGACGTTGCCGTCAGCCGCCCTAAGAACCAGTTGGCGGGATCATTGGAATAGGTATTGGTCGTGTTCTTGGTTGACGATGTGGAACCACCATAAGCGACCGTGACATTCACGCCTGTGGCGTTCCCATAGTCACCGTAGGTATAGTCTGTCGTAGTGGTCGGCAGTTGGGCGGTATCGTTCAAGTCGTAGCCCGAGGTTACGGTCTCGATCAGGCATGGTTGATAGACACCTGTCGGTGGCGCGATGCTGTACCAGCAATGACTGCTGTCATCGCGGTACGTATTGTCCACCTCGCTCAGATAATGCGTGTTCCCGATTTTCTTTCGCGTCTGCTTGGTGATTAGGCCGGTATAGGGAAAGCCGTAACAGGTGCCGCTAATCGAATAGCAGCTCGTCACATAATCCGTGGTTTCCACGATATTGGTTTGCTGGTCCGTCGCCGATATTTCTGAGAAACCGAGGAAGCCGCGGCCCCGAAGGTCTTTCTGGGCGCCTGTATATGTATAGGTCGTCCAATAGCAATTGGTGTGGCTGGGCGCGGGGACGCAGGTTCCTAGGCCGTTGCTCGCATCTACCTCCCTTACCACATACTGCGGGCCGATCATGTCTTGGGTCGGATATGTGCCTGACCCTTTCGCATAAAAAGGCGAAGCCGCGTTGTTGATGCGGTCGTAGGCAATGAGCGTGGTCGAGCCCACGCCATTAGAGACCGATGTCATCAACTCAGGGCTGTAGTTGACGAGATTGAAGGTATCGTACGATCCAGGGGCTGCGGTCGGGTAATGCACAAGAACATCGGAATTTCCGTTGTTGTCCCAGTCTGCCACGATTGGGAAATCCCCGCCGGAACCTAGATTATGCCCAGAGAGCGTAACTGGGTTACCGTATTGATCGAGGGCCTGTACAAAGCCGGTACCCGTAGAAAGATAAAGTACGAAGTCTGTCCCGTTATCGACTACCAGATCAGCTTTACCGTCGCCGTTCCAATCACCAACAGCTTTGATGACACCAGGCAGACTACTGGTGGCTTTAACAAATCCCGTTCCGGTCGAAAGCCAGAGACCCTGGTCGCTGCCTCCAGTCTCGATGAGGTCGGTCTTACCATCTCCGTTGAAATCACCCGTGATATTGCCAACCAAGTTTGGGAGCGTCCCCGTGGTGGCGGCTGGATTGCAATGCCAGGCGTAATAAAGATAGGAATTGGGTGATCCTTCCGATAAAACGTCCGTGCATCCGTCACCGTCAAAATCCGCGATCCGCAGGTCGCCAACTGCACCGCTGCCCGAGATCGAACGGCCGCCATCCGGACTGAAGCCGCTGCCTGTACTTCCAAGATAGACAACACCTGTGAGAGGGGGGTACTGGACAGAGAAATAGTCCGGAATCCCGTCTCCGTTGAAGTCGCCGGCGCTGAAATTCAGACTGGGAATTGTGGTATTTGCGAGACTAATGGCGCCTGCCGAAGAGACGAACACGGCCCAATAGACCGCATAGGGAGGGCCTGACACATACTGCGTCTGTTCGATGATTTGATTTGATGTCCCGTCTGGCGCAAACACTGTACCGACGATGGTTGCGGGGTCGCAGAATGGTGTGCTCGGCATCCCGGTGTTCAGTACGATTGTCGAAGATAAGGAAAAGCCGAAGCTGCCTTGCCCAAGATAAACTGGATATGTGGGCGCGCAGGTCAAGCTTATGAAGGAGAAATCCGTCAGCCCGTCAGCATTCCAGTCGCCGGGAAGAATCGAATAACCTGGAGTAACCGAATAAGTTGAAGTCGTAAGGTCGATCGAAGTAATGCCCTGCCATCCAAAAGTCATCTGCGGCAGACAGTGGCTGGCATTGTCGCATTGCGTAACGGAGGTTAAGTGGGAGTGCAGAACATTTGTGCCGGCTCGGTAGCCCAGCTGATAGTCAGTGACAAGGTTTCCGCTTGGACAAGGTATGGTAGTGACCGTGCAGGTCTTAACGTGATTCAAAACGACGGTTGTCTCAACCACGCCGCCAGCTTGATACACCGGCACTACATCGGTCCGGCTTGCATAGGTAAACTGCACGGAATTATAGGGCGAGACCCCCGCGTTGGAATTGCCCGTGTAGTTGATCGCGATAGGATATGCCTCGCCGTTGACGGTGCGATCTGTGCAAGAAGGACCTGAGGCGCAGTTGTAAGTAACAGTGAAATAGTTGGTAACGACATCCGAAACTCTGTCCACCAGCCATTCGCGAATGGTTCCTGACGGTATTGTTGAAGTTCCTGTCGAAACTACCAAGACCGCGGAGTCCGTCGTATTGCCGAATTCCATGATTTGCCCGGCCTTAGTCCAGACTTTGAAATAGGCCGGGCCGGAGCCGGAGGAGCCGCAAGAAATAATGCGGCTGAAGCTTTCGACTTCGGTGTGATAAACAGTGCCAGTCCCGCTGGCGCACAGTGTCGAAGTCGTGCCGGTGGAAATCAGCCTCTGACCATCGAGACAAAACTGGTCATTGCTGTCGTAGTTGACACTGCCGTGGACGGTATCCTGTGCCAGCGTACGCGGGCAGCGCGTGACTGAAGACAGACCGTTGAGAGCCCATCCAAGGCCCACAAAGCCGTCACCATTTTGGCTGGAATAAGTCAGAGACAGCGCCGGCGCCACGCCGGATGTTCCCGGCGGCACAGCGATAGGGATGTTGTAGGTCGCCGCTCCCGTTGAACTGACGCTGAATTGGCCAGGCGTGACCATTAGTGGTGGATTGGCGGCAATAGCCACGTCTACCACTATCACCGCAAAAAGAAGGCCCAAGAGGTACCGATGCAGCGAGACCAATTTGGTCCCGCGCCGGCAGCTCACGAGCCTCCCAAGCCCTGACATCCCCAGCTCCTGTGATCGCTACCTAGCGAATCCGCGATTCACTTCGATGCAGTTTGAATACCGAGTTTGCGCTGCAGCGACACAACGCTCGCTTTCAGCTGGGCAATCTCCATCGCTTGATTGTCGTTGGCCGCTTTTAGTTCCTTTACGGCAGCCACCAGGACCGGAACAACTTTTGCCTCTGCAACACTCATGATCGCGCCCTTGCTCGTGGATGTTGTGGTGGCTTCCGGCAGAATCTTTGCAACGTCTTGCGCGATGAATCCAATTTGCCGGTTAGCTGGCAATTTGAGTTCTTTACCGACCTCACGCTCTGATTCGGAGCGAAAGTCAAAACGCACAGGTTGCAATTCGCTAATTAGCGCAAGACCACCATTCAGCGGAGCAATGTTCTTTTTCAGGCGCGCATCCGACACGGTTTGGAAGCCACTAGGCCCCGCTGCGGAGCCATTTACATAGAGTAAATAGCCTGGCGCCGTAGTACCAATACCAACATTACCTGTAGCTGTGATCCGCATCTGCTCGGCGTCGGTTCCACCCGATGAGCGCGTTTGGAAAACCATGGCAGTGGAATAGTCCGTAGCTGTGGAGATTGCGCCAATCGACGCGATGCCTCCTGAACCCGCACCTTTAGGCGCAAATGAAATTCCGGCTCCTGCGCCCGCGGTAGTGGACGCATTCCCTATCCAGAGGGTATCGATGGCGGCATAGCTCGAGGTGGTATAAGCGACATTCGTTGTGCCGTTGAGAAATTCCAACAATGCGGAGCCATTGACCTGCAGCGGATAGGAAGATGATGTGGTTCCTATGCCTAATTGCGTAACGTTGAGCAGCGTTGCACCAGAGGTTAGCGCAGCGCAATTGAAGTTCGCCATGACTTGGGTAGCGTCGGCCGTTGCACCGTTGGTCAGAGTGTAGGGATAGGAAGAACAGACTGCCTCAGCCGACACAACAGACGCACCCAACGTCAGAAGCAACATAATGCAGCCGATTGCAAGTTTCTTGGCCATTGGCCCCTCCTCGAAGCAAAAGATGTCCATACGCGCTTGCAGAAGATGCAAGGCGCCACACTTAGGGAATGACACTCAAAGACAAGAACGAGCCCGACCCCCAGTTGCCTCGTCGGACCAATTGGCAAGACGCTAAGAGTCGTTTCTGCAAAAGCGCAAGGCAACATTTGAAGACGGATGGCCAGTTCGACGTTTTATCAACATCATGAACTGACAAATTGTTGGCTACCGAAAGCGGCGCACTGATCCGCTGCATTGGTTGGCACAAAACCGTGCAAGCCAAGCAATAGGCGCGGTGCGGTGTCTGCGCCTCCTATGCAATCATGGATTGTGGAAAGCGTCGCCCTACGCCAAGGGCAGGCGCAGATGTCCGCGTTGGGTCAAAAGCGGTCATTCGGGCTGCGTCCCAACCGGGGTTACGCCGGGGTTACTCGGACGAGGGAGCTGGGATGAAGGGGCCGGAACCGGGATGAGCTGCTCTGAGCTACCAAGCGATTGGTGCCGCGATTGTTGCGGGGACGGGCCGGGACGCGATGAGACGGACAGGTTAAGTATCTGGTCCCATTGAAAATCCGCGTGTCGGCAGTTCAATTCTGTCCCTGGGCACCATTTTTATTCCCCTTGCCAACGGCTCAAGAACAACTCCCCACTGTCCCTCGCTGACGCAGAGGTCCGGGGTTCGCGTCTGCCAGATTGGATACAAAAGCGCGGGGACGAAGATGAAGACATTTGCGGCGGCGTTACTGATAACCGTTTCACTGGTTGCCACGGCCTTTGCCCAGCAGGCAGGCCCGACGGCCGCGTCCCTTGAAGGGGTCTGGAAGGTCACCAAGGTTGTTCAAGGCGGGGTTGTAAATACCAATCCACAACCGGGCCTGCTGATCTTTACCCGCGGCTATTACAGCACCACACGGGTTACCGCCGGCGAGGCGCGCAAGCAAGCGCCCGCGCCCAAGGACCTGGCGCACCCCACCGATGCGGAAAAGGTCGCATTTTACAATGAATGGGCCGGGTATGGAGCTTCTGCCGGCACCTACGAGGTCAAGGGGAACACGATCGTCAACCACAATATTGTGGCGAAGATGGTGAGAGGCATGACGCTCACGGAAGAGGCACTCATACTGAACTTCGACGGCAACAGCTTTATTGCCAGGCCCAAGCCGGGTAGTCCAAACAGTGACCGGGAAACGACCTATACGCGCGTCCGGTAGGAGACCCCGCAGGTCCGAAAGCGCGAGATGATGGGAGCCACCAAATGGGATTCGACGGATGAAGGACCGCATCAGCGTCAAAATCATCAACCTGGCGCGCCGGCAGGATCGCCGGGAAGCGTGCCGCAAGGAAATGGCGGCGATTGGTTGGGGCGAAGACGATTATGCTTTCTTCACCGCGCGGGACATGCCGGGCGCCGGCGCCCGCGGTTGTTCGCTCAGCCATGGCAAGGCCATCGCCGATTTCCTGTTCGCCGAGGAAAAACCTTTCCTGCTCGTCCTGGAAGACGATTTTTCGATTTGCGCGGTCCCCGAATTCCTCAGAAGTCTTGAAACGGCGATCGCCCAGTCCGGCTTCTGGGACGTTTTCCTGCTGGGCCATACTTTCGCGGTCCCCATCACGCGCACCCCGGTCCAGGACACCTTCCGCGTCATCAACGCCCAGACCACAGCCGCCTATCTGGTGGGGCGTCTCTATGCCTCCAAATTGATGGAAACCTTCTTCCGCTCCGCCGAGATGCTGGACCGGGTCAGGAAGATTCCCTCACCGGCACGGGAGATGGCGGATACGCGCTACCGTTGCGACATATTGTGGAAGCAGCTCCAGGATAGTGACCGCTTCTGCGCCAAGCTCCCGGCCCTGGTCGTCCAGCGCCCTTGCTATTCCGACGTTGAAAACAAGCAGGTCGATTACAACACCGATCCTTAGGCCCGGCGGTCTGGCAGCCGTTGGCACCGCAGGCTCAACCAGAAAGGCGCTCGCGAGCTTATATACGCAGAACGTCCTTAGTGCTGGTGACGAGAACACAGGTGCAACCCGTTTCGCTCCAGACGCGATCGTCGCCGGCTCCGGGCGCGCCGTAGTTGTAGTCGCCCGGGAAAAGCTTGCGCTCGTCGATCCAAAGTTCACCGTCGAGGAGATGCAGCTCTTCGTCGCCCGCGTGGGTGTGCGCGGGGTAACTCGCGCCGGGCGCGAGGCGTACCAGCATGCTAACGCGGTGCCTTTCCGTGTCGGTCGCAAGCAGCTTGCATTCGATCCCGGGTGCGACCTGCTCCCATTCCGGCTCGGACCACCGCCGCGACGGTGGCAGCACAACCTCCTTCCCGGTCTCCTGGGCAATACGAAGCGCAAGATCCCCCTGGGCATCGGCAGCCGCCTCGGCGTGCACATGGATATTGCCCGCTTGACCGCGCTTCTCTCGATTCTCGACGAGCAGGCGGTCGATCGCCCGCGCACGCGCCAGGTTCATGATCCAGGCGAGCACCGTGCCGTTTGCCGCGTCGTAACGTGATGCACCCCGCCAGACGTCATGGAAGACGTCGATGGTGAGCTCTTCACTGGTCTCTCGGTTGCCCGTGATTTGCAGGACCAAAGCGAAGACGATGCGATGCGTCATTTCGTAGAGCTCATGCAGCGCGAGCTGGTCACCCGCGGCAATGGATTGGACAAGCCTCGCCCAAACCTGCTCCTGCAATGGGGTTTTGGAGTTGGCATAGAGCACGTCGCCAAGCGTTGCCGGAGCCTTATCGATCGAATAGTCCGGCCCGGACACCTGGCGCGGCGCGTCAGATGGCGGGATTGGGGAAGACGAAGAACCGATGTCTCCAGATTCGGCACTGGCGTTCGCGCTATTGTAGGGCAGAACAATTTCAAATGTAGCGCCTTCTGCACTTCCAGGCATGACGCGAAGCGAACCGTCGTGCGCGGACACAATGGATTGGCAGATCGTGAGCCCGACGCCCGTCCCGCTCTTCTTGGTCGTATGAAAGGGCGTAAATATCTGCTCGATTTCTTCACTGGCAATTCCTGGCCCGGTGTCCTGCACACGTATCACGACTCCCATATCCGCACGGCTGGATGAAATCGTCAAAATACGGGGCCTTCCAACTTGGGCACTCATCGCTTCCATGGCGTTGGTGAACAGATTCAAGAAGACCTCTTGCATCTGGAGCTGGTTGAGGGCCACCGGCGAAAGCGCCTCTCCGAGTTTCAAATCAACCGATACGGAATGGTCCTTGAGGTCTCGGGAAACCAAGGCGAGTGACTTGCGAATAAGCTCATTGATATCGGATGCCTGCTTGGCAGCCGGTGAATGCGCGAACAGTGCGCGGGTGCTCTGAATGGTGTCATTGGCGCGGCGGCTGGCCTCCTCAATTTCCTTGAACAGGACAGAAGCCTCCCGATCGTCCGGGCGCGCGCCGACCTGGCCGACCTGGGCATTCAGCATAATTACCGAAATCGGCTGCTTGAGTTCATGTGCGATCGAGGCAGCCGCTGCCTCCCGGATCAGCAACTGGCGTTCATGTTCGTGCTCGCTGGCAAGGGTGTGACGGACAAACCGCGCATAGAGGCGACCGGTTTCACGCAGCAGCAGGATCAAAAGCAGGAGATTGGAGGCAAGATCCAGCAGATAAGTGACGTACCATCCCAGAGTATAGCGTGCCAAAATAGTGGTCGCGAGGACGGAAACCAGGGCCATCGCCCACAGCGCGAGCAGCAGCCATAAGCCCAGAATGGACCGGTAGGAACGCCAGACCAACCCGATAGCGATGATCGTCAGCATCAATAAGCCCAGCTGAATATAGAACACGGGCGGCCCATTCGCGTGGGTGCGGTCCAGCATCAATTGTGGAAGCAGTGGCTCTCCGATCGTCGTCAGCAGGACCACGCCCAAGACAAGGGCTATCGAGCCCGCCACGCATACAATCATGACCTGTGGTGGTTGCAGTGAGGTGGATTTGACCCAATCTGGATATTTTTTGAGCCAAACGTAGGCGATGGTCCCGATCACGAAACCCAATCGACGGAACAAAGCAAGCCATCTGGCTGTGCTCAGGCCAGCGCCGAACAGTCCGGCATCGGAAAAAGCCCCCGGAAAAGTCAGCACAAAAAAAGTGACGATAAGGCTGGTATAGAAATATACCGTGCCGAGCGCGATCAGCGACATGGAACGCGTGATCTGGGCTTGGGAAAACAACAATACTGCAATGACCAGATCGCCGAGCACCAGGGCCGACGAAACTGCGGGCATGAAGCCGGGCAGTATTGGGAGCTCGGCGTTGGCGAAGGGAAGCGTCAGCAGGACCGCCGCAGAGATCGCCACCCCAATCCACGCCACCTCCCGAACTTGGGAAGCCGTGGGCTGCGTATTGTAGAGAACAGGTTCCGGACCTTCCATTGGTGTCCCCCAACGTACGTCAACCTATATCATCGGGTGAGCGCACTGTCTTGATGCCGAATAAGGGGAGCTTGCTAGAGCACAATAAGGCCTTCAACAAATTATGTTGGGTGGCAACCGGCCCGCATGTCCGCTTTAGGTCAAAAGCGGACGTTTGGCCTGCGCCCCAGCCTGGGTAACGCCGGGGGGCGCTCGTCGATTACAGATTATTCAAGGTCAATCAGCCGCGCTGTGACATGGGTCGCCGCTCATGCCTCTGGCCGCGTCTCCCTTGCGATGACGATCCGGCAGCGGGGATCAATGAAAGGTCGGAAGCTTTCCGAAATGATCCGCCAGCAGGTAATAGGCGGTGACCCGGTTCTTGCCGTGGCCGGTCTTCATCTTTTCGCCGACTTCCATGATCGCCTTGTCCAGCTCCTGGTCCGCATCGGTAAGCCCGAGCTTGTGCTTCAGAAAGTGATCGCGCACGCGCTCGACTTCCTTCTTGTCGCTGAACGCGACCAGCGAGGAGTCCTTGTGCTGCAGGGCGATTCCGCAATAGCGCACGATTCCCGCCACTGCCGTCTCGTCCACATTGTTCGCGTATTTCTTGACGTCTGCCGCCCAATTATGAGCCGTACTCTGCTGTGTCATGACCTGCTCCTTTGCTCCAGATGCTTACTTTTTAACGATTTCAAGCTCGGTCCGCCGGTTCTTGGCGCGGCCTTCTTCCGAGCCATTGTCGGCGATGGGATTTTGTTCGCCCATGCCGGCCGTGGCGATCCGGTCTGCCGCGATACCGCTATTCACCAGCTCCTGTTTGACGGTTGCCGCGCGCGCATCGGAAAGCGTCAGGTTCGCGGCCGGGGCGCCTTGATTGTCGGTATAGCCAACGACGCGGATTTGCGCGCTCGGATAGGCCTTCAGGATGGTGGAAAGGGCGGTTATCGTGGGCTTGCTCTCCAGCGTCAGCGCGTTCGACGCCGTGTCGAAATTCAGATTGTCGAACACAAAGGTCTTGGGCGCCGGATCGCTGGATTCCAGGAACCTTCCGACATTGGAGCCGATCGAACCCTGGATCACATCGAGCGTGCCCCCGCCCGGCAGATGCAAGGTCATCGTTGCCAAGTTCGTTGGCGCCTTCATCGCCGAGAAATAGCGCACGCCAAAGAACAGCAGCACGGCGGCCAACGCCGCGGCGATCCAGAGCATATGCCGGTTTGCGCCGGCCTCTGCGGCGGCGGCGGCCGGCGCGCTCGCCATGCCGAGAATGGAACTGACGCCGGAGGGCACCGTCTTCAGAATGCCGCCGCGCTCATTGGCAAACCATGATTGCAACCCCGACACGCTTTTCACGGAGCCCGCTGAGCGGCCAATGACACCCAGAACCAGCGGCGCGACAAGCGCCAGAATGGTCGCCGCCGAGCCGCCGCCGATATGGGTGGAGCTGTTCAGCTCCGTTGCGACAGCCCGGGACTGACCACCCAACAGCGAGTCCGCAAGACCGTGACCTTTTGCGATATAGGCCTCGCGCGCACGGTCGTCAGACAGAACTGAGCTCAGGCGATCCACCGGGTTGCCGTCCGCCGTGGCGTTCTTGACCAAGCCGAGCAAATCGCTGGCGCCCGCAGTGGTTGAACTGCGTTGCAGCGCGCCCGCGAACAGGGCCGGCACGGCCGCCATCAGGCTCGAAACCGTCAGCCCAGGCGATTTCCCCAGAATGCCCGCCAATTTCGATATGCCGTCAGCCGGAAAGTCATCCATTACAGTTTGCGTCAGGTTGGACATTGCAGCTCTCCTTCTTCGGATAGGGCGGAGCGACGGCGGAGGCGCCTAAGCGCGGCCAAGCGTGGCTCCAGCTGATTGGCACGTCGCGTTCTCATTGCATCAGCGAACACGACGGCCGGGACCATGGTGGGATGAAACATCCAATTCCATTGGACCAAAGGTCAGCGAATGCTCATCATTCTGGAAAAGCAGGCGGTGGAACTGGTCTCAGTGGACGGACGGCTCTGCGCCAATAAGCAGGCATCACCACAATAGATCATCGCGCAATTATTTTGCGTTCTTACGTTATGTTAGTGCCCCTTGGTGGCAATTCACTATTGTTGGCTCCGCCAAGCTTGGCGCCACGACGCCGGGAACCGATGAACCGGTCGTCCTCTGTGCCGCTGGCGGAGGCGCATATGGATTACAAACTTTTCGGCCTGGATGAAGCCGGCCACATCGTTTTCGAGAAGGACCTTCTTGCCTACGACGACCTGGCCGCTCTTCGCGAGGCGGAAGCGGCCTGCGATAACCATGTCGTGGAGGTCTGGCAGGGCGCGCGGCGGGTGGCGCGGGTCAAGCGGGGCAACGCGCCATTGCGCGCGACGGACCGTATGTCCCTATAATATGGCGTGAATCGGGGGAATCTTGCCGCTGGGGCGATGAAATGCGAGGGTGGTTCATCGGCGACCGCCGACTGAGAGACCCCGCGCGCTCCCCTGGCTACCCAAGGAGCGTCCGTGCCGCGGTACTTTTTCAACGTCCTGGACCGCTCCGCGGAGCCCGACAGGGAGGGTTCCGAGTTTCCCGATATCCTTGCCGCCCAGGCCGCAGCCGTTCGTTATTGCGGCGAGCTCATCAAGGAGATGGACGGGAAGTTCTGGGAAGAACCAACCTGGCGGCTGCAGCTCGTCGGCCATGACAACAGGATACTGCTGACATTCACATTTTCGGCGGAAGAACACGATTGAGATATGCGCGCTAAAGCGCCGCCTCATCCGCGCCGTCCATACCAATGTGCAGGTAGTTGGGGTTGAAGCCGCTGAATTTCATCAGCTTGTCTATGTCGAGGATGGCAAGGGTATCGCCTTTCCAGGTGATCAATTTCGCCCGGCGCAATTCCTGCAGCACCCTGTTGAGATGCACCGTCGACGTGCCAATGGTATCCGCAAGGTCCGTTTGCGAGAGGGGCAGCTCACAGCTCTTGTCGGCCAGGCCGACGATGCGAAGCCTGAGCAACAATTCGCATAGAACATGCGCCAGCCGCTGCGCGGCGTGCCGCTGGCCGACATTGAGCAGCCACTCGCGCAGCACCGCGGCATCGACCAGCGCGGCGCACCACAAGGCCAGCGAAAGCCTGGGCCGTTCCAACAGCTTCAGAATCTGTTCGCGGGGAATATCGACCACCGTGCATGGGGAAATCGTGGCGATGCTGTGGTCCATCTGCTTGAGCACGAAAACATGCATGTCGCAAAAATCCCCCGGCAGGAGATAAGCCATGATCTGGCGGCTGCCCTCGGCGGTGGATTTGTACCGGCAGGCGAAGCCGTCCAGGATCAGGTGAACAAAGACGGGCTTGTCGCCTTCGGCCGCGAGATCGACGCGGGCAGGGACGGTCCTCGGCTCCTGAATGATGCTGTTCAGCAGCCGCTTGTCTTCCGCATCAAGGGCCACATAGCCCTCAAGCTTCTTGACAAGTGCATTATCGATCGCGGTGCCCCGGGCGCTCCGCAGGCCAGTCCCACTGCGGTTGAAGTCGGTTTTGATACCGCTCAACCGCCGGATTGCACTTTAACATAGATCAAGATGCTGCGGGGGGGGCAAATAATGACCTATTTCCCCGACGGGTTCCCAGGGGCGCGAATCCGAGCAAAATCCTTTCTGGCCCTAACGTACTGAACAGCCTTGCCTTGGGGGCCGCGCCGCCCGGATTGAATTTTCCGGGGTATCACCTTCGCCAATTACATGCGTTAATTACGGAAGTTCCCGGCCGTGAATGGATACGCCGTCGCCGGTGTCTGACCTGCATTCTGGCGGTTGCGAGACATTCGGGACAGATCACAAAACGCTATGCGCGTTCCCGCTAATTCCAGAGGGAGCCCTGATGAAACAGTTTGAACTGCGCTTTCTCGATAGCCAAGGCAGAACCACGATCGTGAGCGCCCATATGGGCGTCGATGACCTTGACGCCTTGGCGCATGCCAAAAGGCTTTCCGGACTGCACGCCATCGAAGTGTGGGAACACACAAGAAAAGTGGCCGTCGTGAAAGAGGGAAAAGTCATCCCGGCGGGTACGGACCGGCCAGGCGATTACCGGCCTCGCATTATATTGGTCGATGATGATCCGCTGGTCCTGCGCACTTTTTCCAGGGCCCTGCAATCGAGTTGCGAAGTCGTCGCCAGCGCGGACAATGGCGAAGAGGGCCTAGAGGCGGCGGTCAGGCTGGCGCCGGATGTCATGATCGTCGATCTGAATATGCCGGGATTGGACGGTCTGGAAGTCTGCCGCCGGGTGAAGAAACTGGCGCCGGAAACAGACGTCATCATCTTCACGACCCATGACGGCGAAGAGGTTGAGACGGCCGCCTTCCAGGCCGGCGCATCGGATTTCGTGGTCAAGCAAGCCGGCTTGGATGCGCTGGAGAGCGCCATTCAACGGTTGGCGAAGGAAAAGCAATCCGGACTGCCGCCGGCTGACGGCCGCCAACAATCGGCCCCATAGCAACAAGGGCTTAGCGGGTCCGAAGCGGGCCTCTTGGGCGAGACCTCATCATATAATAACGTTTATCAATCAGGCCGTTCGTAGGGGCTGCGCGGCATCCTCAACCTGTTCTGATGACGACGAGATTTCCGGTGGCGAGGAGTGGCGCCATGCAATGGAATGTCCTGCGCGTGATGCTGGCGCGGCTGCTGTTTGCGGCCGCGATCGCTGTCGCCTGGCCAGTGCCGCCTGCAGACGCCCAACCTCAAGCGCGGCAGTACCATCCCAAGACGGTGCTGGTTCTCTATTCGAGCCGGCGCGATGGCGAGTTCTCCAAGATGGGAGAAAGCGACCTGCCGCGCCTGCTCGATGACGGGCTCAATCACAATCTGGACTATTATTCAGAGTTCATCGACCGCGCCAGAATTCCCGATCCCTCCTACAGGGCCGCCTTCCGCGATTACCTGCGCGTGAAATATACCGGCGTGCGGTTCGATCTGGTCATGGCGATGCAGGACCTTGCGGCCGATTTTGTTCGCGAGAACCGCGACGGCCTGTTTCCCCAGGCGCCGGTGGTTTTTCTGTCGAACGATCCCGGATGGACGCGCATTCCGAATGCGACGGGACTGATCAATCCGCGCGATTTCACCGCGACCCTTGCGTTCTTGCGGCAGATGCAGCCCGGCGTCAAAAATGTTTTTGTCGTCACCGGCGCCGGCCCTTCGGACCGGGAGTATGAGGGGCTCGCCAGAAAGCAAATTCAATCGTCTGGAACGCCCCTGAATGTGATTTATTTGTCGGGGCTCGCCACGCCCGCGCTGCGCCAGCGCCTGTCGCGGTTGCCCGAACACTCCGCGGTCTATTATGTGCTGGTAAACCGGGACGGAGCGGGCGCCAACTTCCATCCCCTGGACTATATCGAGAGGGTTGCCGCGGCCGCCAACGCGCCGACTTATTCCTGGGTCGATTCGGCGATGGGGCACGGCATTCTGGGCGGCAGCCTTTATGTCCAGAAGTCCGTGATCGAGCGGGTTGGTGACCTGGCGCTGCGGGTGCTGAGGGGCGAGAGCCCTGACGGCATTCCCGTCTCCACCTTCAATGCCACTATGGCTGAGCTGGACTGGCGCCAGCTTCGCCGCTGGGGCATCGACGAATCAAGACGCCCGGCCGGCACACTCATCCGGTTCCGCAATCCGACCCTGTGGGATCAATATGGCGACTATATCGTCGCGGCCATGGCCGTTTTATTCGTGCAAACGATCCTCATCACGGGATTGCTGCTGCAACGAAGACAGCGCCGCCAGGCGGAGGAGCGCCTGCAAGGCAGCGAGCGCGCCTTGCGCAAAAGCTATGAGAATATTCGTGACCTTGGGGGACGTCTCCTGCAGGCGCAGGAGACCGAGCGCTCCCATATCGCGGCGGAATTGCACGACGACATCTGCCAGCGCATGCTGCTTCTGACCATCGAACTGGAAGCCTTGAAGCAAACCAACTCTTCCGAGGGGCCTGCCGCTGAGGCACTGTCGATGGCGCAGAATATTTCCATAAGCCTGCACGAACTGTCCCACCGGCTCCATCCGACGCGATTGCGCCTTATCGGCCTGGTCGCGGCGCTGGACCAGCTTTGCCAGGACGTGTCGCATGCCGGTCTGGCGGTCGAGTTCACGCATGAGAATGTGCCGCCGGTACTCGCGCCGGACGTGATGCTATGCCTGTTCCGGATCGTCCAGGAAGCGCTGGGGAACGCGATCAAGTACAGCGGTGCGAGCAGGGTGTCGGTCCGCCTGGCGGCCGGGCCCGCCGGACTCTCACTGGACATCAGCGACAATGGCCGGGGCTTTGATGTTGAGGAGGCCTGGGGCAAAGGCCTCGGACTCATCAGCATGACCGAGCGCTCTGAGACAGCCGGCGGGTCGATCGAGATACAGTCCAAAACCGGGGCCGGGACGCGCGTAACGATACGGATTCCGGACTCGTATGAGGCGACAGAAACGGCCGGCCTTGTCGCATAGAGAGCCCGGAGTCTCTATGCGCGGGTTCGCTTTTTCTCCGCCAAACGCTGAATTTCACCCTCAAGCGTGGCCGGAGCCGCGTGTTTGGCCACGAACGCCGATGCGCCGGCCCGCAGAGCGGCCAGTTCCACATGCCGGTCGTCAAAGGCGGTGAGGATGATGACCTCTGTTTCCGGCGCCGATTTCTGCATGCGGCGGCAGACTTCCAGGCCGTCCATGTCCGGCATCGTCAGATCGACGACCATGACATCGGGCATCAACCTGACCGCGGCCTCCAGCGCCTGTTCGCCATTGTCCACGCTCGCGACGATTTCGCAGCCCCGTTCCAGAAGCCGGGAAAGGCCGCGCAGGACCTCCGGGTGATCGTCGACCAGCACGACGCGAGCCCGGGTTTGTCGCGATGACGTCATCTTGCTTGGCAGTGGAAAAGCCCCACCGCGACTATAGTCCCGGCGCGGCAATATGAAAGGGCGCATGTCCCCCGCTTTGGGGCGCAGTGCCGCCACCGCCACCGGGCATTTTTTCGCGGAATGTGACGTCGTTCCAATGCTCTAGACGTGGAGACCGCGCTGCTTGGTCACTGCACAGGCAAATAACGGCCCGCAATACCGGTCCGAATGTCCGCTTTGGATCAAAAGCGGATCTGGGCTATCCCGCCGTGATGGTGAAGGGCGCCCAACGCGCATTGTCGGCCGCGCTCCAGGCGGCGCCGTCAAAGGCGCGGATCTGAATGCCGTCACTGGTGCCTAAGGGATTTCCGGCGACGAAACTGGTCTGGGCCAGTTGCGCGGCGGTGATGTCGATCACCGTCCAGGCCGGCTGCACCTGGCCATTGACCACGAAATAGCCGCTGTTGGGAGTGTTGGTGGAATCCCACAGCTGGTAGCGGGTCATGGCATCGCCATCGGGATCGCTGACCGTAAACAGGCTGGACGCCGGCACCGATTGGCCATGGGGGACGGTCGTGTCGGAGGTGGTCAGCACCGGCGCATGATTGACCGGTACCGTGACGGTGAAGGGCGCCCAGCGCACCGTGTCGGCCGCGCTCCAGGCGAGGCCGTCAAAGGCGCGAATTTGCAGATTGTCGCCGACCGTGCCGGCGACAAAGGAAGTCTGGGTCAGTTGGGCGGCGGTGACATCGATCACCGTCCAGGCGGACTGGGCCACGCCATTGACGACAAAATGGCCGCTGTTGGGATCGTTGGTTGAATCCCACAGCTGGTATCTGGTCATGGTGTCGCCATCGGCATCGCTGACCGTGAACAGGCTGGACAGTGTGACCGACTGGCCATGAGTCAAATTCTTGTTGGCGGTGGTCAGCACCGGAGGACTATTGGCTGGTACGGTGACCGCGAACGGCGCCCAGCGCACGGTGTCGGCCGCGCTCCAGGCAGCGCCGTCAGAGGCGCGGATCTGCAGATTGTCGCCTACCGTGCCGGCGACAAAGGAAGTCTGGGCCAGCTGCGCGGCGGTGATGTCGATCACTGTCCAGGCCGCTTGTGCCACGCCATTGACGACAAAGTGGCCACTGTTGGGATCATTGGTGGAATCCCAAAGCTGATAGCGCGTAATCGCATCGCCATCGGGGTCGCTGACCGTAAACAGGCTCGACGCCGCCACCGTTTGGCCGTGGGACAGGGTCTTGTCGGCGGTGGTCAGCACCGGGGCATGGTTGACCGGCACGGTGACGGTGAAGGGCGCCCAGCGCACCGTGTCGGCCGCGCTCCAGGCAGCGCCATCAGAGGCGCGGATCTGCAGATTGTCGCCCACCGTGCCGG
Source organism: Rhizomicrobium sp. (assembly GCA_035693565.1). GTDB lineage: Bacteria > Pseudomonadota > Alphaproteobacteria > Micropepsales > Micropepsaceae > Rhizomicrobium. The sequence continues at coordinate 792,860 of DASSGF010000034.1, read as the reverse complement.
CAACGAAAGAGGTCTGGGCCAGTTGGGCGGCGGTGATGTCGATTACCGTCCAGGCCGGCTGTACCACGCCATTGACCACGAAATAGCCGCTGTTGGGGTCATTGGTGGAATCCCACAGCTGGTAGCGGGTGATCGCATCGCCATCGGGGTCGCTGACCGTAATCAGGCTGGATGCTGCCACCGATTGGCCGTGGGTCAGGGTCTTGTCGGCGGTGGTCAGCACCGGCGCATGATTGACCGGCACGGTGACCGCGAAGGGCGCCCAGCGCACCGTGTCGGCCGCGCTCCAACTGAGGCCGTCGGAGGCGCGGATCTGAATGCCATCACCGACGGTACCGGCGACGAAAGTGGTCTGGGCCAGTTGCGCGGCGGTGATGTCGATCACTGTCCAGGCCGCTTGTGCCACGCCATTGACGACAAAATAGCCGCTGTTGGGATCATTGGTGGAATCCCACAGCTGGTAACGCGTAATGGCGTCGCCGTCGGGGTCGCTGACGGTAAACAGGCTGGACGCGGCCACCGATTGGCCATGGCCGATAACCTTGTCGGCGGTGGTCAGCACCGGGGCATGATTGACCGTCACTGTGACCGCGAAGGGCGCCCAGCGCACATTGTCTGCCGCGGTCCAGGCGAGGCCGTCGGAGGCGCGGATCTGCAGATTGTCGCCCACCGTGCCGGCAACGAAAGAGGTCTGGGCCAGTTGGGCGGCGGTGACATCGATCACTGTCCAGGCCGGCTGGGCCACACCATTGACCACGAAATATCCGCTGTTGGGATTGTTGGTGGAATCCCAGAGCTGGTATCGGGTCATGCTGTCGCCATCGGGGTCGCTGACCGTAAACAGGCTGGACAGCGCCACCGTTTGGCCGCTGGGGATAATCCTGTCGGCGGTGGTCAGCACCGGAGGGTTATTGACCGGCACCGCGACCGTGAAGGGCGCCCAGCGCACGTTGTCAGCCGCGCTCCAGTCAGCGCCGTCAAAGGCGCGGATTTGAATGCCGTCATTGACGCTGCCGGCGACGAAAGAGGTCTGGGCCAGTTGGGCGGCGGTGATGTCGATCACCGTCCAGGCCGGCTGGGCCACGCCATTGACCACAAAATGGCCGCTGAGAGGATCATTGGTGGAATCCCACAGCTGATATTCGGTGATGGGATTGCCGAGAAGATCACTCACCGAAAACAGGCCCGACAGCGGCAACACCTGGTTGTGCGCCGCGGAAATGTTTGACGTTGTCAATGTGACGCCGCCAAGTGTCACGACCTGATCGTCGAACTGCACCCGCTCGACATGGGTCAGCGTGTCTGTTCCCTGTGCCCCCGTTACCGTAATGCTTCCGCCGAGGTTTGTGGTGATCGTGTAGGCCGCGCGATTGCCGTGATAAACCGCGGTGTCCAGGCCTGTTCCGCCATCCAACAGGTCATTGCCAAAGCCGCCGATGAGCACGTCGTTGCCCGCTCCGCCGAACAAGGCGTCGCCGTCATTGTTGGCGGTGACGGTATCGTTTCCCGAACCGCCGACAAACGTGTCGATCTTGGTGCTCTGGGCGATGCAAATATTGTTGGTCAAGCCGTCGCAACTGCTGAAGGTCCCCGGATTGAGACTGACCGTCGAGGCGGTGGAGAAGCCGGAAAGATCCAGCGTGTTGTTGGCGCCCATGTCCCACAGGGTGACAATGGGAGTGGCGTTTTGCGTAAAATCGAAGAAAGGACGAATGGCGCCGGTGATGTTGGTGTTAAAGCCGAAGACCTGACCGCCTGACAGCGGCGAATTGACCGGCGCGCCATAGAGAAGTTGCGCGGCTGCGATGTCCAGGGCCATGGGCGTGGTCGGACTGTTGCCATAGACTCCGGTGCTTTCGGTGGTCGTCCCCCAACTGGTTCCCGTGGTGGAATAGCTGCCATACCAGCGGGCGCGCGGGTCTTGGGGGTCGATGTAGGACATCAGCGACCAAAGCTGGGAGTCGTAAATTCCCTCCTGTTGGAAATCAGGGCTGTTGTTGCCCACACCGGCATTGTAGGGACCGGCATGGCCCAGGCCCAAGGCGTGACCTTCTTCATGCACCACCGTGCCCACGACATAGCCGCCATAGGCGCTGAAATTGCCGATCGGGCCGAAGCCGGGGACGCTGGTGTCGATGGAAATGACGGCACTGGAAAATTGCGACAAGTCGGCGCTATTGATCTGGCCGACATTGAGATCGCCGGTTGTGGTGGCATGGGAGGTGTAGGCACCCCTGTCATGGCCGCGAACGAAAGTAATTCCTGCGCCGGACGGATTTGCCGTGACGGCAAAATTGATATTGGCTTCCGCCGACCACAAGGCCAGGCCAGCGCTGATTATCGCCTGCTCGGCCGCGGTCCAGCCGGAAGCGGGGTCAAAATAATAACTGACCGTCCCGCCCGCTGTGCTGGGCGTGTTGCCACCCCATTTTACCGCATCGGAATACTGAGGATCGTATTGGGCCGGACCACTATTGCCCAGCCAGGTTGCAAAAGTCTGCGGGGCAATCTTGCCGTTGGGATCGACGCCGCTGAGGAAAGTGGCTTCGCTGACTTGCGTGAAATTGAGAGGGGGGCTCGGCAGACTAAGGTTCGTCGTGATCAGGCCGCTGACATTGTGGCTGGCGCCGGCATTGGTGATCTGCCAGGTAATAGAGCCGGTGGAGGGATGATTGATATAGTTTGCGGTGGCGACCATCTGGATGCTGCGCAGCACCTGTTGGTAATGCGCCGCGGTGTCGGCGCCCACGAGAGTCAGTGTGCCGGTCGTGGCATCATAGCTGGCGCCGATGCCGGTTCCGGTCAGGTTGGCGGTCAGAATATCGCCGGCGACAAAACCGCTGGCGATCTTGATCACCGCGCCGGTTATGGGACTGGGCCCCACATTCGAAACCACAATATTCGGGGCCAGAGTCTTGGGCGAACCGATATCGGTGACCGGCACCGTGGCGGTGGCATTGCTCAGAACCGGCTGCACGGCAGTGAAGGTCAGTTGTCCGTTCGACAGCGTTGCCGTGGCGTTGTTGAACTCGACAATCTCGACATTCAACAGCCTGGCGTTACCGATGATGGTTTCATAACCACTGATGGTCGGGGTAATGCCGAAATAATCGATCGGCAGGATGATGGTATCCGTGCCGGCGCCGCCATCGAAGAAGATCTGGCCGCCATTTGAGGTGACGGTGTCGTTGCCGGAGCCGCCGGCAAAGCCCACGCCGTTTCTGCCGTCAAAAAAGCCATTGAGAGTGACGGAGTCGTTGCCGGTGGTGCCCAGCGCCGCAATCTCGTCGGAGAATTTCACATACTCAATGTTTTGCAGCGTGTCGGTGCCGTCCGGACCCGTGACCGTGACGCTGCCGTTGAGATTGAAGGTAAGCTGGCTGGTGCCATACGTGCCGGAGAACAGCGCGACGTCGTTGGTGCCGCCCGAGCCGGAGATGGTGTCGTTGCCCGGACCGCCGAAAAACTGACTATCCCCCGCGCCCCCGGTGAGCACATCGTTTCCTGTGGTTCCGAGATAGAGATGTGACGAGCCCGCACCTTGGAAAACCACCGACTCGACATTCCGGACACCCAGGGAAAAGGCGCCCTGGGTCAGGACCGGATCGCCATGGCCGCTGAAGCTGAAAGTATAATTCGTATAATCGCCCGGGAGGGAAACCACATCCGTTCCACTGCCGCCATCTATAAACGCAGCATGGGCGGGAAGTGTCGTGAATGTGACGGAATCATTTCCGTCGTTCGTCAGGAGGAAGTCCTCGCTCGGATCCAAGATAAAGTCGTCGGTCCGCGCCAGCATGCGCGCCCGGCCGTCGGCAAATTGCATCCGGCTAATTCCGTTGAGCGTATCGGTGCCGTCGGGCCCCGATACGGTGAGGTAATAGCCGTTGAGGATGGGATTCGTCGTGAAGGTGTAAGCAAAAAAACTGCCGGAGAAGACCGCGGTGCCGGTGCCAAAAACGGACACCAGCGTGTCGTTGCCCGGCCCGCCATTGAATATGCCGTCATTGGTGACCAGGGTATCGTTTCCGGCTCCGCCGATCAGTATGTCATGGCCGCTGCCGCCTACATACAGATCGTCTCCGGGAGTTCCGGTGAATAGGTCGTCATTGGGCGTTCCAAGCGTCAGCACGCCTTCGCTGAAGCGCAAATGTTCGATGTTCAGAGCGGTAATGTTTCCGACATAGAGGTTGCCGCTCGGGTCAAATCCAATCTGGTAGCCAATGTCGGCCATGCTGTAGGGCAGCCACAGCGTGTCCGTGCCGGCGCCACCGTCATATGTCGCCGGGTCGCCAGGGATGAAATAGTCATTGCCGGAAGTCCCTGTCAGCACGGAGGGGCTGGGGAGCTGATCGTGCGTCCAGGTCAGCGCCGTGGCGTCGTCGAACTGGATCTTCTCGACGCCCGCGAGGGTGTAGGTTCCGGTTGTGGAGGTGAGAACAATCGCCGGCCGGCCGCCGACCATCACCGATCCCGGCGTGAGGGTATAGCTGGCGATGCTGCCGCTCAGAATTACCGTGTCGTATCCGTAGCCGCCATCAATCGTGATTGTGCCGGGTCCAGCCGTTATGACGTCATCGCCCATACCCGCGATAATCTCGCTGACACCCGGCCCCGCGGTGATATTGTCGTTGCCGTCATATCCAAGCTGGATTTTGCCGTCGGCAAACTGCGCGAATTCGACATCCTTGAGCGATACCCAGTGCGTGCCGTCATAGAAATTCGCCAAAGTAAAATCGTGATCGAAGCTGTAACCGGCAATGCTGCCGGAGAAAATGGCGGTATCAATTCCAGCACCGCCCCAGATTTGCTTGGCTGCCGGACCAACGATGATGGTGTCATCGCCGTCGCCCGCCATCACGTAGGTCTCGCCGCCGCCGGCCGTAATAACATCGTTACCGGCCGTTCCTAGTAGCGTGAGATCAGAGGAAAAAAAGCTGATATATTGTATGTTGATAAGTGTATTGACGCTGCCGTTGTAAGTGTTCGTCACCGTGACGGTGCCATTGAGGTTGAAGGTCACGGCGAAATTGATGATGGAATCGCGGAAATCCGCCGTGTTGATTCCGGCGCCGCCATTCAGGATATTGTTACCGTCGCCGCCATCCAGGAAATCGTCGCCATTGCCGCCCAGCAGCGTGTCGTTGCCGGAGCTGCCATAAAGCGTGTCATTGCCATCGCCACCGGAAACGATGACGCCGTCAATTCCGTCAAGCGTGTAATCGTTGCTGCCGCCGTAAAGAACGTCATCACCAGAACCGCCGGTGATGTTGACTCGCTCGATATTGGTCAGGGAGATGGAAAGGCCGGCGGTCGTGATCGTGTGGGGATCAGGTTGCCAGAAAGGAGTCATGGTGATGGGGGTGGTGTAGCTGGACAGGTCGATCGTGAATGTGTCGACGCCCGGCCCGCCATCGACCGTGTCACTGCCGCCGCCGCCAAGAATGGTGTCGTCGCCGCCAAGCCCGTTGATGGTGTCGGCGCCCGGCGTACCCGTCAGATTGTCGGCGCTATTGGTACCGTTTATGACGGCCATCGCGTTCTCTAGTTTTTATGGTGTCGTCCAGCACAATGGGTGCAGGCGCCCGCGACCCAGCGGCCCCAATATTTCCCCGGCTGTCAGTGTGTGGTGCGGGAGGGTTCGGGTCAATCAGGAGCGAGGTGACAACCTGTCATTGAGCGCCACGGATCCGTAAAATTCCGCTTGTGTGCAGGCCTTTGGGGGGGGCTTTTGGCGATTAACCAACACCCCGTCTTGGGACCATGCCGGAAAATCCTTGCCGTCCGGGGAGGGGGCGGTCTGGTCTCACCCTGTGCCGGAAACGGAACAGGGCATTCCATCCCGCGAATACCCGTCAGGTGGCCTTGGGCGGCCCGCCCGCCGCTGGCTCAAGCGGGACGCCAGGCTGGCCCTCAGCTGCCCAGAATGTTGATGGCGCGCGACGCCACCACCACCACCGTCATCAGCGAAAAAGCGCTTTCCAGCATCATCAGCAGCTTGGCGCGCGCCGTGAGCGGCATGGCGTCCGTGGTGCTGAAGGCAGTGGCGGTCGAATAGCCGAGATACAGGTAATCGACGAAGGTCGGGTGCCAATCGCGGGCCACATCTTCACTGGGCGCGGTTTCCTGCGGGAAGAGCCAGTCCGGTATCGTGCGGTGATGATCAAGCCGCATCTCCGGACCGCCGCGGTCTATCTGCCAAAAGAGCAGCGCGAATATGATCACATTGGTGACCCACACCCCGATGCTTGAACTGAGCAGCTGAACCCCGCTGACATCCGCCGGCCGCTCCACCATCGTGGTCACCAGATTCATCAGGTTGGCGACTGTCGAGAGCGCCACGACCGGGAACAGGAAGAGTATCGCCGCCCGTTCCACACGCAGCCAGCGCGGCTCTTTGGCGCCCATCAGCGCGGCCGCGAGGATCGGGATGATTGCCGTCAATCCCAAGGCCCAGGTCACCCAAATCGGAAAGAATCTGATGCGGTCCGGCAGCATGCCAAGCAACAAGGCCGAGGCGAATACCGCGAGCGCCACGGGCCAGCGTGGTTCGAGTTGAATATGGCCGGCGGTGTTCACATTTCTTCTTCGGTCGGGCCTTCAGGCGCCCGCCCACGTAATTTCGCAAGCCGCGCCGCAGACAGTCACGGGCAATCCGGCCTGCATTTTCTATTGACCTTTGGGGTACCCGGTCATGGCGCTTGCGCGCCGCGAGGGATATTTGCGGCTGGGCCTTGGTCCAATTGCTGGAGCTTTTCACGCCGGTTAGACGAGCGCCCAACGACGGCGAACACATCGCAAAAAAAGTTCCGGAAACGCAGGGGTAGCGGCGGGGTAAACAGGGAAGATCGTGATGGAGCATGCAGAGGCCGCGCCTCAAGCCAAGATGGAGGCGGACGGCAAACAGTTGCTGATTACCTTGAGTGGCCCGGACAGCGAGGTGGTGCGCGTCGAAAGTCTGGACAGGTCCGGCAGAAAACAAACGCTGCGCGACGAAGACCTCGCAATACTGTTCGGCGACCATGATGTGGAGGACCTTTTTCCGGTTCTGGAACAGGCCTATATGGCGGGTTTCTCGGACGCGAGCAGCGATGTCTTCGGATCCGATGACAGCGAAGAGAGCGAAGACGATGGCGAGCTGGAAAATGCGGTGGCGCGCGGTGTCGCAAGCCGGAAACTGATCCGCCGCGGCGTGCGAAAACTCATCCTGGCCCGGCTGTTGAAGCGGGAATTGCTCCGCAAACAGGCGCTGCGTCCGGCGCCGGCGGTTCCGGTCTCTGAAACAAGTCACTGACCCGTTCGCACTTCTGTCTCGTGCGGAAAGGCAGGTGACCCCCGAACACTACGCACCGCTTCATGTCCCGTGCCGGGGCATGCCACAACCTTGAAAGGAAACCCAATGTCAGAACATCAAACCATACCGAACGGCCTGGATAGCGACGGCGATGAAAGCGATCTCGCCCAGCTCCTTCTGGCCGGCCGCATGCGCCGGCGCCGCAAGCTCGCCGGTCTCGCTTTGGCGCGAAAGCTCCTCCAGGAAGATGATATGGAGGACGAAGAGGACGAGGATGATGAGGAAGGCGGCGAGGAACACCGTCTTGGCCGCCTGGCGCTGGCCGGCGGGCTGGCCCGCCGCCGCCGCCGCCGCAAGCTTGCGGCGCTCGCGCTGGCCCAAAAGCTGCGCAGTCATGACGAAGATGACGACGTGGAGGAAGAGGACGACGACGAGGAGGGCGGCGAGGAACACCGCCTGGGCCGTCTGGCGCTGGCCGGCGGGCTGGTCCGCCGCCGCCGCCGCCGCCGGCTCGCGGCGCTTGCGCTGGCCCAAAAGCTGCGCAGCCATGACGACGACGACGAAGTGGAGGACGAGGACGACGAGGAAGGCGGCGAGGAACACCGTCTGGCCCGCCTGATCCTGCTGGGCGGCTTGGCTCGCCGCCGGCGCCGCCGCCGCCTGGCCGCCATGGCCATGGTTCACAAGATGCGCAGCCGTGACGACGATGACCAGGTGGAGGACGAGGACGATGAGGAAGGCGACGAGGCACATCGTCTTGCCCGCCTGATCCTGCTGGGCGGCTTGGCCCGCCGCCGGCGCCGCCGCCGCTTGGGCAAGGCAGCCCTGTTACGAAGAGCCGCCTGAGTTTATCGAAGCCGCGAGCGCGGAAATCCCGCGCTCGCGCTTTCGTTTGTAAAACACGCCGGAATATGGCGGCGCTTCCGCCAGAAGCGCAAAAAAAACCCGCCGGGGGGGCCAGCGGGGAAGTGAATGGGCCTGCGGCACAGGGAAGTGGTCGCCGGCCAGATGATGGGACGCAGGGCCCGCGTCCCGGCTGCGGATATACGCGAGCCCCCGGCCCGGTTCAATATATTTGTCAGACAAATTTGGCGCGTACGGTCAAAAAAGATACGCTTGGCCTGCCCGCGTCACTATTTGTGCGGCGCAAACCGGCATTCTGACGGCTCTTTTGAATTGTCCGGTATTATTTGGATTTGCGCCGGAGCTGGGTGGCGTCGGCGAAGGCCAATTCCAGAAGCTCGGTCATGGCGGCGCGCGCCGCGTTGGGATCGCCTGACGCCACCGCCTCATAAACCTTGATATGGTCGGTAACGGCATTGTGCCGCAGCCGGTGGGTGCGCTGCTTGAACATGGTGCTCCAGGTGACCGCCGCGGTGACGCTGCTGCTGAGGCTGACCAGGAAGGGATTGGCGGAAGCCTGCAACAGCACGGTGTGGAATATCCGGTCGGCATTGCGGCCCGCATCGGTTTGCAGCGTCTCGCTCGCCATGACTTCCAGGGCGTTGCCCATGCGGTTGAGCTGCTTGAGGGTGCGCCGCCCGGCGGCCAGCGCCGCGGCTTCCGGTTCCACCAGCTTGCGCAGTTCGAACAGGCTCACCAGCAGCGCGCGCGGAGGTTCGCGCGCGAACATCCATGCCAGCACATCCGGATCGAGCAGGTGCCAATGGTCCAATTCGGTGACCCGCGTGCCGATTTTGGGACGCGAATGCACCAGGCCCTTGGCGGTCAGGATGCGGATGGCTTCGCGGTAGGCGGAGCGCGAAACCTTGTGCAGGTCGCTGGCCGCGATTTCGCCGTCCAGGATAGTGCCCGGCTTGAGGCGGCCGGAAAGGATCTTGGCTCCGATGCCGGCGGCGATCTTGCCGGGAATGCGAATCGCGGGTTTTGTGGTCTCCATGACCCTTTGTAACCGGCTCGATGGGCGCAGGGAATATCGTCCGGCCACGGAAGGCCGCGGGCAAGCGGTCCCACTGGGGCTTTTTTCATCCCATGAGACGGTTCGCCGGATCAGGTCGCTGCTTCGCATGCGCCGTCACCGCGCCGAACCTGCGCGCCGGTCACGCCATTCCCAAGAGTCTGGCCCATGGGTCAGGAAGCCTGGCGGCAGGTTGTGGGATTCCACCCGTGATCCAGTAGCCGTCGCTTCGCGGTCAACGCATGACCAAATCGGCCGGAACCGGCATCGGCATCAGCGCCACTCCACTTTCGCAAATTTTTTTGTCACGGGCCTAGCCGGCGACAGTTTGCAAATTCGCGCCGTCAATGAGGTCCGTTGGATCGCGCGCGCCGCCACCGCCTGGGCGCTATTCCAGATAAATGTCAGCCAGGCGATATTAAATGTCGCATCGGCGATATAAATTTCGTTCCGGACCCCGATAAGTCTTTGAAATTGCAGTCCAGGCGGAAGAAACCCGCGAAGGCCGTCCGGCCGCCGGGGACCAGCCGTCCGGCATTCCGTGCCGGTGCGCCAGTTCGACTTTGACGGGAAATACAGACGCAGTGGTTCCGCGGACGGTTTCCTCGGACAGGCGGGTCGGCTTGATGTCGCCCGTACAGGTCTAATAGGCTTGCCGCGTGGCCTTCGGATTAATCGGTGTGAAGCGCAAATCGCTTTATAGCCGAGCGGGGCGCCGGCGCATGTCGCAAGACGGCGCTCCCGCTTATGTCGCGCCGGTCTGGGAGGACACAAACCCCGCACCGTCTCTAGTCACGCAGCTATCGTCCTGGGCAAAATCCTTCGCCCGGCGCCATGACCGCAGCTTGCCCGCGGCGGCGGCGGCGCTGGCGGTGTTGGCACTGATCGGCGGCTGGCATCTTGCCCATCCCACGCCCAAGGCGCTGACCCAGTGGGACATCGACAATGCGGTGAAATACACCCTCTCGCACACCGATCCGCCGCCGGCCGACACCACGATCGCCGCGGCGGTGGTGGGACCTTCGGTGGTGCGGGTGGAAGGCTATCTCTCGCCCGAACATGCGGCGGAAGAGGCCAAGGCCGAAGAGGCCGCCGCCAAAAAGGCAGGCAAGCTGGACAAGAGCCAAAAGCCGGTGCCGCTAAGGTCCCCGGACGGCCGCGACAGCGGCCCCGACGCCACCGGCAGCGGCGTGGTGATCGATGCCCAGGGCGACATCCTCACCAATCTGCATGTGATCCGCACCACCGACCGCTGGGTGGTGACCTTCTGGGACGGCAGCAAGTCCGACGCCACGGTGGTGAACGTCCAGCCCAAGGATGATCTTGCCGTCATCAAGGCCAAGACCGCACCCGATGATCTCAAGCCGGCCACGCTTGCTTCCACCGGCGGGCTCAATCCCGGCGACACGGTGGTGGCGGTGGGCTTTCCGTTTGGCGTGGGGCCGTCGGTTTCCGCCGGCGTGATCGCGGGATTGAAGCGGGAATTTGTCGATCCCGACCGCAAGGATGACGGCGGCCATCTCACCAACCTGATCCAGTTCGACGCGGCGGCGAATCCCGGCAATTCGGGCGGGCCGCTGGTCAATCGCGACGGCGAGGTGGTCGGCATCGTCACCGCGATCTTCAATCCCACCGGACAGCATGTGTTTGCCGGCATGGCCTTTGCCGTGCCGATCGAAAACGCCGCCAAGGCGGTGGGAGACAATCCGCTGTGAGATTTTGAAAGAGGACGTATCAAAAAAAAGGATTGGGCCATGAGTGGTGCGCATCAAGGATTGGAACATCTTCTTTATGAAGTGAAGAAGATCGTGGTCGGCCAGGATCATTTCCTGGAGCGGGTCCTGGTGGCGCTGTTGGCCGGCGGCCATCTGCTGGTCGAAGGCGTGCCGGGCCTGGCCAAGACCTTGACAGTTGCGACCCTGGCCAAAGCGTTTCAAGGCAGTTTCAAACGCATCCAGTTCACTCCCGACCTGGTGCCCGCCGACCTGACCGGCACCCGCATCTTCAACCAGCGGGATTCCGAATTCGTCACCATGCTGGGACCGGTCTTCGCCAATCTGGTGCTGGCCGACGAAATCAACCGCGCCCCCGCCAAGGTGCAAAGCGCGCTGTTGGAAGTGATGCAGGAACGCCAGGTCACCATCGCCGGCCAGACCTATCCGGTGCCCAAGCCTTTTGTGGTGATGGCGACCCAGAATCCGATCGAGATCGAGGGCACCTATGCGCTGCCCGAGGCGCAGGTAGACCGTTTCATGATGAAGGTGCTGATCGGCTATCCCAGCGAGGAAGAGGAATTCGTCATCGTCCAGCGCGTCACCGGCGATTCCGTGCCGGTGGGCCCGGTCACCTCCACCGAGGCGCTGCTGGAAATGCAGGCGGCGGCCCGCAAGCTCTATGTCGATCCCTCGCTGATGATCTATGCCGTCAAGGTGGTGGCGGCCACCCGCGCCCCGGAAAAATGCGGCCTGCATGACTATGGCCGCTTCATCCAATATGGCGCCAGCCCGCGCGCCTCGATCTCCATGATCGAAGCGGGCAGGGCGCTGGCCTATATCCGCGGGCGTGATTATGTGCTGCCCGCCGATGTGGTGGATGTGGCCGCCGATGTGCTGCGCCATCGCCTGGTTCCGTCCTACGAGGCGCTGTCCGAAGGTCTCACCGCCGACCAGATCGTCCAGCGCATCCTGCGCGCCGTGCCGCCGCCCATCCTGGAGACCGCGCGTGCCGCAAACCTCTGACACCATCCTGCGGCGCCTGGAACTGCCGGTGATCCGGCGGCTGGAAGGCTTGTTGCAGGGCGATTACAAAAGCGCGGCGCGCGGCGACGGCCTGGACCTGGCCGACCTGCGCGAATACCAGTTCCATGACGATGTCCGGCGCATGGACTGGAATGCCACCGCGCGGCTGGGAACGCCCTATGTGCGCGACTATATCGAGGACCGCGAAATTCCCGTCTGGTTCCTGCTGGACTTGAGCCCCTCCATGTCATTCGAGGGCGTCAGTGTTTCCAAGCATGCCGTCTTGATGGAATTCACCACCCTGATGTGCCGGCTGCTGCTGGGCCGGGGCAACCGCGCCGGGGCGATGATATTTTCCGGCCAGGTCGATCGCGTCATTCCCAGCCGCGGCGGCCGCGGCCAGCTGCTGCAGATTCTCAACACCGTGGCCAACCACCGTTCCGCGCCCAAGCCCACCGATCTGAAGCAGGTGCTGACGGACGCCGCCACACATATCCGCCGCCGCTCGCTGGTCTTCATTGTTTCGGATTTCATCAGTCCGCCGGGCTGGGAAAAGACGCTGACCCTGATGGCGCTGCGCCATGACGTGATCGCGGTGCGGCTCACCGATCCCTTGGAAGCCCGCATGCCGGATCTGGGATTCCTGACCTTCCAGGACACGGAATCCGGCGAACAGCTTTTTGTTGACACCCATGACAAGCATTTCCGGGCCCGCTTCGCCCACGCCGCGGAGGCGCGCGAAGAGGCGCTGCGCGCCGTGTTTGAAAAAGCCGGGGTGGATGTGGTGGAACTGGCGACCCAGGATGATGTGATGGACGCGTTGTTGCGCTTTGTGGAGATGCGCAAGCAGAGCCTGCGCAGGTCGGCATGACCGGAATGGAAAAATTCACCTGGTCGCGGTTGACGGGTTTCATCCCCAGCATCTCCTTCGATTGGCCGCCGGCGCTGTGGCTGCTTGTGCTGGTGCCCTTGATGATCGCCGGCTATATCTTTTTGCTGCGCCGCCGCCGCAAGGCCGCCTTTCGCTATTCCAACCTGGCGCTGGTCAAGGCCGCCGCCCAAGGCTCGACCTGGCGCCGCCATGTCCCGCCCGCCTTGATGCTGGCGGCTTTCACCTTCCTGCTTTTGGCCATGGCGCGGCCCACCGCCGAGGTCAGCCTGCCGTCGCGGGTGGCCACTGTGATGCTGGTGATGGATGTCTCCGGCAGCATGCGCGCCAGCGACGTCAATCCCACCCGCATCGCCGCCGCGCAAGCCGCCGCCAAGGCCTATATCAAGGACCAGCCGCGCGATGTGCGCATCGGCATTGTCGCTTTTGCCGCCACCGCGCTCTTGGTGCAGACCCCCACCACCGATCATGTGGCGCTGAACTCGGCGATCGACCGTTTCGAGTTGCAGCGCGGCACCGCGGTGGGCAGCGGCATCCTGGTGGCGATGTCCACCCTGTTTCCGCAGGAGAATTTCCCCATCAATCAGTTCAATTCCCAGAATTTCGGCGGTTATGGCCGCTGGGGCAATTATGACTTCCGCGACCGTTATGGCGGCACCGCCCTGGGCGAGCATCCCAACGGCCCGCCCAAGAAGCATGTCCCGGTCGAGGCCGGTTCCTACAAGAATGCGGTGGTGATCCTGCTCACCGACGGCCAGACCAATGCCGGTTTTGATCCTATCGAGGCGGCGCGCACGGCCAGCGAATATGGCTTGAGGGTCTATACGGTGGGCTTCGGCACCGCCCATGGCAATATCGTGGGTTTTGGCGGCTGGTCGATGCGGGCGCAACTGGATGAAGAGGCGCTCAAGAAGATCGCCGACATGACAAGGGCGAAGTATTTCCATGCCACCAGCGCCGAAGACCTGAAGGCGGTCTATGACGTGCTCTCGCGGCAGCTGGTGGTAGAGACAAGGGAGATGGAGATCACCTCCTTTTTCGCCGCCCTGGCCGCGGTTTTGATGCTGGCGGCGGCGGGCCTGTCGCTGCTCTGGTTTCACCGGATTCTGTGATTCTCCTCAGTCGGCGGGGGCGGCCGGGTGGGGCGCCACGCCGGTTAACCGTTTTCGCCCCGGTTTTGGCCCCACAGGCGGCGTCACCGGCCGCAGGGCGGTGACTTTCCGTCAACTGATTTGGCAAGGGGAGCTTTTGTTGCTAGCTTTCCGGCCATAACAAGCGCTTTCAGCGCAACGAAAAAAGGTGCGCGTCTTGCGGGCGGCTCGCGCATGACATAGGGCGGATGCCGCCGGGACGGATTCTATGGCGTTGAACGAGACGGGCATCGACGGTCCGGCAATGGTCACCACTTTGGCCGATGTGGCGCGGCGGGCCGGGGTCGGAGAAAGTACGGTTTCGCGGGTTCTCCGCAATAAGGGGTCTGTCTCACAGTCCACCCGCGAGAAAATTCTCAAGGCGGCGTCCGACTTGAATTACGTACCCAACCGGATCGCGGGCACCTTGGCCTCGATGACCTCCAAGCTGGTTGGTATCGTTATCCCGTCGGTGGGCAATACGGTGGTGCCGGAAGTCCTGGCCGGCGCCAACCTGGTGCTGGAAAGCGCCGGGTTTCAGCCGGTGATCGGCGTGTCCAACTATTGTCCGCAGCGGGAAGAACAGCTGATTCAATCCATCCTCAGCTGGCGTCCGTCCGGCCTGTTGGTGGCGGGGCTGGAACATACTGAGCGCGCCCGCGCCATGATGAAGGGCTGCGGCGTGCGGGTTGTCGAGTTGATCGACACTGACGGCGAAGGCATCGATATCGTGGTCGGCTCTTCCCACCGGATGGCCGGCCGCAAGAGCGCCGAACATCTTTTGGGGCGCGGCTATCGCCGGATCGGTTATGTCGGCCATGACATCACCATCGACATTCGCGCCGGCAAGCGGCTGGACGGTTTTCGCGCCGTGCTTTTCGAACAGGGGCTGGCTTTCGTGGACGAGGTGTACTCGCCGGGCGGCGCGTCTTCGGTCGAAGCCGGGCGAATCGGCCTGGCGCGCCTGTTGGAACGGCGGCGCGACATGGACGCGGTTTATTTCTCCAATGACGACCTGGCGATCGGCGGCTATTTCCATTGCCTGGAAAACGGCATCGCTGTTCCGGGCGATCTGGCGCTGTTCGGCTATAATGGCTTGGATATTGCGCGCCTGACCCCGCAGCCGCTTTCCACCATCCGTTCGCCCCGCGTCGCCATGGGCGAAGCGGGCGCCAAGCTGTTGCTTTCCGGCGAGCCGTCCCAGGTTGTCGATCTGGGCTTTGAACTGATCGCCGGCGCGACAAGCTGAAGCCGCGCACCCGCCAGGATCAACCAGCGCTGGAAGACGCCGCGCCAGGAGGAAGATCGACCACCGCCTGGGTGCCATGATCCGCCGTGAGGGTCAGGGTGCCGCTCACCTGTCGGACGAACTGCTCGATCAGCCCGGTGCCCAATCCGGTTTTGCGCGGGCCCGGCGGAAGCCCGACGCCGTCATCGCTCACCGTCAGCCGCCAGCCTTGCGGCACGCGCGCGAAAGCCACGGCGATGGCGCCCTCGCGGCCATCTGGAAAGGCGTGTTTCACGGCATTGGTGATCAGCTCATTGGCCGCCAGGCCGAGCGCCAGGGCATGATCGCGGGTCATGAAGGCTTGCTCGCACGCGCAGTCCAGCTTGATGCCGGCGGGCGGCAGGGTGGCCTCCCGCAATCCGTTGCAAAGGTCGCGCAGATACTGGCGCAGGTCGACATGGCTGATATCGGGCAGGGCGTAGATCTGGCGATGGATGCGGGAGATGGAGCGGATGCGCCCCATCGCCTGTTCCAATGCGCCGCGCGTCTGCGGATCGCTGCTGCGCCGGCGTTGAAGGTCCAACAGGCTGTTGACGATGGCGAAGTCGTTGCCCACCCGATGTTCCAATTCGCGGAGCAGGAGTTCGCGTTCCGCCAGCTTGGCATTGCGCTCTTCCGCCAGCCGGCGCGCCGCCGCCCGGATGCCTTCCCCCACGGCAATCAGCATGGCGCAGGTCAAAGCCGCGATCAGCGCGGCGGCCACTTGATAGTGCATCTGCCCGCCCGACAGCGCGGCGTCGGGCACGACAAACACCCATGCCAGGAAACCCGCTACCGCCACCGTGCCGGCGCCGGCCTGCCAGCCGCCCAGCAAGGTGGCCAGCAGCGAGGCGGGATAGATGAAGGCGTAAGGCGCCACGCCCGGCGCCACCAGATTGGTGATTGCCCGCAGCGATACCGCGAAGCCGACACCAAGACAGGCGCAAGCGATTTTGGTCGCCCAGGCAGGCGCAACCCCCGCAAGACGGCGTGGAATATCCAAGCCGGCGATACGGTGCACCACGGCTTTCCCCTATTTAAGCCCTTGTTCAGTATAGGAGCAGCTTTGCCGCCACCCTAGCCGGCGCGCAACCGGCCTGGCGGCCCCTGTCAGCCCGCGCATCAGGTTCCGGCGCTCCCGGAGGCTCCAGCACAGGCATATATATAAGTGAGCCGTCCCGCCGCATCCCGATAACTGTTTTAGAAACAGGTACTTACAAGGCCGGGACCGGCCAGGGGCGGTTTTTTACCGAAAAATTCCAAAGCTCTATTATAGAGGACGGATGAAGCCGCCAGGATTGATGTTACGGACTTTTGCCTCGTTTCTTTTGCTTGCGCTGGTGGCCGGCCTGGCCCCGCAAGCGCGGGCGGCGATCGATCCGCTGCCTTTCACCAGCCACGGTCCATCGCAGAACAAGAATGTCCTTCAGCTACTGTTCAACGCCCAGAGGGCGATGCAGACCGGCCACAGGGAAGATGCGATCCATCAGCTGAATCTGGCGGCCAGTCTGGAGCCCAACAACCCCGACATTCTTGCCCGGTTGGCCCTGGCGTTGGATCAAGCCGGCGACTATCAGGGCGCGCTGGACCGGCTGCGCCGGGCGCGGATATTGGGCGCGGGCAAGGATATCGTCCTGGGTCCCACGCTGGAGGCGATGCTCTCGCTGGGACAAAATCAGGTTCTGCTGGACCTCTATCCCGATCCCGGCCTTGGCAACCGCAGCTATGCCGCTGGCATGACCCTGCGTGGCCGGGCCGCGGCCCTGCAGGCTTTGGGTGACAGCACCGCCGCGACTGAGGCGATGAAGCGCTCGCTGGCCATCTTGACCGATTATGACGGCGTCATGGCCGCGGGCCAGATCGCCTTGATGCAGGGCGATTACAATGCCGCCGATGCCCATGCCGACGCCGCCTTGAAATTGCAGCCCGGCAATACCGAAGCCCGCATGCTGAAGATCGATTTGGCCATGGCGAGGCGCAACATCCCCGCCGCGCGGCAGATGGCCGACCGGCTGCTGGCGGACAATCCGAACAGCCTGTCCGCGCTGTTGATGCGCATCAAGATCTATCTGGTGTCGGACCGGCCCGACGTGGTCGAACCTGATGTTGACCGCGTCCTGGCGGAGATCCCTGATTTCCCGCTGGCGCGCTATTTCAAGGCGGTGATCACGGCGAACCGGGGGGACGTCAAGGGGGCTTGGGCGTTGGCCCACAGCCTGCCCAAGGAGTTCGTCCAGGTCGATCCGGGTGTCGCGATCAATGTCGCCAATATGGCGATCCAGGCCGGATACCTGGATAGCGGCGCGATCATTCTGAGCGTGGCGGTGCAGCGTTTTCCCCAGCAGATCGAGCCCCGGCTGCAACTGGCTGACATCCGCTTGCGCCAGAACAGTCCGCAATATGCCCTCAATGCCCTGACCATGGTTCAGGATTCCAAGGATCCGCGCGTGCCCGTGCTATTCGCCCGCGCCCTTCTGCTCAAGAAGGACAATGCCGGCGCCCAGAAATACATCCGCCAAGCGATCGAGTCGGGCGGTGGCGAGGAACTGCGGACCATGGACAAGGAGGTGGCGCTGAAAAGCTTGAGCGACTACAGCGCCGCGCATCCCGACAACAAGCAGGTCAGAAAACAATATGCCATTCTGCTCCTGGGCTTTGGCGAATTGGCCAGGGCGAGGCCCGCTTATGAAAGGCTTGTGAGTGACGACCCGACCGATGCGGTGGCGCTCAACAATCTGTCCTGGCTTGTGGTCCAGGAGGATCCCGCCCGCGCCGTGACCCTGGCGCAACGGGCGGTGAAGGCTGATCCTTCGTCGGCCAACAATCTGGATACGTTGGGTAGCATGCAGATGAGCCGGTCCGATTTCAAAGGCGCGATCGTCTCTCTGAAGAAGGCGCGCGATCTTGCGCCGGACAATGCCGAATTCTCCTATCACCTGGCGCTGGCGTTGGAGGGCTCCGGCCAGCGCAAAGAGGCCCAGGCGATTTTGAAGGCTTTGGTGAAACGCGGCGGCTTTGGTGATCTGGATGCGGCCAAAAATCTTCTGGCCAGCCAGCTCAAGCTGGTCGGGGAGACCCAGATCGGACGCTAGGTCTTTGTTTGTAAAGGAAATTTACAATTTGGACGGGGTTCCCGGCTATGCTGAAATAACAGCCCATGCTAACAGGGGGTTAGGTTTTCGGCACGTTTATTGCTTGTGATTCAGGCGGATTACTGTAGGTGGCGTATGATGCGGCGTTTTGGGTTAATTTTGGCGGCTCTCCTGGGCCTGGCGGCGACCACCGTCCCGGCTTCCGCCGACCTAACATGGACACTGAAAGCCGGCTCGCTGGCTCCGGCCGGCACCGTCTATGGAACCGTCAAAGCCCATCAGGTGAACTCCACGACAGTTGAGATCACGATCCAGCTGGCGCCCAAGAATTATCTGCTCTCCACGGGTTCGCATGTCGGTATCGCCTGGGACATGTCGGTTGTCCCCGACAGCGTGACCATTGTCACACAAAACGCGCCGGTCCATAGCGACGCGAGCCAATTCACGGTGGACGCTTTGAACGGAAACTACGGCGATCCGGGTTTCGGCAATTTCAATTATGCTATTACGCCGAATGCCAGCAGTGGCGGCTCTGGGACCGAAAATTCCATCGTCTTTGATATCACCAAGGCGGGCGGACTTACCTTGACGGCGGGGCTTTTCCCGTCCAATGGCGGCGCCCGCTGGGCAGCTGACATCGGGTACAACTGCACCGGATCGCCGGGGCAACTATCCTGTTCCGGAACCGGCGTCGTTGCCACCAACGATGTTCCCGTGCCTGAGCCGGGCACATGGACCATGTCCATTGCGGGTCTGGCGGGTTTGAGCTTCCTGATGCTGCAGCGCCGCCGCAAGCTGGCGCGGGCCTGAAGCTTCGCTCAATAGAAAAGAAAACGCCGGCGGATCCGCCGGCGTTTTTGTTTTTGGGGTTTGGAAGATGCGGCTCAGGCGCCGGGCGCGAACGCCTTGCGCTGCTTGATCTGCACCACCGTCGCGCCTGCCTTCACGACCCGGTCTTTTCCCATCATGTCCATGGCGGGAAAGCGCGTCGGCCACAGCAGGGCGCGGCGGGCGGCATAGGTCCGCAGCCGCTCGGCATTCATCAATTCGGCCAGCACCAGGCGACGGGCCCAGAGTTCTTCCACCTGCAGGCGGCGTTCGATCTCGGGCGGTAAATTGTCCTGGGATAGGACCAAGTCTGTTTCAGTATGGGACATGGTGTTCTCGGGTGATATCTCCGAGAGTGCGCTGCATCATCCATGCCGGACAATTTTAATCAAATGCCCAAGGGCCGCTTTTCCTTGCGCTCAGAACTGAGGCGCATGATCGGCGCCATGAATGACGGCATTGGCATCGCGGCTTCGGGCCTTGCGGCGGCGTCTTTGTGGCTCACCGCCACCGCCTCCAATATCGCCAACATGAACGACGCCGCGCCGGCGCCCGATGCGCCGCCCGGCGCGCCCGCCGCCTATCAGCCGCTTACCGTCTCTCAAACCCCGCTGCCCGATGGCGGGGTGAGTGCCTCGCTTCAGCCCAGGCTGCCGGCTTCAACCCTTGCCTATGACCCGAGCGCGCCTTTCGCCAATCTGCAAGGCATGGTGACGATGCCCAATGTCGACCTCGCCACCGAATTCACCCAGCTGATCCAGGCGCGGGAAAGTTTCCGCGCCAATCTGGCGGTGTTCAAAACCTCCTCCGGCATGTTCCAGACCCTGCTGGACATGACCGCCTGACGGCCAACGCATTGAGTCGTCGCATTTAACCTTATTTTACAGGACTTAAACGCCCACGCTTGGCAAAGCGGCGCGGACAGGCTGGAATAAGCCGTTCAGCGGAGAGGCGCGTGCGCAAAGCGGTGGTCGCATTGCTGGTCGTGGCCTGCGCGCTTCCGGCGCGGGCCGATGGCGGGCGCGTGTTCATGAGCGCGGCGCGGCTGCTGGCGCTTTGCAAGACCGACAATCCCTATTGCACCGGTTATATCGCGGGCGTCGCGGACACGCTGGCGCCCTTGTCCGAACCAGGCGGGCCGCTGCCGCCCAGTTCGCTGGCCAGCTTCTGTCCCCAGACCATGACGGTGAAACAGGCGATCCTGGCGTTCCAGAAATTCGCCAAGGCCAATCCCGAAGGCCTGTCCCTCGACGCCGCCCAGTTTGTCGGCGATGCGTTGCACGCGGCCTATCCCTGCACCGCCAAGTCCAACTGACGCACCGCCAGGCTGTGCCAGGCCGGGACAGGCTTGGCGGAACCCCGTATGTGCGATCGGCTTAACACCCCCTTTAGCGTCGCGGCGTTAGATTCACGCGTATTTTTAAAGCTCTTCCGGCAGAAGGGGGCATCGGGTGGCAGTGCCCAGGAGCGGCAATCCGGACAGGCGCGGGCGCAAGCGCGGATCGGCGGATTTTCTGCCGGTCATCGCCTTGATGGTCGCCGGCATTCTGTTGTCGGCCAGCGTCTTCCTGGTGCTGCGCGATTACTATATCGGCGCCGACCAGCGGCAGTTCCAGGACGATGCCGCCTATTACAGCACCAGCTTCAAGAGCGATGTGGAACGCCATGTCACATCGCTCGCCGCCATTCACGCCTTCGTCAGCGCCTCCCATGACGTCAATCGCTGGGAATTTTCCGCCTTCGCGCACCAGATCCTGCCGCAGAATTCCGGCTTCAAGGCGGTGTTGTGGCTGCCGCAACTGGCGCAAGCGCAGCGCAAGGCGTTTGAATCCAATCTGCAGCGCGACGGACTTTATGGCCTGAAGCTGCGCGAGCTTGCCGCCACCGGGCGGCTGGTCGATGCGGGCGCGCGCGCCGCCTATCTTCCGGTCGCCTATGTCGAGCCGTTCGAAAGCAGCGGCGATCTTATCGGCGTCGATCTTTCCAACACCGGCACCTATGCCGAACTGTTCCAGCAGGCCCGGCAATCCGGCCGGCAAGTGGCGTCGCGGCCGGTGACCCAGGCGCTGGTGGAAGGCGCCAAGCCGCCCATGGTGCTGGTGGCTTTTCCCTTGAACCGGCCCAAGGCGCCGCATGGCCGCGGCTCGCCGGAAGGCCCGGAAGGCTATGTGCTGGGCGTGCTGCAGCTTCAGCGCGTGGTCGAGGATGCGATGGGCGCGCGCGCGCCGATTGAGGCGGCCATCGCCTATGGCGGCACGCCGGCCCTTTTCCTTCCCGGCAAAGCGGGCAAGACGGCGGGCTTGAAACAATGGCTGGCCGGCGCCGAATTCCACCGCCAGGTGCCGTTCCAGGTGGCGGGCCAGAATTTCTCTCTGCTGCTGCGCTCGGCCGCGCATGGCAGCCCGTTGAACCGTTTCTATGCGCCGCTGGGCGCGGCTCTGCTGGTGCTGGCGCTCACCACGCTGCTGGCGCAAAGC
Organism: Rhizomicrobium sp.; assembly: GCA_035693565.1. GTDB lineage: Bacteria > Pseudomonadota > Alphaproteobacteria > Micropepsales > Micropepsaceae > Rhizomicrobium. The sequence goes on along the minus strand of DASSGF010000034.1, from coordinate 771,227 downwards.
CTGGCCGCAACCGTGCTGGGCAAGCGCGAGGTGGAGCGCGCCGTGATCGCGCGCACCGCCGAACTGCGGGCGGTGAACCAGGCCTTGAGCGAAGAAGTGGAACAGCGCCGGGCGGCGGAAGCCGCGCTGTTGCTGGCCAAGGAAAAAGCCGAGACCGCCAACCGCGCCAAATCGGCCTTCCTCTCCACCATGAGTCATGAATTGCGCACGCCGCTGAACGCCATCATCGGTTTTTCCAGCCTGCTGAAGGACGGCGGCGACGCCTTCAAGGCCAAAGGGGACGAATATCTCCACGAAATTCACGGCAGCGGCGTGCGGCTGCTGGATATGATCAATGACGTGCTGGAAATCACCCAGATGGACGCCGAGCTCAAGGACGGCGGCGACCAGATATTTGTCCCCGACTTGGTTGAGGCGGCCATCGCCAAGGCCCAGCCGCTGGCCGATCAGGCGGGCGTGACGCTGGAGACCGCGCTGGATGCGTCGCTGCCGCCGGTGCGCGGCGACTTCAAGCGCCTGCACCGGGCGCTGTTCCATCTGGTGTCCAATGCGGTGAAGTTCGGCGGCCAGGGCGGCAGCGTGATGATCGCCGCGCGCGCGGGGCGGGACGGTCTGGTCCTCACCGTGTCGGATCGCGGCCCCGGCATGGCGTCGGTGGCGGGCGTTACCGATTTCTTTTCCCAGCTCGATGCCTCGCTGGCGCGCAAGCATGAAGGCGTGGGGCTGGGCCTGACTTACGTCCGCCGCGCCGCCTATCTGCACGATGCCAGGGTGGAGATTGTTTCCGCGCCCGGCCAAGGCACCAGCGTGGCGCTGATTTTTCCGGCCGCCCCCATGGTCGCGGCGTTGGAGGTCGCATGACGGCGACCAGACATGCCGCGGCACTGACCGGGCTTTTGCTGCTGGGCCTGTCTGCCGCCTCCTGTTCGCAGCAGGTCAAGCCGCAGCCCAGGACGGCGGCCGCGCATGTCGCGCCGGCGGTGGCGGTGGCCGAGAAACCGGCATCCTTGTCCACGCCCAGCCAGGAGCTGGTCAGTGACGAGCGCACCATCTTGGCGGCGCAGCGGGCGCTGGCCGTACTGGGCTACAATGGCGGCAAGGCCGATGGCGTGCTGGGACCGGCGACCCGCCGCGCCATCCAGGCCTTCCAAAAGGATCACGGACTTGCCGAGGATGGCCGGCTGACCTTCGCGCTGGCCGACATGCTCAACAGCGTGGTGGCGCAGCTGGCCAAATCCCAGTCCATCACCGTGGCGGCGGGCGACAGCATCATCTTCGCCGATGGCGGCGTGGACAGCGCCACCCATGAGCGCAGCGTGCAATGGGACCAGGATCGCGGCATCGTGGCGGTGCGCCCGTCCACCGCCGACTGGCCGCCCCCGGCGCGCGCCGGGCTGGACTGGGCCATCACCCATGCCCTGGACGACGGCGGCACCGCGCCCATCCAATGGTCCAGCACCGGGGTGGACCAGCATTTCGAGATCCATGTCTTTGCCGCCCTGTCGCCGCACGAAGCGGCGGTGGCGGGCAACGGCCAATCCTGCCGGCATTTCGAATTGCGCGCCGACGAGCGGCGCTATCCGGGCCTGGCCTGCAAGGACGCCAAGGCCAACTGGGTTCTGCCGCATACCAGCATCCGCCTGGCGCGTCCGGCGGCGGCCTTGGGCGCGGCGGGCGGCAGCGGCGCTTCGGGGAAGTAAGCGGGTGGGGAACTCAATACGGGGCGACGCGTCGGCGGATAGCGACCGGCAACCCGAAGCTGGGGAATAGGTATCCTGTCGCCGGAATTCGCCGGAATTCGTGTCGCCTTAAGTATTGTGTCCCCGGAATTCTTCTGAATTCTTCTACCGGCTCAGTTCGGCATAGTGTTCTCGGAATTCGATTTCGGAATTAACAGATCGTCGAATTTGGAATCCCAGGGCTCCAATTTGTGGAATGCGCGAATTGCTTGCTCAAGGCTCGCAGGCGAATATGACGATCTGTTGAAAAGATTTTCGATTTCGCTTCTAGAGGCAGGATGGAGCAGTCTGCCGTCAAAATCTTCGACCCAGATTTTCCCAGCGTACTCAACTTTGTAATTTTTCTTTAGATCAGACCAATCCGCTGGCATGGATTTGCCAATAATTTCCCAGTAACCGTGATATACTTTTGCGTCCATCGTCCAGCCAGCCAGGACAGGTGAACTGGAGGTCTCTGCCTCAATACTGATGGACCCACATTGTCTCAGCTCAGAAAAAATAACTACGTGAAGAATAGCCCTTTTTACCAAAACCTGCGCAGTTGCGCATAGGCCATCAACAATGGGAATTGATAAGACATCCCCGACCTTTACAGTTTTTCGAGCAGGCATCAGCAAATTCTACCCCACCGCCGCTCAGGATTACAGGGGCAGGATACGCAGTACTTGTGCTTTGAAAAAACGGGAATAGGTATCCTGTCGCCGGAATTCACGGACCATTTTCATCGAGGAATTCAGGTGTGTGCGGATTCAATCCATGTCCGCAACACCCACGCGAACAAATCGCTTGATACCGCAATGAATGAGCCAAGGCAGCATCCAATAAAACCTTGCCATAGCCAATATGATGAAAAAGTCCACTGTACGTCAGCATTTACCAAGCAACCGAGGAGCAGGATTGCCATCGCTGCGAACTCGATCATTGAAATATTCAATGCCGCCCTCCAAGTTGCCACTCTGGCAGCCCGTGACCGGAAGATGGTCACTAATTGCGCGGCCTTAGCATCTTTTCTGTCATATCCCTCGAGCCCCTCCATGCGAGCGGAAGATCTGGCATACGGGTTTGGCGGCTTAAAGTTGTAGTAAAGGGCGGTGAGCGGTGGGCCGATGAGCGGCAGGATCAGATATCTCCAGCCATTATGATCGATGTGACGACCAACCACGGGTCCATACATAATGAGTATGGCTATCCCGATGCCAAACCATCTCCAAAAGGGAAGCTGCTGAATGAGGAGGCGTAAAGCGGGAGTAAGCAAACGATCGAGATTAGCGGGAACAACAATCTTATTGGCGCTCACAAGTGTTTTCTCCAGTTTTCTCGTTCGCCTGTGAAATACGGTGAAATACGTGAAATACGGTGACACGATACCTATTCCCCATTTCTACGCCAGCAAGTCGAGTCGATCCGTTGCCGAAGCCTTCGCCTTGCGGCCCCCTAGTCTAATTCCCCAGCGGGAAATTCGGCACGGGGTCTGATGCGTTCAACAACAGCGGCGCGCCCAGCACACTGCCGGCGCCGAAACGGATGCCGGATTCCTGCGCCGCTGCCGCAAGCTCGTCGTTTTTCAAACCCTGCACAAAAGAGAAAGCCTTCTGGGTCGCGGCGCGCTGCACCAGTCTGTGTACTGCCAGCTTCACACTGGCCGTATCCTCATTGGTGATGCTCCAGCCGATGCCCGCCGCGCCCAATCTTATGTCCAGATTGGCGAGATCGCGCGGCTCCAGGAACTCCACCGTCGGTTTGATATTGGGGATGGAGAGCATGTTGACGATCTCGGCGATGCGGCCATGCGGCGTGCCGCCGGGCACCCGCTCGATGCGAAGCAGGATCGGGCAGGAGGGGATGGTGACGACCGATTTCAGCGCCCCGATATAGGCGATGCGGGCATGCAGGCCCGACAGGGTCTCGTAGCTGACGCCCAAGCCCACGGCGCAGACCTTGCCGGCGCGATGGACGCGCTGGGCATATTCCGCCGCCGCCTGCAACACGGCGATTTCATGCTCCACGAAATGGGCGTCATGCGCCTGCTTGAACAGCCGGCGCATGGAGCAGGGGGCCTTTTCCGCGGACGGCGAATAACCCGCCATGTGCAGCGATGCGCTCTTGCGGCTCTTGAGGTCCCACACCGGAAACAGCGCCAGCGCGGTGCCGGATTTGGCGAACAGGCTTTCGGCATGGTGGATCCATCCGCCGGGCACGGACACGGGCGGTGGCGCGATCTTGGTGCTGCGGACTTCATGGCTGGCGACATGGCTTTCCGCCGGCCGGACGATGAACTCGCCGCCGCGGCGCTCCAACAACTCGGCGATGGCGCCGCCGGCCATGGTTTTCACGCTGCTTTTGGGCACCAGCCCGACCAGGCCACGCACCGCTATGTCATCGGCTTCCGCGCCGAACAGCAATTCGCAGACTTCCCGCGCCACCGAGGCGCAAGCCAGGCTGGCGGCTTCCAGCGAGAGGGTGTTGAAGGTCACCACATAGGACATCTCGTCGACCAGCAGGAAATGGTCGGACGGTCCCTGCACATTGCGCAGCGCCTTTTCGAACAGCTTGTGCACCAGGCCGGATAATTTGCTCCACTTGTCGCCCAGCTTGTCCTTGATGGGATCCAGATGCAGGACATGCAGCTTGGCGGCCGCGATCTCGGGTTCGGCGGCGCGGCCTTCAACCGTCCATGCGATGTCGGTGACCGTATCCACGCTTGGCGCGCTGCCCTGGACTACGCCGCAAATGATGCAGCGCCATGTTTAACACGCCCTTAAAAGGTTTACCTGCCAGAGCCGCCGGCCCAGGCAAAGTGCGGTTCCTGACAAATGCTCAGGTGCTTGGACCTTCCGCGAATCGCTAAACTTGCAGGGAACTTTCGAGCCCGGCCCGCTTCGGCTAGGGTCATGACTCACATGATCCCGCTTTCCATTCTCGATCTCACACCTGTCAAGCTGGGCGGCAATCCCGCCCAGAGCTTTCGCGAAACGCTGGAACTGGCCCAACTGGCGGAGCGGCTGGGCTATCACCGCTACTGGCTGGTGGAGCATCACAACACCCCCAGCGTGGCGGGCGCCGCCACCGCCGTGCTGATGGCGCATGTCGCTGCCCATACCAAAAACATTCGCGTCGGCGCGGGCGGCATCATGCTGCCCAACCATGCGCCGCTGATGGTGGCGGAACAGTTCGGTACGCTTGGCGCGCTTCATCCCGGCCGCATCGATCTGGGATTGGGGCGCGGCATTCCCTGTGACGCGGCCACCCTGCAGGCCTTGCGGCGCACGCCAAATGACGGCGCCGATTTTCCCCGCGATGTACAGGAGCTGCTGTTTTTCCTAGGCCCCGCCGCGCCGGGGCAAAAAGTGCGCGCCATTCCCGGCGAAAGCGCCGGCGTGCCGGTATGGATTTTGGGCTCCAGCCTGGGCGGCGCCCAACTCGCCGCCGGGCTGGGGCTGCCCTTTGCCTTCGCTTCCCATTTCGCGCCGGATCAATTGGAGGTGGCCTTGGCCGCCTATCGTGGCCGGTTCACGGCGTCACGCACTCTGCAGAAACCGCAAGTCATGCTGTCGATGGCGCTGGCGGCGGCGGATAGCGATGACGAGGCGCGGCTGCTGTTCACCAGCGCCCTGCAGGGCATCGACACGCCGTTGCCGCCGCCCATTCCCGGCTATGAGGAAAAGCTCGATCCGCAGCGCCTGGCGGTGGTCAAGAACGCCACCCGCCATTCCCTGGTAGGCGGACCCGATACCATCGCCCGGCGTTTGACGGAATTCATCGGCCGCTACCGCCCGGACGAGATCATCGTCACGGCACAGATCTTCGATCACGCCGCGCGCTGCAAGTCGGTGGAGATTCTCAGCCGGGTGGCGAAGACGCTCTAGCGCCGCGGCGGATAGGCCGGCGGCAGGGGCATCGGCGCCATCCCGGGACCGGGCGAGGGCGGATTGAGCGCTACCGCGCCCGCCTGCATGTCGGCAAAGGGCGCCGGCTTGCCATAGGGATCATAGTGGACCGTGCCGACGGTCTGGGGCGTCACCGACATGGCGCCGCCGGATTCGTTGGCATAGGCCGACCGGTCGGGATTGCCTTCCGGGCCCATGCAGCCCGCAAGCGCCACGGCCGCCAACAAAGCGGCGACGACTGAAAATTTCATCTGCTTACCCGCGCAATATCCACGCCACCAGCATCGCACAAAAAAGCGGGTTTCGGCTACCCTTGCCGGGGCGCGCCATGGCGGCTTTAATGCCGCAAAACAAAAGCCTGGGGGGTGGCATGAAACGATTTTTACTCGCGCTGACATTGGCAACCGTTCCTGTAACGATGCCGGCTTGGGCGCAGACCCCGCCGCCCGCCCAGCCCCAGCCCCGCCCAGCGGCTCCCGCGCCCGATTACAATGCGGGCGGCCTGCCGCGCACGCCCGCTTACGGCACGGTCGAAGGCCAGCCCATCGATGCACGGGTGCCGGAGAAAAAGGCGGACACGCGGCAATTCCCGGAACAGACCCGCGCGCCCTATCACCACGCCACCGATTTTGCGGTGACGGTGCTGACCGACAAGCTGCACGCCAGTTGGGCCAGCGCCCTTCTGCCCAGCGGCAATGTCCTGGTGACCGAGCGTTTGCCGGGCGCGTTCCGCCTCGTGGGCAAGAACACGCTCTCGGAGCCGCTCAAGGGGCTGGAGGGGCTTCATGTCTCGACCCCGATGACCGGGTTGCTGGATGTGGTGCTGGACCCCGATTTTGCCCGCAACCACACTATCTATTTCACCTACTTCGAATATCTGGACAAGATCGTGTTCAACACGGCCATCGCCCGCGCCGTGCTGGATGAAAATGCGCTCGCCATCCGCGATGTGAAAGTCCTGCTCAAGACCTTGCCGTTTGCACCTAACGACCAGACCTTGGCGGCGGGCACCAAGACCGGCGGGCGCATCGCCATCGGCAAGGATGGCTATCTCTATGTCACCATCGGCGACCGCGACAATGCGGGGACGCGTCCCTGGCCGGTGGCGCAATATCTCGACACCCATCTCGGCAAGGTGATCCGCATCACCAAGGACGGGGCGCCTGCGCCGGGCAATCCCTTCGCCGGCCAGAAAGGCGCGCTGCCGGAAATCTGGGCCATCGGCCTGCGCAGCCCGGAAGGACTCGCGTTTGCGCCGGATGGCCAATTGTACGAAGTCGAGCATGGCCCGCGCGGCGGCGACGAGTTCAACCTGATCAAAAAAGGCGCCAATTACGGCTGGCCCATCATCAGCCATGGCATCGACTATCCCGGCAAGCCGATCGGGGATGACGTCGTCGCCAAGCCGGGGATGGAGCAGCCGGTCTATTTCTGGTCGCCCTCCACCGCCCCCAGCGGATTGGCCTTCTATCAGGGCAATTCCAAGGCCTGGGCCGGCAGCGTGTTTGTCGGCATGCTCAACGGCCGTCAGCTCGACCGCATCAAGCTGGTCAATGGCAAGATCGTGGAAGAGGAAGCTCTGTTCACCGACATGAAGCAGCGTTTCCGGGACGTGCGGATGGGCAGCGACGGCGCGGTCTATGTGCTGACCGACAGCGGCGGCGCGGCGATCACGGAGACGACGCCAGCAACTGGGCAATTGCTCAAGCTGGTGCCGGCGAACTAGCCGAAACTAGCGCGCCACGATTTTGTCCAGCGAGGTGAGGGTCAGGTAGCTCAAGGTTGCCGCCAGCCATGCGACCGGCAGGGCGGCCTGCACCCGGCGGTTGTTGCTGGCCAGGCCGATGATGCAGATCGCCAGCATGACCGGAATATAGACGAAATATTGCGGCGGCACGTCGCGCAGGTGCGAAAAGCTTTTCGCCAGGGTCTCCGGAACATCCAGCAGCCAGGCCGCGATCTGGATGGCGAAGAACCAATTCTTGTTGTCGAAAAAATATTGCCCGCAATCCATCTGTTCGGGGAATTCCGGCGGATAGAGTATCGCGGCCAGCAGGAACAGAATGGTGCAATAGGTGGTGATGAAGAAGAATTCCAGGATGGTCCATTCCCGCAGATGGGTCCACCAGAACATCCCCCACCACAGCGCCAGCACGAAGATCATGATGTTGATGGTCCACAGGACATGCGGCCACCAGATTTTCGCCGTGCGCCGCACATGGATCAGCTTGGCCAGGCCGCGCACCAGATGCGTCAGCGCCAGGCCCAGAATGACCGCGATCAAAACCCCCAGATATTCGAACATGGCGCCCCCGGACTCGCACTCTAGCGGATGGGTGCCTCCGGCTTAAGCGCGGACTAATCGGCGTCGCTGCGAGGGGCGCCGCGGCGCGGCTCCGGCGGCGCACCGCCGGGCAGGGCAAAAGCGATGAATTCGCTGGAAAATCCCCGTCCGCCGATCGCCAGCACGATGAACTGCCTGCCCTTCACGCTATAGGTCATCGGCGAGCCGGATTGTTCAGCGGGCATGAATACCGCGCCTTTTTCCTCGCCGGTCTTTTTGTCATAGGCCCTGAGCCGCGCACCCTTGCGCCCCGTCTCGTCGGTATAGCTCTGCGGATCGCCGCAGATCACCAGCGCTTTGGTGGTGAGCGGTCCGATTTTGCCGATCATGCCGGTGCGCGGGATTTTCAATCCCTTCAAGGCGGGGTGATTGCGGATTGCGTCCGGCGTTTCGCCATGGGCTACCTGCCAGCTCTGCGTCCCGCTCTCCAGATTGGTGGCGGTGATGCGGCCATAAGGCGGCTTGAACAAGGGCAAGCCGTCCACCGTCAGATCGCCGATGCGGAAACCCGGCGGCGAGGGCAGGTTGGCATGGACATAGTCGAACTCGCCCATCTTGTGATCGGGATTGGGGATCAACCCGCCCACGGCGATCGGATTGGTCTGGGAATAGGTGTAGACGGTGTGGGTTTCCGGATCGTAGGAGCCGCCCGGCCAGTTGATGCCGCCGATATAGCCGGGAAGATTGAGAACGCCGTAAGGGCCTTCCGGCTTTTCCACGATGGGCGGGGTGTAAAGCGGGCCAAGCTTGTAATGGCTGGCCACGGCAATCGCCTTCTGCCGCAATTCCGGCGTCCAGTCGATCAGATCGTCGATGCTGGTGCCCTGGCGGTCGAAAGCCGGCGGCTTGGTGGGGAAAGGCTGGGTGGGCGAATACCATTCGCCCGGCACCTCGCCCTTGGCGACTTTCCTTTCCACAATCGGCCAGATCGGTTCACCGGTCTCGCGGTTCAAGACATAGAGGAAGCTCTGCTTAGTGGGCTGGGCCAGCGCCTTGATGATTTTGCCATTGTGGGGCACGTCGCACAGGATAGCGGCGCAGCAGACATCGTAATCCCACAGCCCGTGATGGATCAGCTGGTAGTGCCATTTGCGCTGCCCGGTCTGGATGTCCACCGCCACGATGCTTTCGCTGAACAGGCTGGGGCCGGGATGGTAGATGCCCATCTGGTCGCCGGTGGGCAGTTCGATGCCGAGATAGGCCAGGCCCAATTCCTCGTCGGCGGAAATCTGCGCCCAATCGCCGGCATTGCCCGCATCTTCCGCGCTGCCGGGCTTTAGCCAGGTGTCGTAGCCGAACTCGCCTTTCTTGGGGATGTTGTGGAAGATCCAGAGCCGCTTGCCGGTCTTCACGTCGAAGCCGCGCACATAGCCCTTGGCATTGTTCTTGACCTTGGGCGTATTGCCCGGCGTGTGGGCGGCACCCACGATCACCACATTGCGGCAGACAGTCGGTGTGGCATGCAGGCCGATATCGGCCGTATCCAGATCGAGCTCCTGATCGTCATTGAGCTTCAAATCCACCATGCCGCCGGTGCCGAAATTGGGATCGGGCAGGCCGGTCTTGGCGTCCAGCGACACCAGCTGATAGCCGATGGTGACATAGAGGATGCGTTCCTGCTCGCCATCGCTCCAATAGCTCACGCCGCGCCCCGAAAGCTGGCGCGGCGCGTTGCGGGCGCGCGGGCCCTCGTCGGGGCTGCGATGCACCCAGAGGATTTCGCCGGTGGCCGCGTCCAGCGAGATCACATCGCGGCGCGAGCCGGCGGCAGCGAACAGCCGGCCTTTGATCACCAGCGGGGTGCATTCCAGAATGGCTTCGGCGCGCGCGCCCAGATTGTCGGTCTTGAATTGCCAGGCCACCTGCAGCTGGTTGAAGTTGGAGGCATTGATCTGGTCCAGCGGCTGATAGCGCCAATAGGCCAGGTTGCCGCCATAGACCGGCCAGTCTGTATCGGAGGGCATTGCCGCCGCGGGTTGGGCGCGCAACGGCGGGGCCACGGCCAGCGCCATACCGGCGGCGGTGGTGGAAAGCATCAAACGTCGCGTGAGCTTGCGCATTTCGGGTCCCCTGAACATGGCATTCCCTCGCACGTCTTCCGCATGCTGACGGTCTTTGGGGAATGGCGGAACACTAGCCCAGGGGCGGTCGGGTCCCAAGGCGCTTGCCTGCGTCCTGCGGGCGCAGTCCGCGCAAGGTCAGCGGAAATATTTGGCGGCGAACTGAATGAAATAGGGCCAGTTGGGCGCCGGCGTATGGCCATATTCATGCTGGCGCCAGGCGACATCGCCGCTGTCCAGCAAGGTGTTCACCTTGGGGAAAGTTGAGGTGCCCAGTCCCTTGTGCCCCAGCACTTCCCAGGCCGGGCTGGCGGCCGCGGCCGCCATGAACATGCCCTTGGAATCCTGCCAGGCATCGCCCGGGGCATAATCCGCATCGGTCCACAATTCGCCACCGCCGATGAAAACCGGACGTGGCGCCACCAAGGCGATGAATTCGTGGGCATCCACCGGCATCTCGTTGGCGGAATGACCGGCCGCGGCATATTTCAGGAAATTGCCGGCATACCAGTCGAATTCGGTGACGCTGGCGAGATTGGCGGTGGGCTCGCCATAGTTGCGGCGGTAGAGATTGGCGCCGCCGCCGCCCGAGGAACTGATATAGCCGATGGCAAAACGCGGATCTTCCACCATCGCCACCAGCGCCGCCTTGCCGCCCCGCGAATGGCCGAACACGCCCACCTGTTTGGCGTTCACATCCGGATCGGTCGCCAGATAATCCAGCGCCCGGCTGTCGACCCAGGCCCAGGCTTTCAGCACGCCCCAATCGTCCAGCTTGCGGGGCTGGCCCTTGTTGGCCAGGCCGATGATGCCTTTGGTCATGCCGGCGGCGTTGTCCGGCTGCACATCGGTGGTGTTGCGCCAGACAAAGCCCCAGCCTTTCTCCAGCAAGAGCTTGCCGGAGTCCGGCGGATCGTCCGGCGATTTCAGTTTGTGCACCGGCGCGCCGGGCGGCGGCGGCGGGAAAACCGGACGCGGCCGCAAAGAACCGCCGCCGATAATCACCGGCACTTTTTTGCCCTTGGCCGAAGCAGGTGTCACCACATCCAGCTTGATGTCCACATTGATCGCGGGATAGGCGGAATTGTCGACATGGCCGGTGACATGCTTGACGATGGCGGGAATGCCTTGGACATCGGCGGTGGAAACATCGTCCACCGTCCAGGTCACTTTGGGCAGGTGGGCGGGATATTTTCCGTAGACCTCCTGGTCGAACATCGCCTTGATCTCGGCGCGGCGCTTTTGCCATGCGGCCCGCGTGGTGACTTTGGTGCCGTCTTTCAGGACCATCAGTTTGGGCAGTTGGGGATAGGGATTGGCCTTGGCCTCGTCGTAATTGGCATTGCCGGGCTTGCCGATGTCATAGGCGGTGAAGGGATGCTGCATCTCGGTGATGCCCAGCAGCCTGGCTTCACGGTCGCGCTCGGCGGACGAGGCGGCAAGGATCGCGGCGCGTTCTTCCGGCGTGGGCAGGGTTTGCGCCCAAGATTGCATAAGTGCTGCCGTCACCAACCCCGCCATTGCCAACGCTGGCGCGATTTTGATTGCGAGCATGACGAAGCCTCCCCGCTTCATTCTTTTGATACCGCTATCTCAGATCGCGAACGCTCGCCTTGCAAGGCTCTTTCAGTGTTGCGGCGGCAATACCGGGGGCGGCGTGGCGATAGGGGCGCTGTAGACGGCCGTTGGCGGCGGCGGCTGATTGTTCCTGAGAGGCAGGGTCAGCACATTGTTCAGGCCCTGGACGGGATTGATCACCGGAAAGGGCACGGGCGGCGCGCCATTCTGGCAAGTCTGGCCATAAGGACAGAAGGCGGTCGGCGCGGTCGGCTGCGCCACAACCGGCGTGGCCAAGAACAGAACTGCCAGGACAAGTTTCCAACGCATGAGATCAAAACGTTTCAGGCGTTCCCTCGTTTCTACCGCTCGGTAAAATGGAACTGCGCGCCCGCGCGAATACCGGCCGGCCAGCGCGAAGTTACCGTCTTCAGCCGTGTATAGAAGTGTACGCCTTCCGGCCCGTAAACGCCATGCGCGCCGAACAGCGAGGATTTCCAGCCGCCGAAGGCGTGAAAGCCGACCGGCACGGGAATTGGCACATTGATCCCCACCATGCCCACCTGGATACGGTCGGCGAAGTCGCGCGCCGCGTCGCCATCGCGGGTGAAAAGCGCAGTGCCGTTGGCGAAGGGATTGGCGTTGATCAGGCCGACCGCCTCTTCGTAGGTTTTGGCGCGCACCACCGAGAGAACGGGCCCGAAAATCTCATCCCGGTAAATGCGCATGGAAGGCGTGACGCGGTCGAACAAGGTGCCGCCCAGCCAGAAACCGTTTTCATAACCCTGAAGCTTCAGGCCGCGGCCGTCCACCACCAGCTCGGCGCCTTCCGCCACGCCAGAGTCGATATAAGAAGAGACCTTGTCGCGATGGGCGCGCGTCACCAAAGGGCCCATTTCCGCGCTCGCGTCGGTGGAAGGCCCGATCTTCAACGCCTGCACCCGCGGCCTCAGCTTGGCAACCAGGGCATCGGCGGTTTTCTCGCCCACCGGCACCGCCACCGACACCGCCATGCAGCGCTCACCCGCCGAGCCGTAGCCCGCTCCCATCAAGGCATCGGCCGCCTGATCGAGGTCGGCATCGGGCATTACCACCAGATGGTTCTTGGCGCCGCCCAAGGCCTGCACCCGCTTTCCGGCCGCGCAGCCGCGCGCATAGACATGCTCCGCGATCGGGGTGGAGCCGACAAAACTGACAGCAGCAATACCCGGATGATCCAGAATGGCGTCGACCGCCTGTTTGCCGCCATGCACCACATGCAGCACGCCGTCCGGCAATCCCGCCTCGCGCCAGAGATCGTGCAGCAGATTGGGCGCGGACGGGTCGCGCTCCGAGGGCTTGAGGATAAAGGCGTTGCCGCAGGCCAGCGCCACGGGCATCATCCACAAGGGCACCATGGCGGGAAAATTGAACGGGGTGATGCCCGCCACCACGCCCAAAGGCTGGCGCTCGTCATGGCAATCCACGCCGCTGGAGACATTCTTGCTGAAAGCCCCTTTCAGCAGCTGCGGGATGCCGCAGGCGAATTCCACCACTTCCTGGCCGCGCGCCACTTCGCCCAAGGCGTCGGTGTGAGTCTTGCCGTGTTCGTCGCTGATGGCGCGGGCGATGTCGTCTTTGCGCGCCTCCAGCAACCGCCGCATCTCATACATCACCTTGGCGCGGCGGGTGGGCGTGGCGGCGGCCCAGGATGGGAAGGCTTTTCTGGCCGCCGTCACCGCGGCCTCAATCTCGGCCACCCCGCCCGCCGCGACCTGGCCTGTCTGTTCGCCGGTGGCGGGATTGAACACCGGGGTGTGGCCGCTGCCGGCCAGGGCTTTTCCGGCAATCAGATGGGGGATGGTTTTCATTCCGCGCTCTTATCATGGGGTCCGCGGCTTTGACACGACCGGGGCCCGGAGGACTTGGCCGTGGAAAACAGCGCATTACGCCGGCGTTCATCTTGCGATCAGTATAGATTCTAGACAATCTGCCTTCGAAATAGGCAATCCCTGCCAAAAGGGGTTGCTGGAGAATGGGGCAGGGGACAGTGATCAACGCCGCCGACACCGCCTGGATGCTGACCGCCACAGCGCTGGTCCTGCTGATGACCCTGCCGGCCCTGGCCTTGTTTTATGGCGGACTGGTCCAGGCCAAGAACATCCTGTCGGTCTTGGTGCAGTGCGCCGCAGTGGCGGCGCTGTGTTCGGTCTTGTGGTTCGCCTGCGCCTATTCCCTGGCCTATAGCGGTGACGGCGACTGGCTCGGCGACAGCGCCGCCTTCTTGCTCGGCGGGCTGACGCGTGGCGCCGCCCATCCCGGCACCCACATCCCCGAAAGCGTCTATGTGATGTTCCAGATGACCTTCGCGGTCATTACCCCTGCCTTGATCATCGGCGCCTATGTCGAGCGCATTCGTTTCGCCGCCGTGCTGCTGATCTCGGCGCTGTGGCTGCTGATCGTCTACGCCCCGGTGGCGCATTGGGTCTGGGGCGGCGGCTGGCTCGCCAAGAAGGGCGTGATGGATTTTGCCGGCGGCATTGTGGTGCATGTCACCGCCGGCGTCTCCGCGCTTGTGATCGCCTGGATGATCGCGCCACGGCATGAGTTTCCCCATGGCATCCGCCCGCCGCATGCGCCCTGGATGGTGATGGTGGGCGCCTCGCTGCTTTGGGTGGGCTGGTTCGGCTTCAATGCCGGCAGCGCCCTGTCCTCCGGCGCCGATGCCGGGATGGCGATGCTGGCGACCCATCTGTCGGCGGCCAGCGCCACCTTGGTGTGGATGGCGATCGAATGGATAAAGTTCGGCAAGCCCAGCCTGGTGGGCGCGGTCACCGGCACCATTGCGGGCCTGGCCACCATCACCCCGGCCGCCGGAGTCGCGGGCCCCTTGGGCGCGGTCCTGCTGGGAGCCGCCGCGAGTTGCGTCTGCTACACCGCGGTTTGGGCGGTGAAGCGCGTGATGAGCGTGGATGACGCCCTCGACGTCTTGGGTGTTCATGGCGTGGGCGGCGCGATGGGCACCTTGCTTTTGCCTTTTGTGGCGCTGGCGGGCGCGGGCGGCGGGCCTCTCAATCATCCGGTGCTGGAACAATTCAGCGTCCAGGCCATTGGCGTGGTGTCGGCGGCGCTATTCTCCGCCATCGCAACCTTTGTCATCACCAAGCTGGCCGACATGCTGGTGGGCCTGCGCGTCGACCGGGAGCATGAAACCCAGGGCCTGGATTTCGCCACCCATGGCGAGACCGGCTATCACATCAATCGTTAGGACAAGTTTTTAGAAGGAAGCTGGCCCATGAAACTCATTGCCGCCATCGTCCAGCCGCATCGCCTGGACAGCGTGCGCCTGGCCCTGACCGAAATCGGCATCGCCGGCATGACCGTGACCGAAGTGCGCGGCTATGGCCGTCAAAAGGGCCACACCGAAATCTATCGCGGTGCCGAATACACCATTTCCTTCCTGCCCAAATTGAAGATCGAAGTGGCCTTGCCGGACGAGCGGGTGGATGACGCCATCGCCGCCATCACCCGGGCGGCGCGCACCGGCAAGATCGGTGACGGCAAGATTTTTGTGATGGATATTGTGGCTGCGCACCGGGTGCGTACCGGCGAGACAGGCGATAACGCTCTTTAGCAGCGCGGTTCTTTTGCGTCCTGAGTTCGTCGCGAGGTCGCTCATGGGCTTATCTGCCCACATCGCTCCTCGCTCCTGCTCAGGCCGCAAAATCCCTCGCGCTGCGTGCTTGCCCTTTAGTTGGACGTGTGGAATCCATGCGCTCCATGATGGACCCGCACAAGACCGTGCTGGACTCGCTGGCCGCCAAGGGGCGGCTGCGCGCGCTTACCACCACGCGCGGTGTGGATTTCACCTCCAACGACTACCTGGCCTTGGCCGAGTCCGATGCCCTGCGCCGCGCCGCCTCGGAAGCGCTGGCGCGCGGCGTGCCTTTGGGCGCGGGCGGCTCGCGGCTGTTGCGCGGCAATCATCCCGAACATGAGGCGCTGGAAGAGGAAGCCGCCAGCTTCTTCGGCAGTGAGACGGCCCTGTATTTTGCCACCGGCTTTGCCGCCAATGCCGCCATCGCCGCCACCTTGCCGCGTCGCGGGGACCTGATTGTTTACGACTCCCTGATCCATGCCAGCTTCCGCGATGGGCTGGAGCCGGGCCGCATCCAGGCCATCGAGGCGCCGCACAATGACGCCGGCGCGATGGATGCCATCATCAGGGGGTGGCGCGCGGCCGGTGGCAAGGGACAGGTATGGATCGCGGTCGAGACGCTCTATTCCATGGACGGCGATGGCGCGCCGCTTGCCGATCTGGTGTCGCTGGCGGCAAAACACGATGCCATGCTGGTGCTGGACGAAGCCCATGCCACCGGCGTGCATGGCGACCAGGGCAGGGGACTTGGTGCGCGCTATGAGGGCGCTCCCAACATCATTTCGCTGCACACATGCGGCAAGGGGCTGGGCGCGGCGGGTGCATTGGTCTGCCTGCCCAAACTGTATCGCGACTTCATGGTCAATCGCGGCCGCGCCTTCATCTATTCCACCGCGCCCTCGCCCTTGATGGCGGCGGTGGTGCGCGCCGCCTTGAAGATTTCGGCCGGCGCCGAGCAGGAGCGCACGCAATTGCGCGGACTGATCCGTCATGCCGAGGATGGCTTGCGCAGACTGGGATTGCCGGTCTCCGGCTCTCAAATCCAGCCCATCATTCTGGGCGAGGACCGGCGGGCCGTCGCCATCGCCGATGCCCTACAGGCGCGAGGCCATGACATCCGCGCCATCCGGCCCCCCACCGTGCCGGAAGGCACCGCGCGGCTGCGGCTGGCGCTCACCTTGCATGTCACCCCGCAACAGCTGGATGCGCTGTTCGCCGATCTGCAAGCCGAGGTGGCGCGCCCAGAATCGCCTCAAGGATTGTCAAAGTGAGATTTGTCGTCACCGGTACCGACACAGATGTCGGCAAGACCGTGTTCGCCGCCGGTCTGGCCGGGATGCTGGGGGCGCGCTACTGGAAGCCGGTGCAATCCGGCATTCCCGGCGACAGCGAGACCGTGACGCAGCTCGCCGATGTGGAGATAGTGCCAGAAGTTTACCGCCTCAAGCTGCCAGCCTCGCCGCACCAGGCCGCGGCGGAAGAGGGTATTACGATCGATCCGGCTTTGCTTGTGCCGCCGCCAGGACCTTTGGTGATCGAAGGCGCCGGCGGCGTGATGGTGCCGCTCACCCGTCAAACCTTGTTCATCGATGTCTTTGCCCGCTGGCGCATACCCTTGATCCTGTGCGCCCGCACCCGGCTCGGCACCATCAACCACACCCTGCTGTCCCTTGAGGCCATCCGCGCGCGAAACATTCCCCTGCATGGCGTCGCTTTCATCGGCGAAGCCAATGACGAAAGCGAAAAGATCATCACCGAGACAGGCAAGGTGAGACGCTTGGGCCGGCTGCCGGTCATCACGCCGCTTACCGCGGCCGGGTTGGCGATTGGCTTTGTCAAAGCCTTCAATCCGGCGGATTTCGCGTGAGCTCTCCCATCTGGCATCCCTTTACCCAACATGCGCTGACCTCGGATGCGCCCCTGGTGACGCGCGGCGAGGGTGCCTGGCTGGACATGGCCCCCTCGGGGGAGGGGCGCCCAACCAGACTGCTCGACGCCATTTCCTCCTGGTGGGTGATCACCCATGGCCATTGCCATCCCAAAATTGTCGCCGCCATTCAGAAGCAGGCCGATGCCCTGGACCAGGTGATCTTCGCGGGCTTTACCCATCAGCCGGCGGAAGATGTGGCGCGCGCACTGACCGGGATGGCGCCCAAGGGACTTGCGCGTGTGTTCTATTCCGACAGCGGCAGCACCGCGGTGGAAGTGGCGCTGAAAATGGCGCTGGGCTTCTGGAAGAACCAGAACAAGAACCGCACCCGCATCATCGCGCTTGAGCATGCCTATCATGGCGACACCATCGGCACCATGTCGGCGGGCGCGCGGGGCGTGTTCAATGCCGCCTACACGCCGCTTCTCTTTGACGTGGTGCGCCTGCCGTTTCCCGCCCCGGGCCGCGAACGGCAAACGCTGGAGCAACTCAAGCAAGCGGCGGCGGACGCCGCTGCGCTGATCGTCGAGCCGCTGATTTTGGGCGCCGGCGGCATGCTGGTCTATGCGCCGGAGGTCCTGGCTGACATGGCGGCAATCTGCCGTGACAGCGGCACCTTGTTGATCCTGGACGAAGTGATGACGGGCTTCGGCCGCACCGGGACGCTTTTCGCCTGCGAACAGGCGCGGATTTCTCCCGATATTCTTTGCCTGTCCAAGGGCCTTACCGGCGGCAGCCTGCCGCTGGCCGCCACCCTGTGCCAGGAGGAAATTTTCCAGGCGCATTATTCAACCGACCGCAGCCGCACCTTCTTTCATTCCAGTTCCTTCACCGCCAACCCCATCGCCTGCGCCGCCGCCCGCGCCAATCTGGAAATATGGCGTGACGAACCGGTCAGGCAGCGCATCGCGGCTTTGGCGCAGGCGCAGGAAGCCTGTCTGGCCGGTTTCCAAGGCGATGCGCGATTTCACAATCTCCGCCGCCAGGGCACCATCACCGCCATGGACCTGAAAGTCGCCGATCCGGGTTATCTGGCCAACGTGGCGCCGGAATTGACCAAATTCTTCTTGGGCCGCGGGATCCTGCTGCGTCCCCTGGGAAATACGATTTACGTCATGCCGCCTTATTGCGTGACGCCGCGGGAGCTGGATTTGGTCTATGATGCGATCCGGGAAGCCGCCGGAAGCCTGGCGTAACCGTTGAGTGATCCGCGCGAAGTAACTGGCGTAGAAAGCCCGGAAAGACACCATGACCGCAAAACCGCTCGTTCTGCTGATGGCCGCCGCCGTTACGGCGCTTGCCGTTCCCTTGCTGATCCCTTCCGCTTCCGCCGGTGATCTGGACAAGCAGATTCCCGCCGCCCAGTCCGATCCCGCCAATCCTGCCTTTCGCGAGGTTGCGGTGCTGGCGGGCGGCTGCTTTTGGGGCCAGCAGGGCGTGTTCGAGCATGTCAAAGGCGTCACCAAGGTGGTGGCGGGCTATTCCGGCGGCGGCCGGGGGACGGCCTATTACGACCGGGTCAGTGACGGCGACACCGGCCATGCCGAGTCGGTGCAGATCACCTTCGATCCCAAACAGGTGACGTTCGGTCAGTTGCTGCGCATCTATTTCTCGGTGGCCCATGATCCCACCGAGGTGAACCGCCAGGGCCCCGATGAGGGTACCCAGTACCGCTCCGAAATCTTCGCCGCCACCCCGGAGCAGGCGGCAACGGCCAAGGCCTATATCGCCCAGCTGGATGGGGCGCATGTCTTTGCCGTCCCCATCGCCACCCGGGTCGAGCCGCTATCGGGTTTCTATCCGGCCGAGGACTATCACCAGGACTATCTGGTCAAGAATCCCGGCTCGACCTACATCCGGGTCAATGACCTGCCCAAGATCAGTGCCTTGAGACAGGTTTGGCCGGACTTTTACCGGGAAAAGCCGGTGCTTTTGGCCGAGAAGTAGGCCCAAAAGGCGGTCCCGCCGGCTAAAATTCCCGTCATGCGGCAACTGGTTTTCAGGCTGTTTTCAAGAGGGCGTTTCTTTTGCCCGGCTGATCTGGTAGGTCCTGCCCCGGTCTTTTCGCCCCTTGCCGCCAACCGGCGGTTTTTGCGGGCAAAAGCGAGAAATTAAAGCGAAACCGAACCATGAAAATTGAACGTCTGATTATAGGCGGTGCCGCGTTGCTGGTCGGCCTGCTGTTGGGCTGGATGGGGCGCGGAGCGGCCTTGTACAACATCCACCAAGCCTCCCTCGTCACCTATGATGATTGGCGCATTGCCTGCCCCGCGGCCGAAACCAAGGAGGTGCATTGCGAGCTCTCCACCGATGTGGTGGACAAGTCGCAGGGCACGCCCAACACCGTGGGCCGCGCCTCCATCAGCACCGACAAGGACGGCAAGCAGCTCCTGGGATTCATGCTGCCCCTGGGCGTGGCGCTGGAAGCCGGCATGGGGCTTAAGATCGGCAAGGATCCGGTCAAGATCTACCAGTACCGCACCTGCAACACGATGGGCTGCATCGCCACCACGCCCTTTGACGACAATCTGGCCGCGGCGCTGAAGAATTCCGATGACGCCCAGGTGATGTTCGCCGGGCTGGACGGCAAGCCGGTGGCGGTGCCGATCTCGTTCAAGGGCTATCAGAAGTCGCTGAGCGCGTGGAAAAGCGCCGACGCGCGGCGTCAGAACTGGTTCTGGAGACTGTGGTCGTGAACAGCAAATTCCTCTCCGCCGGCGTCTTTGCCGGCCTGCTTTCGGTTTGCGGCGCGGCCAGCGCACAGCAGGGCGCTGTCCCGCCCAGCCCGCCCGAAATCAAGACTGTCGGCGATTGGCAGGTGCGCTGCTTTGCGGTGCAAAACGCCAACCCCTGCGACGTGTTCCAGGAAATGGCGGACCAGAATACCCGCCAGCGCATCCTGTCCATCTCGCTGGCCTATGCCCCCAGCATGGACCGCCATCTGCTGCAGATCACCGTCCCGCTGGAAGTGAGTATCCCCAAGGGCATCACCATCCAGACCGACAGCTTCACCTCGCCGGTGATGAAATACCGCATGTGCACCCGTGAGGGCTGTTTTGTGCAGCTGGCGCCAGACAATGCGATGATCGAATCCCTGGTCAAATCCGGAGCCGATGCCAAGCTCAACATCTGGGCCGACAACGGCAAGAGCTACGCCTTGAAATTCTCGCTCAAGGGCTTCGCCCAGGCCCATGACGACATGGTGGCGCAGGCCAAGGCCAAGGCCAAGCCCGCCAAGGACAGCGCGCCTGCCAAGCCGAACTGAGGTTTCAACAATGAAGCAATTCCTGGCGGCGGCCGGCCTTCTTTTCGCGGCCTGCCTGGTCACAGCCGGTGGGGCGGCGGCGCAGCAGGCCGCGTCGTCCGACGATGCCGGCCGGCCGGAGACGAAGACGGTCGGTGACTGGGTGATCCGCTGTTTCCCGATCCAGAGCCCCAGCCCTTGCGACATGTTCCAGGAGCTGGACAGCCAGACCACCAGGCAGCGGGTCTTGTCGTTGTCCCTGGCCTATGTTCCCGGCCTGAACCGTCATGCGCTGCAAGTGCTGGTGCCGTTGGATATTTCGATTCCCAAGGGCATGGTCATCCAGACCGATAGTTTCACCTCGCCGGTTTTCAAATACCGCCGCTGCGACCGCAACGGCTGCTATGTGGAGACGGCGGTGGACAATAGCGTGGTGGAAGGTCTCGCCAAGTCGGGCCCCGACGGCAAGATCAATATCGTGGCCGATAACGGCAAGAGCTATGGCCTCAAATTTTCGCTGAAGGGCTTCGCCCAGGCGCATGACGATATGGTCGCGCAGGCGCGCGCCAAGGCCAAGCCGATCGAAAAGCAAGGCGATCAGGCCGCGGCAACGCCGGCGGCGGCGCCGTAGCTGTTCACGCTGTCGCGGGCCGGAACGTCATCGCCACGCCGTTCATGCAATAGCGCAGTCCCGTCGGCTTCGGTCCGTCATCGAACACATGGCCCAGATGTCCGCCGCAGCGGCGGCAATGGACCTCGGTACGCTCCATGAACAGCGAATGATCCGCCGAGGTCTGCACGGCATTGGGCAGGGGCCGGTAAAAACTGGGCCAGCCGGTGCCGCTGTCGAACTTGGTGTCCGAGGAATACAAGTCCAGCCCGCAACCGGCGCAGGCGAAAATGCCCTTGCGATGCTCATTGTTGAGCGGCGAGGTGAACGGCGCTTCGGTGCCCTCATGACGCAGCACGTCATAAGAGGCCGGCGATAACAACTTCTTCCACTCCGTGTCGCTTTTGGACACTTCATAACCAAAAGCGAGGTCCGCGCCCCAAAGCGCATCAAAAAATGTGCCTGCCATCAAGCCGGCCAGGACGTGGCGCCGTTGCATCACTACCTCCTTCGGTACCCTTTTATACGACGGTTTTATTTCGCCAGGACGGGAAAAAAGTTACCGGAACGGCCCGCCGCCCCGCCCGTTATAGCAGTCCAACCCATCAGGAGTTGTCTATGGACAAGGACAGAATCGAAGGTTCCGCCAACCAGGCCAAGGGCGCCGTCAAGCAGGCGGCGGGCAAATTGACCGGCGATGCCAAGCTTCAGGCGGAAGGCGCCGCCGACAAGGCCAAGGGCAAAGTGCAGAATGCGGTCGGTGGTGCCAAAGACGCATTGCGCGACGCCGCCAAACACTGAAAATTTCCCGCACAAGATGAAATTGGCCTGGTCCCCGTCGGGGCCGGGCCTTTTCATATGATGGGACCCACGGGATAATGTCGGGATTGTCGCGGAAGGGATTTGCATGATCCGTTTTCTCACCTGGCTGCGCTCCATCCTGGTCGCGGTGATCAATAGCGTGGCCAAGGCCGTTGTCCTGGTCGTGCTGGTTTTCCTGGTTCTGCTGGTGGTCTCGCTGGCGCGCGGTGACGGGCTGCCCGGCAACATGGTGCTGGCGTTGGACCTGCGCGAGCCGATCGATGACAGCGCCGCCTCGCCGGGAAGCGTCTTTACACCCAGGCGGGTGACGGTGATGGATGTGGTGCTGGGTCTGGACGCGGCCTCCCGCGATGCCCGCGTCAAAGGCGTGGTGATGCGGTTGGGCAATGGCGCGATTTCCACCGCTGAGGCCCAGGAAATCTCCGAGGCCATCGCCCGCTTCCGCGCCCATGGCAAATTCGTGATCGCCGAGGCCACCGCCTTCTTCAGCGCCGGACTTGGCGATTATCTCACCGCCAGCGCCGCCAGTGAAATCTGGGTACAGCCCAAGAGCCCCTTCTCGGCATCGGGCACGGGCGGCGGCGAGTTGTTCCTGCGCGGCACCCTGGACAAAATCGATGCCGAACCCCAGATCGCCAAGCGCGCCGAATATAAAAGCGCCGCCGACATGTACATGGAAAAACAGATGTCGCCGGCCGACCGCGAGCAGCTCACGGCGCTGATGAATTCCGTCTATGACAGCGCGGTCAGCCAGATGGCGGCCAACCGCAAGATCGCCCGTCCCGACATGATCGCAGGCCTGGAAGCCAGTCCGCAATTCGCCGAAGAGGCGCTGTCGCGCAAACTGGTGGACCGCACCGGCTATGACGATGAGGTGTCGGCCGCCGCCAATGCCCGCGCCGGCAAGGGCGTGAAGTCCGTCAAGTTCCTCGACTATGTGAAGGATGCGGTGCCCAAGCTCGAGACCGCGAATATCGCCCTGGTCGAGGCGGCGGGAGAAATCCGCGACGGCACCGCCAAGACCTCCTGGGTCAATGCCTCTTCGGGCATTGCCAGCGACGATCTGTCGGCGGCGATCGCGCAGGCTGCGCGCGACAAGAACATCAAGGCCATCGTGCTGCGGGTGGATTCGCCTGGCGGATCGGTGACGGCGTCCGACCAGATCCTGCATGCGGTGAAAAAAGCGCAGACCTCCGGCAAGCCGGTGGTGGTCAGCATGGGCGGCGTGGCGGCCTCCGGCGGCTATTATATTTCGCTCAGCGCCAACCAGATCGTGGCGGAGCCCGGCACCATCACCGGCTCGATCGGGGTGCTGACCGGCAAGGTGAGTTTCGGCAAGAGTTTGGGCCTGATCGGCGCCCATGCCGAGACTGTGGCGGTGGGCAAGAACACGCTGATGGACTCGCCGCTCGAGCCCTTCACCCAGGAGCAATGGGCCAATCTTAACCATCAAGCCGACGTCATCTATGACGATTTCACGCAGAAGGTGGCGGCGGGCCGCAAACTGCCGCTGGAAAAAGTGCGCGATGCCGCCCGCGGTCGGGTGTGGTCCGGCAGCGACGCCAAGGCCCGTGGCCTGGTGGACAGGCTGGGCGGCTTTTGGACGGCGGCGGAGACGGCGGCTGGGCTGGGCGGGGTTTCCCCCGGCACCATGAGCTTCCGGGTCTATCCCCGGCCCACGGGCCTCCTGGCCCGGCTGGGGGTGCTTTCCAATGATCTGGATGCCAGCCTGGGGGTGCTGGGGAGGATCGAATCGCTGCTGGCGCTTCCCCCGCTCAAGGGCGTTTTGGACCAGGTTTCCAGCCTGCCGCAGGGCGGCCCGGGTAACATGTTGCAGCTCAAAGCGGCTCATCTGCCCCGCCCGTGACCTGTCGATCACAGGTCGTGCAACGAAACTGCTTGTTCCGTGAAATCCGTGAACTATAATTTCCTTCGTGCGGGGGCACGAAGCTGGCTTGGGGGCACCATAACTGCGATTATGGCGCAACACGGTTTCGGGGGACTTCGCCGAAACAAAAAGTCAGCTGGAGCGCCGCCATACCAAACTCTCAAAAAGGGCCCGCCAAGGCCGTCGAAGAGTTGAGCTTCGAAGGTGCCTTGAAGGAGCTGGAAGCCATTGTCACCCGCCTGGAACAGGGCGAAGTGGATCTGGAGGATTCCATCGCCTTGTATGAGCGCGGCCAGGCGCTGAAAGCCCATTGCGAGCAAAAACTGAAGTCCGCCGAGGGGCGTTTGGAAAAGATCGTACTTGGCACGTCAGGCCCGGAAATTGGCGCTCCGGAAACCAAACAGAGCCTGGAAACCGCCTAAGCTTGCCTTACCGTCTCAAAAAAGAGATTTATCTGTCATGAACATACCCAATACCAAGACCCCCTTGCTGGACCAGGTCGACCTGCCGGAAGACCTGCGCAAGCTGGAGAAGCACCAGCTGCGCCAGTTCGCGGACGAGCTTCGGACCGACCTGATCGATATCGTCTCGGTCACCGGCGGTCATTTCGGGGCGGGGTTGGGCGTGGTGGAACTGACCACCGCTCTGCACTATGTGTTCGAGACGCCCAAGGACCGGATCATCTGGGATGTCGGCCATCAGGCCTATCCCCACAAGATCATCACCGGCCGGCGCGCCCGCATGCGCACCTTGCGCCAGGGCGGCGGCCTGTCCGGTTTCACCAAGCGCAGCGAGAGCGAATATGACCCGTTCGGCGCGGCGCATTCCTCGACCTCGATTTCCGCCGGCGTCGGCATGGCGGTGGCGCGCGACCTCAAGGGCGGCGACAACAATGTGATCGCGGTGATCGGCGACGGCTCGATGAGCGCGGGCATGGCCTATGAGGCGATGAACAATGCCGGCGCCCACAAGAACCGGCTGATCGTCATCCTCAACGATAATGACATGTCCATCGCCCCGCCGGTCGGCGCGATGAGCGCCTATCTGTCACGTCTGGTGTCGTCCAGGCCCTATACCGGCATCCGCAATGTGGTCAAAAGATGGGCGCGCCGGGCATTGCCGCGCGCGCTGTTCAAGGTGGCGCAGCGCACCGAGGAATTCGCCCGCGGCATGGCGATGGGCGGCACCCTGTTTGAGGAAATGGGCTTCTTCTATGTCGGTCCCATCGACGGCCACAACCTGGATCACCTGATCCCGGTGTTGGAGAATGTGCGTGATCGCATGCGCGGGCCCGTGCTGGTGCATGTGGTGACCAAGAAGGGCCATGGCTATGCCCCGGCCGAGGCCGCCGCGGACAAGTATCATGCCGTCACCAAGTTCACCGTCCTGACCGGCGAACAGTCCAAGTCCACGCCCAAGTCGCCCGCCTATCAAAAGGTGTTCGGCGAGGCGCTGATCGCGGAAGCCAAGAAGGATGAGCGCATTGTCGCCATCACCGCCGCCATGCCCTCGGGCACCGGCATCGACCTGTTCGAGAAAGTCTTTCCCAAGCGCACCTTCGACGTCGGCATTGCCGAGCAGCACGGCGTGACGTTCGCCGCCGGCCTAGCCACCGAAGGCATGAAGCCTTTCTGCGCCATCTATTCCACCTTCCTGCAGCGCGCCTATGACCAGGTGGTGCATGACGTGGCGATCCAGTCGCTGCCGGTGCGCTTTGCCATGGACCGCGCCGGCCTGGTGGGCGCCGACGGCGCGACCCATGCCGGGTCTTTTGACATCGCCTATCTGGCGGCCTTGCCCAATTTCGTGATCATGGCGCCGTCGGACGAAGCCGAACTCACCCATATGGTGGCCACCGCGGCGGTGATCGACGATCGTCCCAGCGCTTTGCGCTATCCGCGCGGCGAGGGCACTGGCGTGGCGCGTCCCGCCGAAGGCATTCCGCTGGAAATCGGCAAGGGCCGGATCGTGCGGGAAGGCGCTGGTATAGCCATCCTGAATTTCGGCGCCCGCATGACCCAGGTGCTGCTGGCATCCGAGCGCATGGCCGGATACGGGCTTTCTCCCACCATCGCCGATGCGCGCTTCGCCAAGCCGCTGGATACTGACCTGATCCGCCGCCTGGCGCGCGAGCATGAAGTGCTGATCACCATCGAGGAAGGCGCCGCCGGCGGCTTTGGCGCCCATGTGATGCACTTCCTGGCGCATGACGGCTTGCTGGACCGGGGCCTCAAGATTCGTCCCATGACCTTGCCGGATGTGTTCCAGGATCACGACAGCCCGGATAAAATGTATGCCCAGGCTGGGCTGGACGCGGATGGCATCGTCAGAGTTGCGTTGAACGCCCTCGGCCGGTCGGCGGAGGCCGTTCATCTCGCCACCAAACTCGCCTAGCGCGGTCTTTTTGCGTCGTGGGTTCGTCGGCCCTACTCACGAAGAAATGACCCCTTGCCCCCACTTCGGCGCTTGCGGCGGCTGTTCGCTGCAGGATTTGCCGCCGGATGTCTATCGCGCCAAAAAGCGCGACACCGTCATCGCCGCCCTGAAGCGCGCCGGCGTGGAGGCGCACGTGGAAGAGCCGGTGGTGGTGCCGCCGCGTTCGCGCCGCCGCGCCGTGTTCAAGATCAAGAGCCTCAGCAGCGGTCTGCACATCGGCTTCCACGCCGCCAAAAGCCATACCGTCATCGACATGCATCATTGCGATGTGCTGACCCCGGGCCTGTTCGCCTTGGTGGGCGGGCTGCGGCAAAAGCTCGAACCTTTGTTCGGGGTGGGCGAGGCGGCCGAGCTGCATGTCACCGAGACGGACACCGGCTTTGACTGCGCCTTCCGCTGGCGCGCCGCGCTGACGCCCACTTTGCGGGCGGCGCTGTCTTCGGCGCTTTCGGGGCTGGGCATCGCGCGGCTGACCATGGGCCGGGAGATCGTGTTCGAAACCGCTTTACCGGGCGTGGTGTTGGGCGGCGTCAAGGTTGCCCTGCCGCCCGACCCGTTTTTGCAATCCACCCGCGAAGGCGAAGAGGCTTTGCAGACGCGGGTGCTCGAGACGGTGGGCAAGGCCAAGACGGTGGCCGACCTGTTCGCCGGGGTCGGGACCTTCGCCTTGCCCCTGGCGCGCAAGGCCAAGGTCCATGCCGTAGAGCAGGATCAAGCTGCCTTGGCTGCGCTGACCCAAGCCGCGAAGTCTTCCGGCCTCAAACCCGTCACCACCGAAGCGCGCGACCTGTTCAAGCTGCCGCTGACGGTGCTGGAATTGAACGGTTATGACGCGTTGGTGCTGGACCCGCCCCGCGCCGGAGCGCAAGCCCAGGCCCAGGCGCTGGCCCGCTCCAAGGTCCCGGTCATCGCCTATGTTTCCTGCGACGCCGCCAGCTTTGCCCGCGATGCCGCGATTTTTGTTACCGGCGGCTACAGGATGGGGCCGGTGACCCCAATAGACCAATTCCTCTGGTCGTCGCATATTGAGCTCGCCGGAAGCTTCAGGCGCGCCTGAGCCGTCCGGCCGGGAGAGGCGTTTGAAGGTGAAATTCATCGCTTTGGGTGTGGTTCTGGCGGCGGCGCTGGGCGGCGCGGCGCTGTGGTTCTTTGACGGGTCCACCTCCGCCGCCTCCAAGGAAGCCGCTACCGATAGCCAGGCCCAATCCGGCCTGACCGATTTCAGCAATTGGGCGGTGGTGCTGGTGGGGGGTGACTACCGCGCCCATTCCGGCGCCCCTTCCAAGGTGTTCGACAATGCCCGCCATGACCTGGCCGACGCCTTTGCCAAGATCGGCTTCAGCAAAGCCAATATGGCGCAGTTCTCGGTGGACTATGATGACGGCACCCAGCATTCCAGCGTGCCCGAGATCGCCAATGCCCTGCAGACCATGGCGGCGCGCGCCAAGGATGGCTGCCTGATCTATTTCACCTCTCATGGCACGCCCACCGGCATCATCGTGGACAATGCCGTGCTGTCGCCGCCGCAGATGCAGGAGATGGTGAACAGCGCCTGCGGCCAGCGGCCCACCGTGGTGGTGATGTCGGCCTGCTTTTCCGGCCAGTTCGTGACGCCGCTGGCGGGCCAGAACCGCATCGTGATGACGGCGGCCAGGCCCGACCGCACCAGCTTCGGTTGCGGCGAGATGGATCATTACACTTTCTTCGACGATTGCTTCTTGCGCGCCATGCCAATGGCGGGTGATTTTCCCGGCCTGGGCGGGCTGGTTCAGCAATGCGTGGCGGAACGCGAAAAGCAGATGAAGGCGACGCCGCCGTCGGAGCCACAAGTGAGCGTCGGGCCAGGGCTGATTTTCACCACGCGCTGGAAATAACCATGGCATCGCGCAAGCGGGATATCCGGCTGCCCGCACCATATCTGAAGAAAATCTGGTTGGATGCGGGGAAGGTCAGTGATCCTGCCCTATATCCATTCTGCCTGCCATTGTTTCGCAGAGGCTTCGAACTCAATTTTGAAAAGCCGATCACCGTCATCGTCGGGGAGAATGGCACGGGAAAATCCACGCTGCTGGAAGGTATCGGTGCTTTCGCGGGGTACGACGAGGCTGGCGGCGGTAAGGGGTATCGCCCGGTCGATCATTCGACGGCCATGGAAGTGAATGGCGGTGCGTTGGCGGATGCACTGCGCGGCGCCTGGCTGCCCAAGATAACCAATGGCTGGTTTTTCCGGGCGGAAAGCTTTTTCTCGGTGGCGCGCTATCTCGACCTTGCTGCGCGTGAATCAAATTCGATCGGACCGGATTTTCTATCGCACTCCCATGGCGAGGGGTTCCTGCGCTTTTTCGAGGAACGGCTGGACCGGCAAGGTTTCTACATCTTCGACGAGCCGGAGTCGGCCTTATCGCCGGCGCGGCAGGTCGAATTCCTGAAAATCCTGCAGCGTATCCATCAATCCGGAATCGGGCAGGTGATCATGGCCACTCACTCACCGATTTTGATGGCTTGCCCCAATGCCGAATTGCTGAGGCTGGACAAATCCGGACTGTATCCCGTGTCGCTGGAAGACACCGATCATTTTCGGCTGATGCGTGAATTCGTATTGGATCCAAAAGGATTTGTGGAAGCGATGACAGGCGACTAGCCGGTCATCCGACCTGTCCCCTATGTCTCAGCGCCTGGTCGGCCAGGACGCAGGCCATCATCGCTTCGCCCACCGGAACGGCGCGGATGCCGACGCAAGGATCGTGACGGCCCTTGGTGACGATGTCGGTTTCGGCGCCGGATTTGTCGATGGTGCGGCGGGGCGAAAGGATCGACGAGGTCGGCTTGACCGCGAACCGCGCCACAATCGGCTGGCCGGTGGAAATGCCGCCCAGAATGCCGCCGGCATGATTGGCCAGGAACACCGGCTTGCCGTCATTTCCCATCCGCATCTCATCGGCATTCTGTTCGCCGGTCAGGCTGGCGGAGGCGAAACCGTCGCCGATCTCCACGCCTTTCACGGCATTGATGCTCATCAGGGCCGAAGCCAGTTCATTGTCCAGCTTGGCATAGACCGGGGCCCCAAGTCCTGCGGGAATGCCGTCCGCCACCACTTCGATGATGGCGCCCACCGAGGAGCCGTTCTTGCGGATAGCTTCCAGATATTCTTCCCACGCGACGGCTGCCTTGGCGTCCGGGCAGAAGAAGGGATTTTCGTTCACCGCATCCCAGGACCAGTTGGCGCGGTCGATTTTTTGCGTCCCCATCTGCACCACGGCGCCGCGGATGGTCACCTTGCCGTAGAGCTTGTCCAGAATTTTGCGCGCGATGGCGCCCGCCGCCACCCGGGTGGCGGTTTCGCGCGCGCTCTGCCGCCCGCCGCCGCGATAATCGCGCAGGCCATACTTGGCGTCATAAGTGTAGTCGGCATGGCCGGGCCGGTATTTGTCGCGGATCTCGGCATAGTCCTTGGAGCGCTGATCGACATTCTCGATCAGCAAGCCGATGGGCGTGCCCGTGGTCAGTTGCTGCGGCATGCGCTCGTCCTGGAACACGCCGGAGAGGATCTTCACCGTGTCCGGTTCCTGGCGCTGGGTGACGAATTTGGACTGGCCGGGGCGGCGCTTTTCCATCCATGGCTGGATGTCGGCCTCTGTCAGGGCAATGCCCGGCGGGCAGCCATCCACCACACAGCCGATCGCCGGCCCATGGCTTTCGCCAAAGGTCGTGACGCGGAAGAGGTGGCCGAAAGTGTTATGTGACATAGCGGCTGGGATTACAGCGATTTGGCCCTGGGGTCCAGAACGCAGGATGCAGGCTTGCCGCTCGCCCAAGCTCGCGGCGTTCGGCACTCAAATCGGTCCACTGGACCGATTTGACCGGCTATGCCGGTCGTGCCTCACGGGTCCAGCCGCACGACTTGGGTCCCTGTTACGCGGAAAACCACGCCCTGGGGCTCGTCCAGGTTGCTCATGGCGCGCCAGTCCAGCCCCGCCAGCAGCCCGCGCAGGATGCGGGTGGTGGCGCCATGGCTGATGGCGATGGTGTCGGTCTCAAGCTCCTGGAGCCAGTCGGTGATCCGGGCGGCCACTTCGGCGTAATTCTCGCCGCCCGGCACCCGCACATGCCATTTGTCGTTGCCGCGCTGCTCGAACAAAGCGGGGCTCAGGGCGCGGGCCTCGTCATCGGTGAGCTGGTCCCAGACCCCCAGATTGATTTCCTTGAGCCGGTTGTCGGTGGCAAAGCCTTCGGGGGACAAGCCCATCGCCTGGCGCGCGATCTTTATGGTTGCAACCGCGCGCGCCAGCGGACTTGATACAAAGTGATAGCCGGGTGCTGTGCCCAATTCGCACGTCAGGATGCGGCCTACCTGCCCGGCTTGCTCCAAGCTCAGCGGGGTGAGCGGCGTATCCTTATATCCGGAGAAGCGATGCTCGACATTGGCCTGGGTCTGGCCATGGCGCGCGAAATAGAGCGTCAGCCCTTCGCGAAGCTCAAGAGGCATCCGGCTTCTGTACCACGGCGATGTCGGGTGCGTCCTCGGCCTTCATGCCCACGATGTGATAGCCCGCATCGACATGCAGATTCTCACCGGTCACCGCGCTGCCCAGGTCCGACAGCAAGAACAGGGCGGAATTGCCGACCTCTCCTTGCGTCACGGTGCGGCGCAAGGGCGAATTATACTCGTTCCATTTCAGGATATAGCGGCTGTCGGCGATGCCGGCGAAAGCCAGCGTCTTGATCGGACCGGCGGAGATGGAGTTCACCCGGATTTTCTTCTTGCCCAAATCTTCGGCGAGATAACGTACGCTGGCTTCCAGCGCCGCCTTGGCTACGCCCATCACATTATAGTGCGGCGTGGTGCGCTCCGAACCTAGATAGGTCAGCGTCACCATGCTGCCGCCATCCGTCATCATTTTTTCCGCCCGTTGCGCCACCGCGGTGAAGGAATAACAACTGATGTCCATGGTCATGCGGAAATTTTCCGCCGTGGTCTCGATATAGCGGCCCTTGAGCTGCTCCTTGTCGGAATAGGCGATGGCGTGCACCAGGAAATCTATGCTGTCCCAGACCTTGCCCAGTTCGGCGAAGGCGGCGTCGATGGAGCCCTGGTTGCTCACGTCGCAGTCGATCAGCGCGGCGGGCTTCAGCGGTTCCACCAGCGGCACCACCCGCTTGCGGAACAGATCGCCTTGATAGGAAAAGGCCAGTTCGGCGCCCGCATCATGCAGCGCCTGGGCAATGCCCCAGGCGATGGAATGCTGATTGGCCACGCCCATGATCAGGCCGCGCTTGCCCTTCATGAGGCCGGAAAATGGCATGCGTGAGGTCCTGTTTCTGGTGCGGGTTCGGAAGTGAACTCTGCGGTGAACGGCCGGGGCGTACCCCCGTCATTTACCCTGAATAGGCCGGTGGCCAAAGGGATTTTCTGGGCCCGGAATTTAGAATGATCCCAAATACTTATCTGAGCTTGCTACGGGGGTCATAACTGGCGCCCCAGCCCTGGGCAAAGCTGTTGAGAGACTCGTCCGGTTTGTCGGGCAGAGAGATTACCAGCCGTACATAAAGATCACCCGCCGCATCACTGCCGTGGGCGGCAATGCCTTTGCCTTTCAACCGGAGCGTGGTCCCGCTGTTGGAATTGGGCGGCACGCTGAGCGCGACGGTCCCGCTCAGGGTCGGCACCGGCACCTTGCCCCCCAGCACCGCCTCTTTCAGGGTGACGGGCAAATCCATGCGGATGTCGTTGCCGTCACGGGTCATGAAGGGATGGGGCGCCACCGCGACCGTCATCAGGATGTCGCCGCTGGGAGCGCCGCCACGGCCCGCGCCGCCACGGCCTTTCACCCGCACCACCTGAGCGTCCTTCACCCCTGCTGGAATTTTGACGTCGATCTGCTCGCCATTCTGCAACACCACGCGGCGGGTGCCGCCATTGGCGGCCTCCTCGAAACTCACCGTGACGGCGGCGGAAAAATCTTCGCCCTTGGCGTTGCGCGCCGCGCCCTTGGCGCCACGGCGTCCGCCCATCAGGTCGGCGAACAAATCCTCAAAGCCGCCGCCCGCACCGCCGCCGGGCATTTCATCAAAACTGAAATGGAATTCGCGCGCGCCGGGCCCCCCGCCAAAACCGGAACCGAAAGGATGACCCTGGCGGAAACCGCCTTGCCGGGGATCAAAGCCGCGCGGATTGCCGTCCGGACCGATGGCGCCGGCATCGAACTGCGCCCGCTTGTCCTTGTCGCCCAGAATGTCATAGGCGGCGGAAATCTCCTGAAAGCGTTTCTGCGCCCCGGCATCGCCGGCATGCTTGTCGGGATGATGCTTCTTGGCCAGGTTGCGGAAGGATTTCTTGATCTCCGCCTCGCTGGCCGTTTTGGCGACGCCGAGGACTTCGTAGGGGTCTTTCATCGGGGGGACGTGTCTTTTCGGATTCGCCTTAGATGTTTACGTATAACATTATTTCAAGGCTTTGCTTGCGCCGTCACGTCAATGCGCGGGCGGAGGCGCCGCGGCCGGGGAGCGGGCGCCGTCCGCCGAGGCTTTCACCGCCGGCGGGCCCAGATAGGCGGAGCGCGCGGCGGCTTCCGGCATGCCATGGCTGGCGGCCTGGGCATAAAGCTGGCGCGCCACTTCCAGATTCTGCGGCACCAAGGGCGGCGCGCCGGTTTCATAGAACTGCCCCAGCTGATATTGCGCCACCGGATGATTGGCGGCGGCGGCGGCTTCCAGCAACGGCAAGGCCCGGCCCAGATC
The DNA here is from genome assembly GCA_035693565.1 of Rhizomicrobium sp. Lineage (GTDB taxonomy): Bacteria > Pseudomonadota > Alphaproteobacteria > Micropepsales > Micropepsaceae > Rhizomicrobium. The sequence goes on along the minus strand of DASSGF010000034.1, from coordinate 738,335 downwards.
CGGCGGTCCCAGCTCACCCTTGAGATACATGTCGGCCAGATCGGCTTGGGCGGTGGGAAGCCCCGCCTCGGCCGCGCGCAAATAGATTTCCTCGGCTTTTTGCGGGTCTTTTTCCGTTCCCTGGCCCTTGCGCAGCATCATGCCGAGATTGCGCATGGCGGCGAGATCCTCGAAGCGCAACTCCCACCATATTTTGAAAGCCTTCTCATAATCTCCGGCATCATAAGCGGCGACGCCGGAGCTGAAGGTGGCAGCGATTTCCTCCGAGGTGCGGGCGGCAGCCGGTATTGCGAACAGGACGCAAAAAGCGGCGGCAAGAAATGGAAATATCCGGTGCATTCGGGGCATGAGCCGGGCAAGGCTACCCCGCCTCAAGCGAAACTGCTAGGACGCCCCCATGACAATGGAGACAGGCGGACCCCTGGACGATGGCGGCATCGCGCCTGATGCCGATCCGTTCGAGCTGTTTCAAAGCTGGATGCGGGAGGCGGAGAAAGCCGAACCCGGCGATCCCAACGCCATGGCGCTGGCGACCGCGGATGCGGGGGGCATGCCCAATGTCCGCATGGTGCTGCTCAAGGGCGCCGACGCCAACGGCTTTGTCTTTTATTCCAATGCCGGCAGCGTGAAGGGAGGCGAACTTGCCGCCAACCCGCGCGCGGCGATCAATTTTCACTGGAAGACCTTGCGCCGGGCGGTGCGGGCGCAAGGCAGCATCGCCCAAGTCAGCGATGCGGAAGCCGATGCCTATTTCGCCACCCGTCCCAAGGACAGCCAGATCGGCGCCTGGGCTTCGCCCCAGTCGCGCGTGATGGAAGGGCGTTTTGTGTTCGAAAAGCGGCTGGCCGAATATGGCGTCAAATATGCGCTGACCAAGGTGCCCCGTCCGCCTTACTGGACCGGCTGGCGCATCACTCCGCTGCGGATCGAATTCTGGCGCGACCGGCCTTTCCGGCTGCATGACCGGCTGGTCTATAGCCGCGCGTCGGCGGGCGCGCCCTGGCGCACCGAGCGGCTGTTCCCGTGAACGCCAAGCTGGAGCAAGCAGGCGGCTTGATGCGGCGCGCGGCGCTGGCCTCGGTGTCGGTGTCGCTGTTTCTGGTCGGGATCAAGACCTTCGCTTATTTCGCCTCCCATTCGGTGGCGATGCTGGCGTCGCTGGCGGATTCGGCGCTGGACCTTTTCACCTCCTGGATCAATCTGGTCGCCATCCGCCAGGCGCTGGAGCCGGCCGATGCCGAGCATCGCTTCGGTCATGGCAAGGCCGAGCCTTTGGCGGGGCTGGCCCAGGGCGCGTTCATTTCCGCCTCGGCCCTGTTCCTGGTGATCCAGGCGATCAACCGCATCCTGGCGCCCGAGCCCATCGAGCACAGTCTGGAAGCGCTGATCGTGATGTGCATCGCCATCGCCTGCGGCATCGGATTGATCCTGTATGAGCGCAATGTGGTGGCGAAAACCGGCAGCCTGGCGGTCGAAGCCGACCAGACCCATTATCTGGCCGATCTTGTCACCAATATCGGCGTGGTGCTGGCGCTGCTTTTGTCTTCCAGCCTGGGCTGGACCCTGGCCGACCCCCTGATCGCCCTGGCGGTAGCCGGGGTGATGTTGTGGGCGGCCATCGGCGTGGGCCGCCAGAGCTTCAATCAATTGATGGACCGCGAACTGCCCGAAGAGGAGCGCGCCCGCATCTGCCGCATCGCGCAGGCGCATCAGGCGGTCAAGAATGTGCATGACTTGAAGACGCGCATGGCGGGACTTTCCACCTTCATCCAGTTGCATCTGGGGTTGGACCCGGAGATTTCCCTGGCGGAGGCCCACACCATCAGCGACGCGGTGGAGAGCGCTTTGCTGCAAGCCTATCCGGGGGCGGAAGTGATCATCCACCAGGATCCGGCCGGGCTGGAGCCGCTGCCGGAGCTGCCCAACTAGAGCCGCCAGCTGCGCGAGTAGCGCGAAGAAATCACGTCACGCGCAGCTTTTATAATTCTTGCTCTTGCACGCCGCCATCAGTGCGCGCGCCTGTTGCTGGGCGGCGGGCGTCATGCGCCCCCACAAGGCGTCGCGATGGGCGGCGGCATTGGGGATGGTGTTCTGGTCCGCGGCCAGCGCGTACCACATGTAAGCATGGAACGGCTCGGCCTTCAGGCCCTGGCCCAGTTCATACATCAGGCCCAAATTGTACATCCCGGCGGCATTGCCTTGGCCGGCGGCCGCAGTGAACCAGCGCGCCGCCAGGGTGTAATCGCGCGGCACGCCTTTGCCCTCGCGGTAAAGCCCGCCCAGATTGTTCTGGCCCAGGGACGAGCCCGCCGCCGCCGACAGCGACAGATAACGCACTGCTTCCGACATGTTCTGCGGCACGCCTTTGCCGTCCAAGTACATGATCCCGAGATTGTTCTGGGCGACAGGATTGCCTTGCACCGCCAGCGGCCGCCAGGCAGTCAGGGCGCCCTGATAATCGGCGTGCTGATAGGACTTGGCGCCGTCCGCCAGGGGATCGGGTCCGGCAAGGCCGGGTGTGGCGAGGCAAGAGGCGATCAAGGCCAGGGCGGCGGCGGGGATGGGGCGCATGCATTGTCTCCCGAAGCGAATCGAGCAGACGAAATTAACGCTCCCAAAAAGTGAACAACCGCTTACCAGCGCAATAAGTGCCGCCCCAGCAGGGCGCCCAACGCGGTGGTGAGAAGGATGCCCAGGCTATACCAGATGGCAATGAAGGGGGCCGCGCCTTCGGTGCAATGGAAGGAATAGACAAAGGCCCCGGCCGCGCCCGCGAACAGCCCGGCGATGGCGCCGGACAGGGTCAGCCGGGTGGGGGCAAGCTGGCGCAGCGCCCAGAAACTTGCCGCCAGGATGGGAAGGGCGGTCAGGGTCACCAGGAAGGCGCAGACGCGGGAGGAATGACCCAGCACCAGCTTCGGCATGTCGGCGCCCGGGGCGCTGATTTGCAACACCGCCAGCAAAGCGATGGCCAACAGCGGCAACAGCAGCAGCAGGGCCGGGCGGGTCATGTCCGCCCCCGGACGCCCGGCGCGCTCCACCAGGAAGAATCCGAACAGCGCGATGGCGAAGCAGTAGACCAGCTTGGTCCACATGCCGAAGCTGGTGATGGCGCTGGCGAAGTCATAGCGCAGTCCCAGCATTCCCAGCATCACCAATATCGAGCCGACGATTCCCACCGCCGCCGCGCCCAGCAGCAGCCATGCGAGGCGGTGGCCGTTCACCGGCTCCAGCCTTTCGGACAATTGGCCGATCAGCTCATCGGTCCGCATCGCCATTTCCTTCCACTTCCTGGCCGAGCGACTTGCCCAAGGATTTTATTGCGCGATGCACCGTCACCTTCACTGCCGATTCCGACATTCCGGTGCGGGCGGCAACCTCCGCCACCGATGCGCCTTCCAGCTTGATGTCCGCGACCAGTCGTCGCTTGGCCGGCGGCAGCTTGTCCAGCAGCTTGCTCACATCGCGCCTGGCGATGGCTTCCTGCGCGTCATCATGGCCGAACAGATCGCCCGCTTCCTCCAACGGCACGGTGGCGCGGCGCTTGTGGCGGCGGTATTCGTCGATCAGCTTGTAGCGCGCGATGCCGAACACCCAGGCCGTGAAGGGCAGGCCGGGATCATAGGTGGCGCGCCGGGTGTGAATGGCGATCAATGTTTCCTGCACCGCATCCTCGGCCGCGCCAGGGTCCAGGCGGCGCGCATAATAGCTTCTCAGATGCCGGGTCAGGCCCGAAAGCAGCATCCGGTAGGCGCTCGCATCGCCTTTGAGGGCGGCCAGCATCCAGTCCCGGTATTGCGCCTCCTGGGCGATCAAACACGGCTCCGCGGATATGAATTCGTGCGCATCGCCGGGAAGGTTACGCCCAAGTCATACGCCCGGGAACCGGCGCAAAAATCAGTTCTTGCCGGCGTCCTTGAGGATGTCGGCGATCATGTCCTTGCCTTCGGGACTGTGGATCCAGTTTTCGGCGGCGGACAGAGTGGGAAATTGCAGCGGCACTTTTTGCGGCTTGTTGCGGGCCGGCACCGGCACCAGAACCTCGAAAGTCCCCGCGAAGCGCACATCCTTGGTCTCGGCGGCATAGGGCCCCGGAACCTGGTTTTTCCGCTTTTCCTTCATACTGCCCATGACCGCGCTCCACTTGTTGGGCGGCTTCTAGCAGCTTCGCAGGGGATGGTCAGCCCCGTTTTTTGCGGCCGATTCCGAGCTTTTCCCGCCACAGCCGGGCGGGGATTTCCTCGGTCTGGCCTTCCGCCAATTGGCCCAGCTGGAAGGGGCCGTAGGCGGTGCGGATCAGCCGGGCCACCTTCAGCCCCAGCCGCTCCATCACCCGCTTGACCTCGCGGTTCTTGCCTTCCTTCAAGGACACGGTGGCCCAGCTATACATGCCCTTGCTGCGCTCCAGGTCGGCAACGATGGGGCCATATTTGACGCCGTCGATGGTGATGCCGGTGGCGAGCTTGTCGAGGTCGGCCTGGGTCACTTTGCCGAACAGCCGGGCGCGATAGATGCGCGTCCAGCCGGCGGCGGGAATTTCCAGGCGGCGGGCGATGTCGCCGTCATTGGTGAGCAACAAAAGGCCTTCGGAATTGAAATCCAGCCGTCCCACCGACACCACCCGGCCCAGCTGTTTGGGCAGGTTGGCGAACACGGTGGGCCGGCCCTTTTCGTCCTTGTGGGTGGTCACCAGCCCGGAGGGCTTGTGATAACGCCACAGCCGCGCCGCTTCCGGTTCGGCCAGCGGCTTGTCGTCCACCTGGACCACATTGTTTGCGGTGACGTTGAGGGCGGGCGAAGTGACGGTCACCCCGTCCAGCTTGACCCGGCCTTCCAGGATCAGCTTTTCCGCATCCCGCCGCGAACAGATGCCGGCCCGGGCGATGACTTTTGCGATGCGCTCGCCCGCTGGCTTTTCGCTGCCCGGCAATGCTAACTCCTGGACCTAAAGGAAACGACGATGAATGACGCGGAAGCCATAGCACTGGCGCTGGAAGAAGCGAAATCGGCGGCCCAACGGGGCGAAGTGCCGGTGGGCGCGGTGCTTTTGTCAGCCGGCGGCGCGCTTTTGGCCAAGGACGGCAACCGCATTCTGGAACTCAAGGATCCCACCGCCCATGCCGAGATGCTGGTGATGCGGGCGGGGGCCAGGAGCCTCGGCAATGAGCGGCTGACCGGTTCGACGCTCTATGTCAGCCTGGAACCTTGCGCCATGTGCGCCGGCGCCATGGCCATGGCGCGCATCGGCAGGCTGGTGTTCGCGGCTTGCGATCCCAAGGGTGGTGCTGTCTTGCACGGGCCGCGTTTTTTCGAGCAGCCCACCTGTCATCACCGTCCCGCCGTCACCCAGACCGAGCCGCATGCGCTGGAAGCCGGAGAAATCCTGAAAGATTTTTTCCGGGCGAGGCGCGGCTAGGAGCGTCGGCCCAGCGCAGCGTTGGGCCGCGCGACCAAAAAAATCAAAACCACACCGGTGAAAAGCCGGGAAAGCCCAATTGCAGCACTTCGCGCGCCGCGATCAGGCCGATGCCGCCGCCGATCAGCACGTCACTCAAGAAATGCGCCGTCAGAAGCGCGCGGGTCACGCCCAGCAAAGCGGCGACGGAAAACCAGATCGGCCAGGCATCCGGCCACACACAGGTGAAGATCACCGCCACGCAGCAGATGGTGAGGGCATGGCCGCTGGGGAAACTGTTGAAATCGGGATTGAAGGCCAGCGGCATGAAACCATACAGCCCCATTTCCATATCGTCGCGCGGACGCCTTCGGCCCAACACCAGCTTGATCACATGCAATACGGCGCTGCCCATGGTGAGGCTGGCGATGAAGGCCAGGCTGTAATTGATCAGCTGGGTGGATTCCTCGGCCAGCACGCCGTAGTGGCGCATGCCCGCCGCCACGATCAAGGCCAGGATGGCGGCCGCCAGCCAATGGCCCGCCTTGGCATAATGGGTGATCGAGTCCAGCGCCTTGTGCACCCGGTCGCTGACATGGTCGTAGATGAAGTGGGCGAGCTGGCGGTCAATGGTCAGCGCCAGAAGCCCGATCAGGATGGAAACAAAGCCCGCCCACAAAAGCATGACAATTGGGTGCCTTGCCCGCCTGTTTCTGTCAACGATTCAATGCACGCCAGCCGATATCGGTACGGTAAAAAGCGCCATTCCATTGGATTTTCTTGACCGCCGCATAGGCGCGGGCCTGGGCTTCGGCCACATCCTTGCCCAGGGCGGTGACATTTAACACCCGCCCGCCCACCGCCACGATGTCGGAGCCGCGCTGTTCCGTGCCGGCATGAAACACGGTGACTCCAGGCAGTTTTGCCGCTTCGTCCAGGCCGGAAATCACATGGCCTTTTTCATAAGCGCCGGGATAGCCCTTGGATGCCATCACCACGGTCAGCGCGGTACCGCCGTGCCATTCCAGGGTGCTAAGCTTGCCATCGCGCGCCGCCAAAAGCGCCGCGAGCAAATCGCTCTTCAGCCTGGGCATCAGCACCTGGCATTCGGGATCGCCAAAGCGGCAATTATACTCCACCAGCTTGGGGCCATCCTTGGTGATCATCAGCCCCAGATAGAGCACGCCCATATAGGGCATGCCGCGCGCGGCAAAAGCCGCGACGGTGGGCTTGATGAATTTTTCCATCGCCACTTGTTCCAGCGCGGGCGGCAAGACCGGCGCGGGCGAATAGGCGCCCATGCCGCCGGTATTGGGGCCGGTATCGCCGTCACCCACCCGTTTGTGATCCTGCGCGCCGGCCAGCGCGATCACATTGGCGCCATCGCTGAGTGCGAAGAAACTGGCTTCCTCGCCTTGCATGAATTCTTCCACCACAATGGCGTGGCCGCTTTCGCCAAAGCCGCCCTCGAACATGAAATCGATGGCCTTGTGGCTTTCGACTCTGTCGGCGGCGATGATCACGCCCTTGCCGGCGGCCAGGCCGTCGGCCTTGATGACGACGGGATAGCCCAGGCTTTCGGCAAAGATTTTCGCCGGTCCGGGCGCGGTGAAGCGTTGATAGGCGGCGGTGGGCATGCCCACCTCCCTGCAAAGGTCTTTGACAAAGCCCTTGGAGCCTTCCAGCACGGCGGCGGCCTTGGATGGCCCCAGGGCGCGGATGCCGGCCGCTTCCAGCACATCCCACAAGCCGCCCACCAGCTGGGCGTCGGCGGCGATCACCGCGAAGTCGATTCGGGTTTCGACCGCGAATTTGGCCAGGCCGGCAAAATCTGTCGCGGCAATCGCAACGCGCTCCGCCACCTGGGCGATGCCGGCATTGCCGGGGGCGCAATACAGCTTGGTTAGCAGCGGACTTTTCGACAGGGCCCAGGCCAGCGCATGTTCGCGCCCTCCGGAACCCACCAGCAGAACCTTCACCCTTGAATTTCCTTTGGCTCGCTATTTCTCGCCGCCACCCTGTATCATAGGTCCATGAGCGACGCAGCCTTTTCCAATTTGCCGGAATTTTCGGTCACGGAATTGTCCGCCGCCCTCAAGCGCGCGGTGGAAGACCAGTTCGCCATGGTGCGGGTCAGGGGCGAGATTTCGGGCCTGAAATTCCACTCATCAGGCCATGTCTATTTCGACCTCAAGGACGACAAGGCGGTGCTGAATGCCGTGATCTGGCGTGGCGTGGCGGGCCGCCTCAAGGTGCGTCCCGAAGCCGGGATGGAGGTGATCTGCACCGGCAAGCTTTCCACCTATGCCGGCACCTCGCGCTACCAGATCATTGTCGAACAGGTGGAATTGGCGGGCCTTGGCGCGCTGATGGCGATGCTGGAACAGCGCCGCCTGAAGCTGGCCGCCGAGGGACTTTTCGAATCCAGCCGCAAGAAAAAGCTGCCCTTCCTGCCCGAGATCATCGGGGTGGTGACGTCGCCCACGGGTGCTGTGATCCGCGACATCATGCATCGGCTGGAAGCGCGTTTTCCGCGGCGGGTGCTGCTGTGGCCGGTGGCGGTGCAAGGCGAAAAGGCGGCAGCCGAAGTCGCCGCGGCGATTGCCGGCTTTAACAAACTCCAGCCCCGCCCCGATTTGATCATCGTGGCGCGCGGCGGCGGTTCGGTGGAAGACCTGATGGCCTTCAATGACGAAGCGGTGGTGCGCGCCGCCGCCGCCAGCCTGATCCCGCTGATTTCGGCGGTCGGCCATGAGACCGACACCACCTTGATCGATTTCGCCGCCGATGTGCGGGCGCCGACGCCGACCGCGGCGGCGGAACTGGCGGTGCCGGTGCGCACCGAACTGCTGGCCCAGGCGCTGGATTTCGAGCGCCGGCTGCTGCGCTGTTTTGGCAAAGGCATGGAGGACCGCCGCCGCCATCTGGCGCAGCTGGTGCGGGTACTGCCACGGGCCGAAAGCCTGTTCGCCACACCGCGTCAGCGGCTGGACACGGCAAGCGAAAGGCTGGGGCAATCGCTGAGCCGCAATCTGCAGATTCATCGCACCCAGTTCACCAAGGCGGCGGCGCAATTGCGGCCCCGCATGCTTAAGGATCGCATGGCGGTATGCGGGGAACGGACGGCGGCCTTGGCGGAGCGCGCCGCCCGGGCGCAAGGCACGCGGCTTAGGCAGGTGCGGCGGCAGCTGGAAGGCGTGGGGCGCGAGCTGGAACTGATTTCCTACCGCAAGGTGCTGGAACGCGGTTTCGCGCTGGTGAAAGGCGAGGATGGCGTGGTGCGCCGCCGCGCCGCCGATCTCAAACACGGCGAAACCTTGACCCTGACCTTTGCCGATGGCGATGCCAAAGCCCAGGCCGGGGAGGGTGAAACGCGCCCGCAAGACCTTCATAAAACGCCCAAAAAGAAACAGGGTATCGATCAGGGCTCGCTTTTCTGACACCGAAACAGGTACACTGCGCGCATGAACGTCATGGAACGCGACCAGGGTGAAGCCAAGCTTCACTATCTCGACGGCGAGTATGAGATCGTCACGCCGGGCAGCTATGTGGTTTGCGCCGTGACGGGGGCGCATATCCCGCTGGATGCGCTGCGCTATTGGAGCGTGGATTTGCAGGAAGCCTATGCCAGCCCCACCATCGCCACCGCCCGGGCGCAGGAAAAGGGCCTTGTTCCCACATAGGATGCGGCGGCGGTTCTTCCTCGGAGTGTCGCTCTCCTTCGCCGCCTGGCCGGCACGCGCCCAGGAAAAAGCGGTGCGCTTTTCCGTTGCGGGCGCGATGACGCAAGGCAGTCTGGCGCTGGGCAGCGCGCCGCCCGGCTCGCTGGTGGCGCTGGATGGCCGGCCCCTGCGCGTGACCGCCGACGGGCGGTTCACCTTCGGTTTTGCGCCCGATCAGACGCGTGCCTCGCTGGTGACGGTGCGCTATCCCGATGGCGGCGGCGACAGCAAGAGCTTCACCCCCAGCACGCGGCAATATGAAACCCAGCGCGTCAATGGCCTGCCGCAAAAGACGGTGACGCCGCCGCCGGAGGTGCAGGCGCGCATCGCCCATGAAGCGGAGATGATCTATTTGGCGCGGCTGAACGACAGCGCGGGCAGCGATTTCCTTTCCGGTTTCGACTGGCCGGCGCCGGGGATTGAGAGCGGAGTGTTCGGCAGCCAGCGTATCGACAATGGCGTGCCGATGGCGCCGCACTATGGCGTGGACATGGCGGCGCCCGTGGGCACCCCGATCATCGCCCCCGCCGACGGCGTGGTCAGCATCAGCGACGATTACTATTTGGATGGCGGCCTCACCCTGATCGATCACGGCCAGGGCGTCTCCACCGCCTATCTCCATCAGAGCAAAAGGCTGGTGAAAGCAGGCCAGGCGGTCAAACGCGGCCAGCGCATCGGGCTGATCGGGGCGACGGGCCGCGCCACGGGGCCGCATCTGCATTGGGCGATGAACTGGTTCGAGGTGCGGCTGGATCCGTCACTGTCGACGAAAAAGCCCAAGCCGGAGCCGCTGTAGAGCTATTAGAGCCACTGAGGGCGTCATGACGCTACAAACACAGCCCTCTTGAGCATCCGCTTGATGCCAAGAGCGACCAGGTGAGAACGACATGACCGATCAAAGATCGGCTTCATCGGTGAAAGAGAGCTGGTTTTCGCCGGGCGTTGCCGGCATTGGCAGCGCCAGTTTTTTGTCGGATGTCGGCCATGAGGTTCCAACCGCGCTGTTGCCCTCGCTGTTGACCAGCTTAGGGGCGCCCGCTGCTGCACTGGGCTTGATTGAAGGAATAGCGAACGCCGCGGCGGGACTGGCTCGTCTGGCGGGAGGGCCAATTGCCGATGACCCTGCAAGCCGTAAACGTGTGGCCATTGGCGGCTATATGTCCACCGCACTATTCTCGTCCCTGATCGGTGTTGCTTCGGCCGCATGGCAGGTGGGAGCGTTCAGGCTTGCGGCGTGGACTGCGCGTGGAATTCGCGTTCCTGCCCGCAACGCACTTTTGGCGGACATGGTGTCTCCGGAAAATTACGGACGCGCTTACGGATTCGAGCGCGCGATGGATAACCTTGGCGCGATAGTGGGACCGTTGCTCGCTTTATTGCTTGTCAGTCTGGTTGGAATCCGCACCGCCATACTGATTTCGGTATTTCCTGGACTGCTGGCGGCCGCGGCAATCTGGTTTTCGGTACGGCAAGTTCCACGCTTCAAAACCCGCAAATCCGCACGATTTCGGATGGCGGCGGGTCCATTGCTCAAGGGAGGGTTGGGCCGCTTATTTCTCGGCCTTTTGGCGTTCGAGCTTGGGAATGTCGCTGCGACCATATTGATTTTGCGCGCTACGCAAGCCCTCACGCCGGAGTGGGGAGAGCAGAAGGCGACACAGATCGCCTTGATGCTCTATGTCGCCTACAATACTGCTGCCACTCTGATCAGTGTCCCGGCTGGTCATATCAGCGACAGACGAGGGGCTGTGCCCGTACTTGCGGCAGCGGCCCTGCTTTTTTCCTTCGCATTCATCGCTTTCGCCTTCGCTGGCCTTTCATCGCTTGCAGCCGGATTCGTGCTGGCTGGGATCGCCATCGGATGCTCAGAGACAGCTCAAAGCGCCGCAGTTGCATCACTCGCACCTGAGACGATGCGCGGATCGGCTTTTGGTCTTCTGGCGGGAATGCAAAGTTTTGGCAATCTGGCAGCGAGTTCGATAGCCGGTGTTCTTTGGACCTTCCTGTCGCCTGCTGCTGCCTTCATCTATCTCGCCACATTGATGTTGATCGGGGCGGCCACCATTATTTTGTCGCGGCCAAGTTCTTAGGCGGCATTCTCATTTACAAGGTCCTATTGGTATGGCTGCCCGCCATGGAACTAAGGCTTGCCCACATAGCACTTGCCGTCGCCGCTTTCGAAACCGGTATGCGGCGTTGAGGCAAAGAACTCGTCGAAGGCCTGGCGCACTTCCGGCCATTTGCCTTGGCCGACAATCGGTTTTTTGAAATAGTCGTCGCCGATCAAGACGCCGCGCGCGTTGAGTTGCGGCCACCAGGCTTTCAAATCCGCCATCACGGACAAATAATCATGCCCGGCGTCGATATGCAGCACATCGGGCCGGATACCTTTGGCTTTCAGCAATTGGAAGCCGTTGATGGAATCCAGGGGCAGCGGCACCACATAGTCCTGCAGGCCCTCGTTGCAGATATTGGCGGCGAACTTGTGATAGAGGCGGGGATAGCCGAACTCGAAATCCAGGTCGGGGATGAATTTCTCCCACAGATAATGTTCGGACGAGCCCAGCCAGGTGTCGATGGCGATCACCACTGCGTCCAGCTTCAAACGTTGCAGTTCCTTGGCCATGGTGACGACCGAGGCGCCTTTCCATACCCCCACTTCCACCACGATTTTGGGCGAAACGTCCCCCATTGCCCGCGCCAGATAGGGATGGTCGGAATGCCAGCCCTGCAAGTCGGTGGCAAAGCGGCCGGGCGGAAAATCCTGAAACGGATCGCGCCCGAAGAAAAGCTGATCCAGAATCCGCCGGCGGACGCTCATGCGCCCCCCTTCATCAATTCGATGTCGCGCGGCGTGAGCCAGCGTTTGTGAATCCACAGCCACTGGCCGGGATCCTCGCGGATGATGTCCTCGATCTTGGCGGTGATGGCAGCGGTCAGCGCGGCAACGTCCTTGGCGTCATCGCCGCAGGGAGAAAAATCCACCGCGCCATGCACAGTGACATGGAAGCGCGCCCCCGGTAGCCGGCGGTTGGACGCGATCACGATCTGCGCGCCCATCTTGAGCGCCAGCGCCGCCGGCGCCGGCGTGGTCATGGCGTCATGGCCGAAGAAGGGCACGGCAATGCCTTCGCGCAGCTTCTGATCCACCAGCATGCAAAGCGATTTGCGGCTCCGCAGCTGGCCCAGCATCGAACGCGCGGCATTGTGCTTGGCGATCATGGTCGAAGGCCCGTTGACGCGGCGCCGGCGCGCCACCCAATCGGCGACATAGGGATTGTTGGGGGGGCGGACCACCGCGGCGATATCCAGGCCCACTTGCTGGGCCAGAATCGGCATCATCTCCCAATTGGCGAAATGGCCGGACAGAAACATCAACGGTCGTCCCATCAGGCTTTCCAGCGGCATGTCCGGCGGCAGGCTGTAGCCGATGCGCGGGTCCTCGCCCTTGGGCGAGAAACGGTCCAGATGGGGATATTCTCCCACCACCCGGCCCAGATTGTCCCACATCACCCGTCGGATTTCGTCATGTTCCGCCTTGGTCATGTTGGGAAAGGCCCGCTTGAGATTGGCGCGCGCGACGCGGTCCGGCGGCAGCAGCGGAAAAATGTTGCGCCCAATCCAGCCGCCCAGGCGCGAGGCCTTGTCCAAGCCAAGCAGGCGGAACAATCCCATGAAAGTGAAAAAGACGGCGGCTTCCGCGCCATAGCGCAGTCTGTCGGTCAGGCCCAGAGCCGATCCAGCCGTTGACGAAGCGTCACTCATTACCGCTGGGCTAGGGCCTTGGCGCAATGCTGTCAAGCAAGCGTTCCATTGCCGGGACGTCATCGAAGCGGACGGCCACCTTCAGGACCTTGATGCCTTCGCGGGCCTGGGTGGAAAGACGCACAAAGTCTTTCTCGGTGGTAACCAGCACGGCCTCGCCCGCCACCGCTTTCAGCTCCAGAATTTCATCCTCTGAATAGGGGTGGTGGTCGGCGAAGAAACAACTTCCGATTACAGTTGCGCCCGCCGTTTCCAGCGAAGCGATGAATTTTTCCGGCCGGCCGATGCCGGCAAAGGCGAAGACCGGCTTGCCGGCGAACAGACCGCTATCGGCCAGGAGATGGGCGCGAAACACGGGGCCGCGAAATCCCTGCAGATCCGGTGAACCTTCGCCCGTGAGCAGGACAGCATCCGCCCGGGCCAAGCCTTGCGTCACCGGCTCGCGCAAGGGTCCCGCCGGAATCTGGAAGCCGTTACCAAATCCGGTTTCCGCATCCACCACCACCAGCGACAGGCTTTTGCGCAAGCGGAAATTCTGGTGACCGTCATCCATCACCAGCACCGTGGCGCCTTTTTCCTTGGCCAGCCGGGCCCCTGCCGCGCGATCGCGCGCCACGATGGTGGGGGCGGCGCGCGCCAAGAGCAGCGCCTCATCGCCCATCACCTGCGCGCTATGGCCGCGCGAAGCCAGCGCCGGGCCGCGCTCGCTGCCGCCATAACCGCGGGTGAGGAAATAGGGCTTGTGGCCCTTGGCGCGCAGCATCTCGGCGATGGCGATGGCGATGGGGGTCTTGCCGCTGCCGCCCGCTGTGAGGTTGCCGACGCAGATGACGGGAAGGCCGGGATCGAACGGTTTTGCTTGGCGCGCTTTCAGCGCGACACTGAGGCCATAAAACCAGCCCAAAGGCGCCAGCAGCCGCGCCGGCAGCCCGCGCTTGCGCCAGAAGTCAGGCGCGCGCATGGAGCAGGGCCTTCAAGGCGTCCGCGGTGCGCGCCACCGCGCCAGACAGGGTGGCGGCGCCCCGCGCCGCCGCATCGCCCGCCGCGCGCGCCGTCACGGGATCGGACAACAGGCGCGCCGCTTCGCGCGCGATATCGGCGCTACTGGCGACAGTGCCGAAGCCTTGGGCCTCCAGCACCGCCGTAAAGGCGCGTGGCGCGCTCTGGGTATGCGGTCCGGCCAGCACGGCGCAGTGCAATTGCGCCGGTTCCAGCACATTGTGGCCGCCCAAGGGCACCAGGGTGCCGCCCAGAAAACAGAAAGGCGCCAGGCGATAGAACAGGCCCAGTTCGCCCATGGTGTCGGCGATATAGATGGCGGTCTGCGGGCTGATCTGCCCGCCGGTGGAGCGGCGCTTGTAGGCGCGGGTACCGCAAAGCATCTCCAGGTCGCTGCCGCGTCCGGTGTGGCGCGGCACCAGGATGGTCAAGAGATCGGAAAACCGGCCACGCAACTGATCATGCGCCGGCAGCACGGTTTCATCTTCGCCGGGATGGGTCTGGGCCGCCAGCAGCACCGGACGGCCGCCAATGGCCTGGCGCAGCGCCGCCAGCGCATCCTCGTCCACCGGTAAAGGCGGGGCATCGGCCTTGAGGCTTCCCACCACCTCCACCGCGCGCGCCCCCAGCTTGCGGAAACGCGCCGCACCTTCCTCGTCCTGCGCCAGCACCAGGTCAAAGGCGCCCAGAAGCGCGGCGACGCTTTTCTTCGCCCAGCGCCAGCGTTCGGTGGAGCGGGCCGAAATGCGGGCGTTGACCAGGGCAAGTTTTACGCCGCGCGCGTGTGCTTGCAGGATCAGGTTGGGCCACAGATCGGATTCCACAAACAGGCCGGCATCCGGTCGCCAATGATCCAGGAAGCGGGCAACGGCGCGCGGCGTGTCCAGCGGCACGAACTGGTGTAACGCGTGCTGATTCAAGGTTCCTGGCGGCAAACGCTGGCTCATCATGGCGGCGCTGGCGACGGTGCCGCTGGTCACCAGCACGCTGGTCTGATCCATCTCCAGCAGTCTTTCGATCAGCGGCAGCGCGGAAAGGCTTTCGCCCACACTGGCGCCATGCACCCAGATCAGCTTGCCGGCGGGACGCTGCAGGCCCGCCATGCCCAGCCGCTCGTTGAGCCGCGCCCAATCTTCCTTGCCGCGCGCCGCCCGCTGCTTGAGCAGCAGCGGCGCCACCGGCGTCAGGGCCCCCGTCGCCAGGCGCCAGGCCATGAGTCCCCAAGGCCGTCTCAAGGGCCGTCTCACTGGGCGAGCCTCATCGCGTGTCTTCCAGATTGTGGCGATAAAGGCTGGCGTAAAGCCCGTCGGCCGCCATCAGTTCGGCGTGCGTGCCCGACTGCACCACCCGGCCGCCATCCAGCACATAGATACGGTCGGCATCCACCACGGTGGTGAGGCGGTGGGCGATCACGATGGTGGTGCGCCCTTTCATCAGCCGCAACAAGGCGTCCTGCACCTGGCGTTCGGATTCGCTGTCCAGTGCGCTGGTGGCTTCGTCCAGGAGAAGAATGGGCGCGTTGCGCAGCATGGCGCGGGCGATGGCGACGCGCTGGCGCTGGCCGCCCGACAGTTTCAGGCCGCCTTCGCCCACCCGCGTGTCATACCCTTCCGGCATGGCCATGATGAAGTCATGGGCGGCGGCATTCTTGGCGGCGGCCTTGATCTCGCCCAGCGAAGCGCCGGGTTTGCCCAGCGCGATATTGTCGGCGATGCTTTCGTCGAACAGCATCGCGTCCTGGGTGACCACGCCGATGGCCGCGCGCAGGCTTTGCAGGGTGACGGTCTGGATGTCCTGACCGTCCACGGTGATGGCGCCGCCATCGGCATCGTAGAAACGCAGCAGCAGGTTGAAGATGGTGCTTTTGCCCGCACCCGAGGGGCCCACCAGGGCGACTCTGCGGCCGGCGGGAATATCCAGGCTCACGCCCCCCAAGGTTTGCGCCGCGTCGGCTTCATAGCCGAAAGTGACATCGCGGAAGCTGACCGCGCCGCCCTTGGCCGCCAGGGCTTTCGCATCCGGCCGGTTGACGATTTTCGGCTGGGCATCGATGGCGGCGAACATGCGCTGAGCCGCGGCGATGCCGGCGGAAGCGGTGGGCCAAAGCTGGGAAAGATTGCGCAGCGGCTGCTGCGCCAGGATCAGCGCCGCCATGAAGCCGACAAAGGCGTTGAGGGTGATCTGACCGTGCAGGCTCTGCCAGCCCGCCACGAACAGCACCAGGCCGATCGCCACGCCCAGGAACAGGTCGGTGACGGGCGCGGCGGCGACGCGCAGCCGCACCGCCTTGAGCAAGGTGACCAGTCTGGCCTTCAGCCGGGAATCGACCCGCGCGATACTGTGGGCCTCCAACCCATAGGCCTTGATGATGCGCCGCCCATCCATCGCTTCCGACAGCACCACCGACAGATCGCCGGTTTCGCGCATGCCGCGGGTGGCGGCGCGGCGCATGGAGCCGCCCAGCCGTTCCATCGCCCAGGCCACGCCCGGCAGGATGATCAGCGTCAAGGCGCCCAACTGCCAGTCGCTGATCAGCACATAGGCGAGATAGAACACCAGCTGCACCGCTTCCAGGAAGATGGCGGCGAAGCCCTGGGTCAGCCCGTCGCGCATCAAGGTGGCGTCATAGAGGAAGTTGGAAACGAACTGGCCGGAATGCACCGCGTTGAGGTCGGCCAGGTCGCGATGGATCAGCCGGGCGAACATCTCGCGCTGCGCCGTCGCCACCGTCTTTTCGCCCACCGAATCCAGGGTCATGCGGCCGAAGAATTGGGTGACGGCGCGGAATGCCACCACCCCCACCACCACCAGCGACAGCGGCAGCAGCATTTCGGCTTGCTGGCGCATGAAAATCTGCTTGACCACCAGATTCAGCAAATGCGGCACCAGCCCGCTGACGGCGCTGGTGAGCAGCATGCAGAAGACGGCGATCAGGAGCAGGCCCCATTGCCCGCTGACATAGTCGCGCAGCAGGCGGCGGATCACCGCGCCGGTTTTGCCGGCCGAGTCGGGCTGGGGTGCCTGGGGTGCGGAACTCATGGCGGCCCGTGTAGCATGGGGGCGCGGGGCACGCAAAAGAGAAAGGCAAAAAGCCTTTTCAGCGCAAGTGGTTGAGCCTGATTTTCTGGAGTGGAAGTGCCTGCGCCGCAGGGATTTTGTGACGTGGGCAGGAGAAGGGCGAAGGCCGTATCAGGGAATACGGACGAGCCCTTCGACGAACCCACGGCGCAAAAGACCGCGGCCCTTCGGGTTGCCGTCCGGCGGGCGCCCGCGGCGTCGCAAGGCTCGACCGATGGCCACCGCATCGCTCTTCGCCTTGCTCCTGGCGGATCGCCTCCCCGGACGGCAACGCCGGCTGCTTCCACTCCAGAAAATCAGGCTCTAGTCATGGTGCTTTTCATCGGGCTCCATCAGCCGGTGAATATGGACCACGAAATAGCGCATCTGGGCATTGTCGACGGTCGCCTGGGCCTTGCCGCGCCACGCTTTCTCGGCCTCGGCGAAGCTGGGATACATGCCGACAAAGTCCAGCTTGCTGAGATCCTTGAACTCCACATCCTCGGTGCGGTTCAGCTCGCCGCCAAACACAAGATGCAGAAGCTGTTTGGATTTGGCCATGACCGCTCAACCCTCATTGCGCTGCACCATTCAAGCGCAAGGCGGGCACAGGACTAAGCTCTCTTATTGTCGCAGCCCACGGGACGGCGAATTGCGCAACAGGGTGACGATTTCCTGGTGCAGCACCGGATTGGCGGCCACCAGGCTGGGCTGACGGGTCGCGGGCTTGTTGTAGAGCAAGGCGGCGCCATTCGCGTCGGTCAACAACCCGCCGGCCTCATGCAGGATCACATCGGCGGCAGCCAGGTCCCATTCGCGCTTGGCGGTGAGGCTGACACTGGCGTCGGCGCTGCCATCCGCCACCAGCACCAGGCGGTAAGCGACGGAGTTGCGGCTTTGCACATGCATGGCGGGCCAGGGCGGCTGGGTGAGAGCCGTGCGGTCGCCCAGCATGGCGCAACCTTCCAGCCGGCCGCGGCCGCCGACCCGAATGGCCATGCCGTTGCGCTGCGCGCCGTTGCCGGCCTGCGCCGAATAAAGCTCGTCACTGATGGGATTGTAGACCACCCCGCAAGAGGGGCGCCCCTCCACCACCACCGCGGCGCAGATGGTGAAATGGGGACGGTTCTTGAGAAAGGCGATGGTGCCGTCGATGGGATCGATGATGAAGATTTCGCGCTTGGAAAGCCGCGCCGGATCGTCGGCATTTTCTTCCGACAGCCAGCCATAGTCCGGCCTGGCCGCCGTCAGCCGGTCGCAAAGGAATTTGTTGACCGCCAGGTCGGCCTCGGTGACGGGACTGCCGTCCTTGTTCCATTTCTTATAATCGCCGCCATAGAATTTTCGCGCGATTGCGCCGGCCTCGCGAACCGTGTCTTCCAGCAGTCTGAGATCACGCTCCGGCAAGGGTCATGCCCTCGATGCGCACGGTCGGCGCGTTGACGCCGTGGCGGAATTCCAGATCGTCGGCGGGGGTGAGGCGGGCGAACATGTCCTTGAGGTTTCCCGCGATGGTGACTTCCGATACGGGAAAGGCGATCTCGCCATTCTCGATCCAGAAACCGGCGGCGCCGCGGCTATAGTCGCCGGTGACGCCATTGACCCCCATGCCCATCAGTTCGGTGACATAGAAACCCTGTTTGATGTCGGCGATCAGTTCTTTCACCGTGAGCTTGCCTGCCTCCAGATAGAGATTGGTGGAGGAGGGCGAGGGCGGTCCACCCGTGCCGCGCGCGGCGTGGCCGGTGGTCTGAAGTCCCAGCTGCCGGGCGCTGGCGCAGTCCAGCAGCCAGCTGGTCAGCCGGCCATCCGCGATCAGGGCGCGGCGGCTGTTGGCGACGCCTTCGCCGTCAAACGGCTTGGAGCGCAAGCCGCGCGGGCGGTGGGGTTCGTCGATGACGTTGATGCCGGGCGCGAAAACCGCGCTGTCCATCCGGTCCTTGAGAAAGGAAACGCCGCGCGCGATGGCGGCGCCGGAAATGGCGCCGGCGAAATGGCCCAAAAGTCCCGCCGCCTCATCGGAATGAAACACCACCGGCACGGTTTGCGACGGCATGGAGCGGGGATTGAGGCGCTTGACCGCTTTTTCCCCCGCGCACCGGCCGATCGCTTCCGCGTCGCGCAGGTCTGACGCGTGCCGGGCGCTGGCATGGTCATAGTCACGCTCCATGGCGGTGCCTTCGCCCGCCAGGACCGCCACGCCGATGCCGTGACTGGTGCCGGCATAACGGCCGTAAAAGCCGGTCGAGGTCGCCAGCGCCACGGCGCTGCGCGAGAAGGAAGCGCCGCCGCCTTCGGAATTGGTGACGCCCTTGACTGCCAGCGCGGCACCTTCCACCGCGCGGGCGCGTTCGATCAGCACTTCCGCGCTGGGCTCGGCCGTGTCTTCCAGATCGAGGGGGAGAATATTGGCTGCCAGTCTGTCCTTGGGCGCCAAGCCGGCAAAGCGGTCTTCCGGCGCCAGCCGGGCCATGGCCACGGCGCGCGGCGCAAGCGCGGAAAGCGCCTGGTGCGAAAAATCGGTGGAGGAGACGATGGCGACGCGCTGACCGACAAAAACACGCAGGCCCAGGTCATAGCTTTCCGCCCGTTCCACATCCTCGAGTTTTCCCAGCCGGTAGGAGACGCTGGAGGACACGCCTTCGACAAAGAGCGCGTCGGCGGCGTCGGCGCCGGCCTTGGCCGCGGCATCAAGCAGGGACGCGAGGATGGTCTGGGGATTTTTCTGGGGATCGCGGCCGGGGGTCATGCCTTTCCGATGCCGCACTGGCGCGTCTACGTCAAGGTTTCACTGTCGAGAGCCGGGGCGTGGCGCCGGGCGGGGTCTCGAGCGGGGCGACATACAGCGCCTGTTCGCCAAAGGCCATGTAGAGATGCAGGTGCTTGAGCACGTCCATGCCCAGAGACAGTTCCGGCAGGATCAGGCCCTCATTATGGCGGTGGGTGGGATTGTCGGCGATCACGCTGTGATCGGCATTGCGCCCCAGCATGTCGGGCACGATCAGCACTTCCGGCTTTTCCATGGTCATGCCGGCAAAGGACAGTTTGGAGAAACGGTGCAAATGGCCATTGAGGAAGGGATCGCCATTGATGGCGCGGAACGGCTCCATGTCCGGCGAATCCTGGCTCAGGCCGAAATCGCGCCGCGCCGCGGGCGAACGCATGATGGTATGGCGCGAGCCGGTATCGAAGATGGCGTCATAGCTGTGGCCGTCCAAAGTCACCGGAATGTGCAGGTGCCAGCCTTTGTTGCGCATTTCGCTGCGCGCCAGAGGCACCCAGCCGGCCGGACCAGGGCACTGGGTCCCGTCTTTGGAGGCCTTGGCGTACATCTTCAGCAGGCCGGTGCCGAAATCCACGTCCACGTCATAGGGCTGCAACAAATCCTGCGCCAGTTCGCCGGCATAGGGACGTACCGGCTCCGGCCAAACCATCAGGGCGGCATCGTTGCGGCGCAGATCGCCGAACGCGAGTTCCTTCACCATCGCGAAGCGGTGCGAGACGCGGCCGTTGATGTCATAGACCGCGGCACTGCTGCCATATTCCGGCAGGTTCAATTCCTCGATGGTATTGCGGGAAAGCTGGGTGATGGCGCCGCCAGTGTCCAGCACCATCTGCCGGGTAACGCCGTTGAGCGTGACCGGCACGGTACGGATATTGCTTTCCGGCTCGGCGTCCTGCATCCGCATGGTGGCCAGCAGTCTCGCCGGGACGCAGTCCTGCGCCCAGGCGGCGGGGACAAGGACGCTCAGCAGCAACGGAGCAAGAAACAGGCGGCGCGGGTCCATCCGCGAAAACCTACTCCTGTCTGAGGCAGGGCGCCAGATGGCCTATTGCGTGGCGGCGGCCTTGGGCTGGGGCGCGGCGGCGGGCGTGATGTAAAGCTTGTTCTCGCCATAGGCGACATAAATGTGCAGCTTGCGCAGCACATCCATTCCGATCGAGATGTCGCCGCCGATCGAGTCGTCGACATGGCGGGCGCGGTTGTCGGTGCGCGCGCCGTTGTTGGGGTCCTTGGCGCCGGTCAGGTCGGGATAGATGATGAATTTGGGATTGGTGACCGTGACCGTGTCGAAGGTCATGGTGGCGAAGGTATAGCGGAACGGCCTGTGCTCGGGATTGCCGTCGGGACTGTTCAACACTTCCGCGCCGGGGGACTCGGCGGTGACGCCGAAAATAAATTTCGCGGTGTTGATGGTCATGGCCGAAACCGGCGTCGAGGTGTTGATCGCGGCCTTGAAGTCCTTGCCATTGATGCTCACCGGCACATTGATGTGGCTGCCGCGATAGCTGTAGGGACGGAAACCCCAACGGCCATCGTCGCGGGTGGGCGTCTGGAGCGCGATGGGCAGCACCGCCAGCGCATCGGCCTTCCAATAGATCACATGGCCGGGGCAATGATCCTTGGAGAAGAAGTTGAGCTTGCGCCCGGCAAAATCCATCTCCACGTCATAAAGGCTGAGAAAGTCTCCCGCCAGGTTGCCGGCGAAAGGCGCCGGCCCGTTTGCCTGCCCCGGCATCACAATGGCCTGAAGGTTGGGGGCATGGATGGCGCCCATCGCGAAGTCGACCTGCACATAACTTTGCGAGGTGTTGCCGTTGCTGGACAGCAGCTTGATATGGCTGGCGTCGATGCTGTGCAGGCCCAGTCTCTCGACCGCGTCCTGTCGAAGGCTGGTGATGCCGCCGGCGGTGTTGAGCAGCATCTGCTGCGGCGTGCCGTTGATGGAAGCCGGCACCAAAAACGAGGCGCCCGGCCCCGGCACCATGTCCAAGGAGGCGATCTGCTTCAGCGGCCCGCAATCCTCCGCCAGCGCCGCCGTATTTTGAAACAGGATCGCCAGTGCCAGCGATCCCAAGGTTGAACCAACCCGCATATCCAGCCCCCACTGTATTTTGCGGGACACTAGCGCCGCTTTTGTAACGCCACCAGATCGTGGGGCATGACAGACTGTCAGAATAGGCTTTGTGTCGTGCTTTTAATGATGGCCGCGGGCGCGGTACCGCCCGGCGGCTTACGGCCGCGAGGCCGGGGTGATGTAGATCTTTTGTTCGTCGAAGGCGATGTAGAGCCGCAACTTGGACAGGATATTCATGCCGATCAGCATGACCGGGTCGGATGGGTCGGAATCGTCGACACGATGGACCCGGCTGCCGGTGACATAGTCGTTGTTCGCATCCCGGCTTCCGGTCTTGTCCGGTATCACCTCTATATGGGGTCTTCCCACTTCCAGGCCCTCGAAGGACAGTTTCTGGAAGACATGCTCGAAGGCTTTTTCGCCGCGATCCTCGTAAATCTGTTTGTCGCCCGGCATGTCGGCGGTGATGCCAAACACCCTCTTGGCTTCTGCCGTGGTCAGGGTGGTGTTGGGCGCGCCGGTATCGATGATGGCCTTGAAGGTATGGCCATCCAAGGTCACATCCAAATTCACATGGTTGTCGCGCAACAGCATCGGTACCACGGCGATGGCCGCCGCCGGCCAATAGACCACCCGGCCTTTGCAATGGTCCCGCGAAAAATAGTTCATCTTGCCGCCGGCGAAATCCAACTCAATGTCGTATTTGCCCATATAGTCGGCGGCCAGGAGGCCGGCATAAAGACTTTCGCCGTCGAAAGTCGAGATGATCAGCGTGGCGTGCTTGTCATGCAGCCGGCCCAAGGTGAAATCGTCGACCTTGGCGGCGCCGCCGGAGGCGCCGCCATAGAGATCCAGAAGCTTGCCGCCGCTCTCGGTGATCGGCAGTTTGAGTTCCCGCGCCGCCGATGCCGTGATTTGCGTCACGGCTCCTCCGGTATCAAGCAGGAACGTCTTTTCCGTGCCATTGATCGTCACTGGCACAAGCACACGCGTGCCGTTGGCCGCCATGGTGATGGGCACGGTGTTGACCAGCTTGAGCGTGCAGCCGGCCGCATCGGCGGCCAAGGCGGTGCGCGGCCACAGCCCGGCCAGCGTCAACAGGCAAACAATCCCGGCACGATGCATTTGTGAAATCCCCAGCCCGCCGAATATTAGCGGGGTGGGCTCAGTCCCGCCAGATCGGCTTGCCTGATCAGGGCAATCACAGCCGTGACCATTTGTCAGTCACGCGTTTAATGACCTCCGGGTCCATCGCGATTTTCCGGCCCCATTCGCGTTTGGTTTTCGGCGGCAGCTTGTTGGTGGCATCAAGCCCGATCTTGGAGCCCAGGCCTTCTTAGTCGGCGATGCCGGCATTGTTGAAAACTTTATTCACATCGGCCTGCAGGGCCTTCGCGGCGGTGATGTCGGCGGCCGCCCCTGTCGCGTCTCCAAGTTTTCGTTTGGTCTGGCCGCGCATATAGAGAGAGGCGGCGAACTTCGGATATTTGCTCAGCACCGAGTTGTAGATGTCCAGCGCCTCCTGGTAGCGCCCGAGCCGGTAGAGAACGAGGCCTTTGCTGCCGCGGGGATTGGGATAGGCCGGGGACGAACGGAGGCTCGCTTCGCAATCCACCAGAGCTCCGTCGAGCTTTATGTTCTCGATCCCGCGCCGGAAGCAGCGCTCATCAAGCAGCGTGGCGTTTTCCGGAGACAGGGTTATGGCCTTGTCGAGCATGGTAAGGCTTTGGGACTGGCCGGGAACAACCACCTCCGGCGGGGCAGGGGCCGCGGCACTGACATAAAGCTTTTTTTCATTGAATGCGAAGTACATGTGCAGATGCTTCATGACGTCCATTCCCAGGACGAGTTCCGGCAATTTTACCCCGGCGCTGGCGACATAACTTCCAGCCTCGATGGTGCTGCCGGCAAGGCGATCAGGTATAAGCAGAATGGCAGGGTTGCTGACCGTGACACCTTCAAAGGTGAGGTTGGAGAATTTGTAGAGGTAGCTGAAAAGCCGGGGGTCGCCATTGACATCGCCGGCCGGTGTCATGCCGGGTGAGTCCTGCGTGAGACCGAAAATTTCACGCGCGACAGGCATGCTGATGAATGATCGTGTCGCGCCTGTATCAACCAACGCATTGAACGGCTTGCCATCCAGTCGGACTTCCACCAGGAACTTCGAGCCTTCACGCAATGTTAGTGGGACCTCGGCCACCGTTTCTGTATGCCAGTAGACCACTTTTCCGGGACAGTGATCCGGCGAAAAATAACTGAGCTTGCCGGTGCCGAAATCTACATCTACGTCGTAGCGTACCAGCAAGTCGCTCGACAAAAGGCCATCCGACACGCCAAGGTTTTCCGGGGAAATCATCAGGTGCAGGGATTTGGCGGTTAATGCTCCCAAGGTCAGATTGTTCGCGATGACCATGCCATGGGAATAAATGCCGGAGGCATCGTAAATCCGTCCCCCGGTTTCGTGGAACGCCAGCTTGAGGTCTTTGACGGCGTCGGGCGACAATTGGCTGACCACCCCGCCGGTATCCAACAGAAGAAGTTTCGGGATGCCATTGATGGAGACGGGCACCTCCATTCGATTTTCCAGCGGCAGCATGTCCACCCGGGTCACAAGTTTTAGGTCGCAGTTCTGCGCCTGGGCATGCGTGGCGGCCAGCAGCACGAGTAACCCGATAATTGCGCGAAATGTCATCCCCCACCCCGCCATGGTTGATGTATGCTAGCGTGGGTATTTTAGTCCCGCCAGATCGGCTTGCCTGATCCAGGCAATCCCAGCCGTGACCATTTGTCAGTCACCCGCCGGATCACCTCTTCATCCATCGCGATCTTCCGGCCCCATTCGCGCTTGGTCTCGGGCGGCAGCTTGTTGGTGGCGTCCAGCCCGATCTTGGAACCCAGGCCGGATTCCGGCGAGGCGAAATCCAGATAGTCGATCGGGGTGTTCTCGATGATGGTGGCATCGCGCGCCGGATCCATGCGGGTGGAGATCGCCCACATCACGTCCTTCCAGTCGCGCGCATTGATGTCGTCATCCACCACGATCACCCATTTGGTGTACATGAACTGGCGCAGATAAGACCATACCGCCATCATCACCCGCTTGGCATGGCCGGGATAGGCTTTCTTCATGCTCACCACGGCGATGCGGTAACTGCAGCCTTCCGGCGGCAGCCAGAAATCCACGATCTCGGGAAATTGCTGGGTGATCAGCGGCACGAAGACTTCGTTGAGCGCCTCGCCCAGGACGGACGGTTCATCCGGCGGCCGCGCGGTGTAGGTGGAAAGATAAATCGGATCCTTCCGCATGGTGATGGCGGTGACAGTGAAGACGGGGAATTGCTCCACCGCATTGTAATAGCCGGTGTGATCGCCATAAGGCCCTTCGTCGCGATAATCGTTGAGCGAGACTTCGCCTTCGATCACGATTTCGGCTTCGGCGGGCACTTTCAGGGGCTGTGACACGCAGTCGGCCAGTTCGACCCGCTGGCCGCGCAACAGCCCGGCGAACTGATATTCCGACAGGGTCTCGGGCACCGGCGTCACCGCCGCCAGGATGATGCCGGGATCGGCCCCGATCACACATGCGGCGGGCAAAGGCGCGGTCTTTTCCTTGCCCCAACGGGCGTGATGCTGCGCCCCGCCGCGATGCTTGAGCCAGCGCATGATGGTCTGGTTTTTGTTCAAGACCTGCATGCGATAGATGCCAAGATTGTAATTGTCTTCGCGGGAGTCGCTGGGACCCTTGGTCACCACCAGCGGCCAGGTGATCAAGGGCGCGGGCTCGCCCGGCCAGCAGGTCTGCACCGGCAGTTTGGACAGATCGATCTGGTCGCCCTTGAGCACGATTTCCTGGCAGGCAGGCTTGCTCACCGTCTTGGGCTTCATGGCCAGGATGGTTTTCACCAGCGGCAGCAATTCGGCGGCTTCGCCAAAGCTGCGCGGCGGTTGCGGCTGGCGAAGCTGGGCCAGCAATTCGCCGACCTCGCGCAAGTCCGCAGCTGTGGTGCGCGCGGCACCGCCCATGGTGACGCCCATCGCCACGCGTTTCACCGTGCCGAACAGATTGACCAGCACCGGCATGCCGCTGGCCGTGCCGTCCGCTTTGACCGGATTTTCGAAAATCACCGCCGGGCCGCCCTGGGCGATCAGCCGTGTCTGAATCTCGGTCATCTCCAGCACGGTGGAGACCGGTTCACGCACGCGCACCAGGTCGCCGTCTTTTTCCAGACGGGCAATGAACTCCCGCAGGGATTTGTAAGGCATGGCCGGCTACATCTTCACGCCGTGGATCGGCGGCTTGTCCTCGGCCATTTTTTCGATCAGCCCGCGCCCGACATGGCTGCGCGAACGGCTGTAGAAGAAATACACCAGCAGGCCGATCGCGCCCCATACCGGCAGCACCAGGATGGCCGTCAGCGGCAGGGAGAAATACAGCACCACGCAACCGACAA
Source organism: Rhizomicrobium sp. (assembly GCA_035693565.1). Lineage (GTDB taxonomy): Bacteria > Pseudomonadota > Alphaproteobacteria > Micropepsales > Micropepsaceae > Rhizomicrobium. Next base: position 712,087 of record DASSGF010000034.1, on the reverse strand, counting down.
TGGCCAGCGGCGCGATCACCCACAGGCCGGGGGTGCGGAACGGCCGCTTGCGGTTCGGATCGGTCTTGCGCAGCACCATCACGGCGACGGATACCATGAAGAAAGCGAACAAGGTGCCGGAATTGGAATAATCCGCCAGCCTGCCGACCGGCAGCACCGCCGCGGCGAGGGTGGTGCCGATGCCGGTCACCAGGGTCACGACATGGGGGGTCCTGTAGCGCGGATGCACGCTGGCAAGCTTCTCGGGCAACAAGCCGTCGCGCGCCATGGTGAAGAAAACCCGGGTCTGTCCGAACATCATCATCAGCACCACCGACGGCAGCGCGATGACGGCGGCAAGGCCCACCAGCCTGCCCAAGCCGGGCCAACCGATGGATTCCAGCACATGCACCAGCGCCTCCTTGGAGCAGACCAGCGGCTGGGCGCTGCCGGCTCCCATCAGGGCGCAACGTCCCGTCATCTCGGCGGAACCCGGCGCGAAGGCCGCGCCGCCGTCCATCAAGGGCTGGGCTCCCAATGCGCCGATCTCGCCGCTCGCCACCAGCAAGTAAAAGACGGTGCAGATGCCCAGGCTGCCGATCAGGCCGATGGGGACATTGCGTTGCGGGTTGCGGGTTTCCTCCGCCGCGGTGGAGACCGCGTCAAAGCCGACATAGGCGAAGAAGATGGAAGCCGCGGCGCCGAAAATGCCGGTCGCGCCGGTGGGAGCGAAAGGATGGAAATTCTCCGCGTGCAGCACCGGCAGGGTCAGCGCCAGAAACAGGGTGAGCGCCGCGATCTTGACCAGCACCAGCACGGCATTGACCCGGGCGCTTTCGGTGGTGCCGATGATCAAAAGCCAGGTCACCGCGGCGGAGATGATGATGGCCGGCACGTTGATCCAGCCGCCGATCCGCAGGGCCTCCAGGATGTCGGGCGTGGGACTGGCGCCGAACAACAGCTCGACCTTGGCCATAAGGGCGTCGGCATTCTTGATGGCGGTGGGAAATTCCCATCCCAATCCATGCAGCAATCCCACCGCATGGTTGGACCAGCCGACCGCGACGGCGCTGGCGCCCACCGCATATTCCAGGATCAACGCCCAGCCCACCATCCAGGCCAGGACTTCGCCGACCACGGCATAGGTGTAGGTGTAGGCCGAGCCCGCGACCGGAACCATGGACGCGAGTTCCGAATAGCAAAGCGCGGCGACGCCGCAGACAAAGCCGGCGACCACAAAGGACATCAGCATGCCGGGCCCGGCTTTTTGCGCCGCTTCCGCCGTCAGCACGAAAATACCGGTGCCGATCACCGCGCCGATGCCCAACAAAGTGAGTTGGAAAGGTCCCAGCGACCGGTGCAGGCCCTTTTTTTCCGCCGTGGCCAGGATGGCGTCCAGCGGTTTGACGCGGTCGAGCAACATGCGAATCCCCGAGAAATTCTCTCCCCGCACTGTGCCAGAGGGTCCGCCCCCCGCCTAGTCCTGCTTGAGCCTGTACACGCCGGTTTCGCGAATCTCCCGGTCTTCCAGGTCGCGCGTGGTGTGCACGCTGTAGCTGGCCAGTTTTTCGACTCCGCTTTTGGGGAAATAGTTGCGCCCCGGATCGCCCAGCAGCGCGGGCAGCTTGAGTGGCGTGAGCCAGGCCAGCAGCCGCTCCGCCAGCGGCCGTTCATAAAACAGATCACCCACCAGGATCACTTCCCAGGAACCGGCGGTGCCGATCATGTCGTCCTGCGACACCGCCAGCGCGCAGGCATTAGCCTCAGCATTGAGGCGGATGGCGGCGCAGGCAAAAGCGTCGATGTCGGCGGCCAGCACGCTGGCGGCGCCGGCCTTGATCGCCGCCAATCCCACCAGACCGGAACCGGCGCCGATGTCCAACACTCTTTTGCCGCCCACGAGCGCGGGATTGTCCAGCACATAGCGCGCCAGCGCCTGGCCGCCCGCCCAGGCAAAGGCCCAATAGGGCGGCGGCAGGCCGATGCGCGCGAGTTCATCCTCGGTGGCGCGCCACAAAGGCACCACTTCGCTGGCAAGATACAGTTTGATTTCGGGCACCAGCGGGGGCGCCGTCAATCGGGCATTGGCCTTGATGAAGTCCTGCGGATTCATGTTCAGGCGCTGATCAGGGCGGCGGCGATCCCCAGCGACAGCAGCACCAAGCCGCTGGCGCGCTCGCGCCAAACCGCATGATGCGGCGCCGCTGCCCGCCCGCCCCAGGCGGCCAACGCGCCATAACCGGTCAAGATGATGCTCTCGCCCACAAAGGTGACGCCATACATGATCAGATATTGCGGCACCAGCGCCGCGCGCGTGTCCAGGAATTGCGGCACCAGAGCGCCGAAGAACAACAGGGCCTTGGGATTTCCCATCTGGGTGAGGGTAGCCTGCACATAGGGCTTGCCCATCAGCCTGGCATCTTGTGGTTCGGCCGCCGCGTGCCTGCTTTGCCAAAGCGTGTTCAGGCCCAGGAACACCAGATAGGCCGCGCCCAAAAGCTTGAGGGCGTGAAAGATCACAGGCGAGGCCGTCACCAGCGCGCCCAGGCCGGTGACGCAGATCAGGTACCACAGGCTGTTTCCGGTCTGGGTTCCGGCGATAGCGGCCAAGGCATCACGCAAGCCGCCCTTGAAACCATAGGCGCTGATCAACATCACGGTGGGGCCGGGCGTCAGGGAAAAGATCAGTTCCGCGCCCACGAACAGCAGAAAGCCGTGCAGGGTGAGGATGGAAAGGGAGGTCATGGCGCCAGCTTGGGGTTGCCGAGCCTGCATTGGCAAGGGCAATGGCCTGGTCCACAATATCCGGGTCCGGAGCGATCCCAAGAGCAATCCATGTCCCGATATGCCAGCTTCGCGCAATTCTATCCTTTTTATCTCAGCGAGCATTCCCAAGCCGCGACCCGGCGGCTGCATTTCATCGGCTCAAGCCTGAGCCTGGCCTGTCTGGTGCTGCTGGTGCTGACCGGCGATTTGTGGTGGATCCTGGTTGGATTGCTGTGCGGCTATGGCTTTGCCTGGTTCGCGCATTTCGCCATTGAAAAAAACCGGCCCGCCACCTTCCGCCAGCCGGTTTACAGCTTCATGGGCGATTGGAAAATGTTCTGGGAGATTCTGACCGGAAAAATTGCCTTCTAGCCGAGCCAGCTTGCCAGCAGGAAAGCCAACGCGATCAGCGCCCCGGTCTCGCGGTTGGAGCGGAAGACGCGCAGGCAATTGTCGGCATTGTCGATGTCCAGGCTTTTCACCTGCCAAACCAGATGCGCCCCGGCCAGCAGCATCACAAAAGCGAACGCCCAGCCGGTATGTTCGGTGAAGCCGGCCGCCAGGATCAAGGTGAAAGCCACGGCATAAAAGCCTTGAATCCATTTGCGGGAATCTTGGCCGAACAAACGCGCGGTGGATTTGACGCCGATCAGTTCGTCATCGTCCTTGTCCTGATGGGCATAGATGGTGTCATAGCCCAGGGTCCAGAAGATCAGGCCGGCATAGAGCATGCCGGCGCCCACATCCAAGCGCCCGGTCTGGGCGGCGAAGCCCAGCAGCGCCCCCCAGTTGAAGGTCAATCCCAGCCAAGCTTGCGGCCACCAGGTGATGCGCTTCATGAAAGGATAGGCGGCCACCAGCAGCAGCGAGGAAGCGCCCAGCGCCACCGCGAACCAGTTGAACTGGATCAGAACGCCCAGGCCCAACAGGCATTGCAGGATTAGGAAAACCACCGCGCCCTTGACGCTGACGGCGCCGGAGGGGATCGGCCGGGCGCGGGTGCGCGCCACCTGAGCGTCGATCTTGCGGTCGACAATGTCATTGAAGGTGCAGCCGGCGCCGCGCATCACCAGCGAACCGATGCCGAACAGCAGCACATAATAGAGGTCGCGCCACTCCAGGAAGCGGCGTTCATCTGCGGCGGCGCCAAGGATGAGCCCGAAGACACAGGGCCAGAACAACAGCCAGGTGCCGATGGGCCGGTCCAGCCGCGCCAGCCGGGCCCAGGGCTGCAGCCAATGGGGCGCATGCTCCACCCAGCTTGCGGGGACGGCGTCGGCGGGGGCAACTTGCGATCTTGCGCTCATAAGGTTCAAGTGTGGCATGACTAATGACGTAACAGAAGCGGGTGGCAAAACCCGGCTTTATGTGGCCGCCGATCTGGGCAAAGGTTTGGCGGTGGCGCTGGACGAGGGGCAGTCGCACTATCTTTTGCATGTGTTGCGCGCGCAGGCCGGGAACCGGGTGCTGCTGTTCAACGGCCGTGACGGCGAATGGCTGGCGGAAATCGCCCAGGCGGGCAAACGCGGCGTCAGCGCAACCTGCATGAAACAGACCGGGCCGCAGGCGCAAACGCCCGACATCTGGCTTGCATTTGCGCCGGTCAAGAAAACGCCCTCCGATTATCTGGTGCAGAAAGCGACCGAACTGGGAGCAGCGATGCTGTTGCCGGTCTTCACCCGCCGCACCATTGTCAGCCGCGTCAATGAGGACCGCATGGCGGCCAATGCCGTGGAGGCGGCGGAACAGTCGGGGCGATTAAGCGTGCCGGAAATCCGGGAAAGCGTGCCGCTGGAGAAATTGCTTGCGGCCTGGCCCAAGGAACGGCGGCTGTTTTTCTGCGATGAGGGCGGCGACGCGAAGCCGCTGGCGAACGTGGCGCGCGGCGTCGCCGGTCCTGCCGCCATTCTCACCGGCCCGGAAGGCGGGTTCGATCCCGCCGAGCGGACGATGCTGCGCGCCTTGCCATTTGTCACACCGGTCACACTAGGCCCGCGGATTCTGCGCGCCGACACCGCCGCTGTGGCGGCGCTGGCGATCTGGCAGTCGGTGGCGGGCGACTTTCAGTAGCGTTTCTCGTAAGCCCCATCGGTTTCGCGCCACACATCCCAGAAGGCGGGCGGCGCTTTGCCTTCGGCCTTGTATTGCAGGATGGCGAGATGGCTGTGCCAGCCGCCGGACACATTCACCGCGAAGTTGCGATCCGGAATCTTGCTGTGGGTCAGGGTGAAGCGCACTTTATTGTCCGCAGGCTCGCCTTCCTGGTCCAGGCGGAATTCCACTTCCGAATAGAAATCCTTTTCGTCGCCGAAGGTGAACACCAGCCGGCGCGGCGGTTCATAGGCGAGCAGCACATTGCGGGAATGATGTCCGTTTTTGTCCATCTCGATGAACCGCTCGGGCGGCGGCGCCTGGTTGGGTGAAAGCGTGCTATGCTTGAAATGCATCTCGAAGCTTTCACCCGGCTTGCTGGGCATGTCGCCGGACGCGAACCATTCGCCGCGCTTCTTGCCGTCCCACAAAAACTCCCAAATGCGTTCGATAGGGCCGGGCAAAATGCGCACGAACTGCACGGTATGCTCGTCGGGACGGGTGGCGTAATTGTCCATCACGATGCCTTCAGCTTGTTCATGTCCACGCCATAGAGCGCGGCATTGTTGGGAAACAGGTCGGCGCGCTTGGGGAAGTCGCCACGCAGGCCCGCCGCAATCAAATCCAGCATGGTGTGCCAGCCCATCATGGTCTGGTTCTGCATCGCTTGTGGGATCGGACGATGGATCAAGGTGAGGCGCGATCCGTCGAGGGTGAATTCCAGATAGGAAACAGGAAACTTGGATTCCGTTTCGCCCGGCGAAAACACATTCCAGGTATAGCCCAGGAATTTCTGCGGGCGCCAGCCGGTGACCACGCCGCGAATATGACCGCCCATCAGGCTGACCTTGCCGCCTTCGCGCGGTTCGATGGCGCCCTCGCCATACCATTCCGGCAGGCGCGCGCTGTCGGTGAGAAAGCTCCAGATTTTTTCGCTCCCAGCATCGAAGGCGCGGATAAAACGCACCGCGCTTTCGGCAATGACTTCGCCTTTTTCGGGAGCTTTCATTTGGCATCCTTTTTCAAGGCGGCTTCCAAGGCGTCCAGCCGCGGGTTCCAGAAGGCCTGGATGCGCGCCACCCAGTTGGAAACCTCCGTCACCCCGTCGGGATCCAGGCTGTAGATGCGCCTTTGCCTGTCGGCCCGCACCGACACCAGCCGGGCTTCCTTCAAAGTCTTGAGATGCTGGGAAATGGCGGGCGGCGACAGATCAAAGCGGTCCGCGATCTCACCGGACGAGAGCGCGCCGTCCGCCAACATAGCGACAATGCGCTGACGGGTGGGATCGGCCAAGGCCGTCAAAGATGCGGAAGACTGCAAAGAGGCCATCGGCCAATATTTTCGTATTCACTTAATTAAGTCAACACAAAAATACTGGCCTTGCGCAGGCCCAAGCTGCTCCTTAAGTACCGGCGCGAGGGTGTCTTCATGTCTATTCCGCAGTCCGCCAGCGGTCCGATCCAAAGCCGCGACGACCTGGTTCGCCAATTGTCCAAGGGCTGCCGCCCGCGCGCGCAGTGGTGCATCGGCACCGAGCACGAAAAATTCGTCTATGACCTCAAGACCCACAAGCCGGTCGCCTATGACACCAAGCCCGGCATCCGCCAGCTCCTGGAAGGCATGCAGCGGTTCGGCTGGCAGCCTGTGCGCGAGGGCGAGAACATCATCGGGCTTTCAGGAACAGGGGCGCAGAATGGCGCCTCGCTGAGCCTGGAGCCGGGCGGGCAGTTCGAACTCTCCGGCGCGCCCTTGAAGACCATCCATGAGACCTGCAACGAGGTGAACACCCATCTGGAGCAGACCCGCGCGGTGGCGAGCGAGATCGGGGTGGGTGTGCTGGGGTTCGGTTTCGCGCCCAACTGGACCTTGGCCGAAACCCCGGTGATGCCCAAGGGCCGTTACAAGATCATGCGCCAATACATGCCCAAGGTCGGCGGCTATGGCTTGGACATGATGTTCCGCACCTGCACGGTGCAGGTGAACCTGGATTTCGAATCCGAAGCCGACATGGTGAAGAAATTCCGCGTCGGCCTGGCGCTGCAGCCCATCACCACCGCTTTGTTCGCCAATTCGCCCTTCCGCGAAGGCAAGCCCAGCGGGTTTCTGTCCTATCGCGCGCAAGTGTGGACCGATGTGGACAATGACCGTTCGGGCATGCTGCCTTTTGTGTTCGAGGACGGCATGTCCTTCGAGCGCTATGTCGATTACGCCCTGGATGTGCCGATGTATTTCCTCTACCGCGACGGAAAATATATCGACATGGCGGGCCAAAGTTTCCGCAAATTCTTGGCTCGCGAAATTCCCGAAGTGGCGCATATCACGCCCATGCTCAGCGACTGGGCCGATCATTTGACCACCATCTTTCCGGAAGTGCGGCTGAAGAGTTTCCTGGAAATGCGCGGCACCGATGGCGGCTTGTGGCGGCGCATCTGCGGCATGCCGGCGCTGTGGGTGGGCATTCTCTATGACAGCGTGGCGCTGGATGCCGCCTGGGACCTGGTCAAGGACTGGACAACGGAAGAACGCCAGGCCTTGCGTGACGGGGTGGGCAAGCAGGCCTTCAAGACGCCGTTCCGCAACACCACGGTGCACGAGCTGGCGCACCGCATGCTGGAGATTTCCACCGCGGGATTGAAGCGCCGGGCCGCGCTGGATGACGGCGGCATGAGCGAGGAGGGTTTCCTCAATCCCCTGCGCGAACTGGTGTCGCGCGGCTATACCCGTGCCGAGGAGATGCTGAAGAACTATTATGGCGTTTGGGGCAGGGACCTTAGCCCGCTGTTCATCGAGTATAATTTTCTCTGATCAGACAGCCTTTCACGAATATGGCCGCCGATAGCGGACATCCCTAGTTGCACGCGAAATCGTCGGCGCCCACGGGATGGCAGACGTCAGGCCAGCCGCGCACTTTCCAATATTCGACTAGGCCGGCCTTGCGTGCGAATGTCTTAAAACGCTCGGTTTTGCGCAGCGCCGCGCTTGGAGGACTCCAGGGATTGCGAAACATGGCTCCGTAATAACCAACCGCAATTTCGCGCTCGACGACTTCAAGGGAACGATCCTCGGCACCAATGAAGAGATAGACAAAGGATAAATCCTGGGGCAGCAGGGGAAGGGCGTTCGGCGCGCCAACCTTTGCGGGAGCAGTCCGTAACAACCGCGCCGCCTCTTCCAGCGATTGGCGGTCGTCGGGCAGTTGGGGGGTAACGGCTAGAAGCGTATCCGCGGCGTCGCTATAGCGCCCCGCTGTCGCATAGCCTTTGGCGAGGCCAAGTCTGCCGAGGCCTCCGCGAGCCATGGCCTCCCATATCTTAATCGCGGCATCATTCCGTCCCATAGCCCAGAGCAAATCGGCGGCGCGATTGCGATAAGCCGGCACAAAGGGCTCCAGAGCCAATATTTGAGTCTGTACGCGCAGGGCCTCTTTGATACGGCCCATTGCTCCCAACAGGTACCCACGGTCGTACAGAACCTCCGGGTCGTTGGGGTCCAGCGCCAGCGCCCGCCGATTGTTGTCCTCGGCGGCAATGAAGTTGCCGCGATGCTGTTCGAGGTTGCCAAGGGCTTCATAGGCGACCGCGTTTCCGGGATCCAGGCGGATGGCCTCCCGCGCCGCCTTTTCCGCGAGTTCATATTGGGATTGTACAAGCCGCCGTGCGTCGTCTGTCGATCCGGCGCGAACGGCAACATCGACAGCATTGAATTGCGTTGTCCAAATATAAGCCTCGGCCAGCAGCGCCCAGGCGGGTGCATAGTTGGGGTCGCGCACGACAACGGATCTCAGAACCGCAATCACATCGTTCAGCTTGCGGGCGCGAAAAAGCGCCTTGGCGCGGAGATAATCCTGGTAGGAATTGGTGTCAGCGGTGCGATTGGAGACCAGGTTCTGCCCGAGCTTGAGTCCGAGGGGGACCTGCAGCGCGCCGGCAATGGCGGTGGCGATATCCTCCTGCACCGCGAAAATGTCGGTCAGTTTGCGATCATAACTTTCGGTCCACAGATGGGTGCCGTCGGCGGCCTTGATGAGCTGGGCGGTGATGCGGACCTCGTTGCCAGCCTTGCGCACCGAACCCTCGATGAGGTTTTTCGCGCCCAGCGCCTCACCGATGGCGCGCATGTCCTTGTTCTCGCCCTTGAACTGGAAGGCCGAGGTACGCCCGATCACGGTCAGGCCGGGCACCTTGGCCAGCGCTGAGGTGATTTCCTCGGTGATGCCGTCGGAGAAGAATTCCTGGTCCTTGTCCGAGGACAGATTGAGAAAGGGCAGGACCGCCACCGAAATCCCGGCGGGTCCGGGCGATGATGAAGAGTTGGCGACGACGGCCGCGTGTCTGGGATATATCCAAAACAGGAAAGCCAGCGTCGCCGCCACGACAAGAGCCGCGGCGATGATGGCTGGCTTGCGTGTCAGTTTCCCCCACGGCGCCTGTGTCTGCCTGCGATTGTTCGAATGCTCGAACGGCAGGACGCTTTCGTCCCGGGCGCCTGTTCGCACCAGATGGGCCAGGCCCTTGGCCAATTCGGTCAGCCGCGCCCTGGTGTCGTCATAGGCATTCACCCAATTGCGCGAGGCCAGTTCGTAGAGAAACGCGCCCTTGGGTTCGATATTCTGCAGCCGGACCGGGACGATCAGTTTTTTCTCATGGGTGGCGGCCGCCAGTTCCTTGACGATGTCGCTGGACTGCGCGGCGTTTTCGGAAAACAGCAGGACGAAAATCTGGCTGGCTTCCAGCGCCCGGGCGGTGGCCGTGCGCCATTCCTGGCCCGGCCCGACCAGGCCGTCATACCAAGCCTCCACCCCTTCGGCCTTCAGCCGATCATGGAGGTGCCGCGCCCAGGCCTCGTCCGCCCGCCGGTAGCTGATGAAGATCTCGCCCGCCATGAGGCCCCAATCCCCTGCCTGGGCCATTGAGCCAGATGGGCGGGCACCTGGCAACCGAGGCCCTTTGACACTTGGTCAGTTCTTCGGAATCACGCCCAAGGTAAGCGGCTTGTCGGTGGGAATGCGGGTGGTGTTGTTGCGCGCGATCATCCAATAGGGATATTGCGAACGGTCGGCGCTGAGTTCGTCCAGCCGCGCCATTTCTTCCGCCGACAGGCTGAAATTCACCGAAGCGATATTGTCGTTCAACTGCTCCATGGTGGTGGCGCCGATGATGGTGGAGGTGATGAACGGCTTCTGCCGCACCCAGGTCAGTCCGACGCAGGCCACCGATACGCCATGCTTCTCGGCGATCTCGCGCATGGCGACCACGATCTTGTCGGCCTTTTCCTTGTCGACCGGCGGAAAATCGAATTGGGCGCGGCGGCCGGGCTCGGCCCTGACGCCTTCACCGGGCGTATATTTGCCGGCCATATAGCCGCCCGCCAGCGGACTCCACACCATGCAGGCGATGTTCTGGTCGTTCATCACCGGCACAATCTCCTGCTCGATGTCGCGGCCGGCCAGGGAATAATAAATCTGATGGCTGACGATCCGGCTCAACCCAAGCCGTTCGGCGATGCCGTTGGCCTTCATCATCTTCCAGGCTTCCCAGTTGGAAACGCCGACGTAACGCACCAGCCCCTCGCGCACCAGGTCGTCCAGCGCCCGCATGGTCTCTTCCAGCGGCGTGATCGGATCGGAATGATGGATCTGGTACAGGTCGATATGGTCGGTCTGCAGCCGCTCCAGGCTTTCACGCACGGCGTCCATGATATGTCCGCGCGACGCGCCGATATCATTGGGGCCGGACGCCATGCGGCCGAACACTTTGGTGGCCAGCACAACATCGCTGCGCTTGACGCCCAGATCCTTGAGCGCCTGGCCGGTCATCGCCTCGGAATCGCCGAAGGAATAGACATTGGCGGTGTCGATGAAATTGATCTTGGCTTCCAGCGCCCGGCCGATGAAGCCGGTGGCGTCCTTCTGGCTCAGGGTGCCGATGGCGCCGCCGAAATAATTGCGGCCTGAAAAGCCCCAGGTGCCCATGCACAATTCGGAGACATACAGGCCGGTATGGCCCAGGCGATTGAATTTCATGATTGAAAAATCCTATTTCGATTCGGGAAGCGGGATGAATTCCTTGTCGTCGCCGGGGATCAGGCCGAACTTGCCGTCCCGCCATTCCTGCTTGGCGCGCTCGATGCGGTCCTTGGAGGAGGAAACGAAATTCCACCAGATATGGCGCTCGCCGTCCAGTGGCGCCCCGCCAAGCAGCATCACCCGCGCCGGGGCATCAGCATAAAGTGTGACTTCTTCATCCTTCTCCAGCGCCAGCATGGCGCCGGGGCCGTGGACGTCCGTGGCGCCGGTCTGGATTTCGCCGTCTATGACGAACAGGGCCCGCTCTTCATGTTCGGCGGCGTAATGCAGCGCCCCGCCGGGCGCAAAGCGCGCATCGGCATAGAAAATGGGCGAGAAAGTCTTCACCGGTGAGGTAAGCCCGAAAGCGCTGCCAGCGATCAGCCGCAGGGTGACGTTGCTGTCTTCCCGTTCCGGCAGGTCGGCCACCCCGACATGGTGAAATGCCGGCGGCGCTTCTTCATCGGCCTGGGGCAGGCCCACCCAACTCTGGATGCCATGCAGGCGATGGCCCGCCGCGCGTACGGCGTCGCCGGTGCGCTCGCTATGGGCGATGCCGCGCCCCGCCGTCATCCAGTTGACATCGCCGGGCTTGATTTCCTGCACCGAGCCCAAGGTGTCGCGGTGCATTTGCGAGCCCTCGAACAGATAGGTGACCGTGGCCAGTCCGATATGGGGATGGGGTCGCACGTCGATGCCCCGGCCGGGCGGAAAGTCCACCGGCCCGAAATAGTCGAAGAACACAAACGGCCCGATGCTGCGCCGCGCAACTTGCGGCAACAAGCGGGTGACGAAAAATCCATCGCCCAAATTGTGTGCTTTTCCGGTGATCGGGATCATGGCTCAAGCCTAGCCGCGGATGCGCAAAACCTCTAGTGTGGTCGTTCAGAAGTCCCCTCCAGTGGCGCGGCTTGTTCGTTGAGGGGACTTCTGAACAAAGACCACACTAGAATTATAGATTCTGGTGTCCCTTTGAATTCGAAGTTCGCTACCGATGGTGCCGCCAGACCAGGCGAACTTCGAATTCGGGACACCAGTCTCGCCAAAAATTTTTGGGAGGCGCTTTTGCTACGCTCGAAATTCCTTGCCTTGTCCGCCCTGACCGTCCTGCCGCTGGCTGCGCTGCCGGCAGCGGCCAAGGACGATGCCCTGCAGATGGTCTCCATCGACGTGGAAGGCGGCGGCGGCACCCTGTTCGTGACGCCCGAGGGCAAGTCGGTGTTGATCGACACCGGAAATCCGGAACAGAGCCGCAGCACCGGCGACAATCCCAGCTCGGCGCGCATCGCGGCCGCCGCGCATGCCTTGGGGGTGAAGAAAATCGACTATCTGATCACCACCCATTATCACGGCGACCATATCGGCGGGCTGGAAGGGCTGCTCGCCCGCATGCCCATCGACACCTATATCGATCATGGCGAGAACCGGGAAACCACTGCCTCGCCCAATCCCACCGCGCCGCAGATCGACATGAAGAACCCGCCGCCGGGTTCCACCGCCGCCGGCTACAACCGCTATGTCGAGTTGATCGGCAAGCACCGCCACATCATCGCCAAGCCGGGCGATGTCTTTCATGTCGGCAGCATGACCGTCACCATCGTGATGGCCGACGGCAAGGCGATTGCCAAGCCGCTGCCGGGCGCGGGCGAGAACAATCCGTCCTGCGCCGGCATGGAAGCCATGGCCAACAATGGCGGGGAGGAGAATGCCCGCTCCACCGCTTCGCTGATCACCTATGGCAAGACCCGGATCACCGTGTTCGGCGATCTTACCTGGGACAGGGAAAAGGATCTGTTCTGCCCCATCGACAAGGTCGGCAAGGTCGATGTCTATCTCGCCACCCATCACGGCACCGGCCTGTCCGGCAGCCCCGCGGCCGTCAATGCGCTGGCGCCCATTGTCGCCATCATGGGCAATTCGGCGCGCAAGGGCGCCGATGCCGAGCGGATGAAGACCATCAAGGCCAGCCCGCGTTTTCAAGCCATGTGGCAGCTTCACACCACCACCGTGGCCCCCGACGTGAATGTGCCGGCCGAGATGATCGCCAATCAAAGCACCGACCAGAGCAAGGACAAGGCCTTTGCCTTGCGTCTGCGTATCCAGAAGGACGGCAAGGTGACGGTGATCAACGAGCGCAACGGCTATAACAAGACCTATGGAGGCTGAGATGCGCCGGATTTTTGCGGCCGCGCTGCTGGCCTCAGCGTTGACTCTTCCCGCGCTGGCGGCTGAAGGCACGCTCAAGGTGGTTTCCGTCGATGTGGAAGGCGGCGGCGGCACCCTGTTCGTCACGCCCGAAGGCAAGTCGCTGCTGATCGACACCGGCTGGCCGGGCGGCTACGGGCTGTTGCCGTCGCCGGATGGCGCCAAGAACAGCGCCGAGCGCATTGTGATGGCGGCCAAAAAGCTGGGCCTGTCCAAACTCGACTATGTGATCATCACCCATTTCCACATGGATCACGTCGGCGGAGTGATGGAGCTGGTGAAGCTGATGCCGGTCGACACCTTCATCGACCATGGCCCCAACGTCGAACACCTGCCGCCGGGGGTGAAGGACGATCCGCAATTGCCGGGCGGGGCGCCGGATATTCTCTATCCCAAATATCTGGAAGCCATCAAAGGCTCCAAGCATATCACCGCCAAGCCGGGGCAGGTGATCCAGATCGGCTCCCTGACCGACACTATTGTCTCCAGCAATGGCGTGGTGCTGTCCAAGCCGCTCCGGGGAGCAGGCCAGGCCAATCCGGCTTGCGACACGGCGGAAAGCAAAAGCGAGAGGCCGGTCGGCGGCGAGGAAAACAGGCGTTCCGTCGCCTCGCTGTTGCGCTTCGGCAAGGTTTCCATCGCCTTGTTCGGCGATCTGTCCTGGGACAAGGAGCGGGAATTGTCCTGTCCGGCGGGCAAGCTGGGCCATGTCAATCTTCTGATCGTCACCCAGCACGGCTCCAATATTTCCAGCAACCCGGCCTCCATCGCCGACATGCATCCCGATATCGCGCTGATGGGTTCGGGCGGCAAGAAGGGTGGTGACGAGGGCCCGATCAAGCTGATCAAGGCGTCGCCGGGGCTGATGGGTTTCTGGCAGACCCATGAAAGCTTCGCCCATCCGGAATGGAGCGGCGACAAAAACATGATCGCCAATCTCAATCCGCCGGCGAGCGAAGTCGCAGCCCATGCCAAGGAACTGTTCACCGTGCCGCCGGATCAGGGCCATGCCATCCATGCCGAGATCAGCAAGGACGGCACGATCACCATGACCAATGACCGGAACGGGTTCAGCAAGACATACACTGTGAAATGAATCATTGTTGTCATTCCCGCGAAAGCGGGAATCCAACTTTCCTGATCGCGCGGCCTGAAGTTGGATGCCCGCTTGCGCGGGCATGACAAGTTTTTATTTAGAGCGAATCCAGCATGAATTTTCCGGCCGCATCTTTCACCAACGGCCGCGCCCATTTCATCGCATCGCATGAAAGCGGCGCGTAGAGGTGCGGGAAGTCTTCGCCGCGCGACTGGGAATATTCCCACTTCAGCGCCGGACCCAGCGCGCCAGGGTCCACCGCCACCAGCATCAGATCGTCCTGACCGGCATAATAGCGCCGCAGCGTCTCCGGCAGTTGTGACGCGGTGGAGAAATGCAGGAAGCCGTCGGCCTTGTCATGCGCCGAACCATGATAGTCGCCGCTTCCGGCTTCCCATTCCGCGCGCGGGACAATCTTGAAGATCAGGTCAGTCTTCGCCATTCCGCCAACGCCAGCCGCCTTCGGTTTTGACATAGGCCAGCACACAGGTCGGCACCAGCACTACGGCCGAGCCCAGCACCATCCACATCGCTCTCAGCGTGTTGTCGCGGATGGCGGGTCCCAACAGCACGACACCAAAGATCGCCGCGCAGCCGACGACTGTCAGCACCCAACCCTCCCAGCTGCTGGGTGTGGCGCCATAGCCGAACTTCTTTTGCCGGAACCAATATTTCGCCATGCCCGCCCCCCGGGGTTGCGTAACTACTAAGCCGCAGCCGCTGTCCCGCCCACGGTCAAACCATCCAGCCTCAAGGTCGGCTGACCCACGCCCACCGGCACGCTCTGGCCGTTCTTGCCACAGGTGCCCACGCCGGTATCCAGCTTCATGTCATTACCGATCATGGAAACCCGTGTCAGCGACTCCGGCCCCGAGCCGATCAGGGTGGCGCCCTTGATCGCAGCGCCCACCTTGCCGTCTTCCACCAGATAGGCCTCGGTGCAACTGAACACGAATTTGCCGCTGGTGATGTCCACCTGGCCGCCGCCGAAATTCACCGCATAGATGCCTTTCTTCACGCTGGCGAGAATTTCCTTTGGGTCCGCGGTCCCGCCCAGCATGTAGGTGTTGGTCATGCGCGGCATCACCGGCGCGGCATAGGATTGCCGCCGTCCATTGCCGGTCGGGGCCACCCCCATCAGCCGGGCATTCTGCCGGTCCTGCATATACCCTTTGAGAATGCCGTCCTCGATCAGGACGGTGCGATTGGTCGGCGTGCCTTCATCGTCGATGGACAGCGAGCCGCGCCGCCCGTCGATGGTGCCGTCATCCACCACCGTGACGCCGGGCGCTGCCACCCGCTCGCCCAACAATCCGGCGAACGCGCTGGTCTTCTTGCGGTTGAAGTCGCCTTCCAGGCCATGGCCGATGGCTTCATGCAACAGGATGCCGGGCCAACCCGGCCCCAGCACCACCGTCATCTCGCCGGCGGGGGCGGGGATGGAGGAGAGATTGACCAAGGCCTGGCGCAAAGCTTCATCGATCGCGCCCTGCCAATAGGCCGGATCGAGATAGGTCTCATAGCCGCGGCGTCCGCCGCCGCCATAGCTGCCGGTCTCCTGGCGGCCATTCTCTTCCACCACCACCGAGACATTCAGCCGGACCAGGGGGCGGATATCGGAATAGTGCTCGCCGCCGGCGCGGATGATCTCGATATGCTGCCATTCGCCCGACAGGCTGGCGGATACCTGGCGCACGCGGGAATCCTTGGCGCGGGCATAGGCGTTCATCTCCTCCAACAGTTTGACCTTCTTTTCAAAACCGGCGGTCTCAAGCGGATCGATGTCGGTATAGAGCTTGATGTTGCTCCTGGGCGGGGCGGCGGCGGCCGTGCCCGAATGGCCGTGGCTCACTGCCCGCACCGTATTGGCGGCGCGGGCGATTGCGTCTTCCGAGATTTCGGATGCATGGGCATAGCCGGTGGCCTCGCCGGCCACGGCGCGCAGGCCGAAACCCTGGCTGGTGTCGAAAGTGGCGGCCTTCAGCCGGTTGTCGTCATAGCTGAACGATTCGGATTGGCTGTATTCCAGGTACAATTCCCCATCGTCGGAGCCCTTGAGCGCCTGATCCAACGTCTGTTGGACTTTGGCCCGGTCCATGCCGGTGCGGGAAAAGAAAAGATCGTGGTCGGCCATCGGCATCTCCGAAACAGCGGCAAAAAGCCCCGCCATGCGTGTTTCTCGCCTAGATATCGGGGTTCGCGGCGGTTCCGGCAAGCGCCAGCCAAAGGGTTGTTGCGGGAATCGGAAACCCCCGCCCTGTGGCGGGCGGGGCCTTGCACAGGCCGTGCCATAAGGTCGCAATGACTTTAAGGGCTTAACCCCTCTAAATCGCCGCCAAGAATCTGAAAAAGGGTGGGGTTCCACCACCTTTGATCCTTTGCGAGGTCGCGAGCATGTTTTTGCGGAAATTCGGCATCGGCGCGGCAGCGGCCGCCCTTTTAGGGCTTTCGGGCCTGACCGCGGCCGCCTTGCCCTATAATTACCAGACGGGCTTCCAGCCCGCCGCCTCGCCGGTGATGGAGCAGATCGAGGATTTCCACCGCCTGCTGTTCTGGATCATCGTCGCCGTCAGCCTGTTTGTGCTGGCGTTGCTGGTGTGGATCGTCATCCGTTATCGCGGCGGCGCCAATCCGGTGCCTTCCAAGGTTCATCACAACACCCTGCTGGAAATCGCCTGGACCCTGATCCCGGTGATCATCCTGGTGTTCATCGCGGTGCCATCCTTCCGGCTGCTTTATTTCGAGGCGGTGATCCCCAAGCCCGACCTCACCATCAAGGCGATCGGCAAGCAGTGGTTCTGGAGCTACGAATATCCCGGCTCCGCCGCCGGCTTCACCTATGACTCGCTGGGGCTTTCCGACGCCGACGCCCAGAAGGCCAACAAGCCGCGCCTGCTGGGCGTGGACAATCCCGTCTATGTCCCGGTCAACAAGGTGATCGAAGTGGAGACCGTCGGCGCTGACGTGATCCATAGCTGGGCGATGCCCCAGATGGGCGTGAAAATGGACGCCGTGCCCGGCCGCATCAACAAGACCTGGTTCAAGGCCACCCGGACCGGCGTGTTCTACGGCCAATGCTCGGAACTGTGCGGCGCCCGCCACGCCTATATGCCCATCGAACTGCATGTGGTGAGCGAGGCCGACTACAATGCCTGGCTGGCCGACTCCAAGAAGAAGTTCGCCGCGATTGAAAACGACGCCACCCGCGTCGCGTCGAAATAGGAAAACCCTTCATGACCACCACCTTCGACGCCCATCACGAAGACGCCCATCACGGCGGCGATCACGCCCACCATCCCACCGGCTGGCGGCGTTTCGTCTATTCCACCAACCACAAGGACATCGGCTCGATGTACCTGATCTTCGCGGTGGTGGCGGGCTGCATCGGCGGCTTCTTCTCCATGATGATGCGCGCCGAACTGATGTATCCCGGCCTGCAGGTGTTCAAGGAACCCCATACGTTCAACGTCTTCGTCACCGGCCACGGCTTGATCATGGTGTTCTTCATGATCATGCCCGCCATGATCGGCGGCTTCGGCAACTGGCTGGTGCCGTTGATGATCGGGGCGCCGGACATGGCGTTCCCGCGCATGAACAATATCTCCTTCTGGCTGTTGCCCTTCAGCCTGTTGCTGCTGGTGCTGTCCATGTTCGTGGAAGGCGACTCCAACGGCATGGGCGTGGGCGGCGGCTGGACCGTCTATGCGCCGCTTTCCACCACCGGTTCTCCGGGTCCGGCGATGGACCTGGCGATCTTCTCCCTGCACATCGCGGGCGCCTCCTCGATCCTGGGCGCCATCAACTTCATCACCACCATCTTCAATATGCGCGCGCCGGGCATGACCCTGCACAAGATGCCGCTATTCGTGTGGTCGATCCTGGTGACCGTGTTCCTGCTGCTGTTGTCGCTGCCGGTCCTGGCGGGCGCCATCACCATGCTTCTGACCGACCGCCATTTCGGCACCTCGTTCTTCAACGCGGCGGGCGGCGGCGATCCCATCCTCTACCAGCACCTGTTCTGGTTCTTCGGCCATCCCGAAGTCTACATTCTGATCCTTCCGGGCTTCGGCATGATCAGCCACATCATCGGCTGCTTCTCCAAGCGCCCGATCTTCGGCTATCTGGGCATGGCCTATGCGATGGTGGCGATCGGCTTCATCGGCTTCCTGGTCTGGGCGCACCATATGTACACGGTGGGCCTGTCGGTCGACACCAAGGCCTATTTCGTGTTCGCCACCATGGTGATCGCGGTGCCCACCGGCATCAAGGTGTTCAGCTGGATCGGCACCATGTGGGGCGGCTCTATCGAGTTCAAGACGCCGATGCTGTGGGCGATCGGTTTTGTCTTCCTCTTCACCGTGGGCGGCGTCACCGGCGTGGTCCTGGCCAATGCCGGCGTCGATGTGGTGCTGCAGGACACCTATTATGTGGTGGCGCACTTCCACTATGTGCTGAGCCTGGGCGCGGTGTTCGCCATCTTCGCGGGCTTCTACTTCTGGTTCCCCAAGATCACCGGCTATATGTACAACGAGCTGTTGGGCAAGCTGCACTTCTGGATCACCTTTATCGGCGTCAACCTGGCCTTCTTCCCCATGCACTTCCTGGGGCTGGCCGGCATGCCGCGCCGCTATGCCGACTATCCGGATGCCTATGCCGGCTGGAACTATCTGTCGTCGATCGGCGCCTTTATCGCCGGCTTTGGCGTGATCGTGTTCCTGATCATGTGCGCGGAAGCCTTCGCCAGGAAGCGCAAGGCCGCCGACAATCCCTGGGGCGTGGGCGCCACCACGCTGGAGTGGACCTTGCCGTCGCCGCCGCCCTTCCATCAGTTCAACGAGTTGCCGCGGATCAAATAGTCGATGTCGCTTTCCACGACGCATTCTTTGGCCGGTTCACGTGTCACCACCGTCGGCGATTTCTTTGCGCTGCTGAAGCCGCGCGTGATGTCGCTGGTGGTGTTCACGGGCCTGGCCGGCATCGTGGCGGCTCCTGGGCATCTCCATCCGCTGACGGGCTTTACCGCCCTGCTTTGCATCGCGGTGGCGGCGGGCGCGAGCGGCTGTCTCAACATGGCCTATGACAGCGACATCGACCGGCTGATGAGCCGCACCGCCACAAGGCCCATTCCGATGGGCTATGTCGGGCGGGACGAGGCGCTGGCCTTCGGCTGGACCCTGTCGGCGGCGTCGGTCGCGGTCATGGGCCTGTTCGTGAACTTCCTGGCGGCGGGACTGCTCGCCTTCACCATCTTCTTCTATGTCGTGGTCTACACGCTCTGGCTCAAGCGCCGCACGCCGCAGAATATCGTGATCGGCGGGCTGTCGGGCGCGCTGCCGCCGGCTATCGGCTGGGCCTCGGTGACCGGCGATCTGTCGCTGGCGCCGCTGCTCCTGGTGGCCATCATCTTCATGTGGACGCCGCCGCATTTCTGGGCCCTTTCTTTGTGGCGCAGCGAGGATTATGCCCGCGCCGGGGTGCCCATGCTGCCGGTGGTGAGCGGCAAGCCGCATACCCGCTTCCAAATTCTGCTCTACACCCTGGTGCTGGTGCCGCTGGGCATCTTGCCCGCCTTCCTGCATATCGGCGGGCTGCTCTATCTGGTGCTCTCCGCCGGCATCGGTCTGTGGTTCCTGGTGGAGGCGCTCGCCACCTATCGCGAAAAAGATGAAATCAAGGAACCCGCGGCCCACCGCCTGTTCGGCGTGTCACTGCTCTACATGACGGCGCTTTTCGCGGCCCTGATCGTTGAAAAGCTGATCGGGCTGCCCGGATTCCATTTGGCGCTGACGTGAGGGATGATGATGCCGAACGCGCGCGCCGCAAACGCAATATCGCACTGGGGCTTGCACTCGCCGGTGTGGTCCTACTGTTTTACCTGATGTCGATCGTGCAGTGGCACGAACATGCAACCCACTAGAGGGGCAGTCCTATGAGCAGCGATGTGAAGCACGATTATCATCTGGTGGATCCCAGCCCTTGGCCGGTGGTGGGTTCGATCGGCGCTTTCACCATGCTGGTCGGCGCCGTGTTCTGGATGAACAAGGACTATGCCGGCTTCTTCGGCCTGCCGGTGAACGGCCAGCCCTATATCTTCTTCATCGGTCTGGGCCTGGTACTCTACACCATGGCCGGCTGGTGGCGCGACGTGATCCAGGAATCGGTGGTCAAGGGCAACCACACGCCGGTGGTGAAGCTGCATCTGCGCTACGGCATGCTGCTGTTCATCGCTTCCGAAGTGATGTTCTTCGTCGCCTGGTTCTGGGCCTATTTCAACACCGCCATCTTCCACAATGACGTTGGCGTCTCCGCCTGGCCGCCGTCGGGCATCGTCACCCTGGACCCCTGGCATTTCCCGCTGCTCAACACCATGATCCTGCTCACCTCGGGCACCACCGTGACCTGGGCGCATCATGCCATCCAGACCGGCGACAAAAAGGGCGCGGTACAGGGCCTGATCCTCACCGTGCTGCTGGGCCTCAGCTTTACCTGCGTGCAGGCTTATGAATATGCCCATGCGCCCTTCACCTTCGGCTTCAATCACCTGGCGCTGGCGCCCTTCACCGATCCGGGCCATGCGGCGCTGGCAGCGGGCGCGGGTAATTTCCAGGCGATCTATGGCTCGACCTTCTTCATGGCGACCGGTTTCCATGGCTTCCATGTCATCATCGGCACCATCTTCCTGACGGTCTGCCTGTTCCGCGCCATCGCCGGCCAGTTCACCCCCACCCGCCATTTCGGCTTCGAGGCGGCGGCTTGGTATTGGCACTTCGTCGACGTGGTCTGGTTGTTTCTCTTCGTTTGCATTTATGTCTGGGGCGAAGGCCCTGTGACGGCGGGCTAGTCTTTTGGACCCTGAGTGCGTCGCGCCTTCGCTCACGTACGTCTTGTACGCGTCGCTCGGCGCTCCTGCTCAGGATGCCAAAATCCTTAGCCCGCTTGGTTCCCAGTGAACCCGCCCAACACATCCATCGCCATCTTCAAGGGCCTCTGTCCGCGCTGCGGGCAGGGGCCTTTGTTTCACGGCTATATCGCGCTGCGCAAACAGTGTCCGGCCTGCGCCCTGGATTACGCCATGTTCGATGCCGGCGACGGGCCGATGGTGTTCGGCATACTCATCGTGGGAGCTCTCGTTTGCGGGTCAGCGCTCTGGGTCGAGTTCACCTTCCAGCCGCCGCTTTGGGTGCATGCGCTGCTATGGCTGCCGTTGATCTGTCTGTTGACCGGGATATTCCTGCGGCTGTCCAAATCGGCGCTGCTGGTGCTGCAATACAGGCACAAGGCAGGCGAGGGGCGGATCGAAGGCCCGCCTGGGTCCTGATATCGGGCCATGATATAAGAAGGCATGGAGACGCCTTCTTCCGGCCTGAAGCTTTTCCGTCTGGTGTTCGGCGGCGGCTTCACGATTTTCGGCCTGTGGGCGTCGGCGCGGGTGGTGCTTGAGCTCCAGGCCGCGAACGCCTCCTGGCCCGATTGGCTGATCCTGCTGTTTCCCGCCGTGCCATTGGCGCTGGGCCTGTTCTCCCTGGTGGCGGCGGTGCGCAACGCGCCCGATTTGCGCCGGCCCTTTGTGCGCCACAGGACCGAAGCGGCGCGGGTGTTTGGCGGCTTGTGGTGGGGATTCAGTATTATCAGCGTGACCATCATCCATCTCTTCCAGCAAAAGACGCTGAGCGGCGTGCTGGCGGAGCTGGCGGCGGCGGCGCTGACGGTCGGTCTTACCGCCCTGCTGGTCGGCGCCATCAACGCCGATGTGGCGGACCAACAGCGCGGCGGCGAATGATATTTCGTCCCTATCCGGGCCTTACCATCGCCTGCGCCCTTCTGTTCGCGATCCTCTGCGCGCTGGGCGCATGGCAGTTGCAGCGCCTGCAATGGAAGCTGGCGCTGATTGCCACCGTGAACAGCCATATGACGGCCGCGCCGGTATCGTTGGACCGGATGGCCGCAATGAAGCCCGATGACGCGCAGTACCGCCGCGTCATCCTGCGCGGCCAGTTCGATCACGCCAAAGAGGCTTACGTCTTCACCACCGATGCCTCCGGCGGCGCCGTCTTTCATGTGTTGACGCCGCTCAAGACCAGCAGTGGCGAGATTTTGATGGTGGATCGCGGCGAAGTGCCGAAGGAAATGCTCGATCCCGCCACGCGCGCCGCCGGCAATGTCACCGGCGCGGTTGAGATTACCGGCGTGTGGCGCGCCCCGGATGCGCCCGGACTGTTCACCCCGGCGCCCGATGCCGCGCATCGCATCTGGTATGCCCGTGATCTCGCCTCCATCGCCGCCGCGGACCGGCTGAAGCTTTCGGCGCCGGTGGTGATTGAAGCGGATGCGGCGCCGAATCCGGGCGGTTGGCCAAAGGGCGGCCAGACCGTGGTCAGCTTCCGCAACCAGCATCTGTCCTATGCGGTGACCTGGTTCGGGCTGGCCATCGTCCTGCTAGGTGTCTGGTTTTCCTACCATATTTCCAAAGGCCGGCTCGCCTGGAATTAGCGTTTCGCCAAGGTGGCTTGAGAAGGGACGCCGCCCTATAACCCCTTCCGCATGCAATTCATTTCCACCCGGGGGACGGCGCCCCCCAGCTCCTTTTCCGACGTATTGCTGGCGGGCCTTGCGCCCGATGGCGGCCTCTACCTGCCCGAAAGCTGGCCGCAGATCAGCGGCAGCTTCAAGGGCCTGCGCTATCAGGATGCCGCCTTCCGGATTCTGTCCGCCTTCACCCGGGGCTCGTTCAGCGACGAAGAATTGCGCGCCGGGATCGAGGCCGCCTATGCGGATTTCGATGCGCCCGAGATCGCGCCGCTGATCGAGATCGGGCCTGACCGGTACTTGCTGGAATTGTTCCACGGTCCCACCCTGGCTTTCAAAGACATCGCGCTGCAGGTCTTGGGCCGGCTGTTCAGCCGGGCGCTGGCCAAGCGCGGCGGGCGCGCCACCATCGTCGCCGCCACCAGCGGCGATACGGGATCGGCGGCCATCGCCGCTCTGGGCGGGCTGCCCAACATCGACGTCTTTGTGATGCATCCGCGCGGCCGTGTCAGCGACGTGCAGCGGTTGCAGATGACCACCAGTCCGCATGCCAATGTCCACAATATCGCCCTGGAAGGCAGCTTCGACGACGCCCAGTCCATCGTAAAGGCGCTGTTCGCCGACAAGGGTTTCGCCGAAGAGATCAGCCTGACGGCGGTCAATTCCATCAACTTCGCGCGCATCGCGGCGCAATGTGTCTATTACTTCACCGCCACCGCGCAATTAGGAAAACCCGCCAGCTTTGTGGTGCCCACCGGCAATTTCGGCGACATATTCGCGGGCGAGGCGGCCGCCCGCATGGGCCTGGATGTGGCGCGGCTGGTGATCGCTACCAATGAAAATGACATTATGGCCCGCGCCTTGAACGAAGGCGTCTATGCCAGCGGCGCCAGCCACGCCACCTTGAGCCCGTCCATGGATATCCAGGTGGCGTCGAATTTCGAGCGCGCTTTGTTCGAAGCATCGGACCGCGATGCCGGCTGGACCGCCGCCGCCATGAGCGATTTCGCGGCGACCCGGAAATTGGCATTGCCCGCGCCGGTTCTGTCGCAACTACGTGCCCGCTACAGCGCCTTCGCCAGCAATGATAACGAAACCCGCGCCGCCATCGCCGCCGTCCACAAGCAAACCGGCCGCATCATCGATCCGCATACCGCGGTGGGCGCGGCCGCGGCGATGAAAATGGGCCAAAAAAATCAAGGACCGCTGTCCCCCGTGGTGATCCTGTCCACCGCCCATCCGGCGAAATTTCCCCAAGCCGTGACCGAGGCCATCGGCGCCCCGCCGCCGGAACCGGTACGGCTTTCGGGCCTGAAAGACCGGCCAGAACGCCAGGAAGTCCTGGCCAATGACCCGGTTTTGATAAAGCACTTCATCTTCTCTAGACTGATCAAATGACCCTGGAAATATCCAAACTTTCCAATGGCTTGACAGTAGTCAGCGACCCTATGCCGGGGCTGGAAAGCGCCGCGGTCGGCATCTGGGTGAACACTGGCAGCCGCAATGAAGAGCCTGCCCAGATGGGCATCTCCCATATGCTGGAGCATATGGCCTTCAAGGGCACCGCGCGCCGCAGCGCGCGCGCCATCGCCGAGGAGATCGAAGCGGTGGGTGGGGTGCTCAATGCCTATACCAGCCGGGAGCAGACCGCTTTCCATGCCCGCGTCCTCAAAGCGGATGTGCCGCTGGCGCTGGACATGATCGGCGATATTCTCACCAGCCCGGCCTTCGAGCCGCCGGAGCTGGAGCGCGAACGCCAGGTGGTGCTGCAGGAGCTGGGCCAGGCGCGCGATACGCCCGACGATATCGTCTTCGATCATTTGCAATCGGCGATCTTCGCCGGCCAGCCGCTGGGCTGGCCGATCCTGGGCGAGGAAGCAACCGTCCACGCCTTCAGCCGCGAGACGCTGAAAGCCTATATGGCCTCGCAGTACCGGCTGGAGGGCATGACCCTGATCGCCTCGGGCGCGGTGAACCATGCCGAAATTCTGGCTTTGGCGGAGGAAAAATGCGCCGGCCTCAATCCCGGCGCGGTGCCTCAGACGGCAGGCGCGCGCTATGTGGGCGGCGATTTCCGCGAAGCCAGCGATCTGGAACAGGCGCATGTGGCTTACGCCTTTCCCGGCCTCTCCAACAGTGATCCCGAATATTTCACGGCGCAGATCTATGCCACCGCCCTGGGCGGCGGGACATCTTCGCGCCTGTTCCAGGAGGCGCGCGAGAAGCGCGGGCTGTGTTATTCCATCTATGCTTTCTCCAACGGCTTTTTGGATTCCGGTTTCCTGGGCGTTTATGCCGGCACCGGCGAAAGCGAGGCGGAAGATATTTCCGCCGTCATCGCCGGAGAAATGCAAGCCATTGCCTCAAATCTCAGCGAGGCGGAAGTGGCGCGCGCCCGCGCCCAGCTCAAAGTATCGCTGTTGATGGGCATGGAACGCCCCTCCACCCGCTCGGAGCAAATCGCCGGACAGTTGTTCGCCCTCGGCAAGGTGCAATCGGCGGCGGAGATCGTGGCCCAGCTTGACGCCATCGATGCCGCGCAGGTGAAGCGCTACGCCGCCAGGGTGATGCAGCAAGGCGCGCCCACCATCGCCGCGGTGGGGCCAGTCTCGCGGCTGGAATCCCATCATCGTTTCGCGCAGCGTTTCGGAACAGCCACCCTGTCGGACGCGGCGGAATAGATGGTCAAGGCCGCCCTCGCCAAGACCAGCCCCATCGCCTTCATGCGCGGGCTCACTTTTCCCGGCGGCCAGCAACCGGTGATCCGGGGCGACGGCGTTTATCTGCGCTATCCCCGCATCGCCGATTATCCGGTCTGGGCCAAGCTCAGGGCCGAGAGCCGGCAATTCCTCACGCCCTGGGAGCCGGTCTGGGCCGATGACGAACTGACCCGCGGCGCCTTCCGCCGCCGCATCAAGCGCTATCAGAAAGAGACGCGGCTGGACTCGGCCTACGTGTTTTTCGTGCTGCGCGAAAGCGACGACGCCCTCTTGGGCGGCTGCACCCTGTCCAATGTGCGGCGCGGCGTCACCCAATGCTGCACTTTGGGTTATTGGATCGGCTCCAAATTCGCCAACCAGGGTTACATGACCCGGGCCGCCAAGGCGCTGATCCCTTTCATCTTCCGCACCTTGGGATTGCACCGGATCGAAGCGGCCTGCCTGATCGGCAATGACGCCTCCCGGAAACTCTTGATGCGGTGCGGATTCAACCAGGAAGGCTTGGCGCGCAAATATCTCCTGATCAATGGCGAATGGGCCGACCACCTGCTGTTTGCCTTGCTCAAAGAAGACGTGCTGCCGGGATGAACCGGTCGGACAAATGAACAGAATTCACGCTCTTATCCTTTTCTGCGCCGCGCTGTTTTCGGCTTTCGCCTTGCCGGGCGCGCGCGCCGCCGATCCCGCCGTCAATCAAGTCAATTTCGGCAAGACCGACAATGTGCTGGACCTCAAGCCCTTCCTGGCGCCTTACCGCGCGCCCGGCGGCGGCACGGAGGCCGACGGTTCCTCCTGGTATATCGTGCAGGTAAGCAACGATACGGTGCGCCCCGCCACCCGCGTGCTGCTGGCCGGGCAGCCGCCGCGCGCTGCCTTATCCATCCTGCCGCGCAAAAGCCGTCCCGCCATCCTGGCGGTGGCGAGTTCGGATTCCGGCACCGTGGTGGAAACCGCGTCGGCCTATGGACGCCGCGCCTGGCGGGTGATCGTGCCGCCGGTGTCCACCGTGGGCCTCGCCATCCGCGTGGGAGCGGCCGACAGCCCGCCCGCGCTGCAGGCCTGGACCGAACCGGCGCTGTCAGCCCACAACCGCCAGCTCGCCATCTTCATCACCGCGGTGGGCGCGCTGATCGGGGCGGCGGCGCTGATTACCGGCGGACTGGCGGTGTTGATCGGCCATGGCGCGCCGCGTTGGGTGGCGCTGACCTTGTTGATGCTGTTGTTCAGCTGGCTGGCGGGCACGGGCATGTTCGATGCCAGCCTTGCCACCCGCATTGGCGGGCCTTACGGCCTCTCCGCCTTTCTCACCGCCCTGGCGCTGGCGGCCGGAGCGCGGCTGGCCAATGCCATCATTCCGGTGCGCGAAATCTGGCCCCGGCATGAGAAGCATTTCCATCAGACGGTCTATGCCCTGATCCTGCTGGGCGCGCTGGCCTATCTGGGGATCCCGGGCGGCACGCTTTTGACCGATATCGCCATCGTCCTGGGCAGTTTGGCTGTCGCCGCCTATCTGGTCCAATGCGGCCGTCATGGCCACAAGGCGGCGCAGGTGATCGCCCCCAGCGCGGCGGCCTTTGCCCTGGTGGCGCTGGCGGCGGCGGTGATCGCCGTCGGCGGGCTGGGCGAGAACCTGACCGGCCCCGCGGCTACCGGCGGCTTCGCTGCGGCGGGCGCCATCCTGCTGGCGCTGGCGGTGATCGCCTCGGAAGAAATCGCGGTGCTGCCCTTCCTGCACGGCTCGCATGCCGCCAAGCTGTTGGAACAACAGCCGCCGGCCGGTGAGACCGCGATCGATCCCAACGCGCCGCTCAACAGCCTGGCGCGGGCGGCGATCAGCGCGGCGCATCAAGGCGTGTTCGACCTGGATTTCCGCGCCGGGCTTTTGACCCTGTCGGTGGAGGCGGCCCGGATGGTGGGGCTTTCGAGCCGCGAAACCACTCTGTCGCACAGCGACTGGATCACCCACATCCATCCCGAGGACCGCGAGGTCTATGCCAATGCGATGGAAGATTACAGCCAGCGGCCCGGACTCGCCTTCCGGCTGGAATTCCGCACAGGTGGCAATACTGGTGGCAATACTGGCGGCAATCGCTGGTTCGAGCTGCGCGCCACCATCGTCAGCGAACAGGATGTGCCGTCGGATTGCCTGGGCCTGATCTCCGACATCACCCAGCGCAAGGAGGCGGAATTCGCCGCAATGGCGGCGGAAGCCGAACGCCAGCGCAAGGCGTCGCTCCCCGCCGATCCCTTGACCGGGTTGGGCAACCGCGTGGCCTTGATGGAGCGGCTGGATGCGCTGAACGGAAATTTCGACACCGTGTTGTTCGCGCTGCTGGATGTCGACCGCTTCAAGGCCGTGCATGCCAGTTTGGGCGACAAGGGCGCGGACGCCATCCTCAAGCTGATGGCGGAGCGGCTGGGCGCCCTGTCTGATGGCGCCGAACTTTTCCGGGTGGGCGGCGACAGTTTCGCCTTCCTGTTTCTCAATCCCAAGCGCACGCCGCAGCCCATCGGCAATGCCCTGGCGGAAGCCTGCGGCAAGGCCTATCTCGTGCAGGATCGCGAAATTTTCGCGCCCTGCAGCGTGGGGCTGGCGACCGGCGCGCAAAGCGGCGATCCCTTCGCCTTGATCAAGAATGCGGAACTGGCGCTGCTGGCCGCCAAGCGCCAGGGAGGAGCTTGCGCCCGGCTGTTCTCGCCGGAGCTGGAGAGTTTGGCGCCGGGCGACAGCGTGGCGCTGGAAAGCGATCTGCGCCAGGCGCTGGCCGGCGATCAGCTGGACGTGTTCTACCAGCCCATCGTGCGGCTTTCCGACCGCAGCGTGGCGGGCTTCGAAGCCTTGCTGCGCTGGCGCCATCCGGTGAAAGGGGTGATCTCGCCCGCCGATTTCATCGCCCATTCCGAAGAGACCGGGTTGATCGTGGCCTTGGGCCGCTTCGCGCTGGAACGCGCCGCCACCGACCTGGCGCACTGGCAGCGTTACTTTCCCTTGACCCCGGCGCTGTTCGTCAGCGTCAATGTCTCCCGCCGCCAGCTCAAGGATGAGGGCTTCGAACCCTTGCTCAAGACGGTGCTTTCCGGCAGCGGAATTGCCGACGGCACCCTCAGCCTCGAGATCACCGAAAGCATTATCGCTTCCGATGCCAGGGTGCGCGAGATCATGGGACGCATCCGGGCCTTCGGGGCCGGGCTTTCCATCGATGATTTCGGCACCGGCGCCAGCAGCTTGAGCGAGCTGCGGACCCTGCCGGCGGACACGGTCAAGATCGACAAAAGCTTCCTGGCCCGGCATGGCGGCACCGACATGGACAGCGACGGCGAGGTGGTGCTGGCCGGCATTGTCGGAATGGCGCATGAACTCAAGCGCGCAGTGGTGGCGGAAGGGGTGGAAAGCGAGGCCGATGCCCAGCTTCTGGCCAAGATCGGCTGCGAATTCGGCCAGGGCTATTATTTTTCGCCCGCCCTCGACGGCGCCGCGGCACTGGATTACATCGCAAGGCATTATAACATCACCGCCGCCCCGGAACTGGGGTGACCAACCCGGTCAGGCGGAACCGCCATTTCAATCCCAATGGAGATGCTCATGACAATCAAAGCCGGGGACAAGCTCCCTTCCGCCACCCTGATGGAAATGCAGGATGGCAAGCCCACCCCTGTCTCGACCGACAGTTTTTTCGCCGGCAAGAAGGTGGCGCTGTTCGCGCTGCCCGGCGCCTTCACCCCGACCTGCTCGGCCAAGCATGTGCCGGGCTTTGTCAACAATCACGGCGCGCTGAAGGCCAAGGGCGTGGACGAGATCGCCTGCGTCTCGGTCAATGACGCCTTTGTGATGGGCGCCTGGGGCAAGGACCAGAAGGCGGATGGCAAGGTTCATATGTTCGCCGACGGCAATGGCGATTTCACCCGCGCCCTGGGGCTGGAATTCGACGCCAGCAAGTTCGGCATGGGCAAGCGCAGCCAGCGCTATTCCATGGTGGTGGACAATGGCGTGGTGAAGTCGGTCAATGTCGAGCAGCCTGGCGCGTTTGAAGTGTCCAGCGCGGAGTACATGCTCAACTCAGTTCTTTCCTAAAGTCTTGGGGCGCGGTCTTTTTGGGCACTGAGTGCGTCGCGCGTGCTGTGAGGCGCGTCATGCGAAGCATGTGAGCAGGTCCGGTGGACCTGCGAAAGCGGCGAACGCCGCGAGCTTGAGCGAGCGGCCGTGGCGTTTCACTCCGCGCGTTGCCTACGCTGTCGCTGGGCAACCCTGCTCATCGCCCAAAAATCCTCGCGCCGGGCTGTTGCAGACTAAGGCCCGGGTATTGCGCCCCGCGCCAACGCATCAGCCCGCTCATTCTCGGGATGGCCGCTATGGCCCGCCACCCACACCCAGTGGATCTGGTGGCGGGCCATTTCCGCATCCAATAGCCGCCACAAATCCTCGTTTTTCACCGGCTTCTTGTCGGCGGTCTTCCAGCCTTTGACCTTCCAGCCTTTCAGCCATTTGGCGGCGCCGTCCATCACATAACGGGAATCGGTATGGATGGTGACGGCCGAGGTTTTTTTCAGCGCCTTCAATCCCTCGATCACCGCCGTCAATTCCATGCGGTTGTTGGTGGTGGCTTTCTCGCCGCCGCTCAATTCTTTTTCGTGATGGCCGGAACGCAGGATCGCCCCCCAGCCGCCGGGGCCGGGATTTCCCGAACAGGCGCCGTCGGTGAAAATATTAATGGTCGCGCGGCCTGACGCTCCGCTTCGCTCGCTTGGCCGTCGCTCCGGATCAATACTCAAAGCCCGTATTCCCGCGCGTGCTTCACCTTGTTGTGGAAGCGTAGCTTCTTGGCATATTCCCGCGGGTCCTTGGGCCTGACCAGGGCATTGGGATCGGGATTAAGCCAGTCATAAGTGCGCGTGAGCAGGAAGCGCAGGGCCGAGCCGCGCATCAAAACCGGCAAGGCCGCGATCTCCGCCTCGCTCAAGTGCCGCTGCTGGCGATAGGCGTTGATCACCGCCTGGCCCTTGGTGATGTTGAAGCTGCCGTCCAGTTCGAAACACCAGCTGTTGAGCATGATCGCCAGGTCATAGACATAGGCGTCGTTGCAGGCGAAATAAAAATCGATCACCCCGCCCACCAGATTGCCCACGAACAGCACATTGTCGGGGAAATAGTCGGCATGGATCACCCCGCCGGGCAGCCCGCTTGGCCAGGCCGGCACCAGCTCTTCCAAAGAGCCGTTGATCAACTGGGTCAAGCCGTCTTCGATGCCGTCGGCGCCATGAATGGATTCCGCCAGCGGCCGCCAGCCGGAAGGTCCCAGCGCATTGGGACGGGTCAGGGCAAAGCCTTCACCGGCCTTGTGCAGCCCGGCCAGCACGGTCGCGGCGGCGGCGCAATGGGCGGTATCGGGACGGCGCAAGGCGATGCCGGTCAGGAAGGTGACAATGGCGGCATTGCGCCGGTTGACCGTCACCAGCGAACGCCCGTCGCGGTTTTTGACCGGCAGCGGGCAATGCACCCCGCGCTCCGCCAGATGTTCCATCAGGCCCAGGAAGAAGGGCAGGTCTTCGGCCGCCACCCGTTTTTCATACAGCGTGAGGAAGTAGGCGCCGCGGTCGGTCTGCAGGTAAAAATTGGAATTCTCGATTCCCTCGGCGATGCCCTTGAAGGACAGGGGCTCGCCGATGTCGTACTGCTGGAGCAGCCGCTCCAGCTCTTCGAAGCTGACATCGGTATAGACGGCCATGAATCGCCCCTAGGCCTTAAAACCTGGACATATTTTATGGCCGCGCCGGCAAGCCTCCGCTCCTGCTTGGCTTTTTTGATGTTCTATGCTTTGCATCCTGAGGTCGCCCCGCTATGGTCCGCCGCCCCGAACGGCGGCCCTTGAGAAGTCGGGCAGGCCAAGGGCAAAAGTCAAGCGCCGCCCGGTTGGAGCGCCCAAGGAGCGCCTTAAGGAAGTATCGTGATGATTTCCCGCCTGTTTCACCTGGCCGCCCTGGGCGCCGTGCTGGTCCTGGCCGGCTGCTCCACCAAGATCGTCGTCTGCCCGGTCCCCGCCATCCTGGCGGACACCCAAAGCGTCACCATCTTCCGTCCCGGCACCACG
Organism: Rhizomicrobium sp.; assembly: GCA_035693565.1. Classification (GTDB taxonomy): domain Bacteria; phylum Pseudomonadota; class Alphaproteobacteria; order Micropepsales; family Micropepsaceae; genus Rhizomicrobium. The sequence goes on along the minus strand of DASSGF010000034.1, from coordinate 680,554 downwards.
CCCGACCTGGCCAATGAGCTTTACACCGTGTCGCTGATCAATGCCGAAGGCGACTGCACCTACAGCAGCCGGGACCAGCTGGTGCATGCTTCGCTGGAGCTGACCTTCCGCGCCACCCGCACGCCCACGGCCGAAGCCGCCACCTATGCCGTGCCCTATTTCGTGGCCATCCATGAAGGCGCCACGATCTATGCCAAGCATCTCTACACGCTGAGATTCACCTTCGCGCCGGGAGCGTCGGTGGCGACCATCAAGCAGTCGCCGGACGATGTGGAAATCAAGATCTCCAATGGCAAGCTGCCCTGGAACTACCAGGAGATGACGGGTTTCCAGATGAGCGCGTCGCAGATCGACTACGCCAAGAACAAGAGCCGCTATCTTCCGTGAGTATTTGGCATGACCTCGCTTCTGGCTGAGCTATCGCGCATCGCGGGCGCGGCCTTCGCGGCGGAAGGCTTGCCGGAAAATTTCGGGCAGATGCAGCTGTCCGACCGCCCCGACCTGGCGCAATATCAATGCAATGGCGCGCTGGCGGCCGCCAAGGCGGCGAAGTCCAACCCCCGCGCCATCGCGGAAAAAATCGCCGGCCGGCTCAGGGCGGAGACGATTTTTTCCAAGGTGGAGATCGCCGGGCCCGGTTTTCTCAACCTGGATATCACCGATAAGGCGCTGGATGCGAAGGTGGCGGCGCTGGCCCAGACGGCTGATCCCTGCCTTTCGCCCGCCAACGCCAAGACGGTGGTGATCGATTTCGGCGGCCCCAATATCGCCAAGCCCATGCATGTGGGACATTTGCGCTCCTCCATCATCGGCGACTGTTTGCAACGGCTCTATCGCGCCAATGGCTGGCGGGTGATCAGCGATGTGCATCTGGGCGATTGGGGCCTGCAGATGGGACAGTTGATCTCGGAAATCGAGCTGGAAGGCGCCGCGCCCCTCTATTTCGACGCCAATTTCGCGGGCCCTTATCCGGAACAATCTCCTGTCAGCATGGAAGACCTGGAAACGCTTTATCCGCGCGCCTCCGCCGCCTGCAAAGCCGACCCGGCGCGGCTGGAAGCGGCGCGGCGCGCCACGGTGGACTTGCAGGCGGGCCGTCCCGGCTACCGCGCTTTGTGGCAGCATTTTGTGAAAGTGTCGGAGCAGGGGCTGGAGCGGGAATTCGGCGCGCTCGGCATCCGTTTCGACCTGTGGAATGGCGAGTCCACGGTCGACGCCCTGATCCCGCCCATGATCGAGGATTTGAAGCGGCGGGGCCTGGCGCAGCTGAGCGAAGGCGCGCTGGTGGTCGAAGTCGCGAAAGAGGATGACAAGAAGCCGCTGCCGCCGTTGCTGCTGGTGAAATCCGAAGGCGGCGTGCTCTACGGCACCACCGATCTCGCCACCGTGATCGAACGGGTGCGCGCCTATGACCCCCAGTTGATCCTGTATGTGGTGGACCATCGCCAGCACGGCCATTTCGAGCAGGTTTTCCGCGCCGCGCAAAAGGCGGGCTTCTGCGGACGGGCGGAGCTGGAACATGTCGGCTATGGCACCATGAACGGGGCGGACGGCAAGCCGTTCAAGACCCGCGCCGGCGGCGTCATGAAGCTCCATGACCTGATCGCCATGGCCACGGCCGAAGCCGAGAAACGGCTGGACGAGGCCGGCATCGGCGCCGACTATCCGCCGCAGGAACGCGCCGAGATCGCGCGCAAGGTGGGCATCGCCACCATCAAGTTCGCCGATCTCTCCAATCACCGCACCACGGACTATATTTTCGACCTGGAGCGGTTTTCCAAGTTCGAGGGCAAGACCGGGCCCTATCTGCAATATGCCGCGGTGCGCATCCAATCCATCCTGCGCAAAGCCCGGGAGCAGGGGTTTGAGACCGGCACGCCCGCCATTCATTCTCCGGAAGAACGCAAGCTGGTGCTGCAACTTTTGTCCCTGGGCGATTGGCTGGCCGTGGCGGAGGACAAGCGCGCGCCCAATATGGTGTGCGAATATGCCTTCGAACTGGCGCAAAATTTCAGCCGCTTCTATGGCGAGCATCACATTCTGTCGGAAACCGATGCGGATTTGAGGTCGGCGCGGCTGGGACAATGTGCTCTGGTATTGCGGGTCTTGAGCGGCGTTTTGGGGCTTTTGGGCATCGAAATTCCCGAAAGAATGTGAATAAGTTCCGGCAATTCGCCGTGTTTGCGGGCCTTTCGTTGACTCCGCTCCGGCCCCCCCTATGATGCTTTGCAACATCCCTGTCCGCCGGACGGCGCCGCAGGGATGGCCACCATACGATCCCACGCGGGAGACGTTAGTTTTCGTCTATGGCCGACTTGTTTGGCCGCAGCCGAAGGCGAAGGCCGAAGGAGCAACCGCCCCGGAAACTCTCAGGCAAAAGGACCGCGATCGGGTGATGAACTTCTGGAAAGCGAGGCTGCAAGCAGTCTCCACCGAAGGGGTAATCCGGCACCACTCTGTTTCAAAAGAGGATGCCGGGGAAATCTCTCAGGTCCCATGACAGAGGGGCTGCGCTCATGAGGGCGTGGACTCTTGCATCGGGACCATGAATGACCATTGCGTCTGACATTCTGCGCCAAACACCGCTTCATGCCCTGCATCTGGAGCTGGGCGGCAAGATGGTGCCTTTCGCCGGCTATGAGATGCCGGTGCAATATCCCGCCGGCATCCTGAAGGAGCATCTGCATACCCGCGACAGCTGCGGGTTGTTCGATGTCTCTCATATGGGCCAGGCCTTCCTGGCCGGAGACACGTCCGCGCTGGAGCGCATCACGCCCGCCGATGTCGCGGGCCTGAAGGAAGGTATGCAGCGCTATGGCCTGCTGCTGACGCAGGCCGGCACGATCAAGGACGATTTCATGTTCTCGCGCCTTGCGGGCGAAGCCGATCTCTATCTGGTGGTCAATGCCGGCACCAAGGAAGGCGACTTCGCCTATATCGCGGAGAAACTCGCAGATGTCGCGGCGCTGACACAGCGGCCGGACCGGGCGCTGCTGGCGCTGCAAGGCCCGCTGGCCGAGGAAGTGCTGGAACGCCATTCGCCGGGCATCTCGGAACTGACTTTCATGAAAGTGACCCGCGCCCGGGTGGCAGGCGCGCCCGCCATCATTAGCCGCACCGGCTATACCGGCGAGGACGGTTTTGAGATTTCACTGGAAGGCGGCGATGCCGAGCGGGTGGCGCGGTTGCTGCTGAATGAAAGCGAAGTGCTGCCCATCGGGTTGGGGGCGCGGGATTCGCTCCGGCTGGAGGCAGGGCTTTGCCTTTATGGCCACGACATTGACGAGAGCCGCGATCCCGCCCAAGCCAATCTGATGTGGTCCATCGGCAAGCGGCGCAGGGAGGCGGGCGATTTTCCCGGCGCCGCGACCGTCTTGGGCGCGCCCGCGATCCTGCGGGTCGGCATTCGTCCCGAAGGCCGGGCGCCGGCACGCGAAGGCACCGAGATCACCGACAAGGCGGGCCGGGTGATCGGCAAGATCACCAGCGGCGGTTTCGGTCCCAGCCTCAATGCGCCCGTCGCCATGGGTTATGTCGAAAGCGGGTTCGCCGCCGACGGCATGGCGGTGGATTTGCTGGTGCGGGGCAAAGCCATGCCCGCCGTCATCGCGCCCATGCCCTTTGTGCCGCACCATTACCGCCGGCCCGCCAAAACCAATCCGAAATGAGCAGGAGTTTCTCATGAGCGAAGTCCGCTACACCGATCAGCATGAATGGATCCGGCTCGACGGCGACGAGGCCACCATCGGCATCACCAAGCATGCCGCCGAGGCCCTGGGCGATGTGGTGTTCGTGGAACTGCCCGCCGGCGGCAAGACCGTGTCGGCCGGCGGCGAGGCGGCAGTGGTGGAAAGCGTCAAGGCCGCCAGCGACGTCTATGCTCCGGCTTCGGGCACCGTGACTGCGGCCAACAGCGCGCTGGAGAAGGAGCCCTCCAAGGTCAACGAGGACCCGGAAGGGGCGGGCTGGTTCTTCAAGATGAAACTCAGCGACAAAAGTGAATTCGCCAAGCTGATGGACGCGGCTGCTTACGCCAAATATCTGGAGACGCTTTAGACAATGCGCTATCTGCCTTTAACTCCCGATGATCGCCGCGCCATGCTGGCCAGGATCGGCGCCCAAGATGTCGATGCGCTGTTCCGCGACGTGCCCAAACCGGCGCTGGCGCCTTTGTCGGTTTTCAACCTGCCCGACACGCAGGGCGAGATGGAGGTCGAGCGCGCCTTGTCCAAGCTGGCGGCCAGCAATGTGGCGGCCGGGGCGGCGCCCTTTTTCTGCGGCGCGGGCGCCTACAAGCATCATGTGCCCAGCGCGGTGGATCACCTGATCCAGCGCTCGGAATTCCTCACCAGCTATACCCCCTACCAGCCGGAAATCGCGCAAGGCACCCTGCAATATCTGTTCGAATTCCAGAGCCAGGTGGCGTTGTTGACCGGCATGGAAGTGGCCAACGCCTCGCTCTATGACGGCTCGACCGCGACCGCCGAAGCGGTTTTGATGGCCCAGCGCATCACCAAGCGCGGCAAGGCCATCCTGTCGGGCGGGCTTCATCCCCACTATGCCGAGACGGTGGAAACCGTGGCCGGGCTGTTCGGCCCCATGACCCGCAGCGCGGTTACGCCCGGCAGCGCGGAAGACATTATCGCCCTGATCGATGAGGACACCGCCTGTGTGGTGGTGCAGTCGCCGGATGTGTTCGGCCTGATCCGCAATTTGCGTCCCATCGCCGATGCCGCCCATGCCAAGGGCGCGCTGCTGATCGCGGTGGTGACGGAAGTGGTGTCGCTGGGCCTCTTGGAGCCGCCCGGCGCCCAAGGCGCCGATATCGTGGCGGCGGAAGGCCAATCCATCGGCAATGGCCTGAATTTCGGCGGGCCCTATGTCGGCCTGTTCGCGGCGCGGGAAAAATTCCTGCGCCAGATGCCGGGCCGGCTGTGCGGCGAGACGGTGGATGCGGAAGGACGGCGCGGTTATGTGCTGACCCTTTCCACCCGCGAGCAGCATATCCGCCGGGAAAAGGCCACCAGCAATATCTGCACCAATTCCGGTCTTTGCACCCTGGCTTTCACCATTCATTTGTCGCTGTTGGGCGAAGAAGGCCTGACGCGGCTGGCGCGGATCAATCACGCCAAGGCCAGCGCTTTGGCCGACCGGCTGGCGGCGCTGCCAGGGGTGGAGGTGGTGACACCGGCCTTTTTCAACGAATTCACCGTCAGGCTGCCCAAACCGGCAGCGCCAGTTGTCGAGGCGCTGGCCGCCAAGAGTGTGATCGCGGGCGTGCCCGTATCGCGCCTGCTGCCGCATGACAAGACGGTGGAAAAGCTGCTGATCCTGGCGGCCACCGAAACCAATACCGATGACGATTTTGCAGCGCTGAGTTCGGCGCTCAATGGAGCGTTGGCGTGAGCCAGAGCGACCATAAAAAGAGGTTCTGTAAATGAGCATGAACAATCAGGGCCGCCCTACGTCCAGCGGCGAGGCGTTCCCGGCCAGTATCGCAACCATCTCCGGCGACCGCGGCCTGGATCATGAAGAGCCGCTGATCTTCGAACTGGGCCACGGCGCCGCCGGCGTTGATCTGCCGGATGTGGATGTCGCGGACGCACGACTGGGAGGCCAGCGCCGCAAGGGCGCGATCGGCCTGCCGGGCCTCAGCGAGCCGGAAGTGATCCGCCATTATGTGCGGCTGTCGCGGATGAACTATGCCATCGATGCCGGGCTGTATCCCCTGGGCTCCTGCACCATGAAGCACAATCCGCGGCTGAATGAGAAAATGGCGCGGCTGCCCGGTTTTGGCGATCTGCATCCCTTGGCGCCGCAGTCCACCACCCAGGGCGCGCTGGAACTGATCTCGCAGTTGATGACCTGGCTCACCGGCCTGACCGGGATGCCGGCGGTGGCGATGTCGCCCAAGGCCGGCGCGCATGGCGAATTGTGCGGCTTGCTGGCGATCCGCGCTGCCATCGCGGCGCGGGGTAAAAACCGCAAGCGCATTCTGGTGCCGGAATCCGCCCACGGCACCAATCCCGCCACCGCCGCGTTTGCCGGCTTCACCGTCGATGAAGTGCCGGCCAAGCCCAACGGCCATGTCGATGCCGGGGCGCTGAAAGCCAAGCTGGGTCCCGATGTGGCGGCGATTATGCTGACGAATCCCAACACTTGCGGCTTGTTCGAAGGCGAGGTGAAGGAGATCGCCGACGCGGTGCATGCGGCGGGGGCCTATTTCTATTGCGACGGCGCCAACTTCAATGCGATTGCCGGCAAGGTGCGGCCCGGCGACCTTGGGGTGGATGCCATGCACATCAACCTGCACAAGACCTTTTCCACTCCGCATGGCGGCGGCGGCCCGGGCGCCGGCCCGGTGGTGCTGTCCGAGCGGTTGGCGGCTTACGCGCCCATTCCGCTGCTGGTGGCAGACGGCAAAGGCCTGCGCCTGATCGAAGACATGACCGCCGCGCCGGACGGGACCAAGCCCTTCGGCCGGATGTGCGCCTTTCATGGCCAGATGGGCATGTTCGTGCGGGCGCTGACCTACATGCTCAGCCACGGCCGCGACGGCGTGCGCCAGGCGTCGGAAGACGCGGTGCTGTCGGCCAACTATATCCTGGCTTCGCTGAAAGATGTGATGAGCGCGCCGTTCGGCGACGGTCCTTGCATGCATGAGGCGCTGTTCGACGATGCCTTCCTGGAAGGCACCGGGGTTACGACTTTGGATTTCGCCAAGGCGATGATCGATGAAGGTTATCACCCGATGACCATGTATTTTCCGCTGGTGGTGCATGGCGCCATGCTGATCGAACCGACGGAATCGGAATCCAAGGCCTCGCTGGACCGTTTCATCCATGTGCTGCACACACTGGCCAGTGAAGCACGGGCGAAAAAGACCGAGCGCTTTGCCGGCGCCCCGCATCTGGCCCCCCGCCGCAGGCTGGACGAGACCGCGGCGGCGCGAAAGCCGGTCTTGCGCTGGAAGCCGGAAGCCTTGAAACAGGCGGCTGAGTAGACTTAACGCGTTCTTGCTAGGATCATTAGAAGGCGCGCGACACAAGCCTAACGCCGCGTACACCGGGTTTTTTAGATAATTTTCAAGCGGTGTTGCGCTATTGGGAACCGTCCGAAGAAGGTCGGTCATGAGCGCGCAAGCCATATTCACTTCGGGCGCGGCCAGCGAAGCTGCCTCCCGCGCCATCGCCAGCGTTTCGCCCAGGAGCGGCAATGTCGCCATCGGTCCGGCCTTGCCGGACGATATCGGCAACCTGTTTCTTTGGCTCAATGATGCGCAAGCCGCGCAAAGCGACGCGCATTACCAGCCGGTGGATCCGCTGGCCTTCAAGGATTGGCTGGACCGCCATACCAAGGCGATGCCGGCCTTGTTCGTCATCCGCTCGCTTGAGCCCGCCCGCGCGGTCGGCTTCGTTCTGTTCAAGAGTCTCAATCCGGCGTTCCGCGCCGCCGAACTGGGGGTGCGGATCGGCGCCGAACAGGACCGGGGCAAAGGTCATGGCGGCGCGGCGATCGCGCTGGCGCTGGACTATGCCTGGGACAGCCTCAATCTGCGCCGTGTCTGGCTGACGGTGTTTGCCGGAAACAACCGGGCCATCGCCGCCTATGCCCGCGCCGGGTTTCGCGAGGAAGGCGTGATGCGCCAGGCCGCTTTTGCCGGTGGCCATTGGCATGACGTGGTGATGATGGCCGCGCTCAATCCGCTGGAAACAGGCGGCTATTCGCAGCGGTGAATTTTCAGGCCGGGCGGCAGCCGTGTCCTGGCGTTGCCGCAAGCGATATTCAGCTGCGCCTGGGTCAGCCCTTTCACATGCCTGAGGTCGGTGCCCAGGAATGAGGTGATCGACGTCTTGGCGCCGGTCAAATCGGCTCCGTTCATTTTCGCGCCCGCCAGGTTGGCCCCCGACAGGTCGGTATCGCGGAAACGCGCCCCGGTGAAGTTGGCAAAGGACATGCACATCAGGCTGGCATTGGCGCCGGTGAAATCCGCATCCCGCAGATCATGGTTTTTGACACAGGTGTTGGCGAGATCGGCGCCGCGCAAGTCGCAGCCCACGCAGTCGACAATGCCGCCATGGATCCTGGTCACGGCGGCCGGGTCGGCGGCTTGCGCGGCAAGCGGCGGCAGGATCAGCAAGCCGAGGAGCAGGACGATACGCATGGCGCCAAGCCTGGAGCCGGGCGGGTTACCAGCCGGTTGCTCCGGGTGCGGAAAAACGGTTAACGGGGAACAAATGGAACGCCCCCCGCATTGACGCGTTGGCGGACCGATGTGGCGGTGTGACTCGAAGGTTGGCTCCAGCCTCGACTCCGGAAGTGGTCCTGAACAGGCCCGCAAGATGCGCGCCCTGGCGGCGCGGATGCGCGCCGCCGCGGCGGAAACATCGATGGAATTGTTCCGGCGAAAATTCGAGACGGCGGCCGCGGAATTGGAGGAAGCGGCCCGCTTGGCCGAACGCCGGTTGCGGCTGGCGGGCTAGGCCCGCTGGACTTCGTGATGAGGAAAGTGGTCGCGGATATGGGTGTTGAAGTAACGCCCCAGGGAATCCGCGAAGATCAGCCCGTCATAAATCTCCACGGGCACGCCTTCATAGACATAGGTGCGGTGGGACGCGCGGAAGGTGGCGCACAGGGTATGGGCGTCTTCGTCATAACTGACCCGCTCGATCGCACTGGACTGGACATAGGGCATGAAAACGAAACGAAAAGAGCGCGGATGTGTTTCCGCGCTCTTTTCATGACAGCCCGGGATAGATTCAGGAGCAGCCCGAGGTCGCGCCGCAGGTGTTGCACTTCATGCAGGTGCCGTTGCGCACCAGGGTGAAGTTGCCGCACATGCCGCAATTGTCGCCTTCAAACCCTTTCAGCCGCGCTTCCGCCGCCCGCGCCGCGCGCGCGTCGCGCGGAGCCGGGGATTTGCTCAGCGCCGCTTCCAGGCTGGCGACCTGGGCGCTGACCGTGTTGAGGGTGGCTTCCACTCCGGCGCGGATTTCCGACAGGTCAAGGTCGCCGCCGGCCTCGATGTCATTGCCGGGTGAAAACATGTCGTGGTGGAAATGCTCCTCCTCCGCCAGCATCTTGGGCGCGGCGCCGCCCTTGACCAGCGCGATCTGGGTGCGGCCGCGCAGATAGCCGGCGGACGCCAGCTTGGCGATGGCCACTTCCTGCGTGCCGCCGCCGCCGCCCTCCTTGCCCAGATCCTCGTCGCCCGCGGGCACGACATGGGCCAGATCGGTGCGGCCGAGATAGGAAACGCCCAGCTCGCGGAAAATGTAATCCAGCACGCTGGTGGCGCTCTTGATGGAATCATTGCCGATCACGATCCCGGCCGGCTCGAAGCGGGTGAAGGTGAAGGCTTCGACAAATTCCTCCAGCGGCACGCCATATTGCAGCCCCACCGAAATGGCGATGGCGAAATTGTTCATCAGGCTGCGGAAGGCGGCGCCTTCCTTGTGCATGTCGATGAAGATTTCGCCCAGCCGTCCGTCCTCATATTCCCCGGTATGGAGATAGACCTTGTGGCCGCCGACAATGGCCTTCTGGGTGTAGCTCTTGCGGCGGTGGGGCAGGCGCTCGCGCTCATGGCTGCGCACTTTTTCGATCACCCGCTCGACGATGCGTTCGGTGACCACGGTTTGCTGCGCGGGCAGGCGCGGCGCCTCGGGCAGATCGTCTTCCTCCTCGTCGGCGAAGGCGAACACCTGCGAGGAAAGCGGCTGGGACAGTTTGGAGCCGTCGCGATACAGCGCATTGGCCTTCAGCCCCAGTTTCCAGGACAGCAGATAGGCCTCGCCGCAATCACTGACCTGGGCGCCATTGGCCATGTTGATGGTCTTGGAGATGGCGCCGGAGATGAAAGGCTGCACCGCCGCCATCATCCGGATATGGGATTCCACGCTCAGCGCCCGCTTGCCGATCCGCCCGCAAGGATTGGCGCAATCGAACACCGGCAGATGCTGTTCCTTGAGATAGGGCGCGCCTTCCAACGTCATGGCGCCGCAGACATGCAGGTTGGCCGCATCGATATCGGCGCGCGAGAAGCCCAAAATCTTCAGCATGTCGAAGTCCGGCGCGTCCAGCTGGTCTGCCTCCAGCTTGAGCACGTCGCGGCAGAATTTCACGCCCAGCGTGTATTTGTTGAAGACAAAGCGGATGTCGAAAGCCGACTCCAGCGCCGACTCGATCTCCCCGATCTCCTCCTCGCCAAAGCCCTTGCCGCGCAGGGTGTCGTGGTTGATGCGGCCCGCATAGTCTTCCAGGGTGCCGTGCCCCACCGCATAGGCGACGATGGCGTCGATTTCCGGCTGGCCATAGCCCAGATTGGCCAGGGCTTCCGGCACGCAGCGGTTGATGATCTTGAAATAGCCGCCGCCCGCCAGGGTCTTGAACTTGACCAAGGCGAAGTCGGGTTCGACGCCGGTGGTGTCGCAATCCATCACCAGTCCGATGGTGCCGGTGGGGGCGATCACGCTGGCCTGGGCGTTGCGGAAGCCGTGGCTCTTGCCCTTGGCCAGGGCGTCATCCCAGGCGCACTTGGCGGCTTCCGCCAATGCGGTGTCGGCAATCGATTTGAGGTCCAGCGGCACCGGCCCGGTTGAAAGTTTCTCATAGCCCGAAGTTTCGCCATAAGCGGCGCGGCGGTGATTGCGGATCACCCGGAGCATGGCGTCGCGATTGGCGGCGAATTCGGGGAAGGGGCCCAGCTCGCCCGCCATTTCGGCGCTCGTGGCGTAGGAAACACCCGTCATCAGCGCGGAAATGGCGCCGGCGATGGCGCGGCCCTCACGGCTGTCATAGGGCACGCCGGCGCTCATCAACAGCCCGCCGATATTGGCGAAGCCCAGGCCCAAGGTGCGGTAATCGTAAGAAAGCTGCGCGATCTCCTTGGAGGGGAATTGCGCCATCAGCACCGAAATCTCCAGCACCATGGTCCATAGCCGCACGGCGTGCTCGAAACCCTCGACATCGAACAGCTTGTTGCCGTCACCTTTGCGGAATTGCATCAGGTTCAGCGACGCCAGATTGCAGGCGGTGTCATCCAGGAACATGTACTCGCTGCAGGGATTGGAGGCACGAATCTCGCCGCCCGCCGGGCAGGTGTGCCAGTCATTGATGCTGGTATGGAATTGGATGCCGGGATCGGCACAGGCCCAGGCGGCGTAGGAGACTTTCTCCCACAAGTCGCGCGCCTTTACGGTTTTGGCGATCCTGCCATTGCCGCGCCAGGTGAGATTCCAGTCGCCGTCTTCCAGCACGGCTTTGAGGAATTCGTCCGTCACCCGCACCGAATTGTTGGAATTCTGGCCGGCCACCGAGGTGTAGGCCTCGCTGTCCCAATCGGTGTCATAGGTACGGAAGTCGATTTCCTTGTAGCCCTGGCGCGCGAAGCTGATCACCCGTTCGATCAGATTGTCCGGGATCATGCTTTTGCGCGCCGCCTTGATTTCGCGGCGCAAGGCGGGGTTCTTTTGCGGGTCATAACAATCCCCGCCCGAACCCTCGCAGTTGACGCAAGCCTTGAGCACCGCTTTCAGGTGCTTCTCCGCCAGCTTGGAGCCCGCCACCAGGGCGGCGACCTTCTGCTCCTCGATCACTTTCCAGTCGATGAAATCCTCGATGTCGGGATGGTCGATATCCACGATCACCATCTTGGCGGCGCGCCGCGTGGTGCCGCCCGACTTGATGGCGCCGGCCGCCCGGTCGCCGATCTTGAGGAAACTCATCAGCCCCGACGACTTGCCGCCGCCGGAAAGCTTTTCCTCCGCCCCGCGCAAGGGCGAGAAATTGGTGCCGGTGCCCGAACCGTATTTGAACAGCCGCGCTTCCCGGGTCCACAGATCCATGATGCCGCCTTCATTGACCAGGTCATCCTTGATGCTCTGGATGAAGCAGGCATGGGGCTGGGGATGCTCATAGGCCGAGCCCGACTTGGTCAGGCGGCCGCTTCTGTGATCGACATAATAGTGACCCTGGCTGGAGCCATCGATGCCATAGGCCCAATGCAGGCCGGTGTTGAACCATTGCGGCGAGTTGGGCGCGCATTTCTGCGCCGCCAGCATGTGGCAAAGTTCGTCGTAAAAGGCCTGGGCGTCGGCTTCGGAATCGAAATAGCCGCCTTTCCACCCCCAATAGGTCCAGGTCCCGGCCAGACGGTCGAACACCTGCTTGGCGGATTTCTCGCCGGTGGTTTCCTTGACGCCGTTTTCCTTGCCCTGATCCTTGGATTGGCGCCGCCAGAGAAATTCCGGCACGCCGTCCTCCGGCACCGGCTTGAGCGCCTTGGGCACGCCGGCCTTGCGGAAATATTTCTGGGCCAGCACATCGGCGGCCACCTGGCTCCAGCCTTCGGGCACCTCGATATCGTCCTGGGCGAAGACGATGGAACCGTCCGGGTTTCGAATCTCGCTGGCGGCGCCCTTGAAAGCGATGCCGTGATAGGGCGAATGACCCTCGACCGTGAAATGGCGTGGAATACGCATGCGGCACCCCGAAAAACGTTGAACGGATGGTTCTTTGGCCCCAGTCCCTCCAGGCCATCATTTCGGGGACAGTTTCCCGCCCGCAAAAATCTCCTTTTCCTGGGAGGGCTTTGCGGCGGGGACGGCGTCGCCAGATATGGTGGTCACTAGAGGTGACTGGCCCAAAGTATGGACATGCGGGGGAGGCGGGCGCAAGGGAATAGTGGTTACCAAGACCTTAATCCCCATATCTGGTAGGCGGGGAACCGGCCAAAAAGCCGGGAGTCAAGCGGGTCCCTGATTAAGGCGCCGAAATATTTTTCGCGGCCGTTTCATCACAGCGTCACGCTCGGCTTTGGAGCGTTTGGGGATAAGTGGAAAAGCCGAGTCTGGTGCACCGCCGCATTGGCGCAAACCGGGCCGGAGCCCTATAGTCCCCGGCGAATCCGCGAGCCGGAATCCTCGAGTTTGGCATGCCATTTTTCAAGATGATCTTTTCCTGGTGGAACTCCGCGACCTGGGGCACTTGGCTGATGACCAAGCTCTCCGGCGAGGCGGTGGGGACCGACGAATTCGGCAACCGCTACTTCCAGAACAAGGACGGGTCGCGCCGCTGGGTGCTCTACAACGGTACCGTGGAGGCCAGCCGCGTCCCTCCCGACTGGCATGGCTGGTTGCACCACACCTATGCCGAACCGCCCACCAAGGCGCCGCTCAAGGCGCGTGGCTATGAGCAGCCGCATCAGCCCAATCTGACCGGCACCGAAGGGGCCTACCGCCCCAGCGGCAGCCTCAGCAAGGGTGGGGCGCGGCCGCCCGCCACCGGCGACTATCAGGCCTGGAAACCGGATTGATGAGCGCGAGCCGCGTCCATGAGTAGCCGGGTCATGCAGAACAATATCGCCGAAAGCCTGATCGGGGCCGGCGTGGTGGCGATCGCCCTGGCCTTTGCCGCCTTGAGCTATTACCGCACCGGCTCGGGCAGCCTGTCCGGCTATGAGGTCAACGCCAAGGTGGCCAAGGCGGACGGGCTGGCGGTGGGCACAGACGTGCGGCTGGCCGGGATCAAGGTCGGCACCGTGTCCGACCTGACGCTCGATCCCAGGACCTATCTGGTCACGGTGCACATGAACATCCGCGATGACGTGAAGCTGCCGGTGGATTCCTCGGTGCTGGTGACCCAGGCCGGTTTTCTGGGCGGCCAGTATCTCTCCATCACGCCCGGCGGCGACGACAAGATGATGGCGGCGGGCTCCTATTTCGAGAACGCGCAAGGCTCGATCGATGTGATGAGCCTGGTGGGGCGGTTCGCCAATGGCGACAGCCTTACCAATCAGGCGCCGAAACCCAAGCCCGCGCCGCAGGGACCGGTGCGCGCGCCCGATCCAGGGGCCGGTCCGTGAAATCGTTGGCCGTGAAATGGACTCTGCCCGCGCTGGCCATCCTGCCGCTGGGCTTTATCGCCGTCGCGGCCGCGCAAGACGCCGCCACGGCATCGAAACCGGCCGCTCCCAGTCAACCGCCGGCGGCCGTCGCGGCGCCCGCGCCCGGCGGAGATGCCGCCGCGCCGCCGCCCGCTCCGCCGCAAGGCGGCACCCAGTTGATGATGCGCGGACTGGACAAGATCACCGGCCGGCCCACCAGCATCAGCGCGCCCATCGGCAAGCCGGTGCATTTCGCAACTCTCACCATCACGGCGCGCTTCTGTTATTCCACGCCCGCCAGCGAGACGCCCGAGACCGCCGCCTTTGTGCAGATCGAGGACCACCGGCCCGATCAGCCGGCGCGGAGCCTTTTTTCCGGCTGGATGTATGCCTCCAGTCCTGGCCTGAACGGGGTGGAACATCCGCTCTACGATGTGTGGGTGATCAGCTGCAACAATGCGCCGGCTTCGGCGGTGGCGGCCAACACCTCCACCGCGCCGGTGAAGGTCAAGGCGCCGGATTCTTCCGATAAGGAAGGCATTCAAGCTCTCCCCGAGGGTGCGGGCCAATAGCGGTCCCGCGCTAGCGGGCAGGGTCGAGGAACAGAACCTTCAAGCTGCCGGGCAGCGGCCGGGGACGGCCCGGGCGGCCGTTGGGGCCGGGGGGAATGGGCGCATTCGGATCGATGTCGGCCACGGCCACAAAAAGCCGTCCGCTTTCCGGATCGATGGTCATGTTCTTTCCGGTGATCTGGGTCTTGATGCTTTCGAGCGGCTGATACTTGTCGGGACTCACTTCCCGGATCACCGAAACCGTGCCATCGAAATTGGAACTGAAGATCAACTTGCGTGCCGGATCAAAGGCTGCTCCGTCCGTACCGGCCCCGATGGGCAAGGTCGCCACAACCGAACCGTTTTGCGCGTTGACGACGGTCAGGACACTGTTCACGCAACTCACAAACAGGCGGTGCGCTCTGGTATCGATGGCCAGACCATGCGGGCTAGTGCAGTCGGGAATAGGCCAGTGGGCATCGACTTGATTGCTGGCCGTGTCGACGCGGACGATTTCCTTTTTCTCCGCGCCATTGACATAAAGTTTGCCGTCATTGCCGGAAACGGCATATTCCAGCCCGCCCCCCGCATCGACGGTGGCGATGGCCGTATCGGTCTTGGGATCGATGACGGTCAGGACCTTGGAATCGCCGTCCACCACAAAAATGTGCCCGCTCGAGGGATCAAAGGCGATGCCGTCCGCATCGTTCTGGGCCTTGATCCGGTTGCCGGTCTTAAAAGTCTCGAGATCAAAGGCCACGGCCTCTCCGGCCCTGCCGTCGTCGGTATAACCCTTGCCGGCCGCGTGCACGATGCCGATGCCATGGGTGCCGCCGGGCATGCCTTCCACCTGGCCCAGGATGGACCCATCCTTGCCGTCCAGCACTGTCAGCCGGTCGCCATGCGAGACATACAGACGATGAGATGGTCCGTCATAAACCAGATAGTCCCACCTGTCTGGTGCGCCAAGCGCCACGGTTTTCGTCACATGATAGGAAGGCTGGGCCTGTGCCGCGCTGGCGGCAAATCCCGCCAAAAGAACGATAGCCAATTTGCGCATGGGAATGCCTCCTCCGCAGGAGGGCGCATTATATCCCGGCGCCGGGGCATTGACGGCGTGTTGGCGAAATTTATAGCGGAGCCCAGCCTCCCGCGCGGCAGCGGTGCTAGGCCGGGTTTTCCGCCAAAGCCGTTTGAGGCCGCCCGCCAGGCCACAGGATCAGCACGGCAGCCAGCGCGATGCCCGTGATCATGGTCGAGGTGGGCAAGCCCAAATTCGGAATCGGGCTCTCAGCCAGCCAGTCGCCTATCGCCGTGCCGGTGGTGCGCGCCACCGCGACCGTGAACCAATAGCCGGCCAGCGCACTGACAAAGAATTTGCGATAGACCGCCAGGACAACGGCCAGGAGCAGGGTAAGGCCAAGGGTGGCGCTATTGTCGCCAAACACATGCTGGCACAGATCGCCCAGGACCGTGCCGAACACGCCGGCCGTCAGCATGGTGACCCAATAGCCGGGGTCGGTAGCGGGCACCGTTTTCGAGACGGTCCCGTCATCCGCGCGGCGGTCGACCCTGCCGAGCCACCAGGCCAGCACCGCCAGCAGAACCCCGAACCCGATGCTCAGCGTGAGGCGATCGATGCCCATGCCCCGGCGTCCGGCCATATAGTCGGCAATGTTGGTCGCGCCGGTGCGCATGATGATGATGCAAAGCCAGTAATAGGTGTCGTGACTGCGCTTGTCCAAACGCTCGACCGCATAGATCGCCAGGAACACAAGGACCAGCACCGGCACGCCGCCCAGCAGTCCCAAGCCGCTGTCATGGGCGTAGAGATCGCCCATATTGGTGCCGAACACGCTGGCGAGCGCGATGCCCGCCCAATAGCGCGCATTGATGGTTGGAACGTGTCTGGTTTGCATGGCCCCGGCCCGGCTTTGAGGTGGGTGGATCGTACCTCAAGCCGGCGGCTTTGTTGCCGCCTTGGGGAAATTTATACTTGGCCTGTCAGAAAAACGGCCAAATGGCCTCGCGGTTGAGAGCGTCTTGCAACTTCAGCAAATAACGCTCGCGCGGGATTTCGATGGCCCCGAAACGCGCCAGATGGGCGGTGGTGAATTGGGTGTCGAGCAGGGTAAACCCGCCGCGCTTCAGGCCATCGACCAGATGCACCAGGGCCACCTTGCTGGCATCGCGCCGGCGCGAGAACATGCTTTCGCCGAAGAAGGCCGCGCCCAGCCTCACGCCATAAAGGCCGCCCGCCAGCGCGCCGTCGCGCCAGCATTCGATGGAATGGGCATGGCCGCCCAGGTGCAGCGCTGTGTAAAGGCGCAGGATCTCGTCATTGATCCAGCTTTCGGGCCGTCCTGGCGCGGGCGCGGCGCAGGCCTCCATCACCTTGCGAAAGGCACGGTCCGCGGTGACGGTAAAGATGCCGCTTTTGATGGTGCGGGCCAGGCGCTTTGGCACATGGAGCCCATCCAGCGGAATGATGCCGCGCTTTTCCGGCGACACCCAATAGAGGGTGGGATCGCCGCGCCGCTCCGCCATGGGAAACAGGCCCTCGGCATAGGCGCGCAGCAGGATTTCCGGGGTGAGATGTGGGGTGCCGTGCATTGGCAAAAAGCATAGCGCGCGGCTTTGCTTTTGTTTACCCCCATCTGTCGCTGATGGTCGCCCGGCATCGGTACGCTGTCGCTACCGATCGCTGCCGGGCTCGAGACCAGCTATTTGTCATTCACGGCAAAAGAACCCGGTCCGGCTGCCGCCAAATATAGGAAAATAAAGCAGAACAGGATGGCCGCATCGCCGCCGTTCAGCGCGGGATAAATGCCGCGCTGGAAATGCGCCAGGAAATAGGCGAAGGCCATCTCGCCCGAGCAGACGAAGGCGGCAAAGCGGCTGAACAGGCCCAGTGCCACCAGGGCGCCACCCACCAGTTCGATCACGCCCGCCGCCAGCATCATGGGCGCCAGCGGGCCATGCCCCATGGGCGCGGGAAAGCCCACGATCTTCATCAACCCGTGTTCCAGAAACAACAATCCCGCCACAATGCGCGTGACGCCAAGGATTTGTGATGAATACTTGCTTAGAAAGTTCATTCAGTCCTCCCAGCTATTTTGTTTTGGCATTTGCTGTGGTGGGGACTGTAGCCGAGAACGAGCCGGTCCGCTAACGCCGCCGCCGGTCCTTTTCGAGGGGCGGATCAGGCCGTCACGTCGGCCAGGTACTTCTCGAGCCCGCCGCCCGCGGTCATAGCGTCAGCGTGCGGCACTACGCTGTCGCTAACCGCGACCGCGGCGGCGAAGAACGAGTTAGGGCGCCATATCGGCTAGGTACTTCTCTAACCAGTGTATGGAATAGTCCCCGTCGATGATGTCGGGCTCACGCACCAGCTTCTGGAACAGCGGGATGGTGGTCTCGATCCCGTCCACCACCAGCTCGTCCAGGGCGCGGCGCAAGCGCAACAGGCATTCGTTGCGGTTCTTGGCATGCACCACCAGCTTGCCCGCCAGGCTGTCGTAAAAGGGCGGGATGCGATAGCCGGAATAGATGGCGGAGTCGAAACGCACGCCCAGTCCGCCGGGAGTATGGAACTGGGTGATGGTGCCGGGCGAGGGGCGGAAGGTGAAAGGATTTTCCGCATTGATGCGGCATTCGATGGCATGGCCTTCGAACACAATGTCCTTCTGGCGGAAGGCCAGCGGCGCGCCGGTGGCGATGCGGATCTGCTCGCGCACAATGTCGATGCCGGTGATGGCTTCGCTCACCGGATGCTCCACCTGCAGCCGCGTGTTCATTTCGATGAAATAGAAGCGGCCATCCTCATACAGGAACTCAATGGTGCCGGCGCCCAGGTAACCCAGCTTGGTCAGCGCCTTGGTGACAACGCCGCCGATCTCGTCGCGCTCCTGGGCATTGAGGGCGGGCGAGCCCGCTTCCTCCCACACTTTCTGGTGGCGGCGCTGCAAGGAACAGTCCCGCTCGCCCAGATGCACCACATGGCCATGCGCGTCGGCCAGGATCTGAATTTCGATGTGGCGGGGCCTTTGGAGATATTTCTCCATATAGACCGTGTCGTTGCCGAAAGCGGCTTTGGCCTCGGCGCGGGCGGTGGAGAGCGCGAAAGAAAGCTCGCCGGCATTTTTCGCCACCTTCATGCCGCGCCCGCCGCCGCCGGCCGTGGCCTTGATCAAGACCGGATAGCCGATCGCTTCCGCCATGCTGGCGGCGTCGCCGTCGCTGACCTCGCCGTCGGAACCGGGCACGGTGGGAATGCCCAGCTCCTTGACCGTCTGCTTGGCGGTGATCTTGTCGCCCATCATGCGGATATGTTCCGCTGTGGGGCCGATGAAAGTCAGGCCATGTTCCTGGATGATGTCGGCGAATTTGGCGTTCTCCGACAGAAAGCCGTAACCGGGATGAATGGCTTCCGCCCCGGTGATCTCGCAGGCGGAGATGATGGCGGGAATGTTGAGATAGGACTGGGCGGCGGCCGGCGGTCCGACGCAGACGCTTTCATCCGCCAGCTTGACATGCATCGCCTCGCTGTCCGCGGTGGAATGGATCGCCACGGTGGAGATGCCCATCTCCTTGCAGGCGCGGATGACGCGAAGCGCGATTTCGCCGCGATTGGCGATCAGGACTTTCTCGAACATCAGCTGATGACGCAAAGGGTCTGGCCGAATTCCACCGGCGTGCCGTCGGCCACGTTGATCTCGGTCACCGTGCCGGCCCGGGGCGCGGTGATGGCGTTCATGGTCTTCATCGCTTCCACAATGAACAGCGTGTCGCCTTCCTTCACCGTCTTGCCGACGCTGATGAAGGGCGGGCGGCCCGGTTCGGAGGCGACAAAGACGGTGCCGACCATGGGCGAGGGCACCGCGCCGGCGGCGGGACCGGAGGAGGGCGCTGCCGCGGCGGGCGCCAAAGCCGCGGCCGGGGCGGACGCGGCAATAGGCGCGGCCACCACCGTACCGCCGCCACGGCTGACGCGGATGCGCGCGCCATTATGCTCGATCTCGATTTCGGTAAGGCCGGTCTCCTTCAACAGTTCGGCCAGCTGGCGCACGGCATCGGCGTCGATGCCGGGCTTTTGGGGTTCCTTACCTTTGCCGCTCATTTCGACCTGCTCTTGATGGTGGGCTTGAGGATTTCGGCAATGGCATCCACCGCCCGCAGATAGCCTTGCGCGCCCAGGCCCATCACAATGCCGGTTGCGCCCTTGGAGACAAAGGAGTGATGGCGATAGGCTTCGCGCTTGGCGAGGTTGGAAAGATGGACTTCGATCACCGGAATCTTCAGCGCCTGGATGGAATCCAGGATGGCGATCGAGGTATGGCCATAGCCTGCCGGATTGATGATCACCGCCGAGCCCGAGATGCGGGCTTCCTGCAGGTGATCGACGATCTCTCCCTCGCGATTGGACTGGCGGAAAACGATGGAAAGGCCATGGGAGGCGGCCTGGACGATGCACATCCTCTCAATCTCGGCCAGGGTGGTCGTGCCATAGACCTCCGGCTCGCGGTGTCCCAACAGATTGAGATTGGGGCCGTTGAGGATGAATATGGGTAAGGCCTTGGATTGTTTTGGTTTTTTTGCCATAGAGTTTCCGTGGGGCAAGGACGATTCACGCCTTATAATCGCATCCTCTCGGATACGGAAATGCTTAAGGTAACAGGCGCATGGCACTGGAAATCACCCTGAACGGCGAAACACGGCGGCTGGACCGCGCTTTGAGCGTGCGCGGACTGCTGGAAAGTCTGGGCCTGGACCCGGCCAAGATCGCGGTGGAGCGCAATCTGGAGATCGTGCCGCGCGGGCGTTATGCCGAGGTTGCGCTCAGCGACGGCGACCGGCTGGAGATCGTGCATTTCATCGGCGGCGGCAACGCGCCGGTGGAGGTGCCGCGCGTCGACAAACCGTTTGTGCTGGCGGGCAAGAGTTACAACTCCCGGCTGATCATCGGCACCGGCAAGTACAAATCCTATGCCGACAATGCCGCGGCCTTGGAAGCGTCGGGCGCGGAGATCGTCACCGTGGCGGTCAGGCGCGTGAACCTCACCGATCCCAGCCAGCCCAAGCTGGTGGATTTCATCGATCCCAGGAAGGTGACCTATCTGCCCAACACCGCCGGCTGCTTTACCGGCGAGGAGGCGGTGCGCACCTTGCGGCTGGCGCGGGAAGCCGGCGGCTGGTCTTTGGTGAAGCTGGAAGTGCTGGGCGAGAAGAAGCTGCTCTATCCCGACATGATCGAGACCTTGCGCGCCACCGAAATGCTGACCAAGGACGGCTTTGAGGTGATGGTCTATTGCAGCGACGATCCCTTGATGGCCAAGCGGCTGGAGGATGTGGGGGCGGTGGCGATCATGCCTTTGGCCTCGCCCATCGGTTCGGGCATGGGCATCCAGTCCACCGTGAACATCCGCATGATCATCGAGGATTCAAAGGTGCCGGTGATCGTGGATGCCGGCATCGGCACAGCGTCGGATGCGGCGGTGGCGATGGAATTGGGCTGTGATGCGGTGATCTCCAACACCGGCATCGCCCATGCCAAGGACCCGGTGAAAATGGCGGCGGCGATGAAGCTGGCGGTGGAAGCAGGAAGGCTGGCCTGGCTGGCGGGGCGCATGCCGAAGAAGGCGTATGCCGATCCGTCCAGCCCATTGAGCGGGTTGATCTGACGGCGGCCGACCGGCTGGGGGCCGCATGGTTTTGATTCAGCTCTTTACCGTGATCGGTGTTGCCGTTTTCGCGGCCAGCGGCGCTCTGGCGGCTGTGCGCCGATCGCTTGATCCCGTCGGCGTGCTGGTGCTCGCCATCGTGACGGCAACCGGCGGAGGCACGCTCAGGGATGTTCTGATGGACAGGCATCCGATCTTCTGGATTTCTTCGCCCTGGTATATCGGCGTGTCGGCCATTGCCGCGCTTGTGACCTGGTTGTGGGTCAGGAAGTTTCCTCCTCCCGACAGAGCCTTGCAGTATGCGGATGCGCTGGGCCTGGCTTTTTTCAGCATTGCCGGAGCCCAGATCGCGGAAGCCGGCGGCGTGAAGCCGTTCGCGGCCACGATCATGGGGGCTATTACCGGATGCGCGGGCGGACTGATCCGGGACGTCCTGGTTGCTGAAGTCCCGTTGGTATTCCGCCAGTCGGAATTATATGTGACGGCCTGCGTCGCCGGGGTGGCGCTCTATTTTTGCCTGGCGGCGCTGGGACTGCCTGTCGAGCTGGCAAGTGTCATGGGCATGGCGACCATCGCATGCATCCGGCTGGCCTCCATCCGATGGGGCATTACTTTGCCCGTCCTCAAAATGCCGGAACGCTAGGGCACTTGTCTTTTGCGCCGTGAGTTCGTCGCGTTCGCACGCTGCCGCTACGAACTCGCTCGTGTACGTCTTGTACACATCGCTCGTTGCTACGCTGCCGCTAGCAACCCTGCTCACGTCACAAAATCCTGCGCGCCTGTCTGGGCGTGTTTCAACTCTTCATCTCACTCGCCAGCGTCTCATCATCCACCGCGCCGGGACGGAATTTGCCGTTGAGGATGAAGGTGGGCGTGCCATCCACGCCGGCCTTGTGCGCCAGGTCGATGCTGGATTTGAGCGCCGCCTCGATAGTGGGATCGGCCATGTCAGCCTTGAGCCTGTTCACATCCATGCCGGCGCGCGCGGCCTCGGCATAGATGTCCTCCTCGGCGATGGAATCTTCCTTGCCCAGCAGGGCGAAATGGAAATCCATGTAATGTTCCGGCTGGCGCCGTGCCGCCAGCGAGGCCCGCGCCGCCAGCACCGCGCTTTCGCCATGCAGCGCCTTGATGGGGAATTCGATGAAGGAAAAACGGATGTCGTTCTTGTGCGCCTGATAGAATTTCTTCACCGCCGGCAGCGAGGCGCGGCAATAGGGGCAGTCATAGTCATAGAATTCCACCAGGGTTTTCTTGGCCTCGGCCGGTCCGGTGACAAAGGCGATCTTGGGATCGAAGAAAGCCGCCTGGCCGATCTTCTTCATCGCTGCGTCTTGCGCCGCCGCCTGTTTGGCGTCGTCCAGCGCCTGGGCGCGGCCCATCATGGCGGGCGCCAGTTCGGGATGGGTCATCAGATAGACCTGCATCTGCCGGTCGTTGATGGGCAGAAGGCCTTGC
Source organism: Rhizomicrobium sp. (assembly GCA_035693565.1). Lineage (GTDB taxonomy): Bacteria > Pseudomonadota > Alphaproteobacteria > Micropepsales > Micropepsaceae > Rhizomicrobium. The sequence continues at coordinate 657,980 of DASSGF010000034.1, read as the reverse complement.
TTGGCCAGCATCAGCACGGCCGCCACCGCCAGCAGCGCCCCTCCAACCGCTCCCGCGAGCACCATCGTCACTGGACGCATTAGAGCATGTTTCCATTTACTGGGCGCATACTGGCCCCTGCTGCTGCTGCGCGGCCAGGGGCGCCGCGGCGCCGATGATGTCGCCGGCGCGCTGCCAGTCAGCCGTGCCTTGCGGCAGCTTGCCCCGGGCGCGGGTGGCGAACACCACGGCTTTGCGCATGTCGCACGCATTGTACCAAAGCTCGGCGGTGGAGAGATTGGCCATCGGCTCGTTCTTCAGCGTGCTGTAGGCCTGCGCGGTCTGGTACCAGGTGAAGGCATCATTGTCCTCCACCAGGGTCGCGGCCTTGAGATTGGCCAGCGCGGGCGCGGCAAGCGCCGGATCGTCGGTGGCGAGTTGCGCGGTGGCCAGCGCCAGGCGCAATTGCGGCGCGCGGGGACGCAGATTGACCGATTTCTGATAGTCGGGGATGGCCTGCAGCGGCTTGGCCAGGCTGACATAGATCTGGCCGCGCGCCTCGTAGAAATAAGGATTGTTGGGCTCTTCCGCGATCAGGCTGTTGATCGCCGCCAGCGCCTTCTGGAAATTGGGCTGGCGCATATAGACCATGGCATGGGCATAGCGCGCCGGCTCGCTGGTATCGGATTCCGGAAAACGGTTGAGCGCTTCCTTCACCGGCAGGATGAAGCCGGCAAGCTTGGCCTGCACCATCTGGAAAGTGTGCAGCACTTCCGGGGAATCCTGCACTTCGCGATAGGGTGAGGCGTCCACCATGTCGTTCAAGTCGAACACGCGGTCTTGGCCGGCAGGATGGTCGATCGCGAACTTGTCCATCTTGTAGGCGCTCATCGCCTCTTCATTCGCGAAGCGCTGGAAGGTGTGATACATGCCCATGGGCGACTGATGGGTAGCCAGCAAAAGCTTGGCGGCGATCTGGTCGGCGGTGGATTCCTGCACCCGGCTGAAGGCCGCCATCTGGCCCATGGCATAAGACTGGCCGATGCCCATGATCGCCATGCCGACTTCGCCCGCGCCCGCGAGCATCGCGCCCAATCCCGCCACCAGCGACAACAGCATGGGGATCATGGCCTTCTTCATGCCATATTGGCCGCGCGACAGATGGCCCGCCGAGATGTGGCCGGTCTCATGCGCCATCACCCCGATCAGTTCATTGGGTTTCTGCAGCCAGAGCAGGATGCCGGAAAAAACGAAGATGTTCTCGCCGCCATCGCCATAGGTGGCGAAGGCGTTGATCTCATTGTCGCCCAGCAGCCAGACCTTGGGCACGGGGTCCAGCCCCGCCGCGCGCGCCAGGGGCGCCTCATAGCTTCGCAGCACCTCCTCGGTCTCGGTATCGCGCAGAATGCTTTGCGCCGATGCCGGCAGGGCATAGGCCAGCAGCGCGCCGGTGAAACCGAGCGCAAACGTGAATTTCCGAAGGGGCTTCGAACCGAAGGTTCGAAGCGGCGCAGCGCGGCGCGCGACAGCGCAGTGAGCCGCGCGAGCCAGGGATTTCGGCATTTCCAAGGATTCCGGCATTTTCAGCGACAAGCCCGTGACTCCCGTTGCCCCGCTCAAACCCCGTTGGGGGTGAACCTATGGGGATGGAGGCTTTTGGTCAAACTTTGCGAACCCGCGGCCCCTGAGGCATAAGGAGGTTCCCGACCAACTGCCACGCAGCCCAAGGATTAAGCCGGTTTCATGCTTTCAGGACGCTTTCTTGCAAGACGCTCTCTTGCCCTGGCCACCGCCCTTTTGCTGGGCGGCTGCCAGACCTTCCAATCGCTGGGCGATCATACCGCCGCGACCTTGGGTTTTGGCGATGATCGTCCCAAAGCCTATACAGCCAGCGCGGAGAGCGAAGCGCATCGCGGCGGGATCGCGGTGGCGGACGAGCCTTTGGCGGCGCGCGCCGGGGCCGCCGCCCTCACTTCCCAGGGCAGCGCGGTCGATGCGGTCGCCACCATGTTCTTCACGCTTGCCGCAACCTATCCGGTGGCGGCGGGGCCGGGCGCGGGCGGCATCTGTCTGGTGGGCGAAGCGAACGGCCAGGTCACGGAATTCGATTTTCTCACCAAGGCGCCCAAGCGCGCCGGCGCCTATGCGCTGCCGGGCGCGGTAAAAGGTTTTGCCGCCATGCACCGGCTTTATGGCGCGCTGCCTTGGCAGCGTGTGGTGGCGCCCGGGGAAGCCTATGCGGCTACCGGCTTTCCCATTTCCCAGGCGCTGGCGGCCCGGTTGGCCGCGGCGCAGAACATCATCCGCCTGGACGCGGATCTTGCGGCGGAATTTCTGGATGAAGCGGGCCGGCCCCGCGCGGCTGGCAGCGAAGTCCGCAATTCGGCGCTGGGCCAGACTCTGAGTCAGATCCGGCTGGATGGCGCGGATGGATTTTATACCGGCCGGGTGTCGGGCCAGATCGTCGCCTATTCCAATGCGCAGGGCGGCGGCATCTCGCCCGAGGAGCTGGCGGCCACCCAAGTGCTGCAAGGACCGGCGCGCTCGCGCGGACTGCGCGCCATCACGGTGTGGCTGCCGGGCGCGCGCACCGGCGCCGGCGCCTTCAGCGCTTCGATCCTCAACAATTTGTCGCCGCGCGGGACGCGTGTTCCCGCCGGTTCCACCGCGGCGGCGATTCAGCAATCGCTGGCTGCGTTCGGCATCGCCGGCCTGCCGGGAGATTTCGGCGCCACCGGCTTTGCGGCGGTGGATGGCAACGGCCAGGCAGCGGCCTGCGCGGTGACCTTGAATGGTCCGTTCGGTTCAGGCCGTACCGCTACCGGTACCGGCGTGGTCTTGGGCGCGACACCGTCCGGCACCGCGGGGTTGGCCAGCGCCTTCCTGACGCCGGTGATCGCCACCAGCGGCCGCAGCACCGCCTTGGCGGGGGCTGGCGCCGGCGGACCCAACGGCACGGCGGCGGCTTTGTATGCGGTGCTGGAAATAGCCGGCGGCAGGCCATTGGGCAAGCGGGGCGACCTGCGCGGCACGGGCAGGGCGCCTTATGACACGGTGAACATGATTTCCTGCGGCGAGCAGGCCTGTGTCGCGTTGGCTGATCCCGGCGCCCATGGCGCGGGTGCCGTGGCGGATGACCTCACGCAGTGAGGCGGCTTATGGGAGTGAGGCCCGACCGGCGTAGCCGGTCAAATCGATCCAGTGGAGTGAGGAGCGGTTTGCCGAAGGCAAACAAAACGGTCCGGTGGACCGTTTTGAGTGACGAACGCCCGGAGCGTAAGCGGAGGGCTTGAGGGCCGCATGCTCGCTTCGCTCGCATAGGGCAAGCTTTTCTAGGCTCGCTTTGCTCGCCAAGAAAAGCTAAGCCAACGCCGCGAGCTAAAGCGAGCGGCAAAGTAAGGAGCGCATAATGAAAGTACACGGCACCTGTCATTGCGGCGCCATCGCCTGGGAAGGCGAAATCGATCCTGCCCGCGTCACCGTCTGTCACTGCGGCGATTGCCAGCGCTTTTCCGGCGCCGCGTTCCGCGCCTCGGTGCCTGCCAAGGCCGAAGACTTCGTGATTTTGCGCGGTGACCCCGTGCGCTATGTGAAGACGGCGGAAAGCGGCAATCGCCGGGTGCAAGCTTTTTGCGGCCATTGCGGCACGCCGCTTTATTCCGCCGACGCGGAAAATCCCAAAGCCTTCAATCTTCGCATCGGCGCTCTGGCCGAACGCGCCCAGCTGCCGCCGCAGCGGCAGATCTGGTGCGAGGCGGCCTTGCCATGGACCGCGGAGCTGCTGGATCTGCCGGGCACGCCGAAGCAAGCATAAAGCGACGGGCGCGCCTGAGCGCGCCAGCCGTCACTCGCCGCTAAACGTCCTTTGCCACCGTGAGCGCCCGGCGCGCTTCAGCGCGCGAGCATGTCCAGTGGACATGCAAGAGGAAGCGAACGCCGCGAGCTTGGGCGAGCGGCGGGCCTGCTCACTCTCCAGAGAAAGTCCGCTGCCACCAACCCTTTTTCTTGGGCTTGTCGTCGTTCGCCTGCGGTTCATCGGTCGGCGTGGTGTCGGGAATATCGTCCTGCAAGGACCAGACCGGCGCGGACGGCGCGCCTGGCGCATGGTTGTCCTCTGTCGGCGTGGTGTCGATCTCGTCCGGCACGGCGCCGAAGCGGTCGGCCTCGCTGACAAAGCCGGTTTGATGATGCTCTATGCCCTCGGCTTGCGGAGCGATGTCGCCAGGGGCGCCCCGATCGCGCCCGCCACGGCGGCCACGGCGGCGGCGGCGGCGGCGGCGCGGTTCGCCATTCTCTCCCGGAGCTTGGCCGTGACCTTGGTCTTGGCCATTCTGCTGGCCGCCATTCTGGGCGGGCTGCTGTTGCGGCGCTTCGCCATTTTCTGCCGTTTCGCCTTCGGCGGTTTGCGCCGGCGGGTGCTGTTGGCCGTCGGGCCTCTCGCCACGGTCGCGATTGCGCCCGCGCCCGCCGCGACGCCGCCGGCGGCGTCCGCCTTCGCGGCCCTCGCGCATGGCATCCGGGCGGTCGAAGGATGGGGTCTCTGAGACCTCGCCGCTTTCCGCCGCCTCGTCCTCGGCAGCTTCCAGATCTTCCTCCTCCACCTCTTCTTCATATTCCGGCTCGGGCTCGGTGGAAGGCACAAAGCCCGCCTCGATGCTGACGGCGGACGGCCTGGGCCGCTCGCCGGGATCGCGGCTCTTGGTGCGTTCCAGTTCGAAGGTCCCCGCGGCCAGGCCTTCCTTGGGCTCGAAGGAAATCTGCATACCGTGTTCGGTCTCGATGCGCGACAGTTCGTGGCGCTTCTGATTGAGAATATAGAGCGCCACTTCACTGGCGATCTTCACCGTGACGGCGGCGGCGCGGTTCTTCTCGCCTTCCTCTTCCAGTCCGCGCAGCACCCGCAGGGCGGTGGATTCGGTGGAACGCACCAATCCGGTGCCCAGGCAGTGCGGGCAGGTGACGGTGGAGCCGGCGATCACCCCGGCGCGCAAGCGCTGGCGCGACATTTCCAACAGGCCGAACTGGGAAATCTTGCCGATCTGCACCCGGGCGCGGTCGTTCTTGACCGCGTCGCGAAGGCGCTTTTCCACTTCGCGGTCGTTGCGGCCTTCTTCCATGTCGATGAAGTCGATCACGATCAGCCCGGCCAGGTCGCGCAGGCGCAACTGGCGGGCGATTTCGCTGGCCGCTTCCAGGTTGGTCTTGCGCGCCGTTTCCTCGATGGAATGTTCGCGGGTGGCGCGCCCGGAATTGACGTCGATGGACACCAGCGCCTCGGTCTGGTTGATCACGATATAGCCGCCCGACTTCAAGGTGACGGTGGGCGAGAACATCGAATCCAGCTGCGCTTCGATATGCATGCGCTGGAACAGGGGCGCGGTATCTTTGTAGTGGTGGACGAACTTGGCATGGCTGGGCATCAGCATGCGCATGAAGTCCTTGGCGTTGCGGTAGCCTTGCTCGCCCTCCACCACGATGTCCTGGACATCCTTGGTGTAGAGATCGCGGATCACCCGCTTGACCAGGTCGCCTTCCTCATAGACGCAGGCCGGCGCGTTGGAGGACAGAGTCTTTTCCCGGATCGTGTCCCACAGCCGCAGCAGATAGTCGTAGTCGCGCCGTATCTCCAGCTTGGTGCGGTTCTCGCCGGCGGTGCGGATGATCAGCCCCATGCCGTCCGGCAGGTCCAGGCCTTGCGCCGCAGATTTCAGGCGTTTCCTGTCGGCGGCATTGGTGATCTTGCGGGAGATGCCGCCGCCGCGCGGGGTGTTGGGCATCAAGACGCAATAGCGGCCGGCCAGCGACAGGTAGGTGGTGAGCGCCGCGCCCTTGTTGCCGCGCTCTTCCTTGACCACCTGCACCAGGATGATCTGGCGGCGCTTGATGACTTCTTGAATTTTGTAATGCTTGCGGCGGACCCATTTCTGCGGCGGGCGCTGGGCCTGAAGCGGCTGGGTTTCGGAACCCTGCTCGCCTTCCGGCTGTCCTTCTTGCTCTCCGGACGCCGGCTCGATCACGCCTTCGGCAATGCTTTCGATCGCTCCCGCCGTCTCCGTGCTTTCCGGCAGGGCCAGATCATCGGACGCGGGGCCGTCCAGGGAAACCGGCTGGATTTCGCCTTCATTTTCTTCCGCCGCTTCCGCGGCTGCGACGTCGAGATCGCCCTGATAGTCCGTCAGGGCGTCTTGGGCAGCTTGCGGCTTGGTGGGCGCCAGCTCCTCATCAGAATCGGCCTCACCGCGATCCGTATCGACCGGCGCGCCGCCGTGATTGACGAAAACCTCGTCCTGATCGTCATCCTCGCCGCCGGCTTCGGCGGGCTCTTCGCCGGCCTCCCCATTCTCGGGCGCGGTGTCCAAAGGCACCAGGGGCGCCATCTCGGCCTGTTCTTCGCCGCTGTCCTCTTCGGCTTCTTCAGCCTCCTCGGCCTCGGTATCTTCGGAAGAAGTGCCGGTGATCTCGAAACTTTCGATATCGTCTTCCTGGCGGCGGCGGGCTTCGGCTTCCTGCTCGGCCAGCAGCGCCTGCCGGTCGGCCATGGGGATCTGGTAATAGTCGGGATGGATTTCGGCAAAAGCCAAAAAGCCCTGGCGATTGCCGCCATATTCGACAAAGGCGGCCTGGAGCGACGGCTCAACCCGGGTCACTTTGGCAAGATAGATATTTCCCTTGAGGGGCCGCTTGGATGCGGCCTCGAAATCAAATTCCTCGACCTTGGATCCGTCGAGAACGACCACCCTGGTCTCTTCCGGGTGGCTGGCATCGATAAGCATACGTTTTGTCATGGAAATCTCCGGCGCGCACAGGAACAAGGCCGGCGGCACGGAGTGCGGCGGGTTGGTGGCGCGAATTGTTGATGGAAAACAGGCGCGCGGATTCAACCGTCAAAGCGGCCAGCAATTTAAACTGGGGCTGGGCCGGAACGGATGGAGGCGCAAATCTGGTCGTCATGGTTACTTCTGGGCCGAAAGGCCAAAGGCGTTGTCTGAACGGCGGTTTGGGCTCGCGTTTGCCGCGGAGCACAGGCCGGGCCGGTCAGGGGCGGCTGCGCGACTCAACGAGGGCGCTGCCGGACGCGGTTTTTGTAGGGTCTACCCCGGGTTTCAACAAGCGATTAATCGGCAGATTTATGACCGCTTATCGGTTAATTCTTTTTATGCAAGTAAAATCAATATGTTACGATATTACCGGGACCACAGGCGCAGCAGATTGTTCCGCACCCCTTCCAGCCGCACGCGGTTGCCCCACTCCATTTTCAATCCTTCCAGGGCCATCACCTCACTGAGTTCATAAAGCTGGGTGCGCTGGAATTCGTCGGGAATCAGGCTTTCGATGAAGGTGATGGCCACCAGCCGCTGGCCGCGCCGCACCGGCGTGACTTCGTGCAGTTGGGTGGAGGGATAGACAATGACGCTGCCGGCTTCGCCTTTGACCACCACCCCTTTGGTGCCCAGATAGACCGCTAACTCACCACCGTCATAGCTGGACGGCTCGTTCAGCCACACGGTCGCCGACAGATCGGCGCGGCGCACCTCATTGCCGAACCGCATATGCGAGACATCGGCATGGGCGCCATAGGTCATGCCCACTTCATAGCGGGCCAGCAGCGGCGGCGCGATATTGCGGGGCAGGGCGAAGTCGCGGAAAGGCGCCGAACGGGCGAATGCCGCCGCCACGATCCGGGAGGATTCCGCATATTGGGGGTCGGTCTCGCTGACCTGGAGATTGTTCTTGGCCTTGTTGTGCGGGTTGGAAATCCGCCCGTCGACAAACTGCGCCTTGGCCGCCAGCTCGCGCAGCCGCGCCACTTCCGCAGGGTTCAGAAAATCTTTTAATTCCAGAAACATTGAGAGTTCCCCCGTTCCGGAACAGTAGCAAAAGCGACGAGGGAAACAAACGCGCATGCTAATCTTCGGGTCATGATTCGGAAGCCGGTGGTTTTGATTGCGGGCCGCCTTCTCGCGGCGGCGGCGGGCGCCGCCCTGCTGTGCCTGGCGGCGGTCCTCAAAGCGGACGGCGCCGACGATGCCATCAGCAAGTTGATGCGCAACCAGGAAGAGCCGGCGAAAAACCTTCCCCTGGCGCCGTCCAGGCCGCTGCCACAGGCCGGTGCCGGACCCAGCGTGGGGACCGCGCCGCAAGGGCCTTTGCCCATCGTGATGAGCGCGCGCATCGGCGAGCACCAGGACCGCACCCGGCTGGTGATCGAATTGTCCGATCCCGTGAATCTGCGCGCCTTCTCCCTGGCCAATCCCGACCGGGTGGTGATCGACATGCCGGAAGTATCCTGGCGGCTGGGCGCGCCGCCCAGGCCTAGCGGCTTCGGATCGGTAAAATCCTATCGCTATGGCCAGTTCCGCACCGGCAATTCGCGGATGGTGATCGACCTCAACCAGCCGGTGAGCGTCTCCGACACGCTGGTGATCCCGCCCTCCGCGGGCTTCGGTTACCGCGTGGTGATCGATCTGTTTCCCACCACTAGGCCCAAATTCGATGCCCAGGCCGGCTGGCCGGCCGACCTCAAAAAGCGCGAAAGCGACGCGGAAAAGCTCGCGGCCCTGATCGCGGCGCAACAGGCGCCGGCCGCGAGCGGCAAACGCGTCATCGTGCTGGATCCCGGCCATGGCGGGCTGGACTCCGGCACCATCGGCGTCAATGGGCTGATGGAAAAGGACCTGGCGCTGGCGGAAGGCGCGAAGCTGGCCAAGGAATTGCGCCGCCGCGGTTATGGCGTGGTGATGACCCGCGACAGTGACAGCTTCATTCCCTTGCGCCAGCGGGTCGCCATCGCCCGCGCCAACCGGGCGGATTTGTTCATCGCCTTGCATGCCGATTCCAATCCCGATGCCTCCACCACCGGCACTTCGATCTATACCCTCAATGACGGGCGCTCCGACCGCGAAGCAACCGCCCTGGCGCGGCGCGAAAACCAATCCGACGTGATCGCGGGCGTCGATCTGTCGGGCGAGAACAATCCGGTGGCGCCCATCCTGATCAACCTGGCGCAGCGCGACAGCCGCAACCGCTCCTCGGAATTCGCCACCAATGCGCTCAAGTCCATCGGCCAGGTGACCGACCTTTTGGCGCGCAGTCCGCACCGTTCCGCCAGCCTGGCGGTGCTGGTGGCGCCCGATGTTCCCGCCGTGCTGATCGAGCTGGGCTACCTTTCCAATACGGGCGATGCCGCCCAGATGAACACGGATTCATGGCGCACAAAGGTCGCGGCGGCGATCGCCGATGCCGTGGATGCCCAGTTTGCGCGGCCTTCCGCCTCATCCCAGGCCTCGCGATAGGAACCCAAGACCCTCTGGCAACCAAATTTTGGCGGCTTTATTATAAGCACCACTCCCATGCAAAATTTCCTTTCCCGAGTTGTGAAGTGGCTGGGCCTGGCGGCGGCCGGCCTGGCGGTGGTGGCGCTGGGCTTTGCCGCCTTCTGGCTGATCACCCTGACCCACGATCTGCCCGGCATCGACACGCTGAAGGTCTACGAGCCGCCCATCACCACCCGCGTCTATGCCGGTAACGGCACGGTGCTGGGGGAATTCGCCCATGAGCGCCGCATTTTCGTGCCCGCGGCCTTTATTCCCAAGCTGGTGAAGCAGGCCTTCACCTCGGCCGAGGACCGCAATTTCTACAGCCACCCCGGCATCGATCCCTCCGGCATGCTGCGCGCCGCCATCAAGGATGTGGGCCTGGTGCTGGAAGGCCGCCGCCCGCAAGGCGCCTCCACCATCACCCAGCAGGTGGCGCGCGGCTTCCTGCTCAATTCCGAACTCAAAATGGCGCGCAAGATACGCGAGGCCATCCTGGCCATTCGCATCGACGCCACCTATCCCAAGGAAAAGATTCTCGAGCTCTATCTCAATGAGATCAATCTGGGCCAGAACAGCTATGGCGTGGGCGCCGCGGCGCTGAACTATTTCGGCAAATCGCTGGACGAGCTGGACATCTCCGAGGTCGCTTTCCTGGCGGCGCTGCCGAAGTCGCCCAGCCATTACGATCCGCGTTTCCATCATGAGGCAGCACTTGACCGCCGCAACTGGGTGATCGGCCAGATGGCGGAGAACAATTACATCACCGACGAACAGGCCAAGGCCGCAAGGAGCGAGCCGCTGGTGACCCAGACCCGCGCCTTGGGCAGCCAGGCCGCCGACGTGGACTACTATGTCGAGGAAGTGCGCCGGCTGCTGTACAAGCAATATGGCGGCAAGGGCCTGTATGACAGCGGCTTGCAGGTGCGCGCCTCGCTGGATACGCGGCTGCAGAACTATGCCGTCAGCGCGCTGCGCACGGGATTGGTGCGCTATGACCGCCGGCATGGCTGGCGTGGCGCCAAGATGCATATCGATCTCGCCAATTGGAAGGAAGGCCTGGCCAAGCTGGCGTCCGATCCCAATCACCAGTCCGGCATTGAGAGTTGGCGCGTGGCTGCGGCGCTGGATTATGACGGCAAGTCTGTCGGTATCGGTTTCCCCGACGGCTCGCGCGGGGTGATCCCTTATGACGGCTACAAATGGGCCAACCGGCAATTGCCCGGCGCGGTGTGGGGACCGCGGCCCACCACGCCGCAGGAGGTGGTCAAACCCGGCGATGCATTCTTTGTCGAGCCGTTGCCGGCGCCCGCCAAGCCAGGCGAGTTCGGCCTGCGCCAGGTGCCGGAGGTCAATGGCGCGATTGTGGTGATGGATCCGCATACCGGCCGGGTGCTGGCCATGTCGGGCGGATTTTCCTACGCCTCATCCCAGTTCGACCGCGCCATGCAGGCCCAGCGCCAGCCGGGCTCGTCCTTCAAGCCCTTCGTCTATGCCACGGCGCTGGACAATGGCTACACCCCCGCCAGCAAGGTGCTGGATGCGCCGTTTGAGATGGATATGGGACCGGGGCAGGGTGTCTGGCGGCCGGAAAATTTCGAGAAAGGCGAATATCTGGGCGACACCACCCTTCGCCGTGGCCTGGAATTGTCGCGCAACCTGATGACGGTGCGGCTGGCTTACACGCTTGGCATGAGCAATGTGGTCAAGCTGCCGCTGCGTTTCGGCGTCTATGACAGGCTGCCGCCGCTGTTGGCCAATTCGCTGGGCTCCTATGAGACCACCTTGATCCGCATGGTCACCGGCTATTCCGAATTCGCCAATGGCGGAAAAAAAGTCAGCGCCTCGCTGGTCGATCGTATCCAGGACCGCAATGGCAAGACCATCTGGCGGCATGACGAGCGCAAATGCGAGGGCTGTAACGACACCAACTGGCATGGCCAGGAAGAACCGCTGTTGGCCGATACCCGCGAGCAGATCATCGATCCGCGCACCGCCTATCAGATCGTCTCCATGTTGCAAGGCGTGGTCCAGCGCGGCACCGCCGCCTATTCGGTGGGGGCGCAGATCGACAAGCCCCTGGCGGGCAAGACCGGCACCTCGCAGGATGCTCAATCGGTCTGGTTCATCGGCTTTTCGCCTGATCTGGCGGCAGGCGTCTATGTCGGCTTCGACAATCCGCGCACCTTGGGGCCCAAGGAGCAGGGCGCCACCGTGGCGGCGCCGATCTTCCGCGATTTCATGAAGGATGCGCTGAAGGATGCGCCGCCCACGCCATTCCGCGTCGCGCCGGGCATCGAGGAAGTGCCCATCGACTGGAAGAGCGGCAGTCCCGTGCCGCCCGGCACGCCGGGCGCCGTCATGGAGGCTTTCAAGGCCGGCACCGCGCCGGGTGAAGCCAATGCGCCATCGCTGGATGAAGCCACGGCCGGCACGGTGGCCAACACCACGTCCGCGCCGCCCGCGTCGGTGGGCGAGGGGACAGGCGGCCTTTATTAGCGCATGGACATTGACGGTCATCTGACTTAAGCACGCTGTCTCTTTTAAGAACTTTGGCCATGCGTCCCGAGATCACCCGCGCCATCGATGACATCCAGCAGGCCGTCGCCCTGCTGAGGAGGCATCTTTGACTGGGACAAAGCCACCCGCCGCCTGGACGAGTTGAACGCCAAGGCCGAAGACCCCTCCCTGTGGAATGACCCCCAAGCCGCGCAAAAATTGATGCGCGAGCGCCAGAAGCTGGACACCGCACTGGCCGCGGTCAGCAAGCTGACCAACGAACTTCACGATGCCACCTCGTTGATCGAGATGGCCGAGGCCGAGAGTGACGCGGCCATGGTGGCGGACGGGGAAAATTCGATCCTGGCGCTAGCGCATCGCGCCGAGCAGATGCGGCTGGAATCCATGCTATCGGGCGAAGCCGACGGCAATGACAGCTATCTGGAGATCCATGCCGGCGCCGGAGGCACCGAAAGCCAGGATTGGGCGTCGATGCTGTTGCGCATGTACACCCGCTGGGCGGAGCGGCACGATTACAAGCTGCAATTGATCGAGGAAAGCGAAGGCGAGGCGGCGGGCATCAAGTCCACTACCCTTCTGGTCAAGGGTCCCAATGCCTATGGCTGGCTCAAGACCGAGGCCGGCGTCCACCGGCTGGTGCGCATCTCGCCGTTCGATTCCAATGCCCGGCGGCACACCTCCTTCTCCAGCGTGACGGTCTATCCGGTGATCGACCAGTCGATCGAGATCGACATTCCCGAAAAAGACGTGCGCATCGACGTCTATCGCGCCTCAGGCGCCGGCGGCCAGCATGTCAACAAAACCGAAAGCGCGGTGCGCATTACCCATCTGCCCACCGGCATCGCCGTGGCCAGCCAGTCGGAGCGCAGCCAGCACCAGAACCGCGCCATCTGCTGGGACATGCTGAAATCCAAGCTTTATGAAATCGAGCTGGAAAAGAAGAAGGCCGAGACCGGCGCCTTTGTCGGAGAAAAAAAGGAAATCGGCTGGGGCCACCAGATCCGTTCCTATGTCCTTCAGCCTTATCAGCTGGTGAAGGACCTGCGCACCGGCGTGGAAAGCCGCACGCCTTCGGACGTGCTGGACGGCGAACTCGATCCCTTCATGGCGGCAGCCTTGGCGCAGGAAGTTGGTGGCAAACCGCGCGAGAAAGTCGAAGACCTGGAGTAGTCAGCCTGCCAGCACCAAGTCGGTCGTGGTGACCGTGCAGTATTCTCCGTCCAGGTTGGCCAGCGACAGAGCGTGAACTTCATCGGCGGTGCGCGCCATGCCGTGCCAGTCGGCGCGTCCGAAGGTGAAGCAGGCGTCCTCCACCAGCCAGGTGTCAAAGCCTAGATTGCCAGCCATGCGGACGGTGGCTTCCACCGAGTTGTTGGTTGTCACACCGGCAATCACCAGTGACGTGTGCTTTGCCTTGCGCAGCCGTGCTTCCAGGTCCGTACCGATGAAAGCGCTGTTGGTTTGCTTGGCGATCACCGGTTCGTTTTCCGCAGGCGCCGTCTCCGGTTTAAACGCGTGACCGCGCTGTCCAGGCCGGTAGTGGGAGTTTGGTTCCAAGGAGTCATGCCGGATGTGGATCACCGGCCAGTTCCTTTCGCGCCAATGCGCCAGAAGGCGGGCGGCCTTGCGCTCCGCTTCGGGGTTGTTGCGAACGCCCCAGTCCGGATGATCGATCGCCTGCTGGAGATCGATCAGCAGAAGAACGGCGCCGGGCGGTGGGGGCGGAGCAGTTATGTTGCGGCCGTACTAAGCGGCGCGAACAAGCCATTGGGAGCTTGCGAGTCCGTTACCGCCGCGCGCGGCGGCAGGGTCCGGTTGTCGCCGGCGCCGGCGGGATTGTCGCTGTGCCGGCAATTGCCTTCGAAAAAGGCGCCGGATTCCACCGCCAGCGCTTCGTGCAGGATATCGCCTTCGACGTGGGCCGTGGCGGCCAACAGCACGCGGCGGGCATGAAGGCGGCCGATCACCTTGCCGCGCACGGTGACATCCTCGGCGAAAATCTCGCCATGAATTTCCGCTTTCTCGCCGATCACCAGGCCTTGGCTGCGGACGTCGCCTTCCACCCGCCCGTCGATCTGGACGTCGCCGCTGGAATTGATGCTGCCCTGGATCGCCATGTCCGCGCTCACGATGGAAGGGGCCGAGCGGCCATTGGCGCGGCTGGGCGGCATTGCGGGCGGCGGGGCGGAAATGTTTTTGCTAGAGAACATGGCGGCCCGCTTCGATGAAGTTGCTGGGATTCTTGGCCACGTCGTCATACCAGACTTCGTAATGGACATGGGGTCCGGTGCTGCGGCCGGTGGAACCGACGCGGCCCAGACTGGCGCCCTTGCCCACCCAGCTTCCCAACCGCACGCTGATGGTGGAGAGGTGGCCGTAGCGGGTGTGGATGCCATAGCCGTGATCGATTTCCACCATATTGCCATAGCCGCCGCGATTGCCGGCGAAGATCACGGTGCCGGGCGCGGTGGCATGCACCGCGCTGCCCCAGGGACCCGCGAAATCGACGCCGGAGTGGAACGCATACCGGCGGGTGAAAGGATCGATACGGGCGCCGAAGCCGCTGGACTTGTCGAAGCCGGCAGTGGAGACCGGCGGCGCCAGCGGCACATGCGACATGGCCGCCGACAGGCCGTTGAGCTCATCCAGCACCGCGGCGGCGCCGAGATAGGCGCGGGTGAAGCCCGGATCGGAAATGCCTTCAATGCGAACCTGGTCGAAGGAAATGTCCGGTCCGCCCTCGCCGCCGGCGATTTTGCGGGAGAAGCCGTCGGGATTGATGCCGGCCAGCCGCACCACATTGCGCAAGCCGTTCACATCCTGGTCCAGCGCGCTTTCGGTCTTGGCCATCAGCGAGGTTTCGTTGTCGCCGATATGGGCCACGCGCTGGGTTTCCTGGTCCAGGGCGTGCAAGCCGGGATGACGGGCATAGACCGCAGCCATGTCGCGCAAGGGATTGGGAAAGACCCGCTCCTTCAGCGATTGAAAGAAGGCGGCGGCGCGGCGGTAAGGCGCCTGCAGGAAGCTGGCTTTAAAGCCGGAGGGCCGGGTCGTGCGCGGCTGGGGTTGCGCCGGTCCCGGCATCACCAGCAATTGCGAGGAGCCGCCATCTTCCATGTTCGCGGACGAGGCGGGCTGGGGCAGCGCGGCATTGGCGCCACCCGCGGTCACTTGCGCCTGATTGGCGCGATTGAGAAACCCGGCGATGGCATTCTGCTTGGTCTGCAGCGCGTCGGCGGAGGCCTTGAAGCGGTCCCGGGCCGCAACCAGCGCCGCGTTCAGCTCGTCATAGGACACTTGCAGGTCGGTGACCTTGTTCTCGTAAGCCGCCTGCATCTGCTGATAGCGATGGTCCTTGGCGGCGATGATGCGGTCCTTGAACACCACATTGACGGTGGCGAACACCACCCATCCCAGGAAGATCAGGAGCAGGCCGGCCAGCGTCGCCTGCAGGGAAGGACCGAACGTGAAGAACTGCACCCGCCCGTCGCTGCGAATATAGATCTGGCGTTCGGGAAAGGTGTTGTGAACCCAAAGCCAGGCGCGCTCCAACAGCTTGGGCTTTGGCTGGGGCATTTCATGGGCCGCAGTTTCTTCGCGCGGCGTGCCGGGACGCGGGCCTGTCACCCGGCGGTGCCAGAACAGCGCCCGCGCCGCGGGTTGCGGCGCATGCGGACGGCGCCAAAAACTTTTCAGGGGCTTTTTCATAAGGCTTCGGCCGCTTGCAGCACGGCCTCGACATGGCCGGGGACCTTCACCTTGCGCCATGCCTGCTTGATGACGCCTTTGCCATCAACCAGGAACGTCGCGCGTTCCATGCCCATATATTTGCGGCCATAGAGAGTCTTTTCGCCCCACACACCCCAATCCTGCGCCATCTTGGTTTCCGGATCGGACCCCAGGGCGATTTTCAGCTTGTGCTTTTTGCGGAATTTGGCGTGGGATTCCAGGCTGTCCTTGGAAATGCCCAGCAGCGTGACGCCCAGCCTGTCGAATTTCTTGAGATGGTCCGAAAAGCCAATCGCCTCCTTGGTGCAGCCGGAGGTATCGTCCTTGGGGTAAAAATAGATGATGTAGGGCGTGCCCTTCAGGCCGGAAGAGGAGATGGTTTCGCCGCCATCAGTCGCGATTTTGAAGGACGGGGCTTTGTCGCCCGCCGTCAATCCCTGGATGGCCCGCGCCATAAACCGTCCCCCAACTGCTTCCCAAGTCCTTCTGAGCAATTGGATTTAACCCTATCAGGCGGGGGAAGCGCAATTGGACTTTTCCCCCAAGGGGCTGTGATATTTGCCCTTTTTAGGCCCAACAGTCGTAATAGAGCAGCCCGCTCTGGAAGAAAGACCGCTTGAAGCCGCCTTTTGCGAATTTCATAAAAGCCCACCACATCAGCCGCGCCATGCTGGGTGCCGGGCTCCTGGTGGCGGCCGTCGTGTTCTTTGTGGCCGGGGCGGGCTTGCGGCTGTTATGGGGGCCGGTGTCCCTGGGGCCGCTCAAAGGCACCCTGGCGGGGGCCATCCATGACGCCTTGCCCGGCATCCATCTGGACTATGACCAGGCCGCCATCGAATGGAGCCGCGACCAGAGCCGGGTCAATCTGGTGGTGCTGGGAACCCGCATCTATGACAGCAAGGGACAGGTGGTGGCCAGCGCGCCCAAGGCCGCGATCGACCTGGCGGCGGGCCCCTTCCTGCAGGGCCAATTTGTCATCAAGCGCATCACCCTGGTGGGGGTGGAATTCAGCCTGATCCATACCAAGGAAGGCCGCATCCTGCTGGGCACCCAACGCGACGTCCAGGGCGAGGACGATGTGATCGGCCGCATCCGCGACGTGATCAACCTGCGGGTGAAGAGCAGCGAGTCCTCGTCCCTGGAAAGCTTTGCCGTGCGCAACGCGAAACTGGGACTTTATGACGAGACCACCGGCCTTGATCTCAAATCGCCGCGCACCAACCTGACGCTGCTCTCCAAGGGCCAGACCGTCGGGATCAATTTCGATTCCGATGTCTCGCTGTCCGGCCACATCACCCATTTGACCGCCGATCTCACTTTGCCGCCGGGCAAGGGCCCGGTGACGGGCCGGGCGACAATCACCAACCTGGATCTGCGGGCCTTGGGCAGCAATGCCAGGATGTTCCAGGGCGTCAAGGATTTGCCGATGGTGGTCAGTGCTTCGACCCAGTTCCGCATCGATCCCGGCAATATCCTGGCCTCGGCGGCGTTCGATGCAATCGCGCATGGCGAGATCCCCTATGCGGCGATGACCAGCAAGGCGCTGCATGTCGACAGCTTGCGGCTGGTGGGTCGCTACGACGGGACGGTCCGGCATCTGGCGCTCACCACCGCCGATCTCGAGGCCAAGGAAGCCCGCGCCCGGCTGAAGGGCGGCGTGGATTTTTTCCTGGATAGCGGCGGCCATCTGGAGCGCGTGCACGCCGATCTCGCCGGCAGCGATGTCGCGCTCAACATGCCCGGCGTGTTTGCCCAGCCTGTCGGGTATCAGGCGGTTGGCCTGGCCGGAGATTATTTGACGGGGCCGCGCCAGATCAATTTTACCAAGCTCAGCGTGGCCGCGCCGGGTTTCGCGCTCAATGCCTCGGGCAGCCTGGCCTTGAACGACAATGGCGCGCCCGGCCTGGTGGCCAAGGCCAGCATTGCAACCCTGCCGGTGCGCACCCTGTTGCGCTACTGGCCTTTGCCGGTGGTCCCGGGCGCGCGCAGCTGGATCGACGAGAATATTTTCGCGGGCGATATCGGTCCTTTGGAGGCGCAGACCAATTTCGCGCCGGGCATGCTGGACCGCGACATCCTGCCGGAAGATTCGGTGAAGCTGACTTTTTCGTTGAAAGACATTGAAGGCAATTATGTCAGTGGCCTGACCCATGCCACCGGAGTGGCGGGTGACGCCGTCCTTACCGGCGACACCTTCAAGGCCGATCTCAGTGGGGGCCGCATCGGGCCGCTGAATGCCAGCCACGGCACGGCCCTGATTCCCAATCTGCACCAGCGCGGCACCGCGGGGCAGTTCGGCGTGCATATCGATGGCGCCATGCCGGATGTGATGGCGCTGATCGACATGAAGCCGCTCAACTATCCCACCAAGTTCGGCATCGATCCCAAGACCACGGGGGGAAAGGCCAGCGCCGATCTGATGTTCACCGTGCCGATGCTGGCCGACCTGCCGGTAGATGATGTGGGCATCTCGGTGAAGGCGGCGGTCAGCGATTTCGCCGTCACGCTGGGCGGCAAGACAAGGCTGACCAATGGCGATGTGATATTCGACATCGACAATAGCCACCTGCACCAGACCGGCCAGGTCAACCTGGCGGATTCCAGGCTCGCGGTGGACTGGACCGAGGATTTCAGGACCCAGGACGCCGTCACCACCCGGCTGGCGGTGAAGGGCCAGATGACCGAAGGCGGACGGCAGGTGTTGAATATCGGGTTGACGCGGTTTCTGCGCGGGACCGTGCCGGTCGTCGCCGACATCACCGGCCATCGCGGCAACCTGCTGCATGCCGATGTCACGGTGGACTTCACCCCCGCCACCCTTTCGGTGCCCATCGTCAATCTGGAGAAGACGCCGGGACAGGCGGCTACCGGCCGCATCGGCGTCAATTTTGCGGCCGGCAATGCGGTGCAGGACGAGACCATCCGCATCACCGGGCCGGTGCTCAATCTCAATGGCACCGCCGACTTCAACCGCAATGGCGAACTGACGGTGCTGAATTTTCCCTCGGTCAAGATGGGAACGCTCAACGACCTGTCATTCCAACTGTCGCGCGGCAGCAATGGCGATGACTATCTGATCCGGGGAAAGTCGCTGGATGGCTCCAATACGGGACGCACCGGCTCCAGCGCCCAGCCGGGCGGCGCCGCCGCCGCCGCCCAGCCAAATGACGACACGCCCCAGGGGCGCTTTCATGTCATCGCCAAGCTGGACCGCATGGCGATGCGCGGCGGCGTCTCCATCATGCCGTTCAATCTGGAACTGGCCGGCACAGGCAACCGGCCCTCGGCGCTGAACCTGAGCGGCAATGTCACCATGGGCGTCAAGTCCGCGGCCATCGCCGCCAGTCTGGAAAGTTCGGCTGCGGGCCGCAAAATCACGGTGACCAGCAGCGATGCCGGACTTCTGGCGCGCAGCGTCTTCGCCTTTGAAAGCATGCGCGGCGGCGATCTTTCCGCCACCATCAATTTGCCGGGACAGGCCGGCGACCAGCCCAATCCATCCAGCACCGCGCCCGATTTCACGGGGGTGCTGACCATCAAGAAGTTTCAGCTGATCAACCAGCCCCTGATCAGCCGGCTGTTCTCCGCCGGCTCGCTGATCGGCCTGGCCGATCTGATGGGCGGTGACGGCATCAGCCTGGATGAGTGGAATTTTCCCTTCACCTCCAAGAACAATGTGATCAGTGTCAATAACGCCCGCGCCGCCGGGCCCGCCATCTGCGCCACCTCCGACGGCTATATCGACCGGCCGCGCGGCACCCTGGCGCTGAAGGGCTCGCTGGTGCCGGCTTGCGGGGTCAATTCGGTGCTGAGCAACATCCCGATATTGGGCGATCTGCTCGCTTCTAAGAAAGGCGAGGGGATATTGAGCGCCACCTATTCCGCCACCGGCAATATGGAACAGCCCAATATCAGCACCAATCCCTTGTCCATGCTGGCGCCGGGCATCTTCCGCCGGATATTCGAGGGCCATATTCCCACCGGCAAGGACGCGCCGTCCAACAATCCGCCCGCGCCGCCCGCATCGCAGGCCGCCGCGCCGTCGCCAAAGCCGGTGGCGAACTAAATTGGCTTGACCAGGACGTGCTTTTTCTTGCCGCTTGAAAGCTTCAGCACCCCATCGCTGTTCAGCGCCGACGCATCGACTGTCAGTTTGGGATCGCTGATGGCTTCGTCGTTCAGCTTGAGACCGTTGTTCGTGATCATCCGGCGGGCTTCGGAATTCGACGAAGCCAATCCCGCCGCCACGGCGAGATTGAGAATCCCATCCGGCAATTTGGCGGTGATGGTGGGCAGGCCTTCGGCCGAAGCGCCTTCCTCAAACGCCCGCCGCGCCGTGTCGGCGGCTTTTTCTGCCGCCTCACGGCCATGCAGGATGGCGGTGGCCTCGGTCGCCAGCACTTTCTTGGCGTCGTTCAGTTCCGCGCCCTGCAGCTTTTCCAGGCGCGCGATCTCCTCCAGGGGCAGGTCGGTGAACAGGCGCAGGAAGCGGCCGACGTCGCCGTCCTCGGTGTTGCGCCAGAACTGCCAATAGTCATAGACACTGAGCATGTCCTGGTTCAGCCACACCGCGCCCGCGGCGGTCTTGCCCATCTTGGCGCCGGAAGAGGTGGTGATCAGCGGCGTGGTCAGGCCATAGAGTTGCGGCGTTCCCAGGCGGCGGCCCAATTCCAGTCCCGACACCACATTGCCCCATTGGTCGGAGCCGGAGGATTGCAACCGGCAGCCATAGCGCTTGTTGAGCTCGACAAAGTCGTAAGCCTGCATGATGGAGTAGTTGAACTCCAGGAACGACATGGGCTGGTCGCGGTCCAGCCGGATCTTCACGCTGTCCATGGTCAGCATGCGGTTGACCGAGAAGTGGCGGCCCACCTCGCGCAGGAAGGGAATGTATTCCAGCCGGTCCAGCCACTCGGCATTGTCGACCATGATGGCGTCGCAAGGCCCATCGCCGAATTTCAGCAGGTGCCTGACGCCGCTGAGCATGCTCTGTTTGTTTTCCTCGATCTGCTGCGGCGACAGGATCAGCCTTGTTTCATCCTTGCCGGACGGATCGCCCGCCTTGGTGGTGCCCCCGCCCATCAACAGGATGGGGCGGTGGCCGGCCTGCTGCAGCCTGCGCAAGGTCATCAGCTGGACCAGGTTGCCGATATGCATCGACTTGGCGGTGCAGTCGAAGCCGATATAGGCGGTGACGCGCTCCTTTTGGAACAATGCGTCCAGCTCCTCCGGCATGGAGCAGTCGTAATAGGCCCCGCGCGCCGCGAAGATACGGAGGAATTCGGACTGGAATTGCGGCGCGGCGGGCATGCTATAGACTCGACAAAGAGACAGGGGCCAATAGCACAATGACCGGCGTCCAGAAAGTCATAGGCCTGATGAGCGGCACCTCGCTGGATGGCGTGGATGCGGCCTTGCTGGAGACCGACGGCGAAAACATGGCGCGTCCGGGACCCGGCCTGACGCTGGCTTATGACCGCAATAGCCGTGCCTTGATGCGCGCCGCGCTGGAGGCCGCCCGCGGTTTGACTCGGGACGCGCCGGTGCCGGATTCCATCCGGGAGGCCGAACGGGTTTTGACCGAAAAGCATGCCGAGGCCGTCAAAATGCTGCTGCAAAGGGCCGGCCTGGCGGCGAAAGACGTTTCGCTGCAGGGTTTCCATGGCCAGACCATCCTGCATCGTCCCGAGCAGCGCTGGACCTGGCAGATCGGCGACGGCGCGCTGTTGGCGCGGCTCACCGGGATCGATGTGGTCAATGATTTCCGTAGCGCCGATGTGGCGGCGGGTGGCGAGGGCGCGCCTCTGATGCCGCTGTATCACGCGGCGCGGGTGCGGCAGTCCTCACTGGCCCAGCCGGTGGTGGTGGTGAATATCGGCGGCGTCGCCAACGTCACCTATGTCGCGGACGATCTGGTTCTGGCCTTCGATACCGGCCCCGGCAACGCCCCCATCGACGACTGGATGCAGCGCCATACCGGCAAGCCGGTGGATGAAGGCGGCGCCTTCGCCAAAAGCGGCACGGTGAACCGCGCGGCGTTAAGCCAGATGCTGGCGCATGATTATTTCTTCCGCCTGCCGCCCAAATCCCTGGACCGCATGGATTTCGGGATGGAGGCGGTGGACAGCCTGTCGCCGGCGGAAGGGGCAGCCACCCTGGCGGCTTTCACCGCCTCGGCCATCGCCAAGGCCGGCGATCATTTCCCGCAAGCGCCCGCCACCTGGATCGTCAGCGGCGGCGGCCGCCACAACCATTTCCTGATGGAGGAGTTGCGCGCCGCCGTGACGGCGCCGGTGTTGAGTGCGGAAGAGGCGGGCTGGAATGGCGATGCGCTGGAAGCGGAAGGTTTCGCTTATCTGGCGATGCGGTCGAAATTGGGGCTGCCATTGTCTTTGCCGACCACAACGGGCGTCAAACAGCCGATGACGGGCGGCAAACTTCACCGCAAACCCTGATGGGGCGCGGTCTTTTTGCGCCCTGAGTGTGTCGCGCGTGCTCACGTGCTGTACGCACGCTCCGCGCGACGCTCCTGCTCAGGTCACAAAAATCCTCGCGCCGCGTTTGTCTATGGTTCTAGGGCTCGAGCGCGCTCGGCCAATTGCCCAAGCTTTGGGCGATCTTCGGGACGTACGGGTTGGATCAAATAAACGGCTTCTCGCCGAATTGCTTCGAGGCGCGAGTCTTTGATTGAAACGCATTCAAGTCTATCGCCATTGACCAGGTCGTCTCGGCCATCCGCGAGCGCCTGTAACTCGGCAGCCAATTCCTCCGGCGTGCAATTTCTACCCTTGAAAAATAGGCCAGCGACAAGTGCAATTGGTAAGGCGAGAACTACGAGTGCTACGGCGCCAATGGCGCGCAACAGTCGCACCACGTTTATCTGCCTTCCCTGGGCTTGCTCATCATATTGGAGACGTACTCTTTCACCGTCTCCACCACATCGGCTTCATGCTTGTCGAAGAAATGGTTGGCGCCATCGATCTTGTCATAGGTGATCTTGATGCCCTTCTGGGCGGTCAGCCGGTCCACCAGCTTCTGCACATCGGGCTCCGGCACCACATTGTCCTTGGTGCCGTGCACGATCAGGCCGGATGCCGGGCAGGGCGCCAGGAAGGCGAAGTCATACATGCTGGCGGGCGGAGCGATGGAGACAAAGCCGGTGATTTCGGGGCGGCGCATCAGAAGCTGCATCCCGATCCAGGCGCCAAAGGAAATGCCGCACACCCACACATGCGAGGGGTTGGGATAAAGCGTGTTCATCCAGTCCAGCACCGCGGCGGCATCCGACAATTCGCCAGCGCCATTGTCGAAGCTGCCCTGGCTGCGCCCCACGCCCCGGAAATTGAAGCGCACGGTGGTGCAGCCCAAGCCGTGGAACATGTGGAAAAGGTCGTAGACCAGCGGATTGTTCATGGTGCCGCCGAACTGGGGATGGGGGTGCAGCACCAGCGCCATGGGCGCGCCGGGATTTTTCTGCCTTTGGTACCGGGCTTCGATGCGTCCCGCCGAGCCGGGCAGAATGATATCAGGCATGGATTCCCCAAAGGACATTCATAAGCAAATCAGTAGGTTTTTCACCGGCTCAGGGGCCATTAAAAACCATTACAACTCAAGTGCTTACAGAAATGCCTCGCTGCAGACCGTGAATACTTGACCAAACTACTCAGGAACTCTATATCCCGGCCATCAGGCGAGCTTCTGGCTTGGCGCTTCTCTACACCGGGAGGGGGGTCGAAAAGCAAGGGAAAACGCCTCCTTATCAAAGGGAACCTCACATGCGGCTCAGCACCAAGGGACGATATGCGGTAATGGCGATGGCCGACTTGGCCGGCAATGCGGTTGACCCCCAGGTCCCGGGCGAAAGCCGCCCGGTGGCGCTGGCCGATATCGCCGCCCGCCAGGATATTTCGCTGTCCTATCTGGAACAGCTGTTCGCCAAATTGCGGCGCGGCGGGCTGGTGACCAGCGTGCGGGGACCTGGCGGCGGCTATCGCCTGTCGCGGCCGTCGGGCGAATTGCGGATCGCCGACATCATCCTGGCGGTGGACGAGCCCATCGCCGCCACCCGCTGCAAGCCCGGCAGCGCCAAGGGCTGCACCAAGACGGGCGCCCGCTGTGTCACCCACGATCTGTGGGAAGAGTTGGGGCAACAGATTCATGTTTTCCTGTCATCCGTCAGCCTGGCGGATGTGGTGGAGCGGCGGGTGCTGGGCCGGTCCAAGCCCTGCAATGACACCAATGCCGTGCTGGAAGGCGAAACCGCGGCCGCCTGAGCAAGTAGACATCAGCCATGCATTATCTGGATCACAACGCCACCTCGCCCCTCCGCCCGGAGTGCCTCAGCGCCATGACTCATGCCTTGGCGGTGGGCGGCAATCCGTCCTCCATCCATGCCAATGGCCGGACCGCCCGCATGGTGATGGAAGAAGCGCGCCAGCGCGTGGCGCGCCTGGCGGGCGCCAAGCCGGAGCAGGTGATCTTCACCAGCGGCGCCACCGAATCCAACAATCTGGCGCTGTTCGGCGCGGTGGAAGGCTCGCTGGCACAGGAGCCGCGCATCACCCGCATTTTCGTTTCGGCCATCGAACATTCCTCAGTGCTGGCCACCGCCGACCGCCTGGCCGAGCGCTTTCCCTGGGTGCGGGTCGAGCGCCTGGCGGTGACGCAAGACGGCGTGATCGACCTGGAAGGACTGCGGGTGGCGTTGCGCGAAGGCAAGGGGCGCGCCCTGGTGGCGGTGATGGCCGCCAACAATGAAACCGGCGTGGTGCAGCCGATTGCTGAAGTGTCGAAACTGACGCGGGAAGCGGGCGCCTTGCTGCTGGTGGATGCGGTGCCCGCGGCCGGCAAGATCGCGCTGGATTTCTCGCACTGCGATTACATGACCCTGTCCGCGCACAAGATCGGCGGACCGCAAGGCGCGGGCGCGCTGGTGGCGCGGGAAACTGCGCCGCTGCAGCCCCAGCTGGTGGGCGGCGGGCAGCAGAAGGGAATGCGGGCGGGAACCGAGAATCTTTCCGGCATCGCCGGGTTCGGCGCCGCCGCGCACAGCCTGGAAGATGGCGAGGGCGAGCGCGCCCGCATCACCCATTTGCGCGATCATTTCGAAGCGGCGCTGAAACAGGCCATTCCCGAGACCGTTATCTTCGGGGTGACGCAGACAAGATTGTGCAGCACCTCCTGCTTCGCCATTCCCGGCCTGACGGCGGAAACCGCGCTGATCGGCCTGGACCTGGATGGCGTGATGATGAGTTCCGGGTCCACCTGTTCCTCCGGCAAAATCGCGATCAGCCATGTGCTGGCGGCGATGGGTGTGGAGCAGAAGCTTGCAGCCGGCGCCTTGCGCGCCAGCTTCGGCTGGTCCTCCACCATGGAGAATGTGAGCGCGGCGGTGGAAACCCTGCGCAAGCTGCGCCAACGGGGCAAGCAGAGCGAGGCCGCATGAGCATCGCCGCCGAAACCAAGAGCCAGGTCGCCGAACTGGGCGAGAAGTACAAATATGGCTTTGTCACCGATATCGAGATGGAGCGCGCGCCCAAGGGCTTGAGCGAGGACACCGTCCGCTACGTCTCGGCCAAGAAGGACGAGCCGGCCTGGATGCTGGAGTGGCGGCTGGGCGCGTTCCGCCGCTGGCAGGCGATGACCGAGCCCAAATGGGCGCGGGTGCATTATCCCAAGATCGATTACCAGAACGCCTATTATTACGCCGCGCCCAAGAACACGCCCAAGAAACAGTCGCTGGACGAAGTCGATCCCAAGCTGCTGGAGACCTATAAAAAACTGGGCATTCCGCTGCACGAGCAGATGGCGCTGGCAGGGGTTGCGGTGGACGCGGTGTTCGACAGCGTGTCGGTCGCCACCACCTTCAAGGAAAAGCTCAACGAGGCGGGGGTGATTTTCTGCCCGATCAGCGAGGCGATCCGCGATTATCCCGATCTGGTGAAAAAGTATCTGGGCACGGTGGTGCCGGTCACCGACAATTTCTTCGCCACCTTGAATGCGGCGGTGTTCTCCGACGGCACTTTTGTCTATGTGCCCAAGGGCGTGCGCTGCCCGATGGAGCTTTCCACCTATTTTCGCATCAATGCCAGCGAGACCGGCCAGTTCGAGCGCACGCTGATCATCGCCGATGAGGGTTCGTATGTCTCCTATCTGGAAGGCTGCACCGCCCCCAAGCGCGACGAGAACCAGCTGCATGCCGCGGTGGTGGAACTGGTGGCGCTGGACAATGCCGAGATCAAATATTCCACGGTGCAGAACTGGTATCCGGGCGACGAGAACGGATTGGGCGGCATCTACAACTTCGTCACCAAGCGCGGCGACTGCCGGGGCAGGAAGTCCAAGATCAGCTGGACGCAGGTGGAGACCGGCTCGGCCATCACCTGGAAATACCCGTCCTGCATCCTGCGCGGCGACGAGAGCGTCGGCGAATTCTATTCCATCGCCATCGCCAATCACTATCAACAGGCCGATACCGGCACCAAGATGATCCATCTGGGCGCCAATACCCGCTCGCGCATCATCTCCAAGGGCATCAGCGCGGGCAAGGCGCAGAACACTTATCGCGGCCTGGTCAGCGTTTATGGCAAGGCTAGGAACGCGCGCAATTATACCCAGTGCGACTCGCTGCTGATCGGGCATGAGTGCGGCGCTCATACCGTGCCCTATATCGAAAGCCGCAACAAAAGCGCGCGCATCGAGCATGAGGCGACGACATCGAAGATCGCCGAAGACCAGCTGTTCTATTGCCTGGCCCGCGGCATTCCCCAGGACGAAGCGGTGTCCTTGATCGTCAACGGCTTCTGCAAGGAAGTGCTGCAGCAATTGCCAATGGAATTCGCGGTGGAAGCGCAGAAGCTGGTGGGGATTTCCCTGGAAGGCAGCGTGGGATGAGCCAGACCGTGGTCAATCTCGAGCGTCTGAAGCTGGAAAACTTCTCCCATGGCGAAAAATTCGCCATTGAGATGGGCGAGGTGAGCCGCTCCCTGGGCCTGGAAAAACTGGGCTGCACCCTGCATGTGGTGCCGCCGGGCAAGGCGGCCTTTCCCTTCCACCGCCATCACGGCTGTGACGAGATGTTCCTGATCCTGGCGGGCGAAGGCGAATATCGCCATGGCGAGGAGCGCATTGCCGTGCGCGCGGGAGATTGCCTGGGCGCGCCGGCCGGCGGGTTGGCGCATCAGATCATCAATACCGGGCCCTCGCCGCTGCGCTATCTGGGATTTTCCAACAATGAAAGCTTCGACATCGTGGAATATCCCGACTCCGGCAAGGTGGGGATGCGCGCCGGGGTAAAGAACAATGACCGTTCCACCGCGACCTATCTGGGACGCGGTTGGCTCAAGACGGCCGATTATTGGGATGGTGAGTGATGTTGGAGATCAAGAACCTGCATGTCGCGGTTGAAGGCAGGGAGATCCTCAAGGGTCTCAGCCTGTCGATAAATCCCGGCGAAGTGCATGCCATCATGGGCCCCAACGGTTCCGGCAAGTCCACACTGTCTTATGTGCTGGCGGGCCGCGACGGTTATGACATCACCGAAGGCAGCATCGTCTATAACGGCGAAAATCTGGTGGCATTGCCGCCGGAAGAACGCGCCGCCAAGGGCGTGTTCCTGGCCATGCAATATCCGGTGGAAATTCCCGGCGTCACCACCATGACCTTCCTCAAGACCGCGCTGAATTCCCAGCGCCGGGCGCGCGGCGAAACCGACCTGGACGCGGTGGCCGTGCTCAAGCTGGTGCGCGCCAAGGCCAAGACGCTGAACGTCTCCGAGGAGATGCTCAAGCGCGCCTTGAATGTGGGTTTCTCCGGCGGCGAGAAGAAGCGGCTGGAAATCCTGCAAATGGCGTTGTTCGAGCCCAAGCTGGCGATTCTGGATGAGACCGATTCCGGGTTGGACATTGACGCGCTCAGGCTGGTGGCGGAAGGCGTCAATGCCTTGCGCGAACCGTCGCGCGCCATGCTGGTGATCACCCACTATCAGCGGTTGCTGGACTATATCGTGCCCGACCGCATTCATGTCCTGGCCAAGGGCCGGATCGTGGCGGAAGGCGGCAAGGAATTGGCCTTGGAATTGGAAGCCAAGGGCTATGAACATATTGTGGGGCAAGCAGCATGACGCTGGCCCTCAACCTCGATCGCAAGGCGGAAGCGGCGGCAGTGATGCACAGCCACGGCGTGCCGCATCGCCGCATCGAGGAGTGGAAATATTCCGACCTCAAATCGGTGCTGGGCGAACAGGGTCTGGGCGCGGTGATGGCGGAATGGCTGGTGGGCAATCTGCCGGCCGGGGTGGAGATGTTCGACCTTTCCCTGCCCAATCCCCCCGCCTGGGTGATGAAGCATATCGCCCGTCCCACCCAGAATGTGATGCGCGCCGCGTCCCTGGCGCTGTCGGCGGGCGGGGTGGCCTTTAGGGTCCCTAAAGGCGTGGCCATCGACGCCCCGCTGAAACTGGACTTCACCGGCGCCGGGCATGTGCGCGGACTGTTGGTGGTCGAAGACGGCGCCTCGCTCACATTGGTCGAGGGCGTAGGCGTGGCGGACTTCCGCAATCTCGGCTTTGAAATCGTGCTGGGTGAGGGCGCGCGCCTTGCGCATGTGCGCATTTCTCCCAACGCCGCCGATGCCGTGCTGGTGGAGGAAGTCTCGCTGCATATCGCCGCCGGCGGTCAGTATCGCGGGCACTTTGCGGGCTTCGGTTCCAAACTGTCGCGCATGGAATTGGAGATCGCCCTGGAAGGCGAGGGCGCCCAAGCCCATCTCTCCGGCGTGTCGGTGCTGGACGGCGATCGCCATAGCGACGTCACCACCCATGTGATCCATCGGCATGGCGGCACCAACAGCACGCAACTGTTCAAGCATGTCGCGAGCGGCGCGGCCCGCGCCGTCTATCAAGGCAAGGTGACGGTGGCCAAGGGCGCCAATGGCAGCGATTCCAGCCAGACCGCCAAGGCGCTGCTGCTGGGCGAGGGGGCGGAAGCCGATCTCAAGCCGGAACTGGAAATTTTCGCCGATGACGTGAAATGCGCCCATGGCGCGGCGGTGGGCGACCTGGATGCGGAATCGCTGTTTTACCTGCGCGCCCGCGGCATTCCGGAAAGCCAGGCGCGCAGCCTGTTGCTGCAAGCCTTTCTGGAAGACGCGATGGCGGAGATCGAAAACACCGACCAGCGCGAATTGGTGCGGACCGCGGTCTTGTCGGCGCTGAAGGCGATCGCATGACGGCGCAAAGTAAAATCGCGGCTTCGTTCGACGTCGAAAAGGCGCGGGCCGACTTTGAAATTCTGTCGCGCCAGGTCTATGGCAAACCGCTGGTTTATCTCGACAGCGGCGCCAGCGCCCAAAAGCCGCGCATCGTGCTGGATACCATGCGCGACTTCGCCCAAAGCGAATATGCCAATGTCCATCGCGGGGTGCATTTCCTCTCCGCCGCCGCCACCGACCGCTATGAGGCGGCGCGCCACACGGTGCAGAAATTCCTCAATGCCGCCCGCGAAGACGAAATCGTCTTCACCAAGGGCGGCACCGAGGCGATCAATCTGGTGTCATACAGCTATCTCGCGCCGCGCATTCAGCCTGGCGATGAGATCGTGCTGACGGTGATGGAGCATCATTCCAACATCGTGCCCTGGCATTTCCTGCGCGAACGCCAAGGCGCGGTGTTGCGCTGGGTGGATGTGGGCGAGGATGGTTCGCTGGACATCGAGGCGCTGGATGCCGCCATCACCTCCAAAACCAAACTGGTCGCCGTCACCCACATGTCCAATGTGCTGGGCACGGTCACGCCGTTGAAGGACATTATCGCCCGCGCCCATGCCAAGGGTGTGCCGGTGCTGGCCGATGGCTGCCAGGGCGCGGTGCATGAGATGGTGGACGTCCAGGCGTTGGACATCGACTTTTACGCCATCACCGGCCACAAGCTGTACGGCCCCACTGGCATCGGCGCGCTCTATGCCAAGCGGGCGCATCTCAAGGGCATGCGGCCCTTCCAAGGCGGCGGCGAGATGATCCGGGAGGTGATGAAGGATCGCATCACCTATGCCGATCCGCCTGCTCGCTTCGAGGCGGGTACCCCGCCCATCATCGAGACGGTGGGGTTGGCCACGGCGCTGGACTATCTGATGGCGTTCGACCGGGCGGCGGTGGCGGCGCATGAGCATGACCTTCTGACCTATGCCCGCGAACAGGTGAAGCAGTTCAACTGGTTGCGCGTGATCGGCGATGCCCCCGGCAAAGGCGCAATCCTGTCATTCGAGGCGCAGGGGATGCATGCCCACGACCTCGCCACCATATTGGACAGGGAAGGCGTGGCGGTGCGCGCAGGGCATCACTGCGCCCAGGTCTTGATGGAGCGGTTTGGCGTGACGTCCACCAGCCGGGCGAGTTTTGCCTTGTACAACACGCGCGCCGATGTCGATGCGCTGATTGCGGGCCTTTCAAAGGCGCGCGGGATACTTGTGTAATGGATAACGCGCTGCGCGAACTCTATCAGGAAGTGATCCTCGATCATTCGAGGCATCCGCGCCATCATGGCGTGCTGGAAGGCGCCAGCCACAAGGCGGAAGGCTACAACCCGCTGTGCGGTGACCGGGTCACGGTCTATCTCAGGCTGGACGCAGACGGCCGTGTCGCCGACATCAAATTCGAGGGCAAGGGCTGCGCCATCAGCCAGGCGTCCGCCTCGATGATGACCGAATTGCTCAAGGGCCGTTCCCAGGCCGATGCCGAACGGCTGATGACCGGGTTCTTGCATCTGGTGAAGGGCGAAAAGGCGCATGGCCTGTCGGAAGACGACCGCGAAACCCTGGATGTGATGAGCGGGATCAGTGAATTCCCCATGCGGGTGAAATGCGCGACGCTCGCCTGGCATACGTATAAGAATGCGGTTGAAGAGGGCAAAAATGCCGTGGAGGAGGGCGCAATATGAGCGAAGCCGCCGCCCCGCATGCCTTGAGCCAGCAGGAACTGGATGATTTCACCGGCAAGCTGATCGTGGCGCTGAAGACCGTCTACGATCCGGAGATCCCGGTTGATATCTATGAATTGGGTCTTATCTACAAGGTGGATGTCGCCGACAACAAGGACGTCACCGTGGACATGACCCTGACCGCGCCCAATTGCCCGGTGGCGGGCGAGATGCCCGGCAATGTCAAGGCGGCGCTGGAGCTGGTGGACGGCATCGGCGAAGTGACGGTCAACATGACCTTCGATCCGCCCTGGACGCCGGAACGGATGAGCGAAGAAGCCAAACTCGAATTGAACATGTTCTGATGGAAACGCAGACGAAGAAACCCCGCCGTGAGCGCCCCAAGCCGGTCAAGCTGACCGAGGCCGCCGCCGCGCGCATCGTCCAGATCATGGCGGATGCAGATGGCAAGTATCAGGGCGTGCGCGTCGGCGTCACCAATGGCGGCTGCGCCGGCATGAGCTACACCATGGAATATGCGTCCGAGGCAAAACCTTTCGAAGAAATGATGGAAGACAAGGGCGTCAAGGTCTTCATCGATCCCAAGGCCATCCTGTTTTTGATCGGCACCGAACTGGATTTCGTGAAGGAAAAACTGGGCGCGCGGTTTGTTTTTAACAATCCGAACCAGACCAGTGCGTGCGGCTGTGGCGAGAGCGTTCAGATCACGCCGGCCCAGGGCGCCTGATTATTTTCCGTCAAAGCGCGGTTCGCGTTTTTCCCGGAACGCCGCTAGGCCTTCGCCAAAATCGTCCGTGCCGCCGGCGCGTTGCTGGGATTGGGCTTCGCGCGCCAATTGGGCTTCGTGCGCCTCCCGGTCCCAGAACAGTTTGCGGGTGAAGGGCAGAGCGGCGGGGCCTTGCGCCAGCCGCCGCGCCAGGGCCGAGGCTTCGTCCATCAACTGCGTGCCGTCAACCACCCGGTTGATCAGGCCCCATTCCAGGGCGCGCTCCGCCGGCAGTTTTTCCGCCAGCAGCGCCATCTCGCGCGCCCGCGCCAGCCCGATCAGCCGCGGCAACAGAAAAGTGATGCCGCCGTCCGGGGCCAGTCCGATGCGGGTGAAGGAGAGCTGGAAATAGGCCGAGTGTGCGGCGATGACCAGATCGCCCATCAAGGCCAGGCTCATGCCGATCCCCACCGCCGGACCATTCACCGCGGTGACGATGGGCATGTTCAGATCGCGCAGCCGGCGGAAGAAGGGATGAAACAGCCGCTCCAGCACTTTGCCCGCGCCTTCCAGCCGGCGTCCGGGCAGCTCCTTCATGTCAGCGCCGGAACAGAAGCCACGGCCATTGCCGGTCAGGATCAGGGCGCGGAAATCACCCGCGACAGCGGCATCCAGGGCAGCGTTCAGATCCGCCATCATGCCTTCGGACAAGGCGTTGATGGTGGGATCGTGATTCAAGGCGATGATGGCGACTTTGCCGTCCGCCGTCAGGCGCGCGTGCTGCATTGGCCCCTCCGAAGCGGGGCCAGTCTAGCCGAAATGGGTGAAAAGTCAGGCCGCGGTGGTTTCCAGCTGCGCCCGGCGCGGGTCGTTCTGGTTGATCACCAGATTGCGGCCAAGCGCGTAGGGTGAGGTTGGCGGACAAGCCAACCGAACGCCGGAGCGCCAATAAAAAGAATGGCCGCAGGGTCCAAGAACAGAAAGGCGGTTAAGCCGCGCTTGTTTCCAGACTGGCCCGGCGCGGGTCGTTCTGGTTGATCACCAGATTGCGGCCATTATGCTTGGCGCCGTAGAGGCAGGCATCGGCGCGGCGCACCACATTTTCCACGGCTTCGCCGGGGCCGAACTGGGCGACGCCGATGGAAATGGTGATGGTGCCCAGGATATCGCCGGTGGATTTCTTCACCAGCTTCTTGGTCTCCACCGTGGTGCGGATCTGGTTGGCCACCATGGTGGCGGCCTCCAAGCCGGTGCCGCGCAACAGCACGGCGAATTCCTCGCCGCCATAACGCGCCGCGGTGTCGCGGCCCTTGACGTTTTCCGACAGGCAATTGGCCACCAGCCGCAAAACCTGGTCGCCGGTCTGGTGGCCCCAAGTGTCGTTGAAGTTCTTGAAATGATCGATGTCGCACAACAGCATGGTGACCGCCTCGCCGTCCTCGGCCACCGCCTCCATCGCGGCGCGTACCGCTTCGTCGAAGGCCTTGCGGTTGGCTATGTTGGTCAGGGGATCGGTCATGCTTTCCTTGCGCACATCGGCCAGCTTGGTGCGCAACTCGCTGACCTGCTGCGAGGAGGCCTGCAATTCGCCTTCCAGGCTTTTGGTGCGTTGCTCCATGGCGCGGGTAGCGGCGACCAGACCGTCCACCAGCTTGCGCACATCGGCCGGGCTGCGATCGCCGCCCAGCTGGCCGCTGGCGGCGGACAGCGTGCTTTTGTAGTGGGCGGTGTCGCGGGCCGAGGTTTCCAGCTTGCCCAGGACGTTCGCGATCAAGGTGTCGATATTGCCGCCCAGCGACTCCATCTCACGCGCGGCGCGCGCGCCGGACAGGCAGCGCATACGCAAGTCCGACAGGATTTCCGGGGTGAATTCCTTCTTGAAATTGATGAAGGCTGCCATCACCTGGGTCACGGCCGGATTCTCGCCCGAGGCATAGGCATAAAAGAGTTCGAAATTTTCCGGCGTTTCCACAACGCCGGCGTCTTCCATCAGCGCCAGCGCCGTTTTGGCAAAATTCCGTTCGCGGCCGTGATTGAACACTACTGCCCCCGTGGGCCAGAAGCGGCCCGGTTTACATAGCAGTTTGGCGGTCCCGCTGTATAAAAACCGTTAAGTAAAAGATTTTATTCAACCCGAAAAGCCGCGGAACCCGCGGTAAATACTGGGGTTCCGCGCCTGGCGGCAAGCGCTTTCACTATTGGGGTTCGGGCTTTTTCACCGGCACCGGGCGGAACAGGAAGGCGGGAAGCTCGGCCTTGTCCACCGCCTGGGGGCGTGCGGCCTGTTCATTGTGCCGGCGCTGGCTGCCCTGTTTTTCCCGCTTTTCGGGATTTTCCCGATGCGCCTTGGCTTGATGCGGCTTGTCCGGATGCGGCTTGGCCTGATGGGGGTGATGCGGCCTGGCGCGATGGGGTTGTTCGGCGCGCGCCGGTTGTGCGGCGGTTTCGGCCGGCGCGGGATTTTCGCTCACCGGGGCAGGCTCCATGCTGGCGACATGGTCGTGGAATTTGCCGCCCGGCGGACGGCGGTCGCGATGCTTGTCGCGGTCGCGGCCCTTGTGGCGGTCATGGTCGCGGCCAGAGCCACGGCCCGAGTCACGGCCATGGCGGCGGTGTTCATCGCGTACCTCGATATCCATCATCGAGCGGCGCGCCAGGGGCTTGCCGGTCAGTTTTTCGATGAACTCGACATATTTGGTGTCGCGCGGACTGGCCAGCATATAGGCATGGCCGCTGCGCCCGGCCCGTCCGGTGCGGCCGATGCGGTGGACATAGTCGTCGGCATGGATCGGCACGTCGAAATTGAACACATGACTGACGCTGGGCACGTCCAAGCCGCGCGCCGCCACGTCGGAGGCGACCAGGATTTTCAACTCGCCGGAGCGGAATTTCTCCAAAGTCTTCATCCGCACCGACTGGTCCAGATCGCCGTGAATGGGCTGGGCGTCGAAGCCATGCTTGATCAGGCTCTTGGCCACCACATCGACATCGCGCTTGCGGTTGCAGAACACGATGGCGTTGTTGAGCGTGGCGTCGACCTCGCGAACCAGCCGGCGCAGCGCTTCGCGCTTGGCCCAGTCATTGGCGGGCACTTCCACCAATTCCTGGGTGATGTTGGCGGCGGTGGTGGCGGGACGCGTGACTTCGATGCGCACCGGATTGTGCAGGAACTGGTCGGTCAGCCGCTGGATTTCCGGCGGCATGGTCGCCGAGTAGAACAGCGTCTGCCGGGTGAAGGGCAGCAGCTTGCATATCTTCTCCACGTCGGGAATAAAGCCCATGTCCAGCATGCGGTCGGCTTCATCGATCACCAGGATATTGACCTGGGAGAGCAGGATGCGGCCGCGTTCGAAATGGTCGATCAACCGGCCCGGCGTGGCGATCAGGACATCGACGCCGCGATCCAGCTTCTTGACCTGGTCGTCCATCGAGACGCCGCCAATCAACAGCGCGTGGCTGAGCTTGGAATATTTGCTGTAGCGGTCGAAGCTTTCCGACACCTGGTCGGCCAGTTCGCGGGTGGGCTCTAGCACCAGCGCGCGCGGCATGCGCGCCTTGGCGCGGCCTCGGGAGAGCATCTCGATCATGGGCAAGGTGAAGCTGGCGGTCTTGCCGGTGCCGGTCTGGGCGATGCCGATCACGTCGCGCCGCTTGAGCACCTCGGGGATGCCTTGCGCCTGAATGGGGGTGGGGATGGTGTAGCCGCTATCGGCCACCGATTTGAGAATTTCCGGGGAGAGCCCCAGAACCTCAAAGCCATTGGGCTGGACGGAAGTATCCGCCGTTGAAGCCGTTGAAGATTCTTGTGGTCTTTCAATAACTTCGTCTAATCCGGCTTCCGCGCCGGAACTCGTCACATTGGTCGTAGCACGCTCCTAGAAAGGGGCGCGACCCGTGGCGCCCATCGCCGGCGGCCCATATGGCGGCCGACTCTTTTCGCACTGCAAAATAGCGACATTTGTAAAAAAATCAAGGTATGACTGGGATTTGAGGAACTCCGGCAGGCACATGATCCGGACTTGGTTTCTGGCGGCGCTGGCGGTGGGCTTCTGGCTGCTGTCGGCTTTTGGCCAATCGCAGCCGGAGGCGGCGCGGCTGGACGCGCCCGCCACAAGTTTTTCCGCGGCCCGCGCCACCGCTTTGCTGGCGCGGATTCTTCCCGATCAAAAACCGCATCCGGCCGGAAGCGCTGAGGCCGGGCAGGTGCGCGCGCGCATCCTGCAAGAACTGGCCGCGATGGGCGTCAAGGCGCGCACCCAAAGCGGGATGAGTTGCTATGTCTCGCCGCGCTCCAGCTTCCTGCCCTGCGGCACCGTCACCGACATCATCGCGGAGGTTTCGCCCGGCCAAGGAAATAACAAGGGCAAGGCGATCCTGCTGATGGCGCACAGCGACTCCGTGCCGGCAGGTCCAGGCGCCGGCGATGACGGATCGGGTGTCGCCATCCTGCTGGAGACCATGCGCGCCTTGAAGGCGCGGGGCGGCGTTGCCGCCCATCCCGTCGTGGCGCTGTTCACCGACGGCGAGGAAGTGAACATGCTGGGCGCGGCCTCCTATCTGCACGACCCCGCGCAGCGCGAACGCGTCGGCGCGGTGATCAATGTGGAGGCGCGGGGCAACCGGGGTTTCAGCTATCTGTTCCAGACCAGCCGCGGCAACGCCCGCCTGATCGATCTCTATGCCCAAAGCGTGCCGCGTTACGCGACGTCCTCGCTCTATCAGGAAATTTATCAACGCCTGCCCAATGACACCGACCTCACGCCGATGCTGGCATTGGGGGTGCCGGCTTTGAACTTCGCCTTTATCGGGGGTTTTGCGCACTACCATACGCCGCTCGACCGCCGCGAGAATCTCGATCCCCGCAGTGTGCAGCAGCAGGGCGAGGCGGTGCTGGGCATGGCGGACCGCTTGCGGCAGACGGACTTGGCACAGCTCAAGGATGGCGACGCAATCTATCTCGATATCTTGGAGCGCTGGCTGCCCCGCATTCCCGCGGCCTGGGCGCTGCCGCTGGCCATCGCCTGTTTTGTGCTGATCGTGCTGGCGGGATGGTGGAGCGGGGAGCGACTCGGCTGGAAACGGGCGGCTTGGGCGGTGGCGGCGCCGCCGCTGTTGATCGCCGCCTGTGTGGGCATGGGCTATGTGCTGCATGGCATTGCCGCCTGGATTTCCGGCCAGGCCGATCCCTCTTTCGCCCATCCCGCCTGGCTGCGGCTGTCGCTAGCGCTGGGCGCCTTGGCGCCCGCGATTTGCCTGGCGCGCGCAGCCTGCGCCATCACCTGTTGGCTGTGGTTTGCGGGCCTGGCGATTGCCTGCGCCCTATTTGCCCCGGGTCTCGCGCCTTACTTCCTGTTTCCTTCCCTGGTGGCGGCTCCCTTGCTGCTGGCGACCGTGCGCGGTGGACGCGGCCTGGCGCTTTTCGCCGCCGCGCTGGCGGCGCTGGCGGTGTGGATCGGGCTCAGCCAGGAAAGCGAGGCCCTGATGGGCCTTCGCATGCATCCTTTGTTCATGGTCAGCGCCGGTTTTGGCCTGCTTGCGTTGCTGCCCTTGATGAAAACGGCGCGCGGCTCCTGTCTTGCATCGCTGCTGGCCGCCGTTGCGCTGGCGGCGGCGGCGGGATTGCAGCCGGCCTATAGCGATAGGGCGCCGCAGCGGCTCAACCTCCGCTATGCCGAAATGGACGGCAAAGCCGCCTGGCTGGCCGATCCGGTGTCGCGGCTGCCCCAACCCCTGCGCGCCGCTGCCGATTTTTCCGCCGCGCCGCAGCCAATGGCGGATTTCGGCAAGTTCTATGTTGCACCGGCGGGCCGCGCCCGGTTTCCCACGCCGCGCGTCACCGTGAGCCGCCAGGGCGACGAGGTAACTCTGGAGATGAACATGGAGGGCGATGGCTTCATCCTGCTGCTGCCCAACAGCGCACGGCCGCAAGCGGTGCGCCTGAATGGGCTGGACGTCCATGCCGCCAAGCCGCTGACAGGGATGAGTTGTGCGACGCCGGATTGCCGCCATGCCCGGCTGACCTTGCGGTTGGGGGCGCAGGACAAGGGCGTTTTGACGCTGCTGACCTATGCCCAGGGCCTGCCGCCGGAGGGAGCGCGGCTGCTTCAGGCGCGGCCGCCGCAAGCGGTGCCCTCGCAAAGCGGTGATCGAACACTGCTGGTGAGCAGGATCGCGATTCCGGCACGCTAGCCGCTAGTCGTGTTTCTGGGCGGCGGCGAAGGCCGCCTTCTGCTCCGGCGTCGCGTCTTTCTGGTATTTCGCCTTCCATTCCGCCGGCGGCATGCCATAGACCAGCGCGCGCGCTTCGTCCTTGTCCAGCGTGATGCCTTTTTCTCCCGCCGCTTCGCGATACCAGTCGCCCAGGCAATTGCGGCAGAAACCGGCGGTGATCATCATGTCGATATTCTGCACATCGGTGCGCTGGCGCAGATGCGCCACCAGCCGGCGGAACACCGCCGCCTCAAGAGCTTCCTTGGTTTGGTTGTCCATGGGACCTCCTTTTATTTTACCCCCATCCGTCGCAGCTCAGGTCGGCTCCGCGTTCGTACGCTGTCGCTACTCACCTTCGCTGCGACACCTTCCCCCTTCCTGTGCTTCGCACGAAGGAGGAAGGAAGCTGTCGGATGCTGCTGGTCGCGCCGCGATGTGCGGCGCTCGAGATCAAATGTCTACTGCCTCTCTCGCGAACTCCGCATTCTCCTGGATGAACTGAAAGCGCAACTCCGGCTTCTTGCCCATCAGCCGCTCGAACAGGTTTTCCGTCTTCTTGCCGTCGTCCGCGGGAATATGAACCTGCAGCAGAGTGCGATGGCCGGGCCGCATGGTGGTTTCCTTGAGCTGGGACGGCATCATTTCGCCCAGCCCCTTGAAGCGCGACACTTCCACCTTGGCGCCGGCGCGGAATTCCTTCTTGAGAATCCGCTCGCGGTCGGCATCGTCGCGGGCATAGATGGTCTTGCCGCCCTGGGTGAGGCGGTAGAGCGGCGGCATGGCCAGGAACAGCCGGTTGTCTTCGATCAGTCCCGGCATCTCGCGATAGAAAAAAGTCAGCAGCAGCGAAGCGATATGGGCGCCGTCGACATCGGCATCGGTCATGATGATGATCCGCTCATAACGCAGTGCGCCGGCGTCATATTTGGCGCCGGTGCCGCAGCCCAGCGCCTGGACCAGGTCCGACAGTTCCTGGTTCTGCTGCAGCTTGCCGGCCGCCGCCGAGGCCACGTTCAGGATCTTGCCGCGCAGGGGCAGGATGGCCTGGGTGGCGCGGTCGCGTGCCTGTTTGGCGCTGCCGCCGGCCGAGTCGCCTTCCACCAGGAAGAGTTCGGTGCCCGCGGCTTCGTCATTGCTGCAATCCGCCAGCTTGCCGGGCAGGCGCAGCTTGCGGGTGGCTTGCTTGCGGCTGACTTCTTTTTCCTGTTTGCGCTTCAGCCGGTCCTCGGCGCAATCGATCACGAAATTGAGCAGCTTGTCGGCTTCCGCCGGACTTTCCGCCAGCCAATGGTCGAAGTGATCGCGCACCACATTTTCCACCAGCCGCTGCGCGTCGGGCGAGGACAACTTGTCCTTGGTCTGGCCCTGGAATTCCGGCTCGCGGATGAAGACCGACAAAACCGCGCAGGCCGCATCCATCACATCGTCGGCGGTGATCAGCGCGGTCTTGCGGTTGTTTGCCCGTTCGCCATGGGCCCGTAGCGCCTTGGTGAGCGCATTGCGCAGGCCCTGCTCATGGGTGCCGCCCTGCAAGGTCGGGATGGTGTTGCAATAGGTGCGGGTGAAGGCGTCCCGCGCCGGCGCCCAGGCCACCGCCCATTCCACCGTGCCGCGGCCGGCTTCCTTGCCCTTGTTTTCGGTGCGGCCGGAGAAATCGCGCGTGGTGACCGTCTGGGCCTTGCCGATCTCGCTTTGCAGGAAATCCTGCAAACCGCCGGGAAATTTCAACGTGTCTTCCGCCGGCGTCTCGTCCTTGATCAAAGCGGGATCGCAACTCCAGCGGATTTCCACGCCGCGGAAGAGATAGGCCTTGGACTTGGCCATGCGGTGCAGCCGGGCAGGGGAGAAGACCACGTCGCCGAAAATCTTGGTGTCGGGCTTGAAGGTGGTGATGGTGCCCCGGCGGTTGACCGCGCCCATATTCTTCAATTTTCCGACCGCATGGCCGCGTTCGAACCGCATCTTGTGGGCGTGCTTGTCGCGCGCCACTTCCACATCCATCCATTCCGACAGGGCATTGACCACGCTGGCGCCCACGCCATGCAAGCCGCCGCTGGTGTCATAGGCCTTGCCGTCGAATTTTCCGCCGGCATGCAGCGTGGTCATGATCACTTCCAGCGCCGACTTGTTCTTGAATTTGGGATGGGGATCGATGGGAATGCCGCGGCCATTGTCGCGCACCGACAGGATATTTCCGGCCTTCAATTCCAGCTCGATGCGGGTGGCATGCCCGGCCACCGCCTCGTCCATGGAATTGTCGATGATTTCCGCCGCCAGGTGATGCAGCGCGTTGACATCGGTGCCGCCGATATACATGCCGGGCCGCCGGCGCACCGGCTCCAGCCCCTCCAAAACCTCGATGTCCTTGGCGGTATAAGCCTTGGAGGCGGAAGGGGAACTGTCGAAAAGGTCGGGATTATTTTTGGCCATGGCGATCTGTCTAACGCGATGAAAGGGGCGTTGCTCCAGGTAATAGGCGCGAATCGCGCGCCTTTCACCCTGTTTTACTTTTCCTCAACCATCAAAAGAAGCCAAAAGAACGCGCCCCCAAGCCGGCCGGCCAAAGCAATTATTAAGAGCCGGGAGCCATAATAGGCTTAAGGGAGAAGAAGGTTTCCGTGTCGATCTTTCGCTATTTCACCGAAGGGCAGGAAAGCGAGCCGCGCGTCCTTAAGGCGCAGCTGATGCTGGCCGCCACCACGGCGCGCAACACCCGGATCACCTCGCCGGTCTGGGCGGTAGCCTGCGCCATCCTCACCTCCACCGGCGTGTTCGGCAATGTCAGCTTCGCCTCCAGCCTGTTCCTGCCCTTGGCGGTGACGGCGGCGATGGGCGCGGGCGCGCTAATGGCCACCGCCTATCAATACTACAACGACAGCGAAGGCGATGTGGATTCCTGGCTGCAATGTTTTGTGATGATCCAGGCCTTCGGCAGCGCCGCCTGGGGCCTGATGCCCTGGCTGTGCTGGGAGAAGGGCAATCCCCTCAACCACATGTTCCTGGCGGTGTGCGTGATGAGCGTGATCGCCAGCCTGGTGGTGGCGCGCGGCAGCAACATGAAAATGTATATCGCCAACCTGCTGCCGCTGTCGCTGATGAGCGGCGCGCGCTTCCTGATGGGCGATTCCATGATCGACATGGTGATGGGGGCGCTGGCGCCGGCCGTCGCCCTGCAGATGTGGTACACCGGCCGCCCCCTGGTGCTGCGGATGGGCGAGGATGCCCGGCTGCGCTTCAAGGTCGAGGATCTGGCCACCGAGTTGCAGGATACCCGCGACGAAGCCCTGAAAAAGCGCTTTGAGGCGGAAACCGCCAATGCCTCCAAGACCGCCTTCCTGGCCAATATGAGCCATGAATTGCGCACGCCCTTGAACGCCATTCTGGGCTTTTCCGAAATCATCTCCCAGGAATGTTTCGGGCCCGTCGGCTCCGAGCGTTATCGCGACTATGCCGGCGACATTCATGCCTCGGGCGCGCATCTTCTCTCCTTGATCAACGACCTGTTGGACGTGGCCAAGATCGAGGCCGGCCGCATGGAGATTTCGCCCCATCCGCTGGAAGCGGCCCGGGTGTTCGACATCGCGCTCAAGCTGATCAATACCAAGGCGCGCGAAAAGGACCAGACCCTGGCGATCAGCGTGGAAGCCGGCGCGCCGCCGCTTTATGCCGATGAGCGGGCGGTCAAGCAGATCCTGATCAATCTTGTGTCCAATGCGGTGAAGTTCACGCCCCTGGGCGGGCGCATCGAAGTGGTGGGCGGCCGCGCCGCCAATGGCGATTTCCAGATCATGGTGCGCGACAACGGCCCCGGCATTCCGCGCGAGAAGCTGGACACCATCTTCACCCCCTTCAACCAGGTGGACAACCGCTTCGACCGCCAGGCCGGCGGCACGGGCCTGGGCCTGGCCCTGGTGCGCGGGCTGGCGGAACTGCATGGCGGCCGCGCCTGGATGGAAAGCGAATTCGGCCGCGGCTGTTCGGTGTTCGTCACCTTGCCGGCCAAGCAGGACAGCGCCGCAGTGGCGGCTTAGGCTGATACCCTCCCAGCGGGCCTTCGCCTAGACTGTCACCATGACCGTGATCAGAATCACTTTAGCGAGCTTGCTGGCGATTTTGGTCGCGATTCCCGTTCAGGCTCAAACATTCCTGCCGATAGACCGGTCCAAGGTCTTGAGCCTTTTTGGTGCGGACAATTTCAAAGAAATGCCAATTCCCGCCGAAAATGCGCCCGCTGACATCAAGCAGCTTCAGGCGGACGGTGACACGGTGTGGATATTTTACGACAAATCCATTCAGACCCGTATCGCGATGGCGGGCCATGACGGTCATATTCATTCGCTTCGTATCTTGGTAGCGGTCGTCAACAATTCGGAGCAGATAAACAACCAGGTTTTGGCCGCGCTTTCATCTCTCTTTTCGACGATCTATCCGGATTGGTCTGAAGCAAAAGAGTGGCCAAGACAGAGTCTCAGCTTGTCCTGGTCAGCGACGGCAAGAGAAATGAATCCAAATACCAGGCGTGGAGCATCGACCGGTACCGAAGATGATTTGATCCCATCCAGGCGGGCTAGCGGTATTACCGCTTCAACCTTTGGGGTGCCTCCTGATCTGGTAGTTTATGCTGTCACGACCCGGGACGCGTGTGTTCCCCATCGTAGCGCGAGCGGAAGGCCGCAAGACGACCCCATCAAAAGGCTCATTTGCTAGAGTACAAAATTTCGGGATTCGCGGGCCAAAGAAAAATGGCGCAGCAGACGCTGCGCCCTTATTGTTGAAATCTGATTTTCGATCAAACCGAATGGTGCATCTCAAATTCGATTGGATGCGGCGTATGCTCAAAGGCATACAAGGGTCGCCGGGCCGCGAACCGCCGCCGCTCCCCCAGCGGAAAAATCCAGACTGGACGCTTGAACGGTTCTGAGGCATGTCCATCTATACGGACACCAACCGGGGTGGGGCATGTTCCGCGGATCGACCAGAAAAACTGCGGGAATGGCCCTGATCTCGGCGCGGCGAGGGGCGGGGCGATGACGGCTCTGGTTCTCGACCGGGTCGTAAAGCGGTTCGGCGATTTCACCGCCGTGAACGATCTCAGTTTCTCGGTGCCGGAAGGCGGGGTGTTCGGCTTTCTGGGCGGCAACGGCGCGGGCAAGACCACCTCGGTGCGCATGATGCTGGACATTCTGCGTCCCGATTCCGGCCGGATCGAAATATTGGGCCGCGCCCCCAGCCGCGCCAACGCGCCCCGGCTCGGCTTCCTGCCGGAGGAGCGAGGCCTCTACCGCCTGATGACGGTGCTGGACACCGTGATCTATTTCGGCCGCCTGAAGGACATGTCCGCCGCCGATGCAAGCCGCAGCGCCGCCGC
Source organism: Rhizomicrobium sp. (assembly GCA_035693565.1). GTDB lineage: Bacteria > Pseudomonadota > Alphaproteobacteria > Micropepsales > Micropepsaceae > Rhizomicrobium. Next base: position 615,222 of record DASSGF010000034.1, on the reverse strand, counting down.
ATTGATCGAGCGGCTGGGGCTGGGCGCCTGGGCCAATACCGCACTCGAAAAATTGTCCAAGGGCATGTCGCAGAAAGTTCAGCTTGCCACCGCGCTGGTCAACCGCCCGCGTCTGCTGATCCTGGACGAGCCCTTTTCAGGCCTGGATCCTGTCAACCAGGGTGTGCTGGAGGAGATCGTGCTGGAGATGGCCAAGGACGGCGCCACGGTGATCTTTTCCACCCATGTGATGCAGCATGCCGAGCGCCTCAGCGACCGGTTGCTGCTTTTGGCGCGCGGGCGCAAGGTGTTTGAAGGCACGCAAGCTGAGGCCAGGGCGCAATTGCCGCCGCGCCTGCTGTTGACGGCCCAGGCCGATCCCTCGCGCCTGCCGGGCGTGACGCGCGCGATCGCTTCGGGCGCCGCCAGCGACGGCTGGCAGGAATGGGACGTCACCCTGGCGCCGGGACATGACGCCGCCGGCCTGCTGCAATATTGCACCACCAATGGTTTTGCCTTGCGCAGCTTCGACCTGTACCGGCCCAGCCTTCATGACGTTTTCCTGCACCTGGTGGGAGGAGCCTGATGAACCGCATCCTGCTGGTGGCGCGCCGCGACTTTCTGCAGATCGTCGCCACCCGTGCCTTCAAGATCACAGTGCTGATCGTGCCGTTGATGCTGGGACTGGTGATGGCGGCCACTTCAGTCGTGCGCCCGCCTCCGACCGTGGCCTATATCGTGGCCGATGCGGCCGGCCATGTCGCGCCGGTGATCGAACGCCGCGTCGAACTGGAGTATCAGCGCGAGCTGCTACGCGATCTTTCGGCCTATGCCGCCCGCTGGAAGCTGCCGCCGCCACCTGAGGCCGGAGACGGTTACCAGATGGACGATGCCGCGGTGGAACGGTTCATCGCTCATGGCGGCGCCGGCGGTGCGCTGGCGCGGATGCATCCGCCCGCCGGCGCCACCGCTTTCAAGCGCCAGCCGCGGCCTTATCTGCGCGTGGCGGTGCCCCCGGACGTGCCGGTTGACCAGGGTGCGGAGAGTTTCGGCCGCGCCATCGCGCCCTATCTGGCGAACGACATCGAAACCCCGCAGGGCAAGCGCCCGCTGGCCGTGGCGGTCTATATGCCCGCACGCGGGCCGTTGCGTCTTTGGACCAACGGCCGCAATGGCAGCGGGTTGATCGACATGATCCAGCAGGAACGCACCCGGCAGCAGCGGCTGGCGCTGATGGCGGCCAGTGGCGTGCCGCCCGCCGCCGCCGCGCGGATCGAGGCCATGGAAGCGCCGCTGGCGGTCAGTGCGCCGCCGGCGGGCGGCGGCAGAAGCCAGATGATCGTGCGCTCCTTTGTGCCGCTGGCGCTGGCCTATCTGCTGTTGACATCGGCGTTGATCACCGGCGGCATGATGCTGCAGGGGGTTGTCGAGGAGCGTTCCAACCGCCTGCTGGAGGCGGTGCTGGCCTGCGTGGAACCACGCGAACTGATGCTGGGCAAGCTGATCGGGTTGGGCGCGGTGGGGCTGACCATTCTGGCCGCCTGGATCGGATGCGCCCTGCTGGCCGCCTTTTCTGTCGAAGGCGTCATGGCCGACTATCTGCGGCCCTCGCTGGCGGCGCTCAACCAGCCCTGGATGATTCCGGTGATGGTTTTCTATTTCCTGTGCGGCTATGTGATCCTGGCCATGGCCTATCTCACCATCGGCTCGCTCTCCAATTCCATGCAGGACGCCCAGGCCTATCTGATGCCGGTGATGATGGCGGTACTGTTGCCGGTGATGCTGATGGCGAATTCGATCATCCTCAATCCCAGCGGCCTGTTGCCCAGGGTGATGTCCTGGATTCCGGTCTACACGCCCTTCGCCATGCTGGCGCGGTTGGGCAGCGGGGTCACGGTGGCGGAAATTCTCGGCACCGGACTGCTGCTGGCGGTTTTCGTGAGCGCGGAACTGATGCTTTTGGGCCGCGTCTTCCGGGCCAGCCTGCTCAGTACCGGCCAGCCGCCCAAGCTGGGCGGTTTCATCCGGCTGATGTTGCGCGGGGACTGAAAAACCCAGGCGAGAATTCACGCGGCGTCAGCCGCCATGTCAAATCGCATACCACTCGATATTTTCGTGAATCATTTCCAACTGTCCCAGCAGCGGCGGAGACACATAGTGTGACGCGCCCAGGACACCGTCACCGGTTTTTCCGTCCGTGGCCAGCGGGAGGACGATGCGCTCTCCCGTAACGGCGAAATCGTCGACGGCAAAAAGACGCCCGCTGGATCGGAACGCCTGGGGAGTTGTGACGATCCTGGTCAGCAGCTCCCGGGATTCCCGATAGCTGGACGCAGAGTGAAAGTCCTTGAGCGGCCGGCCGTGAAAGTCCTTCCCCGCCCATTTGCTCCATCTGTCGCCCGCCAACCTGCCGGTGAATTGTCCTGTCTTTGGATCGTAGGCGAAGCTCCACAGAAACTTGGCGTATGGCGCCAGCGCGGGAGGGGGCAGATCCGCCAAGGCAGGCATGCGCCTTGTCCGCCGCGCCTCATGCCAATGCTGCGCCACAGCGCGCAAGGCGGGCGATTCAATCCGGAGCAGGAACTCCTCGAAGTTGCCGCCCGCGACCCCATTCATGGGCGGTACGGCCTGGGATTGTGAGGCAGGAACAGTTTTGACAAACCGGGTTCTGGATAGTGATTCACCGAACAGTACACCTTAAACGCGATGGGCGAGCCGGAAACCGTGAAACAAAAGGGCGCAGCTTATGCCGCGCCCTTCTATGCTTCGCCGGATTTCGCGATCAGATCGAATAGTACATCTTAAATTCAATGGGGTGAGGCGTATGCTCGAAGGCGTACACTTCTTCCATCTTGAGATCGATATAGCTTTCGATGAAGTCCTGGCTGAACACGTTGCCCTTCTTGAGGAAGTCGTGGTCGGCGCGCAGATTGTCCAGCGCTTCGCGCAACGAGCCGCAAACCTGCGGCACCTTGGCCAGCTCTTCCGGCGGCAAGGCATAAAGGTCCTTGTCCATCGGGCCGCCGGGATGGATCTTGTTCTCGATCCCGTCCAGGCCGGCCATCAGCATGGCGGCATAGGCGAGGTAGGGGTTCGCGCCGGGATCGGGGAAGCGGACTTCGACGCGCTTGCCCTTGGGCGAAGGCGAGAAGGGGATGCGGCACGACGCCGAACGGTTGCGCGAGGAATAGGCGAGCAGCACCGGCGCCTCGAAGCCCGGGATCAACCGCTTGTAGCTGTTGGTCAGGGGATTGGTGAAGGCATTGAGCGCCTTGGCATGCTTGATGATGCCGCCGATGTAATAGAGGCAGGTGTCCGACAGGTCGGCATAGCCCGAGCCGGCGAACAAGGGCTTGCCGCCCTTCCAGATCGACTGATGCACATGCATGCCCGAGCCATTGTCGCCATAGACCGGCTTGGGCATGAAGCATGCGGTCTTGCCATAGGCCTGGGCGACCTGGTGGATCACATACTTGTAGATCTGCATGTAATCGCCGCACTTGGTCAGGGTGTTGAACTTGAAACCAAGTTCGTGCTGGGCGCAGGCCACTTCGTGATGGTGCTTTTCCGGATTGATGCCCATGTCGCGCATCACCGCCAGCATCTCGCCGCGCATGTCCTGCTCGCTGTCCACGGGGGGAACCGGGAAATAGCCGCCCTTCACCTTGGGGCGGTGACCCAGATTGCCTTCCGGATATTCGGTGCCGCTGTTGTAGGCGCCCTCCTTGGAGTCGACATAATAGAAGCCCTTGTTCATGCCGACGTCGAAGCGGACATCGTCAAAGATGAAGAACTCGGCTTCCGGACCGAAATAGGTGGTGTCGCCCACGCCGGAGGAATTCACGAAGGCCTCGGCGGCCTTGGCGATGGAGCGCGGGCAGCGGGCGTAATTCTGGCCGGTGGTGGGCTCCAGCACGTCGCAGATCAGGATCAGGGTGGTCTGGGCGAAGAAGGGATCGATCACCGCGGTGTCCAGATCCGGCTTCAGCAGCATGTCGGATTCATTGATCGCCTTCCATCCGGCGATGGAGGAACCGTCGAACATGGTGCCATTGTCCAGGAAGTCATCATCGACCATCATCAGGTCGAAGGTGACATGCTGCCACTTGCCGCGCGGATCGGTGAAGCGGATGTCTACATATTTCACTTCCTTGTCCTTGATCAGCTTCAGGATGTCGGAAGCAGTTGTTTTCTTGTCGGCCATAGTTCGTCTTCCCTTCAACGTTAATTTCTTGATCGCGCCCACCGGGCGATGTGTTGCACAAAACTACCTGTCCCCGCCGCGGCGAGGTCTCGTTCGATGGCGTTAGATGGCGTCCGCGCCGGTCTCCCCCGTGCGGATGCGGATGGCTTCCTCGACATTGAGGACGAAAATCTTGCCGTCGCCGATGCGGCCCGTGCGCGCAGCCTTCTGGATGGCCTCCACCGAGGCCTCCTGGCGGTCCTCGTTGATCACGATCTCGATTTTCACCTTGGGCAGGAAGTCCACGACATATTCGGCCCCGCGATAGAGTTCGGTATGGCCCTTCTGGCGGCCAAAGCCCTTGGCTTCGGTCACGGTGATACCTTGAACCCCCACTTCCTGCAGGGCTTCCTTCACTTCGTCGAGTTTGAACGGCTTGATGATGGCTTCGATTTTTTTCATATGCTCCTCCGCGCGCTCCTTGCGGGCGCGACGCTTACGTTAACCCTTTAGCAGGACTTGTGCCGGTTTCCTCGGAAAAAATTCGCAATTACTTCAATATGTTATGCAAGATGCGAAAAGCAGGGCAGAAAATAAGCCTATAAAACAGGCAATTTGAATAATAAATAGGCAATTGATTGAGGACCTGGCGCGCCTGGCGAAAGGCCTTGAGCCGTGCCGCACTCCTCGGCCACAACCCTTTAGACACCTTGGAATTCATCTCCCCGCCGATGCCCAATCCGGTTTTCTCCAGTCTGCCCACCAGCATCTTCCAGCATATGACCGTGCTGGCGCTGAAGCATGAGGCGATCAATCTGGGGCAGGGCTTTCCCGACCAGGACGGGCCCTTGTCGCTGCGCGAAGTGGCGGCCCGGCAATTGCTGGACGGGCCCAACCAATATCCTCCCTCCAAGGGAATGGCGATCCTGCGCCAGGCGGTGGCGGCGCATGCCGCCAAATTCTATGGCCTGAGCTATGACCCCGAAGACGAAGTGGTGATCACCTCCGGCGGCACCGAAGCGGTGACCGGCGCAATGATGGCCATGGCGGGTGTCGGCGACGAAGTGGTGATGGTCGAGCCCACCTATGATTCCTATCGCCCCATGGCCGAAGGCGCCGGCGCGGCGGTGAAGACCGTGAAGCTGGAACCGCCCGGCTGGCGGCTGACGGAAAGCGCCTTGCGCGCCGCGATCACGTCCAAGACCCGCGCCATCCTGATCAACTCGCCGCACAATCCGGCGGGGCGCGCCTTGAGCCGCGAGGAGCTGGAAACGCTGGCGCGGGTGGTTGACGGCACCGAGATCATCGTGATCTGCGACGAAGTCTATGAGCATCTGGTCTATGACGGGCGGCCGCATATTCCTTTTGCCACCCTGCCGGGGATGCGCCCTCGCACGCTGAAGATCGGCTCGGCAGGCAAGATATTTTCGCTCACCGGCTGGAAAGTGGGCTGGGTGATGGGACCGCGCGAATTGGTCAGCGTGGTGACCAAGGCGCACCAGTTCATCACTTTCACCACCTCGCCGGCACTGCAGACCGGGGTGGCGCATGGCCTGACCCATGAAATGGACTATCCCATTCAGTTGACGCAGCGGCTGCAGAAAAACCGCGACGTGCTGGCGGCGGGACTGACCCGGTTGGGTTTTGAGGTCCAGCCCTGCGAAGGCACCTATTTTTTGACCGCCGGCATCACCAAGCTGACCAATGAAAAGGACTTCGCCTTCTGCGAGCGGCTGATCCGGGAGGCGGGCGTCGCCTTGATCCCGCTATCGGCCTTTTTCCATAGCGGCACGCCGGATACCTTCGTGCGCTTTGCCTTTTGCAAGCAGCAGGGTTTGATCGAACAGTCGCTGGAACGGCTGGAGAAGTACCTAACGAAAAGATGAGCGGCGAACTCCTCACCAATGCGGAAATGAGCAAGGCGGACGCCTTTGCCGTGGCGCATGGAGTGCCGTCGCTCACTCTGATGGAGAATGCGGGCAAAGCGGTGGCCGACGCGATCGCCGCGCGATTCAAACCCTGCGCCGTCACCGTGCTGTGCGGCCCCGGCAACAATGGCGGCGACGGGTTTGTGGTGGCGCGGCATCTGGACGAAAGCGGCTTTACGGTGCGCGTCGCCCAGGATGCCGAGCCGAAGGGCGATGCGGCCCATATGTCTGAACAATGGAAAGGCGCGCGCGCCGCCTTGGAGCCCGAAGCCTTGGACGGCGCAAAGCTGGTGGTGGATGCGCTGTTCGGCGCAGGCCTGTCGCGGCCGCTGGAAGGAGCGTATGCCCAGATCGTCGAGGCGCTGAACGACTTACCGGTTGTGGCAATCGACATTCCCAGCGGCGTCTCCGGCGACACCGGCCAATCCCTGGGCGGTGTATATGTGAAGGCCGCGCTCACCGTCACTTTCTTCCGCAAGAAGCCGGGACATCTTTTGCTGCCCGGCCGCGCCTTGTGCGGCGAAACCGTGGTGGCCGACATCGGCATTCCGGCGGAAGCGGCCAACACCCAACTGCATGAGAATTCGCCGGCGCTTTGGTCTTTGCCCTGGCCCAAGCTGGAAGGTCATAAATATTCGCGGGGTCATTGCGTGGTGGTGAGCGGGCCGGCGCATGCCACCGGCGCCGCGCGCCTGGCGGCGCGGGCGGCGCTCCGCGTTGGTGCGGGCCTGGTCAGTGTCGCCTCACCGCCGGATGCGATAGCTGTCAATGCCGCCCATCTCACCGCCATCATGATCAAGCCGTTTCAAGGCGCGGCGGGGCTGGGCGCGCTGCTTTCGGACCGCCGGCTCAATGCGGTGGCGATAGGGCCGGGCCTGGGCACCGGCCAACAGACGCGCGAGCTGGCCGCGACGGCCCTGAAGTCGGGTGCGGCGGTCGTGCTGGATGCCGATGCGATCACCTCTTTCCAGGACGAACCGCAGGCTTTGTTTAGCCTGCTGGATGACCGCTGCGTGCTCACCCCCCATGAAGGAGAATTCGAGCGTTTGTTCCCCGGCCTGCTGGATCAAAGCGCCAGCAAACTGGAAGCGGCGCGCGTGGCGGCGGCCCGCGCGCTGGCGGTGGTGGTGCTCAAGGGCGCAGATACGGTGATCGCCGCGCCGTCGGGCAAAGCGGTCATCAATGCCAATGCGCCGCCTTTCCTGGCCACGGCCGGGGCGGGCGATGTGCTGGCCGGACTGATCGCCGGATTGCTGGCCGCTGGGCTGTCCGCCTTCGATGCGGCCTGCGCCGGGGCTTGGTTGCATGGCGAGGCCGCCCGGCTTTTTGGCCCCGGATTGATCGCGGAAGACCTGCCGGAAATGCTGCCTGCGGTTTTAAAAGCCTTGGCTGCTTCCGAGCCCTAGCCACCCCCCAAAACCCCTGCTATAGGGGCCCGCTTCGGGCGGTTTTCCGCCCTAAACGGCGGATCTTTAAAAGGGGTCCGCATGAATGCGGACATGGCGGAACTGGTAGACGCGCTGGATTTAGGTTCCAGTGACGAAAGTCGTGGGGGTTCAAGTCCCTCTGCCCGCACCAGTTCTGGCAAGAATGAGAAAAGAGTAGACGACATGCAGATCAGCGAGACCCTTTCCCAGGAATTGCACAAGCAGTTCACCGTCACCTATCCGGTCAGCGAGCTGGAGGGCCGGGTCAATGCGCGCCTGGAAGAGATGAAGCCGCGCATCAATCTCAAGGGGTTCCGCCCCGGCAAGGCGCCGGTCTCCTTCCTCAAGAAGCAGTTCGGCAAGTCGGTGATGGGCGAGGTGGTCGAGGCCGCCGTCAATGAAGGCAGCCAGAAGGCGATTTCCGACAACAAGCTCAAGCCCGCCTTGCAGCCCAGGGTCGAGCCGGTGGGCAGCGTGGAAGACGTGGTGGACGGCAAGGCCGATCTCACCTTCAAGGTGATCGTGGACCTGATGCCGGATTTCGATGTCACCGATGTCTCCAAGCTGACGGTGGAGCGGCTGACGTCCGACATCGCCGACGCCGACATCAACGACGCGCTGGACCGGCTGGCCAAGAACGCCCGCAGCTATGCCACCAAAGACGGCGCCGCCGAAAAAGACGATGTGGCGGTGATCGATTATGAAGGCAGCATCGACGGCGTCCCCTTTGCCGGCGGCAAGGGCGAGGATTTCAACCTCACCCTGGGCAGCGGCACGTTTATTCCCGGTTTTGAAGATGGCTTGATCGGGGCCAAGGCCGGTGAAAACCGCGACGTCAGCGTGACCTTCCCCAGCGAGTATCATGCCCCGGAAATGGCCGGTAAGGCCGCGGTGTTCAAAGTCACCGTCAAGGAAGTGAAAGCGCCGGAAGAGACCAAGATCGACGACGAGCTGGCCAAGAAGCTGGGCCTGGAGACTCTGGCCACCCTCAAGGACCGGGTGCGCGAACAGCTGGAAAGCGACTATAAGGGCGCCAGCCGGTTGCATCTGAAGCGCCGCATCCTGGACGCGCTGGACAATACCCACAATTTCCCGCTGCCGCCCGCCATGGTGGAACATGAGTTCGCCAATATCTGGGCCCAGGTCGAGGAAGAACTGAAGCGCGAAGGCAAGACCGCCGCCGACGAAGGCAAGACCGATGACGAGCTCAAGGCGGAATACCGCAAGATCGCCGAGCGCCGCGTCCGTCTCGGCCTGGTGCTGGGCAAGCTGGGCGAGCAGAACGGCATCACCATCGCCGGCGACGAAGTGCAGCGCGCCATTCTCGCCCGCGCCCGCCAGTTCCCCGGCCAGGAACAGCAGGTGTTCCAGTTCTATGCCAAGAATCCCCAGGCCCAGGCGGAGATCCGCGCCCCCTTGTTCGAGGACAAGGTGGTGGATTTCATCGCCGAACTGGCCACGGTCAATGACCGCAAGGTGGACAAGGAAACTTTATTTGCTGATCCGGAAGATGAGCCTGCAAAGGCTTAGGCACTAAGGCCGGTTCGCATTTCCATCTTGGAACACTATATTAAGCGTGGCCGGGAGACTTTCCGGCTACTGTCTACCCGCGAATCAAGAGGCGCTCCCGATGGCCAATTCATTCAAGAACCCTGGTGAGTTCTACAACAACACCCTGGTCCCCATGGTGGTGGAACAGACTGCCCGGGGCGAGCGCGCCTTCGACATCTATTCCCGCCTTTTGAAGGAACGGCTGATCTTCATCACCGGCCCGATCGAGGATTACGGCGCCAGCCTTTTGACCGCCCAGCTTCTGTTCCTGGAAGCCGAAAATCCCAAGAAGGAAATCCACATGTACATCAACTCGCCCGGCGGGTTGGTGACGGCGGGCATGGCGATCTACGACACCATGCAATATGTGCGGCCGCAGATTCAGACCTATTGCATCGGCCAGGCGGCTTCGATGGGTTCGCTGTTATTGTGTGCCGGCAAGAAGGGTGAGCGCTATGCCCTGCCCAACGCCCGCGTGATGGTGCATCAGCCCTCCGCCTCTTTTTACGGCCAGGCCGCGGACATCGCCCGCCATGCCCAGGAGATTGTGAAACTCAAGAAGCGGTTGAACGAGATTTATGCCAAGCACACCGGCCAGACTGTAGAAGCCATTGAAAAGATGCTGGATCGGGATACCTACATGACCGGTGAGGAGGCCAAAGCGTTTGGTCTTATTGACCAGGTTATGGAGCGCCGTCCTGAGCTGGAAACCCAGTCTTAATGCTGTTTTTCGGGCTAAAGTTCCGGAATCGCAGGGAAATCCCTATCAGATCGGATTAAACAAATCTTGATCCCACCGGCCCTAGCATGGTCGAATGTTGGGAGGCAGGGGGTGCTTCGGCGCCAGGCCTGCATTGTGCAAAGCAGCATCAGCCGTTTAGGCTGAAGGCTGCAAAGGGTCCCCCAAGGGGCCAAGGGTCGAAAGGGCCCGGTGGACGACGATGAGTAAGGCCAGCGGCGGCGAGTCCAAGAACACGCTCTACTGCTCCTTCTGCGGCAAGAGCCAGCACGAGGTCAGGAAACTGATCGCGGGCCCGACTGTGTTCATCTGCGACGAATGCGTCGAGCTCTGCATGGAGATCATCCGGGAGGAGAACAAGACCTCCTTCATGAAATCCAAGGAGGGCGTTCCCACCCCCCAAGAGATTTTCAAGGTGCTGGACGATTATGTCGTCGGCCAGAGCCACGCCAAGAAGGTGCTCTCGGTCGCCGTCCACAATCACTACAAGCGCATCAACTCGTCCGGCAAGAACGGCGATGTCGAGCTGGCCAAGTCCAACATCATGCTGATCGGCCCCACCGGCTGCGGCAAGACCCTGTTGGCCCAGACGCTGGCGCGCATCCTGGACGTGCCTTTCACCATGGCCGACGCCACCACGCTTACCGAAGCCGGTTATGTGGGCGAGGATGTGGAGAACATCATCCTCAAGCTGCTGCAGGCCGCCGACTATAATGTCGAGCGGGCGCAGCGCGGCATTGTCTATATCGACGAAGTCGACAAGATCAGCCGCAAGTCCGACAACCCCTCCATCACCCGCGACGTGTCGGGCGAAGGCGTGCAGCAGGCCCTGCTCAAGATCATGGAAGGCACGGTGGCTTCGGTCCCGCCCCAGGGCGGCCGCAAGCATCCCCAGCAGGAATTCCTGCAGGTGGATACCACCAACATCCTGTTCATCTGCGGCGGCGCCTTTGCCGGCCTGGACAAGATCATCGCGGCGCGCACCGCCGGCTCCTCCATGGGCTTCGGCGCCAATGTGCGCGGTCCCGATGAACGCGGTACGGGCGAGCTGTTGCGCGAGATCGAGCCGGAAGACCTGCTCAAGTTCGGCCTGATCCCGGAATTCATCGGCCGTCTGCCGGTGCTCGCCACCTTGGGCGATCTGTCGGAATCCGCGCTGATCGAAATCCTCACCCGTCCCAAGAACGCGCTGGCCAAGCAGTATATGCGCATGTTCGAGATGGAAGGCGTCAAGCTGCGCTTCCAGGAAGAGGCGCTGCACGCCATCTCGCGCCGGGCGATCCAGCGCAAGACCGGCGCCCGCGGCTTGCGCTCCATCCTGGAAGGCATCCTGCTGGAGACCATGTTCGAACTGCCCACCCTTTCGGGCGTGCAGGAGGTGGTGATCACCGCCGATGTGGTCGATGGCAAGGCGCGGCCGCTGTATACCTATTCCGACAAGGAAGCTAAGTCGGCTTCCTAAGTTCTAGGCCATCGTCAGCAAACCGCTCCAGAATTGCAGGCCCGCGCTGGTGTCCACGTCCATCTTGTGGCCGGCAGACAGCTTGCCGTCCGCACCCATCCTGTAAAGCGTCAGTCCGGCGCTGACGGTGGAAAACACGCCTTGCTCCTCGACTTGCATGGGCGTCGTGCTAGCGGCGATCAGGACCTGGCCTGACGGATCGATGCAGAAGGTGCGAAGTTCATAGTCATCGGTCCAGCCGCGCTGGATCAGGCTCGGCTCGCCGGTTTTCGGATCGTAGGACCACGCCACCACATTATTCTCTCCGCCATTGGCGACTTTGCGGCCATTGACTTCGCGAAGGCCCGAGCCGCGATTGGTCTGGTAGACAAAGCCGCCTTTGGGATGGACATGGATGGGGCCGACACCTTGGCCGGGATGTTTGCTTTTGCCGTCGGGATCGGTCAGCGCGTTTTTCTGGAATAGCGGCTCCGGCGTCAGGGTGCCGTCGGGCTTCAGTCCGAACACCGCCAGGCTGTTTTCCCGTTCCAGCGACACGAAGGCGAAACGCCCCGAAGGATCGAAATCCAGATGCCGCGGCCCGAAGCCGAGCCCGCTGGCGCCAGGCCGGATGGTCTGAAGATTGGAAAGCCGGCCGTCCTTGATGGCGAAGACTTCGATATGGCCGGGGTCTTCCGGCTTGGCCGTTATGGCGTCGTTGCCGCGCGAGCAGAGGATCAGCGTCTTGTCGCCCGGCGTGACCCGCACCTGATGGGCATAGATGCCGAAATCGCATTTCGGGTCCTGGGGCACTTGTTCGCCGATGCTGCCGTCGGCATTCAACCGGTGCGCCGTCACCTGGCTGGGCACATTGTAGGCGATGAACAGGAAGCGCCCGGCATGATCGGTGGAGACATGCAGAGGGCGGACCGGCAACGCCCGGCGCGGGCCATGTTCGGTGAGCGTGCCGCCCGCGCCCACGGCAAATGCGATGGCATAGTGACTCTTGTCGGCGCCGGTCGCGCCCATCGGGCCCGAGCCCGGCTGGGTGTTGCTGGCGACGACATAGAGAAATTTCCGGGACGGATGCGGCCAGGCATATTGGATATTGGCGGGCAGGGTGATCGAGCCCATCGGGTTCAGCGACGCGGCGGCGATGTCCAGGCCGTACAGCACCAATTTTGGGCCGCTGCTGGCGTAAAAGGGAACAGTTCCGGTGGGCGCCGTAGCCGCCTGGGTCTTGCCGGCGGTAAGCGTGGCGGCGCCCGCCAGGGTCGTGAAGTTTCGCCGGTTCAGCATCCCGTCCCCTTTTATTGGGGGGCGGTCCGGCTTGCGCCCAACGCCCCATTTTTATCGTTGCCGCCACGATAGGACTGTCATGTCAGACGGGCAAATCCGCCCGGGAACCGCAAAAAAAGCAGGTTCCCTGCGGATTTTTGTGAGTCACGGGGAACCCCACGGTGTTAAGGCCTTGGAGCGCCTTGAAACCCCTTATTAGGGGGGCCACTTTACCGTATCCGGAGTCGGCCCGGATACTCTTGGTTCGCCCATGGTGCTTCCCTGGACGTGCCCAAGAGGGGTGGCTCCTTCTTGAGAAGGTTTCGCCCAATCGGGGAAGCCGTTTTACGCCGGGATATCCGGCAGGAGCATGCCTATGGCGGATGACGCCACAAAAAAAGTCGAAAGCAAGGACCACTCTGCGAGCGCCCCGGTTCTGCCGCTGCGCGATATCGTGGTTTTCCCCCACATGATCGTTCCTTTGTTCGTGGGCCGCGAGAAGTCGGTCCGCGCGCTGGAGGAAGTGATGAATGACGAGAAGCAGATTCTGCTTCTCACCCAGAAGAATGCCGCCGAGGACGATCCCAGCGCGGAAGGCCTGCACACTATCGGCACGCTCGCCACGGTGCTGCAGCTGTTGAAGCTTCCCGATCAGACCGTGCGCGTGCTGGTGGAAGGCAAGTCGCGCGCCCGCGTCACCGGCTTTTCCCCGCGCACCGACTTTTTCCAGGCCACGGTGGAGAAGATCGCCGAGGAAGGCGCCGGCGCCGCCGAATCCGAGGCGCTGATGCGCACGGTGAAGGCCAATTTCGAGCAATACATCAAGCTCAACAAGAAGATCCCGTCCGAGACCCTGGCGGCGGTCGCCCAGATCGAGGATCCGGCCAAGCTGGCCGACACCGTGGCCTCGCATCTCTCGGTCAAGATCGGCGAGCGCCAGGGCCTGCTGGAAACCTTCGGCACCACCGAAAGGCTGGAAAAGATTCTCTCCCTGATCGAGGCGGAGATCGGCGTCTTGCAGGTCGAGCGCAAGATCCGCAGCCGGGTCAAGCGCCAGATGGAGAAGACCCAGCGCGAATATTACCTCAATGAGCAGTTGAAGGCGATCCAAAAGGAACTCGGCGAAGGCGAAGAAGGCCGCGACGAGATGAACGAGCTGGAAGACCGCATTCGCAAGACCAAGCTCAGCAAGGAAGCCCGCGAAAAAGCGCAGGCCGAAGTCAAGAAGCTGCGCTCGATGAGCCCGATGAGCGCGGAAGCCACGGTGGTGCGCAACTATCTCGACTGGCTGCTGTCGCTGCCTTGGGGCAAGAAGAGCAAGGTGAAACGCGACATCGTCGCCGCCGAGCAGGTGCTCAACGACGACCATTTCGGGCTGGAAAAAGTCAAGGAACGGATTCTGGAATATCTCGCCGTGCAACAGCGGGTGGGCAAGATGAAGGGCCCGATCCTGTGCCTGGTGGGTCCTCCCGGCGTGGGCAAAACCTCGCTGGCCAAGTCCATCGCCAAGGCCACGGGCCGCGAATATGTCCGGATGAGCCTGGGCGGCATGCGCGACGAAGCGGAAATCCGCGGCCATCGCCGGACCTATATCGGCTCCATGCCGGGCAAGATCATCCAGTCGATGAAGAAGGCCAAGAGCTCCAATCCGCTCTTCCTGCTGGATGAGATCGACAAGCTGGGCGCGGACTATCGCGGCGACCCGTCTTCCGCGCTGCTGGAAGTGCTGGATCCCGAGCAGAACGCCACCTTCAACGATCATTATCTGGAAGTCGATTTCGATCTTTCGGACGTGATGTTCGTCACCACCGCCAACAGCCTGCATATGCCGCAACCGCTGATGGACCGCATGGAGATCATCCGCATCCCCGGCTATACCGAGGACGAGAAGGTCGAGATCGCCAAGCGCCACCTGATCCCCAAGCAGCTCAAGCAGCATGGGCTGAAGGAGGAGGAATGGAAGATCACCGATGACGGCTTGCGCGACCTGATCCGCTACTATTCGCGGGAAGCGGGCGTGCGCAACCTGGAGCGCGAGATCGCCAACCTGGCGCGCAAGGCGGTCAAGGACATCGAGACCAAGAAGGCCAGCGCGGTGGAAGTGACGCCGGAAAATCTCGGCGATTATGCCGGGGTGCGCCGCCACCGCTTTGGCGAAATGGAGGGCGAGGATCAGGTCGGCGTGGTCACCGGCCTGGCCTGGACGGAAGTGGGCGGCGAGACGCTGACCATCGAATCCGTGATGCTGCCCGGCAAGGGCCGCTTCCAGGCTACCGGCAAGCTGGGCGATGTGATGAAGGAGTCGATCGACGCGGCGCGGTCCTATGTCCGCTCCAAGGCGACCAGCTTCGGCATCAAGCCGCCTCTGTTCGACAAGATCGACATCCATGTCCATGTCCCGGAAGGCGCCACCCCGAAGGACGGTCCTTCCGCCGGCCTGGCGATGGCCACTTCGATCATCTCGGTGATCACCGGCATTCCCATCCGCCGTGATGTGGCGATGACCGGAGAGGTCACCTTGCGCGGCCGCGCCCTGCCGATCGGCGGCTTGAAGGAAAAGCTGCTCGCGGCTCTCAGGGCGGGGATCACCACCGTGATCATCCCCAAGGACAATGAAAAGGATCTCGCGGAAGTCCCCGACAATGTGAAGACGGGGCTCAAGATCGTGCCGGTTTCCAGCATGGGCGAGGTGCTTTCGGTGGCGCTGACCCGTCAGCCGGAGGCGATCGACTGGGTTGAGCCGGAAGTAACGGCCGCCTTGCCGCTGGCCGACAGCGACCCTGATCCGATGGTCACCCATTAAGGGGCTGCAGGAACAAGCGAGGGCCCGGGGCAATCTCCGGGCCCTTTTTGTTAGAAGGCTGTCATTCTTGGCGGCGCTACCAGTTCCGGTTTGGCCCGATTAGGGAAGGTTCCTTGCCCCTGTGGGACCAAAAAACCGCCGAATTCGGGCTTTTTTGGCTTTACGGGGTGGTTTCACCCCCCCTAGAGTCCTATGGCCGGACGGAATCGCCTGGAGCAAATGGCGAAACCGGAGCGACCCAAAGAAAAAAGGAGCCATCCGTGAACAAGAATGACCTGATCCAAAAGCTTTCGGACACGACTGGCCTGGCCAAAAATGATGCCGCCAGGGCGGTGGACGGGGTTTTCGACATCATCGCGGCGACGCTCAAGGCGGGGGATGAAGTGCGCCTGACGGGCTTCGGCGTTTTTGTGGTGGCGACACGGGCCGGTGGCAAGGGACGCAATCCGCAGACCGGCGAGGAAATCACCATAAAGCCGTCCAAGCAGCCCCGGTTCCGCCCCGGCAAGCAGCTGAAGGATTCGCTGAATTGATGAAGCAGGGCGCCCAATCTTCAGCTGTCCAGTCTTCCGCCGTTAAGTCCGCGCTTGTGCCGCTGGTTTTGTTATGGCTGGCGGTGCACGCCCTGTTGCTGGCGCTGATCCTGGGCGCGAAGTTCCTGTTCACCAAGACCGTGCTGGTGGCGCTGCTGGTGACGGCAGGTTTGGCCTTCCTCTGCACCCGATTCCAAGCCGCGCCGCGCAGGCACTCTCATAGCCCATGATATAAGGGGCATCCGGGCGGTTAGCTCAGCTGGTAGAGCATATCGTTTACACCGATAGGGTCGGAGGTTCGAACCCTTCACCGCCCACCAGCCTTCGCTCGCGAAGCGGCGAAGGCTGCCGCGCCGAAGCCCGTAAGGGCGAAGGCGGGCATGCTGCCGCGAGCTACGGCTCGGCAAGCCGGAGCACATCTCATGACCGCGCCAACCTTACCCCCGCGTCATTCGCCAAGCTTCGCTTGTGCCGCTAGTCTGACTGCAAAACAAAGGAACCGCTCTTTGCGCTCCGCTCTTTTCGTCATGCTTGCCACCCTCGCGCTCGCCGCCTGTGGCGGGCGTCAGCAGCCGCCGCCCTGGATGCGGCCGGCGGAAAAGCCGCGCGACGAGAATTATCATGGCGGCAATGCCGCAATGCTTTTGAAATATGACGCCAATCATGACGGCACGGTCACGCGCGACGAGCTGATCGCCGGACTGAAGGCGGAATTCGCCGCCCATGACACCCATCACAATGGCTGCCTGGATGCGGAGCAGGCCGCCCAAATCAACCAGGCGCGGGTGGATGCCGACCAATCCACCGCGACACCGGTAGTGGACTGGAACCAGGACGGCTGCATCGATTACACCGAATTTTCCGCCGTGCCCTATTCGCTGTTCGATCAGCTGGATGTGAACCATGACGGCAAGCTGACGCCTAAGGAATTGCAGCCGGCCGGTGCCAAGCCGCGCACAGACGGCCCGCAAGATCAGCAGGAAGAACGGCCAGGCGGGCGGCGGCGCCGTGGTGAAGGACCGCCGCCGGAAGGGGCCGAGCCGCCCGATGGCCCGCCGCCTGGCGGCACCCCGTAAAGGGTGTTTGGAACAACCCGCCAACTCTGCTTGACAGGTGAGGGGTGCCCCCGTACATCGGCCCCCTTCGCGCGTCTCCCAACTGTGTTTGGGGAACCACCGCGGGGGCGTAGCTCAGTTGGTTAGAGTGTCGGCCTGTCACGCCGAAGGTCGCGGGTTCGAGCCCCGTCGCTCCCGCCATTTTCCACCTGGAAATGGCTTGTAGTTTGCCCCGCGACGTCGCGGGTTCGTCTGCTTCGCGCCCTGACGCTGCCGCTTGGGCGCTCGCAGACCCCGGTCGCTCCCGCCATTTTCCACCTGGAAATGGCTTGTAGTTTGCCCCGCGACGTCGCGGGTTCTCGCCCGTTGCCTACGCTGTCGCTAGGCAACCTCCCGCCATTTCTCTCTGGAAACGGCCCTAGTTAAGAACCGTTCGCATATTGCGAACGGGTTTCCACTGCCTTTTTCATCTGACCTTTCACGCCCTGCAGGATGCCGGTCGGCACCCGGAATTTTCCTGTTTTTCTGCGGCGAATCTTCCTTTAAACCCCGGCTGGTCTGATGCGGGCAGCGGCCTATACTGCACCCGCGAAATAACACCGGTCCAACTCATAGGGGGCGCCGTCGAGGTGCTGGGGGAAGGCCACGGGGTACGCGTATGGAAAAGCTGCTGCTGGAATATCTGCCGATCCTGATCTTCATCGGTCTGGCGGCTGTCATGGGCGGGGCTTTGATCGTGCTGCCGCTGATCCTGGCCCCCTCAAAACCCGATCCTGAGAAATTGTCGGCTTATGAATGCGGCTTCCCCGCCTTTGGCGATGCCCGCATGAAGTTCGATGTGCGCTTCTATCTGGTGTCGCTGCTGTTCATCATTTTCGATCTGGAAGTGGCGTTCCTGTTTCCCTGGGCGATCACCCTGGGCGACACCGGCATCTTCGCCTTCTGGTCGATGATGGTGTTCCTGGGCGTGCTGACGGTGGGCTTCATCTATGAATGGAAGAAGGGCGCCCTGGAATGGGAGTGATCCTGACCCCGAACGGAACAGCCGCCCGCGCCGGCGTCGAAGGTGGCGCGGCAGGCATCACCGACAATGATCCTTATTTCAAGGCGCTGCAGGCGGAGATGGCCGACAAGGGCTTTCTGGTCACCAGCGCCGATGCCTTGGTCAACTGGGCCCGCACCGGCTCCTTGATGTGGATGACCTTCGGGCTGGCCTGCTGCGCGGTCGAAATGATGCAGGCCTCGATGCCGCGCTACGATCTGGAGCGGTTCGGTTTCGCGCCGCGCGCCTCACCGCGCCAGTCCGACGTGATGATCGTGGCCGGGACCTTGACCAACAAAATGGCGCCCGCGCTGCGCAAGGTCTACGACCAGATGCCGGAGCCGCGTTATGTGATCAGCATGGGAAGCTGCGCCAATGGCGGCGGCTATTATCATTATTCCTATGCCGTGGTGCGCGGCTGCGACCGCATCGTGCCGGTCGATATCTATGTGCCGGGTTGCCCGCCCACCGCGGAAGCCCTGGTTTACGGGGTCATGCTGCTGCAGCGGAAAATCCGCCGCACCGGAACCATCGAGCGCTGAATGCTGATGATGGCAGATCTGGCGGCATTGGGAGAGAGCATCAAATCCACGCTGGGTGGCGCGGTGACCCTGGCGCGCGGCGAGTTGACCATCGAGGTTGCCGCCGCCGATATCCTCAAGGCGATGGCGCATCTGCGCGATGCCGAGGATTTCAAAATCCTGGTGGATCTGTGCGGGGTGGACTGGCCTGAGCGCGCCAAGCGCTTTGATGTGGTCTATCACCTGCTGTCATTGACCAAGAACGTCCGCATCCGCGTCAAGGCGCAGGTGGGCGAGGGGGAAAGCATTCCCTCCATCATCGCGCTTTATCCGGCGGCCGGCTGGTTCGAGCGCGAGACGTTCGACATGTATGGCGTGGCGTTCGCCGAACATCCCGACATGCGGCGCATCCTGACCGACTATGGTTTTTCCGGCTATCCGCTGCGCAAGGACTTCCCGCTTACCGGCTATGTCGAGCTGCGTTATGACGATGAGCTCAAGCGCGTGGTCTATCAGCCGGTGCAGCTGGTGCAGGAATTCCGCGATTTCGATTTCATGAGTCCCTGGGAAGGCGCGCCCCATATCCTGCCGGGCGATGAGAAAGCTGCCCCCAATCCCGCGTCGGGCGATCCGGGGAAAAAGCCATGAGTACCGTGACGCTCGACAACAAACAGGGTCATCAATCCGACGATCCGCAGATGACCATCAATTTCGGGCCCCAGCATCCGGCGGCGCATGGCGTGCTGCGGCTGATCCTGGATCTGGATGGCGAGATCGTCACCCGCGTCGATCCCCATATCGGCCTGCTGCATCGCGGCACCGAAAAGCTGATCGAGCATAAGACCTATCTGCAGGCGATCCCCTATTTCGACCGGTTGGACTATGTCGCGCCGATGAACCAGGAGCATGCCTTCTGCCTGGCCATCGAAAAGCTGCTGGGCATGACCGTGCCCAAGCGCGGCCAGTATATCCGCGTGTTGTTCTCCGAGATCGGCCGCATTCTCAACCATCTGCTCAATGTCACCACCCAGGCGATGGATGTGGGCGCCTTGACCCCGCCTTTGTGGGGCTTCGAAGAACGCGAAAAGCTGATGGTGTTCTATGAGCGCATCTCCGGTTCGCGCATGCATGCCGCCTACTTCCGCGCCGGCGGTGTGCATCAGGACATGCCGCCCGGTCTGGCCGAGGACATTCTGAAATTCTGCGATCACTTCCCCAAGGTGCTGGACGACATCGAGGGGCTGCTGACCGAAAACCGCATCTTCAAGCAGCGCAATGTCGATATCGGCGTGGTCAACCGCGCCGAAGCCGAGATGTGGGGCATGTCGGGGGTGATGCTGCGTTCCACCGGCGTGAAATGGGACCTGCGCCGCGCCCAGCCCTATGAGTGCTACAACGAGCTGGATTTCAAGATTCCGGTGGGCAAGAACGGCGACAATTACGACCGCTATGTGATGCGCATGGAAGAGATGCGCGAAGCCAACAAGATCATGCGCCAGTGCCTTGAAAAGATGCCGGCCGGTCCGGTGGTCTCGGCCGACAACAAGGTGGTGCCGCCGCGCCGTGGCGAAATGAAGGCGTCGATGGAAGCCTTGATCCATCACTTCAAGCTCTACACCGAAGGCTTCCATGTTCCGGCGGGCGAGGCCTATGCCGCGGTGGAGGCGCCCAAGGGCGAGTTCGGCGTCTATCTAGTGGCCGACGGCTCCAACAAGCCGTACCGCTGCAAGATTCGCGCGCCGTCTTTCGTGCATCTGCAGGCGATGGATTACATGTGCAAGGGCCATATGCTGGCCGACGTATCGGCGGTGCTGGGCTCGCTCGACATCGTGTTCGGCGAGGTGGACCGGTGAGCGTGCAGAATATCGACATCGCCCAGAAGCAGTTGGATGCCTACAACGCCCAGGACTTGGAGACGTATGTCTCGTACTTCGCCGCTGATTGCGTCGTGTCGGGCCTGAACGGCGCGCCGACGGAAACCTCGCGCGATGCGCTTCATGCGCGCTATGCCAAGGCTTTCGCCCAGTTTCCGCAGAACAAGGCGGTGCTCAAGAATCGCATTGCCGTCGGCGACACGGTGGTGGATCACGAACTGGTGATCCGCGCCCCCGGCGGCGAGCAGTTCGAGATCATCGCCATCTACAGTTTCAAGGACGGGCTGATCAGCCGCGTCGATTTCGCAAAGTAGGGCCCCAGGAACACGATGTCGCTTCGCCGCCTCGCCCCGCCGGAAATCCAGCCCGCAAACTTCGCCTTCAGTGCGGAGAATGCGGAATGGGCGAAAGCCACCATCGCGAAATACCCGCAGGGCCGCCAGGCATCGGCGGTGATTTCGCTGCTGTGGCGCGGCCAGGAGCAGGAAGGCTGGGTCACCCATCCCATGATCGAAAGCGTCGCCAGGATGCTCTCCATGCCCTTCATCCGGGTGCTGGAAGTGGCGACCTTCTACACCATGTTCAACCTGGAGCCGGTCGGCCAATATCTGGTTCAGGTCTGCACCACCACGCCCTGCTGGCTGCGCGGTTCCGATGCGGTGGTGGCGGCGTGCAAGAAGCATATCCATCCCCATCCGCACACCGTCTCCGGCGACGGCAAGTTTTCCTGGATGGAAGTGGAATGTCTGGGCGCCTGCGTGAACGCGCCCATGCTGCAGATCGGCAGCGATTTCTATGAGGATATCGACGGGCCCATCACCGAGCAGTTGATTGCCGACCTGCGCGCCGGAAAACAGATCAAGCCGGGGCCGCTGAATGGCCGGCGCGTCTCGTCCGAACCGGAAGGCGGCGCACTGACGCTCACCGATCCAGAACTGTATGACGGCTCGGTGATCGGCAAGTACAAGGTGCAGGCGCCGCCTCCGCCGCCGCCCGCCGAACCGAAAAAGCCGGGAGCCTGAGAGCTATGCTCGCCGACAAGGATCGCATCTTCACCAATCTCTACGGTTTCCAGAGCCCGGGCCTGGAAGCGGCCCAAAAGCGCGGCCAGTGGGACAATACCAAGGCCATCCTGGAGCTGGGGCCGGAAGTCATTGTCGACATCATGAAAAAGTCGGGCCTGCGCGGCCGCGGCGGCGCCGGTTTTCCCACCGGCCTCAAATGGTCCTTCATGCCCAAGGAGGTCAAGGAGCGGCCGCATTATCTGGTGGTCAATGCCGACGAGTCCGAGCCGGGGACCTGCAAAGACCGCGACATCATGCGCAACGACCCGCATACGTTGGTTGAAGGTTGCCTGGTGGCGTCCTTCGCGATGCGGGCGCATGCCTGTTACATCTATGTGCGCGGCGAATTCATCCGCGAGCGCGAGGCGCTGCAGCGCGCCGTTGACGAGGCCTATGCCGCGCGGCTGATCGGTAAGAACAATGTCCATGGCTGGGATTTCGATCTCTATGTCCATCACGGGGCCGGCGCCTATATCTGCGGCGAGGAAACCGCCCTGCTGGAAAGCCTGGAAGGCAAGAAAGGCCAGCCCCGGCTGAAGCCGCCCTTCCCCGCCAATGTCGGGCTCTATGGCTGTCCCACCACCGTCAATAATGTGGAATCGATCGCGGTCGCCCCCACCATCATCCGCCGCGGCGCGGACTGGTTCGCGCGCCTGGGCCGTCCCAACAATACCGGCACCAAGCTGTTCTGCATCTCCGGCCATGTGAACAAGCCCTGCAATGTCGAAGAGGAAATGGGCATTCCGCTGCGCGAGCTGATCGACCGCCATTGCGGCGGGGTGCGCGGCGGCTGGGACAATCTGTTGGCGGTGATCCCGGGCGGGGCCTCGGTGCCGCTGCTGCCCAAAAGCATTTGCGACGATGTGCTGATGGATTTCGACAGCCTGAAGAATGTGCAGTCGGGCTTAGGGACCGCCGCCGTGATCGTGATGGACAAGTCCACCGACGTAATCAAGGCGATCCAGCGGCTGGCCTATTTTTACAAGCACGAAAGCTGCGGCCAGTGCACGCCTTGCCGCGAGGGAACGGGGTGGATGTGGCGGGTGATGACCCGCATGGTCAAGGGCGACGCCAAACCGTCCGAGATCGACCTGCTTCAGGAAGTCTCCAAGGAAATCGAAGGCCACACCATTTGCGCCCTGGGCGACGCCGCGGCCTGGCCGATCCAGGGCCTGATCCGGCATTTCCGGCCTGAGATCGAAAAGCGCATCGCCGACTATGGCGCGAAAGTGGCGGCGGAGTAGACGATGCAGCTGGCGCAACTCAATATCGGGAAATTCCGGGCAGGGCGCGACGATCCGCGCATGGCCGACTTCTTCAACAACCTGGATCGCATCAACGCCGCGGCCGAGCGCATGCCGGGATTCGTCTGGCGCCTGAAGGACGACAGCGGTAATGCCACCAATATCGCCTGGCCTGGCGAGCCGGACATGGCGGTGAACCTGACGGTTTGGCAGAGCGTGGAAGCGCTGGAGAAGTTCGTCTTCCAGACCGCGCATCGCGCCATCTATGCCCGCAAGCATGAATTCTTCGAACCTCCGGCTCAGCCCGTCTTTGTGATGTGGTTCGTGCCGGACAGCCAACTCCCGACGGTGGAGGAGGCGCGCGAGCGGCTGGAGCATTACCGTGCCCATGGCGGCAGCGAACATGCCTTTGGCTGGGCCGATGTGCCGTCCGCGAAACTCTGGCAAGAGAAACGGTGCGCCTGATGCCGACCCGCAAGCTGATCGTCGATGGCAAGGAAATCGAGGCGGATGATGGGATCACGCTGCTGCAAGCCTGCGAGCAGGCCGGGGCGGAGATTCCGCGCTTCTGCTATCACGAGCGGCTGTCGGTGGCGGGCAATTGCCGCATGTGCCTGGTGGAATGGGTGGGCGCGCCCAAGCCGCAGGCCTCTTGCGCGCTGCAGGTGAAGGACATCTTCCCCAACAAGGACGGCACGCCCGCCAGGATCAACACCACCAGCCCTTATGCGCGCAAGGCGCGCGAGGGCGTGATGGAATTCCTGCTGATCAACCATCCGCTGGATTGCCCGATCTGCGATCAGGGCGGGGAGTGCGACCTGCAGGACCAGGCGATGGGCTATGGCCGCGCCGCCTTCCACCGCTTCAACGAGAACAAGCGCGCCGTCGAAGACAAGTATATGGGGCCGCTGGTCAAGACCATCATGACCCGCTGCATCCAGTGCACCCGCTGCGTGCGCTTCGCCACCGAAGTGGCGGGCGTGCCGGACCTGGGCGCCACCGGCCGCGGCGAGGATATGGAAATCACCACCTATCTGGAAAAGGCGTTCGCGTCCGAACTGTCCGGCAATGTGGTGGATCTGTGCCCGGTGGGCGCGCTCACCTCCAAGCCCTATGCCTTCAATGCCCGGCCCTGGGAGCTGCGCAAGACCGAAAGCGTCGATGTGATGGACGCGCAAGGCTGCAATATCCGCGTCGATACGCGGGGGCCGCAGGTGATGCGGGTGCTGCCGCGCCTCAATGAAGAAGTGAATGAGGAATGGATTTCCGACAAGGCGCGGCATGCCTGTGACGGGCTCATCCGCCAGCGGCTGGACCGGCCCTATGTGCGCGTCAACGGCAAGCTGAAGCCCGCCAGCTGGCCGGAGGCCTTTGCGACAATCGCCGCGCGGGTGAAATCCACCACGCCGGACAAGATGGCGGCCATTGTCGGCGATCTGGCGGCGGCGGAAGAAATCAAGGCGCTGAAAGACCTGATGGGCGCCTTGCGCGTCGCCAATCTGGATTGCCGCCAGGACGGCGCCAAGGTCGGAGCCAATTCCTCCGGCGAAAAGCTGCCGCGCCAGACTTACCTGTTCAATTCCACCATCCTGGGCGTGGAAGCCGCCGACGCCATTCTGCTGGTGGGCGCCAATCCGCGCTGGGATGCGCCGGTGCTGAATGCCCGCATCCGCAAGGCCTGGCTGGCCAGCGGCGTGAAAGTGGCCAATATCGGCCCGGCGGTGGATCTGACCTATCCCGCACAACAGCTCGGCACTGACATTGCGGTGCTGGAGCAGATCGCCAATGGCAGCCACGACTTTGCCAAGGTGCTGACCGACGCCAAGCGTCCGATGATCGTTCTGGGGTCCGGCGCGATCACCCGAAAGGATGGCGCCGCGATCCTCAAGCTGGCGGCCAAGATCGCCGGTGACACCGGCATGATTGGTCCCGCCGGCACCCATGCCGAAGGCGGCTGGAATGGATTCAACATTCTGCACGCGGCGGCCAGCCGGGTGGCGGCGCTGGACCTGGGCTTCCTGCCGGGAGCGGGCGGGCGGGATGTCGCCAAGATCGTCGACGGCGCGCAAAAGGGCGAGATCGACTTCATCTATCTGTTGGGCGCCGACGAATTCGACGTCGCCCATCTGGGTCGCGCTTTTGTGGTCTATCAGGGCAGCCATGGCGATGCCGGCGCCCATCACGCCGATGTGATCCTGCCGGGCGCCGCCTATACCGAGAAAGACGGGCTGTATGTGAATTTCGAGGGCCGGGTGCAGCGCGGCCGCCGCGCTGCCTTTCCGCCGGGCGAGGCCAAGGAAGACTGGGCCATTCTGCGGGCGCTGTCCGATAACCTGGGCGTGAAGCTTCCTTACGACGATCGCGCCCAACTGGTGGCGGCGATTGAGAAGGACGTCACCCATTTCGCCGAGCTGAACACCGCGCCGGTGCACGCCGACACCTCGGCTTCCACCTGGGGCGCGGTGGGCGAGGGCGGCCCGCTGGATCATGCGGCGGTCACTTACGGCATCAACGACTATTACCTGACCAACGCGATCGCGCGCGCCAGCGAGACCATGGCCAAGTGCAGCCAGGAACTGGTGCATGGCGCCAAGAAAATGGCGGCGGAGTAGGCGATGGCGCTGGTTCCCTTCCTGCAAAGTCACGGACTGCCCTATGGCTGGGCCTGGTTCCTCAGCCAGACTGTGTTCATCGCCATCATCTGCCTGATCCTGATGCTGTCGGTGGCGGCGGTGATCCTGGCCGACCGCAAGATCTGGGCGGCGGTGCAAATGCGCCGTGGCCCCAATGTGGTGGGGCCCTTCGGCCTGCTGCAGACCATCGCCGATGCCGTCAAATTCCTGCTCAAGGAAGTGATCGTTCCGGCCGGCGCCAACAAGGTGATCTTCTTCCTGGCGCCCCTGGTCAGCGTGATGGTCGCCTTCATCGCCTGGGCGGTGATCCCCTTCAACAAGGGCTGGGTGATCGCCGACATCAATGTTGGCATTCTGTACTTGTTCGCGGTGTCGTCGCTGGGTGTCTATGGCACGGTGATGGCGGGCTGGGCGTCGAATTCCAAATATGCCTTCCTTTCTGCCCTGCGGGCGGCGGCCCAGATGGTGTCCTACGAAGTCTCCATCGGCTTTGTGATGATCACCGTGCTGCTTTATGCCGGCTCATTGAACATTTCCCAGATCGTGCATGCCCAGGAAAGCGCTTCCGTCTTGGCGCTGTTGAACTGGAACTTCTTCTCCATCCTGTTCCCCATGCTGGTGATCTTCTTCGTGTCATCGCTGGCGGAAACCCAGCGCCCGCCCTTCGACCTGCTGGAGGCGGAAAGCGAATTGGTGGCGGGCTTCTTTGTGGAATATTCCTCCGGTCCGTTCCTGCTGTTCTTCCTGGCCGAGTACATGAACGTGATCATGCTCTGCGCCATGATGAGCATCCTGTTCCTGGGCGGCTGGCTGTCGCCCATCAATATCTGGCCGCTGAACATCCCCGTCCTGGGCATTTTCTGGCTCCTGGCCAAAACCGCCTTCCTGTTCTTCATGATGGCGATGGTGAAGGCGATGGTGCCGCGCTACCGCTATGACCAGCTGATGCGGCTGGGCTGGAAAATCTTTCTTCCCACATCCCTGATCTGGGTGGTGCTGACGGCGGCTTTCGTCCTGTTCGTCCGTCCCCACCTGCCACATCTGTGAGAGGCCGCCATGGCTGACTTCGACCGCACCGCGCGCCAGATTTTCTTCGTGGAGTTCATCAAGAGCTTCTTCCTGTCGATGCGTTATTTCTTCTCGCCCAAGGCGACCTTGAACTATCCGTTCGAGAAAGGCCCGCTGTCCCCCCGCTTCCGCGGCGAACATGCCCTGCGCCGCTATGCCAATGGCGAGGAACGCTGCATCGCCTGCAAGCTGTGCGAGGCGATCTGTCCGGCCCAGGCCATCACCATCGAGGCGGAGCCGCGCGAAGACGGCTCGCGCCGCACCACCCGCTATGACATCGACATGGTGAAATGCATCTATTGCGGCTTCTGCCAGGAAGCCTGTCCGGTCGACGCGATCGTGGAGGGGCCGAATTTCGAATTCTCCACCGAGACGCGCGAGGAACTCTATTACGACAAGGCCCGGCTGCTCGCCAATGGCGACCGCTGGGAACGTGAAATCGCCCGCAATCTGGAAATGGACGCGCCGTATAGATAGGCCAACGAGAACAAGATGCTTGCAGCACTCGCCTTCTATTTTTTTGCCGCGATCCTGATCGCTTCGGCGGTCATGGTGATCGCCGCGCGCAATCCCGTGCATTCGGTGCTGTTTTTGATCCTGGCCTTCTTCAACGCCGCCGGCCTGTTCGTGCTGCTGGGGGCGGAGTTTTTGGCGATGATCCTGGTGGTGGTCTATGTCGGCGCCGTCGCCGTGCTGTTTTTGTTCGTGGTGATGATGCTGGACATCGATTTCGCCGAGTTGAAGCGCGGCGCGCTGCAATATCTGCCGTTCGGCGTTCTGGTCGGGCTGATCCTGGTGGCGGAACTGGTGATGGCCGGCAGCGTATGGGTTCTGAAGCCCGCCGCCAAAAACGCGCTGGCCAGCGCCACCCCGCCCGGCGTCACCAATACCGCCGCCCTGGGGCATATCCTCTATACCGACTATGTCTATTACTTCCAGATCGCCGGCCTGGTGCTGCTGGTCGCCATGATCGGCGCCATTGTGCTGACCTTGCGTTCGCGCCCCGGCGTGCGCCGCCAGGTGATCGCGCGGCAGAATGCCCGCACCGCCGCGCTTGCCGTCGAGCTGGTCGATATCCAGCCTGGCCAAGGCGCGCAGCAGGAAGGGGCGTGAGATGACTATCGGGCTGACCCACTATCTCACCGTCGCGGCGATCCTGTTCACCATCGGGGTGATGGGCATTTTCCTCAACCGCAAGAACATCATCATCATCCTGATGTCGGTGGAGCTGATCCTTTTGGCGGTGAACATCAATTTCGTCGCTTTCAGCGCCGCCCTGGGCGATCTGGTGGGCCAGGTATTCGCCCTGTTCATCCTCACCGTGGCGGCGGCGGAGGCGGCCATCGGCCTGGCAATCCTGGTGGTCTATTTCCGC
Organism: Rhizomicrobium sp.; assembly: GCA_035693565.1. Classification (GTDB taxonomy): domain Bacteria; phylum Pseudomonadota; class Alphaproteobacteria; order Micropepsales; family Micropepsaceae; genus Rhizomicrobium. Next base: position 587,484 of record DASSGF010000034.1, on the reverse strand, counting down.
AACCGCGGCACCATCGCGGTTGAGGACGTCAATGTGATGAAGGGTTGAAGATGTATTCGCTGATCGTCTTCCTCCCCATTCTCGGCTCGGCCATTGCCGGGCTTTTCGGCCGCGTGATCGGAGCGCGGGCCAGCGAGCTGGTGACAACCGGCCTGCTGTTCGCCTCCGCCGCTCTGTCGGTGGTGGCGTTCAAGGACGTCGCCATTGATGGCCACAACTATATCATTCCCGTCCTGCCCTGGATTCATTCCGGCGCGTTCGCCGCCGACTGGACGGTACGGATCGACAGCATCACCGCGGTGATGCTGGTGGTGGTGACCGGCGTGTCCTCGCTGGTGCACCTTTATTCCATCGGTTACATGGCCGAAGACCCGTGCCGGCCGCGCTTCTTCTCCTATTTGTCGCTGTTCACCTTCGCCATGCTGATGCTGGTGACCGCCAACAATTTCCTGCAGCTGTTCTTCGGCTGGGAGGGGGTGGGCCTGGCGTCCTATCTGCTGATCGGCTTCTGGTATACCCGCCCGTCCGCCAACGCCGCCGCCATCAAGGCGTTCATCGTCAACCGGGTCGGCGACTTCGGCTTTGCCCTGGGCATTTTCGGGGTGTGGGCGGTGTTCCACACCCTGGACTTTGACGCGGTGTTCGCCGCCGCGCCCTCCATGGTGGGCAAGAGCTTCATCTTCGCCGGCCACAGCGTCGACATTCTCACCACGCTCTGTCTGCTGTTGTTCGTGGGCGCGATGGGCAAGTCGGCCCAGTTGGGACTGCACACCTGGCTGCCCGACGCCATGGAAGGCCCGACCCCCGTCTCCGCCCTGATCCATGCCGCCACCATGGTGACGGCGGGCGTGTTCCTGGTCTGCCGTTGTTCGCCCATGTTCCAGCTTTCGCCCGCGGCGCTGGAATTCGTCACTTTCATCGGCGCCTCGACCGCCTTCTTTGCCGCCACCGTCGGCCTGTTCCAGAACGACATCAAGCGGGTGATCGCCTACTCGACCTGTTCGCAGCTGGGCTACATGTTCGCCGCCGCCGGCGTGTCCGCCTACAACGCCGCCATGTTCCATCTTTTCACCCATGCCTTCTTCAAGGCGCTGCTGTTCCTGTCGGCGGGCGCGGTGATCCATTCCATGCATCATGAGCAGGACATGCGGAAGATGGGCGGGCTGGCCAAGGCCATCCCCTTCACCTGGGCGATGATGCTGATCGGCAATCTGGCGCTCACCGGGGTGGGCATTCCTTATCTAGGCATCGGCCTGGCCGGTTTCTATTCCAAGGACGCCATCATCAATGCCGCCTTCGCCGGCCATCGCAGCATGACGTCTTACGCCTTCACCTTGCTGATCGTCTCGGCGGGCATGACCAGCTTCTATAGCTGGCGCCAGTTCCTGATGACCTTCCATGGCCGCTATCGCGGCGCCGACGGCGTTCATCACGCCGACGAACATTCCGAAGAGCCGCTGATGAGCGGCGACGACCACGATCTCGCCCATCACCAGCACGAACTGCCCAAGCTGGAAGAGGTGCATGAATCGCCCAAAGTGATGCTGGTGCCGCTGTTCTTGCTGGCGGTCGGGGCGGTGTTCGCCGGCATGGCCTTCAACCGCTATTTCATGGGCGAAGGCGCGCATGAATTCTGGCGGGCGTCGATCTTTGTCGGAAGCGGCGAGGAAGCTTCTCTGCCGGCATGGGTGGAACTGGCGCCGCTGACTGTCACCATCATCGGCTTCGCCATCGCCTTCTACTACTACATCCTGCATCCCGATCTGCCTAAGAAGCTGGCGGACCGCCGGGGCATGCTCTACCTGTTCTTCTACAACAAATGGTACTTCGACGAGTTGTACGACTTCCTGTTTGTGCGCCCCGCTTTCTGGCTGGGCCGCTTCCTGTGGAAGCGCGGCGACGGCAGCATCATCGATGGGCTGGGCCCGGACGGGATTTCCGCGCGGATATTGGACGCCAGCCGCGGCGCCGTGCGGTTGCAGACCGGCTATGTCTATCACTATGCCCTGGCCATGCTGTTGGGCGTGGTGGCGCTGGCAACCTGGTTTGCCTACAGCCTGGGAGGCGCGCCATGAGCCTTCCCATTCTGTCGCTGGTGACTTTCGTGCCGCTGCTGGGCGCGGCCGCGATCCTGCTATTGTCCTCCCCCGCCAGCGCGCGCTGGATCGCGCTGGGCACCACCATCGTCACTTTTATCCTGTCGCTGGTGATGTGGGCCGGATTCGATCCCAGCAATCCCGGCTTCCAACTGGTCGAAAAGCATGACTGGCTGGGCGGCGGCATCTCCTATCACATGGGCGTGGATGGCATTTCCATGCTGTTCGTGGTGCTGACCGCCGGCTTGATGCCGTTCTGCATCGCCGCCAGCTGGGAATCGATAGAGACCCGCGTCGCCGAATATATGGTCGCCTTCCTGGTGCTGGAGACCATGATGATCGGGGTGTTCTGCGCCCTCGACCTGGTGCTGTTCTATGTGCTGTTCGAAGGCGGGCTGATCCCGATGTTCCTGATCATCGGCATCTGGGGCGGCAAACGGCGCGTCTATGCCAGCTTCAAATTCTTTCTCTACACCTTTGTCGGCTCGGTGTTGATGCTGCTCGCGATCATGAGCATGTATTGGTACACCGGCACCAGCGACATCACCCAACTTCTGGCGAACCCGCATTTCCCGCCCGGCATGCAGACCTTCCTCTGGCTGGCCTTCTTCGCCAGCTTCGCGGTCAAGATGCCGATGTGGCCGGTCCATACCTGGCTGCCGGATGCCCATGTCGAGGCGCCGACCGCGGGCTCCGTCATTCTGGCGGGTATTCTGTTGAAGATGGGTGGTTACGGCTTCCTGCGCTTCTCGCTGCCCATGTTCCCGGCCGCGTCGGAAATGTTCGCCCCCCTGGTCTTCACCCTCTCCATTGTCGCCATCATCTACACCTCGCTGGTGGCCTTGGCGCAGGAGGACATGAAGAAGCTGATCGCCTATTCCTCGGTGGCGCATATGGGTTTTGTCACCATGGGCATCTTCACTGTGACGCATCAGGGCGTGGAAGGCGGCATCTTCCAGATGCTTTCGCACGGCGTGGTGTCGGGTGCGCTGTTTCTCTGTGTGGGCGTGGTCTATGACCGCATGCATACCCGCGAGATCGCCGCTTATGGCGGGCTGGTCAACCGCATGCCGCTTTATGCCGCCTGCTTCATGGTGTTCACCCTCGCCAATGTCGGCCTGCCGGGGACGTCAGGCTTCATCGGCGAATTCCTCACCATGCTGGGCGCCTTCCTGCACAACAGCTGGATCGCGATTTTCGCCGCCACCGGCGTGATCCTGTCGGCGGCCTATGCGCTGTATCTCTATCGCCGCATCATCTTTGGCTCCCTGGTCAAGCCGTCCTTGCAGGCGATCGAGGATTTGACGGCGCGTGAAATCGCGATTCTTGCACCACTGGTGGTGATCACTATCGCCCTGGGCTTTTATCCCAAGCCGGTCCTGGACGTGACCACGCCGGCGGTGGCCAAGCTGATCAGCGACAACAAGGCGGCTTTGGCGATTGAGCACTCCCACAAAGTTGCCGTGGTCCAGAAGGGAACCGTCCAATGACCCTTCAGGCCGATCTTCTGGTTCTGTTGCCCGAGCTGATCCTGGCGGTGGGCGCCATGGCATTGCTGCTGGCGGGCGCCATCGCGGGCGAAAAAAGCGCGTCCGCCATCAGCTGGGGCGCCATCGCGCTGTTGGCGGCGGCGGGTGCGGCCACGGTGATGGGGCCGGAGCACGCCACCGCCTTCCGCGACGCATTCGTCGCCGACGGTTTCTCGCGTTTCGCCAAGCTCTTGATCCTGGGTGGATCCGCATTCTCCATCCTGCTGGCGGGTGAGTTCTTTTCCGACATCAATCTGTCGCGCTTTGAGTTGCCGGTGCTGATGGTGATTTCCACCCTGGGCATGCTCTTGATGGTGTCCTCGGCCAGCTTCCTGTCGCTCTATATGGGGCTGGAGCTGCAATCCTTGGCGCTGTATGTGCTGGCGGCCTTCAATCGCGATCATCTGCGCTCCAGCGAGGCGGGACTCAAATATTTCGTCCTGGGGGCGCTGTCGTCGGGGATGATGCTGTACGGCATTTCCCTGATCTACGGCTTCACCGGCACCACCTATTTTTCCGCCATCGCGGCGGTGACGCATGCCGGCACTCCCGGCCTGGGCGTGATCTTCGGCATCGTGTTCCTGATCGCGGGCCTGGCCTTCAAGGTCTCCGCCGTGCCGTTCCATATGTGGACGCCTGACGTGTATGAGGGCGCGCCCACTCCCATCACCGCCTATTTTGCCACCGCCGCCAAGGTGGCGGCGCTGTGCCTGTTCCTGCGCGCCATCCTCACCCCGTTCCCCGATCTGCTGCATCAATGGCGCCAGATCATCGTCTTCATCTCGGTGCTGTCCATGGCGCTGGGCGCCGTCGCGGCCATCGGCCAGAGCAACATCAAGCGGCTGATGGCCTACAGTTCCATCGGCCATATGGGTTACGCGCTGCTGGGCCTGGCGGCGGGCACCACGCTGGGCGCGCGCGGCGTCTTGATCTATCTCGCCATCTATGTCGCCACCAATCTGGGCGTATTCGCCTGCATCCAGGCGATGCGGCGCGGCGGCAAGGCGGTGGAAGGAATTTCCGATCTCGCTGGCCTGGCGCGCACCGACCTCAAGCTGGCGGTGCTGTTCTCCATGCTGTTCCTCAGCCTGGCGGGCCTGCCGCCCTTGGCCGGTTTCTTCGCCAAATTCTATGTCTTCCTGGCCGCCATCCAGGCCGGGCTGGTTTGGCCCGCCGTCCTGGGCGTGCTCGCCAGCGCCATAGGCCTGGTCTATTACCTGCGCTTGGTGAAGGTGATGTTCTTTGACGAACCGGCGGATGCGCTGGATGGTCAGGCGGCCCTGGGTTCGCGCGCCATCATGCTGCTGTCCGGCGCGGTGGCGCTGCTGTTCATCTTCGCGGCCTCGCCGGTGATCAATGCCGCGGACGCGGCCGCGAAAGCATTGCTTCCTTGACCATCTGGCCCAAGGGCTTTGGCCAGGTCCGCTACGAGGAACTGGATTCCACCAATAGCGAGGCACGCCGCCTGGCCGAAGCGGGCGAACCCGGTCCGCTGTGGATCAGCGCCGCGCGCCAGACGGCGGGACGCGGCCGAAGGGGCAGGGCCTGGGATAGCGGCCAAGCCAATCTCGCCGCCACCCTGCTGCTGAGACCCAGCGCGCCGCCGGCAACCATCGGTCAGCTTTCCTTTGTGGCGGCGCTGGCGGCCGCCGATACGGCCTCGCATTTCGCGCCGTCCGCCGCGATTTCAGTCAAATGGCCCAACGATGTGCTGGCCGAAGGCAGGAAGCTGGCCGGAATTCTGCTGGAAGGCGACGTCCAGCAAGGCTGGCTGGCCGTGGGCATCGGCATCAATCTGGCAAGCTTCCCGGAAGGAACGGAATTCCCAGCCACCTCTTTGGCGCAACTGGGGCTTGCGCCGCCGTCATCCGAGAACGCCCTGACCGTCCTCGCGATGCGCTTTGCCCATTGGTATGATGGCTGGATGACGAATGGCTTCGACACCATACGCGACGCCTGGCTGGCGCGGGCCGCCGGCCTGGGCGCTCCCATCCGCGCCCGGCTGCCGGCCGAAACCTGTGAGGGCATATTCGAGGGCATCGACCATAGCGGGGCGCTGCTGCTCAAGCAGCAGGGGCGGTTGCGCGCCATCGCCGCTGGCGAGGTGTTTTTCTGATGCTGGCGGAGCGTCGGCCAGGAAAAGTGGGAGCGGGCTTCAGCCCGCGAACCGGTTTTCCGTCCGGCCGCGCGACCAAAAAAACAGCGCCGAGAAACAAAAAGAGGTTCCTTTGCTGTTAGCGATCGACGCCGGTAATACCAACATCGTCTTTGCCCTGTATGAGGGAGAGAAGATGCGCGCCCAATGGCGGGCGGTGACGCAAGTCTCGCGCACGTCCGACGAGTATGCGGTGTGGCTCAGTCAGCTATTGGCGCTGGAGGGGCTGACCTTCACCGATCTGAAAGCCGCCATCATCGCCACCGTCGTGCCGGCGGTGCTGTTCGATCTGCGCGACCTCTGCCGCAAATATGTGAAAACCGAGCCGCTTCTGGTGGGCGATCCGGCGCTGGATCTGGGGCCCAAGCCCAAGGTCGACCGCCCCGAGACGGTCGGCGCCGACCGGTTGTGCAACACCGTGGCGGCCCATGAACGCTACAAGGGCGCGGCGATTGTGGTGGATTTCGGCACCGCCACCAATTTCGACATTGTCTCGACAGACGGCGCCTTTGACGGCAGCGTGATCGCGCCGGGCGCCAATCTGTCGATCGAGGCGCTGCACCAGGCCGCGGCGCTGCTGCCCCGTGTCGCCATCCATCGCGCTCAGAAGGTGATCGGCCGCGACACCGTCTCCAGCATGCAGTCCGGGGTATATTGGGGCTATGTCGGCCTGATCGGCGGCTTGATCGAGGGCATCAAGCGCGAATATGGCAAGCCCATGACGGTGGTGGCGACAGGCGGGCTGGCGCATCTCTTCCGTCCCGACATCCCCGCCATCGATCACATCGATCCTGATCTCACCATGCGCGGATTGATGCTGATCCACGCCCGTAATGCCAAATAATGGCTAAGAAAGACCGTTTCGTTCAGGACGAGCTGGTTTTCCTGCCCTTGGGCGGCTCTGGCGAGATCGGCATGAATTTCAATGCCTATGGCTTCGGCCCGCCGGACGACCGGCAATGGATCATCGTGGATTGCGGCGTCCTGTTCGGGCGCGAAGGCCATACGCCCGGCGTGGACCTGATCATGCCCGACATCCGTTATCTCACCGAACAGCGCGAGAATGTGCTGGGCATCATCGCCACCCATGCCCATGAGGACCATATCGGCGCCATCGCGCCCTTATGGCCTTCGCTGCGCTGCCCCGTCTATGCCACGCCTTTCACCGCCCGGCTGATCGCGGGCAAGCTGGAAGAAGCGGGGCTGACGGGAAAGGTGCCGATGAAAGAAGTGCCGGTGGGCGGCCAGCTCACCCTGGGTCCGTTCAATCTGGATTTCATTTCCATCACCCATTCCATCCTGGAGCCCAATCTTTTGGCCATCCGCACGCCGCTGGGCGTTGTGGCCCATACCGGCGACTGGAAGATCGATCCCGATCCCATTCTGGGCGAGCAGACCGACGCGCAGGCGCTGGAAAGGCTGGGCAATGAAGGTGTGTTGGCCTTGGTCTGCGATTCCACCAACGCCCTGGTGCCGGGCAGTTCGGGCTCGGAAGCCAGTGTGCGGGACACGCTGATCCAGCTGGTCGGCACCTTGAAAGGCCGGGTGGCGGTGACCGGCTTTGCCTCCAATGTGGCGCGGCTGGACACCGTGGCGCGCGCCGCGAAAGCGCACGGCCGCAAGATCGCGCTGGTCGGCCGCTCGATGCAGAAGATGGTGGAGGCGGCGCGGGAGACCGGTTATCTGAAGGACTTCCCGCCGGTGCTGGACGAGACGGAAGCGGCCGATCTGCCGCCGCACAAGGTGCTTTATATGTGCACCGGCAGCCAGGGCGAGCCGCGCGCCGCGCTGGCCCGCATCGCCTCCGACAGCCATCCCCATGTCAGCCTGGGCGAAGGCGACACGGTGATCTTTTCCAGCCGTGTCATTCCGGGCAACGAACTCGCCATCGCCGAGATCCAGAACAAGCTGGCAGGGCGCGGGGTGGGGCTTCTGACCGTGGAAGACCATCATATCCATGTCAGCGGCCATCCCTGCCGCGACGAGCTGGCCCAGATGTATCGCTGGATCCGGCCCAAACTGGCCTTGCCGGTGCATGGCGAGATGCGCCACCAGGTGGCGCACGCCAAGCTGGCCAAGGAATTGCAGGTGCCGCAGGCGCTGGTGCCGGAAAACGGCCAGCTATTCCGCCTGGCGCCGGGCCGCCCCGAACTGATCGACGAAGTGCCGGCCGGCCGCATCCATCTGGACGGGCGGGTGCTGGTGGCGGAAGGCGCCGGGCTCGCCAAGGACCGCCGCGCCATGGGTTTTGCCGGATTGCTGGTGGTGTCGCTGGTGTTGGATCACAAGGGCCGCATTGCGGCGCCGCCTGTGGTGCTGGGTGAAGGCATGCCCGAGCCGGTGGAAGAAGCGGTGCTGAAGGCGGTGGAGGAGACGCTGGAAGGCAACAAGAAAAGCGATCCCGACGATCTGGCCGAGAATGTGCGCCGTGCCGCGCGCCGCGCGGCGCAAGATGCGTGGGGTAAGAAGCCCATAACGCGTGTGTTGGTGAGTGAGCTGTGACCCTGCCGGGCTTTTTGCACATCGTTGTTTTGTTCAGCGCCTATGCGGTGTTGTGGTTCCTCTGCCTGTTCTGCCTGTTGCCGGTGGGGCTGGGCAGCGAACGCGATCCGGAAAGCGGCGCACCGCTCAATCCGCAGCTGAAGAAGAAAGCGCTGATCGCGCTGGCCGTGGCCGCGGTTCTGTGGGTGATATTCTATGCCGCCATCGGCTTCGGCTGGCTGGAGCTTTAAATCGACTAACGAGGCTTGCGGAATTTCAGCAGGAACTGGTCGGTGTGGCCCTGGATCTTCTTGTCGAAGACCGACAGTTTGCGGTCATCCGCCGGATTACGCAGTAACGTGCTTTCGCCCTCGAACTTGAAACCGGCGGCTTCCACCTGCGACTTGACCAGGGCCTCATCGATACGATGCGTCGTGGCGGTGAGGCTGGAGCCGGTGCCGTCCGGAGCGCTGTGGTCCAGCACGATATAGAGGCCGCCCGGCTTGAGCGAGGCAAAGACGTGACGGTTGAACGCCGCCATCTCGACGACGCCATATTTGGCGATCAACAGATCGTGATAGTTGCGCGAAGTCCAGAATAGATCGACCGGCGCCGCGAGGGTGAACTGGCCGAAGGCGGCGGTGTCCAGGCTGACATTCTTGTAGCCGTCATCGATCACTTTCTGGTCGGAGGCGACGTTCTCCGCCCCCCAGCGCGTGGTTTCCAGCATGGTGACGTGTCCGGCCGACCCCACCACATCGCTGAACAGGCGAGTGAAATAGCCGCCGCCCGGCAGGAAATCGGCGATCTGCTGGCCGGGCTTGATGCCGGCAAAGACCAGCATCTGTTCCGGCTTGCGCAAAACATCCTGCGCCACCTGATCGGCGGGGCGCTTGGGATCGGCAATGGCGGCTTGAATGCTCATCGCCCAGGCTTGCGGCATGGCGGCCAGGGACACGGCCAACACCAGCGCGGCAGCGGAAAACCGGAAACGCATGCGAACCCCCTGTCTTGAGGCGTCATCGAGCGTCCGGCACGGCCCAATTGCAAGCGGCGGTCTGCCGGCGGCATCCAGCTTTCGACGGGCGCCAAACAGAAAGGCCGGAGCTTTTGGCCCCGGCCTTTTGAATTTCTCCCCGAACTTGGCCGTTCTTTGCGCGGTCACGTTCTTTTATGGGTTGGTTGATATAGTGCTTCACTATTCAAGTCACGACATAAGTGGAATTGCTGCGGTGCAACATAAGCAATTTAATTTCGTGAGGCGGGGAGCCGGAATCGCGGCCCTGACCTTGCCGCTTGTCGTGGCGGGGCTGGCCGTGGCCGCGTCTATCCCCCAGCCCTCCAAGCCCGATCCGCTGCTGGACGGCGGTCCCAGCGACCCCTGCGCGGCGGGGGTGGATTATGCGCAAGGCCTGGATGCCAATGGCAAAGCCGTGATTACGGCCGATGTGGAGTCCCGCCCGGTGCCGGTGCCCGACTCCATCGCCATTCCCCTGGCCGCCAATCGCCAACCCGGGTCACAGGGTAAAGGCCCCGGCAACCAGTCCACTCGGAGTACCGGTGGCAATCCGGCCGCCTTGGGGGGTGACAGCACTTACATCAGCCTCGACGGCAGGAAGCTGGAACCGCTGCTCAACCCGCCGCCCTGCACCGCCGTGCATTAGCGCGGGATAGCAGGGATTTTACGGCATCCATTAAACGGCCGGTAACCGGACGCGCCTAGCATTGTTCTCAGACCGCAGAAGGGCGCGACGATGTTTCAGGACAGCTGGACGCTTTACGACGACGAGCCTGCTTATCCCAAGAAATGGATCTTCCATCCGCGCAAGCGTTCTGTGGCGCGTCCGTTGTTCAGCCTGTTCACCATCGTCAGCGCCGCCGTCGTGCTGTTCGAGGTCTTCAGCCGGGTTTAATAAGCCCGCCCGATCAGGATCTCTTCCACACCCGGCTTTCCCGTAAACAGACATGGCGCAAAACTTTCCGGCTGCTGCAGCGGCGCGTTGCGGATGGTGAGCTTCAGCCCCTTCAGTTTCTGATCCACCGCGTCCAGCTCCGCCCCGCCCGGCTTTGACCAGGCCACTTTCAGCCAGCCCTTAAACTCGTCATCGCCGCCGGCAAAATACTCCTCCACGCCGTTCCAATCGGTGACGCCGCTTTTGATATTGCCGTCCAGCCGCGCCTTGGCCTCGGCGTAAAGCCCCGCCTGGATCTCCTCCAAAAGCTGCACCGCCATCTCCAGGAAGTCCTGGCGCGGTTTGGCGATGGATTTGACCTTGTCGCCGTCGCGCAGCATGTCGCGCCGCATATAGGTGACCTGGCCGGCGGCCGCGTCCCGCGGGCCGATTTCCAGGATCAGGGGCGCGCCGCGCCTCACCCAGTTCCAGCGCTTTTCCGCAGACTTGGTTTTCTTGCTGTCGAGATGGGCGCGCAAGGGCTGGCCGAAAGCACGTTCCTTGTTCAACGTGGCCACCAGCGCCTCGCAATAGCCCAGCACCTCGGCATCCTCGGGCTTGTCGCGCAGCATGGGCACCACCACGATCTGCTTGGGCGCGATGGCCGGGGGCAGGCGCAAGCCGTCATCATCGCCATGGGTCATGATCACCCCGCCCACCAGGCGGGTGGATACGCCCCAGCTGGTGGTGTTGCAGAAGTCCATGCCGCCGGCGTCATTCTGGAAGCGGATGTTCTGGGCTTCGGCAAAATGGGTCCCTAAGAAATGCGAGGTGCCGGCCTGCAGCGCCTTGCCGTCCTGCATCATCGCCTCGATGGAATAGGTGTTCACCGCGCCGGGGAAACGCTCATTCTCCGGCTTCTCGCCCGCGATCACCGGCATGGCCAGGACATCCTCGGCAAAGGCGCGATAGACTTCCAGCATCCGCCTGGTTTCCTCGACCGCATCCTGTTCGCTGGCATGGGCGGTATGGCCTTCCTGCCAAAGGAATTCGGTGGTGCGCAAAAACAGCCTGGGCCGCATCTCCCAGCGCACCACATTGGCCCATTGGTTGATCAGCAGCGGCAGGTCGCGATGGCTCTTGATCCAGCGGGCGAAGGCGTCCCCGATGATGGTCTCGGAAGTGGGGCGCACCACCAGCGGCTCTTCCAGCCTGGCGTCCGGATCGGGTTGCAATTTCCCGTCGATATTCTTCAGCCGGTGATGGGTGACCACCGCCATTTCCTTGGCGAAGCCTTCGACATGCTCGGCCTCCTTGGCGATGAAGGAGAGGGGAATGAACATGGGGAAATAGCAATTCTCATGTCCCGTCGCCTTGATGCGGCGGTCCAATTCCTGCTGGATCTGCTCCCATACGCCATAGCCCCAGGGCTTGATCACCATGGCGCCGCGCACCGGCGAGCTCTCCGCCATATCGGCGTCGCGCACCACCGCCTGGTACCAGTCGGCGAACCGGCTGCGGTTGACGTCAAGGGCGCGCTGCATGGAAAGGCTCCAGAAAAGACGAGCGTTCTTAGCCCGCCGGACGGGGCCTGAACAGCAGATAAGTCGCCACGCCAAGGGTGCCGAACAGCGCCATCAGCCCGGTCAACGGCACCGGCGTTTTGGGGGTAACAAAGGACCCCATGGCCATGGAGGCAAGGGCGCCCCCGCCATACAGCAGAATGCCGGCCAGCGCCGAGGCCATGCCGGCCGCATGTCCGAAATCGCGCATCGCCAGCCCCGCCGCGGTGGCGTTGATGGGACCGATCAGGCCGCAATAGACAAAGGTGAAGGGCAACAGGCTCAACAGCCCGCCCCAGCCCTGAAAGGCAAAACCCAGCGCCAGCAGTGCGCTGGCGGCGGCGGCCGCCAGGCAGAATAAAAACAGCGGTTCGCCCGGCCGGTGCTTCAACCACCAGGCCGCGCCCTGGCTGAACATCACCAGCCCGACCCCGTTGAGCACAAAGGTGAAACCGAAATATTCCGGGCGGACATGAAAGATGTCGATCACCACATGCGGCCAGCCCGTGAGGAAGACATAGATGCCGCCGCCGGTCAGGGTGGCGGGAATGATGAAACGGAAAAAGCGCCGGTCGCGCAAAATATCCCAATAATCCTTCAGCACATGCAAAGGATGCAGCCGGCGGTCGGAGCCGGGATGGCTTTCCGGCAAAAGCTGCCAGACAAAAGCTAAAGTGAGCAGGGCCGCGCCGCCTTGCAGCCAGAACAGGCTGCGCCAGCCGGTCAAGGGCAGCAGCCAGCCGCCGACAAAGGGCGCGAACAAGGGCGAGGCTGACAGGATCAACAGCATCTGGGCGAAGATGCGCGCCGCCTGGTTGGGCGGGAACAGGTCGCGCACACAGGCCCGCGCCAGCACCGTGCCGGCGCAGCCGCCCACCGCTTCCACAAAGCGCGCAATGTCGAGGGTGATGGGACCTTGCGCCAAAGCGCAGCCGGTGGCGCCCAGCATGTACAAGGCCAGTCCTCCCAGAATGGGCCAGCGCCGCCCGAAACGGTCGGAAAGCGGACCCACCATCGCCTGACCAATGCACAGCCCCAGGAAGAAGGCCGCCAGGGAATGTTCGATTGCCGCAATGGGCGTGCCGAACTCCCGCGCGATGGTGGGCAGCGCGGGCAAATAGAGATCGATGCCGATGGGGGTGAAGACCGTCAGAACCCCGAACAGGGCGATCAGTTCAATCCGGCGGGTGCGGCTAAAGGAATCGCTGGGGGCGGGAACCATCGCACCGGTATGGGGCCAGGGGGCCGCCCCGCGCAAGGCTTTGCGGGTGGACGGTTTTACAAGACCCCCTTACGGTGGCCGCATGCCTGAATCAGCTTCCCGGAATACGGGCGCCTTTGCGCCCTTTGAGTGGATGATCGCCGCCCGCTATCTGCGCGCCAAGCGCAAGGAAAGCGTGATTTCGGTCATCTCGATCCTCTCCTTGCTGGGGATCATGATAGGCGTCGCCGCGCTCATCATTGTGATGAGCGTGATGAACGGTTTCCGGGTGGAGCTGCTCAACAGTATCCTGGGCCTTTCCGGCCATGTCACCATCCAGGCGCAAATGGGCAGCCTGGCCGATTACGATCAGGTGGCAGGCCGCATCCTGAAGGTGCCGGGGGTGGTGAAGGCCACTTCGATCGTCGACGGCAAGGCGATGGCCACCCATAGCGGCTATAACGAAGTCGCAGCCGTGCGCGGCATCCGGCGCGAGGACCTGACTAAGATCACGGCGCTCAATGGCAAGTTGCTGGCCGGTTCGGTGCCGAATTTCCAGGGCGACGATGCGGTGATCGTGGGTTCGGGTCTTGCCAACAAGCTGGGCCTGCAAGCGGGAGGCGAGATCACCCTGATCGCGCCCAGGGGCAATATCACCCCCTTCGGCACCACGCCCCGCGTCAAGACCTACCACATCATCAGCCTGTTCCGCGTCGGCAACACGCTTTACGACAACTACTATGTCTTCATGCCGCTGGATGAGGCCCAGGCCTATTTCAACTATGGCGACACGGTGAGCGGGATTGAAGTGATGCTCACCAGTCCCGATGCCGACACAATGATGCTGCCGGCGCTGATGAGGGCCGCGGGCCCGATGACCCGCGCGATACCCTGGCAGGACAACAACAGCGCCTTTTTCGAGGTTGTGGAGGTCGAACGCAATGTGATGTTCCTGATCCTGTCGCTGATCGTTCTGGTGGCGGCGCTGAACATCATTTCCGGCCTGATCATGCTGGTAAAAGACAAGTCCCAGGACATTGCCATCCTGCGCACCATGGGCGCGCCCCGCGGCGCGATCATGCGGATATTCCTGATTGCGGGCATGAGTGTCGGCGTGGCGGGAACCTTTTTGGGTTTTCTGGTGGGGGTCTTGTTCTGCGCCAATATTGAAAGCATCCGCCAGGCCTTGCAGCGCTTGACCGGTACCCCTTTGTTTGACCAGACGGTCTATTTCCTTGCCAAGATGCCGGCCACGCTTGATCCCGCGGAAGTGATCGGCGTGGTCGTGATGGCGCTGACCTTGAGTTTCCTCGCCACGCTGTATCCTTCCTGGCGAGCGGCGCGGCTCGATCCGGTCGAGGCGCTGCGCTATGAGTGAAGTGCTCAGGCTCAAGGACATCACCCGCCGCTACAAGGAAGGCGAAGGCCAGCTGGAAGTGTTCAGCGGCTTGAGCCTTTCGCTCAAGGCGGGCGAGATTGTCGCCCTGGTGGGTCAAAGCGGCGCCGGCAAATCCTCGCTGCTGCATATCGCCGGCCTTTTGGAAGCCCCCACGGGCGGCGAGATTTTCATCGAAGGCGTGGCCGCCTCGCAATTGCCCGATGGCGAGCGCACCCGCATCCGGCGTGACCGGGTGGGCTTTGTCTATCAGGCCCATCATCTGTTGCCGGAATTCGACGCGCTGGAGAATGTGATCCTGCCGCAGATGATCGCGGGAAAATCCCGCGCCGAGGCGGCGAAAGAGGCGGCGCGGCTGTTGACCGTGCTGGGCCTGGGCGCGCGGCTCACCCACCGGCCGTCGCAATTGTCCGGCGGCGAGCAGCAGCGTGTCGCCATCGCCCGCGCCCTGGCCAATCGGCCCAAGCTGCTTTTGGCGGACGAACCCACCGGCAATCTGGATCCCCGCACCGCGGGCGGCGTGTTCGATGCCTTGATTGAAATCACCCGCGCGCAAGGCTTGGCGGCATTGATCGCCACCCATAATTTCGAACTGGCGTCACGCATGGATCGCGCCATGCTGCTGGATCAGGGCAGGCTGGTTGAGGGCCTGCACGCGCCGCATTAGCGCGGTTCATTTATCGATTGGTTGAAAAGACAAGAGGCGCCGCATGGCCACGGCGCCCCTTGCTTGATTGATGCGGATATTTCCCTTTATGCCGCACCTTCCAGAACCGCGCCTTTCCGGCGCTGGCCGGCGGCAAGGAAGGCGTCCAGATTTTCCAGCGCGCTGGTCCAGCCCTTGTTGTGATTGTTGCGGTCGTCCTCGGTGGCAAAGCCTTCATGACGGAAATGCATCTCGGTCTTGCCGCCGACATCGCGCAGGAAGATGGTGATCAAGGTGGTGTCCTGGCCATGCTCCCACTTCCAGGTGAAGGCCAGTTGCGTAGGCTCGTCCAGCACCTGGAATACGCCGCCTACGGCCATCTCAACGCCGTCGGGGCGGTGCATCACCATGCGATAGCGTCCGCCGACGCGCGGCTCCAGCAAGGTGACCTCACCGGGCGCTTCGCGGGAGCCGGCCCAGCCGCTCCATTCCTCCTGGCTGGTGAAGCAGGCGAAAACGCGCGCGGGTGGGGCGTTGAAGATACGGGTCATTTCGAGGGTATGGGGCATGGCTACTCATTCTCCTTGGTTGCTTTTGGGGTTGCTGCTTTTGGGGTTGCTGCTTGGGGATTGCGCTCAAGATGGCCGTCCAGGCGGTCGAAGGCCTGGGTCCAGAAGGCGCGGTAATAGTCCAGCCACTCTTGCGCGCTTTTCAGGCCTTCCGGATTGAGGCGCAGGACAAACTGCTGGCCGCGCCGGGTGCGGGCGATCAGCGCCGCTTCCTCCAGGACCTTCAGATGGCGGGAGATGGCGGGGCCCGAAATGGGGAAGGGCTCGGCAATCTCTCCCACTGTGGCTTCGCCCAGCGCCAGGCGAGCCAGGATGGCGCGGCGGGTGGCGTCGGCCAGGGCTGCGTAGGTAGTATCGAGATTTTTCATAACCAGTAAGTTAAATAACAAGTAGGTTAAATACAAGAGGGCTCTGCGAATATTTTTGATCCCTTTTTGTTCTTGTTATCTACCAAGACTATATACTTGACTGATACGATGGAACTTGCTAGATTAGGCGTCAATGGAGCTAACCCATGACACCTATTGAACTTTCTTCCCCCTGCTACACGAACGAAGCCGCCGCCAGGAAGCACCTGGAGCATATCCGCTGGCCGGGCGGGAAGCCGGATAGCTGCCCCCTCTGTGGGGCCTTGGGCGAATCGCGCCCCCTGGCCGGGAAGTCGATGGGTCCGGGCTGGTACTACTGCGAAGCCTGCCAGGACAAGTTCACAGTCCGTACCGGGACTGTTTACGAAAGGTCCCATATCCCGCTGCATAAGTGGCTCCTGGCCTTCCGGCTCATGGCGTCGAGCAAGAAGGGCATTTCCAGCAACCAACTCGCCCGCACTTTGAACATCACCTACAAGTCGGCTTGGTTCCTTTCACATCGCATCCGCGAAGCGATGGCGGACACCGATCCCTCGCCGCTGGGCGGCAAGGATAAGACGGTCGAGGCGGACGAAACTTTCCTGGGTAAGGCCGAGAAGGCCAGCGCCGTTTTCGTCAACGGCATCGGCTGGGTGGTGAATGACGCCAAGGGTGCCAAGGCCAAGATGAAGGTTCTGACTGTGGTTGAGCGCGGCGGCAAAGCCCGCTCGGTCAAGGTGGACAGCCTGCGCGCCTCAGACCTGCGCCCGCATCTGGTGACCAAGGTGGACCGCCAGAGCCGCCTCGTTACCGATGAGGCCGGGTATTACAAGGGCATCGGCCAGGAGTTTGCCAAGCATGAGACCGTGAACCACTCAGAGAACGAGTATGTTCGCGGCGATGTGCACAGCAATACGGTGGAAAACTATTTCAGCGTATTCAAGCGCGGTATGCGCGGGACCTATCAGCATTGCAGCGAAGCCCATCTGCAACGCTATCTGCACGAATTTGACTTCCGGTATTCCAATCGGGCCGCGCTAGAAGTGGATGACTGCGAGCGTACAACCCGCGCAATTAAAGGCGCGGAAGGTAAGCGTTTGCAGTATCGGTTCCCTGGTCGCGCCACGGTCGCCTAAGCAAAAGGCAAAAGCCTTTGTTCGTTGGCGACAAAACAGGAAGAAAGATGGAGAAGGAGAGCCGGAGGGCTAGCCTCAGCGCGGCTACGCGCTTTCTAGTAACTGGAGTTTTACGATCTTTTCTTCGTTGTATTCCGGGTAAAGAAGCCGAAGCTCTTCCATCATGTTGGAATAGGGAATCTGGCCCGGCGCTGTCTGGAAGCCGCCGTGTGACGCAAAGGTCATCAGTGACCCCATCGCCGGGAAGGATAGGCGAGTAACGAGCCCCTTCGCGCCCATGCCGATGACCACAAGATTGCGTTGGGTGTCCGTCAGCACCGCCGCGAGCGCGCGGACATCGACGCTGGACTCAATATGAGTTGCGATCTTGATAATGTCCGCGCCAGCCTTCTGGGCCTTGGAAATGATCGTTTCCAACGCAGACGCCTTGGGCGTTCCGTTGAAATCGTGATGCGAAATCACAACCAATTTGCGAGCTTTATGCGCGGCATCTATGACAGACGTAGTTGTCTTGAGGGATGCAAGCTCAACGTCAATGGCATCGACATGCGGAATCACCTTGTGGAACAGAGCGATACGCTCCTGTTCCGTGCCGGCCCATTTTCCCCCCTCAGATGGCGTCCTGATGGTGGCAATGGTCGGGAGCGCCTGAAAGATCGCCAGCTTCTTGACCACGACGACGGGGTCGATTGAGCGGAACAGGTCAATTCTGACCTCGGCAATATCCACACCGCCGCGACGGGCGTCCAGAATATCTGCCTCCAGAACGTCATCCGAAAAGCCAATGGCCACCCGGGGCACGTTGCCGCCAAGTGCCAACGATCCAAGCTTCAGCATTCCCCGGCCCCTCTGCTCTTTGGCAGCAGCTTTATGCATAGCTGAAATTGTCGAATTGCGTGCCAAGCCCAATAACTCCAGCTAAGACCAAACCATCCTGCGTGGTCAATATGTCAGCCCCGTGGCGCTGACCATATAACACATCGCAATAATCACCTCTCGATAACATCCTGTAACGCAACGAAGTTTCGCGGCCAACGGTTCCACTGTCGCACCCCCGACCAAGGGACCACCGGGCCAGGCCGGGCTCGACAAGGTGCGGGCTTTGATGCCCAAACCAGAATCGGAACCCTAGGCGCAGCAGGCTTAACCGCCCATGAAGGCGGGCGCGACCAACGGACCACGCAAGGATCGCGCCAATCAATAATATCAATGGCTTAAATGTCATTGCCCCGTCGGATCGTAAAATCTGATGACAATTATGGTAAACGCCGCGTTATTCTTACGAAGAAATATCGGGCAAAATCTAGTCCGTTTTTCCCGCTTTTCGAGCGGGCCGGCGCTTGGGTTTCCGCTTGGTGCTGGCCAAGGGCATCATCACCGACCGCTTGAGGGCCCGGTCCAGGCGACGGGCGGTCTCTTCGGGGCCGTACTGATCGGGGCCGTCTTGGGGGCGGTCAGGCATGAGGCTAGTATCCCACAGGGTAAGGGCAATGGGGAGGCTTCGGATGCGCGCTTGGGCATTATTGTTGCCAGCGCTGCTGGTTATTGCCGGTTGCGATCAGCGACCGGCTCGGCAGCAGACAGCTTCTCAAGCGATAGCTGGCAAGCCTGTCCCGCCCTCCGACCTTCTCCCGACACCCCCGGCTCCGGTCCCGATTTCCGAGATCGGTCGCTACACCATTATTCATAGCCCCCAAGTGGAGCGGGACACGGTCTTGTTAGATACAAAAACTGGCCAGACTTGGAGTCTAGTTCAATTCACAGACCTGACAGGCGACCCGGTGGCATGGGAGCCAATGTATCGGCTGGACACGCTGTCTGAATTGAGCGCTTTGAGACTTGCCCATCCTGCGAAGCAGACCTCACGGAAGCCGTAATTGGCGGCGCCGGGACCCCAGCCCACCCCATGACCGTCATGATGTGGGCCCGGCGTCGGCCTGTCGGCAACTTTATTGCGCGACCGAATCCTATCAGTCAAGTATACCATCTTGTTATCTACCCGGAACCAAACTAGAACAAACACCGATGAGAACAGAGGGAGATCGAACAATGTGGGCCAAGGATTTGGCGGCGGGCGCGGGGTTGGTGTTGTTCATGGTGTGGGCTTTTGTGCTGGCCAGCGGGGCCCAGGCGGCGCTGAGCCATATTCCCGTCTGACGTCGGGCCTTCCCTGTGGACAGGGGTGGATCAGACCCCATCGGAGCGGCAGGGCAGGCAATAGTGGCCGCCTGACTCTGGTTTGGAACATCCGGCATGGCGTCCTTTGTCCATCTGCGCATCAAAAGTGCCTATTCGCTGCTGGAAGGGGCGGTCAGGCCCAAGGAGCTGGCTGAACTGGCGCGCTATGCCGGGACGCCGGCGGCGGCGGTCACCGATACCAACAATCTGTTCGGCGTTTATGAGATCGCCGACACCCTGGCCAAGGCGGGCGTCCAGCCCATTGTCGGCGCGCTGTTGTCGGTGGAGTTCGCCGCCCGCAATCCCCATCACACCGGCTCGCGCCGGAAGCCGCCGCATCTGCCGCTCCTGGTGCAGAACGAGGCGGGCTATCAAAATCTCACCAAGCTGTTGTCGTCGGCCTATCTGGACGTGGAAGCCGGCGACTGGGCCCATGTCCGCGGTGAAAAGCTGTTCGCCCATGGCGAAGGCCTGATCGCCCTGACGGGCGGCCCCGGCGGGGCGATCAACCAGCTTCTGCTGGATGGCCAGCGCGGCGCGGCGGAAGAGGCGCTGGACAAATTGGCGGCGGCCTTTCCGGGCCGGCTGTATGTCGAATTGCAGCGCCATGGTCTTGCCGAGGAACGCGCCACCGAGGATGCGCTGCTGGACATGGCCTATGCCAAAAAGCTGCCGATCGTCGCCACCAATGACGTGCATTTCGGCAAGGTCAATATGTATGAGGCGCACGACGCCTTGCTCTGCATCGCCGACGGCCAATTTGTCAGCCAGGACGACCGCCGCCGCCTGACCCGCGAGCATCGCTTCAAGACCGCGACCGAAATGCAGGCTCAATTCGCCGACCTGCCGGAAGCGATCGAGAACACCATCGAGATCGCGCGCCGCTGCGCCTTCCGTCCCGTCAAGCGCAAGCCCATCCTGCCGGTGTTTGTGCCGGCCACCGGCAGAACGGCGGAAGCCGAGCTCAAGGCACAAGCCGAGGAGGGGCTGGAACGGCGACTGAAAGGCGCGCCGCTGGCGGCCGAGCGCAAAGTCTATGACGAGCGCCTGGTCTATGAGCTTGGCATCATCAATCGCATGGGCTTTCCCGGCTATTTCCTGATCGTCTCCGACTTCATGAAATGGACGCGAGGGAAGGGCATTCCGGTGGGGGTGCGCGGCTCGGGCGCCTCGTCCCTGGTGGCCTGGGCGCTGGACATCACCAACCTGGACCCCTTGCGGTTCGGCCTGTTCTTCGAGCGGTTCCTCAATCCCGAACGCCTGTCCATGCCGGACTTCGACATCGATTTCTGCCAGGAGCGGCGGGACGAGGTGGTGCGCTATGTGCGCGGCAAATATGGCGCCGACCGGGTGGCGCAGATCATCGCGCTGGGTTCGCTCCAGGCGCGCGCCGCGGTGCGCGATGCGGGGCGGGTGTTGCAGATGCCGCTGGGGCTGGTGGACCGCATCGCCAAGCTGATCCCCAATCCGCCGGGCAAGAGCATTTCCCTGCGCGAGGCGGTTGAGGGCGAGCCGCGCCTGCAACAGATCGCCGAACAGGAACCGATCGCCCAGCGGCTGTTTGAGATCACCGAGAAGATCGAAGGCCTGTACCGCCATGCCTCCACCCATCCGGCGGGCGTGGTGATCGGGGACAGGCCGCTTGACGAGATCCTGCCGCTCTATCGCGATCCGCGCTCCGACATGCCGGTGACCCAGTTCGACTATGAGGATGCGGAAAAAGCCGGGTTGGTGAAATTCGACTTTCTGGGCCTGAAGACCCTCACCGTCATCGCCAAGGCGGAAGAGCTGTTGAAAAAGCGGGGCATCGAACTGCACACCCAGACCATCGATTTCGACGATGTGAACACTTTCGAGATGCTGTCCCATGGCGACAGCGTCGGCGTGTTCCAGATGGAAGGCGCAGGCATGCGCGATCTGCTGCGCAAGATGAAGCCCAACCACATCAACGACCTGGTCGCGCTGGTGGCGCTGTATCGCCCGGGGCCGATGGATTCCATTCCCACCTACATCGCCCGCAAGAACGGCAAGGAGAAGGTGGAGTATCTGCATCCCTTGCTGGAGCCGATCCTCAAGGAAAGCTATGGCGTAATGACCTATCAGGACGATGTGATGCGCATCGCCCGCGAACTGGCCGGTTACACCATGGGCGAGGCCGACATCCTGCGCCGCGCCATGGGCAAGAAAATCCCGGCGGAGATGATTCCGCAGCGGGAAAAATTCATGAAAGGTGCGGCGGAACGCAAGATCGCCAGGGATGTCGCCGAGACCATCTTCGAACAGGCGGAAAAATTCGCCGGTTACGGCTTCAACAAGGGCCATGCCGCGGCCTACGCCCAGGTCGCCTATCAGACGGCCTATCTGAAGGCCAACTATCCGGTGGAATTCCTGGCGGCGTCGATGACGCTTGATATCGGCAACACCGACCGGCTCAACATCTTCCGCCAGGAGGCCCAGCGGCTGGGAGTGAAAGTGGCGCCGCCCGACATCAATCGCAGTGAATCGGTGTTTGCCTGCGATGCCGCCGCCAATACGGTGTTCTATGCCCTGGCGGCGGTCAAAGGCGTGGGCCGCCAGGCGATGGACCATGTGATCGAGGTGCGCCATGCGGGCGGAAGGTTTAAGTCGTTATCGGACTTCGCCCGCAGGGTCGATCCGCGCCTGGTCAACAAGCGGGCGTTTGAGAATCTGGCGCGGGCCGGTGCTTTCGACAGTCTCAATGCCAACCGCCGCCAGGTGGTGGAAAATTCCGACCGCATCCTGGGCGGGGCGCAGGCGGCGCAGCGCGAGCGGGAAAGCGGCCAGGTATCGCTGTTCGGCGGCGGTGGTTCGAGTGACGAGATAAGGCTTCAGGCGATGCCCGACTGGCCGGTGCATGAAAGGCTGGCGGAGGAATTTTCCGCCATGGGCTTTTACCTCTCCGGCCATCCGTTGGATGCTTACGGCCCGGCGCTGAAACGATTGGGCGCCGCCACCTATGCCGCGCTGCTGGAAGACCGCCGCCGGGGCGGCTTCAAGGCCAAGATCGCTGGCACCCTGATCAAGAAAAGCGAGCGGCGCGGCCGCAGCGACCAGATGTATGCCTTTGTCTCCTTCTCCGATCCCACCGGCATGTTCGAAGTGATGCTGTTTCCGGAAGTGCTGGCCGCCAGCCGGCCGCTGCTGGAGGCCGGCAAGTCGCTGTTGATCTCGGCCAGCGCGGAATGGGACGGCGATGAGCTGAAATTGCGCGCCGCCTCCATTCTGGATCTCGACCAGGCGGCGGCCCAGGCGGGCGAGGGGATGGTGGTGCGGCTGTCGGATATCGCATCGCTGCCGGCGCTTTCCGCCGAACTGTCCCAACCCGGCAAAGGGCTGGTGAACATCGTGGTGCCGGGCGGGGCAGGAGAAGAAGTGGAGATCGAGCTCAAGAAGCGGATCGCGGTGACCGCCACTTTGCGCTCACGGATTGCGGCGCTGCCGGGCGTGGCCAGCGTCGAGGCTGTTTAGGCGGCTATGAGCGACAGTCTTCGCTATAAGGGAAAGCCGCTGCTCAGATTGCTGGAGCTTTATGTTCTGTACGTGCTCAAGGACCTGCCCGAAACAGAGCAAGAAACCTTGAGCCGGCTGGCTCCCAAGCTGCAAGCCGTATATGGCGGTAACGGCACATGGCATGGCGCGCTGGAAGCTGCGGTTCATATGCCTGCCGACATGCCGCAATCGATCCGGGATATGTGGATGAAGAATCTCGAAATTGCCCAGTCCAAAAATGTTCCGGCGCTTTCCGTGCAACAATTTGCGGAAATGTTCGTGGATGAGAATTTGACCACTTGAACCGCGAAGGGCGTCAGAGTTTCCGTATTGCGCCTTCCAACCGCTCCAGCGCTTCCCCAAGCCGCGCGGAATCCTGCGCGAAGCAGATGCGCAGATAGGAGTCATCCCGCGCATCGCCCAGGCTGAAAGCCCAGCCCGGCGAGACGCCGACTTTGTCGTTCTTCACCATATCCTGACAGAAGCGCAAACTGTCTTTCAGCCCGTCGACATGCAGGAAGCCGTAAAAAGCGCCGTCGGGCTTGAACCAGCGCACCCGGTTCTGGCGGCTGATCCAGTCCTGCACCACATCCCGTCCCCGGCGGCAGCGGTCCAGCAGTTCGCCGCGGAACGCGTCGCCTTGCGGCGACAGCGCCGCCAGCGCCCCGTACTGCACAAAATGCGTCGAGCCGGTGTTGTTGCACTGGGCCATGGCGGCGATGGCCGGCTCGACCCGCTTGGGATGGATCAGCCAGCCGATGCGCCAGCCGGTCATCGCCCAGGGCTTGGAAAAACTGTTGATGGCGAACACCGCGTCCTCGTCATCGGCGAGTGCGAGGAAAGACGGGGCGTGCCCGGCGCCGTCATAGATCAAGGTGCCATAGACTTCATCGGCCAGGATGGCGATGCCGCGCGCGCGGCAGAAATCCAGGATGGTTTTCTGCTCAGCCGCCGTCAGCGTCCAGCCGGTGGGATTGCCGGGCGAGGCCAGGAACATCGCTTTGGTTCGGCTGTCGCAGGCGTCAAACAATTTGTCGAGATCCAGATGCCAGCGCCCGGCATTCCAATCTTCATCCAACCGCACCAGCCGGGGCTCGGCGCCCACCACCTTTGTCGCCTGAAAGATGTTGGGCCAGATCGGAGAGACGATCACCACATTGTCGCCGTTCTCGCACACCATCTGCAGGGCAGTCACCACCGCCAGCATGGCGCCGCCCGGCACAGTGATGCGTTCCAGGCCGATATCGGCGCCCACCGTGCGCTTGTGGAAATCGCGGATGGCTTCGCGCAACTGCGGAATGCCGCGCGCATTGGTGTAGAAGGTCTTGCCGTCCTCCAGCGCTTGAATGGCAGCTTGGCGGATGAAGGGCGGCGTCACCAGATCGGTCTCGCCGAACCACAGCGGCAAAACGTCGGGATTGCCCAGGCCCAAGGCCGTCACCTGGGTGATGCCGGAGGGTTTCAGCTCGCGGATGGCTTTACGGATAGGATCAGGGCGGGTTTTCGATTCCATGCGGAAGTCTCTAGCAGAAATTATTCCGCGCTGCGCTCTCCGCCGCTCAAGCGCCGGCGCGGCAAAGACGCGTCCTTGAGCCGCGGATTATGGGGCCGCGCGGGCCGGAAGCATCGCGGGCGCGCCTGCCGTGCCGCGGAAAACGGGCTCGTACCAGCGCGCCAGAACATCCGCCAACAGAATGGCCAGCGCCGGCAATGCGAGCAAAGCCCAGAGCGGCAAATGTCCGTGGCTGAGACGTTGTCCGCCATAGATCACCACGGCGTGGGTGGCGTAGAGCGGATAGGAAATCCGCCCCAGCCATAGCGACCAGGCAGGGGTTTCTTTCTGCGACCGGGCCAGAAGCGTGATCATGATGGGCGCAACCACAAAAATCTGGACCAGATCGAACACCGGGCCGTGGGTTGGAACCAGCGACAGCATGACCCACAGCGTAAAGACCAGCAGGGGATCAACCGAGGGAATCCTGGCCAGCGCGCCGGACCGCAGCAGGTTGAAGATCAGGACGCCACAGGCAAAGGCGGGTATGGCGCGCGGTATGGAATAGAGAATGGTGGACTGGGTCGCGCCGAAATCGGCGCTGCCGACCGAAAAGGCATGCAAGACCACAAACGTCCAGCCCGCCAGGATGATCGCGACCAGCAGGGAGCGGGTGAGACGCGGGGCGATCAGCGCAAAAGCCAGATTGACCCAGAATTCCGCGAACAAGGACCATATCGGGCCGTTGAGCGGAAAGGCGTCGACACGGGATGCCCCGATCATGGGCAGAAGGAACAGATTTTGAGCCCCGGCCAACAGGACCGCGACAGACGGCACCGACGGCCCGCCCAGCACTTCCGTGGCGAAGCAGCCCAGAACAGAAAAGCCGGCGCTGAACCAGACAATCGGACCAAGACGGCGGATGCGGGCGCGCATGAATTCCGTGGCGCCCATTCCGGCTTCCAGCCTGGCGCCAAAGGCATAGGCCAGCACAAATCCGGACAGGACGAAAAACACATCGACGGACAGATAGCCGTGCGCGAACGGGTTGACCGGCATCTGGCGGAAGCTGTGATACAGGATCACAACCAGCGCGCAGATGCCGCGCAGGCCGTCGAGAGCCGCGAAGCGCTGTGTTTTCATGGCCACCGAGCCTAATCGTCCTAGCTGAACGAACAATTGAGGCGCACGCGAAATTAACGCTTGATTGAGGTTGATTTGGCGGCTGGCGCGCGGGTTTTCCGCCGGCCGAAGGGGCATCGGGATATTTACCGCCCCGTAACCGTGCGCGCCCCATTCTGATCCGGAGATATTGGCCAGGCTGCTGCCGCTGGGGGCGCATGAAAACCGCCGCGCTTCATGCGTTGAAGACCGTCTACGCCTCTTTCCCCGACGCTCTCGTCAGTGACGGCGTGATGATCCTGGGCTTCACGCTGATCGGCATCGGTTTTTACCTCTTCTTCGAGCCCGGACGGCTGCTGTCCTTGCGCGCCGCGCTGGACCATGTTTTTCGGCGCGAGCTTTTTCGCCACCGGACATCGCGGGTCGACATCCTTCATTTTGTCCTGGCGATAGGCTTGTGGATTCCGGTGGTGGGGGCACTCGTCACCGCTTTCCTCACCATGAATGTCCGCGATGTCCTGATCGGCTGGTTCGGCGCGCGGGATGCCTTGATGCAGGCGGATTGGGCGATTGTCCTGAGTCAGTTTGCCGTCATTTTCCTGTGCCGCGATTTCGGCACCTACGTCGGACACTATCTTCTTCACAAGGTGCCGGTGTTGTGGAGCGTGCACCGGACGCATCATTCGGCGGAAGTGTTGACCTTCTTCACCTCCGCGCGCGCCCATCCGTTGGAATATCTTCACGCCCAGAGTTTTATCGCCTTGTTCGGGGGACTGGGCGGCGGCATTTTTCTGTATCTCACCGGCACCAGCCTGCATGCGACTCCGATCGCGATCCTTGTGGGCACGGGATTTTTTTTCGAGACCTTCGGCCTGGCGCAGCATTCGCACCTGCCGATATCGTTCGGCAAGCTCAACTATGTTCTGCTGGCGCCTGTGTTGCACCAGATCCATCACAGCGCCGAGCCGCGTCACCGCGACAAGAATCTGGGCGGTCATCTTTCGGTCTTTGATTGGCTGTTCGGGACCATCTATGTCCCCAAGGGCCGCGAGGACTATCGCTGGGGCCTCAACCACCAGGAACTCGGCGAGAACAACCCGCATCCGCGGCTGCGGGATTTCTACTTTGAGCCGGCCAGCCACGCCTGGCGCCTGCTGACCCGTCGCGGGTGAGGTCAGCCCCTGACCGGCCCCTGCGCCGGTTGGCCGCTTTTGGGGGTTTTGGCCCAATTGCCGGGCTTTTAGGCCCAAAATCCCAAGGGGCCGGCCCCGAAAAGCCTTGCAAACCCCAAAAAGCCTTGAAAACAAAAGGGTAGCTCCGTATAAGCCGCGCCATCTCGCACGCGGGGATGGCTTTCGGCAGGTGTTCTGCCGTCGCCGTCCGGTGCCTCCCACGGAGGTAATCCCCGCGTCTGGCCAACCGGTAAAGGAGACTGAACTCATGGCTTTGCCAGAATTTTCCATGCGCCAACTGTTGGAATCGGGCGCCCATTTCGGCCACCGCCAGCAGCGCTGGAACCCCAAAATGGCGCCCTTCATCTACGGGCAGCGCAACGACATTCATATCCTGGACCTCACCCAGACCGTTCCGCTGTTGCACCGCGCTTTGGTGACGCTGCGTGAAGTGGCGGCCGGCGGCGGGCGCATCCTGTTCGTGGGCACCAAGCGCCAGGCGTCGGAGCCGGTCGCGGCGGCGGCCAAGCGCTGCGCCCAATATTACGTCAACCACCGCTGGCTGGGCGGCACCCTCACCAACTGGCAGACCATTTCCCACTCGATCCGCCGCCTGCGCACCATCGAAGAGACCCTGACCAGCGCCGGCGAGTCCGGCCTGACCAAGAAGGAATTGCTGGGCCTGCTGCGCGAGCAGGACAAGCTGGAACGCTCGCTGGGCGGCATCAAGGAAATGGGCGGCGTGCCCAACCTGTTGTTCGTGATCGACACCAACAAGGAAGCCATCGCCATTGCCGAAGCCAAGAAGCTGGGCATTCCCGTGATGGCCATCCTGGATTCCAACAGCGATCCCGACGGCATCGCCTTCCCGATCCCCGGCAATGACGATGCCGCCCGCGCCATCGCGCTCTATTGCGATCTGGCGGCGCGCGCGGTGATCGACGGACTTGGCGAAGGCCAGGCCGCCGCCGGCGTCGACCTGGGCGCGGCGGAAGAAGTCGAAACCGTTGCTCCGGCCGAAGCCCAACCGGCCACAGCCTGAGGCTTTACAAATCTATTGCCCGGCGCCTGCAAAAGGCGCGGGGATGAACGGAGACTGACATGGCCAACATCACCGCTTCCATGGTGAAGGACCTGCGCGACAAGACCGGCGCGGGCATGATGGACTGCAAGAACGCCTTGAACGAAACCAATGGCGACATGGAAGCCGCCATCGACTGGCTGCGCAAGAAGGGCATTTCCAAGGCCGCCAAAAAGGCCGGCCGCGCCGCCGCCGAGGGCCTGGTGGGCGTGGCGGTGGATGCCAATACCGGCGTGCTGCTGGAAGTGAATGCCGAAACCGACTTCGTCGCCCGCAATGACGAGTTCAAGGCGTTCGTGAAGGATGCGTCGAAACTGGCGCTGAAAGAAGGCGGCGACCTGGAGAAGCTGCTGGCGGCGCCGATGGGCTCCTCCACCGTGCAGCACACTTTGACCGAGCTGGTGGCCAAGATCGGCGAGAATATGAATGTGCGCCGCGCCGCCGCCATTTCCGTCGATCCCGGCGTGGTCGCGGCCTATGTCCACAATGCCACCTCGCCCGAGCTGGGCAAGATCGGGGTGTTGGTGGGGCTGAAATCCACCGCCGACAAGGACAAGCTGTCGGCCCTGGCCAAGCAGCTGGCCATGCATGTCGCAGCCGCCTCGCCCCTGGCGATTTCGCCGGAGCATCTGGCGCCGGAAGTGGTGGAGCGCGAACGCAACATCCAGATCGAGATCGCGCGTCAGTCGGGCCGTCCGGAAAATGTCATCGAGAAGATGCTGGAAGGCCGGATGCGCAAATTCTACGAAGAGACGGTGCTGTTGCAGCAGACCTTCGTGATCGATGGCGAGACCCAGATCGCCAAGGTGCTGGAAAAGGCGGCCAAGGATTTGGGCGCCCCCATCGCGGTGGAAGGCTTTGTCCGCTTCCAGGTGGGCGAGGGCATTGAAAAGGCCGAAGCCGATTTCGCCGACGAAGTCGCCCAGATGGCAGGAACCCGCTAACCGACTCGCCAGGAGCTGCCATGCCCACCGCGCCGAAATACCGCCGGGTTCTGCTCAAAGTCTCCGGCGAGGCGTTGATGGGCGACGGCCAGTTCGGCATCGACATCGATGTGGTGGACCGCATTGCCCGGGACGTGAAAGAGGCTCATGCCGCCGGCAGTGAAATCTGCATGGTGGTGGGGGGCGGCAATATCTTTCGCGGCCTGGCGGGTTCGGCCAATGGCATCGACCGCTCCACCGCCGACTATATGGGCATGCTGGCCACGGTGATGAACGCCCTGGCCTTGCAGGCGGGCCTCGAGCGGGTCGGGCTGATCAGCAGGGTCCAGTCGGCCATCGCCATGAACAATGTCTGCGAGCCCTATGTCCGCCGCCGGGCCATCCGCCACATGGAAAAGGGCCGGGTGGTGATTTTCGGGGCGGGAACCGGCAATCCCTTTTTCACCACCGACACGGCGGCGGCGCTGCGGGCGGCGGAAATGTCCTGTGACGCCCTGCTGAAGGCCACCCAGGTCGACGGGGTCTATGACGCCGATCCTAAAAAGGTTCCCGGCGCCAAGCGGTATGATTCTCTGAGCTATCACCAAGTGTTAGCTCAGAATCTTCAGGTAATGGATGCGGCCGCCATCTCGCTGTCTCGGGAAAATCGTATCCCCATTCTGGTGTTTTCCCTGAGCGAGGCCGGGGGGCTGGCCAAGGTTCTCAAGGGCGAGGGCCGGGCAACCATTATAGAAGAAAAATAAAGCAGGGCCGGGGTCTTAGGGTAATCTCCGGCCGGGTGGGGGGAGATTTCGGGGTGGAGCGAGGCTGATGGCTGACGTCTATAACAAGGATGAAATGAACCGCCGGATGGACGGCGCGATTGCCACCCTTAAAAGCGAGCTGTCGGGGCTGCGCACGGGCCGGGCCAGCGCCGCGCTGCTCGATCCCGTCCGGGTCGAGGCCTATGGCAATGCCGTTCCGATCAACCAGGTGGGCAGCATCGCCACGCCCGAACCTCGCATGATCACGGTGCAGGTGTGGGACAAGGGCCTGTCCAAGGCGGTGGACAAGGCCATCCGCGACGCGGGGCTGGGGCTTAATCCCCAGATGGACGGCCAGTTGCTGCGCATTCCGCTGCCGGAACTCAATCAGGAACGCCGCAAGGAGCTTTCCAAGCTCGCAGCCAAATATGCCGAGGCCGCCCGGGTGGCGGTGCGCAATGTGCGCCGCGACGGCAACGACCTGCTCAAGAAGCTGGAAAAGGAGCACAAGATCAGCCAGGACGAGCAGCACACCAAGTCCGACGAGCTGCAAAAGCTGACCGACGCCCATATCAAGAACATCGACGCCGCGCTCCATGGCAAGGAGCAGGAAATTATGCAGGTATGACCGAATTGGGCGAACTTCCCATCCCTCTTCCCAAGCATGTCGCCATCATCATGGACGGCAATGGCCGCTGGGCGAAGAAGCGCTATCTGCCGCGTGAGGCGGGCCATTATGCCGGCATGAAGGCGGTGCGCGAAACCGTGCGCGCCTGTTGCGACATGGGGCTGGAGAATCTCACCCTGTTTGCCTTCTCCTCGGAGAATTGGAAGCGGCCCAAGACCGAAGTGGGCGCGCTGATGGGCCTGTTCCGCACCTATTTCCGCAGCGACATGGACGAGCTGGTGGAGCGCAATGTGAAGATGCGCATCATCGGCCATCGCGGCCGGGTGGCCGCCGACATCCAGCAGATGATCCATGACGCCGAAAGCCGCACCGCCAAAAACAGCGGCATGAACCTGACCTTCGCCTTTGATTATGGCGGGCAGGAAGAGATTGCCGCCGCCGCCCAGGAACTGGCGCGCGCCGCCAAGGACGGCCGGCTGGATCCTGAAACCATCACCCCCGACCTGTTCGCCACCCGGCTGTTCACCAGCGGCCTGCCTTCGCCCGATCTGGTGATCCGCACCAGCGGGGAACACCGGCTGTCGAATTTCCTGCTCTGGCAATCGGCCTATGCCGAGCTTCTGTTCCTGGACACGCTGTGGCCGGATTTCGACCGCGATGTCCTGACCGCGGCGCTGGCGCAATTCGCCGCGCGCGAACGCCGCTTCGGCGCCCTGGATTCGGAAGCCGTGGCGTGACCATGAGCCAGCAACATTTAGCACCCGTGGGACGCTCCTTCAGCGAGGGGGTATTGCGCGTTCTGTTCGGCCTGTTCATGGCCTTTATCGCGGTGGCGTTGACCCTGTACAGCGCCGAATGGTTCGCCGTCGTCACTGTGCTGATGATCCTGTTTGGGGCGCGGGAATGGCATCGCATGGTGCGTTCGCCGGCGGAGGCTGCGGCCGGCGACCAACAGCCGATCCTAGTTCAGACGGCCATCACCGGCGCCACCATTGCCGGCGGCGTCATGGCGCTGTTCTTCCGGTTTGTGCCATTGGCATTTGTGTTTCTGGTGATCGGCACCGTCCTGTCCTTTGAATGGGCGCGGCGGCAGGGCGACAATCCCGCCTGGCATGCCGGCGGCGTGTTGTATCTCGGCCTGCCATGCCTGGCGCTGGTGTCCTTGCGGGTATTTCCGGCGCAAGGCGCGCTGACGGTGTTGGGTCTTTTCATGATCGTGTGGGCCACCGATACCGGCGCGCTGGTGTTCGGCAAGCTGATCGGCGGCCGGAAGATCGCGCCCAGGCTTTCGCCGGGCAAGACCTGGGCCGGCACCATTGGCGGCAGCATCACCGCGGCCATGGTGTTCGGGCTTTACATCGCCTTGTTCGGATTCAACGCGGTTGCCGCCATGCTGTTCGCCCTGGTCTTCAGCCTGGCGGCGCATGGCGGCGATTTGTTTGAATCCCTGGTCAAGCGCCATTTCGGCTACAAGGATTCCGGCGGCTTGATCCCAGGCCATGGCGGAATTCTGGACCGGGTGGATTCCCTGTTCGCCGCCAGCCTGGTGATGGCGCTGTTGGTGTTCGGCCTGCACTTCAATCCCATGTTTGGGGGCCGGGTATGAACGCCATCGCGGCCACACGCATCTTCGATGAATTGCCGGCGATGGATGACGTGCTGGCGCGCACGGTGACAGTGCTGGGTTCCACCGGCTCCATCGGCGTCAACACCCTGGACGTGATCGCGCATGTGCGAAAGCTGCATGGCGCGGATGTCTTGCCCATCGCGGCGCTCACCGCCGGCGGCAATGTCAAGCTTTTGATCGAACAGGCGCGCGCCATGAAACCCGCCTTGGCGGTGATCGGCGATGAGGCTTTGCTGGGCGAATTGAAAGCCGGCCTGACAGGCACCGGCATCGCCGTGGCTGCCGGCCGCCAGGCGGTGATCGAGGCCGCGGCGCGGCCATCCGATTTCGTCATGGTGGCGATCATGGGGGCCGCCGCGATCGAACCGGCCCTGGCCGCCATCCGGCGCGGCGTGGTGGTGGCGCTGGCCAACAAGGAATGCGTGGTAGCGGCGGGCAAAGTGTTTCATGACGCCATCACCCGGTCCGGCGCCCAGGTGCTGCCCGTCGACAGCGAGCACAACGCCATCTTCCAGGTGCTGGGCTCGGGTGATGCCTCGGAGGCCGATCTGGTCACCATCACCGCTTCCGGCGGACCGTTCCGCGAATGGACCCTGGAACGGATGCGCGGCGCCACGGTGGAAGAGGCGGTGGCCCATCCCAACTGGGCGATGGGACGCAAAATCTCGCTGGACAGCGCCACCTTGATGAACAAGGGGCTGGAACTGATCGAGGCGCATTTTCTATTCGCCCTGCCGCCGGAAAAGCTCGCGGTGGTGGTGCATCCCCAATCCATAGTCCATTGCCTGGTGAGTTATGAGGACGGCACCACCATGGCGCATCTTTCGGCGCCTGACATGCGCACGCCCATCGCCCACGCCTTGGGCTGGCCGCGCCGCATCCCGTCGCCGTCGCGCCGGCTGGATATTGCCAAGCTTGGCAGCCTGGTGTTCCAGCCCCCCGCGCATGACCGCTTTCCCGCGCTCAATCTCGCCATTGATTCCATGCGCTCCGGCGGGCTGGCGCCCACGGTGCTCAATGCCGCCAACGAAATCGCGGTTCAGGCTTTCCTGGACCGCCGCATCGGCTTTCTGGATATTCCCCGGGTGGTCGCCGCCGCCTTGGATCAGGACATGGGTTCCAATGGCGCGGCCGGCGATCTGGAAAGCGTGCTGGGCATCGATGCGCGGGCGCGGGCCGCGGCCGAGGAAATCTGCCAAAGGGTAGGAACGTAAATGCTGGATGTGACACGCGGCCTTTTCGACTGGGTTTCGACGCCGCAGGGCCTTCTCGCCTTTCTGTTCGTGATCACTTTGGTGGTGTTCTTTCACGAGCTGGGTCATTTCCTGGCGGCGCGCCTGTTCGGCGTGACGGTGGAAGTGTTCTCGGTCGGTTTCGGCAAGGAGATCGTGGGTTGGACCGACCGGCGCGGCACGCGCTGGAAGGTCAGCTGGCTGCCCATCGGCGGTTATGTGAAATTCGCCGGTGACGCCGATGCCGCTTCGCGTCCCGATCACGCGGCGGCTGAAGCCATGAGCGAGGAAGAACGCAAGGGCGTGCTGTTGTTCAAGCCGCTTCACCAGCGCGCCTGGGTCGCGGCCAGCGGGCCTTTGGCCAATTTCGTGCTGGCGATCACGATCCTGACCGGCCTGTTTCTCTATAACGGCCACAACATCATTCCCCCCATTGTCGGGGTGGTCACCAAGGACAGTCCCGCGGCGGGGGCCGGCATCCGGCCGGGAGACCGCGTCACCCGGGTTGACGGCACCGCGATCACCGATTTCCAGCAATTGCCCGAGATCATTTCGGTCAGCGGCGGCTCTCCGCTGGCGGTGGGAATTAGCCGTGCCGGCCAAGACCTCATCATTTGGGTCACCCCCAGGCTGTCAAAGACCCGCGACGCCCTGGGCAACAATACCCGCCAGATGATGATCGGCATCGGCCCGGACATCCGGGTGCCGGTGATCCATGAGCGCTACGGTCCGGCCGGGGCTTTCACCGCCGCCTGTTCCGAGACCTGGGGCATTCTCAAGAACACCATCCTGGGTATCGCCCAGATGATCGGCGGCCACGGCTCCGCGGACCAGATCAGCGGGCCGGTGGGAATCGCCAAAATGACCCACCAGGTGGCGAAATTCGGCTTTCTGGCGCTCTTGAACCTCGCAGCTATCCTTTCTGTAAGCATCGGGCTGGCCAATCTTTTTCCCATACCGCTGCTCGACGGAGGCCATCTTCTGTACTATGCATGCGAGGCTGTCTTGGGGCGTCCGCTTGGCGCGCGGGCCCAGGACGTTGGATTTCGCTTAGGGCTGGTTTTGGTCCTGGGGCTCGTGCTCCTGACGACCTGGAATGACTTGGTCCGGCTGAATCTTTTCTGAAATCCGGGCCGCGCTCAGACCGCGCCCCAAAGACGAGTTGACCGAAACCGGCATGCGGACATTGCGCCTTAGAAGCAGGCTGTTGCGCGCGACATCTGCGGGACTTTGCCTGGCGCTGGCCGCCGGTCCGGCTGGCGCTCAGCTCAGGCCCGGCGCCGCCGACCGCGCCAAGGACCTGAATCAACAGGCGCCGCAGCCCAACAATGCCGATGCCGCCGCGGCCGCCAATCCCGCGGCGCAGCTGGCCCAGCCTGCCGCCCAGGCGCCCAGGCCCATCCAGCATATCGTGGTGCGCGGCACCCAGCGGGTGGAGCCGGGCACGGTTCTCACCTATGTGGGGGTGCGCGAGGGCGACAATTATACCCCCGCCGATGTGGACACCGCGCTCAAGGCGCTGACCGCCACCGGCCTGTTCAGCGATGTCAAAACCAGCTTCGACGAACCCACCGGGACACTGACCATCCGGGTTACCGAAAACCCCATCGTCAACCAGGTGGTGTTCGAGGGCAATTCCAAGGTCAGCGACAAGGACCTCACCAAGGAAGTGCAGATCAAGCCGCGCGCCGTCTTCACCCGCGCCAAGGTCCAGGCCGACGTCCAGCGCATCATCGAACTCTATCGCCGCAACGGCAAATTCGCCGCGCGCGTCGATCCCCAGATCATCCAGCGGCCGCAGAATCGCGTCGATCTGATCTTCTCCATTACCGACGGCCCCACCACCGGCGTCAGCCGGATCAACTTCATCGGCAACAAGATATTCAGCAGCGAAACCTTGAAGGGTCAGATCGCCACCGAGGAAAGCCGCTGGTGGAAATTTCTGGCCTCCAATGACAATTACGATCCCGACCGGCTCCAATTCGACCGGGAATCGTTGCGCCGCTACTACATCAATCGCGGCTATGCCGATTTCAAGGTGCTGAGCGCGGTGGCCAATCTCACCCCCGACCGCACCAGCTTTTATCTCAACTTCACGGTGGACGAGGGGGTGCGCTACCGCTTCGGCAATGTCACCATCGATTCCAAGATCCGCGAATTGCCGGCGGACCAGCTGCGCCCGCTGGTGGATGTGAAGTCGGGCGACATCTATTCCCAGGAAGACGTGCAGAAGGCGCTTGACGCCCTGACCAATGCGGCGGGCACCCAGGGTTATGCCTTTGCCGAGGTTCATCCGCGACTCAGGCGCAATCCGAAAACGCGCACCATCGATATCGGCTTTGAGCTGGTGCAGGGACCGCGCGTCTATATCGAAAAGATCAACATTTCCGGCAATACCAGAACCCTGGACCGCATCATCCGCCGCCAGTTCCGCCTGCAAGAGGGCGACGCCTTCAACCGCGTCTTGATCGACCGTTCGCGCACCCGCATCCGTGGTCTAGGCTTCTTCAAGACCGTCAATGTCAAGAATGTGCCCGGCAGCCAGCCCGACCGCACCAACCTGACCGTCGATGTCGAGGAACAGTCCACCGCTTCGCTGCAGGTCGGCCTGGGTTATTCCTCGACCACCTCGCTGCTCGGTGAAGTCAGCTATACCGACACCAACTGGTTCGGGCGCGGGCAGAATCTGCGCGTCTCGTTGCAGGCTTCCTATATCACCAAGCAGGCGGTGTTCAGCTTCACCGAACCCTATTTCCTGGGCCGCGAATTGTCGGCCGGTTTCGACATCTACGAGACCCAGGTGAATTTCGACCAGGCGACCTATCAGAGCGACACCACCGCCATGGTGCTGCGCCTGGGCTTCCCGATCTCGGAATTCAGCTCGGTGTCGGTGAACTATACCTATCAGATCGCCGATGTGCGCCCCTATGCGGGAGCCCCGCTGGATGTGCAGCTTGCGGCTGGTTCGACCAATGGCTCGATCTTCGGCTTCAGCTACGCCTATGCCGACCTGGATGATCTGAGAAAGCCCACCAATGGCGCCACCTTCTCCATCAGCCAGCAATTTGCGGGCGTCAACGGCAATCTGAAATTCCTCAATACCAAGGCGTCATTCGGCATCTACCGGCCGATCCTGGAAGGCGCCATGGTGGGAAGCCTGAGCGGAAATCTCGGCTATATCACCGGCTATGACGGCCAGACCGTGCCGTTCTTCGAGCGCTATTTCGTCGGCGGCGATACCTTCCGCGGCTTTGCCCTGGCCGGCGTCGGGCCGCGCGATATTGTTGCCCCTTCCAATACCGGCGCCTTGGGCGGCACGGTGCAGGCGATCGGCTCGGCGGCGCTGCGCTTTCCCGCCCTTCTGCCGGAAAGCTACGGCATCGGCCTGTCGCTATTCTCCGATTTCGGCACCATGGGCCGGTTGGATACGCCCAAGGGATTGTGCACCGGCACGCAATATTCGGGCATCGGCTCCTGCGTGAAGGACAATTTGGCCTTCCGCGGCTCGGCCGGTATCAGCGTACAATGGAAATCGCCTTTCGGCCCGGTCCAGATCGATCTCGGCCTGCCCTATGCTAAAACCTATTACGACCGCCCCCAGATCATCCACTTCAGCACTGCTACAGGGTACTAAGATGACCAAAACCTCCCTCGCTTTCCTTTTCGCGGGCCTCTCTCTGACAACCTTGCTGTCCGGTCCCGCTTTGGCCGATCCGCCCCAGGCCAAGATCGTGGTGATCGATCGCGGCGCCATCATGCAGTTCTCCAAGGTGGGCCAGGATATCGCCAAGCAGATGCAGGCCTATGCCAATCAGGCCAAGAACGACCTGTCGGCGCAGGGCAAGGCGCTGCAGGCCGAGGAACGCACCTTGCAGCAGCAAGTGGCGATCCTGGCGCCCGATGTGAAGCAGAAGCGCATCGATGCCTTCCGCGCCAAGGAACAGGCGCTGCAGGGCGCCGCCCAGCGCAAGGACGAGCAGCTCAAGGCGGCTTTCGCCCAGGCGCGCGGCGCGATGGAGCAGAGCCTGGGACCGATTCTGCAACAGCTGGTCAAGGAACGCGGCGCCAATCTGGTGCTGGACAAACAGGCGGTGGTGTTCGCCAATGCCAATGGTTTTGACATTACCGGCGACGCCATCAACCGGCTGAACCAGAAGCTGCCCGCCTTCAAGATCAATCTCAACGCGCCGCCGCCGGCTGCGCCCAAGAAATAGCGCGCGAGCGCCGGCGGGCTGTCCATGGCTGATCCCCGTTTTTTCCAGAATTGCGGCCCCTTCAGCCTGGCGCAGCTCTGCGAGAAAACCGGCGTCACGCTTCCCATTGGCGCGGATGGAAACCACCAGCTGTTCGATTTGGCCGGCTTGGCGGCGGCCGGACCGCAGCATCTGACATTCTTTTCCGGCGCCGCCAGCCAGCGCGAAATCTTCGCCGCCTCACAAGCGGGGGTTTGCCTGGTGCCGCAAGCAGGCAAGCGGCCGTCCCCGCCCGCCGGCATGATCCTGCTGGAAAGCGCTTCCGTCAGCCGCGCCTTCGCGGCCATCGCCGCGCTGTTCTATCCCGAACATTCCCAACCCCGCTGGCGGCAGAAAGAGCCGGTCGCGGCTGATGCCCGCCTTGGCGCCGGCGTCGAACTTGCGCCCGGCGTGGTGATCGGACCGGGCGCGGAGATCGGCGATGGCACGCGGCTGGGACCGGGGGCGGTGATCGGTCCCGGCGTGACGATCGGCCGGAACTGCGAGATCGGCGCCGGGGTCACCATCAGCCATGCCTATGTCGGCGACCGCGTCATCATCCTGCCCGGCGCTCATATCGGCCAGCCCGGTTTCGGCTTCGCCACCACCGGCGAGGACTATCTCAAAATTCCCCAATTGGGCCGTGTCATCATTCAGGACGATGTCGAGATCGGCGCCGCCACCACCATCGACCGCGGCGCCCTGGGCGACACGGTGATCGGCGAAGGCAGCAAGCTCGATAACCTGATCATGATCGGCCACAATTGCCAGATCGGGCGTCATTGCGTGATCGCGGGCCAGACCGGGCTTGCCGGAAGCGTGGTGCTGGAAGACGGCGTGGTGCTGGCGGGGCAGGTGGGGCTGGGCGATCACACCCGCGTCGGCGCCAAGGCGCGCCTGGGGGCGCGGGCCGGAACCGGCTCCGCCATCCTCTTGGAAGGCGGCCAGGATTATGGCGGCGCACCTGCGAAACCTGTAAGAGAATGGGCCCGGGAGATTCACGCTTTGACGCGCCTGGCCAAGCAGCGCAAGCAGAACGGCAATGACTGAAATTCTGGACGTGGAACAGATCAAGCAGCTTCTGCCGCATCGCGCGCCGATGCTGTTTGTGGAAAAGCTCGCCGACATAGTCCCGAAGGAAAGCGCCACCGGCTACAAGGCGGTGAGCATCAATGAGCCTTTCTTCATGGGCCACTTCCCTGGGCGGGCGGTGATGCCGGGCGTGTTGATCGTGGAGGCGATGGCCCAGACCGCCGGCGCGCTGGTGGTGCATAGTCTGAGCGGCAAAGCGGGACCGGTGGTCTATTTCCTCGCCATAGAAAAGGCGCGTTTCCGCAAGCCGGTGGTGCCGGGCGATGTGCTGCGCATGCCGGTCAAGAAACTGGCGCAGCGCGGCCCGGTGTGGAAGTTCGAAGGCCAGGCCTTTGTCGGTACCGACCTCTGCGCGGAGGCGGAATTCAGCGCCATGATCCATGACGGCGCCTCCGGATGAGGGTGCATCCTTCGTCGGTGGTGGAAGACGGGGCGGTGGTCGGCGCCAATGTCGAAATCGGGCCCTTCTGCCATGTCGGAGCGCATGTGATGCTGGAGGATGGCGTCAAGCTGCGCTCGCATGTCTCGGTGACCGGCATCACCCGGCTGGGGGCGCGTTGCGATCTGTATCCCGGCGTGGCGATCGGCGGGGCCGGCCAGATCCGGGGCAATGATTTCCTGGAAGGACGGCTTGAGATCGGGCCGGATTGCGTGCTGCGGGAAATGGTCTCCATGCATGTGGGAAGCCGCAAGGGCGGCGGCCTGACCAAGGTGGGCGCGGGCGGTTACTTCATGGCCAATTCCCATGTCGGCCATGACTGCAAGGTGGGCGACAATGTCACCTTCGCCAATTCGGTGGCGCTGGGCGGACATGTGGAAATCGGTGACGGCGTGATCTTTGGCGGGCTCTCAGCGGTGCAGCAATTCTGCCGGGTGGGAAAAGGCGCGATGATCGGCGGGCTGACGGGGATCAATCGCGATGTGATCCCCTATGCCATGGCGTTCGGAGATCATGCCGAACTGGCGGGCTTGAACCTGATCGGGCTGAAGCGGCGCGGCCTGTCGCGCGACACCATCAACGCCATGCGGGCGACGTTCCGCGCGGTGTTTTACGGCGAAGGCGGCAAGCTGGCGGATCGCGCCCGCGCCGCGCGCGATCGCTATCCGGATGTGGCCGAAGTGGGCGAGATGGTGGATTTCATTTTGGCCGACGCCAAACAGGAATTGTGCTTGGGCCGCCGCCGGCGCGGGGAAGCGCCGTGACGCTGGGCCTGATCGCCGGCGGCGGCGAACTGCCGCGCGCGGTGGCTGAAAGCGCGCGCGCCACCGGACGCGAGGTCTTTGTCGTGCCGTTGCTGGGCAGTGTCACCGAAGACTGGATCAATGGCTTTCGGCACGAGTTCCTGTCGCCGGGCGAGCCGGGACGCATCATCAAGGCGTTGAAAGCGCATGGCGTGCAGGAAGTGCTGCTGTGCGGGCGGGTGGACAGGCCGAAATTCAACGAGATGAAACTGGACGCCAAGGGCATCTTGCTCTTACCCAAGGCGATCGCCGCCGCCAAAAAGGGCGACGATGCCCTGCTGCGTTTTATTGTCGGAATTTGCGAGGATGAAGGCCTGACCGCAATCAGTGTGGCCGAAGCCGCGCCCGCTTTGGTGGCAAGTGAGGGCGCGCTGGGCCGCTTCAAGCCGGGGATCGAAGATAGCGCCGACATCGAACAGGCGCTGGGGATTGTGCACGCGCTGGGCAGGCTGGACGTGGGCCAGGCGGCGGCAGTGTGCGAGGGTTTGGCATTGGCGGTCGAGGCTGCCGAAGGCACCGACGCCATGCTGAGACGTATCCCCACGCTCCGCGAAAGCTTGCGCGGCTCGGCGGCGAAAAGGCGCGGCGTGCTGGTCAAGGCCCTGAAGCCCACCCAGGACGCCAAGACCGATATGCCGGTGGTCGGCGTGGAGACGGTGAGGAATGCCGCCGCCGCATTTTTGGCGGGTATCGCGGTCGAAGCGGGCGCCGCCTTGATCCTGGACAAGCAGGCGGTGGCGGCGGAAGCCGACCGGCTGGGCCTGTTCGTCGTCGGCGTGAAGCCTTGAAGAAGCTCAATGTGATGATCGTCTGCGGCGAGCCCCGCGCGGACGCGTCCGCGGACGCGCATATAAAAACGCGGGCATACGCATGACGATAAAAAATTTGACCATCATGCTGGTGTGTGGTGAACCCTCGGGCGATGCCTTGGGCGCGCAACTGATGGCCCGCATCAAGCAGCTTGCGGGAGACAAGGTGCGTTTCACCGGCGTGGGCGGGCTGGCGATGGCGCGCGAAGGCTTTCAAAGCCTTTATCCTTTGGATACCACCGCGGTGATGGGCCTGCGCGAAGTTGTGCCCGCCATTCCCGCCATCCTGCGGCATGTAAAACAGGCGGTGGACTTTGCGATTCAAACCAAACCCGATGCGGTGGTGGTGATCGACAGTCCCGACTTCACCCATCGGGTGGCGCAGGGGATCAAGAAACGCGATCCGTCGATCCGCACGGTGGATTATGTCGCGCCGCAAGTGTGGGCCAGCCGCGCCTATCGCGCCCGCAAGATGGCGCATTATTTCGATCTGGTGCTGGCGCTGTTTCCCTTTGAAGTGGCGTTCTTCGAGAAATATGGCTTGAAAGCCGCTTTTGTCGGCCATCCGGTGATCGAGCGGGCAGCCAAAGTCGGCGGCGGCGCAGGGTTGCGGCAGCGGCTGGGCCTCTCGCCGGATACGTCGCTCCTGGCGCTGCTGCCGGGCAGCCGCACCAGTGAGATCCGATTCATCCTGCCGGAATTCCGCGCCGCGGTGAAAATTCTGGCCAGCAAAATTCCCGGTCTGGTGACCCTGTTACCGACCGTGCCGCATGTCGCGGCCAAGGTGCGGGTGGCGACCGCCGACTGGCCCACGCCGCTGCATATCGTTGAGGGAGAGGCGGACAAGTATGCCGCCTTCGATGCCGCCGACGTGGCGCTGGCGGCATCGGGCACGGTGACGGCGGAATTGGCGCTGGCGCACACGCCCATGGTCGTGGGCTACAAGGTGGGCGGGCTGACGTTCTTCCTGTCCAAATTCCTGATGACGGTGACCCACATCACCCTGATCAACATTCTTTTGGAACGGGAAGCGGTGCCGGAATTCCTCCAGTCGCGCTGTACGCCGGAAAATCTGGCGGGCGCGGTGGAGCGCCTGTTCCGGGACGAGCCTGCGCGCACCGCGCAAGTGGAAGCCATGAAAGAATTCGGGCGGCGATTGGGAGAGGGTGATGAAGCCCCCTCCTTGCGCGCCGCCCGTGTTCTGCTCGACTTTGTCGAACGTTCCTAACTATTTGCGCTTTGCCATTGGCACGTAAGCGCGCTCAGTGGGGCCGGTATAGATCTGCCGCGGACGGCCGATCTTCTGATGCGGGTCCTCCAGCATTTCCTTCCATTGCGCGATCCAGCCCACGGTGCGGGCCAGCGCGAACAGCGCGGTGAACATGGAGGTGGGGAAGCCCAGCGCCCTGAGCGTGATACCGGAATAGAAGTCGATATTGGGATAGAGCTTCTTTTCCACGAAATACTCGTCCTGCAGCGCGATGCGCTCCAGTTCGATGGCGACCTTCAGCAAGGGATCGTCATGCAGCCCCAGCTCGTCCAGCACGGCATGGGCCTGGACCTGCATCGCCTTGGCGCGCGGATCGTAATTCTTGTAGACGCGGTGGCCGAAGCCCATCAGGCGGATGCCCTGGGACTTGTCCTTCACCTTCTTCACATATTCGGGAACCTTGTCGATGGTGCCGATCTCCATCAGCATCTTGAGGGCCGCCTCATTGGCGCCGCCATGGGCTGGGCCCCACAGGCAGGCAATGCCCGCCGCGATGCAGGCGAACGGATTGGCGCCTGACGAACCGGCCAGACGCACGGTCGAGGTCGACGCGTTCTGCTCGTGATCGGCATGCAGGATGAAGATGGTGTCCAGCGCCTTGGCCAGCACCGGATTGACCACATACTCCTCGGCCGGGACCGAGAAGGTCATGCGCAGGAAGTTTTCCGTATAGCCGAGTTTGTTGAGCGGATAGACGAAAGGCTGGCCGGTGGAATATTTGAAGGCCATGGCCGCGATGGTGGGCAGCTTGGCCACCAACCGGTGGCTGGCGATCTCGCGCTGTTGCGGATCATTGATGTCGGTGGAGTCGTGGTAGAAGGCCGACAGCGCCCCCACCACACCGCACATGATCGCCATGGGATGGGCGTCGCGGCGGAAGCCTGAGAAGAAACTCGCCAGCTGTTCATGCACCATGGTGTGGCGGGTGATGGAATAGTCGAACTTCTCCATCTGGCTCTGGTTGGGCAGCTCCCCGTAAAGCAGCAGGTAACAGGTCTCCAGGAACGTCGAATGTTCCGCCAGGTCGCCGATATTGTAGCCGCGATACTGCAAGATGCCCTTGTCGCCATCGATGAAGGTGATGTTCGACTCGGTGGAAGCGGTGGAGGTGAAACCGGGATCGTAAGTGAAGATGTCGGCCTGGTCGTAGAGCTTGCGGATGTCCACGACATCGGGACCCTGGCTGCCGGCATAGACGGGAAATTCGTAATCCTTGCCGCTGTAATTCAGCTTGGCGGTGCCGTCTGGCTTGATCTTGCTTTCGCGCATCGGAACTTCCTTTTCCCGGACAATAGCGTGGGCTGATTAAATATCTTGCGCTGCAATATGACGAGGTTTTCGGCCTTCGTCACTAGCTGCATACAGGGCGGCTGTCCCCTGGGTCAGCCGGCATAAGCCCTTAATCGGATAAGGGATTCCTGCCGTCCCAACAGGGCCAGCATCTCGAAAAGGGGGGGCGAACTAGCCTTGCCGGTCAAGGCCGCCCGCAAGGGTTGGGCCACCTGGCCCAGCTTGAGGGTCTTCGCGTCCGCAAAGGCCCGGGCGGCGGCTTCCAAACCCGGTCCGCTCCAGTCGGTGGCTTCCAGGGCGGGAAGGATGGCGGCCAAGGCGGCGCGGCCTTCGGGCGACAAAAGCTTGGCGGCGGCTTCGTCCAAGCCGCGGGGGCCGTCGGTGAAGAGAAATTCCGCCCCCGCGATCAGCTCAACCAGGGTCTTGGCGCGCTCCTTCAGGGAGGGCATGGCGGCTTCCAGCCGCTGGCGCGCGGCCATGGACAGAAGGCGCGGCGGCGCCTCGCGCGACAGGAAAGCGGTGACTTCCGCCACCAAAGTGGCATCGGCGGTGGCGCGAATGTAATGGCCGTTGAGATTGTCCAGCTTCTTGTAGTCCATCCGCGCCGCGCTTTTGCCGATGGACTCGAAATTGAACCACTGGATCGCCTGGTCGGTGGAGATGATCTCGTCATCGCCATGGCTCCAGCCCAGCCGCAGCAGATAGTTTCGCATGGTCTCGGGCAGATAGCCCATGTCGCGATAGGCTTCGACCGCCAGGGCGCCGTGGCGCTTGGACAGCTTGGCGCCGTCCGGGCCGTTGATCAGCGGCAGATGGCCATAGACCGGCACGGGCAGGCTCAACGCCTCGATGATTTGAAGTTGGCGGGCGGCATTGTTGAGATGGTCGGCGCCGCGGATCACATGGGTGACGCCCATGTCCCAATCATCCACCACCACCGCCAGCATATAGGTGGGGGTGCCGTCGGACCGCAGCAGCACCATGTCGTCGAGCTGGGCATTCTCGAAACGCACATGGCCCAGCACCACATCGTGCACGATGGTCTCGCCCTCCTGCCGGGCCTTCAGCCGCACCACAAAGGGCTTGCCCCCCTGTTCGGGCCCGGGGGCGCGGTCGCGCCAGCGCCCATCATAGCGCATGGGCTTGCCGGCCGCCTTCTGTTCCTCGCGCATCGCCGTCAATTCGTCGGCGGTGGCATAGCAGCGATAGGCCTTGCCTTCGGCCAGGAGTTTTTCCACCACTTCGCGATGGCGGGCGGCGCGGGCGAATTGATAGATCACATCGCCGTCCCAGTTCAGTCCCATCCAACGCATGCCGTTCAGGATGGCGTCCACCGCTTCAGGGGTGGAGCGCTCGCGATCGGTATCCTCAATACGCAAAAGGAAAGTACCACCGGCGTGGCGGGCATAGAGCCAGTTGAACAGAGCGGTGCGGGCGCCGCCGATATGCAGCATGCCTGTGGGCGAGGGCGCGAAGCGCAGGACGGGTTTGGTGTTTTCGGGCATGTTGGAAGCACTTAGAGCAGGGTGAGGCGCGACCGCAAGGGCAGATCGGTCCAGTGAACCGGTCTGAGCGCCGAACGCGCCGAGCTTGGGCGAAGCGCAGGGGCAGAATACGTGTTTTTGGCAGGTAAATTTGCCGCAGAGCGC
Source organism: Rhizomicrobium sp. (assembly GCA_035693565.1). Taxonomy (GTDB): domain Bacteria; phylum Pseudomonadota; class Alphaproteobacteria; order Micropepsales; family Micropepsaceae; genus Rhizomicrobium. The sequence continues at coordinate 543,161 of DASSGF010000034.1, read as the reverse complement.
GACCGCTGGCCGCTCTGGTTACCCGTGGCCTTGGGCACCGGCGCGGGCGGCTATTTCGCGCTGCCGTTTGAGCCTTCTTGGACGGTTGGCGCCGTCGCAACGGGACTGGGCCTGGCTGCGGCCGTTCTGGCGATCAGGAAGCCCTGGCCGCTCGCACTGCTGGCGGCGCTGCTGTTGGGCTTTGGCTTGGCCAAGTTGCGCGAGACGGCGATCCAGACGCCGGTGTTGGATCGCGCCGTGGTGACACATCTCACCGGGCGGGTTCTGGCGCTGGAGCTGCGTCAACAAGGCACCCACCAGCAGACAATAAGACTGGTGCTGGATCAGGTGCGGTCCGGCGGACTGGATCCGGCGCCGCGGCGCGTTCGCGTGGCATTGCGCGCCGCAAGGGACGATCAGCCCGATTTCCGGCCCGGCGATTGGCTGAGCCTGACGGGGCGGCTGGACACCCCGCCCGCGCCATCGGAACCCGGCGCCAGCGACCTGGGACGCAGCCTGTTCTTTCAGTCCATCGGGGCGGTGGGTTTCGCCTATGGCCGGGCGCACCGGATTGTTGCCGCCGGGCCGCCTGGCCTGTGGGAGCGCATCGCCGCAGGCGTCGAAAGCCTGCGTCTGGCCATGACCCAGCGCATTCAGGCCCAGCTTCCCGGCAGCATTGGCGGCATCGCGAGCGCCCTGATCACCGGCGAGCGCGGCGGCATCCAGGAGGAAGATGAAGCAGCGTTGCGCGATGCCGGCCTGGCCCATGTGCTGGCGATTGCCGGCCTGCACATGGCGCTGATGGGCGGCGGCATCTTCTGGCTGTTGAGGGCCGTGCTGGCGGCGATCCCGGCGATCGCCCTCAACTATCCGATCAAGAAATGGGCGGCGGCTGCGGCGCTGGGGGCCAGCGGTTTCTATCTGGTGATCAGCGGCGCGGCGCCGTCGGCGGTGCGCGCCTTTGTGATGCTGGCGATGGTGATGGTGGCGATCCTGCTGGATCGTCCTGCCCTGTCGATGCGCAGCCTGGGATTGGCGGCCGCCATTCTGCTGCTGCTGCGGCCGGAATCCATCATCGAGCCGGGCTTTCAAATGTCGTTTGCCGCGGTGGCGGGGCTGGTGGCGGTGGCGGAATGGGAGATGCGGCGCGAGCGGCTGACGCCGCGCGGGGCTTTGTATCGCTATGTTCACGGCATTGTGATGACCAGCCTGGTCGGAAGCCTGGCCACCTTGCCTTTCGCGCTGTTTCATTTCGACCGCGCCACCCATTACGCCGTGCTGGGCAATCTGATCGCCATGCCGGTGATGGGTTTCTGGGTGATGCCGGCTGCGGCGCTATCGGTGATGCTGATGCCGCTGGGGCTGGAGGGTTTTGCCCTGCACCTGCTGGGGCAGGGGATTGCGCTGATGCTGGCGATGGGGCGCTGGGTCTCGGGCCTGCCGGGCGCGGTGTCGCTGTCGCCCGCCATGCCGCTGTTCGCGCTGCTGCTGATGTCCCTGGGCGGTTTATGGCTCACGATCTGGCGCACAGGCTGGCGCTGGTGGGGCCTGGCGCCGATCGTGGTGGGTGCGGGCCTGGCCTGGTTCGCGCCTTTGCCCGACATGCTGGTGGCCGCCGACGCGGCCACCGCCGCCATCCGTGGCCCGGATGGCCTGCTGCATTTCCCTCTCAAACCCAAAAACCGGTTCGTGGCCCGCGATTGGCTCAGGCGCGATGGCGACAGTCGCGACATTCAGGCCGCGACGGGTGTTACCGGTCTCAGTTGCGATGGCTGGGGCTGTGTGACGAAAGCGCCTGTGCCGATAGCCTTCTCGTTTCGGCCCGAAGCCCTGGACGAGGATTGCCGCCGCATGCGGGTGGTGATCAGCGTCGCCCAAGCGCCCAATTGCAAAGGCGCCGCGCTGGTGATCGATCAGAAGGCGGCACAAGAGGGCGAAGGCTGGCGCGTTACCCTGTTACCAGCGCCCACTGCCATCAGCGTGCGCGCGTTGCGGGGGATGCGGCCGTGGGTGGCTTCTAACGGTTTTCCATGAGCTAACAGAACGGCTGGATATCCATTGGGGTCGCCTGGCGTGAATGCCCCGGCTTTCTGCCAGGGCCGCACGCTGATCAGGCTTTCACATCGACCACATTGGCGGACTGGACAGCGACCGCCTTCTCTTTGCCGGTTTCGGCCTCCTGATTGCGCGCGGACTGTGACTCCGTACGCTCGTCATTGGCCTTGGCTTGCGGCGTGGTCGGGACTTGATATTGCGGCGTCGAAGAACTGACTGAGGAAATCGACATGGCGCCTCTTCTTGAAGGAGGCTGGACGATAGGGTTGCGATGATGAACGTCGTCCTTGGAAACAGCCCTAACGGCCGTTAATGACATAAGTTTCACGCCCTCAAGTGCGCCGGATAAGCCCCACCGGCCGGCCCCGGTAATCGACCGGCAGGCGGCGGAAGAGGGACAGGGCTGGCGAGTGATGTTGTCGCCCAAGCCCACGGCCGTCAGCGTAGGGTAGTTGCGTGGCGAACGGCCGTGGGTGGCTGGGCACTGATCTACTGCAGGGCGCTGGCGGTCCGCAGAGAAGCGGCACGGCCCGCCGTGGATGAGGCGCGAAGCTGAGCCGCCACGATACCGTGGGTGATCAGATAGAAAGGCACCAGCACGGTGGGAACCAGGGCGTAAGGCAAATACTGCATGGCGAACGAGCCCGCCCCGGCATGGATCAACTGCAGCGGGCTTCCTTGCGCGGAGGTGATCCCAAGCCCTACCGCGGTAAACAGGTCCAGGGCGCCGAAGGCATTCCAGACGGCGATCCGGCGGCTGTGATCTTGCGCGCTTCGCGCCACCGACAGGGCGAGCGGCAGCGCCGCCGCGCCGGTGATGATGTCGCCGATGCCGGCGAAATAAGGGAAGGGTCCGCTAAGCCGCCCGGCGGCCGCCAGGAACAGGAACAATATTCCGAGCACCCGCGCGGTGTGCAGTCCGATCAAAAGCGGCATGGGAATCGACAACAGCGCGGCGCGGACTTTGGGAAGCAGGCGCCAGGCCAAAGCCGTGCCCAGCAAAGGCAGCGTGAAAAACACGCCAACCAGGGGCACCGGATGTTCCGGCGAGAATGTCAGGGCGCCCGCGGCGGCGAGAGCGGTCGCCAGCCCCACCCAGGCGCCCACGCCGCCTCCGAGGGTTACTTTCTGGCGGAAAGACAGCGGCAGGACATTTGTCATTGCCACCAGGTTGATCGCGATTGCCGTCAGGCCGACGACATGGCCGATGAAATCCAACATGTTTGCCTCCTTTGGTGTAGATACACGTAATTTGCCGAACGCGTTGCCGTCCTATGAGTCCTTCGCATGTCAGGAGATTTCCGCCCGCGCCAGCCGGTGCATGGCCGCGACCCCGGCCGCGCCGATGGCGTCCGCCACCTTGGCCTGGGCCGCGCGCCAGGCGGGCAGGGCCTTGCGGACCATCTTTTCGCCGGCGCCGGTCACCGACACGACATGCGAGCGCGCATCGGCGTCACCGGTGCGGGTCTTGGCCCAGTCCTTGGCTTCCAACAGCGCGATATTGCGGGTGAGGGTGGTGCGATCCATGCTCAGGAATGCTGCCAGTTCGCCAATGGGTGTTTCCCCCATCAGCATCAAGGCGGTGAGAAGGGTGAACTGCGTGCCGCGGATGCCATAGGGGCGCATCTCCCGTTCATAGACGGAAGTGATGGCGCGGGCGGCGCTGCGCGAGGCCAGGCATAGGCAATTCTGGCAGTCGGCTATGTCCTGGTTCCGGTTCATGGTATAAGTGTATATACACCTTATAGGCCGATCAAGGGACAGGTGTGAATATTTCCATTTTTGCTTTGCGATTGGCGGGCGCTCAATAGCGCCGGATAAGTCCCACCAGCTTGCCCTGGACTTTGACCCGGTCGGAGCCATAAAGCCGGGTTTCATAAGCCGGATTGGCCGCTTCCAGGGCGATGGAGTCGCCGCGGCGGCGCAAGCGCTTCAAAGTGGCTTCTTCATTGTCCACCAGGGCCACGATGATCTCACCCGTATTGGCGCTGTCGGTCTCCTGGATGATCACGGTGTCGCCGTCCAGAATCCCGGCATTGATCATGGAGTCGCCGGTGACTTCCAGGGCGTAGTGATTGCCGCGCCCGATCATGCCGCCTGGGACCGGCACGTCGCTCATCTTGTTCTGCAGCGCCTCGATCGGCGTGCCGGCGGCAATGCGGCCCACCAAGGGCACATTGACGGCGTTTTCGGAGCCGTCGCCATAGCCGCGCCGGGGAGCGGGCGAACGGGAATCGGCCATGCGGATTTCGGCGCGGCCGTGGCGGCTGCCGGCGCGCTGCACTTGGCTTCTGGTGGTGGCGGGACGCAGGGTCTCCGCCATGTTGTCGGGAAGCTTGAGCACTTCCAGGGCGCGGGCGCGCTTTTCCATCCGGCGCAGGAAGCCGCGCTCCTCCAAGGCAGTGATCAGCCGGTGAATGCCGGACTTGGATTTCAGGTCCAGCGCTTCTTTCATCTCGTCAAAAGACGGCGGGATGCCGGTTTCGCGCACCCGCTCATGGATGAACATCAGCAATTCATACTGCTTGCGGGTCAGCATGCGGCGTCTCTCCCCCGAAGTGTCCGGCCGCTCAGAAGCTCAACAATCAGCCTAGTGAACAAAGCCGGTACATTTGCGAATCGTTCTACTTTAGTTCCTGTCCCGCGTCAACGCGGTTAACGAAGCGAAATGTTGCCGGAACGGAACTTTGAGGTGGCCGTTGTCAACGCCGGTGGGGCGCACGGGAGAGTTTTATAGGGAGACAAATATGAAGCTCAGAACCTTTATCTTCGGCGCGATCGCGGGCGCCGGTACTTTGATGGCTTGCGCGGCGCCGGCCTCGGCCTATGTCTACTGCAACCGCGAGGGCGATTGCTGGCATGCCGATGAACGTTACCAACAGCCCGGCATCCGATTTGAAGCTCATCCGGACGACTGGTATTTCCACCGCCATTGGGGCGAACGCGAGCGCATGCACTGGCGCGACTATCACGAAGGCCGTGGCTATTGGCGCAACGGCATCTGGATCACCTTCTGATCCCGGCTTTCGCCTGATCTTTTGCTGAAAGACGGCGGAACCTGAAAAAGGGTTCCGCCGTTTTTTAGCCGGGAGGCGGTTCACCACCATTATGGAGAATCACAAATGAAGATCGGAACACTTGCCTTGGGCGCCATTGTCGGCGCCAGCGCGCTGGTTGCGTTGGCGGCGCCTGCTTCTGCCTATATCAGCTGCAATCGCTATGGTTCTTGCTGGCATACCAGTGAACGTTATGAGTATCGCCCCACCTTCGGCGTGACCATTCATGACGACAATTGGAAATGGCGTGGTCACCACTATCGCTGGCGTGAGCATGAAGGCCGCGGCTACTGGAACCGGTCCGGCGTCTGGGTCACGTTCTAAGCTGATTTATTCGTGAGGAAAAAGGCGGCTCGTCAGAGCCGCCTTTTTCTTGATCTAGCGGAAAAGATCATCCGGCGAACAGCCTGCCGCCCGCGCCAGCTTTTCCAGGCTGTGCGGCGCAATGGCGCGGCTTGTGCCGGTGAGAAAAGCCAGCACCTCGCCGGCCGGGACACCGGCGGCTTGCGCCCATTGGGTAGGACTGAGATGACGCGCGATCATGAAAGCGCGAAAAGCGTCGCGCCGTTCGCCGATCTCCACTCCGCGCGGGCCCACAACCTCGCCCATCAGGACTTTTGGCCTGGGATGACGAGAGGTGGAAACCTCTTGCGCGGGGGCGGGCTCGGCGCGCGGCTTGGGCGGCGATGCCGATATCGCGCGGGGCGCATCATGGCCCGGCTTGCCAAGCATACCGGCCGATCTGCGTGGCTTGTCGGTCACCGAAACCCGTTGCCCAACAGCAGCCGGGTGGCGGCGGCGACATCTTTCTGGCGCATCAGGCTTTCTCCGACCAGAACCGAGGTCACATGCGCGCCTGCCAGGCGTTTCAAATCGGCCAGCGCCGACAGTCCGCTTTCCGCCACCACATGCACATCACGCGGCACCTTGGGCGCCAGCTTGAGGGTGACGCCCAGGTCGGTGACAAAGGTCTTCAGGTTGCGGTTGTTGATGCCGACCAGGACGGCGCCCAGATCCAGGGCGCGGTCCAGTTCCGCCTCGTCATGCACTTCCACCAGCGCATCCATCTCCCAGCGCGCCGCCTCGTCCAGAAGCGCGCGGGCCTGGGCATCGTCCAGCATCGCCATGATGACCAGGATGCAGTCGGCGCCCCAGCTCCGGGCTTCCACCACCTGATAGGGTTCGATCATGAAGTCCTTGCGCAGGACGGGCAGGCGGGTCACCTCGCGCGCCTGGGTCAGATAGTCGGGCGAGCCCTGGAAGGATGGTTCATCGGTCAGGACCGAGAGGCAGGCCGCACCGCCCTCTTCATAGGCCATGGCCAGCGCCGGGGGATCGAAATCGGCGCGGATCAGCCCCTTGGACGGCGAGGCCTTCTTGATCTCGGCGATCAGGCCGAACTCACCGGCTTCCTTCTTGTTTTCCAGCGCGTCCAGGAAACCGCGCGGCGCTTCCATGTCGCGGGCGCGCGCTTCCAGATCGGCGAGCGCCGCCTTCGCCTTGGCAGCGGCCACTTCCTCTTTCTTGTAACCGAGGATCTTGTCCAGAATGCTCATGCGTTAGAGGCTATCAGAAGTTTGTTGAAGGCGGCATGGGCCTCGCCGTTGCGAATGGCCGCATCGGCCATTTCGGCGCCCTGGCGCAAGTTTTCGGCTTTGCCCGCCACGATCAGCGCGGCGGCGGCGTTCAGCTGCACGATCTGGTGGTAGGCGCCGGTTGCATCGCCTTCCAGTAGGTGCCGCAACGCCGCGGCGTTGTGCGCCACGTTGCCGCCGGTGATCTCGGCCAGCGGCCAGCGCTTGAGCCCCGCCTCTTCCGGCGTGACGGTGCTGGTCGTGATGGCGCCCTGATCCAGGATGGCGACCTCCGTTGGCCCGCTGATAGAGAGTTCATCCAGCCCGTCACGGCCATGCACGATCCAGGCGCGTTCGCTGCCTAACGCCTTCAGCGCCTCGGCATAGGGCCGCAGCCAGTCGGACGAGAAGACCCCAACCAGCTGGCGCGTCACGCGGCCGGGGTTCGCCAGCGGACCCAACAGGTTGAAGATGGTGCGCCGGCCGATCTGCTTGCGGGCATTGCCGGCAAATTTCATCGCCGGATGGTGGGTTTGCGCGAACAGGAAGGCCAGGCCGGCCTGCTTCAGCACCGATGCGGCGGAGTCCGGTTCCAGGCCGATATTGATGCCCAGCGCTTCCAGCACATCGGCGGCGCCGCTGCGGGAGGAGGCGGAACGGTTGCCATGCTTGGCCACCGGCACGCCGCAGGCGGCCACCACAAAGGAGACGGCGGTGGAGATGTTCAGGGTGCCAAGTCCGTCTCCGCCGGTGCCGCACAAATCGATCGCTTGGGCCGGCGCGGTGACGCTGCGCATATGCTGGCGCATGGAGGTGACAGCGCCCACCAGCTCGTCCACCGTCGGCTTGCGGTCGGCGGTGGCGGAGAGATAGGCGATGATCTCCTCTTCACTGAGGCGGCCGGTGAAAATGGCGTCGAACAGCCGCTTGGTATCGGCGGCGCTGAGCGGCTGGCCGGCCTGGGCCTGGGCCAAGCTTGCGGGAAAATCCACCGAGGTGCTGGTGACTTTCATGGGGGGTAAGCGGACATAGCTAAGCGGGCACTTTGGCGAAATCGCGGGCGATCTGCAGGAAGTTGGCCAGCAAAGCATGGCCGTTTTCCGAGGCGATGCTTTCGGGATGGAATTGCACGCCATGCACCGGATGGCTTTTGTGCATTACGCCCTGGATCACGCCATCCTCGCTGGTAGCGGTGACTTCCAGGCTCGCCGGCATGGACGGCGGATCGATGGTCAAGGAGTGATAGCGGGTGGCCAGGAAATCATTGTTGAGGCCGCGGAACACGCTCCTGCCGGTGTGATGTATGCGGGAAAGCTTGCCATGCATGGGTTCGGGGGCGCGCACGATGCTGCCGCCATAGACCTGGCCGATGGCCTGATGGCCCAGACAGACCCCCAGGATCGGCATGTTGCCGTTTGCCAGTTTTATGACATCCAGACAGATGCCGGCTTCGTTGGGGGTGCAGGGCCCGGGCGAGAGAACAATGCCTTCCGGCTTCCGCTTGAGCGCGTCGGCGGCGGAAATCTCGTCATTGCGGACGACGTTCACGTCAGCCCCCAACTCCCCCAGATAGTGGAAGAGGTTGTAGGTGAAGCTGTCATAGTTATCGATCAGCAGGATCACTCGGCACCCAAGACATTGATTTTATTCGATCTATTTTTTGAACGCCGCGCATTTTCCCGGAAAGCGAGAGGAAAAGAAAGTCCGCCGCCCATCAGGGATCGCCGGGCTTGAACGGGGCGATGCCGTCGCCGTTCACAGGCGTATCCGCCATGATCATCAGCGCGCCCACGCTGGCATAGGTGCCGGCCAGCAGGGTGAGGTCGACGATCTGCTGGTCATCGAAATATTGATGCAGGCGGCGGAACGTCTCTTCGGACATCTGGTGCTTTTCGTGCAGCTCGCGCACGAAATCATAGATCGCACCTTCCTCGGGCGTCATGGTGTCGGGCCGCCGGTTGGCCTTGAGGCTGGCAATGGTCGCATCCGGCACGCCCGCCTTGCGCGCGGCCGGCTCATGGCCATGCCATTCATTCTGCGAGCGCCAGATTCGTGCTTCCACCAGGATGGTGAATTCGACGACGCGGCCGGGAAGGCCTGAACGGTGGCGCAGATAGTCCAGCAGGTCCAGCACGGGCTTTGCCGCTTCGGGGCTGCGCAGCAGGATGCTGTAGGGGCCGCCCAGATTGGAATATTTGACGATGTCCTCCGCCAGCGGGCGCTGGCGCGCATCCAGCTGTTCCATGCGCAATGTCGGATAGCGCGGTTCGCCGGACGCGGCGGTGGAGGCAAGCAAAGCGGCCGCGGCGAGGAGCGCGGCCCCAAATTTGTGCTTGTTCATGACCAAGCTCCTTGAAGAGGGAATGTGGGCCAGGACGCCGCCGATCCGCAGGCGTGGCGGCGAAGGCGCCCGTATTCATCTTACAGCGCGCGATGCGCGCCAGCTACGCCCGCGCATGACAGGCAGGCCCGCAAAAGTCACGCAGTGAGCGGCTCAGTTTTTGTGGAGAAGCCAGAGGACTTCGTTTTCGATCAGCCTGTTCTGGAGCGGACTGGAGAAGACTTTGTCGCCATGACCCATATTCATATAGATCATGCGGTATTTGGTATTGGTCCAGACCACCGGGACGTCGCCGTCCTTGTCGGTGATCATGCTTTTGATGCCCAGCGGATAGTTGGATGGATCCATGGTCAGCAGGACATGGATGTTCGGCGCCGGCCGGGGGCTGGGACGCCAGGAATACCATTCCCCGGTGGGGGCGATGAAGGTGGGCGGAAGCCCCTTGGTGATGGGACTTGTGGTGTCATCAACGATGAGCTTGGCGGGAAGGGGCGGCCAATTGTTGACGCCGAAAACGCCGGCGCCGATGAAATTGCGGAACCAGGTCCATTTGAAATTCCTGTCGGTATAGGCGGCGACATGGCTGCCCAGCCAGGCTCCCCCGCGTTCCATGAATTTCTCAAATGCGGCGCGCTGGGCGTCAGTGCCGGGAGCGCCGTTGAGCCAGACCACCATCTGAACTTGTTCCAGCTTCTGGTCGTTGAGGTCGTTCCAGTCGGTGGTGGCCTCGACGCGGAAGCCGTGACGGTCGCCCTGCTGGGCCAGGAAGCGCAGCGCGTCCGTGGCGTAGAGCATGTGGTCGTTCTCGACATTGAGCGAGAAGAAGACCAGGACGCGCGGCTGCTGGGCGGCTTCCTGGGCGCGGGCGGCGGGAGCCAGAAGCGGCGCCAGAAACAGCATCAGGCAGGCGGCGGCAGAGGCGAGGCGTTTTCTCACAGGCCGGCGCCCCAGAAGATGGCGTTGCGGAAAAGCTGCACGAAGTGCGGGTTGTCGAAGTGACCGGCATAGTGGCCCATGAAAATATAGACGTTGCGGGCCTTGTAATGGGGATTGGACCAGATGACGGGATGGTCGCCGCCCATTTTTATCATGGTGTTGGGCTGGTAGCTGGCTTCGTCGACATTGGCGATGACATGGACATTGGGGCGCGGCGACTGGCTCCAGGTGTACCACTCCTCCTTTTCTATGACGAAGGACTCCGGCAGACCCTTGGCGAGAGGATGATCGCGGTCCTCGATATGGACCGTGGCGCGCGCGAAGCCGGGAATATAGTGGGTGAAGCGGATGCCGCCCATGAAGTTCGAGAACCAGGGCGACATGGGATAGCCGTCGAAGTCGCCCAGCAGCGCGGCATGATGGAAGCCCATCCAGCCGCCCTTCCCCTCGGTGATGTAGCGCTCAAAGGCGGCCTGCGCGGTGGGGGTCCAGTTGAAGGGCGGGTGGTTGAGCTGGATGATGATGTTGTACTGCGACAGGAATTCGTCGTTGATCGGTCCCGTGCTGCTGATGGAATCGAAGGCGAAGTCGTTCTCGGGCGCCATCTTGGCGATATAGGCCTTGCCGGCATCGGTGAAAGATTGGTGATCGCCGCTGGCGCTTTCGGCGAGGATGAGGGCGCGGAAGCGCGGCTTGTGTCTGGCATATTGCGCTTTCGCGGCGGTGCCGGTGACCAGCGCGGCGGCCGCTCCGGTCAAGGTCTGGCGGCGGTTGGGCAGACGGATGGGCATGGCGGATTTCCTTCTAGCGCCGTGATGGGCCGGTGATGACGGTGGCGTCGCCGCTATAGATATTGGCGACATAGACTTTGCCGGCGGAACTGTCGGCGGCCATGGCGTAAGGAATGGTGCCGGCCTTGACCTTGCCCAGAACCGCATAGGTGGAACCGCTATAGACGGCGACATTGCCCGTCTTCTGCTCGGCGACATAGATGTCCCCGGTGCGGGAATTGACGGCGATGGCGGAGGGCTGGGCGTCGAGTTTCACGGTGCGGATGACCGTGGCCATGGCGGGGTCGATCACGGCGAGGGTGCTGTCGCCATAGCTGAGGGCATAGAGGCGGTGGTTGGCCGAATTGAACGCGACGGCGAAGGGAATCTCGCCGACAGGGACATCCTTCACCGTGTTGGAGGCGCCATCCAGGATGGAGATCGTGGCGCTGTCCTCATTGACGACATAGATCTTGTTGACGCCCGGATCGACGGTCAAGGCCCAGGGATGCTTGCCGGTGGGGATGGAGGTCGCGGTGCGGGTGTCGCCATCCACTTCCGTGGCGTCGCTGCTGCCATAATTGGGCGTATAGGCCTTGTTGGTGTTGGGGTTGACGACGACGGTGCGCGGGCCCTGGCCCACCAGTACATTGGTGCCGGCGTTGGTGACGCCGTCAAGAATGGTGAGGTTGTGGCCGAAATTGTTGGCGATATAGATCTTGTTGGTGACGGGATTGACGGCGACGGCCTGGGGATAGTTGCCCGCCTTGATGGTGGCGAGGACACTGTCCGTCGCGCCGTCGATAATGGTGCAGGTCCCGTCCCCGGGATGGGCGGTGTAGATGCGGTTGGTGACGGAATTGATGGCGATCCCCGCAACGCCGGTGGCGGTTTTTATGTTGGCCAGGACGCGGGCGTTGCCGTCCAGAACCGCGACCCCTGAGCCGGTCGCGATATAGGCCTTGTGGGTGTTCTCATTGACCACGATGGCGGTCGGGCTGGGGCCGATGGCGACGGTCTGCGCGGTCTGGGCACTGGCGGCGCCGACGAAGAGGGCGAGGATGGTCGCCGAGTGCAGGACGATGCGTTCGATCATTTTCCCCCGCCCGTATATCTATCCCAATGCCGATGAAACTCTGTTTCTTTCGGCGGACACCCATGTCAAACCCAAGCCTGGCATGCCCGCGCGGCGCGCAAACAGGCAGCCAGGATGCCGGGCAGCGGTCCTTTTCAGTTCGAAGCGGTTTTTTTCAGTTTTGCCGGCCTGAGTATCTGCTGGGTGGTGTATTTGGCGTCAAAGACGACGTTGAACATGCAGACCATCATCTCGTCGACGGTCTGCTGACCCCAGGTCACGGTCTTGCTGGGATCCGGGTTTTCCTTGTTGGCCGCGGAATTGTCGAAGTGTTCGGTGCACTCGATCCTGGTGCCCTTGGGCATTTTGATCGGTTGGGCAAGGTTGTACCAGAGCTGCCAGCGCCAATTGTAGTTGGGGATATTGAGCAGGGTGTCAGTTTTGCCGTCCGGGAAAACGATGCGGTACTGGGCGTCCTTGCCGCGCATATGCATGTGCGCGTGCATGCCGACCAGGGTCATGTCCTCAGGCGCGGTGTAGGAGGAGTCGACCTTGTAGTTGGGGTCGAACGGAGGAATCTTGAATTTGTCATTGTCCGCGGAGAGGGTCATGGCGCGTTTGGTGACCTTGCCCTTGGCGAGAACCAGTCCCAGGCGGGACTGATCGGTGGTGACCATGCCTTCCGGCATGTAGTGAATCTCCATGACGATGTCCGATCCCGCGGGGATCAGCTTGGCCTCGCCGTCCTTGTACATGTCGGGGGTCTGGCCCGGCGCGTAGCCGACCAGCCAGTCGCTGGGGACATCGGCGCCGCCGCCTTTGCTGCTGGTGGTCTGCTCCGGGGTCTTCGCGGCCGGCTTGTTGTCGGCCTTGATGTCAGCCTTGGCGTCGGTCTTGGTGTCGGGCGCCATGTCGGGCACCATCTCGGGCATCTTGGGTTTGAATTTTTCGGCTTCCTTGGCCGTGAAGAAGGTGTTGAGAGGCACGCCCTTGAAATAGCTGGAGCCGGGGACGCGGACGTAAGCGACAATATGGTGGACGACGCGGCGGTCGGTGGGCGCGGCCTCGATATACTGGACCCAGGTATCCTTTTTGAAGCCGGTCGGGATGATGACGTATTCATACTCCATCAGGCCGTGGGCCTGGATGGGGAAGGGCTTGGGCAGCTGATAGACGATGTCGGGCTTGGGGATGCTCCAACCCTCGACGAACTCGCGGGGCTTGGGCATATCCTTCATGTCGCCCTGGGGCGCGCCGGCATCGACCCATTGGACGATCTTGTCGATATCGGCCTGGGCCATGGAGCGGTTGTTCTCGAACTTCTTGGTGGTGCCGTCCTCATACCAGGGCGGCATCCGGCGGGAGGAGACCATCCGCTTGATGTTGTTCGACCACAGCTTGACGGTCTCGTATTTGTCCATCGAGAAGGGCGTGCCCTCGCCGGCGCGGTGGCAGGTCTGGCAGTTGTCGGCCAGGATGGGCGCGATGTCCTTGGCGTAGGTCAGTTTTGAGTCATGCACGGTTGACGCGGCGGCAGGGCTGGGCGCCGGCTGCTGGTTGTCCATATGCATCTTCTGCATGTCATCCGCGGCCAGGGCAGCGGCGGCGACAGCCGTGAGGCCGAGAACCAGAAGAGGTACGGAGCGTTTCATGCAGGTCTCCTGTGACGTTGCCAATTGCCTTCCCGGACGAGTAACCATACAGTTACTCTCGCTCGATTTTGCTGTCAATCAGACCCGATCTTTGATGGCCGAATGAACGTGATTAATGGCTGGCAGGCGCTGCCGCAGAAGGAGATCGCTCTTGAAACTGGCCCTTAAATCGCCCCTTAAATTGCCCCTTAGATTGCCCCTTAGATTGCCAAGTCTGATCGTGGCGGCGCTTGTCCTGGCGGGAACCGCGCGGGCCGAAACGCCGGCCATTTACAAAACCGTGAATCGGGTGACATGGGTGGTGACCAACATCGACCAGGTGCGGCCGGCCTGGGAGGCATTCGGGCTCACCGACATCCAGGAATTCCCCAATACCGCCCTGACGGTGATGTACCAGGGCAAGCCTTCAACTGTGTATGTGTGGGAGATCACCGGGCATATCGGCAACCTGACGGTGGACATGATTCAGCCGGCCGAGGGCCAGTTGAATGCCTATACGCACTTCCTGGCCAAGCATGGCGACGGCATATTCTCGATCGTGCACGAGGTGGCGAGCGAAGAGGCGTTGAAGGCGGAGATTGCCCGCATGGAATCCAAGGGCGTGGGCGTGCTGCAGCAAACCAAGATGCCGAAACAGAACGCCACTTTCACCTATTTCGATACCGAGGGTGACGGCAAGTTCAGCCTGGGTCTGGTTTACCGGCCGGGCGGAATGAAGGCCGTCGATTCAGGCGCGGCGGGAAGGCCGGCGACGGTGCAGCATTTCGGGGTGGTGGTGCGGGATATGCCCCCGGTATCGGCCTATTGGGAAAAGCTGGGCTTTCCGGCGATGAAGATCGACCAGATTCCGGCGCGGGAGGATTCAACCTACAAAGGCAAGCAGCTTCTGCTGCCGCATTATGAAAGCAGCCAGAAGTACAATCAGTTCGGCTATCTTTGGGCGGCGGCGCCTGCCGAGCCGGCCAACATCTATGGCGACTATCTGAACGGGCCGCGCGGCCGTGAGGGAATTCAGCATATCGCCCTGGCGGTGCCCAACCTGCAGAAGGCGATCGCGAAATATGAGACGCAAGGCTACCATGTGGTGCAGTTCACCACCTGGGGCACGGTGGGCAAGCCGGGATCAGGCGCGCATGCCTATTTGGACACCGACAGGGTCGGCGGGGTGAGCGCGGAATTGTATCACGCGAACTAGGGGGCTCAGTCCCGCAAGGGGACGCCTTTGGTTTCCGGTGCGAAATAGGCCGCGACAGAGCCGAACAGGAAAATCGAGCACATCACGATCGCCGAGTATCGCAGCGGCAAGGGCGATGCCAGGCCGGCAAAGACCCTGGTGGTCATCAGGGCCGAAAAGAAACTGCCGCCGGCGGCCGCGAACCGTCCCAGATTGTAAGCGAAGGAAACGCCGGTGCCGCGATAGCGCGCGCTGAACAATTCGGGCAGGTAGATCGAGAATCCGGCAAGGGCGCCAAGCTGGAAGAAATACATGATGGGCATCATCCAGTAGGCGTCGCCGGGGCTTTGCATGGTCCAATAGGCGAACGCCGTTATCGCGAAACAGGCCAGGAAGGTCGCGATGAAAGTGGCCCGGCGGCCGAAGCGCTCGGCGGCCCAGCCGAAGCTCGCCATCCCCAGTCCGCCCCCGATCATCTGAAGGATGTAGGCCCAGTTCTTGGTCTGCGCCACCAGGATCCTGGTTGCCTGGGCGGTGTGATTTGGCGCGTAATAGTTGGTGAAAATCACATCCTGCAGATCGATGGCATATTCGCCGATCGCCCACAGGCCGACGATTCCCGCGGCGGAAATCGCGGTGCCGAAGTAGAGATTGCGGCGGTCCACCGGGTTTTTGAACAGCTGGACATAGGCATTGACGGCGCTTTTCGGCAGCGCGCCTTTTTCCTTCAAGCGAAGCCAGGTCTCTGTTTCACGAAGCTTGAGGGCGGAGATCACCGCCAAAAGAATGGGCGCGGCGCCGATCAAAAACATCACCCGCCAGACATTCGTCATCTCGATGACGCCGGCGACCGCCAGGGCGTCGACTTGCAGCTTGATGACCGCGGCCAGGACATTGCCGACCGCGGACATCACCTGCAGCAGCGCCAGCATCGCCAACCGGGCCGCCGGCGGCGCGGTTTCGGTGATGATGGCGACGGCCAGGCCGAAAACCGCTCCGAAACTCAGGCCCGTCACGAACAACAGGAAGATCAGCTGGTCCGGTGTTTGCACCGCCGCCGTGAGCGCATTGCAAACAGCGTACAGGGTAATCGAATAGGTCAGCAGCCGGGCTCTGCCATAGCGGTCGCCCAAGGCGCCTCCCGCCAGGCCACCGACACCGCAACCCGCCAGCAGCAGGGCGGTGGCGATTTTGGCGGTTCCTTGAACCCTGAGATCGCCGCCGGGCAAATCCATCAGGGCCGACAATGAGGGTATGCGCACCAGGGAAAAAATCCGCTGCTCGAGAATGTCGAACAGCCAGGCGGTGGAGGTTATCGAAAACACCAGCCATTGCTGCGCGGTGACTTCCCGCCACCAGGACACAGGCTTGGCTTTGTCATGGACCATAGACAAAAGGAGTGCCCCGAACGTCCCGCCGCCGATGAGCCGCGATGGCGTAACCACATGGTTACGTGCGCGGCGTCAGGCTGTCAATTCTTCCCGAGTCGCCAGTTCTTGGCCGTCAGTTCTTTGAAGGATGCGCGAGGTAGCCCATGATCACGGAAACAACATGCTCTTCCCGCCGCTGCATTTCCCGCTGGCCGCCCAGATCCTGGCCGAAGATGACCGAAAGCGTGTGCTGGTTCGAGCAGTAGAAATAGCTGAGCGCCGCGATGGATATGTAAAGCTGCACCGGATCGACCCCGCTGCGGAACAGGCCGGCTTCCTGGCCGCGGCGCAACAAGCCCTCGATCAGGACCAGCAGGGGCAGGTACATTTTCTGCGCCGTTGTGGAGCGCCGCAAATTCCGCGCCTTCTGGCGGTTCTCGTCATTCAGCATCGAAATGAATTCGGGATGTTTGACGTGGAACCAGAAATTGAAATGAATGAGCTGGCGCATGCCTTCATCGGGAGGAAGATTTTCCAGATTCAACTCGCGCTCACCGGCCCGCATGATCTGGTAAACACGCTGCAGCGCCGCCAGCCATATCGCTTCCTTGTTGCCGACATAGACATAGAGGTAGCGCTTGTTGGTCTTGGCCCGCCGCGCAATGGCGTCGACGCGCGCGCCGCCGAAGCCATGCTCGAAAAATTCGCCTATCGCCGCGTTCAGTATGGCCTCGCTGACCTTTTCTTCATTGGCCTTGCCGCGGGGCCGGGAGGGTTCGCCTGATCGCTTGGCGCCCGGTTTGGAGTTCTTGGTCATTTTTCCTGCTTAAGCCGTGAACCGGGCCAATTCAATCTTGGGCCCGCGGGGCTTGCGTGCGATTGACACCAAAATCGGGCGCGAGTAACTGTGTGGTTACTTTTTGGGGATGGCCAATGGTAACGCAACGGCTCGGCATTGTCATGCACGGTATCACCGGCCGCATGGGTTATAACCAGCATCTGGTGCGTTCGATCTGCGCCATCCGCGCCGCGAACGGGGTGCAGCTGGCCAATGGCGACCGGGTCATGCCCGACCCCATCTTGGTGGGACGAAACCGCGAAAAGGTGGAGGCGATCGCCAAGTCTTGCGGCATCACGCGGGTCGCCGGCAGTGTCGAGGAGGCCCTTCGCAATCCGGACGATACGGTATTTTTCGACGCGGGTTCGACCGCGATGCGGTTCGACCTGTTGTCGAAAGCCATCAAGGCCGGCAAGCATATCTATGCCGAAAAGCCCGTCTCGGAGACATTGGATCAGGCGCTGGCGCTGGCCCGTCTCGCCAAGGCCGCGGGCGTCAAAAGCGGGGTGGTGCAGGACAAGCTCTATCTGCCCGGGCTTCAAAAACTGAAGTTGCTGCGCGACAGCGGATTCTTCGGGCGCATCCTCTCGGTGCGGGGCGAGTTTGGCTATTGGGTGTTCGAGGGAGACTGGCAGGCGGCCCAGCGCCCCAGTTGGAATTACCGCAAGGCCGATGGCGGCGGGATCATCCTGGATATGCTGCCGCATTGGCGCTATGTGCTGGACAATCTGGTGGGAGAAGTGAAGTCCGTCAGTTGCACCGGCGCTGTTCATATTCCCAAGCGCGCCGACGAAAACGGCAAGGACTATGTCTCCGATGCCGATGATGCCGCCTATGCGACGTTCCAGCTGGAAGGCGGCGTGATCGCCCAGATCAATTCCTCCTGGGCGGTTCGCGTCAAGCGCGACGACCTGGTCACCTTTCAGGTGGACGGCACGCTGGGTTCGGCGGTTGCCGGCTTGACCCGTTGCTACAGCCAGCACCGCGTCAACACGCCTCGCCCGGTATGGAATCCGGACCAGCCCAACACCATGGCGTTCCAGGACCAATGGCAGGAAGTCCCGAACAACAAGGTGTATGAGAATGGATTTAAGCAGCAATGGGAGGAATTCATCCGTCACGTGACGGAAGCCTCTCCCTGGAAGCGCGATCTGTTCGAGGGCGCGAAGGGCGTGCAGCTGGCGGAGTTGGGACTGAAGAGTTGGGCGGAGCGGCGCTGGCTGGATGTGCCGGCGCTGTCGCTGGGGGATTGATGCTGACCATCACCCTGCCCAAGGCGGATGGCGGGTTGGCGCCTTATGCGGTTGCCGGTGTGCCCATCACCGCGCCCGCCGGCGCGGGCGGCTGGAACCGTATGGCCTATTCGGCGGCGCATGTGGTGGCGGCGCCCCTGGCCGACAACAAT
The DNA here is from genome assembly GCA_035693565.1 of Rhizomicrobium sp. Classification (GTDB taxonomy): domain Bacteria; phylum Pseudomonadota; class Alphaproteobacteria; order Micropepsales; family Micropepsaceae; genus Rhizomicrobium. The sequence continues at coordinate 524,936 of DASSGF010000034.1, read as the reverse complement.
CCGTGGCTGGACGAAGACGTCGATTGGGAGCGCACCATCGCGTACCGCCATTATCTTTGGGACCTGGGCCTGGGCGTGGCCGAGGCGATGGATACGGCGCAGCGCGGCATGGGCTTGAGCTGGGGCGGGGCGCAGGAACTGATCAAGTGTTCGCTTGCCGCCGCGCGGGGGCGCAAGGGCGCCTTGATCGCCTGCGGCGTGGGCACCGATCATCTGCAGCCGAATGGTCAGGTGACGGTGGACGATGTGATCCGCGCCTATGAAGAGCAGGTCGAATTCGTGGAAAGCCAGGGCGGGCGGATCATCCTGATGGCAAGCCGCGCGCTGGTGTTGGCGGCACGGTCGCCGGACGATTATCTGCGCGTCTATGAGCGCATTCTGGGGCAGGTGAAGCAGCCGGTGATCCTGCACTGGCTGGGCGAGATGTTCGATCCGGCGCTGAAGGGTTATTGGGGCCGCGATGACCACATGGCCGCGATGGATGTCTGTGTCGATCTCATCAACAGCGTTCCAGAGAAAGTGGACGGCATCAAGATATCGCTGCTGTCGGCGGAAAAGGAAATCGCCATGCGCCGCCGGCTGGCGCAGGGCGTGCGCATGTATACCGGCGACGATTTCAACTATGCCGAACTGATCGCCGGTGATGCGGCGGGATATTCCGATGCCTTGCTGGGAATCTTCGACGCGATCGCGCCCGCGGCTTCGGCGGCGCTGACCAGGCTGGGCGCGGGCGATGTGGAGGGGTTTCATGCCATCCTGGCGCCCACGGTGCCGCTGTCGCGGCATATCTTCAAGGCGCCGACCCGCTTCTACAAGACGGGCGTGGTGTTCCTGGCCTACCTCAACGGTTTGCAGGAGCATTTTGTGATGCTGGGCGGGCAGCAAAGTGCGCGCTCGCTGGTCCATTTGGCGGAGCTGTTCCGGTTGGCGGATGCGTGCGGATGCCTGCGCGACCCGGAGCTGGCGGTGAAGCGCATGACCAGGGTGCTGGCCGTGGGTGGCGCAGCTTGAGTTCGCTGGAAGGCCTTTCGATCAACCTCGCCACGGTGCGCGAGCAGTTCAACCTGGCGCAAGCGGTGGAGGCTTGCGTGAAGCAGGATGTGCGCGCGGTGGCGCCGTGGCGCGACCAGGTGCAGGCAGCTGGCCTGAAGGAAGCCGCGGCGATGGTGCGCGCCAATGGTCTGCGGGTGACCGGGCTTTGCCGGGGAGGGATGTTTCCGGCAGGTGATGCGGCGGGACGTGCCGCGGCGATCGAGGACAATAAGCGGGCGATCGAGGAGGCCTGCGTGCTGGGCGCGGATTGCCTGGTGCTGGTGGTGGGCGGGCTCGCGGCGGACTCCAAGGACATCGTGGCGGCGCGGCGCATGGTGGAGGATGGGATCGGGGCGATCCTGGACATCGCGCGGGCCAGCCGCATGCCTCTGGCGATCGAACCGTTGCATCCGATGTATGCGGCCGACCGGGCCTGCATCAACACGCTGGAGCAGGCGCTGGATATGTGCGAGGCGCTGGGTGATGGCCTGGGTGTGGTCGTCGACGTGTATCATGTCTGGTGGGATCCCAAGCTGGCGGCCCAGATCGCGCGCGCGGGCGCGATGGGGCGGATTTTCGCCCACCATATCTGCGACTGGCTGGTGCCGACGCAGGACCTGTTGCTGGACCGCGGCATGATGGGCGACGGCGTGATCGACCTGCGCGGCATACGGCGGATGATCGAGGCCGCGGGCTATAATGGGCCTCAGGAGGTGGAAATCTTCTCCGCCAAGAATTGGTGGAAGCGGCCCGGCGACGAGGTGATTGCAACCTGCATCGCGCGATATCACAGCGAATGCAGGGTGTGAGGGAAACCTCGCAAGTTTGGCGGGGGCGCTAGAACTATCCGCTGTTTCGCAATCCCGCCGCCACGCCGTTGATCGACATATGGATGCCGGCGTGAATGTCACCGCCGCCGTCACCCTCGCGCCGCCGTCTCAGCAGGTCGACCTGGAGATGGTTGAGGGCATCGACGTAAGGAAGGCGGCTGCGAATGGAATCGGCCAGCCGCGGATTGTTGGCCAGCAGTTCGCCCTGGCCGGTGATTTCCAGCAGGGCGCCGCGGGCGAGGTGCCATTCCTGCTCGATCCGGCCCATCACCTGCTCGGCCAGGGGGCGGTTTTCCGCCAACCCGCTATAGCGCCGGGCAATCGGCAGGCTGGATTTGGCCAGCACCATTTCCATATTGGCCAGCATGGTGCGGAAGAAGGCCGATGTCTTGTAGAGCGGCTTCAACTGCTGCACGCCCACGGCGGCGGCGGCGGAGCCGAAGCCGTACCAGCCCGGCAGCATCACCCGCGCCTGGGACCAGGAAAATACCCAGGGGATCGCCCTGAGATCCTCGATCCGGGGGGATGTGGTGCGGGACGCCGGCCGGCTGCCGATCTTGAGGTCGGCGATTTCCAGCAGCGGCGTCGCCTGGCGGAAATAGGCTTCGAAGCCCTCGGTTTCATAGACCAGGCCGCGATAGGTCTTGAACGCTGTTTGGGAAAGTTCGGCCAGGAGCGCGCCGCCTTCGCCATCGGCGGCATCTGCTTCGGGCGACAGTTCCGCCAGAAGCGCGGCGGCGACAATGGTCTCCAGGCTGGCCTGGCCGACATCGGGGTCGCCATATTTCGAGGCCACCACCTCGCCCTGTTCGGTGATGCGGATGCCATGAGCGCTGGCACGCGCGGGCAAAGCGCGGATGGCGTCGAAGCTGGAGCCGCCGCCGCGCCCTACCGCGCCGCCCCGGCCGTGGAAAAAGCGCATGCGAATGCCGCGCTCCTTGCCCAGGGCGACCAGCCGGGCAATGCCGGAATAGATTTCCCAGTTGGAGGTGACATAGCCGCCATCCTTGTTGCTGTCGGAATAGCCGATCATCACCTCTTGCAGATTGCCCTGCGCCCGGATCATCGCCCGGGAAAGGGGGGCGTCGAAATAGGCGGCCATGACAGCCGCGCTTTGGCGCAGGTCTTGGATGGTTTCGAACAAAGGAACGACGCGCAGGCGCGCATCCGGCTTTTCACCCGGCAGGAACAGGCCGGCTTCCTTCATCAAGAGCGCGGTTTCCAGCAGGTCCGACGGGGTGGCCGCCTTGGAAATCACATATTGGGCGATCGCGCCTTCGCCGAAATCGCCTTTCAGCGCCGCCGCCTTGTCGGCGATCGCCAGCTCCCGCGCCGTCTCGGCGGAGTAGCCGAGATAAGGCGAACGCAGCGGACGGGAATGGGCGAGTTCGGCCAAAAGCAGTGTCACCCGCGCCGTCTCATCCAGGGCAAGATAGTTCTCCTGGGCGCCGGCGGTCTTCAGCAACTCGGCCACGGCCCGTTCATGGACATCGCTGTTCTGCCGCACATCCATGGTGGCGAGGTGAAAGCCGAAAGCGCCCACCGCTTCGCGCAGGTCCCGAAGCCGGCCTTCCGCCAGGTCGCCATCGCCATTTTCGGCCAGGGAGGCAACGATGATCCCGAGATCCGCGGCGAATTCCTGCGGTGTGCGGTAAGGCGCGGCGGCAAAGCGGGGCTTGCGCACCGGGCCTGCTCCCAACAGTTTCAGCCGGGTCGCCGCCATGCGGGCATAACAGGTGACCAGGGCACGGCGGTAAGGCTCATCACCCTGATGGATGGAAACCTGATCATCCCGGGCCGCCAGATGCTTGAGCGCGTCGCTGGTCTTTATCAAGGAGTCCGACAGGGATAATTCCGCTCCCAGCGCGTGGATCTCGCTTAAATAGTAATCGAGCATGGTCTCGGCCTGGCGCCGCACGGCATAGTCAAGCGTCTCGGGCGAGACATTGGGATTGCCGTCGCGGTCTCCGCCCACCCAGGAACCGGGCTTGAGATAGGCCATCAGCTCGCCGTCCAGCTTGAACAGACGCGCCAACCGGCGCTTTACCAAGGGCACGCCGGGCAGGAAACTGCGGGTGAAGATCGCCAGATTGTTTTCGATCTCGTCCTGCACCGTGATGCGATTGTCGCGCAACATGCGGGTCTGCCACAGGATGCGGATGGCGCGCTTGAGCTGGACGTCGATCTCGTCCAGCTCCGCCGTCTGCAGGCTGGCGGCTTCCCGCCGGTCCAGCAATTCGCTGAGCTCATTCTCGCGGTCCAGAATGGATTTTCGCCGCACTTCGGTGGGATGGGCGGTGATCACCGGCACGAACAGCGCTTCCGCCAGATAGGCCCTGACCCGCTTGGGGGTGAGGCCGGTATGCAGTTCCATGCGCTGCGCGGCGCCGGAGCCCAGCGCCTTGGTTTCCCGCCGGCTGATATGGTCGTCGGCGATATTGGCCAATTGGGAGAAGATGGAAAAAGCCCGGATCAGCAACAGGACATCGGCCTGGCTGAGGCTCTTGAGGCGGTCGGCGGCGATTTCGCCCTGCGCTCCGGCGCTAGCGCGATGCTCGCCCACCGATTGGCGGCGGATGTCCTCCACAAGCTGGAAGGCGTCAGCCCCATGCTGCTCGCGGATCACCTCGCCCAGGAAACGGCCCAGGAGACGGATAAGGACCCGGTCCTGGCGGGTCATTTTGACGAGCTCGTTCATACCACCGATATAGCGGTCCGTGGCATGGCGGGACAGGGCCTTGTTGAGGCCTAGCGCACGCGTTTGACGCGATAGGAATGGCCGTCCGAGACGCGCATCATATAGCCGAACAGGGCGGGCACGATGGTTGCGCTATAATTCTGGGGCGGCGCCCGCCACTTGGCGGCGATACTGTCTTCCTTGAGTTGCTGCCACACCGTGCCGTTCTCCATGGTGACGGTGAAGCGGTTGTTGGTGTCGAAGCTGTAGTCCGCCAGATGTTGGCGCGGAACATAATCGTCGGTGCCGGCGGCGGGGCGGGCCGCCACGGGCACCGGAGCCGGCACGCGCGCCGCTGGGGCACCCGCCGACGGCACCAGCTTGACCTGGGCGGACGGGGCAGGGGGCAGGCCCAGGATCTCGCGCATCGGCTGGGCGGCGCCGTAATAGCAATCCAGCCACTGGCGGTAATTGGTAAAGACATTGCATTGCGCGGCGGTGTTGAGCACGTCGCTACGGGGATCGGCTTTCGCGGACGGCAAAAGCGCCGCCCATCCAACGGCAATGAGGGCCGCCGCCACGGTTAATTTCTCGATCGAAGGCAAGGAATATCCTCAAATATTTGGAATACTATTCCTCACGCATGCGGTTGATGCAATTGCCGGCCGCGCGTCACGCGGCGATGATGATTGGGTTGCGGAATTGTAACGGCATTTTGCCGGTCGAGGCGGCTTGTGCTAGACATGCGCATCAATCCGGGCCGGGCAGTCGCCAAAAGCGAACATAATGTCGAATATCCTCGACGCATATCTCGAGAACGAGGCGGCGCTTAAGCGCTTCCTGAGACGTTTCATCAAGTCCCGCGAGGGGGTCGATGATCTGGCGCAGGAGGCGTTTTTGCGCGCCTTTGCCGCTGAATCCGGCCGTTTGATTCTGTCTCCAAAGGCTTTTTTGTTCAAGGTTGCCAAGAACTTAGCCCTGAATGAGATCGCCAAGCAATCTTCTGTGACAATCGCGCCTTTAGGGGATTTTGAGGGCGAGGAGGTCCTAGTAGATAGCAGTCAAGCCGCGGTGGATGATGCAGTTGATGGCCGTGAACGCATTCGTATGCTCGCGCGTGCGATTGCCGCCCTGCCGCCGCAATGCGCGAAAGTGTTCATCCTCCGCAAAATGCAGGGCCTGTCGCAAAAGGAGATTGCGGCGCGGCTTGATATATCGGTGCGGACCGTCGAAAACCACGTCGCTCTCGGACTGGTGCGGTGCAAGGCCTATATGCGGGCTCATGGCGTCACATCCGATCAAGAAAGCGCGCAAATGTCCGAGCGGGCTCCGGCGGCATTTGTCAAAGCCAAGATGGTCGAGTAGCGCCATGCCGGAATTGAAAGTGCGATGAGCAACAACGGTAAGATCCTCTCCTTTCCCGATATGGCAGCGCTTGACGCCGAGGCGGCGGCCTGGGTGGCTCGGTTCGATGCGGGCGATGTCTCGGCTGCGGATCAGGCTGCATTCCAGGCTTGGCTGAACAGCAGCGCACTTCACCGCCAGGCTATCGCGGAATACGGGAATTTCTGGTCGGAATTCGACAAGCTTGGGCACCTTACGGATTCCATCGGAGCCCAGCGGGAGTCCGGCGCGCTGGCCAAGCGCTCGCTGCTGTTCTCGGAAGCCAAACCCTGGCTCGCGGCTTGCGCGGCGGCAGTCCTTGTTGTGATGGGGGCTCGCGAGGTTTTCCGGCAAGAACTCCCAAGCCACCCGGCCGTCCGGCAGCCGGCCGCGACTGCCTTGGCCGTCCCGTCCGTCCAGTCCCCGCGATCCTATGAAACGGCCATCGGCGGCCAGAAGAAATTCACCCTGGCCGATGGTTCGGTGGTGACCCTCAATACTAACAGCCGGGTCGATGTGGAGATCAGTGGGCACAGCCGGGATATTCACCTGGTGCGTGGCGAGGCCTATTTCGATGTCGTGCACGACAAGACGCGTCCTTTTACGGTCTATGCGAACCGCTATGTGGTGCGCGATATCGGAACCGCGTTCGACGTTCATCTCCTGGACAAGGGCCTGGTGAATGTGCGGGTCACAAAGGGCAGTGTTGAGATTGCCGCGTCCGCGTCCGGAGGCAATGCTTCCGATGGCGCAAAAAGCTTGGGCGTTGTCGTCGCGGGGCGCGATGTCGTGTTCGGGCAGAAAATCGAGCGCGCCGTGGTCATGTCCGACGCCGAGCTGAGCCGGAAGCTGGCCTGGCGGCAAGGCCAGTTGATCTATTCCGGGCAGCCTCTTGCCGATGTTCTTGCCGACATCAGCCGCTACTCGGACATCCAGATTGAACTTGCCGATCCCGCGCTGGGGGACCTGCCGGTCGGCGGCGCTTTCAGCGTCAATCAGACCGACGCCATATTCGCCGCCCTGGAGAATAACTTTGGCGTGCATGCGGAGTGGATCGATGCGCGCCACGTCCGTCTCAGCTCGGCTCGCGAAAAAGAGCCCTCCCGGTAGCTAGCTCCCGCATGGCGTGCGAGCCGGTTGCGTGTCCGGCCTTTGTCGCGGCTGGATCAAACATTTCTGTGTCTCGCCAAATCCATCCGCGCTGCTCGAATTTCACGGGCAATTTGTTGTAAAATGGTGACAGTCGCCATTGTTTGATCTTTTTTAAGCGTCTCACTAGGTGAATGGGTGCCATGGCCGGTCTCAATCGTCATAAGGCCGGTGTGAAGGCAAAAACTTGTGCCAACCCACTGGGTCGGAGAATGACGTTTAGGGGAGAGACGCTCGCTGCAGTCGCGCTCTGCGGATGTCTGGCATTTACCACGCCTGCATTCGCAGCGTACGACCAGACCACGAAATATAATCTAGATATTTCGGGGGCGGATTTGACGACAGCCCTGCCTGCCTTATCGCGGCAGACGGGTGTGGTGGTTCTTTACCCTTACGCACTGGCCCAGATCCGGAGCAATCCGGTCAAAGGTTCGTACACGGTTCCCGAGGCGCTCCAGTTGATGCTCCAAGGGACAGGCTTCTCCGGCGATGTCACTGCCCAGGGAGCTGTTTCCATCTCCCGGCAGAAGAGGCACTGCGACACAGAGGGAGAAGTCATGCTTCGCGATCCAAAATCCACCGTTTCGATCATTGCGCTGCTTACCAGCCTGTTCAGCTATCCGGTCTGCGCCCAGCCCGCGTCCGGACAAGCGGCGGCCAGTACGCAAGAGGCCACGGAAACCGTGACCGTCACAGGGTCCCGCGTCATTTCCGACATCGCCAATTCGCCGACGCCGATTACCGCGGTCAGCACCGAGCAGTTGCTGGCCACCACCCCGAGCACCATCGCGGACGGCTTGAACAAGCTGCCGATTTTCCAGAACAGTGCGTCGAGCCGTAACCTCAGCAGCGGCGGCGGCAACAGCAGCGGCGACTTCCTCAACCTGCGCAATTTCGGACAGCAGCGCACGCTTGTGCTGCTGGATGGCATGCGTTTACAGCCCTCGAACCAGGGCGGCAGCGTCGATGTCAGCACCTTGCCGCAGATGCTGATGAGCCGCGTGGACGTGGTGACCGGCGGCGGGTCGGCGGTCTATGGTTCCGACGCCATCACCGGCGTCGTCAATTTCATCCTCGACAAGAATTTCACCGGCGTGAAATACGAAGCCAATGCCGGCATCTCGGCGTATGGCGACGGGGCCCGCTACAAGCTGAACCTGGCGGCCGGTACCGACATCCTGGGCGGCCGCGGCCATATCGAAGGCGCCATCGGTTATATCAACTCCGACGGCGTGCTGCAGTCTGCCCGGCATATATTTGCGAATCAATTCTCGAGCTATAATACCGGCAGCAGCGCAGCCAGCCCGGTGACCAATACTCAATTCGGCGGCCAGACGGGTTCGACGTTCAGCGGCCTTATTGCCAACTGCAACTGCGCGATTAACGGCTACGAGTTCGGCCAGCCCGGCATTCCCACTCCTGCCAATTTGGGCTCTATCCCCGCGGGCCAGTCCGCTATCGCGGTCGGCGGCGATGGAGCCGCTGTAAGGTCTGAATCGCTCTACGGCAACACCCGCAACGCCACGGCGTTCGGCCGTTTCAGTTATAATATCGATGATAACACCACGTTCTTTACCCAGGCCTCGTTCGCGCAATCCACGGAATTCAACTATTTCTTCCCGTCGCAGCAGGAGCCCAGCCGTCAGACCGTCACCTTTTTCAAGAACAATGCCTTCCTCCCGGCGGCCACCCAGGCGCTGTTGGGCGATGACAGCGCCACGGACCCCAACTGGGCGACCGACGGCACCAATACCTTTACGGTGTCGGAATGGTATTCCGACCCGAACCGCACCCGCGCAACCAACAACGTCACGCGCAACATCAGTTTGACCACCGGTTTGAACGGCGTGGCGTTCAAGGATTTTGCCTGGGACGCGCATTACACCCACGGCGAAACCCGTCTCTCGACCACAGGCCTCCGCAATGGCAACAACCAGTTCCATGATGCGCAGCAGGACGCCGTGCTCGTTAACGGCAAGGTGATGTGCTGGAACAACACGGCGGCGGCGATCGCGCAATTTGGCGATCTCTATCCGGGTTGCATCCCGATCAACACCTTCGGCAACAATGTGACGACCGACCCGCAATATAACTACTGGTCGAGATCGACGCATTTCGCCGAGACCAACACCATGGACGATCTCTCGGCGGACATTTCGGGCAGTCTCTTCAACCTGCCGGCCGGGCCGGTCAAGGTGGCGCTGGCGGGCGAAGTGCGCTGGCTCGACTATACGATCGATTCCAACGCCTCGCCCACCGCAGTGGTCAATTGCACGGGCTTGCGGCTTTGCCCTGCGCTAGGCATCAACCCGGCCACCAAACTACCGGCCCAACTTCCTGGAAACGGTTTCATCACCGCCGCCAACACGCAATTCATTACCCAGACCTTGTGGGACAACAACACCCTGCCGTCCGTCCACGCCTCGGAAAATGTGTGGGAATTCTCGGGCGAAATCGGCGTCCCGATCCTCAAGGACCTTCCGCTGGTCCAGAGCTTCAACGCCGATCTGGCCGGCCGCTACACCAATTACAGCGTTTCCGGTTCGGTGCAGACCTGGAAGGTCGGTCTGGACTGGCATGTGAACGACAGTGTCCGCTTCCGTGGCACGACGTCCGTCGACATTCGTGCCCCAACGCTGAACGACCTGTATTCACCCCAGGTCTCCGCCAGCGGGCCCTTCCTGGATCCGCTGACCGGCTTCAATCCGGGCGGCATCCAAACCATATCCCAGGGCAATCCCGCCCTGGTGCCGGAATCATCGCGCACCTATACGGGGGGCGTTGTGCTGACGCCGAGCTTCATTCCCGGCCTCACCATGTCGGCGGACTACTACCAAATCAAGCTGACCAACGCGATCACCACCATCAGCGGCAGCAATGCGGCGATTGCGAATATCTGTGTCAACTCCGGTGGTACGTCGCCGTTCTGCGCGCTGTATGTGCGGCCGTTCCCCTACACCAACAAAACACAGGCCAACTATCCCACGCTCCTCTTCCAACAGAGCCTCAACGCGGCGTTTAATGTGACCGAGGGCGAGGATTACGAGATCGATTATAATTTCGATACGGCCGATGTCCTCGACGGCCTGGCGGGTATCGTCAATCTGCGCGGCTTGGTGAATGTGGCCCCGGTGAACACCACCAGCAGTTTCCCCGGCGCCCCCCTCTCGCACACCAACCAGCCCAAGGGCCATGCCACAATTCTCGCCGATTACACGCTCGGCAACTGGAGTGTGGACGCCCAGTGGCACTGGTTCAGTGGCGGGAACAACACCCAAGTTTTCGGACCCGGGCAGACTTTCTATGCCCAGCCCTATTATGGTGACTTCAGCACAGTGGACTTCACCCTCAGCAAGCAGTTCACCTTGGACAACGGCGCGGTCATGTCTGCATATGTCAACGTGCAGAACGCCTTCGCCGCCACCCCCCCATATACCGTCGGATCGTCCGGAAACCCCGGGTCTATCTTTGGCGGCATCCCCAACGGCGAAGACGTGATGGGCCGCTATTTCACCATCGGCATCCGCGGAAATCTGTAAGCGCCGCGCAATCAAGATACCCCCAAGAACTGACAGGGCGGGCCGAAGGGCCCGCCCTTTTTCTTTGTGGTGCTGTTTTATTGATTGCCCCCGCTCGCCGCTTCGCTCGCGGTGGGAGAAATCTTTCGGGTGCTGAACGTCGCTCGGCGGATTGAGGCCGATTTGCGAAAGGTCCCCGTGGACCTTTCGTCGGCCGAAACTCGTTCGAGATTCCTGGATTACCCACCCGTCACGAGTTTGGGCGAGCGGCCGGACCGCCTCGCGGAGTGAGACCGGAGGGATTAAACAAAATAATGTTGCAGTTGCACAGACTTGGGAAGAGCCGCCCGCCCATGCTAGGACTCGCGCCGATAATAAGAAGAAATCAGGCGGGGTATGGTTTTGCGGCGGGCCGGCATATTGTTTATGACGCTTCTGGCGTCCGCGCCAGTCGTTTCGCGCGCCCGGGCCGAGAGTTTCGAGACCCGGCTTGCGCCATCGCCCCTGACCGACGGCACCCGCATCAACATCACCGGCCAGGGCCAGGCCGTCGTGCAATGGGACGGAAATATCCTTTCGGTCAGCGGGAATTTCTCCGGTCTGGCCACCAGTGCCACCATCGCGGCGCTCTATGACGGGGCGGGGATCGGGATTCCCGGGACCAAGGCCCTTGACCTGTCGGTGACCCAGGCGACTTCGGGCATGATCTGGGGCAGCCTGAAACTCACCCGCAAGCAACTGGCCGAGCTGCGCGCCGGACATCTTTATGTGCAGATCGACAGCCAGAAGGCGCCGGACGGCAATCTCACCGGCTGGCTTTTGCCGCCCCATCCCTTTGCCGGCGAGGGCGTGCCGGTGGCCGGCGCCGGCTTCCTGCCGCAATTCGATGTCCCTCAAAAATCCAATAGCCGATGAAAAAGCTGCTCTGCACGTCCGTTATGTCCGTGGCGCTTTTGGGCGCCAGCGCGATCGCCCTGGAAAATGGCCCCTTTACCGCCGATCAGTCCCGCGCGGGGCGCGCGCTGTATGTCGCCAATTGCGCCGCCTGCCATGGTCCCGAACTGAAAGGCGCGGGCGAGGCGCCGCCGCTGGCCGGCACCACCTTCATCGCCGCCTGGGGCAACCGCTCCACGGACGAGCTTTACAATCTGGTCAAGGCCTCCATGCCGTACGGCAACGGCAACAGCCTGGATGCCGACACCTATCGCAAAATCGTGGCCTATGTGCTGTCGGCCAATGGCGCCAAGCCGGGCGCGGTGGCGCTCTCCGGCAATGAAGCGGTCAAGATCGGCACCATTGCCGACGGCAAGGCGCCGGCCGCCATAGCGGCGGAGGAACGCGCCCCGGCGCGCGGCGAAGGCGGCGCGGCGCGGCCCGCGACCTCCTATCCCCAGACCCGTTTTGGCCTGACCGTGGCGGGCGAGCTCAAGAGCTACGATCCCGTCACCGACGCCATGCTGGCCCATCCCAAAGATGCCGACTGGCTGATGTACCGGCGCAATTACCAGGGCTGGAGCCATTCCCCGCTCAACCAAATCACCGCCGGCAATGTCAAGAACCTGCAATTGCAATGGTCCTGGGCGATGAATGACGGCGGCGCGGCGCAAGTCACGCCCATCGTCCATGACGGCATCATGTTCCTCTCCAACACCGCCAATACGGTGCAGGCCTTGGACGCCAGGACCGGCGAACTGATCTGGGAGAACCGTATCGGGCCCGCGCCCACCCGCGCCTATGGCGCCACCCGCGCGCTGGCGCTGTATGGCGACAAGGTGTTCGTGCCGACTACCGACGCCAAGCTGTATGGCTTGGATGCCAAGACCGGCAAGATCGTCTGGCAGACGGTGATCGAGGACGCCAAGGAAGGCTATAGCAATACCGGCGGCGCCATCGCCATCCATGGCAAGGTGCTGGTGGGTCTCACCTACTGCAACCGCTACGAGACCAAGCACTGTTTCATCAGCGCCTATGACGCCAACACCGGCAAGGTGGCCTGGCGTTTCAAGACCATCGCGCTGAAAGGCGAGCCGGGCGGCGATAGCTGGAACAATCTGCCCGATGAATTCCGCCAGGGCGCCGAGACCTGGATCGCCGGCACCTATGATCCGGACTTGAACACGACCTATTGGGGCACGGCGCAATCCAAGCCCTGGACCCGCGCCAGCCGGGGCTCGGGCGCGGGCGCGACGCTCTACGCCAATTCCACCCTGGCGCTGGATCCCGACAGCGGCAAGCTCAAATGGTATTACAGCCACGCGCCCGGCGAGAATTTCGACCTGGATGAAGTGTTCGAGCGGGTGTTGGTGGATCACGGTCCCAGCAAGGATGTGCTCACCATCGGCAAGGTCGGTGTGTTGTGGAAACTCAATCGCGTCACCGGCCAGTATGAAGACAGCGCCCAGACCGTTTTCCAGAATGTCTTTGACAAGATCGATCCCAAGACAGGCATTCCCACCTATCGCAAGGATGTGTTGGACGCCAAAGTAGGGGACTGGATCTCTTCCTGTCCCGGGCCGGCCGGCGGCCATGACTGGCCCGCGACCTCTTACGATCCCAAGACCGACCTGATGGTGATCCCGCTGCACCAGTCCTGCGTCTTGATGCGCGCCGAACCGATGGAAAAGAAGATCGGGGTGGGCGGCGACGCCGGATCGCAGAAGCTGTTCGAGATGCCGGGCACCGATGGCAACCTGGGCAGGCTCGCCGCCTACAATACCCGCACCATGAAGGCGGAATGGAGCTTTCAGCAAAAAGCGCCCTTCCTGACCGGCGTTCTGACCACCGATGGCGGGGTGGGGTTTGTCGGGGATTTCGACCGCAGGGTGCGGGCCTTTGAGACCGCGACCGGCAAGACCCTGTGGCAGACCCGCCTTCCCACCAGTGCGCAGGGTCACATCGTCAGCTTTGCGGTGGACGGCAAGCAATATGTCGCCATCGAAAGCGGCCTTGGCGGCGGCAGCCCGGTGGGCAAGCCCACCACCTTGCTGCCCGGCATCCATCACCCCAACAACGGCAATGCGATTTTCGTCTTCGCGCTGCCGGACAATTAGGAAGGCGCCGGTGAAATTGCTTCGTACCACCGTGGCTGTCGTGGTATTGGCCGCCATGTTTGGCGCCCCCGCTCATGCCGCGCGTGCTTATATCGGGACCTATACGCCCAATCTGGCGGACCCGCACGCCTACGCCAATGGTAAGGGCGAAGGCATTTATCTGGCGAATGTCGATGATGTCACCGGCGCGCTGTCGGGGCTCAAGCTGGTGGCGAAGGACCGGTCGCCGTCCTGGTTTGTCCTGTCGGCCGACCACAAATTTCTCTACGCGACAAATGAGATCGACATTTATGGCCCGGGCAAAAGCGGGTCGGTGACCGCTTATGCGGTGGATGCGAAAAGCGGCGCGCTCAAGAAACTCAACACTGTGGACTCAGGCGGCGCCGGTCCCGCCTATATCAGCATCCATGCTTCCGGAAAATTCGCCCTGGTTGCCAATTATATCGGCGGAAGTTTTTCGGTTCTTCCCATCAAGGCGGACGGCAGCCTGGGAGAAACCAGCGATGTGGTGAAGCCTGGCGGGCCGGCCGGCTCCGCCAGCGCGGCGGACGCGCCGCCGGGGCAGGAACCGGCCGCACCGAACCGTCCCACCCACGGCCACATGATCGCCAGCGATCCTTCCGGCCAGTATGTGGTGGGGGACGATGCCGGCCGCGACAGGATTTTCGTCTGGCGGCTCAACACCGACACCGGCAAGCTGCAGGAAGTGTCGGTCACCAACGCGCTGGCAGGTTCGGCGCCGCGCCATTTCGGCTTTTCGCCCGACGGCAAGACGCTGTACCAGATCGGCGAATACAATGCCCGCCTGACGACCTATGACTTCGCCAATGGCAAGCTGACCCCCAAGGGGCAGAGCATCTCGGCCCTGCCTGACGGCTACCAGGGCAGCGGTTCGGCATCGCGCATGCTGGTCTCCCCCAGCGGCAAGAACGTCTATTCCGCCAACCGCACCCACAATTCCATCGCCACCTTCGCGGTGGGCGCGGGCGGTATCGCAACCAAACTCGCAACGACACCGACCGAGGGCGAACATCCGCGCAGCCTGACCATCGATCCCAGCGGCAAGTTCCTCTATTCGCTGAACCTGCGCGCCAACAATATCGCCACCTTCCGCCTTCAGCCCAATGGGGTGCCACGCTTCACAGGCAAGTTTCTGGCGGTGAGCGCTCCGGCCGTGATGGTTTTCCTGCCGTGAATGAATTGTGATGAGAACCGGCGCGCTGCCGGACAACTGAGCTTTGCGCTCACCGCCCGCGCCAGAGCGATAAATATCCCAGCGCCATGGCCAGAACGACGGGCGTCACGCCGGCGAATATGAACACAAGGTCGCCGGGCATCCTGGCCCACTCCAGCGACCGCGCCAGAGGCGACGCCGTGTAAGCCATGCTGCGGGCATGCCAGTAGCCGTTTTCGATCACGTCCAGAACTTGCAGAACGCCCCCGGGGAAAAGGCTGAACACCAACATCATGGCGAGGCCGATATTGAGGCCCCAGAACGATATCCGCACCAGCTTCTCCGCAGCTGGCCAGGCGCGCTCGGCGATCACTTCCCGCAGCACGAACAGCATCAAGGCGATGCCCAGCATTCCGAACACGCCCATCATGGCGGCATGGCCATGGTTCGGCGTCAGGATGGTGCCAATCTCGAAATAGCTGACAATCGGCGTATTGATCAGGAAGCCGAACACGCCGGCGCCGAGGAAGTTCCAGAAGCCCACCGCCATCAGGAAGTAAAAGGTCCAGCGATGACGCTGCACCATACCCGCATCGCCTCGCGTGACCTTGACGAAATCCCATGCATCCAAAGTGATCAGCGTCAGCGGTACGACTTCGAGTGCGGAGAATACCGCTGAAACCGCCATGTTCAGTTCGGTCTGGCCGGTCCAGTACCAATGGTGCCCGGTGCCGATCAGCCCACCGCCGAAATAGAGGATGGCGTCGAGATATATGGTGCGCAGCGCGGTGATGCGCCGTACCAGGCCCATCTCGTAGAAGATGATGGAGACGATCACGGTGACGAAAAATTCAAAGAACCCTTCGACCCACAAATGGATGATCCAGAAGCGCCACGCGTCGACGATGGTGTAGTTGGTGTGTGCGCCAAAGAACAAGGCTGGCGTGTAGAACAGCGGAATGGCGAATGCGGCGATGAGAAAGAAATTCGCAAAGCCGCGCGTTTCGGGGTCGCGCCGCGCCGGAGCGACGGCTCGCCATACCAGGAAGAACCAGAACAACAGTCCCGCGGCCAGCAATATCTGCCAAAGACGGCCGATCTCCAGATACTCCCATCCCTGGTCGCCGACCCAGAACCAGCTCTTGGGCAGCCATCCCATCAAGCTGGCCCATTCCCCCAACAGGCTGCCGGCGACGACCAGCAGCAGCGCCGAGAACAGCAGATTGATGCCAGCCACTTGGTGGCGGGGTGACGCCCCGCCCAACAGCTCGGCGACGAACAGGGCGCCGGCAACATAGGAGGTTGCGATCCAGAAGATTGCGGTCTGCAAATGCCAGGCGCGCAACAGGTTGCTGGGAAATATCGCCGACAAATCGACGCCGTAGAACGAACCCGGCTCCGCGCGATAGTGGGCCACGCCGGCTCCAACCAAAGTCTGTGCGAGAAACACAAGCGCGGCCACCGCCATGAATTTCAATGTTGCCGCTTGGGCGGGACTTAACGTCCAGGCCCGGCGCGGCGACGGCGCACCGTGCCAGCCGAGATAATCGAATTTGCCGAATGCCAGCAGAACGATCGCGATGCCGCCAAGAAGCGCGATCAGGCTGGCCGCGCTCCACGCAATGGCGGCTCCGGAAGGATGGTTCCCCGCCTGTGCATCATAGGGAAAGTTGTTGGTATAGGAGTGGTGGGTGCCGGGACGGGTGGTGACGGAACTCCAGGCGGCCCAGCTGAAAAACGCGGTCAGATCGTGCAGTTCCTGCGGATCGTGAATGGCCTGTACCCGCAATCCGCCATTGCCACCGGGATTTTCGAAATAACGTCTCCAGATCTCCATTTCTGCGGCAAAGGTTTGCTGGCCGCCCGGCAGCAAGGTGAGGGTGTCGGAACCGGCGTCATAACGGTTGACCTTCAGCAGGCTGGCGACCTCACCATCGATGGCAGCTTTCTGCACGTCGCTGAGATCGCCATATGGCTTCGCATAATTCGCCTGCGCCGTGCGCTCCGCCAGATCCTGCGCCCAATGGTGGAGAACGGCGGCGCCGAAATCAGGCCCAAGATATGCGCCGTGGCCCCATATGGTGCCATTGTCCATCAAACCGCGCTTCAAGAAGACGGCTTGACCGTTGCGGACATCGTCGCCGCTATAAACCAGCGCGCCGCCGGGCTCCACAACGCGCGCCGCGATTGGGGGCGCATTTTGATAGGCCTTTACCGTCAGCAGAATGAGGACCGCAAAGCCGAAAAAAAAGGTGACCGCCACCAGACGGCCCCACCATGGCGAGAGTTCTTCCGGGGCTTGCATGGGGGTGCCTCCAAAATGGGTTGACAGAGCAAGCACAGGGAAGCCACTTGGACACAACTCGGCCATAGGACCATTGTGCGATGCTTATTTTGTACTCCGGCAGGATTGTGACCCTTGATCCGGATCAATTGGCGAGCGTGCGCAGCCCGACAATTGCTGCGCCTGCACAAGGCCGGCATGTGGCCGGTATACAGCAAGGGGTGGTTGGGTGCGGCCCGGCCCCATGCTAGGAATCCAGCCATAACTGCAAGAATCCGGGCGGGGAATGGCTTTTCAGTTTTTCAGGATTTGCATCATGCCGGCGGCTGCGTCGGCCTTGTGTGCTCCTCGTGGCTACACACCGCCCCGATAACCCCCAGATATCCGAAAAGGAGACTGTCATGAAATTCCTGCGCACCACTGTTGCCGTTGCGGCCCTGGCCACAGCGATGGGTTTTGCCACCGCCGCCAATGCCGCACGCGCCTATATCGGCACTTACACGCCTGACCCGGCCACGCCGCGCACTGTCAACAGCAACCATGGCGAGGGCATCTATCTGGTGAATATCGACGATGCGACCGGCGCGCCGTCCAATCCCAAGCTGGTGGCCAAGAGCCTGTCGCCCACCTGGATGACGCTGTCCGCCGACCACAAATTTCTCTATGCGGTGAACGAGATCGACAGTTTCGGCAACAAGAGCGGTTCGATCACCGCCTATGCCGTGGACTCTGGCACCGGCGCGCTCAAGCAATTGAGTGTTGTGGATTCCGGCGGCTCCATCCCCTGCTATGTCAGCGTCCATCCCTCGGGGAAATTCCTGCTGGTGGCCAATTACACCGGCGGCTCCTATTCCGTGACCCGCATCAAGCCCGACGGCAGCCTGGGCGAGACCACCGATGTGGTGAAGCCGGGCGGCCCGATGAGCGTTTATAATGCCTCCGACCGGCCCAAGGGCATGTTCGCCGCCATGGAGCCGCATGGCACGCGCGGTCACATGATCCTGCCCGATCCGTCCGGCCAGTATGTGCTTGGCGCCGATGCGGGCCGCGACCAGATCTTTGTCTGGAAGCTGGACACCAACACCGGCAAATTGGTGGAAGTGTCGGTGACCAAGTCGGTGCCGGGCGCGGCGCCGCGTCACTTCGCTTTCTCGCCCGACGGCAAGACGCTGTATCAGCAGCAGGAACAGGATTCACGCCTGACAGTTTACGGCTTTTCGGGCGGCAAGCTCACCCAGAAGGGCGAGTCCATTTCCACCCTGCCGGCCGGCTTTGAAGGCGTCAACACCACGTCGGAATTGCTGATCGACAAGGCGGGCAAGCATCTTTACGGCGCCGACCGCACGTACGACTCCATCGCCACCATGGCGGTGCAGGCGGACGGCAGCGTCAAGCTGATCGCCAACACCCATACCGAAGGCACCATTCCCCGCAGCCTGACCTTGGACCCTGCCGGAAAATTCCTCTACTCGCTCAATCAGGGCGCCAGCAATGTGGTTACCTTCCGGATCGGCGCCAATGGCGTGCCGAAAGCCACCGGCAGCTATATGGCCTTGGGCACTCCGGCGGTGATGGTGTTCCTGCCGTAGTGAGTTGTGTTCGCCGGACGCCCTGAGCGATAGCGAAGGGCAAACAACAAAAGGAGAGGGTTCGGGAGGTGGATATGGATAAAAGACAATTCCTCACGGGCGCGGCGCTTGCCTTGGCGGCCACGCCCGCTTTGGCGCAAACACGCAAGCCCGGGACCGATGATCTGGGCCGCACCTTGTCCAGCATGAAGGCCAAGGCCATTCCCCGCCGCAAGGCCAAGACCACGCAACTGTTCCTCACCCCGCCAAGTTGGCCCAATGCCATCACGGCCGATCCGGACGGCCGCGGCTTCTGGGTGCAGCAGCAGCGCCATGACCGCGGACCGGAAACTGCCTGGCTTCTGGACCGCAAGGGCAAGGTGCTGCACAGCGTGGTGACCAAATGCGAGGATTGCAGCGGCATGGCGGTGGGCAACGGCTTTGTGTGGAGCGGCGCCAACGGCGCCTCGGTGCACAATCCGCCTGACCCGCCGGTGGAAGGCGTGTTCCAGACCGACATGAATGGCAAGACCGTCAGCCATCGCCAGATTCCCTTCGGGCCTAAGAACAATGGCGGCTCCTGCCACGGCCTGGCCTGGGAAAATGCCGATGGCGGACGCTTGTGGATTCAGTCCAACCGGCTGGACGCCCTGGTGCGGATGAATCCGGTAACCTGGGAATGCGATTACATGTTTCCCGCCGCCCGCGTCGACCGGCTGCATGGCATTGAGGTGGATGGCGGCTTCATCTGGCAGGTGTTCGGCACCCAGGACCCCAAGGTTCCCGGCTATGAAGGCTACACGCCGGGGCTGATCAAGTACGATATCAAGTCGGGTCAGCCGGTGCTGTTTGTCGATTTCGTGCCCGGCTCCTGCGACATGCATGATGTCTGCGTGCTGGACGGTCAGCTTTATGGCGTGGATGCGGGCGAGCATCCCGGCTGGCCGATCGACGACAAATATGCGCGCCCAGGCTTTCCTGAGCTGAATAGTCCAAGCGGCGGCTATGTATTCAAAATAGACGTTATCTGATTACCCCCTCCGGCCTCGACTATCACGCATCCGCTTCGCGGCTGCGCCCCCGTCTCGGCCACCTCCCCCTTGAGCGTGCTGACGTACGCGAAGGGGGAGGCGGGTCATGGCCCCAGCGGATGGTCGCCGAACGCGACTCGCGTCTGAATATTGCGCTGCGTCAGATGGTTAGGGGTTGCCGAATTCCGCAACCCCGGCATACTCGCGTGACCAAAAATTCACCAGGGGGAAAAGATGGCGGCGTTCGATGCGATGAAGGGGTGGACGTCGACCGCCAAGCATACGGTGACCGCCAGTTACCTGGCCTGGACCTTGGACGCCTACGACTTCTTTCTGCTGACCCTGGTGTTCAAGGACATCGCCACCCAGTTCGGCACCTCCATCACCAAGGTGGCGGTGGCAACCATGCTGACCTTGGCTTGTCGGCCGATCGGCGCCTTCATTTTCGGCCGGCTGGCGGACCATTACGGCCGCCGCCCCGTTCTGATGCTGGACATCGCGCTGTATTCCATTCTCAGTTTCCTGATCGCGTTTACCCCCAACATCGAAATCTTCTATGTCGCCTGCGCCGCCTTCGGCGTGGCGATGGGCGGGGTGTGGGGGATTTGCGCCTCGCTGTCGATGGAGACCATCAAGCCCAGCGCCCGCGGTTTCGTCTCCGGCCTGCTGCAATCGGGTTATCCCAGCGGCTTTCTGATCTCCGCGGTGATCTTCGGCTATCTCTATCCCATCATCGGCTGGCGCGGCATGTTCATGGTGGGGGTGATCCCAGCCGCCATCCTGATCCTTTACATCTTTGTTTTTGTGCCGGAGTCCCAGCATTTCAACCGCGAACAGGCCAAAAGCGGCCAGGCCTCGACGGTCAGCATCCTGAGAAACCACGGCAAGGTGGCGCTGTTCGCCATCTTCCTGATGATGGGCTTCAATTTCTTCAGCCATGGCACCCAGGACGTCTACACCACCTTCCTGCGCGTGCAGCACGGCTTTGATCCGCCCACCGTCAAGAATGTGCTGGTGATCGCCAATATCGGCGCCATCATCGGCGGACTGTTCTTCGGCTCCTTCAGCCAGGGCTTCGGCCGGCGCAGGACCATCATCCTGGTGACCTTGCTGGCCCTGCCGGTGATCTATTTCTGGTCGCATGGCACAACGCCGGTGGCGCTGGCCTTGGGCGCCTTCCTGATGCAGGTCTGCGTACAGGGCGCCTGGGGCGTGGTGCCGGCGCATCTCAATGAGCTGGCACCGGCGGCAGCGCGCGGCACTTTCGCGGGCACCTGCTATCAGCTGGGCAATCTGATCGCGGCGGTCAACAATCCGCTGCAATCGGCCATCGCCGAACAGACCGGCGGCAACTACAGCCTGGCGCTGGCGGTGGTCGCCACCGGTGCGGCGCTTCTGATCGCCACCTTGGCCTGGCTGGGGCCTGAAGCCCATAATGTGGAAATGGGCCGGACCGCGCCGGTTTCGGAATGACAGCAAAATAGGGGAAAATCATGCGGAAATTCGTTCTTGGTGCGATGCTTCTGGCGCTTGCGTCACCGGCTTTGGCGCAAACCACCACCATCAAGGTCATCACCCCGGCGGTCACCGCCAATGCGGGTTTGCGCGACCTGGCGATGGGCTTTGAAAAAGAGCAGGGCATCAAGGTCGAGATCCAGACCTTGAACATGGCCAAGATGGCGGATGAGCTGAAAAGCGGCAATCCGCCCGCCGATATCGTCTTCCTGCCTTACGCCTTGATGGATCAGGCCCAGACCGACAAGACTGTGGCGGCCGGCAGCCGGATCAATATCGGGCGGGTGCGCATCGGGCTGGCCGTGCACAAAGGCGATCCCACGCCGGACATTTCCACCATCGAAAAGCTGGCGGCGGTGCTGAAGGCCGCCGACAGCGTGATGTATTCCGATCCCACCTCGGGCAGCATGGAAGCGCGCATCATCGACGGCATGCTGAACGCCCATCCCGAATTCGCCGGGGTCAAGCGCAAGATCAGCCGGAACGGCGAAGGCGGCCAGGCGGTGGCGCGCGGCGAAGGTCAGATGGCGCTGCAACTGATCTGCGAGATCGTCAATCATCCCGACGCGCTGACCAATGTGGGGCCGGTGCCGGATTCGCTGGGCGCCTATATCGACTCCGCGGCGGCGGTGAGTTCGCGCGCCGCCCATCCCAAGGAAGCGGCGGCGTTCCTCAAATACGCCACCCAGCCCGGCACCTATTCCCTGTGGCTGGGCAAGGGCCTGGAGAGAATGAAATAAGTGCGGGTGAAATAAGGAAGGGTGGATCAGATGATGCAGCGGCGGGAGTTTCTGGCCGGCAGCGCGGCAACGGCATTATGGGCATCGGTTGCGGAAGCGGCGGCGCCGCTTGCCGACATTCCCATCATCGACACCCATGTGCATCTGTTCGACTCCCGCCGGCCGCAAGGGGTGCCCTATGCCGGCTCGCCGGAATGGGCCAAGGAAAAGAACGGCGTGGCGCTGCCTTCCACCTACCGCGCCTTTGCTGAGCCGTTGAACATTGTGGGCGCCATCGAGCTGGAGGCCAGTCCCTGGATCGAGGACAATCTCTGGATCCTGGAACAGGAGCATACCGACCAACTGTTCGTCGGCACGGTGGGCGATCTGGAGCCGGAAAAACCCGAATTCGCCGAGGAGTATAACCGCTTCCGCAAGGACCCGCTGTTTTTGGGCATTCGCTGCGGCAAGATCTGGGGCCGCGATGTCACCAAGCAGGTGGATGATCCCAAATTCATGGAGGGGCTGAAACGCGTCGCCGATGCCGATCAGGTGATGGACACCGCCAATCCCGATATGAGCCTGCTGCAGGCGATGGTGAAGATCAATGACAAGATCCCGAGCCTGCGCATCATGCTGGATCACCTGCCGTCTTTCGATCCCAAGCCGGAAGAGCAGGCGGGCTATGACGCGGTGCTGAAGGAAATCCATGGCCGGCCCAACATCTACGCCAAGCTGTCGGAGATCGACCATCGCACCATGCCGGCGCGGGGGCTTTCCGCCCACAAGGCGCGGCTGGACCAGTTGATGGAGAGTTTCGGCGAGGACCGGGTGGTGTTCGGCACCGACTGGCCCAACAGCTGGGGCACCGCCACGCCCGCGCAGATCGTGGACGTCGCGCGCGCCTATTTCGCCACCCGTTCGCGCGAAGCGGCGGAGAAATATTTCTGGAAGAATTCGCTGGCCGTCTACAAATGGAAAAAGCGGGCGAAAAATCAGCCCAGCCTCTAAGCCGCTTGTAACTCCTTGGCCAGCACTCTGACCAGTTCCGCCGCCGGCATGGGGCGCGACAGCGGCGCGCCTTGACCGGCCCATTGTGCGCCAAAGCCGTACTCGCCTTTGGCTTTGCCGGCCGCGTGAAGCGCCTTTCCCAGATCGTAGGTGATGGGATAGTCGGGGATCTCCGCATCCGCCACGCTCTGCGCCAGCCTGGTGAAGCGATTGGCCAGGCAGCGGGCAGGGCGGCCTGAAATCGCCCTGGTCATGGTGGTGTGATGGGCCGCATCGCTGGTTAGCGCCGCGCGATAGCCGGAATCGGCGGCGGATTCCGGGCAGCCGATAAAGGCGGTGCCCAATTGCGCCGCCGCCGCGCCCAGCTTGAGCGCCGCTGCGATGCCCGCGCCATCCATGATGCCGCCGGCGGCGATAATCGGCAGGTCGATGTGGCGCACCAGAAGGCGGGTCAGGGCGAATGTGCCCAGCCGGTCGTCAGGCGCGGCATAATCGAACATGCCGCGATGGCCGCCCGCTTCATAGCCTTGCGCGACGATGGCATCGATCCCGGCCCCGGCCAGCTTTTGCGCCTCCGCAAGACTGGTGGCGGAGCCGAACAGGAGGATGCCCGCCTGTTTCAGAGCGCGGATTTGATCACCGTCCGGCAAGCCGAAATGAAAACTGACGATGCCGGGCCGCGTCTCCAGCAGCAGCGCCGTCATCGCTGTGTTGCCCCGGAAGGTCTGATAAATCTCGCGCAATTGCGCTGGGGGCTCAGCCCCCAAGGCGGTGAATTCCGGCCGCAACCGCTCGATCCATCCCGCTTCCACCGCCGCATTGGGGATCGCGGGCCGGTGGCAGAAGACGTTGACATTGAATGTGCGGTTGGTGAGCGCTCGGGTGGCGCGGATCATTTTGCCGGCGCCCTCCGGCATTTCCGCCGCCAGACCTAAAGCCCCCAGCGCGCCGGCATTGGAGACCGCCGCGGCCATGGCCGGCGTGGCGGTGCCGGCCATGGGTGCCTGGAAGATGGGCCATTCCAGGCCGAGCCGTTCCAACAATCCCGCCATATTCAAACCCGTTCAGTGCGGCTGCGATGTGGTCCGCAAATAGGGCTTGTGGGTCTTGTAACCGGGAAACAGCTTGGCGGCATCGTCATTGCTGACCGCACCGGTGATGATGACATCGCCGCCCTGTTTCCAGTCAGCCGGGGTCGCCACCTTGTGCTTGGCGGTGAGCTGCATGGAGTCGATCACCCGCAAAATCTCCTGGAAGTTGCGCCCGGTGGTCATGGGATAGACCAGCACCAGCTTGATCTTCTTGTCGGGGCCGATGATGAAGACATTGCGCACCGTGGCATTGTCGGCGGGGGTGCGGCCTTCGGAGGTGCCGGGTGCGTCGGCCGGCAGCATGCCGTAAAGCTTGGAGACTTTGAGATCGGTGTCGCCAATCATGGGGAAGTTGGGACCCATGCCTTGGGTCTCCAGGATATCGGCGGCCCATTTGTCGTGATTGCCCACCGGATCGACCGACAGGCCCAGCACCTTGACGCCGCGCTTGTCGAATTCGCCCTTCAGCTTGGCCACCGCGCCCAGTTCGGTGGTGCAGACCGGGGTGAAATCCTTGGGATGGGAGAAGAACAACACCCAATTGTCGCCCGCCCAGTCATAAAAATGCAGCTTTCCCTCAGTGGAGTCGGCGGTGAAATCGGGCGCGGTTTCATTGATGGCGAGGGGCATGGGGGTCTCCTTGAATTGGACTTTGAATTTGGCGGGGGAGCCTAGCGCAAGGCGATCGTGCCTGTCAGCCGTGCCGGCTATGCAAAGTGGGACCTTGACCGGCGAGGCAGCCCGGCTCATAAGCCGCACAGGTGCAAGGTGTAGGGAACGCAGGAAAACTGCGGCTGCCCCCGCAACTGTCGCCGGTGAGCTTTTGCCCATATGTCACTGAGACTGCAAGGTCTTGGGAAGACGGGTCAAAGCGCTGATCCGGCTAGCCAGGAAACCTGCCTCGCGCCGTCGTCTGTGGCCTGCCGGGGTGTGCGGGGCGCGAGCGGGCAGAACCCGCGCATGGCGACGAGTTGGAGTCGCTAGTTGCGGGGGCCGGAAACCCTCTTTTGAAAATACCGCACGGCGCCTCCTGAGCCAGGAGACGTTTATGAAAGCCCTTCTTTATTCTTCAGTCGCCTTGATTGCGTTTTCGGCGCCCGCCTTTGCGCAACTCTCCGGTGAAAATGTGGTGGTCAGCGCCACCCGCATTCCCACCCCGCTTGCCCAGGTCGCCAGCAGTGTGAGTGTGATCACCGCCGCCGACATCGAAGCCCGTCAGCAACGCTCGCTGCCCGATGTGCTGCGCCAGGTGCCGGGACTCAATATCGTGCAGACCGGCGGGGCGGGGGGGCAGACCTCGCTGTTCATGCGCGGCACCAATTCCAATCATACCAAGGTGCTGCTGGACGGCATCGATGTTTCCGATCCCTCCACCGCCAATGGCGTGGCCGACATTTCCAAGCTGTTGGCGGGCGACATCGCCAAGGTGGAAGTGCTGCGCGGCCCGCAAGGCGCGCTCTATGGTTCCGACGCCATTGGCGGGGTGATCAATATCATCACCAAGGCAGGCGATGGTCCGATGAAGATCACCGCCGATGCCGAAGGCGGCAGCTTCGACACTTTCAACCAGCGTGGTGGCGTATCGGGTTCGGAGGGCGATCTGCATTATGTCGCCACGGTACAGCATGTCCATTCCGGCGCCACGCCGGTAACGCCGCTCAATCTCTTGCAGCCGGGCGAAAAACGCCATGACGATTTCTACGACAATGTCACCGCCAGCCTGAAGCTGGGTTACGACGTGACGGAGAATTTCGATCTTGGCCTGGTGGGACATTACACCAACAGCCTGGGCAAGATCACCGGCGACGCCTTTGACTTCGTCACCTTCAATTCCTTCCCGTCGCCCACCCAGACCCGCATCGAGACCCTGCAATATGAAAACAGGGGCACGGCGCATCTGGTTTTGTGGGACGGACGGCTGGATCAGACATTGGGCCTGGCTTACGGCCACACCATCCTGGCCACCCAGGACCCCAACAATGGCGATGGCCGCCAGATCGGCGACCGCCTCAAGCTGGACTGGCAGGGCAATATCCGCGTGATCGACGGCCAGACGCTGGTGCTGGGCGCGGAGACGGCGCGCGACGCCCTGCATCCCGGCCTGTCGTTCGGTTTTCCCTCGCCCTTGTCGCGCGGCATCACCACCAATGCCGGTTATGCCGAACTGCAATCGGATTTCGGGATGGGGCTCTATAACAGCGTCTCGGTCCGCTATGACGACAACAGCCGTTATGGCGACAAGACCACCTGGCGGGTGGCGCCCGCCTGGGTGATCGGCGACACCAAGCTCAAAGCCAGCGCCGGCAGCGGCTTCAAGGCGCCCGCCTTGCAGCAGCTGTTCGGTCCCTTTGGCGGCAATGCCAATCTCAGGCCGGAGGCCAGCTTCGGCTATGATGTCGGGGTGGAGCAGTCGCTATTTGGCGGTGCGGTGACTGGCGGCGTCACCTGGTTTCAGAACAATATCGAGAATCTGATCGTGTCGGGACCGGCGCCCAAATTCCAGCTGGTCAATGTGGGCCGCGCCCGCACCGATGGGGTGGAAAGTTTCATCGCCTGGAAGGCGCTGGACACGCTGACCTTGCGCGCCGACTACACCTATACCGACGCGCTGGATGCCGCCACCAAATTGGCGCTGCTGCGCCGTCCGCGCCACAAGGTGAGCGTGAGCGGCGACTGGCAGGCGACGGATGAGCTTAGCCTGGACGCCACGCTTCTCTATGTCGGGCCGCAGATCGACGGCAATCGTGATTTTTCCATTCCGCGCCTCAAGATGCCCGATTATGTCACCGTCGATCTGGCGGCCAGCTACAAGTTGACCGAAAAGTGGAGCCTGTTCGGCCGGATTGAGAACCTCACCGATACCGACTATCAAAGTCCCGACGGGTTCCTGCGCCCCCGCATCGGCGCCTATGGCGGGATCAAGGTGAATCTATAAGCATGAAGGCTTGGGCTGTCGCGGTTGCCGTCCTGCTCCTGTTGCCGGAGCATGCGGCAGCCGCGCCTCCCCGGCACATCATGTCGCTGAAGATTTGCACCGACGAGTTGTTGCTCGACCTGGTGCCGCCTTCCCGCATCGCTTCGGTCACCTTCCTGTCGCGGGAGAAAGCGGGCTTGAGATTTTGGCCGCAAGCAGCGCAGATTTCCGTCAATCACGGCAGCGCCGAAGAAATTCTTCTAACCCATCCCGACCTGATCCTCACCGATCCTTTCATGGCGCCGGCCTTGCGTCCGCTGCTGGCCAAGACCGGGGCCAGAATTATCGAAGTGCCGCCGGCGGAGAATTTCGACCAGATCAGAAGCGTCACCCGCATAGTGGCCAAGGCGGTGGGCGAGGAGGCGCGCGGCGAAGCGTTGATTGCGAAAATGGATGCCGATCTCGTGGCGCTGGCAAAGCGCCGCCCCAAGAGAATGCTGACCGTCGCCGGCTGGGGCACGGGCGGTTATGTGCCGGGCACCGGCGGTCTGTTCGATGCCATGCTGACGGCGGCCGGCGCGCGTAATGTCGAGCGCGGCGCCTTTGGCTATTACGATGTGGAAAGCCTGATCGCGGCCAATCCCGACGCCCTGGTCTATGGCGACACTTATAGTGGCAGCACATCACTTCGCGCCGACCAGGACCTCCATCCCGCCTTGATGCAGCGCTATGCCGGACGGCGGGTGAGTTATCCGGCGCTGTATGGCTGCGGCATTCCCGAAAGCGCGGCCATTGCCCGAAAGCTTCAGGATGGGTTGCTGAAGGTGCCACAGTGAAACTGAATCTATCGCTTGTAATGCTGATCGTGTTCGCCTTCGCCGGATCGCTGCTGGCGGGGCGGGTGTGGCTGCCCCCGTCCACGCTGTTGTCGCCGCCGGATTCCCTGGCCGGATTGATCATTCATGACATCCGCTTGCCGCGCACCGTGCTGGCGCTGCTTACCGGCAGTGTGCTGGGCCTGGCGGGCGCGGTGTTGCAAGGCTTCACCCGCAATCCCCTGGCCGAACCGGCGCTGCTGGGCGTCTCCGGCGGCGCGGCGCTGGGCGCGGTGATCGCGATTTATTTCGGGCTGGCGGCGCTGTCGCCGGTGACCGGGCCCATGCTGGGCATTGTGGGAGGGCTTTGCGCCTGCGCGCTCACCTTCGCGCTGGGCCAGGGATCAAAGGGAGGGGGCACCGTGGCGCTGGTGCTGGCGGGGGCGGCGGTGTCCAGCCTGATGGCCGCCGGTATCGCCCTGGCCTTGAACTTCGCGCCCAATCCCTATGCCGCCTATGAGATCATGTCCTGGCTGCTGGGATCGCTGGCGGACAAGAGCTGGACGCAAGTGTTGCTGGTCCTGCCTTTCGTGCTGGCGGGCGGCGGGTTGCTGGCCGTCACCGGCCGCGCCTTGGACGCCCTGTCGCTGGGCGAAGTCCAGGCGCAAAGCCTGGGCGTCCATCCTGTACGCCTGGCGGCGCTGGTGGTGGGCGGCACGGCGCTCAGTGTCGGCGCCATCACCTCCGTCACCGGCGCCATCGGCTTTATCGGCCTGGTGGCGCCGCATCTGGTGAGACCCTTTGTCGGGCATTCCCCACGCCGGGTGCTGCTGCCCGCCGCTCTGGCCGGCGCCCTGCTTCTGTTGTGCGCCGACATCGCGGCGCGGCTGGTCCACACCAATCCGGAACTCAGGCTGGGTGTCTTCACCAGCCTGTTGGGCACGCCGTTCTTTTTCTGGCTGGTGGTGCGCATCCGCAAGGTGGCGCCATGACCCTGCTGGCGGCGGAAAACATCACGGTCAGGCTGGGACGAAAAACCGTCCTGCAGGATATCTCGCTTCAGGCCCATGCGGGGGAATTCATCGCCGTGCTGGGTCCCAACGGCGCGGGCAAGTCCACCTTGCTCAAGGTGCTGGCGGGATTGCTGAGGCCCGCCGGCGGCCAGGTGATGCTGGGCGCCAAGAAACTGTCATCTTTCTCCTTGCGCCGGCTTGCGGGCTTGCGGGCTTATCTGCCGCAGAACCCGCATCTGGAATGGCCGATTTCGGTGGAGCGCCTGGTGGCGCTGGGATTGACGCCGCGTCTGCCCGCCACCGGCGATCTGCCGAAGGAATTCGAAACCGCCATCCTCAACGCTCTGCAACAATGCGATCTGGCCGACAAACGCGAGCAGGCCGCGACCACGCTTTCCGGCGGTGAATTCGCCCGCGCCATGCTGGCGCGCGCCATTGTCGGCGCTCCCGATATTTTGATCGTGGACGAGCCGATCACCGGACTTGACCCCAAACACGCCATCGAAAGCATGGAATTGCTGGCGCGTTTCGCGCGCGGCGGCAAGCTGGTGATCGCATCGCTGCACGACTTGAATTTGGCGGCGCGCTATCCCTCGCGGGTCATCGTAGTTGTGGATGGCAAGGTCACCGGAGACACGGATTTGCTCACAGAAGAACTTGTCCACAGGGCGTTCGGCGTCAGAGTTCTGGCGACAGGGCAGGGGGATTCGCGGGCATTAACAATTTTGTCCACAAGCGAAAAATCTCCCCTGTCAGCAGAAAAGCCCGCTTGACGGATTCGGGCAAATCACCACCACATATAGGCGCTGGGGGTTCTCAGCACTGTCACATCTTGGGGGTATGGGGAGAGGGTTGAGTCCCGGCAGGGGACTCCGCCAGCGCCTTTCCGCCCCCTCTAGAGAACGAATTCAGGGGGCATGGGCATGTCGGCACTCGGTAAACCGGTTCTGGAAGGCGATTTCGACGAAAGCGGCCAGGTGGTCGTGCAGACGCCGGTGGAACGGGTGATCGAGCGGTCGGTGGTGGTGACCCGCACGGTCACTGAGACGCCCGCCAAGCCCAAACCCGAAAAAGTTCAGGATCAGTCGCGCCATAACGGCCAGCCGCCGCTGCCGTACCCGTTGGCCCCGAGACCCCAGCCGCAAGACCTCACCCTGGACCGGGCTCGTGACGAGCTGTTGACCCCGTTCGGCAAGGCGACCCTGACCGACCGCTATCTGATGCCGGGCGAAAGCTTCCAGGACATGTTCGCCCGGGTCTCCTGCGCCTATGCCGATGATGTGCATCATGCCCAGCGGCTGTACGACTATATGAGCCGGCTGTGGTTCATGCCGGCGACGCCCATCCTGTCCAATGGCGGCACCAATCGCGGCCTGCCGATCTCCTGCTTCCTCAATGACGTGCCGGATTCGCTGGACGGCATTGTCGGGGTGTGGAACGAGAATGTCGCACTGGCGTCCAATGGCGGCGGCATCGGCACCTATTGGGGCAAGGTCCGTTCCATCGGCGAGAAAGTGAAGACCGGCAAGACCTCGGGCATCATTCCCTTCATCCATGTGATGGACGGGCTGACGCTGGCGATTTCGCAAGGTTCGCTGCGCCGGGGCTCGGCGGCGGTCTATCTCGACATCTCCCATCCCGAGATCGAGGAGTTTCTGGAGATCCGCAAGGCCAGCGGCGACTTCAACCGCAAGGGCCTCAACCTGCATCACGGCATTAACATTACCGACGAATTCATGCAGTGCGTGAAGGAGAACAAGCCCTTCGGCCTCAGGAGCCCCAAGAACCAGGAAGTGCTGCGCGAGATCAATGCCCGCGAACTGTGGCAGCGCATTCTGGAAACCCGGCTGCAGACCGGCGAGCCCTATATTCTCAACATCGATGCGGTGAACCGGGCGCTGCCCAAGCATCAGCGCGAGCTGGGGCTGAAGGTCAACACCTCCAACCTGTGCAGCGAGATCACCCTTCCCACCGGCGCCGACCATGACGGCAAGGACCGCACCGCGGTCTGCTGCCTGTCGTCGCTGAATATCGAGACCTGGGACCAGTGGGCCGAGGAAGAAGGCTTTGTCGAGGACGTGCTGCGGATGCTGGACAATGTCCTGACCAGCTTTATCGAGACCGCGCCCTCTGGCATGGATCGGGCCAAATATTCGGCGCTGCGGGAGCGTTCGGTGGGCCTGGGCGTGATGGGTTTTCACTCCTTCCTTCAGTCCAAGAACATCCCGCTCGAAAGTGCCATGGCCAAGTCGTGGAATCTGCGTATCTTCAAGAAGATACGGCGCGAAGCTGATGCGGCGTCTTATATCCTGGCCGAAGAACGCGGCGCCTGCCCCGACGCCCAGGAAAAGGGCATGAAGGCGCGCTTCAGCCACAAGCTGGCGATCGCCCCCACCGCTTCCATCTCCATCATCTGCGGCGGCGCGTCGGCCTGTGTCGAGCCGATCCCGGCCAATGTCTATACCCATAAGACCCTGTCGGGCGCCTTCTCGGTGCGCAATCCCTATCTGCAGGAGTTGCTGGAAACCAAGGGCCAGAATACCGATGCGGTCTGGCAATCCATCGTCGAGCAGGAAGGTTCGGTGCAGCATCTGGATTGCCTGAGCGAAGAGGACAAGGCGGTCTATCGCACTGCGTTCGAAATCGACCAACGCTGGATCATCGAACTGGCCGCCGACCGCACGCCCTATATCTGCCAGAGCCAGTCGCTGAACCTGTTCCTGCCCGCCGACATCGACAAGTGGGACCTGCACATGCTGCATTGGACGGCGTGGGAGCGTGGCATCAAGAGCCTGTATTACTGCCGCTCCAAGTCCATCAGCCGCGCCGGGTTTGCCGGCCAGCTGGAGAAGAAGGACAAGGGCAGTGTCGCATCCGCTCCCCGCACCGACTATGAAGAGTGCCTCGCATGTCAATGAAAGATCTGGGTTCTGTCGATCCGCGTACCTTGATCGGCAAGGGTACCATTGGGTTGCTCAATGCGACGGGGACCTATGACATCACCCGCTATCCCTGGGCCTATGACTGCTGGAAACGCCAGCAACAGACCCATTGGATGGGCGAGGAAGTGCCGCTGGGTTCCGACATCCGCGATTGGCAGTCCGGCCATCTTTCGGGGGCGGAAAAAGGCCTGCTGACCCAGATCTTTCGCTTCTTCACCCAAAGCGACGTGGAAGTGGGCGACAATTATCTGAAGCGCTACATCCCCATTTTCCAGCCCTTGGAAGTGCAGATGATGATGGCGGCCTTCTCCAACATGGAGACGGTGCATATCGACGCCTATGCGCTTCTGCTCAAGACCTTGGGCATGCCGCAGACCGAATTCGAGGCCTTCCGCGACTATGCGGAAATGAAGGCCAAGGCCGATTACATGCATACCTTTGGCACCAAGACCTGTGCCGACGTGGCGCGGACGCTGGCGATGTTCGGCGCCTTCACAGAAGGCATGTCGCTGTTCGCCAGCTTCGCCATGTTGATGAACTTCCCCCGCTTCAACAAGATGAACGGCATGGGCCAGATCGTCTCCTGGTCGGTGCGCGACGAAAGCCTGCATTGCGAAGGCATCACCAAGCTCTATCACGCCTGGAATGACGAGACCGGCTGCGTCACCAAATCCGTGCGCGACGATATCCGCGATGTCGCCAACAACATGGTCAAGCTGGAAGAGGGCTTTGTCGATCTGGCCTTCAGCCTGGGCGAAGTCCAGGGCATGACGGCGGCGGAGATTAAGAGTTACGTCCGCTACATCGCCGACTGGCGCCTGACCCAGCTCAAGCTGTCGCCGGTGTTCGGTAATTTTGAGGAGACCGAGAGCGGCTACAAGCAGCTCAAGCCCCATCCGCTGCCTTGGCTGGTGGAAATCCTCAATGGGGTCGAGCACGCCAATTTCTTCGAACAGCGCGCCACCGAATATTCCAAAGGCGCCAGCCGCGGCAGTTGGGACGGCGGCGAGGGCGTGTGGGCCAATTTCGACAAGAGAAATCAGATCGCCGCCGAGTGAGGAGCGGTTCGCCGCAGGCGAACGAAATCGTCCAAGACGGGCGCCACCGTCTATCGTTAGTTACCCCTGATACTGATTTGCAGCCTCAAGCTTCGCGCGCTGTTTTTGTCTCGCGGCTGGACGCCCAAAGTTCCACGCTGTAGTGTCCTTGATGGCGGGGTATTCTGCCCCGTTGAGTTGGGCGATCCGCCCGGGGGCTATTTTCTCACAATCATATTCACGCGCCGGAGTGTCATCCGGCGCCAAGGGGAGATTTTATGAAACGTCTACTTGCAATTGCGTCCGCGGCGGCGGCGCTTCTCTGCACCAACCTGTCCGTTCATGCTCAGGAGAAAGTTCACTATCGGACGGCCACCTTTGTCACCATTGCGCCGGACAAACAGGCGGAAGCGTTGGATTTTGTCCGCACGGTCGGCATCAAGCTGGCCCAGGAGAATATCAATTCGGGCCGGCTGACATCCTGGAGCCTGCTGCGGACCGCTTATGCGGGTGTCGGCACCGACTATAATTTCATTCAAGTGACGACCTTTGACGGCCCGCCGGCTCCCGAGTTGAGCCCCGAAGCGCGGGATCAGATGTATCGCAGGGTGATCGGCATGAGTTACCAGGACTACCAGAAGAAGCTGACCAGCTTTTTGACCTCGGGAAATTCTGTTCTTTCCCGTATAGAGGCGTCCGTGGACGGTCCGCCCGCGGCAGTCGGCAGCCTGGTACGGGTCTCGCGCTGGAAGATCACGGCGGGGCGCGGTACCGACTATGCCAATTACATCAAGACCAAGGTGCAGCCCTTGAACGCGGAAGGCGTCAAGGAGGGCGTGTTCCAGTCTTGGAGCGCCTCGCGGGCGATTTTCCCGTCTGGCGACGACGTGTCTTACGACGCCACCACCAGCAACATCTATAAAGACATGGCGCAGGTTCTGTCTCCGCCACCCGCGAACCCGAACCAGGGTGCGCCGGCCGCTTTTGCGAAGATATTCCCGGACAAGAGCTATGCCGCGTTTGTCGATGAGGGCCGTCAGCTTCGCCATCTGGTCCGGGCAGAGCTGTGGAGAGTGGTAGCGGTCGCGGGCCCCGCGGCGCGCTGATACGCCGTCCTTCCTGATGGAGAAACGGCGGCCATGATGGAGAAACGGCGGCCGCCGTTTCCTTTTGGCGTGGACAGCCCGGCCGCCGCTTGACCGTCGGCCCCCCGCCGCTAATCTCCCGCAGCCGTCAGCGCCGGAGGGTGAGCCTTGCGAATTCATGCCGTGTCCTGGAAGGGAAAATCCGTCTTATTCCTTGCCGGCGGGTTGTTGACCTGCCTGGTGGGAGGGGTGGTCGCCCAGCCTTTGCCTGATGCCAAGGCCTATGCCGCCAACCCGGCCCTGCTCATCGATGCCTACCGCCATGTCGAGGTCGCCTCGGTCTCGGACGCACTTGAACAAACCCATGGCATGCGCTCCTTCATGTCGCACCGCATCCATGCCATCTCCGACGGCAAGATCGCGGGTTTCGCGGTAACGGTTCAGATGGACAAGGCGGAAGGCAGCGCGCCCGCCGCGGTGACCCCCATGCAGGAAGTGCTCGACAAGGCGCCCCCGGCATCGGTCTATGTGATGTCGGTGGCGGAGGGCGATGATATTGCCGGCATCGGCGGGTTGATGGCCACGGCCATGAACGCGCGCGGTTTTTCCGGAGCGGTGATCGAGGGCGGCGTGCGCGACGTCGCGTATCTCAAGAAGATCGCTTTCCCCGTCTACGCCACCGGAATCGTGCCCTCCACCTCGGTGGGACATTACCGGGCGACGGGAAATGTCCCGGTGACCGCCGGCGGTGTCCGGGTCACGCCGGGCGACATTGTCGTGGCGGATGCCGACGGCGTCGTGGTGGTGCCCCGGGATATCGCGGCGGAGGTGCTGGTCAAGGCGCAAACCTTGGATCAGACAGAGCATTCCATGTATGGCTATATCGAAAAATTCCGCTCCCTTGAGGAAGCTGTGCAACGCTTCGGCCGCCTGTAAAAGGCGCGGTTGAAGCCGGCGCCGCGCGCGGAGTTGGGATATCCAGATGCGGGTTTTCACTCTTTTTCTCAGCGCTGCCCTGGCGGTTCTGGCCGGGAGCGCGACGGCGCAAACTCCGCAGCCGAAGGCGCCGGACCAGTTCGCCCTGCAAGCCGTGTCGCCGAAATTCTGGGAGTTGATCGACAAGGACGCGTCCCTGGAGAAGGTGACCTCCGGCTTCCGTTTCACCGAAGGCCCGGTTTGGGATGAAAAGGGCGGCTTTCTTTATGTCAGCGACGAAGAGCAGAACAGGGTGGCCCGGGTCTATCCGGATGGCCGGGTCGAAACACTCTTGAATATCGGCGATCCGGATGGCGCCACCTTCGACCAGCATCATCGCCTGATTGAGACCGCCAGCGTGTTGCGTGCCATGATCCGGGTTGCGCCGGATGGCAAGTATGAGGTTCTGGCCGGCCAATATGACGGCAAAAAGCTCAACAGCCCCAACGACGTCGTGCTGGGTCCCGACGGCGCCTTGTATTTCACCGATCCGACCTTGGATCTGGTGAAAGGCGAGAAACAGGAGCTGCCCTATCAGGGAATTTTCCGCATGGAGGATACCGGCGCGCTCAAGCTGCTGGCCACCGACATGGCGGTGCCCAATGGAATCGCCTTTTCGCCCGATGGCACGCGTCTCTATGTCAATGACACCCGCTCCCACGAAATTCGCATGTACGACTTTGTCCAGGGCGAAGCGAAGAACGGGCGGCTTTTTGCCAAGGAGGCGCCGGGGCGGGGCGGTCCCGATGGCATGAAGGTGGATGTCATGGGAAATGTCTGGGTTACCGGTCCGGGCGGCGTCTGGGTCTTTGACTCCAACGGCAACCATCTGGGGACCGTGGGTCTGATCGAACATCCCGCCAACTTCGCCTGGGGCGGCGCTGATTTTTCCACCCTCTATTTTTGTGGCCTGAATTCCATCTACAGGCTGAAGACCAAGGTGAAAGGGTTTGTCCCTTATGTCGCTTACGCCAAGCCGGCGACACCTTAAGGGCTATAGTTTTCTCATCGGCAGACCGCTTTCGCGCCAGGCCTTGATGCCGCCATCCAGCGCCGCTGCCTTGGTGTAACCCAGTTCGCGCAAGGTCGCCGCCGCCAGGGTCGAGATGCGGCCGAATTCGCAAGCCACCAGGATGCGCTGGGTGGGATCGGGCAGTTCGCTGTTGACCCGAAGCTCCAACTGCCCGCGCGGCAGATGACGCGCGCCGGGAATATGACCTTCCACAAAGGCGTCCTTTTCCCGCACGTCCAGCAGGATCAGGCCCAGATCGTTACGGTTCACCCGCTCCGCCAGTTCGGCCATGGAGACAAAGGGCACATGGGCGGCGGCTTCCGACAGCAACTGCTCCACCGTCTTGCCGCCGCTCATATTGGTGCGCAGCGCCTCGGTCAGGTGGGTGGGCGCGTCCAGATTGAGATGCTTCATCATGGCGATGAATTCGGCGCGGTCCTGCTTCTGCAGCCGGGGATTGCCGGCGATCTCATCGCCGATGGTGGAATGGCCGCGGCCCTTATAGTCATGGGCGGGATAGACCAGCAGCTTGGGGTCCAGCTTCAGCACCCGGCCGAACAGGCTGTCATAAAGCTGGTCGGGATCGCCGGTGGGCAAATCGGTGCGCCCCGTGGCGCCGATCAGCAAAGTGTCACCGGTGAAGATGCGGTCCTCCGCCAGGATGCACATGCTGTCGCGGGTGTGGCCGGGCGTATGCATCGCCTTGAGCCGCATATTGCCCACCCGCAGGATTTCGCCATCGTCCAATTTGAAACCGGCATAGGGGGCAGGGGCCAGCTTGCTGGTCACCACCGGTATGTCTAATTGCCGGCCCAATTCCTTAGCCGCCGAGAAATGATCGGCATGGGTGTGGGTGTCCAGCACATAGCGCAGGCGCAAGCCGTCCCGCGCCGCCAGACCCAGATAGTGGTCGATTCGGTTCAAATGCGGGTCGATCAGGATGGCGGAATGGCTGTCGTCGCAGCCCAGCAGATAAGACTGGCATCCCCCGGTGGCGATCTGTTCAAAAATCATCGTCGATCCCTGGCTAGGCCGGCAGTCTGCCTTAATCCGGCGCGGGCGTCAGCCCGTCAAGGCTTGCGCGGCGGATTGGCGCCGGCATCCATCAAAAGCCGGGTGATCAGATACAGCCGGGGTGTCAGGCTGTTTAAGTCCACCCATTCATGATCGGTGTGGAAATCGCCTCCCACCAGGCCCAATCCATCCAGCGCCGGCGTCCCCGCCGCCTGCACAACGGCGGATTCCGAGGCGCCGCCATTGCCATAGCGGGAAAGGCTTTTGCCCAGTTCGGCATAGATGGTCTGGGCGCGGTCGGCCAGGGCGTCCACCTCCTTGGTCTCAATCAGCGGTGGATAGCTGGCACCATCACCGGTCACCGTCACTTTGGTATCGGGCACCGCAGTCATCTGTGCGGCAGCGCGGATCTTGGCCAGCACCTGCTCGCGCTCTTCCGGCTTGCGGACGCGCAAGGAAAGAAAAGCTTCGGCCGTGTCGGGAATGATGTTGGTACGCTCGCCCGCCCGCATGACGGTGAGGTTGAGGGTCGGGCCTTCGCCGCTCGAAGGCGCCGCATCCCGAATGCTGTCGAGCTGATGGATCAGCTCGGTGGCAGCATTGCGCCCATCCTGGGGCGCCATGCCGGCATGGGCGGCGCGGCCGCTTACCTGGATATGGACGTCCGTGGCGCCTTTGCGCCAGACCGTGATGACATCCGGCGGATCGCCCGGC
Source organism: Rhizomicrobium sp. (assembly GCA_035693565.1). GTDB lineage: Bacteria > Pseudomonadota > Alphaproteobacteria > Micropepsales > Micropepsaceae > Rhizomicrobium. The sequence goes on along the minus strand of DASSGF010000034.1, from coordinate 487,383 downwards.
TCCATATTGAATTCCACATCATGCTGGGCCGCCAGGTTGCGGATCAGCCTGGTGGCGCCGGGCGAGCCGCGTTCCTCACTGGTCTCGATCAAAAAAGTGATGGTGGCGAAATTACTGAACCCGGTGTCGTGCAGGATCTTCAGCGCCATCACCGCATTGACCACGCCGGCTTTTTCATCGCCTATGCCGGGACCATGGGCGCGATCGCCTTCGACGCGGAAGGGGCGCTGGGAAACGGTGCCGGGTCCGAACACGGTATCGACATGGGCGATCACCAGAATGCGACCCTTGCCCTTGCCATGGAAGGTGGCGACCAGATTGTCGGGCAAGCCCGGCGCTTCCGCCGTCTCGCTGCGGAGCTCGGCGCCCAGCGCCTTCAGCCGCCCGGCCAGAAGCGCGGTCACCTTGGCGCCGCCCGCCACATCGCCGGTGCCGGAATCGATATTGACGATGTCACGCAGCAAGGCCAGGAAATCATCCCGGCTGGCCAGGACGGCGGTATAGACTTTGTCATTGCGTTTCGGCGCGGCTGCTGCGGGAAGCGCCAGCAGCAATGCGCAAAGACCGGCAAGAAATTTCTTCATGGGACCCCCAATTCCTGCAACGCTAACAGATCAGTTGCGGAGCGCGGCACGAAATTTCTTATCTCGCTTCAACACGACCTCCCGGCGCATGGCGCCTTTGCGGGTGCGGTGCTTTTCGGCATAGACCAGAATCCAGGCGCGGCCGCGGGTGCTGCGGGCGCCGGCCTTTTTGCCATTATGCTCCGCCAGCCGGCGATCCAGGTCCAGCGTCCATCCCACATAGGTGAGGGTCCGGCCGCCCGGATTTTTCGCCGCCAGGACATAGACAAAGGAGGGCATGGGCGGTTTTTCCCGCGATTTGCGCGCTTTTGTCCAGCGCACTCCCCTTGAACCACCGGGCGGGCGGGTCTATATCTTTGCTCAAGCAAGTATTGCTGCGGCCTTTTATTGTCACAGCAAATTTTGTTCACACAGAGGATGGGCCTGTGGTGAAGCCGTATTACTCCCCCAGCAACTACGCCATGCGCAATTCCGTCGGCTATCTGATGCGGATGTGCACCAACCTGGTGCTGCCCCAGATGGAAGCCCTGTTCCAGGACCAGGAACTGACATTTTCACAATGGACCACCCTGGTGGCGCTGCATGACGGCCGCATCACCACCCCGGGCGATCTGTCGCAGAACATCTGTCACGATGCGGGGTCCCTGACACGTCTTATTGATCAGATGGTGGAACGCGGCTTGGTGGCGCGGGGCCGCAGTGAAACCGACCGGCGGGTGGTGACGTTGTCGTTGACGCCGCGCGGCAGTTCCCTGGTCGAGTCTCTGGCGCCCAAGGTGATGAATTTCTGGAATGAATTGCTCTCCGGGTTCAGCCATGCCGAGGTCGATACGCTGATCAATCTCCTGACCCGCCTGGTCCTGGCGGCAGGCGCCAAAGCGGGCAGGAAGCCCAAATTGATGATGTCCGATGTTCCCGTGGCCAAGCCGGTGAAGTCCGCCAGATTGAAGAAAGCGTCATGAGCATTGTGAGGAAATCCGGCGCGCTTTTATCCGCACTTCTGTTGACGGCGTGCGTCGAGGCTCCGCCCACCACGCCGCAGCTGTCGCAGGTCCAGCAAAGTGCGCTGGGCCTGGCCGGACCCTCGGCGCCGCGTGCCCCGCACGAATGGTGGAAAGCCTTCAGCGATCCGCAAGTGGACCGGCTGGCGGCTTCGGTGATCGCCAACAATCCCAGCCTGACGGCGGCGATGGCCAGAATGCGGGCGGCCCAGGCCGAACTGGCGGTGAGCCGGGCGGAAGACCTGCCGCAGGTCAGTTTGAACGGCAGCGAGCAGCGCGTGCTGTTCAGCAAGGACTATATCATTCCGCCGCCCTATGGCGGCAGCTATCGCTGGTACGGTTCTCTGACCGCGGACCTGAACTGGAATTTGGATTTCTGGGGCAAGCAGGCGGACCTGATCGGCAAGGCCCGTCACACCGCCGAGGCCGCCGCCTTGGATGTGGAAGGCGCCCATCTGGCGCTGTCGGGCGCTTTCGCCCAGGCCTATATCAACCTGCTGCTCAACTATCAGTATGGCGATATCGCCGACGCCACGGTGGCCGAGCGCGAGGACATCCTGAAAATCACCCAGGGCCGTTTCAATGCCGGGCTGGAAAATGGCAGCGCGGTGGAACAGGCCAAGTCGCTGCTTTCCATCGCCAAGGCCGACCAGTTGCGCTTCGCCGCCGCGCGCGAGATGGATATTCATGCCATCGCGGCGCTGGCGGGGCAGGGCGCGGACCTTTATCAGACCATCACCCGCCCCAGACCCAATCTGGATGCGGCGCTGCCTTTGCCGCAAAAATTGCCCGCCGATCTTTTGGCGCGGCGTCCCGATATTCTGGCCGCCAAGGCGCGGGTGGAAGCAGCCATCAAGAGCCGGGAGGCGGCGCATGCCGATTTCTACCCCGACATCAACCTGGCGGCGCTGGTGGGATTCCAGGCCATCGGCCTGTCCAACCTGATCAGCGCCAATGCCTTCACCATGGGCGTGGGTCCGGCGCTGCATCTGCCGATTTTCGACGCCGGCAAGCTGCGCGCCCAATATGCCCGCTCCACCGCCGATCTCGATCTGGCGGTGGCCGACTACAACGGCGCGGTGGTGGGGGCGATCAAGCAGACCGCCGACGCCATGACCCAGGTGCATAGCCTGGAAGCCCAGCGGGTGCAGCAGCTGGACGCGGTCGCCAGCGCCGACCGCGCCTTCCGTATCGCCGAGGACCGCTATCGCAGCGGCCTTGACACCCAGCTCCCCATGCTGACCGCGGAGGCTACCTTGCTTCAGTCGCGCCAGGCGCTGGTGGGCGTGGTGGCCGCGGGCGCCCAGCAGCGCATCACCTTGATGCTGACGGTGGGCGGCGATTTCGAGCCGCCGGTGCAAACCGCCGAGTTGCGCAAATCCATTCCATAAAATCCCTGAAAGATTGTCACAGGACATTCGTCATGAGCGATACCATTGATACCCCCAACCGCCAGCGCCGTTTCTGGTTCATCATTCTGGGCGCCGTCGTTCTGGCCGCCGCCGTGATCTATGGCATCTATTGGCTGACCTATGCCCGCTATTTCGAGTCCACCGACGACGCCTATGTCGGCGGCAATGTGGTGACCATAACCTCCAAGGAAAACGCCACCGTGCTGTCGCTGTATGCCGACAATACCCAGACTGTCCGCCAAGGCCAGTTGCTGGTGGAAATGGACCCCGCGGTGGCCACGGTGAATCTGCAGGCCGCCCAGGCCAACCTGGCGCGTGTGGTGCGCAATGTGAAAGCGCAATTTTCCAAATCCGATTCCGGCGTCGCGGAGCTCAATCAGGCGCAAGTGACCCTGGCCCAGGCTGAGGGCGACTATGCCCGCCGGCAAAAAGCCTTCGACACCCAGTCGGTGTCGGGCGAAGAACTGGCGCATGCCCGCGATGCGGTCCAAGCGGCGCGCGCCGCGGTCACCGCCGCCCAGGGCGGCTTGCAGACCACCCGCGCCAGCATCGAAGGCACCGATATCGCCCACAATCCCGATGTGCTGGCGGCGGAAGCCCAGCTGCGTTCCGCAGCCATTGTCTTTGGCCATATGCGCCTCGTGGCGCCGCTGGATGGCGTGATTGCCCAGCGCACGGTGCAGGCCGGCCAGCAGGTGGCGGCGGGGACGCCGCTGATGGCGGTGGTGCCGCTGTCCAATGTCTGGATCGAAGCCAACTTCAAGGAAGTGCAGCTTGCCCGCATGCGGGTGGGCCAGCCGGTGACGGTGAAGGCCGATATTTATGGTGGCGGCGTCACCTATCACGGCCATATTGAAGGCCTGGGCGCCGGTTCGGGTTCGGCTTTTGCCTTGCTGCCGCCGCAGAACGCCAGCGGCAACTGGATCAAGATCGTGCAGCGGGTGCCGGTGCGCGTCGCGCTGGATCCCCAGGCCTTGGCGGACCATCCCTTGCGCGTGGGCCTCAGCGTGACGGTGGATGCCGATGTGCGTGACCAGTCGGGCGCGCTGATCACCGGCAAGGTGGGGCCTGGCACCACCCGCGCCGACACCGGCGAGGATTCCGGTCCCGCCGCCGACGCCATGATCGCGCGCATCCTCACGGAGAATGGCGCGAAAACCCGGTAAAGATATGCCTGACAAGGATCAACCAGCATCGGTCATGGCGGCGCCCGCGCAACTGGCGCCCATGAAAGGCGGTCCGCTCGCCATCACCGCCTTGGTGTTGGCGATGGGCACCTTCATGCAAGTGCTGGATTCCACCATCGCCAATGTTTCCCTGCCCACCATTTCCGGCAATCTGGGCGTGTCGACGTCGCAAGGGACCTGGGTGATCACCGCCTTTGCGGTGGCCAATGGCATCGGCGTGCCGCTGACCGGCTGGCTGATGGGCCGCTATGGCGTGGTGAAGACCTTTGTCGTGTCGGTACTGGCTTTCACCGTCGCATCGCTGTTGTGCGGCATTGCCTGGAGCCTGCCCTCGCTGATCTTCTTCCGCGTGCTGCAGGGCGGCGTCTCCGGTCCCATGATCCCCGGCAGCCAGGCGCTGCTGATCTCCATCTTCCCGCCGCAGAAACGCGGCACCGCGCTGGGCATCTGGTCCATCACCACTTTGGTGGCGCCGATCTGCGGGCCCATCCTGGGCGGCTTTATTTCCGACAATTACCACTGGGGCTGGATTTTCCTGATCAATGTGCCGGTGGGGATCATTGTCAGTTTCCTCTGCTGGGTGAATCTCCGGGATCGCGAAACGCCCACCCGCAAGCTGCCCATTGATACGGTGGGCCTGGCGCTGCTGGTGATCTGGGTTGGCGCGCTGCAGGTGATGCTGGACCAGGGCAAGGACTTGGACTGGTTCTCCTCCAACGAGATCATTCTTCTGGCCATCACCACGGCCATCGGCTTTGCCGCCTTCCTGATCTGGGAACTGACCGAAAAGAATCCGGTGGTGGATTTGTCCTTGTTCAAGCGCCGCAACTTCGCCCTGGGAACTTTGGCATTCTGCTTGGGCTATGCGGTATTTTTCGCCAACAATCTGCTGATGCCGCTTTGGCTCCAGACCCAGGTGGGTTACACCGCGACTTGGGCCGGATTGGTGGCGGCGCCCGCAGGCGTGGTGGCGGTGCTGCTGACGCCGCTGGCCGCCAAGATGATGAGCCGGTTCGATGCCCGCATTGTCGCCAGCCTGGCTTTTGTCGCATTCGGCGTCTCGTTCCTGATGCGCGCCAACTTCACCAACCAGGCCAGCTTTCTGGATTTCGTCCTGCCGCTGCTGGTGCAAGGCATCGCGCTGGCGACCTATTTTCTGGCCATGATCACCATCCTGCTGGACGGCATTCCGCCGCAGAAAATTCCCCTGGCCTCGGGCCTGTCCAATTTCGCCCGCATCACCGGAGGCGGTTTTGCCGCTTCCATCGTCACCACCCTGTGGGACCGGCGCGAAGCGCTGCATCAAAGCCGGCTGGCCGATCAGACAACTTTGTTCGCGCCGGGCCTCTCCCAGGCGGTGAAGAATCTGCACGGCTTGGGTCTTTCCAATCTCGCGGGCCAGGCGTCGGTGGCCCGCACCATGACCAGTCAGGCCTATTTGCTCGCGGCCAATGACATCTTCTGGATTTCGGGCTGGATCTGCCTGTTGATGATCGGAATGGTGTGGCTGTGCCGGCGATCAGTTTCGGGGGGAGGAACCCATGCGGCGGCAGATTAGGCTTGCCCCGCCGCTGTAACGGCAAGCCGGTAAACCCAAGGAGACCCCGATGACCGACAAACTGCTTTACACCGCCAAGACCCACACCACCGGCGGCCGCGAGAATGGCCATGCCAAAAGCTCGGACGGCCAGTTGGAAGTCCGGCTTTCCACCCCCGGCGCGGGCCGTCCCGGCACCAATCCTGAGCAGCTTTTCGCCGCCGGCTGGTCGGCCTGTTTTGAAGGCGCCATGCAGTTCGTCGCCCGCCAGAAGAAAGTCCCCCTGCCGCCGGAGACCGCCATCGATGCGGAAGTGGATTTGAACCAGGGCGATGGCGGCTTCTTTCTGCGGGCGCGCTTGAACATCACTATTCCGGGCGTGGAACGCGCGCTGGCGCAGGAGATCGTGAACCAGGCCCACCAGGTCTGTCCCTATTCCAAGGCGACACGGGGCAATATCGAGGTGGCGATCAACCTGCTCTGACGGCTGGGCGGTTTGACAGCCGAGTCGGTTCGCGCAGAAGTGGGGCATGATTCGCGAATCACTGATTCGGCGCCTGCCCGAGATCGCTTTCGCGGTGCTGTTCGGCGGCGGCTTGTGGCTGGGCGGCGATGCGGCGGTCGCGGGCCTGCCAAAGGTGCTGGCGGCGATGGCGCCCGACATGGCGGCGCAAGCCGGGGTGGAAGATACCTCCCATGACAGGGTGCGTCTTGCCGTGCCGCAAGGCTTCACGGAAAGCCGCTTCCCGCCGCAGCCGCTCTATCCCGTCACCGCCGCCCCTTTGCCTGCCTGGCTGACGCGGGCGATGCGCGACGCCAAGCCGCCGCCGCGCGGCGATACCGCGCCGCGCCGGCCTGTCATTGCCATCTGCATAGACGATCTGGGCGAGGATCTTGCGGGCACCGGCAAGGCGCTGGGCCTGCCCAAGGAGGTGGCGCTGGCTTTCTTGCCCTTTGCCGGCTCCACGCCTTTTCTGGCGGAGACCGCGGCCAGGCGCGGCCATCTGGTGCTGGCGCATGTGCCGATGCAGGCGCTGGACGGCCGCGATCCCGGAGCTATGGGGCTGAAGCCGGAAATGACTCAAGATGAAATCGCCCGCCGCTTGGGCTGGAATCTGAGCCGGGTGCCGGGACTGGTGGGCATCAACAATCATGAAGGCAGCCGCTTTACCGCCGACGCGGCGGCGCTTGCGCCGGTGATGGCGGCCTTGAAGGCGCGGCATTTGTTCTTTTTCGATTCCCGCACCGGGCCGCAAAGCGCGGTGCGCGCCACAGCACAAGCCGCCGGCGTGATGACCGGGGCGCGCGATGTCTTTCTGGATGACGATCCGCGCGCGCCGGCCGTCAGCGCCGCGCTGGAAATGCTGGCGCGGGAGGCCCGGCGCAATGGCGCGGCAATCGCCATCGGCCATCCCCATGACGTCACCTTGAGGCTGCTGGCGGCCTGGCTGGCCGAAGATCATGGCGTGACGCTGGTGCCGCTGGATGAGGCGATACGGCTGAAGGCGCAGCGCGCCATGGCCCTGGCGGCGCGGTGACCGCGCTGCCCTGCGAACAGGGCGGTTTTGCAGGCCTGGCGCGGGGGGCAGGGCGGGCTGGCGCGCTTTGACCATAATTTGGCGCGTTCGGACGCGCGCCCCGCGCGGCGACTGCCTAAGTTAGAACCACTGGACCGATAAGGCTTTTCTCAAGACGCGCGGTACTTGCGTCCCCAAAGCCGGATCTCAGCGCACGAGACGGTCTGAACAACGTGCGCGCAAAGCGGAACTCTTCGTGGAACTTGATGGGCTTCGGCAGGCCGACTGTCGAAGCTCATATTTGAACCGGATTAGGAGATCCAGGCCATGTTGAACACCATGACGACAACACATCGACTGGGCGAGCGGACTTGCGCCGCTTTGCGTGTCAGTGACCAGAAGGTCAGACACGCCGCCGCGCAGTTGTGCAAGCAGTATCCGGAAACCCCCTGGCTGGAAGCGTCGCAACGCGCCGATCGCGCTTACGCCGCCGGACAGATGTACCACTTCCGCCTGTGGGGCCGCGTCACGCGCGTCTTGCGGGGACGCTGCGGGACAGATCCACGGCACTGAAATGACTTTGCGGCCGTCCACGGCACGGCCACGCGGTTTAACTTTTCGAGGCAAACAGGACATGAAAAAATCAGCGTTGATCAGCATTTTGATGATGAGCGGCATCGTTACCGGATGTGGCGGTCTGCCCCAGCTCACGGGCACAACTCCGGCCAAGGATGCCGCTCCGGTTGCGGCGGTGGCTCCCGCTCCGGCGATTGCGCCCGCGCCCGGCCAGCTCAGCCTGTTGCAGCAGGCCATGGCCAGGGTGCGCGCCAGCTATGTGCGCCCCGTCGAGGACAGCGAACTGATCGATGGCGCCTTGCAAGGCATGGTGTCGGGGCTGGATCCCCATTCCAACTATCTGAACGCCAAGACCTATTCCAACATGCTGACCGCCACCAAAGGCCAGTTCGGCGGCGTCGGCCTGGTGATGGAGCCGGTTGACGGGCTTATCAAGGTGATCTCCGCCAAGGACGGCGCCCCCGCCGCCAAGGCCGGCATCAAGCCCGAGGACCGGATCGCGGCGATTGACGGCGCTTCCGTCGATGGCGCGGATTTCAACGAAGCCATCGACAAGATGCGCGGTCCCGCCGGCAGCAACATCACCCTCACCATCCTGCGCGAAGGCGAAAAGAAGCCGCTGGAAGTGACCATGCAGCGCGCCATCGTGGCGGTGGATGCGGTGACCTGGCGCCGTGAAGGCGATATCGGCTATGTCCGCGTGCCGGGCTTCAACGAAAAGACCGGCGCGGGATTTGAGAAAGCCGTTCTCGACCTCAAAAAGCAGATCGGCCCCGGCCTGAAAGGCTATGTGCTGGACTTGCGCAACAATCCCGGCGGCTTGGTCGATCAGGCGGTGCGGGTGTCGGACGACCTTCTGGACTCCGGCGAGATCGTCTCGATCCGCGGCCGCAGCGAGCAAAACGTCCAGCGCTATACCGCCAGGGAAGGCGACATCACCGAGGGCAAGCCGGTCGTGGTCTTGATCAATGCCGGCACCGCGAGCGCCTCGGAAATCGTCTCCGGCGCGCTGCAGGACAACAAGCGGGCCACCATCATCGGCATGCGGAGCTTCGGCAAGGGCTCGGTGCAGAGCAACATCCCGCTGGGTGCCGGACTTGGCGCACTGCATCTGACCACCGGGCGGTATTTCACCCCGTCGGGCCGTTCCATCCAGGCCCAGGGCATTGACCCTGACCTGCCGGTGGCGCAGGGCGACGAAACGGTCGCGTCCAAGGAAGCCGATCTGCGCCGCCATCTCTTGGGCGATGCGGCTGCGGGCGGACAGGCCGCCAGGCCGGTAATCAAGGCCGATCCGGGCAAAAGCTATGCCGACTTCCAGCTCTCCTATGCGGAGGATCTGCTGCACGGCAAGACAGCCACTGGGTCTGCCGCCGTGCCGTCAATGAACAAGCCCGCCACACGTTAGGCGGGCAGGGCGGAGAGCAGCCGGCGTTCCTTGCGGACGCCGGCTGCCTTTCCGCGTTTCGCTAGCGCGCCGCGGGCATGCGATTGGCGTAGAAACTCGACAAATTGCCCGCCGCCGGGGGATCGAAATTGCTCAAGGCAATAACGACGATACCCAGCGCGGGATAGATCTGCAGGTCCCCGTTTTGGCCGGGCGCGCCGCCATTATGGCCGAAATGCAGGAACAGGCCCGTACCCTCGACGCCGAAGCCATAGCCGTAATTGCCGTTATGGTTGTGTGGCGTGGTGGCGTCCGCCACCAGACGGCCCGGAAGCAGTTTTTCGGTTCGCAGCGCTTGGGCAAACTTCAGAAGATCGCCGGCCGTACTGTAGCCGCCGCCCGCCGACATACCGCGATAGCTCAGCGTGTCGTTGACCACCCAGCTGTCTTTCCACGTGTAAGCCGTGGCGCGATGAGGAACGGCTTCGTCTTCCGGCAACGAGCCGGTGTTGGTCATGCCCGCCGGCGCGAAAATATTCTTGGCGACATAGTCATAGTAACTCTGGCCGCTGACCTTCTCGATGATGTTGCCCAACAGCAGAAAACCATAATTGGAATAGGCGTCCCGGCTGCCCGGTGTGAAACGCGGCGACCGCGCGCCGAACAGCGCCATATAATCGGCATGGGTTTTCAGCGATAGACGTTTGGCGTCGTATTCCGGGCCAAAAAAATCACCTGTGCCGCCGGTGTGGGTGAGCAGCATGCGGATGGTGACCTTGTCCGCGATCTCCTTGTTGGGATAGTCCGGAATATAAGTGCCCACTGTGCCGTCGAGTGAAAGTTTCTTTGCCGCGACAAGCTGCAGGGCCGCGACAGCGGTGAACATCTTGTTCATCGAACCGATGCGGAATTTGGTATCCAGCGTGACCTTGCGCTTGGCCTCGCGGTCTTCCCAGCCGAACGCCTTGGCGGAAACCACTTTGCCATCGCGGGCGATCAAGTAGACGCCGGAGAATTTATCATTCTTCTCCTCATCGCGGGCGCGATCTTCCAGCGCCTTGAGCGCAACGGCCTGGGACAGGCGGGGAATGGCAAATTCCGCGGGACGCGGTATCGCTCGCGCCGAAACAGACAGTTTTGGCGCTTCCGCCGTGCCGATTTCCTTGATGATGAATCGCGCGATGGTCTCGGACCGCTTCTCCTGCATCAAGCTGACAATGCTGGTTGCGTCGGCGCTTTCGACCTTGAGAAGCGTAAACCCGCCCGTCTGGCGATAGAAATTCTGTAAATCCTGAGGCGGCTCGTCGAAATGGTGGGCGGATTTGAATGTGTTTATTTGCGCCGTATCGCCACTGTTGAGGGCCGTAAGATAGTCGCTCAGGGTCTTGCCCATGGCGGTGTCGGGAATTGCTGGTTGGGCGAAAGCGGGGACCGTCATCAACAAGAAGGCAAGCAAGAGAGTCTTCCGCATCACAGCCTCGCTATTTTCAGGGGCATGGTGACGAATAGTAGACAGGCGTCAACTAGAGAGCGCCAAGGTCTCAATAAACTTCCTGTCATGACCGGCTCGGAAGCCGATCATGAGAGCGGGCGCTACTGTCCCTTCTTGGCCGCGCTGGCGAAGCGCACGGCTTCTTCGGCGGCGGCGAGCAGGGCCTTGGACTTGTTGACGGTCTCCTGATACTCGGCCTCGGGCTGGCTGTCGGCGACAATGCCGCCGCCCGCCTGCACATACATCATGCCGTCCTTGACCAGAGCGGTGCGCAGCACGATGCAAGTGTCCATCGAGCCGTCGGCGGCGAAATAGCCCACCGCGCCGGCGTAAGCCGCGCCGCGCTTTTCCTTTTCGAACTCGTCGATGATCTCCATGGCGCGGATCTTGGGCGCCCCGCTCAAGGTGCCGGCCGGCAATCCCGCCGCCAGCGCGTCCACCGCATCCAAGCCGTCGCGGATGTCGCCATCCACATTCGACACCAGATGCATCACATGGCTGTAGCGCTCAATGAAGAAACTGCCGGTGACTTTCACCGCGCCGGTCTTGGCCACCCGGCCCACATCATTGCGGCCCAAATCCACCAGCATCAGATGCTCGGCCCGTTCCTTGGGATCGGCCATCAGGTCTTCCGCCAGCGCCTGGTCTTCCTCCGGCGTCTTGCCGCGCGGCCGGGTTCCGGCGATGGGGCGGATGGTGACCTTGCCGTCGCGCAGCCGGACCAGCACTTCCGGGCTGGATCCCACGATCTCAAAACCCGGCATCGCCAGATAATAAAGATAGGGCGAGGGATTGAGCCGCCGCAGCGCGCGGTAGAGCGAGAAAGGCGGCAGGGCGAAGGGACGGCGGAAGCGCTGGCTGGGCACCACCTGGAAGACGTCGCCGGCCAGGATGTATTCCTTGGCCCGCGCCACCATGCCGAAATATTCCGGCTTGGTCATGTTGGACTCGACCGGCACGCCGGTGGCGAGGTTCGACGGCACCTCCGCGCTGGGCGGCGTGGGCCGCTCCAGCGCCGCCACCGCTTCGTCCAGCCGTCCTTGCGCACGCGCATGGGCGGCCTTGGCGTCCACATTCTTTTCGCACCAAACCGGGGTGATCAGAATGATCTCATCCTTCACGCTGTCGAAAATGGCGGTGATGGTAGGGCGCAGCAGAATGGCGTCCGGCAATCCCAGCGTATCCGGCGGCGGGTTGGGCAGATTTTCCACCTGGCGCGCCATGTCATAGCCCAGATAGCCGAACAGGCCGGTGGCCATGGGCGGCAGGCCACCCGGAACCGTCAGGCGGATTTCGCGCGTCAGCGCCCTGAGCGATTCCAACGGTTTTGCCGCCTCCGGCACAAAGGCGCCGGCGTCGCTGAGGGCGGTGCGATTGATTTCGGCCTTGCCGCCGCGGCAGCGCCAGATCAGGTCCGGCTTCAGCCCGATGATGGAATAACGCCCGCGCGTTTCCCCGCCCTGCACGCTTTCCAGCAGGAAGGCATTGGCGCGCGCGGCGCCGTTGCTCTCAAATCCCAGCTTGAGAAAGGCGGAGACCGGCGTCTCCATGTCCGCCACCAGCCTGGTATAGAGCAGCTGGGCGCGGCCGGCCGCATAGCCGGCCGCAAAGGCGTCGAACGCGGGTTCACTGCTCACCGGTTCATTGCCCGCCGTTGCCGGTGATGGAGGCGACGAGCTTCTGGTTGACCTTGACGCCTTGGCGGATGCGCGCCGCATTGGCGGCGTCGATGGAGAAATCCTGCGCCGTCTGCTGGGAGAAACGAATCTGTCCGGCCTGCAAGTCCTGCGGCGCCAAAGGCGGATGGCTGATGCCGGTGACGCGGGCGATGATGTAATTGCCCGACAGGCCTTGCGGCCCGAACTCGATCCCGCCCGGGGCCGCGGCAAACAGCCGGGCCACCAGCGCGGCGGAGAACATGGTGTCATCGGTGTTGCGCGACAGCGCCGGGCTGTGCTGCACGCCGACCTTCAATTGCTTGGCGATGGCGTCCAGCGACTTGTCCTTGATGGCCTGCGCCGTCAGCGCCTGCGCCTTGGTAGCCAACAGCTGGTTCTTCTGTTCGCCGGTCCAATCGGCCAGGGCCTGGGCCCGCACCTGCTCCATCGGCTTGACCTTGGGTTGGACCGCCCCGTTCACATGCACCACATAATAGCCGCCCAGCTTGGTGGGGAAGGGATCGGTATCCTCACCCACTTCGCCCTTGAACAAGGCGGGCAGGAATTCGGGATCGGCCGGCACATCGGCCTTGCTTCCATCCGGCTTCAGCCCGCTCTGGTCGACCGCATTGACGCGCTGAATCTTCATGCCGGCCTTCTTGGCAGCGGCCTGCATGTCGTCGCCGCTGGACCGGGCGTCGGTATAGGCATTGACCGCATCCACCAGCTTGTTGCCGGCGATCTGGCTGGCCAGGTCCTTACGGATGTCTTCCTTCACATCCGCCAGCGTCTTGGACGAGCCGGGCGCGATCTTGGTGACCCGCACCAGGGCAAAGCCGCCAAATCCGGTCTTGATCGGCTGGCTCACCTCGTTCAGCGACAGGGCGAAAATCGCCTTGGCGCGGTCGGCATCGGGCAATTCCTCTTGAGTCAGGGTGCCCAGCGACAATTGATCGGGCTTCAGGCCACGCTGGGCCGCCAGCTCTTCATACTTCGTGCCGGATTGCAGCTTGGCGCGGGCAGCTTCGGCTTCGGCCTGGGTCTTGAAATCGATCTGCTCCACATCGCGCTTTTCCGGCACCAGATAGACGCTCTTTTTGGCGTCATAGGCCTGCTGAATCTGGGCGTCGGTGACATTGACCTGGCTCAGCACATCGGCCGGAGTAATCGCGGCATAGGTGGCATCGCGATATTCCGGCGTCGAATATTTGCCGGCATGCGCTTTCACATAAGCCGCCAGCGCCGCATCGCTGGGCGCGGGCACCTGGCCCGCCTGCTCCGGCGTCAGGATCACATATTCGGCGGCGCGCTTTTCGTTGATGTACTGGAAGATGGCCTGGGCATAGGTGGAGGGAACCAGGAAATTGCCTTCCATCGCCTGGGTGAGCTGGTCGTTGGTCATCTCCTGGCGCACTTCGCCCAGGAACTGGTCCTCGGTGTAATTGGCATTGGCGATCGCCCGGGTGAAGGCGGCGCGGTCGAACTGGCCCAGCGTGTCGCGGAAGGCCGCCATGCCGCGCACCGATTGCGCCACGGCACCGTCCGAGGTGGTGAGGCCCAGCCTGTCGGCTTCATTGTTCAGCGCCGTACGGCTGGCCAATTGCTGCAGCATCATCTGCGGCAGGCCCATTCTTTCCGCCATTTCGGGGGTGATTTCGGTGCCGGAGCGCTGGCTCTGGTTGCGCAGGAAATTGCGATAGGTGCGCTGGAATTCCGGGGCGCCGATCTCGGTCGAGCCCACCGTCACCACGCTGGAGCCGCCGCCGATATTGAATTGCTCCAGCCCCATGCCCCAGACCACAAAAGCCAGGGTGAGGGCGCCCATCATCAGGGTGACCACCCAATGCTTGGAAAAGGCATGCATCCATTGAATCATGACTGAGAATTCCGTGACTTAGAGGCGTGGCGTCTTGAGGCCGCGGATGATAGGGAGGGGGCCTTGTCCCGGCAAGCCGCGCATAAGACGCGGGTTTTGCCGCTCAAAAGCGGGAATTTCAAGGTCTTATCTGGCCTGATGAGGGGTTCGATGCGGTCTTTGGTGGCGGGAAACTGGAAGATGAACGGGCTGGGCGCAAGCCTGGGCGAGCTTTCCGCCTTGAAAGAGGCGCTGGCCAAAACGCCCGCCGCCTGCGAGGTGCTGGTCTGTCCGCCTGCCACGCTGATCGCCCAGGCGGCCTGGACCGTGAAAGGCGCCTTCGCTTTGGGCGGCCAGGATTGCCATGCCGAAGCCAAGGGCGCTTTCACCGGCGATATTTCCGCCGAAATGCTGAAGGACGCCGGCGCCTCTTATGTGATCGCGGGACATTCCGAGCGCCGCCAGTATCACGGTGAAAGCGATGCGGCGGTTGCCGCCAAGGCCAAGGCCGCTTGGCGCGCGGGACTGAAGGTCATCATCTGTGTTGGCGAAAGTCTGGCCGAGCGCGATGCCGGCACCGCCACCCATATCTGCCAGGGACAATTGAACGGCAGCGTGCCCGATGGCGCAACCAGCGCCAATACCGTCATCGCCTATGAGCCGGTCTGGGCCATCGGCACCGGGCGCACGCCGACGGCCGCCGACATCGCCGCCATGCATGCCCATATAAGGGGCTGTCTCAAGGCCAAGCTGGGCGAGGGCACCGAGCGGATATTGATCCTGTATGGCGGATCGGTGAACCCCGGCAATGCCGCGGAGATCCTCGCCTTGCCTGAGGTGGGCGGCGCATTGGTAGGCGGGGCGAGTCTGAAGGCGGCGGATTTCCTGAAAATCATCGCTTCGATTCCTGCCGCGTCTTGACTGAGAGGGCGCGGGTCTTTTGCGTCCTGAGTTCGTCGCGCGTGCTCACGTGCGTTAAGCACGCTCCGCGCGACGCTCCTGCTCAGTCCGCAAAATCCCTCGCGCCGAGCAAATCTTAAGGCTGATTAACTACGTCGTCTGACCCTTTCTTAACGGGACCGGCCGCATTCTGTACGTAATAAGGCAAAAAAACACGCGGTGGGTTATGAGCAAGCTGTCATTCGACAGTGTTGACGTCTTGATATACGACCCGGTGTCGTCCAACCGCACCGCGACGCGCGCTGCCATGTATGCGCTGGGCTTCCGCAAGACCGAAACCGTCGCCAGCCTGGAAGATTTTCTCGCCGCGGTACAGAAGAGCCCGCCGGACATCGCGCTGTGCGAGGCCCAGGGCCAGGCGGAAGAGCTTTGCGCCCTGATCCAGCAGATGCGCCAGGGCGGCGCTGGCTATAATCCCTTCATCGTCATCATCGTCACTGCCTGGGAAAAGAACACCGCTCTGATCAACCAGGTGGTGACCAGCGGCGCCGACGACCTGTTGCTGCGGCCTTTTTCCACCGCGCTGCTGGGCCAGCGCATCGAGGCGCATGTCGACCGCCGCAAGGGCTTTGTCATCACCACGGAATATGTCGGCCCCGACCGCCGCCGCGACACCAACCGCGCCTCCAATATCGAGCTGTTCGAGCCGCCCAATTCACTGAAGATGAAAGCCAAGGACAGGCTGTCGGGTGACGAGATCGCCCGCCGCCTGGATGTCGAACTGAAAGCGGCGCGGGACAAGCTCACCACCGAAAAACTGCGCCGGGATTCCTTCCAGGTCTGTATCCTGTGGCGGCTGTTGCAGGAGCAGCCGCTCTTGGCGGGCCAGCCCCCGGCCGATCTGCTCAAGCTGCAGATGCTGGCCAGGTCGATCGAGGAGCGCAGCCGGGGCGGTGAGTTCGAACCGGCGGTGGAATGGTGCCAGTCGGTGCAGGCCTCGGCGGAAGGGCTGGCGGCCGGGGTGGACCGCAATGCCTCGATGCATCTGCTCGGCCATGCCGCGCTCAGCCTGCATCAGGTCTTCTATCCCGAGAAGACGCCGGCGGATCAGATTTCCGAGATTGATGCTACCGTGGCGCTGATCCGTGCCCGCAGCCAGCAGGCCTTGGCTAGCTGAGTCAGACCAGAGAAAGATCCGCCGGCGTGGCCTGTGGGAAAATCTGCGCCAGTTGCGCCGGGCGCAAGCCATAGCTCTTGCCCAGCACGCCGCCGATCAGGCTGCGATAATCGGTCAACACCGGCCAGTCGCGGTCCTGGAACAGATTAGCCTGCGTCACAGCCGTCTGAGGTCCGGCCACGCGCCCGCCGCGCACCGCCCCGCCCAGCACCCAATAGACGCTGCCATGGCCGTGATCGGTGCCGCGATTGCCGTTCTCGCGGAAGGTGCGGCCGAATTCGCTGACCACGATCACCAACGTGTCGTTCCATTGCGGGCCCAGCGCGGTCTTGAGCGCCACCAATCCGCGCCCCAATTCGCCGATGCGGTTGGCGAGATAGCCTTGCGCGCCGCCTTGATTCACATGGGTGTCCCAGCCGCCGACATCGACAAAGCCCAGATTGAACTTGTCCTGCATCAGCACCCCGATGCGCTGGGCGGACAGTTCAAAACCGCGCGTGGTGACGGCGTTGCGGTTGGCCGCCATCATCTCGCTGGAGAAGGTGTCGTAGACCTCGTTCTGCACTTGGAAGCCCTGCGCCACGGCCGGCGCCAGGTCCTGGCCTTGATACATGGCCTGGATCAGGTCGGCGTTGCGTTCGCCCACCGCCGGTTTGCCGGTGAAATTCAACGCGATATTGGGAATGGCTGCACCACCGCGGAAGGTCAGCGGCAACTGCGTGGTGAAGGCGATGGGTTTGGTGCCGGATAGCACTTGCGCGGTGCGGCTCATGAAGCCGGACTGGTAGTTGCGCGTGCCACCGATTGGTTGGCCCAGTTCGATGGAGTCCTGGGTCTCGAAATGCGAACGCGAGGTGTCATCGGTGCCGGCAAAGGGGATGAAGGCGATTTCCTTCTGCTGCCACAGCGGCAGGATGCTGTCCTTCAAGGCCGGGTGCAGGCCCCAATCGCTGTCCAGCGGCAAGGCCGCATCCTTGGCGATGGCGATGTTGGGGCGCGAGGCATAATAGAAGTCGCTGGAAACCGGCACCAGGATATTGGCGGCGTCATAAGCGCCGCGCAGGAACACCACCAGCAGGCGCGGACCGGAAGCCGGCGCGGCATAGAGCTTTCCGGCCGTAAAAAGCGGCGCCGAGATGAGTGCGGATTTAAGGAGGGTTCTACGATCCATGGCTACCTCCGCATGAATTCGGGAGAGGATAGGAACAGCGCATTGCGGTCGGCCTGTGATGCGCCTTGCGCGATGGCGTTGCTGGTCGCCGGCGACAAGGTTGGCGTCAGGGCTGTGTAATAAGCGGTTTCCTGCAGCTTGGGTGCAGGCGTGCGGTCCTGGGGATCGGGCTGCAGAACGGCTTGGAGGTTGTTGTCCGCATTCGCGGGATTGGCCCCCAAATTGGCGCGCAAATTCGCCAGCGTTTCAGGGGTGAGCGGCGTGAATAGATTGCGCGCGCCATTGCCGATCTGTTGCGCCACGTCAAAGCGCGTCGCCATTTCGCCCGGTCCCGACCAGCTGGCGGCGGTCAAGGAATAGCCGTCAGGTGTTTCATGGCCGTAAGGCAACTCGCCCATGCGGTTCAGCCAGTTGATCAGGGGCAGGGGATTTTTGATCACCTGATTTCCGTAGGTCGCGCGCACCGCGGAGATTGCATAGTGCATCGGGTCCTTGAACTTCCTGCCCAGCGATTGGTCGAACTCGTTGCTGTCGAACAGGGTTTTCAGGACCTCGGCGATATCGCCATCGCTGCGCTTCCAGGTGGCCGCCATCATATCCACCAATTTGTCGGACGGCGCATCACAACAGAAATACTGCGCCAGTTGGCGGGAGACGAAGCGCGCGGTGGCGGGCTCGCGGCTTAAAAGGTCGATGGCCTGGTTCACTTCTTCCAGCCCGCCGCCCTTGATGGTGTGGCCCAGAAAAACCTTGTCGCCATAATCATGGCGGCGGGGAATGAATTCGAACAACCCGCCCTTGCCGACATCGGTGCGATAATCGGCCCGCGCCAGGGCCGCCAGCGGGCGGGGTTTGCCGCTGAGATTGACGCCCACCCCGGTCAGGATGCGCGCCAGCTCCTGCACATCCTTCTGGGTATAGCCGGAGCCAACGCCCATGGTGTGCAATTCCATGATCTCGCGAGCGTAGTTTTCGTTGATCTTGTCGGCGGCATTCTGCTGATTGTCCAAATACTGGAGCATGGCGGGGTGGAACACCGTCGCCGCCAGCAGGTCGCGGAATTTGCCCGACACACGGGGGCGGATGGCGTTCTCTTCATAATCACCCACCAGGGCGGCGATCTGGCCTTTCCGCGCATAGACATTGAAGTGATTGAGCCAGAACCAGGTGAGCTGTTCCTTGAGCTGGTTCTTGGAATAGAGGTCGCGCAGCAGCGAGCGGGTCTGGGCCTGGACCGCCAGCGACACCAGCTTCTGGCGATAGGGCTTGATGATGTCCTTGAGTTCGCCCTTGTCGTCCGCTCGGTCGTCCGCTTTCGCAGTCTTGCGGGCGTCGCGGATGGCCAGTTGCATCTCGCGGGTCTCGATGGCGATGTCTTCCAGCGGCCTTTGCGAAATCTCCATCCGCGCGATTGCCGCCTGAACCTCCGGCGGCAGGCCGTCATCGGCGCCGGGATGAAGCTGTTCTTCCAGCCAGGCTGCGCGGCTTTTGCCGTTCAGCGTGTTCCCTTGGGCGGTTTCGCCCCAGGTCAGGCGATTCACAAAGGCCAGGTCGTTTTGCCGGTCATCGGCACCGGCAACAGCCGGGACAGCCAAGGCCATCAAGGTCATGGACAGGAATGCGCGAAATCGCATGGGCGGTCACCCCGGATGGCCCCTCCGGTGTCCTTAGTGTCGGTGATTTTCCCGCATTTCCGCAGTGAAATCTTGTCCATTCACCTGTATTTTCGCGAAACTTCCCATTTTGGGCCGGATGGGCTAAAGACCGCGCCCTTGGATGCGGGCGGATCTTCAGCCCGATCCTTAAAAAGCCACGGATTTCGCCATGCAGACCCTATTGCTTGTCGCCGAATTGATCGTCGCCATCGCCCTTATCGGCTTTGTGCTGTTGCAGCGTTCGGAAGGCGGCGCGCTGGGCATGGGCGGCGGCGGTGGCGGCATGGGCGGATTGTTCACCGCCCGCGGCGCGGCGGACACTTTGACCCGCACCACCTCCGTCCTGGCTGTCCTGTTCTTCGCGCTTTGCATCGCCCTGAACCTGCTGGCGCTGCACGGCCGCAACGAGACCTCGATCCTTGATTCGGCGACGACCACCGTTCCGGCCAAGCCGGCGCCCGCTCCGGCGCCGCTGCCGGTCGGGCCGTCTGTTCCTAAGCCTCGGTAGCCCTGCGCTTTTCGCGGGCCTGTTAGCAGCGAAAAATTTTTCCGCTTTTGCGCTTGAGTGAAGCATGTCTTTTCGACATGTTGGCCTCCCATGGCCCGGTTAATCTTCATCACCGGCGGCGTGGTCTCTTCCCTGGGAAAAGGTCTGGCGTCCGCCGCTCTCGGCGCGTTGCTTCAAGCGCGCGGTTACAAAGTCCGCCTTCGTAAACTGGACCCCTATCTCAATGTCGATCCCGGCACCATGTCGCCGTTCCAGCATGGCGAGGTCTATGTCACCGATGACGGGGCGGAGACCGACCTGGATCTGGGCCATTATGAGCGCTTCACCGGCGTGTCGGCGCGCAAGTCCGACAATGTCACCTCGGGCCGCATCTACAGCCAGGTGATCGAGAAGGAACGCAAGGGCGGCTATCTGGGCCGCACCGTGCAGGTGATCCCGCATGTCACCGACATGATCAAGGAATTCGTCCTGGCCGACACCGACGGGCTGGATTTCCTGCTGGTGGAGATCGGCGGCACGGTGGGCGACATCGAGGGCCTGCCGTTTTTCGAAGCCATCCGCCAATTGCACAACGATCTGGGCCGGGGCCAGACCGCTTTCATCCATTTGACCCTGGTGCCGTTCATCGAGGCGGCGGGCGAGCTCAAGACCAAGCCCACCCAGCACAGCGTCAAGGAATTGCGCGCCATCGGCATCCAGCCGGACATTCTTTTGTGCCGCACCTCCCATCCCATTCCGGAAGAGGACCGCCGCAAGATCGGCTTGTTCTGCAACCTGTCGGCCGAGCGGGTGATCCCGGCCATGGATTTGGACACCATCTACCGCGTGCCCATCGCCTATCACGATGTGGGGCTGGACACCCAGTTGCTGAAAGTGTTCGGGCTGGAGAATGCGCCGCCGCCGGACCTGTCGCGCTGGCAGGACGTGGTGGAGCGGGTGAAAAATCCCGAAGGCGATGTCCGCATCGCCGTGGTGGGCAAGTACATGCAGGTCAAGGACAGCTACAAGTCGCTGTCCGAGGCGCTCGCCCATGGCGGGCTGGCCAACAATGTGAAGGTGCATCTGGACTGGATCGACAGCGAAGTGTTCGAGCGCCAGGACGCCGCCGTCTTCCTGGAGAATGTGCATGGCATCCTGGTGCCCGGCGGCTTTGGCGAGCGCGGCACCGAAGGCAAGATCGGCGCCGTGAAATTCGCCCGCGAGCGCGAAGTGCCGTTCTTCGGCATCTGTTACGGCTTGCACATGGCGGTGATCGAGGCGGCGCGCGACCTGGCGGGGCTGGAAGGGGCCGGCACCACCGAGATCGGCAAGCCCAAGCATCCGGTGATCGGGCTGATGACCGAATGGGTCAAGGGCAACCGGGTAGAGACCCGCGTCGCCGATGGCGATCTGGGCGGCACCATGCGGCTGGGGGCCTATCCCGCCAGCCTGGTGCCTGGCTCAAGGGTGGCCGAGGTTTACGGCGCCACCGAAATCAGCGAGCGCCATCGCCATCGTTACGAAGTCAACACCAACTACGCCAAGGACCTGGCCAAGCACGGCATGATGGTGTCTGGCTGGTCGCCGGACGGGCGGCTGCCGGAGATCATGGAATTTCCCGACCATCCCTGGTTCATCGGAGTGCAGTTTCATCCCGAACTGAAATCGCGGCCGCTGGAGCCGCATCCGCTGTTCACCAGCTTCATCGCGGCGGCGGTGCAGAAGAGCCGGCTGGTCTAAAGCCGGATAGTTGGGCGAGCTCCGCCTTGCCGGGGCCGTCGGGCCTTGTTTCACCGGCAGCCACTATTGCACCAAGGTCCAGTTTACCGGCGGACTTACGCGGTGTTTTTGCGAGGCAGCGCAGAGACAGGCATTTTCGCGTCCCATTCGATATGAAAGGGGTACGTCATGCATCCAGGTCACGATTGTTGTCCGCTCGATCCTGCCCATACACGACGGCATCTTTTGAAATGCACCATCGGTCTTGGCGCTTTGACTGGCGTCGGCCTCGGTTTGCCAACCTTGTCCTTCGCGGCATCCCTGACAAAGGGGGAGCGAGACAGGCTGACGCCGGACGAGGTCATTGCGCATCTCAAACAGGGCAACGACCGTTTTCGCAGCGGCAAGATGCTGCCTCACGACTATCTTGCGCAAAAGCGTGCCACCGCGGCGGGGCAGTATCCCGCCGCTGCCATTCTCGGCTGCATTGACTCGCGCGCGCCGGCGGAAGTCATCTTCGATACCGAGATTGGCGAGGTCTTCAATGCGCGTGTCGCTGGCAATGTCGCAAATGATGATCTGGTCGGCAGCATTGAATTTGCCTGTGCGCTCTCGGGAGCAAAGCTCGTGGTCGTAATGGGTCATACCGCCTGCGGGGCGATCAAGGGCGCTATCGACAGCGCCAAGCTGGGGAACCTCACCGGGTTATTGGAGAAGATCAAGCCGGCAGTCGCGGCGACGCAATTCCAGGGCGAACGCAGCAGCAAGAACGATGTGTTTGTTGATGCCGTTGCCGTGACGAATGTCCGGCGTACGGTTGAGGAGATCCGCCGGACAAGCCCCGTCCTTACCGGCCTCGAAAAGGACGCCAAAATCAAGCTTGTCGGGGCGATGTATCATCTGGTCGGCGGCAGAGTCGAATTTCTCTGATCAAGACTGCCTACAGGCCGTGAGCGAGCCGCTGAACTCTGTTCTTCATCCGGTGGGGCGCCCGACCGGTAAGAGGCTATCGCGGAAAGCGGCCAGATCGGGCGACTGTTTCACCTGCGCCTCGCCGGCCGCGACGAGTTGGGCGACGTCGGCGGCATCGATGGTGAGGCCGGTGGGGATTTTCGCCAGCCGCTCACGCTCCTCCTTGTCGGTGATCCCGCCCAGGGACAGATGCGCGAAGAATACCTGTACATCCTCGCAAGGAAGGCCGTCGGCGTCGTGCTGTCCCTTTTCGCACCGCTCCTTCTTCACCGCTTCCCGCAGGGTGTCGAGTTGCTGGCGCGCCAGGATCATGGTCTCGTAATTGTAGCGGTCGATCTGGGTGCCGGACACCACATTGAACAACTGTCCCAGGCCGGTGAGGTGAATCTGCTTTGCGGTAGCGGTGTCGTTTTCCGCCTGGCCGTCGGCGCTGATCAGCACGATGCGGCGGATGCGGCCAAGGTCGAAACGGCCGCCCAGGTCGTCAATGTCTCCCGACAGGACCATGGCCATATTGGTGATGCCGCGCAAAGCGAGATTGTCGGCAATGCCGCCGTCCAGAAGATGCACATACTTCGTGCGCTCGGCATCCAGATAGAGACTGTGGCTGCGCGCCAGCTCATGGGTGCGTGACAGGGGATTGTCCTTGTCCTTGTCCGCCCGTATCCAGGCGGGAACGCGTCCGTTGCATTGCGGACGGTAGCTCTTGAGGGTGATCGGGTTGAATAGGATGGGAAAACCGTTCGAGGCCGCCACCGCGCGCGCCACGGGATAGGACAACAGGTCCGAACAGATCAGGTCGAACTGGTCCTGCACGAACATGAATTCCAGGCCGGTGTCGACATCGGTGGCGTTGATGGAAACCAGCGGCCGCCCGACATGCTTGAGGTCGGCGAAGGTCGCGCCATGGAACATGAGGTTGTCATAGACCTCGGCCATGCGGTCATTGGTGCCGTAATTGGGATTGAACAGCGCCTTGGCGAAACGCCAGGGCAGCAGATAGCTGCCATAGATGTAGCTTTCGACATCCTGGTCCAGGAAATCCTTTTCGAAATCGGTGAAGATCTTGTCGTGATAGAGCCCGTAATAGGCGGCGGGAAAACTGCCGCCGGAGACCGACGACATGATGTCAACGGTGTCAAGCAGGCGCTTCTGGCTGCCGTCGATCGCAACCGAATAGTCCCGCAAGCCCTTGAGCACGCCATAGCCGAAAGCGGCGGACCGCTTGCCGCCGCCGGAAAAGCTCAACATGACAAGGGTGGAAGGCGCGCGATCATGACTGAGCGCGCCGGCGCGATAGCCGCCTTGGGAAATCGGGCCTTCTCCCTGCAGCAGCGCCGGAGACAAGGCCTGGTTCATGACTTCGGTGCCGCCGCCGACACAGCCGGACAGGGCCAGCGCCACAACCAGCGCGAAAACGATGCGTCCCTGCGCCAGCATGCAGCACACTCACGGTTCCGTACCGATTAGAACTGCGGCATTGCGCGCCCGGCCATTGGCCATTCGGCCAATTGCCCTTACCGGCGCCTGCCGGCGGCGCGGCTTAAGGAATCCTTCACGATTGGGGCAGGATCGGGCACTAGGAAATAAGTAAGGCCGCCGCTTTTAGGATCGGGCATGGGCCTTTCCCTGCCGCTCCTGCTCACCCGCGCCGCCACTGTGTTGCTGGCGGGCATGCTGCTGTTCGCGGTGTTCGGCGGCCGCGCCCATGCCCAGGATCAGCCCCAGAATGACGGCTACGGCCTCAAGCGTTTTCCCGGCGACAATTACGACAGCGCTCCGGTGCGTTTTTCCCCGCCGTCTTACAAACAAGTGCCGGTAACGCCCGATGCCCCGGCACAGCGTTTGTCGGCCGCCACGCCTGTTCCCTATTATCCGCGGCCTGACAACCAGCCGGGCATCCGCCAGTCGGGTGTCCGCCAACCGGGCGCCGGTTATGACTATCTGCTGGGTCCTGCCGACAAGCTGAAACTCACCGTGTTCGGCGAACCGGATCTGTCGGGAGATTTCACCATCGATGGCGCGGGCTCCGTTCGCTTGCCGTTGATCGGCGAAGTGCGAGCGGCCGGCTTCAGTTCCCAGCAACTGGAAGGCGCCGTCGCCAATGCGCTGTCCCAAGGCTATCTCAAATCGCCGCGCGTGGCGGTGGAGGTCCTGACCTACCGGCCCTTCTATATCATCGGCGCGGTCAATCGCCCGGGCCAGTACGCCTATGTCGATCACATGAATGCGCTGAACGCCGTGGCCCTGGCCGGAGGTTTCAACACCCAGGCGGTGGAAAGCGTGGTGTTCATCCGCCGCGAAGGCAGCAACAAGGAAGAGGAAATGCCCGCGGACCGCAGCACGCCGATCTATCCGGGCGATGTGGTCAAGGTGCATACCACCATCTTCTCGGATTTGACGACCTGGCTTGCGCCCTTCTCGGGCGCGGCGGCGTCGGCTGCGACAGCCGCTATAATCTACTAGGCAATTCTCCCCTCTGTCCTACGCATCGCAAGCGATGCTACGGCCACCTCCCCATCGCAAGCGCGCTAACGCGCGCGCTGGGGAGGGGAGTTTGCCGTAGTCGTGGGAGTCCGGTAAAACACTGGCATGAACACCCATCCGGTCGCCAAGCCCAACCCGGTCGTCAAGTTAGGCCCAGAGCCGCATCCGGTCGAAATCGGCACTGCCAGGAAGCTGTCGATCATCGCCGGACCTTGCCAGCTGGAAAGCCGCGACCATGCCTTCGACATGGCGGGGGCGCTGAAGGAAGCCTGCGGCAAGCTGGGAGTGGGGCTGGTCTACAAGACCAGCTTCGACAAGGCCAACCGCACCAGCGCCAGCACCGCGCGCGGCGTGGGGCTGGAAGTGGCGCTGCCCATCTTTGCCGACCTGCGCAAGCAGCTTGGCGTGCCGGTATTGACCGATGTGCATGAGCGCGATCAATGCGCGGCGGTGGCGCAAGCCGTGGACGTGCTGCAAATCCCCGCCTTCCTGTCGCGCCAGACCGATCTCCTGGTGGCGGCCGCCCATACCGGCAAATGCGTGAATGTGAAGAAGGGTCAGTTCCTCTCGCCCTGGGACATGAAGAATGTGATCGCCAAGATCACCGGCGCGGGCAATGCCAATGTGCTGGTGACCGAGCGTGGCGTGTCCTTCGGCTACAACACCCTGGTGACGGATATCCGCTCCTTGCCGATCATGGCGGGCTTCGGCGCGCCGGTGGTGTTCGACGCCACCCATTCGGTGCAACAGCCGGGCGGGCAGGGCGACCGCTCCGGCGGCGACCGCACCATGGTGCCCTATCTGGCGCGCGCGGCGGTGGCGGCGGGCGTGGCCTGTGTCTTCATGGAAGTGCACCAGGACCCGGATCACGCGCCCAGCGACGGTCCCAACATGGTCAGGCTGAAGGATTTCCCCGCGCTATTGGAGCAGTTGGTGGAGATCGATGCCGTGGTGAAACGGTAAGGAGCGGTTCGCCTTAGGCGAACTGTCCATAGCGACAGCGTATGGACGGCCCCTCGCTAGCGACAGCGTAGTGGGAGACCATTTCGAGCGACGTTGGATGCGCACAGGCGACGGCATTTTCCCAAATCGGTTCACAAAATTGTCTCATCTGTCGGCACGGCGATACGCACGCATCGTCCAGCGCTGGGCTACTTCCCTCGGCCTCAATCCGTGAATTGCCTTGCCGCGCCGCCGCGGCAGAAGCATAATCGCTCCGCACTCTAACGCGGAGGGCGACGCGAATGCAGGTGCGTTTCTGGGGTACGCGCGGATCGATTGCGACGCCAGGCGCCGCCACTGTTCGCTATGGCGGCAACACGTCATGCGTCGAAGTGCGCTCCGGCGCCGGCGACATCATCCTGATCGATTGCGGCACGGGGGCGCACGCGCTCGGCCAAGCGCTGCTGAAAGAGAAGAAGCCTTGTTCAGGTCATATCCTGATCTCGCACACCCACTGGGATCATATTCAGGGTCTGCCGTTCTTCGCGCCGCTTTTCGTTCCTGGCAATGAATGGCACATCTATGGTCCGCGCGGCGTCGGCAAGTCGCTGCGCGACGTGTTCGCCGGGCAGATGGAATACACCTACTTCCCGGTTGCCCTGAACGCATTCGCGGCGACCTTGCATTTTCACGAAGTGGTCGAAGGCGGCTTTGCCATTGGCGACGTGCGCATCGCCACGCAATACCTCAACCATCCCGCGCTCACGGTCGGCTATCGCTTGGAAGCAGATGGCGCAAGTCTGGTCTACGCTTCCGATCACGAGCCCCACAGCGCCGAGGCCGCGCGCGGACACGCCCACGCCGTCGAAGGCCGCGACATCGCGCACGCCGATTTTATGCGCGGCGCCGATTTCGTCATTCACGACACCCAATACACCGCAGCCGAATATGATGCGAAGATCGGCTGGGGCCATTCCACCATGGAATACGCCATCGACACCGCCCTCGCCGCCGACGTCAAGCACTTGGTGCTGTACCACCATGACCCGTCACGCACCGACGACGCGGTCGACAAATTGCTCGACGCCGCGCGCAGCCGCGTCACTGAGGCCGGTTCGGCGCTGAAAGTCTCCGGCGCCTCCGAAGGCAGCGTGTTCGACCTGCGCGGGCGTGACGATGCCGGGAAGTTCGCGCCTTATCTGCCCTCCAGCCTGGTGAAACCGGCGGGCAATGTCACTGATCAGCTCATTCTCATCGCCGGCGTTTCCGCCAGTGAACGCGGCCTGATCGGGGCGGCTGCCGCGGCTGACGGCATTCGCAGCCTTCTGGATGTCTCGTTCGATGAGATCAAGCGCGCCTTGCAAAATGACGAACCGTCCCTCATCTTTCTCGGCGACAATCTGCCCGCTGGCGATCCGATTACCCTGGTGCGCATGTTGCGCGCGCTGGGGGGCGAACGCGACGTCCCCATTATCGTCGTCACCGATCAAGCCAAGATCAACGCACCGGAGGGTGAGGCAGCCGGCGTCACCGAATGGCTCTCGCGGCCCTACAGCGTGCAATATGCGCGCTCGCGCATTCGCGCCTGGCTGATGCGTTCGATGTTGCGCTGGCGTAAAGCCGCGCTCCCCGAGCATGAAGAGGAGCGCCTCGCAGCCCTGCATAAACTCAACCTGCTCGACACCGGCGCCGAAGAGCGCTTCGACCGCCACGCCCGCATCGCTGCGGCCGCCCTCAATGCGCCGGTTGCGCTCATCACGTTGGTCGACCGCGACCGGCAATGGTTCAAATCGCATCTTGGTTTTGATTTCAGCGAAACGCCGCGCGACATCGGCTTCTGCTCGCACGCGGTGCTCGCCGACGCCCCGCTGATCGTCAACGACGCGCTTACCGACGACCGATTCGCCGAAAATCCCGCCGTCGTTGGCGATCCGCACGTGCGCTTCTATGCCGGCATTCCCCTCCATGCCGGGGGCGCCTGCGTCGGCGCCCTCTGCATTGTCGACCATAAACCCCGAAACCTGAGCCCCGCTCAATTGGGCATGCTGCACGACATTGCGCGATTGGTGGAACAAGAAATGGATTCGCAAGCCGAGGCGAAAGCGTCCTGAGTTAGCGCGGGACTATTTCGTTCGCTTCGCGAACCGCTACGCGCCCATCCACGCCTGGACGATGCCGATGATCGCCAGCAAGGTCAGGATCAGGGTGGGGAAAATGGTCAAGGCGAAACCCGGAAAACGATTTTTTCCGCCCAGATACAATGGGACATAAATGATGCGGCCCAGGCACCAGACCAGGCCCAGCACCGGCGGAATCCAGCCTTGGAAATAGACCGTGGCCAGCCATAGCGCGGGCACGAAGAGGACGAACTGCTCCAGCGTATTGCCCTGAATGCGCAAGGCCCGTTCCAATTCGGGCGCTCCGGTCATCACCGGCGGGAAGATATTGACCCGGCGCCGGACGCGGGCGACCAGGAGGCCCGTCCCCACAGAAAACAGGATGGCCAGCACCGTGACAACGGCGGTCAGCAGCACGGCAGGCACGAAAAGCGTCATGATGGTCCCTCCGGTCCCGGGCCGCCCTTGAAGGGGACGGCGTGCCTCTCTAGAACCGGGCGGAGCATAAGGAGTTCCCGTCATGACCGCCATCATGGACATCACCGGCCGTGAAATTCTGGACAGCCGGGGCAATCCCACCGTGGAAGTGGATGTGCGGCTGGAAGACGGCAGCTTTGGGCGGGCCGCCGTGCCGTCGGGCGCCTCGACCGGCGCGCATGAAGCGGTGGAGTTGCGTGACGGCGGCAAGCGCTATGGCGGCAAGGGGGTGGAAAAGGCCGTCGCGGCGGTGAATGGCGAAATCTTCGACACTTTGGCCGGGCTGGACGCCGAGGAGCAGGTGAAAATCGACCGCGCCATGATCGCCCTGGACGGCACTCCCAACAAGGCGCGGCTGGGCGCCAATGCCATATTGGGCGTGAGCCTGGCGGTGGCCAAGGCGGCGGCCAATGCCGCCAACCTGCCGCTCTACCGCTATGTCGGTGGGCCCAAGGCCAACACCTTGCCGGTGCCGATGATGAACATCGTCAATGGCGGTGTGCATGCCGACAATCCCATCGACTTCCAGGAATTCATGATCATGCCGGTGGGGGCGCCCAGCTTCCGCGAAGCGCTGCGCATGGGGGCGGAGATTTTCCATACCCTGAAGAAGTCGCTGCATGATGCCGGCCACAACACCAATGTCGGCGACGAGGGCGGCTTCGCGCCCAATCTCAAATCGCCGGATGAGGCGCTGACCTACTGCGCCAAGGCGGTGGAGAAGGCGGGCTACAAATTGGGCGAGGAGGTTTTCTTCGCGCTGGACCCGGCTTCCACCGAATTCTTCAAGGACGGAAAGTATGTGCTGGAAGGCGAAGGCAAGACGCTCACGCCGGATGAGATGGTCAAACTTTATGCCGATCTGTGCAAGCGGTACCCAATCGTCTCCATCGAAGACGGCATGGCGGAAGACGATTGGGCGGGCTGGAAGGGCCTGACCGATGCAGTCGGCAAGACCGTCAATCTGGTGGGCGACGATCTGTTCGTCACCAATGTGAAGCGGCTGAAACAGGGCATCGACAAGCAGACCGCCAACGCCATCCTGATCAAGGTCAACCAGATCGGCTCCCTGACCGAGACTTTGGAGACCGTCGATATGGCGCATCGCAATGCCTACAAAGCGGTGATGAGCCATCGTTCGGGCGAAACCGAGGACAGCACGATCGCCGATCTGGCGGTGGCCACCAATTGCGGACAGATCAAGACCGGCTCGCTGGCGCGTTCCGACCGCCTCGCCAAGTACAACCAGCTGCTGCGTATCGAGGAGCAGTTGGGCGATGCGGCGGTTTATGCCGGGCGGTCAATATTGCGTAGCTAATCCAATGATCGGGGGGCGGCTGTGGGGCTTGACATTAGTGTTGGCGAGCTTGCTCGTGTCGCGAGAGAGCGCCCGGAAGATTTTGAGGCGTTCAGCGAAAACTACAAATTGCTGAATGAAGTTCTTGCAGAAGCTGGCATGCCTCCGCATCAAGAACCTCTCGACATTCCCGACGAACAGGTCTTTGAGGCCCAGATGTATGGCTATAGCGGTCTTCATCTTATTCGACGCTTGGCGGCCTTCCATGTTTACGAAAACCGTCTCCCCCCACCCGAGCGTAATTCATCCGATCCAATAATCGAACGACTGTTTGAGGAACAAATTTCGGCCTCGGAAGATCCAAAGAAGCATCTCCGGTTTCAACACCTCTTTTGGCACTCGGATTGTGAGGGTTTTTATTTGCCTCGGGACTTCGAAAGAGTGGTTCTGGACAATGCTGATCCCCAACGTCCAGGGCTTGGAGGAATGATCGGGTCCTCTCCGCGACTTCTCCAGGAATGCTTAGAGTTGGCCGGGCTCATCGGCCTGCCTGCTGGTATCGATCCCGAGGCAAGCGAGCTTTGGGAAGCTGCCTATGATCCCCGTACTGAAGGCGAGCTCTGGCAAATATACGGTGTAGAGGCTTTTGGATTAGCCCGTTTGATCCATGCTTGCGAGCGCTCCATTAAATTTCAGGCGGCTCTCGTCTTTAGCTAGACGGCGGTTGTCACCCGCGGTCCAAATCCGCTGGCGCCACCTCTCGCGGGTGCGGCTGCTGGGGCGGGGCGAGTTCCAACTGGGCGCAGGCGCCGGCCTGGCGGCAGCGTTCGAACAGGCCGGGGCCCCGCAACTCCAGCACCAGGGCATGCAGTACCGGAACCGGCCTGGTGACCAGGAACAGTCCTGCCCCGGTCAGGAACGCCATCACAAACCACAGCAAGCCCGTCATCCACCGCATGGCATCAATCTAGACCATTCGCGCCGGGGCCTTAACTGGCCCAAGGGTTAAGTTCCTTGAATCCTTTACGCTTTTTTCCTTGACCGGGCGAATCAGTCTGTGATTCGTTGGATGAATGCGAATCAAGCGTTCGGTCACGCGCTTTTTCACGGCTTTGATCCTGCCGGCCATCTCCGTGGCGGTGGTGGGCTATTTCGGCGCCTATGCCATCTGGGGCAATCGCGGGATTCTGACCCTGGAAGACACTCAGGCGCAGCTTGGGGTCAGGCAGCAGCAACTGGCCGAAGTCCAGGCCACCCGCCAGCGGCTGGAGCACCGCATCGCCTTGATGGAAAAGAACGACCCAGACCTGGTGGAAGAGCTGGCGCGCACCCAGTTGATGGACGGCGCGCCCAACCAGGTCGCCGTACCTCGCCACTAACCTTCCTGGTCCGCGAAAGCCGGAGGAGGGCGACTTGCCGCAATTGGGTACTTCCATGCGCCGCGTGGGGTCTGCTCCCTAACGACCTGTCCGTCCGCCACCTGTGAGCGGCAACAACATTTCAGGATTGGCGAACAGTGTTCGGAAGTGCAGCGCAATAAAATAACAATGTTCTTGCCAAGCGCCCTAGGGCTTGCCAAAACCCGCTTACCCAGAACCAAGAAAATGGCGCGCCCCAAACATGCCAGATGCTGTCAAAAGCAACTCCGAATCGCTGAAAAAGCTTTATCACGACATGCTGCTGATCCGCCGTTTTGAGGAACGGGCGGGACAGCTTTACGGCATGGGCCTGATCGGCGGCTTTTGTCATCTCTATATCGGCCAGGAAGCGGTGGTGGTGGGCTTGATGGGCGCCGCCAAGCAGGGCGACCAGCAGATCACCGCTTATCGCGATCACGGCCATATGCTGGCCCAGGACGTCGATCCCAAAGCGGTGATGGCCGAATTGACCGGCCGCTCCACCGGCCTGTCGCGCGGCAAGGGCGGCTCGATGCACATGTTCTCGTCGGAAAAGAAATTCTATGGCGGCCACGGCATTGTCGGCGCCCAGGTGCCGATCGGCACCGGCCTGGCCTTCGCCAACAAATATCGCGGCAACAACGCCGTCTGCCTGACCTATTTTGGCGACGGCGCCGCCAACCAGGGCCAGGTCTATGAAAGCTTCAACATGGCCGAGTTGTGGAAGCTGCCGGTCGTCTATGTGATCGAGAACAACCACTATGCCATGGGCACCAGCGTGGCGCGCTCGTCCGCGGTGGCGGATTTCTCCAAGCGCGGCGCCTCCTTCGGCATTCCCGGCGTCACCGTGGATGGCATGGATGTCGAAGCGGTGCTGCGGGCGGGCCTGGAAGCCTTCGAATATTGCCGCGCCGGCAAGGGCCCGATCATCCTGGAGATGAAGACCTACCGCTATCGCGGCCATTCGATGTCGGATCCCGCCAAGTACCGCAGCAAGGAAGAACTGACCGAGATGCGCGAGAAGCATGATCCCATCGAGAATTTCGGCAGGAAGCTGATCGAGCGCGGACTGGTGAACGAGACCGACCTCAAGCAGATGGACGCCGAGGTGAAGCGGGTGGTGGTGGAGGCGGCGGAATTCGCCACCGAAAGCCCTGAGCCGGCGCTGACCGAACTCTATACGGACATATACGCCTGATGAGCACGCAAATCCTGATGCCCGCGCTGTCGCCCACCATGGAAGAGGGCAAGCTGGCCAAATGGCTGGTCAAGGAAGGCGACACCGTCAAGTCCGGCACCATCCTGGCCGAGATCGAGACCGACAAGGCCACCATGGAATTCGAGGCGGTGGACGAAGGCAAGATCGGCCAGATCCTGGTCGCCGAAGGCACCGAAGGGGTGAAGGTCAATTCGCCTATCGCCACCTTGCTGATGGATGGCGAAGCGCCGGGCGCGGCGCCCGCGGCTCCCAAGGCGCAAGCGCCGAAAGCCGAAGCAAAAAGCGAAGCGCCCAAAACTGAAGCCCGGGCCGCGCCGAAGCTTGAAATCGCCGCCGAACCGGAAGTCCCCGCCGGCACCGAATTCGTCAACCAGACGGTGCGCGACGCGCTGCGTGACGCCATGGCGGAAGAGATGCGCCGCGACGAGCTGGTGTTCCTGATGGGCGAGGAAGTCGCGGAATATCAAGGCGCCTACAAGATTTCGCAGGGCCTGCTGGACGAGTTCGGCGCCCGCCGGGTGATCGACACTCCCATTACCGAGCACGGCTTTACTGGCCTGGGCGTGGGCGCGGCCTTTGACGGCCTGAAGCCGATTGTCGAATTCATGACCTGGAATTTCGCCATGCAGGCGATGGACCAGATCATCAATTCCGCCGCCAAGACCCGCTACATGTCGGGCGGGCAGATGAGCTGCCCCATCGTCTTCCGCGGCCCCAATGGCGCGGCCGCCCGCGTCGCCGCCCAGCACAGCCAGGACTACAGCGCCTGGTATGCATCCGTGCCCGGCATGAAGGTGATCGCGCCCTATTTCGCCGCCGACGCCAAGGGATTGCTGAAGGCCGCCATCCGCGATCCCAATCCTGTAATCTTCCTGGAGAACGAAATCGTCTATGGCCGCAGCTTCCCGGTGCCCAAGCTGGACGATTTCGTCCTGCCCATCGGCAAGGCGCGGGTCTGCCGTCCCGGCAAGGACGTCACCATCGTGGCTTACTCCATCACCGTGGGGCAGGCGCTGGAAGCCGCCGAGAAGCTGGCGGGCGAAGGCATCGATGCCGAAGTGATCGACCTGCGCACCTTGCGCCCCCTGGACATGGATACCGTGCTGGAGTCGGTGAGAAAGACCAACCGCATCGTCACCATCGAACAGGCCTGGCCGGTCTGCTCCATCGGTTCGGAGATTTCCGCCCGGGTGGCGCTGGATGCGTTCGATTATCTGGACGCGCCGCCCATGAAGGTGTCGGGGAAGGACGTGCCGATGCCTTATGCGGCGAACCTGGAAAAGCTCGCGCTGCCCACGGTCGATGACCTGATCGAGGCGGTCAAAGCCGTCTGTTACAAGGCTTAAAGCATGGCCACCAATATCCTGATGCCCGCTTTGTCGCCCACCATGGAGGAGGGCAAACTGGCCAAGTGGCTGGTGAAGGAAGGCGACACCGTCAAGTCGGGCACCATCCTGGCCGAAATCGAAACGGACAAGGCCACCATGGAATTCGAGGCGGTGGACGAAGGCAAGATCGGCAAGATCCTGGTGCCCGAAGGCAGCGAAGGCGTGAAGGTCAATGCGCCCATCGCCGTGCTGCTGGAAGAGGGCGACAGCGCCGATGCCGTCGCGCCCGCCAGCAAAGATATTGCCGGCGCCATGAAAGACATCGGCGCGGCGGTGAAAGCGGAAAGCGCGCCGGCGCCTAAGGCGGCTGCTCCTGCGCCTGCTGCCGCTCCTGCCGCGAAAGCCGATGGCGCGCGCATTTTCGCATCGCCCCTGGCCAAGCGCATCGCCGAACAAAAAGGTCTGGACCTGTCGGGCATCAACGGCACTGGCCCGCGTGGCCGTATCGTCAAGTCGGATGTCGAGAACGCCAAGCCGGGTGTCGCGAAACCGGCAGCGGCTGGCGCACCCGCTGGCGCAGGCATCCCCGGCATCGCGCCGCTGCCCGATGCGCGGCTGCTCTATCCGGCCGGTTCCTATGAAGAGATTCCGCACGATAATATGCGGAAAGCGATAGCCAAGCGCTTGACCAGCGCCAAGACGCTGATCCCGCATTACTACCTCACCATCGATTGCAACCTGGATGCCCTGATGGCGGTGCGCGAGAAGATGAACGCCGCCGCGCCGAAAGGGAAGGACAAGGTCCCGGCCTACAAGCTGTCGGTCAACGACTTCATCATGAAGGCGTCGGCGATGGCGCTGATGAAGCATCCCGCGGTCAACGCGTCCTGGACCGATACCGCGATCCTGCGCCACAAGGATGCCGATGTCGGCGTCGCGGTGGCGTTGGACTTCGGCCTGATCACGCCGATCATCTTCAAGGCCCAGACCAAGGGGCTGGTGGAGATTTCCAACGAGGTCAAGACTCTCGCCGCGCTGGCCAAGGAAAAGAAGCTCAAGCCCAATCAATATGAAGGCGGCGGTTTCTCGGTTTCCAATCTGGGCATGTATGGCATCAAGAGTTTCACCTCCATCATCAACCCGCCGCAAAGCTGCATCATCGCGGTGGGCGCGGGCGAGGAACGCCCCGTGGTGCGCGATGGCAAGGTGGAAATCTCCACCGTGATGACCGTGACCATGTCGGCCGATCACCGGGTGGTGGATGGCGGCACCGGCGCGAAATTCCTGGCAACCCTGAAGCAGTTCATCGAAGAACCTGCTTCCATGCTGTTGTGAGGAGCGCGCCATGGCGGACTCCTATGACGTGATTGTGGTGGGCGGCGGACCGGGCGGCTATGTCTGCGCCATCCGTTGCGCCCAGCTGGGCCTGAAGACCGCCGTGGTTGAGCGCGACCGCATGGGCGGCATCTGCCTGAACTGGGGCTGTATCCCCACCAAGGCGCTGCTGCGGTCCTCCGAAATCTGGCATTTGATGCACCGGCTGGGCGAGTTCGGCTTCAGCGCCGACAATTTCAAATTCGACGCCGCCAAGATCGTGGCCCGCAGCCGCGCCGTGTCCAAGCAATTGTCCGACGGCGTCAGCTTCCTGATGAAGAAGCACAAGATCACCGTCATTCCGGGCGAAGCCAAGCTGGCGGGCAAAGGCAAGCTCAGCGTCACCAAAGACGGCAAGACCTCCGACGTCACCGCCAAACATATCGTGCTGGCGACGGGCGCGCGGGCCCGCACGCTCCCCGGCCTGGAGCCCGACGGCAAGCTGGTCTGGACCTATCGCGAGGCGATGGTGCCGGAAAGCTTCCCCAAGTCGCTCCTGGTTGTGGGATCGGGCGCCATCGGCATCGAGTTCGCCAGCTTCTACCGCACCCTGGGTGCGGAGGTGACGGTGGTGGAAGTGCTGGATCGCGTGCTGCCGGTGGAAGACGAGGAAATCTCCGCCTTTGCCGCCAAGGCGTTTACGAAACAGGGCATGAAGCTGAAGGTCGGCACCACGGTGACCGAACTCAAGCGCGGCGCCAGCGATGTGACCTGCACCTTGAAGGACAAGGCCGGCAAGACGGAACAAGTCACGGTGGAGCGTGTGATCCTGGCCATGGGCATTGTCGGCAATGTCGAGAATATCGGGCTGGAAGCGGCAGGCATCAAGGTCGAGAAGACACACGTTGTCGCTGGGAAATACGGTGAAACTGGCGTGGACGGGGTGTGGGCAATCGGCGACCTGGTCGGCGCGCCCTGGCTGGCGCACAAGGCCATGCATGAAGGCGTGATCGTGGCCGAGAAGATCGCGGGCGTGAAAGGCGTGCATCCGCTGAACACCTCGAACGTGCCGGGCTGCACCTATTGCTGGCCGCAGGTGGCCAGCGTAGGCCTGACAGAAGCCGCCGCCAAGGCCACCGGCAAAAAGATCAAGGTGGGCAAGTTCCCCTTCATCGGCAACGGCAAGGCGATCGCGCTGGGTGAGGCCGAGGGCCTGGTCAAGACGGTGTTCGACGCCACCACCGGCGAGCTTCTAGGGGCGCACATGATCGGCGCCGAAGTCACCGAACTGATCCAGGGCTATGTCGTGGCCAAGACCGGCGAGCTGACCGACCAGGAACTGGCGCACACCATCTTCCCGCATCCGACCTTGTCGGAGATGATGCACGAGGCGGTGCTGGCGGCGGATGGGGCGGCGTTGCATATCTGAGACGGGATTTTTCGATGGGGATCGCTCTAGCTGTCTGCATTACGGCATCAGCGATTTACTGGTTTATCGACCGCAAGTTTGTCGGCCATCTCCGGCGGCACGGTATAGACCTGTTGTCGGATGAAGAGCCTATGTCGAGACATTGGATTTCGGATTTTCGTTTTATCCGATTTATCCTTACGCGGCAGTACGCGAAGATGCCTGATCGTAAGGTACGCATATGGGGCGATATATTGCTCGCCTGGGGTGTCTGTGTTTGGGCCGCCTGCATCTATGTCATTATTGTCTGTCCCAGACCCTGGACGTTTTAGCTAGTTCAACAACCGCTTCACATCTTCCGCCATCGCGGAGGTGTTGGTCGTGTCAGTCGTCACCAGCCGCGCCCGGCCGTCCTTGTCGAAGAAGAACACCGCATTGGAGTGCATCACTTCGTAAGGAGGGCCCTTCTTCACCTCATAGGCCACGCGATAGGTGCGGGCGAGTGCCGCCAGGTCATTGGCTGAACCACGCAGGCCCACCACCTGGACCGAAAAGGCCTTGGTGTAATCCGCCAGCACTTGATCGGTATCTCGATCGGGATCGACTGTGACAAACAGCACCCGCACCTCCGGGCTCCCCACTCTGCCCAGCATCTCGGTCAGATTGGCCAGGGTGGTGGGGCAGACATCGGGGCAGTGGGTATAACCGAAATACAGCGCCACCACCTTGCCGCGAAAGTCCGCGCCCGTGACCGGCTTGCCGTCCGCGCGCATATGGAAATCCAGCTTGGGCATGCCGCCGGAAATGTCGGTCATATGCCAGCTGGGCTTGGAGCAACCGGCCAGCAGCAGGGCGAGGAATAGGGCCGCAATACGCATAGCGGCCGCGTCCTTATCACGCTGGGCGCGGGGGCACGAGGTGCATATTATCGCGCCCCAAGGAAACCAACGATGTATGTGCCCGATCATTTCCGCGAAGACCGTCCCGAGGTGCTGCAGGAAGCGCTGCGTCGGATCGGCTTTGCCACCTTGGTGACACAAGGGCTGGAAGCCAATCACCTGCCCATGCTGTTCGAGGCCGGCGTTCTACGCGGCCATGTCGCCCGCGCCAATCCGGTGTGGAAGTCGGGCGAAGGCGAGGCGCTGGCGATCTTCCTGGGTCCTCATGCCTATGTCTCGCCTAGCTGGTATCCCAGCAAGAACGAAACCGGCAAAGCCGTGCCAACCTGGAACTACATCACGGTGCATGCAAAGGGCGCCATCCGCTGGATTCAGGATACCGATTGGCTGCGTGGCAATGTCACTGGCTTGAGCGAGGCCCATGAAGCGGGCAGGGACCAGCCCTGGAAAATCGCCGACGCGCCCGCCAGCTATATCGACAGCATGCTGCGCGGGATTGTCGGCTTTGAACTGCAAGTCCAGAAACTGGAAGGCAAGTGGAAGCTCAGCCAGAACCGTGACGCGGCCGATCGCGCCGGCGCCTGCGATGGACTGATGGAGGACGGCCATGAGGACGTGGCGCGGCTGATGATCAACTCTGAAACGAAGTCGAGCTGATGCCCGGCAGGGACTGGTTGCGCTACGGCGGGCTCCTGGCGCTGGGGGCGGTGCTGTACACCGTCGGCCGGCTCTATCCCGCCGATCTGCCCATCTGGCTGCCTTGGGAATTCTCCTGGCCGATTTACCTCGCCACCGCGCTGACCCTGGCCTGGTTTGTCCGTGGACTGAAAATTCTCCCCAAGGCCCAGCACCCGCCCGTGTGGCGGCTGATTTGTTTCGTGCTGGGCATGGCCAGCTTCTGGATCGTGCTGCAGACCCGCATCGACTATTACGCCCAGCACATGTTCTTCATGCATCGCTGGGCGCATTTCGTGCTGCATCATGCCGGCGCCTTCCTGATTGCCTTGGGCATGAGCGGGCCCGTGCTGTGGGCGGGGATGCCGGATTTTCTCAAGCCCGTGGTGGCGTCGCGCCCGGTACAGGCGGCGCTTTCTTTCCTGCAGCATCCGGTGATGGCGCCTTTTCTGTTCGTGGGGCTGCTGTATTTCTGGCTGATCCCGCAGATCCATACCCGCGTGATGCTGGACGCCAACCTGTACGAACTGATGAACTGGACCATGGCGGTCAATGGCGTGATGTTCTGGTCCCTGATCCTGGATAGCCGCGCCAAACCGCCGGCCCGGCTGTCGCATCTGATGCGCGCCGCCCTGATCCTGGTGATCGAGCTGCCCCAGATGGTGCTGGGAGCGATCTTGTCGCTGACGGAACACGATATCTATCCGGTCTACACAATCTGCGGCCGTGTGCTGGACATGACCGCCCTGAACGACCAACATTATGGCGGGTTGATCATCTGGCTGCCCGGCACGCTTACCAGCTTTGCCGCCATGATCGTGGTGCTGGTGACCATGCGTTTGAACGAGGAAAGAGCGGAACGTGAAGCGCCCCAATCTAACATCTAGTTTGGTATTTCTGGCCATGAGTGCGGCAGGAGCGCAGGCCGCGCCCTTTGACGTCACCGATGCCTGGTTCCGCGCCCTGCCGGGCAAGCTTCCGGCCGGCGGCTATTTCACCGCCCAGAACAACACCCGCCGCGACATCGCCATCACCGGCGCCACCTCGCAGGCCTGCGGTATGCTGATGATCCATCAATCCACCAACAAGGGCGGGATGAGCGGCATGGACATGGTGGAAAGCGTCAAGCTGCCGCCCGGCGGCATCGTCAAATTCGCGCCCGGCGGCTATCACCTGATGTGCGAGCAACCCAAAATGAAGATCGGCGACAAAGTGCCGGTGGTGCTCAATCTGTCGGACGGCAGCGCGGTGGCGGTTGGTTTCACCGTCAAAGGCGCCACCGGGAAATGATGCGGGGCCGATTGTTCTGGCTGATCTGGCTTCTGGTGGGATGCCAGTTGGTCTGGACCGCGGCGCGGGCGCTTCAGGCGCCCTGGAGCTGGAATCCCTATCAGATGATCACGGGGCTGTTTTTTGCCGCCCTGCTTCTGGGGGCTGCATGGCTGGCGCTGTTATGGCAGCGCGAAGGCATGGGCGGCCTGAAACTCCGCATCGCCTCTCTGGAGACGGAAATGGACACGCCAGGCAGCGCGGTTGCGCTGCGCTGGACCGTGGCCTTCTGGCTGGTGGCGGGTGCGCTGGTGTTTGCGTACTTCCGGATGGAGCAGCCTTAGCGGCAGCGCCTTATTCGGCGGCCAGTTCCGCATACGAGACATGGCAGTGCCCGCCATGCTTCTCGAAATAGCGCTGGTGATAGTCCTCGGCCTTCCAGAAGGTGGGGGCGGGCTCGATCTGGGTGACCACCGGCTGCTTCCACTTGCCGGATGCCTCGACCTTGGTCTTTTCCTCGGCCGCGATGCGGGCCTGCTCCTCGTCCTGGGTGAAGATCACCGAGCGGTACTGGCTGCCGAAGTCCGGCCCCTGGCGGTTCTTCTGGGTGGGGTTGTGCATGCGGAAGAACAGCTCGACCAAAGTGCGATAGGAGACCTTGGCCGGGTCGAATGTCACCTCGACCACTTCGGCATGGTAGGTCTCGTCATTGCAGACCTGCTTGTAGGTCGGGTTCTGGGTAGTGCCGCCGGCATAGCCGGAGACCGCGTCGATCACGCCCGGAACCTGGCGGAAGAAGTCCTCCACCCCCCAGAAGCAGCCCGCGCCGAAAAGAGCCTTTTCCATCTGAACCTCGTCTCAAATTGCCCCCATAATACGCGTATGCGCCGGGTCGGTTACAGTGTGCGGACCTGGTGCGCGGGGCGGGCACAGCCGCTATAGAAGCACATGGCTTTTCTCGCTATCCCGGTCCCGCCGTCCGCCAATGTTTCTGTTGCCACCGAGCTTTTCCGGGCTGCGGCACAGCTCATAGATCGCTTTAGCCTCTTCTTCTATCTCATTGGTTTGTCAAGCATTATTTTGGAAGGGCAGGGGTGGCTTTGAAAGTCGTCATCATCGGCGCCGGTGTCGCTGGTCTGGGCATCGGCTGGCGGCTTTTGCAGGCGGGCGCGGCGGTCACCATCCTGGAGCGGGCCCAGCCGGCGACAGGGGCGACCTGGGCCTCGGCCGGGATGCTGGCGGTCACCGCCGAGCTGGAAGACGCCGCCGATGCGGAGCGTGATCTGGCGCTCAAGGCCCATGCGCTGTGGCCGGGTTTTGCAGCCGAACTGGAAGCCGCCAGCGGACGCAGCGTCTTCCTCAACCGGGTGGGCGCCCTGCTGCTGGCGGCCGATACCGCCGAACTGGAAGTGATGCAGACCCGGGTCCAGCGAGACTTGCGAATCCTGGATCGTGGGGCAGTCCACAGTCTGGTCCCGCTGCTGGGAGAGACGGTGGGCGGCTTGTGGTCGCCGCATGAGGCGCATGTCGACAACCGCGCCTTGGGCGAAGCGCTGGCGATTGCCTTCCTCAAGGCGGGCGGGGTGCTCAACGCCAATGAGGCGGCGGTGCGCTTGGAGCCGGGACCGGCGGTAAGCACACCCTATGCGCGCTATCCAGCCGATGCAGTCTTGGTTGCCGCCGGAGCCTGGAGCGGATTGCTGGACGACATTCCCATCACGCCGGTGAAAGGCGAGATGATCGCGCTGGCGCCGCCGCCGGGCCAGGTACTGCCGGCGCCGGTGATATGGGGCCAAGGTGTCTATTGCGTGCCGCGCCCCCATCTGGGCGAAAACGGGCTGCTGCTGGTGGGAGCCACGATGCAGGAGAAGGGCTTCGATACGACGGTCACGCCGCAGGCGCGCGACCAGCTATGGGCGGCGGCACGCCGCCTGATGCCGTCCCTGAAAGATTGGGTTCTGGCCGATCATTGGGCCGGCTTGCGGCCCAAAAGCCCCGACGGCCTGCCGCTTCTGGGCCGCGCCGCGATGGATGGCGTGTTCGTGGCGGGCGGCCAGTATCGCAATGGCATCCTGTTCGCGCCCGCCATAGCCCAGGACATGGCGGATGTGATTTTGGGCAAGCGGGACGGCGAGCCGGATTTTGATCCGCAAAGATTTATCAGGTGAGATTCAAACCATGAGTGATTTTACGGTCGATCCGGTGATCCAAAAGCTGACTCACAGGCTGGCCGATTGGCCGCTGTCGCGGGTCTTTCTCTATAACGACTCCCGCTACCATTGGGGCTTGCTGGTGCCGCGCCGCGCCGGCGCCATCGAGATGTGCGATTTGAGCGCCGCCGATCAGGCCCAGCTGATGGCCGAGATCGTGAAACTGTCCGGCCTGATCCGCCCCTTGCCGGGCGTGGAAAAGCTCAATGTCGGCAATCTGGGTAATATGGTGCCGCAGCTGCATGTCCATGTGATCGGCCGCCGCAAAGGCGATCCCGCCTGGCCGGGGCCGGTCTGGGGCCATAGCGATCCTGTTCCCTGGGCCGATCCGGCGGGGGCGCCCCTAAGCCTCGCGGTAAGCAATAGTTAACCATAAAAGCGCAGAAAGACCCGATGCAGGCAGAAGCCGTATCGGGCGCGGACCGCGTCATCAGCGCATTGCAGAAAGCCGCCGCCGTCACCGGCTCGGACTTCCATTATTTGCTGGGCACCGCCATGCGGGAATCCAGCCTCAAGCCCAACGCCACCTCCAATTCCTCCTCGGCCGCCGGCCTGTTCCAGTTCGTGGACCAGACCTGGCTGGGTCTGGTGAAAGAGCATGGCGCCCAGCACGGCTTGGGCAATTTCGCCGACGCCATCACCAAACAGGCCGACGGCCGTTATCATGCCGATGCGGGCGCCAAGCAGAGCATTCTGGCGCTGCGCAAGGACCCGGACGTCTGCGCCCTGATGGCGGGCGAATATGCCAAATCCGCCCAGGGCAGCTTGCGCGCCAGCCTGGGGCGCGAGGTCTGCGGCGGCGAGCTCTACGCCGCGCATTTCCTGGGCCCCGATGCGGCGGCCAAGCTGATCAAGCTGGCGGGAAGCGATCCCAATGGCAGCGCGGCGGCGCAATTCCCCCAGGCGGCGGCGGCGAACAGAAACGTGTTCTTCCACGCCGACGGCAGCGCGAAATCGCTGCGCGAAGTCTATGACTGGACACTGGCCCAACCGGGCAGCACGGGCACCTTGCGCCTGGCCCAGGCGCCGGAGACCCAAGCGGCGGCGGTGACACCGCAAGGCGCACGCCGGGAGATCACCGGCGCCCAATCGGCGGAAATCCAGATGCTGCTGGCCAGTGTGGTGAACTGGCAGCCCAAACAAAGCATGTTCAGCGCCTTGTTCGGCGCCAATGACGCCACCCCCAGCTCGGCGATGAGCTTTGGACCGGGATTGCTCAATATTCTCTCGGACGCCCGCAACCGGCAGTTCTGAACCGTCCTGTTCAGCAGGCAAGCCGGCTTATTTCGCGGAAACAGCCGCCAGCACTTCATCCACCCGCGCGTCCAGTTCCACGCACAGCGCCTGGGCAGTCTTGTCGTTGGTGTCCTGCATTTTATTTTTGTGGATCACCTGGATTGCGTTCACATGGGCGTCGATCAGATGCAGGGGAATGCCGGTCGTGGATGGCAATTCGCCGATCATGCGCGACAGCGACGCTGCCACGCGCGCGATCAAGGGATAGTTGTAGGTGGGCGCCTGGCCTTTGATGTCATGCGCGGTGCGCAACAGAGAGGCGCGGGTCTCGCTATCGGGTGTGGCCGAATAGCGGGCGCGGGTGGCGATAAGCTTTTTCACATCCTCGGCGATCCAGTTGTTGAACTCGCTTTTCAGCGCTTCCATGGCGTCCTCGGCGCGTTTTATCGCCGCCATGTCGGGACCGCCGGCTCCGCCGCCGACCTTGGCCTTGAGCATGTTGGGCGGCATGAACAGTTCAATGGGGTGTTTTCTGGCCATGGCTTACTCCGCCGCCTGCTTAGGCGTTTCGCTACGACGTTCGGGGCCGTGATATTCGTTGGCATTGCGCCGCCGCCGGCAGGGCCCGAAGAAGCTGGCGGTGCGGACATAGGGCCGGGGATGCTCGATCACCGACACCAGGCGGGACAT
Organism: Rhizomicrobium sp.; assembly: GCA_035693565.1. Taxonomy (GTDB): domain Bacteria; phylum Pseudomonadota; class Alphaproteobacteria; order Micropepsales; family Micropepsaceae; genus Rhizomicrobium. Next base: position 444,131 of record DASSGF010000034.1, on the reverse strand, counting down.
CATGGTCTTGACCGAAACCGGTTTGGCGATGAACTCATTGACCCCGGCGTCGCGGGCCTGGCGCACATGTTCCAGCGAGGTGTGGCCCGTCAGCATGATCACCGGCACGAAAGGGTTGGGCGCCTGAGGATTGGTGCGGATCATGCGGATCAGCTCCACCCCCGACATGCCTTCCATCACCCAGTCCAGGATGATCACGTCGGGATTGGATTCGCGCAGCAGCGACCAGGCCCGCTCGCCATTTTCCGCTTCCAGAATCTGGACCACGCCAAAGGCCTGCAGGATGGTGGTGACGAGCTTGCGCATGTGGACGTTGTCGTCCACGACAAGCACCTTCAACCGGTCAAAGCGGTAGTCGCTCATCCCCCACGCTCATTCACAGCCCTGGCCGCTCCAGGGCCGGGTTTAACTGCCTGTCATTTAACTTAACGGCCGTTAAGGCTTTATGAAGTCGGCCTCCCTTCGGGCGCGGGCTTTCCCTTGGGAACAGCTGGGCACGAGTTTTTCATTTGATGACCCCCTCCGGTTTCGTTCGGCTGGCTTGGCCGCCAGCCTCACCCGCTCGGTCGCTCCGCTACCCTCGCTCGCTGAAACCACCTCCCCCTCTTGTGCGCTTCGCGCACGAGGGGGAAGGCGGGTCATGGCCTTAGCGGATTGTCGCGCCGCGAAATGCGGCGCTCGAGACTAATCAGAGAATTGTTCGGCCAAAATCCGCTCGTCCAGATTGTGCCCCGCGTCGTAGAGCAGGGTCATGGAGATCGCCCGGTCCTCGGCCACGTCCACGGCGGTGACATCGCGCACTTCGAAATCGTCGGCCACGGCGCTGACCGGCCGCTTGCCGCTTTCCAGCACCTCGAACCTGACCTTGGCGCGATGGGGGAGCAGCGCCCCGCGCCAGCGGCGGGGCCGGAAGGCCGAAATGGGAGTCAGCGCCAGAAGATCGGAGTCGATGGGCAGGATCGGGCCGTGGGCGGAAAGATTATAAGCGGTGGAGCCCACCGGGGTGGAAACCAGCACGCCATCGCAGATCAATTCGGAAATGCGGGGCTTGCCGTCCACCAGGATGCGAATCTTGGCGGCCTGGCGCGCCTCGCGCAGCAGCGAGACTTCATTGAAGGCGCGCGCCTCCACGCCGTTGGATGCGGTATGGGCCGTCATTTTGAGCGGGTGAATCACCGCCCGCTCGGCCGCCGCCAGCCGCTCCAACAGGTCGTGCTGATGATATTCGTTCATCAGGAAACCCACGGTGCCCCGGTTCATGCCGTAGATTGGCTTTCCCGCGGCGGTGAAGGCATGCAGGGTCTGCAGCATGAAGCCGTCGCCGCCCAGCGCGACAATGATTTCGGCCTGATCGGGACCGGAATCGCCATAGCGCGCGCGCAACTCCGCCACCGCGTCCTGGGCCGCCGGCACGGCGGTGAAATGCAGCTTGGTCATGAGGGCAACCTAACACGTTCCGCTGGGCGGGAAGAGGCGCAAAAAAGCCGGAAAAGACCGCTTAAGCGGCGGTCTTGATCTGGTCCGTCGCGCTCTGGCGGGTGAGGCCGGTAAAGACGGAGTCCACTGTCGCGATGTCCGTTTTGCTCAAGCTGGCCGCCAGGCCGCGCGCTTGGCGCGACAGGTTGAAAACGGTGGTGAAGACGGCACGGTCTATGCCCACCGCCCGGCAGCACAGCGCCACCATGCGCGCGCCGCCGTCATAGAAATGCGAGCGGAAATGGCTGACATCGACGCCCAGCAGGCGGGAGAAAGCGAGGTCGAACAGGTCCACCTGGCCCTGGCTCAAGACCCGCATCAGGAATCCGGTCTTGAGCTGGCCGCTGGCGGCAAGTTTCTCGATCAGCTTCTGGGCGCTGTCGGCGGGCGGATCCTTGGGGCCCGGCGCGGGGCTCTTCACCGTTTGGGTGGCGGAGGCCACGGCGCTTTCCACCGCCTGAGGCGCCATCTGATAATGGACCTTGATGAAATTCTTCAGTGCATCGGAGACCCATTCGCACATGCTGGTGGCCAGCTGCGGCGGCAGGTCGGGGCGCTTGACCAGCGGCTCCTGCAAATCGGGGAGCGCGCGCGACTTTTCCACCAGGGTCTTGTAGGTCAGGTCGGAAATCTTGGCGGTGGCGTTGCGCACCAGGGTCATCAGCACCGTTTCATTGTCGGAACGGGCCAGCGCGTCGGTCACCGGCACGCCGATATGCGGCCGCGCCGCCACCGCTTCCTGATGGCGGACATCGCCCTGGGTGACCAGCTTGAGAACGTCGGTCTCGGACAGAAGGGGAGAATTGAGGATCAGCGGACGCGCGACTTCGATACGGTCGTCCACCAGAAGCAGGATCAGGTCATGCGGCGCGGTGGTGTCCGCCGCCAGGCGCTGGGCCAGGGCGACGCGGATCGCCATTTCCACATCCAAGGTCAACCGGCGCAGGATTTCGCGCATCAGTTCGCGCTCGCGCTGGTTCAGCCCGGCGCCCTGTATGCGGTAGAGGGAAGCGACCGCGAGATAGATTTCCTCGCGGCTGGCGCCGCCTTGCGGATTCATGGCGAGCTGAGCCAACCGGCCCATATCGCTCATATCGTGTGCGGTAAGCCCCACTTACGTGCCCCATGCATTCTGCATTGGCCCTTGAAGGGCCGGATGTTTTCCTATCAGGCCGATCCTTAACAGGCGCTTAAGCGTGAAACTTCCGTTCCTGGGCCGTTCCTGCCGTCCGGCTCAGCGGGCGGCCTTGGACATCCATAGCCGCTTGAGAAAGGTGAGCTTGGGGTCGGTCAGCTCCCCCAGGGGCAGGGTCTTGTGGAAGGTGACGCCCACTTCCGTGCCGTTGTTCCACACCAGCTTGGCTTCATAGGCGCAGCGATCGCGAATGTTGATCAGATAGAAATCCGAGGGAAATTGCGCGTTCCTGCCCACCGCCACCCTGGCTCCGGTTTCCGACAGATTGCGGAAGGTGCAGTCGAAGCTGCGCGCCCCGTCGTTGAATACGATTATGCCGGTAAGCAGCACCCGCTTGCGCGTCTTGGGACGCCGCTCTGCCGGCGGCGGCATATGATCATTGGAATTCAAACAAACCCCCCGATATTGCTCCGCGGTCCATGCGCGGCATTCAACCTTTATTCCCTGTCCTTCGTTCCGCCCGCCAGAATCCACCAGAATCCGTCTTGGGCCGATGTTTGTCCGAAATGATACACATGATACACTTTGCGACAAATTAACGGCCAGGGCGGTCTGGGGCGCTCCTAGGCGATTAGAACTGATTTTTTGTCATTTGTACCGGCCAGAAGTCTCCCCCGTAAACATGTTCATAAATACGGCTTATAGGTGAGTCGCAGGCGATCCAGGCTTAAACTTCTACAATCTGGCGGGCCTGGGGGCGCCGGCAGGGCGAATTTCGGGTTTTGGGGACGGAGAATTGACTCAGGAAACGGCTGGGGCATGGCCGCTGTCGCGGTCTTACGACGACAGGGCCCTGGAGGCTGTATTCGACTCTTTAGGACAGGCCTGTGTTCATCGCCTGGTGTCGGTGCCGCATCCCTTCGGGCTGCCGCCCGGCGACCGCCGCGCGGCGGAACGCTGGCTGTCGCGTCAGGCGGGCCGGCGCCGCGAAAAGGATATCACCGTCCTGCTGGCGCTGGTCGCGGCCGGATTGGCGGCGGCCATTCTTCTCCTCAGTCTCTATCCCGTGAACCTGCTCTGATCCCTTGCAAGGCGCGCCGGAAAGGTGTGCCTTTTTGCGATGGGCAAAACCACTTTGCTGGCGATCGACCAGGGTACCACTTCAACCCGGGCGATCCTGTTTGATGACGAGGCCCGGCCGCTGAAAAGCCATGCCGTGCCGTTGCGCCAGATCTATCCCGCCAATGGCTGGGTCGAACACGATCCGCGCGAAATCTGGCAGGCGGTGCTGGATTGCTGCCGTACCGTGCTCAAGGGGTCGGATGCGGGCGCCGTCGCCGCCATCGGCATCACCAACCAGCGCGAAACCTCGCTGATCTGGGACAGGAAAACAGGGGCTCCGCTGCACAATGCCATTGTCTGGCAGGACCGGCGCGGCGCGGCGCGCTGCGCCGCGCTTAAAAAACGGGGGCTGGAGCCCAAGATCGTCCGCAAGACGGGCCTGCTGCTGGACCCTTATTTCTCGGCCACCAAGCTGGAATGGCTGTTGAAGCATGTGAAAGGGCGCAAGACCCGCAAGAGAGCAGGGGGCCGCCGCGGCGATCCATTCCAGGATGTCGCCTTCGGCACCATCGATAGCTGGCTGATTTTCAATCTCACAAAGGGAAAAGTGCACGCCACCGATGTCACAAACGCGTCACGGACCATGTTGTGGAATCTCAAAACCCGCGATTGGGACGCCGAGCTGCTGAAACTGTTCGGCGTGCCGCGCGCCATCCTGCCGCAAGTGCGCGAAAGCCGGGATGATTTCGGCACCACCGCCCCCCTGCTGTTGGGCGCCGCCATTCCCATCCTGGGGGTGGCCGGCGACCAACAGGCCGCCAGCTTCGGCCAGGCCTGTTTCTCACCCGGTGATATCAAGTCCACTTATGGAACGGGGTGTTTCGTGCTGATGAACAGCGGAACGCGAGTGCCGCGGGCTATAAATCACCTGCTGGCCACCGCGCTGGCAGAGAAACACTATGCCATCGAAGGGAGCATTTTCATCGCAGGCGCGGTGATCCAATGGCTGCGCGATGAGCTTGGGCTGCTCTCGACAGCGGCGGAAAGCGAGGCCTTGGCCAGAAGGGCCAAACCGGCGGAGGGGCTGTATGTTGTGCCCGCTTTTACCGGCCTGGGCGCGCCCTATTGGCGGCCTGAAGCGCGGGGCGCCATTTTCGGCCTGACCCGGGACATGGGCCGTTGTGAGATTGTACGCGCGGCGCTGGATTCCGTCTGCTACCAGACCCGCGATCTTCTGGAGGCGATGCGCAAAGGCGTGCCATCGGTTGATGTCAAATGGCGCAAGACGCTGAAGGTGGATGGGGGCATGGTTGCCAATGACTGGTTCTGTCAAAGGCTGGCAGATCTTACCGGCCTTGCTGTGGAGCGGCCCAAGGTCGTCGAAACGACCGCGCTTGGCGCCGCTTACCTGGCGGGACTGGGCGCCGGCTTGTTTCGCGATCCTGCGGATATCGCGCGGCGATGGGCGCTGGACCGCCGCTTTCAGCCTGCTCTCACCAAGAAGGAGCGGGATCGCCTCTATTCTGGCTGGAAAAGCGTAGTAGATCGCTCCTAGAAAACTATACTGAATTCATTTGAAAGAATTCATGCGTTGACAGTCGATGTCTGTATAAGGACATTGGCTGCGGTCGGAGGGGGCGCATGGTCATGGGGCAAGCACATACGATTATCCTGGAGAGCGCGCGCGTCCGGCGCAAACCGGAAAGCCTGGCGAAGCTCAAGCAGGCGGCGCGCAAGCTGTTTGTGGAGCGCGGCTATGACGGCACAAGGCCGCAGGACATTGCGCGCGAAGCAGGGCTGGGCCATGGCACCTTCTATCTGCACTACCCCGACAAGCGCGCCTGCTTTCTCGCCTTCGTGGAACATGCGCGCGAGGATCTGGACGCGCATCTGCGGGCCCGCCGCCAGGCGCTTGGAATAGCCGGCGCCAGCCTGGAGCAGCGCATCGCCGCCGCTCTCGAGGCCATGTACGACTATTGCGACAGCCATCCCGGCGTGCTGCGCGCCGCCCTGACCGACGAGCGGATCATCGATGCGGAAGGCGTGGAAGTGCGTCCCTTGATGATGCAATGGGGCGATGAATGGGCCGGGCTGATCCGCGAGGCCGTGGCGGAAGGCCGAGCCCGGGCCGACTATGACGCTGACATTATCGGCCAGGCGATCGCCGGCGCTCTGCACCAGACCGGACGCGAGGCGCATCATAGCGGCCGTGACCGCGAAGCGCTGGTTCGCAACCTAACCGCATTTCTCACCCGCGCGCTGAAGCTGGACTGAAGCCGGACTGAGGCCGGGATTTACTATCTTGCATTACATGGTAGCGCGTGCTAAATGCGCGGTTGCAAGAGGTGAGGCGGATGCGCGGACTAAAAAAAGGACTGCTGGGGCTTTTTCTATTGTGCGCGGCGCCCGCCGTGGCGGATACGGTTTCCGACGACACGATCGGGGCTTTTGTCGACAATCATTCCGCCGTCAGCCGGCTGAATAAGATCGCGCGTTGGGAAGACCCGGTATGCCCCGTCGTTACGGGCTTGCCGCCCAATTTCATCAAGTTCATCGCCAAGCGGGTGCGCGACGTGGCCGCCCAGGCAGGGGCGCCGGTGAATGCGGATGAGAACTGCAAGGCCAATATCGATATCGTCTTCACCTCCAAACCGCAGGCCTTCCTGGATGTTGTCCGCGTCAAGCAACCGGTGTTGCTGGGCTATTACGACAACACCTCCCAGGCCGACCACCTGGCCATGGTGACGCGCGCCATCCAGGCCTGGCACACGACCCAGACGGTTGACCTGCGCGGCCATCCCATCATCGACAGCCGCGACAATGTCGCGGGCGGCAGGGGGCTGACATCCAATGTCCAGAACAGCAGCGGCACGCGGCTGGGGGACGGGCTGCATTCCAGCTTTTACCACGCCTTTGTGGTGGCGGACCCCGGCAAGCTGGGAGATTACGAGATTGGCACCTTGGCCGATCACATCGCCATGCTGGCGCTGGCCCCGCCGGCGCCCGGGGATGCTTGCGCCGATCTGCCCAGTATTCTGGATATCACCAATCCCAATTGCCGCAAGGATGCGCAGGCCAAGACGCTGACGGTGGCGGATACGGGCTATCTGCGCGGTCTTTATCAGGCCGATTCCGGCGCTTTCCTGCGCACCCAGAAAGACGGCATTGCTTTTCATATCAAGTCGGCGCTGGCGGCCAAGCCGTAACTGGCGCAAAGCCGGCCGCGGCGGCGCTTCAATTCATTTCTTCACCGCCGCGCCCGCCAGCCGCGCCACCGCCGACAAGGTGGTCTGGGCCGCGTTGAGGCCCAGGCGAAAATCCTTGTCGCCATAGGTGGCATAGAGATCGGTGGGCTGGTGCCATTGCGGGTCCCAGCCATTGCCGATCTGGGCGCCGCGCTCATTCTCGCGCACGCTGATGGACGCCACCACATCCTGGAATTCGCGGGAGTCGGTGTTGGTCATATGACTGCCGATGCTGGCGGGATAGTCGGTGGCATATTGTTCATTTGCCGCTTGCAGCGCGTAGGCCAGGTCGCGCGAGGCACTCGCGAATTTTGAGCTGGCCTGGAATTCGACATTGACGTCGGCCTCGGGCCGCTGCTCGGGACTGAGACTGCCGTCGGCGCGCGGCATGCCGTGATCGAACAGCATCATGTCGTGCTGGATCATGCCCAGCCATTTGGGCTCGGGATAGCGCCCCGATCCGGGCGGGGATTCCTTGCCCTGCAGGCCGAAGCGCTGCTCGACATAGGCATGCGCGCCGTTCAACCCGGTCTCTTCATTGTTCCACAAGACGAAGCGGATCGAGCGGTTGGTCACGACATCGGGGTTGGAGAATATCCGCGCCAGTTCCATCACCAGCGCGGTGCCGGAGCCATTGTCATTGGCCGCCTCGCCAAAGCCGATGCCGTCCATATGGGCGCTGACGATATACATCTCCTCCGGATGGGTGGCGCCGATCTTGGTGCACCAGACTTCCTGGCGGTCCCCAGCCATGGCGGGCGGGGTGTCCAGTGCGCGCAGCTTGGCATCGGGCTGGGCCATCGGATCGTTGTTGACGCCGGTGGGGCGGCGGATGCCACGGGCCCGCGCGCCGCCGACATTGAACAGCGGCGCACCGGATTGCGCCGCTGTGGCCGGGACGACGGTGTGCGGTCCTTCCTCGCCGAACTGGTAGGTGAGCCGCTCGGTATTGCCGCAGCCATAGCTTTTGAGCTGGGCCTCGATCCAATCGATGGCGGCGCGATTGCGCGCCGTGCCCTGGCGGCGGTCGCCGAACTGGGTGAGGCCCTTGATGGTGGCCTTGTATTTTTCCAGGTCGAGCCGCTGGACCAGGCTGCGGACCGGGTCGGCAGGCTGGGCGACGGCCGGCAAGCCGCCCAAAAGCGCGCACCAGCAAACAAAAAAGGCCGTCTTTTTCATGGATTCACCGGACGGAAACGCGCGCCGGCCGGGCGCGCTGGCGCAACTGTTCTTCGAGCTGCAAAACCAGGTCGGCGAGAGGAAAGGCCGCCGCGACGCAACACCAAACCACCGTCTCTATCTGGGTTACCGGAATCTGGAAGAATGCGTTGACGGCGCGCACCTCCAGGAAGATCAGGGCGCAGGCAAAGCTGCGGGTCATCCATTGGCGATGCTGTTGCACCTTGCCCTGGCGGATGAAGATCAGCGCCATGGTGGTGGCGAACATCCAGATGGCGGCGTCGACGATGGTGGCGATGGTGAAAGAGCGCGGTTCGCCCAGCCGTTCCTCGAAATATTCGATGTAGATGCCGATCGGCGCGCCGATATAGCAACCGGCGATATAGAGATAGCCGGTGATCCGGTGCAGGCCGATATATTTGCGCCGCAGCCGTTCGGAAAATTGCAAGGGGCCCAGAAACAGGGCGAAAGCGGCGGCGAGTCCGTGCGGCAGCAGGATCATCTTGAAAGGCGCGATGTGCTGCCATTCCGGATCGCGGGGATTGAACAGGAAACTCTCATTGGTCCACAGCACATAGAGGTACATGAGAGTGATCGCCGCGGCGAGCAGGTATTTGGCGCGCGGCAGGCGGAAGGACCGGGCAGGTTCCGGGACCAAGGACGAAGCATCGACTGTCATGACTATTTCCCCCGTTATGCTTGGTAGACGGTGCGGCCGCCCACGACCGTACGCGCGATTTTCACATCCTTGATCTTGTCGGGCGCCACCGTGTGCAGGTCTTCGGCCAAGACCACAAAGTCGGCCAGCTTGCCGGTGGTGATCGAGCCCTTGTCCTGCTCCTCGCAGGAATTGTAGGCGCCGTTGAAGGTGTTGACCCGGATCGCCTCGTCCAGGGTGATCTTCTGGCTGGCGCCCCAGGTCTCGCCGTTCCAGCCGGTGCGCGTCACCATGGCCTGGATCGCCATCAGGGGCGAGAAGGGACCGGGGCCGAAATCCGAGCCCGCCGCCGCCTTGATGCCTGCGTCCAACATGGTGCGGAACGCGATCATGTGCTCCATCGTCTGCTGGCCGTAAAAATGGAATTTGTCGGAATTGTAGTAGGGATAGGTGCTGAACATGGACGGCACCACGTCCAGCGCTTTCATGCGCCTGATCAGGTCGGGATTGACCTGGCTGCAATGGGTGATCTTGGGCCTTGTGTTGGCGCGGGGATAAAGCTTCAGCGCCCGCTCATAGGCGGTGAGGGTGCGATCGATGGCGATATCGCCATTGGCATGGCAGTTGAGCCGGATATGGGCGCGATGCACCCGCTCGCACCAGGCATTCAGGTCATTCTGCGTCTCGGTGAGATTGCCGTGATAGCTGGCGGGCAGGCCGATATAGGGCTGGCTCATCGCCATGGTGCGTTCGGACAAGGAGCCATCCACCACATGCTCGGAGGTTGCGCCCAGCCGTATCCATTCATCGCCGAAGTTGCTTTCGATGCCCTGTTTAATCATCGCTTCCAGCAATGCGCCGTCCACTTCATAGCTGACGCGGTGCTTGAGATTGCCCCGCAGCCGCTGTTCCTGGATGGCTTCCAGGGCGCCATCCTCATTGTGATGGACGGTGGTCAGACCGAACTGGGCGAACTTGGCGGAGATGAAGGCCACGCCCTCCATCACGCGCTTTTCCCTCTGCGCCGGGGTAAACTGTTCCCATTTGCCGGCTTTGAGAAGGATGTCGCCGGCGCGGTCGGTGACCCGGCCATTCAATTCGCCATTGGTATCCTTGTCGAACGTGCCGCCGAAAGGATTGGGCGTGGTTTTAGTGACGCTCGCTATCTGGAAGGCCTTGCTGTTTACGAAGAGCGTGTGGCCGCCGCGATGAACCACCATCACGGGATGATCGGTGGACACCTTGTCCAGGTCGTGAACATTGAGCGGCCGCTTGTCGCTGAGCTTGGTGTCGTCCAGGAAATCTCCCAGCACCCAGGTGCCCGGCGGCAAGGTTGCCGCCTTGGTTTTCAGCTTGGCGATGATGCTGGCGATGCTGACCTGTTCCACGTCGTAGGGATTGCCGACATGGGTGTCATAGAGCAGGCTTTCGCCGCCGGCATTGCCGTTGCCCATGCCGCCCGCGCCGGCATGATTGTGGGTGTCGATGAAACCGGGCACCACCATCATGCCCTTGGCGTCGAGGAGTTGGGTCTTTTTCCCGGCCAGGCCTTTGATGTCGTCACCGCCGACCGCGACGAAGCGGCCGGCGCGCGCGGCAAAGGCGCTCGCCTTGGGCAGGGCGGTATCCACCGTGTGAACGCGCGCATTGAAGACGATCAGGTCAGGTTCTTGCGGGTCGGCCAGCGCCGGGGTGGCGGCAAGACTGCTGAGGCTTCCGCCGGCCAGCGCCAGGAAATGCCTGCGATCATGGCCCATATTGCAGCCCCTTTTCACGTCCCCGGCTTATCCTAGCCCGGCATCCGGAGCACAAGATAGACCAATCTCCCGCAAAAAGATGAAAAGCCACGTGTGTTGCAGCCAAACCGGGCAGGGCCGTTACGCGTCAGCGCAGATCCTGTGAGGCGCGGAAGCGCGAATAGTCCGCATCATTCATGGCGCAGTAGTTTTTCACCACGATGGGATCCGCGCTGAGATCGCCGACGCCCAGCGGCATGATTAACTTAAGCTCTCTTCGGGCGTTGAGGGCGGTCAGCCCTTCCCAACTACGCGCGCTGGCAAGCGCGATTCTGAGTCTTATGAGGTCGGACGTCGTCATGCCGGCGGGCGGTTTTTGCAAAATGCCCAGCTCGCGCCATGCGGCGATTTCCGGAATTTCCCACGCTTTGAAATCCTGTAAATGCGCGTAATACCGGCTCATGATGGCCAATTCGTCCCTGGGAAAGTGGGTCAGAACCTGGGAGGCGCGTTCGGATTGCCACTCGCTGTCCCGCAGCAGGCTGCCGATAGGTCGACGAAAGTGGGTCAAGCCGGCGGATTTGCCGCCGGCCTCCAGCGCGGTCAGGACGGCATCGGCTTCGTTGAGCTGCTTTTCCACACAGGGCGCGATGGCGATGCGGATGGCCAGGAGGTTGGCGTTGTTGGCGGCCATCTCCTCGATGATCGCCTTGCGCGCTTCCTTCACCTCGCCGGCCCAGTGCCAACTTTCCACCAATTGCTCCAGGCTGATGGCGATGACGATGCCCAAGGTGATGGTGCCGAGTTCGATGAAGAACTCCTTCCATGTCTTGGCGGCATGCGGCTTGTGGATGTCCATCGGCGGTTCCTCCGGCGCAGGTGGGGCTTGGGGCGCGTCGCTCATGACATCAGGCGCGCGCCGTGCGCGCCTTCTGACGCAGCAGTTCGTCGATCTGCAGCACCAGATCGGCGATGGGGAAGGCGGCGGCGACGCAAGCCCAGACCACGATTTCCGCATTTCCGTGCAGCCGGAAAAAGACCAGGATCGTCCGCACCTCCAGGAAGATCAGGGCACAGGCAAAGCTGCGGATCATCCATTGCCGGTGCTGCTGCATCCTTCCGCTGCGGATCATGATCAGCGCCATGGTGGTGGCGAACATCCAGATGCCGGCATCCAAGGCGGTGGCGATGGTGAAGCCGTGGGAGTAGTTGCCCAGCTTTTCCTCGAACCACTGGATGTAGAGGCCCAGGGGCGCGCCGATATAGCAGCCGGCGATGTAGAGATAGCCGAAAGTCTTGTGCACCATGACGTATTTGCGGCGCAGGCGCTCGGAGAATTGAAACGGCCCCAGGAAGAGGGCGAAGGCGGCAGCCAGGCCATGCGGCAGCAGCCACCACTGGAAGGGCGCGATGTGCTTCCATTCCCGGCTGGTCGGGTCGAAGAGAAAACCTTCCACGTTATACAGAACGTAGAGGTACATCAGCCCAATCGCGGCGAAGAGCGCGGTCTTGGCGTTCAGCGTGAGAAAAGGTTTGGGCGCGCGTGAGGATAATTCCATGGTCATGACAGCCTCCTGGGTTCAAATGCGATTGGATTTCTCAAGTTCGGCTTTTTCGGACGGGGTGAGGTCGAGTTGCGCGGCGCGGGCGAATTGCTTGCGCGCCTCGTCGCGCTTGCCGGCATAAAGCAGCGCCTGGCCCCATTTGAGATGCAGGCGGCCCCAGTTGGGCGCGTCTTTTTCGGCTTCCGCGAATTTCGCCAGCGCCAGATGGGATTGGTTCCTGGCCATCAACGCCTCGCCCCAGCCTTCCAGCGCATCGGCGAAGTGCGGGCCTTTTTCGTTTGCTTGCGTGAATTTCTCGATCGCCGCATCCGGCTTGCCCCGCGCCAGCAGGACCTTGCCCCATTCGTGATAGGCGAAGGGGATGGAGGGCGCGTCCTGCACGGCCTTGGCGAACCAGTAGTCCGCTTTGTCTGGCTGCTTCGCCATCTCGGCGATCTGCCCGCGAATATATGTGCAATGATAACAATCGCCCGGCGTGGGGGCGATCAGGGCTTCAGCGCCGGCGATGTCGCCCAGCTTTGCCTTTGCCATCGCCAGTTGGGGACGAAGGTATATGCGCAAGGTGATCCGATCAAAGCCCGGCATCCAGGTGATCATGGCTTGCTCCGCGGCGGGTTCGGTGGCCGCCACGGTGCGCCAATCTTCCAGCGCGGTTGCTACCCGCAGGCGGCTGTTGGCGCGCCGGCCATTGTTGAGCGGCACTTCCACCGGCGGCATGTCCCTGATCCAGGCGCGGGTGGCAAAGACGTCATGTTGCAAGGCCAGGGACTGCGCCGCGCAATCCTGAAACGTGTCATGGTTCTGAACGGACTGCGTGTTGGGCAGGCCGGCGGCCTTGATGCAGAGGCGGGCGCTTTCCGCATAGTCGCCCAGCATGTTCGCAAGAGTCCCGTTGGCGACGTCCACGGCGCGCTCGGAGGGAGAGTTCGCCTGGACAATCTCCCGATATCTTTGCGCATAACCCAGCGCCACTTGCGCATGGCCCAGTGCGCCATGCTGGGAAAGCAGGGCGGCGTAAGCGATCGCCAGGTCCGGCTGGACCGCCAGCGCCTTGTCGTAATAGCGAATCGCTTCGGGAATATTGCCGTGAGCGGAATAGGCGATGGTGCCCAGCCCGTTCCAGGCCCAGGCCCGTTCCACCGGATCGCGGTCATAGATCAGCCGCTTGTAGATCGCCTCGGCCTGCGCAACGCGCTGGACGATATTGGGATTGCTGAAATCGCGATCCAGGTAGTTGGCGTAGCGGTAGGGCTGGGTGCTGGCATAAACCTGCTCGGCGGCCTTCTGAATCAGGAGATTGAAATCCTCCTCAGTGCCGGCGATGGCTTCGCCGCTCTTGCCGCCGGCGCGGGCGGTGATGGCGATTCCGGTTGGCGTGTGCCAGACCTCGCCGCTGATATGGGTATCGTTGCCCAGCCATTCGCGCAGAAAGCGGCGGAATTCGCCCAGCGAAATGCCGGTTTCGGGAATCTCCACTTTCAGATCGCCGCCCCAGTTGGTGGAATAGGACTGCGCCGGGCGTCCCGAGGTGGTGGCGTTCTGCATCTGCGTCAGCTTGTCGAGCAGCTGGCCGGCCGCCACTTCGCCGGAAAGGCCCTTGGCCGTCATATCGGGCGGCATGGCGAAAGGCTCGATGACCAGGCCGTTGCTATGGGCCGCGTCCCAGACCATGACGCCAATCGCGCTGGCAAAGGCAATGCCGACCACCGCTGTCGCCAGCCGCAACAACACGCCGAGCTGCTTTTCCCACACGCTGAGATGCACTTGCTTGAATTGTTCGCGCAGATGATGGCGCTGATCGGCGATCAGGGCGCGCTGGTCGTCGAGAAAGGCGGCGACATGGGCGCGCAGAGACGGGTCCTTGCGCGCTTCCTCAATGGCGAGATCGGCGGCAAGGCCGCCGGTGTCGATAGGGGGGCCGTTGTCTTGCGCATCGTCAGCCATGAGGCACCCCAAGGGTCATTGTGGTCAGTTCAGCTTTTTCGGACGGGGTGAGGTCGAGTTGCGCGGCGCGGGCGAATTGCGCCTTGGCTTCGTCCTTTTTGCCGGAATAGGCGAGGGCCTCACCCCATTTCAAATGCAGCCGGCCCCAATTCGGCGCGTATTTATCGGCCTCCGCGAATTTCGCCAACGCCAGGTGCGACTGGCTCTTGGCTATCAGCGCCTCGCCCCAGCCCTCCAGCGGATCGGCGAAGTGTGGCGTTATCCGGTTGGCCTGCCCGAACTTGGCGATGGCTGCATCGGGTTGGCCGCGCGCCAAAAGCGCGACGCCCCAGTCGGCAGCGGCGAAGGGAATGGAGGGGCCGGCGGCGTCAGCGCGGGCGAACCAGAAATCGGCGCGGGCGTGCTGGCCCTGAAGTTCGGCGATTTTCGCCCTTACCTGCAGGCAGAGATAGCAATCCGCCGGGGTCGCGGCGATGCGCGCCTCGGCGGCGGCGAAATGGCCAAGCTGGGCCTCGGCCTGGGCCATCAATGGCGTGGTTGTGGTTTGGAATACGAAGCGGTTGGGGGGAAAGCTGGCCAGATTGGCGGCAATCGCGCCGGCTTGCGACAGGATGCCCTGCCAATCCTGGCGGCCGGCCATCCATTGCGACCGCCTGAATATCAGATAGCTGTCATCAGGATTCGGCGCGGTCCGAAATCTCTCTGTCCAATCGGCAAGCGAGGCGCGCGCCGCCTCGCCGTCATGTTCGCCGATCTGGGCGGGCATCAAGATAAAAAACACCAGGTGGCCAAGGCCGATGCCCGGATAGTGAAGCTGTATCGAATCCATCACGGCAGGCGCCGCGTCGTGAAAAGCCCCGTTGGTTGCGTCGATGCGTTCTTGGATGATCTGCTTCATGGCGGCAACGCGTTCGGGGGCGACATAGGTTTGGGTATGGCCGGACAGACGCGCCATCTGGGCCCGCTCCACCTGGAGGGCTTCTTCGGGATTGCTTTTCTCTGTCAGGCCCCCCCACAGAGTGTCATAGGAGCCGATGCTGTCCGGATTGCTCGCAATCGATTGGCGCAGCAACCGGATCCCGGCATCGATGTTGACGAGATCCATCGTTTCCGCGCCCCAGCGGTTATAGGCCCAGAGCTGGTCTTCCTTGTCGCCGCTGCGCACCAATTGCGCGAAAAGCGGCAGGGATTCCTCGTTGCGGCCGTGTTCCGACAAATACATGCCGTAGCGGAACGGCTGGGTGAGGCGATAGACCTGTTCCGCCAATTTCTGGACCAGCGCATCGAGATTTTCTTCCGTACCGGTGACGCTCTGCGCGCCGTCCGCGCCCGCCCGTACCGTCAGGTTGAGGCCTTCGGCGCCATGCACGATCTCGCCGCTGACCCGGGTGTCGTGGCCCAGCCTCTCGCGCAGCCAGCCGTCCAGTTCCGACAGCGAGATGCCGGTCTCCGGGATATCCAGCTTGATGCCATGCTGGTCCCAACTGTTGGCATAGCTCTTTGCCGGGCGCGCCGAATTGGTCTGCAACTGCATGGTGACCAGATGGTCGAGCAGCTTTGTCGCCACCACCTCGCCGGTCACGCCCTTGGCCGCCAGGTCTGGCGGCACCGAGAAAGCTTCGATCAGAAGGCTGTTGCTGTGGGCGGCCTGCCACACCAGCAACCCGACCGCCGCCGCGGCACCCAGTCCCACCGCCGCTGTCGCCGCGCGCAAAAATACTCCCAACCATTTTTCCCAGATGCCCAAATGAAGTTGCTTGAGCTGTTCATGGAGATGGTGGCGCTGGTCGTCGATCAGGGCGCCCTGTTTGCGCAGAAAGATGTCGGCCTCGCTGCGGCTGGCGCTGCCAAGCGCCAAGGCCATGGCGACGGGATCGGTCGCGCCGAGACTTTCCTCACCTTGTCTGCCGACATCGCGGTCCTCAGCCATGGTTTTCCCTTGCCAGTTCGGATTTCTCGGACGGGGTGAGATCGAGTTGCGCGGCGCGGGCGAATTGCTTGCGCGCGTCGTCGCGCTTGCCCGCGTAATAAAGCGCCTCACCCCATTTCAGGTGCAGGCGGCCCCAGTTGGGCGCGTATTTGTCCGCTTCCGCGAATTTCGCCAGCGCCAGATGTGACTGGTTCTTGGCCATCAGCGCCTCGCCCCAGCCTTCCAGCGGATCGGCGAATTTGGGGCCCAGCTTGTGGGCCACGGTAAATTTCTCGATCGCCGCATCCGCTCTGCCGCGCGCCAGCAAGGCCTGGCCCCATTCCTGATCGGCGAAGGGAATGGACGGTGTCGCTTTCTCGCCGCGTGCGAACCACCAGTCGGCGCGGGCGTGCTGGCCCTGCATTTCGGCGATCTGGGCGCGGGCCAGCAGGCAGCCGTCGCAATCGGGGGGCGTGTTCGCGATGAGGGCCTCCGCGCCCTTGATGTCTCCCAGATGGGCCTTGGCGATTGCCACCGGCCCAACCACGATCGGAACTTCCCTCGAGCTGCGCGCGCGTCTGTCGGCACGGGATTGTTCCCATACCGCCAGGACGGCAGGCCAGTCCCGCCGCCCGGCGGCTATCAGCGCATCGCGATAGTCAGGCGGCAGCGCGGTCATGCCCAGGTCGCGCGTATAGGCGCGGGCGCCGCCAGGATTGTGCTGGCTTTCCAGGTACACAAGCGCGTCCAGCTGGGCCAGGCGATAGCTTGAATTAGCGAAGGTGATGTGGGTGTCGGCGGCCGCCTTGAAGATGGGAATAGCCGCGGCGAAGTCGCCGGTGAGGGCCGCGGCCACCCCCCCGCCTCACCCTGCACCAGCGCCAGCGCCTTGGGATGAACGTCCGGAATGGGCCCCTGGTGCAGCAGCCTGACCGTGGCGCGGAAGTTCGTGAGCTCGCTTTCCCGGCGGTCCAAGTAATATTCGCGGTAGGCCAGCGCATAGTGGCCGATGGTGAAATCCGGCCAGACGGCGATTGCCTTGCCGTAATAGTCGGCGGCGACGCGGTTGCCCTTGCCCGATGTCGCCGAGGCCAGGGTACCCAAGCCGTTGATGGCCCAGGCGCGCTCGCGCATGTCGGGGCTCTGGCTCAGTTGCTGATAGATCGCCTCGGCCCGGGCGCGGCGCTCTGTTCGGCCGACGGGAGAGGGATCACGGTCGAGGTAATTGGCAAAGCGGTAGGGCTGGGTGTCGCCATAGACATGCTCGGCCGCCTTCTGCACCAGCGCGTCCAGTTCGGTTTCCGCGCCCGTGAAAGTGGCGCCCGTGTCGGCGCCGGCCCGCGCCGTCACCGCGATACCGGTTGCTGTGCGATACACCTCGCCGGTGATGTGGGTGTCGTGGCCAAGCCAGCCCTTCAGGAAACGCTGGAGCTCGCCGATGGAGACGCCGGTGTCGGGAATCTCCACCTTGATATTGTCACCCCAGTTGTGGGCATAGGATTTTGGCGCACGGCTGGAATCGGTGGCGTCCTGCAGGGCGGTCAGCTTGTCCAGCATCTGGGTTGCCACCACCTGGCCGCTGAGACCGCGCGCCGCCATTTCCGGCGGCACTGCGAAGGGCTCGATGATCAGGCCGGCGGAATGGGCGGCATCCCATACCATCAGGCCGGCGCCGCTTGCCACCGCCACGCCCACCACTGCTGTCGCCGCCCGCAGGAAGACAATCAGCCACTGTCCCCAGATGCTGGGCCGAACCGCTTTGAACTGTTCGCGCAGAAAGTAATTCTGCTCATCGCTGAGCCGACGCTGATGGTGCAGGAAGCGGTCAGCCTCCTCGCGGCTTGCGCCCGACAGGGCCAGGTTCATGGCGGTGGGTTCGGCGGTGACGCTGGCGTCTTCGACGCGTGATTCCAGGTATTCGCTTTCTTCAACCATGGATCATGCCTGACAGTTCCTGTTTTTCGGATGGTGTGAGGTCGAGTTGCGCGGCGCGGGCGAAGTGCTTTGCCCCTTCGTCTTTGTTGCCCGCATAGATGAGCGCTTCGCCCCATTTCAGGTGCAGCCGGCCCCAATTGGGGGCGTATTTTCCGGCTTCCGCGAATTTCGCCAGCGCCAAATGCGACTGGTTCTTGGCCATCAGTGCTTCGCCCCAGCCTTCCAGCGGATCAGCGAATTTGGGACCCAATGTGTTGGCGCGGACGAATTTCCGGATCGCCGCATCCGGCTGGCCCCGCTTGAGCAGTGTCTGGCCCCACAAAAGATCGGTGAGGGGAATGGATGGGGTCTGAGCTTCCGACCGCGCGAACCACCAATCAGCCCGGGCATGCTCGCCTTTCAGCTCGGCGACCAGCGCGCGGGCACGGATTCCACCCGCATCATCCGGCGACAAATCCGCAAGCAGCGCCTCGGCCTTGGTAAAATCACCCAGCTGGGCATGCGCATAGGCAAGGAAAGGCCGCAGCCGGTCGAATGTGTTCTGGCGCAGGCGTTGTGTCAGGGCGTCCGTGGCGCGCGCCAGATTGGCGCGCGACAGTTGTTCCGTCAGGAGCATGTCCCGCCAGTCCTGGCGCTCCAGGTCATACCAGAGGCGTACGGTGTTGAGGGCCATCGCGCCTTGTCCCAATTCGCGCCGCCAGGCCCTGAAGGCGCCCAGATCGTGCTGGCGAACCATTTCCACCAGCCCGTTGCCGATGAAGTTGCCGCGCGCCAGCACCGAAAAATCATCCGGCAGGGCGGCGCCGGCCTTGCTGATCGGAATGGCGGCGGCGAAGTCGCCCAGAGTTTCCGCGACCCTCGCATCGGCGGAAGTGCGGACATAGACCGCGTAGTGCGGATTGATGTCGGAAATATCGCCGGTGTGCAGCAGCTGGCTTGCTTGTTTGAGATTTTGAAATTCGACTTCGTCCTGACCCAGCAGTACGAGACGGGACGAGAGGGCATAATGGCCGACAGCCATGTCGGGTTTTTCCGCCAACGCCTTGCGGTAGTACCAGGCCGCCTTGCCGTTATCGCCATGGAAGCGGAACTCGATGGTGCCCAGGCCATTCCAGGCCCAGGCCCGTTCCAGGCGGACATCCCCCGCGATCAATTGGCGGTAGATCGAGGCGGCCTTGGCGATGCGCTGCCGCAGGCCTTTGGGGTCGTAATTGCGGTCGAGATAGTTGGCGTAGCGGTAAGGCTGGGTAACCTCGTAGATGTGCTCGGCCGCCTGCTGCACCAGCGAGTCCAGATCGCTTTCCTTGCCGACAAAGGCCGCGCCCGCTTCTCCGCCCGCCCGCGCCGCGACCACGATACCGGTGTCGGTTTTGTAGACTTCGCCCGAAATGCGGGTGTCGTGTCCCAGCCATTCGGTCAGGAAGCGCTGCAACTCGCCGATGGAGACGCCGGTTTCCGGAATTTCCACCTTGATATTGTTGCCCCAATTGTTGGCGTAGCTTTGGAAGGCGCGCGACGACTCCGTCTTGGACATCACCGTCAGCTTGTCGATCATCTGGCTGGCGATCACCTCGCCGGTCAGGCCGCGATCCGCCAGGGAGGGCGGCACATTAAAGGGGGTGATGACCAGGCCTTTGGAGTGCGCGGCGTCCCACACCATCAGTCCCAACCCGCCCGCGAACGCCAGGCCCACGCACAGGGTCGCTATGCGCAACAGCACGCCGAGTTTTTTCTCCCACACGTCCAGGTGAATCTGGTCCAACTGCTCGCGCAGGTGCTGGCGCTGGTCGCGCAAATAGGCGTCGGCTTCGATTCGGCTGGCGCCTGCCAGGGCAAGCGAAACGGCGGCGGGTTCGCCGGATTCCGGCGCGGCGCTTTTGAAATCCTCAGACATGCTTGATCCCTGTCAACTCCATTTTTTCCGCCGCTGTCAGGTCGAGTTGCGCGGCGCGGGCGAAATGCCTGGCGGCTTCGTCGCGCTTGCCGGCATAGGCCAGCGCTTCGCCCCATTTCATATGCAGCCGGCCCCAGTTGGGCGCGTATTTCTCGGCTTGCGCGAATTGCGCCAGCGCAAGGTGCGATTGGTTTTTCGCCATCAGCGCTTCGCCCCAGCCTTCCAGCGCATCGGCGAAGTGCGGCGACTTTTTATTGGCGCCAGCGAATTGCGTGATTGCCGCGTCGGCCTGGCCTCGCGCCAGCAAGGCGCGCCCCCAAGCCTCATCCGCAAAAGGCAGAGATGGCCCGGCCGACACGGCGCGCGCGAACCAGAAATCGGCGCGGGTGCGCTGGCCTTGCAGCGCCGCGATCTGGGCGCGCACGATCAGGCAGGGATAACAATCGCCCGGCATGGAGGCGACACGCCCCTCGGCTTCGGCAAACCGGCCCAAATGCGCCTCCGCCAAGGCCAATACCGGGTCCTGGAAAGTCTTGCGGATGGAGCGCCCATAGGCGCTGAAGCGCATCGCATCGTTCATTTGGCCCTGCAACGCCAACACGCCCGCCCAGTCCTCGCCCGTCAGGCGGATCTGCATATCTCGGCTGACCGCCCCTCCGGGCCGTGGCGCGCCCGGCCGCGGCGGCGCCAGGGTTTCCAGTTCTGCTTCCGCGGCGCGCGCGGCGGTCAGTTCATGGGCGCCGGTCTGTGCCTCGATCAGGGGGGCATAGACATTGGTGAAACTGTAGCCGGGATAGCCGGTGCGGGTGAGTTCGACAAAGACCGGCATGGCCTCGCGATAGGCCCCCAGAGCGGTGGCGATGCGCGCCTCAACCACCCGCTTGAAAATGGGGATGCGCGGCCCTGGCACATAGGTCTGCTTGCCGTCCGTCAATACCGCCATCTGGGCGCGGAAACTGGTCAGCGTCTGTTCCGCCCAACCCCTGTCGGACTGACAGCCGCTAAGATTGTCATAGGCGCCCACCGATTCCGGCTCCACGGCCAGCGCCTGGTTGATAATGCGCAGGCATGTCTCAACGCCGCTACGATTGCCTTCCGACACAGCCCAACGGTTATAAGCCCACATGCTGTCGTCATGGCTGCCATGCAGCGCCAGGTCGCGAAAAATCTCCCGCGCCTCGTCGGCGCGGCCCTTGCCGTTCAAGTACATCGCATAGCGAAAGGGCTGTGTATCGCGATAGACCCGTTCCGCCAATTGCGCCATCAGCGCGTCAACGTCCTTGTCGGCGCCGGTGACGCTGGCCGAACCCTCGTCGCTGCGCACGGTGACGGCGATACCCTGGTCGGTATGGACGATCTCGCCCGAGACGCGAGTGTCGTGTCCCAATTTTTCGCGCAGCCAGGAATCCAGTTCGGCCAGCGAGATGCCGGTCTCCGGAATCTCCAGCTTGATGCCATGCTCGCCCCAGGAGTTGGCATAGGACCGGGCCGGGCGCCCGGAATTGGTCTGGGACTGCAACGCCACCAGCCTGTCGAGCAGCTTGGCCGCCGCCACCTCGCCGGTCAGGCCGCGCGCCGCCATGTCGGGGGGCACGCTGAAGGGCTCGATGCGCAGGCCATTGCTGTGCGAGGCCTGCCACAAAAGCCAGCACACCGCACCCGCCGCTCCCACGCCCACAATGGAGGTGGCGAGGCGCAGAAACACGCCCAGCCACTTTTCCCAGATGTCGAGATGAATCTGCTTGAGCTGCTCATGGAGGTGATGGCGCTGGTCGCGCAGAAAGGCGTCCGCTTCCTCACGGCTGGCGCCGGCCAGCGCCAGCGAGGCGGCGAAGGCGGTTGTTCCGCCTTCGGAAAGCGAAGCTTTTTGTTCTTCAGACATGGCGCATCCCAGCGGTTATCGTGCTCAGTTCGGATTTTTCGAAAGGCGTGAGATCGAGTTGTGCGGCGCGGGCGAATTGTGCCTTCGCTTCATTGCGCTTGCCGGCATAGGCAAGAGCCTCGCCCCATTTCAGGTGCAGCCGGCCCCAGTTGGGGGCGTATTTTTCGGCCTCCGCGAATTTCGCCAGCGCCAGGTGCGATTGGTTTTTCGCCATCAGCGCCTCGCCCCAGCCTTCCAGCGGATCAGCGAAATGCGGTGACTTTTTATTGGCGATGGCGAACTGCGCGATGGCCCCATCGGCCTGGCTGCGCCCCAGCAAGGCGCGCCCCCATTCCTCGTCCGCAAAAGGCAGAGACGGCCCGGCCGATGTGGCGCGCGCGAACCAGAAATCGGCGCGGGCGGTTTGATGTTGCAGTTCCGCGATCTGGGCGCGGATGCGCAGGCAGCCGTAGCAGACCGCCGAAGAGCCGGAGATCTGCCTTTCCGCGGCATCGAAGCGGCCCAGCTTTGCCAGCGCAAAGGCTTTCAGCGGCAGGATTCTGACAGCGGCAAAGCGGGCGAAATTCGGATTTTTCAAGTCGGCGTCGGTAAGCGCCAACAGCCGGCCCCAGTCCTCGCTCTGCGTGACCATGGCCATTTCCAAGCCGGCGAGATTGGCGGGGGTGCGGGCATCGTTGGGCACGCCCAAATCGGCCAGCACCGCGCGCGCGCCTGTCATGTCATGTTCGCTGAGCCTGTTGCCGGCCAGCCCCACGCGGAAATAGGAGCTGGGAATTCCGATAACCGGGCTGCGCACAAGCTCTTCAAAGCTTTGTGCCGCATCGTGGGATGCGTCGAGTTGGCCGTCGATGCGGGCCTTCAGCATCTTCTCCCAGCCGGGCAGGCGCGCGGCCGAGACATAGGTCTGCTTGCCGTCCAACAGATGCGCCAACTGGGTCCGGGTGTTTTGCAATCCGTCTTCGCTGCGGCCCTTGCTGCCATAGTAATTTGCCAGGCTGTCATAGACGCCGATATTGCCGGGATCTTCGGCCAGGGCCTGTCTTTCCAGCGGATAGGCGGCGTCGGCACCCTGTAGCAGATCGACCGTCAGAGCCCAGCGAGCGTAGCCCCACATTCGGTCTTCTTTATCATTGCTCTTGGCCAGAGCTTCGAACACCGGCAGGGCTTCGGCCAGGCGATTGGCGCCCGTCAGATACATGCCGTAACGGAAGGGCTGGGTGACGCGATAGACCTGTTCCGCCAGCTTCACCACCAGTTCATTGATGTCCTTTTCCGCGCCGCTGACACTGACCGCGCCATTGTCGCTGCGGGCGGTGAGCGTGATGCCGTTCTCGCCGCGCACCAGCTCTCCCGACAGCCTGGAATCATGACCCAGCTTTTCGCGCAGCCAATTGTCCAACTCGTTCAGCGAAATGCCGGTTTCGGGGATCTCCAGCTTGATGCCATGCTCGCCCCAACTGTTGGCATAGGATTTGGCGGGCCGCCCGGAATTGGTCTTGGATTGCAGCACCACCAGCTCGTCCAGCACCTTGGCCGCCACCACTTCGCCGGTCATGCCTTTGGCGGCCAGGTCGGGCGGCACATTGAACGCCTCGATGATCAGGCCGTTGGAATGGGCGGCATCCCATATCATCAGGCCGACGCCGCTTGCCGCGGCGATGCCGACGCACAAGGTCGCTACCCGCAACAACACGCCCAGCCATTTGTCGAAGATGCTCAAATGCAATTGCTGAAGCTGTTCATGCAGATGATGGCGCTGGTCGGAAATCAGGGCGCGCTGCTCGTTCAGGAAGGCGTCGGCCGTCAAGCGGCTGGCGCCTCCCAGCGCCAGGGCGACAGCGGTGTGATCGATACCAGCGGCTTCCGTGCCAGATTCCGCGCGCTCTTTTTCTTCAGACATGACTCATTCTCGCAAGCCGGGAGATTGGGGATGGGGGTACGAAAGCGGCAGGGCGGGATGCCGCCGCAGCGGCGGACTTGCCGGGACAAATGAGGGCTTCGCCCGGTTCGAAGTGCGGGCGATGGCAGCGCTGTCCTTCGGGAAAAGCGTCTGCCCTTTCCCGCCCGGCCAAATCCATCGCGTTCGCCGCCGGATCGCTGTCCGCGCGAACGCCCTCGGGACCGAAGCCGGCCCCTTCCGCTTCCTCTGACACCCCGGCCCCCACAGCCTTTTGGTTTGTATACATTGAGACAGACAGGAACTTTTCTGGCAATGGCCGGAAATTTCACCAGAAACACCATTATATTCAATGGCTTAATATGCGTTCCGGCCGGCCCGGCACGCCTCCTGCACCGCACCCTGCAGGACGGCCCTGATCCGTCCGCAGGTGAGACAGATGTACCGGAATGAACCAACCTCGCGGCCTGACCGCATTTTGTTCGCGGCCTTGGCCATCGTTCTGGCCACGGCTAGCACCGTTGTCGGCGCCGCCATGACCTATCGTCCCGCCACGCCCGTCGCGGTGACGGTGGTCAAAGCCGCCTTGCCCAGCGTGCAGGAGATGATGCTGGCCGAGCATCGCTGCCTGGCCGAGGCGCTTTATTATGAAGCCCGCGGCGAGGGTACGCGCGGCGAGAAGGCGGTGGCGGAAGTGGTGTTCCACCGCATCAACACGGGCAATTTCGGCCATTCCATTTGCGCCGTGGTCTATGAAGGTTCCGACCGCAAGGGCTGCCAGTTCTCCTTCACCTGCAATGGCGACATGAAACGCCCGCGTGAAGCGTCCGCCTGGCAGGACGCCGAACAGTTGGCGGCGCAGATTCTCACCGGCCAGGTGCAACTGAACAATGCGACCGGGGGCGCCACCAACTATCACGCCATCTCGGTCAAGCCCTATTGGGCGCCGACGCTGGCGCGCACCGCCAAGATCGGCAACCACATTTTCTATCGCAGCACGGGCCGGACCCGGGAAAGCTGACCGTTATTGCGCGGAACCGCCCGGAGCACCCGGCCAATCCGCGGCCGGGTCGGGCTCCGGCGATGGCCGCAAGGCGCCGATATGGTCCGCCTGGGTGTCCGCGGTGATCCCGCCCGTATTGCTGTCCCGTATCTCGGGCAGCATGGCGGCGTTCCAGGAATCCCATTCCGCCGCCAGCCTGTTGAATATGTCGGGATGGCGATTTTTGAGATTGGCGCGTTCCATGGGATCGGCCGCGACATCGAACAGGAATGAATTGCCGTTGATCTTGAGAATCTTCCAGTCGCCGTCGCGCGCCGCGCGCTGGTGATTGGCCTTGTAGCGCCAGAACAGTTTGCGCGGGGAGGGCGCGGCTTTTCCGGTCATGACCGGCAACAGATCGATGCCATCGGTTGGATAGTCCGGCGCGGGTGTTCCACCAGCCGCCGCCAGCAAGGTCGGCAGCCAATCCATATGGATGGCGGTTTGCTCGGTCGTCAGGCCTTTTTTGATCTGCGCCGGCCAGCGCATCACCAACGGAATGCGAAGCCCGCCTTCCAGCAATTCGGTCTTGCGGCCGGTAAAGGGCCAGGTGTCGGCGAAGCGCTCGCCGCCATTGTCGCTGGTGAAAATGGCGATGGTGTCGCCGGAGAGCCCTTGCGCATCCAGCGCCTTCAGCACCCGCCCGATCTGGAAGTCCATCCGCTCGATCATCTGCTGATAGGTGCGCTGGGTCCCGCCGTCATAGTGGAAAAGCGATGCCTTCCGCAGGCGTTCGGCTTCCGCTTGATCGCCAACCGCTTCCCAGGGCCAGTGTGGCGCGTTGAAATGCACGTCCAGGAAGAAGGGCTGCTTGGCTTTGGCATAGGCATTGACGGCATCGACGGCGCGGTCGCCAAGCAGATCCGTCATGTAGCCGGTTTCGTGAACCGGCACGTCGCCGTCCCACAGATCGTCCTTATGATTGGGATCGGTGTGGGTGTAATAGTCCAGCGCGCCGCCGCGGAAACCCCAGAAATGGTCATAGCCGCTTTTCAGCGGGCCATAGTCGGGCAGATAGCCCAGATGCCATTTCCCCAGCAGTGTCGTGGCATAGCCGTGTTTTTTCAGCAGCGACGGCAAGGTGGGATGGTCCGGCGGCAGGCCGATCGCCGCATTGCTCCCCAGCGGCTCCTCCAGCCCGATCTTCAAGCGGTACTGATAGCGGCCGGTGATCAGGCCCACGCGCGAGGCGGTGCAGACGGCGGAGTTGGCATAGGCTTGCGTGAAGCGGATGCCTTCCGCCGCGATCCGGTCGATGTTGGGGGTGTTGAGATCGGGCCGACCATAGCAGGCGACATCGGCAAAGCCCAAATCGTCGGCCAGAAAGAAAACGATGTTGGGCGGACGGTTCGCCGGCTGTGCGGTCGCGCCGCCGGCCAGCAAAGTCATTCCCGCCGCGCCGCCCCCCAGCAAGGCGCGCCTGGTCAGGGCAGTCTTGTGTTCGTCAGCCATCGTCGCGCCTAAAAGCGGTTGCGCCGTCCATCTATTCGCAAACCGGCCCGGGAGCCAGCGGATAATGGGCTCCCGGGCTCAGGAGAGACTATTTCAATCTGATGGCGATGACATGTACCGTCGTTGAACCGGTATTCAACGTCGAATATGGACGCATTTCGGAATTCACGAGTGATTGGCCGGTCTTGCGCACAACAGTTTCCTTTTTCCCGTCCGCGAAAGTCCGTTCAACCGTACCGCCCGAAAGATAGTAAAGGATCATCCCGCCTCGCACGCCGCTGGGCAATCCCTCACCGGGCTTGGAAACGCTGTCTATTACGGTGATCTTACCATTTTCGAAAACCGTCTTGCTTGTTGCCGGCTTGGACTGCGCGCCGGCCGGCGAGGATGCGATCAAGGCGAGCGAAAGGACTGCAAATGCACTGCTGGAAATAAATTTGCGCGTAATCATGGCGACTATCCTCCTTGGTTGAAATTGATCTCATCGAAATCCAGTGTTGCCGCTAATGTCCGGCGGTTGCGCCGGGGCCTTTCCACGTCGCGGGCAGCCAGGCCGGGCCGCCTTCTTCCCATTGATCGTCCGTCAGTTGCTGGACGTCTGTGCCATCCGCCTTCATCGCGAATATCTCGCCATAAGGTTGGGGATGATCGGTGTAGAGGGCCTCATCCTTGAAACCCATGCGCGAGCTCGTGAATAGCAGATGCTGGCCGTCCGGCGACCAGGCCAGATGCGCGTCATTGCCATGCGTGGTCGAGAGTTGTTTCAAGCCCGAGCCGTCGGGATGAATGGTGAAAATCTGGAAATCGCCGGCAGGGTTGCGCCGTACAAAGGCGATACGGTCGCCGCGCGGAGACCAAAGCGGGAAATTGTCCCATTCCGCCGTCAGCTTGGTGGTCGAATGATCCGAGAGCGTCATAATGCGCAGCCCAAAGCCTTCGGGCCCCAGGGTCCGGTAGACCAGGTGCTTGCCGTCGGGCGCGAAAGAGGGAAAGGCATTGTTGTTGGCGCCCGAGGTCAACACTTGGAATCCGCTGCCATCGTCATTGATGACCGCGACCTGGCCGCCGCCATTGACGGCATCGACCGGCTTCTTGTTGCCGGCGGCAAAATCCATGAAGGCGGTAAACAGGCCCACGCCCATCACGATCTGCTTTCCGTCCGGCGACCATTGCGGGGCGATGATCAGGTCGGACCGTTCCAGGATCGAACGCGCCGGCTTGCCTTGTTCCACGACATAGAGATGGATTTTTCCTGCCGCGCGCGACCAGGTCGCAATCCGGCCATCCGCGGGATTTACCGATGGCAAGGAGGTGGTGGTATAGAGTTCGAACTTCGGGTTCCTGCTCCACACAGGCTTGGGATCAGGCGTCCGGTCCACCGTGAAGCGGCCATAGACGACCTGCGCCCCGTCCGGCGACCAGGAGGGCGCGCGCACATCCGCGCCTGAGGGCCCGTGCTTGCCGCTTGCATAGGAAATACCCGGCAACGCCTGGTCGCGGCGCAGGAAACCGATATCGCCCGAGGACAGCGGGAATGGCGCTTCCTTGGTGCCGGCCGGCGCCTGGACCGTGCTGACCGCGCCGGTCGCGACATCGATCCGCTTTAGCGTGTCGTCGGTCCTGTCCGTCCCGACGCGATTGTCCCAGGTATCCTGGCCGATCATGCAATAGGCGATCAGGCTTTTGCTGTCGGCCGACCATTTGGGCGAACCGCAGAAATTTCCGTCCTTTTCCGTCAGGCGCTTCAATCCGCTGCCGTCGGGGTGAACCACATAGATGCCGGCAATGTGCAGCCTTTCCCACCGTCCCTTGGCATCCGGAAGGTTGCTGTCGCGATCGGACGAAAAGGCGATCCAGTTCCCGTCCGGCGACCAGGCGGGGCGGAAATCGCCGCCACTTCCGGAGGTGAGGGCGCGCGCCTTTCGCGTGGCGACATCCAGAATCCAGAGATTGGCGAAGCCCGCCTTGCGCGTCGAAACAAAGACGATCCGCTTTTCATCAGGAGAGAAAGCGGCCTGATCGTCATAGGCGGCATCGCCGGTCAGCCGCTCCATCCCCGTGCCGTCGGGGTGCACGCGATAAAGATCGGCGGAACCGTTGCGCTCCGAGGTGAAGGCGATCCAGCCGCCTTTGGGTGACCAGGACGGGTTGTAATCATAGCTGCCGGCCGCCAGCAGCGCATGTTCCCCGCTGCCATCGGCCTGAGACACGTACAGCGACGCTTTGGTGGGTTTCAGGGCGGCAATCAGGATTTTTTCCGCGGCCCCTGCGGCGGAGGAAATCATTGCCAGGCCGCAAAGTAGAAAAGGAAAACAGCGTTTCATGTCATTGCCTCGCCAGTTCGGATTTTTCGGATGGAGTGAGATCGAGTAGCGCGGCGCGGGCAAATTGCTTTTGCGCCTCGTTTTTTTTGCCTGCGTAAGTGATAGCCTCGCCCCATTTCAGATGGAGCCGGCCCCAGTTGGGCGCATATTTCTCCGCGTCCGCGAATTTCGTCAACGCGAGATGCGATTGGTTTTTCGCCATCAGCGCCTCGCCCCAGCCTTCCAGCGCATCCGCGAAGTGCGGGCCTTTCTTGTTGGCGATCATGAATTGCGCGATTGCCGCATCCGGCTGGCCGCGCGCCAGCAAGGATCGGCCCCAGTCATGATAGGCAAAAGGAAGAGACGGCGCATCGCGCACCGCGCGGGTGAACCAATAATCGGCGCGTCCAGGCTCCCCCGCCAGCGCCGCAATGACAGCCCGCGCGCGGATACAATCGTAGCAATCGGCCGGGGTGGCGGCGATCAAGGCCTGCGCCCCGGCAATGTCGCCAAGCATCGCCTTGGCGCGGGCTACACGGGGGGCGAATTCCCGCTGCGATACCGTCCGCAGGTCGAACCCCGGGGCGGCGGTCCGGATCAGGCTTTCCACTCGAGGCGTGAAAGCGATCACGGCCCGCCAGTCTTCCAGCAGGAAATAGTAGTTTGGCTGCACCCGCGCAGACATGGCGCGGCCTGTGGAATAGCCCGCCGCCTGGGGATAAGTGCGCAGCCATTCCCGAAGGCCGGCGCCATCGTGCTGACCGGCAAGTCCTGTGGCCGCGCATTGTTGGAATCCGGCACGCCCGGCGCCGGGGCCCCGACTGTCCGGGATTTCCGAGGAGGCCATGCAAATCCGGGTCAACTCCGCATAGTCTCCCAGATACTCCGCCACATAACGGTTTCTTCCTCCCGTTATGCCCTCATATTGCTCGGCCATGGTGAGGGCGGCTTCGGCATGGCCCAAGATCATTTCAAACACCGAGAGCCCGGTGAAGCCGGACGGAAAGTCCGGGATGATGCTGTGGGCCTTGTGCCAGTCGCGTACCGCCTCCGGTATATCGCGCTGTTGCGTCCAGGCCAGGTTCGCCAGGCCGTTCCATGCCCAGGCTCTTTCCACCGGATCGGGATCGTAGATCAGCCGCCGGTAGATCGCTTCCGCTTCGTCGACCCGCAGCACCGCCCCGGGCCGCAGCGCGTCACGATCCAGATAGTTGGCATACCGATAGGGTTGGGTGGCGCGATAAACATTCTCCGCCACCTGCTGCAACAGATTTTCGAAGTCGGCTTCCTGGCCGGTGACCACTTCTCCCACATCGCCACCGGCCCGCGCGGCGATGGCAACGCCATTTGGCGTGTGCCACACCTCGCCGGTGATATGGGTGTCGTGGCCAAGCCATTCGCGCAACAGGCGGCGAAGTTCGCCCACGGAGACGCCGGTTTCCGGCACCTCGACTTTCAGATCATTGCCCCAATTGTTGGAATAGGATTGCGCCGGCCGGCCTGATTGCGTGCCGTTCTGCATTTGGCTCAGCCGGTCCAGCACCCGGCTGGCCACGGTCTCACCCGACAGTCCCTTGGCGGCCAGGTCCGGCGGCACCTTGAACGGCTCGATCAACAAGCCGTTGCTGTTCCTGGCATCGCGCACCATCAGGCTGATGGCCACCACCGCGCCGATGCCGACACACAGGGTCGCCAGGCGCAGCAGCGCCCCCAGCCATTTCTCGAAGATGTCGAGATGTATCTGCTTGAGCTGTTCGTGCAGGTGATGGAGCTGGGCCGCGATCAAGGCGCGCTGGTCGCGCAAAAAGGCATCGGCTTCCTGGCGGCTGGCGCCATCCAGCGCCAAGGCCGCGGCCGCCGGACTCATGCCCGCGCCAATACCGTCGGAGCCCGATTCGGCTCCTGCTTCTTCCTTTGACACCCCGGCCCCACAGCCTATTTTGTGCGAATTCAGACATAGATGTCGTGCAGTGGCAACGTCTTGGCTGATGGACGGCTGGCATCGGCTGATCAGGCCAGGCTGGCCTGGCAAGGGGCTGGAATGTAAAGCTATTTGGATATTCCGCCTAATAATAGAACGGGAGATTTTGATGGCCGATATCTGGAAGTTGCGCCCCGAAGCGCATGATTTTCCCGCCGCGCTGGATTACCTGACCCTGTTGATGGAGGAGAAGCCGGCGAAAAAACTGGTAGCGCAGCTGCGCCGCGCCCCGACCATCCACAAGAAAGCCAAGGACCTGCTGCGCGCCACCCGGTTGCCGTTGCTGGCGCGCGACAACATCCATGTCGCGGGCGACCTCAAGAAGATCAAGAAAGGCAAGCCGATGTCGCCGGTGCTGTTGGTGCGGGGCAATGCCGGACAGAATTTGCCGCTGCTGGTGGCCGACGGTTATCACCGCATCTGCGCCAGCTGGTATCGCGATGAGAATATTCCCATCGCCTGCCGGATTGTGAGTCTCTAAGGCTCCAGCCCCAGCACTCTCGCCGGATTGGTCTTGGACATGGTGTTGATGTCGGCGACGGAAATGCCAAGCTTGTGCAGCCGCTGCATGAATTTCAGCATGCCTGCCGTCGGCAGCGGACGGGGATAGGGGCGGGCGCCGCCCAGATCGGTCGACATGATGCAATGCTCCGGCCCCACCGCGCGCATGGCTTGGGCGAATTGCTCGACCGTCAGGGTGGCGCCCTTTTCCAGCGTGGCGCCATAGACGAATTCGATATAAGCGCCCATCCGCGCGGCTTCCTGCATCTGGGGGATGGTCATGTCGATCGGCCCGTTCATGGCATGGGTGACGACGACATGCTGGATGCCGCGGGCACGCGCTTCGCGGATCACCATCAAGCCTTCCTCGGCGGAGACATGGCCGGTTTCCAGCGTCAGTTGCTTGCGGGTGGCGATATAGTCCAGCAGCGCCAGCACGCCGGGCAGCAGCTTGCCGTTTTCCGATACCTTTACTTCCGGGCCCTTGTCCTTGACCTGGTTCTGGGCGTCGAAGGTGGGCAGCCAGACGATCCTGCCATAGCCGCCTTTCATGTCGGCCATGTGCTTGACGGCTTCGATATTGATGCCGCCCACCGCTAGGTCCTGGGTAATGCCGCCGAA
Source organism: Rhizomicrobium sp. (assembly GCA_035693565.1). Classification (GTDB taxonomy): domain Bacteria; phylum Pseudomonadota; class Alphaproteobacteria; order Micropepsales; family Micropepsaceae; genus Rhizomicrobium. The sequence continues at coordinate 412,714 of DASSGF010000034.1, read as the reverse complement.
CACCTGGATGCCAGGCACCATCTTGCGCACCATATAGGCGAGGGAGGCGGTGTCTTCCCAATGGTTCTTCAGAACCACCGCGCGCATGCCGGCCGCCTTGGCCTGGCGCGCCTCGTCATCGGCATCGAGGGCGCGGGGCGCGCTGTCGGGGTCTTGATGGACATGGATGTCGACGGCACCTTTCAGCGAGATGGCGTCCTGCGCCCAGGCGGGCGCGGCGAGAAACGCGAATGCGGCCGCGCTGCGTGCAAGCCTTTTCATGCTGCCCCCTGAAATGGCATGGCCGCCTTGCGGCCAACACGCAACTCGCCAAAAAAACAATACCGGCTTTGCCGCTCGCCCAAGCTCGCGGCGTCCGCCGCTTTCGCAGGTCCACTGGACCTGCTCACGCGCGTGCGCGCGCCGCGGCTCACTATTCCGGATACCAGTTGAGCAGTCTCACCTCGACGCCCGAACCTTCCAGCGCCTTTTTGAACACTTCCACGTCCTGGCCTTTATAATGATAGGGGATCGCCACTTTGGGGTGGAACGCCTTGACCGCATCGGCGGCTTCGGCCGGGGTCATGGTGTAGGGCAGGTTCATGGGGATGAAGGCGACGTCGATATTCTTGAGTGCGCGCATTTCCGGCACGCCCTCGGTGTCACCGGCGAAATAGAAATTCTTGCCGCCATAGTTCAGCACATAGCCATTGCCGCGGCCCTTGTCGTGATAGGGCGCGCCGCTCGGCTGATTGTGATTGATGTTGTACATCGGCACGGCGGTGATCTTCCATTTCCTCCAGCTGGTGGTTTCGCCATTGGCCAGCGGCTTGGCCTGGGTGATGGTCTTCTGCACGGCGGCCGGCGCGATCACGGTGGTGCCGTCCTTGGACAAAGCCGTCACGTCGGCGGCATCCATGTGATCGCCATGAATATCGGTGATCAGGATCAAATCGGCCTTGCCGTCCACCTTGGCCGGCTTGGCGGGGTCGATATAGATGGTGTCGCCGCCCGCGCTGATCTTGGCGGTGGCGTGATAGATGGGGGTGATCTCCACCTTGCCGGCGCTGGTGGCGAAAGTCTGCACTTGCGCGAAGCAGGGCGCGGCAAACGCGGTGGTGAACAACAAGGCGAGCGCGATCTTCATTCTTCTCTCCTCAAATAGCGGTCGCTTTTGCTCTCGCAAAGGCTCCCAAATTTTGGCGGGAAGCATTTCTTCGCCTTGCGGCTTTGTCAATTCAGGTCTTTTTGGTCACCGGACCGACGTGACCGGTATAATTGGGACCGTTCACTTGGACCACGAAGCCGTCGGGATCGTTGAACTTGAAGCTTTCATCGTCGCCGCGCGAGCCGGCCGTGATCTGCAGGCCGTGGGCGGCGACCTTGGCGCGCATCGCCTTGGCGTCCCAGCCTTCCAGGCCGAAGTCATAATGATCCAGCCCCGCCGGTCCCGGCTTCTGTTCCAGGCCGAAAAAGCTTTTGCCCACCGACAGGATGTGAATGGTCTCGGATTGCTGCGCCAGCTTCATGCCGAAGAACTCCTGATAGAATTTGGAGGTCTTGGCGAGGTCGGGCACCTTCACCGTGACATGGTTCAAGGTGATGGCTTTGAGGCTGGGCGCGGCCAGGGCGGGAGCCGGCATGGCGGCGGCGGCTGCCAGTCCCGTCAAAGTGGCGGCAAGCTGTCGGCGGCTGAGAACGCCCCGCTCAAAATCGTTCAGCATCTTTTCGACCAGAAGCTCCATGGCGTTCCCCTGTTGGATTAGGGCGCCAGCATAACCCAGCCTGGAGCGCTGAAAAGCCAAGCGGTACAGGGGCTTTGCTCACAGCGTGAGATGACGGGAATTTTATCCCCAGGGCTCTGGCCCACCCTCTGTACATGAGAATTAATCGCATCTATACAGAGGCATGTGTTCCGATACCGGCCTCTGCTCCCATATCCGCCAGCCTGCCGGGCGGGCGGGAAGTTCACCGTTTGAGCCGCGTCATGGCGGCTCCGGGAGCGCCGGGCATGCTGCGGCTGGGCGGACCCCGGCCGGATCTTTACCAGGTGCCAGATGAAACGCGTGTTGCTTGCTGTGTTGATTGCCACCATGCCCGCTCTGCAGGCCCGCGCCGATGCGCCCATCACGGTGCATCTCAAGAACCACAAATTCACCCCCGCCACCATCAAGGTGAAGGCGAACCAGCCCAGCATGATCATCCTCTACAATGACGATGACACCGCGGATGAGTTCGATTCAGCCTCGCTGAAAATCGAGAAGGTCGTGCCGGGCAAGAACAAGGGCAATATCCGGGTGCGGCCGCTGGCGCCGGGCAAGTATCCTTTTATGGGCGAATATCATGCGGCCACAGCGCAGGGGGTGGTGATAGCCGAATGATCTCCGCGCTGATCATCGTCTTCCGCGAAGTCATCGAAGCCGGGCTGATCGTGGGCATCGTCCTGGCCGCCACCGCCGGCGTGCCCGGACGCGCCCGCGCCGTCTCCATCGGGGTGGGCGCCGGAGTGCTGGGCGCTTGCCTGGTGGCGGCTTTTGCCGGCGAACTGGCCGGCCTGTTTCAGGGTTCGGGTCAGGAAGTCTTCAATGCCGCGATCCTGTTGCTCGCTGTCGCCATGCTCACCTGGCACAATGTCTGGATGGCCAGCCATGGCCGGGAAATGGCGCGCGAACTCAAGGCGGCCGGACATCAGGTCAGGACCGGCGAGCGCACCTTGACGGCGCTGTCCATCGTGGTGGGCGTGGCGGTGCTGCGCGAAGGCTCCGAAGTGGTTCTGTTCCTCTATGGCATCGGCGCCCAGGGCACGTCCGCTGCCGGCATGGCGCTGGGCGGCGGCCTGGGTCTGGCTTCGGGGGCGGCGGTTTCGGCCTTGATGTATTTTGGGCTGCTCACGATTCCGGCGGGCAAATTGTTCCAGGTCACGTCCGGCCTGATTACCTTGCTGGCGGCGGGCATGGCCGCCCAGGCCGTGATTTTCCTGCAAAATGCCGGTTGGCTGGAATTTTTCACCAATACCGTGTGGGACACGTCCTGGTTGTTGCCCGATGACGGCCAGGGTTCGTTAGGCATGTTCGGCAAGATGCTGCACACGCTGGTGGGCTATACCGCCGCGCCAAATGGCGCCCAATTGATCGCCTATGCCGCCACAATCGCCCTGATCCTGGTGCTGATGCGGATGGTGAATGCCCCGGGAACCCAGGCGCAACGGCCGGTTTAGCCGCCTCGCTCAAAATCGCATCAAATTGCGCCGGTTCTGGAGCGGCGATGGTAAGGCGCGTCCATTAGCTTGGCCCGGCAAGACCCCGGATCGGTCATGGAACAAAGTCAAACCCATAGCGCCGAAGAAGCGCGCATCCGGCTGTTGGAAACAGCCAGGTCATTGGTGCTGCGCGGGGATAGCGCATTCTCCGTCAATTCCGTTTGCGCCCAGGCGGGCGTGGACCGGGAGGTCTTCCGCGAGCATTTCAGCGGCAAGACGGCGCTGATGGCGGCGGTGATGCAAGACCAGAAAATGGCGCCGTCGGGCATGGCCCCGGAATCCGCCAAGACACAAGTCGTGGCCGAACCCGCAATCGTCGCGCCGGATGCGTGGCTGGAGCGGCGGCTGCGCGTATTCGAGCGTGCCTTGAATGCGCTGGAAGCCAAGGCCGAAGCCACGGCCCGCGAGCAGGCCCGTGCTATTGCCGAACTGGAAGAGCGGTTGAAGGCTGCGCCCGTTGCCGGCGAGGCCGCGGTGATGTCGCCTGCAGCGGAGCCCGCGCCCGAAAACGAACCCGAACCAAAACCGCAAACCGTCACCGAGGCAGAGGCGGATCAGGACAGCGAGCCTGTGCCGCCGCCCGCCAAAATGGCGGAGCCGCGCCGGGTCGAACTGGCGCAGCAGGAATTGCCGCCGGCCGTCACCCAGGCGTTGCTGGCGCTCCCGCCCGTGCCGCCCGCCGCCATCGCCAAGGAAGAGATGGCGGACGTGCTGCAGACGGCGCGGGAAAAAGCGCGCGCCGCGGCCGAACCGCAAGACGCCGCGCCAGAGATCAATCCGCGCTTGCGCTGGCTGGTGATGGGCGGCGCGGCACTGGTGATTGTTTTTGTTTGCGTCGGACTTTTGCTGGGCCGCGACGCGCTGGGCCTGGGCGGCAATGCCCATGGCGGACTGAAAAGCGATGGCGTGACGCACCGACAACAGGCCGGAAACATCTTGACCAAGACCAGAGCTTTGGCCGATGCGGGAAATCCGCGCGCCCAAGCACGGCTGGCGTTGGCGTATCTGCGCGGGCAGGGCTCCGCCGGAGACGCCAACGCCGCGTTGCTCTGGACCCTGTCGGCGGCCAAGGCCGGCAATCCGGTGGCGGAATATCTGCTGGGCGCGCTCTACCAGCAGGGCGATCATGTCAAGGCCGATGCGCTCACCGCCTTTACCTGGTTCGCGCGCGCGGCGGAAAAAGGCAACCTAAAGGCGATGCACAATCTCGCCATTGCCTATGCGCAGGGCCTGGGCACGGCCAAGGACGAAGCCAAGGCGGCGGACTGGTTCACCCGGGCGGCAGAGCATGGTTATGTCGACTCCGCCTTCGACCTGGCGGTGCTGTATGAGCGCGGCACGGGTGTCAGGCAGGATCTCAAGCAGGCGTTCAAATGGTACAGCGTCGCGGCGCTGGCGGGCGATCAGCCGTCCAAGGAGCGGATGGATGTGTTGCGCACCCAGATGAAGGCGGCCGACATCAAGCTTGCGTCCAATGCGGCGACGTCCTTCTCGCCCTTGCCGGCCTTGGAAGAGGCCAACAGCCTCTAGGATTCCGCTTTTTTCCGCTGGCTGCCGTAATGGCTGGCCCAGACCTTGGTGAATTCCGCGCCCAGCAGGAATATCTGCGCCGAATAATAGACCCAGATCAGCAGCACGATGATGCCGCCCGCCGCGCCATAGATATTGGCGGTGATGAAGTTGGCCAGGTAATAGCCGATCAGGGTTTGGCCCAATTCGAACAGGATGGCGGTGCCGCAACTGGCCACCAGCACGTCGCGCCATAGCAGCCTGGTATTGGGCAGCACTTTATAAATGGCGGCGAAGATCAGGGACACCAGCCCCAGGCTCAGGGCCAGATTGATGATCCCGATCACCGGTCCGGAAATTTCGGTGTAGCGGTCCAGCACCTGGCCCAGCAGCCGGATACCGGTCGCCAGGATCATCGACGCCAGCAGCAACAGCCCCAAGCCGATCACCAGGGTCAGGCTCAACACCCGCCCGCGCAGCAATTGGTAGAAATAAGATTCGTGCCGCGGCGCCTTCCAGATCACATTCAGCGCATCCTCGATCTCGGTGAAGAAACCGGAGGCCGTGACAATCAGGGTGACCACGCCGATCAGGCTGCCGGCCAGGGTATGGGTGCTGTTGCGCATATGCAGGATGGCGAGCTGCACCAGGTCGGCGCTTTCCGAAGTCATGATGCGGGTGAGCTGGTAATGCACCGCGCCGCTGGCGGCATCCTGGCCCAGGCCCAGGGCGGCGATGGCACTGGCGATAAACAGCACCGGCGCGATGGCGGTGACGGCATAAAAGGCGATGGCCGCGCCCCGGGTCAGCGCGCTGTCATCGATGAAGGCCTCCATGCCTTCTTTCAGCAGAATCCAGGCAGTGAGGCGGCGGCGGGTCACGGAGTCCCTTATTCAATTTCTGGAGTTCCCCCGCAAGCTAGAGCCTGGTTTTCTCCGATGGAAGCGCCCCCATGCGGACCGGGGGCCAACCGGTTCCACAATCAAAACTTGTCCCTGGATGAAGCTCCAGGGCCGTTTGGGCGTTAGCGAAAGGGAACCTAAGTGGTTGATCCGGCATGTCTGTCCTGGGCCATTCCGAGAGTTTTCATGACCGCTGGTCGCGGGCGGCGGTGCGCGAACGCATCGTCTCGGACTTCCGCGACTTCCACTTTACCGGACGGGGCTTTCTCAAATGGAGCGGTATCACCCTGCTGGCGGTTTTGTTCGCTGCCATCGTTACGCTCTATTTCCTGGACTGGAACCAGATGCGCGGACCCTTGGGACGCTATCTGTCTCACCGGACAGGACGGGAAGTGCGGATCGACGGCCAGCTGGCGGTCAAGCTGTTCTCCTGGCAGCCGCGCATAGACGCGAGCCAAATCTATGTCGGCAATCCCAAATGGGTGGGCACGCCTCAGGCCGCCAAGGTCGATGACTTCAAGCTGGAATTCCGCCTGTTGCCGCTGTTTTCCGGCCGGCTGATCCTGCCCCTGGTGGAGATCGACCGGCCGGATGTGCTCCTGGTGCGCGATGAAAGCGGACGCACCAATTGGGACAGCGGCAACAAGACGCCCAATGACGCCTGGAAGCTGCCGCCCATTCAGCGCTTCTTGGTGCATGACGGTCATGTCCGGATCGACGATGCCGTGCGCCGGCTGCATTTCACCGGCACGGTGAGTTCGGAAGAAAATGCGGCGCCCGATTCCAAGAGCGGCTCGGCCTTCACCCTGACGGGCGACGGCACGCTCAACAAAAGCAAGTTCATCGCCGATGTGAGAGGGGGAGCTTTGTTGAATGTCGATGAAAGCAAGCCCTACAGCTTCACCGCCGACGTGAAAGCGGGCGACACCCATGCCACGGTCGATGGCAGGATCATCCAGCCTTTCCATCTCGACCGCTACGAGGCCAGCGTCAAGGTCAGCGGCCCCAGCCTGGCCGATCTCTATTTCCTTACCGGCCTGGTCCTGCCGCGCACCCCGTCCTACCGCATGCGGTTGGGTGTAAGCCGGAACGGCAGTCTCTACCATCTCCATGACATCCAGGCGGTGACGGGCGGCACCGATCTCAACGGCAACCTGACGGTGGACGTCTCCCATGAGATTCCGGCGCTCAGGGGCAGGATCGCCTCGCGCGTGCTGGTGTTTGCCGATCTGGGCCCGTTGGTGGGCGGCGGAAAGACGGCGCCGGTTCAGGAAAAATATCTTCTGCCCGACACGGTGCTGCATACCGAGCGGCTGCGCCAGACCAATGCGGAAGTGGACTATAGCGCCGGCGCCATCCAGTCGCGCGATTTCCCGCTGCGCGGTCTCGCCACCCATATCAGCGTGGAAAATGGCGTCTTGAATCTCAAGCCGCTGGCTTTCAGCTTCACCCAGGGAAAGCTCGCCGGCTCGCTGAAGGTGGATGCGCGCAAACCTGTTCCCACCACCACGGTGGATGCGCGGATCACCGACATCCATGCCGAGACTTTCATCAAAAGCAGCGACAAGCCGATCTCCGGCATGCTGGAAGCGCGCGCTGTTCTGACCGGGACCGGCAACAGCGTGCATGCCGCGGCGGCCAATGCCAGCGGCAGCTTTACCGCGGTGGTGCCGTCGGGCGGCATGCGTCACAGCCTGGCGGAATGGACCGGGGTGGATGTCTTGACCGCCTTGAGCCTCAGCCTGGGCGGCGACAATTCCAACACCAATCTGCGTTGCGCGGTGGCGAGTTTTGACGCCAGGCAAGGATTGCTCACCAGCCGGCAATTCGTCATCGACACCGACCCGGTGCGGATTGACGCGGGCGGCACCATCGACCTGCGCGACGAGACGCTGGACCTGCGGCTGCAGGGCAAGCCCAAGCATTTCCAACTGATGCGCTTGCGCGCGCCCATCACCATGAAGGGTCCTTGGCAGCATCCGGCGCTGGGTCTGGAAGCCGGTTCGGCCGTGACGCAAGGCGGGATCGGCCTGGCCTTGGGCCTGATCAATCCGTTTGCCGCCATCCTGGCCTTTGTCGATCCGGGCCTGGCCAAGGATGCCAATTGCGGGCCGCTGCTCGCGGCGGCAAAGGAGGAAGGCGCGCCTGTAAGGCAATCGGCGGTCCAAAACGCAGCCGCGCCGCGCAAATAGCCGGGCTGTATTCAGTTCGCGTCGGTTTTCTGGCAACGGATTTGACATATCCGAAAGTTCAAAAAAGTCATCCCCTTGTTTTTACGAGAAGATATTGTCCGGCAGGAACCTTGCTTATGGTTAAGGTGGGGTCGCGGATAGTCCGCGCGAGGGCTGCCATGTAGATGGGAGTCCGAGAATGCAATCAGTCCTGATATCCGGCCGTGCCGCCGTCACGGCCATGTTCCTGTTGTCCGCCACACCAGCCTTTGCCCAGTACAACCAGATCGACTTGGTTTCGAATGTTCCTGGCATGGCGAAGGTGACCGATCCGCAGCTGGTCAATCCCTGGGGCATGGCGTCCTCGGGAACAAGTCCCTGGTGGGTTTCCGACAACGGGACCGGGCTTTCGACACTCTATAACGGCAACACGGGGGCCAAGCAGGGCTTGGTTGTCACCGTTCCCCCGGCAGCGGGAGGAGACCCGCCCTCGGCGCCGACCGGCTTGGTGTTCAACAACGATCCGAGCGCCACCCATTTCGTGCTGCCCACCGGCGGCAAGGCGACCTTCATATTCTCGAGTGAGGACGGCACCATTTCCGCCTGGAATGGGGCGCAAGGCACCCTTGCCGTGCGGATGGCGGATCTGTCGGGGTCGGGCGCGGTTTATAAGGGACTGGCGATCGGCACCATCAATTCTGCCAGCTTTCTCTATGCCACCGACTTTGTGAACGGCAAGGTCACCGTGTTCAATTCCAGTTTCAGTCCCACCAACGTGCTGCCCGGAACCTTCACGGACCCCAATCTGCCCGCCAACTATTCGCCCTTCGGCATCAAGAATCTGGGCGGCAAGATTTATGTCACCTACGCCCATTCCAGTGGCGGCAAGGATGAGGATCATGGCGCCGGCCTTGGCCTGGTGGATGTGTTCGACACCAGCGGCAATTTCATCCAACGGGTAGCCGATACCGGCGGACCGCTGGATGCGCCCTGGGGCCTGCTCATCGCGCCGTCGAATTTCGGCCCCTTCAGCGATGACCTGCTGGTGGGCAATTTCGGCAACGGCACCATCGATGCCTTTGATCCCAACAGCTATGCCTTCCTGGGCCAATTGCTGGACAATAACGGCAATCCCATTTCGATCGACGGCTTGTGGGACCTGGGCGTCGGCAATGGCGCCTCAGGCGGCCCGAAAAACGCGGTCTTCTTCACCGCCGGCATCAATGGCGAGAATGACGGATTGTTCGGCGAGTTGGATGTGCCCGAACCTTTCACTCTGTCGGTATTCGGCGTGGGCCTTGCCGGCGCGATCGCCATGCGCCGCCGCAAGGCAAAGAGCCAGGCAGAACGAGATGCATAGCTGACCTTACGGCCCGGCATTTGCGCCATGCCGGGCCGCAAGTCATAGTCCGGTCATGGCTGACGCCGCCGCCAAGCGCGCAGAATTCCGCGCCCTGCACCGGGAGGGTTGTTTCGTCCTGCCCAATCCCTGGGATGTGGGCAGCGCGCGGCTGCTGCAGCGTCTGGGCTTCAAGGCCCTGGCCTCCACAAGTTCGGGTTATGCCTGGACCATGGGGCGCCCCGATTATGGCGTGACCCGCGACGATGTGCTGATGCATCTGGCCGAGCTTTGCGCCGCCACCCGGCTGCCGGTGAATGCCGATTTCCAGGAAGGTTTTGCCGACACGCCCGAAGGCGTCGCCGCCAATGTCACTTTGGCGGTCGCCACCGGCGTGGCGGGGCTTTCCATCGAGGATCGCAAGCTCAAGGGCGCCGGGCTGTATGATTTCGACTATGCGGTGGCGCGCATCCGCGCCGCCCGCGCGGCCATCGACCGTTCGGGACAGGATGTGATCCTGGTGGCGCGGACCGAGGGATTGTTGAGCAACAGTTTCCCGGTGGAAACGGCGATCGAAAGACTGGTGGCCTTCGCCGAAGCCGGGGCCGATTGTCTCTATGCCCCCGGCGTGCAGGGGCGGGAGAATATCGCCGCCATGGTGCGGGCGGTCTCGCCCAAGCCGCTGAATGTGCTGGTGTCCGGACCCGGGCTCACGGTGGCGGAACTGGCCGGCCTCGGAGTGCGGCGCATCAGCATCGGCGGCGCGCTGGCCCGCTCCGCCTGGGGCGCCATGCTCAAGGTCGCCGAAGAAATCAAGCAAGGCTCTTTCGACGGCCTTGCCGGCGGCGCCTCTGGCAAGCTGCTCAACGCGATGTTCGAAGAGCCGGCTTAAGCTTCAGGGTTCGCCCGGCTTGAATCCCAGCTCCCATCCCGGCGGCAGGCCCTGTTCCGCCATGGCCATCACCGAAGCGACCGTGACATAGAGGCCGCTCAACAAGGTGAGATCGACGATCTGCTGATCGTTGAGGACCTGATGCAGCCTGTCATAAGTGCCGTCGGACACTTCATGCTTGGTGTAAAGCTCCATGCAGAAATCATAGACCGCCGCTTCGTCCGGCTTCATCGTGGTCGGCCGCTTGTTGCTTTTCAGGGCCGCCAGGGTTTCGGCCGAGACGCCCGCCTTGATGGCGGGGTCATAATGACCGGCCCATTCCACCTGGCTGCGCCACAGCCGGCCCTGGATCATGATGGCGAATTCTCTCAGCCGGTTGGGCACCGTCGATTGGAAGCGCACATAATCCATCAGGTTGATGATCTGCTGGGCGGCCTGGGGCGAGCGCAGCAAGATGTGATAGGGCCCTGCGATGCCCACCCGGGAGAAGGTGAGAATATGCTCCGCGATCGGGCGCTGCTGATCGTTGAGTTGCGCCACGGTGAGTTCGGGAAAGCGCGGCGTCTTTGCCTTGGTCAGGGACGAACTCGCCATGCCGGCCAGCCAGCCGGCGGTCAGCGCCACCGCGATGGTCGCGCCCTTTATCCATTTTGCCTGCATGTTTTTCTCCCTGAGCGGCAGTGGAAGCGGTCAGCTTAAACCAAGTTTGGCGAAACCTCTTGGCTGGTCCCGGGAGGGGCCATCAGCCTCTGAGAGCCTTCACATTGGCAAAAGTTATAGCCTGGGGGCGGCCGCGCCAGCCTTGGGCCGGGGCCGGGGCCGGAGTAAACCAAGAATAAAAGCCTGTTTGGGGTACAATAAGCGGATGTTTCAGCCGAATAGCAAAGACCTGGAGCGGCCGGTTTCCGTCGCCGGACCGGGCCATCTGCCCCGCGCCCGCAGCCTGGCCATAGGCGGCGGGCTGCTGGTGCTGGTGCTGGGCGGCTATTGGTATTTCAACAACCGTGGCGACAGTGGCGCCGAGCGGCGCGGCAATGCCGCGCCCGTGCGGGTGGCGGTGGTGGAACAGCGCGACATGGCGGTGGTGGAGCGCAGCCTGGGCACGGTGGTCGCCAACACCTTGGTCCAGCTGAGCGCGCGGGTGCAGGGCACGTTGGAAAGCGCCAATTTCAAGGAAGGCCAGTTTGTCAAAAAGGGCGATCTTCTGTTCCAGATCGACCCCCGGCCGTTCCAGGCGGCGCTGGCGCAAGCCCAGGCCATCTACCAACGCGATCAGGCGCAACTGCGCAATGCGATGCGCGACAAGGACCGTTATGCCTCGCTCAGGGCGCAGGGCGCCATCTCGGCGCAGCTCAGCGACACCTCCGAAACCAATGCCGATGTGATGAGCGCCACGGTGGCCGCCGACAAGGCGGCGTTGGACATGGCGCGGCTGAATTTGGATTACACCCAGATCCGTTCGCCGGTGGATGGCAAGACCGGCCCCATCCTGATGCAGCCGGGCAATATGATCTCCAGCTCCAACGGCCAGACCGCGCCTTTGGTGACCATCGCGGAGGTGCGGCCGATCAAAGTCTCCTTCACCCTGCCGCAAAGCGAGCTTCCCCGCATCCAGGCCCGCCAGCAGACCCAGCCGCTGCTCGCCAGCCTGGATGTACGCGACCGCGCCGGAAAGCTCTTATCCGCGCCGGTGGACTTCGTCAGCAACATGGTGAGCAACCAGAGCGGCGCCATCGAATTGCGCGCCAATTTTCCCAATACCGATCTTTCCCTGGTGCCGGGTCAGCTGGTGAATGTGACGGTCCAGCTTAACGACATTCCCGGCGCGCTGGTTTTGCCGCGCGACGCGGTCAATGACAGTCCCGGCGGCTCCTTTGTTTTTGTGATCAAGAGCGGCAAGGCGCAGCAGGTCCCGGTGGAGGTGCTCACCGATGATGGCGTCAATGTGGCGATTGCGGGCAAGGGCGTCGCTGTGGGCGATACGGTGGTGGTGGAAGGCCAGCTCCGGGTGACGCCCGGCGGCGCGGTCAGAATATTGGACAAGCCGGCGCCAGCAACCACGCCTGGCGAGCCTGGCGCGGCGCGTGGCCCCAAGCAGCGCGCCAAGCAACATCCATGAACCTGTCAGCGCCTTTCATCCAGCGGCCGGTCATGACCTGCCTGGTGATGGCGGCCCTGATCATCTTTGGCCTGTTCGGTTACGCCCTTTTGCCGGTCAGCGAACTGCCCAACGTGGATTTTCCCACCATCAATGTGCAGGCCAATCTGCCGGGGGCGGACCCCGAGACCATGGCCTCGGCGGTGGCGACGCCGCTGGAAAACGCCTTTGCCTCGGTGCCTGGGCTGGAATCCATGACCTCGCGCAGCGCGCTGGGCAACACCAACATCACGCTGCAGTTCCGGCTGGAGCGCAATGTCGATACTGCCGCCACCGATGTCGAAGCGGCCATCACCGGGGTGCTGCGCCGGCTGCCGCGCAACATGCCCAATCCGCCATTTCTCAGGAAGAACGATCCGTCCCAGCAGCCGATCTTCTTCGTGTCGCTGTTCTCCGACACAGTGCCGATCTCCAAGGTGGACCAATATGCGCGAAGCCTGCTTGCCACGCAGCTTTCCACCCTGGACGGCGTTTCGCAGGTAAATATCTTCGGTCAGGCGCGTTTCGCCGTGCGCATCCAGGCCGATCCTGCGGCGCTGGCGGCGCGGCATATGACCTTGCTGGATTTGGCCCAGGCCGCGGCCTCCACCAACAGCAATCAGGCCTCGGGCACGCTGAACGGCCCCACCAAGAACGCCATTATCCGCGCCGAAGGCCAGCTCGATAACGCGGAAGCCTATCGCAAACAGGTGATCGCCTATCGCGATGGCGGCGCGGTCACCTTCGGCGATGTCGCCAAGGTGGTGGACAGTTTCGAGAATGTGCGCTCCATCGACTGGCTGAATGACCGGCGCGCCGTGACGGTGGCGGTGCAGCGCCAGCCCGATTCCAACACCATGGCGATCGTCGACCAGATCAACAAGGTGCTGCCGCGCTTTGCCGCCCAACTGCCGGCCGGCATCCAGATGAAAGTGTTCTATGACCGCAGCCAGACCATCCGCGCCGCGGTGCATGATGTGCAATTCACCCTGATCCTGGCGGCGGCGCTGGTGGTGGCGGTGATTTTCCTGTTCCTGCGCACCATCAGCGCCACCATCATCCCGTCACTGGCCTTGCCGATCACCATCCTGGGCACTTTCGCCGGCATGCAGCTGCTGGGCTTCAATCTCGACAATCTGTCCTTGATGGCATTGACGCTTTCGGTGGGCTTTGTGGTGGATGACGCCATCGTGATGCTGGAGAATATCGTCCGCCATGTCGAACTGGGCGAGACGCCCTATCGCGCCGCCTGCCGCGGCTCGGAAGAAATCGCCTTCACCATCCTGTCCATGACACTGTCCCTGGCGGCGGTGTTCATTCCCATCCTGTTCATGAGCGGCATTGTGGGGCGGCTGCTGCACGAATTTGCCGTCACCATCATCATCGCCATCCTGATCTCGGGCTTCGTCTCGGTGACCTTGACGCCCATGCTCTGCGCCCGGGTGCTGAAAGATGAGCGGCACCGGGCGCATGGCTGGATCTACCGCTGGAACGAGGCGGTGTTCGACCGTCTGCAGCATGCCTATGACAGGACGCTCAAATGGTCGCTGCGCCACCGCAAGGTGATCCTGGGCGTGTTCGCCGCCAGCATCCTGGCCAATGTCGGCATGTTTTCGATCATGCAGCAGGATTTTCTGCCCAGCGACGACACCGGCCAGCTGCGCGGCAGCGTGCAGACCCAGACCGGCACCTCCTTCGACCAGGTGGTGGCTTACACCCAGCGGGTGATGCGGGTGATCGAGGCCGATCCCAATGTCGCCGATGTCCAGGGAGACGAGGGCGGCGACATGAACATCGCCTTGAAACCCCTGTCGCAGCGCAGGCTGTCGGCGGACGAAGTGGCCAGCGAATTGCGCGCCAAGCTGCGCAACATTCCCGGCACCGCCATCACTTTTTCCAACCCCCCCATCATCCGGGTCGGCGGGCGTTTCTCCCGCTCCACCTATCAATACACTTTGCAAGGGCTGGACCTGACCGAATTGCAGCAGGCGGCGGAGCAGATGACGCTCGCCCTGCAGGACGATCCGACCTTCGTGGGCGTCAACAGCGACCAGGACAAGGTTTCGCCCACCGTGAAGGTGGCGATCGACCGCGGCCGCGCCGCCGCGCTGGGGGTGACCCCTGACGATATTCAGAGCACGCTGGGCCTGGCGTTCGGCGGCCAGCAGGTATCGCAAATCTACGCCACCACCGACCAATATCAGGTGATCCTGGAATTGCTGCCGCAATATCAGCTCGACGCCAGCGGGTTATCGCGGCTGTATCTGCGCGGCACCAATGGCATGGTGCCGCTTACGGCGGTGACCACGATAGGGCGCCGCACCATGCCGCCATCGATCAATCATTCCGGGCAGATTCCCGCCGTCACCATCTCCTTTGACCTGGCGCCGGGCAAGGCGCTGAGCGATGCGGTGGCGGGGGTGCGCAATGCCACCGACAAGATCGGCGGATTGCCTACCAGCGTGTCGGGCAGCTTTGCCGGCAACGCCGCGGCATTCCAAAGCTCGACCTCGAATATGGGCTGGTTGCTTTTGGTGGCGGTGATCGTGGTCTATATCATTTTGGGCATTCTGTATGAGAGCTTCGTTCACCCCCTGACCATCCTGTCGGGCCTGCCCTCGGCGGCGCTGGGCGCGCTGCTAATGCTCTATGTCACCAGCATCCCGCTCACGCTCTATGCCTTTGTCGGCATGATCATGCTGATTGGCATCGTCAAGAAGAATGCCATCATGATGATCGACTTCGCCCTGCAGAAGCAGCGCGGGCGCGAGGCGGTCGGCGCCGCCGAGGCGATCTATGAAGCGGCGATCGTGCGCTTCCGCCCCATCATGATGACCACCATGGCGGCCCTGATGGGGACCCTGCCGATCGCCCTGGGATCGGGGATGGGCGCGGATGCGCGCCGCCCGCTGGGCCTGTGCGTCACCGGCGGCTTGCTGTTCTCCCAGCTGCTGACGCTTTACATCACGCCGGTGCTCTACACCTATCTGGACAATGTGCAGAAGCGGTTTGGCACCTTCCGCCAACTGGCCGATGACGAGGTGGCGTCTCACGGAGCCGCCGAATAGAGACCGTGACGGTCAGTCCGGATGCGAACCTTCCTTGGCATTCTCCAGCACTTTGCCATCCGCCGCGTCGACTCCTACCTCGTAGGTGAGGCCTTGGCTTTTGATGTCGAAGGAATAGCGCAGGCCTGAGCCGCCCTTCTCGCGTTCCAGCTCCCTGTCGGTGATTTTTCCGGGCCGGGCTTTCAAGGCGATCGTCTGGGCGTCGGCCATGGTGAGTTTGGCCTGGGAAGCCAGTTTCTCGCCGCTGTAGGCAAAGGCGCTGACGGCCGGCAGAAGCAGCAGGGCCAGACTTATTTGAACGAAGGATCTCACGGGAGCCTCCATGTTTGTGCCGGGCAAGGGTAGCGCCGTTTTCTGTCCGGCCGACGCTGGAATTGGGGGTGGCGGCTATACAAAGAGCCAACCCTGGCGCCGCTGCGTAAGAACGGCAATCGGGAAATCAAGCCCCGGCCTGTCCAATTTAACCCTTGCGGTTCCCGGAACATACCCCATCTTTCAGCGCGGGTATTTGGCCCCTGTCCGGCCCTAGAGGAGCTACCATGTCGATTTGGAAACAGTTGCCCAAACTGGCTGCCGCGTTCGGTCTAACGCTGACTTTGGCCTTGGCGTTGGCCGGCTGCGGCGTCAACACCATCCCCACCAAGGACCAGGCGGTAAAGGCGCGCTGGGCCGACGTCCAGGCGGCCTATCAGCGCCGCAGCGACCTGATCCCCAACCTGGCCAATACCGTGGCGGCCTATGCCAAGCAGGAGCAGACGGTGCTGATCCAGGTGACCCAGGCCCGCGCCTCGGCCACCCAGGTCAAGGTGGACGCCTCCACCATCACCGATCCCGCCAAATTCGCCGAATTCCAGCAGGCGCAGGATAAATTGTCCGGCGTGTTGGGCCGGCTGATGGCGATCAGCGAGAATTATCCGGAGCTGAAATCCAACCAGAACTTCCTGGCGCTGCAATCGCAGCTGGAGGGCACCGAGAACCGCATCGAGATCGCGCGCCGCGATTATAATTCGGCGGTGCAGGACTATAACACCGAGCTGGTGACCATTCCGGGTTCGCTGTGGGCGGCAACGCTCTACAAGTCGTACAAGCAGGCGACACCCTTTGCCGCCAGCGCGGCTGCGCAATCCGCGCCGACGGTATTCCCCGGTGCGCAAAGTGCGGCGCCGCCCCCGGCGCCGGCGGCAGCCCAGCCGGGCACGCAGCCGACCAAGCCGTAAGAGAGCAAGTTGGGACCAGATGGAAGCGACTGCGTTGCGTTCCGGTGAGGTGATCCGCCAGAAGACGCGCGAAGAGCGTATCGGGAAATACGGTCGAGCGCGGCGACGCCGCGGGCGCCCACCGGAACGCAACCCGAAGGGCCGGGGTCTTTTGCGTCGTGGGTTCGTCGAAGGGCTTGCCCGTATAGCCCGATACGAGCTGCGCCCTTCTCCTGCCCACGCCACAAAATCCCTCCGGCGCAGTGGTTCCAGCTGGTCCCAACTTGCTCTTCCGATGCGGTTTCTTGCCGCCACGCTTGCCTTTCTCTGTCTGCTAACGCCCGCCTGGGCGGCGCCGAAATTTCCGGTGCTGACCGGGCGGGTGGTGGATGACGCCAATATCCTGTCGGCGGACACCAAGGCCGACCTCACCCAGAAGCTGGCGGCGCTGGAGCAGAAGACCTCGCGCCAGTTGGTGGTGGTGACGCTGCCCTCGCTGCAGGGTTATGAGATTTCCGACTACGGCTATCAGTTGGGGCGGGCCTGGGGTATCGGCCAGGGCAAGCTGAACAACGGCATCCTGTTCCTGGTCGCTCCCCATGAGCACAAAACCCGCATCGAGGTGGGCTATGGGCTGGAGCCCATCATTACCGATGCCTTTTCCTCGGTGGTGATCCAGAGCCAAGTGCTGCCCAAATTCCGCGCCGGCGATTTCAATGGCGGCGTGGAGGCCGGGGTGGCGGCCCTGGTCGAGCAATTGTCGCTGGACCCGTCGGAGGCGGAAAAACGCGCCGCGGCCGCCGCGCAAGAGGGCCAAGAGGACAATGGCGGCGGCGGGCCGACGGGTTTCCTAATAGCGTTATTCATTATCTTTGTGATCCTGCGGGTGTTTGGTGGCTGGGGTCTTTTGCCTTTTCTGTTCATGGGCGGCGGGCGCGGCGGCGGCTTTGGCGGCTGGTCCGGCGGCGGCGGGGGCTGGTCCGGCGGCGGTGGATTCAGCGGCGGCGGCGGCAGTTTTGGCGGCGGCGGATCGTCAGGAAGCTGGTAGGATCGCCCCATGCTGAGTCAGGCCGACAAAGCGCGCATCGCCGCCGCCATCACCGAGGCGGAAAACAAGACCTCGGGCGAGATATTCTGTGTCTTGACCCGACAGGTGTCGCGCTACCGCGAAGTACCGCTGCTGTGGGCGACGGTGGCCGCCTTTGCCGTACCCCCAATCCTGGTGCTCTCGGGACTGCACCGGCTGGCCTTGGCTTCCATCTTCTCCAGCTGGACGGATGAGAGCGCGCGCGCCATGGCCGGGTTGATCGTGCGCGCCCTTTCTACTTATGCCCTGGTGCAGGCGGGCATCTTTCTGGTGGTCGCTGTCATCGTGGCGCTGCCCCGGGTGCGGCGGCTGATGACCCCGGGCGCCTTGAAGCAGTATCGCGTGCGCCAGGCGGCGCGGCGGCATTTCGTGGCGGTGGGCGCGAGACTGTCGCGCGCCGAGCCGCATATCCTGATTTATGCCTCCCTGGCGGACCGGCGGGTGGAATTGGTGGCGCATGACAATATTCACAAAGCGGTGGGCGAGGGGCCGTGGCATGAAAGCGTCGCGGCCTTGGTCGAAGGGATGAAGGCCCGCAAGCCGGCGGACGGCTTTGTCAAAGCCATCGAGATCTGCGGCGCGGCGCTGGCCAAGCATTTCCCGCTCCAGGGCGCGCCCAAAAACCGGCTGCCCAATAACATTCTGGAAACTTGAACCTCGCGCGGATGGGTGCCGTTTACGCTTACCTTTCTCGCTATATTCCCTTATACATAGCGCATCCTTGCCGTATCTGGAGGAAGGCATGAGACGCTTCGCCATTTCCTTGATCGCATCCCTGTTGTTCGTCTCCGGCGCCTACGCCCAGTCCGCTTGTCCCGCTTTGTCCGCAAGCGGGAATGCCGAAGTGAAAGCCGCCGCCGCTTCGCCGGACTTGGAGCCGGCCCGGTTGATGCTGGATAAGGCCGCCGGCGTGACCCTGCATCCGGCAAACGATGTTCGCTTTGTGATGGCGCCGGAAAAAAGCGGTGCGGCGGGAAGCTATGGCGGCATGCTGGCGGTGGATGTGCGAGAAGCCGGGACCTATCAAGTGGCGCTGTCGGGCAATGCCTGGATCGATATGGTGCAGGATGGCGCGGCAGTCGCTTCCGGCGCCCATGGCCATGGCGAGGGCTGCAAGATGGTGTCCTTCGTCCTCCAGCCGGGGCGGCATGTGGTCCAGCTTTCCGGCAACAAAAATGAGACCATCCAGGTGATGATCTCGCGCCAGTAGCCCAAGCGGGGATGACAGGCAGCGCCGCGCCTGTATAAGCTTGCGCCAAAATCCTGGGAGGAAAACCATGCTGAAGCATCTCACCGCCGCTTTTCTTTGCACCGTCTTGGCCGCGCCCGCGCTTTGTTTGTCGGCTGCGCCGGGCTGGGCGCAAGGGACTTCGATCAAGAAGCTCGATCCGGCGCTGGACACCGTGATCGCGCCCGGCACCAGGATCGAGAAAGTCGCCACCGGCTTTATCTTCACCGAAGGGCCAATGTGGAAGGAGGGCAAGCTGTGGTTCTCGGACGTACGCGGCGACAAGGTGCGCACCTACGATCCCGCGACCAACAAGGTGACGGTGATATTGAACGACTCCGGCGGTTTCAAAAACGCTCCGCCGGACAAGAATTTCGGCTCCAACGCCATGATCACCGACAAGGACGGCTCCATCCTGCTCACCCGCATGGCGATCGGCACCATCGAGCGGATGGACGACAAGGGCAATCTCAAGCCCTTCCTGTCCAAATATCAGGGCAAGCGCCTCAACAGCCCCAATGACCTGCTCTTCACCAAGGACGGAGCGCTGTGGTTCACCGACCCGTCCTTCGGCCTGCCCGACATGGACAAGGATCCCAAGAAAGAACTCAAATACAATGCGGTGTGGCGCTATGCCGGCGGCAAGCTCGCCCCGGCGGTCACCGACATGAGCCAGCCCAACGGCATCGCCTTCTCGCCGGATGAGAAGACGTTGTACATCTCCAACTCCATGCCCGACATGTATATCCGCGCTTATGATGTCGGCGCGGACGGCAAGCTTTCCAATCCGCGCAAGCTGATCTCCTGGCCCGGCACGGCGCCCGACGTGCCGGACGGCATGAAGGTGGATTCAAGCGGCAATCTGTGGGCGACGGGGCCGGGCGGCGTGCGCATCATCAGCCCGCAAGGCAAGGTGCTGGGCCAGCTGATCGTGCCGGAGATCGTGGCCAATGTCGGCTTCGCGGAAGACGGCAAGACGGTCTATCTCACCGGCTCGACCAGTCTCTATCGGTTGCACAGCAAGGTTGCCGGCGAAATTCCGATGTATTACCGGAAGTAGCCGTCGCTTGGCTTTTGCCCGCTGAGTGCGTCGCGCGTGCTGTGAGCCGTGGCGCGCAAAGCGCGTGAGCAGGTCCGGTGGACCTGCGATAGCGGCGAACGCCGCGAGCCCAAGCGAGCGGCCGGAAATTGAACGGCTCCGCGCGTTGCCTACGCTGTCGCTAGGCAACCCTGCTCATCGGCCAAAATCCTGCGCGACATGCGGCCGGAGCGGTTGACGCGTGAGATACTGTGGGCCTGCGAGAACGAGCACAATCGCTTGGGCGAGCGGCCGTCCCTTAGCTGCGCGTCCAGAGAAACACCAGCTTGGGATCGCCGGCTACGAACGACAGGATGAAGCCGCCCTTGAGGTTGAAGGGCGGCTTGGCGGGATCGACCGGACGGAAGTTTGCGCCCGTGGGCATGTCGCGATTGACATGGCCCAGCGCATATTGCGGAAAGCTGCCTGTGATCAGGGCGTATTTGTAATTCGCCAGCTTGGGCAAAAAGGCCAGGATGTCGGCATTGGACCAGTGCTGCAGCACATCCTTGGCCAGCAGCAGATCGGCGCCCGGCAGCGCATCGCTTGTGGCGTCGGCCTGCAGGAAACGCACGCCCGGTTGTGAAAATTTCGCCGTGTTTTCCAGCACCACGGACGAGACGTCGATGCCGGTATAGTCGATGCCGCTCCAATCGACGTGGCGGGAAAACTGCCAGTCGCCACAGCCCAGGTCCACCACGCTGGCGACGGCGTTGCGCGCCATGAATTGCAGGAGCAGGGCGCGATAATCGCGCGTCATCTCCTCGCGCGAGCCGGCGCCGGAGCCGCCTTGCCACAGGTCGCGGCGATAGATGTCGTTGAAGATCTCTTCATGCCTGGGCATGGCGCGCCTTTTTTAGCAGGGACCTGGACAGCGATGTCAGATTCCGGGCGCGCGCTGTGCCTGTTCATGCATAACGATGTCTGTTGAAGCCGAATGGAGGAACGAAAAAAAGCCGATGGAGGATCAGAGGAAGTAGTGATAGCCGGCCCAGAGCGCCAGAGCCCATAGCAACGCCGAGGCCAGGATGAGCAACAAGCCGCGCTGCGCACCGCGCGCGGACTCCATCATCTCGCCTTGCAAACGTCTCTGCCGTCCGCCCACTTTATTCTCCATTCGCCAAGCTGCTTTGCTCGCCTGAAGCCGCGCCGGGCAAAGGACAGGACAGCACAAATCGTGCCAATTCGAGACGGTCGGAATCGCTTGGTAAATTTTCCAGCATGTAAGGCTCGTTTACATTTCGATGACAATTTGGCCAATCAAACTGTATTCGTTCCTTTACAGTCCAACATAACCTTTTCAGGGCAAATGGATTTTTCCCAATCTTGGGTTGCGCCAGAGAGGCGCCGCGCTGCCATAAGGAAAGGCAAGCTGCTGGAATAGCTTAGTTAACAAACAAGGTTAACAAGGGGTCAATTCCGGTACTCCGCCCCCCGGATTGGGGTGCGCGGGCCCGAATGCGGGGTCGCCGGGGCTATTGCTGGACCGTCACCCGGTCGCCGTCATGCAGCTTGTCGAGATTGTCCGACGCCAGCCGGTCGCCGGCCGAAAGGCCGGACAGGATGGTGACGGCCTGGGTGGTCTTGAGGCCCAGCGCCACTTCGCGCTTCTCGACCTTGTCGTCGTTGATCACAAAGACGCTGCCGGTTTTGCCGTTGGCGATTACCGCGCCCACCGGCACGCTCACCCGCGCCACCGCTTGCGCGGCGCCCTTTTCCGGCGCGGTCATAAAGCCGACCCGCGCCGCCATGTTGGGCAGGATGCGCGGGTCCTTGCTTTTGATGGCGACACGCACCGACACGGTGCCTTTGCTTTGATCGGCCGTGGGGATGATGGCGATCACCGAGCCGGGAATGTCCCAGTCGGGGAAGGCGTCGAGATGGATCACCCCTTCGCCGCCGACCTGCACCCGCTCGATGTAATTCTCGCTGACATCGACCAGGACCTCCAGCGAGTCCATGTCGACGATGGTGAGGATGCCGGTGCGGGTATCGCCGCCGCCCGAGGCCTGTGGCGCCACCACTTCACCCACCTGCGCCACCCGGACGGTGACAACGCCGGAGAAGGGTGCGCGCACCACCGTGTCGCGCAGAGCGCTTTCGGCGGCATTCACCTGCGCCTTGGCCACGTCATACTGGGTGCGGGCGGTGTCATAAAGAATGCGCTGGTTTTCCACCTGGTCGGTGGCGATGGCGCCTTGCGCCTGCAGAGCCTGATAGCGGGTGTAGTAACGCGTGGCGTTGTCGTATCCCGCTTTGGCCTGAATGAGCAGGGCCTCGGCCTGGCGCAGCGCCGCTTGATAGTTGGAATCGTCCAGCCGCGCGACAACGTCGCCGGCTTTGACCTTTTGGCCTTCCTCGAAATTCAATTCCGCGACCTTGCCCGAGATTTTGGCGGACAAGGTGGCCTTGCGGCGTGGCACCACATAGCCGGACGCATCCAGGCTGGAACCCGCATTGCCCGAACCTTCCGCCGACGCGGTAATGACATGGACGGGGATGCGGTTGTCCGGCCAGAAATACCAAGCCCCGGCGCCGGCCGCGATCAGGACCGCCGCCGCGGCGCCGTACAGCCAGGGCGAGGGGCTTTTGCGGCTGACCGGCGTGCGCTCGATCTTCAACGAGTCCAACAGTGAGGATTTGTCATTATGGACTGTCATATTTCCAGCCTATGTCGCCCGCAAAGCTTCTACCACGGGACGCCGGGCGGCGCGAATGGCGGGCAACACTCCGCCCAGCACCGCTACCGCCACCGCCCACAAGACGCCCATGCCGATCAGCGCGGGTGACACTGTCAGCTTGAAAACGCTCACATTGAAACTGCCCATTTTCCCGTCATACAAGGCCCAGGCAATGGCCGCGCCGATCAGCGCGCCCGCCACCGATAGCGCCGCCGCTTCCAGGACCACCGACACCGCCACCGGAAAGGCGCCATAGCCGATGGCGCGCAGGGTGGCGATCTCGCGTCCCCGCGCCGCCACGGCGGCATACATGGTGTTCAGGCAGCCAAACAGCGCGCCCACCCCCATGATGACGGCGATGCCATAGGCAACGACATTGAAGAAGGTGGAAAAGCCCTCGCTGATTTTCTTGTACCAATCGGACTGGCGGATGGGATCGACCGCAAGCGCGGGATTGGTGGTCAGCGCCCCCTTGAAGGCATCGAAGGCGTTAAGGCTGGACAGCCGCACCAGCACGCTGTTGTAGGCCGGGCGGCGGATCGCCTTCATCACCGTCTCGGTGTCGCCGATCAACTGGCCGTCGAGCAGGTCGCCGGTGGTGAAGCTGCCCACGATGGGCCATTCGCCATCGGGCAGAATCACCTTGTCGCCCACATTCATGCCTTGAAACTGGGTTTTGGCGGAGGCGCCCACGATCAGCTCACGCGTGCCGAAGCGGAACATCCGGCCCGACACGAGATGGAATTCGGGGCGCAGCATGATGCCCTTGGGACCGAAGCCGCGCAGATTGTCGTAGGCGGGCCTGCCGTTCAGCCGCACCACCGGCACGCCGGAATTGATGCCGGGATCGGCCATGGGCGAGCCGTCAGGCGCCTTGGCGATGCCCGGCGCATCCATGATGATGCGGGCCTTGTCGCGGGCAATGGCGCTATTGCCTTCGTTCTGCGCGCCGGCTGACACCACTAGGGCGCGGCCGGGATCGCCGGTGTTTTTATAGGCCGTCAACATGCCTTCGGTGAGAGACAGCATGGAGAGCAGGACGCCGATCACGCAGGCCATGCCCACCACGATCACCAGCGAGCGCCACAGCCTGAGCTTAATGCTGCGGAAATTGATCAGCGAAACAATCCCAATCTGACGAATAATGTTCATCTGCGCGTCACCTATGTCCGCCCCGACAAGGCACTGGCGATATCCATCTGCGTCAGCCGCAGGATGGGCAGCGCCGCGCTGAGCAAGGCCACGGTAAAAGCGCTGATCGCGGCCCACAACATCACCATGGGCGACATGGTGGGCAGCGGAATTCCGAAACCGGGCGGCATCAGGGCGGGAATTTTCCCGGCCAAGAATGCGGCGATACCGACACCCAAAGCCGCGCCCAGGATGCAAGGCAGCGCCGCTTCCAGCACCACCAGCATGGTGACCGCCCGGCTGCTGAAGCCGATGGTCTTCAAGGTGGCGAATTCGGCGAAACGCTCGCGCACCGATTCGGCAATGCCATTGCCGGTGAGGAACAGCACCATGAACATGCCGGCCAGCGCGATGCCGCGGGTGATCTTCTTGATGTCCAATCCGCCGAAATCATTGCCGGCGCGGGCCAGCTTTTCGGTGATGGTCACCAGCGGCGTGGCGGAATTTGCAAAGGCATGGTCGATGCGCGCCGCCAGCTCCGTGGAGGTGGCGGGATCATTGGCCAGCAGATCGGCTTCACCGATCTTGCCCTGGTCGGCCAGCGGTCGGGCTTTGTCGATATAATCGTAATTGCCGAAGATGTAGCCATTGCTGTTTTGCTGGAAATCCGGACCGATCGCCAGCACCTTGAAGGTCCAGGCCGAGCTGCCATCGGCGCGTTTCATCTGCTTGGAAACCATGGTGAAGGTGTCGCCGATCTTTTTGTGCCAGCGCGTCGCCTGGCTTTCGCTCATCACGATGCCGGTACGGTCTTTCTGCACCACGTCCCACAGGTCCTGGCTGATGCCCCAGTCGCCGAATACTTTCGGGAGATTGCTATCCACCATCGCCACAAAAACCTGGTTCTTGGGATCCTGCACATAGCCGGCGATCCCGCTCACCGCGGTTACGACCTTGACGCCGGGTATGGCGGCGATCTGATGCGCCACGGCGATGGGCATGCCGTTGCCGCCGAAGCGGGCGTTGGTGAAAATGCGGTCGGCCCGCGCCCGCGCCGCGATTTCGTCGAAGGTGGCGTTCAGTCCGATCATCAGCCCGAACAAAGTGAAGGCCACCGTCACCGATAACAGGGTGAGGATGGTGCGCGCCGGCTTGCGCATCACGGCAGACCAGATCAAGGGCAAGTATCTCATTTCAGACAGCCCTTAAGGCTTCCACAACGGGACGCTTGGCGGCGCGAATGGAGGGAAACAGCCCGCCAACCATCGCCACCGCCGCGGCCCAGATCACGCCCAGCTCGATTTGCGCCGGCGAAACCGAAAGATGGAAGACCACATTGCCAAAAAGGTCGAGTTTGCCGTCATACAAGGCCCAGGCGATGGCGGCCCCGATCAGGGCGCCCGTTATCGACAGCAGCATGGCCTCCAGGATCACCGATACCGCCACCGGAAAGGCGCCATAGCCCAGGGCGCGCAACGTCGCGATCTCGCGGCCCCGGTTTGAGACCGCCGAATACATGGTGTTGAGGCAGCCGAACAAGGCGCCGATCGCCATCACCGTGCCCACGACATAACCCAACAGGGCCAGCGCAAAGGTGTTTTGGTCGCCGACCCGCTTGTACCAGTCGGAATGGCGGACCACATCCACCGACAAGGCCGGATTGACGGTCAACGCCTTCTTAAAGGTGTCGAGCGAAGCCGGCGAGGCCAGCCGCACCAGCATGGTGGTATAGACGGGTTTGTGCAGGGCGGTGACCAGGGTCTCGGTGTCCCCCAGCAACTGGCCTTCCAACTGATCGCCGGTCTTGTAAATCCCGACAATGGGCCATTCGCCGTCAGGCAGGATGACCTTGTCGCCGATTTGCATGTGCCGGAACATCATCTGGGCGCCGACGCCTGCGATCAGCTCGCGCCTGCCGGCCTGGAACATGCGTCCCGCCGCGATCTTGATTTCAGGGCGTACCCCAAGGCCCTTTTCGGACAGGCCGCGCATGGTGGTGAAGCCCTTGCTGCCGTCCTTGCGCAACAGGGGCACGCTGGTCATCAAGGCACGGTCGGCCAGCGGCTTGCCGTCCTTGTCCTTGGCGATGCCCGGCGCGACCGCGATCAGGGGCGCCTGGGCGCGGGTGATGCTGCTTTGGGGTTCCTGTTCCACGCCTTTTGTAACCACGATGGCGCGATTGGGATCTCCGGACGCATAATAGGCCTGCCGCATGCCCGTGCTCACCGACAGCATGGAGAGCATCACGCCGACGGTGGCGGCAAGCCCCACCACGATCACCATCGACTGCCAGAAGCGCGACTTCAGGCTTCTGAAATTCAGGGCGGAAACGATCCATATCTGGCGCAGCATGGTCTTAACGTCCCGAAAGCGCGGTTGCGATGTCCATCTGCTTCAGTCTCAGCGCCGGCAAGCCGGCGCTCATAAAGGCCACCAGCGCGGCGCTGAGGAAGGCCCAGACGAACACCATCACCGTCATGGTGGGTATGGGCAGGCCCTGACCCGGCGGCAGAAAATGCGGCATGACATTGGAGATGACCGCCGCAAGGCCGATGCCAAGGCCGGCGCCCAACACGCAAGGAAGCGCGGCTTCGGCGAACACCAGCGCGATCACGCCATTGTCGCTGAACCCGATGGTCTTGAGGGTGGCGAATTCGGCGAAGCGTTCGCGCACCGCCTGGGCCAGGCCGTTGGCGGTGAGGAACAGCACCATGAACATGCCGGCCAGCGCGACGTCGCGATCGACGGAGGCGATGTCCATCCCGGTGCCGGTGGAAACATCGAACGCCACTTTCTCGGTGATGGAATCCAGGGGCGTGGAAGAGTTGGCATATCTGTTTATGATCTGCTCGGTGATTTCGGGGGTCTTGCTGGCCTCCCTGACCTTGACGCGGAACTGGCCGGTCTTGCCCTGATCCGACAGCACGCGCGCCTTATCCATATAATCGTAATTGCCGAACATATAGCCTTGGCCGAAGATGGCCATGTCCGGGGTCACCGCCGCGACCTTGAAGGTCCAGCTGTTAGAGCCGTCGAGTTTTTTGACTGCGGGCGAGACAATGACAACCGTATCGCCGACTTTGAGATGCCAGCGCTCGGCCTGCATCTGGCTCACCAGCACGCCTTGGCGGTCGTTGTGGATCAACTGCCATTGTTGCGGCGTGATCGGGTATTCCGGAAATACCTTTGGGATATTTTCGTCCATCATGACAACAAAAGTCCGGTTCTTGGGATCCTGGATATAGCCGCCGATAACGCTGCTGGAAGCCACCCTCTCCACCCCGGGCATGCTTTCGATCTGGCGTTCCAGGGCAATGGGAACCGCGCTGCCGAAACGGGCAAAGACGAACATGCGGTCGTCGCGCGCGTCTTCCTTGACCTTGGCGAAGGTGGCGTTCATCCCGATGGTAAGGCCGAACAGGGTGAAAGCCAGCATCACCGACAGCAAAGTGAGGATGGCGCGGGTGGGCTTTCGCATGATGGAGGCCCAGACCAGGGGAAAATATTTCATCGGCCGCGCCCTATGCCGATACCGTGGCGCGCTCGATCAATTGGCCCTTGTCCATCTCCAATTGGCGGCTGGCATGATCGGCGGCCTTGGGATCGTGGGTCACCATCAGGATGGTTTTCTTGTGCTGGCGGTTGAGTTGCTGCAGCAGGGAAAGGATTTCATCCGCCGTGGCGCGGTCCAGGTCGCCGGTGGGCTCGTCGCAGAGCAGGAGAGGGGGGTCGGCGACAATCGCCCGCGCGATGCCCACGCGCTGCTGCTGGCCGCCCGACATTTCGCCGGGCTTGTGGCTGGCGCGGTCCTTGAGGTTGACGATCTCCAGCGCGATGTCGACCCGCCGCTGGCGCTCGGCCTTGGAGAGATTGGTGAGCAGCAGCGGCAGTTCGACATTTCCGGCCGCCGACAACATCGGCATCAGATTATAGAACTGGAAAATGAAGCCGACATGGCCGCCGCGCCATTTGGTGAGCTGGCCGCCCGACAACGATTCCAGATGCTCGCCGCCCACGATCACTTCGCCGGAATTGGCGTGATCCAGCCCGCCCACCAGGTTCAGGATGGTGGTCTTGCCCGAGCCTGACGGGCCCATCAGGGACACGAACTGGCCGGCCGGGATTTCCAGGCTCAACCCATGCAGGACTTCGACGGATTCCTTGCCCCGCCGGTAGTGTTTCACGACATTGCGCAAGGAGATGGCGGCGGACATTCGGGGCTCCTGTTTAACGGTGTAACCTTGGTTTTACGGGCTATCTTTATTTGTTCTACGATGTAGAAAATATAGGATAGGGTCAAGCTGTCATGTCTTGACAGGTATCTTGCATAGACCGATAGTAGAGTCCAGTCACCCTTGCTGAAAAATCTGTCAGAACCATGTCTAGGCGCCTGACGGAATGTCAGTTGTTTGCGCCTCCGCCGCGGCAGCGGTGTGGTGCGGCTTTCGCCGTCCCGCGTGCGCAACCTCTGGCATGAAAAACGGCTGCTCCAATCGATTGTTTGAAAGCAGGGCCTAGTAGGGGTCGTCGCGCTGCCGCTTGCGAGTAACCTACCGCTGTAGTATTTATCTCCACACAAGTCATAGGGTGATGCATGAGGCGCGCGCGGCTGGCGGTGTTTGGTCTGGTGTTGGCGCCGTCCTTGGCGCCGTCCTTGATGCCGTCTTGGGCTCTGGCGCAAGCAGCGCGCGCGCCCACCGAAAGCGTCACGGTGACGGGCGCGCGGGACCGTCAGGTCCTGGACAAGTTTGTGCAATCCTTCGCCGCGCCCACCCATCTGATCGGCAAGATGGCGCGCTGGGAAGATGGCATCTGCCCGATCACGGTGGGCCTTCGCCCCGCCGCTGCCAGCTTCATCACCCAGCGGGTGAAAGGCGCCGCCGTCCAAGTTGGCGCGCCCGTGAACAGCAAAGAAGGGTGCGAGCACAATGTCGCGATCATCTTCACCTCGGCGCCGCAGGCTCTGCTGGACAATATCCGCAAAAAGCAGCCCTGGTTCCTGGGCTATGCCGACAATAGCGATCAAACCAAAAAACTGGCGGCGATCACGCGCCCGATTCAGGCCTGGTACCTGACCGCGACCAAGGATTTGAAAGGCAGCATCGAGATCGACAGCAGCAAGACCGTCGGACTGGGATTGCAAATCGACGTGCCATGCCCGGCGCCGGCGCCCTCGGCGAGTATGTGCACCTATTTTTTCCCCAATGCCCATGCGGCATCCGTCACAGGCAATCACCTGGGCGACGGGTTGCGCAGCATTTTCCATGTTGTCACCATTGTCGTCGATCCGACCAAGCTGGTGGACTATGAGATCGGCTCGCTCGCCGACTATATCGCCCTGTTGGCGCTCACCCAGTTGAACTCGCTCGACACCTGCCAGCAATTGCCCAGCATCGTGAACCTGCTGGCCGAGAATTGCGCGACCAAAAGCAGCGCCCTGACCGAGAACGATTTCGCCTATCTGCGCGGCCTCTACAAAATGAGTTCCAACATGAATTTGGGCACGCAAAAGAATGAAATTTCCTACCAGATGGAACAAGCGTTGAAAGGCCAATGATGCTGCGCGCCAAAAAAGCTTTGAACGCTGCCTTATTTGCGTTTGCCCTGGCGCCGTCTTTGGCGCTGGCGCAGGCGGCGCGCACACCCACGGAAAGCGTCACGGTGACAGGCGCGCGAAACCGTCAGGTGTTGGACAATTTTGTACAATCTTTTGCCGCGCCCACGCAGATCATCGGCAAGATCGCGCGGTGGGAAAACGGCATATGCCCGATCACCGTCGGGCTTCGGCCCGAGGCCGCCAAATTCGTGACCCAGCGGGTCAGGGACATCGCGGCCCAGGTTGGCGCGCCGGTCAGCCGTGGAAAGTCCTGTCAGTTCAATATCGAAATCGTTTTCACCACCACGCCCCAAGGCTATATGGACAATATTCGCAAGAATCATCCGGCTTTTTTGGGCTATCACGACAATGGCCGCGCCGAGCAGACGGCCAAGGTCAGCCATGTGGTTCAAGCCTGGTACACCACCGCGACAATAGACGTGAACGGCTGGCCGCAGCTCGACATCGGAGGTAATGGCGCCGGACTCTGGTTGGGGAATGTGTTTCTTCCCAACGCGCGAGCCTATGCGGTCAAAGGCACGCGGCTTGGCGATGGCCTGCGCAGTTCCCTGTATCACGTCATCATCGTCGCCGATCCCAACAGGCTGGTGGAGTATGAGATCGGCGCTCTTGCCGACTATATCGCCCTGTTGGCGCTCTCCCAGTTGAATTCCCTCGATGCCTGCCAGCAATTGCCCAGCATCGTGAATCTGCTGGCTTCCGGCTGCGACCGGAAGGCCAATGCGCTGAGCGAAAATGACATCGCCTATCTGCGCGGGCTCTACAAAATGAGTCCCGACACGAACCTGCGCAGCGAGAAAGACCAAATCGCCTACCAGATGGAACAAAAATTGAAAGGCCGTTGAGCGGGCCGCCCGCGCAAGGACTCCGCCGAAGCGGGTCGCCGGGCGCTCCCCGGGGAACCCCGCGCAGAATCGCGAAATCCACCGGAACCGGCATGAACGCGATTTCATCTGGCGCGCAGGCCTCGAAAAAGCCTACAAATTCCCGTGGCCTTGTTGTGATGCGGAGCCGGTGCGATAGACGCATCAAAAGGTGGAGCGATGAGATTTTCCCGCGCGGGTGTGACTGCCGCCCTTATGGTGTTTTGTGCCGCTCAGGCGCAGGCTTTCACGCCCAACAAAACCCCGCTCACATCCAGCGAAAAGGCCATCGAGAGTCTGGGCACCGGCATCGCCATCGCGCTGCCCTTGGCGGCGGGCGGCATCGCCTATTACAAAAAGGACGATACCGGCATCGCCCAGCTTTTGGTGGAATCGGTGCTGACCGTGGGCACCGTCTTTGCGCTCAAGCAGGTGGTGCGCGAACAGCGCCCCGACGGTTCCGACTATCATTCCTTTCCTTCGGAAACGACGGCGGCGGCGGCCTCGGGCTCGGCCTTCCTGTGGCGGCGCTATGGTTGGGAATATGGCCTGCCGGCTTCCGTCCTGACCCAGTTCGTCTCCTACAGCCGCGTCCAGGCGCATCAGCATCGCTGGTATGACACCCTGGCCAGTTCCGGCATCGCGGCGGGTTATGCCTGGGCGGTGGGGACGCCGTTCAAGCGGCGCTACAATCTGGAGACCTCGATCGAGCCGGCCGCCGACGGCGGGATGATCCATCTCTCTTATAATTGGTAGCCGTCTACAACCGGTAGCGGTCAGGGTCCGTCCGGATAGGTCGGCGGCGGGTCGTTCGACAGCCGTTCGGCCAGCCAGTCGGCGGAGGCCCGCTCGATATCGCTTCCCACCCGCACATGAGTGCCGGTGGACAAGGCGTAGTAGGAAACCGTGGCGCCCTTCTCGATATATTTGTCGAACATGGCGCTGCAATTCAGGATCACATTGGCGGGATCCAGTCCGCCGCAGATGATCAGGGCGGGCGGGGAGGTCTTGCTGACATAGTTCAGCGGATTGACCTGTTCGATGCGCAGCACGTCCTTCCAGCGGGGGCTTTGGCTGTCGCGGGCGCGATAGGCGGCGACCACCGCCTTGGAGTCCGTTTCATTGGTCCCCAGATAGTCGCCGAACATGGAGGCGGCCTTGTCGTCGCTGGAGAGAAACAGGTTGGTGAGCGGCGACTCGATCACCGAGGCCTGCAACAGGCTGGATTGACCGCTATTGCCGCCGACAGTGCCTTCCAACTCCTTGACATCGCCGGTCACCGCCAGCATGGCGGCCAGGTTGCCGCCGCGCGACACGCCCCAAATGCCGACGCGCTTGGGATCGATGTGATATTTGCCGGCATTGGCGCGGAAGAAGCGGATATAGGCCTTGGTGTCGAACAGCATGTCGGGCATCCGCCCGCTTTTGCGGTAATCGATGCGCGCCACGGCGATGCCGCGTCTGCCCATCGCCTCCAGCACGCGCAGCACCACCTTGTCGCGCGGATCGTTATAGGCGCCGCCTTTGCCGTGAATGTAGAGCAGCAACGGCATGGCGGGCGCGCGCGCGGAGAGCGGCGGAAGATAGAAATTGGCCTTGAGCTCCATCGCCGTGCCCAGATCGTCGATGCGCGCGACCGGGATGTCGGCATAATCCGGGTGCGGAGCAGCGGGTTGGGCAAGGCAAGGCGCCATCTCAATCAATACAAGCGCCAATCCCGAAAACAGGCGTTCTGAAAATGAGCCCCGCATGATTCCCCCCTTTTTTCCGGCTGCGTTGCGCGTGGCCGCTGCGCGCTGAAACGAATCATTTTGATCCGTAAAAGGCAGCGCTGCCAATTGGTTATTAAGTTGCATACAATATTCCATGCCCGGTTTTTGCCGGAAATCTTTCAAAAAATTACAGGAAATTTAGAATGAAAATTCTGGGACTGAAAATACGTGACGCGCCGCAATATAACTCAGTCATGATCCCCGCATCGGACCGGTCTTAAGCTTTCTATTCATGGAAAAACTTTGCCGGGGTCTCGCTCTTATGCGCTGCAACATACGAGGGCCGGCCAAGCCATCTGCCTCATATTTACGCGTGTTGTATTTAAAACAGGTGCGCAAGGATCGTCGCGCGCCCCCCGCAAGGTCCCTTGACGCAGCGGAGGCTTTGCCGGCCAGATTGCGCTAACACGGCTCAAATCGTGTCTGGAAGCGTTCGTTTAAATCTTTCGCTCAAACCTTCCCGGGGGGGAAAATGGAAAATTTCGGTAAGAAGCTCATGTTGGGCGGCTCTGTGGTTGCCCTGTTGGCAACGACGGCCGCGGTCGCGCAGGCACAGGACGCCAATAACGTAGAAAGCGTCGTGGTTTCGTCCTCGCGCATTAGCATTCAAGGCTATGAAGCGCCCACGCCAGTCACCGTCATCGGGGCCGCGCAATTGCAGCGCGACGCCCATGTCTCCATCGGCGACTCCATCCGCGAACTGCCTTCCGTCGGCTCGTCCGACTCGCCCAGCAACGGCTCGCACAGCGGTAACGCGGCGCAGGGCGATGCGGGTATCGATACCGTCAATCTGAGAAACCTTGGCGTTATCCGCACCCTGGTGCTGTTCGACAACCAGCGCGTCGTCTCCTCCAACCCGCAAGCGGGTGAAGGCGGCGTCGACCTGGGCACCATTCCCCAAACCCTGATTTCCCGC
The DNA here is from genome assembly GCA_035693565.1 of Rhizomicrobium sp. GTDB lineage: Bacteria > Pseudomonadota > Alphaproteobacteria > Micropepsales > Micropepsaceae > Rhizomicrobium. The sequence goes on along the minus strand of DASSGF010000034.1, from coordinate 379,889 downwards.
GTCGACGTGGTGACCGGCGGCGCCTCCGCCGCCTGGGGCTCCGACGCCTTGGCCGGCGTGGTCAACCTGGTGCTGAACAAGACCTTCACTGGTGTGAAGGGCAGCTTCACCTACGGCAACACCACCCGCATGGATCACCAGTCCTACAAGGCCGAGGTGACGGCCGGCACCGAATTCGCCGGCGGCCGCGCCCATCTGATCGGCGCATTGACCTATACCATGAGCCCCGACACGATTTTCGCGACCCAGCGCGGCTGGTTCTATAACCAGAAGGTGCTGTTCCAGGGTCCGGCGGGCGGTCCTGCCCGCATCACCGTGCTCAATCCGGGCGCGAACAACTTCACCCAGGGCGGCCTGATTACCGGCAGCACCGCGGGCGCCGGCGTTGTCGGCGTCGGTGGTGTTACCGCCTTGGCCGCCAAAGATGCGCTGAAAAATATTCAGTTCGTCGGTTCCAGCGCCACCCCGGCGCCGTTCAATCCCGGTACCGCCTCGAATTTCTCCGCCTACTGCATCAGTTGCTCGGCGTCCGTGCTGACCTCCACGCCGAACGACAATATGATCGCCGTGCCCTACCACAACGTGACCTTGTTCGGGTATGGCAGCTACAAGCTCACCGACAATATCACTGCCTCCTTGCAGGTGAACTATGGGCAAAACGCCGAGCAGAACTACTCCAATGCCGGCGTACGCGGCAATCAGACCATCAACAGCGGCAACCCCTTCATTCCGGCCAGCGTTCAGGCCCAGATGACGGCGGGCGGCATTCCGGCCATCACGGTGGCCAACGACACGATGAACAATCGTGACCTCAGCAACATCACCATGGCGTCGCTCTACAATGTCTATGGCCAGGGCTATGTGATGAACTATCGTCAGTTCGCCCGTGCCGTGGCGACCCTGGAGGGTTCGCTCAACCTGCTGGGCGAAGACTGGACCTGGAACGCCTATTACCAGCACGGCCAGATCCGCGAACGTCAATGGTTGCCTTACCAAACGGAAAAGGCGCGTTACCAGAATGCGCTGAATGCCGTGACGGTGACCGCCGCCAATGTCGGCGCATCGGGCCTGCCGCTGGGCAGCATCGCCTGTAAGTCGACGCTGGCCACCCCGGCCGACGGCTGCGTCCCGATCGACATCTTTGGCATTGGCAATGTGTCCCGCGACGCGATGAACTATCTCGCCCCCGGCCGGCTTTCCCGTGCCCGCGAAGACACCGTGCTGTTCCTGCTCAACCAGGACGTCGCCTCGGTCTCCAGCCAGGGCGTTCTGCCCTGGGGCCTGCCGGCGGGCAAGATCGCCGTGTCTCTGGGTGGCGAGTATCGCCTGGAGCAGCAACGCCAGACCGCCGACCCGGCCGGCATCGGCGCCGCGGGCGGCTATATCTCGGGCAACTTCGTTTCCTGGGCGGGCCAGTACAACGTCGAAGAAGGCTTCATGGAATTCGACGTTCCGCTGCTGAAGGACCAGTTCGTCCAATCGCTGTCCTTCAACGCCGCCGGCCGCTACACCAGCTACTCGACCAGCGGCGCGGTGCAGACCTGGAAACTGGGCATCACCGGCCAGATCATCGACGATCTGCGTATCCGCGCCACCATGTCCTCGGACATCCGCGCCCCCAACCAGGGCGAATTGTTCGCGCCGCAGAACTTCTCCACCAGCACCTTCACCGACCGGCTGCACAACAACGCGCCGGTCTCGCTGACCTTCGCCCAGGGCGGCAATCCCTTGCTGATCCCGGAACAGGCCAACACCATCTCCGGTGGTGTTGTCCTGACCCCGAGCTTCATCGAGAATCTGTCGCTGTCGGTGGACTATTATTCGATCAGCATCCACAACGCGATCCGGTCAGGCGGCTTCGGTACCCAGCCGACCATCGATCTGTGCGCCTCCACTGGCATCGCGGCCTATTGCAACAACGTGTACATCGCGACGGCCGTGTCGGGCGGGTTCGCCACCGCCATGGTCTCGGCGAGCGGCCAGCCTTATACAGGCCCGCTGTTCTCCGCCAACCAAGCGGGTCTGGTGAACTTCGTACGCAGCACGGCGTTGAACGGCCAGGGTGAGTACACATCGGGCATCGACTTCCAGGGCGACTATCGCCATGAATTGTTCGACGGCTCGATGGATTGGCATCTGGTCGGCAACTATACCGATCAGAAGACCAACACCTTGCTGAACGTGACCTATGCCACCATCGGCCAGTTGAACGGCAGTGAGGGTGTCACCGCCGGCGGCGCTGACGGCGCCAAGTTCCATATGACCTTGGCCGCCAGCTATGGCGAAGGGCCGTATGAGTTCACGGTGCAGGGCCGCTATATCGGCACAGCCCGGCTGGTGAATGTCTGGGTCCCGGGTGTGGACGTGGACAATAACTCGGTCCCCGATGTCGCCTATATGGATATCCGGGCTTCCTACCGGCTGAACGATCGCATTCAGTTCTTCGGAGCGATCGACAATGCCTTCAATACGCCTCCGCCTTGGATCGCCACCACCGGCGGTATCAACAACGGCAGCGGTCCGGCACTCACCCGCTATGATGGCGTGGGCCGTTCCTTCCGCGTCGGCATCCGGTTGGACGACTAGGCCGGAGCAAAGCTTGAAAATGGCGCGGCGCGGGAGCAATCCCGCGCCGTTGCTGTTTGAGGCAGCCGGCGCGCACGGACTTGCGGAAGACAAGGTCAAGGCATCAGACTGGTTTGCCAATACCGTTGCCGCGGGTCACCATGCGTACAAGCAATTTGCTGCCGGAACTTAAGCAAGCCCAGGCCTTGGCCTGGCAGCTGCTGCAGAAAGGCAATCCCGATGGGGCGGAGGAGGCCCTCAAGCCGCTGCTGGCCAGGGGCGTGCAAGACGAGCTGTCGCCGACCCTCGCCGTGATCCGGTTGCAGCAGAAGCGCTTCCCTGAAGCCGCCTCCCTGCTCGAACGGGTGCGGAGTCTTTTGCCGGCGGACGCCCGTTTCGCCTACTTGCATGGCGGGGCACTGACCGGCATGGACCAGTGGGACAAGGGGATCACGGCTTTTCAGGAGGCGGTCAAGCGCGACCCGAATTTTGCCGACGCCTATCTGGCGCTGGGCCAGGCGCAGCGCAAGCTGAGACGCTTCGAGGATGCCCAAAACACCTACCGAAAGCTGCTGCGCGTCCAGCCGGAGAATGTCGAGGGCACTACCGGGCTGGCTTCCGCCCTGGCGGAAATGGGGGACCATGCCCAGGCCGAGGCGGTGCTGCGGCGCGCCTTGCTGTATGCGCAGGGTCCCAAGGCCCAGGCCGGCATCCAGTGCGATCTGGCGAATGTGCTGCGCGCCCAGGACAAGGGCGAGGAGGCCTTGCAATGCCTTGAGCGCGCGCAGGACTTGGCGCCCGACATGCCCAATATCGACGAACGCCGCATCGATATTCTTTCCGCACTGGGGCGTTTTGGCGATTGCGAACAGCTGTACATGAAGCTGTTGAAACGCAATCCCGGCGACCCGCATATACATCGCGCCTATAACAGCATGCTGTACCGACTGGGGCGGATAGAGCTTGCTTCCTATGACCGCGCGCCGCAGACGCGCGAGTTGTTGCTGGGAAAGGCCGAGATGCTGGCCTATCAAAGGCGTAGCGCGGAAGCCCATGAAATCTATGCCGGCCTGCTGACGCGCGATCCCCAGGATATGGCGGCCGCGGCGGGGGTGGCGGGCAGTCTTTTGTTGCTGGGGCGTTTTGGGGATGCGGCCGCGCGTTTCGAGGACCTGCTGAAGCGGCCGGGCGCCACGGCCGAGATGTTCGTCAACGGCGCCAAGGCGGCCTTGATGGCCGGCGACTATGACAAGGCCGAATTTTTCTGTCAGTCGGGACTGCGCGGCGATCGCTACGACCAGGGGTGCCTGACCTTGCTGGGAACGGCGTGGCGGTTGAAGGGTGATGCGCGGGACGAAGAGTTGAATGATCCGGAGCGGCTAGTTCACTGCATGGACCTGGACCCGCCGGAAGGGTTTTCCAGCATGGAAAGCTTCAATGCCGAACTTGGCGCGTGGCTCGAAAGCCAACACCCCAAGACGGGGGAATATGTCGAGCAGAGTTTGCGGGGCGGCACCCAGACCCAGGGATTTCTGTTCGGCTCAGGCCAGATGCTGATCCGGAAATTGAAGGTCTGCATCGACGAGGCGGTTGCCCGCTATGTCGCGGAACTTCCGGTGGACGAAACCCATCCATTCCTGGCGCGGCGCGGCCGCGATTTCCGTTACACCGGGGCCTGGTCATCGCTGATGCGCGAGCAGGGTTTTCATGAAAACCACATGCATCCGGGCGGCTGGATCAGCTCCTGCTATTACGTCACCGTGCCCGAGGCGGCGCAGGATCAAGACGCCAAGCTCGGATGGATCAAATTCGGCGAACCCTCGCTGCCGCTGCCGCTGAAAAATCCGGTTCGCCGCGCCATTCAACCTGTGCCCGGCCGCTTGCTGCTGTTTCCATCCTATATGTGGCATGGAACCAACCCGTTCCATGCGCCGGCGGTGCGCACCACGATTGCTTTCGACGCCGTGCCTGGCGGTCAGGCATAGGCCTTGCCGGTTCAGCCTTTCTCGCCGGCGCCCATCACCCGCGGTTGCCATTGCGGCCCCTGCGCGGTCATCACCCGCTCTATCGCGATCCGCGCATCGGGGCCGATCATGCCAAGGTCCACCTCACGATCCGGCAGGATCACGATGGTGCGCCGCTTCTCGATCACCATCACGATGATGCGTCGCGTCAGGCCCTGGGCCGCCAGGCGTTTGAGCACCGAATAATAAGGTTCGGCGCGCCAGGGCCGGCTGGCGGCGGGATCGACATGGGCGACAAAAAGACTGGGCTTGGAATCGACCACCATCTTGCAGACGCTGGGCTTCCACTCCGGCCCCATGGTCAAATCGGTGAGCCAGCGGCAGACAAAGTTATGGCAAGAGGGCGGCCGGTCGGGATAGATCCGGCAGCCGATACCGGCGGCGAAATTGGGACACCAGACATCCTTGGGCTTTTCAAGCTCGGGAATGCCCAGCACTTTACAGCACAGCGAGCAGTCTCCGCACTGTCTTTGCGGTTCGCCCATGACGCTACCGTGGCGTCAGTTTCAGCAATTTGGATGTGGGCTGGGTGTTGTCGGTGATGGAGCTCAAGCCGCTGTCGGTCAGGACATAGACCGCGCCGTCGGAGCCCACCCGCACGTCGCGGATGCGCATTTTGACGTCGGTCAACAGCGGCTCCTCGTTGATCACCTTGCCGCCGGACAAGGTCAGCCGCTCCAGCGAATTGCCGCGCAGCATGGCGACGAAGACGCTGTTCTTCCATTCGGGGAAAAGATTGCCCTTGTAGAAAGCGACTTGGGAGGGAGCCATGGACGGCGCCCAGTAATAGACTGGCTGCTCGATGCCCTTGGGGGCGACGTCACCATTGCCCATGGGCGGACCGGGATAGTCGATGCCATGGCTGGTCAAGGGCCAGCCGTAATTGGCGCCCTTCTTGATCAGATTGAGTTCGTCGCCGCCGCGCGGGCCGTGCTCGGTCTCCCACAGATTGCCGTCATTGTCGAAGGCGAGCCCTTCCTGGCTTCTCTGGCCGATGGCCCAGATTTCCGGCAGCGCGCCCTCTTGGCCGATGAAAGGATTGCCGGGCGCCGGTTTTCCGTCGCGGGTGATGCGGATGATCTTGCCCAGATGGGTGTCGAGGGTCTGCGCCACCTGCCAGGGAAAGGAGCTGCCGGTATCGCGGTCGCCGATGGTGATATAAAGATAGCCGTCCTTGCCGATCGCCAGCCGTCCGCCGCTGCGGGTGCCCACACCGGAACGCGCGTCATTGGGGGTCTGCGGCCTGGCGCGGAAGATCACTTTCACATCGCTGAGGGAATTGACGGCTTGATTGAAGGTGGCGCGCGCCACCCTTATGCCGCTGATCATGCCCCGGTCGAAGGCGAAGAAAGTAAAGAAGACGGTGTGGTTGCGGGCGTAGTCGGGATCCAGCGCCAGATCGAACAGGCCGGTTTCCGGCCATTCCACGCCAAGCGCCTGCAAGCCCGAAACCGGCGGCGCAATCGTGCCGTCCGGGGCCACCACCCTGAGCGCGCCAGGCAGCCGCTCGGTCACCAGGAATTTGCCGTCCGGCAGGAACGCCAGCGCCCAAGGCGCCTGCAGGCTGCCGGTGATCTCGGTCGCCTTGTAGGGCGCGGTCTTGTGATAGGGGGCGCGGGTCTGTTCGGGGTAGAGTGGATGATCGTCCTTATTCTCGTTCTGGCGGGCGTCGACCGGCTTTCCTTCCACCAGCGCGGTGTAGTCCGGATTGTTGGGCACGGTCGGGACGGGCGGATTGGTGGGGGCAGGGGTTTGTGCTGCGGCGCCGGTGGCGAAAAAACAGGCGGCGGCGGCAAGTTGGCGGATCATGGCGGGCTCCCCTTCGGACGGGATATTTATGGCATATCCCGGCGCGGCCTCACCAGACGCTTCTGGCAGCGCTTGGATAACCGGCAGAGCTTGGAATAACCAACTGTTTATCGCAGCGCGAAAATTGGGCAACGGCAACGCGCGCCATCACGCTTCGCGCATGCGGTTTTGATGATCCATTTTCGGCATCAATCCATAGCGTGTCTGCACGAATGTTTTGAGCGACACGGTGCTAGACTTTTTCAAAACGTGGGGGGAAAATTTTATGAAGGCCACTGTTTTTGCAGCCGCTTTGATTACCGTTGCCGTCCCGGTCACCGGTTCGGCCTGGGCCCAAGCCGTGAACCAGGGCGAAATGTGCGCCAAGGAGCCGGTGATGCCCAAACCCAATGGCGGGCCCGAGAACCGCATGCTGTCGGACGACGCCGAGGCGATGGCCAAGGTTGGCGTCTCCAAGCAGATCATCAAGCCGGAACAGGCGATGGCGGCGGGGCAGGTGATCCTGCGCGCCGGCATCCAGCATCATGCGGCGGTGGAATATCGCCGTTCGCCCACGCCCGCCTCGCTGCATACCCGTATGGCGGAATTCTTCTATGTGCTGGATGGCGAGGCTGACCTGATCCTGGGCGGCACGCTTACCAACCCCAAATGCCTGAATTCATCGAACCTGGCGGGCGACGGCGTGACGGGCGGGGAGAGCCATCATGTCAAGAAGGGCAGCTATATCCTGGTGCCGGAAAACACCGCGCATTATTTCACCAACATCGACAAGGCCAATGGCGTGACGGTGCTGGACTTGCATGTACCGACTCCAGCGGCGGATCAGTTCTGATCCGGCGCTTGAGGGCGCAGGGCAGTCCCGGCTCCCCTATGCCGGGCTGCCCTGATCGCCTTTCCCAAAGACCGATGGCTGATTGCCGCCGGGCGGGCGGCTATTGACGGCAGACCGTGTTCCAGCTGGTTGCCGTCGAAGCGCCCATAGGCCCGCCGGCGCAGGTCATGGGATGCGACACGCTTGTCTTGTTATAACTTTCCGTCACGGTCCGGCCGTCGGGCATCAGCAAAAGCCCTTCCGCCTTGAGTTGATCCCAGGCTTGCCGGGACAGGCAGACGCGCGGACCCATCAGGTGTGAATCCGGCATATATTGCGGCGGCCGGCAAACCGGGGCTTCCGTCTTGCTGGCAGGTGTTGCGCTTTCGTCCGCCGTCAATTGAGGTATCGGCACGATGATGATGGGCAGGTCCGCGCCTATCTTCGGGGCCAGCACGGTCCGGGGCCGAACCGATGCGGAATTGGCGCGCGCAGTCCCGCGCATCTTGTGCCGGGACAAGTCTGCCGTCACCGGCACAGGCTGGCTGGCCTGCTGCACGGGCGCGAAAGCCTGGGTGAGGCTTTGCGCCAGCGAGACGGCGGGCGCCGGTTTCAATCCGCCGATGACAAAGGGCGTCATCACAGCGAACAGGCTCAAGCCGGCCAGCAGGAGAATTTTGTTGGGATCGACATCTTCGGCATCGCGCCGCGCCATGATGGCGGTGATGCGCCGGTCAAGATCGGAGCCGGAAACGCCCGAGGCGCAAGGAAGCGGCGAGCGGAAGGTGAGACGGCAGACCTTGAGAATGATCTCGGCATAATCGCGCGGCTTTTTCCCGGTATCCAGCACGCTGTCATCGCAAGCGCGCTCACGCTCCTCCACCAGGCGGGTGCCGATGAACCAGACCAGGGGATGAAACCAGAAAACCGCCTCCACCAGCATGTGGAGCAGGGCCGACAGATTGTCCCGGCGGCGCAGGTGGCAAAGTTCATGCGCGATGATGGTGTCGATCTCCATGCCCGACAAAGACTGTGTCAGGGTCTGGGGCAGCAGAATGACCGGGCGGAAGATGCCCGCCAGGCCCGGCTCCAGCAGTTCCGGTGTCGCCTTGACCGGAACCGGAGCGATCAACGGCAGCGGTTTGGCCGCGCGCACAATCGCGCTCAGCCTGGCCGCGCGCAGCAGCCAGAAAATCGTGACCGCCGCGAAGCCCAGCAGCCAGATCATGCCCAGGATCACGGTCCAGGATGGATGCTGCGGCGCCAGAACCGGCTGGGCGCCGGCAAAGGGGATCGCGGCTGGTTCGATCCTGGCCAGCATCTGGATAGAGCTGCCGGCGACCGTGTGGCTGAAAAGGGCGCGGCCCAGCGCGGCCAGCAGGGAAAAGGGAAGCAGAAACTTCAGCGAGGCGGCGAACCACAACCCATGCCGCACGCCGGCGCTGTTGTTGCGGAACAAAAGGGTGAGGGCGCCGACCAGAAGCGCCACCAGGGAGGACTGCCAGAGATGGTCCAGCAGCGCGGCCATCAGGTTTTTTCCTTTTCGTTTTGCGCCGCCAGTTCGCGCAAGTGCCGTTCCACCCGCCGGATATCTTCCAGATTGAGTTTTCCGGCTTCCACAAAATGGGCCATGATCGGTTGGGCGCGGCCGCCGAACAGCGCCAGGAATTCGTCGATCAGCCGGCTTTGGGCGTTGGCGCGCGACACCAGCGCGTCATAGATATGGGCGCCGCCGATTTTCTTGACCCGGCCCAGGGCTTTCTTGACCTCCAGCCGGCCCACGGTGGTCTGCACCGTGGTGTAGGCGGGCCGGCTCCTTGCGGGAAAGCGTTCCTGAATCTCGCGAATGGAAGAGGGCCCGTGATCCCACAGCGCCTCCATGATCCTGAGTTCCAGTTTGCTGAGCTTCGGCGGCGGCATCGCCATCCCCATTTCACGCGAAGATCAGGTTAGGCCAGGTCCTTGCCAGGATCAACCCACCATGGTAACTGTTACTACATATGTGGTAATAAGACAGGCGCGAAGGGAGATGCCATGCCACGAAAAGCCTTTATTTTAGCGGTTTTCCTGGGATTTTCGGCGCTGCCGGCCCTGGCCCAGCAACCCGCCCATGCCAGCCATCCCGACGGCAGTGGCGATCCCGACGTCATGACCTGCCGCACCCCCCAGGTTCCTCCCGGCTCGCGGCTGCCGGGGCCGGAGGTCTGCAAGCTCAACAGTCAATGGGCGCTGCTGCGCAAGAATGGCGAGGACATCAGCGCCGACGGTAAGAGCATCATCCCCGACCCCAAGGGCAGCAATGTCACGCCGATGAGTTGCAGCTATCAGGGCGGCGGCGCCAGCAATGGCGGCCAGTTGGTATGTCACAGCCAATGACGCGCGCCGGGCGGATATTCATCGTGCTCCTGCTTTCCGGCGTTCCGGCGGCCGCGCAAGATGCCGCGCCGCCCACCGAACATGTCACCGTTACCGGAATCAAGGATGTCGAGGCCGCGGTCACCAAATTCGTGGGCAACCGCACCGTCGCCACCCGGATCGCCGGCAAGCTGGCGCGCTGGCGGCAGGGCGTATGTCCCCTGGTCGCAGGCTTGCGTCCCGAAGCGGTGAAACTGATCACCCAGCGGGTGAAGGAGGTCGCGGCGCAGGTTGGCGCTCCCGTCAATGACCGGGAATCCTGCAAGCCCAATATCGAGATCGTTTTCACCACCACGCCGCAGGTGCTGATGGACAATGTGACGATCCTTTATCCTTTCGCGCTGGGTTATCACGACAACAGCGCCCAGGCGGCGCAAATGGCGAAGGTGGTCTGGCCGGTCCAGGCCTGGTATTCCACCGCCACCGATGATCTGCGCGGCAATGTGCAGGTAGACGGGGCCAAACCGCCGGCCGGCGGCACGGTGCTGAACATGCCGGCGCCGCCTCCGATCCAAAACGGTATCGACGGAATGGCGGGGACCACGCTCGCCATGAACATGCCGGACGCCCATATCGTCAATGTCACGGGCGGGCGGCTGAATGACGGGGTGAGCAGCGATTTCTATCACATAGCGATCGTGGCGGAGCCGGCCAAGCTGCTGGACTATCAGATCGGCACCTTGGCGGATTACATCGCGCTGATGGCGCTGTCGCAAACGCCGCCGCCGGAGGCCTGCGAGGAATTGCCCACCATCCTGAATCTGTTCGCCAAGGGCTGTGACGCGCCGCCCAAGACGCTTACCGGCGTGGACCTCGCCTATCTGCGGGCGCTTTACAAAATGACGGCAACCGCGAATTTGCGCGGCCAGCGCGACGAAGTGATCTACCAGATGGACAAGAGCCTGGTGTCGGAAAAATAGTTCAGCGCGGGCGGTTGAGCGCCGCCAGCAGCGGCTCCGGATTCTCATTGGCGGCATTGGCGGCAAAGGCGTTCTTGGCCGCCATGTCCTTGGCGACGCCGATGACCAGCAGCTCCAGCGGCGCGGCTCCCGCCTTGAAGCTTTTGCTCTGGCCCACATCCACCGGAATGGCGTCGCCTTTTTTGATCGCCACCGTCTCGCCATTCACCGTGACGCTGCCTTCGCCCGCCATCACATAATAAGCCTCGCTGAGGTCGGGCAGGGTGGAGGCGCCGGTGTCGCCGCCGGCTTGGATCAGTTCATGATCGACATAGGCCCAGGGCGTGTAGAACACGCTGGGACCCAAGGCGCGGCGGCGCTGAACTTTTCCGCCATTTGGCGCGGGTTTCAGAAGTGCCTTGTCCAGCCGCATGGTGACGAATTGCGGAATCTTGTCTTTGGCGGCGCCCACCCGGTCGTCGCCCAGGTTGAAGGCGTCATAGACCTTGGAGGTCCCCACATTGATGTTCATCCATTCCACGTCATGGTCGGTGGGATTGTAGATGGCGTGGGACGAGCCCATGCGGTCCGGCGCGCCCACCGTGCCTTTCAGCAACGAGGTGCGGCCATTGATGGTGAATTCCGCCTCGCCGTCGAAGATCACGAACATCTCTTCGCAATGATTGTGGAAATGCTGGCCGATGCCGCCATGGGCATGCAGCACGCCGCGATGCAGGAAAATGAAATTGGTGGACAGGGTCTTGTCGTTCATCAGCGGCCCGAAATTCATGCTGCCCGCGCCGTCATGCACCGCTTTGAGGTTGGCGGTCTTGCTGAGGTCGTAATGAGTGATCTTGGCGGCGAGTTGGGCCCAGCACGGGGCCGCCGCGGACATCAACAGGGCCGCGGAGAACAGGGCCAAATTCTTGATGCGAAGCGTCATGGGTTTCTCCCTCGTTATTCCGTCTGCGCGGCTTTGGCCGATCCATAGCATGCCGCTCCGCGTGATCGCTAACAGGTGAGACAGCCATGCGTCGGCACCTGGAATAATATCTTGTTATTTCAATGGCTTAATTTTACCTTGGAACTTAATGACTGATGGGTTATTTATTTATGCATGGCCAAGCGCTGGCAACGCCGCAAGGACGCAAGGCCTCCGGAGATTCTGGAGGCGGCACTGGCGGTGTTTGCGCAAAAGGGTTTTGCCGCCACCAGGCTTGATGACATCGCCCGGCAGGCCGGCATCACCAAAGGCACCATCTATCTTTATTTCGACAGCAAGCAGGCCTTGTTCGAGGCGCTGGCGCGCCAATCGATCGGCGCGCAGATGGACCAGATCAAGGCGCAACTCGATCAGTTTCCCGGCTCCAGCGCCGCGTTGCTGCGCTTTGTGCTCTCCACCATGGGCCGCTTTGCCACCACCAGCGACCGGGTGGTGCTGCCGCGCCTGGTGCTGGCGGAAGCGTCCAATTTTCCCCAGCTGGCGGAATTCTGGCGGCGCGAAATCATCGCGCGCGGCCTGGGACTGATGACCGGCATCATCCAGCGCGGCGTCGCGAGCGGCGAGTTTCGCGAGATCGAGCCGCAGCATGCGGCGCGTCTGTGCGTCGCTCCCATTCTGCTCATCATCTTGTGGCGGACCACATTCGCCCAATTCGACGCGGAACCTTATGACTATCAGGGCCTGATCGATGCCCATCTCGAGACCTTGTTGAAAGGGTTGGCGGTATGATGAGGAAATTCGCCCTTTTATGTCTTGTGCTGCTTGCCGGCTGCGACCGCACGCCGAAGGACCAGCCTTGGCTGGGCTATGGCGAAGGCGATTTCGCCTATATCAGCGCGCCCCAAGCCGGCTGGGTGACACAGATGAAGGTCGAGCGCGGCACCGACGTGCATCGCGGCGACTTGCTATTCGTGCTGGATTCCACCCGCGAAAGATCCACCACCGACCAGGCGCAGGCCCAGCTGGCCCAGGCACGCGCCAGCCTGCGTCAGGAGAATGCCAACCTGGCCTATACCCAGATCACCCTGGACCGCCAGAACCGCCTGGCGCGCGACAATGCCGGCACGCCCACCCAGCACGACCTGGCCCTGGCCGCCTATCGCCAATCCCAGGCGCGCATTCGGGAATTGCAGGGACAGATTTCGCAGATGGAAGCGGCGCTCACCGGCGCGGCCTATAGCCTGACCCAGCGCCAGGTGATCGCCCAGACCGAGGGGCGGGTCCAGGACATCTATTTCCGCGAAGGCGAGTATGTCCCGGCCTCCACGCCGGTGGTTTCGGTGTTGCCGCCCAAGAATGTGTTTGTGCGTTTCTTTGTGCCGGAGACGGAATTCGCCCGCATTCACCTGGGCGGCAAGGTGCGGGTGACCTGCGATGGCTGCGCAGCCGTGGACGCGACGGTGACATTCATCGCCGCGCGGGAGGAATTCACCCAGCCGGTCATATTCAGCGTGGGCAATCGCGAGAAGCTGGTGTTCAAGGCGGAAGCGCGGCTGCCTGGCGGCCTGCCGGTGCATCCCGGCCAGCCGGTGGAAGTCAGACCAATTTAAGTGGGCCTCTATGAGTGATCTGGCGATCGATGTGAAAGGCCTGACCAAGCGCTTCGGCAGCAAGGTGGCGGTGGATCATATCGATATCGCGGTGCCCAAGGGGCAGGTGTGGGGCTTTCTGGGGCCCAACGGTTCGGGCAAGACCACCACCATTCGCATGCTGTGCGGGCTTTTGACCGCCGATGACGGCAACGGCACTTGCCTGGGTCTGGATATCCGCACCAAGGCGGAGGAGATCAAGCGGCAGGTGGGCTATATGACCCAGCGCTTCAGCTTCTGGGAAGACCTTTCCATCCGCGAGAATCTGGAATTCGTGGCGCGGCTGTACCAGTTGAAGGCTAGCCGGGCGCGGGTAGATCAGGCCCTGGAAAGATTGGGCCTCCAGCAACGCCAGCATCAATTGGCGGGGCATTTGTCGGGCGGCTGGAAGCAGCGCATGGCGCTGGCCGCCTGCCTGCTGCACGAGCCGCAACTGCTGTTGCTGGACGAGCCCACCGCCGGTGTCGATCCCAAGGCGCGGCGGGATTTCTGGGAGCAGATTCACGCGTTAAGCGATTCCGGCCTCACCGTGCTGGTCTCCACCCATTACATGGACGAGGCCGAACGCTGCGACCACATCGTCTACATCCTGAACGGCAAGCTGGTGGCGACGGGCACCGTGCACGACGTGATCGAGCGCTCGCGGCTGACCACTTTCGTGTTGGAAGGCGAGGGCGTGCGCCAGCTTCAGGCTGAGATCGCCGGCAAGCCCGGCGTCGACTATGCCGGCTTTTTCGGCGCGGCGCTGCGGGTCAGCGGGCGCGACCGTGACGCGCTGGCGCAGGCCGTGGCGCCTTATCATGGAAAGCAAGGCATCGATGTGCATGAAGAGGCGCCCAGCCTGGAGGACGTCTTCATCCAGCTTCAGGAGAAAGCGGGATGAAATTTTCCTTCACCCGCATATGGGCGATCCTGCTCAAGGAAGTGCTGCAATTGCGCCGCGACCGCCTGACCTTGGCCATGATCATCGGCGTGCCGCTGATGCAACTCACCCTGTTCGGCTTCGCCATCAACTTCAATCCCAAGGCGCTGCCCACCGCGGCCGCCATCGCCGATCCGAGCGTATTCTCCCGCTCCATCATCGCGGCCATGCGCAACTCCAGCTATTTCGACCTGATCGCCGAGACGCGCTCGCCCACCGAGGCGCGCAAGCTGTTGCAGGAAGGCAAGGTCCTGTTCGTGCTGGAGATACCGGAGAATTTCTCCCGCGATATCGTCAAGGGGGCGCAGCCGGACCTGTTGATGGAGGTTGACGCCACCGATCCCGCCTCCAGCGGCTTTGCCATTCGCGCGTTTGACGCGCTGGCCACCACTGCCCTGCGCGACGACCTGGTGGGGCCGCTTGCGGCGCGCGCGCAGGGACCGCCGCCGTTCAATCCGGTGATCCACTTGCTCTACAATCCGGAATCCAACACCCAATATTCCATCGTGCCGGGCCTGCTGGCGATCATTCTCACCATGACCATGGTGCTGATGACCTGCATGGCACTGACGCGGGAGCGCGAGCGGGGCACTTACGAAAACCTGCTGGCCATGCCGGCCACGCCGCTGGAGATCATGGTGGGCAAGATCGCGCCTTATGTGGTGGTGGGGATGATCCAAAGCACGGTGGTGCTGGTGTTGGCCAAATATGTCTTCGGCGTGCCGGTGATCGGCTCGCTGCTGCTGCTGGCGGGCGCGTTGACCTTGTTCATTATCGCCAACCTGTCGGTGGGATACACGTTCTCCACCATCGCGCAAAGCCAGCTTCAGGCGATGCAGATGACGGTATTCTTCCTGTTGCCCGCGATTCTTTTGTCCGGCTTCGCCTTTCCCTTCGCCGGCATGCCGGGATGGGCGCAAGACATTGGCGAGGTTTTGCCGGCCACCCATTTCCTGCGCATCGCGCGCGGGATTCTGCTCAAGGGCAATGACTTCGCCAATATCCTGGGCGAGCTATGGCCTTTGGCGCTGTTTACCTTCGCCGCGGGGGCCATCGCGTTGCTGCGTTTTCGGCGGACTTTGGACTGAGGCTGTTGGCACAGGGCCTGCAGGGTGAGGGATACAGTCTCCCCTAGGCTGTTCCAACTTCAGACAGCCCTGCCGGTTCATTCGCGCAGGGCTTTTTCTTTTGCCGGTTTGGCTGGCCGCTCGCCCAAGCTTGCGGCGTTCGCCAGCTTTCGCAGGTCCACAGGACCTGCTCACGCGCTTCGCGCGCCGCTGGCTCACGGCACGCCTGATGCAAGGCATTCCCAGGCAGACCGCATTGTCCCGAGGTGGCACATGTATGGCGAAAGAATGCCCGATGTGTTCGAAATTCCAGCGCCCATGGCGGTACGGCCGCGGCGCTGGCTGGCGGCGCTGGTGATGACCGCCATTGTGATCGGCGCGACCCTGGCGCTGGTGGTGGTGAATGAGACCCCGCGCGCCGAGCCCTTGATCACGGTCATCCGCTGATAGCTTGTCAGGTGGGCGGGAAACGGACGCGCTTTCACAGCGTCGCTAAAACCTTGCCATAAAACTTGCCGCAAAACCAGTCTTGACGGCCGCAACGCCTCGGCGCGGTATGCGCGCCATTTTGTTTTTGGGGAGGGGCGATGCGGGACTTAACCCAAGGGGCGATCTGGCGGCATCTGGTCGGCATGGCGCTGTTCATCGGCGCCGGGCTGGTCGTGAACACGCTCTATATGCTGATCGACCTGTATTTCGTGTCGCGGCTGGGCAAGCAGGCGGTGGCGGGTGTCGCGTCCGCCGGCACCGCCATGTACATCACCATGTCCATCGCCCAATTGGTGGGTGTGGGTTCGCTGTCCCTGATCAGCCATGCCGTGGGCCGCAAGGACCAGGCCGACGCGCAGCTGGTCTTCGAACAGGCGTTGTCGCTAGGGTTGTTGATCGCGGCGATTTTCCTGGTCATCGGCTATGGCGTGGGCGGCTGGGCGGTGGGCCAGATTGCGTCCGACCAGCTGACCGCCCTTGCGGCGCGCACCTATCTGTTCTGGTACCTGCCCGCGCTGGCCAGCATGTTCGTCAATTCCGCCTTGGGCTCAGCCTTGCGCGCCTCCGGGGTGGTGGGCGCGCCCACCATGATCCAGTCGCTGACGGTGGTGGTCAACGCCATCCTGGCGCCCATCCTGGTGATGGGATATTTCACCGGTCATCCCCTGGGTGTGGCGGGGGCAGGGCTGGCCAGCACCATCGCGGCGGTGTTTGGGATGGGAGCGTTGGCGGTGATGTTCAACCGCTCCCAGAAATACATGCACCTGCATTCTTCGCTGCATCCCAAATGGGCGGTGTGGAAACGCATCATCGCTATCGGCTTGCCCGCCACCGGCGAGTTCGCCCTGATCTTCATCACCACCTCGGTGGCCTATTGGGCGATCCGGCACTTCGGGCCCCAGGCCCAGGCGGGCTACGGCATCGGCGCGCGCACCATGCAGGCGGTGTTCCTGCCCGCCATGGCGGTGGCCTTTGCCACCGGGCCGATCGCCGGCCAGAATTTCGGCGCCCGCCATGCCCAGCGGGTGCGCGACACTTTCCGCCATGCCGCCATCATGGGAGGCGGGATCATGCTGACGCTTACTTTGCTCTGCCAGATCAGTCCGCATCTCCTGGTCCAGCCTTTCAGCAATGATCCGGCGGTGATCGCGGTGGCGACGGAATTCCTGCGCATCGCCTCCTGGAATTTTGTGGCGGTGGGGCTGACCTTCTGCTGCTCGGGCATGTTCCAGGCGCTGGGCGACACCCGCCCGGCGCTGATCTCCAGCGGCAGCCGGCTTCTGACCTATGTGGTGCCAGCGGTATGGCTGGCGGGCCAGCCCTGGGCCAGCTTGCGGGATTTCTGGTATCTTGCGGTGGGCTCGCTGATGGTGCAGGCGCTGTTCAGTTATCTGTTGCTGCGCCACCAGCTTCATCACAAATTGAAGCTGTTTACGCCCCATGAGGTCACAACGTGAAACTGCCGCTCGTTTTGTGCTTGCTGTTGGCCGCGGTTCCCGGTTGGGCCGCGCCGCCGCTGCCGAGCGATCCGCGCGCCGCCAAGGCGGTGCAGGATTATCTGCATCTCCAGCAAGCGCAAGACAGCAAGGACAGGGACGACCGGGTCGCAGCACGGCTGGATGCGCTGGAGAACGGTCCGACCGTGATTGCCAATCCGCAAGGCACCATCACCATCGTGGAGTTTTTCGATTACACCTGCCCCTATTGCAAGGCGGCCGAGCCTCGGCTGATGCGGCTGGTGGATGGCGACAAAAGGATCAAGCTGGTGATGAAGGAATTTCCCATCCTGACGCCGGTCTCCTCGATCGCTTCGCGCATGGCGCTGGCGGCGGCCAAGCAGGGAAAATACCGCGCCTTCCATCTGGCGATGATGCACCGGGACGGGTTGTGGGGCGAGGCGGAGGTGATGGGGACCGCCAGGGCCGTTGGCATGGATGTGGCGCGTGCCCGCCGCGACATGGCCGCGCCCGATGTCACCGACGAGATCATCCGCAATTTCAACCTTGCGCGCGGCATCCGGGTATTCCAGACGCCCGCCTATATCGTGGGCGGGCATCTGGTGATGGGTGATTCCGCCGATATCGACTTCGCCAAGGAAGTGGCGAAAGTAAAAAAATAGCCGGTACTTTTCCGCTAAGCCGTCTTGGCGAACAGCCAGGGCAGGGTGCGCCATGCGGCGACGGTGGCCAGCAATTGCGCGGCGATGAAACCGGGGGCCGAAGAGGGCGCGATACCCGCGAAACTGTCGCTCAGCATGCGCGCCACCGTCACTGCCGGATTGGCGAAAGAGGTGGAGGCGGTGAACCAATAGGCGCCGGTGATGTAGAGGCCCACCAATGTCGGCGCTGCGGCGGGGGAAAAACGCACCGCCCCCGCGATGGTGAGCAACAGGCCGAAGGTGGCTACGAACTCCGCCAGCCATTGGGACGGCCCATCGCGGAAGTGGCTGGAGATTTCGAGCACCGGAAGAGCGAACATGGCATGGGCGAGCCAGACGCCCGCGACAGCCGCGATGAATTGAGCCAGCACATACAGCGCCGCGGTTGGCCATGTCACGCCGCGATTGAGCGCCGCATAGAGCGTGACGCAGGGATTGAAATGCGCCCCTGACAGCGGGCCGAAGATGGTGATCAGCACCACCAGCGCCGCGCCGGTCGCCAGCGCATTGGCCAGCAGCGCCACCGCCACATTGCCGCCCGCCAGCCGCTCGGCCATGATGCCGGAACCGACCACGGCCACCAGCAAAAGGGCCGTACCAAGCGCCTCGGCAGTGAGTGCGCGGGTCATGACTGCTTGCCGATGTCCGTCATCTGCCTTTGCAGCGACAGCCGGTCCAGCGCCGATATTTTCAGGTTGGCGAAAGCGGTAATGCGGTTGGTGAGCATGCGATAGGTGTCGGCGAAAGCCAGCGCGATCTCCGACGGTGTGCCTTCCACCGCGGCCGGGTCCGGCATGCCCCAATGCGCCGTCATCGGCTGGCCGGGCCAGATGGGACAGACCTCGCCCGCCGCGCTGTCGCACACGGTGATGACGAAATCGAGCGGCGGCGCGCCGGGCGTGGCGAATTCATCCCATGCCTTGGAGCGGAACTGGCTGGTGTCGTATCCGAGCCGTTTGAGCATGTCGAGCGCATAGGGATTGACCTGGCCCTTGGGATGCGACCCGGCGGAATAGGCATGGAAACGTCCCGGCGCGGTCTTGTTGAGGATCGCCTCGGCGACGATGGAACGTGCCGAATTCCCGGTGCAGAGGAAGAGGACATTGTAAGTCATGTGCGGCGCTTTCGGGGCGGGCAGCAAGCACTCGCTGCCGCCGCTTTGATGATCGGGGTGAGGGGCTCGCAGATTTCGGGACGGCCGCCGCAGCAATCCTTGGTGAGGAATTGCAACAATTCGCTCATCCGGTCGAAATCGGCGGCATAGATGATGGAGCGGCCCTCACGCCGGGCATGGATCAGCCCGGCATTGGCCAGCACCAGGAGTTGCG
The DNA here is from genome assembly GCA_035693565.1 of Rhizomicrobium sp. Taxonomy (GTDB): domain Bacteria; phylum Pseudomonadota; class Alphaproteobacteria; order Micropepsales; family Micropepsaceae; genus Rhizomicrobium. Next base: position 360,810 of record DASSGF010000034.1, on the reverse strand, counting down.
CCGACATGGTGTTGGGCTGGGTGTCCAGTTTGCGGGCGACGTCACCCGCCGCCAGACCGCCGGGCCCTGTCTTGACCAAAAGGCGGAAGACGGAAAGCCGGCCTTCATGGGCCAGAGCCGACAGGCTGGCCAGGGCGTGTGTTGTATCCATATTTCATGTATTATGGAAATATATTGGGACGTCAAGGGTGAGTTCCGGGAACTATTACCGGCCGTTCATACTTATCTTTTTCGGCTTTCGACAGGGCTTTGGAACTGAGGAGGTTTCATGTCTCTGCTTTTGATCATCCTGCTTGTGCTGCTCCTGGCGGGCGGCGGCTTTGGCTACACCCGCTACGGCGCCGTCGGCGGCACCGGCATCGTGGGAACCCTGCTGATCGTGATTCTGGTTCTGTATTTGTTGGGAGCCTTGGGCGGCGTACACGCCTGAGCCCCGCTCTGCAATTCACTAGACGCCAGTCAACTCCGCGCGCCAAGGCAGGGTGGCGGGATAGTAGGACAGCAGCCGGCTAATACGCTCCAGATGGGGGAAGGCGAAGTAGTGCGAACCGCGCCCCTCCATCCCCTTGTTGAAGCGCAGGCCATGGCGTTCCTGCCAGGTTGCGTCGATCGCCTTTTGGCACTCGGCCAGGCTTTTCGGCAGGCCGGAATGCTCCAGTAGCCCCCGCAGGCTTTCCGCCGGCTGCCGCATGAAGTCGGCATAGTCCAGCATGTGGACGCGGTCCGGATTCCTGCTCTGATACTCGAGCCAGGTGCCGTAATAGCCGGCATACCAAGGCGCGACGATATCTACCAGAAAATCGGCCTTGCGGGCATTATCAAGGGCGCGGAAGTCCGGCGGGATGGTGCAATTGACGCCCTGGTTGGGGGCCGTGCTGATCTCCAACATGTCCCAATAGGAAGCCAGCATGTCGGCAATGCTGCGCACCATGATGACCGGGCGGATGCCCAGCACTTCGAGCATCGCGGTGTTGGGCGGAAAGGCTTGCATATGGAGATGCGCCACCATGGGTCCCTGGCAGAAGCCGCCCAGATAGTAGGCGACCAGTGTCGGCAGATAGAGCTGGGCATCGCGCGAGCCCTGGGCGTAACACAGACGGAGAACCTCGCCGCCGGTGGCCAGCGCCGCCGCGCTGCGCAGGAAAGTGCCGGCGGCCTTGGGCGGAAAGGCCAGCACGACACAAGGGCGCCGCGCGCCCAACTGGCTTAAATAGCCGAGCTGGGCCGAAGAATAGGCGCCGTCATTGTCGGGAAGATCGAACAACGCCTCATGGGCGCTGTGATCCAGAGTGATTTGCATGGGAAAACGCTAAAGCCTCGGGGTGATGAGTCAGGAGCCCCAGGGTAGCTCTTTGTACGCTTGGATATGGAATTACATTTCCGCAAGCTTAATCGATGCTAACGCTGCTATCGGCCGCCGCCGGGGACGGAGCCGGCACAGGCCACCGTCGCCTCTTCCTTTTCGCGGGACGAACTGGTCCACAGCGTCTTGTCCCGCACGCAGTTGGACATGGCGCTATCATATTGCGAAGAGGAGGCGCCGTAGAACCGGTAATAGACCATCAGGCCCACGCCGATCACCACGATAACCACCAGGGGCGGCAGCGCCACCGCGAGAAATCCCGAATTGCGCGGTCCGCTGCTGTTCATGGCCACCCCTTTTTAGATCAGGCCAGCATATACTTTCTGTCAGATTCCGGTAGGCACCACAGACAAAGCGAAAAAGGGGTCCCCAAAAGCCCATCCTGACGGACAGAAGCCACGGCCCAAGGTCCGCAAAAAGATCAAGTGGACTTTCGGCACGGGCGCGGAAATCCAGGACTTGCCCAACGAACCCATTGGTTCCGCAAACGTTGACTCTGGGAATCTTGTCCGGAGAAAGCCATGCTTCTCAAAGTACTCGCATTGATATCCTCACTGGCCATGGCCGGCCTTTCATGTCTTCCCGCCATGGCGCGGCCGCCCTTCCCGGGTTCGCAAGGCACTCTCGCGGTGGTGCGCGGCATTGCCCATATCGAGCGGCGGGCGCTGGGAACTTACATAGAACTGGAGAACCCCGCACTGACTCGCGACGTTGCCGGTTATATCGCTTTCGGCAATGAAGGCACTTTTCCCGGGCTGTATGAACTCGACGGCCGCAACGTGGAAATAAGCGGGATCGTGGTGCTGGATGGCCGGGCCCTGATCCCGATGGAGGATCCCGATCAGCTTCGCGTTGCGGGGTGAGACGCGACCCGCGCCGCACAGCGGCGCGGGTCAAATCGGTCCGTCGCTAGCGGCAGCGTCGTGCGACGACCGATTTGAGCGTCGAACGCCGCAGCGTCGCGCGGCCAAGCGCGACGCGAGGCCGGAACGCCGCGAGCTTAGGCGAGCGGCCGGGTGGACTCCGCGAGCTTGAGCGTCGCATGCTCGCTAACGCTCGCATAGGGCAAGCTTTTCTAGGCTCGCTACACTCGCCAAGAAACGCTAAGCCAACGCCGCGAGCTTGAGCGAGGCTTATTTGCTCGCCTGTACCGACGAAATCGCGGCCGCAAATTTCGTCGGGTCTCCCTCGACCAGTTTGACGAGGCGTCCTTGGGTATCGATGAGCGCGACGGCGGGGAAACGTTTCACGCCGAATGTGCGGAACGCGGTCCCGGACGCGTCAAGCGCCAGCGGAAGGCGGGGCTTCATCTTGGACTCGTAGTTGGCCAAGGCTTTGGGTGTCGTCCACATTTGGGTCATCACGCCAAACCACTCCGTGCGCTGGTCTGAAGCCAACTTATCGATTTGCTCGCGACCATTTTTGCACTTCTCCGCCTCACCCGGTTGCGTGCTCCTCATATAGCTTTCGCACCAGGTGGCGGAGAAGTATATCCCGCGAAGACGAGAGTTGGAGCCGTGCGGCAAGGTGATGTTTTTTCCGTCTGAAGACAGAAGCTCGATCGGCGGAACTACGTCGCCGGTCCTCAGAATAGCCAGATCGGCGAGCCTGGTGGTTGCTGCGCCAGCCGGCGACGCCTCGCTCGCCAATGCGCGGCTGATTGCGGCGTCCAACATCGGGCCATCCTGGTGGCCCGCAAAAACCACTCGCCCATCACGCCCGACTACCAGGTGAACGGGAGTTGCGCGCATGCCGATCCACGCACCCAGGCGGCCATCGTCGACGGTAACCGGCATATGCAGATCAAAATCCTGGACAAACTCTTTCACCTTCCCGATATCGTCGCCTATTCCGGCATTCACTGCGATGATCGCCATCTGATCACCGTGGGAAGCGAAGATTTTCCTCAGGCCAGGCATTTGAACCCGGCAGGGAATGCAGTACGTCGCCCAAAGCTTCAGATAGACCGGCCGCTTCCCATAGAGGTCTGAGAGATTGATCGACTTTCCGTCGATGGATTTCAGCGTGAGCGCCGGCGCCGGTTTGCCGACCAGCTTTGCCAATACCGGATCTTCCTCGATATAGCCCGGATCTTTCGCTGAGAGAGCGGCGCCGCTCGGTTTGGCTTGGGGGGCCGGAGCTGCCTGTGGCTGCGCGCCGTATGCGCAGCAGAACGTCACAAGGAGCGACACCTGGCCTAGACGATGCATAATTGCAGTTCCCCGGTTGAAGGTTATTTGATGGGTGTCATCTTCAGTTTGGCATCGGTGTCAGTGATAAATACTGCGAGAAACTTCGCCGGCTCGGTCTTGCTCGCGTTGCGGCAGATCCAATGCATCGCGCCCGGCGGTTCGGAAAAGCTCTCGCCCGCATGATAGATGCGGGTTTCGCCGTCATTCACCTTCGACTCGACCGCGCCCGATATCACATAGGCGTAAATGAAAGCCGACGGCCCGTGCGTGTGGGAGGGAGAAGCCTCCCCCGGCGCATAATTGACCTCATTGGCGATCAAGGACTTTCCGGGGATATTGGGTATCTCCGCCGCGAAGTTCGGCGCAGCGTAGGCTGGCGCCACTATCGAGAAGGCGAATGCCGCGCAAGCAGCTGCGATAATGCGGAATTTCATTTTATTCCTCCGGGCGTTATTAACCGGCCAGGCGCTGCCGCGCCGCCGCTACTCACGCTGACGCTAGCGGCGGCTTGGCATTCAAATCAATACGCCAGCGCATTGATTTGAATGGTGCCGGGTGAGAGGATTGAACTCCCGACCTTCGGTTTACAAAACCGCTGCTCTACCGCTGAGCTAACCCGGCGAAAATCGAGCCGGAGCAATAGCGAGCGCCCCCCTTAAAGGCAAGGTTTGGGCGGGTAAACACCATGATTTTGCCCGTTTTGGCAGTTTTCATCATTCTATCGCCTCTGGGGGGCGAGTCGGATTTCCGGTCTGGGACGGAGTGAGACATGGGCAGGTTCGTGTTGGGGCTGGTCGTCGGGCTGATGGTCGGGCTGATCTTTTCGGAAGAGCTTTTTCCCGAAGGGTTCAACAATGCCGTGCAGCATTGGGCCGAAAATGTCCGCAGCCATATCCCCAAGCCTTAGCGTTTCGCGCTAAGCGACCCAGTGCAACCGGAATCAGTGCAGGCGGAATATGCCGTCCACGCAGGTCCATTCCGAAGGCCTAAGCAGGCGATGGTGCGCCACCCGCACGGAATGCAGCGCCCCTTCCAATTCGCGTTGCCAGAAGTCCAGGAATTGCTTGAGGCCGGGAAAGCGCGGCGCCAGATCGTATTCCTGCCAGATGAATTGCTGCAGCAGCTTGGGATGATCCGGCATGTGATAGTGGATTTCCGCCGTCGTCAGGCCGTAACCTTCAAGCCGTATCAAGAAGTCCTTGCTGACCATGGCTCTCTCGAAAAAAAGCCTCGAGGCCAACGCTAATCCAACGTACCTGTCGGAAAGGTGAACGGCGGCGCGATTTTTTCTGGCAGCCGGGCGGGCGGATTGCCAACAGAGCCTGACCTGTCGTTCAGCCGGCGGCGCGCCTGTTCCATTTCGCCCAGGCCTCGCCGGGATTTGCCCCGGAGACCTGAGGATTGACGTGGCAGTCGTCGCTGTCGCAGCCCACGATAAAACGGCCGGCGGTCCGGCTGGCCAGCGGAGGGTCCGCGCCGCAGAAGGGGCAAGGAGCGGTTGGCCGGAGGCCAACGAAATGGTCCTGTGGAGTGAGACCCGACCGGCCTGCCGGGCAAATCGGTCCGTCGCTAGCGGCAGCGTAGTGCGACGACCGATTTGAGGGTCGAACGCCCGGAGCGTCAGCGACGGGCGAAGCGACGAGCGCCGCGAGCTTGGGCGAGCGGCCGGGCGTCTCTTCCGGTGCTACAGGGGCATCGTCGCGCCGGGCCGCCTCACCGGCGCCGTTGACGATGACCTCCAGCATGTTCATCGCCGGGGATGATACAAGAATACTTGTATAATGTCAACAAGTGAAGCTTGTGTCCTGCCGCAAAGAAAAACGGCTCCGGTCGGGGGAAGTGACCGGAGCCGTCTTTAAGCCAGGCGCCGTCTCTAGAGGCTGGCGCGCAGGCCAATCGTGAAGTAACGGCCCATCGGGCTCTGGATGCTGTAGCCGCTGAGACCGGTCTGGGCGGTCGGATAGATCTGACCGATGGTCCCGTTGGGCACGTACATGGGCAGGGCGTTGAGCGCGTTCTGCACCACGAAATAGGCGGCCATGTCGGTGCCGCTCATGGTGAAGTTACGGGTGACGTTCAGGTCCACCTGGTTCCAGGAATTCACGTGCGGATTGACCCAATTGTTGAGGCCATTCACACCAGCGCCGCTATACGCGGCGGAACCGAGCGGCAGGACCGGACCGGACGCCTGACTGAAGCCCGACTGCCATTCGTCCTGAACACCCAGGCTCCAGTCGCCCAAGGCATAGTTCAGGCTCCAGGTGATACGGGTGCTGGAGTCGACCGAACGGCTGAAAGGCTGGCCCGGGATCAATGTCTGGTTGTTGATCACCGGCTGGTAGGTCGCCAGCAATCGGCCGGTCCAGGAACCGTCCCAGCCATCGACCAGGTCAGACATCGCCCAGGAATAGTTGGCCTCGAAATCCCAGCCTTCGGTCTTCACGGAGGCAGCATTGAGATTGAAGGTAAAGATTTTCGACACCTGGTTGGCGGTCGTGTGATCGCTGAACGGCAGCGGACGCTGATAGATCGAGCAATAGATCGAGGTGCCACCCGAAGACTCGCACGTCTGCAGGGCGGAGGTGCTGTTGCCGATGGAGCTGATCGCGTTGGCCAGATGGATGCGGAAGTAATCCAGCGACACGGTCAGGCCTTGGATCCAATCCGGCGTCCAAACCGCACCGATTGTATAGGTACGCGCCACTTCCGGCACCAAAGCGGGATTGCCCTGGCTGCTGAAGGTGGTGGTGTAGCTCACATATTGCGGGTTGGGGACTTGAGACTTGGTCGGATCCGGGATGTGCAGGTCGCCATTGAAGACGTTCTGCACCAGGGTCGCCGGGCGGTACAGGTCGTCCAGGGTTGGGGCACGAATGTCGATGGAGGTGGTGCCGCGGAAGCGCAAGCTGTCGATCATGTTCCAGACGAAACCGATCTTCCAGGTCTGCACCTCGCCGGACACCGAATAGCTGGTGTAGCGGCCGGCCAGGTTGAGGTCGAAGGATTGGATCAGCGGAACGTCCTTGACCAACGGCACATTGGCTTCGGCCGCGAATTCCCACACACTCTGGTTGACATCGATCGGCTGGATGATCGATTGCGCCCAGCTCGGCAGCGCGGGGTTGCAGATGCGCAGGCCGGTGCAGTCCACAAAGGTGCTGCTGGGTGTGCTGGAGGTGATGGTATAGCTGTTCCAGCGCGCTTCACCCGACAGGGCGGCGGTGATCGGACCGGCCCAGCCGTCCAGCACCGTGCCCTGAATGCCGCCGCCCAGATTGTCGAGGGCGTTGGTCTCATGGAAGGCGGTGGTCTGGAAGACATATTTAAACGCCGACTGGCTCACCGAGTTGATGCCGAAGGCATTGAACGGCACGCAATTGGCATATTTGGCCGCGGTGGCAGCCTGGGTCGCCGCATAACAGGCTATGGTGCCGGCCGGCGTCAGCACAGCATCCTGGGCCGCATACATGTTCTGCAGATTCTGGTTGTTGACCAGGTCGACCGTCAGGCGGTTTTCGCCATGGCTGTAGAACAGGTTCCAGTTGAAGCGGCCGTTCATGATGCTGCCGTCAAACCCGGTGCGCATGGCGAGCACGCGATTGACGCTGCCGGTGGCATTGATTTCGGTCTGGCCGTTGCCGATCAGGAATTCACCCAGCTGGAAAGTGTTGCTGGCCTGCGCCGTACCCAGCTGCGTCGGATTGGTGCCGTTATTGCCCAGCTGCGTCTGCACCGCGGACGACAGGAAGGGGTTGTTCTTGTAGAAGATCGCGGCCTGGTTTGCATTTGCGGTCGTGCCCGGCTGAATCTTCTGCGGAAAGTACCAGCCAAAGCTGTAGGCTTCCGAGGCCGTGCCCTGGACATAGAAATTGATGTTGTCGGTCACGTCATAGCTGAAGCGGGCGAATAGCGCGCCCTGGTGATAGCCGTTGAACACCTGGCCGTAGGGGTTATAGGCGCCGTCGCCGCCCGAGTTGAAATTGCCGGTGCCGGTGGTCGGTTTGCCGTTGGCGTCTGTCGCGCCGGTGATGCCGGGGAAGAAGGGCACCAAGGTGCCGCCGGACGAAAACTGCATCATGTTGGCTGCCGGGCAGGCCGGCACGCAGGCTTGGACAAGTCCGCCGAAGGTGGAATTGGGACGCCGCGCATTGGCGATCCTGTTAAAGGGATTGGCCGCCGAGCCGGTGCCGGCTTCGCCATCCGAATCCGCCAGCAGGGTGGGACCATAGGGGCGAGACGACTGGTTGACGGGGTCGCGGTGACGCCATTCGGCCGCAGCCTCGAAATGGCCGCGGCCTCCGAACAGGTCCGTGCCAAACGCCGCGCCGAGATTATAGCTCATGGCGTCGGCATAAGTGGAAATGCCGGTGTTGGCGTCGGCCTTGAAGCCGACGAATTTCTTGTTCAAGACGAAGTTGACCACGCCGGTCACCGCGTCGGAGCCATAGACGGCGGATGCGCCGCCGGTGACGATATCCACGCTGGAAACCAGCATCTGCGGAATGGTGTCCACGTCCACGGTGCCGTCATCATTCGACGGGGTGAGGCGATGGCCGTCCATCAGCACCAGGGTGCGCTGGGCGCCGAAATTGCGCAGGTTCAAGGTGCTGCTGGAGAAGTTGTGGCTGCCGTCGCCGGGACGGCCGACGATCTGCGAGCCCTGGAAGACCGGCAGCTTGTTCAAGCCGTCGGGAAGATTGCCCGGGGAGGAGGCCTTGAGGTCTTCGACCGAGACCACGGTCAAGGGCGTGGGCGAATTGGCGGCGTCGGAGATGACGCGTGAGCCGGTGACGGTGACCGCTTCCACTCCAGCGCCCCCGGTGGCCTGGGCGTAGGCGATACCGGGCAGGGCAGCGATTGCTGCGCCGCAAGCGAGCAGATGTCTGATCTTCAAAGCCATGATTTCCCCCTGAAAATGTCACGAGCCTCCTGTGATGGAGGTTCTTTCGCGACCTAGACGGGGTGCGGGCCGCAAATCCGCCATGCCAGGCGATGCAATTTGGGTATTGGTACAGGGTGTTGCCGATATGGCTCACCGGACCTGGCGGCGATGTCTTTCAGAGATTCGCCCGCAAGCCCAGGGTGAGGTAACGGCCCATCGGGCTCTGGACGCTGTAGCCGGAGGTATAAACCGGATACCACTGGCCGATGGTGCCGTTGGGCACATAGGCAGGCTGGGCGTTGAACAGGTTCTGGACCACGAAATAGGCGGCCATGTTAGCGCCACCCATCTCGAAGTTGCGGGTGATGTTCGCGTCCAGCTGGTTCCAGGCTCCCACATGGGGATTGACCCAGTTGTTGATGGTCGCCGTCACCGGACCGGCGACCTGGCTGAAGCCCGACACCCAGCTGTCCTGAAGGCCGATGCTCCAATCGTTCAGGCTGTAGTTCAGGAAGCCGGTGATGCGGGTGCTGGGATCGGGCACGCGCACCCAGGGCGCGCCCGGGAAAAGCACCGATTTGTTGATGACCGGCTGATAGGTCGCAAGCCCGCGCGCGTTCCACGAACCCTTCCAGCCGTCGATCAGGTCCGACATCGCCCAGGCATAATTGGTCTCGAAGTCCCAGCCCTCGGTCTGGGTGGAGGCGGTGTTGAGGTTGAAGGTGTAGAGCCTGGTCGCGAAATTCGCGACCGTGCGGTCGCTGAACGGCAGCGGGCGCTGATAGTTCGCGCAGTATATCGAACTGCCGCCCGACTGCTCGCAGAGCGCCTGGATGGTGGTCGAGGGCGCGATGGATCCGATCGCATTGGCCAGATGGATGCGGAAATAATCCAGCGACATGGTCAGGCCGGGAATTGATTCCGGCGTCCAGACCGCGCCCACCGTATAGGTGCGCGCCACTTCCGGCACCAAAGCGGGGTTGCCCTGGCTGCTGAAGGTGGTCGTCGCGGAATAGTGGCTCCCGGGCGGATTGGGCGCCGGCAAATCGACATGGAGATCGGTAAAGACGTTCTGGAGAAGTGTCGCCGGGCGGAACAGGTCATCCAGGGTGGGCGCCCGGATGTCGATCGAGGTGGTGCCGCGGAAGCGCAAGGCGTCGACCACATTCCAGTTGAAGCCGATCTTCCAGGTCTGGACCGAACCGGAAATGGAATAGTCGGTGTAGCGCCCCGCCAGGTTCACATCCAGATTGCGCGCCAAAGGCGTGTTCTTGAGCAGCGGCACCACCGCTTCGGCCGCGATTTCCCACACATTGTTGGAGGCATGGACCGGTTGCAGGACCGTCTGGGAGAAACTCGGCAGCAACGGGTTGCACAGGCGCAAGCCGGTGCAGTCCACAAAGGTGCTGCTGGGCACGTTGGAGGTGACGTCGTAAGCGTTGAAACGCATTTCCGCCGAAAGGGCCGCGGTGATGGGCCCCGCCCAGTCCTCCAGCAGCTTGCCTGCGATGCTGGCGCCAAAGTCATCCAGGGTATTGGTCTGATGGAAATCCGTGGTCTGGAACATGTAGCGGAAGGCGTTCCAGGTCACGGCAGTGGGGCCAAAGGGATTGATCGGCACGCAGTTGCCATAGCCCGGCACATTTTGCGCCGTGGCATAGCAGGCCACGGTGCCATTGGGCAGCGACACCGCATCTTCGGCCGCATACATGTGCTGAAGATTCTGGTTGTTGATCAGGTCGACCGCCAGGCGGTTCTGGGAATGGGCATAGAACAGGTTCCAGGCGAAGCGGCCATCCATGACGGTGCCGTCGAGCCCGGCCTGCACGCTGAGCACGCGGTTGACGCTGCCGGTGGCGTTGGTCTCGGTCTGGCCCAGGCCGGTGAGGAATTCGCCCAGCTGGAATGTATTGGAGGGCTGCAGCGGCACGCCGTTGACCACGCTCTGCGCCGGATTGGTGCCGTCATTGCCAAGCTGCGCCTGAACCGCGGCCGGCAGAAAGGGGTTGTTCTTGTAGAACAGGTCCGCCTGGCCGGCGCCGGGCTGGATCTTCTGCGCGAAATACCAGCCGAAGCTGTAGGCTTCCGAGCCCTGTCCCTGGACATAGAAGGTGACGTTGTCGGCCAGGTCATAGCTGAAGCGGCCGAAGAGCGTGCCTTGGTGATAGCCGTCGAACACCTGGCCATAAGGGCTGTAAGCGCCGTCGCCGCCGGAATTCAGATTGCTGGTGCCTTGGGTGGGGTTGCCTTTGCCATCCGTGGCGCCGGCAATGCCGGCATAGAATGGCGTCAGCACGCCATCGCTGGCGAATTGGGTGCCGGCCGCCAGCGGACAGGCCGGAACGCAGCCCTGGACAACGCCGCCGAAGCTGGAATTAGGCCGCCGGCCGTTAGGGATGCTGTTAAAGGGATTGGCGGCGGTGCCGGTGCCTACCAGCGCCGCGTAGTTGGCAGGGGGACCATAGGGCCTGGCGGACTGGTTGACGGGATCGCGGTGACGGTATTCCAGCGCCGCCTCAAAATGACCGCGGCCGCCGAACAGATCCGTGCCGGCCGCCGCGCCGAGATTGTAACTCATGGCGTCGGCATAGGTGGAAATGCCTGCATTGATGTCGGCCCTGAAGCCCTTGAACTTCTTGTCGAGGATGAAGTTGACCACCCCGGTCACCGCATCGGAGCCGTAGACGGCGCTGGCGCCGCCGGTAACGATATCGACGCGGTTCACCAGCATTTGGGGCAAGGTGTCGATATCCACCGTACCATCGGAATTCGAGGGCGGGGCGCGATGGCCATCCAGCAGAATCAGGGTGCGCTGGACTCCGAAATTGCGCAGGTTCAGCACATTGCTGGAAAAATTCTGGCTGCCGTCGCCGGGCCGGCCGAGAATCTGCGAACCCTGGAAGATGGGAAGCTTGTTCAAACCGTCGGCCAGATTGCTGGGCGTGGTGTCGTGCAATTGCTTGGAGGAAACGATTGTCAGCGGTGTGGGGGAATTGGCGGCGTCCAGGATCACCCGCGAGCCGGTGACCACAATGGACTCCGAGGGCGGCGGCACCTCGGCGCTTTCGGACAAGGGCGCCGCCGCGGCGGACGTGACCGATGGCGCGGCCGAGCCCTGGCGCAGCACGACGGTGGTGCCGTCATTACTGGCGATTTCCAGCCCGGTGCCGACCAGAAGCGCGCCCAAGGCCACGTCCAGTTCCATGCGTCCGCGCACCGCCGGCGTCTTGATGCCGTGGAGCTGGCTGACCGGGGCGACGATCTGGATGTTTTCCTGGCGGGCGAATTCGGGAATGGATTTCGCGGCTTCTTCGGAAGGAATGTCGATGGCGCGCGGCTCGGCAAAGGCCGGGCTTAAGGGCAGGGCCGTAAGGGCCACGCCCCCCAAAAAAACATTAGGGGCAAGAACGCCACGGGCAAAGCTGTCCTTGCGTTTCGATGCCATGATCCCCCTGGCAGCATCTTATTTTACGGGCCCCCCTGCCTGAAGGCTCTTCTTCACGACCCCTAAAGCTGGCGCACTCGTCGCGCAAGGCCGTGCGTAATATTTCACCGGTCAACAGCCCCGCCGCTACCGCGCGAGGCGCACCTCGCCTTCTCCTATCCTGGCCTTGGCATTCAGGCTGATGGCGATGGTCTGGGCAAAGCCGACGGGATCGGTGGCCTTGAACAGGCCGGCGATTTCTTCCCGCGCCAGCGCCTGGTCCTCGATGATGATGCGGGTGTCGCTGTAGCGGGCGAACTCGGCCGCCGCTTCCGCCAGGCTTTCGCCTTCAAAAGCGATCTGGCCTTTCTGCCAGGCCATCTGGCGGTTGACCTGCACCGCCGGTATGGGCCGGGCGGCGATCACCGCCGACTCCCCCTCGGGCGCCAGCGCCATATTGTTGGCCGCGATACGGACCGGCGCGGCGTTGATGGCGGGCTTGAACACTTCCACCACACCTTCGCGCACCAGCACTTGGACCGGCGCCGCCTCCAGCTTTCGCACCGTGAAGCTGGTGCCTACCGCGCGCACATCGGTGTCGCCGGCGCTGACCACGAAGGGACGGCTCTTGTTCTTGGCCACGTCGAACAGGGCCTCACCCTGAACCAGTTCCACCGAACGCAGGCTGTCGCTGTAGTTCACTTGGATCTCGGACGCGGTGTTGAGAGTGACCACCGAACCGTCCTTCAGCGCCACCACCTTGGTCTCGCCCTTGCCGGTGGAAAAACGGCCGCGATGGCGCAACATCTGCCAAGTGCCCGTCACGCCGATCAAAGCGGATGCCGCGATGGCGCCACCCAGTTGCAGGGTGCGGCGGCGGTCCAAGGCAAGGCGGGATGGGGGCTCGAAGCTGGCGGGGTCGAAGTCGGGGCCCAGCGCACGCGCCCGCTCGCTGGTCAGTGCGATCGCCCGCATCCGGCCATATGCGCCCAGGCAGCGCGCGTCCCCGTCCAGCCAGGCCTGGAACCCAGCTTCCTGCTCCGGCGCCAGCGGGCCGCGATCCATCCGGGCGGCCCATTCCGCCGCCTCCAGATCAATCTGATGGGCCGTCTTTGCGCTCATTGCGATCAGCGTTCCTGCTTGCCTGTTGTGCCCGGCCTTTGGACCGGCTTGGGGTTAGACGGATGGGAGAGGGTCTTTCCGCCATGACCATATTGTTCGGACAAAATTAAGAAACCCCGCGCCATGTGTTTTTCCACGGTGCTCTCCGCCAGACCCAGCCTGGCGGCCACCTCTCGCTGAGACAGGCCATGGACCCGGCGCAAGGTGAAGACGTCGCGGATCTTGCCCGGCAACCGGGCGATCATTTGCGCCAGCCGCGTCAGTTCGTCCCGGTCGATCACCTGGCGCTCCGGAGAGGGTTCCTCGCTCACCACTTCCAGATAGTCCAGGTCGGGCATGGAGGAGATGGAAACCACCTTGCGGCGCCTCAAATGGTCGATCACCACCGAGCCCGCCACCTGAAAGGCATAGCTTTTGGCGTCATGGACATGGGCGACGCTTTCGGCCTGGAACAGGCGGGTATAGGTCTCCTGGATCACATCATCGATCTCCAGCCCGCCCAGGCTGCGCCGGGAAAGCCAGGCGCGCAGTTGCAGCTCATGGGGCAGCACAAACCGCCCCAGCCATACCGCCCGTTCGTCCGAAACCCCCGACACTTCCGCCATGGGGGCATTAAGGGGGTAGTTTGTCCGGATGGCAAGAATGGCCGGCCGCCGCCCATAAGCGATTGTAACCCTTCGGCTAACCAATCGAGCGCGGCGGGGTTTCCGCCGCTACCATTTTGTCGCAAAATATCGTGAATCATGCCGGTCCGGCGTAAGGAGACCGTGGAAAGCAAAATGGCTTGGGCGTCGCCGAGTTGGGGGGAGCGGCTGGAACGCTGGATCGCGGGTCATTCGCGCGAGCGCATTGGCTTGGCCTGCGTGCTCATCATCCTTTTCATCGGCTATGTCGACTTTGCCACCGGCACCCAGGTCACCCTGTCGGTGATCTATGCTTTTCCCATTGCCGTGATGGCGCTGTTTGTCGGCGGCTGGTCGGCCATCGGCCTGTCGGTTTTTTCCGTTCTGGTATGGATTGTCAGCGATTCCGCCGCCGGGATGAAATGGCCGGCCCTGTTTGTGCCGCTGGTCAATGGCCTGCTCAGGCTTCTGTTCTATGCCTTTCTGGTTTTTGTCCTCACCCGGCTTCGGCAACTGCAGACCGGATTGGAAATCCGGGTGCAGGAACGGGCACGGGCGCTGCGGCGCGAGACCGCCGAACGCGAGCGGCTGGAGCAGGAGATGCTGGAGATCAGCGAGCGCGAACAGCGCCGCATCGGACAGGACCTGCATGACGGGCTTTGCCAGCATCTGACCGGCACCGCCCTGGCCGCGCATGTGCTGGCGGAAAAGCTGGGCGCTCGCGACCTCCATGAGAGCGAGGCGGCGCACCGCATCGTCGATCTGGTGGAAGAGGCCATCAGCCTGGCGCGCGGCATGGCCAAGGGCCTGTATCCGGTGGAATTGCAGGCCGATGGGCTGATGCAGGCATTGGAGCATTTCACCGCCACCACCACCGAACTGTTCGGCGTGGCCTGCCGCTTCGAATGCGCCACTCCGGTCTTGATCCATTCTCCCGCCACCGCCACCCATCTCTACCGGATCGCCCAGGAAGCGGTGGGCAATGCCGTCAAGCACGGCCAGGCGCGACACGTCACCGTGGCGCTTGAGGAAAATGATGACGGAATCCGCCTCAGCATCAGCGATGACGGACGCGGCCTGGCCAAGGACGCGGCCGATGGCAAGGGCATGGGGCTGAGGATCATGGCGGACCGCGCCAAAATGGTCGGCGGCATCTTCAGCGTGACGCACCGTTTCAAGGGGGTCGAATTGATCTGCCTCATTCCGCAAGCAAGCGGCCCCCATATGAAGGTCCCGGAGAGCAAAGTCCCCGAGATGGAGGTCGATCGATGATCCGCAAGCTCAAGGTGCTGTTGGTCGACGACCATCCCTTGGTGCGCGAATGGCTCACCAGCCTGATCGACCAGCAGCCGGACATGGGCGTGTGCGGCGAGGCGGGAGGCATTCCCGACGCCGTCAAGGCGCTGAAGGCCACAAGCCCCGATATCGTGGTGGTCGATCTGTCGCTGAAGGACGCCAGCGGGCTGGAGCTGATCAAGACCATCAAGGCGCGCTGGCCGCAGATGGGGATTGTGGTTCTTTCCATGCATGACGAGGAGATCTACGCCGAACGCTGCATCCGCGCCGGCGCCCGCGGTTACGTGATGAAGCGGGAATCCACCAAGCGCATCATCGCCGCCATCCGCGACGTGCATGAGGGACGGCTTTGCGTCAGCGACCAGATCGCCACCTCCTTCGCGGAAAAGTTCATCGGCGGGCGCGCCGGAGGGCAGTCAAGCCTGCAGGAATTGAGCGACCGCGAGCTGGAAGTGTTCGACCTTTTGGGGCGCGGCATGGGCACCCGCCAGATCGCGGAGTCGCTGAATGTCAGCATCAAGACGGTGCAGGCCTATTGCGCCCGCATCAAGCAGAAGCTGCACTTGGCCACCGCCACCGAATTGCTGCGCGAGGCCATTCGCTGGCACGACAAGCAGAGCGAAGGCGCCGGGGTGGCGTGAGGCGTGCCGATACAACGCCGCCGCCGGCAGGCAGCCGCCACCGGCCCTATTGATCGCGGGAATAGCCGCGGCCGGCGATGCGGAAGCGGCGGTAATCCTGGAAGCCGCAGCCCGGCGCCAGGCAGACACGCTTGCGCAGGCCGGTGAGAAAATAAAAGAAAGTCCGGACATAAAAGAGCGGGCTGCCGCAGGCCGGGCAGAAATGGTGAGAGCGGATGGGGCTTCTACTCACCGCGGGTCCTCCGGCGCGAAACAAGGATCATCGCCGCCAGGCGTGCGATGCGCCCGGTCAGGCTTGGATGGTCGCGGCGCAAGACAGACCAGATCGTGTCGCGCACGCATTGGATGCGGATCGCGGGCCGGAACACGCCGGGGCCGAAGAGGGAAAACAGCTTGGTCATGCCGGGCGTGGTGCCATCGGTGTCGAACTCCAGGCCCAGACTGGCGGCATGTTCCATGGCATCCAGAAGCAACAGCTTGGTGGCGTCGGGATGGGGCGGATTGGGGTCATCTTCCGCGCCGCGCTGGCGATAGGTCAACCGCCAAAACTTGTAGAGGTTCTGGCTCCGGTTCCAGGTGCAGGCGACAGCCGCATCGAAGGGCGGGCTGGCTCCGGACGCGGATTTGCGGCGCACGCCGATCGCCCGCGCATGATCGCTGGTCTTTCCCAGTTCCAGGAGAAGGCGGTCATTGTCCCAGTCGCGATAGCTGGCCTTTCCCGCTGCTTCGATATTGGCCTTGTGAAAGAGGGCGAATTCCTCTGCCGTCATCTCGACCAGGTCCAGGTCGCGGCGGGCGCGGCGCAACGTGCCCTTGATGCTCTTGCCCGTCAGCCCGTCCATCACTTCTGCCGCTTGCGCCGGCGGCGTGTAGTAGAAGGTATTGTCAGGGGAAAGCTTGAAGCCCGTTTTGCGGAAAAGCTCGGCCACCGCTTGGGCGTTGGGCAATTGCGCGCCCAGCACGAAGCCAAAGGAGATGTGACCTGGAAGTCTGGCCAGAAGACGCCGGAGCACCGCGGCCGTCGCTTCGGTCGTGACGGCATCGCTGAAATCCTCAAGATGCACCCAGGGAAACTGGTATCCCTGCCAAAGGCCGGACCGGTTCTGGATGATGCAGTATTGCAGGCGGCCGGAATGGCCCTGCACGCGAACCCGGCTTTCCCGCAGGATGCCAATGCCGGCGACCTCGCTGTCCTGGGTGGAGACGCCGGCGCGCGGATCCAAAAACCCGTAGCGCAGCCGGTTCAAATGGAAGCGGACTGCGTCCCCCCAAAGGCGCGGCCAATCCCGTTTGCGGCGTGCCATGCGATACCTGGTTCTGTTCTTGCGGCAATATATCCTGACGTCATGCGGCCGGCGGCGCCCCGGGGGCGGCTGCAACGCGGTATTCCATCCAAGACTATGCGGCGCGCACCCCGGTGTCATCGTCTGCTGTCTCCAGCAACAAGGCTTTGAGCGGCAAAGCGGCATGGCGATCGCTGGGATCGCGGGGACGGTCCAGGATCTGCTGCACAGGGAATATCCCGCTCTCCAGCAATTCGCTGGAATGCGCAGGATTGTAGTAGATGCAGATGATTTTGCGGGGCTGCGCCTGCCAGGAGGTTTTTATCGCGGCCCCGAAATCGCGCATGGCGTCGCTGCATAGGGGATTGTAGAGAAACAAAACCAGCGGGCCATCCGGCAACGGCAGGCGCGTGGCGTCGCCGGTCACCACTTCGATGGCGGGGGCGCCGGGATGGAGCCGGGCGAAGCGGCGAATATTTTCGGCCGCCACCTCGTTCAGCAAGGCGGAGTGCTCCAGCCCCACCACCTTGCGAAAGGGAAATTGGGCGGCGATCAGAAGCACGCGTCCCTTGCCTGAGCCGACGTCCACAAAAGTGAAATCCTTGGCGCGTTCGGCGATCTTGCCGATCAGGAATTCGGCGATCCGGGGCGGCGTGGCATCGTAGAGCGTGCCGCGTTGCGCGACTTCGCGGCTGAGACCCAGGTCCGGAGTATCGACGCAGCCCGCCGTGTCGATTCCGTGTTGCCGGTCATAGCGCAATTCCGCGCCTTGCGCGGTGAAGGGCAGCGTAAGGTTCTTCCAAACCAGCGCCGGCAGATCCCGGGGGTTGCCGACATGGCGCGCCAATCGCTGGATGCGTGCTGAAAAACCGGAGGGGGCCATACAGGCCGGATTTAGCACGGTCTTGCGGAACTGACCAGTTCTGCCTTGGGGTGGTGATCAAACCGGGCCAGGAAATTGAGCCCGGGCGCCAGCAGCCGGATTATGGACGGATAGTCAGTGACAAAGTGCGCCCACAAGGTCTTGCGCTCGAAGTGAAGGCGAATTCGCGGTTCAAAGATGCCCGGCCCGAAGGTCTCGTAAAGCTTGGCAAGGCCCGGCGTGGAACCATCGGTATCCAGCAGCAGATCCTTGGCGCGGGCATTTTCCATGGCGGCGAGAAACAGGAATTTGACGCCGTGGAGATGGGGCTTGTTCTCTCCCTCGCCGCTGCGATTGGTGATCCGCCACAGTTTGTAGGTGCCGTCGGCGCGGTCCCACAGGCATGCAATGGCGGCATCGAGCACGGGCGCGGGGCAGTTCTCGTCCGGCTTGCGGCGGGCGGCAATGATTTGCGCCTGTCCGCGCGCCAGCGCGTGTTTCAGCATGATCCGGTCGGCATTGTCGTCGCGATAGCTCTTCTTGCCCGACGCTTTCAGGTTGGCATCCTGAAACGCGAAAAATTCTTCCGCCGACAATTCCACCAGATCGAGATCGCGCCGCGCCTGTCTGAGATTGGTGCGGATGCTCTTTCCGGTGAGCGCGGCGATGAGGTCCTCTCCGGCAGGCGGTTGGCAGAGATAGGTTTTCATTTCGTAGGTGTGGAACCCCGCCTTTTCGAAGACATCGCGGACCAGCGCGGCGTTGGCAATCCGGGGGCTGAACACAAAATGAAACGAGACATGGCTCGGCAGTTGCGCCAGCAGCCGCCGGATGATGGTGCCCTTCATCTGCTCGCCGGCGGAAGGCGCCAGGTCCTGCAGATAGGTCCAGGGCGGCTGGCCGCCCTGCCACAGGCCGCGATCGTCGCGGAGCATCCAATAAGGCAAGCGCCCCAGGCCCTTGCCTGTCTCCACGCGCGCTTCCTTCAACAGTCCATGTCCCTCCTTGAGTCCGGGCCTGGGCCGCATGGGCAACAAGCCATACCGCGCCTGGTTCCAGAAGAAGCGCGCGCTCTGGCTGATTGCCCAACGCCAATCGAGACGCGCCTTACGCGCAGGCTTGCCGCCAGGCGGCTCGCCGGGGACGCGAAACTCGTTTGCGAACGGGCCACCCACCAACAGACTCACTTATTCGCGCTCCTCGTGCGTGCGTTCAGAATCCCGCCGGGCCAAATCATAGGCCGAGGCGAGAACTGTCGCCGCAAACAACAAAATTATGGTGAACTCCAACGCCAACTTTGCCCCCGTACTCAACAATAACGAGGGCCCCGCGAATGGACGGCGCGCAAGAAAAGGGCCGGCTCCGCGGCAATACCTTTAACGAAGTCGCCCCCGACCCGTTTCAGTACAAGCAATTTAAGGGAGGGGTGTGAACACAAAAACCCAAACTGCCCGGCCCGGAGAGGCTATTTTTCTTGTAGTACTTTGCCCTACGAGGGGCAATCAACTATGCCAATCGTACCGTCTTGGCCGCGCTCCGTGTACGGACCATGCCTCCGAACCCATTGCAATTCCTGGTAGAATGTGAAATGTTTGCGGCATCAACGGGTGGAGCCGCTGACCGCGTTCATGGGGGGACGCCAGATCCAATAGGCCAATAGCAACGCAGGCTAAGGAAGCCTGCGGGCTGGCCGCATGCGTGAAGAGTAAGGAATGGCAGTTGTCACCAAAGCGGACTTTTCCCGCCTTTCCATCATCGTGATCGACGACAGCCCCTATATGCGGCGGTTGCTGTTGGAGATGCTGAGCAGCTTCGGCGTGGGCCGGGTGGCCACCGCCGGGGGAGCGGCGGAAGCCTTTGCCGAGATGCGGCGCGATCCCCCGGACCTGATCATTTGCGACTGGGAAATGTATCCCGAAGACGGGCTTTCCATCCTGCGCCGCCTGCGCCAGCAGTCCGGCGCGCGGCCGTCGCATATTCCTTTCATCATGCTGACCGGTCACAACGGCAACGAGGATGTCACCACCGCGCTGGGCGAAGGGGCTGACAGCTATATCGTCAAGCCTTTCGCATCGGAGACGTTGATGAACCACCTCTTGAAGGTGATCGTGGCGGACAGGGGCCATCTCGCCGAGGCGTCCGAAACCTGGGCTCTGGAATAGGGGAGAGGCTATAGCCGATGGGCAAAGCTGTTTCATTGCTGGAAAAGATATCCGGGCCCGGCGCGGTGCCGCTTTCCACTTTGATTCAGCGTGGCGAAATAGCCGCGGGACGGGTGCATGCGGATTTTGACGATTTCCTCACACAGCGCATCCGGGTGCTGGCGCAGATGCGCCGCGCCCTGGACGGCGGGGAGGGCGAAGCCTGGCGGCAATTCTATGCCGCGGTGATGGATCTGCGGGGTTCGGCGGCGACGGCGGGACGCAAGACGGTGAATGCGGTGTGCGCTTCATTGGAAACCGTACTGACCGAACGGGTCCGCGATGTCCGGGGTCTTCAGGCGATCAGTTCTCATGTCGATGCCTTGGTACTTTTGTCTTCCGGCAACACCCAGGGCGCCGAAGCGGAGGTTTTGATCGCGGAATTGGAGCAGGCAGTGTCCTGTCTGCCGGTCCGTCCCGACGGGGCCTAAGCGCCGGC
The DNA here is from genome assembly GCA_035693565.1 of Rhizomicrobium sp. Taxonomy (GTDB): domain Bacteria; phylum Pseudomonadota; class Alphaproteobacteria; order Micropepsales; family Micropepsaceae; genus Rhizomicrobium. The sequence goes on along the minus strand of DASSGF010000034.1, from coordinate 340,482 downwards.
AATTTCTTTTTTGGCAGCGCTTGCCATCACAGGCGCGCCGAAAGCCTGCCCAAAAAGTTCCCGACAAATTATCAGCGAAAAGGGTTATGCGGTTGAGCCTTAAGGGTTTCGCCACTCCTCCCCGGATAGGGTGTGGGCGGAGGAAACATCTGTGCCATGAAACGCGGCTATTCCGTTTCGACCCTGCTTTCGCTGGTGACCGGCGCTCTTGTGGTGGTCCTGGTGACCGCTATCACCGCTGGCGCGATGAGCGCCTACAAGCGCGAGCGCGACAGCACCGAAATCATGTCCAGCGCGCGGATGGCGAACGACATCGTGATGGTGCGCGACGCCCTGCGGGCCGAATTGGGCTTCATGGACACGATTGTGCGCGATCCGAACGTCTCCACCCCCCAGGCCCTGGAGCAATTCAAGCAGGCACATAAGAAAAGCCTGGCAGTGATCGATTTTGTCGAGCGCGAAATCGCGGTGGCGCAGAATGAAAAAATGCCGCCGGGGCTGGCGGACTCGTTCCGGCGTATCGCCGCGGATTTCGACCGCAATGTCTTTCCGGCGGTGCTGAAGGCGGGCTCTATTCCGGTGGAAGACCGGCCGCGGCAACTGATCAACGATCCCACCGTGTCGGTTCTTGCCATGTTGGCGCTGGCGGACAAGCAATCCGCCATCCTGTCGCGCGAGATCGCCAGCGACGGGCCCTATATGAGCGAGATGATGCGCATCAGCGACATCGTCTGGCGGGTACGCGGCGAAGCCGGCGGCGAGCGCCGGGTCTATGCCGATTTGATCACCCGTCCCCACCCGCCGACGCGCCGGCAGTTGGAGGATATTGCGCGGGTGGAAGGGCGCATCGGCGCCCCCTGGGAAGCCGTCAAGAGCCCCCAGCAGGACATTGAGATGCCGCCGCTGCTGACCCGGACGATCGCCGAGGCCAACCAGAGCTATTTTGTCCGCTATGCCGCGCAGCGCCGCCAGGTGCTGGAACGGCTGAGCAAGGGCGAGCCTGTCGGCTTCAGTTCTTCGGAATGGATGGGGCTGTCCACAGTGGTGCTCAACAGCCTGATGCGGGTGTCGCGCGCCGCCTTGGAATGCGCGCAGGCCAAGGCGGCCGAAAACCTGGCCAATGCCCGCCATGAACTTTTGATGGCGCTGATGTACATGCTGTTCTGCATCGCGCTTTCCATCCTGACCGGCTTTTTGGTTTCGATCCGCATCATCCGCCCCCTGAAACAGATCACCCATGCCATCACCTCCAATCACGATGAGGGGATAGACCGCGTCCTGGCGCTGTCCAGCCGCGGCGACGAAATCGGCCAATTCGCGCTGGCGCTCAAGACCTTCCGCCGCATCGCCGCCGACCGCCAGCGGCTGGAAAGCGAGCTGGTCAAGAACCAGGCGGCCAAGGACGCGGCGGAAGCCGCCAGCCGCATCAAGTCGGAATTCCTGGCCAATATGAGTCACGAATTGCGCACGCCCTTGAACGCGGTGATCGGCTTCTCCGAGCTGATGCTGCACAAGACCTTCGGGCCGTTGAGCGAGCGCTATGCCGAATATGCCCGGCTGATCAATGAATCCGGCACCCATTTGCTCAGCCTGGTGTCCGATATTCTCGACCTGGCCAAGATCGAGGCGGGGCGCTTCCAGGCCGATTTCCGCGATTTCGATCTCAAGGGTTGCGCCGAGGAATGCCTGCCCCTGGTCCGCCACCGGGCGGATGAGAACCAGTTGACGCTTTGCGCCGAGCTGCCGGACGCGGCGGTGCGGGTGATCGCCGATCCGCGCGCCTGCAAGCAGATCATGCTCAATCTTCTTTCCAATGCGGTGAAATTCTCGCGCTCCGGCGGCAGGGTCACCCTGTCCCTGGCCGAGGACGGCGAGTCGGTGCGCTTTTCGGTCAGCGATGAAGGGATCGGCATCGCCCCTGACGTGCTGGAGCGCATCGGCCAGCCCTTCGAGCAGGCCTCCAACAATCCCATGCTGGCGCGCGAAGGCACCGGGTTGGGGCTGTCGGTGGTCCGGGCGCTGGTAAACGAGCATGGCGGAGAGATGGATGTGCAAAGCCGCGAAGGTGTCGGCACCACCATCACCATCATCTTGCCCAGGATGCAGGAGCGCCGCCGGGCCGCGTGATCACGCCCGCGACAGCATCTTTATAGCCAGGAAGAAGCGTGCGGTGGTCCTTGCGGGATCCGTGCAGGACCGTGGCCGGCGTCAGATATTCGGCGCCTGAAGCAGCTGGATGCAGTGTATCGCCGCCTGGCAAATCAGCGAGACCACGATGAAGGTCATGGTCAAGAGAACGGTGCGCGGTGAAAGAGAAGTATGCATCAAACAGCCCAGCCAACAATAACACTATTGTCCAGTATTACATGTCAAAAGTTTGTCAACACGGCCAAATTTTTCTTCGCCGCGGCCACGAAAACAGTGGGGAACCAAGGCGCAGTTTGACTCAAAGTTGCGCTATTTTTGTTCCGCGTCCTTGCTGGGTTTGCGCAACACAAAGACTTGGTAAGCCACCGCATCCCAGGCATTGTGGATGCCGGCGAACAACAGAAGCAACGCGCCCGCGGCGATGGCGAACAGGCTGGCGCTTTCATGAGTCCGCGACGCAAGAGGCGCCAACGCCATTGTCAGGTAGGACAGAAGCGGCAGCAGAATATGGAACGTCCAGTCTTCGGCATCCGGCGTGTAGGCATTCTGGCGGCGGATGCGCAAGGTGAGCAGCAGGCAATAGGCCAGTCCGGCCAGGCCCACCGCACCGCAGGCCGAAGCCGCCAGGGTCACGCCGGGCCAGGGAATGCGCAGCAGCGCCGAGAGCAACAAGACAGTGCTGAAATGCACGATGGTGGGCGTGGCGAAGGCAGGGCCCGCCTCGGCGATGCCGGGCGACGGCTTTTCGGCAATCAGGGTCATCACCACAAACTGAAGGCCGATCAGGGCGCCCGCCGCTCCCCCAACGATCACATAGAAACTGTCCCAGGCGCCCAATTCCGACATGCGCCGGGATGCTAGCGCAGGAAAAGGCAAAGACAAGCGCCCTCACAAGCACTCTGGCGCCAGGGACTTAAAGCGGTACGCGCAGGAAACCCTCAAGCCCGCCGGACAGGAACCGCATCTCGGCCGCCCCATTCTCGCCCTTGAGCGCGCGTTCGATCAGCTTGGAGCCGAAGCCCTTGCGGCTGGGCTCGATCACTGGCGGGCCGCCCGCCTCGCGCCAGTCCAGCAGCAGCACAGGCTTGCCGTTTTGCTGGTCGAGGCGCCAGCGCAAGTCCACCGTTCCCGACAGGTTGGACAGCGAGCCATATTTGACCGCATTGGTCGCCAGTTCGTGCAGCAGCATGGAAACCAGAAGCGCGGTGTTGGGACGCAACTCCGCATGGGGGCCGGCCAGCGCAACGCGCTGCTCGCGGCCGTCCATGAAGGGGCGCATGGCGCGTTCGGCGGTGTCGGCCATGGTGGCGGATTCCCAGCTTCGCTGGCTCAATCCCTCATGGGCTTCGGCCAGGGCCTGGATGCGGGCGGAAAAGGCCTTGCGCTCTTCCACCGGCGCCTGGCGGAAGGTCTGGGTCGCCATGGCCAGCACCGTGCCCAGCGTGTTCTTCACCCGGTGCTTGATTTCGTTGAGCAGCAGTTCCTTGCTATCTTCCGCCTTGCGGCGATGCACGATCTCAAGCTGGGCGGAGCGGTGCAGGCGGGCATTGTCCATGGCCACGGCGGCCTGCGAGGCGATGGCGGCGATCAGGCTCTGGGCGTTTTCGGTGAACCGGTCCGGCTGGTCATGCCCGAAAAACAAGCCGCCATGCACACTGCCATCGGCCGAGATCACCGGCACGGCGAGGTAACTCACCACTGGCAGATGGCCCTCGGGCATGCCGAAATGTGGCGCGCTCTTGCCGTAGCGCGGATCCTGGCGAATGTCGCCCGAGCGCACGATGCCCTTGCCGCAGAAGGTGAGTTCGAACAGCGCGGTGTTGCGCGGCATCCCCAACTTCTCGAAGGACTCGCGGCTGGCGCCGGACAGGGAATAAAGCTGAAAGCTTTCGCCTCTTTCATCCATCACATTGTAGAAGAGGGCGCCGAAGCGGGCGCCGCAGGCCTCGGTGGCGAGATCGGTGACGCTCTGCACCACCCGTTCCAGATTCAGGTCGCGGGAAATCTCGCGCGACACCCGGTGGAGGATTTCCAACTGACGATGGGCGCGCTTTTCCTCCGAAATGTCGCGGGCGATCTTGGAGGCGCCGATGATCCGCCCTGTGCCGTCTTTTATCGGCGACACGGTCAGCGATACCTCCAGCAGCCTGCCGTCCTTGGCGCGGCGCACCGTCTCGAAATGATCGATCCGCTCGCCCCGCCGGAGGGCGGCCAAAATCGTATCCTCCTCCTGGTGGCGCTCCTCCGGGATCAAGGTCAGCACCGGCTTTCCCACGATTTCCGCTGCGGTATAGCCGAACATGCGCTGGGCGGCCGCGTTCCAGCTTTGGATGATGCCGTCTAGATTCTTGCTGATGATGGCGTCTTCCGATGATTCCACGATAGCCGCCATATGGTGCAGCATGTGGAAAAGGTCGCGCTGGTCCGCCATTTCCTCGGCAACCGCAAGTCGCGCGAAATCATTTACGGCAAGCAGGGATGGGCCGGCGGCTGCGGCCTCGGCAGTGGTAGACACGGAGACTCCCATCGCGTGCCACTCTGGTACGGGGGAGGCGACTTGGCAACGAAAGAAGGTTTGGAACCTTTAGGTTCCATGTGCGTTGCGCGCCTCTCCAGGGCGATCCATCCGCAGAGCCCTCGACACGGGTACGTTTCCGGACCAACCATGGCGCATCGAGCGCCGCGAGTTGAGCCGATATTGGATGGCATATGGGTGAAGCCCAAAAACTTTGCGTCATTGTCGAGGACGAATGGCTGCTGCGGATGGAAATCGCGGACGGGCTGATGGCGCTGGGTTGGGATGTGGTTGAAGCCAACACCGGCGAGCAGGCGATCGCGCTGCTGGAAGAGGGCAGTTACGGCCTGCTGGTCACCGATATCCGTCTCCCCGGCCGGGTCACAGGATGGGATGTGGCGGAAAAATTCCGCGCCCGGTATCCCGATATCCTGGTGATCTATTGCTCAGCCAATCCGCTGATCGCGGAACGGCGGGTGGTCAACAGCATCTTTTTCTCCAAGCCCGTCAAGATGGAATTGGTGATGGCGGCGTGCGGACAGCCCAAATAGCCTGCCTTGATAGTCCGCTTGACGCTTCTCAAGGTTTCGGCGGCTGGTGGCTGCGCGCCGCCTCGACCACCGAGGCGATGGCATGGATCACCAGCTGCGGCTGCTCGAATTGCAGGTTGTGATGGGATTGCGGCACCAGCCGGTGTTGGCTGGCGCTGGACCATGTCGCAACATCGTCTTGCATTCCTTTCCAGACCAGTTGGAATTGCTCGCCTTCCTGGGGCGACATCTGCAACTCGCGCAGCGTCGGCTTGGAATAGGACGCGGTGGCGGTGAGGACATAAAGCGGGCGCGCGCCAAGATCATGCGCGGCTTTCACCTCGCTGAAGGTGAGGCCGATGGCCTCGGTTTCGCGGATCGCGGCGGCGGCGGAAAGCGGCGCGGGCGAATACCAGGCCTTGTCGCGCATCTCTTGCGGCGCACCTTGCGGAGGCGCGCTCAGCAGCAATCGCGGTAACCCTGTCCAGGTCAGGAACGGCATCAGTTTCAAGCTGGCGGTCAGGTAGGAATGGGGACGATGGGTAACCGCCTCGGCCCGCTCTGTCTGATCGGGGTGGGAGGGATCGACCAGAACCAGTCCGGCGACATCGGTGCCGAAGCGCTGCGTATAGGTGACGGCATAGGGGCTGCCCATCGAATGGGCGACCAGGACGAAGGGAGCGCGCTCACCGGCGTTGCGGAGCAGGGCGTGGAGATCCCGGGCGATGGCGTCCGCATCGCGCGGCCCTGACGGGGCGGGATCGCTCCACATCACGCCGGCGCGGCTATAGGTGCAGGCGCGGGCGATCTTGGCGGCGCCGTCCTGGACCGTCGACCAGTTGAGCGAGCCCCACAGTCCGACGCCGGCCTCGAACACGATGGTGGGCGAGCCTTGGCCCCGGCAGTCGATCTGCATGCGCCGTCCGCCGATATCGACCAGCCGGCCGGCAAGGGGAAATTGCGCGGGCGTGCGCGCTCGCGCCAGTTGCTCGAGAGCCATTCCGGCCGCCAGTGCGGCAAGCAAAAGCGCGGCAATGCCGAGGGCGGCACGGCCCAGCCACTTTTTCATGCCATATATCCCTTCCCCTCGCGCTCGCCCCGGGATGACAACCAGACCTTATTTGGTGACGCCCGCCACAGTTACCAGCCCGCCATCGGCCGCTTCAGCGGGAATATCCACCGCCAGCCGCGTGCCGGGCTTGATGCCGCCGGGGCCGGCCAAGGTCACGGAATCACCATCGGTCGAAGCCACAGCCACCTTAATATAATGCAGGCGGGAGTCCGACCCCACCACCGCCACAAACTGGTCATTGCCCCGGGTGATCAAGGCGCCGACCGGTACTTGCGTCGCGCTGGAGACCGGCACATGCAAGGTCATATAGGCGAAGCTGCCGCCCAGCAGGAAATGTTCGCGATTGTCCAGCACGACTTCCACCAGCATGGTGCGGGTCCTGGCGTCGAGCTGGCCGGCAACACGGGTGATCTTGGCGGTGACGGAGCGCCCGGTATTGGCGGCATCCACGATCTCGGCCGTGTCGCCTTCATGGACGAAAGGCGCCACGTCCTGCTGCACATAGGCCTGGATGCGCAGCCTCGTGTCATCGGAGATGGTAACCACCGGTTGGGCCGCGGTCTGGCTGGTTGTGGCGTTTTGCACCAGCGCGCCGGGATCGGCAAAGCGGGCTGTCACCCTTCCATCGAAGGGCGCGGTCAGCCGCTCATAGGATTTCAGGGTGGCGTATTGGTCCAGGGTGGCGCGCGCCACCCGCGCATCGGCATCGGCTTGGTCGGCCTGCTGGGCGGCGATGGCATTCTGGCGCAAAAGCTGGTCGTAGCGCTGGGCGATGCGCTGTTTGTTGGCCAGGTCGGCGCGGGCGCTGTTGTACTGGGCGTCGGTTTCCTGGGATTCGATGGTAGCCAGGAGCTGGCCCGCCTTGACCGCGTCGCCCTTGTCCACCAGCACTTTCGACAGATAGCCGCTGACCTTGGCGTAGAGCGTGGCCTGGCTGTAGGGCGTGACACTGGCCAGTACCGTGACCTTGCGCAGGCCGGACGTGGCGGCGGCTTCCACCACCTGCACCACCGGCCCCTTGGCGGTGGCCTGGTCCAGGTCGGCGCGGGCCGACGAGATATTGAGATGGCGCACCACCACCACCGCCACCGCGACAATGGCGGCCGCGGTCAGCGCCAGGATCGCGCCACGGCGGAAACCGCTGCTGCTCGACTCAGCCATGCTGTCCGACTCCTTTGCCGATCTCTTCCTCGAAACGCGCATCGAGGGTCTGGAGCGAGGGCGGCTTTTTGCGCAAGAGACTATAGGCGATGGGCACCAGGAACAGGGTGGCAAAGGTGGCCAGGATAAGCCCGCCGATCACCGCCCGGCCCAGGGGCGCGTTCTGCTCGCCCGCTTCACCCAGGCCCAGCGCCATGGGGATCATGCCCAGGATCATCGCCAGGGCGGTCATCAAAATGGGACGCAGGCGGGTGCGGCCGGCTTCGATCACGCCGTCCAGCGCGCTTGCGCCGGTGCGGGCGCGGATGTCGTTGGCGAAACTCACCACCAGGATCGAATTCGATACCGAAATGCCCACCGACATGATGGCGCCCATCAGGGATTCCACATTGATGGTGGTGCCGGTCAAAGCCAGCATCCACAGGATGCCGACCAAGGCGCCCGGCACCGCCACCATGATGATCAAGGGATCGAGCCAGGACTGGAACAAGACCACCAGCAGGGCATAGACTAGGATCACCGCCAAGATAAGGCCCAGGCCCAGATCGGTGAAGGCGGTGGTCATCACCTCGTTCTGGCCGCGGATGGTGATCTGGGTGGTGGCGGGCAGGGATGGCTTGAGCCGGTTGATGGCCTTCTGGATGTCGGCGGCCACCGCGCCCAGGTCGCGGCCGTCGATATTGGCGTCGACATCGATCACCCGCTGCACCGTGTAGTGATTGATGGATTCCATGTCGGTGGTGGGTGCGACATTGGCGATGTCCGACAGGCGCAAAGCCGGCGCGCCGGGCGCGGCGGACAGCGGATTGGATGGCGCGGCGGGCGAGGCCATCGGCATGTTCATCAGTTGGGAAACATTGGAGACCTGGGGCAGGGGCATCTGCACCGCCACAAAATAATTCACGCCATTGGCGGGGCTGAGCCAGAAGGAAGGCGATATGCCGGAGCTGGAGGACAGCCCGGTCAGCATATTGTTGGCCACGTCGCGCTGGGACAGTCCCACTTCCACGGCGCGCTGGCGGTCGACATTTATCCTGAGGCCGGGATAGCGCATCACTTGCTGGATATGGGCGTCGGCCACGCCGGGAATCCGCTTCATCGCCGCCAGCAATTTGCGCGCCGTGTCGTAGGAGGTGTTGATGTCGCCGCCCTGGATCTGCACATCGATGGGCGCTGCCAGGCCGAAATTCAGCACCTGGCTGACAATGTCGGCGGTCTGGAAATAGAAGGTCGAGCTCGGAAAGGCCGGGGGCAGTTGGCGGCGGATCTCGCGCATGTAGTCGACCGACGGGCGATGGCCCTGGGAAAGCTGGATCAGTATCTCCGCATCCATGCCGCTGACATTATCGGTGGGCACCAGCGCCAGATTGTAAAAGATCGGCAGACCGATCATGTCGTTGATGGTGTGCAATTCGCCCGGAGGAATGATGGCGCGGATATGGCGCTCCACATCCAGCACCAGCTTTTCGGTTTCCTCGATGCGGGTGCCTGGGGGCGCGCGATAGTGCAGCTTGATGATGCCGACATCGGCGGTGGGAAAGAAATCGCTGCCAATGACGGTGAAAAGTCCGCCGGTCAACAGCAGCACCAGCCCGGCGCAGACCAGGATGAATTTGCGCTGATCCAGCACCAGATGCAGGGCGCGGCCGTAAGCCTCGCGCAGCCGGATGAAGCCGCGCTCGAAAGTGCCAAACACGCCAGGGCCTTCGCCTTCCTGATGGATTTTTTCGGTGAGCAGGAACCGGGAGAAGGCGGGGACGACGGTGAAGGACAGGCCATAGGAGGCGATCATCGCCAACACCACAGTGATCGCCAGCGGAATGAACAGAAAGCGCGCCGGGCCTTCCAACAGCACGACAGGGAAAAAGACGATGCAGATGGCCATGGTCGCCACCGTCAGCGGCTGGATCACTTCGACCGAGCCGTCCAGGATGGCGCGGGTCAGGCCCTTTCCCAAAGTCTGATTGCGATGGATGTTCTCGATGGTGACGGTGGCATTGTCGACCAACAGGCCGATGGCCAGCGCCAACCCGCCCAGGGTCATCAGGTTGATGCTTTGGCCGGTCAGCAGCAGCCCGATCAGCCCGGCGCCGATGGACAGCGGAATCGACAGCGACACGATCACCGTGCTGCGCCAGTCGCCCAGGAACAACAGGATCATCAGCGACACCAGGATGGAGGAGATCACCGCTTCCTTGATCACATTGCTGACGGCGGCGCGCACGAACACCGACTGGTCGAAGTCCAGCCTGAGCTCCATGCCCTTGGGCGCGGCGGCCTGGATCTGGGGCAGCTGTTCGCGGGTGGAATCCACCACCGCCAGGGTCGAGGCGTCGGCATGCTTGAGGATGGTGAGATAGGTGGCGCGCTTGCCGTCGACATGCACGATATTGTTCTGCACGGCATAGGAGTCGCTTACCGTTCCCACATCGCTGAGCAGCACCGGCGCGCCGCCCGCCACGCCAATCGGGATGTTCTTGAATTCCTCCACCGCCTCGGGACTGGAATTCAGCGACACATTATATTCGTGGGTGCCCAGCCGCGCGGTGCCGGCCGGCACGATGACATTGGAATTCTGCAGCGCGTTGAGCACCGCGGTAACCGACAGGCCCTTGGCGCTCAATTTCGCCGGATCGACATAGATCATGATCTGGCGGGTCTTGCCGCCGAACGGCGCCGGCGAGGACAGGCCGGGAATGGTGAACAGCTTGATGCGGATGAAGTTGAGCGCATAGTCGGCCAGCTGCTGCTCCGGCAATGTCTTGCTGGAGATGGTCATCTGCACCACCGGCACATTGGCGGCGTTGTACTGGATCACGGTGGGCGGCGACATGCCGGGCGGCACATTGTGGATGACGGTGGACATCACCGCATTGATCTGGGCGATGGAGGCGCCCACATCCGAGCCCGGCTGGAAATAGATCTTGATCAGACCGGTGCCGGGAATCGCCTGGGATTCGATGCGGCTGATGCCATTGACGGTGGTGGACATGGCGCGCTCGCTGATCAAGATCACGCGCCGCTCCATGTCGGAGGCCGACAGGCCGGGATAGCTCCACACCACCAGCACCACCGGGATGTCGATGACGGGGAAGATGTCCACGATCATCCGCGTCACCGACAGGATGCCCAGCAGCGCGATCAGCAGCGCCGCGACGGCGGCGGTATAGGGACGGCGCAGGGCGAGACGGATGAAGGACAGCACGGCAGCGTTCCGGCAGGGACTTGAGGTTTTTAAGAAAGGCGGGCGGACTTGCCAACCGCGTGGAAGGACCGGCTGCCGCGCGGTTCCTGCACGCAAACGCAAAAAACATTGTTGCCGCCAGTGTTATTCCTGCTCCAACCGGCACAAATGTTACGACCGTGCCGTGCGTTTTGGGTCTGCGCCGGGCTTGTGGCTTTGGGCGGGTCCTATCCCCAATTGGTCCGGTGCCGGCTCATCGCATTCTGCAGGCCGGCAATTTCACGCTTCAATTGCTCGATCCGGAAGGGCGTGATGTCTTCCCAATGGCCGCCATAGGGCCGCCGCGCGACCCGCGCCAATCCGGTCTCAAGGGGCGCGAGATAGGCGCGGCGCTCCGCGATCGCCGTCTTGCACCAATCTAAAAACGCATCCGGTTCTTCCTGAATTCGATCCACGCTGGTCCTTCAGTCTGCCTCTTGTGGTTGGGTGGGGGGCTGTTCCTGGGCGATTGGACTCTGCGCCGGCCCCGATTCCGTTCGTTCCAATTCCTGCGCCAGCGCATGCCAGCTGGCGGCCATGTTGAGATATTCGCTTTGCTGCGTGGGATTGAGAGCTTTTCGGGCCTTGAGATAGGCGGCATCCGCCATCTCCCGGTATTGTCCGATCCGCTCTGCTATCGGCAGGGATTCAATGGGCTGTCCCGAACGCCCGCTCTTCTTACGCACGCTACCCCCAATTTCCCTGCCAACGTCCCAAAATGGGATTTGTTCCCGCAGCCTGTCGAAAATACCGAAGAGAATCATGGGCTAAACAGGGGAGGGCAAAACCCGGCAGGCTGGGGGTAAGTCAGCCTGCCGGGCTTTTCCAACCCGCATGGTGTGGCGGTAGCGGGCCGGCCGGGCGGCGGCCATGGGCGAAGGCTCACGGCCCGGAAAGGGCAAACGTCCGGGGGGAAGGGACTATCTGCCCTGACTATGGATCGCGGAATGGGCGGTGCTGGCGCTGCTATTGCCGTCCAGCAGCATCAGCCCCAGGCCCCCCAACACCAGCAGAACTGCGCCAACGGCTAAACGAACGCTTTGCCAAGCGGTATCGCGCCCCGCGTGCATCTCATTGTTCATTGTGCGGCTGCTTTGTATCTCCGGTGACCGGAACGTGGCAGGCGCTGTGGCGGTTTCACGCCCGCGGTGAAAAATTTCACTGCGGCTTTGCGGTCACATCAAAGGTTTGGCGGCTGCGCCCCGCCCGTAATCTCCGTTGCGATTGAGCGTCCGTCGCGAAAATGGAGAAGCCCCGCCGGTGACGGCGGGACTTCTCTGCTGAGATGCGAACCCGCTTTTTTCTTTTTTGGCGGCGGGTTCGCGTCGGGGGTTCAGGCTTTCCGCAAGACTCGGCGGCGAGCGCGCCAGGCCGCCAAGGCGGCAAGGCCGGTGCCGAACAGCGACAGGGAGAAAGGCTCCGGCACCTGGGTCGAGCCTTCGCCGGTGAAGGCCGAGCCGGTGGCATCGGCGAGAGCCTGGCCGTTCTCGTTCAGGCTGTAATCGAACAACGGCGTCAGCACGGCGGTGGCGAGGTCCACGCTATAGACCTCGGTGCCGTTCACCGCATACATGGTGGTGCCGTCATCGGCCAGGCCGAACACCGAATTCAAGGTGGGGCCCGCGGCGCTGCCGACATGGAACAGGCTCACCACACTGTCGGTGGTGAAGTTCAGCAGCGAGTTGTCGCCGCTCGCCGGATCGATGCCAGAGCCATAGAGCGTGGCGCCGGAGAAGGCGAGGTCGCCGGCCGAGGTCAGCGGGGCCGGTCCTGCCACCGAGGCGCCGGCCGGATTGGCGGGGTCGATGGAATAAAGCTGGGTGGTGAGAGCGGAGGAGCCCAGCAGGCTGACGCCGCCGCCGCCCACCAGCGAGTTCATGCCGCCTCCGCCTATCCCGCTGTAGGAACCCAGCGATGTCGCCGCGCCGGTGCCGGTATCGAGGGAATAGAGGTTGGTGAAGGTGGTGCCGTAGAGCGTGCCGGTGGAATTGAATCCGATGTCGGTCAGGGAGAGGCCGGTATTATGGACGGAACCCGCTACCACGCTGCCGCTGGCGATATCGACCTGGCCGATATTGCCGTTGGTGTCGGAGATCCAAAGGATTGGGCCGGCCAAGAGGGGCGCGGGGCTGAAGAAGCCTGCGGCCAGTGCCGCCGACAGAGTCCATTTCAGGAAACGTTTCATCACGAGATGCCTTTCTGAGTTGCCAATCCCCAGTTCCCCTTGCGATTAACGTTAACAAGAAAAGCAAATCCCGTGCCGGTGAGAACAAGCGCGGAAATCTCATGTGTTGCCCCGGGCAACACTTAAGGCGCGTAATTTGTTTTTACGATTTGCGCATGACGCAATGATACATGCGGAACTTGCGGATGCTGCGCGCGTGAAAAACTAATGGCGCAAGTTCCGCGTTAGCAAATACGGCGATTATAAGAACAGCAGCGCGAAATTCCGTATACGGATCAAATCGCGCCCGGCGAGTCCGGCGGGCGATGCCGGCATGGCGGACTAACTTTTTTTAAGATTGCGATTGCCGGGTTCCATCACGAAAGCACGGGCGCGGCGTCGGCACGTTTCCGGAAAAGCCGCGTTTTCTCAAAAGGTCCCGCCTTGCCATGCTGAAAGGAGCGATCATGTCCAACCCACACGCGACCGCGCAGGTCGCTGGCCATCCCATCCATCCTATGTTGGTGCCGTTCCCCATCGCCTTTTTTACCGCCACCCTGGTGTGCGACTTGGTCTATCGCCAGACCTCCGACAACTTCTGGTTCACCGCCACCCAATATCTGCTGGGAGCGGGCGTGGTGATGGCGCTGGCGGCGGCGCTGGCAGGCTTCACCGATTTCGTGGGTGACGCCCGCATCCGCAACCTGACCGTTGCCTGGGGCCATATGCTGGGGAACCTGCTGATGGTGCTGGTCCAGGCCTATAACTGGTACCATCGTCACGAGATGGGCGCCGATGCGGTGATACCGACCGGGCTGGCCCTGTCGCTGATCGGCGTCGTGATCATGCTGGTGACCGGCTGGCTGGGTTGGGAGATGGTTTATCGCAAGCGCGTGGCCATCGCGGCGGAGGGCGAAACGGTCGAAGAGCATATGCACGGGCATCATACGCCGCACTTGTCGCGCTAATCCGGCCCTTGCCCCGGCGGCGGGAGCGCTTATGCTCCCGCCTCACAAGAAATAAGAGTCTTCCGGGGAGCTCATGAAGAAAGTGATATGGACGGCGCTGGCTTTGGCGCCGATGCTGGCTTTTGGCGCGCGCGCGGACACGCCCACCGCCAAGGAAATCGCCCCCAAGATGCCCCAGCCGCCGGCGGCCTTCGCCTGGGCCTATCCCATGGGCCCCGCCGGCCTGAAAAGCCCCGATCCGGCCACCATCTTCACCGCAACCGGGGCAGACCCTTCCATAAAATACTCCTTCCGCCAGATCACCGATCCCTTCGGGCCGCCCGACTGGTATCCCAAGGAGCATCCGGCGATGCCCCAGATCGTGGCGCATGGCGAGAAGCCGCATGTGATCGCCTGCATTCTCTGCCACCTGCCCAACGGCAACGGCCATCCGGAATCGGCCAGCGTCTCGGGCCTCACGGTGGATTACATCACCGCGCAGATGCATGCCTTCCGCGATGGCGACCGGCAAAATATCCGCGCGCCCGCCATGACCGAGATGGCCTATGCCATCAGCGAAAAGGATTTGCGCGAGGCGGCGGAATATTTCGCGCACATCCCAAAGTCGCAGCAGAAATGGATCAGGGTGGTGGAAGCGGCGAACGCTCCCGCCAATCATATCGGCGCGGGCGGGGCGCGGTTTTTCGACAAGGGCAGCGCCACGGTGCCGATCGCGCCCGACATGATCTATGAGATTGCGGAAGGCGAGGAGGTCGAGCTGCGCAACGACCATGTCGGCTTTGTCGATTACGTGCCGATGGGTTCGCTGGCCAAGGGGCGGATCGTGGCGATGGGCAATCGCGGCCAGATGCGGACCTGCGGCTCATGCCATGGCGAGGATTATCGCGGCCATGACGATGCGCCGCGCATCGCGGGCAGGAGCGCCTATTATCTGATCCGCCAGCTGGCCGACATGAAGTCGGGGGCCCGCAAAGGCGCGGCGCTGGGCCAGATGAAGGAGATCATCGGCAAGCTGTCCGACGCCGATATCCTGAATGTCGCGGCCTATATGGCGTCGCAAAAGCCGTAAGGGCTAGTTGCAGCTGCCAATCGTCGGCTTGAGATCGGGATCACGCATCCCGAACTGGATCGGCAGTTCGGCGTCGACCAGATCGGCATGCATGCGGTCGGGAATCCGGGGCAGAGGTTCGGCCTTGCGCACCATGTCGATGGCGGCATCGTCCAGCAGGAGATGGCCGGAGTTTTTGCCGACCTCCAGAAGCCCCAACCTGCCGTCACGCTTGACGACCAGATGCACCATCACCACACCTCTCATCGGGTCGCTAAATTGACCATGCGGCGTCTTGTTGTGCGGATAGTAGAAGAAATGGCGCACCCGGTCGCTGACGGCTTGCGCCCAGGCCGCATCCCAGCAACCGGAGAGCGCGCCACCGGCCCCATTCGTTCCGCTGGCGGAGATGCCCTGTCCACTCACACCGGTGCCGACGGATGGGCTGGCGGTGAGGGGGGATGATTTGACATCCGTGACCGTGAGTGCCGCCGGCGCCGCGGGCACATCGGACGCCACCGTGAAAGCGGGTGGCGCCAGCGACACCGCATGCGGCCGGATCAGATGCGCCAGGAAGGGGCGCATGATGATGATCCGCTTCACCGGCACGGCGGGCAGGATGGTGGCGACGACTTCGCGCGTGCGCGCGCGATCCGGCGTCTTCCAGCTGCTTTCGAACCGGGCCAGAAAGATCAGCAGCGCATAGAGCGCGGCGGTCAGCGCACCCGCGATCACGCGGCTGGTTGTGGCAGGGGGCGCGGACAGATGGCCTCGCGGAATTTCCGCCAGGGGCATGCCCGGGAAAGACGGGGGCGAAATCTGCATCGCTGTCTCCACGCGCCGGAAGTATAGCATGAGGCCATGATGATGGGTGACTGAATGTCAGCGCCGCCACCGGGGTTGCCGACAATCCGTCAGTGCGGCTTTGGTCGCATGGGCAGGAAAAAAGGCGCATAATCGCCACATCGTGTCTGGTGATCGCGAGGGGCCGATGACGCGTTGGCGGGATTATTTCTGGGTGGGCGTGGCGCAGTTCTTCACCCTGCGCGGTCCTTTTTTCCTTTCCATATTCATCTCGCTGGTGATTCTCAACGCGGATCAGTTCGAGGAAATCATTCGCGGCGTGGCCTGGTCGCGGCTGGGTGCGGAATTGCTGCCATCCCATCATTATTGGTGGGAAATGTTTGCCACCCGTCCCTTTGCCGGTCTTGCGCTGGGATCGCTGGGTTGCGCGGCGCTGCTGTGGTTCTGGGCGCGGTTCACCGTCAGTTCCCTGGGCCGCACCACGCCGCCGCAAAAACCGGGCGTGCTGACCTGCAGCCGGTATCTGCCGCCCTTGGCGGGGATGCTGCCGCTGCTGGCGTTGAGCCTGGCCAGCTTGAATGCGGTGCTGGACAAAGGCCGGGCATTGGAGAACCCGCAATCGCCCGATATCAGCGCGGTCGACAGCGCCTTATACGCCTTGGCGGTCACCTTCCTGCTGCTGGCGATCCTGTTCGGGCGTGCCGCAATGGAAGGACATGTCGCCAACCCCGCGTCGGCCGAATTGGCCCGCCGCCATCCACGGCTGCATCTGGTGCTGCGCCTCAACGGACCGGCGCGGTTTCTCCTGGGCGTCAGCCTGGGCGGCTGGCTGCTCTGCTTCATCGGATTTGCCGTCGCGCCGCAGACGGTGTGGGCCTATCTGGGCCGGGAGTCGCTGCTGTTCGTGTGGGCAGGGTTCACCGCCGCGCCGCTGAGCCTGGTCTGCCTGATCGCCACCAAGACCCGCATCCCGCTGATCGGACTGGCGGGGTTGTTCGCGTTCCTGCTGGCGGCCTTCAACTTTACCGACAATCACAAGCTGAAACTGGCGCCGGGTTTTGATGCGCGCGCGGCGGAGGCTCCGCTGGAGGTGCGGCAGGATTTTCCCAAATGGCTGGCCAGCCGGCCCGACATGGAAAAATACAAGGGCAGCGCCTATCCGGTCTATCTGGTGGCGGCGGAAGGCGGCGGCATCCGGGCGGAATATATGACCGCCCTGACCCTGTCCGTGATCCAGGACCTGTGTCCGCGCTTCCGCGATCATCTCTACATCATCAGTTCGGTGTCGGGCGGCAGCGTGGGCGCGGGTTTCTTCAGCGCCCTGCTGCGCAAGCACAGCCGGGAAGCGCCGGAGGATTTTTCCCGTTGCGCCACTCGGGTGCCGGACAAGTACTGCATGGCGGCGCATCTCAGCGACCCCACGCATTGGTTCGCGCCCAGGGCGCTGAGAGCGGCGGGCGCGGATTCGCTCACCGGGGTTCTGGGCACGATGCTGTTCGACAATGCCGTGCAGCTTTTCATTCCCTATCCCATTTCCTGGCTGGATCGCGGGCGGGCGCAGATCGCGCTGTTCGAGCGCGCCTACAACCGCGCCATCGGCGAGACGCGCGATTGCGCCCAGGCGCCGGGCAATGACCTTTGCATGGCGGTGTCCGGCTTAAGCCGGCAGGCGGGCGTGCCCAATGGTGGCGGCGATCTGCCCCGCATGATCTTCAACACCACGCGGGTCGAGGACGGCACGCCCGCGCCGGTCACGCCGTTGAAGCTGAGCGCGGATCAGGGCCTGTCCGGCGGCTGGGTGCTGGCGCGCAACATGCTGCGCGCCGACGCCATCGCGGTGTCCAGCGCCATGTCGATGAGTTCGCGCTTTCCCTGGGTGTCGCCCGCGGCGCGGCTGCGGCCGGAGCAGTTGCGCCCCCTGGCCAAGGACCTGGACTTCATTCCCGATCCGCCGCCTGCCACCTTCCGGGTCGCGGATGGCGGCTACTACGAAAATTCCGGCATCGGCCTGTTGCCCGAGATGGTGCTGGACCTTTCGGCGGAGACGCTGCCGGTCGAGCCCGATTTCCATTTGCTGATCCTCACCAATGACGCGGCGGTCACCAACGGGCGGGGAACCAAGCCGATCCAGGGCGATCCCAAGCCGCCAAGCCCGCACGGCTTTGGCGATTTCAACGAGCTGGTCAGCCCGCTGCGCACGGCCTTGAACACGCGCGGCGGTCATGGCGCGATCGCCCGCAAGCGGCTGTCGGCGATCCGTGATTTTCTCAAGCGCAACGAGGATGTCCGCAACGCGGCGGGGGAATTCGATTTCGACGAGATCAGGATCGGATGCGGCAACATCCCCATACCGCTGGGCTGGTACCTGACCGATGCCGCCAAGGACGAATTGGGCTGGCAGGTGTTAGGCAATCCTCCCGCCTGTCCGCCGGGGAGCGGGGCGGGCGCGCCAAATGCCCAGGCGAACCGGGACGCGATCAATCACGTGCTGAACATGCTGCAGTAGGGCTCGCGTTTCCGCCGCCTCACTTGCCCTGGATATTGGCGATGTAAAGCCGCTTGCTGCCATAGGCGATGGCGAGATGCATCTGGCTGAGCATGTCCATGCCCAGCACCAGATCATTGCTGGGAATGAGACCGTCGGCGGCGATGGCGATGCTGGGGTTTTTCACCGCCAGGCCGCCGATCTCCATCGACTGGAACGGATAGGTATAGATGGGATATTTGCCGGCATCGCGCGTCCGCCGCAGGCCCGGCGAATTGGGATAGACCCCTAACTGGGCGGCGGCCCGCATGCCGATCAAGGAAATGGCCGAGCCCGTATCCAGCACGGCGTCGATCGTCGCGCCGTCGATCTTGACGGGAAAGCGCACATGTCCGCTCCGGGAGATGTCGATCGCCATCGTGGCGGAGCCCCATTCCGGCGGGGCGCAATAGCCCGGCGCGAACAGGTTCAACCGGCCCTGGGGCACGTCGATCTCGACGTCATAGCCGCTCAATATATCGGATGCCAAAGTGCCGTCGGCGAACAGCAAGGGCCGGGTTTCCACATATATGGGCTTGTTCTCGACCCGCAGCGAACCGACCGAGAAATTTTCGCCCGCTAAGGCGAAGTTGAGCGTGCTGCCGCCGACGCCCACAAGGGTGTGTTCGGTTTGCCTGACCGGAAGCTTCATCTCTTTGGCCAGGTCCCATTTCATGGTGGTGCTGACGCCGCCGGTATCCAGCAGGAAGTACAGCGCCTGGGTTTCGACGGTGACCGGAACAACGATGCGGCCGTCGGGCAGGGTGCCGATCCTGATGGCGGCCAGGCGCGCCGGCGCGCAGTCCGCCGCGTGCGCGGGAGCCGCAAGGGTCATCAGGGCCGCAACCGCACTGAAAATGGCTCTTCGCCGCATCCGTCCCATCACGTCCGTGCAGCGAGGATAGCAGCGCATGGGCTCAAGTCTTGCGGATCACGGCGATGGCGAGAAAGTGGATATTATGTTGTGGCGCGGCCGCGATACGAGCTTCCATGCGCCGGTACAGTTCATCCACCAGGGCGCCGCAATTGGGCCGTGCGGCAAAAGCCGCGGCGGCGATCGGGCTTGTCACCGCCCGCATCATGCCCGCCCAGCGCTTTCCAAGCAGCGCGGCATCGCTTGTTTCCTGGAATTCGTCCCAGAAAGGATCGGGCCCCTCGCACACCTCGGCATGCTCCAGAACCAGTCCATGGAACGGGCCGTCCGCAAAGGGCGCTTCCATGTCGGCGACCGAACGTCCCGCCGCCGGCGTGGTAAAGCGCGTCAATTCCTGGGCCGTCAGCAGCCCTTCCCGTTCCATCGCCAGGGCGGCTTGCCAAAGCGCGCCGAACACCCAGTCCCAGCCATGTGCCTCGGGCGTGCGGCCGATGAAGATGCTGACCAGCCGCGCGTCTTGCGCCATTTCGGCGGACCGGGCGGAGAGGAAGTTCGTCCAGTCCAGCGCCTGCTGGCGGCTGACCATGGCGCGAGCATCCTGCGAGGCGCTCATCGCCGCGATCAGATGATCGGAGACTTCGATAGGATTGCGGCTCATCCAATGCAGTGTCCAGGTGTTCCAACCCAGATGGACCCGGCCCGCGGGCAAAATGGGCTCGAAATAGCTGCGCCCTATTGCCGAGGGGAAAACGCGCTTCTGCCCCGCCAGATAGCTGGCGCCGTCTTCCTGCAAGGTGGTGAACAGCGAGGCGAAATCATTGGAGGGCAGATCGGTGTGCACCACTTCGATGGCGCGGTCCGCGCCTGCGCGCGCGCGAAGCGTTTCGATCGCCAGCCGCATGGGGCGCATCGAATTGCGGCCCTGGGAGCTGCCATAGTCGGCGATCACCAGCGGCGCGCCTCCCGTGACGGGAATGGCGCGCGCCGCTTCGATCAACAGCGGCAGCGCCAGTTCGATACCGGCGGCCTGCAGGTCGGAGTTGCGGTTATAGAAACCGCCGCCCTCCATGGCCGTATTCGCGATGGCTTTATCCGGCGGCATCATGTTTCTCCGCTCCCCACCACCCGGTGGATGGAGACAATGTCGCCGGCCTTGATGTCGAAGCTGCGCGGCGGGTTGAACTGTTCCAGGGTGATCTTGGCGGGGGTGCGCCTGGCCAGGCGCTTGATCACCGCCAAGGGCGGCTCGCCTTGTTTGCCGCGCCGCTGCACCAGCACATAGGCGCCGACATCGACGGGGCGGCCGGGATGGATATGCACCACCTCGCCGGGGTGATAGCGCGGCTCCATGCTGGCGCCCACCACATAGACGGCATAGGCATTGGGCACGCCCACTAGGCCGGCGGGGCGGTCGATCAGATCGATCACATCGCCGTTCCACAGCGACCAGCCGTCGGCGCCGCATTCCGCCATGCCCAGCACCTTGAGCTTGTCGGTGCTGCCGGGGCGCAGCGGTGCGGGCTTGGACGCGGCGGGGCCCACGCCGTCCTGCAGCCATTCGGCGGTGACGCCCAGGGCGCGGGCGATGGGCACCAGATGGCGCGATCCTCCCCCGCCTTCCAGCTGCTGGATGGCCTGATAGGTGATGCCGCCGACCTTCTTGGCAAGCTGCGGCTGGCTGAGGCCCAGCGCCCGGCGGCGTTCGCGAACCCGCTCTCCCAGACTCTTGGGATTTGGGGATTTTGCGATGGCTTTCATGACATGCCGACTTCCATGACAGGGGGATGTATACAAGAAAAACTGGTGGTTGCACAAGATGTCTTGTAATCTTGGGGTTCCACAAGCGATCTTGTTGACGGCCTGCAAGTGTTCTTGTTTAGTTCTTCCCGTGACGACGGGGAAAACAAGAATGCCGGAAAAACCCAAGGAAATAGGGGCCTTACGCCAGGCGATACGGCACCATCTGAAAAGCCAGGTGGCGGTGGCGCGCGCCGTGGGGGTGTCGCCCCAGGCCGTCAGCGAGATCCTGCGCCGGGGCAGGCGGGTGCCCGCCGAATGGTGCCTGGCGATTGAGACCGCAACGTGCGGCGCCGTTACCCGCCACGACCTGCGCCCTGATCTTTATCCCGACTCATCTCTTGGCAACAAGGAAAACAAGCCATGACCCGATTTGGCCTGAATGTGGAACGCGTGAAGCCGAAGGAACAGCCGGAGGCCCTGTCCCTGGCGGAACAGCTGATGGCCGAGTTGAAGGACCGGCTGCCCTCCGATGCCTGTTGTTTCGCGGCGGCGCGCGATGCGCCCGGCATCGTGATCTGTCACCAGGGCCGGGCGCTGGGGCTTCAGATCAAGGAGGAACGGCTGTCGGCGGTGCAGGTGGCCAGCTTCAACCGGCTGCGCGGCGCGGGCATGCGCATCGAGATCGCGCGGACGTTGCGCGAGGCGCTGGATCTGATCGCGGAAATGGGCGTGATCCTGAAGCCCGCGCTTAATCCAGTTTATGCGGCGCGCGACTTCTTCCGCGAGGAGACGCGGCGGAAATGAATATTCCCGCTGTCATCCCGGGCGCGGTGCAGCGTGTAACGGTGCACCGCGACCCCGGGATCCAACTTGCCGTTTGCGTGGATCCCGGGTCAGCAGCGCACCACTGCGTGCTGCGCTGCGCCCGGGATGACAAGGTTTGGAAGTTAAGGAGAAACAAGAATGAACCGGCAGAAGCGGAAGACCGAGGATGACGTGGTGGAAGGCCCCGCTGTCGTCACCGGCGAGCATGTGCAGGACCGGGTGCTGTCGCCGCGCGCCGGCGCCCGCAAAGGCTGGTCCAGACTGGCGGTGTATGAAAAGGAATTCCGGCGCGGCACACTCGTATGTAAGGAGCATTGCATCAGCACTGTTGCGGCGCGGGAGGAGGAGGCGCGCGCCTTGGACCGGTTTGCGGCGGCGCGGGCGTTCGACGAGGGCTGGCGCATCTGCAACACGCCGTTTCCGCCGGGGGTGGATTTCGACCGTGTACGGAGCAGTGGGGGCGGCGTCCAGGGCGGCTTTGCCGATCACGCGCGCGAGGCCAAGGAGTTCTGGCGGCGAGTGGAAAGCGCCATGGGCGCCAATGACTGGCTGATCTGCCGGCTGGTCTGCGGCGAGGGGCACAGCGTGGCGCAAGGGGTGATGGCGGTCTCGCCTGCCTACAAATTCTCGACCTTGGCGAGGTTTCGGGAGGCGCTGGATGGGTTGGTCGACGGCATGAGGAGGGCCAAATTCCCAACCTAGCCGCCAATTTTACCGCAATTGACCCATATGGTGCGGGGTAATGCGATGCATTGACGGTTAAGGAGGGAATTCCGCTGTCCCTCTCTATAACGTGTGATTTTGGTCATCAATGCAGCGCACCGTCGAGTGCGGCCGTGCCGCTACCAAGCATGACTTGGAGCGCGTCGCACATCCCATTCATCATCGATGGGGACAAGGAAAATCGTATCTTGCCTCCGTTTTCGAATGTGAAAACGAGCGAGCCGTCACCGGTGCGTTGACCGTCTGGTCCCCTCTCTAGTCCAAGTTCGTACCATTTAACGCTGAAGCTCGGAACGCTGGTTTTGCCCTGCGCTTGCATCGCCTCGACGGTAGAAAATGCGGATGCCGTTATCAGTTTACCCAGCGCATCAGTAGCAATTGCGATCTTCTGCACTGCTCCCTGGGAGTCCGTCACTTGAAGCAGCATGTGCTTTCCATCGACAGAGCACTGGGATCCTAATATGTCCTCGATTGCCGTTTCCACAATATGTTCCACTAGACCAGTCATAGGTCCATCAGCATTTCACGCGAAACATTGAGAATGTCGGCTAGCTTTGCTCCGACATTTCGGCCCACGTTGCGAACGCCCCGTTCTATTTGTGAAATATACTGTGTCGCTACATGACTTCTGTCCGCCAGGTCTTCTTGGGTTAGGCCGCGCCATTCTCGAATTACCTTGAGGGGTGGTTCGCCAGCTAGAAGGCGGCGGGCGACCTCTTCGGGATAGACTTCGTCATCACGGGCGTCCATGCCGGCAGCGATCAGGGCTGCGGTCTCACCGTCAACAGCGGTCAGACGCTGATAGTCTGCCCAAGCCATGACGGCATAGAGCGGGGCACCGCTATCGCTGCGGATGATTTGCACGTCGTCATCGCGGCGTGCTGCCTTGGATTTCAGGGTATCTGCCTTGGTCATTTGTCGCTCGGACCCTCCTTGGTCTCTCACGCGGGCTCGAATTGGCCCAAAGTACTCAGCGGTATGCTTCGCCCCGCTTCGCGACGTTCAGAACATTTAGGACCGTGCCGTTCTGATCAAATATTGCCCTCCAATCACCATGCCGCAGGCGGAATAGGTCCGAGCCCTGCAGCGCCTTCACGTCCTCCACGCCGCCTTTCGCGTAATTGGCAATCTTGTCCATGATCGCATCCCTGTCCCTTACCGGAATTTTCCGGAGGGCTTTGATAGCGGTCTTGGTGTAGGTCACCGTTTTCATGGCCCAGTATATAGCAAAATGCTTTATGTTAGTAAAGCTTTTTGCTTTATTTTGAGAGCGCAGATAGATCATGCTTTCCAAAGGGTTGAGCCGACTACGGTCCGCCGGACGAACAGCAGGTCTCTGAAGATTTGGGATCAAAAACATGGCGACCGGTGCTTCTGTCACCACTTCGGCTCCCCACCCATTGTGTCTATTGACACACCTTGCAGTGTGTCATATCACACACCGGCAGGAGACCCGATGCCAAAGAAGTTTTACCCAGCGGTCCTGGAACGCAGCGCCAAGGGGGCGTTCGCGATCTGGTTTCCTGATTTTCCGGGGCCTGTGGCGGGGGGCAAGACCCAGGAAGAGGCGTTGGAGAAATCCGAACTCGCCCTGGCAAGGGTTGTCGATGCCATGGCGGAAGCCGATCAGCCGCTCCCCGATCCGACCCCGTTCGACAAGATCACCGTTCCTAAAAATTGCCGCCCGATTGCGTATCTTGCGGTTGGGATCGAGCCGCCTAACCCTTCCGAACGGGTCAACGTCTATCTTCCCCGCAATCTGATCGCGCGGGCCGACAAACGGGCCGCAGAATTGGGCATGAGCCGCTCGAGCTTTTTCGGGCTGGCGATCAGCGCCCTGTCCGGCATGTCTTATCAAGACATGATCAGCATGCGCCTGCCGCGATCAAAAGTGCACCGGACTGATGAATGACCTGAATGGAGAATGATCCGGGGATATTTCCGCTTCGCATGTCATCCCCGGAGGAATAGGGTGACGGCATATCTTGTCAACGTCTCGGCCCTTCGTCTCTGTCCTGGGTGCATTAATCGGCCTTTGAGAAAGCGCGCACAGCGATGAAACCATTATGGACTGCCATGATCATGGCCGCGATGCTCTTGGGCTGCGCGAGACCCGAAGACAGCAGTTTCGCCGTGCAGGCCGCCCGGCGGGGCGAGAATTGCAGCGCGATAGCCTCGGGAAGCGCGATGGACGCCTATGGTCACGGCGTCGGACCTGCGGAAGAGGTTTACGATAACGTGAAACGGGATTGCCTGGCATGGCAGCAAAGAGAAAGAGAGCGGCTGAACGCAGCAAAAAACGGGGAGCGGCCGTGACGGGGGAGAGGCGCTGACCCGCGTGTCAGCTTACAGGGAAGGCGAAAGCAGGCGACAGGATTCCCTATCGCCTGATTTCACAACGCTGCCCGCGCCTATTTCGGGATGATCTCGATCAGGTGAATGGTGGTGGTGCCCGCATTCCGCACCGAATAGGGGCGCTTTTCCTTTATCAGCGCGGTTTCCCCATCCTTGCGTTGCACGGTCTGCTTGGTTCCGTCGGCAAAGGTGCGCTCGAAGGTGCCGCCGCTGATCACATGGATCACCTGGCCAAGCCGCGTCGCCATCGGGCCGGTATCGCCCGGCTTTTCCACCACATCGAGGACTGTCAGCTTGTCGCTTTCGGCCAGGGTTTTTGGTACCGCTTCCGCGGCGAAGACGGGCGTCGCGCCCATGGCGGCGCAAAATAGCGCAACCCCGAATGCAGTTTTCATGAACGATCTCCTTTGGCCGCGCGCGAAAATGCGCCAGCCAATTGTTATTGTTGAAATGAGAGAGAAAGCCGCGCCGGCGGCAGGTGGCTACGCGGCGACGGGAAACCCTATCAGGCTTGCAGCCGGCGGCATAGGCCGGGCAACAGGCGCGTCAGAGCAGATCGCCCGCCGCCAATAAAAAGCCCGCCGGGAGCGCCGGCGGGCTTTTCTTGTTTGATAGCGGAAACGCTTAAAGCCGGCGGCTCTCGCGTTCGCGCCGCACTTCTTCCGGCGTACAGACCGGGCTTTCGGGATCGTAACCGGTCCAGCCTTCATCCCGCCACACATTGGCGCGGCCGGACACGTCATAGGCGCGGTGGTCCATGATGGCGGCATATTGGCTCTCGTCATCGTCGGATACCCGCGCGGTGACAATGGCGCCGCCGCGGCGCAGCGCCTCGGCATAAAGCTCGGCATTCTCCTTGCTGGTGCCGGATTCCACCAGCGCGCCGATCAGGCCGCCGGCCACGCCGCCGCCTACCGCGCCCGCCGCCAGGGCCGCCAGCCAGCCGGCCGCCACCACCGGGCCGATGCCCGGAATGGCGATCATGCCCAGGCCCGCCGCCGTGCCGGCCGCGCCGCCCAAGATGGCGCCCACGCCGCCGCCGGTGACGGCGCCTTCGGCGCGGTCGTCCTTGCCGTCGCGATCCTTGTCATGAACCGGGCTGACGGAACCTCCGCCGGGGCGGTGCCAGCCTTCGGCATTGCTGGCCACGATGGCGATGTGGCTGTCGGCCAGGCCGGCGCCTTGCAGTTCGCGCACGGTTTCGTTGGCACTCTCATAGTCGTCATAGACGCGAGTGATGGTTTTGGTCATGGCTGATCCTTTTGCGGTTAGAGGCGCGGTTGCGTGGGTTCAGTTGACGTTGCCCTGATAGTCGACACTGACCGGGCCTTTCTGGCCGTCCTTCTGGGCGGTTCCGCGCCACACACCGTCCTTGCCCTTGGTCAGGCGCGCGACATGGGTATAGCCCTTGGCCTCGATCTGCATTTTCGCTTCGGTGCGGGTGAAGCTGTTGGCGCCCTTGACGGGGGTCGAGGAATTGTTCTCGTGCATGTCCTTCACAGCCGGGTTCTGCGGCCCGGTCTGGGCGGTGTCGGCCTGAGCGTTGGCGGCGGAATCCGGGGCGGCGTTCTGCGTGGCTTCCTGTGCGAAGGCGCGCGAGAAGGCGAAAGGTGCGAGAGCGGTTGTCGCCGCAAGCGTCAGCGCCACGGCGGTGGCTGGAATGCGCATGGTGGATCTCCTGTGATGTACACGCCTAACTCGCCAGTCAGGGGGATGTTCCGGATCACAGGCGCTATGTTTGCGGCGGCGGAACTCGCGCGCGATGTGCGCGCCACTTGGTACGCTAACGTCCAGCCATCGCCGTTCAACCGGGCGTCACAGCAACGTCATATCCACCTTGGCGATGTCGCCCATCCACAATCCTGTTGCCTGGGCGGCGTGGCGGCTAGCGTCGGCGGAACCAAGCCGGGCTTCCGCTTGTGACAGGACCCACAAACCCATCGGATCGTCGGGCCAGACGGCCAGGCTTTTTTGCGCGGTCTCGGCCGCCTGCTGATATTGCCCGGCCTGAAGCCAGGCGGCGGCGGCGCTGCGGCGCACCGGATACCACCAGGCGGGCGGGTCCATGGCGCCCGGCTTGTCGACCAGGGTATCCTGCAACGCGGCTGCTTCCTCAAAGGCATGGGCCGCGTCGGCGAAGCGGTGTTGCAACATGGCGAGGCGGCCCACCAGCACCAGGCGAGCGATTTTCACCGTCAGACCGTCACCGCTGACTTTCTCCACTTCCATCGCCAGGGATTTGACATCGCCCAGGGCGGCAAAAGCCTCGCCCCGCGCATAGTGATAGAGGCTTTGCGTTGCCTCGCCTTCCGCCACGGGGTCGGGCAGGGACAGCATCCGCCTGGGGTCGTACCGGGCATAGATGGTGAAGCGCCGGGCCTCGTCATAGCTCATGCCGTCCTTGTCAAAGTCGCTGTCCGGAAAGGCGCGGTGCAGATGATCGGCGAATTTCAGCGCCACCGTCCCGTCGCCCGACATCAAGGCGCCGGCCATGCCGAAATTCAGATTGTGTTCGTAATAAAGCGCGGTCGACAGCGGTCCGGCGGTTTTGGTCGCGGTCAAATGGTCGGAATCGGTGCGCATCGCCGCGGCGTTGATGGTGGCGGCGTCCTCATAGCGGCCCACCCGGAAATAGGTGTGCGCCGCCATGTGGATCAGATGGCTGGCATTGGGGGCCAACGCCGCCAGCCTTTCCGCATAGGGCAGCGCCAAAGCCGGGTGGCGCTGATATTCGGTGGCGTGGATATAATAGTGAATGGCGGCGCTGTTGTCGGGGTCCTGGCGCAGGATGGGTTCGATCAGGGCGATGGCCTGCGCCGCCAAAGTGTGATCGCCGCGCCTCCAGGTGGTGAGCAGGACTTCGGCGGCCAGCAGCTTGAGGTCCGGGGCGGCGGGGCCCATGGCTTCTGCCTTGACCAGCGCGGCGGCAAAGTCGCGCTCGGCATCGACATCCTGGGCGCGGGAATAGCGGCGCACCAGCGCGGCGGTGAGAAGCTTCTCCCGCGCCGTGCGCGCCAGGACTTGCGCGCGCTTGGCCATGTCCAGGCCGGATTTCAGGTCAGCCTCTTCGGCGTCGAAATTCATGGTCGGGCCGCGCGACAGGGCCTGGCCCCACAGGCACAGAGCGCAGCGCGGATCGGCGGCGGCGGCGTGATCGAAGGCCAGGCGGGCATCGGCATGATAAAAGGCGTGGAACATCTTGATGCCGTAGTTGAACCAGGCCTGCGCCTTGGGATTGGCGGTGGCGATCGGGAAACCGCCTGTGCCCATGCCGGGCTCGATCACGATGATGCGATTGGCGTCGTGGGACTCGGCCCGCGCCTCGACCCGGCAAATCGCGAACACCGCGCCCAGCGATTTATTGGCAAAGGATTGGCCGGAAAAGGATGCGCCGGAAAAAGAGTCATTCGCCGCCATGGTCGGCAAGACCAGCAGCCCCAGCGCGCCCGCGGCGGCGTATAGCGTGTGTCGTGTCATGACCGGCATTATATCAAGGCGCCCCGGAAATGGCTGGCGTCATCTTCCGCCTAGAATCGGAGCGCCAGGCCTATGCCCAGTTGGTCTGCAACTCCGCCGGCGTTCTGGTGATGGTAGCCGAAGCGCAGTCCGAACGGCCTCCGGAACCAGTATTCCATGCCCATGCTGACGCTGTAGCCAGTGCTCTCGCGGGTAATCGATCCCAGGCCGGGATTGGCCGTGCCGTGCGCATAGGACCCGCCCAAACCGGCATAGAGCGAGAATTTATCATTGGCGGGATAGGTCAGCATCACTTCGGCATTGGCGGTGGTCAGGTCCAGTGGCGTTTGGCGGTAATAGTCCACACCGCCCTGAATGCCCAGATAGCGGGTGAAGTGCCAGCCTGCGCCGCCGCCGCCGCCATCCACCTTGAGGCCAGTGGCATCGAAATGGGAGAATTCCCCATAGACAAAACCGTAGGTCTGGCTGGAGTCGGAGAGGCGTGTTTGCGCTTCCGCGCTTCCCGCCATGCAAAGACCAAGCAAGGCCGCCAGCGCGGCCGCGGCAATTCTCATGAGCCCTCCAACCCGGAACAGCGGCACCCTACCAGTTTTTTCCGGCGGCGGTCACTTATTGGGGAAGGACCCCGGTCAGCCACTGCATCAGGTTCAGGATGAACTGCTTGTTCTGTTCCGCGCCCCTGGCGTTGAAGCCGAAATGAAACGTCATGTTGGGTGTCTTTATGACCTGGGCGGAAAACATCCCCGCCTCGCCAAACACCGCCACGCGCCCCTTGCCCACATCCATCACCGCGCCCTGCAAATGACCGGCGATGTCGGTTTCCGGAACGCTGCCCCGGCATGGCAGGAGGCATTGGTGGCTCATATAGCCGGGTGGCAGGACGATGATGGGGCGGGCGGTTGGCGGCGCCTGGAAGGAGGATCCCGTGAAGGTCCGCAAGGCGGTGACGGCCGTGGCGGGATCGCGGCCGCGCGTGACCACATCCTCATGCAGGCTTCCGTCGGCCAGAGTGAAAATGTCGGACCGCGAGTCCAGGGGATCGCGTTCCACCACGCCGTCCTCAAAAGTAAAGCCGAAGGCCGATGCCAGGTCGCGGGCGCTTCCGGCAAAGGGGCGATGGTCGGCGATCAACAGCAAGGCGCCGCCATTCTCCACCCAGGTCTTGAGCGCGCCGATTTCCGCCGGCGTGAAGGCTGAGGCCGGAGGCAAGGCCCAGTCCTTGACCAGCGCCGCCGGCAGGGCATTGGAAATCACCAGCACCTGGAAGGCCGAAAGGCTGTCGCCGGTGAAGGCGGACTTGGAATCGACCAGGCGAAAACCGTCATTGCGCAACAGGGCGGCAAAAGGCTGATAGCGGCCATCGATGGTATGGAAATTGTTATGGCCGGAATCGATGGCGATGACCGGCCCGCTTTCCTTGGGAAAATCCGGGTGCGCGACACTGACATCGGCATCGGGATCGTTGACCTGCTGGGCGCCCGCCAGGCCCAGGGTCAAGGCAAGCAGTGCGATTACGAGTGCGGACAAACGCATGCAGGTTCAGAACTCCTTGAAATTGTCGGTCTCGCGGGCGAGCTGGTTCATGAATGCCTTGCGCTCCGCGATGCGTGTCATCATTTCCGCCTTGCCGGCGGGCGTAACCACGCCTTGCTCGATTTTCGAAGCGGCGCCGGTGAGAATCTTGATCGCCTTCTGGCTGGTGAAAGGCCCGCCCTTGAAGTCCACCCCTTCCAGCAAGGTCGCGATTCCGACCGTGCCCACATTGTCCAGCGCGTCGGCGTCATGCAGATAGCGCGCCTCCGGACTGGGCCCGGTCTCGCGATAGAACATGTGCGTGCGCATCGCCTCGCGCACCTGGTCCAGCTTTGCTTTCGGGAAATCGGTGCCCGCCAGCATCTGGTCCAGCTTGGCGGCGGCTGTGTCGCCATGTTCCTGGCCCTTCACCTCCCAGCCTTCCATTGATCCCACGTCATGCAGATAAGCGGCGGCGAAGATCACGTCATCGTCCAGGGCGACATGGTCGATGGCCGCCAGCTTCTTGGCCCAGCTATAGTCGCGCTGGTTGTGAGTGTTGTTGATCGGTCCATAAAGCTTGGCGGTGAAAGCGGTGACATGGGCGCGCCAGGGCTCGGCGGTTTGGGCCGCGGCCGGAGCCGCCAGGACAGCGATCAATCCCAGTGCCAGCAAAGATGGGTGTTTTCTCATGGTCCTCTCCTGATCCCGGAAGGCTAGTCCCATGGGCGGCCGGGCGAAAGGGATGACTGTCTGTCAGTTCTGCGCGACGGCGTCCGCCGCGGCGAAATGCGCCATCTGATCGGCATGCGCTTTCACAAAGGCCGGCCGGGCCGTGGCGCGCGCGACATAGGCGCGGGCGGCGGGAAAATTCTGGAATTTGTCGGAGCGGTCCATCACCAGGCGCAGTACATCCGCCATCAGTATGTCGGCGATCGAGAAGCTGCCGGCCAGCCATTCATCTTGCGCCAGCACCGGCTCCATGCGCTCCAGCCGGCCTTGGAGGAAATTGTCGAACTGGGTGCGGGCGGGGGATTCGCCGGTCTCGCCGGAAAACTTGAACACAAGCTGGGGCATGACCGCCGTCTCCACCGAATTCAGCGCCGCGAATACCCATTCCTGGCATTTGGCGCGGCCGCGCGGATCGGCAGGCATCAAGGCGCTGCTCTTCTCCCCCAGATGGAGCAGGATGGCGCCGCTTTCGAAGATCGAGATGCCGCCATCGGTCAGCCAAGGCACCTGGCCGAAGGGTTGATGCGCGAAATGGGCGGGCCCGCGGTCGCGGAAGGGCGTGCTTTCGACGCGATAGGGCAGGCGCGCTTCTTCCAGCGCCCAACGCACACGCAGGTCGCGCACATAGCCCCGGGGACCTGGGGGAACCCAATCAAAGGTTGTGAGGACAAGCTCGGCCATCTGAATCTCCATTTTCTTGAACATAGCAAGGACGGACAGCCGGGGCTTGTTCCGACAGCGCGGGCGGCTTTTTTCTCTGGCGCAAATATGGGCACGGATTAGGATAGGCTGATCGCGAGGTTGTGCCATGAAGAAGACGATGCTTGTTGCGGCCCTGCTTCTCTCTAGCCCGGCTCTGGCCGAAACCATCCCGGCCCCGGATGCGCCCGCCTTTGTCGGCCAATCGGCCACCGTGGTGGGCCGGGCGAGCATCCAGAGAATGGCCAGCGGCGAAATCTATCTCGACCTGGATGGCCGGAGCGATGGCGCGCCCATTTCGGCCTATGTGTCGCGCTGGAACGCGGCGCGCTTTTCCGGTCTAGACGCGCTTGACGGCAAGCTGGTGGCGGTCAGCGGCGCGATCGGGAGTTTCCGCTACCGGCCGGAAATCTTTCTTACTGATCCCGGTCAAATCGCCCCGGTTGAACCGGCCGCGACGGCGGAAACCCCGCCGCAGCCGCGTTGGATACATATCGGGAAAAGGTGAGAGAAGGCCGGGCTACTCACTCAGCCGGATGGTGCACAGGCGGCGCATGCCGGGCCGCGGCCTGCTGGCGCGCCACCACCCGGTCGCGGTCGCCCACCGAGATCAATCCGGCGATGCGGCGGATCAGGAGTTCTTCCTCCGGATGCAATTGGTCGTCGGCATAGGCGACATCCCATAGCATGCCGATCAGTTCGACACGCTCTGCCATCTCCATCGTGTCGTTGATGTCGGAGGTGTGGCCGTGCAACTGCACCATCTGCTTGTTCTGTTCCTCGGCGGCGGCGATCAGCTGGCCATATTCCGCATCCGTCAAGGCGAAGCGGCGCGTCAGCAGGGACTGGATCATGCCGCGCTCGCGCTCGCAGAAATGTTCGTCCTGAAGGGCCGCTTCCACCATCAACACCGCCACCGACAGGCGGAGATTGGGCACATGCGGCGGCGGGCTTTGCGGCTTGGGCTTTCCAGAATGGAATTTGGCCAGGCGAAATTTTCCCGATTCAATAAAGCGCAGCAGATCGTGAAACATTGACACCCCATTTGTCCGGAACTTTTCGTCCCTGGACCTTTGCCCCCAGCGCCAGATTACTCCCGGCAGGGCGCGCGCGCCACGGTTTTTGGCACCGCATCGCGGCCGCAAAAATTTCAGGATTGGCGCGGAATTATGGGCCGGAATGAACTTTTGTTCATTGCCTGCGGGCGCCGGCCTGACATGGCCGGGTCAAATCCGGGCATGACGTAAGCGCCCATTCCGGATGGGGCATTGCCCGGACCAAGTCGCCCAATGCAAAGCCCGCGCGCCAAAGGTTAAGCGGCCCGGCCGTTCTGCCATGGAAATTTAATTTTCCGCGCCCTAGGATTGCGCCGCTCGCCTTAGGGGTAAGGGGCATGACATCGATTCCACGGCACCAGTGCCTGATCTATCGCGGCGCGCCGTCGGCGCAACTGGCCAGCTTGGCGCTGCTGATCCGCAAGCAGCTCGCCGCCAACTATCGCTGCCTCTATCTCAACAGTCCGGAGATGGTGGCGGGGATGTATTCCTATCTGACTTCTTCGGGCCTGCAGGTGCATCAGGCGGTGGTGGAAGGCCGGCTGGTGCTGTCGTCCAGCCACGACCATCTGGTCAATGGCAGGTTCGACCCCGATCGCATGCTTTCCATGCTGGAGGAGGCCTATGACCTGGCGCTCAAGGACGGCTATGCCGGGCTATGGGCGTCCGGCGACATGGCCTGGGAGTTTGGTTCGGCGCGCGACTTCGCCAAGCTGGTGGAATATGAGCGCGCGCTGGAAGAATTCTTCCACGACCATCCAGGCCTGATGGGGGTGTGCCAATATCACCAGGACGTACTGCCGGCAGAGGTGGTGCAGGACGGGCTGAAGGTGCATCCAGCGATCTTTGTCAACGAGACTTTGTCGCGCATCAACGCGCAGTATATCGCGGCGGAGTGAGGCGCGATCCGCTTGCGCGGGTCGTGCCTCCCCCTGTATTCGTCTGCCGATATCCGGGCAGGAGAGACGTCATGGCCAAGAGCACGCCGCAAACCGCCGCCAAGCTGATCGACGGGCGGATCAAGGAATTGGGCGATTGGCGCGGCGAGATGCTTTCCCGCCTGCGCGCGCTGATCAAAAGCGCCGATCCCGGTGTGGTGGAGGAGTGGAAGTGGGACGTGCCGGTCTGGTCGCATGACGGCATCATCTGCACCGGCGAGACCTATAAGAAGGCGGTAAAGCTGACCTTCGCCAAGGGGGCGTCGGTGAAGGACCCGTCCGGCCTGTTCAATTCCAGCCTGGAAGGCAAGACCCGCCGCGCGATCGATTTCGGCGAAGGCGCCAAGATCAACGAAAAGGCGTTCAAGGCCCTGATCCGCGATGCGGTGAAGGTGAACCAGGTGAAGGAAAAAAAGGCGGGCTGACGGGCGCGGTCCGGTATTTTTGCGGCGTTCCCCGGCTTCTGCCCAGACCGGAAAAGGTCTAGGCTCCGCCAAAATTTCGGCAAAAAATCCCAGGGGAGACGAGCATGATCCAACGCGCAGCTTTGACTTTATCCGTGGTGTTGCTGGCGACAGCCGCGACTTTCTCAGTTTCTTTGGCCGCCGCACCGGCCGCCCAGATGAAAGCGGCGGTGGCCGATGCGGGTCGCCCCTCCGCCGACACGGCACGGGACGAGAATCGCAAGCCTGCCGAGATGCTGGCCTTTGCCGGCATCACGCCGGGCAAGGTGGTGGTGGACCTGTTGCCGGGCGGCGGCTATTTCACCCGCATCTTCGCCAAGGCGGTCGAACCCAATGGCCGGGTCTATGCCTATGTCAGCAACGCCGGTGATGCGCGGGTCAAGGCCGCCGGCCGGGACCCCGACAACCAGCTCGCCGACCTGAAGAAGGCCTACAAGAATCTGGGCGTGATCCATGGCGACTTAAACGAGTTCGTCACGCCGGAAGCGGTGGATGTGGTGTGGACCTCGGACAACTATCACGACCTGCACAATGAGGGCCTGAAGACCGATATCGCCAAGCTCAACCAGCAGATCTTCAAGTCGCTGAAGCCGGGCGGTTATTATGTGATCATCGACCACAGGGCGCCGGATTCCGCCGCCGATGACGTCACCAACAAGCTGCACCGCATCCAGGAAGGCCGCACCAAGAAGGAAGTGGAAGCGGCGGGCTTCAAACTGGTGGCGGAAGGCAAGGATCTGGACAATCCGGCCGATGACGGCAGCAAGCGGGTGCAGGAAAGCGATATCCGCGGCAAGACCAGCCAGTTCATGCTGAAGTTTCAGAAGGTGGGCCGCGGCGCCCGATAGGGCGCGAGCGCTGATCGAGCTGGTTGCTTGCCTGGCCGCTCGCCGTCGGGCTTGAACGCGCGCCGCTGCGGCGTTGGCTTAGATCGCGTTGGTTGCTTGCCCGGCCGCTCGCCCAAGCTGGCTTAGCTTTTCTTGGCGAGCGGAGCGAGACTAGAAAAGCTTGCCCCGCTTCGAGCGCGAAGCGCGAGAAAGGCGCGGCGTTGGCTTAGATAGCGCTGGTTGCTTGCCCGGCCGCTCGCCCAAGCTCGCGGCGTTCGTCGCTCGAAATGGTCCACTGGACCATTTCGTTCGCCTTCGGCGAAACGCTCCTCACCCCACAATAAACGGCTTGACCAGCATCCAGGTCAGGGAGAAAGCCAGCACGATATAGCCCAGCGTGAGCAGGGGGCCGCGGATTTGCGACTCGGGGGCCTTGGGGGCCGCGTAGGAGAAATTCATCTTGGACATGGTGTTACCTCTCGGGTCCTAGCCGTGAGCTCTTCATTGCGTGGAGCATTGTCGCAAGGAAAAATAAACAGTCTATTCCCTGCAATGCCTGCAAATTTAGCGATTGCGATAAGGCCGGAGGCGCCGCTGCCGCGCAAAATCAAGGCAATCGGGCGTTGCAAGCGGTTCCCTTTCTCAACGCGTCCGGGAATTCGAACGGTGTGGGAAACATACTGTTAAGCATGCTCACGCGATCTGGACCGCGACGCTGCCCAGTTGGCCGAAATCGCCCGCCAAACGGTCGCCCACGGCAATCGGCAGCGGCTTGAGGCAGGTGCCGGTGATCACCACCTGGTCCCGCTTCAGGCAATAACCGAACTGCGAAAGTTCATTGACCAGCCAGGTCAGGGCGGTGCGCGGGTCGCCCAGCACATTGGCGCCGACACCGGTTTCCGCGACCGAGCCGTTCCGCAAACCGTGGACCTGGTAGGACGCCAAGTCCAGTTCGCGCCAAGCGTCCGGCGATGCCGCGCCCAGCACGAAATAGTGGGCGCAGGCATTGTCGGCGATCAACTGCGCATCGCCCACCGTTTCGAAATGGCGGTAACGGGAATCGGGCAGTTCGATGGCGGGATGCAGCGCCGACACCGCGGCCAGCACCTCGGCTTGGGCATAGGTTTGCGCGCGCGGCGGCAAATCCTCGCCAAAGCGGAAGGCGAATTCCATCTCCGCCACCTTCATCAGATTGTTGCCCAATTTCAGGCTGCCGCCGTCGGGAATCCGGCGTTCGGCGAGCAGCCGTCCCGCCATCGGCCCGTCCACGCCGATATGGACCTGGCCGGCTTTGCTTGTGGCGGCGATCTTCCAGCCGATGGGCGCGTATTCGCTATAGTCCTCGATGCAGGCTTGCACCTGATAGGCTTGCGCCCGGTCGGCGGGAAGCAAGTCCGGCGGCAGGCCATCGCAATGGATGCCATTTGCCCAATGCTGATAAAGAAAGGCGCAAGCGTCGCGCTGCAGTTCCAGTTTCATGCCGCAACTTAGGGCGAGGCGACCGCGAAAAGTAAAGCCGCCGGACATTCCAGCCGCGTTGGTGCGGCGCGAAAATAACGGCTTGTGCTTTTTAAGAGACAGGAAAAGTGCCAGACTGCGGTAACGGATGCGCGCCGCACACACGGCGCCAGGGGAGGATCACGTGGCGAATCTGATCATCAATGGCCGCACAATTTCGGTGGAGGCCGCGCCGGACACGCCCTTGCTGTGGGTGATCCGCGAACAGCTCCAGATGACGGGCACCAAATTCGGCTGCGGCGTGGGCATGTGCGGCGCCTGTACCGTGCACCTGGCGGGCAAGGCGGTGCGCTCCTGCCAGACCATGGTGAGCGCGGCGGAAGGAAAACCCATCACCACCATCGAGGGGCTCAGCGCCAAGGGGGATCACCCGCTGCAAAAGGCCTGGATCGCCGAACAGGTGCCGCAATGCGGTTATTGCCAGTCGGGGCAGATCATGCAGGCCGCGACCCTGCTGGCGACCAACACCGATCCGACGCGGGAGGAGATCGTTGCCCATATGAACGGCAATCTCTGCCGCTGCATGACCTATTCCCGCATCCAGAAGGCGATTGTGAGGGCCGCGGCGGAAATACGCGCCACGCCTCAGACCACCGCCAAGACCAGGAGCCGGGCATGAGCAAGATGGAAAAGCTGCCGGGCTTTGACCTGGACCGCCGCGCCTTTCTGGTCAGCGCCAGCGCCGCCGGCCTGACTTTGAGCTATGCGGGAACCGTTGAAGCTGCCGCGGGCGCCGCGAGCTTTGTTCCCAGTGTGTGGTATTCCATCGCTCCCGATGGGCTTGTCACCGTCACCTGCGGCAAGGCGGAGATGGGCCAGCATATTTCCTCCGCCGTGGCGCAGATGATCGCGGAGGAGTTGGGCGCGCGCTGGAAGGACATGCGGCTTCAACTTGCCTCCAACGATGCCAAATACAATGACCCTGTCCTGGGCGTGCAGATCACCGGCGGAAGCTGGAGCACCATGATGAATTTCGACGCCATGAGCCGGGCGGGCGCCGCCGGGCGCATCGCGCTGGCGGAAGGCGCGGCGCAGAGCCTGAAAGTGCCTGTGGAGGAACTCACCGTCAGCGACTCCATGGTGCGGCACAAGAAATCCGGCAAGTCGATCAGCTTTGCCGAGATCGTGAAAAGCGGCGCCGCCAAGCGCAGCTTCAGCGCCGACGAACTCAAGGCGATCAAGCTCAAATCGCCGGAGCAATACATCTTGATCGGCAAGTCGGTACCGCAGCTGGACATTCCGGCCAAGACCAACGGCACCGCCAAATACGGCATCGATACATTCCTGCCGGGCATGGTCTATGGCAAGCTGGTGCTGCCGCCCATCCGGTACGGCGCCACCGTCAAGACCATGGATTCCGCCGAAGCCAAAAAGCTTCCCGGCTTCATCGATGCCGTGGTGCTGGACGACAAGACCGGCTCGACCACCGGCTGGGTGGTGGCGGTGGCCGATACCTACCAGAACGCCCGCAAGGCCGCGGCGGCGCTGAAAGTCACTTGGGACAAAGGCCCCAATGCCGCCGTCTCCAGCGACACGCTGTTCCAGGAAGCGCGGCGGCTGCAGGGCCAAGGCGACTCGGGCTTTTATTTCGTCAAGGATGGCGATGTGGCCGGCGCGCTGTCGTCGGCGGCCAAGACGCTGGAAGCGGAATATACCACCAACATCAATCTGCATGCTCCGATGGAGCCGATGAACGCCACCGCCCAGAAACAGGGCGAGATCTGGCATCTTTATTCGGGCAACCAGTTCGCCACCCGTACCTGCTCGCTGGCAGCGGCGGCGGCAGGGGTTGATGCCAAATATGTGGTGATGCACCAGGCCTATCTGGGCGGCGGGTTCGGCCGCCGGCTGGATGGCGACATGATGATCCCGGCGGTGTTGGCCGCCAAGGCGGTGGGTAAGCCGGTCAAGGTGATCTATTCCCGCGAAGACGACATGGCGATGGATTTCTCGCGGCCGCTGACCTACCAGAAAATCCGCGCCGGGCTGAACGGCAACGGCGCGCTGGTGGCGATGAGCCATGACGTGGTCTGCGCCTGGCCCACCAAGCGCTGGGGCATTGACGCCTTCCTGACGCCGTCGGTGGACAAGAAGGGCGCGCTGGACGGCTTCACCGTCAATGGCGCGGATTTCTTCTATACCGTGCCCAATCATCATGTGCGCGCCATCGAGAATGAGATGGCGCAGAAAGCCACCCCGTCGGGCCAGTTGCGCTCGGTAGCGCCAGGATGGACCTTCTGGGCGATCGAAAGCATGATCGACGAACTGGCGCATGCGGCGGGCAAGGACCCGGCACAATTCCGCCTCGCCATGCTGGACGGCGCCGGCGACAATGACGGCGGAGCGCAGCGGCTGCGCAATGCGCTGCTCACCGCGCTGGGGCAGTCCGGTTATGGCGCGATCAAGCTGCCCAAGGGCGAGGGGATGGGCGTGGCCTGTGTTTCTTCGCAGGAACGCAAGACCGCCAGCATGACAGCCTGCGTGGCGCATGTTGCGGTGGCGCCGAGCGGGGCGGTGAAGGTGAAGAAACTCACTATCGCCTCGGATGTGGGGACGCAGGTCCATCCCGACAATATCCGCGCCCAGGTGGAAGGCGGCGCGCTGTGGGGCGTTTCCATGGCGCTGTATGAAAAGGCGACATTGAAGGACGGCCGGATCGAACAGGCCAATTTCACCAACTATACGCCGCTGCGCATGAGCCAGATGCCGGAGGTGGAAATCACCGTCATCGCCAATGGCCAGTCGCCCACCGGGGTGGGCGAGCCTTCGGTCACCGTGGTGGCGCCGGCAATCGCCAACGCCGTCTACAATGCCTGCGGTGCGCGGGTGCGAGCGCTGCCCATCACCGCGGAGGCGGTGAAGGCGGGAATGACAGTGACTTAGGCGCCGGTTTCAAGCTGTTTCTCCCACCGGCTGACGATCACCGCCGCCACCGAATTACCCACCACATTGGTGGCGCTGCGGCCCATGTCCAGCAGGTGGTCGACGCCGATGATCAACAACAGCCCGGCTTCCGGCAGGTGGAACGCCGGCAAGGTGGCGGCAATCACCACCAGCGAGGCGCGGGGCACCCCGGCCATGCCCTTGGACGTCACCATCAGCAGCGCCAGCATGGTGATCTGCTGGCCCAGGCTGAGAGGAATGCCATAGGCCTGGGCAATGAACAGGGTGGCGAAGGTGCAGTACATCATCGAGCCGTCCAGGTTGAAGGAATAACCCAGCGGCAGAACGAAGCTGACAATTTTGCGCGGAATGCCGAACTTGGGCAGGCCGGCCAGCAGGTAGGGATAGGCGGCTTCCGACGTGGCGGTGGAAAAAGCCAGCAGCATGGGCTCGCGGATGGTTTTAAGCAGTGCACCGACTCGCCGGCCTACCGCCAAGGCCGAAAGCACCAGCAACAGAACCCACAACAGGCCCAGGGACAGATAAAAGCCGCCGATGAATTTGGCATAGACTAGGATGATTCCCAGCCCGGAGGTCGCCACGGTGGACGCCAGCGCGGCGAACACCACCAGCGGCGCGATGGTCATCACATAACCGGTGATTTTCAGCATCACCGCCGCCAACTGTTCGCAGGCCGTCAGCAGCAGCGGCACCTTGCCGTCCAGCGCCGCCACCGCCGAACCCACGAACACCGAGAACACCACGATCTGCAGGATCTCGTTGCGGGCCATGGCATCGAAGATCGAGGTGGGCACCAGGTGGGTGACGAACTCCTTCAGCGTCAGGCCGCTGGCGGCCACGCCCGCCGTGGCGCCGGGTGAGGGCAAAGCCAGAGGTAGATTGAGTCCAGCGCCGGGCTGCAACAGATGCACCATGACCAGGCCCAGGGTGAGCGACATCAGCGAGGCCAGCAGGAACCAGGCCAGGGTTTTGATCCCCACCCGGCCGATGGCCGCAGAATCCTCCATATGGGCGATGCCCACCACCAGGGTGGAAAAGACCAAAGGCGCGATGATCATCCGGATCAGGCGCAAAAAGACGTCGGTGATGATGGAGAGATTGCCGGCGGCGGATTTGGCGTCGTCCGGTGAGAGATGGGCGTTGATCAGAAAGCCGGTCAACACGCCCAGGATCATCGCGCCGGCGATCAGGGCCGGAAGAAAGCGCTTCAAACTCGCCACCCAGAGCAGTTGCGCTGGCCATGACAGCATTGGAAATGGGGGAAGTCCATGGGCCGCAACCTTGCCGATCGCCGGCCGGTCGAGGCTGATGTCCTTGGACAGTCCTCGATTTTGCGCCATGATGCCCACGGCGATGACAGGAGACGCTGATGCACCGGCATTGGTTGGGATGCCTGATACTGGGACTGGCCGCCATGCCCGCCATGGCGCAGGCGCCTGAACCCTCGATCGCTTCGCAAGCAACGGAAGGCGTGATTGTCACCGCGCCCAAGGCGCCGCCCGAGAAGATCATGCATGATTTCATCACCTCCTACACCGCGCCTTCGCCGGCCAGCGGCAAGGTGGCGCGCTGGCATGCGGGCATTTGCCCTGGCGTTGTGGGATTGCCGGAGAGTTGGAACAAGTCGGTCACCGCGCGGATACGCGAGGTGGCGGCGCAGGCGGGCGCGCCGGTGACGGAGGGAAAATGCCGTCCCAATATCGACATCGTCTTCACCAGGAACCCGCAGGCCTTGCTGGATCAGGTGCGCGACGCCAAGCCCTGGCTGCTGGGCTATCACGATGTCGCGCAGGAGAAGCGATTGGCCACGGTCAGCCATGCGGTTCAGGCCTGGTACCTCACCCAGACGGTGGATACAGGGGGCGACATTAATCTTGACGACAAGCAGCACAGTTACGGCGTCACGCTCGGCTCCATGTATTTCCCCAACGCCCATATCGAGCAATGGGACGGCACCCATTTGGCAGACGGCAAGCGCAGCGAATTGATGCATGTGCTGGTGGTGGTCGACCTGGTCAAGGTCAACGGCGTCAAGCTTTCCGGCGTTGTCGATGACGCGGCCATGCTGGCGCTGGCCCAGACCGCGGCTTTCGAAGTCTGCCAGCCGCTGGCCAGCATCGCCAATCTCACCGCGCCGGCCTGCGATCGGGCGCTGAAGACCGACGCGCTCTCGGCCAGCGACATGGCCTATCTGCACGCGCTTTACCGCATCGATCTCCGTGATTCCCTGATACAGCAACAGGGCGCTCTCGCCTACGAGATGAAGAAAGGCTTCGCGGCGCCGCAAGCCGGCGTCAACTGACGCCATATTCCTTTTTCAGGAAACCGCCGATCCAGCTCTGGATGCGCACATACATCTTGTTCTGGAAGGGGGCATTGCCGCCGGTGAAGCTGTGGGTGCGGACATAGGTTTGCACCACATGGGCGGGATTGCGGTTGTAGCCGGCCGCCAGGAAGGCGGCGAATTGCTGGCCGGAGTCGGCGATCCGCGCCAAGGCGTCGCGCGGCAGTTGGGTCAATTCCAGGTCCAGCAGCAGCACCGAGGCCAGGACCGCATTGCGCAGGTCGCTCATGCCGCGTTCGAAATCCGGCTCCAGCAGGGCGTTGGGATAGTTGGCGCGCACCATCTGATAGCTGTCGTCGATGAACTGAGGCAGGCCGCGGGCGCCGGCGCTGGACTTGGCATAGGCATAGGCATGCTCACGGTTGGCGGCGATGGTGAACAGCACTTCGTGCACGCATTGCTCGATCCCGACATATTTCATGTGCAGCGGATCGACATGCTCGGTGATCATCAGCCGCACCACCATGCTGGTGGGAATGCGGTCGGCCACCGTGATGCCGGGGGTGACGCGCGAGCGCACGTCATGATCCTTGATGCGCTCATAGGCCAGGCGCTGCAAATGGCGCAGATAGTCCATCCCGGCCTCGCGCATGGTCTTGGTGTCCAGCTCGGGGGAATAGGCGGTATAGACCGCTTCCTGATAGCTGTCCTTGACCCGCACCGGGCGGCGCTGGGCGAAGACGATCAAGCCGTCAGGCCTGGCGACGTGAAACTTGGTGTTGAGGAAATTGTCCACCGGCCAGCTGATCTCAAATCCCTGGTCGTTCTTGCCGGTCTCGTCCATGCGCAGGATGGTGAGCGGGCCGGTCCTCTGCCCCACCGCCAAGGTCCAGACGAAATGGATGAGATTGCCCCGGTCGTCAAACTGCATGTCATTGTTCAGCACCGGCTGCCTGGCCACCAGCTCCTGGGCTTCCTGGATGCGGTCCTGATAGTCGAAATTCGGCGCGTCATTGGCCGCCTTGGACACGATCACCACCGGCATCGGCGCGCGCTGGGACTTGGCGGCCGCCTTTGCCGCCATCGTTCTGGCCGGGGTTTTCTTGTGCGCGGTTTTCTTGTGCGTTTTCCTGCCCGCGCTTTTGTTCACCGCGGCCACGGCTTTTTTGACGCTTGCCTCCACGGCAGGCTTGTCGCGGTTGACCGCGGCCTGCGCGCGCGGAAGGCCGGCGGCAAACAGACAGGCGGCCGACGCAAATATCAGTCCGGCGAGCTTTCGCGACGTCATGGCAGGACGCGGTACTTCCCCAAAAATCCACACGAATCTATCAGCCCCTAGGTTAAAGCTCTGTTTGCGCTAACGCTTGGAAAATTTTCACTTTTGCGGCGCGCCCCGGCCCTGGACAGGTTCCCGGCATTGACCAAGCCCGTGGAAACAATAAGGTCTGGGCGGGCCGAATAAAACAACCATCAGGGGCGGGGCGAACATGTCATTCATGACACGGCGCGGCATGCTGTCTTCAACGGCGGTGGCGCTGGTGCTGGGCGGTTTGCCGGCCCCGGCGCAAACAGCGCCGGATGCGCCCGCGCGCGACACCGACTGGCGGAACTATGCCAATGACCTGGCCCATACCCGCTACGCGCCGCTGGATCAGGTCCATGCCGGGAACTTCGACCACCTGGAGGTCGCCTGGCGGTTCCCTTCCAGTATGCTGGGATCGCGCCCGGAATATATCTGGGAAGCGACACCGCTGGTTATCAAAGGGCGGCTTTACACCACCGCCGGTTCGCGCCGCGACGTGGTCTGTCTGGATGCGGCCAATGGCGAATTGCTGTGGATGTTCCGTAAGGATGAAGGTGAGCGCGCGCGCAACGCTCCGCGGCAATTTTCCGGACGCGGCCTGGCCTATTGGAGCGACGGCAGCGAGGAACGCATTCTCTATGTCACCACCGGCTACCAGCTGGTGGCGCTGGACGCCAAGACCGGCCAAGCCATTGCGGGCTTCGGCGAAAATGGCGTTGTCGATCTCAAACTGAATGACGATCAGGAGATAGACCCCAACGGCGGGGAGATCGGGTTGCATGCCACGCCCACCGTCGCGCGCAATGTGGTGATCGTGGGCGCCGCCCATGCCGTGGCCAGCGTGCCGGGCAAAAAACCGCGCGCCAAGGGCTATGTTCGCGGTTTCGACGTGAAGACCGGCAAGCGGCTTTGGATCTTCCACACCATCCCGATGAAGGGCGAGTTCGGCTATGACAGCTGGATCCGCGCGGGCGAGGCCGAGAAGGCCACCAATACCGGCTGCTGGTCGCAAATCGCGGCGGATGAAGAGTTGGGCCTGGCCTATCTGGGAATCGAGATTCCCTCCGCCGATGAATCCGGGGTGCGCCGCCAGGGCAACGGCTTGTTCAGCAACTGCCTTGTGGCG
Source organism: Rhizomicrobium sp. (assembly GCA_035693565.1). Classification (GTDB taxonomy): domain Bacteria; phylum Pseudomonadota; class Alphaproteobacteria; order Micropepsales; family Micropepsaceae; genus Rhizomicrobium. Next base: position 296,969 of record DASSGF010000034.1, on the reverse strand, counting down.
GTGGAGCTGGAGACCGGCAAGCGCCGCTGGCACTACCAGTTCGTCCATCACGACATCTGGGACCGCGATGTGGCTTGCGCCGCCATCCTGTGCGACATCCCGCATAACGGCAAAATGGTGAAGGCGCTGGCGCAGCCCAGCAAGCAATGTTTCCTCTATGTGCTGAACCGCGAGACCGGTCAGCCGATCTGGCCGATTGTGGAAAAGCGCGCGCCCCAGGGCGATGTGCCGGGCGAATGGTATTCCCCCACCCAACCCATTCCCAGCAAACCGCCCGCCTATGACGTGCAAGCCGTCGATCCATCGACCGTGATCGACTTCACGCCGGAGCTGCATGCCAAGGCGCTCAGGCTGCTGTCGCATTACCGCACCGGGCCGGTTTACACGCCGCCGTCCCTGGCCAAGGTCGATGGCACCTGGGGTACCTTGGTGGCGCTGGCTCAACAGGGCGGCACCAACTGGCCGGGCGGCTGCTACGATCCCGAGATCCATTTCATCTACGCCTTCTCGGAAACCGCCGTCACAGTGGATGGTCTTTTGCCAGGCGATCCGCGCATCACCGATTCCGATTATGTGCGCGGCACGGCAGGGGTGGCGCAGCGGGCGTCTCCGGTTTTCGGCGGCGAAAATTCCGGCCCGCCGCCGGCGCCCTCCGGTCCGGCGCCGGGGACGGGAGAATTCCGCCCCGGCTTGATCACCATTGATGGCCTGCCGCTGATGAAGCCGCCTTACGGCCGCATCAGCGCCATCGATCTCACCCGGGGCGAGATTGCCTGGCAGGTCGCGCATGGCGACACGCCGGACGTGGTGCGCAATCATCCGGCGCTGAAGGGGTTGAACATTCCGCGCACCGGACGCCCGGGGTTGCTGGGGCCTACCGTCACCAAGTCGCTGGTGATCTGCGGCGAGGCGGGTTTTGTCACCGCGAGCGGCAAACGCGGCGCCATGTTGCGCGCCTATGACAAAAAGACCGGTGAGGATCGCGGCGCGGTTTATATGCCGGCGCCGCAAACCGGCTCGCCGCTGACCTATATGCTGGGCGGCCGGCAATATATTGTGCTGGCGATTGGCGGCCCCGGCTATCCGGCGGAGCTGATGGCGTTTCGGCTGCCGGCGTGACAGGCGAGCGCGTCGCACGTTAACCGCTAGTTGGAAGCGCGCCTCTCAATCGGCTGGGGGCGTGATTTTGTGGCATCCGTGCAACGACGGCATCCGCAGTTACGGACAGCCTGTCAGCCACGCATCCAAGCGTCCCGTGATGTGCTAAGGGATATCAAAGCCTTGCGGGGGCTATTCTGTACGACGCTTTAGACCAGCAATTGCTTCTGGCAGCGCGGCCGCCGTCAAGACTGCAGCGCCGGTTGGCCTATGGTGTCATGGCCTGCCTGGCGGCCGCTTTCTGCCTGACGGTGCGTTACGCCCATCTCCAATTGCGGGTCGTCCCGGCATTCGTGCCGATCTATGCCAGTCTGATCGTGGTCAACGGCCTGATCACCACGGCGCTTCTGCTTGCCCAGTTCTGGGTGGTGCGCCGGACATGGTTGCTGGTGCTGGGCAGCGGATATCTTTTTACCGCCCTGATGGCTGTCCCGGGCGTCCTGGCGTTTCCGGGGGTATTTTCGCCAACCGGCCTTCTGGGCGGAATGCAGAGCGCCGCATGGATCGGCGCAAGCTACCAATTCGGATCGCCCGTCATCCTGATCGTGGCCGTGCTGGTCAGGGACCTGCCCGGCACACCGGGCCTGGTCCAACGCACGCCCGGTCTGGCGATTGCCTTGAGCATCGCGCTGGTTGCCGCAACGGCGTGCGGCCTAACCTGGGCCATTCTCACCTATGAAGAAGTCCTGCCGCGGCTTTTCGTCAACGGCGTTCAGCAGAGCCGAAACATCGTCCTGGTGGTCGTGCCGATCATGGCGCTGGAAGCTGCGGCATTCGTGTTGCTGTGGCGCAGGGGCCGTTCCGTGCTCGATCTCTGGCTCATGGTCATGTGTGTTGCCTGGCTGCTTGAGCGTTCGCTGAGCGGCCCGCTTGCGGGGGCCCGCTACAGCTTCGGTTGGTACGCCGGCCATGTATTCCAGATGGCGGCCATATTCGTGATCTTGCTGCTGCTGCTGTCCGAAACAACCACGCTGTATGCGAATATGGCCAGGGCGTCGATGCAGCGGCGCGGGGCCCGGCAAACGCGGCAGATCGCCATGGATGCGATGGCCGCTTCCATCGGACATGAAATAAGACAGCCTCTGACGGCGCTCAGGGCCAATGCGAATGCGGGGCTGCGCCAGGCGGGGAAAGCCGAGCCGGACATGACGGAAGTTCGCGCCATCTTCTCGGATATAGACGCGGAGGGACGGCGCATAGGCGAGATTATCGACGGCGTCCGGATCATGTTCGGTGAAAGCACGCACGACCGGCGCTCGCTGAACCTGAACACGGTGGTGCGGGATGTGCTCTCCATGGTTCAACTCGAGGCGCTGCTTCACCATGTGGTGGTCAAAACGAGCCTGGAAAATGACCTGCCGCCGTGTCTTGCCGACAGCGGCCAGCTGCATCAGGTTTTCCTGAATCTGATCACCAACGCCATCGAGGCCATGGCCGGGGTCGCCGGCCGCCCGCATGTTCTGACGGTCACCTCCCGGAGTCTGGCCGGTTCTTCCGAAATCGCGGTCACGGTGGAAGACACCGGCGCCGGGATAGCGGACAAGGATGGCTGCCGGATCTTCGAGCCATTCTTTTCGACCAAGGCCGCCGGCAGCGGCGTTGGACTCACCATCTGCCAGGTCATCATCAAGGCGCATGGCGGAAGGCTTGAAGCCCGCGCCAACCAGCCTCACGGGACGGTCTTTTGCGTTATCCTGCCCGCGGGTAGTGACGAATAGGCGCCCTGGTTGGTCTACCGCGCCCGCTGTCCCGCGCTAAGAGAAAGACGTGCCGGGCCGGGGCGCCGCGGCAATCTCCTCGATCATCCGGATCAATTGGTCGGCTTCCAAGGGTTTGCGCAGAAGAGCCACAACATCGGGACTGGTACGGGCTTCACGGGAAATTTTTTCGTCCTGCCCCGTAATGACGATGGTGGGAATGCGGATTTGCCGCTGATTAAGGTATTTCAGGACATCCAGGCCATGCATCTCCATCATCTGAAGGTCGAGGAGCAGGCAGTCGGGGCATTTCAGTGCGACGGATTCGAACAATTCGGCGCTGGTGGCATAGGCGCGCGCGGCCATTTCCGCCGCTTGCAGAAGCCGGACAAGCGCGATCCGGATCGACGGGTCGTCGTCAAGAATGGCAACATGAATCTGCTTGGCGATCACGGTTCGCACATCGGATGGCGGGGAATGAATGCGCATCAGCGCGTCGGCGCGCTGAGCAACACTGCACCGTAACGCCGGTACCGTGCACTTCCTCTGTCCGGAATACAACCAGGAATATGCGGTTCGCGCCGATTTGTCCGCCTGGCGCGGAGCGGACATTGTCCGGCCAGGCTTGTCCCTGCCTAGTTTCCTGGCGGCTGGTCGATCTGGAAGTAATGCACCTGGCCTTCCTTGCTGCGCGGGGTGATCGCCATGCGGATGCTGCGGCCGGTATTGGGGCAGGAGGTGGCGCGGTGCCAGCGTTCCTCATTGGCATTGATCAGATCGCCATACTGGCCGTGCACCACGCCTTCGCCTGAGATCAGGGCGCAGACTTCGCCCCACACATTCAACCAGACCTCCTGCATGTTCTCGTGATAATGGCCCCAGCTGGTCTCGGGCGGCAGCTGGGTCAGCGGCTGGCCGATATTGAGATTGGACGAGGTGTGGCCGTCATAGAGGAAGCGCTCGCCGGTGCGGGTGGAGGCGCCATACTCATCGACATTGAAGAAGGGCATGTTGAAGCTGTCATAGCCGCCGGTCGAAGTGATCTTGGCCTTTTCATAGACATAGCCCTTGATCGGCGTTGGCGTTTCATTTTCCGGATAGGAGGGCACCTGGCCGGCCGGGGTGGTGATGTAATAGACCACCGGCTCGCTGCCCACGGTTTCCATGCAATAGGACAGGCGCGGCGCGACATTGAACACCCAGCCCTTGGGCAGCACCTTGGGCTCCTGGCCGTCGATGGTGACTTTCACCTGGCCGCTATAGACCCAGCCCCAGGCGCGGTCGTCGGCCCAGAAGATGCACTTGCTCTTGTCGCCCGGCGCCATCTGGACATAGCGCCCATTAAAGTCGCGGTTCAAAAGCACCTGCTGTTCCCAGCGCGCCTGGCCTTTATGCGCCTTGAGCACATCGGCGATATGCCAGATCGGCCTGTTGGGGTCCTTGTAGACGGTTTCGGGGTTTTTATGCGCCGCCCAGACGATGCGGGGCGGGCCGTTTTCGCCGCCGGCCTGGGACCACCAGTTGGTCTGCGGCGCGGGGCGGGCGCGGGCAGGAGCGGCTGGGGCCTGGTCTTGGGCCAGAGCGGGCGTCAGGACCGGTGTCGCGGCCAGCAAAAGCCCCGCAGCCAGCAGGATTTTCATGCATCTCTCCCTAGGTTTTTCCTTGACGGTAGGAGGATTGGATACCCGCTACAAGATGTCATCCTGGCCTGGCCGCGGGAGGGAAGGCGCATGCGGCTGTGGAAAGTAACCTCTTAAAGCTGGAACTGCGCCGCGCGCGATGCATTGTGTCTCTCATGCCGACAGACCCCAAACCCGCCAGCACCCACGAACTCGCGCATTCCATGATGCGGCTTTGGGGCAGGGACGCCAGGACCATGGCGCGGACCTATGCCCTGGATTGCTGGCGCAAGGGCGATGCCGCCGCCTATATGTGCTGGCACAGCGTCGAATGGCATATCGAGCAGGCGCTGGCGGCGCGCGATCACGGCAAGCAAATCCCTCAAGCCTATGAAGGCACCGTCTCCGGGCTGCAGCCGCAGCGGACGGTGCGCCGGCGCTGGTTCGAAATGCCGCTGGGCGCCATCCTGCCCGCCATCCGGCAATTGGGCAGCCGCGCCATGCGCGGCTCCGGGCTCTAGTCAGCGGCCAAGCAGCATCAGGGGATTCGGCGTCGGCTCGGCCACTTTGTACAGCGTGTTGACGTCGCGGTGCTGGAACGGCCCCTGGCCGCGCACCAACAGCATGGTGTCGAGGACATAGCTCCAGCTTCCGTCGGGATTGAAGGTGACTTCGATCTGGTAGGAGTCGGTGCGGAAGGCTTTTTCCAGGAAGCTGGTCGAGCAGATGCCATATTCCGTGCCGCCGCGTTTTGCGATCAGTGTCAGCTTTGCCGCGTCCGGCGCGGCCTGACCCGCGGCCATCGCGATCTGGCCGCGCGGAATGGCCAGGGTCTGCATTATAAGGCCAGTGGCGGGCTCCCACAGCCAATAACCGACCTGGTCATGGAAGGTGGCGTCCTCGTCGGTGGCAAGAATTCGGGTGTGATAGCGCAGGCCGTAGAAAAGCTGCGGGCCATTGGCCTGGGGGTCGATGGGCTGAAGCTCGATCCGCTCGGTGAATTCGCGGCGCTCGGGACCGTCGGCCTTGGGGTTCAGGTCCACGCCCTTCCTGCCTTCCCAAATGCCCGCCAGCCGCCGCAACGGCCCCAGATTGGCCAAGGCATCGGGGTCGACATCCTCCGGCTCGGTAAAAATGTCATCCAAAAAACCGGGAGGAAAATCGCTCATGGCCGCCAAGTTCGTCAATCAGCGTTATAGAGCGCCATTGCGGTGCAGCGAGTCAATCCGGCCGTTGGCGCAATTGGCGTCCTGGCATAGGCTTGCCGGATATTCAAAGCTGTTTCCCGCATGACTCCATCCCAAATGTTTGATCTCAGCGGACGCGTCGCCCTGGTCTCCGGCGCCGCCAGCGGCATGGGCCGCGCCATGGCAACCGCGCTGGCGGAAGCCGGAGCCGATGTGATGCTGGCGGGCCGCAATCTCGCGGGGGTGGAAAAGACCGCCGGCGAAATTCAAAAACTGGGTCGCCGCGCAGTGGCTGTGCCATGCGACGTTTCCCAGCCCGAACAAATTCGCGCCCTGTTCGCGCAGCTCGATCGCGAATTCGGGCGGATCGATTTCCTGGGCAATGTCGCGGGTGATGCGGTGTTGGGACGGCCTGAGGAAATCCCGCTGGAAGCGATCGAGAAAACCTGGCGCAATCTTGTCTATGGCCGCTTCTGCTGTTGCCAGGAAGCGGGTAAGCGAATGCTGGCGGCCGGACGCGGCAGCATCGTCAATATCGGTTCCATCGCCAGCGTCACCGCGATGGGACGGGGGCATATCGCTTATGCGATGGCGATGGGCGCGGTGGCGCAGATGACGCGTGAACTCTCCACCGAATGGTCGGGCCGCGGCGTGCGGGTCAATGCCATTCTTCCCGCCCAAGTGATCAATTCCAGCCTGGAACGGCGCATGGCGGACGATCCCACCCTGCGAGACAGGTTTCTGGCCGGCCTGCCGCGCGGGCGCATGGGCGAGCCGGACGACATCAAGGGGCTTGCGGTGCTGCTGGCTTCGGATGCGTCAAGCTGGATCACCGGCGCTCTGATCCCCATGGATGGTGGCAATCTGGCGATGAACCCCAGCGCCTCGATTCCGCGCTGACCACGCCTGCTCCCGCTTCGCGGGCTGCGGCCGCTTCTCATGGCAGCGCTATCACCAGTGGCGCGGTTTTGCGTCCTGGCATAGGCTTCCCGCCAACAAAAACATCGATCACACCAAGAGGGGAAATCGCCATGAAAAGATCACTCACACTGCTGGCTCTTTGCCTGATGGCCGGTGCGTCCAGCCAGGTTCTCGCCCAAGGCGGCAGCCAGGCCGAGGCCCAGCGCGCCGCCGCCGCCCAGCGCGAGGCGCAGCTCGCGGTCGAAGCCAAGACGCCCAAGCTGGCGGTGACGGAAGAAATTCTGCCGCTGCGCATTCCCGGGCACACGATCGGGGAGACCGAAGGCGTGACCAAGAACAAGGCCGGGCACCTGTTCGTCTATACCCGCACCGGCTGGGGCGGGTCTTCGCGCGGCGGCACTGGCGCCAAGCTGTTCGAATTCGACCAGAACCTGAAATACGTCAAGGAATGGCTGCCGGATTCCTATGGCGCCTCGTTCGCCCATGGCATCCGGGTGGACCCGCAGCAGAATATCTGGGTGGTGGACGAAGGCTCCAACACGGTGGTCAAGGTCGATCCCACCGGCCTGGTCAAGATGGTGTTGGGGCGCAAGCCGGAATCCATCGACTGGTGGGAGGAATATACCGAGCGCGGCGGCAAGGATGAAAATCCCCATCCCAACGGCGTGATGGGCACTTTCAACCGTCCCACCGACGTCGCCTGGGGACCGGACGGCACCATCTATGTCAGCGACGGCTACAACAATTCCCGGGTGGTGAAGATCTCCAAGGATGGCGTGTGGCAGAAGGCCTATGGCACCTATGGTTCGGGTGACGGGAATATGAAGATTCCCCACGGCATTACCGTGGGCGGCGGCCATGTCTATGTCGCGGACCGCAACAACAGCCGCATCCAGGTCTTCGACATGGACCTGAACTTCCAGAAATACATTACTGGCGTCGGCCAGCCCTGGTCGGTGCAGTTCACACCCAAATATCTTTATAGCGGCGACGGCACCGGCAAGATCTATCGCCTGGACCATGACGGCAAGCTGTTGGGCTGGGCGCAGACCAGCCTGAACCAGGGTCAGACGGGATGTTTGATCCACACCCTGCATGCCGAAAGCGACACGGTGCTCTACAAGGGTTCCTGCTCGCTGTGGAACGTGGAGAAGATCACTTTTCGCGAATGAAAAGCTGAAACCTGTCTAATGGAAAAAAGGCGGCGGGATTTTCCCGCCGCCTTTTTCATATCCGCGCATGGAATACTGTGCGCGCGCCCCCTCGCTTGATTCGATGGACGCGCGGAATTTATCGCGACTGTCATGGCCCCACCCCTTCCGCCTGAGCCGGGGAGGCCAGTCGGGTGCCGCGACACGCTCAAGCAACCCGTTTTAGGGTGGCCGGCCGGCAACTTATTCGCAACTGCACAGGAGTGCTCAGGCAAATTCCCTCGCCAAATTCCAAGCCCAGGGTGTACCGTTTTGCGAAAAGGGGCAGGGTAATGAAAAAAGCGAAGATCGGCCGCCGGGGGTTCCTGAAAGGGGCGGGCGCGACCGGCGCGGCGCTGGGGGCGTCGATTGCCGCCCCTGCTGCCGCTCAGCCGGCCCCGACACCGGTTTCGACCTCCGCGCCCTTGCCCAATATGGCGCGCGAAACCCTGCCGCCGCCGCCCGACCCGGTGCAGCAGAGCTCCAGCGGCGGCGACTTCGTCGTGGATGTGCTCAAGAAGCTGGGCATCGAATATGTCACCCAGACCCCCGCCAACACATTTCGCGGCATCCATGAAGCGATCGTCAATCACGGCGGCAACAAATCGCCGGAATTGTTGAGCTGCACCCATGAGGAAATCGCCGTGGCGATGGCCCATGGCTATGTGAAGATCGAAGGCAAGCCCCTGGCGGTGTTGTGCCAGAGCACCGTCGGCCTGCAGCATGCCGCCATGGCGCTGTACAACGCCTATTGCGACCAGGCGCCGGTCTACATGATCCTGGGCAATTCTCTGGATGCGTCCAAGCGGCTGTTCTCGTTTGAATGGTCGCATGCCGCGGTCGATCCGGCCGTGATCGTGCGCGACTATGTGAAATGGGACGACCAGCCCGGCTCGCTGCAGCATTTCGCGGAATCGGCGATGCGGGCCTACAAGATCGCCATGACCCCGCCCATGGGGCCGGTGGTGCTGTCCCTGGACAGCGAGATGCAGGAAAATCCCATTCCGGCGCAGCCGGCGCTCAGCGTGCCGCCGCTGACAAGGGTGGCGTTTCCGCAAGGCGAAAGCGGCGCGGTGGCGGAAACCGCCGGCCTTTTGGTCAAGGCGGAGAACCCGGTCATCATCGCCGACCGGCTGGCGCGCACGCAGCAGGGCATGGACAGGCTGGTCGAGCTGGCGGAAGCGCTGCAATGCCCGGTGATCGATTCCGGCGGCCGCAGCAATTTCCCCACCCGCCATCCGCTCAATCATTCCAACCGCAGCGGCGCCGTGCTGGCCCAGGCCGATGTGATATTGGGGCTGGAGCTGAACGACTTCTACGGCACCACCCATATGCTGAGCGACCGGATCGAGCGGCGCACGCGTTCCATCATCAAGCCGGGCGCGCGCACCATCTCGATCACCGCCGGCGATCTTTCCGGCAAGGCCAATGACCAGCAGTTCCAGCGCTTCCAGGCGGTGGACCTGGCCATCGCCGCCGATGGCGAGGCGACCTTGCCGTCGCTGATCGAAGAGGTGAAGCGCGGCACCGATGCCGGCCGCAAGACGGCTTTCGAGGCGCGGCGCAAGCGGCTGGAAAATTCCTATCACGCGACGATGGAGCAGTGGAAATCCGACTGCACCCTGGGCTGGGATGCGAGCCCCATCACGCTCGGCCGACTATGCGCCGAACTGTACGACCAGATCAAAGGCGATGATTGGTCGCTGGTGGGCAATGGCATTCGCGTCAACTGGCCGCGCCGGCTGTGGAACTTCGACAAGACCTATCGCTGGATCGGATCGTCGGGCGGGGCAGGGGTCGGCTATAATGCTCCCGCCTCGCTGGGCGCGGCGCTGGCCAACCGCAAATATGGCCGGCTGTCCGTCGCCATCCAGGGCGATGGCGATCTGATGTTCGCCCCCGGCACCTTGTGGACGGCGGCGCATCACAACATTCCCATCCTGTATGTGATGCATAACAACCGCGCCTGGCATCAGGAGCTGATGTATGTCCAGGCGATGTGCAACCGCCATGGCCGCGGGGTGGAGAACGCCCATATCGGCACCACCATCGACAGTCCCAATATCGACTTCGCCATGATGGCCAAAAGCATGGGGGTTTATGGCGAAGGGCCGGTCACCAATCCCAAGGAGCTTGGGCCCGCCTTGAAGCGGGCGCTGGCGGTGGTGCGCAAGGGCCAGCCGGCCTTGGTCGATGTCATCACCGATCCGAGGTAAAACGATGAGAAAAACAGTGCTGGCCCTGATGGTGATGGCCGCGTCCCCCGCCTTCGCCCAGGATGTGCCCAAAGGCGACGCCGCCAATGGCAGGAAGCTCTATCTGGCGGATGGATGTTACCAGTGCCATGGCCGGGTGGGGCAGGGCGGCTTGATGACGGGGGTGGCGCCCGTCTTGGCCCAGACCAAGATGCCTTTCGCCGCTTTCACCAGGCAGTTACGCAATCCTATCAATGATATGCCGCCCTATCCTCAGAATTTACTTTCGGAACAGGCGGTGGCGGATATCTATGCCTTCCTGCAGGGTTTGCCCGGGCGGCGTCCCGTCAAGGACATTCCCATCCTCAACAACAATTACTGACGGAGGACTCCGATGCGGATGCTTCTTCTTGCTTCTGTGCTGGGCGCGGCGGTGGGCGCCGCGGGCATTGTCCTCGCCCAGGAGGCCTTGCCGCCCAATTACGCCGTCTCACCCAAGGACCCCGGCGACGGCCATGCCCCGGGGATGAAGGCGACCGAGCTCGGTCCCCAGGTCCGTACCTTCCACATCACCTTCCAAAAGGGCGACGATCCCGCCGCCGGATTGGCGGAATTCGCGCGCAAAAACAACCTGACCAACGCGCATTTCGAGGCAATAGGGGCGTTCGGCTCGGCGGTGATCGGGTGGTCCGACCGGCCCAAAAAGGCCTTCAAGGTGGTGCGGATCAACGAGGAGATGGAAGTCGCCGCCTTCAACGGCAATATCGTGCGCAATGCCGAGGGCCAGCCGGTAGTGCATGCCCATTGCGCGGTGGGGATTCTCAGCAATGAGAAGGTCTATGTCGGCCACTGTCTGCAGGAAGAAGTCAGCCTGACCTTGCAGGTCTATGTCACCGACAACGGACCGCTGAAGGCGGCACAGAATTAGAGACTAAGAAAAACAAGAACAGGGTGCGGCATGGAGTTGAAGAAGCGGGAGTTCATCGCCGCCACTGTCGGGGCAGGTCTGGCGGCCAGCTTAGCGGCGGAGGTCAAAGCCCAGGAAGCCAGAATAAGAGAGAATCTGGGCGGCACGCGGCCCGGCGAAGCAATTAACTCCGGCAGGCAGACCTCCTTCGTCGACCTCAACTACAAGCCGCGCCGCTTCAACAAGGTGATCGAATTATGGGAGGACGGCCAACCTGCCTATTACACGACCGTGCGTCCCACGCGGGGTGTCAACGGTTACGAGCTCGGCAAGGCGATGTGCAAGACCTGGGCCGACATGATCAATTACGACATGGAGCACGACCTGTTCGATTTCCGGGAGCTGCGCGATTTCATGCAGGGGCTCGCGGATGGCGGCGGCACCAGAAGCGGCCACCGTATGCCGGCGGTATTCGTCACGTCTCCGGTGCTGGGGTTGAGCGAAGACTATATGCTGGCCAATAGCTGGGTGCTGGGCCAGCTGCTGGACCTGGGTGTCACCGGCATCCAAATCTGTCATGCGCGGGACCCCAAAGCGATCGAAGTCGCGGCCCATATGGCCTGCCGCTATCCCTTCGACTATCCGGGCGTGCCCAAACTGAAGCGCCAGGGCTTGCGGGGCGCCAGCGCCGGAATCGCCAACAAGGTGTGGGGCATGAACAATGCGCATTATGTGCGGATTGCCGATCTTTGGCCGCTCAATCCCAAGGGCGAGATCATTTTCGGGCTGAAGATCGAAGACACGATTGCCGACGCCAATGCCGAGGCCTCGCTGGCGATACCCGGCATCGCCTTTGCGGAATGGGGCCCTACCGACAACAATTACTGGCTGAGCGGTTTCGACGGCCTGCCGTTGGATGGCAGCCGGTTCGATGAGACCAAATTCCCCAAGATGATGGCTATCCACGACAAGGTGCTGGGCCTGAGCAAGAAGCACAATGTCCGTTACCTGAACATGGCGACCAACGCGCCCGGTACTTTCAATCACATCCTCAACCAGATCAATGACGGCGCCATGCTGCTGGTCGGCACGGAAGAGACCTGCCTGATCGGCCGCGAGCATACCAAGCGCAAAATGCCGATCTGATCTTCACTGGCCGTTGCCCGGCCCATCATGGCGGTTGTAGCCGCGCCAAACATCCGCGCGCGGTGTCTTGCGCAGCATGTTCCGCTGGTAGTGGAGCGGCGGCGGCTTACGGCCTTGGGGCATTCACAGAGGCCTGTGCCGGGAAGGCGCGATAATAGGCGCGCAATTGCCGGTCATAGGCCTCGCGCAAGGCCTGATATTCTTCCAGAGCTGAACGGTACTGCACCGGTGCCGGCGGCGGGGGAAGGTTTGTGGCTTGGCGCGGCGGTGGCGCCGAGGGGGGAGGGTTTTCAGCCTGGCGCGGCGGCGCTTCCCTGGATTCTAGCTTACTCTCCTGGTTCAGGTGCGCGGTAGCGGCTTGTTCATCCAGCTCCCTTAATCGCTTCCGTGCCCAGCGGGCTTCTGCCTGCGGGTCAACAGGACAGGGCGGCTGCGGGGCCACGACTTGACAAGGCGCCGTCCGATCATCCGCGGCTGCCGGTGTGGCGCATGTCAAAGCCATCAGCAGTGGAAGCAAAGTCAGCTTGATCACTGTTCGCATGTCTTCCCCCTCCCCAATTCTTGGCCCAATTCTTGGCCCAATTTTGGGCCTCGATTTTTGGAGGAGTATGGCACAGCGCCGCGCATGGATTAACGATTGTTAGCGGGGCGGGGCGGTCTTTTGAGATGAATTTTAGCCTCGGCGGCGGGCGGATTTTCAGGTCTGGCGCGTTATCCTTCCCGCCAGATCTTTGATTTGCATTTCACTCTCTCAATTTCCGGCCCCCGAATGTCCCGTTTTGCCCTGACCCAACTTCTGGCCGGTATCCTGGCTTGCGGCCTGCTGGCCGCCACCCCGGCTGTCGCCGCGGGCTTCCTGGTCAGGGAAAACAGCGCCGAGGCCGTGGCCATGAGCTATGCCGGCAATGGCTCCCGCGCCACCGGACCGGACACAGTCTTCGCCAATCCCGCCGGCATGTTCCGGCTGAGTACCGACGGCATCGAGGGCGGGGCGGCGGTGATCCTGCCTTCCACCACCTTCAGCGGCGGCGCCACGCTGGGCGGCGTTCCGATTGCGGGCAACGCCGGCGGCGACAGCGGGCGGGCAGCGCTGGTGCCCAACCTGTATGGCGCGATGCATCCCTTGCCCGACATTTCCATCGGCATCGCCATTACCGCGCCGTTCGGCAACAGCAATGAATATGACACGCTGTGGGTGGGCCGCTATCTGGGCACCAAGACGGCGGCCATGTCGGCCGACATCAATCCGGCCATGGCCTGGAAAATCGACGATACCTGGTCGGTGGGGGCGGGTTTCTCGGCCCAGTATATGCGGCTGGACGTGACGTCGGCGATCGACCAGGCGGCGATTTTCAGCGCCGCGGTGCCGGATGCGCTTTACCGCTTCAAGGCGCATGATTGGGCGTTCGGCTTCAATGTGGGGGTGTTGGCGGATTTCGGCGATACGCGGCTGGGGCTGACCTATCGCTCCGGCATCGACCATAAGATCGAGGGCTTTCTGAATTTCACCGGCGCCAGCCCGCTATTGGGCCTGGTCAGCGGTCCGGCCAGCGCCAAGGCGCGGCTGCCTTCCACCACCACGGTGAGCGTCACCCATCAAATCGATCCGGACCTCGGCCTGTCGGCCGATATCCAATACACCCATTGGAGCGTGTTCAGGGACGTGACCATCCAGAGCGCCAATCCGCCTTTCGCCAATCTGGAGCATTATCGCGACGCCTGGATGGTGGCGGTGGGCGCCAGTTACAAGTTGGACGAAGACTGGTCCTTGAAGGCGGGCATTGCCTTTGACGAAACCCCGGTGACCAGCCGCTATCGCGCCGTCACTTTGCCGGATACGGACCGTTACCTGCTGGGGGTGGGCGCGGAACTGCGCTTAAGCGACAGCATGACGGTGGAAGGCGCCTATGGCCATTCCTTCGCCTTGCTTCATCCCAATATGAATTCGAGCCTCAACAATACCGATCCCATCACCCATGCGGTGATCTTGAACGGCAAATACGACATCAACGTGGATATTTTGGCGCTGAGTTTCCGCTACGCGATCTAGCGCTTAACAGTCTGTGCGGTCTCAATAGCCGTTGCTCAGTCCGTTATGGTGATTGTAACCGCGCCAGGGATCCGCGCGGGCCGCATCCTGTCCGGCGATTTCGGCGGCGGGAGACGAGGCAAGCGGCGTGGCTTGCCCGATGGTTGGTCCAGTGGCCTGCGCGGGGAAGGCGCCGTAATAGGCGCGCAATTGCCGGTCATAGGTCTCGCGCAAGGCCTGATATTCCTCCAGCTGGGAACGATAGACCGGCGGCGCGGTATTTTCGGCCTGACGCGGCAGGGTGGGCAGCGCCAAGGCCGGCGCGCCCGCTGCCGGCTGAACGCCATGATTGAATTCACGATTGAGGCGCGCGGTTTCGGCCTGTTCCTCCAGATCGCGGGCGCGGGCCTGATGGGTTTGCGCGAGGCACACGCCCGGGGCGGCAAGCGCCAGTCCCGCCGTCAGCGCAAGGATCGTGCTTGTTTTCCTGGCGAACATGGCCGGCTCCTATGGTCCAGTAGGGCTAGCGCGCGCGGTGTTCGTCGACTTCGGTGACGCAGGCGCTGGCCGCGGCGTCATTGGCCAGATCGTCGGAGGCATGGCGGGTATGGTCGGCCATGCATTGCTGCCAGGCGCGCTCATACTCGGTGGAGTTGTCGCCATATTGATAGTCGGAGACGGTGTACCGATACCAGGCCAGGCAGGCCATGGCGAAAACCGCCGCCCCCGCCAGCAGCGGCCAGCGGTAGTACGTCCAAAGCCTTTGCGGCAGGGTCAGTTCCCGCTGTACCCCGGCGCGCCATTTTCTCCTGGCCATGCGCAGCCCTTTTTGAGCGGGAGTATAGCATAAAGCCCCGGCCGCTCTTCCAGTGCTTGCAGAATGGATTAACGCGGGCGTTTACTTTTGTTGCGAGCCTTGCTGCTCGCGCCGCGCCAGCACCCGCTGCCGCGCCAGCACCCGGTCGCGGTCGCTGACATAGACCAGTCCGGAGATGCGGCGGATCAGGTGGTCCTCCTCCGGGTCCAATACCCCATCGGCATAGGCCACCTCCCACAGCATCTCGATCAGGCCGACGCGCTGGTCGGGGCTCATTTCATGGGCCACATCGCTGGTATGGCCGTGCAACTGGACCAGCTGGGCGCTGCGCGCCTCGGCCGCCGCCATCAGCCGGGTCAACTCCAGCGGCATCAGGCTGAAGCGGCTGGCCAGCAGCTTTTCGATCACTACCCGTTCGCTGGGATCGAAATGATCGTCCTGGCGCGCCGCTTCCAGCATCAGCACCGCCACCGACAGCTTGGTGTGCGGCGGCCGCAATGGCGGTTCGGGCGTGGCGAACATCCGCATCAGGGAATGAAACATCGAAGGGCCCCGCAAGCCTTGATGGCCAATCATCGGCAAGCCGGGCGCCGACGGCAAGACCGAACTTCCTGGCCCGGTCTGCGTTAAGGTCGCGGGTTCCCCCATGACCAAAGAATGACCAAAAAACCGGCCATCCGAGGGGCCATCGCCGCGACCCTGCTGTTGCTGGCCGCGGCCTGCGCCGCCGTTCCCAAGGTAAATGACACCCCGGCGCCCCAACCGGCGCATATCCTGGGGGCGCGCGGGCCTTTGACCGCCCAGCAAAGCCGGGCCCTGCTGGACCGGCTGGCGCCCGAGCCGGGCGAGGCCGGCATGTTGCGCCGCCACACGGCGATCGAGGAGGCGGTGGCCGAGACCCCTTTGGTGGCGGGCAACGCCACGCGGCTTCTGATCGATGGGCGCGAGACCTTCGCCGCCATGTTCGCCGCCATGCGGGCGGCCAAGACCAGCATCAACCTGGAATATTACATCCTGGAGGATGTCGCTTCCGGCGATGACCATCTTGGCGATCTTTTGGCCGCCAAACGCGGCGAGGGCGTGGCGGTCAACATCCTGTATGACAGCTTCGGCTCCAGCGGAACGCCCAAGGCGTTCTTGCAGCGTCTTCGCGATGCCGGTGTTCAGATCGTGGAATTCAACCCCTTCAACCCCATCAGTTTCAACTTCCGCGATCATCGCAAAATCCTGGTGGTGGACGGACAAAAGGCGATCGTGGGCGGGATCAACCTGTCGACGACTTACCAGTCGTCGGGGCCAGGGTCAGGAGCGGGCTCGGACGGCAAGACGGCGGACTATTGGCGCGACACCGATTTGGAAATCGAAGGTCCTGTCGTGGCGCAATTGCAGAACCTGTTCCTTGAACATTGGGAGAGCCAGAAGGGTCCGCCCCTGGACCGCGCCGCCTATTTTCCCGCGCTCGCCCCCGAAGGGCGCGAAGTGGTGCGGATCGTGGGCTCGACTCCGGATAAAGAGGTGCCGCGCTTCTATGTCACTCTGCTGTCGGCCATCCGCAATGCCGAGAAGAATGTCTGGTTGAGCGCCGCCTATTTCGTGCCGACCGACCAGGAGGAGGACGACCTGATCGCCGCCGGCAAGCGCGGGGTCGATGTGCGGCTGCTGCTGCCCAGCGACAGCGATTCCAAGATGGCGCTGGCGGTGGGCCGTTCGCATTACGGCTATCTATTGGAAGCCGGGGTGAAAATTTACGAAGTGCAGAACGAAGTGCTGCATTCCAAAACCGCCTCCATCGACGGGGTATGGACGGCGGTGGGATCATCCAACTTCGATCCGCGCAGCGTGGTGTTCAATGATGAAGTGGATGCGATCGTGCTGGGCAGCGATACCGCCAAGGCGTTCGAGGGCATGTTCCAGAATGACTTGGACAAGGCGCGGCGGATCGACCGCGAAAGTTGGCGCCGCCGTCCCCTGGGCCAGCGCTTGCTGGAGCTGTTCGAGCTGACGTCGTTTCTGTGGAAAAACTGGTTGTGACTACTTCTTCTTTGCGGTTTTTTTAACCGCTTTCTTCACCGGCTTGGCGGCGGGGATTTTTTTGGCCACGGTTTTGACGGGCTTCTTTTCCGCCACGGCCTTTTTGGCTTTGACATCGGGCGCGGGTTTGGCCGGGAGTTTGATTGGAGGCTTGAGCGGGATTTTGATTTGGGGCTCGGGTTTGGCAACCGGCTTGGGGGCGGGCTCGATCTTTTCTACCCGGGTCTCAACCTTGGGCGGCAAAGCATGGCCCTTCATCAAGGCCGCCATGCGGGGCGAGAGGCCCTTGGGCTTGGCTTGCTGCGGCACGTCCTGGCCCAGGAAAGACTTGACGTCATTGGCCGAGCGCACAATGCGCGCCTTGTTGGCGCTGGCCAAGACCGGCGCATTGATCAGCCGGGGATGTTCGACAATGGCCTGCCAGAATTCACTCTCGCTGATGAAACGGTCGTCGAGCTGAAGCTCCAGAAACAGGGGATCGTAGCGGCGCACCAGGCTTTGATCGGCCTCGCGCAACAGGATGGAGAGGCGGCGCAGTTCCTCGCGCCCGGGCGGGGCAAGGGCGACATCGACCAGCAGCGGCTCGTGGCCGGCATGGTTGAGCGCCTCCACTATCTCGGCGGACTCCTCGGCGGCGGCGTCGTGGTAAAGCGCCAGCGGCTGGCGCTGCGCTTTCGCGTCCCTCGACGCTTCTCTGGGCGCTTCCCTGGACGCCTCCTTGGGCGCTTCGCGCGGCGGCACCTCTCGCGGCGCCTCGTCCAGCAGCTTGAGATTGACGGCCTTGGGTCCCTTGGGATCGGGCTCGGCCTCGAAAGAGACCCGCTGACCGGCCTTCAGCCGTCCACTGCCAAAACCGGAGGTGGAAGCGGCGGGAACAAACACGTCCTTGCTGCCGTCATCGGGGGTGATGAAACCAAAACCCTTGGCGTTATTGAAGAACTTGACAGTGCCTTTGATCATGACGTCCTGGTGCGATGACCTGCGGAATAGAGGGCTTCGTTAGAAGGCTCCGGCCAGAAGGGGACGATCCGCACAGCTTTTTCGGATCACGCGCCCTTTGAAATCTGGGATTCGGCCGGCGGCAATGGCTTTAACGGCTGCAATCCGGCGACGCAAGCGGCATTTCTGTGGCAGCAGGACGCGGGCGTCAGGATTTGGCGCGCGGCCGCGTGAAAATCCGCACCGGGCTGCCACTGTAATCGGCGGGGCCGTATTCGCTGTATCCGGCTCGGACGGCGACTTTAACCGAAATCTCGTTGCCCTGATTGATCATGCACCAGGTTCGCGGCGCGGCAATGTTTCCATCGCCCCAGGGCATGGCGGCGGCCAAGGTTTCGCGCGCATAACCCTTGCCGTGATGGTCGGGCGCAATCACCCAGCCGGCTTCCGGATCGTCGCGCCAGGGACCCGCCAGCGGCCGCTTCGCCTGGAAGAATCCGAAGCTGCCGATATAAAGCCCCGACGCTTTCTCCTCTATGCCCCAAAAGCCGTAGCCCAGCAGCGCCCACAGTCCAATGCCGCGCGCAAAGCGCAGCCACAAGTCTTCCTCGCTGTAACTGTGGCCGTCGAAATGGCGCAGGGTGCGCGGATCGCTCCACATCGCCAGATGGGCGGGAAAATCTTCCCGCCGCTGACCGCGCAGGATCAGCCGTTCGGTTTCCAGGTGAGGGATCATGGGAGGCAAGTTCTAGGTGGCCCTGAGCGCGTCGGTGACCGGCATGCGCGCGGCGCGCAGGGCGGGAAACAATCCGCCCACCATTCCCAGGATCAGCGCGAAGCCGATGCCAGTGACCGCCAGTTCGGCGGTTACCGCCAGGCGGATCACCAACCCGCCCATGGCATGCTGATAGCCGTTGAACAAAGCCCAGGCGAAGGCGACGCCCGCCGCCGCGCCCGCCAGGCAGAACAGAAAACATTCCGTCATCACCGAGATCACCACCGCGCCGCCGCCAAAGCCGATCGCGCGCAAGGTGGCGATTTCGCGGGCCCGGGCGCTGACCGCGGAATACATGGTGTTGAGCGCGCCGAAGGTGGCGCCCAGACCCATGATGCCGCCCACCACATAGGCGATGGTCCTGAGGAATTGGTCGAAGCTCTTGGATTGCTCGGCGTAATAGTCGCTTTCCCGGCTGATTTCCAGCGCCGGACCGGGCCGCGCGGTGACGGCATTCTTGAAGCGGGTGAAGGCGGCGGGCGAGTCCAGCAGCACCGTCATGCTTTTGTAAGTGCTGGTGCGCATCGCCGACAACAAAGTGGAGGCATCGGTGATCAATTCCGATTCATCGGCATTGCCGTTGGCCTCGAAGGTGCCGGTGATCAGCCAATCGCCTTCCGGCAGCGAAATGCGGTCGCCCTCCCGCAAGCCGTCGAACTGGGCCTGCGCGCTTTTCCCCACGATCACCTCATATTGGCCGGGGTGGAACATGCGGCCGCTGACCAGCTTGATCTCCGGCCTCAGCCTGGGATTTTCCGCGCTAACGCCGCGCACATCGATATAGGCGTCCAGCCCGTCGGATTTCTTGGGCACTACCGTGTAGCCGAGATAATCCGCCGAAACGACCGGCTTCTGCGCCTCATCGCGGCGGACGCCCGGCATATCGGCGATGATCGCGGCCTGGGTGTGGGCGACGCTGCTGCCCCATTCGCCCAGCGCGCCGTCGCTGAGAATGATGGCGCGCGACGGGCTTCCCGTGTTTCCCATGGTGCGCAGGAATCCGGCCGACATGGACAGGATCGAGACCAGCGCCCCCACCGCGCAGGCCATGCCGATCACCACCACCAGTGACGAGCCCATGCGGCCGGGAATCGTGCGCAGGCTCATCAGGGTGACGGCGGCGATCTGTTTCAGGCTGGTCATGGCCGGCTCGCCAAGGCTTGGATGATGCTGAGCCGCTTGGCGCGCAGGGCCGGAATCAACCCGCTTGCCAGCGAGACCGCCAAGCCGAAACCCAATCCCGTCAGCAAGGCCGACCATGGCATCAGCAGCAATTGTCCCATGTCAGGCGAGATGTCGCCGATGCGGGGAATGCCAAGCTTGGCCAAAGCCAGGCCGGCCGCCGCTGCCAGCAGACAGAGGATCACGGACTCCGCCAGCACCAGGGCCAGCACGCCGCCATCGGAATAGCCCAAGGTCTTCAGCACCGCGAATTCCGGCACCCGCTCGCGCACCGATTGCATCATGGTATTGCCGGTGAGGAACAACAGCATGAACAGCACCGCCGCCACCACCGCGCGGGTGAAGAAGCCGACATCGCCAATGGCGCGCACCCCCGACAGGCGGTCGGATTTTTCCGACCCCGTGCGGGTGGGCGCGGCGGAATTGGCGAACATGCGGTCGATGGTCCGGCTGATCTGGGTGGCGCGGTTGGGATCCTTGATGCGGACAAGGATGCGGTCGACCGTGCTCTTCTGGGTGGTGCGATCCTGGTCGACATAATCGTAATTGCCCACGAAATAGCGTCCGGTGCCGGGCCGGCTGGTGTCGTCGATGATCCCCAGAATATCGAAGGTCCAGACATGGCTGCCCGCCTTGTTGACGGTGTTGGAGATGATGGGCACGCGCTGGCCCACCTTCCAGCCAAAGCGTTTGGCGCTGAACACGGTGACCAGGGCGCCGGTGCGGGTCCTGCGCAAGGCCTCGATCTGCTCCTTGGTGACATTGAGTTCGGGCCGCACCGCCCAGAAGCGCTGGTCGGTCATGATCATGCCGAACGGCGCCTTGGGGTCCTGATAATAGCCGACCAGAATCTGGCGCGGCGCCACCAGGGTGACGCCGGGGATGGCCGCGATGCGGTCGAGATAGGTGAGGGGCATGTTGGTGCCGAATTTGGTGTCGACCAGGAGCCGGTCCAGCCGCGCGGCTTCCATCTGGCGCGCCATGCCGCCCTCGATGGCCGACAGGATGCCGAACAGGATGAAGGCCACCACAATGGAGAGAAAGGTGAAGATGGTGCGGGCCGGCTTGCGCCACAGCCCGGCCAGGATCAGTGGAAGATACTTCATACCGGCCCCGTTTGGCGCTCAATCTCTCGACGGTACAGCAAAGCGGGGCGGGTGCCTACGGCATGGCGGGCATGACAGATTGCCGGTGCTCACTTCACCGGATGGTCACGGTGCCAGGCGTCATAGGTCCTTTCCTGGTCATGCAAGTCGCGCGGCATCAGCTTGCCGGCATCGGTGTAAGTCGGCCATTTCTCAGGATCGCGGAAGGCGCTGCTCCGCTCGCTGATCGAGCCGTCGAGAACCGCTCCCAGCGCGACCAATGGAAATAGTAAGCCGCCGGGCAATTCCAGCGGCGATTGCTTGTGGGCCAGGGCATTGGCCCAGCGGACATTATCCTTCACATGACTGGGGCCGCCCATCAGGTCGGGCGGCTGAGAGGCAAGACCTTCGCCCGGCTTAGGGCAATGGGCGCGATCCTCGGGCGAAAGCTCGGCATAATGTTCGGGCGCGCAGCCGAACACGGCGCGGCCCAAGGCGCTGAGATCGGATGGCGGCGCCGGCGAGGCCGCCGATCCGTTCGGCGGCACGAATGCCGGAAGGGGTGCATGGATCGGCGATGCGTGACGGCCGCGGGCATCGATGGTTCTGGGCACGATGGCAGGCACGACATGCAGCAAGGGCCTGAGCCAAAGCGTGGCTTCGTGCTGAAGAACGCGCGGGAGGATGATTGGTTTGGTCAGCGACAGAATGGCGCCCGCGATCAAGGCGGCCTGAACCAGCAGCGCCAGCGTCGCCCCTTGGAGGCGGGTCCAGGTTACTTCATACGCATCGGAACGCATCCAGTACGCCGTCCTCGCGTTGATGCAGCCCACAAAGACGTTCGCCCTTTTCGAATTCAACCGCATAGACGCTGAAGAAGCCAGGGCTGCCCTGCTTTCCGGGCGGGGCAAATCTATCCTGTTGGCCCACATAGGCGATGGCCTGCAGGCCGCCCAGTACGGGCGTGATCGCCTTGCTCTCGGTTACGGCTGTTTCATGCGGGATTTGGCCCAGGCCATCGGTAAGGATACCCCGCAACAGGCCGGCCTTGCCGCCTTTGTCCGGCGAGTCCGAGAGGTCCATCTTCATGCCGGATGAGTTTTTGTCATCCTCGGTGGTGATGCCCATCACCCGGACCGCGGCATGGCCGGCAAAGCTATGGTCGGATTGCAGTGCGCCTCCGATCACCAGCCGCGCCAGCGTCCCGCCCCATATGACGCGAATATTGCCGGCCTCCAAAACCACGCGGCCATCGCCTGCCGCCAGGCAGTTGATGGTCAAATCTTCTTTCGCCTGCTCGATCCGGCAGAAGTTTTCGTTCAGTGGTCCGAATTTCAGTGGCGCGAACAGGTCCGCCTTGCCGGCATAGTGCGGGTGATTGAGCTTCCAGATGCCCACCAAGGCGCTGGCATTGACGGTGACGCTTTCGGTTTCCTGCGCCGAGGCGGCCATTGCCGACAGCAGCAGGAAAGCGGATGTCAGACGCATCAAGCCGGTTTCCTGCGCCGATGGGCCAACCAGAGGACCGGTGTGAGAGTCAAAAAATACTGCGCGCTTACGAGCGGCCAGTGTTCGACCATCTCTTTCCAGGCCCCCATGAAAATTGGCGCTGCACCAATGCCTAGATGGCCCTTGCTGCGGGGAAGAAAGCTCACCTCGCTATGGATAAAAAGGACCAGCATCATACCCGTCGCAAGACAGGGCCAGATCAGCTTCAAGCGCTGCCGCGCGGCGATGACGACAAACAGCACGGCAGCCAGCGGCGTCACCACCAGATTGGCGATCGCCACCACATCCGTCGCCAGTGTCTGGAACCATAGCGGCGGAGGCGGCGCATGCCGTTCCAAGAAGTCATAGTATTTTCCGATAAGGACGAGGGCACCGATGAACGGCATGCCGATGGCGACAGTCGCGAATGGCGGCAAGAGCAGGAACACCGCCCAGGGCGCGCGGGAAACCCAGGAGCGGAATTGTTTCTGCTCCAGCATGGCGGCGGCCAGTTCCCGGTCGCTGCCCAGCAAGGCGCGGGCGCGGATAGTGGCATCTTCCTCGTCATAGCCCGCCTCGCGCTGCCCGGCTGTGAGGTCCTCCAGATGTTCGCCCAATTCCGCCAGATAGCGGCGCACATGGCGGGGCGCGATGCCGCCTTTCAAAAGCGTATCGGCCAGATTGTCGAACCGGCTAAGCGACATGGAGCGCGCCTCCCATCAATGCCTGGACCGCGCCATTGAGGTCGCTCCAGCGTTTGCCAAGCGTGGAAAGCCGCCGCGCGCCCTTGGCAGTCAGGCTGTAATAGACCCGGCTGCGGCCCGAGACGGTCTTGCGGCGGGATTTCAGAGCGCCGGATTTTTCCAGCCCATGCAGCAAGGGGTAGATCACGCCTTCGCCCGGCGACAGCGCCTGGGCGGTGCGGGCGGCGATGGCCTGCACGATTTCATAGCCGTACATTTCCTGATCCTGGAGCAGGCGCAGGATCGCCAATTCTGGCAGGCCGGACATGAAACTATTGTCTTCCGCCATCGCATGCCTCGAGACTCGAGGTATGTTAGCCATTGCCCCGGCAATTGCAAGCCGGCGCCACCACTTTGCGGCCGACCCGGCCATGCTAAGGTCCGGTCAGGGGGGACCATGGCCGAAGCAGAACAAAAACAGCCGGAACAACAAAATCAGGTTTTCGCCAAATGCGCATGGCGGCTGATCCCGTTCATGATGCTGCTCTATGTCACCAACTATCTCGACCGGGTGAATGTGGGCTTCGCCGCCCTGACCATGAACCACGATTTGGGTTTTTCCGCCTCGGTCTATGGCTTTGCCGCCGGCATTTTTTTCCTCAGTTATGCCTTGTTCCAGATTCCCGGCACGGTGTTGCTGGAACGAATGGGCGCCCGGCGCACAGTGTTCGCCATCATGGCGATTTGGGGGGCGCTGTCCGCCGCCACCGCCTTTGTGCACGAACCCATCGCCTTTTATGCCTTGCGTTTCCTGCTGGGCGTGGCGGAGTCGGGATTTTTTCCCGGCATCATTCTTTATCTCACTTTCTGGTTTCCCAGGGACTATCGCGCCCGCTTCACCGCGATCTTCATGCTGGCGATCCCGTTATCCTCCAGCCTTGGCGGGCCCTTATCGGGCCTTATCCTGGGGTTGGATGGCGCGGGCGGTTTTCGCGGCTGGCAATGGCTGTTTTTGATTGAAGGATTGCCTGCCTGTTTCCTGGCTTTCGCGGTGTTGAAATTCCTGCCCGACGGTCCCGCCGCCGCATCCTTTCTGTCGGAAAGCGAAAAAGCCGTGATCGCCGCACGCCTGGCCGGTGAGCGGGCGCCGGCGCCGCCCAATCTCTGGGCCGGGCTGATCGATCCGCGCGTGCTTCTGCTGGGGCTGGCGGGAACCGGCATCGGCGCCGGCATTTTCGGCGGCCAGCTTTGGCTGCCGCAGATCATCAAGGCGATGGGCTATTCCAACCTGATCACCGGGTGCATTTCAGCGCTGCCCTATGTGGCGGCGATACCGACCATGCTGCTGGTGGGCCGCTCCAGCGACAAGCGGGGCGAGCGGGTCTGGCACACCGCCATTCCCTTGCTGGTGGCGGCGTGCGGCCTTTGCATCGCGGCGCTGGCGGACAGTCACACTGTGGCGGTGGCCGGCCTGGTCGTGACGATGGCGGGACTGATGGGGACCTATGGTCCCTACTACACCCAGTCCTCCTCCTTTCTCAGCGGGCCGTCGGCGCCAAGCTCCATCGCTTTGGTCAATCTGATGTGCACCGGGCTGGGCGGCTTCATCGGTCCCAATGTCCTGGGCGTTTTGAAGGACCGGACCGGCGGCTACCAGGCGGGAATGTTCACGCTGGCGGGAGGGCTGATCTGTTCGATCATGATCCTGATCGTGCTGGCGCGCGTGATGGCGGCGCATCGAGCTCTTTCACACCTGCCTGACAACAAACCCGCATAGTTCCGCCGAACTCTCTTTGCCAAAGTTACAGCGATTGGCGGGTTCACCCCTGGCTTTTGGCGCTCCCGCCGCCTGTTGCCCGGCAAGTTCGTTGCTAAGTCTCGGCTCTGAAACCGCCAAGAGGCAAAGCCATGAATTCTGTCGTCATTCTCAATCCCAACAAGACGTTGTGGGAAAAAGGCGATTTCACCCGCATCGCGCGCACCATGCGCGAAAGCGGCGAGGCGCTGGTGGCCCAATTGGGCGTCAAAAGCGGCATGAAGGTGCTGGACCTGGGCTGCGGCGACGGCACCACGGCTTTGCCGGAAGCCAAATTGGGCGCCGATGTGCTGGGCGTGGACATCGCCAGCAATCTGGTGGCGGCGGGCAACCGGCGCGCCAGGGAGGCGGGACTTTCCAACATCCAATTCCAGGAAGGCGATGCCTCCAATCTGAAGGGGCTCGCGGATCAGAGCTTTGATCTGGTGGTCAGCATCTTCGGCGCCATGTTCGCGCCCAAGCCCCTGGATGTGGCCGAGGAGATGGTGCGCGTGACCAGACCCGGCGGCCGCATCGTGATGGGCAACTGGATTCCCGGCGATCCCACCTTGGTGGCGCAGATATTGAAGATCAGCTCGGCCTATTCGCCGCCGCCGCCGGAAGGCTTTGTCAGCCCCATGCTATGGGGTGTGGAAGCCGAGGTGATCGAGCGGTTTGGCGCCGCCGGGATTGCCAAGGAGAATATCTCCTTCCTGCGCGATACCTATACGTTCCATTTTGCCGGTACTCCGGCGCAAGCCTTGGATGATTTTCGCCGTTATTACGGCCCCACCATGAACGCCTTCGAGGCGGCGGAAAAGAGCCGCAAGGCTGGCGCGCTGCGCGCCGAGCTGGTGGAACTGTTCACGCGGCAGAATACCGGCAAACAGGCGAATGAGACAGTCCTGCCCGCGACCTTCCTCAGAGTGACGGTAAGGCGCTAGCATGGGTTGAGTACCAGCCCCGGATAACGCTACCGTTCCCGCAAATCGCGCCGGGCAATGGCGTCAAAAACAGACGGAACGGGGAGGGGTAGATGGCGCTTCATCTTTCACGGCGGCACTGGATGGCACTGGCCAGCCTGGGGATGGGCGGGCTGCTGGCCGGGGAGCGCAAAAGCGCGGCGCAGCCCGTCAACATGTCGCGCGCGCTGGTTGATCCGCGCTCGGCGCTTCAGATCACCCGGCTGGAGATCATTCCGGTTCATTCCCTGCGCTCGATCTTCGTCAAGATGCATACCGATGCCGGCATCATCGGCCTTGGCGAAGGGACGGTGGAAGGCAAGATCGAAACCGTGATGGCGGCGATCAGCCAGTTGGAGCCATACCTGAAAGGAAAAGACCCGCGCCAGCCGGCGCACCACTGGCAGGCCATGTACCGTCACGCTTTCTATCGCGGCGACATCATTCTTTGCAGCGCCCTGTCGGCGGTGGACATCGCCATGTGGGACATCAAGGGCAAGGCGCTGGGCGTGCCGGTCTATGAGCTGTTGGGCGGGCCGACCCGCGACCGCATCAAATGCTATGGCCAGGCCGAAAGCGTGGAAGAAACCAAGACCCATGTGCTGGCCGAAGGCTACAAGTCGATGAAGACCAGCGTGTCGTCCACCCGCGGCCGGCTGTCGCGCGCCTCGGAAAATCCCTATTACATCGACGGCTTTGTCGAGAAGGTGAAAGCGATCCGCGATCTGATCGGGCCGGATTTCGACCTGGGCATCGAGATGCATGGCGAGCACGAGCCGCCGGCGGCGATGCAGATCATCAAGGCGATCGAGCCGTTCCGCCCCTGGTTCTTCGAGGAGCCCATCCAATTCCAGAACCTGCCCTTGATGGCGGAGATGGCCAAGAAAACCGCGGTGCCTTTTGCCACCGGCGAGCGCATGGTGACCAAATGGCAGTTCCGCGACCTGCTGACGGCGGGCGCGGCGCAGTTGTTGCAGCCCGACATCACCCATACCGGCGGCATCACCGAAATGAAGGCGATCGCGGCGCTGGCGGAAGCCTTCTATGCCGACATGCTGCCGCATTCCAAGGAGGGCATGGTGGGTTTTGCCGCCTCCCTGCATGTGGCGGCGTCGATCCCGAATTTCCTCGCCCATGAAGTGCCCAGCTTGCAGGCGGTCAGTGGCGGACCCAAGGTGGATCGCACGCCCTGGGGCAAGGGCTATATCAAAAAGCCGTTTGTGATGACGGATGGCGCGGTGATCCTCAAGGGCAATATCGACAGCCCTGGCCTGGGTGTCGAGTTGGACGAGCACCTGGTCGACAATGAGCGGGGCATTCCGGAATGGCAGTTCCCGGAAATGTGGGACAAATATGACGGGTCGGTCAGGGATCATTGAGGGGCAGCACCCCGGGAACACATGTTTGCGCCCTTATGTTTGCGCGCCGGGGCGAGTCCTATTTGTCAGGCAAAAGCACCAAAATGGGGGAACAAATATAGACTTGACAAATTATCGCGCTGACAATTTGCCAGTCACTTTCTGTTCTCCTTCGCGTGATGCCGATCATCCACCGCGCGGCGGCCGGAACCGGGACAAGACGGTTCGGTTGCGGGCGTAGGATGAGGCCCTACAAATCGCGAAAGATTTGACACAATCGTCCATGAATGAGACGGGCGGGTGCGGGAGACAGGGGCTAGGAGCTTGATTGTCCGCGCCGCGCGTTAAGTTGGCGGCAATATCTCCGGCATAGTTTGCGACGGGTCACCTTCTGAAATCAGTTCAAGGGAGATTGGCGATACA
Source organism: Rhizomicrobium sp. (assembly GCA_035693565.1). GTDB lineage: Bacteria > Pseudomonadota > Alphaproteobacteria > Micropepsales > Micropepsaceae > Rhizomicrobium. The sequence goes on along the minus strand of DASSGF010000034.1, from coordinate 269,382 downwards.
CCCCGCCAGTCTCCTTTGTTCTTTGCGGGATGGTCCAAAGCGCGGGCCCCTTAAAGCGCTTGCCGCGAAATGTAGCGGATCAGGTTTTCAACGGCCCACAGCAATACCGCCGCCGGGTACCACCACCAAGACAGTCCCGCGTGATAGATCAGGACCAGTGCGATCAGAAGCGTCACCAGATATCTCCCAGCAAAATTTGAATTCCGCACGGTACGGCGTTTATCGGCTGCCGTCCTTACGGCCGCGCAATGAATCGCGCCACGCCATGGCCAATGCGAATGCGAAAACTCCGACAGCCACCAACAGGACAATGGCAAATTCCATTGCCGCCCCCCTTTTCGACCGGCGCGAGCGAAAGCACAGCTAAGAAAGGAAAGCCTGCTCCAAGGCGATCCCTATGCCCCCGACTCGACGCAGACGGAACTATACTAGTCCATTCTCCAGCGGCGGAAAATCAACGCGCATGCGCGCCAGCGCGTCAGGCCGCGCCTTACGCGCATCGCGCGCGCATTCCGCCAGGGTAACCGGCTGCTCTTCACCCGGCGCGGCGGGTTCCTTTAGCCCCCCTGCTGACCTACACTTGGCCCAAGAAAAGAAGGGGAGGTTCGCATGACGGAATCCAACACACCATCACGGCGCAGCGCGTTGCAGCAATTGGCGGCGGGGGCCTCGCTGGCGGCGCTGGGAACAGGGCAGGCCAGGGCACAGGCCGGGCTGAAAGATGCCTCCACCCCGGAAGATTTCGCGCGCCTGCAGAAACAGCTTTCCAACTGGAACCGCTGGGGCGCCGATGACCAGATGGGGGCGGTGAACTTGATCACGCCTGCCAAGCGCAAGGCGGCGGTGCGGCTGGTGCGCGAAGGCGCTTCCTTCTCCATGGCGCGCAATGCCGAGATCAAGGAGGCGGTGGACAATCCGGCGCCCATCGTCCGAAAAACCACGCGGGTGGGACGCGGCCAGCAGCCCGGCAGCGCCGGCATCGGCGGCACCAGCGACACCTTCTTCATCTCCTATCACGGCTATGCCCACACCCACATGGATACGATTTGCCACTTCCTCTATGAGGGGAAGATGTACAATGGTTATTCGCAAGACGAAGTGACCGAGGATGGTGCGGCCAAGAACAGCATCATCAATTTCAAGAACGGCATCGTCACCCGCGGCGTGCTAATGGATATGGCGCGGCACAAGGGCGTGGACTATCTGGAGCCGGGCACGCCGATCTATCCCGAGGATCTGGAAGCGTGGGAGAAAAAAGCGGGTCTGCGCGTCGGTTCCGGCGATGTGATGATCGTGCGCACCGGGCGCTGGGCCAGACGCGACGCCAAGGGGCCCTGGTCGATCCAGAATGAAGGCCTGGCCGGGCTGCATATGAGTTGCGCGCCCTGGTTGCATGCCCGCGATGTCGCGATATTGGGCGGCGATGGGGCCCAGGATGTGCTGCCCTCGCGCGTCCAAGGCGTGTCCCAGCCGATCCATGCGCTGGTGATTGTCGCCATGGGCATGCCGATCTTCGACAATTGCGATCTGGAGCTGGTGGGGCGCGAGGCGGAGAAAAGGAAACGCTGGGAATTCCTGGTCACCGCGTCTCCGGCGGCAGTGCCCGGGGCCACGGGATCGGTGCTCAATCCGATTGCGACTTTCTGATCCGCAAACCTTGCGGGGCGGAGGAGGGGGTTTTATCCTTGCCAAAAAAGGGCCGGGCAATGCCCCCACGCGAGATGTCTGCGCGTCAGTCTGCGTTTCGCACCGATTATCGCGAGCGTATCGCCCCCCTTTATGCCGGCTGGCTGCATGTGGCGCTGATCTTTGGCCTGGGCGGCGCGGCGATCTGGGTTTGCGCCCGCCAGATTTCGGCGCCCCGTTGGCATGATTGGCTGATGATTCCTTTGGCTTTTTGCCTATCCAATGTCTTTGAATGGTGGATCCACAAATATGTGATGCATCGCCCGGTGAGGGGGCTGATGGGCATCTACAAGCGCCATACATTGGCGCATCACGAATTTTTCACGGACGCGGAGCCCAGCCTGGATGACATGCGTGATTTCCGCATCGTGTTCTTTCCGCCCTATGCGCTGGTGGCGTTCATGGCTTTGTCGCTGGTCCCCGCCTTCCTCTTGAACCGGCTGGGATTCGCCAATGCCGGGTGGCTGCTGTTGATCACCAACACCGCGCTGTATCTGAATTATGAGTTGTTCCACTACTGTTGCCATGTGAAGGACGATAGGTTGGTACGGCACATCCCGCTGGTGAATTCCATTCGCCGCCATCACATCGCCCACCACAATCCCCGGATCATGATGGACCGCAATTTCAACCTGACCTATCCGGTGGCGGACTGGTTCTTCGGCACCTCCGACCTGAAATGCGGCCTCTTGAAGCATGTCTTCAATGGCTATGACACAAGCCGCGTGCGAAACGATCTGGTCGGAGGCCAATAAACATGCCACGCGTTCACATCACCACCGGCAAGGCCAGCCTGGTTGGCGGTGTGGTGGTGGCCGTCGCCAGCTTGGTGCTGTGGCTGGCGGTCGCGCACGAACTGGGCTTTCATGGCCCGGTGAGTCTGGCAGTGGGGCTGCTGGTTGCCGTTGCGGCGGGGACTTGGACCCGGCTGGCCGATCTTTGATTTCAGGACCATAGGCATAACACAGAGGGGATCATGATGATGCTTCACAGGATAGCTGTATCGCTCTTCGCCGCCGCGCTGTTGGCGCCTTCCGCTCTGGCGCAGACACCGCTGCGCAACCTGCCGGCGGAAGGGTTCAAATATCTTCCCTCCAAGGATGTTGAAGCGCTGACCGACAAGGCGGGCCCGGGCGCCAAGACGGCGTTTCCGGTGGATCATGAAAATTACTATGTCGAATATGCCCAGCGCAGCGACAAGGGCAATGAACCGGAAGTGCACAGCCACTGGACGCACTACATCCAGGTTCTGTCAGGCGAGGCGACCTTGACCTATGGCGGCACGGTGACCAATGCGCGCGAAACCGGACCCGGGCAGATCCGCGGCGATGGCATTTCCGGCGGCACCAATGTGACCGTGCACACCGGCGATTTCCTGCAGATACCGGCAGGCATGCCGCATCTGTTCAATGTCGCGAGCGGCGGCAAGTTCCGCTATGTGGTGTTCAACACACGCCAGTAGGCGCTATCTCCGGCTTTTCTTTTTATGCGGTCCTAGTTGGCGGGCGGATGTCCTTGCTGGATCAGCAAGGATGCGGTGTCGAAGAAGGATTGGTGTTCGATGATCTTGCCGTCCTGGAGGCGCCAGCGGATCGCCACTTCCAGCTCGACAGCTCGGCTTTGCTCGCTCTTGCCGACGGCATCCATGTCTCTGGCGCTGTCATAATCCAGTTCCACGTCGAACAGGCCCCAGACCACATTGCCCGCCGCCACGATTTCCTTGGGCCGCATGTGGTGGATCGTGTAGTCCATCACGATGTCGGACACGGCATCGAGGACACCCAGCTTGGTGCGATAGTTGCCGCCGAACCGGAACACCTTGTCCTGCTTACTGGCGGATTTCCACACCACATCGTCATGCAAGGCGGCGAGCAAAGGCTCCAGGTCCGCTCTCTCGAAAGCCGCAATGACTTGGCGCATCAATTCTTCAGGACTCATCGGCCACGACTCCAGGGCGGGGCCAGTCATAGAAGGGTGTGAAACGGGCGGCTATTGGCCCAAAGAACAAAGCCGGCGGGGGCACCGCCGGCTTTGTCATTTCTGGTAGCGCGATCTGCTACTTAGGGGTGATCTTGAACAGCCCGCCCGTGGTCGAGTCCTCCAGCGCCCAGACCGAGCCGTCAGGCGCGACTTCGATGTCGCGCATGCGGTGGCCCACGCTCCAGCGCTCGGCCGGGTGGGCCTGCGCGCCATCCACGACAATGCGGTTGATGGTCATGGTCGCCATGCCGCCCATCAGGATCGAGCCGTTCCATTGCGGGAAGACATTGCCCTTATAGAAGGTGATGCTGCCTGGCGCGATGATGGGTGTCCAATAGATCACCGGCTTTTGCAGATCGGGGCGGGTGTCCGGCTGCGGAATCGGCACGCCATTATAATTCTGGGCGAAGGCCACCAGCGGCCAGCCGTAATTCTTGCCCTTTTCGATCAGGTTGAGTTCGTCGCCGCCGCGCGGGCCGTGCTCCATTTCCCACAACCGGCCGTCGGGCGCGAACGCCATGCCGTAAGGCGTGCGGTGGCCCAGGGTCCAGGTCTCGGACGGGGTCTCGTTCTTGCCGGGGAATTTGTAGGTATAGACCACCGGCGCCGTCTTGGCGGCTTCGGTGTCGGCCGGCGGGTTAATGATGCCCACGCTTTGCGCGCCGGTCTTGCCGTAATTGGGATTATCCGGCGACGGCTTTCCGTCCAGAGTCAGGTGCAGGATCTTGCCGATGGGCTGGTTGACATCCTGGGCCGGGGTGAAGCGCTGGCGCTCGCCCACCGTCAGGAATAGCGACTTGCCATCAGGTGCGAACGCGATCTGGGCGCCGAACTGGCCGCCGCGGCCGCGCGATCCGTCGCGCCAGATCACCTTGAGGTCTTCCAGGCTGGCGGTGGCCGGCGTGGCGCTGTCATTGAGTACCAGCTTGGCCTTGGCCAGGGCCAGGCTGGAGCCGCTGATGCCGCCGATGGTGCCGGGCTCGCAATAGGTGATGTAGACGGTGTTGTCAGTGGCGAAGGTGGGCGAGACAAAGATGCCCAGCATGCCGCCCTGGCCGCCATAGAGCGAGGCGGGATAGTTCAGCACCGGGCGCTTCTGGCCCTGCTGGGTCACCAGCCAAATGGGTCCGACTTTTTCCGTCACCAGCATGCGGCCGTCCGGGAGGAACGCGATGCGCCAGGGCAGGTTGAAGGTCGCCACCGAAGTCAGAGTGAAAGGCACATTGGCTTCGGGCGCCTGGTTTCCGGCATTCACTTGCGCGGCAGAAGGCGCGTAAGCTCCGCCCGACAACAACGCAACCAACAGAGCGGTTTTCGCGATTTTGGTCATCGATCTATTCCCTTTGTGATCCCTAGTGAAAGGTCGGTTTTTGGTGGTTTTGGGCGGGAAGATTGCAGAAGGGGGCGCTTGTGTCCACATGCCATAAGGGCGCGCCGGATACCGGCGCGCCCTGATCAAGCGCTGCCACAGGCCGCTTTGGGCCTGCTTACGGATTGATCTGGCTGCCCCCGACGGTGCCCTTCTTGATCAGCTCGCTGAGCTTGATCATTCCCATATATTTGAACTTCTGCACCCGCTGGCCGCGATAGGTCTCGGTGGTGAAGATATCGCCCTTGGTATTGGTGACGATGGAGTGCACGGCATAGAACTGGCCAGGCTGCCGGCCGCCGCCGCCGAACCAATAGAGTTCCTTCATGGTCTTGCGGTCGAAGACATGGATGTTCTCATTGGCGCCGTCGGAAATGTACATGAACTTCTGCTGCGGATCGCGGGAGAAGGCGATCTCCCATACCGAGCCGTCGCCCTTGGTGTCGGGCTTGACGATGTATTGCTGAACATATGTGCCGTCGGTCTTGAACAGCTGGATGCGGTTGTTGGTGCGGTCGCAGACATAGATCAGCCCGTCATTGGAAGGCTGGGCGCAATGCACCGGATTGCCGAACTGCGGTGAGTTGACATCATAGTGCGGGATGGGAGTGTCGTCCGGCTTTTTGCCATAGGCGCCCCACATGCGCTTGAACTTCAAAGTCGCCGCATCCCACACCGAAACCCGCTTGTTGCCATAGCCGTCGGCCAGCACCAGTTCATTGGCTTGGGGAATGATGCGGATTTGAGCGACGCCGCGCACAGTGTCGGTGTCGAGGCTCCCCTTGCTGCCATTGGCCTTGCCGATTTCGCCCAGGAACTTGCCATCCGGCGTGAACTTCAAGATGAAGCTGTCGTGATAGACCGGCGTGCCGCCGGCATAAGGCGCGGGCGCGGCCGGCGCGGCGGCGGGCGCGAACTGCGCCGCGCTTCCCGGCGGCGGCATGGGCTGGTAAGCGCCGTTGCCGCCGATCCAGACATTGCCGTCCCCGTCCACCGTGATGCCGTGGTTGGAGCTGGGCCAGTCATGGCCGTTGCCTTTGACCTGGTCGCGGCCCCAATGGCGCAGCAGGTTGCCGGCCGGATCGAACTCCAGCACGTCGGGCGCCGCCGTGCAGCAGTCGGCCTCGTTGCGGGTGGCATAGGATTCCTTCTGCTCCAGGGTCTGCGGCCGGTGCAGAATCCAGACATTGTCCTTGGCATCCATCGACAGGCCGATAGTCATGGCCAGCACCCAATGATTGGGCAAAGGCTTGGGCCAGAACGGGTCGACCTGGAACCAGGGCACCATCGGATCGGCGGCGGCCTGCGCCTGCGCGGTGGCGGATGGACCGCTGCCGGCCACCGCCAGCAGTCCGGCCAGGCCGGCGCTCAGCAACAGTTTCCTGGAATATTTCTGCATCAAACTCTCCCTCTGAATGGCCGTTTCCGGGCCTTGTTTTTGGTGATGGTTTCTAATCCGGACAGTCGCTGCCATAGCGGTTGAACGCGACGATCGTTGCCCGCACTTGCGCCTGGGCGCGATCCTTGGCGCGCCGGCTGGTCAGGATGCGGTGATTTTCGATGATCCGCTCGGACGGCGACAGCGAGCGTCCGCCCGCACTGTGCTGCTTGCGGGTGTCGACGAAATCGCTGACGCATTTCTGAAACGCGTCGGCTGCTTCGGCATAGCGCTTGACTTCTTCCATCGCGGCCACCACCTGTTCGCGGGTGGCGGTGGCGCCGTTGATCACGGCGGGCAGGCGCGGCGCCTGGCAACGATCATTGTTGAAGCTCTCGCTCACCCAGCGGGGATCGGGACGGCTGTCCAGGATCTCATCGCCGCGGCACACAGGGGCAAAGCGTTTGACGCCATCGCCGCCGGCCTGGACAAAGGCAGGCGGGCGCGCGGCGGCGGCTTCTGGCGCGGCGCTCACGACATGCAGGAGCTCAGGCGCGGCAGCCAGTGCGGCGGCGGCCAAGGCAATCCTTGACCATGCGATTTTTGGCGGCGCGATTTTCGTCACCATCCCCAAGACCCCTTGCGGGCGGCAGCAAACCATAGGGGGGATGGCTTGCCAACTGCGTTCCACCCCGTGAGATCGGGAATTATTGTCGCCTATCCGCCACTTAGCGCCTGCACAATGGCGATCTCGTCGCCGGCGCGGATGCTTTTGGCCAAGTCCTTCACCGGCTCGCCATTGATGAAGATGCGCATGTGCCTGCGGACGCGGTCCTGCTCGTCGATCATGCGGAAGCGGATGCCGGGATAGCGCGCGTCCAAGTCGTTGAGCAGCGCGCCCAGATTGTCGCCGTCGGCCTCCACTTCATCGGCGCCGGTATAGGGGCGCAAGGGACTGGCGATCAGGACTTTGACGCGCATCAGCCGATATCGGCGCTTTCCACCGCATAGATTTCGGGCAGATGGCGGGCGATGTTGCTCCAGGATTTGCCTTCGTTGCGGCTGGCCCACAGCTCGCCGCTGGTGGTGCCGAAATATAGTCCCACCGGCGTGCCCCGGTCCGCGGCAAAGGCCTGGCGCTTGACGGTCCACCAGGCCTGGCCTTTGGGCAGTCCGGCATCCAGCCGCTTCCAGCTTTTGCCGGCGGTGACCGTTCCATAGATGGCGGGCTGGCCGTTGATGGCGGTGCGCGGCCACACGGTCTGGCCGTCCATCGGCAAGACCCAGGCCGATTTGTCGTCGCGCGGATGCACCACCATGGGAAAACCGACATCGCCGATTTTGGCCGGCATCGCTTTGCCGATGCGTTGCCAGACTTTGGCGGGGCGGTCCAGGCGGTAGATGCCGCAATGGTTCTGCTGATAGAGCCGGTCGGGGTTGGAAGGGCACAACCGCACGCAATGGGGATCGTGGAAGGTGACGGTCTTGGGATCAAAGCCGCCCACCACCTCCATGCCTTCGATCAAGGGTTTCCAATTTTTGCCGCCGTCGGTGGTTTCATGCACCCCGCCGCCCGACATGGCGAAATAGAGATGCTTGGGATCGCGGGGATCGATGATGATGGAGTGCAGCTTGGGCCCGTCGGGGGTGCCATCCTGCTCGGTGCCCATCCATTCGCGGTATTGCGGATCGTCATTGAGGCCGGAAAATTCATTCCAGGTGACGCCGCCGTCTTCGCTGCGGAACAGGCCCTGCGGCGAGGTGCCGGCATACCAGACATTCGGTTCGTTGACGTGCGCGGGGGTGAGCCAGAAAGTGTGCTTGACGCTGCGGCCGCCTTCTTTCTTTTTGAATGCGGGCGGCTGGGGAGATTCCTTCCAGCTCTTGCCCATGTCGGTGGAGCGGAAAAGGGTCGGTCCGAGATGGCCGGTGCTGGCGGCGGCCAGCAGGGTCTTGCCATCGCGCGGATCCAGCACCAGATGGTTGATGATCTGGCCCAGGAAATGCGGGCCATCGGCGCGCCATTTTTGGCGCGAAGCATCGCCGCGATAGATCCAGGCGCCCTTGCGGGTGGCAACCAGGATCAGGTTGCGTTCTGTCTTTCGTGGGCGTGGCGATTTTCCGGATTTCTTGGCATTGACGCGCGCTTTTGCCATGGCTGCCTCGGTTGCGGTGCGGTTGGACACTATAATGGGGACGCGCAGCGGCGCCACATCCCGACATTAGTCTTAAAATTTTTTCGTAGTATTTGTTTGTACAGAACGAATGATGCGACTACTTCGGCATCAAGTCCGGAAACCGCGGCAGGAAACCGTCGCGGTTGGGCATCATCACCTTGGGCAAGGTTTTGGCGTTGATCACCTGTTTGGGATCGACCAATTTGTTTTCCGCCAGAATATAGGCGGTCAAGGCATAGACTTCGTGATCGCTCAGCGTGCGCGGCTCGTTCCAGGGCATGGCGCGGCGGATATAATCGAACAAAGGCGGCGCGTAAGGCCAGTAGTTGGCGATGGTGGTGCGGGACGCATCCATGCCCTTGAGCTTGTTGTCGCTGACCAGCGCGGGCGGCGAAGGCAGCCCCTTGCGCGACAAGTCCGTGCCGCGGCCGCCATCGCCATGACAAACCGCGCATTTGCCGACAAAGATGGGCGCGCCCTGCGCCGCGGTGCCTTCACCGGGCGGCAGGCCGGTGCCGTCGGCGAGAATTTCAATATCCCAGCGCGCGATATCAGCCTGGGTGACGGGCTTGCCCAGATGCGGCGTCTCCGCCAGCGCGGGGGCGATGATGGCGAGGACAAGCGGAATGAGCGTCCTACGCATAGACATGGGTGACCTTGCCGTTGCTGCTTACGCCCCAGCTGGTGATCACATTGCAATGGTGATTGCGGAAAGCGGTGACCGGCGGCTCGCTGTCCAGCTGGCCGCGCGCCGCCACCAATTCTTTGCGCGTGGGCTGGAACGCGCCATGGTCGTCCCAGGCGCGGCTTTGTAGAATGGCGGGGCCGCCGTTCCAGCGCCATGGCAGGCGGAAGCGGGTAAAGGCCTTGGTTTGCACCGGCGCCTGGAGCGCGGCTTCCGCCCAGCTTTTGCCGCCATCGGCCGAGACCATCACCTTGGCGATCTTGCCGCGCCCCGAATAGGCGATGCCGGAGATTTCGTAGATGCCGGGCTGTTTCAATTCATGCCCGTGCGAGGGCCGGGTGATGAAGGATTTGACTTCATTGAGGAAGTCGAAGTTGTAGCTTTTTCCGTTCGGCATCGGCTCGGTATAGGTCTGGGATTCCCAGAAGCTCATCGCCGGACTGGGAACGAACTTTATCCGCCGCAGGAATTTGACATTCATATTGCCTTCATAGCCGGGCAGCACCAGCCGCATGGGAAAGCCGTTGCCGGGCATCAGGGGCTCGCCATTCTGGTAAAACGCGATCATGGCGTCGTCCCAAGCCTTGGCGGCGGGAATGCTGCGCATCAAATGCGGACCGTCGGCGCCTTCGGCGATGAACCATTTGGCGTGCGGATCGACGCCGCATTCATCCAGCAGGATGGAGAGCTTCACGCCGGTCCATTCGGCGCAGGAAGAAAGCCCGTGCAAAGCCTGCACCGTGTCCTGGATCGGTTTGGGCGAAAATAAGGGCACACTATTGCCGCCGCATTCCACGAAGGCCGGGGCGGAGGTGAGGGGGTAACGCAGTAACGCATCCAGAGTGAAGACTTGCGGACGCTTGACCATGCCGTGGATCACAAAGCGGTGCGCCTGGGGATCGATGTCGGGCACTCCCGTATGATTGATGGTGAAGTGCAAGCCGTTGGGCGTGGTGGTGCCTTCCAGCATGTGATGCGGGGTGCGGGCGAGAGAGCCGCGCGGCTCGAATTTGGGATTGGAAAGCGTGCGCGCGATATTCTTGGTGAACTTGGATGGCGTCTGATAGGGCGGGGTGTTGTCCTCGCCCGCCTGAAGACCCCAGGCGGGTTCGGTGAGCGGTTCCGCCGCCGCGCCAGTGGCGTGAACGCCCAGGCCTGTGCCCAGCACGCCGGCCGCCGCGATGCTTTTGCCCAGCAGCGCGCGCCGGTGCAGCAAGCCATTGCCGGCGGCTTCGTCCTCGGCGCCGCGCGGACTGTCAGGGATGCCGGAAAGCTGTTTGCGCTCGGTCATCACGCTTCCCTGGTTGGGCAGGAAACGGACGTCCCAGCCCCTGGGGTGTTTACCACGATTCAGCCCCGCTCCGGCATTCCTGCGGGGCGGGAGCGGCGGCCCGAAGCTTGCACCGGAACAAGGGTATCGGGGCTTGGGGGCTGCAAACTGGCCCAGGCCGGAACATTAACCATCGGAAGTACACGCCATGTCCAAACTATTGTCCACGATCGCCGCAGCCGCCCTTTTGATGGCCGGCGCGTCGTCCGCCCAGGCGGGGGTGGTCTTCAGTTCGGTTGCTTTCGATGCCGCGCCCGCGCCAGGGGAGACCATGGTGATGGACTTCGACAATCCCATCGCCGCCGGCTATTCCATGACCTGGTCCAATGCCGGACTGTTTCAGGGGCCGCTGGTGCCGGGTATCGCCGCTCCGCCGGTGGGAGATGCCAGCACCTATCTTTCGGTCTTTACCGGCGGCATCGCCACCTTGAATGCCCCCGGCACGCTCAAAAGCCTTAGCGTGTATCTGGGCTCGATCGACAGCTACAATCTGATCACGTTCAACGGCAAAAACGGTTTCAGCCAATCCTATACCGGCACCCAACTCAACACGCCCGCTGACGGCGACCAGTTCGACGCCCTTACCAACCGGCGCTTCTATTTCACCTTCGATCCCGCGGACGATATCGACCAGGTGGTGTTTTCTTCCTCGGGCAATTCGTTCGAGTTCGACAATATCGCCGCCAATGATCCGCCCAGCCGGGTGCCGGAGCCGGTGACCCTGTCGCTGTTCGCGGCCGGTTTGGCCGGTGCGGCCGGACTGCGCCGCCGCAAGCGGACGATGTAAACTCACCGGTTTGGTACAAAAGGTTGCATCGGTACTCATCTACCGACAATCCGTCAGTGTACGTTGTTGCCCCGCAACCGGCATGAGGTCATTCTAGACCTGCACGATTCGCCGGGCAGGGGCGATGTTAAAAGACCCTTATGGCAAGAAACTGGTGAAGTTGAGCCAGCAGGATTTGAACACAGTCCTGCATGGCCATGCCCGTTTTGTCGCCCATCAGGGCGGCCTGAGAGCTCAGTTGGCGCATGCCAATCTTGACGGGCTCAATCTCGCCAATCGCAATCTGGAGGAAGTCGATTTCACCGGCGCCTCGCTGGTGGGCGCTTCGCTCTATGGCTCCAATCTCCATCGCGTCAGCCTCTATTGCGCCGACTTGCGCGGCTGCGACCTGCGCTACACCAAGCTGACCCGCGCCGACTTGCGCGGCGCTTCCTTTCGCGGCGCCAGGCTGAGCTTTTCGATGCTGGACAATGCCGACCTACGCTCGGGCACGATGATGTATGCCGGCGTTGCGCCCACCGTGGGGACGACGGAGCATCATGGCGTGGATTTCTCCAACTGTTCGATGAAGGGCGTGTCCTTCGGCAATGCCAAGCTGGACGGCGCCGATTTTACCGGCGCGCTGTTGCACGGCGCTGTGTTCAAGAATGCCAACATCACCAATGCGGTGTTCAAGGATGCGGTGCTGACCGGCGTGAATCTGGAAGAGCTCAAGGTGCCGCCGGAAAGCCTTGCCGGCGCCATTCGCGACGTGGCCGCGGACGCGGTGGCCAAGGCGGGCGAGCTCAAGGCGCGGCTTCAGGCGCATGAAGACTGGATCGCCAGCGACGGCAAGCAGGGCGCGCCGGCGGCATTGGATGGGGCGGATTTGCGGCCCTTGGGAAAGCAGTTTTCCGGCCGCAAGCTGGCCGGATTGTCGGCGCGCGGGACAATCGGCATTGAAGCGGATTTTTCCGGCAGCGCGCTCCAGGCCGGAAAATTCGATGGCGCCGACTTGCGTGGCGCCAATTTCTCCAGGGCGGACTTGCGCGGCGTGTCCTTCAAGAACGCCAAGCTGGCGCACGCGCTGTTCGAGGGCGCCAATCTGGGGGCGTTGCGGCTGGCCGACGGGAATATGCTGGCGGCGGACTTTACCGGCGCGGTGGTCACGGACGAGCAGATGCGCGGCGCCTTGCGGGATCCAAGCTAGGCCGGCCGGCTAGACCAGCAATTCTTGCGCATGCCGCCGCCATTGGCTCGCCAGCGCCGGCATTTCGGCCATGCGCTCAAGCTCGGCTCTGGTCACGCGGCCGTGATAGACGATCTCGATCAGGCGGGTGAAGGCGAAATCGGGATGGGGACGCCGGTAAAGCGTCAGCGCGTCGCCGGCTTTCACAAATCCGGTTTGCAGCACCCGGTAATACCAGCCGGCCAAGCCGTTCTTCACCATCGCCTTGGGCAGGTATTTGTTGTCATGGCGCAAGGCGAACTTGAAGCAGGGCTGACGCGGCTGACAGACTTGCAGCAGGGCCGAGCCGATCGCATGCACATCGCCGACGCAGATGTCTTTTTCCATGAGCCCCCCGACAGTCAGATTTTCGCCCATCGCCCCGCCGGTGAAGCTCAGGGCGGGAAAGGCGTTTGCCCAGGCCGGATAATGCGCGGCGGCATAGGCATAGACCGCCTTCTCCGGCCCGCCATGTACTTCCAGGTCGGCTTGCTCGTCGCCTTGCAGGCCGGTGAGCGACACCGCGACCGTGCCGGCGCGGGCGGTTTTGACAAAAGCGCTGGGCACCCGGTCGGGTCCCAGCGGCGCGGTGCGGCCGGTCTGGACGGACAGGATAAGGGCGGTGGTCATGGCTGCGGGCACGCTAGGCCGAAGGGGGCGGGGAAGGAATTGGCTTCAGCTGTCTTTGAGCATACCGCAAACCGCGGGTCATCACCCCAAATTGGGTAGACAGGCTTTCAAGCTTGGATTGACAGGGCGGCGGCACTTACGACATTTTGCGACAAACGGGCGCAAATAGATAAAAATATCAAGGGGAGTGGGACATGGGGCTGTTCTTCATTGCCGGAGTGATGGCATCGGGCTTTGTCATCACCTTCGGGATTCTTTTGTTCGACGAGTGGAACGCCAGGAGACGCGCGGACCGGAGTCACTAACGGGGGCACCATGGAATTCGGTTTTCTGGAATTCGCGATGATCATCGTTGCGGCGGTCAGCGTGTTGGGCGTCGCTTTCGCCCTGGCCTATATGGACGCGTCTCCGCGCCGGAGCAGGACCGGCGAAGCTCCTGACTGATTCGTCCGACGGATTGGTCAGGGATCAGCCATTCCGACAAGCAGATCATTCTGACAGGCAGACAAGCCCGCGCCGGACGGGTGAGTCTGGATCGTGTCCGCGCTATTGGCGGGTGTATTTCTCTACTTTGCCGCTGAGCAGGCCGATATAAACGTCGCCATTCGGGGCCACCGCGCCGCCATGGGCGCGGGTGTCGGGCCCGTCGCCGGGAAGCCTTTCGACCGGCTTGCCATCCAGGTCGCGCAGTGTTGCGCCCGTCCAGACATGCTGGTCCGCGGTCATGATCAGCGAGGATTGGCCGCCCACATGCTCCCATTGGCGCAGATACTTGCCGTTGGCGTCGAACACCTCGACCCGCTGATTGTCGCGGTCGGCCACATAGATGCGGCCCTGAGTGTCTACCACCACATTGTGCGGGAGTTGGAACTGGCCCGGCCCGTTGCCGCGCATGCCGAACTCGCCCAGATATTTGCCGTCCTTGGTGAACCGCACCAGGCGGTCATTGCCATAGCCGTCGGTGACGATCAGCTCGCCATTGGGCGCGAAGGCGATGTCGGTGGGCAGATAGAAAGTGTCATGGGCCTTGCCTGGCTTGTCGCGGGTGCCAAGGGTCATCAGGGTGTGGCCGCTTGCAGTCATCTTGGTAATCACCTGGCCGGGCGCATCCACCACCCACACATTGCCCTCGGTATCGACACGGATCTCATGCGCGCCGCAATTGCTGCAGCCCGCCGCGCCATAGACCGCCTGATAGCCCGACATGTCCGGCTTGCGGCCTGACGCGGCCACGTCCTTGGCCATCGGCATCACCTTGCCATGGCTGAACTTCACATCGCCGAAGGAGCCGATGAGATCGCCGTTTGGCTTGTATTCCAGCACCGGATCGTCGCCCCGATGCATCACCAGGATGTTGCCGTCCTTTTTCACCGCCACGCTGGTGACCTGGATGTAATTCCACGGACCGGCGGGCAGACCCTTGTCGCCGGTCAGCGGCTTGGGCCATTCGGCCACCGCCTTGTAGTGGATCACGGGAATGCCAGGCTGTTGCGCGGACTGGCCGAAAGCGGCGGCGGGCAGGGCGCAGAAAAAAAGTGCCAGGAGATGAGGAATGCGCATGGGATGCTCCCTCTGTTTTTATTATGGTGGAGAGAGACTATCTCAAGCCGGGACGAGAGGCGAGAATGTCCAATTCCAATTGGGCCGTGATCCTGCTGCTTCTGGCGGTTGGCATTGCCGCCGCGGTATGGGCCGACAAAGGCTCCTGGCTGAACGCCGTGGCGACGGGCGCCTGCAATGCCTGTCCCGCGCCGCCGCAGTGCAGCGGAAATTATAGCGGCCACTATGCAGGCCCCACCAGCCGCTACGGCCGCGCGCGCGGTGTATTGCCGTCCATAGATGGTTGCGGGCCGGCATGGTGGAAGCGTCACTCCTGAACAAGGAGGAGCCGAGCGAACCAGGAATCCGGAAAGAGATGGAGGGAAGATATCGCCGGACTAAAAAGTAAGTCCTACCAACCGGGGTTCTCAATCTGTTTGGCGAGTTCAGTCCAAGTGGCGGCCAGCAGAACCAGAGAGACGCGCGTTTCTTCGCTGCCCGCTTCATCGGCCAGCTTCAACATCGCCCTTGCCCGCTCGCGATAATATTCCGGGCTTCCGGTCACGGTTGGCTTTGGTTCTGATTCTTGAATCGCCACCGCAATCCCGCCCTGCATGCCAACTGTCAGTACGCTATGGGACTGACAACGCGCAAATCACTGCGCCGTTTCGCAAATTTTTGGCAAAGGCCTGTGACCAAAACATGGCAATGCAAAGTTCCCCGGGTCCGGTTTTGGAACGGACCGCCTGAGAAGATTCGAAAGTGGGACGGTTCAGGCGCTGCGGCGGAGCTTGCCGGAGATCGCCAAGCCAATCCGGCGCACCACCGAGTCAAAGTCGTAGGGCTTGGGCATGATCTCCGCCCCCCAGAGCTCCTCTTGCGGCTGGGCTTTGCCCAGATCGCCCGAAGCCAATAGCACCGGCACCGTGGGCCGATGTTGCTGCATCCAGCGCGCCAAGCCAAAGCCGGTGAGGGAGCCCGCGGTCTGTACATCGCTGAATACCAGATCGATAACCGTGCCCTGTTCGAACAGCGTGACGGCCTCTTCACCCGAAGCAACACAGAGGCAATGAAAGCCGCACTCGTTGAGATGGTCGCAAAGAAAACCGCGTATCGCGGGGGCGTCATCCACGATCAGAACCGTCTCGCGCCGGCCGTCGCGAGGGAAAGAAATCACGCGAGCCATGGAGTTCCCGAAGTTCATTTTATACAGCCGCCATCCTGATGCGCAGTTCCGTTTGGAAGCAAGATTTTTTCCTTTAAGAACAGCTTACTAGCGAAGCTGCAAATCTTGACGCGTTAACATTTGGCGTTCGATTTCAGAGCTTTTCGCAAGCATCCTGAATGCGCCTCCCCTGATCAGACCAAAGGGATAAAGGCCCGCCCCAGCAAGTCCGTGCGACGCAGCATCCCGATGAGAGAGATGGCGGGTCATGATCCGATCATGACCAAGTGCGATGCCCCCGGCCCGAAACGGAGGTTCGCGCGAAAAACAACGGCCTGGCAAATCCCGCCAGACACCAGCAATCCTGTCGGAGATCACGGACCGCGGGCCTATCGGGACCGGGGATAAAACGCTACAAGGCCTGGGAACTTCCGGGAACATGCCACGTGAAAATGTCCTTCCGCTGGTTCGGGGATTCCGATCCCGTGCCGCTCTCTTATATCCGCCAGATTCCCGGCATGCATGGCATCGTTTCGGCCGTCTATGACGTGCCGGTGGGTGCGGTGTGGCCGCTGGACAAGATCCTGGCGCTGAAGGCCAAGGTGGAGGCGCATGACCTCAAGCTGGAGGTGATCGAGTCCGTGCCGGTGCATGAGGACATCAAGCTGGGCAAGCAAAGCCGCGATGGTTTGATCGCCAACTACCAGCAAACCATCCGCAATCTGAGCCAGGCCGGCATCAAGGTGATTTGCTACAATTTCATGCCGGTGTTCGACTGGACCCGCACCTCCATGGCCAAGCTGTTGCCGGACGGCTCCACCACCCTGACTTTCAACACCCGGGAAGTGGACGCGATCGACACCAGCAAGGGGATTTCCTTGCCCGGTTGGGATGCCAGCTACAAGCCGGAAGAGTTGAAGGACCTTTTGGCGGAATATGCCAAGGTGGACGAGGAGCGGCTGTGGCAGCATCTCGCCTATTTTCTCAAGGCGATTGTGCCGGTGGCGGAAGAGAATGGCGTCAAGATGGCCTGTCATCCCGACGATCCGCCACGGCCGATCTTTGGCCTGCCGCGCATCGTCAAGAATCGCGACGACCTGGCGCGGCTGTTGTCGATCGTCGATAGTGAAGCGAACGGACTGACCCTGTGCTCCGGCTCGTTGGGCGCGGGGCCCAAGAACAATGTCGAGGCGCTGGTGCGCGAGTTCGGCGGCAAGGGGCGCATTCATTTCGCCCATCTGCGCAATGTGAAGGTCAACGAGGCCGGCGATTTCGAGGAGACGGCGCACAAGAGCGAGTGCGGCTCGCTCGACATGGCGGCCATCGTCAAGGCCTATCATGATGTGGGTTTTGAGGGCTATGCCCGGCCCGACCATGGCCGCATGATCTGGGGCGAGACCGGCAAGCCCGGTTATGGCCTGTATGACCGGGCGCTGGGGGCGGTGTATCTCAACGGGCTGTGGGAGGCCATGAAGTTTGCCCCTCCCACCTGAGGCGGGAGCGCTGGGCCCTTATGCTTCGACAAACTCGGCGTGAGGAATAATAAGAATGGGGGGCCAATGCCGAGAATACGCTGGCTGATCATTTGGATGTGCTTTCTGGCCAATGCGATCAGCTATATCGATCGCGCCAACCTGGCCATCGCCACGCCCGCCATTCGCGCCGAACTGGGGATCGATGCCGCGGCGATGGGGTTGGTGCTGAGCGCTTTCTTCTGGACCTATGCGGCGATGCAGCTTCCCGCCGGCTGGTTCATCGACAAGTTAGGCGTGCGCATCAGCCTGGCTTTTGCCGTGACCTGGTGGTCGCTGTTCACCATGGCCACCGGCGCGGCGCGCGGGGTGTCGCAATTCATCGGCGCCAGGCTGATGCTGGGCGTGGGGGAGGCGGCAAGCCTTCCCTCCTTCACCAAGACCGCATTCAATTGGTTTCCCAGAAGCGAGCGGGGGCTGGCCTGCGCGATCTTCAATAGCGGCTCGACGGCTGGCTCGGCCCTGTCCCTGCCGCTGGTGACCGCGTTGATCGCGGCGGTGGGCTGGCGGGGCGCTTTCGAGGTGACGGGCGCGATCGGCGTGGTATGGGCGCTGTTCTGGTGGTTCATTTATCGCGATCCGGAACAGGTTCGCGCCATCGCTCCGCGCCAGGTTGAAGCGCTGCTCGCGGAACGCAGCGCGCCCGTCGTGACGGCAGCCAAAATTTCCTGGCTGGACCTGTTCCGGTACCGCTCCATCTGGGGCCTGATGATCGGGCTGTTTTGCCTGAACTTCGCGATTTATTTTTTCATCACCTGGTTTCCCTCCTATCTGTTGCAAGCGCGCGGCTTTTCCCTGGCGGCGCTGGGCAGTTGGGGGGCGCTGCCGGCGGTGATGGCGGTGGCGGGCAATTGGGCGGGCGGTTATGCCTCGGACCGGCTGCTCAAGCTGGGCTGGAGCCATACCGCGGCGCGCAAAACCTGCCTGGTGGCGGGAATGGCGACGGCATCCTGCATTGGGGTGTCGGCCTTTGTGGAGTCGAACTGGCTGTGCTTGGCGCTGTTCACGCTCGCTTATGCCAGCCTGTCCTTCACCGGCGCCAATGTCTGGACGGTGGCCAGTGAGATCGCCCCCACGCCGGGCCATGTCGCCTCCATCGGCGGCATCCAGAATTTCGCCGGCAACCTCGCCGGTATCATGATCACCACCTTTACCGGGGTGATGCTGGTTTTGACCAAGGGCTCGTTCCTGATCCCATTGGCGGCGGCGGGCGGATTGTGTCTGGTTGGGGCGTTGTCCTATCTTTTTCTGGTGGGCAAGGTCGAGCCTCTGCCGGCGTTGAGCGAAAGCGGACGGGATTGAAAAAAGTCGCGATCATCCTGGGCGTGGTTCTTGTGGCGCTTTTGGGCGTGGGCGTGGCGCTGTTTAAGATCGGCGGGCTGGGGTACTCCTGCGCCACCGTGGCGGAGGTGGATATGCGCAGTTATGACGCCGCCTTGTCCGATTACGGTGACGCCAACAAGGCGCTTTCGGCGCGAAAATATCCGCTGGCCGACAGCCTGATGGACCGCGCCATTGCCGATCTGGGCGATTCCTATACCGACAAGCCGGGTCAGGACGATACGGTGACGGTGCTTGCGGCCGCCAAGGGTGCCACGGCGGGAGGGGATTTCCAGCTTGCCGCCCATATCAAGCAGGAAGTGCTGGCCACGCGCCTCGCCCTGTTCCAGAAGGAAGACCGCATGGCGCAACGCTGCCGCAACCTGCTGCAGCGGCTTGGCATGAAACGCTAAAGGTTTTTCATCCAGCCCAAACCTTCCAGGGTCCCGGCGGCGGGCGCGTATTCGCAGCCGATGATGCCGACATAATTCCACGCTTCGATCTGGCGAAGCACGCGCCGGTCATCGACCGTCCCGGTGGTGGGTTCGCGGCGTCCCGGCACCGCGGAAATCTGGATATGGCCGGTGATGGGCAGGAATTCGGCCAGGCCTTGCACCACTTCGCCATGAATCATCTGGCGGTGATAGATGTCGAATTGAAGCTTGAGATTGGGAAGGTGGAGTTCGGCGATGATTTCCCCGGCCAAGGCAAAATCATTGAGCAGATAGCCCGGCACGTCGACGGGATTGAGAGGCTCGATCAGGATATCGATGTCCTGCGCGGCGGCCTTGTCACAGGCGAAAGTGAGCGCGTCCTTGAAAACCGCCAGCGCGGCCTTGCCTGCGCCAATGCCCGCCATCACATGCAGGCGGGGCGCGCCGGTGAGCGCAGCGTAATCCAGGGCTTGCGCCAGGGAGGCGCGGAACTCCGCGCGGCGCGCCGGCAGGCAGGCGAGGCCGCGCTCGCCTTTGGCGAGGTCGCCGGGCGGGGCGTTGAACAGAGCGAGTTTCAAATCATGGCGCGCCAGGCGGCGGGCGATTTCCCCGGGATCGTGATCATAGGGAAAGAGGTATTCGACAAAGCGAAAACCGGCATCCGCGGCCGCGGCGAACCGGTCCAGGAAGGCATGCTCCTTGAACATCCAGGACAGGTTGGCGGCAAAGGTGAGCATTTGCGAACGCGTATGCCGGGGCGTTCAGGTGATGCGCTTGGGGCGGGGCTTGGCCGGGGGAGGGGCGGCTTTGGCCTGGGCGAGTTCCTCGGCTTCCTTGGCCAGGCGCAAGGCCCTGAGCCGCGCCGTCTTGGCGTCGCTGGCGGCTCGTTCCTTTTCGATCTGGTCCAGAACGGCGCGGCTGCGCTGTTCCGAGGCCGAGAATGTGCCGGGCGGTTTGGTTGCCATTCATCAACCCTAGGCTTGGGACGGGGCCTTCACAAGGCCCGGCTGCGGCTTGGACTCTCAGGTTTTTTGGACGAAGAGCATCCGGCCAACGACTTGATCGCGCTTGATGAAATGGTGATACAGCGCGCCTGCAACATGCAGGATGATGAAGCCCAAAAGGACATAAACCAGCACATTGTGGATGTCGCCGCATTCATGGCCCCAGGCCGAACCGGTGGGGGAAATCTTGGGCAGGGTGACGACGCCGAACAGGTTGACATCCCAGCCGCGCGAGTTGGTGGCGGCCCAGCCCAGCAAGGTCATCACCAGCACCAGGAGGTAAAGCGCCCAATGGGTGAGGCCGGAAATCCGTCTTTCCCAGGGGGCCAGGGTGGAAAGCTGGGGCACCGGATGGAGCAGCCGCCAGACCAGCCGCACCACAATGAAGAAGAGGATCGCCGCCCCCACCGAGAAATGCCAGGAAACCCAACCCTCGTTCACGGTCTTGCGCCCGATATGGGGCATGATCGAGCCGATGGCATATTGCGCCGCCAGCAAGACAAAGATCAGCCAATGAAGCAACTTGGCGACGATGCCATAGCCGGGTGCTTGGGTGGGGGCCATTTGCTGCTCCTTATATATAAGGCGTGAGGCGGCGGGAACTATAGCAAGGCGGAACCCGGGACGGGATTGATTTCACCCAATGACCGCGCCAAGGCCGCGAGCCGAAAAGCGCGTTGCGCTTCACGCGGCGCAGGAACCGGCGCGCAGGATACGGCTTTCCGGCAGGAACAACGCCATGCGGGTGCCTTGGCCCGGCGTGCTCTGGGCATAGAGGTCACCGTCATGCAGCCGTGCCAGGGATTGGGAGATGGGCAGCCCCAGTCCGGTGCCCTGATGAGTGCGGGCGACCCGGGAATCCACCTGGCCGTACAGTGAAAAGGCTTTTTCGATCTGCAGCGCCGTCATGCCGATGCCGGAGTCGGAGACGTAGATTTCCAGGCCGTTGGTCTTTTCCGCCATGCCCATGGTGATGGAGCCGCCCGCAGGGGTGAATTTGATGGCATTGCTGAGCAGGTTGATCAGAATCTGCTTGATCAGCCGCTGGTCGGCCCTGACCCGCACCGAGGCGCCGGTGTGAATCTCCAGCCTGACATGGTCCTTGGCCTTTTCGCGCAACAGCATCACGCAGTCATCGATCAGCTCGTCCACCGCGAAAACGCTTTCGCGCAATTCCATCTTACCGGCGTCGATCTTGGACAGGTCCAGCACGTCGTTGATCAGATCGAGCAGATGGCTGCCGCTCCGGTGCACATGATCGGCATATTCGGCATATTTGCCATGGCCCAGGGGGCCGTAAAGCTGCGCCCGGATGATCTCGCTGAAACCCAGGATGGCGTTGAGCGGGGTGCGCAGCTCGTGGCTCATGCTGGCGAGAAATTCCGATTTGGCGTGGTTGGCGCGCTGGGCCTCGTCGGCCAGACGCAAGGCCCGCCGCTCGCTTTCCCGAAGCGCCAGGTTGACATGGGCCTCACGCGCCAGCGCGTCCTCCAGCCGGTCCTTGAGCTTGCGGCGTTCGGTGATGGCGGCCGCGGCCGGCAGGATCACAGCAATCATCACGCTGATCAGGACCTGGACGAAATAGAGCTGATAGCCCAGCGAAAGGCCGGCGATTGCCGCCGGGCCGCGCCCCAGCGCGGTGGCGGTGGTCAGGACCAGCTCGATGATCGCCAGGCTTAGCGCCGCGCCCTCGATGTCGCTGATCATGGTGATCAGCAATAGCGCCAGCGGCAGAACGAAGATCATGGGGACTTGGATCGGCAGGAATGTCGAGGCCAATGCCGCCGCCAGAATGGCAAAGCCGCCGGCCAGCCGCCGCCAATTCTCCCGCAACTGGCCCTTTTGCATGGTGGCGAGCAGCACCATTACCGGCGTGAATCCGACATAGGAAAGGGTGACGGAAACGAACCAGGCTTGCCAGTTCCGCCATAGATGCGTCGACCACCACAGCGCCTGGTCGAAGGCGAAAATAAGGCCCGACACCGCGCCGACCGCAAGCGCTATGGCGATGAAACCCACCAACTGCTTCCAGGCGCGGAAATCGATCTTGGGCCCGATCCAGCGCGCGCAAAGCCGGTCCATGGCCAGCAGCAGCGCCGAGGTCAGGCTGGAAATGATGATGCTGTCGAGCCAGTCCGCGCCGAAATATTCCTTGGCGAGAATGCCGCCCAGGGTGCCGGCCACAACCACCGGCCATGTCCATTTGCGGCCATAGATCAGGATCAGCGCCAGCGCCACGCCGCTATAGGGCTTGACGGTGGTGACGCCGCCGGCGCGCTGATAAAGCACCGCGCCCACATAGCTCAGCAGGGCAAACAGAATCGTCAGTGCCGTGAAATAAACAGCCTGGCGGGGCCGGGAAATCATCATGGTCCGAAAGCGTCCTTTAAGGGCGGAACCGTGCCATGGCAGTGAAAAAGAAAATGTTATCGCCGCGCCGGTACGCCGGCTTTTTTGGCTTAGCGGGCGGTAAAAAGAGGAAAAGCGGGTGTCTTTCTGTCCCACCGGCACCCG
This sequence comes from Rhizomicrobium sp., assembly GCA_035693565.1. Lineage (GTDB taxonomy): Bacteria > Pseudomonadota > Alphaproteobacteria > Micropepsales > Micropepsaceae > Rhizomicrobium. Next base: position 246,645 of record DASSGF010000034.1, on the reverse strand, counting down.
GCGGCCATAGCCATCTTGGGCGCGCGAGCCTGCGCAACTTGATTTTTCGTCAGCGCAACGGCCGGTGTCCGCAAGATTTCGCTAACCATGATTTTTCCTGCGCGCCGTGCGAACGCGGTCAACATCTGTCATGCAAGATGGGACGGGAACTCACGATATCTTAAGTTAGCCGGGCTTAATCTTACCGTATTCGCGGAGAAGCCGTGAGGGTGGGGTAGGTCATGAAGAGCAACGCGCAATCCGCGCGATCCTTGGATCAGCGCAGCAGCGACAGAGTCCAGGTACGGCTGGCCGGAAAATTGTTTGTGCCGGCGGAAAACACCACCTTGGACTGCACCGTGGTCAATCTATCGATCGGGGGCGCCGGGCTCTACTGTCCTGAGCCGCCGCCGCTGGACGCCTTCACCGTTCTGTATGTGGATGGGTTCGGCCGTTTTGACGCCGTCACCACGCGCTATGTCAAGGGTGAGTTGGGACTCAAATTCGTGTGCAAGGAGGCCAGGATCAAGAAGCTGGCGGACGATCTGGCCGCCTTCGTCAAGCATGGCATGACCGGATATACAAGGCTGCGCCGGCATGGACGAAAGCCCGCCGAGACGGCGATAGATTTCTTCACCCTGGCCGATGGCAGCCCGGTGAAATGCCGGGTGCTGGATATATCCTTCCAGGGCGCGATGCTGGAGACGGCATTGCGGCCCGCGGTGGGAGAATTGATCCAACTGGGCCAGACCAAGGCCTGGGTGGTGCGTCACCATCAGGAAGGCATTGGCGTGCAGTTCCTGCAAGCGTGCGAGGCGGACGATGGCCGCTGATAGCTCCGTGCGCAGCCTGAGCGGGTTGGAAGGCGCTTCTTCCAACCGGGTTCTCAACCTGATCGCCATTTCCGAAGCCAATCTCGAGAATGAAAAGCACAAGACCGCGCCCATGTTCGTGTCCAAGGTGCTCAACAGGTCCTTGGTCCTCAAGCACCGGTTGCGCGCCGATGAGACCGATTTCTTCACCACCCGCCGCGCGCTGGTGACCAAGATCATCATTCCTTTCGAGCGCACCGACCTGAAGTTCGGCGGCCGCTCGCTGTTCGTGGGCCAAAGGGGGTTTGAGGACCTGCTGCAGGAAGTCGGCAACTACACCGACAAGACCGACATGAAGCGGGACATGGACGTGCTCAGACTGATCGACAACGTGCCCTCGCTGGACCCGTTCCTGCTACGCGAGCATTTGCGTTGCAACGATATCAGGCCGGATTCCTGCTATTTCGCGATTTCGCCCGCCGATCAGCAGCGCATGCATGACTATGCCGCCCAGGAAGTCAGCCGCTTGACGGCGCTGGCCAACGGCGCGGGCCCGAGGAATGCCGCGACCAGCCGCATGGTGGCGGCGCTGCTGTCCAGCGAGGTCAACGAAAAGCTGGAACCGCTGCGCGCCACTTTGTGCCTGGGGCCGGCGGAATTCGCCGAGGGCGTGTTCTCTTGGCGCGGCTTTATCTATTACAAATGGTGCCTGGATGAATATTGGCCCAACCTGATCCGCGCCCTGCGCGGCATCAAGGCCATCTCTCCGATCGGCAAGGTGACCCTGGAAGAACGCAGCATTCTGGACGCCAGCAAGAACATCATCCTGCGGGGCGCCAAGGCCAACAGCATGGAGATTCGCCGCATCATCAACATCTATGACCAGGCCTATGCCGGGCTGATCGAGCGCCAGGATCCCAAGCTGTTCCGCGAATTCCTGCTGGGCGCGCCTGAGCTGTTCCTGGATATCGGCGACAAGATGGGCGCCATATCCCATATCACCAGCTTCTGGAATTACCGGTTTCCGCAGGGTGCGCCCCGCGCCGCCCATTCCGAGGAGCTGGTCACCATCTTCCAGGACTTCACCAAGGGCCTGATGATGGACATGGAGCTGGCGGCCTGAGGCATCTGTCCGGGGACTGTCACTTCTCCTATATACTGACTCCCAGCGGCCAGAAGGGCCGGGGGAAGCCGCGTGCCAGCCGAAAATCCGCCGTCCATCAGCCGCAAGGAAGCATTCTGGACCTGGACGCGCATCGCGCTGCTGAGTTTCGGCGGGCCGGCGGGGCAGATTGCCGTCATGCACCGCATTCTGGTCGATGAAAAGAAGTGGATCAGCGAGCGGCGATTTCTGCATGCGCTGAACTATTGCATGCTGCTGCCGGGGCCGGAGGCGCAGCAACTGGCGGTCTATGTCGGCTGGCTGATGCATCGCATCCGGGGCGGCATCGTCTCGGGCGGATTGTTTGTGCTGCCGGGACTGGTCTCGCTGGGAATATTGAGCTGGCTTTATGCCGCTTATGGACAGATCGGCCTGGTGGCGTCGCTGTTCTTCGGACTCAAGTCGGCGGTTTTGGCGATTGTGCTGGATGCGGTGGTGCGGATTGGAAGGCGGGCGTTGAAAAGCCCGATGCTGGTGGGCATTGCCGTGGCGGCTTTCGCCGCTATTTTTGTCTTCGCCATTCCATTTCCCTTGATCATTGTCGCGGCGGCTGGGCTGGGATGGTTTTTCGGGCGGCCCAAAACAAATGAACATGGCGCGGCGAAGGCCGATGACGGCGAAAAAGCGCTGATCGATGCGCAATTCGCACACGCCCTGCCGGAGCATGTGAAGCCGCGCATGTCGCGGCTGGCGGTGATCGCGGCGATGGGATTGGGGTTATGGTTTCTGCCGTTCGCGGTGTCGGTGGCGCTGTTGGGGCCGGGCAATGTGTTCGCGGCGATTGCGGCGTTCAATGCCAAAATGGCGGTGTTCACCTTTGGCGGCGCCTATGCGGTGCTCTCATACATGGCGCAGCAGGCGGTGACCCATTACCATTGGCTCAAACCGGATGAAATGCTGGTGGGGCTGGGGCTGGCGGAGACTACGCCCGGCCCCCTGATCAGCGTGGTGCAGTTTGTGGGATACCTGGCCGCGGCGCGGTCGCCGGGCGCGCTGGATCCTGTGATGGCAGGCACTTTGGGCGGGTTGATCGCGATGTGGTGCACCTTTGTGCCGTCCTTTCTCTGGATATTCCTGGGCGGGCCTTATGTCGAAGCGCTGATCGGAAACCGGCGGCTGAACGCGGCGCTGTCGGCGGTGACGGCGGCGGTGGTGGGCGTGATCCTGAACCTGGCGCTGTGGCTGGCGATGCATACGCTGTTCGCGGCGAGCATGCAGGTGGGACCATTGAGCGTGCCGGTTCCGGCATCCGTCAATTGGGCCGCGATGGCGATTGCCGCTGGCGCCATGGTGGCGATCTTCCGGTTCAGGTGCGGGATCATTCCCGTGCTGGCGGCAAGCTGCGCGGCAGGAATTGGCTTGCATCTGGCCGGGCTTGCGTGATCTTTTGGCTTTGGCCGGCGCCATTGATCTGTGTGCGAACAATGGCGCGGTGGATGCGGCCAACTATCGTTTGGTGGTTTTGCTCCCGCTTGCTATCAATGGATTGTACGGCCGTAAAAGTTGAGAAGGGAACGGGGAAAAAAGGGCCGAATCCCCAATGGAAATCAGTGGTTTTTCGTTTCACAAGGTTAAGCTTGGTGATGCTGTGCGCTTGCTCGGTATGGCCGTCACCCGCGAGCGCGGACGATTCGCGGGTTGATGAACTGGCGCGAAGGCTTAAGGAAATTCAACGGCAGTTGGATGAGCTGAAGGCGGGCAGGACGCCGGGCGCGGAGCTGAAGGCGCTGCAGCAAAGCACGGCGGCGCAATTTGCCGGTTTGCGCAAGAAGATGGATGCCCAGGCCAAGGTAACGATGCCCAACGGCCGGCTGACGGTGGTGTCTGCAGACGGCGATTTCAGCCTGGCGCTGCGCGCCACGGTGCAGTTCGATGCCGGCTATTTCGCGCAAGGCAAAAATCCCCCCAATGTCGATTTGAACAGCGGCACCAATTTCCGGCGGGCGCAATTCGGGCTGGTGGGCACGCTATTTCGAGATTGGTCCTATAATTTCATTTATGACTTTGGCGGCAGCGGCACCGAAAACCGCGGATATGTCTACCGCGCATATATGGAATATGACGGGCTGGCGCCGGTGGCGTTCCGGGTGGGCGCGTTTTCGGCATTCGACAGCATGGAAGACGCGACCGGCGGCGCCAATCTGGCCCTGATGGAGCGGCCGACTGCCGTCACCATCGCGCGGTCGATCGGCGCGGGCAGCGGACGGGAAGGCGCGGAAGTGTTTGCGCAAGGCGATAATTATCTGGTTTCGGTGGCGCTTACCGGCGGCAAGACCACGGATACCGCGACATTCGATGAACAGCAGGCGATGGTGGGGCGCGTCGCCTGGTTGGCGGTGGATCGCAGTGACGTGAAATGGCTGCTCAACATGGATGCCACGCATGTTTTCCGGTTTGGGGATGTGGCGCCGGGCCCGGCATCGCCCAACAGCATCGATCTCAGCGCCGGGCCGGAACTGTCAGTGGATGGCAGCAAGACGGTGGACACCGGCGCCTTGGATGCGCGGGACGCGACAGAGTTCGGAGTGGAGACGGCGCTGAATTTGGGCCGGCTGTTCGGGCAGGGCGGCTGGTTTCACTATGATATCGCGCGGCGCAGCGCGGTTCCCGATTCCAGTTTCCATGGCTGGTATGCGATGGCGACCTGGTCACTAAGCGGAGAGACGCGGCCCTATGATGCGGCGACAGCCAGCTTTCACGGTCTGATACCCGAGGCACCGTTGGGCAAGAATGGCTTTGGCGCCTGGGAAGTGGCGGCGCGTTACAGCAGCATGAATCTGGATTACTTGCCGGGGCTGACGGGCGGTGTGGCGGGCGGGATCCAGAATATATGGAGTGTGGGGCTGAACTGGTATCCCAATGCAACGGTACGTTTCCTTTTGGATTACAGCAATATCCAGGTGAACCATGCCAATGCGCCGGGCAATGACATTTCGGCGAACGCCATTGGATTGCGCAGCCAGATCGCGCTGTAACAATAAAGAAGACTTGTAATCTGTTAGATGGGCACGGCGGGCCGTTGATCGATTTTTAAAATCGCATTATGACTTTCACCACAGTCAACGAGTGCGGCCGATGTGAAGCACTCTTTCAGAAGCCTCGCGAAAGCGGGGCTTTTTGCTTTTCCAAGCAGCTGAATCATTTGTCTTGCGAGGCCAAAGGAGAAATCATGAGCGATCCCGGATTTCTGCGCTGGATAAAGGGCGCGCCGCGCTGGTATGCGGTCGTCGGCGGATCGTTCCAGCTCTATCCCGTTATGATTTTCTGAGAGAAACAGCGCCCTTTAAGAGATGGAAATTGCCCGAAAGCGATTCAGTGGGATTTCATGTTGTTCGCGATCCGAAGATGTACGCGGATTTCATGGTGGAGAGGGGCCAGCCGATCATACGGGTAAGCGAGAGCTGCGTGGGTCATACCGCGACCCTTCTTGAAAAGATGGCCCATGAACTTTGCCATCTGCGCCAGCATTTGATTGGCGCCCGAGACGCGCACGGCAAGACTTTCAAGAGCATGGCGCGGCAGGTCTGCAAAGCGCACGGCTTTGATCCTAAAACTTTTTAGGAGGAGGCCGGCAATGCCAAAATCGGCGAATCAAGCCCCGGTTATCCGGAAGACTCGCTGAACCCGCCAGACGAAGTGGCGCCGCATGAGCCGGAGAATGGGTGTTCCGCTATTTGGAGTCCCCGGGTCCGTAATAATCCAATGTGTGGGTCCAGCGTTTTTCCTCGCCGGGTTTCAGTTTGACGTCCATGTAGGGCTCGATCCCCATGGTGGAGGGAACACTCCACCATAACAGCCGCTTGACCGGCATGTCGGCGCGCAGCCGCACGCCATAGCCGGTTTTGGTGGCGGTGATGCGGAAGTCATTGTCGCTGACCGCGTCGGTGTATCCGGTCAAATCGCCAGCGACTTGCTCGTGACCTGTCAGGCCGCGCAGATAGGTCATGCGGGCGCCATCGACCTTCACCACATCGCTGGGCATGGGCCTTGCCTGCGCCAGGGCGAATGGCGTCTGCAATTCCACGCCATCCTCACCCGGGCTGAGTGTCATGAAGTGGTGGTTATACACGGTGGAATCTATGAGCTTCTTGCCGGTGTTCTTGAGCCGGTCCTCGATCACCAGGGTCGGCTTGCCCGGCAGCAGCCGCACAGTCTTGGTATAGCTGTAGCCATAGCCGGATGGATCGCCGGAAATCACCTGATCGAAGCGGATGCTGGTCTTGGTGGCGGTGGTGGTGCGCTTGCCGCGATTGATGATCGGGTAGGTGTGGAAGCGGTCATATTTGTCATTGTCGCGCTTGAGGATGCCCACGCCGATCTTGAGGAAACGGCCGCCGGGGCCGGCCGCATCAAACCCATTCTCACCGAATTCCTCCACAGGGCCCGCCGCCACATCGGAGGGATGCGCCACCAGCCCATCCTTGTCATAGGTGAAATTCTGCACGTCGGGCGAGGTCTTCACAAACCAATACTGGCCGTAGTCATGCCCCTTGTAAGTGATATGGGTGATCATGCCGGCATGATCGAAGCGGGTGGAGCGGTAAAAGCCGAACTCGTCGGGCAGGTAGACCTTGGCCGAGACGATGCCGTTGCTGATGACCTTGTTGGGCAAATCGTCCAAGGCGCTGGCGGGCGAGGTATCAGATGGATTCACCGGAACATAAGGTTCGCGGCCTTGGCTCCAGGCGAGTGCCGTCGAGGCCAGCAGAAGCGCGGCGATGCTTGCATATCTCATTTTTCTTTTTCCTCCCCAGGTCCAAAGAAATCATAGGTGTAGGTCCAGCTCTTGCTTTCGCCGGGTTTCAGCGAGATGGCGACATAAGGCTCCAGGCTGAAGGTCGGTGTGATCGACCACATATTGATTTCGGCGACCGGCTGATCGGCGCGAATGCGCTGGCCGAAACCGGTTTTGGTGTTTGTGATAGTGAAGTCGTAGTCGCCCGCCTTGTCGCCGAAGCCGGTCATTTCGCTTTGCGTGGTGACGCCTCTGGGGATCGGGGCGAGATAGCGGATGGTTTTTCCGTCCAAATTCACCAATTCCGGTTGCAGCGGCTCCACCGCGTGCCAAACAAAGGGGGCGGTGACGGTTATATGCTCGCTGCCGGGACTAAGGGTCAGGAAATTGTGGCTGAAGACCTTGGTGGTGATGTCCTTTTTGCCGGTATTTTTCAGCGTGTGGGCGATGGTCATTTGCGGCTTGCCCGGCACCATTGTCACCGTCTTCACATAGCGATAGCCATAGCCGGATTCGGCATCGTCGAGATCCTGGGTGAAATGCGCGCTGTTCCTGGTCGAGCGGAAGCTGCGCTTTCCTTCATTCAGCAGCGGCTGGGCGACATATTGGCTATAGGTGTCGCCTGTGCGCTGGATGATGCCGATGCCGGGCTTGAGGAACCTTCCACCCGCGCCGGCCTCCGCGAATCCGACAGCCGCGAATTCCTCCACCGGGCCGCTCATCGAACAGCAGGAATGTTCAACCCCGCCGGGATATTTGCCGTCATCCTTGGGATCGATGACAAACCGTTCAAACCAGTAATTGCTGAAGTCCTGGCCCTTGTAAGTGACGTGGAACACCACGCCGGCATGGTCGAAACGGCCGCCCTGGTTGAGCCCCTTCTCGCCGGGCGGATAGACTTGGGCGGTCAGCTGGCCATTGGAAATCTGCACATGCGGGAAATTTTCCAGCGCGGTTGCCGGCAAGGTGCCTTCTTGGGCGTGCGCAACCCCGCAAGCCGCCAGCCATAGCGCGCCGATCGCTGCCGCGTGCAACATCTCCGCCTTCATTTTAACCCTCTCCGGGACCGAAATAGTCGTAAGTGTAGGTCCAGCGCTTGGTCTCGCCCGGCTTCAGCGAGATGGCGATATAAGGCTCCCAGCTTACATTGGTGCGGATCGACCAGAAATTGATCCGTGACAGGGGCTGGTCGGCGCGGATGCGCTGGCCGAACCCGGTCTTGGTATTTGTCACCTTGAAATCATAATCGCTGACGCTGTTGCCGAAACCGCTGATAGGGGAGGTGACGCTTTCTCCTTCCCTTACCGCACGCAAATAGCGGACGGTCTTGCCGTTGACTTCCGCGGCGTCCGGCTTGAAGGGCTCGCCGGCGCTGATATTGAACGGCGCGGTGATGGTGACATTCTCATCGCCAGGTGAGTTGTCGGTGCTGAGCGTCAGGAAGTTGTGGCAATAGACGGCGGTTTCGATCGTCTTTTTGCCGGTGTTCTTGAGCACATGCTCGATCACCATCTGGGCCTTGCCGGGCACCAGCCGCACCGTCTTCACATAGCTGTAGCTATAGCCGGTGTCCTTGTCGGACAGATCATGGGTGAGGCGCACGCTGGTCTTGGTGGCGCTGGCGCCGCGCTTGCCTTCATTCACCACCGGATAGGTGTGGACGAAATCATACGCGCCGGTGTCGCGCTTCAGGATTCCGACACCGATCTTGAGGAATTTTCCGCCGGCACCAGCTTCGTCATAGCCGATGGTGCCGAATTCCTCGACCGGACCCGCGGCGCCGCTGGCGGTGGAAACGGTGACTTGGCCGTTTTGCCAGATGAAATCATGGACCAGCGGCGAATAGCTGGAAAACCAGTAGTTGCCATAGTCCTGGCCCTTGTAGGTGGCGTGCGCGATGACCCCGGTGCGGTCGAACCGGGTGCCGCGGTAAAGCCCGCCTTCGCCGGGCAAGTAGACCTTGGCCGAAACAATGCCGTTGGAAATGTCGTGATGGGGCAGGTTGTCCAGGGTGCTGGCCGGGATGACGCTGGCAGCAGGGGGCGGGGCCGGGCGATTCTGGGCGGATGCCAGAATCATCCCGGATATGAGGATCGCGGCAGAACCCATTGTGAAAACGGCAAAATTCGACTTCCTGGATGACATCCATTCCCCCTTTTGCTTCCTCGGCCGTCCCCCTGTATGAGGACTGGTCCTCTATTCACTTCTTTATATAGCAGAACATGAAGCGCGTCCTCATCACCTCCGCCATTCCTTATGTCGCCGGGGTCAAGCATCTGGGCAATCTGGTTGGGTCCATGCTGCCGGCCGATATTTTTGCCCGGTTTTGCCGCTCGCGGGGCTATGAGACCTTGGCGATTTGCGCCACCGATGAGCATGGCGCGCCGGTGGAATTGGCGGCGCTGGAGGAAGGCACGCCGGTCGCCGAATATGCCGCCAAGTGGCATGCGGTGCAGAAAGAGCTGGGCGACAAGTTCGGGCTGGCTTGGGACAATTTCGGGCGCTCGTCTTCGCCGCAGAACCATGAACTGACCCTGCATTTCGCCCGCCAGCTTTGGAAGAATGGCTGGCTGGAATTGCGCACCACGCGTCAGGCCTATTCCGCCACCGATGGCCGCTTCCTGCCGGATCGCTATGTGATCGGCACCTGTCCCCATTGCGGCTATGAGCGGGCGCGCGGCGACCAGTGTGAAAATTGCACCCGGGTGCTGGACCCGGTGGACCTGATCAAGCCGCGCTCCGCGGTGTCGGGCGCGCAGGATATCGAGATCCGCGATTCCACCCATCTGTTCCTGAAGCAATCGCAGTTCGCCGACAAGTTGCGCGCCTGGATCGACAGCCACAAAGCGGATTGGCCGCAGCTGGTCACCTCGATTGCCTATAAGTGGTTGGATGAAGGGCTTCAGGATCGCGGCATCACCCGCGACCTGGAATGGGGTATTCCGGTGCCCGACGACATCGCTGGCGGAAAGCTGAAGGGCAAAGTCTTCTACGTCTGGTTCGATGCGCCCATCGAATATATCGCCGCCACCAAGGAATGGGCCGACAAGAACAAAAAGGGTGAGGCCTGGAAGGACTGGTGGTTTGGTGATGCGGCCAAATCCGTCACCTATTGGGAATTCATGGGCAAGGACAATGTGCCTTTCCATACGGTTGGTTTCCCGGTGACCATCATGGCTTCGGGCGAACCCTGGAAGCTGGTGGACCGGCTGAAAGGCTTCAACTGGTTGAATTACGACGGGGGAAAATTTTCGACCTCGGGCAAGCGCGGCATCTTTATGGATACCGCTCTGGAACTCGTGCCTGCCGACTATTGGCGCTATTACCTGATTGCCAATGCGCCGGAAAGTTCGGACAGCAACTTTACCTGGGAACATTTCGCCGGCGTGATCAACAAAGACCTGGCCGATGTGTTGGGCAACTTTGTCAATCGCGTCACCAAATTCTGTGTCGCGCGGTTCGACGGCCAAATGCCGGGCGAGGGCGAATATGGCGAAGACGAAAAGTCGCTGATCGCCGAATTGGACCGGCGCATCGCGCAATATGCCGCCTATATGGAAGACGCGGAATTCCGCAAAGCGCTGGGTGAAATGCGCGCCATCTGGGTGGCAGGCAACGAGTATATGACCCGCGCCGCGCCCTGGACCCACATCAAGACCGACCGCGCCAAGGCGGCGGTAGGTGTGCGCATGGGGCTCAATCTGGTGCACCAGTTTGCGCATCTGCTCTGGCCGGTGATGCCGGACTTTGCCCGGACCATCCATGAATGCATTCAGCCCGTGGGGTATCGCGGCGGGGTGATCCCGTTCCCCGATGCGCCGATGGCTGAGCTTTTGGACGATCTGAGTCCCGGCCAACCGATCAAGGCGCCGGAAGCGCTGATCGCCAAGATCAGCGACGAACAGGTGGCGGAGTGGAAGGCGCGATTCGGCGGCGTCTCTTCCGACGCGTGAGCTGGACCTAGAGCCGCCGCCGCACCGCGTCGCCGCTGTTGCTCTCTGAGGCGCTGAATGCGCGCGTTTGTTGGCGCTGTTTTTTCTTTTTCTTGTCGCGCCATTCCATCCACGATGCCCAGGCGAGTACGCCGCCGAACAGGCTGATCGCGCCTACCGCCACCATCAAAAAAGCTATTTCCCCCGGCTGCATTTTCTGATCTCCATAATAAAATTATGGGATTGAATGTAGGAAAATCGCGCTGAATCGAGGCTGTGGCATAAAGCCACAAAATGATTATGGGATTTCCCACTGCCGCGCTCGGGCATGCCATGGCCTGCTCGCTCGACATATTATGAGTCGGCTTGGTAACCCGGCCTGTGTCTTGGTCGAAGAAGAACCAAGCAGGAGAGACAAGTGGCTTCGGTTTCCGACAAGTCCAGTAAGAATTGGCTGACGCGGAGCTGGGCTGCGGCGTTTGCGCCCATCAAAGAACCGGAAGGCTTCTATCGTCATCGCGCCCTGGTGCGGCTGACGCACTGGATCAACGCGCTCTGCATCCTGATCCTGCTGGGCAGCGGGCTGAACATCTTCAACGCCCATCCCCGGCTTTATTGGGGCTTGTACGGCACCGATGCCGACCAGCCTTTCTTTTCGCTCGGCGCGATGGATACGCCGGCGGGCCCGCAAGGGGTGACTCAAATTGGCCCCTGGCATTTCAACACCAGCGGCGTGCTGGGCTGGTCGAAAGTGGACGGCGAATTCCAGGCCCGCGGCTGGCCGGATTGGCTCACCATTCCCAGTTTTCAGGATCTGGCCGATGCGCGGCACTGGCATTTCCTGTTTGCCTGGATCCTGGTGTTCAATGGCCTGGCTTATCTGAGCTACAGCCTCTGGGTCCGTCATATCCAGCGCGATATCTGGCCCACGCGTGCCGACATCCGCGCCATTCCCCGCTCCATCCTCGATCACGTCAAACTCAAGCATCCCACCGGGAATGCGGCGCGGCACTATAATGTGCTGCAAAAACTGGCTTATCTGGGCGTCATCACGCTGATCTCACTGATGGTCTTGACCGGGCTGACCATGTCGCCGGGGTTCAACGCCGTTTTCCCCTGGCTGCTGGATGTGTTCGGTGGACGGCAATCGGCGCGCAGCATCCATTTCATCTCCGCCGGCCTGATCGTGCTGTTCGTGATCGTGCATTTGGTGGAAGTGATGCTGGCGGGGCCGATCAACGAAATCCGTTCCATGCTGACGGGCGATTACCGCATTCCCCAAGACCATCACGTGAAGGATGAAGCCTGATGGCCGGCGGGAAAATCATCACGCGGCGGGTGGCCATTCTAGGCGGCTTTGCGGGGGCGGGCTTGCTGGTCGCCAACACCGACAAGCTGACCTTGGATTCCGATTTCGCCCGCGTCTTTCGCGCCGTCGAGGATTGGAGCAAGACCGTCCAGCGTGGCTTGTTATTCCCCGACCGTCTGGCGCGGGAATACAGCCCGTCCGACATTTCCCCTTTCTTCAAGCCCAACGGCACGTTCAATCCGGGCACGCCCGAATACGGCGCCCACGCGGCGCAGAATTTCGCCGGTTGGCGTCTCAAAATCGATGGGTTGGTGGAAAAGTCCTTGTCGCTGTCGCTGGCCGAATTGCGCCGGCTGCCGCGCCGTACCCAGATCACCAAGCATGATTGCGTGGAGGGCTGGACCGCTATCGGCATGTGGACCGGTGTGCCGGTCGGCCTGCTTCTCAAGGCGGCAGGGCTGAAAGCCAATGCGCGCTATGCCGTGTTCCACTGCGCCGACAATCTGACCGGCGAACCTTCCAAGGGCGGCGAACAAAGTCCGGGGCAATATTATGAGAGCATCGATCTGCGCGATGCTTTCCATCCCCAGACCATCCTGGCCTATGGCTTCAATGGCAAGGCGCTGGATGTGCCGCACGGCGCGCCGCTGAGGCTGCGCGTCGAACGGCAGCTTGGCTACAAGCAGGCGAAATATGTCGAACGCATCGAGATCGTCGACAGCTTTGCCAGCATCGCCGGCGGGCAGGGCGGCTATTGGGAAGATCGCGGCTATGAATGGTATGCCGGGATATAATTCGCGAGCCCTGTAACCGGGCTGCGCGCGCCGCGAATTCTCCTCAGGCACGGCATAAGGCCGCAGCCCTTACCAGGAGAAGATCATGAAAACTTTCGGGAAGGATTTCGCAAGGGTTGGCGCCCTGGCCCTGTTCATCAGCTTTGGTGTCGTCGGCTCCGCGCTGGCGCAGGCCGCGTCCAGCGGTTCGATGTCCAATGGATCGGCGTCGAATGGTTCGATGTCGAGCGGCTCCATGTCCAGCGGTTCGATGTCGGGTTCGATGGACCACGACAAGATGAAGAACAAGAAAAAGGCCAAAGGCGCAATGACCGGCGGCGCCATGTCGAACGGCTCGATGTCCAACGGCACCATGACAGGCCAGGGGCACTGATTTTTGGCGCGGGCGGCCGGGTTCCGGCTGGCCGCCCGTCCGCACCGTTGCCCGGACCCGCCTCAGGGCCTAACATTCCCCGATAACAATAATGGGGAACGCCATGCGCCTGTTGTTCGCCGCGTTTGTCGCGGCTCTCTCTATTACGTCCGTCCATGCCGCCGAACTCACCGTGCTGGCGCCCGGCTTTGTGAAATTCGCCGGCATCGACGATCTCGCCGCCGCCTATACCAAGGAAACCGGCATCAAGGTGACGGTGAAGTCCACCGGCATGGGCGCGATGATGACCACCGTCAAGACCGGAAACCCCGCCGCCGATGTGGTGATGCTGCCGCAGAATTTGATGGATCAGCTCTCCGCCGATAAGGGCTTGGTTGCGGGCAGCCGCAAAAACCTTGGCCGGGTGCAGATCGTGATGATCGTGCCCGCCGGTGCTCCCCATCCCGACATTTCCACCACCGCCAAGCTGGCTGCCGCCCTGCACGCCGCCCGCCATGTCGCCTATTCCAGTCCCTGGAAAGACGAGAAAAGCATGCAGGCCATGATCATTCACGACATTCTGCAGCGCCCGGAATATGCCGGCACCCATGAAGTTCTGATCATGAACGGCAATGGCGTGAAGGGAATCAAGGACGGCGCCGACATGGCGCTGCAGCTGGAATGCGAGACCCGGGACGCGGCGGTGTCGGTGGTGGGAGCATTGCCGCCGGAACTACATGCCTGGCTGGATGGCGAGGTGGCGGTCTCATCCCGCAGCGCCGATCCCAAGGCGGCCGCGGCCTTTGTCGCCTATATCACTCGCGCCGCCGCCACGCCGGTGTGGAAAGCGAATGGGTTGGAGCGGGCGTCAAACTAGTCGCCCAGCCACACCAGCGCGGCGCTGGCGGCGGGTATCTGCATTCCGCCGGCCGGTCTTATGCTTTGGCTCTTTCCCTGCCAGCTTCCATCGCTTTTTATGTCCGCACCGCCCAAGGCGACGCCGCTCATCGCGGTGAGTGATGGCGCGGTCAGGCGCATGACGCGTGCCTGCCTGGCGCCGGTACCCTGGATCGTCACCAGCGCGTCCTTGCTTTGATCCTTGTTGATGATCGCAACACATATGCCGTTGGCTTGATGAACGGTATAGGCGGTCAGGTTGAAGCCACCGGTTTCGCAAGCCGTCGCCACCATCTCGCCTTTTGCGGCCTGGGCGAAAGCCAGCAAGCCGTAATATTCGGGCGCGGCGCTATAGTGCCCCTGAAGATCGTCGTCGATGGGCGTGTAATAGCTGATCCGGCCCAGATGATTGACCCCGGTCTCCATATTCACTCCGGCACAATCGTAAGACGCCAGCACGAACAAATAATCCAACGCCCATAGTGCTGCCGCAAAGGTATCGCTGGTGCCAGCCTTGCCGCCGCCGGAAAAAGACGCGGTCTCGCACATCCGCCAGGGTTTTCCCGCCGCTTTGGCGGCTGCTTGGAAACGGGCAAGCGCGGGCTGATATTTCTTCTCCTCCGCCAGCATTGTGTCGATGGTGGCGGCGGGATTGGCTTGGCCCATGATGTAATGATGCGCGGTCAGAAGCGCGATATCGCTTTCCGCGCGGGCGAATTGCTCCATCCAATCGGTTGCGCCGGCCAGGTCCGGTCCGGCAAAAGCGACTTGCGGCAATACCGCGCGAATGGCGGTTTTGTAACGGCGATAGTCGGCCAGCCAGGCGGTAAAATCATAGCCGCGGGCCCGATGGCCCTGATTGGGAAACAGGTCGGGTTCGTTGCCGAGCTCCAGCGCGATCAGCCGGTCGCCCATGATTCCCGCCACCGCGCGCGCTTCCTCCACCGCATTGTCCAATTTGTCGGCGCCCAGATTCAGGCCCCAGATCAGCCGCCAGCCGGTAGCGTCGATAAAGGTCTTGAGCTCGCGCAGGTTTGCCGCATTCACCACCGTGCCTTTCGGCAGGGACTGAGGCGCGCCATTGGCGTCATAGGACGAGAAATCGGAGGTGTTGCCGCCAATGCGGATCACGCCGTCACGGCCCAAATTTTTCACCAGCTGCACATAGGCCTGGTTCTTGGCCGACAACAGGCCCGGCACCGCGACAGATGAAATCTCGAACCCCAATCCCATATAGTTTTCCGGAATTGCGCGCAGTTTCTTGGCCGGATCGATCGTCACGGTCACGGCGCTTGCGGCGCGGGCCTTGACGCCAATGAAGGGCAGGGCAATCGCGGCGCCCAGCAGGCGGCGGCGGGAAGGGTGGCAGCGGGAAAGGTTCATTTCGGCACCTCCGGTCAGCCTCTTTTCTTGGGAAGAGGTCTAGCCCAGCTTGCCATCGCGGCCCGTACAGCACTAGCCTTTCCCGCAGGGCACAGACGCCATGGCTTATTACAATGCCAGGCCGGGGAGGGCGCATGCAGGGGTTGATGCAGCGGCATGAATTGCTGATCTCATCGGTGATTGCCCATGCCGCGCGCCATCACGGCGACGGCGAAATCGTCTCCCGGCGTCCCGGCGGATCGCTGTCCCGCACCACCTATCGCGCCTTGGAACTCCGCGCCCGCAAGTTTGCCGCGGTGCTGCGCGATCTGGGCGTGGCGCCCGGGGATCGTGTGGGCACCTTGGCGATGAACAGCGACCGGCACCTGGAACTCTATTACGGCATTTCCGGCATCGGCGCGGTGTGCAACACCATCAATCCGCGCCTCTCCCAGGACGACATCGCCTATATCGCCGGTCATGCGGAAGACCAGGTGATCATTTGTGATCCGGCCTTCCTGCCCATTGTTTCTGCGATTGCTTCCAAGATCGAAGGCTTGCGCGCCGTGCTGGTGATGCTGGCCGACGCCAAGGCGATGGCGGATGCCGCGCTGCCCGCATCCGTCGCGCTGCATTGCTATGAAACGCTGGTGGAGCAGGCCGCGCCGATCCCGGCCTGGCCGCAGTTCGACGAAAACACCGCTTCCGGTCTTTGCTACACGTCGGGCACCACCGGGCGGCCCAAGGGCGTGCTCTATTCCAACCGCTCTTGCGTGCTCGCCGCCATGGCGTCGAACCTTCCCGATGCCTTGGGGTTGCGCGCTACCGACAGAGTCCTGGCGGCGGTACCCATGTTCCATGTCAATGCCTGGGGCCTGCCTTATATGGCGCCGATGACGGGCGCGGCGCTGCTGCTGCCGGGCGCGCAGCTCGATCCGGCATCGCTGCTCGAGCTGATGAACGGGGAGCATGCGACGTTTGCCGTGGGCGTGCCCACTGTCTGGCTGAACCTGCTCAACCATTTGCGCGCGAAGGGCGGAAAAATCGAAACCCTCAAATGCATCATGATGGGCGGAGCCGCAATGCCGCGCGCCCTGATGCTGGCCTATGCCGAGATGGGAATCCGGACGATCCAGGGCTGGGGCATGACGGAATCCAGCCCCATCGTGACCGTCAACGCGCCCAAGCCCAGCTGCCTGGAGCTTGAGGGCGAGGCGCAGTTGAGCCGGCGCTGCGCCCAGGGCCGTGTTGTGTTCGGCGTCGATCTGCACGGCGAGGATGAAGCCAATCACGAACTTGCCTGGGATGGCGCCACCCAGGGCAATGTGCTGTTCCGCGGCCACTGGGTCGCCAGCGGCTATTATCGCATGCCGCAGACAGCAGGGCCGGAGGGCTGGTTTCCCACCGGGGATGTGGGCGTGATCGACAGCGACGGGTTTCTTACCCTCACAGATCGCAGCAAGGACCTGATCAAGTTGGGCGGGGAATGGATCAGCTCCATCGCCATCGAGAACATCGCCGTCGCCCATCCTGACGTGGCCGAGGCGGCAGCCATCGCGGTGCCGCATGAGAAATGGGGCGAGCGGCCGCTGCTGATCGTGGTGCCCAGGCCGGGATGCATACCCGAACCCGAGGCGTTGCGCGCCTTCTGCCGCGGCAAGATGCCGGACTGGTCGATCCCCGACCGGGTGGTCGTGGCCGACAGCATTCCCCATGGCGCCACGGGAAAAATCCTCAAGACGGAACTCAGGAAAATCTACGCGGCGCCGGGAACCCCCTAATTCTTGGGCCTTTTCCGGAACATCTGGCGCATCTATCTAAAACTTTAGCGTAAATTTCCCCACAAAGATTACCGGGCAGTATCGCGGCCGCGGCGATCATGGCGTGTCACAACAACGTCAACGTGTCCGCGCGTCATGGTGCATCAGGCGACCGCAGCCTCCAAGAAAAAGGAGGTTACTCCTCCACCGGCCTTTGCCAGTATCACGGCGGCCGACATCATCCGCGCGCCGGTGGTCGAACATTCGGTGCCGCTGGACCTGCAGCCCTTGCTGAAACCGTTCAAACGGGCCGGCCGTTTGTTCCTGCGCATCGAACGCATGCCACAACGGGCCAAGCTGTCAGCCGGGCGCCGCAATACCGACGGCTCCTGGTCGCTGGCTTCGGACGAGTTGAGCGATCTCAACTATCTGGTTCCCTCTAATGTGCCCGCGGAGCATGAGCTCACCATCCGGGTCATGACCTTTGAAGACGGCGCGGCATCTACCCTCAAAGTCATCCAGCATCCGATTTGCCTGGAAGAGACACCAGACCCTTCCGTCCAGGACGACGCCATCTGCCGCTCGACCGAGACTCACGATCCGGTCCTGCGCAGCCAGTTGGGCGAAATGCAATCGCTGTTCGCGGTGCGGGAATCCGAAGTGGCCGAATTGCGCGCGGCGTTGGCGCTCGCCAAAAGCGAAACCACGGCGGAATTGGGAAAGGTGCTTGAGGCCGAGCGCCAACGCTGGCAGGCGGAAGCCGATCTGCGTTTCCAGAAAGAGCGCGAGGCATGGCTGGCGCAGGCGGACCAGCACCATGACCATGAGCATAAGCGGCGCGAAACCAAGAGCCAAACCACGCTCAAACAGGCGGAAGAGCGCTGGCGGATGCAGGAAGCGGTCCGCGCCGCCGCCGCCCATGCCGAATGGCAGCGCGAGTCGGCGCATGTGCTCGCCGAGGAAAAAAGCAAGGCCGCCAAATTGGAAGCGTCGCTGGCCGCTGAAACCGAAAAGCGGCGGAAGCTGGAAGCGGCCTTGGCCCATACCATGGCCCAAGCCGGCGCCGCGCCCGGCAAAAATGCGCCGGATCTGGACCGGTTGCACAATGAATTGGCCACCGCCAAAGCCGCGCTGGCCGAACGCGAGGAGGAGCTGGTCCACAATCGCACGGAGCGTGACAAGGAACGCGAAACTTGGACCGCCCAGGCCAGCGAACGCCTGGAGGCAGAGCAGAAGCGGTGGCAGGCGGAAACCCAGCAACGTCTGGAGAGCGAGCGTCAGGCTTGGCAGGCGCAGGCCGACCAGCGCATCGCGGCTGATCGCGGCAACTTTACTTCGCAGGCCAGCCAGCAGATCGAGGCCGAACGCAAGCATTGGCAGGCCGAGAGCGAGAAACGCATCGAAGGCGAACGCCAGGCCTGGCAGGCTGAAGCCGGCCGGCGCGCGGCGGCGGAGCAGGAACGCTGGCAGACGGAAGCCAGGCAGCATCTTGAGGCGGAACGCCAGCGCTGGCAGGCCGAAGCGGATCAGCGGATCGAGAAAGAGCGCCAGTCATGGCAGGCTCAAGCCGAGCAACAGCTGAAGAATGACGCCAAGGGCCGGGAGGCGGAAAGCCAAGCCGCGTTGAACCAAGCCCAGGCGCAATGGAAAGCCGAGGAAGCCGCTCGCTCCGACACCGCGCGCGCCGAATGGCAGCAATTGTCGGCGCAGTTATTGGCTGGCGAAAAAGACAAGAGCGCCAAGCTGGAAGTTTCCCTGGCGGTGGAAGCCGACAAGTGCCGCAAGCTGGAGGCCGCGCTGGCTCAGGCTTTGGCGCGCGTCAAGACGGCGCCGGGCGAAAAAACGCCCGAGCTTGATCTGCTGCGCGAGGAATTGACCGCGGCCAAGACGGCCCTTGCCGAGCGTGAACTGGAACTGACCCGCCAAAAGGCCGAACGGGAGCAGGAACGCAGCCGCTTGCAGCAGGAAGCGCAAGCCGCGCTGGAAACCAAGGCTCTGGCTTGGAAAAATGAAGACGCCGGCCAGTTGAAGGCGATGGCGGCGGCGCGCGCCGAGGCCGACGAGGCGCTGGCCGAAATGACCTTGCGGTGCGAACAGGCCGAAAACGCCCTGGCCCGCGCCAAGCGGCAGGCCGCGCCGGCGGATGACGGCTATGTGGAAAGCCTGCGTTCGGAAATCACCGAATTGCGCAGAACCTTGGCCAAGAGCGAGACCGAACTGGGCTGGGCGCGGTCGGCGCTGGATCAGTCGCAGCCGCTTCATCTTCGCCGCGCCGCCGAAAATCTGCCGATCGGAATGCCTGCGTCTCGGATTGAGGAAGAAGCGCCCGCGCCCAGCGCCAAGAAAACCCTGATACGGGATTTCCTGCTGGTGATGGCTGT
The DNA here is from genome assembly GCA_035693565.1 of Rhizomicrobium sp. GTDB lineage: Bacteria > Pseudomonadota > Alphaproteobacteria > Micropepsales > Micropepsaceae > Rhizomicrobium. The sequence continues at coordinate 227,170 of DASSGF010000034.1, read as the reverse complement.
CGCCTTGCCTGCGATCCTGTTCTATCCCTGGTTCGCCGGTTACCTGCCGGATGGCGCACGGACCACGATCGCGTCGGTCACGGGTGGCGTGTTGAGCGCCGGCACAGAACACCCTGCCGTCACCCATGCCGTCCAGCCCGCGCCGGCGCCGGTGGTTCAGCGTCCCTCCATCACGGTAAGCCGGGCGATCAAGCTCCACGCCACACCGGCGACCAAGGGGACAGTGGTGCTGAGCCTGCCCAAAGGCGGCACGCTGACCGTGCTGGAGCAGAGCGGAGCCTGGACCAAGGTTGAGGTCCCCGCAAAGGATGGCAAACCGCAACAGGGCTGGGTCTATAGCAGCAGCCTCGCCAGCAAAAAGGATGCTCCCAAGGAGCCGGCCGCGCCGGCGCCGGTCCGTGCGACAAACGCCGCGCCGCCGCCCGCACCGGTCGCCGCGGAACATGCAAGCGCCGAGCCGCCGGCCAGCAGCCCGGCAGAGACCAGCCAACCCGCCAGCCCTCCGGCGCAAAATGCTCAACCGGAAAGCAGCCAGCAGTGACGGCAGGCGCAATATTACCGCACCAATTGCCTAGATGAATTTCATCTGAACGGCCGTCTCAGCGCCGGTTCAGGCCATTCCGCCCATGCTGGCTTCCGCAATATTTCATGTGGGATTTTCCATGGACCGCATCACGCACTTGATCCTATCCGCCTTGACGGCGCTGGCCGCGGTGATTGTTCTTGGACCTGGCGCCTCGTCGGTCCTGGCGCAACATGCCGCGCGCCAGGCTTTTGTCCTGATCAAACGCAGAAACCGGACGCGCTAACCGTCGAGCCCGCGCTCCCGGTTCAACGCGTCCTGCGTGACGATCAGGTCTTGAGGGTTTCCCAACCGCTCTGGGTCAAGGCTTCCAGGGGCGAGAAGCGGACTTTGTAATCCATTTTGTCGCTGCCGCGCACCCAATAGCCCAGATAGACATAAGGCAGCCCCGCTTCGCGCGCCGCGCGCACATGATCCAGAATCATGTAGGTGCCCAGGCTGCGGGTCAGTTCGCCCGGATGGAAGAAGCTGTAGACCATGCTGAGTCCATCCTTCAGCCGGTCGGTCAAGGCACAGGCGAGCAGGGCGCCATCATCCCGGCGATATTCCACGATATGGGTCTGCACCGGGGTTTCCTCGACCATGGCGACATAGTCGAACAGGCCCATATCGCTCATGCCGCCGCCGGGATGGCGTGAATCCAGATAGGTCCGCAGCAGCGCGAACTGCTCGCGCGTGGCTTCCGCCGCCACTTCCGCGCGCGCCAGATCCTGGCTGCGGCGCAGGATGCGCCGCTGGCTGCGGCTGGATTCAAACGCCCCGCAGCGGATGCGCACCGACACGCAGGCATTGCAGCCTTCGCAAGCAGGCCGGTAGGCGATGGACTGGCTACGGCGGAAGCCGGAATGGGTGAGGGCCTCCGACAAGGGCTGGGCCAGGTTACCGCCCAGCCGGGCGAAGACCTTGCGCTCGGTCTTGCCGGGCAGGTAGGGGCAGGGCCCGCCCGGGGTGAGGAAGAATTGCGGTACGCGGGTGCTGCGCTGGTCGGTCACCGGACGAACAAGTCCCCAAGACGTAAATCCATCGCTTGAGTATGCCGCGCGCCGCGCCGGAGAAAAGCGGATTATTGCCCTCGCCGGCGGTTTTTTTGTTTGTGGTTACAGGCGGCTAGGCGCGGCTTAGAGCCCGGTTTTGGTGGGCACGGGCGGGGCTTCGCGCATCAAAAGGATGGAAAGCCGGCGGTTGGCGCTGGCATTGGGGTCTTCCGGCAAAAGCGGTTCGGAACCGGCCTTACCGGCCACTTCGTAAATGCGATCACTGGAAAGGCCGCCCGCCTGGAGCAGGGCGCGGGCCTGGTTGGCGCGGGTGGTGGACAGTTCCCAGGCCTGGCCGCCGGCCGCGTCATTGCCGCTGGTATGGCCGCTGATGGAAACGCGGTTGGGCAGGGTGGAGATGATGCCGCCCACCGCCGCCAGCAGTTTCTTGGTATAGGCCATGGGCTCGCTGGAGCCTTGCTGGAACATCGGCCGTCCGTCCTGGTCGACCAGCTGGACGCGCAGCCCTTGCGGCGTGTTCTCGGTGATCACCTGATGCGACAGGTTGGCGATGTCGGGATTGTCCTGCACCGCCTGGTGAATGGCCTCGGCGGCATGGGTGAAGTCGCCATCCTGGGCCGAGCGCGCGTCGGCATTGCTGGTGGAATCGGCATTGGCGCCCCCCTGGGTGGCGCCATTGGCCAGGCCCTTGTTTGAGGAAGGCGGCGCGGGCGGGGATTGTTTCTGCATCACAGACTGGGCGCCGCCGGCATGGGCATTGTCCTCGCCCATCACCTTGCCGCCCAGCACGCCACCCGATCCCGACACGGTCTGGGCGATGGATTGGGGCGCGAAATAGTCGGCGATACCGCGTTTCTGTTCCGGCGTGGTGGTATTGATCAGCCACATCAGCAGGAAGAAAGCCATCATGGCGGTGACGAAGTCGGCATAAGCGACCTTCCAGGCGCCGCCATGGTGACCGCCATGCCCGCCCTTCTTGATGCGCTTGATAACGACGGCGTTGTCGCCGGCCATGCCCGCCACCCATTGATACCCGGTTCAAGGCCTTGCGGTCTTTTCGCCGTGTCGCCTAACCTATGGGACGATCATGCATAATCCGCCTTAACCGAGTGTGAAGCACGCCCTCATGGACCTGGACAGCAAGGCTTTGCGCGAAGCGCTGGGGTGCTTTCCCACCGGGATTGCGGTGATCACCGCGTCCTTTCAGGAAGTGTCCCATATCGGGATTACGGTAAATAGCTTCACATCGGTGTCCTTGGACCCGCCGCTGGTCCTGTGGTGCATCGACCGCCGTTCGCGGCGCTATCCGCATTTTGCCCAGGCGCCGGGCTTCACCGTCTCCATCCTGGCCAGCGGCCACCGTGAGGTGTCCACGCGGTTGGCACAGGCGGGCGAGCATAGTCTGGATGGCATCGCCCTGATCCCCACCGAACTGGGCCCGCCGGCCTTGGCGGACTCCCTGGCCATCTTCGAATGCGCCCGGGAAAGCGTGCAGGATGCTGGCGACCACGCCATCCTGATCGGGCGCATTTTGCGTTTCGCCCGCCGTGACGACGCCGGCGCCCCCCTGGTCTATTTCCGAGGCAGGTATGGCGCGCTTGCCCAGGAGGAACCAACTTAGGGTAGAATTGGTTCTTCCCAATCTGGTCTTAAGGTGCGTTGACGCGCATCGCCAAAACAGCCTGTCATACGCGTAAGAATCGGTACCAGGGAGGACGAGATGCGTGGACGCGTCATCACAGTGATCCTTTTGATCCTCCTGCTTTTGGCGGCGGCCTATGTGTTTGTCCTTCCTGGCCTGTCGGTTGCCCGCAACCAGCCCTCCAAGTTCGAAGTCGAGGTTGCGACTTATCTCTTGCAGCACAGCGTGCCGGCTTCCGCCAAGGCGGCGGTCAATCCTCTAGGCGCCAATCCCGATCCGGCGGCGCTCCGTGCCGGCCATGATCTGTTCACTCAGAAGTGCGAAACCTGTCACGCCTATGACGGCGGCGGGCGGACCGAAATCGGCGGTAACGCTTTCCCGCGCGCGCCGGTCTTGCGCAGCGCGGCGGTGTCCATGACGGATGGGGAGATTTTCTATCACATCCGCAACGGCATCCGGAACACGGCGATGCCGGCCTGGAATTTCCCCGACCGTCAGGTGTGGCAACTGGTTTCCTACATCCGCAACCTGCCGGTAGTGGCGGCGCGCGAGCAGCAGGACGTCGCCGGGCAGCAGGCCTCTGCCGTACTCGCCGCTCACTATGTCGGCTCCAAGGCCTGCCAGAGCTGTCATCAGGAGATTTATGCCCGTTGGCAGAAGACGGCGATGGCCAATGTCCTGCGCGATCCCAAAACCCATCCCGACGCCATCGCGGCCGACCCCGCCACCGCGCCGGAAGGCCTGCGCTTCGCCAAGGAGGATGTCGCCTTCGTCTATGGCAGCAAATGGAAACAGCGTTATTGGAAGAAGTCGGGCGACACTTATGTGCCACTGCCGGTGCAATATAATTTCGAAACCAAGCAATGGTCGAAATATCACGTCCCCGACACCGGCGACTGGTGGGCCAAACACTATCCCGATCCCGCGGGCGACAACTCCGCCCGCCCCACCGCGCCTTTGTGCGACGGCTGCCATTCGGTAGACTTCAATATCGACACCAAGCAGCCGCATGAATGGAATGTGGGTTGTGAAACCTGCCACGGCGCGGGCAGCGACCATGTCGCCCAGCCGAAGCTGTTCAACATCTTGAATCCGGCACGGCAGGACTTTGTCCAGGCCAATGACACCTGCATCCAGTGTCATTCCCAGGGCCAGCCGCTGACCAATCCCATCAAGGGCCAGTATTACGACTGGGCGGTGGGCTATCACGCGGGCTTGAAGCTTTCCGACTATTGGAAGCTGGAAGAACACAAATTGGGCGAAACCACTTTCACCCATTTCCCCGACGGCACCGCCCACAAGAACCGCATGCAGGGCAACGATTTCGTGCAAAGCCTGATGTACAATCGCGGCGTCACCTGTTTCTCCTGCCACGATCCGCACGGCACCCAGAATGACGCCATGTTGCGCAAGCCGATCAACGAGATCTGCTCGTCCTGCCACAGCGTGGGCAGCCAGAACGGGCCGCACACCGCTTCACTGGAGGAGCACACGCATCATCCCGCCAACAGCCCGGGTAGCCAGTGCGTCGCCTGCCATATGCCCAAGATATTGCCCGAACTGCCGGGCGGACCTTTTGTGGCCACCCACACTTTCCATTTCGTGACGCCCGGCGATACCGCCAGCATGCAGATCCCTAACGCCTGCAATGCCTGCCACAAGGACAAGGATACCGCCTGGGCGGGCACTCAACTGGCAAGCTGGAAGAGCAGTTCGATCTGGCGCATGCGTCAATAAGGATCGAACATGAAGAACCTCGGCGCGGGGCTGGGGTTGGCAATAACTTTCCTGGCTTGGCCGGCCTTTGCCTACCGTCCTTTTGACTCCACCGATGCGGCGGTGGCGGACAAGGGCGCCTTTGAGGTCGAACTCAGCCCGTTGAGTTATCGCCACGACGACGAGGGCACCGCCTGGATCAGTCCGTCGGCGCGGCTGAATTACGGCTTCGCGCAAAATTGGGAAGTGGTTCTGGAAGGTCAGGCCGAGCATTTTTCGAAGGAACGGAGCCGGGTGACCGGAAATGCGCTTTCCTTGAAAGGTGTGCTTCAGGAGGGTAGCCTTCAAGAAAAAGAAGGCTGGAGTCTGGCCAGCGAAGCTTCAATTCTCCTGCCGGGAATCAATGCCGAGGATGGCGCGGGCTTTGAATGGACCGGTATCGCCAGCCGGCGGTGGGATTGGGGCACAGTCCATATCAATGTCGCTGCCGAACTGACCCGCGATCAACGGCTGGGAACGTTCGCCGGTTTGATTGTGGAAGGCCCGGATGACTGGCCGGTGCGCCCGGTTGCCGAAGTGAACTATCAACGCACTTTCCGCACAGAAGAAGAAACGTCCCTGCTTTTCGGCGCAATATGGAAGGTGAAGAATCATTTGGCCCTCGATCTGGGCTTGCGTCACGCCTGGGTGAATCGACGCCCCGACGAACAAGTGCGGGCCGGGCTCACCTTCGATCTGGATTAGCCAATTCACAGGCGCGACATTTTACCCAGGTGCGGATTCTCCGGAGTCCGCCGGGCCTGTCACACAACTGTCATGGAACCGTCATCGTCCTGTAGCGGCCCCCTGCGACAGCAGGCTCGCGCGAAATTGCGCGAGATTCATAGAGGGACGAGGGTAATGAAAATCGGGAAAATAGCGCTCATGAGCGGCGTGGCCGCCATGGCGATGGTTGCCGCGGCGGGGGCCCAGGCAGCCGGAACAAATGATCTGAGCGGCGCCGACAAGCCGTTGGTCCTGGCGCAAAATTCTGCTTCTTCCTCATCCACGATGAGCAATGCCGAACTGGCGGCCCGCCTTCAGGCGGTCGAAGATCAGCTTTCTGCCCAGCAGGAACGCGCGCAATCTGACCGCACGCGTCTCTCCACCCTGGAGCAGGGGTACAATTCGGCGGTATGGGCCTTCGACAATGGCCGCGCCACCTTCGCTTCCGGCGATGGCCGCTTCACCTTGGCCATCCGCGCGCGCATGCAGGCCGATTTTGCCGGCTTCTCGCAAGACTCTACCCATCCTTCTACCTTCGGCGGTCCCACGGATCTGTCGTCGGGCGCCGTGGCGCGACGCGCCTATTTTGGCATCGAAGGCAAGGCTTATAACGATTTCTGGTATGAGGTCCGCCTTAATGCCGGCGGTTCCGACGGCGGCAGTTTCGGCGCCTCTGGCGTGCCGAATGCGGGCGAAGGCGATCCGCTGCTCAACAAGATGGTGATCACCTATATCGGTATTCCGTGGTGGCACTTCAATGTCGGCGTGATCGAGCCCTCCTTCATGATGGAAGGAACGACTTCATCGGCCAACCTGACCTGGATCGAACGTCCGGATCTGGAAAACATCGCCGCCGACACCTTTGGCGCCGGTGACAGCCGCCGCGGCATTGAAATGGGCTGGTCCAGGCCGGATACCTTCTGGGCGGGCGACAATACCGCTTTCGACGTCGCCTTCACCGGCGGCAAGACCGGCAGCGCCCAGAACCATGGATCGGTGTCGGCGACTCCCGGCGTGCCGACGGCGGGCAATGGCGACGAGAATACCCAAATCCTGGGCCGGGTCACCGATCGGTTGTGGAGCGACGGCATCTCCAACTTCCAGGTGGGCATGAGCATCGCCTCGGTGCTGTATTCCGGTTCGAACGGCAATCCCAATGGCGGTACCCAGACTCTGCGGTTGCGGGAACGCCCGGAAATCCGTGTTGACGGTACCCGTCTGATCGATACCGGCGCCATCGCCGCCAAGACCGGCGACATGATCGCCTTTGACGCGCAAGGCAATTGGCAGAACTTCTATCTGGAAGGCGAATGGGCGCAATTCTCGGTGGACCGCCAGTGCGGCGCCATCTTGGTTTCCGCCAATCCGGTTTGCACCTCGTCAACCGCCGTGATCGATCATCCGACCTTCAACGGCTGGACGATCGGCGGTTCCTGGATCATCACCGGGGAAACCAAGGTCTATACTCCCGGCACCTATATCGCCTCGGCCGTTGCTGAAACCCAGGCCGGCTTCCAGGCGCCGGTGCCGTCGCGGCCCTTCTCGCTGGACGGCGCAAGCTGGGGAACCTGGGAGGTGACCGCCCGTTACAGCGACACCGATCTCAACTGGCGTCCCGGCCAGGTCGGCAATAACGCGACCGGAATTGCCGATGGTGTCCGCGGCGGCCGCCAGCGGATCATGGCGTTGGGCATCAATTGGTACCTGAACCGCAATGTTCGCATGATACTGGATGACAACATCGTGAGCATCAGCAAAGGCACCGCGGCGCTTCCCGACCGCGACAGCCAGGACTTCAATGTCGTGGGCCTGCGCGTCCAGTTCGCCAACTAATCACTCTCGTCTCAACGGAGAACAACCATGAAGATCAACTACAAGGCCCTGATGGGCGCGGTCGCCGGCCTAGCGATCACAGCGACTGTTGCGATGGCAGATATCACCGGCGCCGGATCGAGTTTCGTCTTTCCCGTCGTTGCGAAATGGGCGGCAAACTATAAGGGGGTTTCAGGCGTCGGCCTGAACTACCAGTCGATCGGTTCTGGCGGCGGCATCGCCCAGATCAAGGCCAAGACGGTCACCTTCGGCGCCACCGACAAGCCGCTGGGTTCCAAGGAACTGGCGCAGTTCGGCCTCGCCCAATTTCCCCTGGTCGTTGGCGGCATCGTGCCTGTGGTCAATGTGCCGGGCGTGAAGCCGGGTGAGTTGGTGCTGGACGGGAACACGCTCTCCCTGATTTTTCAGGGCAAGATAGCGCGGTGGGACGATGCGGCGCTTAAGAAGCTGAATCCCGGTGTGAACCTGCCGGCCAAGAGCATCAGCGTGGTGCATCGCTCCGACGGTTCAGGCACTACTTTCCAGTTTTCGAGCTACCTGGCCCGTGTCAGCGCGGATTGGAAAAACAATGTGGGTGCGGATACCGCGATCGACTGGCCCACGGGAATCGGCGCCAAGGGCAATGAAGGCGTGGCCGGCAATGTGGCGCAGCTTTCGGGCTCCATTGGCTATGTCGAATATGCCTATGCCAAGCAGAACCATCTCGCCTATACCCGGATGATCAACAAATCGGGACAGACGGTTGAGCCGACGGTGGAATCGTTCCGCGCCGGCGCAGCCAGCGCCGATTGGGTTGGCGCAGCCAAGAATGACTTCTACGTGTTGTTCGTGGATTCGCCGGGAGCGCAGTCTTGGCCGATTACGGCGACCACCTTTGTGCTGATCTACAAAAATCCCCCGGATCAGAAGGCGACACAGGACGCGCTGAAGTTCTTCCAATGGGGCATGGAAAAGGGCGACCAGCTCGCCCTGAGCTTGGACTATGTGCCCCTGCCGGATAATGCCGTGAAAGCTGTCGAAGCCAGCTGGAAGGGCATCCAGGGCTCTGGAATGTAATTCACCTACACGTCTCGACCTCCAATCTCGACCTCCTTGGGGCGGCTCTTTGGAGCCGCCCCTTTTCTTTTCGGCATGGGCACCTTTGCGAAATTAACATAGCTTATGTTATTGTATCATATAATAACGCGCGTTACGTTCTTAGCCATGAAAACCGAGCTATTGGTGGAACTTTATGACGTGGCCCGCCTGATGCGGACCCGTTTTGACCGTTGGGCCCGCACCTACGGCATGACTCGCGCCCAAGGCGTGATCCTGGCCCGCCTGGCGCGCCAGCCTGGCATGACTCAGAACGAAATGGCCGGCTTGTGCGAGGTCGAGCCCATCACGGTGGGCCGGCTGGTAGACCGGCTGGAGGCGAGGGGACTGCTGGAACGCAGGCTTGATCCCGCCGACCGGCGTATCCGCCGGCTGCATCTGTTGCCCGCCGCCGAGCCGATCCTGCAGGAAATTCAGCGTTACAAGGAAGAACTCTTCCGCGAAATCACCGGCGATCTGGACCAAGCGACGGTGGAACTCGTTACCGATGCTCTGCTGAAGATGAAGAGCAAGCTCACCATGGAAACGCCTGCGAAAATCGCGGCGGCGGGGGAATAAGTAATATGTCCGCCATCGACAACAGCGTTTCCAGCTTCCAGGCCCCAAGGCGGGGATGGCTTGGCGCGCTCTGGGCCGACAAGGCGCGGTTGCGCCGGGTGCTGATGTTTTGGGGCGTGGGGATTTTCCTCGCCATCGCCGGCGCCGTTTACCTGGTGGGCGGGCGCTATGTCAGCTCGGACGATTCTTACGTTCACGCCAACAAGCTGATGGTCTCCACCGATGTGTCCGGCCTGGTTCAAAGCGTCAATGTCCATGAAGGCCAGCAGGTGAAAAAAGGTGAGGTGCTGTTCACCCTGGACCCGAAACCGTTCGAGATCGCGCTGGAAAATGCCAAGGCCAATCTTGCCTCCACCGTGCAGGATGTGGAATCCACCCGCGCCCAGTACCGCGCGGCGGTGGGCCAGATCGCCGCCCAGCAGGCCCAACTCACGGTCAACCAGCAGACCTATGCCCGCTATCAGGCGCTGGCCAAACAGAATGCGATTGCCGCCATGCAGGTGGATGCCCAGCGCGCAGCGGTGCTGAGCGCACAAGCCACGCTGGCTTCGCTGCAGCAGACCGCGGCCACCCAGCTTGCCAAGCTGAACGGCAATCCCAACCTGCCGGCGGAACAGACGCCGTCTTATCTGAAGGCCAAGGCCGCGGTGGATGAGGCCGTACGCCAGCTCGATCATGCCACGGTGCGCGCGCCGTTCGCCGGCACGGTGGGCGAGGTGGACTCCCTCCAGCCGGGCACCCTGGTGATTTCGGCCATGTCGGCCTTCACCACCACCAGCGCGGTGGGCCTGATCGGCAAGGATATCTGGATTTCCTCCGACATGAAGGAGACCGATCTCACCCATGTCCACGCGAGCGCCCCCGTGAGCATCACGGTGGACACCTATCCCGGCTGCAAATGGGAGGGCCATGTCGACAGCGTGAGCGCGGGCAGCGATACCAGCTTCTCGGCCCTGCCGGCGGAAAATGCCAGCGGCAACTGGGTCAAGGTGGTGCAGCGCATTCCCGTGCGCGTGGCCATCGACAAGAGCGAATGCGACCGGCCGTTGCGCGCCGGGATGAGCGCGGTGATCGCTATCGACACCGGCAAGCGCCGCCTCACCCGCCTGCTGGACGGGCTGTAAAAGCGCATGACCCAGCCGCATGCCGCCCCCCATGCTGCTCACGTTTATGACTCCAAAGTCGCCGAATGGGCGGTGTTGATCGGCAGCATGGCGGGCGTGCTGATGCAGGCGCTGGACACCACCATCGCCAATGTGGCGCTGCCTTATATGCAAGGCGAATTGTCGGCCAGCCGGGACCAGATCACCTGGGTTCTCAGCAGCTATGTGATCGCCGCCGCCATCATGACGGCGCCGGTGGGATGGCTGGCGGCCCGGTTCGGCAAGAAGAATTTCCTGATCACCTCCATCGCCGGATTCACCCTTGCCTCCATGCTGTGCGGCGCCGCCACCAGCCTGCCGCAGATCGTGGTCTTCCGCCTGATCCAGGGCGTGTTCGGCGCGGCGCTTGGTCCTTTGTCCCAGGCGGTGATGCTGGACATGTACCCGCCCCAGAAGCGGGGCAATGTGATGGCGATCTGGGGCATGGGGGTGATGCTGGGGCCCATTTTAGGGCCCACTTTGGGGGGTGTCCTGACCGATGCCTATAGCTGGCGCTGGGTGTTCTATATCAATGTGCCGTTTGGCGTGGCCGCCTGCGCCATGCTGGCGGTTTTCTTCAAGGACACCGCCCGCGATACCAGCCTCAAATTCGACTGGTTCGGTTTCACCGCTTTGTCGGTGGGATTGGCCTGTCTGCAGCTGGTGTTGGACCGTGGCACCACCAAGGGCTGGTTTTCCTCTGCCGAGATCGTGATCGAGGCGATGGCCTGCGGCATCGGGCTTTATCTTTTCCTGGTCCATATGCTGACCGCGAAAAAGCCTTTCATGCCGGTTGTGATTTTCAAGGACCGCAACTTTCTCGGAGGCTTGGTGCTGATGTTTGTCATGGGCGTCATCCTGCTGGCGACCTCGGCGCTGATCTCGCCCTATTTGCAGAATCTTTCGGGACGCAGCGTCACCCAGACCGGCTTTCTGATGGTGCCGCGGGGCTTTGGCGTGATGTTCGCCATGATGTTCGCCGGCCGGCTGACCCTTAAGGTCGATCCGCGCGTGATCATGACGGCGGGGGCGGGGCTCTTGCTATGGTCGCTTTGGGCGATGACCGCCTGGACCCCCAGCATCAGCGCCGCGACCATTTCCTGGGTGACATTTTTTCAGGGCATCGGCATGGGGCTGGTCTTTGTCCCTATGAACATGGTGGCCTTTGCGACACTTTCGCCACAGTTGCGTACCGATGGCGCGGGATTGACCAATTTGATGCGCAATATCGGCTCCGCCATTGGCGTGTCCCTGACCAGCAGCATCCTGGCGAGCTCGATTCAAACCATCCATGCCCAGCTTTCCGGCCAGGCCAGCGCCTTCAACCGGGCCCTGGGCGTCAATGGCCCCTCGATGCAGATGAATCCACAGCTACCTTTTGGGTTGGCAAATCTGAATTCTCTCATAGAATACCGGGCACAAGTGCAGGCCTATGCAAATGATTTCCTTTTTATGTTTCTCATTTCCTTGCCTGTATTTGCGGTCATCTGGCTGATGAAGCGTCCTTCGTTCGCAGGCAGCGCTGCCCCTAAGATAGAAGTGGTGGAATAATGAAAGTCGCATTTCTCGGCCTGGGCGTGATGGGCTATCCGATGGCCGGACACCTGCAAAAGGGCGGTCATGACGTCACGGTCTACAACCGCAATGGCGCCAAGGCGCAAGCCTGGGTGGCCGAATATGGCGGCAAGTCCGCGCCGACCCCCGCCGAAGCGGCCAAGGATCAGGACATCGTTTTCTGCTGCGTGGGCCGCGATTCGGATTTGCGCGAGGTGACTTTAGGATCACACGGCGCGTTCAACGCCATGAAGAAGGGCTCGCTGTTCGTGGATCACACCACGGCTTCCGCTTCCATCGCGCGCGAACTCGCCGCCGAGGCCGGGAAGCGCGGCTTTGATTTTGTCGACGCGCCGGTTTCCGGCGGCCAGGCCGGCGCCGTGAATGGCAAGCTGGGCATCATGTGCGGCGGCAGCGAGGCCGCTTATGCCCGCGCCGAACCGGTGATGGCGGTCTATACCAAGATGGCCAAGCGGCTGGGCCCGGCGGGTTCCGGCCAGCTCACCAAGATGGCCAACCAGATCTGCATCGCGGGCACGGTTCAGGGCATGGCGGAAGCGTACAGTCTGATGCGCGCCGCCGGCTTGGATATCGAGCAGGTGGTGGAGGTGATCTCCAAGGGCGCGGCGCAAAGCTGGCAGATGGAGAACCGCATCAAGACCATGAGTGCCGGAGAGTATAACCACGGCTTTGCCGTGGAATGGATGCGCAAGGACCTGGGGATCGCGCTCGAAGAAGCACGCAAGCAGGGGGTCAGCCTGCCGGTAACGGCAGTGGTGGACCAGTTCTACGCCGAAGTGGAGAATTTGGGGGGCAAACGCTGGGACACGTCCAGCCTTTTCGTGCGCCAGGAGAGCGCGCGCAAGGGCAACAAGTCATAGAGGTTTGCTTGCATGAGTAATGAGCGGGATACAGCCGTCCCGGCCGCTGGCGCGGCCCGGGCTACGGGCGCGCGAGGATATCATCACGGCGATTTGCGCAATGGTCTGCTGGAAGCGGCCCGCGCCATTCTGGAAGAAGAATCGCTCGCCGCTCTGACCTTGCGGGCGGTGGCGCGCAAAGCGGGCGTCAGCCACGCCGCGCCCTACCGGCACTTTCCCAACCATGAGGCGCTCTTGGTCGAGCTTTCGGTCGAAGGCTTTGACGAGTTGCGCGAGGCCATTGCCGATGCCGCCAAGGCGCCGGGGAATGAATCCGACCGCATCGCCACCATTGGCGCTGCCTATATGCGTTTTGTCGCCCAACGCCCGGCCCTGGCGCGCCTGATGTTCGGCGGCCAGCTTCCCAACCGCGATCAGTTCCCCACCCTTGGACTAAAGGCTGATGCCATCGGGACCGAGATCGGCAACGCTTTGCATGACGGCGGCTTGGGCCTGGCGGTATGGTCGGCGATTCACGGCCTGGCCATGCTGGTGCTGGAGAATGTGATCGATTTGGGCCAGCGCCGCTCGGGGCTGCATGTGTTGCCGGCGCGCGCTGAAATCATCCTGCGTAGTCTGTTTTCCACGGCACGGGACTGAATTTCGCCGGAACCCCGGTGAAGCGGCTGCATTGATCCAGGGTGGCAAGCTGGATACCTGTCCCTATGAGCCAATCGCAATGAGCCAATCCCGATGAGTCAGGCTGCGGATTATGGCGACTTTCTGCGCGGCCTGGTTCACGATCCCAAGGGTGTTTCTGCGCCAACGCCCTCCAGCCCCGCGCTGGCGCGCGCCCTGGCCGGGGAGGTGGACATTTCCCGCCCAGGCCTGGTGCTGGAGTTGGGGCCGGGCACCGGCGTGGTCACCGAGGCGCTGTTACAGCAGGGGGTTGAGCCCGAGCGGCTGATCGCCATCGAGCAGGAGCCGAATTTCGCGCAATTGATGCGGCGGCGTTTTCCCGCGGTGAAAGTCTGTCACAGCGACGCGCTGGTGTTTGAAACCTGCTTGCCGGCGCAGGCGTGTGTCGCTGCCATTGTTTCGGGGCTGCCGCTGTTGAATTTTCCGCTCGCCATCCGCCGCTCGCTGCTTCGCCGCGCGCTTGCCTGCCAATGGGCGGGAGGCAGCTTCATTCAACTCTCCTACAGCTGGCGTCCGCCGGTGCCGCTCGAAAGCGGCATGACGCTGGACAAGAAAATCATCTGGCGCAATTTCCCGCCCGCCCATGTGTGGACCTATCGTTCCTGAGGAGCGAAGGGGCAACGCCGGCCGTCAAAGCCGGCTGATGGAACTGGAACCGGAACCGCGCATTACGTTCGCGGCTAACAAAGACGGGGAGAGCCCATGCGCCTGGTCCTGCTGATCATCCTGATCCTTCTGCTTATCGGCGCCTTGCCGCTTTGGCCCTATAGCGCCGGCTGGGGCTACTATCCCGGCGGTGGCCTGAGCCTGGTTCTGGTTGTTGTTCTTGTCCTTGTGCTGATGGGACGGCTCTAGCCGCGGACTAGCCCCATCCGCCGGCGCCCACCAACTGGACAAAGCGCACGCCGCCCAGATCGGCTTGCGTGAAGTCATCCCCAGCCCCACGCGTCAACCGGATCAGCCGCTGTTCGTCCAACGGTCCTACCGGCATCACCAGCCGCCCGCCCATCGTCAATTGCATCTTCAGCGCATCGGGAATCCTGGGACCGCCGGCGGATACGATGATCGCCTCGAACGGGGCTCGGTCCGGCCAGCCGTCGCTGCCGTCGCCGGTCTTGAGTTCGACATTGTCATAGCCAAGGGCGCGAAGCCTTTCACGGGCGGCCTCGGTCAGCGCGGCGAGGCGTTCGATGGCGAACACCTTGGCGGCGATGCGGCTGATGACGGCGGCCGCATAGCCGGAGCCCGCGCCCACTTCCAGGACTTTGTCGTCCGCCCCCAACGCGGCGCCTTGCAGCATGGCGCCCACAATGAAGGGCTGAGAAATGGTCTGCCCCTCCGCGATGGGAAGGGCGCTGTCCTCATAGGCGAATTCCTCCAAGTCGGAGGAAATGAAAGCCTCGCGCGGCACCGCGCGCATGGCGTCCAGCACCGCGGGGTCGCGCACGCCGCGGCGGGCGATTTGCGCCTCCACCATGCGGTTGCGGGCCAGAGCCGAATCCATCAACACTCCTGAGAAATATTGTAACGCTTTGGCTGGGTTAGGGTTTCTGCCGCGTGGCAGGAATTGCGTTCAGCCGCCAGGTCCTGTGCCATGTCCTTCCTCCGGTCACGCCTTCTCTATGGTCTGCTGTTCCCGACGGCGGTTATTTTCCTTGTCTATGCCGGCTGGATCGAGCCGGCGTCCTTGCGCCTGTCATTTTATGCCGTTCCGGTGTCCGCGCCGGCGCTGAATGGCCTGCGCATCGCGGTGATCAGCGACTTGCATGCGGGGGCGCCTTATATCGACAGCGCCAAGATCGATCAGGTGGTGGCGATGACCAATGCGGCCAGGCCCGATCTGATCTTGCTGACCGGCGACTATGTGATCACCGGCGTGCTGGGTGGCCGCCATATGCCGATCCGCGCCATCGCGCAGCATCTGAAGGCACTGCATGCGCCATTGGGCGTCTATGCCGTGCAAGGCAATCACGACCGGGGTGAAAGCGCGGAAGCCATCGCCCGGGCTTTCCAAAGGGTGGACATTCCCGATTTGGAAAATGCCCATGTCCGGCTGCCTCCACCACGCGATCAGATCACCCTGGTTGGGATCGGCGATTATGCCAGCCATGGCGCAGACCCGGACAGCGCGCTGGGTGGCGTCTCCGCTCCGGCGCTTTGTTTCACCCATTCGCCCGACATTTTTCCGCTGCTGCCGCGGGCCTGCAGCCTGACCGTCGCGGGCCACACCCATGGCGGGCAGGTGGTGGTGCCGCTCTTGGGCCGTCCCGCTCTTTATGAAGCGTCACGCTATGGCCAGAAATACGCTCTGGGGGTGATCCGCGAGGATGGCAAGATCTTGTTCGTGGCCACCGGCATCGGCACCAGCTGGCTGCCGCTGCGCTTTGGCGTGCCGCCTGAAATAAGCGTGCTGACTCTGGAGTGAGCGCTACTTGTCGTTTGCCGTGCTGTCGCGGCTTTTATCGATCCGGTCGCGCACCTGGGTCCTGATCGGTTCCAGCGCCAGCAAACGGGCCGCTTCCAGAGCGAAATAAGTGAGAATGCCGCTGGCCCCCGCGCGCTTGAAGCCGGTCAGCGCTTCGATGATGGCGCGATCGCGCTCCAGCCAGCCTTTTTCAAACGCTGCCGACAGCATCGCATATTCTCCGGACACCTGATAGGCGAAGGTCGGCACCCCGAAACACTCCTTCACCCGCTGCACCAGGTCCAGATAGGGCATGCCGGGCTTGACCATCACCAGGTCGGCGCCTTCCGCCAGATCCAACGCCACTTCGCGCAAGGCTTCGTCGCCATTGGCGGGATCCATCTGATAGGTGCGCTTGTCGCCCGTGAGCGATTTTGCGCTGCCCACCGCCTCGCGGAACGGGCCATAAAAGGCGGATGCATATTTGGCGGCATAGGCCATCAGCAACGTGTTGTGATGGCCCGCCTTCTCCAGGGCGTTGCGGATGGCGCCAATGCGCCCATCCATCATGTCGGATGGCGCGATGATGTCGCAACCGGCTTGAACCTGCACCAGGCTCTGCTGCACCAGCACCTCCAGCGTGGCGTCGTTATGCACATCGCCGTCGCGCAACAACCCGTCATGGCCGTGACTGGTATAGGGATCCAGCGCCACGTCGCACATCACGCCGATCTCCGGCACCGCCGCCTTGATGGCGCGCACCGCGCGGCACACCAGATTGTCGGGATTGAGGGCTTCGCGCCCATCCTCGGTTTTCAGTCCCGCCGGGGTCTGGGGAAACAGCGCGATCACGGGAATGCCAAGTTGCGCGGCTTCTTTTGCCGCCGCCACCAGCAGATCCACCGACAGCCGCTCCACGCCCGGCATCGACGACACCTTTTCCCGCTTGTTGTCGCCTTCGATCACAAACACCGGCCAGATGAAGTCGGCCGGCGTCAGCGTGTTCTCGGCGACAAGGCGGCGGGTCCAGTCGTGGCGGCGCAGGCGCCTCATCCGAAGTTGCGGATAGCTGCTCATAGGGGCTGTCTTGCCAATTCGGCCGGGGCCGCGCAAGTCTGGCTCATGGATTCCCATGTAAAGAGCGAAAAATCCGGGGCTTTGGGGCTTTTGACCCTTAACCGGCCCAACGCCCTCAACGCCCTGACCCGGGGGATGATCGACATTGTCGCGGCACAGCTGCGCGCCTGGGCCGGCGATCCCACGATCAAGGCGGTGGCGATCCGGGGCGCGGGCGAGCGCGCATTTTGCGCCGGGGGGGATATCCGGGCGGTGCAGCAGGCGGCCGCCTCGGGCAGCGATGCCGGGGCCGAGCTGCTGCGTCACGAATATCACATGAATGCGCTGATCGCAGCCTATCCCAAACCTTATATCGCCTTGATCCATGGCATCTGCATGGGCGGCGGCGCCGGCCTGTCGGTGCATGGCCAATACCGGCTGGCGGATGACACCCTGGCCTTCGCCATGCCGGAAACCCTGATCGGTTTTATTCCCGATGTCGGCAGCAGCTATTTCCTCGCGCGCCTGCCGGACCAGATGGGAATGTATCTGGGTCTCACCGGCGCGCGCATCGGCCTGGGTGACGCCTTGGATCTGGGGCTGATGTCTCATGCCGTTGCGCATGCGGATTTCGACGCGGTGATCGGACATCTGGCCCAGGGCAGGGCGGCAATGGATGCGATCACGCCGGTCATCCGCAAACCGCCTCCGGCAATGTTGAAAAGGCACCGCCCTGCCATCGCCACGCTCTTTTCCGCCGGCTCGGTGGAGGCCATTCTGGAACGGCTGGATCGTGACGGCGGAGACTTTGCCCGGGAAACGGCGCAAGTCTTGCGGACCCGCTCGCCCACGTCGCTCAAGCTGGTGTTCCGCCAGGTGCGCGAGGCCGCCCGGCTGGACTTGAAGCAATGCCTGGCGATGGAGTTGCGGCTCGCCCTGCGCGTTTTGAAATCCCATGATTTCCGCGAAGGTGTGCGCGCGGCGCTGATCGACAAGGACCGCGCGCCAAAATGGCAACCCCCGGCGCTGGCGGGTGTGCGCGATCTGGACGGTTTTTTCGCTGGCCTGGGCGACAAGGAGTTGTTTTGATTTTATGCGCCTTCTTTACGTTTCCTTTGCCATAAGCCGATGCAACCGCCGCGCGCCCATCACGGCAGGCTTTGAGTAACGACATTTTACGCGTCTTTAAGACATCCCGCCTAATCTGGCCGTAACAAACAGGTGGGCTCCGCGAAAAGCGGGGAAAAAGCAAATGACGGCAATGGCCAAACCGCAGGCTGCAGCGACAGTTGCTAACGTCGCCTCAGTTCGCAAACATTATCTCGAAGCCCTCAATTTGGTGGAGCGGTTGCACCGGCAGTTGCTGGATGTGATCAAGGACGAATTGGATCGCCGCGACGAGCGCGAGATCAACTCCGTCCAGGCGCTGCTCCTGTTCAATGTGGGCGACCAGGAACTGACGGCGGGCGAGCTTCGCACCCGCGGCCACTATCTGGGCTCCAACGTCTCCTACAATCTCAAGAAGCTGGTGGAAGGCGGTTACATCCACCACGAACGGTCGGAATCCGACCGCCGTTCGGTGCTGGTGCGCCTGACCCGCAAGGGCGAAGTGGTGCGCGATATGCTGCGCGAATTGTTCGACCGCCACCTGAACTCGCTGGAAGCGGTGGGCAATGTCGGTGTCGGCAATCTGGACGACCTCAACACCACGCTGAAGCGCATGGAACGCTTCTGGATCGATCAGGTCCGCTTCCGTCTTTAAGCCGGTTTTACGATCCCTCCCCCTGGCCGGCCGTCGCGCCGGCCTTTTCTTTTGCGCCAGAGGGTCCGGCGACTCAGCTAATCTTGACCCATGAAGGGGCTGATTTCCGTCCTATCCCGCCATGGGCGCTTTTTCAGCGCGCTGATCCTGGGCAGCCTGGCGGCGCTGGCCATGCATCTGGTGGGCTTCGATGCCCCGCTGCTGGCCGGCGGAGATGTCTTCTACCTGGTCTTTCTGGGCCTGTGTCTGGTGATGATCGCCGGACAGACGGCCGGCGATCTCAAGCTCCGCGCCAGGACGGAGGACGAGGGCGTCCTGATCGTGCTGCTGATCACCATCGCCACTATGGGTTTTTTCTGCGATGCCGTGTTCACCGCCCTCAACCGCAAACATCCCATCGAAGTCCTGCCCCTGGTGCTGGCGGCGGTCGGCGCGGTAGCCGGCTGGCTCACGCTGCACACCGTGATGGCGTTTCACTATGCCGACATCTACTATTTTGACGATCCCGATTGCCAAGGCGACGGAAAGGATTTGGATTTCCCGGGCGGAGGCGATCCCGGTCCCTGGGATTTTCTCTACTATTCCTTCGTGGTGGGCATGACAGCCCAGGTTTCCGACGTACAGGTCCTCACCACGGTAATGCGGCGCGCCACGCTGCTGCACGGCGTGGTGTCGTTCTTTTTCAACACCGTTTTCATCGCCATGGCGGTGAATGCCGGCGTCACCTTGGCTTTCTAGTTTTTCCTCGGCCATGGCAGGAACGCGCTGACCCGGCGCTTGTAGGCGGCATAGGCTGGCCGGCGGTCTTCGATCCTGTCTTCCATCAGCGCCACGCCCGACACTTGCAGCAGCAGGAAAGTCACCAGCAGCGGCGATACGATCAGCCACCACATTTGGCTGGCGGCAAAGCCGATGGCGAAATAGCCCCACCACATGACGGCGTCGCCGAAATAATTGGGGTGCCGCGACCAGCCCCACAGGCCCCGGTCCAGCACCTTGCCCTTGCTGGCCGGGTCGGCGCGGAAGGCGGCCAGTTGGAAGTCCGCCACCGCCTCGAACAGCAGCCCGAAAGCGGCGACCGCGATTCCCAGATAGTCCAGCCAGAGCAGCGGCTGATGGCTGAACAGCACCGCGGCCAACAGGGGGGCTGGGACAAACCAAATGAGAATCGCTTGCAACAAGAACACCTGGACCAGACTGACCCACCACCAGTTGCGCCCGAACTGGCCGCGCATGGCGGCGTAGCGATGATCCTCCCCCTTGTGGCGGGCCCAAATATGAGCCGCCAGCCGTAACCCCCAGAGATTGACCAGGAAAAGCACCGCCGAGGTCCGCGTCCCGCTGGCCTGGCCCAGCCAGGCCACGAGATCCACCACCCCCGCTATTCCTGGCCCCCAAAAGATGTCGACAATGCTGACGTCCCGCAGCCTCAGGGAAACCAGCCACAGCAGCGCCGCCCCGCTCACCGCGAAAGTCAGGGCCCAGACGGGCGGGGAAAAAACCGGACTTGTCATGCGGCAAATTGCGTGGAATCAAGGAGTTCATTCGGGTTATTCTGTGTCATCCCCGTGTGACCCGGCGCAAAGGCGAGTTTCATGTCGTTTTCCTATAGGTCCCACTTTCAGGATGCCCTTGAGGCGGTCCGCCGTGAAGGGCGTTACCGGGTGTTTGCCGATTTGAAGCGCATCCGCGGCAGGTTCCCGCAGGCGTTATGGACCAGCCCCGAGGGGATGGAACGCGAAGTCACGGTCTGGTGCTCGAATGACTATCTGGGCCAGGGCCAGAATCCGGTCGTGCTGGACGCCATGCACGAGGCGATCGACCGCGCCGGCTCGGGTTCGGGCGGCACCCGCAATATCTCCGGCACGACCCACTATCATGTCGAACTGGAAGCCGAATTGGCGGACCTGCACGGCAAGGAAGCCGCACTGCTGTTCACCTCCGGATATGTCTCCAATGAGGCGACGCTGGAAACCCTGCAAACCATCCTGCCGGGCCTGGTCATCTTCTCCGATGCCTTGAACCATGCCTCGATGATCGCGGGCATCCGTCATGGCCGGTGCGAGAAACATGTCTTCCGCCACAATGACCTGGAGCATCTGGAAAGCCTGCTCAAGGCCGCGCCCGCCGATGCGCCCAAGCTGATCGCTTTCGAAAGCGTCTATTCCATGGACGGCGACATCGCCGACCTTAAGGGCCTGGTGGCGCTGGCCAAGCGCTACAACTGCATGACTTATCTGGACGAAGTCCATGCCGTGGGCATGTATGGCAAGCGCGGCGGCGGCGTGGCCGAGCGCGATGGCGTGATGGGCGAGATCGACATCATTGAAGGAACCCTGGGCAAGGCCTTCGGCGTGATGGGCGGCTATATCACCGGCGATGCCGTGCTGATCGACGCCATTCGCTCCTATGCCCATGGCTTCATCTTCACCACCTCCTTGCCGCCGGCCTTGACGGCGGGCGCTCTGGCCAGCGTGCGCTGGCTGAAAGAGCATAATGAGGTGCGGGAGAAGCACCACGAACGCGCCGCCACCTTGAAGCGCCGTTTTGCCGAGGTCGGCCTGCCGGTGATGCCCTCGGTCAGCCACATCGTGCCGGTGCTGGTGGGCGATCCCGTCCATACCAAGCTGGTGTCCGACATGCTGCTCAAGGACTTTGGCGTCTATGTGCAGCCGATCAATTATCCGACAGTCCCTAAGGGCACCGAGCGTTTGCGTTTCACGCCCACGCCTTTCCATGATGACCGCATGTTCGATCATCTGGTCAGGACGATGGACAAGCTCTGGACCCACTGCAACGTCAAGCGCCTGGGCGGCGTGGCGGCCTGACATTTGGTCGGCGGCGGCGAGATCTACGTTGAATTCATAACTCTCGGTAACACGGTCAAAGCGACCGCGATCGATCCTGCGTCCGGCCTGGAGGCCAGCATTGTCGGTCCCGCCAGCGCGCCGCGCGCGGTGCTGGCCGAGAACGCCCGCAAAAAACTGGAATATGTAAAAGCCAAACGGAGCGCCGGCGAGAGCCGGAGCGACAACAAATAAAAGTGATCTGGCGACCTCCCGGCAAGGCGACTAGAGTTTTGCGGGGTCCGCGGGGCAATATCATGGATGACACTCCATCTGGACAGGACCGGCGGACGGTCCTGAAAATGGGCGGCGCGGCGATGCTGGCGATGACGCCGGCTACAACAACACCGGCAACGGGAGCAGAAAAAATGTCCGACATCGTGATGATGGACGCCAAGAGCCTGTCAGCGGCGATCGCGGCGAAGAAGCTGTCCTGCGCCGAAGTGATGACCGCCACTCTGGATCACATCGCGCGCCTCAATCCCAGGGTGAACGCCATTGTCGCCCTGCAGGACCGCGACCGGCTGGTGGCGCAGGCGCGCGAATATGACGCCATGCTGGCGAAGGGCCGGCGCATGGGCGTGTTGCATGGCTTTCCGCATGCGGTGAAGGATTTGCAGCCGGTCAAGGGCATCGTTTCCACCTCCGGCTCGCCCCTCCACAAGGATTTTGTGCCAACCGCGGATTCCCTGGTGGTGGAGCGCATGCGCGCCGCCGGCGCGATTTTCATCGGCAAGACCAATGTGCCCGAATTCGGCCTGGGCTCTCACACCTACAATCCGGTCTATGGCGCCACCCACAATGCCTATGACCAAAGCAAATCCGCGGGCGGCAGCAGCGGCGGCGCGGCGGTTTCGCTGGCGCTGCACATGCTGCCGGTGGCCGACGGCACCGACTATGGCGGATCGCTGCGCAATCCCGCCGGCTGGAACAATGTCTTCGGTTTCCGCACCAGCATGGGCGTCGTGCCGGCAGCGGGCGAGGATGTCTGGATGCCGTCGATGAGCGTCGCCGGTCCCATGGCGCGCAACATCCCCGACCTGGCCATGCTTTTGTCCACGCAAGCGGGCTACGACCCCCGCGCGCCCATGTCGCTGGAGGGATCGGGTTCGCGCTTCCTGGCGCCTTTGGAAACCAGTTTCAAAGGCAAGCGCATCGGCTGGCTCAATGACCTGAACGGCGCGGTGCCCTATGAGCCCGGCGTGCTGGAGCTCTGCCGCGAAGCGCTCAAGACATTTGAAGCCATCGGCTGCAGCGTGGAAACCACCGCCCCCCAGGCCAGCGTCGAGGACGCCTGGCAGGCTTTCGTCACCTTGCGCAATTTCCAGCAAGGTCCCAATTTTCGGGCCTTTTACGCCGATCCCGCCAAGCGCGCGCTGCTCAAGCCGGAAGCGGTTTACGAAATCGAAGGCGCCATGAAATTATCGGCCTTTAATGTGACCGACGCGACCATCGCCCGCACCCGCTGGTCCAATGCCTTTCATCACCTGTTCGCCCAGTATGATTTCCTGGTGACGCCCACCGCCCAGGTCTTTCCGTTCGATATCAACGAACATTGGCCGCGCCAGATCGCGGGCAAGACCATGCGGACCTATCACGAATGGATGGTGGCGATTTGCATGGTCACGCTGTCAGGCTGTCCGGCGCTGGCGGTGCCCGCCGGTTTCTCAAGCTCCGGCTTGCCGATGGGGCTGCAGATCATCGCCCCCGTCCATCACGACCTGGATTGCCTGAAACTGGGCCATGCCTACGACCAGGCTTCCAACTGGACCGCCAGGCATCCGCCGGCCCTGTTGCGAGCCTGATCGCGGTTCGTCTTCCCCTAGCGCCGGCGCATCTTGCGATATTGCAGCATCGGCTCGAGCGCCAATAACGGCAGCGCCCAGCAGGCCCAGGCGGTGGTGGCGGTGGCCTCGGCCGGCGGGACGCCATGGCCTTCCAGCCAGGGATCCAGCACCCGGAACAGAACAAAGGCGAATGTCACGACATAGCTGCGCAGCATCCATTCGCGATGCTGTTCGACGGCGCGGCGGCGTACCGCGACATAGGCCATGCTGGTGGTCAGCGCCCAGGCGGCGCTCAGGAAGAACAGGCCGGCGCCATAGGCAAGGCCGTTGCCCGCCGTGGCCGCCAGGTAGAAACCGCCCAGACTTCCAATCGTCACCGCGCCCAGATAGACGCGCCCCAAAAGGACATGCAGCCGCTTTGTGCGCCCCGTGACGCCCAGCCAGACCTGCACCAGCCCGGTGGTGATCGCCACCACGCCGCCAAGAATGTGCGGGATCAGCCCGAAGCGGCGCGGCCAAAACGTGCCATAGGCTTGCTCCGTGTAAGTGACATAGTGGAAGGCGGCGGTGAAGATGAACCACAGCGCCAGGGCCGCCGCCGCCGCCAATAGCACCATCGTCAGCCCGCGTCCGGACGGCGCGCGCATCGTTCCCTGCATGCTCATGAATGGTCCCGTCAAATCCTGGTTGGCAAAATCCGGTTGGCAAATCCCGGCTTGAAGCAGGCCCGTTCAGCCAAAGCCAGTCAAGACGGATTTAACCGTTCTTCTTTTTCTTGCCTTTGCGGTCGCCGCCCTTGCCCAAGCCGATCTTCTTGGCGAAGTCGCTGCGCTTTTGGGCATAGTTGGGCGCCACCATGGGATAATCCGGCGGCAAATTCCAACGGTCGCGATATTCACTGGGCGACAGCTTGTAGCGCGAACGCAGATAGCGCTTGAGCATCTTGAGCTTCTTGCCGTCCTCCAGGCAGACAATGTAGTCCGGCTGCACCGATTTTTTGATCGACACGGCCGGCGCCCGGGGCAGGGCGCGCGGCTGGGGCGCGGCGGCGAAGCCCCCCAGGGTGGCATGCACATTCTTGATGATGCCGGGCAGCTCATCCGCCGCCACCGGGTTCTTGCTGACATAGGCGGAGACGATCTCCGTCACCAGTTTGAGAATGTCGTCGTCGCCGTCTTTATCTTTGCTGTCTTTGCCCATGCCACTCGTGCCGATGTTGTCACCTGTCGCCGCCTCCACCATAGGGCGATTGCCGAAACCAGGAAATCTCAGCTTTTCCCGTACCTTGCAAGAAGCTCTTCAAATGGTCACTAAACCGCTAGATTTGGTGCCGGGGAAGGGGTAAATCCGCCATTCCTGTACGGGGGCCCAAGACCAAGGCTCCTGCGTCTTCCAGTTGCAAAGAGGGCTTAATGTCGGCTGCCGCCAGTCCCGTGGACCAGAAATCCGAATTTTTCACCCAGGGGCTGGAAGCCGCGGACCCCGAGGTTTTCAACTCTGTCCAGGATGAGCTGAACCGCCAGCGCGACAAGATCGAGCTGATCGCCAGCGAAAACATCGTCTCCAGGGCGGTGCTGGAGGCCCAGGGTTCGGTGCTGACCAACAAATATGCCGAAGGTTATCCGGGCAAGCGCTATTACGGCGGCTGCGAATATGTCGACGTCGCCGAGCAATTGGCCATCGACCGCGCGCGCCAGTTGTTCGGCGCCCAATTCGCCAATGTGCAGCCCCATTCCGGCGCCAATGCCAACCAGGCGGTGTTCTATGCCCTGCTGAATCCGGGCGACACTTTCATGGGTCTGGACCTGGCGGCGGGCGGGCATCTCACCCACGGCCATCCCGCCAACTATTCCGGCAAATGGTTCAAGCCGGTGCCTTACACCGTGCGCCGCGACGACCAGCGCATTGACATGGATCAGGTCGTCAGCCTGGCCCGTGAGCACAGGCCCAAGCTGATCCTGGCGGGCGGTTCGGCTTACGCCCGCATTATCGATTTCGCCGCCTTCCGCCAGATTGCCGACGAAGTGGGCGCGCTGTTCATGGTCGATATGGCGCATTTCGCCGGCCTGGTGGCGGGCGGGGCGCATCCCAATCCGGTGCCTTTCGCCGACGTGGTGACCACCACCACCCACAAGACCCTGCGCGGACCGCGCGGCGGCATGATCCTGTCGCGCGATGAGGCGATCGGGAAGAAAATCAACTCGGCGGTTTTTCCCGGCCTGCAAGGCGGCCCGCTGATGCACGTGATTGCCGCCAAGGCGGTGGCCTTTGGCGAAGCCTTGAAGCCGGAATTCAAGACCTATGCCAGGAATGTGGTGGAGAATGCCAAGGCGCTGGCGGAAGTGCTCAAGTCCAGCGGACTGGACATCGTCACCGGCGGCACCGACACCCATCTGATGCTGGTGGATTTGCGCCCCAAGGGCGCCAAGGGCCGTCCCGCCGAACATGCCTTGGATCGCGCGGGCATCACCTGCAACAAGAATGCCGTGCCCTTCGATACCGAAAAGGCGGTGGTCACCTCCGGCATCCGGCTGGGTTCGCCCGCCGGCACCACCCGCGGCTTTGGCACGAGCGAATTCCGCGACATCGGCAAGCTGATCGTCGAAGTGGTTGAGGCGGTGGCCAAGAACGAGGCCGGCGATGCCCAGGTGGAGCAGAGCGTGGCCCGCCGCGTCCGTGAATTGTGCACCCGCTTTCCAATCTATCCATAACAATAAGGGGAAACCATGCGCTGCCCTTTCTGCGGTCACGACGACAGCCAGGTGAAGGACAGCCGTCCTTCCGAGGACAATTCCGCCATCCGTCGCCGTCGCCATTGCCCGGAATGCGGCGGCCGTTTCACGACGTTTGAGCGGGTGCAGCTGCGCGAACTGATCGTGATCAAGAAAAGCGGCCGGCGCGAAGCCTTCGACCGCGACAAGCTGGAACGCTCCATCAATCACGCGCTGCGCAAGCGTCCGGTGGAGCGCGAGCGGGTGGAGCGCACCGTCACCGGCATTGTGCGCCGTCTTGAGTCGATGGGGGAAAACGAGATTCCCGCCAATGTCATCGGCGAGCTGGTGATGCAGGCCCTGGCCAGCCTGGACAAGGTGGCTTATGTCCGCTTCGCTTCGGTCTACAAGAATTTCCGCGAAACCCGCGACTTCGAAATGCTGATCGGCGAACTCGAAGGCGATGAGGACGTTAAAAATTGAACCCGTGAGGCCGGTAAGCAAAAGGTCCAGTGGACCTTTTGCCGGCCGAACGCCCGCGAAGCGGGCAGCGGCAACAGGCCGGACAGGTAAGGTGGGCCTGAGTTTGCTATGAACATTCTTATCGTTGAAGCCCGTTATCACCCCGCCGTCGCCGATGCCTTGGTGGACGGCGCCACCGCCGCGCTTCAAAACGGCGGCGCGCGGTTCGAGCGGCTTTCGGTCCCCGGGGTGCTGGAAGTGCCGGCCGCGATCGCCCTCGCGCTGCGTTCGTCAAAACCATTCGATGGTTATGTCGCGCTGGGTTCTATCACCGGCCCCGCCCATATCGCCGATGTGTTTTATGCCGAGACCATGCGGGGACTGATGGCGCTGGGCACGGCGGGGGTGGCGCTGGGGCAGGGCATTGTGCTGGCGGGCGATGAAGGCGCCGCACTGGACCTGGCGGTCACCCACGATACCGGCGGCGACGCCGCGCGCGCCTGCCTGGCCTTGATCACCTTCGGCGAACGGCTGGGGCTTATGCCATGACTTGTTTTGAAGTTAACCCCCCCGCCCTGCGCAACGTAAACGTTGCTACGGGCACCTCCCCCTTGCCATGCTTCGCATGAAGGGGGAGGCGGACCTGAGGTTGCTATGAGCAATTCGAATGCCGAGGCCCGGCGCTCCGCCCGCCTGGCGGCGGTTCAAGCGCTTTATCAGATGGAAATCTCCGGCGCCGGTTCGCTGGAAGTGGCCGAGGAATTCGCCGCCTATCGTTTCGCCGAGCTGCCGGTGGCGCCTGACGCGGAATTCTTCAATGCAATCGTCGACGGCGTGCCGCGCCATCAGATGGAGATTGACCGTGCCATCGCCGGCTCGCTGTCGCAAAACTGGAGGCTGGAGCGGGTGGATTCCATCCTGCGCGCCATCTTGCGCTGCGGCGTGTTCGAACTGGTGGCCCGCCGTGACGTGCCGGCCAAGGTGGCGATCGACGAATATGTCGCCCTGGCGGGTGCTTTCTTCGGCGGCGACGAGCCCGGATTCATCAATGGGGCCCTGGACACCATCGCCAGGCGCAAGCGGAGCGCGGAATTCGGCCTGCCCACGCCCGAAGGCGAACTGGATTTTTGACATCCACCAGGCCTGTTCACACGCTTAGGCGTGCCGCGCCTCGCTGTATCGAAGTGTCGCAAACGATGTGGGGCGAAAGCGCGCATATCTTTGTTATGACCCGATAAACGCTTTCCTCTCGCAGTTGCAAAACCAATTTCTTCTGTACGCCGCCGGTCCGGGCGGTACAGTCTCGTCACATCAAAAACTTTCGGGGGAAGCTCATGGACATGAAGAAACGCGATTTTCTCAGCTTGGCTGCCGGGGTCGGCGCCGCGGCCGGAATGGCAGCCGCCACCGGGAAAGCCGAAGCCCAGCCACGCCGCCGCGATCTTCATGCGCCGATCGACGTCAATCAGCACGAAATGGTCAGCCAGAATGTCCAACCCTCGACCGTGGACTGGAACTACAAGCCGCGGCGGATCAACAAGGCCATCGAGCTGTGGGAGGACGGCCAGCCGATCTATTACAACGGCTCGGGCCTCGGACCCGGGGTGGATCCTTACGCCCAGGGCGTCAAGATGGCGCGCACCTGGTACGACGCCATCAATGTGGAAATGGAGCATGGCGCGCTGGACTTCTCCCAACTGCGCGAATTCATGCGCGGCCTGGTCGATGGCGGCCCCACCCGCTCCGGCCATCGCACGCCTGCGGTATTCGTGGAGATCGGCATCATCGGCCTGGACGAGGCCTATGCCCGCGCCAACACCTGGGTGCTGAGCCAGCTGCTGGATTGCGGCGTTCATGGCATCCATCAGTGCCATGCGCGTGACACCAAGGCGGTGGCGACCACCATGCAAATGGGCTGCCGCTATCCCTTTCCGCGCCCCGGCATCAACCTGCCGATGCGCGGGCTGCGTGGCTCTTCCGCCGGCTATGCCGCCCAGGTCTGGGGCGTGGATACCTTCAAATACAACCACATCGCCGACCTGTGGCCGCTCAATCCCAAGGGCGAACTGATCTATGGCGTGAAGATCGAGGACACCTTCGCCGATGAGCAGGTCGAAGGCACCCTGGCGCTGCCCGGCCTCTCGATGGCTGAATGGGGTCCCGGCGACCACAGCTACTGGCTCTATGGCCTGGATGTGATGCCGGAGGACGGTTCGCGGCCGCCCAACATCATGGACATGCCGGAGATGGTGAAGGTGCGCCAGCGGGTGCTCGATCTGTGCAAGAAGAACAAGGTCCGCTTCCTCAACGCCGCCGACACCAACAAGAATTCGTCGGACTATATCCTCAAGCAGCTTCAGGACGGCGCCATGGTTCTGGAATGCGGCGAGGACGCCGCGATCATAGGGCGCGAATACACCAAGCGCCGCATGCCGGTCTAGCCGCGGTGTTTTTTCGTCCATACGCTGTCGCTATGGATGGGTTCGTCGCGCGTGCTCACGTGCAATTCGCACGCTTCGCGCGACGCTCCTGCCCAAGTCGCAAAAATCCTCGCGGCGTCAGGTTCTAACTAGGGAGTGAAACATGGACATCAGCAAACGTGATCTTCTGGTGGCGGGCGCGGCCTTGGGCATGGGCGCCGCCGCCAGTTCGGCGATCGCCCAGCCGCGCCGCGAGCGGCCGATCAACACCGGCGCCCAGCCGTCGACGGTGGACCACAACTACAAGCCGCGCCGGCTGAACAAGTGCATCGAACTGTGGGAGGACGGCCAGCCGATCTATTACACCGGCCCCGGCGTCGCCGCCGGCGTGGATCCCTATGAGCAGGGCAAGAAGATGTCCAAGACCTGGGCGGACGCCATCTGCTACGACATGGAGCACAATCCGCTGGATTTCACCGCGCTCCAGGCCTTCATGAAAGGCATTGTCGATGGCGGCGGCACCGCGTCCGGCCATCGGTTCCCGATGGTGTTCGTCTCCACGCCCATCATTGGCTTGAACGAAGCCTATATGTGGGCCAATAGCTGGGTGTTCAGCCAGCTGCTGGACACCGGCATCATGGGCATTCATGTCTGCCATGCCCGCGATCCCAAGGCGATCGAGGTTTGCGCGGCGGCCTGCGTGCGCTTCCCCTTCAAGCGTCCCGGTGTGCGCCAGTTGGCGCATGAAGGCTTGCGTGGCTCGCCGCAGGGCGGCGCGGCCGCCATCTGGGGCCTCAACCAGGGCGCCTATCTGCACAAGGCCGACACCTGGCCGCTCAATCCGCAGGGCGAGCTGATTTTTGGCATCAAGATCGAGGACGTGCATGCCGACCGCAATGTCGAGGCCACCATGGCGGTGCCCGGCATCACCATGGCGGAATGGGGCCCTGGCGATCACGCCTATTCGCTCTACGGCCTGGACGCCTTCCCGGAAGACGGCCATTCCCTGGGCGAGTTGGCGGCAAAGCCCGAAATGGTCGCCGCCCGCCGCAAGGTGGTGGACCTCTGCAAGAAGAACAATCTCAAATTCCTCAATGCGGGACGGGCCGCCGACACCAGTGTCGACAGCGTGATCCAGCAGATCAAGGATGGCGCGATGGTGATTGAGTCCGACGAGGAGGCTGCGATCAAGGGCCGCGAATACACCAAGAGAAAGATGCCGGTCTAAAGCTGGCATTCGGCGCCTAGGCATAGGGCGGTGGCCTTTTGGGGCCGCCGCCTTTTTGCTTTAAGCTTCCCTCATGGACGAGTTCGGCATCATTGCAAAATACTTTGCTCCGCTCGCGGGCGATGGCGCCTTCGGCCTGAGAGATGATGCGGCAATTTTGCCATCACGCCCCGGCCATGAACTGGTCGTCACCACCGACACCATCGCCGAAGGCACGGATTTTTTCGCCTCCGATCCGCCCGACACCATCGCGCGCAAAGCCTTGCGGGTGAACCTGTCCGACCTGGCCGCCAAGGGCGCCGAGCCCGCCTGTTATCTGTTGAACATCACTTTGCCCCGTGATGTGACCGGAGAATGGCTGGCCGGTTTCGCGTCAGGTCTTGCGCAGGACCAGCGGCAGTTCGGCATTGCCTTGCTGGGCGGCGACACCGGGGCAGGGCCTCTGGCCATTGCGATAACCGCTTTCGGATTTGTTCCCCAAGGCAAGATGGTAAGGCGCAGCGGCGCCCAGATTGGCGATGCCGTCTATGTCACCGGCACCATCGGCGATTCCGGCGGCGGCTTGGCGATCCTCAAAGGCGAAAAACATGCGCTGCCGGGCGCCGATCGCGACCATCTCACCGCGCGTTACCGCCTGCCTCAGCCGCCAGTCGGATTCGCGGAACGGTTGCGCGCCATCGCTCATGCCGGTGTGGATATTTCCGACGGCCTGATCGCAGACCTCGGTCATATCGCTGGTGCGTCCGGCGTTCGCATCAGCGTTGAAGGCGAGCGCGTGCCTTTGTCGGCGGCTCTTGAAACCTTGTGGGGTGAGCAGGCGCTGCAGCGCGCCGTCACGGCGGGCGACGATTACCAGATCGCCTTTACCGCGCCATCCGGCCTGAGCGGACCTTTCACCTGCATCGGACAAGCCGTGGCGGGCGAGGGCGTCAGCCTTACCGTTAACGGCCGCGACATCGGGATTCCACTGACAGGTTATCAGCACTTCTGACCTGTACTTTCTGTATTGTAAGCGGGCCCGCCCTGCGCTATTTGCTGGAACAAAGACAGAACTTTGCGGCGGGGCGCAATGACCAAATATCTGATGACCGGCGTGCTGGCCTGGATGCTGGCCTGTGGAGCCGCAACCGCCCAGACCGCGGAGGACTCATCGACAGGGCGTGATCCATCGGCGACCCAGAACTCGGTGAGGCTCGCGCGGGTGATACTGGCGCTTCCGGCCGGCAGCGCTTGGCTGACATTCCGGACGGGCCTGCTTTGTATCGCCAATACCAGAAGCCAAACCTGGGCGGGTGGCCGCGAAGCGCAAAATCTTCCGCCCTATGCCGCGCCGTTCAAGGCCGAGCTCGAGCGTACCGGCTACAAGGTGATCACGCCGGGCGAAGACAATATATTCGAACCGGACGCCGGTTCAGTGGACTATGAAATCGCCGCCGTGATCACCGATGCGGATATCGAAGGCTGTGTGAGCCAGGGCGAATTCTTCACCGACAGAGGAAGTGTCCGCGGCAGCGGGTCCATGAAAATCGACTGGCAGCTTTATTCGCGGATCAAGAAACAAGTGGTGGCGCATGTCGGCACCAGCGGCACCGCCAAACTGGACAGGAGCGTGCCTGGCGGCGCGGCGCGCCTGATCGTGGAAGCCTTCGCCAGCAATGTGCGCGAACTGGCCCAAAACGCGGACTTTCGCGCCGCCATGAACGCGCCCAAGGCGTTCACGGCCGGTTTTCAAATGCCCGGCCAGCAGAGCAAAATTTTCCTGGCCGGCAGTCTCAAGACGGGTCCGCGCAAAATCTCCGACGCGGTGGGAAGCGTGGTGACGATTCTCAGCGGCTCGGGCAGCGGTTCCGGCTTTCTTGTTTCCACAGATGGCTATGTCCTGACGGACGCCCATGTGGTGGGCGACGACAAACAGGTTCGCGTGCGTTGGTCCGATGGCCTGGAGGGTTTGGCCACGGTCGAACGGGTTTCCAAGAACCGCGACGTCGCCATCCTCAAGACCAACGCGCGCGACCGGACGCCGCTCGCCATCAGGCGGGGCCCTGTCACGCCGGGTGAGCGCGTCTATGCCATCGGCTCTCCCGCCGGGCAGAAATTCGAGGGCACGGTCAGCAGCGGCATTATTTCGGCCGATCGCGTGTTCGACGGGCTGCGCTATGTCCAGAGCGACACGGTGGTGTCGCACGGATCCAGCGGCGGACCGCTGCTGGATGAAAAGGGTGCGGTGATCGGGCTTACCGATCTTGGCATTCAAAATGACGGTCCCGCGGGTCTCAACCTGTTCACGCCCATTGGCGACGCCATGGATTTTCTGTCGCTGGAGCAGCGCTGACATCTTGTGCAACCGCCACGGCGCAAAGGCTTTTTGCAGTGGAACACAGGCTTCCTCCCCTTCGCGCGCGTAAGCGCTTGCGATGCGTAGGCCGGAGGGGGTCGTTAATAACTTGCTAACCCTGTTTTGCCAGCCTCACCGCATGAGAAAAGCGGCGATCCTGGCTTTGGCGGCGGCTCTGACTCTTCCTGCCTATGCCGCGGAAGAAAAGAAGCAAGCCGCCAAGACACAAGGCGGCGCGGAAGCCGCGGTCCAGAAGGGCCCGGCCGGCACCAATGTCGACATGCCCTATCTGATGGCGCCGATGACCAATGCCGATGGCAAGCTGTCGGGTTATGCCTATCTTTCCACGCGGCTGACTGCTGCTTCCGAATCCACGGCCCTGGTGGTGCGCGACAAGCTGCCCTTTATCCAGGATGCCATGGTACGCGACGTCAATGGCGCCGCCATCGCCACGCCTGATGACTTGGAGAAAATAGACATTCCCGGCACCGAGCGGCGGCTATTGGCCGACGCCAGCAAGGTGATGGGGGCGGGCAAGGTCAAGGTCATTACCATCTGCACGGTCAATATCGCCCCGCTCCATCCGGTCCAGACCCCGGCCCGGGATGTTCCCCCGGAACAGATGATCCCCGCCGGAACGACCCCGAAAAACCCGGTAAAGTCCCGCTGCGACTGAATACAGTTGCCGAACTGTCTTAAGCCTTTGTTTTTGCTTAGGGCTCACCCGCAATTGTCCGGTTGCCTAGCAAACGGGCTTTTGGCAATCTCCCGCCGCCCTTGAAGCGGCGAGTCCGGCCTTAGAGCTTTGCGACACCGGCCATGGGGATCGGCGAGAGCCCATCCCTGCTTCGACAGGAGCTCCCCCCGACCCGCGCAGACACATCAATTGGCACCTCATAAGGGGATGAGATTATGGAATTGCACATCATTTTGGCCTGCGGCCTGCTGGCGCTGCTGTATGGCCTATGGACCATCAAGTCCGTCCTGAGCCTGCCAGCCGGCAACGCCCGGATGCAGGAAATCGCCGCCGCCATCCAGGAAGGCGCGGCCGCCTATCTCAACCGCCAATACACCACCATAGGCATCGTCGGCGCGGTGATCTTCGCGCTCGCCTTCTGGTTCCTGGGCTGGCAGGTGGCGCTGGGCTTTTTGATCGGCGCGGCGCTGTCGGGCGCGGCCGGTTATGTCGGCATGTATGTTTCTGTGCGCGCCAATGTGCGCACCACCGAGGCCTCGCGCTCGGGCCTGGCTCAGGGCTTGTCGGTCGCGTTCCGCGCCGGCGCCGTCACCGGCATGCTGGTGGTGGGCCTGGGGCTGCTGGGTGTGGCCGGCTATTACGCCTTCCTGACTTCGGGCCTGCATCTTGATCTGGCCGATCCCGAACAAAGCCGCATCATCGTGGACTCGCTGGTGGGCCTGGGCTTCGGCGCCTCGCTGATCTCCATCTTCGCCCGTCTCGGCGGCGGCATCTTCACCAAGGGCGCCGATGTGGGCGGCGACATGGTGGGCAAGGTCGAAGCCGGAATTCCCGAAGACGACCCGCGCAATCCCGCCACCATCGCCGACAATGTGGGCGACAATGTCGGCGACTGCGCCGGCATGGCGGCCGACCTGTTCGAGACCTTCGCGGTGACCACCGTGGCCACCATGGTTCTCGCCTCGATCTATTTCTCGGGCGAGATCAAGGCGCAGTTGATGATCTATCCGCTGGCCATTGCCGGCCTGTCGATCGTCACCTCGATCATCGGCACGTTCTTTGTGCGGTTGGGCGCCTCCAAGAACATCATGGGTGCGCTTTACAAGGGCGTGATCGCCACGGTGATCCTGTCCTTGATCGGACTCTGGCCACTGACCAATGCCCTGATCGGCATGGATACGGCGCTGAATTCCGGCGGCATCGATTACAGCGGCGTGACCTTGTTCTGGTGCGGCGTGGTCGGGCTGGCGGTTACCGGCGCGATCATCGTGATCACCGAATATTATACTGGCACCAACTTCCGCCCGGTTCAGTCCATCGCCAAATCGTCGGTCACCGGGCACGGCACCAATGTGATCCAGGGCCTGGCGATCTCGATGGAATCCACCGCGCCGGTCGCGCTGGTGATCTGCGCCGGCATCATCGTCACCTACCTGCTGGCGGGCCTGTTCGGCAT
The DNA here is from genome assembly GCA_035693565.1 of Rhizomicrobium sp. Lineage (GTDB taxonomy): Bacteria > Pseudomonadota > Alphaproteobacteria > Micropepsales > Micropepsaceae > Rhizomicrobium. The sequence goes on along the minus strand of DASSGF010000034.1, from coordinate 192,564 downwards.
CGCCATCGCGGTCAGCACGATGCTGTCGCTGGCGGGCATGGTGGTGGCGCTCGACGCGTTCGGTCCGGTCACCGACAATGCCGGCGGCATTGCCGAAATGGCGGGCCTGGAAGGCGATGTGCGCAAGACCACCGACGCGCTGGACGCGGTGGGCAATACCACCAAGGCCGTTACCAAGGGCTATGCCATCGGTTCGGCCGGTCTTGGCGCGCTGGTGCTGTTCGCCGCTTACACCCAGGACCTCAAGCACTTCGCCGAGCAGGGCACCGGCTTCTTCGCCGGGCTTGAATTGCCGACCTTCAGCCTGTCCGATCCTTGGGTGGTGGTGGGTCTGTTGTTCGGCGGCTTGCTGCCCTATCTGTTCGGCGGCATGGCCATGACGGCGGTTGGCCGCGCGGCCGGTTCGGTGGTCGAGGAAGTGCGCAAGCAGTTCCGTGAAATGCCGGGCATCATGCAGGGTACGCAAAAGCCCAACTATGCCCGCGCCGTGGACTTGCTGACCAAGGCCGCGATCAAGGAAATGGTGATCCCCTCCATGCTGCCGGTGTTCTCGCCCATCGTCCTGTTCATCTTCGTGAACTGGATCGCGGGTAAGACCCAGGCCTTCAACGCGGTTGGCGCGATGCTGATGGGCGTGATCGTCACCGGACTTTTTGTGGCGATCTCGATGACGTCCGGCGGCGGCGCCTGGGACAATGCCAAGAAGTACATCGAGGACGGCCATCATGGCGGCAAGGGCAGCGACGCCCACAAAGCCGCGGTGACGGGCGACACGGTGGGCGATCCCTACAAGGACACCGCCGGTCCCGCCGTCAATCCGATGATCAAGATCACGAATATCGTGGCTTTGCTGTTGCTCGCCACACTGGCTCATCTCGGCTAGCCGAGATCTATGAGAATGAGACAAGGCGCGGGCCGCAAGGCCCGCGCCTTTGTTTTTGGGGCGGAAAGCCCGGCAAAAAGCAAAGGTTCCATCGGGGTTTTAGCCGCTCTTGCTGAAAATCCCCGCCAAACGGTAAACCCCGGCGAAACCTGAAAGCCATCACACTGGCGGCGCTGGCAGTTCGTCTGCCGCGACCGGGAGAGCAGGATGGTAATCGGGACAAATCAGGCGGGCCTCGTCCGCCGTCTTGGCCAGGCAGCGCGGCGCCTTTGGCAGGACCGCCGCGGCAACTATGCCGTGATCGCGGCGTTGCTGGCTCCCGTGCTGGTCGGCTCCGCCGGTATCGCCACCGAAGGCGGGCTTTGGATCTATGTCCAGAAGACCGTGCAGAGCGCTTCTGACTCCGCGGCATTGAGCGCGGCGACACAATATGCGCTCAACAACCAAAAGCCCCTGGATCCCCAGGCCCAGTCCGTGGCCGCATCCTATGGCTATGTCGTGGGCGCCAACGGCACCACGGTGACGGTGCATCGTCCGCCCGCCACGGGCGCCTATACGGGCAACAATGAGGCGATCGAGGTGATCGTCACCACCAATCAGTCCCGGCTGATATCTTCCATTTACAGCAACACGCCGGTCACCTTGCGGGGCCGCGCCGTCGCCTTGCCCGGCAACAACGGCACGGGTTGCGTGCTTGCGCTCAACGCCGCGGCCAGCGGCGCGGTGACGTCGCAGGGCAACAGCGCCGTCACGCTCACCCAGTGCAGTGTCTATGACGATTCCAACAATGCCAGCGCCCTGGTCAATGGCGGCACCGCGACGATCAATGCCCTCTCGGTCAATGTCGCGGGCCAGATTTCCGGCGGCGGCGGCATCACCACCACCCAGGGGGTCAATGTCGGAATCTCGCCGGTGGCCGATCCCTATGCCAATGTGGCGATGCCCGCGATCGGCGCCTGCAACTACAACAATATGACCTACAAGACCACCGTCACCATCAATCCCGGCGTCTACTGCAACGGCATCCAACTCAATGCCGGCGCCGTCGTCACCATGAATCCCGGGATCTACTTCATCGATCGTGGTTCGCTGAAAATGTCCGGCGGCGCCACCCTGATCGGCACCGGTGTGACCATTATTCTCACCTCCAGCACCGGCAACAATTATGCCGACGCCACCATCAATGGCGGCGCGGTCCTGCAACTGACCGCGCCCACCAGTGGACCCACGGCCGGCCTGGCCTTTTTCGGCGACCGCAACATGCCGGCCGGTACCACCTTCAAGTTCAATGGTGGTGACAATCAGGTGATTGGCGGCGCCGTCTATGTTCCCAAAGGCACGCTGCAATATGCCGGCGGCGCCAATGCCGCCACCAATTGCACCCAGGTGATCGGCGATACGGTCAGCTTCGTGGGCAATTCCCAGCTCAAGATCAATTGCGCCGGCTCCGGCACCAGGCCGATCGGCGTCTCGGTGGCCAGCCTGGTCGAATAAACCGGACAATGGCGGGCCGGCGGCAGGCGTGGATCGCAAGCCCGAGGCCCCGGTTTTGTCCGGATTTTCTTAAGGCGCGATATCTTTCACTACATATCGCTTCCGGGCTTTTTGGCGCAAAAAGCCGAGGTTTCGCGGGGTTTTAGCCGCTGTTGGTGCAAATTCGGACGAATAAATAAAGCTAACGGAAATACCTCGCCGTCAAACTGGCAATGACAGCACTCCGTCTGGTGCGGCCGGGAGAATACGATGGCGAGGCATATCAATTCAGCGGGTCCGAAGCTGCGCCGCCTGGGGCGAATGCTGGCTGATCTTTGGCGGGATCGCCGCGGCAACTATGCCGTGATCGCCGCGCTTATGGCGCCGGTTTTGATCGGCTCCGCCGGTCTGGCCACCGAAGGCGGCTTGTGGATTTATGTCCAGAAGACCATCCAGGGCGCGTCCGACTCCGCCGCCTTGAGCGCCGCCACGCTTTACAGCCTCAACAACCAGGTCAGCCTGGACGATCAGGCCAGGTCGGTTGTGGCGAGTTATGGTTATGTCGCGGGCACCGGCGGCACCACGGTGACGGTGCATCGCCCGCCCGCCACCGGCGCTTATACCGGCAACAATCAGGCGATCGAAGTGATCGTCACCACCAGCAAGCCGCGCCTGTTGTCCGCCCTTTACAGTTCCGAGACGGTGACCTTGAGAGGCCGCGCCGTCGCCTTGCCCGGCAACAATGGCGCGGGCTGTGTGCTGACGCTCAATGCGACCGCGAGCGGCGCGGTGTCCTCGCAGGGTAACAGCGCCGTCAACCTCACCCAATGCAGCGTCTATGACGATTCCAACAGCTCCACCGCGCTGGTGAACGGCGGTAGCGCGACCATCAACGCGCTTTCCGTCAATGTCGTGGGCCAGGTTTCCGGCGGTTCCGGCATCACCACCACCCAGGGCGTCAATGTCGGAATTTCGGCGGCGGCTGATCCCTATGCCGGCGTGGCGATGCCTGCCTTCGCCGGATGCGATCAGAACAATGTCACCTACAAGAATACCGTCACCATCAATCCCGGCGTTTATTGCAACGGCATCACGCTCAATGCCGGCGCGGTCGTCACCATGAATCCTGGAGTCTATATCATCGACCGCGGCACGCTGAAGATGAACGGCGGCGCCACCTTGCAGGGCACCGGCGTGACTATCATTTTCACTTCCAGCACCAACAACAATTACGCTGACGCCGTCATCAATGGCGGCGCCACCCTGGCGATAACCGCGCCCACCACCGGGCCGCTGGCCGGCCTTGCCTTTTTCGGCGACCGCAACATGCCCACCAGCACCACTTTCAAATTCAATGGCGGCGACAATCAGGTGATTGGCGGCGCGGTTTATGTTCCCCACGGCACTTTGCAATATGCCGGCGGCGCCAATGCCGCCACCAATTGCACCCAGGTGATCGGCGATACCGTCACTTTCACGGGTAATTCCCAGCTCAAGATCAACTGCGCCGGCTCTGGCACCAAGCCGATCGGCACCTCCGTCGCCAGCCTGGTGGAATAGGGGCCGGACCATGCGGATGCGCTGGAAAAGATTTGACCGGGGTTTCCTCAAGGCCGATAGCGGCATCGCCGCCATCGAGTTCGCGGTGTTCGGCGCGGTGCTTTGCTTCCTGGCCATCGCGACGGCGGACGTCGGCATGGGCTTCTACAGCTACATGCAGGTGCAGAACGCCGCCCAGGCCGGGGCGGAATATGCCGCGGTGCATGGCTGGAACAGCGCTGCCATCACCAACGCCGTCACCAACGCGACATCGGTGAGCGGGCTCAGCGCCAGCCCGGCGCCGACGCAATTTTATGGTTGTGTGGTGGGGACCAGCGTGAATTCCGTGGCCCAGGGCACTGTCTGCACCAACGGCATGTCGGCGGGCACCTATGTCACCGCTTCGGCGCAGCGCACTTATACGACCCTGATCTCCTATCCCGGCTTTGCCTCCAGCTACGATCAGACATCGACCTCAACGGTGCGGATCCAATGAGACAGCGGCGCTTTTTCTTCGATATCAGCGGTGCGACGGCGCTGGAATTCGCCATGTGCGCGCCCGCCTTTTTCATGCTGGTGATGGGCATTATCGAATTGGGCCTGCTGGTATGGATGCAGATGGCGCTGCAGCAGGGCGTGGAATCCGCCGCCCGCTGCGCCAGCATCAACAAGACCACTTGCTCCAGCACCAGCAACATTCAGGCCTATGCCTCGGCCCAGAGCTTCGGCCTTGCCCCTCCAGCCGCGACCTTCACCGTGACCACGCCGGCCTGCGGCAACCAGGTGCAGGCCAGCTACAGGCCGACCTATCTCCCCAGTTTTCCCATTCCCACCCGCACCTTGACGGCGCAGGCCTGTTTCCCGGTCTGAGGGCTGCCTCCTAACACCCAAACACCGGCGGCACCGCTAGCTCGCGCGTGTTATATACGCACGTATATTGCGCATGTGATGTACGCGCGTATATAACGTCCCCAAGACATCCGACTCCAGGATGCCGGCACGGGGAAAACGGTGAAAAAGACTTGGCTGCTGCTGCTCGGCGCGGCTTTTCAGGGGGCGGCCGGATTCGTTGCAGACCCGGCCGCCGCTCAGACCGTCGCCCGTGCCGACACGGGCGTGGAATCGGTGGCGGTGACGGCGCGGCTCAGGCCGGAAGACGCCCAGTCCGTGCCGGTGTCGCTGTCGGTGGTGGATGGCGCCAACCTGACGGTCACCCGCACCGACAACACCCAGCAATTGCAGTTCCTGGCGCCCAGCCTCAATTACGGCTCACCCAATCCCCGCAACACCTCCTACACCATTCGCGGTCTGGGCAGCAGCGTGGTCGCCATCGCCCAGTCCAATGACGGGCTGGAGCCGGGCGTGGGTTTTTATGTCGACGGCGTTTATCACGCCCGTCCCGCCACCGCCGCCTTTGACTTCACCGACATCGACCGGGTCGAAATCCTGCGCGGCCCGCAAGGCACAGTGTTCGGCAAGAACTCCACTGCCGGCGCCATCAGCATCGTCACCAAGGCGCCCAGCTTCGATTTCGAGACGCGGGGCGAATTGTCCGGCGGCGATTTCGGTTATTTCCAGGCCAAGGGCTATATCACCGGCCCGATCTCGGATGAGGTGGCGCTGCGCCTTTCCGGCGCCATCACCCAACGCGGCGGGGTGTTGTACAACGCTTTCCTGCATGACACCGACAATGACATCGGCACCTTGGCGCTGCGGGGCCAGTTGCTCTACCAGCCCAACAGCAATTTCCATCTCCGTTTTTCGGTGGATTACACCCAGTTCGTCAGTCATTGCTGCACCCAGGTCTATGTCACCGTGGGACAGACGCTGAAGGCGGCGTCACGCCAGTTTCCCGCCATGGCGGCGGCGCTGAATTACACTCCGCCCAGCACCGATCCTTACCGGCGGGTCGCCGATATCGACGCGGCCCTGGCTGTCAACACCGATGAAGGCGGCATGGGCCTGACCGCCGATTGGAATCTGGGCGCCGTTACCCTGACCTCGATCACCGGTTATCGCTGGTGGAACTGGGATGCGGCCAATGACCGGGATTACACTTCCATTCCGGTCCAGCTGTTGCAGCATATCCCGTCCTATCAGCGCCAGATGAGCCAGGAATTCCGCGTCGCTTCCAACGGAACCAACACCATCGATTATGTGGCCGGGCTTTATTGGTTCTACCAGCGCATCACCGGCACGCCCATTACCGGTTATGGATCGCAGGCAACCTTCTGGCTGTTGGGACCAGCGCCGCAATTTCCCACCAATCTGCTGGACGGCTATCGCACCGACGGCTTCACCCGCTTCAACACCTTCAGCTATGCCGCCTATGGCGAGGCCACCTGGCATGTGACCGAGGCGCTCAGCGTCACCGGCGGCATCCGCTATACCTATGAGGACAAGGACGGCAGCTACGCCACCACCGTCTCCGGCGGCCTTGCCACTTCCGACCCCACCTTGATCAACGCGAAGCTTTCCATCCTCAGGCCTCAGTCCTACACCGCGACGGTGAGCGACGGCAGTCCGTCGGGCCGCGGCACCATCTCCTATCAGATCGCCGACGGCATCATGGCTTATGGCACTTATGCCCGCGCCAGCAAGTCGGGCGGCATCAACATGTCCGGCCTGCCGCTCAATCCTTCCAACCTGCCGGCGCTATCCACCGCCGTGATCAGGCCGGAGCAGAACACCACCTGGGAAGTGGGCTTCAAGACCCGGTTGCTGGACGATCATCTGCTTCTCAACATCGACGGCTTTGACACCACGGTGCGCGATTTCCAGGCCAATGTGGTGGATACCGGTCCGGGCGCGCTGCGCGGCTATCTCGCCAATATCGAAAAGGTCCGCGTCCAGGGCGTGGAGCTGGACAGTAATTTCGTGGTGGACGAGCATTTGTCGGGACATTTCTCCGCCACCTATTCCGCGGGCAAATATGCCTCCTACAAGAACGGTCCCTGTCCGCTGGAATCGATCGCCAGCTCGACCACGGTATGCGATTTGAGCGGCCGCCCGCTTTCGGGATTGCCGCTATGGGCCCTGTCGCTGGGCGGCGAATATGCCTATCCGGTCACGATCATGGATCTGCCCGGCCAAGCCTATCTGCATGGCGAATACAGCTATCGCAGCAAGATGTATGGGGATCCCTCGGACTCCCGCTACACCCTGATGCCCGGCTACAATCTGCTGACCACCAGTCTGGGCCTGCGCGACAATCGGTGGGACTTCTCGGTCTGGGTCCGCAACCTGACCAATGAACACTATCTGCAGAATGTGACGGTGCAGGCAGGCAATTCCGGCCTGGTGCTGGGAACGCCGGGTGATCCGCGCATGGCGGGCGTCACTTTGCGCGCGACATTCTAAGGCGCCTGTATTGCCATCTCGAACGGACCGGCGGGAAGGCCGGAGGCATCCGTCAAGGTGCAGACAGGACTGTCGCCCCAGCAATAGCGCACCCGGGTCGCCGTTCGGGCTTCCATCAAGGTCACTTGATTGTTGGCAAGCGTGGCATGCGCCCAACGGCAAGAACCGGCATCGCAGAGTTCAAAGGCGTTGGGCGGGCCGTTATAGGCGCTGAGCGATCCGGTCACGTCCTTGAAAGAGACGGTGACAGTGTCGCCCGAACGCCGCGCCGCCGCCACACGCGCGCCGGAGGGCGCCAGGGCCTCGCCATACAAAAGATGCCGCGCCGCGATGGAAAGCCGCCGCCCGATTTCTTGCTTGTTGGGAGGATGCAGATTTTTGGGGTCGCCGATATCGAAAGTGACCACCAGGGCGGCATGAGGGTCCGCCTCCACCGTCTGGCGTTGCGCCTCGCGCACATCCGACCACAAGGATTCGCCCGGCTGGACCGGTATGGGGCCGTAATCGGGAATCTGCACAATCAAAAAGGGCAGGGCGGCGCCGAACTGCCGGCGCCAATCCGTCATCATCGCGGTCAGACCCGCCTGGTAGTGCCGTGCAAAATAGATATTGGATTCGCCTTGGTACCAGATTGCCGCCTTGACGCCATACGGCCCGATCGGCGCGATCATACCATTATACTGCAAGCCCGCGCCATGCATCGGGCCCCAAGGCAGTTGGGGCGCGATCAAATTTTCGACCGGCTTGTACCGCCAGGGCTGGTCCAGCATCACCTGGCTGCCGTCGGCAAAGCGGATCAGGCGGGTGGAGGCGGGTCCGGTCAGGCCGCAATTTTTCCAGCTGCAGAAAATATTGAGCACAATGCTGTTATCGCCCGGATGCAAAATCCCACGCGGCAGGGCATGAACGGCATTGGGCTGCTGTGAGCTGCCGCCGATGCCGCGGCCGTTCAACCAGCTCTTTTCTTCCTCATTGGCGCGGCCCAGTTCCAGGGTGGCGGATTGTGCCGCCTGTGATGCCGTCAAGCTGACATGAGTGGAAAGCCACATCTGGCCGACAAAGCCCACTCCCGGTTCGGCCGTGCCTTCGGGCAGGCGCAGCCCCGGCCATTCGCCCCAGGGACCCAGTGCTTGCGGCGCCAGCGGCCAGGATGAGGCGTCTTCCTTCCAGGGTTCGCCCGTACTGTTTTGCTTCCACCAGCTTTCCCAGGCCGCGTCCCAACGGTGCGAGGCGTCTTCCGGAGCGCGCTGGTACAGCGCCAGCATATCCAGATCGTCATTGAAGATGTTCAGCGCGCGCAGGCTGGCGCCGCTCACCCAGCCGCGCTCCCGCGTGCCGCCCCAGGCGGCGGTGATCAGGCCCACCGGCACGTGCACATGCTTGCGCAGTTCGCGGGCGAAGAAAAAACAGCTGGCGGAGAAATCGCCGGCGGTCTGCGGTGTCTCCACTTTCCAACTCACCGATGTGGTGAAGCTTGAGAGCTGGCTGGGACTGGCGATGCGATCCACCGCCAATTCGCGCACCCCGCCATCGGTGGCGGCGGCGATTTCGAATTCGGCATTGGCGGCGCGGCGCACGCTGAGCTGCATGTTGGACTGGCCGGTGCAGAGAAAGACATCGCCCACCAGGACATCCTGGATCTGCTGGCTTTGGCCGCCGCCATCCACCTGCAAGGTATAAGGCCCGCCCGCCGCCATCGCGGGCAAGGTGACGCTCCATTGCCCATTTGATTCCGCACGGACTGTCGCCGCCGTGCCGCCCAGATGCACCTGGACCTGGGTGCCTGGCGCGCTTTGACCGTAAACGCGGATGGGTTGGTCGCGCTGCAGCACGGCATGATCGGCGAACATGGGATGCAGAAGAGGGGCCGCCGCTGCCGGCGTTGCCGTCAGCAGCGCCATGACCAATGCCGCCAGTTTCATGGAATCCGCCCCTGGTTTGTTATCCAGACATTATAGCGCTACCAGCGGCGATACGCGCGCTATTTGGAAGTATCCAGGAATCTCAAGCCGCGCATTTCGCGCGGCGACCATCCGCTTGGGCCATGAACTGCCTCCCCCTTCGCGTGCGTAAGCACGCCCAAAGGGGGAGGTGGCCGAGACGGGCGCAGCCGCGTAGCGGCTGCGTGATAGTCGAGGCCGGAGGGGGATCAAAAAATAAACAGCTGTGACGGATGGGGGTGAGAAATAAAACCTACGGGATTGGTCCGCCGCCGTTGCCGGGATTGGTTTCCTGCATATTACCGGCCGAACTGCCGGGCGTGGCCTTGAGCAATTCCTGCAGGAAGGTGGTTTCGCGGCCGCGCGCCGGCGTCTCGCGGCTTTCAAACGCGATCACATGACCATCGCGCAGGGTGTAATGCCGCACGCCCGTCACCTTGTTGTCCTTGTCGAAATAGACCGCCAGGATCTGCCGCTTCAGCACCGTCGGGGTGAAGAAGGCGACCTGCTTTTCGGTGGCCGAGATGTAATACCAGCCGTCATTGTTGAAGGTGGCGGTGGTCGAGGCGGAGCCCAGCCGTGTTTGCACACTGGTCTTGGTATCCGCGCCGGTCTTGATGGCGGCTTCATTGTCGGGATCCGGCAGATAGCCGCGCTGGCTGATCACCGGCGCGCAAGCGATCGAAAGCGCGATACCGCCAATGGCAAAAAGCCTCAACGCAACAGATGTCATCTCTTCGACCTTCTACAGACCCTCGCCGGTCTCTCTGTGCTAATGTCCAAGGACCCGGCTGGCAAGACCCCGGCTCTCACAGGGACTTTTCATGTTGAATTTGCTCAAGGATTTCAAGACGCGCAAGCAGGAAGCGGCGCGCCTCTATGACGGCCTGGTCGCCCGTGCCCGGGAACCGGTGTTTTTCGCCGGTTTCGGGGTGGCCGACAGCCTGGATGGCCGGTTTGACGTGCTGGTGTTCCATGCCTGGCTGGTCCTGGCGGAACTCAAGACATCGCCCTTGGCCCAATCCTTGACCGACACGATCTTCACCGGTTTTGACGAGGCCATGCGGGAGCAGGGCGCGGGCGATATGGGCATCGGTCACAAGCTCAAGGCGATGGCCAATGCTTTTTACGGCCGCATCGCCGCCTATGAAGCGGCCCAGGATCCGGAAGCGCTTGCCGCGGCGCTGGCGAAAAACCTTTGGCGCGGCGGAGAAACTGATCATCGCGCCCGCGCGCTTGCCGCCTATGCGGCATGCGCGCGGCAAAGCCTTGCCGGATCGTTGCCGGATGCGCTCGATTTTGGTCCTTTGCCGGCTATATAGAAGCCATGAGCGAAGCCCTGCCGCTGACCCGTTCCTACAATCTCGCCCGGCTGGGCAATGCCGGCGATGAGGTGCGCTTCACCGCGGACGCGCAGGAATGCGCGCGCATCGCGCAATGGTGCGGCGTGCAGTCGCTGGAAAAATTCCAGGCGCAGGTCGAGATCAGGAAGCTCGCCCCCAATCGCTTCGGCCTTGGCTTTCATCTGACCGCCGATGTCACGCAACGGTGTGTGGTCACGCTGGAGCCCGTGCCCAGCCATATGGAGCGGGACTTCAGCCGCGAACTGGTCTTTGTCGGCGCCCAGCGCCATAAGCCGGTGGTCGCCGAATCGGAGACGGTGCTGGACACCGGCGAGGAGGAGGGACCTGAGGAGATCGAGAGCCTCCATATCGACCTGGCCGCCCCGCTGCTGGAGGAGTTCGCGCTGTCCCTGGACCCCTATCCACGAGCTCCAGGTGTAGAATTTAGGGCCCAAAGCCCGGATTCGGACCGGCCGGAAAGCCCCTTTGCCGTGCTCAAAGGCCTGAAATAGGGGCCAGGAGCCCGCTTAACCCCTTCTGGCGCCCGGCATTTGGCTTGAAACCGGGGCGGCTTTCCTGCTACCCACCGCGCCTGTTTTGCCGCCCCGGATGGCCGGGCTGCGCTTTGAGGAGTCTCCCGCCATGGCGGTCCCGAAACGAAAAACCTCGCCGTCGCGCCGCAACATGCGCCGCTCACATCATGCACTTTCGGCGGCCGCCCACGGCGACTGTCCCAATTGCGGCGAGCCCAAGCGCCCGCACCATGTTTGCGGTTCCTGCGGCCATTATGCCGACCGCGAAGTCGTGAAGACAAAGAGCTAACGCGCCTGCCCGAAAGGTGGCCGTGACCCGCGCCCTGACCGTCTCGATCGATGCCATGGGCGGCGATGCCGGCCCGGGCGTCGTCGTGAGCGCGCTGCTCAAGACCATTCAGCGTCATACCGATGTCAATTTCATCCTGCATGGGGATGAGGCGCAACTGAAGCCGCTTGTAGCGCGTCAGCCCAAACTCCAGGGCCGCACCAGCATCCGTCACGCGCCCGGCAAAGTGTCGATGGAAGACAAGCCCAGCCATGTGCTGCGCCGGGGCAAGGACACCTCGATGTGGCACACCGTCGACTGCGTCAAGGCGGGGAAGGCCGATGTCGCGGTTTCCGCCGGCAATACCGGCGCGTTGATGGCGGTTTCCATGTTCGGGCTGGGCATCATCGACGGCATTTCGCGCCCCGCCATCGCGGTGATCTGGCCCACTCTCAAAGGTCAATGCGTGGTGCTGGATGTGGGCGCCAATGTCAGCGCCAGCGACGAGCAGCTGGTGGATTTCGCGGTGATGGGCGAGGCTTTCGCCCATGTGATCTTCGGTCTGGCGCGGCCCACCGTCGGTATCCTCAATGTCGGCGCGGAAGAGCAGAAGGGCAATGACGGCGTGCGCGCCGCCGCCCAGATGCTGCGCAATTCCAATCTGCCCATGGCGTTTCACGGCTTTGTCGAAGGCGATGACATCGCCAAGGGCACCGTGGATGTGGTGGTGACTGACGGCTTCACCGGCAATATCGCGCTCAAGACCGCCGAAGGCACCGCCAAGCTGGTCGGTTCCTGGCTGCGCCAGGCTCTCAAACGCTCGCTCTTCTCCAAAATCGGCGCGGTGGCAGCCTCCGGCGCGCTGGATGCGCTCCGCCGCAAGATGGACCCCCGCGCCCAGAATGGCGGGGTTTTCCTGGGGCTCAACGGCATTGTGGTGAAAAGCCATGGCAGCGCCGACGCGGTGGGTTTCGCCAGCGCGCTGGATATCGCCATCGACATGGCCAAGGCCGACATCAATGCCCGCATCGCCGCCGACCGTTCGGCCATCGCCGCGGAAAGCGCCGGCGCCAGAGCAGGCGAATTATGACGGGCACACCATGATCCGGGCCCGCGTCATCGGCTGCGGCACCTATTTGCCGTCCAACATCGTCACCAATGATGATCTGGCCAAGCGTGTCGACACGTCGGATGAGTGGATTCGCTCGCGCACCGGCATCCGCCAGCGCCACATCGCCAAGCCGGGCGAAAAAACCTCCGACCTGGCGCTGGCCGCGGCGCGCGCCGCGCTGATCGATGCCGGCATCGATGCCGGCGAATTGGACATGATCATCTGCGCCACCACCACCCCGGACCAAAGTTTTCCCGCCGTCGCCACCATTGTGCAGGCGCGGCTGGGCATGGCGCATGGCGCGGCCTTTGACCTGCAGGCGGTGTGTTCGGGATTCATTTACGGCCTGGCGGTGGCCGACAGCATGATCCGCTCCGGCGCCGCCCGCACCATCCTGTTGATCGGGGCGGAGACCATGTCGCGGCTGCTGGACTGGGACGACCGCGCCACCTGCGTGCTGTTTGGCGACGGCGCCGGCGCCCTGGTGCTGCAAGCCCATGAGGGCATCGGCACCAACGCCGATCAGGGCATCCTTAACACCAGACTGTTCTCTGATGGCCGGCTGCACGACATGCTTTATGTCGATGGCGGAGTGTCCTCGACCCAGACCTCGGGCAAGCTCAGGATGCAAGGCAAGGAAGTCTTCAAGCACGCCGTCACCAATATCGCGGCCGCCATTACGGCTTCCGCGGAGGCCGCCCATATCCCGGTCTCCGAGATTGACTGGTTCGTCCCCCATCAGGCCAACCAGCGCATTCTGGACGGCACCGCAAAAAGGCTGGGCATCGACCCCAACAAGGTGGTCTCCACGGTGGCGCTGCATGGCAATACCTCGGCTGCCTCGGTGCCCCTGGCTTTGATGGCGGCGGTCGAGGACGGCCGGATCAAGCGGGGGGACCTGGTCCTTCTGGAGGCTATGGGCGGTGGATTTACGTGGGGCGCGGCCCTGATCCGCTGGTGACCGGCACGGCTCGTCCGTATAGGGACAGTTGCCCAGCCTTGCCGCCAACTTAAAGTCCTCCTGCCAAGCTATTGATCTTGACGGGGTTTCAGCCCCAGCCTACCGTGGCACTGCGACGGGAGAGTCGCGGGGGAGTGTGACAGGCCATGACGACGGGAACTTTAACCAGAGCGGATCTCACCGAAGCGGTATTCCAGGCGGTGGGGCTGTCCCGCACCGACTCGGCCCAGATGGTCGAGGACATGCTGGAGGAAGTCTGCGGCGCCTTGGCCCGCGGCGAAACCGTGAAACTTTCTTCCTTCGGCACCTTTGCGGTGCGCCAGAAATCCCAGCGCATGGGCAGAAATCCCAAGACCGGCGATGAAGTGCCGATCGCGCCCCGCCGCGTCCTGGTGTTTCGCCCCAGCCATGTGCTGAAGGCGGTGATCAACGGTCAAACCCCGCATCCGGAAAGCGACGATTGATGTCATCAGCGGCTTTTGCTTATTCGCACAAGTCGGCGGAAGCCTTCCGCACCATCAGCGAAGTCGCGAGTGAACTCGATGTGCCGCAGCATGTGCTGCGTTTCTGGGAAAGCCGTTTCACGCAGATCAAGCCGGTGAAGCGCGCCGGCGGCCGGCGCTACTACCGGCCCGAGGATGTCGATCTTCTCAAGGGCATTCGCGCCCTGCTGTATCATGACGGTTTCACCATCAAGGGCGTGCAGAAAGTCCTGAAGGAACGCGGCCTGCGCCATGTCGCGGATGTGGGACGCGGCGCTGAGCCCGCCATGCCCGAGCCGGTGGTGGTGGAAAAGATTGTCTATGTCGAAAGGCCGCTGCCGGCCGCGCCTGCGCCGGTCGTTCCGCCTCCCGCCCCGGTAAAGAAACCGCGCGCGGCGCATTTGCGGGCCGTGCCCGACACCATGCCGCTGCCTTTCTTCGACGAGCCTGTTGCCGCGCCGGCTCGCCCCGAGCGGGACTTTCCGGTGCTGGATGCCGCTCCCGTCACAGCGGTTCAGCCACCCACGGCGGTCGAATCCATGATCGAAACCATCCAGGAGGAATTCCTGGCGGCCGAGGAGCGTGAGCGGCTGGAAGAGCTGCTGGACGAGCTGACGGGTCTCAAGGACCGCCTGCAAGCGGCCAGAGAGCGCTTTGGATAGCCAATTCAGCCATTTTTGATACGGGCTTGCTGGCGGCGGGGACCGCCGCTATGGTCCGCGCCCCCGAGGGATTTGGCCCTCAAAATTGGTATCGGAACGTAGCGCAGCCTGGTAGCGCATCTGCCTGGGGGGCAGGGGGTCGTGGGTTCAAATCCCGCCGTTCCGACCATTCATTTCCGCGCCATTGGCGCGGAAATGAATGCCAAGCGCGCCCGCCGCGACAGCGGATAGAGGGCGCGCGCGGCAGACGAAAACTCAGGCTTTTACCATCAAGGCACTTAGGCGGGATTCCCGGCGCGCCGCTTGCGCGACGCGCGTTTCTCGCTCGAAATGGTCCGCCGGACCATTTCGTTCGCCTTCGGCGAACCGCTCAAAACCCCGCGGTTCCGACCATTCGTTTGTCGCCCAACGGGCGGCAAACGAATGCCAAGGGCCGATAGGCGGCCCGAGCGACAGCGTAGCAGGGCCGCCGTTATCGGCCCGCGGCAGCAGGCAGTCCCGCGCAGATTGCCCGCCGCGACAGCGACTTGAGGGGCCCATAGGCGGCGCTAGCGTCAGCGTAGTGCGCCGCCGTCATGGGCGCGGCAGGACCGAAGCGCAGAGCTTCTGTTGTTTGGCTCTCCTGAATCACCGTTAGGCGGGATTCCCGGCGCGTCGCTTTCCCGCCCGCGTGCGACAGCGACTTCGGGATTCAAGCGATACGGTTCCGGCTTGCCGCTTCGATGCGTGTTTGGGCCCCTAGTGATCGGGAGGCATGCTGCTCGCGCAGGTAGACGCGATGTTGCGCACCTCCTCGCCGCTCAACGTGCTTTTTTCCTGCGTGTGCGCACTTATGCAGTCGGCCAGGGCCCGGTCGTATTGGGTGGAGCTATTGCCGAAAATCTCAACGCAGACAAATACGCCCCAACCGATCGCGGATACAATCAGCACGGCGAGCGTGACGCGGCCCATGGTGTGGTCCAGGAAGTGCCGCTTTCTCCGCTTGACCTTCCGTACACGGACTGTCGCCTGAGTCATGGCGGCAGCCTATCAAAGCGCAGCCGGTTCAACAGCTATGGAACGCAAATACGGTTAACCACGCCATTTCTTGAGCGACGTCAGGCCCGAAAGGTGGCCGATCGTTTGATGGTTCGCGCTACCGGGCGCGCAGGTTGCACGCACAAGGCCCAGGTCGCGCTCAATCCGTATCCTGCGGCCCGGTAAAAATCGTCGCGGCGGGCGAAAGGCGCGTCAGCCGCGCGCAGGCATTTTCGGCTTCCTCGTCCAATCCCATCCATCTGAGTTTGTGGATCAGATGTTTCAACGCGTCTACTTCCAACTGACGGGCGGGGAATTTCCTCTGAACTTCGGTGTTCATCACATGCATCGCGCTGTCTCCATTCCCACGTTCTGCTTTTTGCAGCGGCCGACCCTCATTTGTTTGCCGCAAATTTAGGCCTCATGCGCAATTCAAACAAGCGCGTTCGATTGTGCAGCGCCGAAGGTATTCGATGTTAATGACGGTTAAGGTTCACCAATCACGGCGGAAGAACAGGCGGTCTACTTTTGTGCCGCGAGATGGCGCAACAGCACCGCGCGCAACTTGTTAAGATCGAACGGCTTCGTCAGCACTCAGCACATAATCGACATGCCTGCGCTGTTCGCTGTTTCCCATTTTCGCGCCCCAACGGTTAGGAAAATCACGGCGGTGGATGGCGAGAGTTCCTTGGCCGCGCGGGCCACCTGATTGCCGTCGACATAGGGCATGCCCAGATCGGTTACGATCACGTCGAAATTCCGTTCCTGTTCTTTTGCATCACGCAGTATTTCTATTGCGCCGCCACCACTGCATGACCGTCGAGTTCCAGCACGAACTGGGTTGAACCGCGGGGTCGTCATCGACCAACAGCAGCCGCAGCGGCGGGAGTTCCGTCCCGTTTTGCGCGCTTTTGCGCCCGGGGCTCGGCATGGGCAGTGGCGCGTATCCTTGTCCATGCCCACGCCGCCGGCCTCCACCGCAAGCTGTATGCGGCCCGCCGAACCAGCCAGAGAACCAGCGAGGGAACCGGCCAGCGCTGTCGTGCGGATGATGATGGTTCCGCCTTGCGGCTCGAGTTGGGCCGCCACGTCAATCACCATGCCGCGCTGCTGAGGCACGGCGCTCCAGCAGCGCCAGCCGTTCCAACTGCGTCTGCAGCCGTTTTTCGGCGTCCTTGCGCTCGGTGATATCACGGATGAAGGCGCTGAATCCGGTGGTCTCGCCCGACCGGATGGGCGTGATGGAGAGCTCGACCGGGAATTCACGGCCATCGCGATGCAGCGCGATCATCTCGATCCGCTTGTTGAGAATCCGGGCCTCCCTGGTGTCGAGATAGCGGGCCATGCCGCGCTTATGGGCGGCGCGATAGCGCTCCGGCATGATGGTTTCATCGATCGGCCTGCCAAGGGCGGTACCGCGAGGCCATCCGAAGATTTTTTCCGCCTGGCTGTTCCAGCCGGTGATGATGCCGTTGCGGTCGATGCTGACCACCGCGTCCAGCGCGGTTTCCACGATCAGGCGGGTCTGCTCCTCACTGGCGGCCAGGGCTTTCTGGCTGCGCATCCGGTCGGTGATGTCGGAGGAAATCCCGAATGTGGCATAGGGACGGCCCGCCGCGTTCATCAGCGGCGCCTTAAGCGAGAGATAGGTATGATATCCGTCGGCCTGGGACGCGATTTCCTCTCCGGTCATGGCATGGCCGGCGCGCACGACGTCTTCATCCATCGCCCGGTAGGAATCGGCCTCATATTTGGAAAATAGATCGTGATCGGTTTTTCCGATCACCGCCTGGCGCTCGAGATGAAAGACGTCCAGATAGCGGCGGTTGACCATCACATAGCGGCCGGCAAGATCTTTGACATAGATCACCGCCATGCTGTTATCGACAATCGCCTCCAATAGTTCCTGGCTTCGCTGCCGCTCGTCTTCATGGCGCGCCAGCCAGCCCGCGATCACCATGGTGACGATGCAAAGCCCGATGGAGGTCAAGACCGCCAGAACGGCGAAGCCAAGCTGGGCTTCGAAGGGATGGAAGCGGTAGGCCAACACCACCACGCCGTTCATGACGAAGGGCAGAACCAGCACGGCGGGAAAAAGCCGGCGCGCCGCGATGCCGCCGCTGTTGGGCGCGGAAATCACCGCCGTCCAGCCGTCACGCGGCCTGGCCAAAAGCGCGGAGGCGAACAGCAGGACAAAACAGAGCATGGTGGGCATCGACATGGCCGAAATGGCCGGCCCCCGCGACAGCGCCGCGATGTCATAGGCATAGCCGGCAAAATCGAATCCGGTCAGCGCAAGGCCCAAGGCTATCAGGCCGGCATAGAGGCGGCCGCCGCGTTCGTTTTCTGGCATCAGCAAGGCCAGCGCGGCCAGCAGGAAGTTGAAAGCGCTGGCCGGCGACGGGCGGCCGAGCGGCGGATCAAAAAGCCCCCCGGCGGCGGCGATTAGCGCCCCTCCCGCCGCGAAATCGATCAGGAAATACAGGCCGACCGCCACCAGCAGACCGGCGGCGGTAAACCGGGCCAGGCGGAGATAGCGGTGCCTGACCGGCAGGGTCAGTTCGAAAACCGCCCCGGCCGAAATCAAGAAACACAACAGCACAACCAGCGCCATGCGCGGCCAGCCCGGCACGATGCTGGTCAGCACCGGGATATTCAGCAGCCACCCCGCCAAAGCGAGGCTGGCAATCAACACCACGACACAGACGCCGGCGCGCGCGATTCGTTTCAGGCTGTGAATGTCACCGGTCATGGGCGCCGCATTATCGTGTCAAAACGACCCCATCAGCACTTGCTCCATCCCTGAGGCGCCGCGCCGGCAACCGGAATAGAAACTGTACCGCCCGGCGGCGGGCCGGAACAAGCAGTTCGGGTTGACCAACTGTCAGTTCCCTGTATGCAGTTAACCCGGCGCACGAACAGAATTAACGATTTACGGAGCTTGCGATTCTATTTGACGAGAACCTGATTTCGGCCACGCGGCCTGCGCCGCCATGGCTTTTCCCCCAGCGGATTCTGCTATGGTGCGGGCCTGGGCGGCCCGGCGATGGTTCTATTCTCGGGTCGTATTTGCGGCTGCCAGAATCAGCGGGTTGTGACGCGGGGTTTTGATTTCGATATGGCTCTTCCTGTTCCGAAAGTCGCCCTGCGGGGCGGCAATATCTTCGAGACCGCCGTCAGCGCGCTGGTGATCCTGGTCGCCATCGCCTTTCTGATCTTCATGTCGGTTCGGACCGGCACCGGGCACCTGGGCAGCTATCCTTTGCGGGTACGGATGGGCGACGCGTCCGGACTGAGCGTGGGCAGCGATGTGCGGCTGGGTGGCACCAAGATCGGCTCCATCACCGGCCTGTCGCTGGACCAGAAGGGCTACAAGGCGGTGATCGAGGTCAAGCTGCGCGACGACCTGGCGCTGCCGGTGGATTCCCGCGCTGCGGTGGCCAGCTCGACCCTGGGCGGCCCCTATCTCGCCATCACGCCCGGACACGCCGCCCAGAACGTCCCTCAGGGCGGCGAACTTAAGTCTTGACAGGCCCTTAGGGCTAAGTTTTCAGATATTTGTTGAACCAATCCAGAGTGTGCCGCCAGGCCTCCTTGGCGGCCGCCTCGTCATAGCGGGGCGTGGTATCATTGTGGAAGCCGTGATTGGCCTTGGGATAGATGTGGCCCTCATGCGGCACGCCCGCCTGGGTCAGGGCCGCGTCAAAAGCCGGCCAGCCGCCGGTGATGCGGGTATCCAGCTCGCCATATTGCGCATTGACCGGCGCCTTGATCTTGGCGGCATCTTCGGCGCTCGGCTGGCCGCCATAGAAAGGCACTGCCGCCGCCAGTTCCGGTCCCATACGCACCGCCAGATTGTTGACCACCCCGCCGCCGAAGCAGAAGCCCACCGCGCCCAGCTTGCCGGTGCAGTCTGGCCGGTTCTTGAGATAGACCGCGGCGGCATACAGGTCCTCGCGCATCTTGGCGCCGTCCACTTGCTGAAACAGCTTGGCGCCATTCTCGTCGTCGCCGGAATAGCCGCCCACCGAGGTCAGCCCGTCCGGCGCCATGGCCATGAAGCCCGCCACCGCCAAGCGGCGCGCCACATCCTTGATGTAGGGATTGAGCCCGCGATTTTCGTGGATCACCAGCACGGCGGGCAGCTTGCCGCGCGCCGCCGCCGGCCGCACCAGATAGCAGTCGATATGGCCAGTGCCGTTGGGCGATTGCACCGTCACATTTTCCGCTTTGATGCGCTTGTCGTCTTCCGGCACCTGGATCGCCCAAGCGTAATTGGGCCGCAACATTTCCACCAAGGCGGTGGCGCTGACCGCGACGGTGGCGAATTTCTGCGCGCCGGAAATGAATTCCCGCCGCTCGATGCCGCCATGAACATAGGAGTCCAGCAGGTCGAGAAGTTCTTGCGGAAAATCGCTTGCTTCCTTGCGCGCTGCCCTGATGTCCATGCGAGCCTCCCGGTGTTTTGGCCTGTCATTGGGTCTGTTGTCGGCGTCCCCATTATGAGGCCCGTTCCGGCCGAAATCGAGACATTCGGGGCGGCAGACTACGGATATTCCCTCAGGGATATTCCCTAAGAGAGTTGTACGGCGCTGCTATGTTAAACTTAGCCGTCCCACAATTGAGTCCCGATGCCCGACGGTTCCGCCACAGCCCATCTCTATCGCCCAAAGCTGGCGACCATCCTCCAAGAGGGTTATGGCGTCAGCCAGTTTCGCGCCGATGCCTTGGCGGGACTGACGGTCGCCATCGTCGCCCTGCCGCTGTCCATGGCCATTGCGGTGGCGTCCGGCGTTTCTCCGGAGCGGGGACTCTATACCGCTATCATCGGGGGTTTCCTGGTTTCGGCGCTGGGCGGCAGCCGCTACCAGATCGGCGGCCCGGCCGGGGCCTTCATTGTGCTGGTCGCCGCGACTGTGGCGCAGTTTGGTGTCCAGGGACTTGCGGTCGCCGTGTTGATGTCCGGCTTGCTGCTGTTGTTGCTGGGCGTGCTGCGGCTGGGTTCGCTGATCCGTCACATTCCCCATGCCGTCACCGTCGGTTTCACCTGCGGTATCGCCGCCACCATCCTCGCCAGCCAGCTCAAGGACCTTGGCGGACTGAGGCTTCAGGGTGCCGAGCCGGGCCCCTTCTTTCCCAAGCTCGCCATGTTGCTGCACGCTTTGCCCACGCTCAATCCGGCGGCGGCCGCTGTCGGGCTGGGCGCGGCGGCGCTGATCTTTGCGTTGCGCCGGCTGAAGCCCAACTGGCCCGGCATGCTGATTGCCGTGGTGGCCGCAAGTGTTGCCGGTGCCTTGTTGCATCTGCCGGTGGAAACCATCGGCAGCCGCTTTGGCGGATTGCCGCATGGCGTGCCGGCGCCCCGTCTGCCTGCGATGACACCGCATCTGTTGTGGCAGCTTTTGCCCAGCGCTTTCTCTTTCACCTTGCTGGGAGGCGTGGAAAGCCTGTTGTCGGCCAAGGTGGCGGACAGCATGACCGGCCGCAGGCACCGCTCCAACATGGAGTTGGTTGCGCAAGGCGTCGCCAACATGGCGTCGGCCCTGTTCGGTGGCATCAGTGTCACCGGCACCATCGCCCGCACCGCCACCAATATCCGCGCCGGCGCCAAAAGCCCGATCTCCGGCATGCTGCATTCCCTCTTTGTGCTGCTGTTCATTCTTGTCGCCGCACCCTTGGCCAGTTTTGTGCCGCTGGCGGCGCTGGCCGGTGTGCTGGTGGTGGTGTGCTGGAACATGGCGGAGAAAAAGGAGTTCTGGCGGCTGCTGGGCAATTGGCGGGAGATGGTCGTGCTGCTGGCGACTTTCGGCTTTACCCTGGTCAAGGACCTTACCTACGGCATCATTATGGGATGCGCCCTGGCGGCTTTGTTCGCCATGCTCAAACGCGCGGTGGCGGAAGAGGGCGATTAATCCGCGATCACTGGAGCGGGCGCATCCTTGTCCAGCTCCGGCAGCTCGGCCTTGCCCCGTCCAACATGGCTGTGGCGATAGCCATAGGCGAAGTAAAACAGCAGACCGATCCCGGTCCAGATGGGAAACAACAGTTTCGCCTGCCAGGGCAGGAAGAAGAACAGCACCACACAGCCCAGAATGGCCAGCGGTGAGAACAGCCACAGCATGGGGGCGCGGAACGGACGCGGGCGCCCGGGCTGGGTGGCGCGCATCACCAGCACCGCCAGGGACACGACCGCGAAACCGAACAAGGTGCCGGAGTTGGAAAAATCCGCCAGCTGTCCCACCGGCAGGAACGCGGCGCCGAACGCCACCGAGATGCCGGTGATCCAGGTCACGACATGCGGGGTGCGGAACCTGGGATGCACGCTGGAAAGTATTTCCGGCAACAGCCCGTCCCGCGCCATCACAAAGAAGATCCGGGTCTGGCCGTAGATCATCATCAAGATCACGGTGGGAAGGGCGAGGCCCGCCGCCAGTCCCACCAGATTGCCCAGCAGCGGATGGTGGATGGAGCGCAGCACATGCGCCAGGGCCTCGTGCGAACAGGCCATGGGCTGGGTGATGAGTGCCGAACATTGCGCCTGCAACGACATGGAGCCGGGCTCCAAGGCTTCGCCATGCGGGCCATAGACCGGCTGGGCGCCGTAGGAGCCGATGGCGCCCGCCGCCACCAGCAGATAGATCACGGTGCAGATGCCCAAGGACGCCATCAGCCCGATGGGCAAATTGCGCTGAGGATTTTTGGTTTCCTCCGCCGCGGTGGAAACGGCGTCAAAGCCGACATAGCCGAAGAAGATGGACGACGCCGCGCCGATCACGCCCATGGTGCCCCAGCCGTTGGGCAGGAAGGGATGGAAATTGCCGCTACTGATCACCGGCAGCGCCAGCCAGATGAAGGCGGCGAGGGCGGCCAGCTTGACCATCACCAGCACGGCATTGACGGTGGCGCTTTCGCGGGTGCCCACCACCAGCAAAGCCGTGATCACCAGGGCGACCACCACCGCCAGCAGATTCACCACCCCGCCAGCATAAGGTCCGGCTGCCAAGGCGGGCGGGATGACGATTGGGTGGGGCAGGTGCGCCAGCAATCCCACGATATAACCGGACCAGCCCACCGACACCGCGCTGGCCGCCACCGCATATTCCAGCACCAGCGCCCAGCCCACCATCCAGGCCGTCACCTCGCCCAGGGCAATGTAGGAATAGGTGTAGGCCGAGCCCGACACCGGCACCATCGCCGCCATTTCGGCATAGCACAGCGCCGCCACGGCGCTGACCGCGCCCGCGATGATGAAGGAGAGCATCATGCCGGGGCCGGCTTTCTGCGCCGCCTCCGCCGTCAGCACGAAAATGCCGGTGCCGATGACCCCGCCGATGCCCAGCAGGGTGAGATGGATGGCGCCCAGGCTGCGATGCAGGCTTTTCTTTTCCGCGGTCGCCAGCACCGCGTCCAGGGACTTGATGCGCCACATGCCTGTTCCCCCAAGCCGCGATTCCATGCGGTCGATCACCGACCATAGGCCATGCGGCAACGCTCAGTCGAGAACGTCCTTGGCCTCGGGATGGCGGGCGAACCAGGCGCGTGCGTAGGAACAGCGCGGCTCGATCACCAACTTCTGGCCGCGGGCATGATCCACAATGTCCTGCATCAGCCGCCCCGCCGCGCCGGTGCCGCGCAAGGACGGATCGGCCTCGACATGCGGGATATGATATTTGCCGTCGCGGACGCGGTATTCGGCCCAGGCGAGGAGGCCGTTCTCTTCCCGTTCGAAGCGACCTTGTTCCGTGTTGTCGATCATTTCCGCCTGCTATTTCCTTGGCGCGGGCTCGCGATACATCCAGCGTAACGAAAGCCCGATGGGAACGATCCACAAAGTGCCGGCCAGGGCATAGAACAACAGCGCCACATACCAGGGCGCGCCGGGCAACACATGGCGCGCCAGGCCCGTGATGAACAGGGCATAGAAGGGCAGCCAGAAAAACACGATCACAATGGCGGCAATCAGGGTCTTGGTGCGGCGGGACATCTTGCTTCTTTGACGGCTGGGAGGCGGGAAGGTATCAGAGCCGGCATGGAAGCTGCACCTCATTTCTGGAAAAGCCGCCGCGCTGTCGGTTTCTGGCTGTTGGCGGTGGCGCTGGTGATTTTGGCCATGATCACCATCGGCGGGCTGACGCGCCTGACCGGCTCCGGCCTCTCCATCACCGAATGGAATCCCATCATGGGGGCGATCCCGCCGCTGAGCGGCGCGGCCTGGGCGGACGCCTTCGCCAAATACCAGCGCATTCCGCAATATGTTCTGGAAAATCGCGGCATGAGCCTGGAGGCTTTCAAGGGCATTTTCTGGTGGGAATGGATTCACCGTTTCCTGGGCCGCTTGCTGGGCGCGGTGTTTTTTGTGCCCTTTGTCTGGTTCGCCGCCTGCGGCGCCATCAAGCGCACGGAATGGCCGCGCTTTGTCGTGCTGTTCCTGCTGGGCGGTTTGCAAGGTTTTATCGGCTGGTGGATGGTGACATCTGGTCTGGAGACGCGCGTCTCGGTCAGCCAATACCGTCTGGCGATTCATCTGGGCGCGGCGCTGTTGTTGCTGGTGGCGATATTGTGGATCGCGCTGGAATATCTGCGCGGTGGCAAGAGCACCGGCATGTCCAAGCGCGCCACCGGTTTTGCCGTGCTGGTCTATTGCCAGATGTTGCTGGGCGCGCTGGTGGCGGGTCTGCATGCGGGGCTGGTTTACAACAGCTGGCCGGACATGAACGGTCATGTCTTTCCGGAAAATCCGTTTTTTGCTTCGCCCTGGTGGATCAATTTCTTCGAGGACAGCGGCCTGGCCCAATTCGACCATCGCATCGGCGCCTATCTGGTGGCCGGTTGTGCGGTCTGGATTTATCTCCAGGGCATCAAGCTAGACGGCTATGCCAAAACCAGCGCCGAGACGGTAGCGATCATCACCGTCTTCCAGATTTTTCTCGGCATCGCCACGTTGCTGCTGATGGCGCCGGAATGGCTGGCCGCCGCCCATCAAGTCACCGCCGCGCTGCTGCTCTGCGCCGCCGTGTGGCATGCGTATGAGTTGCGGGTCTATCAGCCCGCTTGATGCACCCGGCCGCTCGCCCAAGCTCGCGGCGTTCGTCGCTTTCGCAGGTCCACCGGACCTGCTCACGCGCTACACGCGCCTCTCCTCACCCCATCGCCTGTTCCAGGTCCGCGATAATGTCCGCCGCGTCCTCGATCCCAATCGACAAGCGCACCACATCCGGGCCCGCGCCCGCCTTGATCCGGTCCTCATCCGACAACTGCCGATGGGTGGTGGAGGCGGGATGGATGATCAGGCTTCTGGTGTCGCCGATATTGGCCAGGTGCGAGAACAGCTTCACGCTGTTCACCATCTTCATGCCCGCGTCATAGCCGCCTTTGAGACCGAAGGTGAACACGCTGCCGGCGCCCTTGGGGCAATATTTCTTGTGCAGGGCGTAGCACGCATTGTCCTCCAACCCGGCGTAATTCACCCAGCTCACCTTGGAACTGGCCTTCAACCACTTGGCCACCGTCAAGGCATTGTCGCAATGCCGCTGCATCCGCAAGGGCAGGGTCTCGATCCCCGTCTGCACCAAAAACGCATTCATCGGCGACAGCGCCGGTCCCAGGTCGCGCAGTCCCAGCACCCGGCAGGCGATGGCATAGGCCATGTCGCCGAAGGTCTCCCACAATTTCATGCCGTGATAGGATGGGCAGGGCTCCGACAGCGACGGAAACTTGCCGCTGCCCCAATCGAACTTGCCGCTGTCCACGATTACCCCGCACATGGAGTTGCCATGCCCGCCCAGAAACTTGGTGGCGGAATGGATCACAATGTCGGCGCCCCATTCGATGGGCCGGATCAGGTAAGGCGAAGCCAGGGTATTGTCCACGATCAGCGGCACCCCCGCGTCATGGGCGACCTTGGCCACCTTCTCGATGTCGGTGATGATGCCGCCCGGATTGGCGATGCTTTCGATGAAGATCGCCTTGGTGCGCTCATCCGGCTTGAAGCTGTCGGGCTTGGTGGCGTCGGCCCATTTCACATGCCAGCCGAACTTGGCGAAGCCCTGGCTGAACTGGTTGATCGAGCCGCCATAGAGCTGGCGCGCCGCCACGATATTGTCGCCCGGCCCCATCAAGGTATGCAGCGCCAGCAGTTGCGCCGCATGGCCCGAACCGCAGGACAGCGCCGCGCGTCCATTCTCCAAGGCGGCGACCCGCTCCTCCAACACCGCATTGGTGGGATTCATGATGCGCGAATAGATGTTACCGAAGACCTGCAGGTTGAACAGGGCCGCGGCATGGTCGGCATCCTCGAACACAAAGGCGGTGGTCTGATAGATCGGCGTCGCGCGCGCACCCGTCGCGGGATCGGGCTGCGCCCCGGCATGCACGGCAAGCGTGTTGAAGCCATAGTCGGCCATGGTGGTTTCTCCTAGGCGAGATGTTCGAGCTTAAGGTCGTTTTCGACGCGACGCACCCAGTCCCGCACCTGCGGATATTGCGCCAGGCCGATGCCGGCCTGGTGGGCGAAGCGGGTATAAGCCACCAGCGCGATGTCGGCCAGTGACAGTTTCCTGCCCACGAAATAGTCGCGGGTCTTGAGCTGGTCATTCATCAAGGTCAGCGCTTTGGCGCATTTGACCGGCAAGGCGGGGTCGATCTCATCGTCTTTTTTCTGAAGATAGTATTTCTGAAAGCGCAGTACGGCGATAGCGGGTTCATGGCTATACTGTTCCCAGAACAGCCATTGAAACATCTGCGCCCGCTCAAAGGCATCGGCGGGGATCAGGTCGCTGCCCTCCGCCAGATGCAGCATGATGGCGTTGGACTGGGCCAGCACCGCGCCGTCGGCGAACCGCGCCACCGGCACCTGACCGGCCGGATTCATCGCCAGAAATTCCGGCGTGCGGGTCTCGGCCTTCAGCACGCTGACCTCGACCCAGTCATAGGGAACGCCCAGCCGGTCGGCGACGAACTTCACCTTCAGGCAATTGCCCGAGATGGAGTCGCCGAACACGGTCATGGCCGCATTGTCGAGGGACATGACGGTCTTCTAAGGCCGGTCGCGCGCGATACGCAAGACGGTGGCGTTTCTGTCCTCGACCAGCCAGATGGCGCCGTCTTCGGCCACGGAAAGCCCCAGCGGCGAGCCCATCGGATGGGTGCCCACCACGGTATTCCAGCCCGGCGTGATCACCAGCGGCTCGGCGGCGGGACCCGGATAGGGCAGGCTGACCGTCGCGTCGCCCTCCCGGGCCGCATAGGCGTCATAATGGGCATTGGGCACCACCAAGGGAATGCCGTGGCGGTCCACCTCAAAGGCGACCAGCCGCGCCCCCGCCGGACGATAGCCGTGCAGGGAAAGCACCAGCTTGCCGCGCAATTCGGGAAACATCGCGCCATTGTAATAGAGCATGCTCAACGGCGATCCGTGCGGCGGCAGCAGGCGCACCGGCTTGGTATGCTTGCGGCTGTCGCAATCCATGATGTGCGAGTCAGCCCAGAGCGGCACGGCGCCGTTCATGTCATAGCAATAGGGCCAGCCATAATGGGCGCCCTGATGCAGCACATTGAATTCCTCGAACGGGCTGTCGGCTTGCGGAAAATCCACGCCGTTCTCGCCCTGCAGCAAGGTGCCGGATTTGTGCAGCACCATGGCGATGGAATTGCGCAAGCCCTGCGCCATGATCTTGAAGCGGGGCGACCAGCGGCCTCCACCGATATAGGCATAGCGGCGGATGACGGCGGTTTTGTCCGCATCCGCGCCTTCCGATTGCAGGCAAAATTCCGTGCCGTCCGGCTTGCCGTCCTTGGTGGTGCAGCGGTCGGTCGGCGCCCCCACCGAAACCAGCAGGTCCCGGTTGGCATCGAACATGAAGCTGGAAAGCGGATG
The DNA here is from genome assembly GCA_035693565.1 of Rhizomicrobium sp. Taxonomy (GTDB): domain Bacteria; phylum Pseudomonadota; class Alphaproteobacteria; order Micropepsales; family Micropepsaceae; genus Rhizomicrobium. The sequence continues at coordinate 165,117 of DASSGF010000034.1, read as the reverse complement.
AAGATTGAACTTGACGCGGGTGTCCGGCAGGTCCGCGATCACGGTTTCAATGCTGGCTTGCGGATCGGCGGCGTCGGGATCGAAGCGGAAGATGCGGCTGATCTCATTGACATAGATCTTGCCGTCGGGGCCGCGCGTGATGGCATGCGGCATGTAAAGACCGGTGAGGATGGGCTTGATAATGGGCGGCTTGCCCGGCTCCGCCGTGATGCGGAAAATCTGGCCGCCGCTGCTGCCCCATTGGGTCAGATCGGAGACCAGGACGTCTTTCCCGCCCGGCAGCACCAGGGGAACGCGCGGCATCTTGAGAATGCGGGCATTGAAATCGGCCGGTGGGCCGACCACGATTCCGGCGCAGAAGCCGGGCGCCATGCCGATGGCGGCACGGGGCCAGCCGTCACAGGTCTTGCCGGTATCGGCATAAGCGGTGTGTATGGGCCTGGTGGTGGGGCCGGGCTCCGGCGCGGATGGCGTTGGCGCCTGGGCCGGCGACGCTTGCGCCGGCGTTGTCTGCGCCGGTAGGGGCGGGGCTTGCGTCTGAACAGGCGGCGTCTGCGCCTGAGCGGGCACGATCAGGAACGCGGCGGCAAGCAAAAGAATGGCGCGCATGGTCAGTTGTTTCTCAGGCTTCCGCCTTTACCAAACAGCAAAGGCTTGCGGTTGTCGATCACCCGGCGGTTGACGCCCATCCAGCCGATCTCGCCCGAGAAGCGGCCATGCTCGATCTTGGGGCAGCGATTCATCACCACGGTGAGGCCGGCATCCTGTCCGATTTTCTCGGCCTCTTGGCTGATCACGCCCAGCTGCATCCACAGCACCTTGATGCCCAGCCGGTCCTTCTCCGCCACCGCCTCGCGCGCGATCTGGGGCGCGTATTGGGACTCGCGGAAGATATCCACCATGTCCACCGGAGCCGGGACGTCTTTCAGGGAGGCGTAGACTTGCTGGCCCAGAATGGTCTTGCCCGCCATGCCCGGATTCACCGGCACGATTTTGTAGCCCTTGTTGAGCAGATACATCATGGCGAAATAGGAGGGGCGGATGTCATTGCCGCTGGCGCCCACCATGGCGATGGTCTTGACGCTGCGCAGGATGGATTTGATCAGGCTGTCGGGATAGGTCGGCAAACTTATGTCGGCCACTTCACTCACTGCCGGCCTCCCGAAGTCGGCCAGCACGGCTCCCGTTTTTCAATAAAAGCCGCGATCCCCTCGCAGGCCTCCGCGTCCAGCATGTTCTCGGTCATCACCTTGCTGGCATAGGCATAAGCCTCGGCCAAAGGCATCTCGAGCTGGCGGTAGAAGGCTTCCTTGCCGGTCTTCAAGGTTTGGCGCGGCTTGGAGGCAATCCTGTTGGCCAGTGAGGTGGTCTCGCTTTCCAGTATCTCCGGCGCCACCACCTTGTTGACCAATCCGATGCGCATCGCCTGTTCGCCGTCAATCGGCTCGCCGGTCAACAGCATCTCCATCGCCGCCTTGCGCGAAACATTGCGCGACAAAGCCACCATGGGCGTGGAGCAGAACAGGCCGATATCCACTCCCGGGGTGGCAAAACGCGCGGAGGTGGACGCCACCGCCAAGTCGCAGCTTGCCACCAGCTGGCAGCCGGCGGCGGTGGCCAGCCCGCCGACTTCGGCGATGACCGGCTTGGGCAGGCGCACGATCGCCTGCATCATGGCCGAGCATTGGGCGAACAGAGCGGTGTAAGCGGCGCGTCCGGCATCGCCATCGGCGCGATGCCGCGCCATTTCCTTCAGATCATGGCCGGAGGAGAATACCGGCCCGTCCGCCGCGATCACGATCACGCGGGTGGCATTGTCGTTGGCCGCGCCTTCCAGCGTCGCCCGGATGGCGCTCATCAATTCCGATGACAGGGCATTGCGGGCCTGTGGCCGGTTGAGCAACAGGCGCAGCACCCCGCCGGTCTGGGCCGTGAGAAGCAGAGGAGGCGAAGCGGGAACCGTCATGGCCGGGGAATGTAGTGCGGGAATGCCCCATTTACACGTCAATCGCCCGGGGATCAGGTTTACGTAGTTGACACCACAAGGCTAAAAGGCTATAAATCTGGCCATTAGGAGCGAATCCCATGGCCAAAGACGTATTAGCTGCACCCCATTTTCACGACGAAACAGAGGCCCGGAAGTGGTTTGAAGCCGCCAGATGGGACTCCAAGCCTATTTGCCCCAAGTGCGATTCGGCCAAGGCTTACCTCACCAAGAAGGGGGGCCGGTACCGCTGCGGCAACCCCGTTTGCCGGAAGGACTTCACAGTTATGACCGGCACCGTCATGGAGCGGAGCCATTGCAAACTGACCCTCTGGGCCAAGGCGTTCTACTTAGCCGCCTCATCCAAGAAGGGCTTTTCGGCCCACCAGCTGCACCGCGCCCTTGGTTGCGAATACAACACCGCTTGGTTCCTGCACCATCGCGTCATGGAAGCGATGCGCCGTGGCGGTCTGAATGCGCCCCTGCCGCCCATGGGAGGCGAGGGGAAGGTCGTAGAGGCTGACGAAACTTATTACGGCAATATCTCAGAGGCCCACATCAAGCCCGGCAAGGGGCCGCGCAAGATGCTCAAGGGCCCCGGTCCCAAGTTCAAGCGCGTTGTGCTGTCCCTGGTCGAGCGTGGCGGGGAAGTGCGCTCATTCCATATCCCCTATGCAGACAAGGCCACGGTCATGGCAATTGTGAAAGCCAACGTGGCCAAGGAAACTCGCCTCATGACCGATGAGGGCGGCAATTTCAAAGGCGCTGGCGATTACTTTGTCGAGCATGGCACCGTCAATCACTCGCTGGGCGAATATGCCAAGCCGCGCCGTAAGTCCGCCCCGATGATCCACAGCAATACGATTGAGGGTTATTTCTCAATCTTCAAGCGCGGTATGCGTGGCGTTTATCAGCATTGTGACGAAAAGCATTTGCACAGATATTTGGCAGAGTTCGATTTTAGATACTCAACCCGCGAATTGTCAGACGAAGAACGCACCATCCTTACGATCAAGGGCGGTGAAGGAAAGCGTCTGACCTACCATCAACCTGTGTGAGCCTGACTTTTCTTACCCCGCCGCGCGGTTTTTGCGGTGGAAGAACCGGCGCGGGGGCTTTTAAGTGACCGTTTTGTGCCGTCCTTTTTGGGGATGGCTTTCAGTTGCGTGGGCGCGCCGGCAAACGCGCCCTTCAGGATTTTACTAAGTCGCTCTGTAGTGTCGTCAGTTTTTTTCACTGGACATTTCCATGCCGAGAGTCACACGCAAAATATGCCTTTTTTGTCCCCGCCCCGCCACAAGCGGCGAGCATATTTTCTCTAACGGCCTGAAAGACCTTTTCCCCAAGCGCGGGAAGCGCTCCCGCTTTTCCACGTTGAGCGCCGATTACCGGGCCAATGGTTCCATAACCGTTATTAAAAACCGCCTGCGCCGATCTCATAAAGGCGTCCCAAACGGGATAAAACACTATGTCGTCTGCGGTCCTTGCAACTTTGGGTGGATGTCCAGATTAGAGAAAAAGACGCAACCGCTGTTACGAAAGCTAATACAGGGAAAATCGGTAACGCTGGGAAGGCGTGAAATAAGGCGGCTCACTCGTTGGTGCGCGCTAAAAGTTCTAGTGACTGAAACAGGATATGAAAATCAACCTTCCATTCCCGCTTGCGACCACGCGACCATCAAAAGGAACGGCACTTTGCCGGACTGGTGGCGGATATGGATACTGTGTTCCGATGGGGCAAGAGAACCGGGCAGCGGTTACGGCTTTGCCTCAATCAAGACTGAAGGTCCGAGCGGCCAAGAACTGAAACTCAATGTGAGCGCCAATGTGCTTATCCTGGGACGACTGGTGATCTTCGCCACCGTCACCCCTGGCCTCCGATTCAACCCTAAGCTCGCCGGAACGGAAGATATGTTCCAGCCGCTCTTTCCCGCGAGGGGCCCCATCCAATGGCCGACCAAAACCCACGCCGACCATCACATCCTCAAACAACTTCCGCAGGCCCTCTCCATGGCTCTTGAGGGGGCCCGGGTGCCCGATGAATTTATCGACGATTAGCGAGGTAGAAGTCGGCCTGTCCGGCATGTTCTAGGACTCTAGTCCTGTGGTGTCAACTACGAGAACCTGCCGGGGATAGCGGTATTATAATACCGTATACCGAAAGTGCCTGATATTCCGGCATTTCTGTTGACCTTACGGAGCCATACCCCTATAAGCCGCGCGAAATCGCGGATTTGCGGCTACCGCCAGCAAGGAAAAGTCAAGGACACGTCATGAAAACCTACTCGGCGAAAGCCAGTGAGATCGAGAAGAAATGGGTGCTGATCGACGCCGAAGGCCTGGTGGTGGGGCGGCTCGCCTCCATCATCGCGCTGCGGCTGCGCGGCAAGCACAAGGCGACCTTCACCCCGCACCTGGATTGCGGCGACAATGTCATCGTCATCAACGCCGCCAAGGTGTTGCTGACAGGACAGAAGCTCAAGAAGAAGGTCTATTACCACCACACCGGCTATATCGGCGGCATCAAGGAGCGCACCGCGGGCGCCATCATGGCCGGCCGCTTCCCCGAGCGGGTACTGGAAAAGGCGGTCGAGCGCATGGTGCCGCGCGGACCGCTGGGCCGCCGCCAGATGTCCAATCTGCGCGTCTATCCGGGCGCGGAACATCCGCACGAGGCGCAAGCCCCTGAAAAGCTGGACGTCGCCAAAATGAACGCCAAGAACACGCAGCATAAAACGAAGGCAGCCTAAACATGGCCGAAGACAACAAGTTCACCGAACTCAAATCCACCCTGATCAAGGCCAGGCAGCCCCAGGCTGAAGACGCCGCCAAGGCCGGCGACAAGCGCGACAGCAAGGGCCGCGCCTATGCCACCGGCCGCCGCAAGGAATCGGTCGCCCGGGTCTGGATCAAGCCGGGCACCGGCAAGATCACCGTCAATGGCCGTGACGAGACGGTCTATTTCGCCCGTCCGGTGCTGCGCATGATCCTGCGCCAGCCCTTGATCGCGGCGGGCCGCGACGGCCAGTTCGATGTGGTGGTCACCGTCAATGGCGGCGGTCTTTCGGGTCAGGCAGGCGCGGTGCGTCATGGCATTTCGCGCGCCCTGGTGAATTACGAGCCCGCTCTGCGCCCGGTCTTGAAGCCCGGCGGCTTCCTCACCCGCGATCCCCGCGCGGTGGAGCGCAAGAAGTATGGCCGGCCGAAGGCTCGCCGCTCCTTCCAGTTCAGCAAACGTTAATTACGCTTTTGCCAGAAAGAGAGGCGGCGCGGAGCAATCCGCGCCGTTTTTCTTTGTGGCCGCTTGTCGTCACACCGACACGGGGTGCATGCTAGGGAACTGCCCAAGAGGGAGCCGTCATGCGCGCATCCGTCATCGCCCTGGTTTTGCTGGCCATAGCCGCGCCCGCCGCGGCGCGGCTGTGGAAGCCAGCGCCTAACGAGATCGCCCAGGACTATCTGACGATTAATCACAACAAGGGGGAGGAAGGCCGGGTGATCGTCAGCTGGATGGCGTCTCCGGCGGTAACCACGCCCAGCATGAAACAACTCCTGGACAAGTACGTCGTGCTTCAGATCGTCCATACGCGCCCGGTGCCCGGCGGCGTCGTCACTTGGGATGAAATCCAGGGCGTGCAGGTGAGCGATGGCGCCGGCCAACCCCTCAAGGAGGTCATCAGCGACGCCATACCGCCCGCCCTGATCGGCATGTTCGCCACCTCCGAAGCCGCCATGCGCCAAACCACCCAAGGACGGGGCAAGGCGCAATGGAGCGTGTGGGAAACAGGGGCCATCAATGCCTGCCAGAAGGGCAAGCTGGTGGTGACCTATGACGGCGAGACCTACAGCTTTGACACGCCCATTCCGGGCTGCGCCAAGCCCTAGTCTCAGACCGCCGGTTTTACAGACGGATCGAACACCGGCGGCGGCGGGCCATAGGCATTGTCGCCGGCATCGCCGGGCTGGCACCAGAAATAGATCAGGACCACACAGGCCGCGAGCAGGGCCAGGTTGATCAACACCACCATCGGCCCGAACAGGAAGAAGGACAAAAAGCCGAAGGGGAGCCAGCTCGTCATCATCATCGTCATGGAAACGAATTGGGAAATGAAGCCGGCGAAGATGAATATCCAGATCAGCTTGCCGTCGCGTCCGATATCCTGCAGCCGGCGCGCTCCCATCCCTGCGGTGGGAAACAGCATGGCCAGATTGTAGATCGCCATCAGCGGCAGGAAGGTCACATTTTGCAGGACGGCAGCGGCAATGGCGAAGACGAAACTGGCCAGGACGAAGTACCAGAACTGGGAGCGGCCCACCCGCCCGTGCAAGTCGAAATAATGCTCGCTGATGGTACGGCGGAAATTCTCGAAAATCGCTTGCGGTTCCATGCCATGACCCCCTGTTTTGGGCCGGGCCTTTGGCATATCCCGTTTCCGGCCCGGTGATAGGTTAGGCTTGCGCCCGGCGCAGGGCCGGGACGCGCCCCCTTTGCTTATTCCGGAGGGCCAAATCAGCTAAGAACCACATTGCGCCCATGTCAATGTCAGGGGTCGATGCCAGGGATCAATGTCGGGCGGCGGAAAGCAAATGAGCAAGCAGGCGAAAATCTTCATCGACGGCGCGGCAGGCACCACGGGCCTGGAAATCCGCGAGCGCCTGGCCGGGCGCGCCGAACTGTCGTTGATCGCCCTGTCCGATGCCGAGCGCAAGGACGTCGGGGCGCGCAAGGCTGCCCTGAATGCCGCCGATCTGGTGATCCTTTGCCTGCCCGACGAGGCGGCGCGGGAATCGGTGTCGCTGATCGACAATCCGCAAACCCGGGTGATCGATGCCTCCACCGCCCATCGGGTGGCCGAAGGCTGGGCCTATGGCTTCGCGGAATTGGAAAGTGATGGCTATCAGCGCATCGCCGCCGCGAAAAGGGTGAGCAATCCCGGCTGCTGGCCGACCGGGTTCCTGGCCATCATGCGTCCCTTGACACGCGTGGGCCTGGTGCCGGCGGATTTCCCGGTCACCGTCAACGGCGTCTCCGGCTATTCCGGCGGCGGCAAAAACATGATCGCGGAATTCGAGGACAGCAAGGCGGCCGATTACACCGAAACCGTGTCGCGGCTCTACGGCCTCAATCTCGCGCACAAGCATGTGGCGGAGATGCAGAAACATTCCGGGCTTTCGCATCCGCCCTTGTTCGAGCCCAGCGTCGGCCGCTTCTATCGCGGCATGCTGGTGGAAGTGCCGCTGCAACTGTGGGCGCTGCCCGCAAAACCCGCGCCGCGCGACATCCATGCCGCCCTGGTCAAAGCCTATCCCGGCCGGCCCTTGGTCAAGGTGGCGTCGCTGGAGGATGCCGCCGCGGTCAAGACCCTGGATGCGGAGATCCTGGCGGGCGGCAATGGCCTGACTCTCTATGTCTTCGCCAATGACAAAACCGCCCAGGCGCGGGTAGTCGCGGCGTTCGACAATCTGGGCAAAGGCGCGGGCGGTGCTGCGGTGCAGAATCTCAATATTATGCTTGGCCTGCCAGAGACCGCCGGACTCTAGCGCCGCAGGATTGTGCTAGATATGGCGCATGGTGTGGAAGGGCATCGCCGTCTCATTCACGATCGCGCTGGCGCTGCTCGCCGCCGCCGTGCTGTACGCGGTGCACCGTGCTCCGGCGCCGCGCGGTTTTTCCGGACTGCAATTCGCCGCTCTCACGCCTGCCGCCGCGGCGCGCACCCCTTTGCTGGGCCGGGGCGGCGCGCTGGTGCAACAGGTGATCGGCGACAGTCCCGCCGATAAAGCCAAGATCGAACCCGGCATGGTGGTGGCGGCGATTGACGGCGTGCGCATCGTTTCGGCGCGCCAGGCTTCCGAGCTGATCCGCGCCCGCCGCCCCGGCGATCAAGTTCATTTCACGCTCTATGACATCACCCAGGGCGAAGTGAAGCCGCAGACGGTTTCGCTCACATTCGAGGACGAACCCGCGCCCACCAGGAAATTCTCGGTGCACCCGCCGCGTACCCTGGCCAAGGAATTTTTCTATCCGCCTTTTCCCGCCGCCAACGCGTCCTGGTCGAACCGCATTCTGCGCGGCCCCACCATCCGGCCCTTGGCATTGAGCGGATTGGGCGCTGGCCAGTGCAATGCTTTTGCGCCGGCCGAGTGGCGGGTGGCGGCGCATGCCTCCGACAACTCCCTGTTCCATGTGATGGCGGCTGAGGGTTTCGCCCATGCCTTGTACAAATCGGCGGACCTAAACGGCGCCGCGCCGGACAGTTTTGTGCGCGATTTCCTGGAAAGCACTTTTGGCGCGCCCGCCGTGCTGACTCCGCCGCAGCAGCGCCCGTTCGGTTTTGTGGCGCACGACTTCGGCAACCAGAAAGGCGGCGCCGGCTTTGTGCTCTATCGCGTCACGGGCAAGCGCATCGCGCTATGGGTAGCGGCGGTTCCAGGTGGCGATGCCGGTTGGGCCAAGCCGTTGGTGGGGGCGGTGGCGCTTTCCATTCGCTGCGCTTCGCCTGGCGCGCCCAAAGACGTGTCGCGCGATCCGGAACTTCTCGCCACCCGCATCTCGCTCCGTTGCATCCAGGGCCAATGCGAAGAGACGGATTTCGCCGCCACCTATCTCACCGTGCTGCGTTTCGGCTATGTCCATAACCTCAAGGGTGACATGTTTCTGGTGCGGCCCCGCCGCGATTACTGGCAGAACGGCCAGGAAGGCCCCGGTTTCTATCACCAGATTGGCGGCGAAAACGAAAAACTATTGCCGGGCCGGATCAACTGATAAAACCGTCCCTTGTCGGAACCAGTGCTCAAACGGGTGGACAAGCGATGGATAAAAGCAAATTCGGTATTTTCCTGACCGGCGGCGTCTTGCTTGCATCCGCCGGCCTGGCTGCGCAGGCCGCGAGCTATCCCGGCCATCCCGCCACCACTCCCGATATCAACGCCAAGGATGTTTCGGCCCGCGACAAGGCGATCGCCGATGATGCTTTTGAAGGCCGCTGGCCCGGCTCAGCCAGCGGCGAAGCGGCGGCGCAATGGATCGCCGATGAAATGAAGCGCATCGGGCTTCTGCCGGGAAATCACGGCAGCTATTTTCAGAACGTCCCGGCGGTCAATATCGAACTGGACCCGGCCAAGTCCAAGCTGGTGTTCGACACCGGCAAAGGCGCGCTGACCCCCAAATATCTCGACGATACCGTCTATGTCACGCCGCACTATGCCAGCCCGACCATCGACATCGCCAAGGCGCCGCTGGTGTTTGTCGGCTATGGGGTGGTGGCGCCGGAATATCGTTGGGACGATTATGCCGGAATGGATGTAAAGGGCAAAACCGTGGTCATTCTGATCAACGATCCCGGCAATCAGGACGCCAAGCCAGATCCCAATTTCTTCAAGGGCAAGGCGATGACCTATTACGGCCGCTGGACCTACAAATATGAGGAAGCCGCCCGCCACGGCGCCGCCGCCGCCATCATCGTGCATGAAACCATTCCCGCCGCCTATGGCTGGGAGGTGGTGCGCAATTCCTGGTCCGGGGCGCAGATGCTGTTGGAGGCCAAGGACAAGAACGGCTCCCTGGCGCCGCTGCAGGGTTGGATCACCCTGGATACGGCAAAGACTTTGTTCCAGCGCGCCGGCCTGGACTACGATGCGGAGAAAAAAGCCGCCAACCGGCCGGGCTTTCATGCGGTGGCGATGGCGGGCGAAAGCTTGAGCGCCCATCTCGCCTCCAACATCACCCATACCGCCAGCCGCAATGTGGTGGGCGTGGTCAAGGGCAGCGCGCAGCCGGATGACTATTTTCTCTACACCGCCCATTGGGATCATCTGGGCATCAAGCCGGGCGCGCCGGGAACCGACAAAATCCACAATGGCGCCATCGACAATGCCATGGGCGTGGCCAGCATCCTGGAAATCGCCGAGGCTATCGCGCATGCCAAGCCGAAGCGGTCGGTGGCGTTCCTGTCCTGGACTCTGGAAGAGCAGGGGTTGCTGGGCTCGGAATATTTCGGAGAGCATCCGCTCTGGCCGCTCAACCACATTGTGGGCGGCATCAATCTGGATGGCGGCCTGCCGGAAGGCCATGCCCGCGACCTGGTGCTGATCGGCAATGGCGCGTCGGAACTGGAAGTCCCGCTGGCGGCTGCGTTGAAAGCGCAAGCGAGAGTGATCTCACCCGATCCCGAACCGGAAAAAGGCGAATTCTATCGCTCCGATCATATCAGCCTGGCCAAGGTTGGCGTGCCGATGCTGGATCCCGCTGGCGGCTATGATCTGGTCCAGGGCGGCGCCAAGGCCGGACAGGCGCTCCGCGATGACTATCGCGAACATCGCTATCATCAGCCGTCGGATGAATGGCGGGCCGATTGGGACCTGAGCGGCACGGTGGACGATCTCAAGGCGTTGTATCAGGTGGGCGAGACGCTGGCCAATTCCACGGCCTGGCCCAATTGGTACAAGGGCAATGAATTCCGCGCCATTCGGGACAAGGAGATGAAGTGACATCGGGCGCGCGGTTCTTTTGCGTCGTGAGTTCGTCGCGCCTTCGCTCATATACTTCTTGTACACATCGCTCGGCGCTCCTGATCACGCCGCAAAATTCCTCGCGCGCTGAGCTTTCCGCGGTGGGAATGATTACTGCGCTTTCACTTTGACGTAAGTTCCCGGCGCGTCACCCAGCGGCTTGAGTTCGCCATCGCCCGGCTGGCGCGCGGGCACTTTCCCGCCTGACAAAGCGGAGAGCCAGCGGTCCCAATCCGGCCACCAGGAGCCGGCATGCTCCACCGCGCCTTTGCGCCAGTCCTCGATGCTGCCGTGCCGGAAGCCGTCATTGGTCCAGTGCTGATATTTCTTCGCCGCGGGCGGATTGATCACGCCCGCGATATGGCCGGAACCGGCGATGATGAAACGCACCGGCCCGCCGAACAGGTTGACCGACTTGAACACCGAATTGGCCGGGGCGATATGGTCTTCCTTGGCCGATTGCAGATAGACCGGCACCGTCACTTTGGTGAGGTCCAGCTTCACCCCCGCCATCTTCATTTCGCCTCGCGCCAGGGCATTGTCGCGATAGCAATTGCGCAAATAAGACAGGTGCAGCTTCTCCGGCATGCGGGTGGTGTCGGAATTCCAATAGAGCAGGTCGAAGGGCATGGGCTGCTTGCCCAGCAGATAGTTGTTGATCACAAAGGACCAGATCAGGTCATTGGCGCGCAGCATGTTGAAGGCGCTGGCCATCTTGGAGCCGGGCAGCACGCCGCCGCCGGACTCCATTTTCTGCTGCAAGGCATCCAGCTGCGCTTCATCCACGAACACGGACAATTCGCCCGCTTCGCTGAAATCAGTCTGCGCCGCCCAGAAGGTGGCGGAGTTGATCCGGTCATCGCCTTTGCTGGCCATGTAGGCGAGGGTGGCGGCCAGCAGGGTGCCGCCGATGCAATAGCCCACACAGTTGGGATCGCGCACGCCGGTGGCTTTCTCCACCGCGTCCAGGGCGGCGAAGATGCCGTCGCGCATATAGTCCTCGAAGCCCTTCTGCGCCATGTCGGCGTCTGGATTGACCCAGGAGACCAGGAACACCGTGTAGCTCCGGCTCACCAGCCAGCGCACCATGCTGTTCTCGGGGCGCAGATCGATGATGTAGTATTTGTTGATCCAGGGCGGAAAGATCAGCAGCGGCCGCTCATAGACTTCATCCGTTTCCGGAGAATACTGCAGCAACTCCATGATCTGGTTGCGGAACACAACCTTGCCTGGTGCGGTGGCGATATTCTCGCCGACGACAAAACCGTCGGCCGATTGGCGGATGGAAAGCTCGCCCTGGCCGCGCTCGATATCGGCCAGAAGATTGTCCAGCCCCTTGACCAGATTCTCGCCGTTGGAGGCGATGGTGGCTTTCAGCACATCGGGATTGGTGAAGGGAAAATTGGTGGGCGCCAGGGCATCGGCGAACTGGCGGGTGTAAAAGGCGACCCGGCCACGTTCCTTGTCGTCCAGGCCGTTGAGCTTGCCCACCATCTCCTGCATGGCATTGGCGGTGAGCAGATAGCTTTGCTTGATGAAATCGAAGATCTCGTTCTGCCGCCATTCCTCGCTCTTGAAGCGGCGGTCGCCGGGCGCGGGTTCCACCACCGCGGACGCCTCGCCGCCCAGCATGCGCCGCGCGGTGTGTTCCCACAGGGTCATGAAATTGTTCCACCACTGGGCCTGGGCCTCAAGCACCGCTTCGCGGTCGCTGCCCATTGCCTTGGCCAGCGCCAGCATGGCGCCGGAGATATTGAGCGGATCGATCGGGCCGGGTTCCTCCCGGGACGCCATGCGGGCGATGAAATCCAGCACCAGCTTTTGGCTTTTCACCCCCACCGTCAGCATGTTTTTGGCAAACTCGCCGGTATCGAGCCTGTCGGGCCCCAATCTTTCGGACGCTGACGCCGATTCGGCGGCGGAAGGGGCGGCTGGGCCTTTGTCGGGCATTGCGGGAAGCGCCTTTCGTGAATTCTGTGATAGCCCGGCTCGGCGGAGGGCGGCAAGCTGTGCCAAAGCAGGGCTGCCCTACGAAATATGGCAGTCTTTCACGACATTTACCCCTCTTTTGCTGGCGCCAGGGTGCCTCCCATTGTATATCGGGCAAGCCGGATTTGGCGCTTCAATAGCGGGGGACCGGCTCTGTAACTAAAGGCGTTTTTGGCATGATCAAGATTTACGCGCGTCCTTTGACGACTGCGGCGCTGGCTGTCCTTCTTGCGGTTGGGATGACGGGTTGCCAGACCATGGCCGAGCTGGATCCCACCGGCTTGTTGGGCGGCGACGACAGCCCGGCGCCGGAAAGCCAGTTCCCCACCGACAGCGCGCAACAGGCCCAGGCCGACGCGAACACCACCACGCCCGACCTGGCAAGCATTCCTGCCCGGCCGGCCCAGCCTGACGCTGCCGCCCAGGCCAATACCGCCCAACAGGTCACCGCCGCCGGCAACCAGGCGCAATACAGCGCCGATGCCCTGCGCGCCGGCACGGACGCTGCCGCTCCGCCGCCGAGCGCCACCGACGTGGCTGCCACACGCCAGGCGCTTGCCAGCGCGGCCTCGGCGCCGCCGCCCAGCGCCAGCGACGCACCGCCATCGGCCAACGATCTTCCCCCCAGCGCCAGTGATGCGCCGCCGTCGGCGGGTTCCGCCGCGCCGCCCATGACGGCGCCTGCGCCGGCGGCACGCGCTGCTCAGGCCAATGCCGCAGTGCCCGCTGTGGCTGGACGCTCCGCACCTGTGGCCATGGCTTCCGCCGCGCCGCCGCCCGTGCCGGTCGCAACGCCTCTGTCCGCCAGCGCGCCCGTAACGCGTGAGGCGCTGGCAGCGCCGTCCGGTGCGGAGCCCGCCGTTCCCGCCGTGCCGCAGACAGCCGCCTCCCGCCGCATGGCCATGACCAATCCCAGCGACGCCGATCTGGGCTTCCGGCCGTCCTCCGCGCCTGCGCTCAATGCCGGCGTGGCGCAATGGGTGTCGCCGCCGATCCTGGCGCATTATCGCCAGACCGCCGCCCAGGCTGGTTCGGCCGGCACCGGCCTGCCGGCTGTCCCGGCTGTGCCGGAAACCCGCAGGGGCGCGCGCGGCGCGGCGGCAAATTCCAATGTTGGCGGCGATGTCGTCGCCAATCTGGATGCCGTGCCGGGATCGCCCATCGGCATGTCCGCGGCGATGAATGGCGGCGTGCCTCCCACCGAGATCATCTATTTCCCCGGCGACACCACCAATCTGCCCAAGGCGGCGCAAGTCAAGGTGCGTGAGGCCGCGGCGGCCTTCCGGGCGAGTGGCGGCGGCGGCTCCATCAAGGTGGTGGGCCATTCCTCCAGCCGCACCGCCGACATGCCGGTGGAGCGTCATCTGGAAGTGATCTTCCAGAAGTCGCAAGCGCGCGCCAATGCCGTGGCTCAGGCCCTGATCAAGGCAGGGGTGCCGGCCGACCGGGTGCAGATCGAAGCGGTGGGCGACAGCCAGCCCATTTTCTATGAATCCATGCCCAAGGGCGAAGCCGGCAACCGCCGCGCGGAGATATTCGTTCAGAGCTGACAACGGGTCATGGCGTCATATGAGCTTTGCTCAAAAAGCGCCCCAATTAACCCAATAATGATTGCCTCGCCGGGGTGAATCTCCGATTCTGGGGCGCCTTCAGGATTGTCTGTCATGCAAACCGATTTTTACCGCATCAAGCGGCTGCCGCCTTACATCTTTGAGGAAGTCAACCGCCTCAAGGCGCAGGCGCGCGCCCGCGGCGAGGACATCATCGATTTCGGCATGGGCAATCCCGACATGGCGACGCCCGAATATATCGTGGACAAATTGTGCGAGACGGCGCGCGATCCCCGCGCCCATCGCTACTCCGCCTCGCGCGGCATCAAGGGCCTGCGCAAGGCGCATGTCGCCTATTACAAGCGCCGCTTCGGGGTGACGCTGGACCCCGACAAGGAAGTGATCGCCGCACTCGGTTCCAAGGAAGGCTTCGCCAATCTCGCCATGGCCATCACCGCGCCGGGCGATGTGGTCTTGGTGCCCAATCCCGCCTATCCCATCCACGCTTTCGGTTTCATGATCGCGGGCGCCGCCATCCGCCATGTGCCGGCGACCTCGCCCGAGGAATATCTTAGCAAGATCGGCGTGGCCACGCGCCATTCGGTGCCGTCGCCCTTGGCGCTGGTGGTCAACTATCCCTCCAATCCCACGGCGCAGGTGGTCGGTCTCGACTTCTACAAAGAGGTCATCAAATTCGCCAAGAAGCACGAAATCTGGGTGCTCAGCGATCTCGCCTATGCCGATATCTATTTCGACGACGCCAATCCGCCGCCTTCGATATTGGAAGTGGACGGCGCCAAGGATATCGCCATCGAATTTCAGTCGCTGTCGAAGACCTATTCCATGCCGGGCTGGCGCATGGGCTTCGCCGCCGGCAATGAAAAGCTGATCGGGGCGCTGGCGCGCATCAAATCCTATTTGGATTATGGCGCCTTCACCCCCATCCAGGTGGCGGCTGCCGCGGCGCTCAACGGTTCGCAGGACGTGGTGAAGGAAATCCGCGCCACCTACAAGTCCCGCCGCGACGTGCTGGTGAAAAGCATGGCGGCTGCGGGCTGGGAGATTCCGGCGCCGCCGGCGTCGATGTTTGCCTGGGCGCCGGTGCCGGAGAAATACAAGACGCTGGGCTCGATGGAATTCGCCAAGGACCTGCTGATCCATGCCAAGGTGGCGGTATCGCCCGGCATCGGCTTTGGCGAGTATGGCGAGGGCTATGTACGGGTGGCTTTGGTCGAGAATGAACATCGCATCCGCCAGGCGGCGCGCAATGTGAAGAAGTTCCTGCAGTCCGGCACCAACAATCCGCCGGATTCAAATAAAGACGACACGCCCCCCAAGAAAAAACTGGCCTCGGCGAAATGACCGGATCTTTCAAGATTGCCATCGCCGGTCTCGGGACGGTCGGGGGCGGCGTGATGAAGGCGCTCGCCGCGCGCGGCGAGGAATTGTCCCGCCGCGCCGGGCGCAGGCTGGACGTGGTGAGCGTCTCGGCGCGCGACAGGAACAAGGCGCGCGGTTTCGACATCAAGGGCTGGAGCGATGATCCGCTCGCTTTGGCCGAGAGCGATGCCGAGTTGGTGGTCGAACTGATCGGCGGCGAGGAAGGTATCGCCCGCCGGCTGGTGGAGACCGCGCTGGCCAACAAGAAGCATGTGGTGACTGCCAACAAGGCGTTGCTGGCCAAGCATGGCCTGGCGCTGGCGCAGCTGGCGGAACAAAATGGCGTCACCCTGAAGTTCGAGGCCGCTGCGGCCGGCGGCATCCCCATCGTCAAGGCGCTGCGCGAGGGCTTGATCGCCCAGCCGATAGATGCCGTGAAGGGCATCCTCAACGGCACCTGCAATTACATCCTCACCGAAATGGAATCCACCGGCCGCGCCTTTGCCGAGGTGCTGAAGGAAGCCCAGGCAAAGGGCTATGCCGAAGCCGATCCCACTTTGGACGTGGGCGGCGGCGACACCGCGCACAAGCTGGCGCTGCTGGCGTCTCTCGCCTTTGGCACCGTGCCCAATCTGGACGCGGTGGCGGTGGAAGGCATCGCACACATCACCCCGGACGACATCGCCTTTGCCTCGGAGTTTGGCTACCGCATCAAGCTCCTGGGCGTGGCGCGCCGGATAGACGGCAAGATCGACCAGAAAGTCCATCCCGCCATGGTCAAGGCGCGCGCCGCCTTGGCCAATGTGGCCGGCGCCGCAAATGGCGTTTTGGTGGATGCGGGCGAGGCGGGCTCCTTCTTTTTCTCCGGCCGCGGCGCGGGCGAAGCGCCCACCGCCAGCGCCGTGATTGCCGATATTGTCGAAGCGGCTGCCGGCGCCTCCAGCCCGGTGTTCGGGCGCCCCGCGTCGCAACTGGCGCGGCTTGATCCCGCCGGCGGCAAACAGGCGGTATCGCCTTGGTATCTGCGCTTTGAAGTGCTGGATGTGCCCGGTGTGTTGGCTTCCATTGCCGGTCATCTGGCCGAGGCGGGGGTGTCCATTGAAAGCATGATTCAGCGCGTTCGCGCGCCCGGAACGCCGGTGGCCATTGTCATGATCACCCATGAAACTTCACAGGCCAGTGTGGAGCGTGCCTTGAAGGCCATCGCGGCTTCCGACAAGGTTCGCGCCCGGCCCTGTATGATTCCGATGGAATCCTGAGTCGACGACCGCCCTTTAAGCAAGAGAAGTGATGACCGAGATTCGTCCCCCCGCCGGGGAAAGACCACTGGATCGCTCCTTCGCGCTGGAAGCGGTGCGGGTTACCGAAGCCGCGGCCATCGCCGCCTTCGCCCAGATCGGCCGCGGCAATGAGCATGATGCCGACCAGGCCGCGGTGGAGGCGATGCGGGCGGCGTTCAACGTGCTTCCCATCGACGGCACGGTGGTGATCGGCGAAGGCGAGCGCGACCAGGCGCCCATGCTGTTCATCGGCGAGAAGGTGGGGCAGGGCGGCTTGACCATAGACATCGCGCTCGATCCCCTGGAGGGCACCACCTTGACCGCCAAGGCCATGGCCAATGCGCTGGCGGTGATGGCGATGGCCGAACCGGGCACCATGCTCAATGCGCCCGACACCTATATGGACAAGGTCGCCATCGGTCCCGGCTACAAGGAAGGTCTGATCGATCTGGATGCCGAACCGGCGGACAACATCAAGGCGGTGGCGGATGCCAAGGGCGTGCGGCCGCAGGACATCACCGCCCTGGTGATGGACCGGCCGCGCCATGAGCAATTGATCGCCAAGATCCGCAAGGCGGGCGCCAAGGTGAAGCTGATCACCGACGGCGATGTGGCGGGTGTGATCGAGACCACCGATCCCTCCACCGGCGTCGATATCTATATGGGCATGGGCGGGGCGCCGGAAGGCGTGCTGGCCGCGGCGGCGTTGCGTTGCGTGGGCGGCCAGATGCAGGGCCGGCTGGTGTTCCGCAATGACGCGGAGCGAACGCGCGCCGCCAAATGGGGCATCACCGACCTCAACCGCAAATACCGGCTGCATGATCTGGTGGCGGGCGATGTGGTGTTCTCCGCCACCGGGGTCACAGACGGCTCCATGCTGCGCGGCGTGCATCGCGAAGGCAATTTCATCACCACCGAAAGCGTGGTGATGCGCTCTTCCACCGGCACGGTGCGCTGGATCAAGGCGCGGCATCGCCGCGACAAAGGTGCCTGAGTCCCCCATAGAAAACAGCGCGGCGGCATTCGGCGTCGCCCGCTCCTTCACGGGCCGCCGCTGGCTGATAAAGCCGGTGGACGAGGCGCTGGAGCGCGGCTTGCTGCGGGAGATTTCTCCGGTGCTGGCGCGCCTGCTGGCGTTGCGCGGGGTGGGCGTGGCGGACGCCGCGGACTATCTCGCGCCGACCTTGCGCAAACTTCTGCCCGATCCGCTGGTGCTGAAAGACATGGACCGGGCGGTGGCGCGGGTGGCGACCGCGCTGGAAGCACAGGAACGCATCGCGGTGTTCGGCGACTATGACGTGGATGGTTCGACCTCCGCCGCCCTGCTGTCGGATTTTCTGGGCGCGGTGGGGGCGCCGCCGCGCATTTATATTCCCGACCGGATGAAGGAAGGCTATGGCCCGACACCGGCGGCGATGCGCGTCCTGGCGGCGGAAGGCGCCCGCCTGGTGATCACGGTGGATTGCGGCGCGGCGGCGGTGGCGGCATTGCAGGAAGCCGCCGGCAACGGGTTGGATGTGGTGGTGCTGGATCATCATCGCGTGGAGGCCGCGCCGCCGGCTTGCGCCCATGTCAATCCCAACCAGCCCGGCGATACATCGGGACTGGGACATCTTTGCGCCGCCGGAGTCACCTTCCTGTTCCTGGTGGCGCTTAACCGTCATTTGCGCGAGACGAATTTTTACCAGGAGCGCGGCGTGGCCGAGCCGGACCTGCGGCTGTTCCTGGACCTGGTGGGGCTGGCCACCATCTGCGATGTGGTGCCGCTGAAGGACATCAATCGCGCCTTTGTGCGTTTCGGCCTGGGCCAGATCGGCGCCATGTCGCGCCCCGGCTTGCAGGCGCTGGCGGGCGTGGCCGGCGCCAAGGGACCCTTCACCCCCTACCATCTGGGTTTTGTCTTCGGGCCGCGGATCAATGCCGGCGGACGTGTGGGACGTTCATCGTTGGGGGTGGATCTTTTGACCGCGCGCGAAAGTGGCAAGGCGGCGGAGTTCGCCGCCCTGCTCGACCTGCACAACAAGGAGCGCCAGGCGATCGAAAAGACCATTCTGGAAGAAGCCATCGCCATGGCCGCAACCCAGGCCAACGCGCCCTTCCTGCTGGTGGCGGGCGAGGGCTGGCATCCGGGGGTTGTGGGCATTGTCGCCGGACGCTTGAAGGAGCGTTTTGCCAAGCCGGCGTTTGTCGCGGGCTTTGAGGGCGGCATGGGACGCGGTTCGGCCCGCTCCATTCCCGGAATCGATATCGGCAGCATCATTCGCGCCGCCGCCGAAGCGCGTGTCATCGAATATGGCGGCGGCCACGCCATGGCGGCGGGCTTTTCGCTGACCTCCGGACAGCTGGACGGCTTGCACCATTTCATCGCGGCGCAATTCCGCGACGCGGGGCCCGCGCTGGCGGCGGCCAACGATCTTTTTCTGGACGCGGTGTCGTCCCCGGCCGGCGCCAATATCGCGCTGGCCCAGGAAATCGCCGCCGCCGGACCCTATGGGGCGGGCAATCCCGAGCCTCTTCTGGGTTTGGCCGATGTGCGCCTGGCCTTCGCCGATGTGGTGGGACGCGCCCATGTCCGGGCGCGGCTTCAGGGCGGCGACGGCACCATGCTGGACGCCATCGCCTTCAGGGCGGCAGGAACGCCTCTGGGAGACGCGCTGCTGGGGAGCCGGGGCAGGGTTTTCCATGCCGCCGGGCGGCTGCGGCAAGACGACTGGAACGGCCGGGTCCGGGTCCAGTTGGAAATCGAGGATGCGGCGGCGGCCGGGGCCTGATTTTGGGCGATTTTGGGTTGCCAAACCGGGACTTGGCCGCTAAACCCCGGGTCCTTCCGGCAGCGCCCTTCGTCTATCGGTTAGGACTCAAGATTTTCAATCTTGCAAGAGGGGTTCGACTCCCCTAGGGCGCGCCATTCGTCTGACCCGCAATGGGGATCGGACGAATGCCAAGCCCGCCCGCGCAGCAGTGTTTCCGGCAACGCCAGTTCACCGCCTTTGCAGGTCATCGCGGACGCATATCGGCAATGAGTTTTGCGTTTGACCCCAGACGTCCCCCGATCGCGCGCCGCACGCTTGCGGGAGCGCATCGGGCAACGGTCTTGAACCACGGCCGTGCAAAGAACCGGCTGCATCCGGTACCGTGCCACGTTTCAATGATCCGCCCTTCCACGGTCAGCGGAATCAGGTGATCGCCAACACTGAGTTGGCCATTCGACCATACCGACTTGTAATCGTCCCCGCTCCACGCCATGTCGAATGTTTCCATGCGATGCTCAAAGCACCATTCAATGACCTTCGACATGAGAAGGCGTCCGGGCGAAAATGATGCCCACTTTGGATCGTAAGTGAATATGAAAAAGAAAAAGTGATTGCGATGAATGAACCCAAGTGACGCCGCGATATTCTCCTCGCCGGCGGCGAGGCGGCAGGTCATCACGCTGTTTTCGCGCGCCAGTGCCGGAACAACGCCATGGAGAAAATCGCGATACTCGGTTGAGGTGAACAATTCGCCCGCCGCGCCTCCGCGTGCTTCCAGCCACTTTATCTTTTCCGCAAGCATCCATTGCACGAGAGCGAGCTGATCGTCGCAATTTTCGACGACTTCGAAACGGGCCGGCGATGAAAGCGCGGCAAGACGTCTCCATTGCCGCCTCTGATCGCTTCTCAAATGCTGCGGCAATGCCGCGAGATAACCCTGCCAGCCGGAAAATTCATCCAGCCGGATAAGCCAGCTCCGCTCCGCGGTGTTCGATCGTCCGCCGATTTTTTGGGGCAGCAGGAACGTGGCCAGGTCCGCGTCCTGCCGGACATGGCGCAGCAGCAGCGCCGCGCCGCCAAGTTTTTTTGCGGCGCGCAGCGCGGCTTTCAGCCATGCACTTCGTTGTGGTCCCGGCAAAACCAGCACGTCATGGTATTCGAACAGATCGGAGCCAAGGAACCGCAGGAAGGGGCCCACCACCATCAAGGGCCAAATCAATACGACCCGGCCATCGACCCTTCCCACCAACAGGCGCAAACGCCGGCCACGTCTTGAGGAAACATGTTGCCACGCCAGCCAGCACCAATTGAAGATCTGAAAAAAATGCGCCGGGCGGAGCGAGTCCGACAGTTTGTTCCAGTCGTCTTCCAGGGCCCGGAATCCGTCACTGTCCGTCACCACAGCGAAGGCGATGGAAGACTTGCGCATGCGGAAAAATGCCGTCCTTGGGGGAATATAGGGCCGTGAGTTATAGACTGGCCGCGGCTAAAAAAGGGTGCATAGCCCGCGATACCCATAGGCGCCAGCAGCGGGCGAGGGTTCAATTTTTCCTTGATTTACTTGGGCTTGAGCGCGTCCCGGCCGGCGGACCGCTCCTCTCCCTCACGGTCCGGCGCCCAGACGCGTCAATGCGTCTTTCGCGGATTGCATGTTCGGGTCCAGCTTCAGTGCCGCACGATAGTCGGCGATGGCCGCGGCGAGGACGCCTTTATGCTCGTAAACGCCCGCACGATGGCTGTAGGCGCCGGCATAGAGGGCGGCAAATCCAGGATGGAGCGGCATATCCTTGGCGTTCAGCGCGATCGCCTGCGTGTAGTCGGCGATAGCCTGGTCATACAGACCGTTATGCGCATAGGCGAGACCGCGTTTGTCATAGGCATCACTGTCGGCGGGCGCGAGCGAAATCTCCTTGGTGAGATCGGCGATGGCCTCGTCGTAGAGCCCTTTCTGCTCATATGCGACGGCCCGGTTATAATAGCTGGCGATATTGCGTGAATTGAGCGAAATGACCTTGCTGAAGTCGGCGATGGCGAGATCGTAGAGCGCCTTGCGCAAATACCTGTTGCCGCGATTTTCGTAGGCGCTTTCCAAACCGGGCTTGAGTGAAATCGCCATGGTAAAATCGGCGATCGCCTCGTCATAGAGGCCTTTTTGTTGATAGGCGTTCGCGCGATAATTGTAGGCATCGGCCAGCAGGAAATCCGGGTCCGCCCCCGTGGGTTCGAGCAATATCGCCATGGTGTAATCGCTGATCGCCTGGTCATGGAGACCCTGCTCGTAATAGGCGTTTGCCCGGTTGAAATAAGCCATGGGAAAAGTTTTGGGCAAAAGGGTGATCGCCTGGTTGTAATCGGCGATCGCCTGGTCGTAGAGCCTCTTATTCGCATAGGCGACACCACGATGGTCATAGTCGGTTGCAAGACGCGCCGCGGCCGCCGCAAGGTCCCTGCCGGATTGAAGGTCCGCACTGTCGGATTGAATTTTCCTGGTGCATCCGGCGATGCTGATGTCGGGATCGGGATGGCCGCAATTGCCCCGCAGGACTTGTGATGCCGCCGGCGGGGAAAGGGAAATCAGAACCACGCCGCACAAAGCGCGAAAGGCTTTTGCCTTGCGAAACGCTGCGATCGAGCGATCAAGGAACACGTTTTCTCGCGAGCCCCCAAAACATTCATTTGGGGCCCCACATTGGGGCGAAATAGAGGCGCGGGCCTGCTACTTGCAGTTGCGATCCAGTCTCCGGCTGTGTTCAATGCGGGCCTGTGTATCGCTCCAGCCACATCAGCGCCAAGTGGCGCGCCCCTTGACCGGGGACTATGCTTTGCAGCCGCACCGAACGCCCGGTTCAACCACTGTTTGAGGTGAACCGCATAAAAAAGAACGCGCCGTTTCATCGCATGGGATACTCTTGGATGAATGTGATCGCAGATGCGTCCGGATCGAATGACGCAGCAAAATCGCGGGATCGCCTTTTCAAAGTTCGTGGAGGGGAAATTTGATGCTGGCCTTCCTGAAAGCGCCGCGGTTTGACAGTCCGGAACAGACACAGCGCTCCCGCATCCTGTATCGCGTGCTCTGCGGGACTGTGCTTGTTACCATTTTCTTTGTCACGCTGATCATATTGCACCAGCCCGCCACCCTTTCGCGCGGGTTGAGCACAATCGGGTTCGTTTCTGCTTTGGGTTTGGCCGTGCTGGGCGTCAACCAGCGCGGACAGACGCGTTTGGCGGCCGTGCTTTTCGGCGCTGGCCTTATCGCGCTGATGTCCGCTCTCGCCGTCACTGCAGGGGGCGTGCGTTCGCCCGGCGTGACGATGTATTTCGTCATCGTGCTGATGGTGGGATTGCTGGCTGGCGAAGCGGTGGGCACGATCCTGGCCATCGCATGCGGCGCAATAGGTCTTGCCCTGCTGCTGGCGGAAAATGCGGGCTTGCTCCCGCCCGGCATTCGATACAGTTCGACGACCATCTGGCTCTTGAGCTGCCTCTATATGGGCGTGGTGGTCGCTCTTCTGCGCGTGCCGGCGATGTTGATAAAGGCCGCGCTGTTCCAGGCCGACTCCGACCTGTCTGAGCGCCGGAAGGCCGAGCAATCGCTGCAGGAGAACAAGCAGATTCTGCAGACCATGATCGAAAATACCCCCGCCGCCGTGGCGATGTTTGATACCGAAATGCGGTATATCGCCTATAGCAGGCGCTGGCTGACCGATTACCGCCTGGGAAACAGGGACTTGCGGGGTCTCAGTCATTATGAGGTGTTTCCCGAAATTGGCGAGGAATGGAAGGCCGTGCACCGCAGGTGCCTGGGCGGCGCCAGAGTGGCTCGCGACGCGGATTCATTTTTACGCAGCGATGGTACGAAAGATTTCATCCGGTGGGTGGTGCAGCCATGGTTCAGGGGTAGCGGCGAGATCGGCGGCATCACCATGTTCACGGAAGTGATCACGGATCGGGTGCGCAACGAGGAGGAGCGCAGGGTACTCAGGGAACAGTTGCTGGAGGCCCAGAAAATGGAGGCTCTGGGAACGCTCGCCGGGGGCATTGCCCATGACTTCAACAATATTCTGGCAATCATTGGAACGAATGCGGTGTTGGGTCTTACGGAGACGACAGAAGACCCGGCGCGCACATCCTTCCTGGAAATCCTTCAAGCCACGAACCGGGCGAAAGATGTCGTCAGGCAGATACTTTTTTTCAGCAGGCGGCAAAAGACCCCGCTGGACACCATTTCCGTGCTTCCCGTCGTCGAGGACGCCATGGCGTTTCTGCATGCGGCATTGCCTTCCCATGTGGAAATCCGGAAAGATCTTAAAACGGGGCTTCCACCCATCCGGGGTAATGCGTCACAGATTTATCAGATAGTGCTGAACCTCGGAACCAATGCCGGACACGCGATGCCCGCGGGGGGCACACTCGATGTTGGCCTGGATCTGTCCGACGTCACCATTGCCGAAGCCGCCGCATCGAGAGATTTGCACGTTGGCCGTTATGTCCGGATCACCATGCAGGATACCGGCACCGGCATGGACGCCGACGTCATCAGCCGGATTTTTGAACCCTTCTTCACCACCAGGAGCACGAAAGGGACCGGGCTTGGCCTTTCCGTCGTCCATGGCATCGTCAAGGATCACGGCGGAGCCGTCAGGGTTGAGAGTGAGCCGGGCAAAGGATCGGCATTCCGCGTGTATTTCCCAGCCGAACTTTCGGGAGAGGCCGATATTGCATCGATGCCGGAGGCAGCCGTTCGCGGACACGGCCAGCACATCATGTATGTTGATGATGAAAAACCTCTCGGCTCGGCGATGAAGCGCATCATTGAGAGTTTGGGTTATCGTTGCACCATTTGTTCAGACCCCATCGTCGCCCTGGCGCTGTTCCGGAACGATCCGAACCAATTCGACGCCGTTATTGTGGATGTGGTTATGCCGCGTTTGTCGGGATTTGAGCTCGCGGAGGAAATGCGGGCCATTCGCGCGGACATTCCGGTGGCGGTTACGTCCGGTAATTTCAGCCGGTTCACTGATGACACGCAGAATTCCGACGCCGTCGAGGTGTGGATTTCCAAGCCAGCCACCATGGAGGAGCTTGGCGGCGCGTTGGCGACGCTGTTGCGGGGCAAGAATCTCTCGTCTTAAGACCCATTCTGGATAAAAACGCGCCGGCTGCCCGACAAATGACCGAGAGACGAATATCCAGAAGGGCTGTTCTCAAAAGCACCGGGCTGATCGCCGTCTCCGGAGTGGCGGCGATACAAGCGCAAGAGGGGCGCGCCCAAATCGCCGTGCCCAATTCCGCGGGAACCGAAGCGCCGACCCTCAAGTTGCCGGCCAATGCCTGCGACTGCCATCATCATGTTTACGACGCGGTGCGCTTTCCGCAGCCTGCGGAGGCCAAGACCCCGCTCCAGCCGAACGCGCGGGTTCAGGAATACCGGCTTTTGAAGCAGCGGCTGGGCATCACACGCGACATTGTCGTGACGCCAAGCGCCTACGCCACCGACAATCGCGCCACGCTAGATGCGATCGCGCGGCTCAAGCCCGATGCCCGTGGCGTCGCTGTTGTCAGTCCGGACATCTCCGATGCCGGGTTGAAGGCGCTAGATACGGGCGGCATCCGGGGCATCCGTTTTTCCATGAGCACGGCGGCGATCACGCCTGCGGCCATCGCAGGGATTGAGAGCCTGGCCCCCCGGGTGGCGTCGCTTGGCTGGCACGCGCAGTTCCAAACCACCGCCGATCAACTTGTGGAATTAAAGGACGCACTCAACCGGATTCCCTGTGCGCTGGTGTTTGACCATATGGGCCATGTTCCGCCGTTTGGGCTTGGTCACCCGGCCTATGGAATAGTTCGCGGCCTGATCGACAAGGGACGGTGCTGGGTGAAATTGTCGGTGACCTTCGACAACAGCAAGGACGGCCCGCCGGGGTTCGCCGATGTGACCGCCGTCGCGCAGGCGCTGGTCAAGGCCGCGCCCGAAAGGCTGGTCTGGGGCAGCAACTGGCCGCACCCCAACGAGCCCAACAAGCCGGATGACGCGGTGCTGCTCGACTTGCTGGCGCGCTGGGCCCCCAACGAACAGGTCCGCCACCGCATCTTGGTGGAAAATCCCGAAACGCTTTACGGCTTCGAACCGTCGAAGTGATATCGCGTGCCGCGGTGACTTCCGCGCCTTATTTGTCGCCGCCGCCGCCAGTCACGGCATGGAGAACCGCCGCGCCGGCCTCGGTATTCTTGAAACCCTCCAGTGCCGATCCGATCGCTTGGCCGCCCTTGGCGGTAAACAATTCTCCGACCGCACTCAGCCCTTCGGACGGTGTGCCGGTTTGGGAAATGACCTTCACGTCGGCTTTCTCCAAGGCGGCAGCCTGGGCAATGCCGACGTCGCGTGTCGCCTCAACCTGTTTGACGCTGATGAGATAGGTTTGATAGCCCTCATTCTCGCCGATTTCCTTGGCAAGAGTGATTTGCGGGTTGACCGTGGCCATCTGGCGCGCGGTTTCCGCCGCGCCTTCCGCTTCGCCCTTGGCCTGGATGCCTTGCGCGGTCAGCTTGGCCGCCGCCAAATCGCCCTCGGCCACGGTCGTGACCTGCTGCTTCTGGCCTTCCGCCTTGGTCACCGCTACCTGCTTGTCCCGGTCGGCGGCAACGATTGCGACTTGTTTGTCCCTGTCGGCATTGACGACCTGCACATTGCGGTCGATTTCGGCCTGCCGCACCGATTGAACCTGCTTCACCGCCATCTCTTTTTCGGCAGTGTTCTTTTCTTCGTCCTTGATGGCCTGGCGGGCCTTCTGGTCCTGGATGCCGACCATCTGGTCTTTTTGCGCGTTGCGGATGCCGACCGACTCGTCGGCGGCGGCCTTGTTGGTCGCGATCGCCCTGGCGGCCTCGATCTCGGCGGTCTGGGCGGATTGCTGGTTCATCGCCACGGCAATCCGGGACTCTTTCTCGATCTCGGATTTCTTCTTGTTCATGATTTGCTGGATGACCTGGGACCCCTGGGCATCCCGGATGTCCATCAATTCGATGTTTTTGACCGTTTCGATGCCCCATTGGGGAAGTTGGGCTGAAACCTCCTTGGTGAAGGATTCGCTGAACTCCGCGCGCTTGCCCAGAATATCTTCGATCAGGGCGTTGGCCAGAATTGTCCGCACCACGCCTTGCATGATGCCTTGCAACTGGCCGTCAAGTTCGGTGATCGAACTCAGTCTTTCGGCCGCTTTGGCCGGATCGGCGATTCGAAAGAACGCCAGCACATCAAGGACAAAGGGAAGCCGGCCCTTGTCATAGGCGGCATAGTCCTCAAGTTCGACCCGGAAAACCGACAGCGGAAGAACGCTGACCCTGACGCCGATAACCGGTATCCATGCCGGCCACTTGTAATAGGTGTTGCCGCCCATGTCTTTGCCATAGGGCGTCGATCGCTTGGAGCTTTGGACGATATGGACAGCGTTGGTCGCAACAACCACACGAAAGCAAATCGCGATCAGGCTGATCAAAAAAAGAATTCCGGCGGCAATGCCACCGAGGAGAACATACTGATGCATGAAAATATCCCCAACCTGACCCAGTGCAAATATATCAGAAAGCGCCATGGGCGCGAGTGTCCGCGCCGGGGGGCATTGCAGGGATTGGCCGGTGCTGACAGATTATCGGGAAATCTGGGCATCATCAGGGGACGCGCATCTAGCACTATAACGGAGGATGCATGCTTCATCATCCCGTCAAGCGCCGCGACATTCTGAAAGCCGGTGCCGCCGCCAGCCTTGCCACGGTCTTTGTGCCCTCGGCCTTCGCCGCTCCGGCCCGCTATGACCCGGCCGCCAAATTCGACCTGACGGTCCAGGAGGTGGTATATCGCCGTACCGCCAAGGGCCGCTCGCTGATGGCGCGCATCTACCAGCCGTCAGGGCCGGGTCCGTTTCCGGTGGTGCTCGACCTGCATGGCGGCGCCTGGAACGCCAAGGACCGCCATGCCGAGGAACCGTTCGACCGCGCCATCGCCTCGGCGGGCGCCTTGGTGGTGGCGGTCGATTTGACCCTGGCGCCGGAAGCGCCCTATCCCGCCTGCGTGCAGGATGCCAGCTACGCCCTTCGCTGGCTCAAGGCGGGGGCGAAGAACTGGCATGGCGACGCGACCCGGATCGGTGTGTTCGGGAGTTCCAGCGGCGGTCATGTCGCCGAGCTGTTGGCGCTGCGGCCTAATGATGCGCGCTACAACGCCATTGCCTTCGCCAGCGGTGAGAACACGCAGATCGACTATGCGCTGATGCGCTCGCCTATCAGCAACACCTTCGCGCGGTTCGAGAATGCGCAGGCGCACAAGGTCGACAGCATGGTCAAGAACAATGAGACCTTCTTCGTGCCCTGGGAGTCCATTCACGAGTCCAATCCGCAGGAAATCCTGGACCGCAAGGAAAAGGTGGCGCTCAGGCCTTTTCTGATCATGCAAGGTGCGCTGGACAACAATATGCTGCCCGCCTTTCAGACCAAATTCGTTGAGAGTTACCGCGCGGCCGGTGGGGCTTGCGACTACACGATCTTCGAAGGCTGCGAGCATGAATGGGTGGCCCAGCCGGGGCCCCAGACCGACCGCGCCCATGAGATGGCGAAGGCCTTCATCGCCCGGCATGTGAATGCCTGAGTCCCCTACACCGCGTGTGCGAGGCTGAACCAGTTTCCATATTTAACATTCTAGGCACCGTTTACATCGGCCCTTGACGGGGGCCGGGTTTCATGGATGCCGCAGTCTTTTTCTTCCACACAATGGAGACAGAGAATGCCGGGGGCTTTTCTCAATTCCGGCGTATCGATTGCCAAATCCCGGCAACAGGTGATGCAGGCGCCGCACTCCCAATTCGGGACCAGCAAGCTGTTTGCAGTTTCGGGATTGTTCATTGTCCGAAATTATTGGGCGTGAGATTTTTCCACGACCAATTGCCGACGCCAGCCGCTCGTCTGGCTTGCGTTCGATCCTTATATCGGTCCACCGGACCGATTTGACCGGCAATGCCGGTCGGGAAGACACCGGGCAAGGGCGCGATCCAACATCGGGCTTGGGGCTTTCACTTTGCCTGCGCGCCTAAAAAAGCATCAAGCCTTTCCGAAGCCCAACCTGTCATCTAACTTTTTTATTGGCACGCCGGAACCGGTTTCTCCGTCTCGTGTTGTTGGTTTCGTAGTAGGGGTTTTTCATCATTTTTTATTGTCCCGCGGGCGCCGCCCCGGCTGTTATTTTTCTTTGCCGGGCGTTTCCCGCTCAACCGTGGAGGCATAGTCATGTCGCGCATTTCCAACATACTGACACGTAAGAGAACTTTGATTGCCGGAGTCGCGCTGGCGGCGCTGGGTGGCGTGGCCATTGCCCAGCAAAACAAGGACAGCGTGCAAGTGCCCAACGGCCTCGCTCTTTCCGAGTTCAAGGGCTATGAGAAATGGCAAGTAATCGCCGTCAGCCAGAACAACAACATCGTCGACGTTATTGTGGGCAATCCGGAGATGATCGCGGCTTATCAGTCGGGCCTCCCGGCCGAGGGCAAGAAATTCCCCGATGGCGTCAAGATGGTGAAGATCCACTGGAATGCGAAAAAAGAGCCAGTTCTTGGCGCCGCCCTGGTGCCGGACACGCTGCATGATCTCGACACCATGGTGAAGGACAGCAAGCGCTTTGCCGCCACAGGCGGCTGGGGGTGGGGGCAGTTCAATTATGAAGCCGCCTCCGACAAATTCTCGCCCTTGGGGACGGGACCGGCGTGCGGATTTGCCTGTCACACCAGGATCGCGGCGAAGGATTACGTCTTTACGACCTTCCCCAAACGCTGAAAAAACGTTCGGAAGCCATACCGTCGTCCTGTTCCGATCCGGGACAAATATGCTTCGGATTGCTGGCACCGTTTACATCGAACTTTAACGGGGCCGGGTTAGGGTGCCGCCTGGGTAAAAGGCATGGGGCGTGCACGGTCATGTTGCAGCATGTGAAAGTCATCGCCTTCAGCGTCGGGCTGCTGCCGGTCCTGTCGGGGCTATCAAATGTTTCCTTCGCGCTGGTCCAGCACAGGACTGTTCCGGTTCCGGTTAAATCCGCCGCCGCCGTCAGTCCGCAAGCAGCGCAGTCCAGCGTGGCGGCCGAGGCGGCCTTGCGCGCGATCGCGGGAATCTACTGATACCGATATCGCGTTGGCGCCGCGCTAGACTCTTCATCCAAAACGGCATCTGCTGCGCCTCCCATTTGAGGAGGATCGCATGCCCCGTTCCAGGTCTTTGTTGCTCGCCAGTGCGCTGACCGTTCTTGCGTTGCCTGTTTTTCTCAATGCCAGCGTTGCCCAGGTCACGCCGCCACCGCCAGACGCTATGGCGGGTCAGGCACGCCCGGCCACACCTCCACCGGCGCCGATGGGCCTTACCAGCGCATCCTTCAGCGATGGTGGCATTATTCCGGACAAATACACCCAGGCGGTTGCGGCTCCGGTCTCGCCTTCACTGGCCTGGACCAACGCGCCCGCTGGCACCCAGAGTTTCGCCCTGGTCGTGGATGATCCCGACACCGCGCTTCAGCACAGCACCAATGAAGTGCTGCACTGGGCGGCCTTCAATATTCCCGCGACCGCGAGCGCGCTGCCGGAAGGCGTCCCCAACGACGCCACACTTCCGGACGGCACCATTCAGCCGGTCAATACCGGCCGCAAGAACGGCTTCATGGGGCCGGGCGCGCGCGGCAATGTCTATCACCACTATACGTTCCAGCTTTATGCCCTGGACACCAAGCTCAGCTTGGGCCCCGATGCAACGCGGGCGCAGATCATGGCGGCGATGGATGGCCATATCCTGGCCAAGGCGGTGCTGGTGGGGCGCTTCCATCGTCCCTTGATGTGATACCCAAACACAGGCCCGCCTCCCCCTCATGCGCGTAAGCGCGTCAGAGGGGGAGGTGGTTTCAGCGTGCGAAGGTCGCGGAGCGACAGAGCGAAAGCTGAAACCGGAGGGGGTCAATTTTTCAAAGACGCCATATCGATCACAAAGCGATACTTCACATCGCTCTTGAGCATGCGGGCATAAGCCATCTCGATGTCCTGGATCCGGATCATCTCGATATCCGAGGTGATATTGGCTTGGGCGCAGAAATCCAGCATCTCCTGGGTCTCGGAAATCCCGCCGATCAAGGAACCGGCGATGGCGCGGCGCTTGAACACCAGACGGTGCGCGGAAGGCGAGGGGTGCGGGGTGGGCGCCCCTCCCACCAGCACCAGGGCGCCATCCCGCTTCAGCAGGGTGGTGAAGGCATCCAGATTGTGCGCCGCCGCCACCGTGTCGACAATCAAGTCGAAACTGTTGGCGTGCTCGCGCATTTGCGTCTCGTCCCGGGACACCACCACCTCGTCGGCGCCCAACGCCTTGGCATCGGCAATCTTGGCGGGTGAGGTGGTGAAGGCAACCGTGTGCGCGCCCAAGGCATGACTCAATTTCACCCCCATATGACCCAGGCCGCCAATGCCGACGATGCCGGCCTTCTTTCTCGGCCCGGCACCCCAATGGCGCAGCGGCGACCAGGTTGTAATGCCGGCGCAGAGCAGGGGCGCCACCGCCGCCAAGTCCTTTTCGGCATGGCGGATGGTGAGGACAAAATGTTCGTCCACCGTGATGGCGGCGCTGTAGCCGCCATAGGTATTGAATCCGCCGCCGACCGGTCCGTTGTAGGTGCCGGTAAAGCCCACCGGGCCGTCGCAATATTGTTCCAAACCGTCCCTGCATTGGGCGCAAGTGCGGCAGCTGTCCACCATCACGCCCACGCCGACAATCTGGCCGGGCGTGAAGCGGGACACCTCGCTTCCGGTTTTGATCACCCCGCCGACAATCTCGTGCCCCGGAACGCAAGGATATTGGGTGCCCGCCCATTCGCTGCGCACGGTATGCAAGTCGCTATGGCAGACGCCGCAATATAAAATATCGATAACCACGTCCTTGGGACCCGGCTCGCGGCGGTCGATGCCCAGAGGGCCGAACGGCGCGGTGGCGGATGGCACGGCATAGGCCTTGGTTCGCATCAAACACTCCGGCAATGGGACTGAAGGATATCCTTGGGAAAACAGGGTGGAACTGTGCGCCGTTGCGGCACTTCGTCCGGATTTTTGTCCCGCGATTGACCCATAAGGTCAATAAAACTACCACCCGCCCCGGCACCTCAAGGACCCTTGCCCATGCGTGTCGACCAGATTCCGGTCGGAAAGAACACCCCCGACGACGTCAATGTCATTATCGAGGTCCCGATCGGCGGCGAGCCGATCAAATATGAGCTGGACAAGGCCTCGGGCGCGCTGGTGGTGGACCGCTTCCTTTATACGGCGATGCGTTATCCCGGCAATTACGGTTTTATCCCGCACACGCTGTCGGGCGATGGCGATCCGGTCGATGTCCTGATCGCCAACAGCCGGGCTATCGCGCCCGGCGCGGTGATGAGCGTGCGTCCCGTCGGCGTGCTGTTGATGGAAGACAATGCCGGCATGGACGAAAAAGTGGTGGCGGTGCCGTCCTCCCACATCAGCCAGCGCTTTGACGGGGTGCGGAATTACAGCGACCTACCGGACATCACGATCAAGCAGATCGAGCATTTCTTCGCGCATTACAAGGATCTGGAACCCGGAAAATGGGTCAGGATCATCCGTTGGGGCGACGCCGCCGAAGCCAAGGCGCTGATCCTGGAAGGTGTGGCGCGCGCAAAAACCGCCGGGACGCCGGCTTAGCCCTGCCACTCCGGCGGCGGCGGCAAGGACTTGACCAGGGCCGACAGGCCTTCGCTATAGCCATTGCGCAAGGTATTCCAATAAGGGTCGTCGCCCTTCAACATCGCCATATTGGCGATGGAAAAGCTGTCGGCAGGATAGCGCAACATATCGATGGGCATGCCCACCGACAGATTGCTGCGCATGGTGGCGTCGAAGGAAAGCAGCGCCAGCTTGGCGGCTTCGTCCAGCGACGTTTCTGGCGTCAGCGCCCGGTCCAGGATGGGCTTGCCGTATTTGGTCTCGCCGATTTGCAGGAAGCTGGAGCGCAGCGAGGCTTCGATGAAATTCCCGGCGGGATAGATCTGGAACAGGCGGGGCGGTTCGCCCGCGATCTGTCCTCCCACCAGAAAGCTGCCGCTGGGATCGCCGTAAGGCTGCACCGAGGGACCGTCATGGGTGATGGTGGTGCGCAGCCGGTCGCCCACGATGCGGGCGACATCGAACATGCTGCGGGCGGCATGCAAGTCTTCGGGGCCGCCGCTGCCCAAAAAGCCGCGCAATTGGGAGGTGACCGCTTGGGTGGTGGCGAGATTGCCCGCCGACAGGATAGCGATCACCCGGTCGCCGGCAATCGAGAACAGCTCGAACTTGCGCACCGTCGTCACCTGGTCGACCCCGGCATTCGAACGGGAGTCCGAGGCCAGCACCAAGCCGGCGGGCAGCAATATTCCCAGGCAATAGGTCATGGTCTTCCCCGAGGAACGTTATATGCGACAGATTGTTAACGGGCGGCAAACCGTGGGACGAAGCAAAAGCTTCACAAAGACAGCTAATCTTTTGACTTGAGAGGTTTCTCCGTTTCTGTTTTGACGGACCAAGCGGGCCTGCCCGCGACAGGGACGGGGTTCGCGCGTGCGGGTTGGGATCATCCTTATTGGCCTGTTGTTGCCTGTGCCGGCCATGGCGGGCGAGGCGGAAAGCTGGGCGATTCACGGCCAGGCCACCCTTGTCGAGCAGTATCATCCTGCCTTTCGCTCTCCCTATCGCGGCGCCAACAGCCTGGACCCCGGCAGCCGCGGCAATGAAACCGTCGACATGACGCTTTATGCCGGGGCTAGTCCGTGGGCGGGCGGTGAAGCTTGGGCCAATGTGGAGATGGATCAGGGCTTCGGTCTGTCAAGCACCTTTGGCGTGGCAGCCTTTCCCAGTGCGGAGGCCTATAAGGTCGGCAGCGCGGAGCCTTATGGCCGCCTGCACCGGCTTTTCTTCCGCCAGAGTTTTGATCTGGGCGGCGACGCGCAGACGATCGAAGGCCAGGCCAATCAGCTCGCAGGCAGCCGTACCGCGGACAATCTGATCCTGACGGTGGGCAAATTTTCCCTCACCGATATTTTCGACACCAACAGTTATGCCCATGATCCCCGCGGCGATTTTCTCAATTGGGCCATCGTGGATGCCGGGGCCTTCGATTATGCCGCCGACGCCTGGGCCTATACCTATGGCGGCGCGGCGGAATGGAGTTTCAACACTTGGACCTTGCGCGGCGGCTTGTTCGACATGTCGAAGATCCCGAACGGCAGGGAATTGGAAACCGGCTTCAGCCAGTTCGAGCTGGTAGGCGAGATCGAGCGCCGCATCGAACTGTTCGACCATGACGGGAAGATAAAGCTGCTGGGTTTTCTCAATCGCGCCCGGATGGGAAAATACGCCGACGCCTTGGCGCTGGCCCAGGCGACAGGCACGGTTCCAGATACGTCTCTGGTGCGGCACTACCGTTCGCGTGCCGGCGGATCGCTCAATGTCGAGCAGGGGTTGACGGACGATCTGGGTTTATTTTTCCGCGCCAGCATGGAT
This sequence comes from Rhizomicrobium sp., assembly GCA_035693565.1. GTDB lineage: Bacteria > Pseudomonadota > Alphaproteobacteria > Micropepsales > Micropepsaceae > Rhizomicrobium. The sequence goes on along the minus strand of DASSGF010000034.1, from coordinate 131,097 downwards.
GACGGCGGCCGGGAATCTTACGAATTCACCGACATCAGCAAAAGCCTCTCCACCGGTCTTTCGCTCAAGGGCACCGCATGGGGGCGCAAGGACGACACAGTCGGCTTGGCCTTTGAAGTGGCCGGCATTTCAAATGCCGCGCGAAACTATCTGGCAGCCGGCGGATTGGGCGTGCTGGTGGGCGACGGACGATTGCCCCGTTATGGCGGCGAAACCGTGGTGGAAACCTACTACGACGCACAGATCGCCAAGGGCATCAACGCCGCCCTGGATTACCAGTTCATCGCCAATCCCGGCTACAATGCCGATCGCGGTCCGGTATCGGTGCTGGGTTTCCGCCTGCATGGGGAATTTTAGCGAACCGTGAACCCCGCGCGGCGCTTTCCAACCCATGCCGCGCGTGCCAGATTTGCGCGCCCGTTTCGGAGATCGTGATGCGCCGTATTTTCCTTTTCCTGTCCGCGGCCCTGCTGCTGCTTGTTCCCAATGCAGGCTTCGCCGACGGCAAGGCGGGGCTTTGGAGCGTCACTACCACTTACCAGTTCGGCATGCCCCTGGTGCCGCCCGCCTTGGTCGCCCTTTCGCGCGCCCAGAACCTGAAAACACCCGTGACCGGCACGCCCTTCGTGCATCATATCTGCATGACCATCTATGAGGCCGATGGCCGCCAGCCCCCGCATCTCAACAGCTATGACCTGGATTGTGTCGGCCGGGTGGTCCGCCAGCGGGGCCCGCGCATGCTGATGGAAAATATCTGCCACGGCCCGCTGGAAGGGGTGGGGCATGCCCAGATCGTCTGGCAGGGCGACCGGCATTTCGAGGGCAGCTATGATTTCAAGGGCAAGTTCCGCGGCGACTCTGCCTGGATAAAATCCAGTTTCAGCGCCGACTGGCAGGACGACAATTGCCGGGGCGTGCGGCCCTTCATTCCTCCCAACAATTGACAGACGCCGCCGTCCTGTCAGACTCGCGGCGAAAACAAATTTGGGGGTTGGCATGCCGTACAAGTTCATTTTGGGATTGACCGCCGCCGCGATCGGCCTGCTGCCGGCCGCTGCTTTCGCGGCCCATGGCAAGCCGGGCCTTTGGACCATCTCCACCACCATGCAGATGGCGAATATGCCGCAAATGCCGCCGGAGGCGATGGCGATGATGAAGGCCCGCGGCATGAAGGTTCCCGGCATGGGCGGGGCGCCGATCGTCAGCCAGATCTGCATGACCCCGGAACAGGTCAATGACGACAAGCTGCCCTCGATGATGCATGAGCGGGAAGAAAGCTGCACCAGCAAGGTGCTGAGCCAGACGCCCAGTTCCGTCACCGCCGAGGCCACCTGCCATGGCCGGATGGAGGGCGTCGGCCACTTCCAGATCAGCTGGCGCGGCAATGAGCATTACGAAGGGACATACAATTTCAAGGGCAGCATGGAAGGCCGCCCTCAGGAAATGACCTCGCATTATACCGGCGATTTCGTGAAGGCCGATTGCGGTTCGGTGAAACCGCATATGCCCGCGATGATGCATTGAGCGATGCGGCGCGGCTTGCCGAGTTAATAAGGGCCGCGCGCCGCATCGTGATTTTCACCGGCGCCGGCATGTCCACCGAGTCGGGTATTCCGGATTTCCGTTCGCCCGGCGGCATCTGGACCCGGATGCAGCCGATCGCCTTCCGGGACTATCTGTCCGACGCCCAGGCGCGGCGCACCTCCTGGCAGCGGCGGCTGGAAATGGAAGAGACCTGGAAGCAGGTCAAACCCAATGAGGGCCACCATGCCGTGGCCGAACTGGTGGCCATGGGCAAGGCCAGCCATGTCATCACCCAGAATATCGATGCCTTGCATCAGGCAAGCGGCGTGCCTGCGGAACAGGTGATCGAGCTGCATGGCAACACCCGCCATGCCAAATGTCTGGATTGCGGCGCGCCTGCCGCGATCGCCGATATCCTCGCCCATTTCCAGGCCCATGGCGACGCACCCGGTTGCGCGCATTGCGGCGGGCTGGTGAAGACGGCCACCATCTCCTTCGGCCAGCCCATGCCGGAAATCGAAATGGCCCGCGCCGAGGCCGCCGCCAAGGCCTGCGATTTGATGCTGGTGCTGGGGTCGTCGCTCCAGGTCTACCCGGCGGCGGGGTTCCCGCTGCTCGCCAAACGGCAGGGCGCAGGGCTGGTGATCCTGAATCGCGAGGAAACGCCTCTGGATGACTTCGCGGACCTGGTGATTAACGCCGAAATTGGCCCCACATTGAGCCAGGTTATGGGTCTTATTGACGCTTTATAAGCGGGTTGCCCCTCCCTATATCATCGCTAGACTGTGCGAATCCCTTGAAATCCGGAGAATTACCTTGCGCCGCGCCGAAGAAGAAGACGACGAGAAAGAAGAAAAATCCAAATCTCCGGACCCGCAATCCAGCGAGATCGCCAAGGCGCTCTACAAATCGCGTACGGTGCTGATTTTCGGCGAGGTGGACATGAAGATGGCCGAGCGGGTCACCGCCCAGCTTCTGGCCTATGCCGAGAGCGACGGCGATATCCGCGTCATTGTGAATTCGCCCGGCGGTCATGTGGAGTCCGGCGACACCATCCATGACATGATCCGCTTTGTCGGCAACCGGGTGAAGATGATCGGCACCGGCTGGGTGGCATCCGCCGGGGCGCATATCTATCTGGGCGCGAAAAAGGAAAACCGCTACTGCCTGCCATTCACTCGCTTTCTGCTACACCAGCCCTTGGGCGGCGTGCGCGGCCAGGCCAGCGACATCACCATCGAGGCGGAAGAAATTCTCAAGATGCGCGCCCGGCTGATCAAGGAAATCGCCACCGAGACCGGCCAGTCCTATGAGAAAGTGGTGGCCGACACCGAGCGCAATTTCTGGATGGGCGCGGATGACGCCCTGAAATACGGCCTGGTCGGCAAAGTCATCACCCACGCATCCGAAGTGTAGGCCGTGGCTGCGGCACCCTGGTGGCGCGGTGCCGTTGTCTATCAAGTCTATGTCCGCAGTTTCTGCGACAGCAATGGTGACGGGCAGGGCGATTTCCCCGGCCTGATCTCCAAGCTGGACTACATACGCGCCTTGGGCGTGGATGCGATCTGGCTGTCACCCATCCATCCCTCGCCCAACCGCGACTGGGGCTATGACGTTTCCGATTATGAGGGGGTGCATCCGGACTACGGCACCCTGGAGGACTTTCAACGCCTGCTGGACGCCGCCCATGCCCGCGGGTTGAAAATTATCCTGGACGAAGTGCTGGCGCACACCTCTGACGAACACGCCTGGTTCGCTGCCAGCCGCGACGGCGATGCCGGCAAGAGGGACTGGTATGTCTGGGCGCCGCCAAAAGACGATGGCACGGTGCCCAACAATTGGCTGTCCGTGTTCGGCGGTCCCGCCTGGTCCTACCAGCCGGCGCGGCGGCAATATTATCACCACAAATTCCTGCGCCAGCAGCCCAAGCTGAACTGGATGAACGGTGCGGCGCGCGAGGAGGCGCTGAAAGTGCTGGATCTGTGGCTCCAGCGCGGCGTGGACGGTTTCCGCCTGGATGTCGCCAATGCCTTTCTGCATGACGCGCAGCTGCGCGACAATCCCGCCATCCCCGCCGATCAACGCGGCGCGGTCGAATGGTCGGCGGCGGCCAATATGCAGCGGCACATCCACGATTCCAATCTGGAAGAGAACAAGGCGGTGCTGGATGTGATCCGCCGGCGGGTGGAGGCGGCCTCCCCCTCGGCGCGAAGCGCCACAGAGGGGGAGGTGCCCGTAGCAGCGCTTGCGATGCGAAGGGCGGAGGGGGACATCAAAAATTCCGATCGCTTTGTGTTCGGAGAATTTTCCGAAGAGTTTGAGCGCTCCGGCTGTTATCTTCCCTCCGACAAGGGACTCCATGCCGGCTATAATTTTGCGCTGCTGGCGGCGACAGACGCCGCCGCCATTCGCGCCCATCTTGAGACGTTAGCGAAGTATCCGGATCACTGGCCCTGCATCTCCTTCTCCAACCATGACGTGATCCGCACCGCCACGCGGTTTGGAGCCGGTTCGGCGAAGGTGATGTTGGCGCTGTTGTGCGCCTTGCGCGGCACGCTCCTGCTTTACCAGGGCGAAGAACTGGGCCTGCCCGAAGTCGAGCTTCGGCGCGACCAACTCAAGGATCCGGTGGGCGATCTTTATTATCCCTTGTTCAAGGGCCGCGATGGCTGCCGCACGCCCATGCCCTGGGATGCGGCAAAGCCACATCTCGGTTTCACCACGGGATCGCCCTGGCTGCCAACCGGACCGGCGCATCAAGCCTTGGCGGTTTCGGAGCAGGAGAGGGATGGCGGCTCGGCCCTGGCCTATACCCGCCGGCTGCTGGAGGCGCGCCAGCGCCATCCTGCCCTGCGAAACGGAAGCCTGAGTTTGTTGTCCGGCGAGGCGCTGGCTTTTGTGCGCGAAGATGGCGAAGAGAGGATCGCCTGTGTCTTTAACCTGAGCGAGAGGGAGGTCATGCAGGCGTTGCCGGGTTCCTGTTCGCCACTCGATCTTGGTACTGGCCAGGCCGTACTTTCGGGAAGCCGGCTTACTTTGGGGCCGTTCAGCGCTTGGTTCGGGGCGTTGTCCCCGGCCGCTCGCTAGGGCTCACGGCGCTCGTCGCTCTCTAAGGCCTTCAGCGCCGCCTCCAGAGGCAACAGCACACAGACATGCCGCCCGGCATGGCTCACCACGCCGTCGAAGGCCTGGTAGCCGTCCGGCGCCGGGGCGCCGTTGAGAAAGGCCCGCACCGCGTCCGCCAGGGCTCCAAGAGTTGCCTTGTCGTGTCCCGCTGCCTGGGCCGCCAGCAGGGAGGCGGAGGCCTGGGTCAGGACACAGGCCCGGGTGGCATGGGCCAGGCTGGCAATGTGTCCGTCCTTCAGCGCCAGCTCCACCGTCACCTGATCGCCGCAGGCGGGGTTGCGCAAGGTCGCCGAAGCGTCCGGGGCGGGCAGATGGCCGGCGCCTGTGGCGTCGGCCGCCAGCCGCAGCAACTCCCGCCGGTAAAGAGGATCATCGGGCATAGGAACCGTTCAAACGCCACATCAAGGCCCAAGTCAAAGCCTTTGGAGTCCAAGCCATTTTACACGAGGGCAGGGGACTATGTAGTCAAGGAAAACTAAGCGCTCGCCGCCATCCTGGGCAGCTGCATCCGGGCCCGCAATCCGCCGCCGGGACGGTCTTCCAGCCGCACCTGGCCGCCATGGCCTTCGGCAATGGCCTTGGCCAGGGTAAGGCCCAGGCCGGTGCCGCCGGTGGCCTCGTTACGGGAGCTTTCCAGCCGCACAAAAGGTTCGAACACCCGCTGGCGGTCGCTCTCGGGAATGCCCGGCCCCTCATCCTCCACCAGCACCTCATAACCGTCGCTGGTATCGCTGATCCGGACCTCGGCCCGGTGGCCATAGGCGACGGCATTTTCCACCAGGTTGCGCACCGCCCGCTTGATCTCATTGGGGCGGCAGGAAATCGGGGCAGGGGAATGGTTGACCCAGCTCACCGGCTCGCCCAGCTCGTCCAAGTCGGTGCACAGGCTTTCGACCAGCGCCGACAGGTCGACCTGGCGCCGCTGCTCGCCCCCGGCGCCCTTGGCGGCGGAAAGCACCTGCTCGGTCAAGACCTGCAATTCCTCCAGATTGCGCATCAACCCTTCGCGCAGATCATCGTCATCGACGAATTCCAGGTTGATGCGCATGGCGGTCAGGGGGGTGCGCAAGTCATGTCCCACCGCCGACAACAGATGCCGCTGGCCGTCCAGGGTGCGGGTGACCTTGGTCGCCATCGCGTTGAAGGCGGCGGCGGCGCTGCGCACGTCATCCGGGCCTTGCTCGGCGACATGGGGGGCGCCCGAGCCCATCGCCACATTGGCGGCGGCCCTGGTCAATTCCGACAGCGGGCGCACCACACGGCGGGCCACCAGGGCGGCTCCCAGCGAGGCCAGCACCACCGCGATGACGGCGGCGATCATGATCTCGACCGGCCAATCGGCGCGGGGCCGGATCAAGACCCCGCTCACCACGCTATGGGCGTCGATCGGCACGATGGTCCGGATCACCTCGGTTCCAGGGCCGGCGTTGGCGGCGTTATAGGGACGCAGTTCTTCGGGAATGTTGGCAAGCGGCTCATGCAGGTGAACGATCACCGCATTCTTGCGCGGATGATGGTCGGGCAGGCCGTCGGCCAGGCGCTTGGCGAGCGCGGCTTCTTCCGCCGTCATCGGCGTGACGTCATATCCGCTTCTGATCGCGCGAAAGCGCACATTTTGCTGGCTCATGAACCGCATCACCGCCGGGCGCGAATCCGGCGTGACCTGGGTGACGGTGGCGGCAACCGCCACGGCGCGGTCGATGGCGCGGTCATAGGTGAAATTGCGCGTCTGCGCTTCGCTCTGTTTGTAGAAATAGAAAGCGACGCCGATATTGGAGACGGCAACGGCGCCCGCGACCACCAGGATCAACTGCACCGCCAGCGTATTCGGCCAGAACCTGAAACGCATCACAGCCCTTTTTCGCGCCCGGGTTCGCTCCCGGTGCTTATGCCAATTCCGGATCCATCGCGAAAATGTATCCGCCGCCCCACACGGTTTTAATATAGCGCGGATTTTTTGGGTCCGGCTCGATTTTCTTGCGCAGCCTGCTGACATGGTTATCGATCGAACGATCGAACAGATCGGCGTCGCGGCCCTTGGTTAAATCCAGCAGCTGGTTGCGAGTGAGCGCGATCTTGGGGCGCTCCAGAAGCGCCGTCAGCAGACGGAATTCCCCGCTGGACAGCGGCAGCGCCACGCCATCGGGCCCGATCAACTCGCGCTGGCCGGTGTCCAGCATCCAGTCGCCGAACCTGACTCGTTCGGCGCCGGGCGGTTTTTGGCGGGGCGGCAAAGCCTGGGTGCGCCGCAAGACCGCGGCGATGCGAGCGATCAGTTCGCGCGGGCTGAACGGTTTGGCCAGATAGTCGTCGGCGCCCATCTCGAGTCCGATGATGCGGTCCACTTCTTCGCCCCGGGCGGTCAAAAGAATGACCGGAATCTGCGTGGTCTCGCGGATGGAGCGGCAAAGCGAAAGCCCGTCTTCCCCTGGCATCATGATGTCCAGCACCACCAGGTCGATGGCGGCGCCCTTCATGACTTTGCGGGCGCTGGCGGCATCCTGGGCGGTGGTGGCGCGATAGCTGTGCTCCCGCAGATAGCGGGCCAGGGGCTCGCGGATATCGCGCGCATCCTCGACCAAAAGGATGTGGGGTTTGGACTCTTCCTTGATCATGAGGCGCAATTTTGACGCCACGTCCCTCTCCGTACAAACAGGCATTTGTCGCAAAGCCTATCCCTGATCGCCTTTTCGAGACAAAGCAACACGAATTTCTTTTCCAAATCAAGCGTGTGGCATTTTGTTGGAAGGCCCGCGCAACATGAACGAACTGGCAAAATTTGCGTTTATTCTTGCGGAAACCCGGCACCGTTACAGGTTGAACCCTGACGGGGGTTGAGGGGGGTATCGGCCAAAGATAGCTTCTAGGGCATGTGGAAGCTGCTCCGGTTCCTTCTCTTAGAACCCCTTATGTTTGTCCTGTTTTTGGGAGCGGGTTGGCTGTTCGACAACATCTATGCTGGACTGGCAGCGGCCGTGTTCGTCCCCATCGCCATTGAAGTAGCCATCCGCCAGCGGGAGAAGCGAAATGCCTAAAGGACCCCAAAGCCAGAAGCGCTTTTGGGAGACTGGCGATATCGTGAAGCTGATCGAGGAATGGGAAGCTGAAGCGTGACCGAGTGTCTCGTCTATGTGATCGACCGGGACGACGAGAAAGAGCGCTTGGCCTTTATGCTACTCGATGATGGCACCTATCGCTTTTTGCTGGAATATCAGGAGCCAGCCCCAGAGAATGGGTATTGCTGGGCTTCAAATGATTATCCTGGCCGCTATAGCTCGTTGGAAGACGCCGAGAATATCGCCACCGGGGCTGTGCCTTGGTTTCGTGGACGACCAGCATGGGCCCCGACACAACCCTAGGTCAAATTGCACCAGTGCCTGATATCGTGAAGCTGATCGAGGAATGGGAAGATGAAGGTGTCTTGTCCTAAGTATGTGCTGCTAATCGCCTTCGCGAACAGCCTGCTCGGATGCTCAACGACCTTCCCAATCCAAAATCCTGACGCGGCAATCGCGATGGCCAAAAAATCCTGCGGCCTAGCAGGGTTTAAGATCGTAAAGTGGAACGCGAACCTAAATGGGGAAATCTGGGGCCTTGTTGCATGGATAAAAGAACCGGATGCGCATGGCCTGAACGGTATCTACCGGCTAATCGATATTCCTAAAGGCGGTCCGGTCCCGACAGGATGCGGCACCGGCAATTACGCCACCATCTAGTTTGTCCGCACAACCCTAGGTCAAACTGGACCGGTGCGGCTAGGCGCAAGGTCCTAAAGAGCGTGTTCCTGGCTGATTTCGACCGTCAGTGAGAGCACGCAAGGCTGCACCGTTGAAGCCGCGAACAGCGCCCGTCTAGCTGCTGGAAAATTTGCGTTTATGTTTGCGGAAACCCCCTGTTTTCGCAAAATTTGTTGGATGAATGTCGGACTATGGCGGACTATGGCGAACAAAAAAACCAATAAAATCCGCTAAGTCCTTTGTTGGATTGTCGTTCTATAGACTAGGGACAGGATTTGTCGCAAAGCCTGTCAGGGTCCCCAGTGTCCGTGATTTGCGGCAAAAAAGAAATCGCCCCCTCCAGCCTTCGCAACTTTGCCGTGGTGCTCGGCTCTCGCCTGCGCGCCACGGCGTTGCTCCGGCTGCCTCCCCCGTGCAAGCGCGCTGGCGCGCGCGCCGGGGGAGGCTTTTCCGGCCTATGCAAATTTGGGCAGGTGCGTGCCGGGAAGGCCTCCGCGGCGTTGCCAAGAGCTGGTTGGGCTGCCTTTGGGCTGCCTTAAGTCACCAGGGCGAACAGCAGCAGCAGGATCAGGACCACCCCGGCCAGGCCTATGGCCCAGGCATGGAAGCCGGGCGGCCGGGCTGGCAAAGGGCTGGGTGGGGCCATGGCGCTTCCTACGGCCGCCGGGGCGGTTTTGCCAGCCCGGAGGTATTGACCCCCTTTCCCCCAGGGCCGCTATGAGGCAGAATTGTGGCGAACTCTGCTGATCATGCGGAGACGGGTATGGAAGCCAGTGTTGGGGCTCTGACTGTGAAAGGTCAGATCAAGTGGTTTGACGCCCATAAGGGCTATGGCTTCATCACGCCCAACAGCCCGCTGGGCGAGGGCGGCGATATTCTTTTGCATCAGACCTGCGTGCGCCAATCCGGTTTCCGCCAGGCGGTCGAAGGCGCCATGGTTGTGTGCGAGGCGGTGAAAGGCCCGCGCGGACTGCAAGCCAGCCGAATTCTCTCCCTGGACAATTCCACCGCCCAGGTGATGGCGTTGGGGGGCGACCGCAATCCGCGCTATGTCGCCGAAGCCCATGGCCCGGCCTTTGAAGGCACGGTCAAGTGGTTCAATCGCGCCAAGGGCTATGGCTTTGTTTCCCGGGGCGTGGGCACGCCCGACATCTTCATCCATATGGAGACCTTGCGCCGCTGCAATGTGCCGGAGTTGCAGGAGGGCCAGAAGGTCAAGGTACGGGTGGGCGACGGCCCGAAGGGCGAGCTGGTCGCCGAAATCGCGTTGCTGGAGCATTAACGCTTCCCGGCTGGCATTCCGTCACAGCCCTGTGCTAGTCGCTATCGCCATGCGGCGCGCCCTGATTTGCCTTCTCTGCCTGATCCCGCTGCCGCTGGCCGCGGCCGAGAACTGCCCCGTGCCCAAAAACCTGTCCTTTCTGGTGGACAACGAGATCCGCCGTGACGCAGTCGGCTTCACCGAGGGCCTCGAGGTTCATGACGGCGTTCTTTACGAAAGCACCGGCGATATTTTCGGCGCCACCAGAATCAACCGCATCGATCCCAAGACCGGCCATGTCACAGCGGTGATGAATGCCGGCAAGAGCTATTTCGGCGAAGGCCTGACCTTTTTCGACGGCAAGCTCTATCAGATGACCTATCGCGAACATCGCGTGTTCGTGTTCGACAAGGAGATGCGGAAGCAGAAAGAGCTTTCCAATCCGCGCGAGGGCTGGGGGCTCACCCATGACGACAAGGAGCTGATCGCCAGCGACGGCTCCAGTCATATCTATTACCTGTCGCCGGCGGACTTCAGCACCAGGCGCAGTCTCGCCGTCACCTATCGCGATCGCGCGCTGCCCAATATCAATGAACTGGAATTTGTCCAGGGCGCGATCTGGGCCAACGTGTTCGAAAGCTGGAGCGTGGTGCGGATCTCGCCCGCCACCGGCTGCGTCGAGGCGCGGGCCGATCTGCGCTCCCTCCAGGGGCTGATGACCGCCGCCGACCGCAAGACTATCGGCGCCGACGACAATTTCGTGCTCAACGGCATTGCCTATGATCCCGGGTCCAAGAAATTCTTCATCACCGGCAAGGACTGGCCGATGCTGTATAGCGGGCGTTTTGTCGAGGGCAATTGAGCCGCGGCAGGCACACGCCCGCATCACGGCTTTGGCGGGGCCGGGGTCAGATCGATCCTGTGATAGACCACCAGATTGGCGCCCTTCGGTTCAAAGGGTGACTGCAGAAGCTCCAGCACATCCAGGACGGTCCTGCCGTCCGGCATGTGCCACGGCGCGGGCGCCACGGCGGGAAATCTCGAGCTTATGGCCATCTCAGGGCGCTTGGCGGTGACCGCGGCTTGCACATATCGCGTTACCGGCAAAACCGGTCCCGCCAACTTGCCCAGGCGCAATGTCGCCAGACTGCTGTCGAAGGCTTCCTCGGGGCCGTTAAAGACATCGTAAAACACCATCGCCAGGGCGCGATCGCCATCCAGCGACAAGGACGGCGCGTAGGAAAATTTGGGTCCCTGCGCCTGGCCCGGCGGCACCAGCAGCACCGGCGCCGACCACAATCCGCCCGGCTTTTTCCAGGCATAATAGGCGGCGTCATGAGCATAGACGTGTGACAGAGCCGATCCGTGCCAGGTGAGGTGAAGTCCGCCTTGGCGGTCCGCCACTATCCGCGTCCAGTCGGACAGCATGTCGTCGGGCCCGTGCAATTCCTTCCAGGCGGGTGCATCGGCCAGGACATCGATGGCATTGACCCAGTTGCCATCCGGCGTCCGGTCAATAGCGCGCAGTTGCCAGTAGCCGCCCTGCTTTACGCCAGAGGGAACCGGGCGGTTCACCGGCGCGCTAAAAGAAATGTGCACGATGCCGGCGGGATCGACCGTCACCGATTGGGTCTTTATTCTTTCATTTGGCGGCAGCGGAATGGGTTCGGTCTTCCAGCTTTTCCCGCCATCGCCTGAAAAAGCGTAGATGCCGCTCGGCGTGGCGATATGCAGGCCGCCCTTGGCGTCGAAGGCGATGCTGTCACCCACGTCACGGCCTTCGCTTTTGGCGCCGGTATCCACGATCGGACCCATGGTCCAGCCGTTAGCTCCCAAAGATACCCGCCTGGTATGCGCGGTGCCGCCGCCTTGCCAAACCAGCTGCACATCGCGGCCCGACAGCGCGAGCGCGGGATAACCGTTCCAGTCGGACGGGCCCGGCTCCGCGACATAGATGGGATCGGTTTCGAAATGAACCGCGCCGTCGGGACCGATAGAAGCGCGGCGATAAACCGGACCGATGTGACCGCCCGCCCGGCGGCCATCCTGCCAGATCATATGCACGCGTCCGCTGGCGTCGCGAGCGATGTGCACGGCATTGTTACCGCCGGTGGCATTCTCGCTGCCGGAGACACCCACGGGCGTCATGCCATGGGGCAGAATGAAAAGACGCGCCGTCCTTGTCGCGGCGGGGGTGCCGCTTCCAGGCGCGCCGTCCCAGGCGCTCCATGTCACCCGCACGGGCCCGACACCCACCTTGTGGTTCAGATCGGCGGTGACTTTTCGTTCTCCGCTATGCCCGGAGGCCAGCAATTCCCGCAGCGGCGTATCCGTGGGGCCGATTTGGGCCATGCCCTTTGGCATCTCGACCGCCAATAGCTGAGGCAGGTCGATGTCTTGCGCCAAGGCGGCTGGGGCTGCCACAGATGCGGCCGCCGCTATCAACCAGGCGCTTCGTGCCGCCGTCACCTGCCGGTTCCCCGATTCCCTCGGGATGGCAGCCTATCAAGCTTTCCCGCCCTTTGGCCGATAGTTTCATGGCAAATCCAGGGTTGACGGAAACACCGGCGGCGGCCATTTTCCCGGCCGTTTGGTGACATCAAGGTCGGCTTGGTGTTGGAAGCCGGGGAACGCTATAGACCATTGTTTGGTCGACAATTATCGGAGCGTAGCGCAGCCTGGTAGCGCATCTGCTTTGGGAGCAGAGGGTCGCGTGTTCGAATCACGCCGCTCCGACCATTCATCTGCCGCCCACTGGGCGGCAAATGAATGCCAAGGGCCCGCGCGCAGAGGCGAGCGGCAATAGTTGAGGAGTTTGTCATGCGCGCACGTATCTACAGACCGGCCAAGAACGCCATGCAGTCGGGCAAGGCCCGCACCAAGCAATGGCTGCTGGAATATGAGCCGGAAAGCCCCCGCACCATCGATCCCTTGATGGGCTGGACCTCATCGCGCGACATGCGCCAGCAGCTTCAGCTGGAGTTCGACAGTGCGGAGGAAGCGGTGGCCTATGCCAAGGCCAACAACATTCCCTATCAGCTGTTCGAGCCGCATGTCCCCACGCCCAAGCCCAAGGCCTATTCGGATAATTTCCGCTTCGACCGCAAGGTGCCGTGGTCGCATTGACGATCACGATTTTCCGGCGGTTTTGGGTTAAAACCATTCCCGGCGACTCCGTAGCTCAGTTGGATAGAGCATCGGATTTCTAATCCGGCGGTCGCAGGTTCGAATCCTGCCGGAGTCACCAGCCTTCGCTCGCGAAGCGAGTGAAGGCTGCCGCGCCGTAGCCCGAAGGGCGAAGGCGGGCGTTCGGCACTCAAATCGGTCCACTGGACCGATTTGCCGCTTACACGGACGTGCCTCACTGCCGCGAGCTACGGCTCGGCAAGCCATCCTCAATATCCCCGCGAAGCGGGCGAAGGCGGGCTGCAGCGTTTATGCCGCTATCCTTCGGATGAATAGCTTTCCGCCAAAAGCAGCTGCTGGTCCCGTGTGCAGATGCCCTGCGTGGCGATGCAGTTGCCGCGGGCGAGCTTCGCCTTGATCAGGGCCTCTTTCAGAAAATCAAGGCATTCTGGCAAGGTCGAATCGATCGGCTGCGCGCTTTCAAACCGCACGCCCATCAAGGACGGGCCGCGCCATACCGGGTGCAACTGATAGGCGATGCGGTTCTTGAGGCTTATCAGATAGGCGCCCGGCGTAACCGGTTCGCCGGCCCCAATCCGCAATTGTGCGCCTTGGGCGCTCATATCCCGGATCAAGCAGTGGATACTGCCGGCCTGGTCCAAGTCGAAGACGACGCCGGCAGAAAACTCACGCAACCGTTCGGCATTGCGGCATTCGGGCTCGACAGCCCTGAAGACAGTATTGCGCATCCCATTCCCCAATTTGGCATTGTTCTATATCGGGACCGGTCTCGTCCCACCCATATTGACGAGAGCAACATCCGGGCCAATTGCCCAATTGGTCCGCATCGGGGCGAAGATTTAGGCATTTTCCAGGCCTGTTCCCTGGTGAAGTTCGAAGCTGGGACAAATGCGCATTAACCTAATGCCGCGGCACGAAACGATCCCTGCCGCCGTCTATTTTGAAACAGGCCTGTATCAAATCCGTCAGCGCCGGCCCCTGGCGTCCTTTGCAGCTAGGAGCGGCCAGACCCCGAAGGCGGCTCGTCAACGGCAAGTTGAAGCGCCCGCACAAGCGCGTCCGGGTCAAACGGTTTTCGCAAATAGCGATGGGGGGCTGCCAATGCGGCGGCCCCCTGGTCCTCGTGCGCGCCGCTAAACACAACCGCCGGCCAGCCGATACCGTCGCAGGCCATCCGGTTCAGCAAATCAAAACCGCTGATGCCCGGCAGTTGTACGTCCAGGATCAATGAGCCGGGTGCAAGGCCGGGCAAGTGCGCCAGGAACGCTTCCGCGGTTTCAAAGGCCAGCACGTCGAATTCCTTGGCTTGGAGAAAACGGAGTATGGCGTTTCTGACGCTGGGATCGTCCTCGACGAGGTAGACATTCCGCTTCGAAACGGGGCGCGCAACAGTCCCGGTTTCACCCACGCCCGGTGTGAGGTCCGGCCCGGCTTGCTTCGCCGCCGGTCCGCGCAGGGACGCAACAAAGCTCTCGGCGCGAATGACATCATTGTGCGCCGCGCAAATCTTGCCGAAATGGGCAAGGCCTTCATCGTTTTCGAAATTCTTGGTCGAATATCCGCAGAGAATCGATGCTTGGGGATCGGCAGACAGAAGAAGATCGGCCAGGCCTTCCAGTTGAAGCGCGGCTGCGTATTTTTTCTGTCGGCACAGCAGATCGCTCATTTCGCCATAGATGCGTATGGCGCCGCCGCCGGACTCTGATTGGGCGTCACGGAGCATTTGCGCGAAATAACTCGCGGCCCGTTCGGTATCGACCCCGTCTGGTCCCATCACCTGGGAAACAGCGGCATTGACATCGAAGAAAGAGATGCGCGCGGGACCGCACTTCCCCCCCGTCATGCTTTTTTCCACCGCTAAGTGCGTCTCGGGTTGGCAAATCATGATGGCGGTTATCCGCCCGGCGGATGCCGTAAAAAAAGCTTTCACAACCTCATGGCAGGAGGCGGGGTTTCCATGGGCGCTCGCCAGATGTTGCCCGGAGCCGCGGGAGAGATCATGCACCGGCATGGTTCTCCCCATTTTCCGGCGGCTGCTCAAGCTGCGCAGTCCGCACCGCCAGGGGAAGCTCCACGGCGAAGGTCAGTCCGCCATCCAGATTTTGGACCGCCGTCAGCCCGCCATAGTGAGCGCGGACAATGCTGCGGCAGATCGCTAAACCCAATCCCATGCCGCTAGTCTTGGTCGTGTAAAAAGGCTCGAACAGGCGCTTGATGTCCGCGTCCGAAATCCCCGGGCCGTTGTCGGCAACCGTCACGCTCGCCATGTCTGCGGAAAAACTGGTGGTCAAGCGAACCTGCCGGTGCAGCCTGTCTTTTTGTTGAACCGCTTCACAGGCATTCATCAGCAGGTTCATCACCACCTGCTGGATCTGCACCCGGTCGGCCCATATCGGTTTGGACGGCGATTCCAGCTGGATATCCAGTTGGACGCCAAATTTGAGCGTGACGGGCTGCATGAGTTTGGCCACATCCCCCACGGCCGAGTTGAGTTCCACTTCCTCGCGGGATGCGGTTTCTTTCTTGAGCATGGCGCGGGCCTGATTGAGAACTTCTCCCGCCCGTTTGCCGTCTTCCCGTATGTCATTGAGCGTCGCGCGCAACTCCTCGAACGGGACGGTCTGTTTTGTCAAAAGATACATCGCCGCTTCCGTGTTGACCCGTATAGCCGCCAGCGGTTGATTGATTTCATGCGCGAGGGCGCCGCTCAGCGTGTTCAGCATCCCGACACGCGCCAGGTGCGCCAACTGGTCTTGCAGCAAGGCGGCCTTCTTATTCGCTTCGTCTTGAACCTGCACAATCGCCTGCCGCAGGATGAGCTCATCACGCTGCAACTCGGCGCGCCGGCGCGCTTCAATCAAGGCGCACAGGGTTATCCCGGTCAAGGAAAGGACGGCATAAAAGACGTCCAGAAGCGCGGCATTGGTGAAAGTCGCGCTTCTGGCAAACGGTCCGGCGCCCTGCGCGGTGGCGACTGTCGCCACCGTTGCGATGAGGATTGTCGACAGTGTGGTCCCCGGCAAACCGAAGCGGATGGCTATCAGCATGACGAAAGGAAGCATGGAGAAGGTGAGGCAGTCCTGGCCTACATTTGGCAATCCCAGATCCGCAAAGATCGCGAGACAGGACAGCAACAGCAGAGTGTTCAGCGCCACATATTCGGCCGCCCGCTGGAACTTGAAATGGAGTTTCGGGTTGCCGGCGGCCAATGCGAGCGGTGTTGCAAGCAACACACCGGTGCCGTCCCCCATCCAATAGACCAGCCAGGCGGACGCGACATGCGCATAAGGTTGAATGCCAGCCAGATAGAGCACGATCGTGCCCAGCGAGGCGCTGACCATGGGGCTTATGAGCGCGCCCATCAGTACGAGATTGAGGACATCCCGCAAGCGGGGCAGGGCACAGTCAAACGAAAACCGCCGCATCAGCCAGCTGCCGCAATAAGCCGAGAATGTGGTGCTGAACGCCTGGCCCGCGACGACCAGAATCGGAACCGGATTGTGGAACGACACCAGGAAGGCGGAAGCGGCGACCGCGGGGATCATGCGATTTCCCAGCCGCAGCAAGGCGGCGAGGGCGATGCCATAGGCGGGCCATAGCGGCCCGACGCTGACGCTTCTTGCCGCGCTCGCCTGCCCAAGCCTGCCGGCAATATAGTAAGCGGCAAAGACGATGCCTGTCTGAATCAGCCAACTGCGCAGGTTATGGCGGCCAGGCGAAAAGCGGCCGCTGGCAAGCCGCCTGACCAGGCCAGCCCCCGAAACAGCGCCGTCGAGACTGATCGTCACTTAGGCCCCCGCCAACCGTGAATAGTCCAAGCCCCGGCTATCGCATGAGTCAATAGCCTGAAAGGTTGGATCGGACCACGGCAATTTGCGAGACTCTGTCCCGGGCACCGGCTTTTACGGCGGCTTTGCTGCGCCGCTCGAACGGGGAGGTCAAAGCGTCACGCCTTCCGGCGCGGTGAATTTTTCGTCTTCGACATTGCCGGTGTTGCGCACCCCGGCGGGTTCGAAAATCAGCACCTCCGCCTCGCTGTCGGCGCAAGTGCGATGCTCCATGCCGCGCGGCACCATCACGCATTCTCCCGGTCCCATCGCGACGATGTGATCGCGGAATTCCACCCGGAATTGTCCCTTCAACACCAGAAAGAACTCATCCTCCGCCGCATGCTGATGCCAGGGAAATTCGCCTTGCACCTTGACCAGTTTGATCTCCTGTCCATTCAGCGCGGCGATCACCTTGGGCCGCCAATGCTCGCTGAACAGCGCCAGTTTCTCTTTCAGATTGATCTTGGCGGTCATTGTTCCCGGCTCTCCTGTATTCGAGGCGCGTCTGTAAATCACACTTACATGTATCGCCGCGGAACTTCAGCAACAGCCGCAATTTGCGGGCTTTATGCTTCATGGCCCGATTGTTGCTTTATGGTTAATCGCGCTGGGCTCTGAAACTCAAGATTGGAGTTGCCGATGAAACTCATAGGCAAAGCGCTGGCAGCCGTCCTGCTTCTTGGCTGCGCCCAAGCCGCCCAAGCCGCGCCCTTGTTCTTCCGCGCCGACCTGTTGGGCGTGAACGAAGTTCCCCCCACCGGCTCGCCGGGCACCGGCACCGCCAATGTGATGATCGATCCTTTCACCAACCAGCTGAAGGTCGATATTATTTTCAACGGTTTGGAGGCCAATGCCAGCGCCTCTCATATCCACTGCTGCACCGCTCCGGGGACCAACACGGGCGTCTCGGTTGGCTTTCCCGGCTTTCCCGCCAGTACAACCGGGACCTATTCCCACACCTTCGATTTGACCCAGGCGAGCATCTATACCAGCGCCTTCCTGACCGCCAGCGGCGGCACGGCGGCGCTTGCCGAGGATGCCCTGATAGCCGGCATTGAGGCGGGCAAGGGCTATGTGAATATCCACGACTCGATCTTTCCGGGCGGCGAAATTCGCGGCTTCCTGGTCTCGGTGCCCGAGCCCGTGACACTGTCGCTGTTTGGCGCCGGCTTGGCCGGTGTGGCGGCCTTGCGGCGGCGGCGGAAAAAGAGCTAGTCCCGCTTTGCGGTAACCTGGTCTATCCAAGACAGATAGCCGCCGAAACCGGCGGCAAAGGGCAGGGCCACGATTTCCGGTACGGTGTAGGAATGAACCTGTTTGATGCGGGCGGTCGCCTGATCGAACAGCGCGGCACGGGTCTTGATCAGCAACAGCACTTCGGCCTCGTTCTGGGTTTTGCCTTCCCAAAAATAGAAGCTTTCGATCGGCAGCAGTTGTACACAGGCCGCCAGCCTCTCGTCGATCAACAGCCGCGCGATCTTCTGTGCCTCTTCGCGGCTGGGCGTGGTGGTCAGCATCACGCCGAAATCGGCGGCGACCGCCTGTGGCGAAGCGGAAGGCGCATTTGAAAAAGTCACTTCGCCGCCTGGAAGCTGGGGCGGGCTCCTGCCGAGCGGCGGGCGAAAGCCAGAATGTGCTGCACGGTCTCTTTCAAGCCGGTGGTGATAATATCGCACTCGGTCGCCTCGATGCCGTCGAGATAGCGGGTGTGATCGCCGTTCAGTCCCCAGAACAGCGCCATCACCGCCACGCCGGGCAGGCGCTTGCGCAGCCGCCGCACCTGGTAGCGGGCGTTCTTGAAAGTGCCCGGCTCCAGATAGGAGACGCAGGTGAGTTGCACCCCCTCGCAGGCCAGGTCCCGGATATTGGCCGCCGAGGTCTCGTCCGACGACACCACCCGGGCGGCGATGTCATATTTGCTCAGCATGTCCACCAAAAGGAGGGCGGCGGCTTCGTCCAGCGGCCCCCGGCCCGCCACGCACAATACCGGCTCCAGCGCCGCGTTGCGCCAGCTTTCCGGCAGTTCGGCGCCCAGCGCGGCTTCGTCCTTGCGGTCGGCCAGATTGCCGATCAATCCCTTGATGGCGTCCCGGATGCGGGTTTGGCGCAACGGATCCAGCACGCCGCGATTGACATCGGCCTGGGCCAGCATCAGGGCGCGGGCCGCGACTTCATCGTAATAAGCCGACAGCGAATTGGCGCGCAGGAAATCCTCGGCTTCGTCGGCGGCTTCGTCCGGATCCTCCGCCAGCATGCGCAGATAGAGGCTTTCCTCGAAACGCAGCGCGGGCTGGTCGCCCAGCATCACATCCAGGAATTTGAGGCTTTCGACATGGCGGGAGAACACCACAAAGCACATGGTCAGCGGCGTGGAGAGCAAAAGTCCCATCGGCCCCCATAGCCAGGTCCAGAACACCGCCGCCACCACCACCGCCACCGCCGACAGGCCCATGCTGCGGCCATAGAGAAAGGGCTCGATGGCCTGGCCGACGATGAATTCCACGCCGCCATATAGCGCCGCCGTCCACACCATCTTGGACCAGCCGGGATCCACCGCCAGCGCCAGGGTGATGGGAAACAGCGAGGCCAGCGGCACGCCGACATAAGGCACAAAGCGCAGCAGCAACGACATCAGCGCCCACAGTCCGGCATTGGGAATGCCGATCAGCCACAGGCCCAGCCCGATGGTCAGCCCGAAGCAGGCATTGATGCAGGTCTGCAGGAAGAGATAGCGCGACAGGCGGCTGGCCGCTTCATCCAGAGCAACCGTGGTGCGCTGCATGTCGCGCGAGCCGGCCAGGCGGACAAAGCGGTCGCGCAAATCATCCTTTTGCAGCAGGATGAAACCCACGAACACCAAAACCAGTGCGATCAGGCCCAACGGTTCCAGCAGCGGCCCCAGCACATTCTGCGCCATCGCCCAGGGCGTCGTGGAGCTGCGCTGAATCTCCACCGGAATCGGCTTGATCTGGTTGGACGGGTTGCCGCTATTCTCCTCGGGCGGATTGGCGCCGGTGACCTGCTCGGCCAGAGTGTCCACGGTCCGGTTCAGCCGGGTGAGGGTCGAGTTGTGGAAAGCGGTGCCGATCACCGACTGGATCTTGTGGCCCAGATTGGTCTGATAGCGCGGCAGGTCGGAAGCCAGATTGGCCAGTTGCGCGCCCATGAAGGCAGCCAGGGCCGAGGTGACCACCACCGCAAAGATCAGGCTGATCAGAACGGGCAGGACATTGCCCATTCTCCACCGCTTCAACATGCCGACCAGGGGCGCCAAGGCAAAGGAGATCAGGACCGCCAAGGCCAGGGGCAACAGCACGGGCCGGCCGAAATAGAGGCCCGCCACCACCACGCTGGAGATCACCGCCACCATGAATTTTGGTGTCAGCGTGTCCGGCTTGGCGGTCACAGGACGGGGAGAAGGCAGCTCGACCATGGCGATTCCACTATACCCCGATTTTGCCCTTTGGCCCCCGGTTCTGCTTCAGCCCAATTTTCGGAAGAAACAGTTTGGCGCGCCGGTGTGGCAGGCAGGCCCCATCTGGTCGACCTTGAGCAGCAGGGTATCGCCGTCGCAATCGACAAAGGCTTCCACCAGCCGCTGGTGATTGCCGCTGGTTTCACCCTTGCGCCAGACTTTCTGGCGCGATCGTGACCAGTAAGTGACATGGCCGGTAGCCAAAGTCTCTTCCAGGCTGGCCTTGGTCATCCAGGCCAGCATCAGCACTTCGCCCGTTTCCTTGCTCTGGGCGATGACCGGCACCAGGCCGTCGTCATTGAATTTGACCGCCGAGACAAAGGCGGGATGGGTGAGGAGGTCGGTCACGCCAAAACTTCCTTCAAATATGCTGTTTCAGGCGTTTGAGGCCCTGTTCCAGGTCGGCAATCAGGTCGCCGGCATCTTCCAGCCCGGCATGGATGCGCAATACCGGCCCCTCCGCCGCAAACGGCTTGACCGTGCGCCTGATATGCGCCGGAACGATCAGGCTTTCAAACCCGCCCCAGGAATAGCCGATACCGAAATGCCGCAACCCGTCGACAAAGGCGGCAATGGCGGCCTCCGGCGCCGGTTTCAGTACCAGCCCGAACAAGCCGCAGGCGCCTGAAAAATCCCGTTTCCACAGAACATGGCCGGGATCGTTTTCCAATGGCGGATAGAGGACACGGCTGACTTCCGGGCGGGCTTGAAGCCAGCGCGCCAGGGTCAGCGCTGTCTCCTGATGGCGCGCCAAGCGTACCGAAAGGGTGCGCAAGCCCCGCAAGCCCAAAAAACAATCATCGCCGCTGGCATAGAGGCCCAGATCGCCATGCAGCTGATGCAGCCGTCCGGCATGGCGTTCATTGGCCGCGACATAGCCCAGCATCACATCGGCATGGCCGCCGATATATTTGGTGGCGGCCTGGATGGAGAGGTCCACGCCGTGTTTCAGCGGCTGGAAATGGAGCGGCGTCGCCCAGGTATTGTCCATCAATACCGACGCGCCGCCCTTGCCATTGTCATGACCGTGCGCCGCCCGGGCGATCGCCGCCACGTCCTGTATTTCAAAGGTCAGCGAACCGGGACTCTCGCAGAACACCGCCTTGGTGTTGGGCCTGAGATGCGCGGCGATGTCGTCATGGGGCGCATAATAGCTGGTCTGGATGCCGAAGCGCTTCAAGGTGCGGTCGCACAGGGTGCGGGTCGGCTCATAGCAGCTGTCCACCATCAACAGGTGATCGCCCGCGCCGCACACCGACAGGATGGCAAGTCCGATCGCCTGCACGCCGGAGGTGACGCTGACCGTCCGGGCGGCGCCTTCCAGGGCGGAAATGGCATCCTCGAAACTCTCGGTGGTGGGCGTGCCGCGCCGGCCATAGGTATAGCGCTGGCTGTTGGCCTTGATCGCCGCCATGTCGGGATAAAGGATGGTGGAGGCGCGATAGACCGGGGTGTTGACCGCGCCGAAATGCTCCGCGCTCATGCGGCCTTCGGACACGGCGAGGGTGTCTGTTTTGGGCGGTAAGCCGCGCTCCGGTGGCTTGTCCTTGCTCATTGCTTTTCTTCCAGCAAAGGCTTCAGTGGCCGTTCCATCGCCCAGATGATCAACCCCGCTATGGTGGAGACGCCGGCGAGCATAACGAAGAATGCGGGTTTGCTCATCGTGGTCCAGTAGGTTCCCAGATATCCCTGCAGCAATCCGCCGCCCAGGAAATTGGGCAGGAAATTCACCGCCATCATCAAGGACGCGATCTTGAGCGGGGCGACCTTGGAATAGAGCGACAGGGAAATGGGCGAAAGATAAAGCTCGCCCAAAGTGACCAGCGCGGAATAAAGCGCCAACCAGAGCCAGCTGGCCTTCGCGCCCCCGCAGTACCAGGCGGCGAAGGCCAGAACCAGGCAGGAGGCGGTTTGCAGAAAGCTGCCATAGACCATCTTGGTCATGGAATTGGGTTCGCGGCCTTTCTTGGCCTGTGCCGTCCAGAGCGCGATCAAAAAGGGCGTGAAGCTGAAAATCATCAAGGGATTGAAGGACTGAAACCAGGTCGCGGGCATCTGCCAGTTCACCAGGCCCGGAATCAAGGTGCGATCGGTATTGTCCATCATCCAGAGCGCCATGGTATTGCCTTGCTGCTCATAGCAGGCCCACCATAGCGTCACCGGCACCACCAGCAGGATCAGCGCACCCACGGATTTCCACTCCGCGACGGTAAGCGGCTTTCGCTCCTGCTTGTGCGCCTCGACCCGATGCTCGGCGGGCAAACCGCGCCAGCCATAGAGATAGTTGACCAGCGCGACTACCATCCCCAAACCGGCAATGGCGAAGCCATAGCGCCAGCCAAAGGCCTCGCCCGCGGTGCCGGCGATCAGCGGCGACAGGAAAGCGCCCAGATTGGTGCCGACATAAAAAACCGAATAAGCGCGGTCGCGGCGGCTGTCGCCGGGCGCATACAGCATGCCGACCTGTGTCGTGGTGTTGGTCTTGAAAAAGCCGGTGCCAAAAATCATCAGGAGGAGCGAGGGGAAAAGCAACGCTTCTGATGTCATCATGAACTGGCCGATGCCCATCAGCAGAATGCCGATGATCACCGTTTTGCGCTGGCCCAGGTGATAGTCCGCGATCCAGCCGCCCAGAAGAGGGGTGGCGTAGACCAGCCCGGTATAGGTGCCATAGATCAGCGAGCTCAGTTGCTGAACATTGAGCGGTCCGCTCATCCCTTCGTAAAAGGCTTTGACCTGCGGGTAGAAAAGGACGTGCTCGACATGCCCCGGCAGCAGCACTTCCATGGTGAGGTAATAGATGAGAAGCGCCCGCATCCCGTAGTAGGTGAAGCGCTCCCACATCTCGGTGGAAGCAAGCGTGGTGAGGCCGCGCGGATGGCCGAGGAAATCGCGGCTCATGCGCTTCGCGCCCGCTTGAACAGCCAGCGATAAAGAAGGGCGATCAATCCGGCAAAGCCGGCAACCGCCACCGCCGTTGCCGGAAAGGATGAACCGACCACCGCCAGCGGCGCGTCGCGGTTGGCGGCCACGATCAGCCCGGCATTGAGCACACCGAACAGGCTTTCGCCCACGATCATGCCGGAAGCGACCAGCACGCCCAGCCGCTCGGCGCGCTCGCCGCGTATGCTGCGGTTATAGATCCAGCCGATGATGGCCCCCACCACCACGGGAAGGGTGGCTTCCATGGGAAGATAGATGCCAAGGCCCACGGCCAAGGGCGGAAGGCGCAGCAGTTTGCCCGCGCGCAGCATCTCATCCAGCAGAACGATGCCGGCGCCCACAGCGCCGCCGACTTCGATCATGCTCCAGTTGAGCTTGCCGCCGATCACCCCTTGCGCCAATGCCGCCATCAGATTGGCCTGCGGCGCGGCCAGCGGCTGGGACGCAATGGTGTGCAGATTGGGCGCTCCCGAAAAGCCGTAAGCCTGAGCCAGAAGATTGAGCACGACAGGCACGGTGACTGTCGCAGCCGCCACGCCCGCCAGCAACGCCACTTGTTGGCGCCAGGGCGCCGCGCCCACCAGCTGGCCGGTCTTCAAGTCCTGGAGATTGTTGTTGGAGCTGCAGGCCACCGCGAACAGGATGGCGGTGATGAAGAGCGCGATGGCCACCATGGGCTTTGCCCCATGGCTGGCGAAAAGCAGTACCAGACAAAAAGCCGTGCCCACGACAGCCAGGATGCCCACTCCTGAAATGGGACTGTTGGAGGAGCCGATCAGGCCCGCCATGTAACCGCAGATGGCGGAAACGAAGAAGCCGCCGGCCAAGACCAGCGGCACCGAAAGCAGCGCGATCCAGAGCGCCGCGCCGGTCATTCCCGCCTCGCTGCTGAAGCGCCACACCAGCCAGGTGCTGACTGCTGTCGACAGCAAGCCGATCACCAGAATGGCCCGGAAAGACAGGTCGAGGTCGGTTTGATTGAGCAGATCGCTCCCGCGCGGCTGCGCCCGCATCGTGGCTTTGAGGCCGCCGACGATCGGTCCGACCGTGCGCAGCAAAGACCAGACGGCGGCCACCGCCATGGCGCCCGCGCCGATGAAGCGCACGTCATTGCGCCAAATGCCGGTCACAAAGCTTGTCAGGTCGCCATGCATCGGCGTTATCGCGGTGAGGATGGGAACGGCGCCCGCCCAGGCGATCAAGATGCCGGCGAACATGGCGAGGCCAACGGAAATCCCCACCAGATGGCCTGCGCCCGCCAGCGCCAGCGAAAAAGAGAATGTGTAACCGCTGGCCGCCGTGGCGCCGGTCCGAAAGACGCCTTCCACGTCGCTGGCGGCCAGACGCATCGCAGTCGCAATGGAAAGGCCGGCGGAGGCGAGCGAGCCGTAGACGACTGCCAGCAAACCTTCGCGCGCTTCGGGATTTTCGGCGCGCATGTCGGCGCCCACCTTGAGCACTTCCGCAGCCGCTACGCCTTCGGGATAGGGAAGGTCGGATTGGGTGACCAGGGCGCGGCGCAGGGGAATTGTGAACAGCACCCCCAGCACGCCGCCTGCCGCGCAGATCAGAAAGGAGGTCCAGAACGGAAACTCCGTCCACCAGCCGATGATCACCAGGCTGGGCAGGATGAAGATGACGGAGGAGAGCGCGCCCGCCGCCGAGCAGACGGTTTGGACGATATTGTTTTCGCGAATGTTGGAGCCGGGGAAAAGGCCCAGAAAGGCCATCGAGATCACGGCGGCGGGAATGGAGGTGGCGATGGTGAGGCCCACCTTCAATCCCAGATACATGTTGGCGGCGGTGAAAAGGAAGGTGAGCGACATGCCCAGGGCGACGCCGCGCCAGGTGAGTTCTTTGCCTTGGGTCATGAACCGCCTTGAGCGTGAAGCCGAATGCGGATGACTTTGCCTTCAAACGCCCCTCAGGGCAATTCCACGAAGCGTTCTTCCCGGGGAGCGTCGGCGAAAGCCGGAGCGACCATTAAAAAAAGTCAGGGGAGCTCTACAAATCTCTCCTCCCGGTTATAGGGGCGAAAACCCAGCCGCTGGTACAAAGGAAGGGCGCGGGGGTGATCCAGGGTGCAGGTATTGATGGTGAGCCGCTGGATGGGCTGCAGCCAGGCATTGATGCAGGTGTGATAAAGGAAGAAATAGCCGAGCCGCTTGCCGATGACCTCGGGCATCAGCCCGAAATAGGAGATGTTGCAGCTTCCCGCCTTGCGCAGGTCCAACTCCGCCATCCCGGCGGGATTTCCTTCCATGTACAGAACGAAAAGCGGATTCAAGGGATGGTGGATCACCTCCGCCAGCGCCTCGGGAGAGAGTTTCTTGCGGTCCACCCAATAATAATCCGCGCCGATCGTATCATAGAGATAGCGGTAGAAATGGACGGGCGGCTTTTCGCAGCGCAGCAGCGCCACCTTGCCGCGCGGCTGCGGCGGCGGCACCGCGACAGGCTTGGCGATCATCTCCAGGAACGTCACCGTCATGGGAATGCGGCGCTTGTTTCCCGGCGCGGCCATCAGCGTGTTACCACGGGAGCTTCGGGACGCCCGCCCCATTCCGTCCAGGAGCCGTCGTAAAGCGAGACCTTGCGGGCGCCGATCTCATCCAGGGCCAGCAGCAAAATCGCGGCGGTGAGGCCGGAGCCGCAACTGGTGACAATGGGCCGGTCAAGATCGACTGCGTCAAAAGCCGCGCGCAATTCTTCCGCCGGCCTTAAGGTGCCGTCGTCATTGAGCAGCTTGCGATAGTGGACATTGCGGGCGCCGGGCATATGGCCGCCGCGCACGCCGGGCCGCGGCTCCGGCTCCTCCGCCTTGAAGCGGGCGGGGCTGCGGGCATCCACCACTTGCGCGCTTTTATCCCGGACGATACCCATCATGGCATCAAAGCCGCGCACCAGTTCAGGCTTGAGAATGGCGGTGAAGAATTTCGCCTGGGGATGCGCCGGCCCGCTCGCCATCGCCCGGCCTTCGCGTTTCCATTTGGGAAGGCCGCCATCCAGCACCTTGACCTGGTCATGGCCCATGGCCTTCAGGCTCCACCAGGCGCGCGGCGCGGCATGGACGCCGCCGCCGTCATAGACCACCACTATATCGCCGTCGCCGATGCCCAGCGCCCCCACCGCCTTGGAAAATTCACCCGGCGTCGGCAGCATGTGTGGCAGGTTGACGGAATGATCGGCGATGCCGTCGATATCGAAAAACACCGCGCCGGGAATATGGGCAGCCTCGAATTCCTTGGCCGGTTCGCGTTTTTCGTCCGGCATGTACCAGGAGGCGTCCACCACCCGCACCTCGTCTAAATGTGCGGCAAGCCATTCGGTGGAAACCAGGTTGCTCATGCGCGCCTATTCATAAGGAACCGGGATCGGCTGGCGCGGTTTCACCAGCCAGGGCGGGCAGGGCAGGCCTTTCTCGCGCAGGAATTCCGGATTGAACAGCTTGGATTGATAGCGGTTGCCGTAATCCGCCAGCACGGTGACAATGGTGTGGCCGGGACCCAGGTCCCTGGCCATGCGGATGGCGCCCGCCACATTGATGCCGGTCGATCCGCCCATGCACAGGCCTTCATGTTCCAGAAGGTCGAACACGATCGGAAGCGCTTCCTCGTCCGAAATCTCATAGGCGTCGTCGATCGGCGCGCCTTCCAGATTGGCGGTGACGCGGCCCTGGCCGATGCCTTCGGTGATGGACGTGCCGTGGCTTTCCAGCTTGCCGAATTTGATCCAGCTATAGATGGCCGCGCCCAAGGGATCGGCGGCGGCGATACGGATATTGCTGTTGCGCTCCTTCAGCGCGATGGCGACGCCGCCCAAGGTGCCGCCGCTGCCCACCGCGCAGGTGAAGCCATCAACCTTGCCGCCGGTCTGTTCCCAGATCTCGGGTCCGGTGCCTTCGATATGGGCCTGGCGATTGGCGACATTGTCGAACTGGTTGGCCCAGATCGCGCCGGCCGGTTCGGTCTTGGCCAGCTGTTCCGCCAGCCGGCCCGACAGCTTCACATAATTGTTGGGGTTCTTGTAGGGAACCGCCGGGACCTCGATCAGCTCGGCGCCCAAAAGACGCAGCGCGTCTTTTTTCTCCTGGCTCTGGGTGTCGGGGATCACGATCACCGTCTTGAAGCCCAGCGCATTGGCCACCGTGGCGAGCCCGATGCCGGTATTGCCGGCGGTGCCTTCCACGATGGTGCCGCCGGGCCGCAGGGCGCCGCGGCGAAGCGCATCCTGGATGATGAACAGCGCGGCGCGGTCCTTCACCGACTGGCCGGGGTTGAGAAATTCCGCCTTGCCCAGGATTTCACATCCCGTCAGCTCGGAGGCGCGGTTCAGGCGGATCAGGGGCGTATTGCCGATGGCGGCGATGACATCCTTCTTGACCGGTGAGGAGATTTTTTCTTGCATGGGCGGGGAACCTAATGGCGCCGTGCGGCGCCTTCAAGACAAAGCCTTATGGTTTTGGGACTTGCCCAGCCGTGCGCATTCCTCATGCCTGAAGCAGGTGGTGAGATGGTCATTGACCATGCCCACGGCTTGCGCAAAGGCATAAACGATCACCGGCCCGCAAAAATTGAAGCCGCGATGCTTCAATTCCTTTGACAGCCTTTCGCTCATTTCGGTTTGCGCGGGAATCTTGTCGCGGCTGCGGAAGCGATTGACCACCGGCTTGCCGCCGACATGTTTCCAGATCAGGTCGCGGAAGCCGCCCGGCTCCTTTTCCTCGATCTCCAGCCACAGCTTGGCGCCCTTGATGGCGGCTTCGATCTTGGCGCGGCTGCGGATGATGCCCTCATCCTTCAGCAGCCGGTCGATGTCGCGCGCGCCATAGCGGGCGATTTTCTCCGGCGCGAAATCATGGAAGGCCTGGCGGAAATTCTCCCGCTTGCGCAGGATGGTGATCCAGGAAAGCCCCGCCTGGAACCCATCCAGCACCAGCTTTTCATACAACGCGCGCGGATCATATTCCGGCACGCCCCATTCCTCATCGTGATAGGCGAGATACAGCGCGTCCTCGCCCGGCCACCAGCAGCGCTTCTTCTCAGCCATGCGCTAAGCCAGCCATGCCGGCCTGTGCAACGCAACCGGAATCTCCGCCGCGGTGACGGGACCTTGCGCTTCTTCCAGCCGGTCCAGCCGCACCAGGACAAAAGCGGTCTTGCCATGGGTGGAGATCAGTTCTCCGATCTCGGCTCCGCCTTTGCTGACGGCGCCACTGGCCGGCAGCGCCACATCGGCGCGCGCGGTCAGGATGCGCTTGCGCGAAGTGGCGCGGTGCTTCATCCGCGACGTCAGTTCCTGGCCGATATAACAGCCCTTGGTGAAGGACACGCCATTCAGCTCCGCCAGCCCCGCGTCCAGCGCGAAGATTTTCTCATGGCCGAAATCGCTTCCCTCCGGCACGCCCAAGGCCAGGCGGTGTTCATGATAGAGGCGCGGGCCGGCAAGATTGGCCGGCATTTCGGCGCGGGCGCCGATGCTGCGGATGCCAAGCGCGGCCAGCCTGGGATCGGGGAAGCTCACGGCACGGTCGGCATAAGGCACCACCCGGCTCTGGGGATGGCCCCTGAGATCGACATAGACTGCCAACGGATCACGGGCCTCGATCTCCACCTTGGCCCTGAGCTTGTACATTTTGAGCTTTTTCAGCAGGGCGTCCCGGGACGGCCGCGCCACGTCCAGCAGCAACGCCCCATCGCCCTCGGTGACCAGAAAATCGAACAGCAGCTTGCCCTGGGGCGACAGCAGACCTGTGTACAACCCATTCCCAGGCGCCAGGCCGCCGGTGATGTCGTTGGTGACCAGCCCTTGCAGGAAATCGCGCGCCTCGGGCCCTGAAATGGCCAAAACGGCGCGGTCGTCCAGAAAAACGGCTTCCATGCTTCTCAATTAGGGGGCTATTGCGCGGTTGCCAAGAGCGCAAGGGCTGGGCTAACTGCCGGGCCCATGAGCCTTTTTAACGCTGATGCTTTCGATCTGCTGATTCGCGGCGGTGTCGTTGCCACCCCGAATGGCATTGCCCCTTCCGATATTGGGGTTATCGCGGGCCGTATTGCCGCCATCGGCTCCCTGTCATCCGCCAAGGCGGCGGAGGTGTTCGAGGCCAAAGGCCTCCATGTCCTGCCGGGGGTGATCGACAGCCAGGTGCATTTCCGCGAGCCGGGCAACACCCATAAGGAAGACCTGGCCAGCGGCAGCCTGGCGGCGATCCTGGGCGGGGTGACCGCGGTTTTCGAGATGCCCAACACCAGCCCGCCCACCACCAGCCGCGCCGCCATCGAGGACAAGCTGGCCCGCGCCAAGGGCCGCATGCATTGCGACCATGCTTTCTACGCCGGCGCCACGCCGCAGAATATCGGCGCCCTGGCGGAATTGGAAAAGATGCCCGGCGTTTGCGGCATCAAGGCGTTCCTGGGTTCGTCCACCGGCACCCTGCTGCTCAACAAGGAAGAAGACATTCTCGCCATGTTGAAAGCCGGGCATCGGCGGGTGGCGGTCCATTCCGAAGATGAAGACCGCATGATCGCGCGCAAACCCCTGGCTGAGCGCGGCAAGCCCGAAACCCATCCGGTGTGGCGAGACGTGGAATCCGCCCGCATGTGCACCGAACGCGTGCTGGGGCTGGCGCGCGCCGCCGGACGCCGCCTGCATGTGCTGCATATCACCACCGGCGACGAGATTCCCTTGCTGGCACAGGCCAGGGATGTCGCCACCGCCGAGACCACGCCGCAGCATCTCACTCTGTCGGCGCCGGAATGCTACGAGCGGCTGGGCACTTACGCCCAGATGAATCCGCCCATCCGCGACGAAAGCCACCGCCAGGCGCTGTGGAAAGCGGTCCGGGACGGGGTGATCGATGTGATCGGCTCCGACCACGCCCCGCATACGCGTGCGGAAAAAGACAAGACCTATCCCGACACGCCCTCGGGCATGCCCGGGGTTCAGACCCTGGTGACGCTGCTGTTGGACCATGTCAACAAGGGCAATCTCACCCTGGAGCGCTTCATCGATCTCACCAGCGCCGGAGCGCAGCGGATTTTCGGCCTCGCCGGCAAGGGCCGCATCGCGCTGGGTTATGACGCCGATTTCACCATCGTGGATATGGGCCTTAGCCGCACCATCGAGAATAAGTGGATCGCCTCGACCTCCGGCTGGACGCCTTTCGACGGCATGACCACCAAAGGCTGGGCCATCGCCACCATTCTGCGCGGCCATATCGTGATGCGGGACTTCGCCGCCACCGGAGCCGCCCTGGGAGCGCCGCTGCGTTTTGTGGAAACCCTGGAACGGGCATGACCTATTTCTATCTTGTCATGTCGGGCATCGTGATGGGCCTGATCGCGGCCGTGCCCATCGGTCCGGTAAACCTGATCTGCATCCGCCGCAGCTTTGCCTTCGGTCCGCTCAATGGTTTCATGTCGGGACTGGGCGCCGCCCTGGGCGACGGGATCTTTGCCTGCGTCACCGGTTTCGGTCTCACCTGGGTGGCCCAGCTGATCGAGGGCTATGCCACCCTCATCGAATTGACCGGCGGCGCCCTTTTGGTCTGGTTCGGCTGGCGAACCTTCATTGCGCCGCCGGTAATCCGCTGCATGGAGGAACGGGAAGGCGAGGGCAGAACCAATCTGCTCCGGGCCATGGTCTCGACCTTTGCCTTGACGATCACCAATCCGGCCACCCTTTTGGCCTTTACCGCCATGTTCGCCAGCCTTGGCGGCCTGGCCGGGGGCGCCGGAAGCTATGTCGATGCCGGTTTTGTGGTGGGGGGCGTGGTGGCCGGCTCGGCCGGCTGGTGGCTGGCGCTGACGACGGTAATCGGGTTGTTCCATACCAAGATCGGCGAACAGACCATGCGCCGGATCAACCGGGGCTCGGGCATACTGGTGGCGATTTTCGGCCTGGTGGTGCTGGTTCACCTGGCGATCAAATTCTCCTGAAGGCGGGGCAGGAGGGCCTGACTTTTGTGCGGAAGGCCGGGTTCCGCAGTTTGAATCGGGCTTGGGACAGCCAAGCCCCTTTTGCTAGAATGGATTTAGGCGCGCCGCAAACGTCCCCGAGAGGGACGTCCGGCGCGGTGGGGCGTTGGAGAGTGAGATGAAAGTTGCCGCGGCATTTCTAATGCTGATTTTGGCCGGCTGGGCGAGTGCGCCCGCGCTGGCTGCCGATCCCCTGAGCATTGAGGCCAATCTCAAATATCTTGAGGAGAACAGAAAAATAAAGGGCGTGATCGTGCGCCCCAGCGGCCTGCAATTCCGCATCCTGCAGAATGGCTATGGCAGGCGGCCCCAGAACTCCGACACGGTGAAGGTCTATTACACCGGCAAGCTGATCAACGGCACGATCTTTGACGGCACGTCGCCGGGGCTGCCCGCCTCCTTCAAGCTCAACACGGTGATCCCCGGTTGGATCGAGGCGATGCAATTGATGCGCGAGGGCGATCATTGGCAGCTGGTGATCCCGCCCAATCTGGGGTACGGCGTGCGCTCGATGGGCGACGGCCTGATCCCGCCCAATTCCACCCTGATATTCGACATCAGGCTGTTGGAAACCACGCCCGCGCCCAGAAAAGGCGAGAAGGGCTATATTCCCGAACCTGGCGACAAGGACGACGAGCAGCAATAACGTGCGCGTGATCCGCCCCCTCAAGGAGCTGTGGACTGCGCGGCATCTCGGCGGCGGCACGCTGCGCATCGCCATCGCCCTGACCATGGTGGTCAGCGCCAGCGTGTTTTTCTGGGTCAGCCGCGATTACAGCGTGTCGGCGCCGGAATGGGACGGGCAGGTGCGCGGCATCGCCTACAATCCCAGCCATGTCTTCTCCCAGCGGCAAAATCTGCAAGTCGCCCCGGACCGGATAGACAGCGACCTCAAGCGTCTGTCCAAGCTCACCAGCCATATCCGCACCTATACGGTGGATGGCGGCATGGACAGGGTTCCCGCCATTGCCCGGCGCCATGGCATGACCGTCTCCATGGGCATCTGGATCAGCGCCGATCTGGAGAAGAACGAAGAGCAGATCGCGCTTGGCATCCGCACCGCGCTGGCCAATCGCCGCACCATCGACCGGATGATCGTCGGCAACGAGACCCAGACCTTCGGCTATGTCTCGCCCGACCAGCTTAACGGCTATATCCAGCGGGTGCGGGCGGCCTTGCCAGCGCGCATCAAGGTCACCACTGCCGAGCCCTGGTCCACCTGGATGCTCACGCCGGAGATCGGCGAATATGTCGATGTGATCTTTGTCCATCTGCTGCCCTATTGGGAGAATGTGGACATTCGCGGGGCGCTGAAATCCTCCGAAGGCTTTTACAACCACGTCCAGGCGGAATTCCCCGACAAGCAGATCGTGGTGGGCGAGGCGGGCTGGCCGTCGGAAGGGCGCACCCGCGGCCGCGCCGAAGCCTCACCCGCCAATGAAGGCTATTTCCTGCGCGCCTTTGTGCAATTCGCGATGGAAAAAGGCTGGGACTATTATCTGTTCGAGGCTTTCGATCAGCCCTGGAAAGACGCCAATGAAGGGGTGGCGGGCCGCTATTGGGGCCTGTTCGACGCCAGCGGCAATCCCAAATTCGCTTTCGTCGGCCTGATCCGCGCCTTCCCCGAATGGCGTGGTTATGCCTTGATGGCGGCGATCTTGAGCCTGTTGTTGGGGCTTTTGGTGCTGGGGCGGATGCCGCGCGTGCGCCAGACCGGCTATCTGGTGATGGGCGGCATGATCGTGCTGGTTTCCACCGGACTTCTCGCGCTGATCGACGCCACCGCGCTGGAATATGTCGATCCCACCGACATTGCAGCGATGATCGCGATGTCGCCTCTGGTGCTGCTGGCCTGCGCCGTGATCCTGACCGAAGGCATCGAGATGGCCGCCAGCCTGTGGCGGGTGGAGCGGCGGGTGATCAAGGTGGGCATTCCGGAGAATGCGCCGCGCGTCTCCATCCATGTGCCGACCTACAACGAGCCGCCGCAGATGGTGATCGAGACCTTGAACGCCCTGGCCCGGCTGGATTACGAAAATTTCGAAGTCATCGTGCTGGACAACAACACGCCCGATGCCGAAACCTGGCAGCCGGTGGAAGCGCATTGCCGCAAACTAGGACCGCGTTTCCGCTTCTTCCATTTTGATGGCCTCAAGGGGTTCAAGGGCGGGGCCTTGAACCGCGCCCTGGCGCTGACCGATTCCGAGGCGCGCTATATCGCGGTGATCGACAGCGACTATCAGGTGCAGCCTTTCTGGCTGCGCCGCGTCATTCCCTATTTCGCTTCGCCGGGCATCGCCCTGGTGCAGGGTCCGCAGGATTATCGCGATGCCGGCCAAAGCCGCTTCAAGGCCATGGCCTATGAGGAATATCGCGGCTTCTTCCATATCGGCATGGTGGAGCGCAACGAACACAATGCCATCATCCAGCACGGCACCATGACCATTGTCGCCAAGGATGCCCTGGAAGAAGTCGATGGCTGGAGCGAATGGTGCATCACCGAGGACACCGAGCTGGGCCTGAAACTGTTCGAAGCCGGCTATGAAGCCGCTTATGTGCCGCAAAGCATGGGCTCCGGCCTGATGCCGGATACGCTGGAAGCCTTCATGACCCAGCGCTATCGCTGGGTCTATGGCGCCATGCAGATGTTGAAGCGCCATGCCGGCGCGATCTTTACCGGCGGTTCGGCCTTGTCCTGGCCGCAGCGTTACCAGTTTCTCTCCGGCTGGCTGCCCTGGATCTCCGACGGGCTGGGCATGGTGGTCACCATGATGGCCATTGTCTGGACGGTGCTGATGTGGGTGTTGCCGAGTTATATCGACGTGCCCATGCCGGCCTTGTCGGCGGCGGCGATGGCGCTGTTCGCCACCAAGCTGATCAAGACCCTGCTGCTCTATCCGCCCAAGGTGGGGTCCGGTTTCCGGGGTGCACTGGCCGCATCCGTGGCGGGATTGTCGCTCACCCATACGGTGGGCAAGGCGGTGTGGTCGGGACTTCTGACCTCCAGCAAGCCGTTCCTGCGCACGCCCAAATGCGCCGATCCGGCCGATTTCGGCCAAGTGCTGCGGGTGGTGTGGCAGGAGGCGGTGCTGCTGGCCTTGCTGGTGATGGCGATGGTCTCCATGGGCTTTGACCGCGGCTTCCAGGACCCGGCGGTATCGCTGTGGATGGTGATGCTGGGGGTGCAAAGCCTGCCCTATCTGGCGACCATGGTGACGGCGCGAATCTCGGCCCGCTCCAACCGTCCGGCAGGCGCCCTCCCGGCCGAACTGGCCAAGCTGCCGCAGGCGGCGTGAGCCACTCCAACCAATTTGTCATGCCCGCGAAAGCGGGCATCCAACTTTCCAAACACCGGGGATAACCCAAGTTGGATTCCCGCTTACGCGGGAATGACACCGAAGGAGATTGGGAGCAGCCTGTCTGGTAATGCCAGGAATCTGCACTATATTTGGGTGCCGGTTTCGGAGGCCCACGCCGTGATGAGCTTCATCCTGTTCCTGATGGCCATGTACTGGCTGCCCACCCTGATCGCCCTGGTGCGCCAGACAAGGTCGGCGCTGGGCATCGCCATGCTCAACTTCTTCCTGGGCTGGACAGTGGCCGGCTGGGTCATGGCGCTGATCTGGGCGCTGGCGGCGACCTCAGGGCCGCACGTCATTGTGATCGAGAACGGGCGCGTCGTCCGTTAAAGCTTCAGCACCGGCGGGATCAGCTTTCCCGGATTGAGAATATTCCCGGGATCGAACGCCCGCTTCAGCGCGCGCATGGCGTCCAGTTCTTCGTGGCTTTTGTAGCGCGGCAGTTGCGTCACCTTCATCGCTCCGATGCCGTGTTCGGCGCTGATCGAGCCGCTAAATTCCTTCACCACGTCATGCACCGCCTGCTGGATCTCCTCCCATTGGGCGAGAAAAGCAGGATCATCCCCGGTCTTGGGCGAATTGAAATTGAAATGCAGGTTGCCGTCGCCCAGATGGCCGAAGCTGACGGGGCGCGCCTGTGGCGCTATCGCCAGCACCACCGGCACTGCCTTGGCCAGGAAATCGGGAATGGCGGCCACCGGCACGGCGATGTCGTGCTTGATCGAGGCGCCCTCGCGCTTCTGGCTTTCCGAAATGCCTTCGCGCAATTTCCACAAGGCCTGGGCCTGGGCCGCGCTGGACGCCACCACGGCGTCGCTGACAAGTTCTTCCGTGATGGCATCCGCCAGCCCATCCTCGAAACTGGCGGTGAGATTGGCATGACTGCCGCCGGTGGCTTCCATCAGCACATACCAGGGCGAAGGCGCGCCAAAGGGATCGCGGGTGCCGTCGAGATGGCGCAAAACAAATTCCATGGCGATGCGCGGCATCAGCTCAAAGGCCGACAGCATGCCGCCGGTATGGGCCTGCATGGCGGCCAGCAATTTTACCGCCGCTGCCGGCGAGGGCACCGCCGCCAGCGCCGTCACCGCGACATCGGGCTTGGGAAACAGTCTCAAGGTGGCGGCCGTGATCACGCCCAAAGTGCCTTCGCTGCCGATAAAGGCCTGCTTGAGGTCATAGCCGGTATTGTCCTTGTGCAGGGCGCGCAGCATGGAAAGCACCGTGCCGTCCGCCAGCACCGCTTCCAGGCCCAGGACCAGCGCCCTTGTCATGCCATAGCGCAGCACATGGGTGCCGCCGGCATTGGTGGCGATGTTGCCGCCGATGGTGCAGCTGCCTTCGGAGGCCAGGCTCAAGGGAAACAGCAGATGTTTGTCGTCGGCGGCCTGCTGCACCTGGGTCAGGGTGACGCCGGCCTCCACCGTCAAGGTCATGCCTTCCTGATCCAAGGCGCGGATGCGGTTCAGCCTTTGGGTGGAAAGCAACACCTCGCCATGCAGCGGGATCTGTCCGCCCACCAATCCGGTATTGCCGCCTTGGGTGACCAAAGGCGTGCCGGTCTCGTTGCAGATGGCAAGAATGGCGGATACTTCCGCCGTGGTAGCGGGCTTGAGCAAAAGCGGCGAATGGCCGTGATATTTGCTGCGCCACTCTTCCAGATAGGGCGCCAGATCGGCCGGCTCGGTGGCATAGCCTTTTGCGCCGACCGCCTCCTTCAGCCGGCTGAGAACCGCTTCTGCGATGGTCATCTGGGTGCCGCCGCGCGCCTCAGCCGGTCATTGATGGCTTCGCCGATGCCGGAGTCCGGGATGGGCGATACCGCGATCCTGGCGGCGCCCTTGTCCAGCTCCCGCAGCATGGCGAAAAGATTGGCGGCGGCTTCGCGCAAATCGCCGCCGGGCGAAAGATTGAGCTTGGCGCCCGGCGCATCGCCGAAACCCAGCAGCACTTCGCCGGATTCGATTTCGCTGGCATTCATCCGCAGGCTGGCGCGCGGCGCATAATGGCTGGCGAGCTGGCCCGGGGCGGTGATCAGGTTGCCGGGCGCGCCCAAGGGCCCGATCAGGTCTTCGATCTCGCCACGCGGGATGGCGCCGGGGCGCAACAACAGCGGACGGTCGCCGTCAAACCCCACCACAGTGGATTCAATTCCCAAGGTTGCGCCGCCGGCATCCAGGATCAGATCGAGATTGCCGCCCAGGCTGTCGGAAACATGCGCTGCCGTGGTGGCGGTGACCTGGCCGGATCGATTGGCGGAGGGTCCCGCCACCGGACGTCCGGTTTCCTTCAGCAGCGCGATTGCCGCCGGGTGAGACGGAGCGCGCAACGCCACCGTGTCCAGCCCGGCGCTGACCAGCAGTGAAAGCGGCGAATTCTTGCGGCGCGGCAGCACCAAAGTCAGCGCGCCCGGCCAGAATTCCTGCGCCAGCGCCTGGGCGCGGGGCGAAAGTTCCACATGCCGGCGTGCTTCTTCCAGGTCGGCGACATGCACAATCAGGGGATTGAAAAGGGGGCGGCCCTTGGCGGCAAAAATCGCCGCCACCGCCTGGCCGTTGGTGGCGTCGGCGCCCAGGCCATAGACGGTTTCGGTGGGGAAGGCGACAAGCCCGCCGTCTCTCAAGATGCGGGCGGCTTCGGCAATGCCCTTGGCATCGGCCGGCACGGTTTTGGTGGCAAGATCGATCATGGCGGGGAATGTAGCGTCTTAAGCCCCGATGTCGAGTGCCGGCTGCGGCATGGCTGGATACAGGGTAAAAGCGAGGCGGCATGTCATTGGCGGGCAAGACCTTGTTCATCACCGGCGCCAGCCGGGGCATCGGCTTGGCGATCGCGCTGCGCTGTGCCCGCGACGGCGCCAATATCGCCATCGCCGCCAAAACGGTGACGCAAGACCCGCGCCTGCCCGGAACCATTGCCAGCGCCGCCGCCGAAATCGAGCAGGCCGGCGGCAACGCCCTGGCCATTGCTTGCGACATCCGCTTCGAGGATCAGGTGACGGCGGCGGTGGAGGCTTGCGTGGCGCGTTTCGGCGGCATCGATATCTGCGTCAACAATGCCAGCGCCATCTCACTGAGTGGGACGGAGCAGACCGCGATGAAGCGCTTCGACCTGATGCACCAGGTCAATGCGCGCGGCACATTTCTGGTTTCCAAGACCTGCATTCCCCATCTCCGGAAAGCGGCCAATCCGCATCTCCTGATGCTCTCGCCGCCGCTTGCACTCAATCCCAAATGGTTCGCAGCCCACACCGCCTATGCCATCGCCAAATACGGCATGAGCCTGTGCGTGCTGGGCATGGCGGAGGAATTCAAGGGCGAGATCGCGGTCAATGCGTTGTGGCCGCGCACCGCCATCGCCACCGCCGCCATCCGCAATGTGCTTGGCGGCGAAGAAGGCATCCGGCGCTGCCGCAAGCCCGAGATCGTGGCGGACGCCGCCTGGCATCTGTTCCACAAGCCCAAAAGCTTCGGCGGACATTTCCTGATCGACGACACCTTTCTGGCGGAGAATGGTGTGCGCGATTTCGACATCTATCGCGTCGACCCCAGCCAGGACTTGCTGCCGGATTTCTTTGTGCCGGAGAATGTTCCGCCGCCGCCTGGTGTCACTTTGACGGCAAAAACCTAGTTGGGTTTTCCGGCGCTCTCTTCCGCTTGTTTTTCCTCGGGCGGCTGCCAGGGCGCCACCGCCGGCGGCGCCACCGGCACGGGCGCGGCGATCCGCGCATCTTCCAGGGCATGACGAACCCGCTTCTTGAGCTCGGATTGGGCGGCCAGGAAATCGCTGTTGCGCAGCCAGGCATGCACCGCGATGGTGGTGGAGATCGGGCCCAGCGTCTCTACCTCCAGCCAGGGCGCGGGTGTCTTCAATATCCGGGGATCGCGGGCCAGGCCATCCAGGATGGTTTTCTGCACTTGGTCCAGATTTTCGCCGCGGTCGATTTCCACCGCGAAATTGGTGCGGCGGTTATTTTCCCGCGACACATTGACGATGGTGCCGGAAAAAATCGTGGAATTGGGGATGGAGACGAAATTGCCGTCGTCGGTGACGATCTCGGTGCGGAACAGGCCGATCTCGCGGACCGTGCCGGTCACATCGGCCAGCTTGATTTTTTCATAGACCCTGAACGGCCGCAGGACCAGCAGCATCACGCCCGACGCCACATTGGACAGGGTGCCTTGCAGGGCCAGACCGATGGCCAGGCCGGCCGCGCCCAACAGCGCGATCAGCGAGGTGGTCTGCACCCCGAACTGGGAAAGCACCGCGACCACGGTGATCGCCAGGATGGCGTAGCGGATAAAATTGGCGATCAGCGGTTTGAGGGTCTCGTCGATATAGTGGCTACGCTCGATCAGGTCGCGCACCCAGCGGCCGATCCAGCGTGCCACCAGCCAGCCGGCGATCAGGATCAGGATGGCGATCACGAAATTCCAGGCGCCATTGACCAGCATGACCGTCAGCGCGGGCAGGGCGCTTTTCACGTCCGCCGGCATGGCGGCGACGG
Source organism: Rhizomicrobium sp. (assembly GCA_035693565.1). GTDB lineage: Bacteria > Pseudomonadota > Alphaproteobacteria > Micropepsales > Micropepsaceae > Rhizomicrobium. The sequence goes on along the minus strand of DASSGF010000034.1, from coordinate 92,212 downwards.
TGGGAAGGGCGGCGGAAAGGGCGACAGAAAAAGCCATGCGGAACTCTTGCAAAAAGTGGGGAAGCGTTTCGACAACGCTTGACCGCAAAGTTGGTTTTGGAACCTATGGTTGCATGCGCATTCGAACATGGACCTATGGAGCGATTTTGGCGGCAATGTGTTGGCCACGGGACGCCAATGCGGCAACCCAGGAACGATTCATTTCCGATTGCGCCGGGCCGGTGAAGCTTGCCCATGCCCAGGCGGTGGGAGTGGCGCAGGATGGCACGCTGAATCTGCGGGATGGCCGCAATCTGGTGCTGGAAGGCATCCGGTTGCCGCTAGAGGATGGCGGCTCGCGGGAACAGGCGCTGGCCGCTTTGCGGGCCATGACGTCAGTTCCGGTGAATTTTACCGCGCCTGCGCCGCAAAGCGACAGGTACGGCCGCATGCGAGTCCAAGGCTTTGGCCGGGAATGGCTGCAGGTCGCGCTGCTGGAGCAAGGCTTGGCGCGGGTGATGATCGCGCCAGACCGCAATGAATGCGCCCCCGACCTGTATGAGGCGGAAGCCCGCGCCCGCAACCGGCACGCTGGATTATGGGCACGTCCCGCTTATCAGCCGCGCGCGCCGAAGGACGCCGCCGCCGGCAGTTTCCAACTGGTGGAGGGCCGGGTGGCCAATGTCGCTCGCACGGATGGACAAACCGTCATCCTCTTTGACGGCCACGCGGCCTTTGCCGCTGTGATCGCAGCCGGCGACAGCCGTGCCTTCCGCAATTTTGATTTTGACGAATTGTCGGGCCGTAACATCCGCGTTCGCGGTGTTGTGCAGGCCTATCACGGACGCTTGCGGATTGCCTTGTCCAGCCCGTCACAGATCGAGTTGCTGGAATAATGAAAAAGCCCGGTGCTGCCACCGGGCCCTTTCTTCGCGACAGAGGATCGCTGTTCTTTAAGCCGCCTTCTTGGTCAGCATGCCTTCGACGCGCTTGACGGCGGTGGGCTCGTCGGTCTTTTCGACGGCAGCCACTTCGCGCGCCATGCGGGCCAGCGCCTTTTCATAAAGCTGGCGCTCGGAATAGGACTGTTCGGGCTGGCCGCCGGCGCGGTGCAGATCGCGCACCACTTCGGCGATGGAGACCAGGTCACCGGAGTCGATCTTGGCTTCGTATTCCTGGGCGCGGCGCGACCACATGGTGCGCTTGATACGGGCGCGGCCCTTCAGGGTGTTGAGCGCCCCCGCCACCACTTCCGGCGAGGAGAGCTTGCGCATGCCCACGGTCTTGGCCTTGGTGGTGGGAACCCGCAGGGTCATCTTGTCCTTCTCGAACTCGATGATGAACAGTTCGAGCCTGACGCCGGCCACTTCCTTTTCCTCGATGCCGGCAACCTTGCCGACGCCATGGGTGGGATAGACCACGTGATCGTTGGTCTTGAACTCATGCTTCTTGTTGGAGTTGGCGGGAACCTTTTTGGCGGGTACGGCAACAGTCTTGGCGAGCGGAGTCTTGAGGGCGGTCATTTTCTTTTCCTGTGGGGACAAAAGCACCTGAACCCACCGGTGGGGCGCCGGATGGCAGCGTCTGTCCTGTGTCCTTGAACAACCGAGAAGCTATCACACAATTGGTGAAAATGGAAGGAAAAAGCAGGCCATCCCATTGATTTGCCGTCATTTATTCAACGCATGGCTGAAAGGGCAGGGAATCCAAGCATTTGTGACGGTTGTTCCGTAGACAGAACACAGCCGGAACGGGCAGGCTCTTTGAGCCTGGATTTGGGCTGAAGAACTTCTCGAATTTGCCCTGGATGCCTAGGAGCCGGAGCCTGGATTCGGGAAGAAAAGCTTCTCAAGCTTATCCGCTACGCCCTGCATTTCCTTGGCGTCCAGGAGCACCGGGCAGGCGAGCGCAGCGAGCCGTCGCCCGTGCGACCCAAATAGACCGAGGACGCCTAGGAGCCGGAACCCGGATTCGAGGAGAAAAACTTCTCAAACTTGTCCGGCACGCCCTGCATTTCCTTGGCGTCCGAGGGCGGTTCACCCTTCTGGCTGATATTGGGCCAGGACTTGGCATATTCGGCATTCACCGACAGCCATTTTTCCAACCCCGACTCGGTATCGGCCTTGATGGCTTCCGGCGGGCATTCCGGCTCGCAAACCCCGCAATCGATGCATTCGTCGGGGTTGATCACCAGCATGTTCTCGCCCTCGTAGAAACAGTCCACCGGGCAGACCTCGACGCAATCCATGAACTTGCACTTGATGCAGGCTTCGGTGACGACATAGGTCATTCGCGGCAGGCTCCAGAGGCGAAAACTCGATACGATTCAAGCGGCGCTGTGCTTACGGCGCGAGGCTTCGCAAGGCAAGGGTATTGAGGCCGCAGCAGTTGCGATCCATTCGCAACTACGGAACGATCTCGTACAGGCGCTGCGCTTCAGTCGCGGGACCGCGCCTTTCCGCCAGCGCCAGAACCTTGACCGCGATGACCTGGCCGCCCTTGCCTAGAGTGAGGACGTCCCCCGGCTTTAATGCATGGCCGGGTTTTTCCACTTTCACGCCATTGAGCCGTATGCGCCCCGCCATGGCTGCGGCCTGTGCCAGGGGCCGCGTCCGGTAGAAGCGGGCATGGAACAGCCATTTGTCGAGCCGGCTCATTCTTGCTTGCTCATCGGATGCGTAGCGCGGCAAGGCCGGCGAAAGGCGAATGCGGATCAATCGGCGGCGCTGTCTTTTCCTGCTTGGCGCGATCGGGCCGTTTCTGCCGGGCCCGCCGCCATACCGGTTTGGCCTGTGCAACCTCCACTACCCGCCAGCCCAGTGCCGCCAGGACGGCGCGCGCTTCCTCCTTGCTGGAGCCTAGAAGCGACACAAGCTTGGTGAGCAGACTTTCCGCATCGACGCCGGACGACAAGGCCTGTTCCAATTCATCTTCCAACCGCTCCAGCATGTCGAAGCGGATGGCGCGGTCTCCCAGCACCGCGAAACCGGCGGCGCGCAAGGCCGCCGGATCGCCGTCCTTGTCCATCGCAAAGGAGGTCAATCCCGGCGCAGGCGGGGCCGGCGGCGCGTCTTTGCGGGTCCACACGCCCCAGAGCAGGGTCAGAAGCGCGGCCGCGTCGGGACGCAGCAGCTTGGGCAGATAGACTGTGCGCCGCCCGAACCACACCCCAAAGGGCCGCAAGCTCCGCAGCAAGGGACCAAGCTTCTCCGGCAAAGACAGAGCGGCGCGGTCCAGGCTGGCGAAATTCTCCGCCAGCTGATGGGCGATGCCGCGCGCCGCACCGGGCAGGGCACTGTCGCTTCCGGTCTTGGCGCCGGCGGCATCGGCCAAGGCCAGCAATGGTCCCAGCCGCGCCGCAATGCGGGCAGCAAGCCAGTCTTGCAAACGCGCCTGCAGGCTTTCCGTCTTTACATGCGCGTCCGCCATCATCTGGATATTGGGCATCAGCGGCGTGGCGCCCGCGACGAGTTTGCCGACAATGGCGCCTTCCCACCACAGCTTGCCATGTTCGCTCAAGCTGATGGCGGCATCATCGGCGGCCGAAAGCGCCGCGCTGCGGGCGGCAATCTCGCTTTCCAAACCTTTCAGCGCCGCTGCCCGCAAGGTGCGGCCATGAATTCCCACCGCGCGCGGATCGGGCACAAAACGGAAGCCTTCCAGCTTGCCGATGGCCTCGCCGCCGATGGAAACACCGCCGGCTTCGTCCAGCGCCAGCGAAGCGAACTCATCATCGCGCAGATGTTTCATCAATACCGAGGTGCGGCGGTCGATGAAGCGTTGGGTCAAGCGTTCGTGCAGCGCATCCGACAGCCGGTCCTCCACTGCCCGGGTGATGGCTTGCCAATGGGCGCTGTCGCGGGTCCAGCCTTGGCGGTTGGCGGCATAGGTGTAGGTGCGGATCTGCGCCAGCCGTCCCGACAGGGTGGCGACATCGCCTTCGGTCACATCGGCGCGGGCGATGTGGCGGGCCAGCCAGTCGTCGGGGATGACATGGGCCTGGCCGGTGAGAAACAGAAAGATGGCGCGCACCAGCTTGACATGCTCGTCGGTGGAAAGTTTGCGGAAGTCTGGCAGCTGACAGACATCCCATAGCCGCGCCACAGTTTCGCGCGATCCAGCCAGCGCCCTGATCTCCTCGTCTTCCGACAAGATTTTCAACGCCACCGCGTCACTGGCCGGCCGGGCGCGGGTCAGCCCCCGTTCCGGCGGCGGCGCATCCAGGCTTTCATTCAGGGCGGCGAGGCTGCGAAAATCCAGTGCGGCATTGCGCCATTGCAGCACCCGCACCGGATCATAACGGTGGGTCTCGATCCGCTGCACCAGTTCGTCTTCTAGCGGTTCGCAATCACCAGTGACGCCGAAAGTGCCGTCATTCATGTAGCGGCCGGCGCGGCCCGCGATCTGTCCCAACTCGTCGGCGCGCAGATGGCGCATGCGCGCGCCATCAAACTTGTCGCGGGCGGCGAAGGCGACATGATCCACATCCATATTGAGGCCCATGCCGATGGCATCGGTGGCCACCAGGAAATCCACATCGCCGGACTGATAGAGATCGACCTGGGCATTGCGGGTGCGGGGCGACAGCGCCCCCAACACCACCGCCGCGCCGCCGCGCTGGCGGCGGATCACTTCGGCGATGCCGTAGACATCGTCGGCGGAAAATCCCACCACGGCGGAACGGCGGGGCAGGCGGGTCAGTTTCTTGGCGCCGGTATAGGCGAGGTCGGAAAAGCGCGCCCGGCTGACGAACCAGGCCTTGGGAATGAATTTCTGGATGATGCCGCGCATGGTGTCGCTGCCCAAGAGCATGGTTTCTTCCATGCCGCGGGCGTTCAGCAGCCGGTCGGTGAAGACATGGCCGCGCTCCGGATCGGCGCAAAGCTGGATCTCATCCACCACCAGGCAGGCCACGGGAATATCCAGCGGCATGGCTTCCACGGTGCAGACAAAGAAACGCGGCGCTTTCGGAACGATCTTCTCTTCGCCGGTGATCAGGGCCACATCCTGCGGTCCCCGCAGCCTGACGATGCGGTCATAGACTTCCCGCGCCAGAAGCCTGAGCGGCAGGCCGATCATGCCGGACTTGTGGGCCAGCATGCGTTCGATGGCGAAAAAGGTCTTGCCGGTATTGGTGGGGCCCAGAACCGCCGTCACTTTAGGGGCTGTGTGCATGGCCGCTAGATTGTGGCTGGAAGGCAAAGAGGCAAGCAAAAAGGCTACGCAAAAATACCGGGAAAGCTCCGTGCCCTGCCGGACGGTTAATCCCCGTTAACCCAGCTGTGGATGTCCCGCCGCCAACCAGTACGCAGCAAGAACAAATATGGCCCGAATCACTAACTGAACTAATATCTGCCTTTGTTCTCATACATTTAGCTGGATACACCTGGGGCAGGACCACCATATCTAGTGGCGGAATCGAGGAATCGAGCTTTGTCTGGCCCGCGCGACTCTATTCCGTACCCTGATGAACGCTGTTCTCAAAAAGGCTCAGGATTTGAAACCTTTAGGAATTTGGCCGTCCACTTTCACGGCATTCGCCAGGATCGCCAGCACGCCATATTTGGTCTCGGCCCAGATCCGCACCGGCACGGCAAAATCGCGTCCGCCAGTGGCGCTGGGCAGGGACACGAACCAGGCATGGATCACGGGAAATTTTTCATTGTCCTTGAGCACCCGGGGCCGGTAGCCCGCGATCTGGCGATAGCGCACGTCGCATTGCACGCCCTTGCCTTGATAGAGGCCGCTGTCGAGACGGACATCGACATCCTTGACCTTTGTCACCTCGATGTCATAGCGGCGGCGGCCGTCGAACACCGGCGCGGTGACGGCGCAGGGATTGCCGGATTCCGCGCCCAAGCCGCTGAAAATCAGGGTAATGGCGCTGAGCGGATCCAGGGTATTTTTGGTGTCGTCCGGCTTCACTTCAAAGCCGGTGGTGGAATAGACCGGATCGGCATAAAGCCGGGGCGGCGCGCCGCCGTCATAGGTGAGGGAAACCTCCTGCCGGCGGCCGGATTTGCCTGTGTAGAAGCTGTCATAAAGCCCTGGGGCCAGGTTTTTGGCGCCCAGCTTTCCCGACGAGGTCGCCTGGATTTCCGACTGCCAGAAGGCGTTGATCACGCCCGAGGTCTGCAAGGTGGAAACGCTGTGATACTCGCCGCCGCGCAAGGTGGCATCCAGGTCCATATGGCCCATGGTGATGCCGCCGGCAAAAAGGGTCATCGCCACTTCCAGCCGCGAAGCAGGCACCACCGGGGCTTCGCCTCCGGAACCGCCGGCGGCGAGGGCAGGCGTGCTGAAGCCCAGGGCGGCGGCAATCAGAAGGGCGGTATTTTTCATCATCTTCCAGTACAAAATCGGCGCAAATGTGCCTGTTTATATTGGTGAATTTGCGGCACAAGGCCAAGTCCCACGTGTAAGCGCGCTGCCGCGCGCGCGGGGGAGATTACCCAGTCTCGCGATTGGCTTGACCTAACAGCCTGATTTGCCTATGAACCCCGCTCTTTTGCGGGGGGATTCCTCGCATAAATGCTTGCAAATCGTGAGAATTGCCCATGTCCCGCCGCTGCGAATTGACCGGAAAAGGCACCCAGGTTGGCCACAATGTCAGCCATGCCAATAACAAGACCAAGCGGATCTATCGTCCGAACTTGCAAACCATCGCCCTGGCCAGCGAGCTTCTGGGCAACAGCTACAAGCTGCGCATTTCCATGAACGCCCTGCGCTCCGTGGACCGCAATGGCGGCCTGGACCCGTTCATCCTGAAGTCCAAGGACAGCGTGCTGTCGCCCAAGGCGCTGCGCCTGAAGCGCGCCATCGCAAAAAAGGCCGCCGAAAAGGCGGCCTAATCAGAGCGGCTATAGACGCTTCCTGGCGCGCACGATGTGCGGGCCAGCCCGCCGGGACTGATCCGGTTGACCAAAATACCGTGCTGCAAATTCGGCCGGGCCGAGATCTTCAACGTCATCGAAACCGTGCAAGGCCAACAGTGAGGCCAACTCAGCGGGATCAAAATACGACAGCCAAGGCTCGCCTGCTGCTGCGGCGCGCTCGGCCATTCGCCGGACGCGGACGCGGGCTTCCGGCGCATAGTTCTCCAGAGGTTCGGAATAATCGAATACGATCTCGGCATCTGGCAGACTTGCAATACCGGCCAGTGTCAAAGAGATCGCTTCGCGCGTCAGATAGGGCACCACCCCCAGCCAGATAAAAAATGCGGGCAGTGAAAAATCCAGGCCGGCTTTTCCCAATCCGTCGATCAAATTTTCGCTTTCAAAATCGATCGGTGTAAATCGCAGGCAACCAGGCGGGGAAAGACCGGCGCGTTCCAAGCAGCCACGCTTGAATTCCTGTGTGGCGGGGTGGTCCGCCTCGAATATCACAAGACCGGAATGCGGATTGCGCAGCGCCAGCGTATCCAGGCCCGCGCCCAGCACCACGGCCTGGCGCACACCGCGCTGGACGGCAAGGCCAAGACTGTCTTCGGCAAAGCGCGCCCTGGTGGCCACAAACAGGCGCAAGGGGCGGGCGTCCGGCGCCGATCGTTCGGCAATGATGGTATCGGCATCCGGACCCAGAATCACCCGGGCAAAGGGATCGCGGAAAATAGATCCGCCTTCCAATACCTGATGCGCCGCGCGATGTGCGGCCACGCTCCAGGCCGTGCGGCTGAATTGCGCCGGTTGCATCAGGCCGCCCGGCGTCCGCGCCGTCCGCTGGCGGGCGCTTTTTCCGCGAACAGATCGATCAGCTGCTCGGTCATAGCCCCGCCCAACTGTTCAGCGTCCACAATCGTCACCGCCTTGCGATAGTAACGCGTCACGTCATGGCCGATGCCGATGGCGGTCAGCTCCACGCCGGAGCGGGTTTCGATCTCCTCGATCACCCGGCGCAGATGCTGTTCCAAATAGTTGCCGGCATTCACCGACAAGGTTGAATCATCCACCGGAGCGCCGTCGGAAATCACCATCAAAATCTTGCGCTGCTCGGGCCGGGCCACCAGGCGGTTATAGGCCCAGGTCAGCGCCTCGCCGTCGATATTTTCCTTGAGCAGGCCTTCGCGCATCATCAGGCCCAGATTGCGCTTGGCCCGGCGCCAGGGCTCGTCCGCCGCCTTGTAGACGATGTGGCGCAGATCGTTGAGCCGGCCCGGCTGGGGCGGCTTGCCGGCGGCGATCCATTTCTCCCGCGACTGGCCGCCTTTCCAGGCGCGGGTGGTAAAGCCCAGGATTTCCGTCTTCACGCCGACGCGCTCCAGCGTGCGGCCCAGGATGTCGGCGCACATCGCCGCCACCATGATGGGGCGTCCCCGCATGGAGCCGGAATTGTCCAACAGCAGGGTGACGCAGGTGTCGCGGAAGGTGGTGTCCTTCTCGCGTTTGAAGGACAAGGGATACATGGGATCGATGATGATGCGGGTCAGCCGCGAGGCATCCAGCATGCCTTCTTCCAGGTCATATTCCCAATGCCGGTTCTGCTGCGCCATCAACAGGCGCTGCAGCTTGTTGGCCAGCCGCGACACCACGCCTTGCAGCGAGGAAAGCTGCTGATCCAGGAAGCCGCGCAGCCGGGCCAGCTCCTCCGGCTCGCACAGATCGTCGGCGCCGATTTCCTCGTCGAATTCGCCGGTATAGATTTTATAGCCCCATTCATTCTGATGGGAGAAAGCCGCGTCATGGCGCTGCGGCTTGGCGCCATCTTCCGGTTCGGTGGCGTCGCTCAAATCCTCGGACTGTTCGGAGGCCGTCTCGCCCTCGACCGGCTCGCCATCCTCGCTATCGGCGGCGGACTCGGTCGCGGCGCTTTCGCCCTCCTGCTGGGCGTCCTGGTCCTCGCCGTCCTTGTCTTGGCCCTCGGCATTCTCGCCATCGGCCTTGTCGTCGCTTTGATCGCCGTCACTCTGGTCGCCCAGCGCCAGGTGATTGAGCAGGGTGCGGGTGAGGCGGGCAAAGGTCTTTTGATCGCGCAAGGCGCCCGCCAGTTTTTCCAGGTCGGCGCCGGCCTTGGCCTCGATGGCGGGCCGCCACAAATCCACCGCATGCGCCAACGAGGCCGGCGGTTTTTCGCCGGTCAGTTTTTCGCGCACCATCAGCCCCAGCACATCGGCCAGCGGCGCTTCGTCCTTGACCCGCGCCTTGGCCAGGCCGCGATTGAGCAGCCGCTGCTCCAGCCCGGCCGCCAGGTTGGCGGCCACGCCTTTCATGGCCAGCGAGCCGATCGCTTCCACCCGCGCCTGTTCCACCGCTTCGAATGCCGCGGCGCCTTCCGCCGAAGCGGGCCGGAACTGGGTGTTGATCTTCTCGTCGTGATAGGCCTTGCGCAGGGCATAGGCGTCGCCGATGCCGCGCACCAAGGCCACATCCTGTGCCGGAAGATTGCGGTGGGGCGAGGGCAGGCGGGCCTTCAGCCCCTTGAGCGCCGGCGGTTCGCTGGAGAAATTGACTTCCAGCTCCGGCTCGGCCGCCAGCGACCGCACGGCAACCGAAACGGCCCGTTTGAATGGTTCTGCAGGACTTTCAGGCTTGGCCACGCATGACCCTCTACTGGCTACGCCACCAGCACCTTGGCGGCGCTCTCCGGCAATTCCTCGCCAAAGCAGCGCTGATAGAATTCGGCGACGCTGGCGCGCTCCAACTCATCGCATTTGTTCAGGAAGGTGAGGCGGAAGGCAAAACCGATATCGGCGAAGATTTCCGCATTCTGCGCCCAGGTGATCACGGTGCGCGGGCTCATCACGGTGGAAAGATCGCCCGCGACAAAGGCGTTGCGGGTCATGTCGGCCAGCCGCACCATGGCGGAGATGGTCTTTTTGCCTTCCGCCGTGCTGTAGCCGGGCGCCTTGGCCAGCACGATCTCTTCCTCGGCATCATGGGTGAGATAGTTCAAGGTGGTGACGATCGACCAGCGGTCCATCTGGCCCTGGTTGATCTGCTGGGTGCCATGATAGAGGCCGGTGGTGTCGCCCAGGCCGATGGTGTTGGTGGTGGAGAACAGCCGGAAGGCGGAATGGGGATGGATCACCTTGTTCTGGTCCAGCAAGGTCAGGCGTCCGGAAACCTCCAGCACCCGCTGGATCACGAACATCACATCGGGGCGGCCGGCGTCATATTCGTCGAACACCAGCGCGACCGGGCGCTGCAAAGCCCAGGGCAGCAAGCCCTCGCGGAATTCGGTGACCTGCAAGCCGTCGCGCAACACAATGGCGTCCTTGCCGATCAGGTCGATGCGGCTGATATGGGAATCCAGGTTGATGCGGATGCAGGGCCAGTTGAGCCGCGCCGCCACCTGTTCGATATGGGTGGATTTGCCGGTGCCATGATAGCCCTGGATCATGACACGGCGGTTAAAGGCGAAGCCCGCCAGGATGGCCAAGGTGGTGTCGCGGTCGAAACGGTAGGCCGTGTCGACCTCCGGCACATGCTCATTCGCCTTTTTGAAGGCGGGCACTTTCATCTTGGTCTTGATGCCGAACAGCGCGCCGGCGTCGACGGTGGTGTCCGGCGCAGCGGAAGGTTCCAGGGTCTCGGTATGGGTGCTCATGGCTCTTCAGGTCCGAAGGAGCCGCCGCGATGTGAACCAGGGCGTTTGGACGCCCGTCTCAGGTGAGGAGCCCGGAGGCGCGCAACACGCCATAGGCCTTGATGACCTGCTTCAGCCGTTCTTCCGCGCCCCGGTCGCCGCCATTCGCGTCGGGATGAAAACGCTTCACAAGTTCCTTATACCGCGCCTTGATCTCGATCAAGGTGGCGTTGTGCGCCAACTGCATCGTGTCCATGGCCATGATCTGCAACCGCGTCAAATGCCGCTCCGGACGCCGCACGGTTGAGGTATCGCCGTCCTCTGCAAACATCGCATGGCTGTCATTCACGCCGCCCAAGGGCGTCTGTCCCATCCGCGCCTTGGCGCCGCGCTTGCCCAGGGGCCAGGTGGGGCGGTGGCCGAACATGGATTCCTCGCGGAACCGCTGGATCTCGGCATCGTCCATGTCCTTGAAGTAATCCCAGGCCTCGTTGTGGGTGCGGGCATGCTGGGAACAATACCAGAGATATTCATTGAGGTGCCGGGGCGATTTGGACACCCGGCAATTGCCCGGGCCGATGCAGCCCGGCGCCTCGCACATCCGGGTCTCGGGCTCGGGCGCGCGCGCCTTTTCCGGCTTGATCCGGATGTCGCTTTTGAAGCGGGAGCCGCGCGGTTGCACCATGGGGAAAGTATGGGACCGAATGTGTAAAAGACAAGGAAACGTATTGCTTGACTTTCGCGCCGGGGGGGAGAAGTTCATAGCATGCGTGTCGCGTCGAGCTTGCAGCAAAAATTGACCGCCGCCTTTTCGCCCAGTCTGCTGGAGATCGAGGACGAAAGCGCCCGCCATTCCGGCCATGCCGGCGCCACCCGCGGCGATGGCAGCCAGGGCGAGACCCATTTTCATGTCAGATTGGTTTCACCGGCCTTTGAAGGCCTGACGCGGGTGGAGCGCCAGCGCCGGGTTCATGCCGTGCTGAAGGATGAGCTGGCGGGACCTATCCACGCTCTATCTCTGACCCTGCTGGCGCCGCGCGAAACCTAGCAGGCGGTCAGCCGCCGCCCATCTCGCTCACCTTGACCGGCGGCACGATGCGCAAGGCGGTGATCTGGTTGCGCTGGCGGCGCATGATCTCGAAGGTGTAACCGAAAAAGGCGAAGCGCTGGCCGGTGTCGGGGATGGTGCCCGACTGGGCGATGACAAGCCCGGCAATGGTGGTGGCGTCGTCTTCCGGCAGATTCCAGTCCAGCTCGCGGTTCAGGTCGCGCACCGGCACGGTGCCGTCCACCAGATAGGAGCCGTCATGCCGCCGCCGCACGTCGGGCCGGGCCTCGATCGCATGCTCGTCGGGCAAGCGGCCGAAAATCTCCTCCAATATGTCTTCCAGGGTCACCAGTCCCTGCAGCGCGCCATATTCATCCACCACCAGGGCGAAATGGCTTTTGTGCTGGCGGAAGGAGGCGAGCTGTTCCTCCAGCGAGGTGGTGTCGGGGACATACCAGGGCGGCGCGGCCAGCGCCGGAATGTCGATGGCATCCCATTCGCCCTTCTGCTCCAGCAAGGCCTGGGCGAGATGCTTGGTGGACAGGATGCCCACGATATTTTCGGGATCGCGCCGCCATAGCGGCACCCGGCTGTGATGGGAGGCGATCACCGCATCCAGCAATTCGCGCTTGGGCAAGTCGGCATCCAGGCTGTCCATATTGGTGCGGTGAAGCATCACATCGCCCACCGTCAATTCGCGCAGGTCCAGAATGCCGCCGATCATGTCGCGATGCTCGCGTTCGACATTGCCTTCGCGGTGATGCAGTTCGACCGAGCCGCGGATTTCCTCATGCGCCTCCTCGGTGCCGGGTTCCTCCTCTCGCCCCACGCCGAACAGCGACAACACCCGCCACACCACCCACTGCACCGTCGCCACGATCGGAAAAAGCACGCTTACCACCAGCCGCAAAGGCCGCGCCACAAACAACGCGACGCGGTCGGTGCGGGCGATGGCGAGCGTCTTGGGCATGACTTCCGCGAAGACCAGAATCACCACCGTCATGATCGCGGTTGTGATGGCGACGGCGCGCTTGCCCAGCTGCACTTCCAAGGTCGCGGTCATCAGCGACGATGCCAGGATGTTGATGAAAGTGTTGCCCAGCAACAGGGCGCCGATCAGCCGCTCGCGATTTTCCACCAGCCGGTTGACGCTGCCGGCGGCGCGGGATCCGTCTTTCTCCAGCTGGTGCATGCGGCCGCGCGAGACCGCGGTCAGCGCCGTTTCGGAACCCGAAAAAAAGGCCGAAATCACCAGCAGGATTGCGACGGTGATCAGGGAGGAAACCAGCATGGCTTTCAGGCCTCGAAGGGTGGGCTGAGAGCATAGCCAATTCAGGTGCTCAGCACATCCTTGACCGCGTCCAGCGGCACGTCGCGGGTGACAAAGGCCTGGCCCAGCCCGCGCAGCAGGATGAAAGTCAGCTTGCCGTCGCTCACTTTCTTGTCGTGCGCCATGTGGCGGATCAGTTCGCCGGCGCTGGGACGCGTGCCGGCAATGTCGGCGATGGCGGAAGGCAGGCCCGCCGCCTTCAGATGCCGCACGAATCGCTCCGCGTCCTGGCCCGGGCAAAGGCCCAGCTTCACCGACAGCTGGAAGGCCAGCGCCATGCCGATGGCGACGCCTTCGCCATGAATCAGCCGGTCGGAAAAGCCGGTGGCGGCTTCCAGGGCATGGCCGAAAGTGTGGCCAAGATTGAGCAAGGCGCGGTCGCCGGTCTCGCGCTCGTCGCGGGCCACGATATCCGCCTTCATCCGGCAGGAATGGGCCACCGCTTTCACCATCGCCTTTTCGTCGCCGGACAGCGCCTTGGCGGCTTTCAGTTCCAGCCATTCGAAGAATTGCGCATCGCCCAGGGCGCCGTATTTCACCACTTCGGCATAGCCGGCCAAAAGTTCGCGCCGGGGCAGGGTGGCGAGCAAGGCGGTGTCGGCGATCACCATGCGGGGCTGGTGGAACAGCCCGATCAAATTCTTGCCTTGCGGCGCATTGATCGCGGTCTTGCCGCCCACCGAGGAATCCACCTGGGCCAGAAGCGTGGTGGGTATTTGCGCGAAGGCCACGCCGCGCTTGAGCACGCCCGCGGCGAATCCGGTGAGATCGCCGATCACCCCGCCGCCCAAGGCCACTACCAGCCCCTTGCGGTCGATCTCCATATCCAGCAGCGCGCCGGTGAGCTTTTCCAGCCCGGCAAAACTCTTGCTCCCTTCGCCGGGCGGCATCACCACGGCGCGCGCATCGATGCCCGCCTGACGCAGCGCCTCCAGCAATTTTAGCAGATGCAACTCCGCCACCCGGCTGTCGGTCACGACCGGAACAACGCCTTTCGCCTGATTTTGGGAAAGAAGGGGCTTGAGGAGTTCGCCTGCGCGCGCCAGCAGCCCGTCCCCGACATGGATGTCGTAGGCGCGCTCCCCCAGGCCGACGGTGATGGTCTCGCTCATGGCGTTCCGCATAGCCCATGGGCGGTGAGGGCGGCAATGATCTTCTCCAGCAGCACCGCATGGGGCTCGTCGCCGGATTCCAGCACCATGTCGGCCTGGGCATAGAAAGGCTCGCGCGCCGCCAGCAGCCGCTCCAAGGTGCCGCGCATGTCGTCATTGGCGAGCAGCGGCCGCGTCGGGGTATGTTCCTGGCGCTTGCGCACCCGTCCCAGCAAAATGTCGATGGGGGCTTTAAGCCAGATGGTGAAGGCGTAACTGCGCATGGCGTCGCGGGTGGTCTCGTCGCTATAGGCGCCGCCGCCGGTCGCCAGCACATGCGGCGGGTCATTCAACAGGCGGGCGATGACGCTGCGTTCCAGGCGGCGGAATTCCGGCTCGCCATATTTGGCGAAGATTTCCGCCACCGTCATGCCGGCGGCCGCCTCGATCTCATGATCGGCATCGGCGAACGCCACTTCCAGCCGCGCGGCCAGCCGTTTGCCGATGGAGGTCTTGCCCGCCCCCATCATGCCCACCAGCGCCACCGTCTTGGTCAGTGTCATGCCAACCCGATACACCAAAGGTGTTTTCTTGAGTAGGGCGCGGCCATGCTACATTTGCCGGCCATGACTCGTCCTGCTTCCGGTAAAACCATCGGTTCCGCGCATCTGATCGAGACATTCCTGGATATGATGAGCGCCGAACGCGGTTCCGGCGCCCATACCCTGGCGGCCTACCGCCGCGACCTGGTGGATTTCGCCGGCCATCTGGCCCGCAAGGGCGGCGAACCGGCCCGCGCCGGCCGCGATGAGGTGCGCGCCTTTCTTTTGGGCCTGTCGTCGTCCGGCCTGGCCCCCGCCACCCAGGCGCGCAAACTGTCGGCGCTGCGTCAGTTCTATGGCTTTCTCTATGCCGAAGGCGTGCGCGGCGATGATCCCACCCAGACCATCGAAGCACCCAAAGCGCGCCGTCCCTTGCCCAAGATTCTGTCCGGCGGAGATCTGGAAGCGATGCTGGGCACGGCGGCGCAGGACACCTCGCCGGAAGGAGTCAGGCTCAGCTTGATTGTGGAGATGCTGTATGGCGGGGGCCTCAGGGTCTCGGAGCTGGCGGGCATGAGTGTGGCGGCGGTGCGAAGCCGGGAAAACTTCATCCGCGTCACCGGCAAGGGCAACAAGGAGCGGCTGTCGCCGTTAAGTCCCGCGGCGCGGATCGCGCTGGATGCCTATCTCAAGGTGCGCGATCAATTCGTGCCCAAGCATGACAAGAACAACCGCTATCTTTTTGCCTCGCGCGGCAAAGAGGGCTTTCTCACCCGGCGCCGTTTCCACCAGCTTCTGAAAGATCTGGCGCTCAAGGCCGGGATCGATCCCGCCAAGGTCTCGCCGCATGTCCTGCGCCACGCTTTCGCCACCCATCTGGTGGAAGGCGGCGCCGATCTGCGCAGCGTCCAGACCTTGCTGGGCCATGCCGATATCGCCACCACCCAGATCTACACTCATGTGGCGCGCGACCATTTGAGCCGCATGGTGGCTCGCGCCCATCCCTTGGCGAAATCCGCGGCCAAGGCCAAACCCGCCAAGAATTCCGGCTAACCGGCTGGAAACACAAGGTTCTTTAGTCGTTTCCTTTCCGGGTCAGCTATGCCATTTTCCGTTGCCAGCTGGATTGACCCATGCATTACCTGGAATTTGAACGCCCGATCGCCGAACTGGAGGGGAAAATCGTCGAGCTGAAGCGGCTCGCCGACGAAGACCCCAATATGGACATCGACGCCGAAGTGGCGCGTTTGTCCAACCGGGCCGGGACCTTGGTGGCCGATACCTATGCCCGGCTGTCCGCCTGGCAGAAGGTGCAGGTGGCGCGTCACCCCGAGCGGCCGCATTTTCTGGATTATGCCCGCCGGATTCTCGAGGATTTCACCCCGCTGGCGGGAGACCGCGGCTTTGGCGAGGACCAGGCGGTGGTGGCTGGCCTGGCGCGTTTCCGCGGCCGCCCTGTCGCTTTTATCGGCCAGGAAAAGGGCAACGACACCCAGAGCCGCATCCGGCACAATTTCGGTTCGGCCATGCCGGAAGGCTACCGCAAGGCGGCGCGCATTTTTGAGATGGCCGACCGCTTCGGCCTGCCGGTGCTGTCCTTCTGCGATACCTCCGGCGCTTATCCCGGCGTTTCGGCCGAGGAACGCGGCCAGGCGGAAGCCATCGCCCGCTCCATCCAGGCCGGCCTTTTGGTCCGCGCCCCCTTTATCGCCACCATTATCGGCGAAGGCATGTCGGGCGGCGCCATCGCCATCGCCGCGGCGAGCCGCGTCTATATGCTGGAGCATGCGATCTATTCGGTGATTTCGCCGGAAGGCTGCGCCTCGATTCTGTGGCGCAGCGCCGACAAGGCGCAGGAAGCCGCGCAGGCGCTCAAGATCACCGCCCAGGATTTGCTGCAACTCAAGGTGATCGACGGCATCGTGCCGGAGCCGGTGGGCGGTGCCCATCGCGCGCCGCTGGAGACAATCGACGCGGTCGCCGATCAGATCGCCGCCGGCCTGAAAGAGATGGAAGGCGTTTCGGGCGACGAGCTGCTGCGTCAGCGCCGGGCGAAATTTCTTTCCATGGGGCGCAATCTCTAAGCTGAAAGCTGTGGGGGCGACATGAAGCAAGGCATCTGGGCGATATTGGCGCTGTCCTTGCTGATGGCTCCGGCCTTTGCGGCCGAGAATGCCGGGCCGCCTTTCGCCTATCACGATTGCCGTCCATCCGAGGACATCGTCAACGGCCGCGCGGTGCACAGAACCGTCTGCCAAAATGCAGACGGCGCCTGGGTCGAAGTGCGGCCCGAAAAAAGACCGGCGCCGCCGCGCCCCGCCGCGACACCGGCCAACGCGGTTAAAAGGCCGGTCTATCATGATTGCCGTCCATCCGAGGACATCATCGGCGGGCGCAGGGTGCACAAGATCGTCTGTCAGAATGAAGCGGGGGCTTGGGTCGAAGTGCTTCCCGAAGACTTGCGGCCCTAAGGGCAGCCATAAGGGCGGATGAAAAGGCGGCTCTCGCCCCCGCTAGCGCTTTGCGCTAATGTGAGCGCAAACACGGCCCCACTAACCGCCATTTTCTGATGAGCCCGTGAAACGGGGAGAAATCATGAAAAAGCACCTGATGGCCTGCACGGCGGTTGTGGCGCTGACCGGCGGCTTGGTGATTCCGGCCGGGGCGGCGCCCTGGAGCCGCGGCTTTGTGGTGGGCAGTTACGAATATGCGTTCCGCTATGGCGGCCGGCCCGACTATAGCCGCGGCGCGGAGATCGAGCCGGGGGTGGATTGTCCCCATGGCAGCACGGTTCATCTGGCCAATCCCGACCAGACCCGAATCGCCATCGCCCGCCAGAAATGGCGCTCGCAACAGGAAGTCGATTGGGTCACCGCGCCGCCCGGCGTGGATAAGGTCAATACGCCCGGCCTGACCCGCCGCCATATCTGGGCGCGCGCCATGTCTTATCGCGGTTATAAGCGCGGCATTGAAACCTATGTGAATCCCTGGGCCACCGACGATCCCGGCCAGCCGGAAGTCACCAGCCGCATCGGCGACGGCTTCAACCTGGACGGCAAGATCGGCATCCATGATTTCATCAGCCCCGATGGCGAGCGGGGGATCGACAATGCGCTGTATCGCGCCTGGGGCTGTGACGCGCCCTGGCGCGGCGGCGGCAATGCGACGCTCGACCTGCGCGCCAACGACAAGATGATCGAAGGTCTCTACACCATGGTGATCCGGGTCTCGGGCAACCAGGACCCGCTGAACGACAGCGACGCGACGGTGGAGATCGGTTATTCACCGGAAGGCATCGTCAAGGACGCGCGCGGCGGCATCGCCACCGATTATTCCTACCGGATTCTCAAGTCGGCCCTCTACACCAGGCTGAGAGCCAAAGTGAAAAACGGCGTGGTGGAGACCGAGCAGGTGGAGCATCTGCACACGCCCCGCATCGCCTGGTTCTATGACCAGACCGGCGACACCAACTTCGCCCAAGGTAAAATCCGGTTGAACATGGCCGCCGACGGACACAACGCCACCGGCCTGATCGGCGGCTATCGCAACTGGCATGATCTCTACGCGGAAAATACCTTTGCTCAGGACGGCGGCCAGCAAGGCACCCGTGAGCATGAAGACGCGGTTTCGCTTTACTATGCCCTGCGCCGCAACGCCGACGGCATGTACAACCAAAAGACCGGCCGGTATGACGGCATCTCCACGGTTTATCGCATCAAGGCGTCGGCGGCGTTTGTCGTCGATCCCGCGGAGCCGATGGAGGTTCCCAAGCTGGCCCAGGAGGAAGCGCGCAAGGCCGCCTTCGAGGGCATCAAGCAGGCGGTGATCAAGGGCGCCGGCAGTCTGGCGCCGCAAGCCGTGCCGCCCGGCACCACCGAAGCGTCCTATCCGGCGCTGGAACATGAAATGGACGGCCTGGTCAGCCGGGAATATTTCCTCAAGACCCTGGACCGGCCGCATTACGCCAATGAAAAAGCGCCATCCGCGCCGAAACCGCAGCCGCAAAAGCCGGGACAGCAGGTGCGCAATGATGTGAGCGAGGGTACGCTCAAGCAAGCGGCTGTTGCCGCGGCGGAGAACCCGTAGTCGACGGCGTGAAGACTACTGCCTGTAGTTGGCGATGGAGAGCTTCGAAACCCAGCCCTTGTTGCCCACTTCATCGGCCACTTCCACCCAAACATCATCGGTGTTGCCGGTAGGATAGAGGATTACCCCGGCCTCCAGCGGCTTCAGCACCTTGCCTTTTGCGCTGGGCGTGGCGCGCAGCACGCCGGGCCGCGCCAGGGTCACCGCCTGGGCCGGAGCATCGGCCTTGGCATTGGTGGAGAGCCCGCCAAGATCGCCCACCAGCTTGGTATAGGCTTCGATATAGGCCAGCACGACGACCTGGCCGATGGCGGTGTTCTGGTAGTTGGAGATACCCATGCCGCCGAAACCGCCCCAGCCACCCCAGCCGCCGCCAAAGCCAAAGCCGACATCGGTCTTGGAGCCATGGCCTTCTTCCATCGCCTGTTGCTCGCTGGTGCGCACATTGGTGATGGTCAGCACCACATCGGCCGTCTTGGAGGAAATATTGATGTGGGACGCAATCGCGCCAAAGCCGCCGGGCAGGAAGCCGCCCAGGATTCCGCCGACATTGGTGCCGCTGGCATTGCCGTTACGGGAAACCACGTCAGGCACCAGGATGTAATCCGCGGCCCGCACCTGGCCGGCGCCGATATTGGAACCGCCTTGCAGCGTGCCGCCCGCCGCCAGCGCGCGTTCCTGCTGCGCCATGGCGAAACCGGCGCCGCGATCCACCAAAGTGAAGCAGCCGGATTTCATCACAAAGACCTTGAGCAGGGCCTCGGGCGATTCCAGGCCCAGCGGGGTCCACCAATTATTCTGAGGCTCATGGATCGCCAGCGCGCCGATCTTGTGCGAGCAGTTGGGAATCTCCGCCTGTTTTTGCGCAGTCTTGTCGTCAATGGACGCCGCGAAACTCGGTGTAGCGGCCAGCGGAACGCAAGCCACGCAGAAAGCCGCCGTCATGGCAACGGATTTGCCCAAACGCATGATAACCCCCTTTAAAAATCCGGCCGGGACTCGAGAACCGGCGGAAATTTCCCTTGGCCCGCGGGCAAACCCCGCATCGCCGGTAATTTATCCCAATATACGGAATCTGCAACATTTCAGCAGGCGGCGCGGCCGGAGCTACTCCCACCATCCCTTCCATTTAAACCACAGCAAAGGCAGCGCGGCGCTCAGCACAATCATTGCCAGTCCAAAGGCATAGCCGTCCGGCCAGCTGAGTTCCGGCATATTGTGAAAGTTCATGCCATAGATGCCGGCGATCAGCACCGGCGGGATGCCGACCACCGAGGCTATGGTCAAGACCTTGAACAGATCATTCTGCTCGGTGGCGATGAATCCTAGATCGGCGTCCAGCAGGAATTGCAGCTTGTCGGTGAGATGAACCTCGTAATCGTTCAAGGACTGGACGTCGGCGGCCGCGGTTCTCAGCCGCGCCTTGACCAGGTCTTCCAGCCAGCTATCGCCATGTTCGCTGACAAAGGGAATGGCGCGCTGCAACACCAGCAATGTGTCACGGATGTGTGACAATCGCTCGCCCATGTCGCCGATCTCCACCAGGGTCTCGCGCAGCATGCGGTTGACGCGGGCGACCTTGTTGCGTTGCCAATCCTGCATCTCCTTGTGAAAGATGCGCTGGGAAATCTTCAGCGCCTCGGAACGCAATTCCTCCAGCCGGTCGGCGCCATAATCGATCAGCGCCTCCACAATGACCATGAAGATGTCCGGCGCGCTGCGGGGACGCCGTTCCACCCGCGCCCTGACGGCGTCGAAGGTGTGCAGATGGGAAAAACGCACCGTCACCAGCAGGTCCTTGGTGACCACAAAGCCCAATGGGGTAGTGAAGTCCTCACCATTCTTCTTATGAGGCGTGACCGGCACGGAGATGGTGAAGACACCGTCTTCATATTGCAGCCGGCTGGAAAACTCGATTTCCTCCAACTGGTCGCGGGGCGGAATATCGAGCTGATAGTCGGTGCAGGCCTGGGCGAGTTCTTCGCGCGTGGGATTGAACAAATCCACCCACACCAGCCTGCCGCCGGGCTTATGTTCTGTCAGCACGGATCAATGCCTCCCGCGCGGCAATAACGCGCGAAAGCGGCGCGGAGCGCAAGCCTGTTACGTCAAGGCTCCAAGACAATGTTTAAACTTGCGGCGGCTAGGTCAGTGCCCCATGACAATGTTTGAATTTCCGGCCCGAGCCGCACGGGCAGGGGGCATTGCGCTGGACCTTGTCCCAGGTCTTGGGATCGTTGGGGTCCACTGCCGGCACGTCCGGCCACAGGCCGGGCTGCTCGGCCTCGTTCTCTCCCGTCAGGGGATTGATGTGGGAGGCATGCATCTGGGGCAGCGGCGTCTGCTCCAGCGGCGGCGGCGGCGCCGTCTGGATCTGCACATGCATCAGCTGGCGCACCACCTCGGTCCGCAGCTTGGCCAGCAGGGTCTGGAACAGTTCAAAGGCGTCGCCTTTATATTCGTTGAGCGGATCGCGCTGGCCGTAGCCGCGCAGGCCCACATATTGGCGCAGATGGTCCAGGTCCACGATGTGCTCACGCCAGTCATGGTCCAGGGTCTGCAGCAGGATGGCCTTTTCCACATAGCGCGTCACTTCGGCGCCATATTCGGCGGTGCGGGCGGCGGCGCGCGCTTCCACCGCCTTCAAGATGCGCTCGCGCACCTCCTCGTCGGCGATGCCTTCTTCCTTGGTCCACTCCACCACCGGCAAATCGGTCCCGAAGATGTTCAGCACCTCGGCCTGGAGCCCGGCGGCGTCCCACTGCTCGGCATAGGCTTTTTCCGGAATATGGCGGGAGACCAGCATCTCCACCACTTCCTCGCGGAAATCGGCGATCTGGTCGGAGACATCGTCCGAGGCCATGATCTCGCGGCGCTGCTCGAACACCACCCGGCGCTGGTCGTTGAGTACATTGTCGTATTTGAGGATGTTCTTGCGAATTTCGAAGTTGCGGGCCTCGACCTTTTGCTGGGCCTTTTCCAGCGCCTTGTTCACCCAGGGATGGGTGATGGCCTCGCCAGGTTCCAGGCCCAGCTTGGTGAGGATGGAGTCCATCCGCTCCGAGCCGAAGATGCGCATCAGATCGTCCTGCAGGGACAGGAAAAATTTGGAGGCGCCCGGATCGCCCTGGCGGCCTGAACGGCCGCGCAGCTGATTGTCGATGCGCCGGCTTTCATGGCGCTCGGTGCCGATCATGTAAAGGCCGCCGGCGCCAAGCGCCTTTTGCTTGTTGGCGGCGACTTCGGCCTTGATCTCCTCGGCGCGGCGGCCGCGCTCGGCCTCGTCGGTGATGGCGGCCAGTTCCGCCTTGATGCGCATGTCGGCATTGCCGCCCAACTGGATGTCGGTGCCGCGGCCCGCCATGTTGGTGGCGATGGTGACGGCCCCCGGCACGCCGGCCTGGGCCACAATAAAGGCTTCCTGCTCGTGATAACGGGCGTTCAGCACATTGTGCTGGATCTTGCGCTTTTTGAGGATGTCGGAGAGATGCTCCGACTTCTCGATCGAGGTGGTGCCCACCAGCACCGGCTGGCCGCGTTCGCGGCACTCGCTGATCAGCTTGATGATGGCTTCGTTCTTCTCGTCCGCGGAGCGATAAACCTCGTCGTCGGCGTCCTTGCGCGCCACCGCCACATTGGTGGGAATTTCCAGCACATCCAGCTTGTAGATGTCCATGAACTCGGCCGCCTCGGTCATGGCGGTGCCGGTCATGCCCGCCAGCTTCTCATAGAGGCGGAAATAATTCTGGAAGGTGATGGAGGCGAGCGTCACATTTTCCGGCTGGACGTCGACATCTTCCTTGGCTTCCAGCGCCTGGTGCAGGCCTTCGCTGTAGCGCCGGCCTTCCATCATGCGGCCGGTGAATTCGTCGATGATCACCACCTGGCCGTTCTTGACGATATAGTCCTTGTCCCGCTGGAACAGCAGATGCGCCTTCAGCGCCTGATTGACATGATGGACGATGGAGATGTTCTCGGTGTCATAGAGATCGCCATGGGGCAACAGGTCGGCCGCCTTGAGCATCTGCGCCATGCGCTCATTGCCGCCCTCGGTCAGCGATACCTGGCGGGATTTCTCGTCCAGGTCATAATCTTCCTTGGTCAGGGCATCCATCACCGCATCCACCTTGCGGTACATTTCGCTCTGGTCGTCGGTGGGGCCGGAAATGATCAGCGGGGTGCGGGCCTCGTCGATCAGGATGGAGTCCACTTCGTCGACAATGGCAAAGGCGTGGCCGCGCTGGACCATGCTGTCCAGCGAGTATTTCATATTGTCGCGCAGATAATCGAAGCCGTACTCATTGTTGGTGCCGTAGGTGATGTCGGCGCCATAGGCGGCCTTGCGCTCGGCATCGTCCAGGCCATGGACGATCACCCCCACGCTCATCCCCAAGAAGCGGTAGATCTGGCCCATCCATTCGCTGTCGCGCTTGGCCAGATAGTCGTTGACCGTCACCACATGCACGCCTTCGCCGGCCAGGGCATTGAGATAGACGGGCAGGGTGGCGACCAGGGTCTTGCCTTCGCCGGTCTTCATCTCGGCGATATTGCCCCGGTGCAAAGTCATGCCGCCCACCAGCTGCACATCGAAATGGCGCTGGCCCAGGGTGCGCTTGGCGGCTTCCCGCACCACCGCAAAGGCTTCCGGCAACAGGTCGTCCAGGGTCTCGCCTTTTTCCAGCCGCTCGCGGAAAGCGGGGGTCATGGCGGCAAGCTGGGCATCCGACATGGCCTGAAAGCGGGGTTCCAGGGCGTTGATCTTAGCGACGGTGCCCCACATGGGCTTGACCTTGCGGTCATTGGCCGAGCCGAAAAACGATCTGGCAAGCGAACCCAGCATGAAAATCCTCTACATTCGGCCGGAAACGGGGGCTGTGAAGGTCGCCAAATCCGCATGGCGGCCGCGCGGGAGACATAAGAACGCGCTAGTCTCTTGTCAAACCGGGGGTTTTTGAGGATATCCCCCGAAAATCAGGGGAATTCCGGGGGACATATGGCCAAAAATGCGAAATCGTCTGGGAAAGCGGGTCATGCCGTCTCGCCTTTGGCGCCCAAGGCCTTTCCCAAGCTTCCGCCACTGGCCGGGGTCCGGCTGGCCACCGCCGCGGCGGGGGTGCGCTACAAGGACCGTACCGACGTGCTGATGGCCCTGATGGCGCCTGGCACTCAGGCTGCGGGTGTCTTCACCACCTCCAAAACCGCCTCCGCGCCCGTCCTGTGGTGCCGCGACAAGCTCAAGGGCGGCGAGGCCCGTATCCTGGTGGTCAATAGCGGCAACGCCAACGCCTTTACCGGCAAGGCCGGCTTTGATGGGGTGCGGGAGATCGCCGAGGAAGCCGCCGCGGTCACCGGCTGCCGGCCGCAAGAGGTTTTCATGGCCTCCACCGGCGTGATCGGGGAACCGCTGCCGGCCGGAAAAATTGCCAAGGTCCTGGCGGGTCTGGCGGCGCAGGGCGCGGCGGGCAACTGGCGCGCCGCCGCCGACGCCATCATGACCACCGACACCTATCCCAAGGCCGCCACCGCCACTGCCATGATCGACGGGGTCAAAGTGACCATCAACGGCATCGCCAAGGGCTCGGGCATGATCGCGCCCGACATGGCCACCATGCTGAGCTTTGTCTTCACCGACGCCAACCTTCCCGCCTCCGTGCTGCAGGAATGCCTGAGCGCCGGCGTCGGGCCGTCCTTCAATTCCATAACCGTAGATTCCGATACCTCCACCAGCGACACCTTGATGCTGTTCGCTACCGGCAAAGGCGGCAAGCACACGGCGATCGCCAAGGCGTCCGACAAGAAGCTCACGGAATTCCGCCGTGCGCTGGACGCCGTGCTGCTGGATCTGGCGCTGCAAGTGGTCAGGGACGGGGAGGGCGCGCAGAAGCTGGTCCGCATCGATGTCTCGGGCGCCGAAAGCGACAAGGCGGCGAAGCGCATCGCGCTGTCGATCGCCAATTCGCCTTTGGTCAAGACGGCGATCGCCGGCAATGACGCCAATTGGGGGCGCATCGTGATGGCGGTAGGCAAAAGCGGCGAAGCGGCCGACCGCGACCGGCTGAAAATCTCTTTCGGCGGCCATGTGGTGGCGGAAAAAGGCATGCGCGCCGCCAAATACAACGAAGCCGCAGCCACCAAGGCGGTTTCAGGCCGGGAGGTGCAGATCGCGGTGGAGCTGGGTTTGGGCAAAGGCGATGCGCGAGTCTGGACCTGCGATCTGACCCACGGCTATATCGACATCAACGGCAGCTACCGCTCCTGATGGAGAATGAGCGCTACAGACTGTGGCGGGAGGGCGGCGATCCAACCGCGCCTTTCATCGTCTGCGCCATGTTTACGCCCGGTTATCGCAGCCTGGCGGAGCGGCTGGCGCAATCCCTGACTCATTTCTCTTTGGCCCACGCCTTGTTCGAGGTGGAAGCGGTGCATCGCTCCATCAATCCGCGGGGCAGCAGCGATCTTGCATTCAGCAAGCCGGGTTTCATCCGCTTCCTGCTGGAGCGGTTCTCGAAACCCGTCCTGTATGTGGACGCTGACATGGTCTTCCGCCGGGAGCCGGCGTTGATTGCGTCCTTGTGCAACGAGTCTTGCGACTTCGCGATCTACAATTGGCTGGCGGACCCGCGCAATGATGCCTGGTGTCCCGATCAAGACGGCCGCTGGCGCTTTTTCTTCAGCATCGATGTGGAATCCGACAGCCAGTTGATGGCCAGCGGCGGCGTGCAGTTGTGGCGCGCCACGCCGGCCGCTGTTGCGCTGCTATCGGCCTGGGAGCGGACGATCGCCGGTCACCCCGGGGCGCAGGACGACCATTGTCTCGATTTTGCCTTTAATCACGGCGGGTTTCCCGGGCTTGAGCCGCGCTGGCTGCCCAAGGAATATTGCCGCCATGCCTTCTGGCCCTATGTCGAAGCCGTGATCGATCATCCGCAATTTCCCGCTCCCGATGCCGGTCAGTGGAAGGATTTGGGCATTGCGCGCCTGGATCGCGGCAAGATCCGGCGGGCGGCGAAGCAGCAGCCCTTCCCCCGCGATCAGGTGCTGGATCGCATCCCGTGATCACATGGACGCGCCGCCTTTTGCCGCGCCACAAGCCGCCAGGAATTTCTTCTGTCTCAAAATGAAGCAATTCCAGACAATTTTAGTGCATGTTATGCAGAGGTCTTAACTTCACCTTAGCTCCGCGAAGCGATCATGGACACACCGCAACCGTTGGTTCTTGTTGTTGCGGCGGCATTGGTGGATGCTGACGGCCGTGTGCTGATTGCACAACGTCCTGAAGGCAAGGCGATGGCGGGTTTATGGGAATTTCCAGGCGGCAAGATCGAGGCGGACGAACGGCCCGAGGATGCGCTGATCCGCGAGCTGCGCGAGGAGCTCGGCATCGCGGTGAAGGAGGCCTGTCTCGCGCCGTTCACCTTTGCTTCGCATACCTATGGCGCGTTTCACCTTTTGATGCCGCTTTATGTTTGCCGCCGATGGGACGGCACGCCGCAGTCCAGGCATCATGCGGCGCTGAAATGGGTCCGGCCCAAGGACCTGAAGGACTATCCCATGCCCGCGGCCGATTTGCCGCTCATACCCATGCTGCGAGATCTGCTATGAAACATTTCGCTTGCGACAAGCGTGGCGCGACCGCGATCGAATATGGATTGATGGCGGGCTTGATAGCGCTGGTGATCATTTCCGTCGTCACCACGGTCGGCACCACGCTTTCCTCCACCCTGTACGCTTCCATCGCGGCGGCGCCGTAATCAGCGTCTAGCGCTTGAGCGGCTGTTCCGCGGTGCCCAGCGCCTCGGCCAGGCGCGTTTTGGCGCTGCCGGGCGCAAGCGGCTGCTGCTGGCTTTGATGCGGCGCCCAGCCGGTCAGATACAGGGTCTCGAACCGCGCCAGCAATTTTCCGTTTTCGCTGTGATGGCTGCCATACTGCTCCAGCAGTGCCGCCAGGGTATCGCGCCGCAGGGCGCGCCGGCTGCGCTGGGCCATCACATTGGTGAAGCCATGGGCGCGCAGGTCGCGCGCCAGGGCGAAGAAATCCCCATAGCGCACGGTAAGCTTTTCCACATCGCTGACAGGAAGCGCAAAGCCCGCCCGCTGCAGCAGCGAGCCCAGGTCGCGCACGTCGGCAAACGGCGCAACGCGCGGGCTGACGCCGCCGCTGGTGGCGATCTCGGCCCGGGCGAAGGCGTCGCGCAATTCCTGCAGCGTGTTGCCGCCCAGCAGCGCCGCCAGGAACAGCCCGTCAGGCTTGAGTTGCCGCCGTATCTGCACCAGCGCGCCGGGCAGGTCATTGATCGCCTGCAGCGAGAACAGGCTGACCGCAAGATCGAAACCGCCTGGCGCGGCCAGGATTTCCCCGGCATCGAAATCCGCCGCCTGCCAGTCCTGCGCCAAAGGCCGGATTTCGGCGGGTACGCTGTCGCCGATCCACAGCCCTTTCTCGAACCGTCGCGTCACGGCGGCAAGCCGCTCGGCAAGCCCCTCCAGGGCGTTCGCATGCAGGAAGCGGTCTCCGCCAAGCCGTTGAGCACGGATGCGCGCGCGCCGGCCGGCGGAAAAATCAAAGAGGAGCGGGCGCTCCCTGTCATTTGGCAAGTCGTCATTTGGCAAGTCGGGCATCGCCGCTAGACTAGCGGCCATGACCGGAAATGTCGCCCAAGCGGTTCTGGACCTGCTGTTTCCGCCGCTCTGCATCAATTGCCGCGCGCCCGTGGCGCAATCCGGCTTTTGCGCCGCCTGCTGGAGCGCGATCCGTTTTCTGGATGGCCCAAGCTGCGTCTGTTGCGGACTGCCCTTTCCGGTGGCGCTGGAAGGGGAAACACTTTGTGCCGGCTGCCTCGCCAGAAAGCCGGCCTTCGACAGTGCTCGCGCCATCCTGGCCTATGACGACAAAAGCCGGGGCGCCATCCTGGCCCTCAAACATGCCGACCGGCTCGACCTCGTGCCGGGCTTCAGCCGCTGGCTGAGCCGCACCGGCCAGGCGGGGCTGAAAGACAGCGACCTGGTGATCCCGGTGCCGCTGCATCCCTTCCGGCTTTGGCGCCGGCGCTACAACCAGGCGGCGGAACTGGGGCGGCGGGGTGGTGTCCTAAATGATCCCCAACTTAGGACATTCGCAGTCACTTAGGACACTGCGCTCAGATATTGGTTTAGCGGGCCCATTCCACTTTTGTTCACGGTCTTCACGACAAACCGTCAGTCGCCGGCCGATATGCGTCCCGCAGGAACCCCGATATAGAAGCTCTAGGGGGAAGAGTCGGGCTGTGGGAGCCATTGACGATTATCGCGCGTGGCGACGATTGAAGCCGGCAATTGGCTGCCGGTTTGCAAAAATTATTGCCATTTCTCCAGTGCGCTGGGGACAGGTGTTTGAGGTCATTCCGGCTGCCGCGAACGCCACCAGGACGGCGGAGGCCATCGCGGCGAGGGTGACGGAACTCATTGCGAATAAACCCACTGTCGCCGCCGCGCTCCTTCTTCCCCACCTGACAGATTTGGAAGAGACTGCGCGGGTCATGCTCGCCCTCGGGGCGCAGCCAGAGTGGACCATTACGCCGACCGCCATCGACAATGAAGTGGCCGGCGCTCTCGTTGCGTATCGTGTTGCCAGAAATGTTCCCTTCGGGAACGATACCCTGGCATCAGAATCGCTGTTGCTGGGTAACTTTGCCGTATTTCCGCCTACCCGACGATCTCCTATTACAGCCTTGGAGCTATTTGTTGGCGAGCCACTCCCCAATGATCCGAAATCTGGCGGCCCCAGCAAGATTGCAAACTTGGCGCATATGATTACGCGTGACCAAATAGGTGATAAGCCCTTCGACCATATGTGGGACGA
Source organism: Rhizomicrobium sp. (assembly GCA_035693565.1). Classification (GTDB taxonomy): domain Bacteria; phylum Pseudomonadota; class Alphaproteobacteria; order Micropepsales; family Micropepsaceae; genus Rhizomicrobium. The sequence goes on along the minus strand of DASSGF010000034.1, from coordinate 63,777 downwards.
GTCGGTCAAAGGTCGTCGAAAGTCGCTAGGCGACAAGGATGACAATCGCGCCAGGGCGAGAGTCACCTTCGTGGTCCCCATCGCCATGGCTCGCCGGTTGGGGTACGCGCCATGAAGCAATCGGTATTGGTCGTTGGCCACGCCGACGCGGATGGCCACCTGATAGCGGAACAGGTGCGCAGAAATCTCGCCCTGATACCCAATTTTGAGGTCACCGCCGTCGTCGATCCCGACCGAACGAAGGATCACAAGGCTTGGACCAAGTTGGACAGCCTGACGGAAATTGAAGATGCGGACTGGGTGTTTTTTGTTGACATGATGTTCGCCCCATCAAGTTTCGTCGAGGAAGCGGGCGCCCTTGTCGAATTTGTGGAAGACAGAAAAGACAAGCGCTTTTTTCTGATCGACCACCATCCATTGCCACTCCGTCGATTGGCTGAAGCAGATAATCTTAGGGTTATGTATCGGCCTGAGGTATTCGACTGTGCCATTGGCCCGCGATCCGGCATGATGGTGGTCGCCGCAATTTGCGAAGGGCAAAAGGCAAACGTCGCTGAAATCAAAGAACCAGTACATGATGTCATGGCGACCGCTGTGCGCCGCGCTGCCGCTCTGGGCGGCCCCCTGCCGGGCGAGAAGCTTTCGGCGCTAATACGGTCTGACCGCTGGGCGGACCTCTTGGAATTGGGACAAGAAGACAAGGAATTGCACCGTTTACCCCGTGGCCGTAGATCGCTAAAAAGCGCTCAGTCTAAGGCCCTTAAGTCTTTGGAAAGAATTGCCTCGGGAATAATTGCCGAAGGTGTTAAGGCAAAGCCCGAGGATACTGCGAGGAGAAAAGCCATGGCCTATGACATCGACATCGCAGACGCACGATTTGTCGTCGAAGGTGACCACCGCCGGCGGCAGTCCAATGTGAAGGTACAACCGCGCGACTTGGAAACGATCCTCACCATTTTGGAAATCGCCGCCATGTCACTGACCACTTCGCCGAATGCGACATTCTCGCGCGAGCAGCTTATCCGCGAGGCGAAGAAGATCGGGGGCGACGAAATTGATTTGCGGGAAGACGACATCAATATTGTCCTGGCTAAACAGGGTTTCTTGAAGCGTGTAAATGCCCGCGAACTGCGACTGCGCTAGCTGTTAGCACTATAGCTCTGTAGAACCGACCGGACCTTATCCTGTATCTCGCCGTCTATAGCGGCAGTGAGCAGTTCTCCTATAGACCAGACGTGATCTGTGATCCCCAGTTGCATCGCTGGAGTGATCCGTAGCGCTTCATGTACTCGGCAAGAATTGTAGTGGCCAACGTAAAGGGCGATGGCCGCGCAGTGGTTCTCATATTTCTTGCTGAAACCATTGCTGAGCCGCGTCAACCGGCGCTGTGACATGCGGAGCGTCAGATTTTGCCGTTCGATATAGCTGGTCGAGATATTGCGCGGCGCTCCGCTGATCGCGGTGCGCTCCACTTTCATCAACACCTGCTTGGCATAATACTTGGGAGCGTCGGGGCCTTTCGCGATAATCACTTCCTGCTTGTCCACGATCCCGTGGACACCGGCGCCCTCAAACGCCTCATCGACTGCGCGGATATACGGTGTGTACCCATCGGTCGAGATTTCGGGATTGCCAAGAACCCGATAGCGCACGTCGCGGACAAAATCGATTGTGTTGCGGGTGCTGCGCTTGCCCACCATCCATGAAATAATAGCCTTGCTGGTGCTGTCCATCGCCAAATAGACAAATTGGTCTCCGACTGTGTCTGGGTCATTCTCTTGGACACTACGGCGCTTCTTTTTGACGAAGCTCCAGACCTCATCAAGCTCGACGCGGCTGACATGAAGGTTGACCATCAATCGCCCGTGCACGGCGTTGCAACCTTGGCCGACCTTGACGCCCAGGCGCATGATCGTATCGCGGTGTATGCCGGTAAGCCGTTCGGTGGCGCGAATACTTACCCCCTCGCAAAGGGCGGCTATAACGGCGGACTGCTGATCTCCTGTTAATTGGCTCACGACAAGGCTCTTGTGAAAAAGCCACCGACCCCTCCGGGCCGGTGGCCACTGGTTCGACATCAGCCGGTTTTGCGGTAGGTGCCCAAACCGTCCGACTGGTGCGGTTTGGGCCTAGTATCTTCTCCTGAACGTCATTCTCTGTTCCCTCTTTGACAATTTCGCTGTCTACCTTTATGTAGACAATCCAATGACTGATGTCAACGAGAAAGTAGACGGATGGCAGAAAAAGATTTTCGGGACCTGACTGACGATCTGTTTTCAAAGATCGGGGCAGAGGATATGGCGACTGAGCTAGGGTGCTCTGTGGGAGCAATAAAACAGGCCCGCATGGACCAATCTTCTCCGTCGTATCGGTCACCACCGTCTGGATGGGAAAAAATAGCCCTTAAGATGGCGCGTGACCGGATCGCCTTTTTCACTGCTCTGGCCAAAAGACTGGGTCAGTCCTAAGGCCAGCGGATAGGGCCGGCGAGGGGGTAGGGCGGTTGGCCCGATCTCTTGGGTTTTGCCTCCAGGCTGATTGAGAAGCGCTCAAAAAGCGGCGCGGTGAACCCCTTTCTGGCTGCTAGCCGCCTCTTACGCCGGGGCCGCCTTAGGCGCACGATCAGATTGCCTTGAGAGCAGGGCGTCCCTTGGTCAGCGTCGCGGGCGGAACCGGCGGGCTAGTAAGACCGAATACTAGGTTTTCGATTTCATCGGCCGGCAAATGCAAAATCTTTGCAATGTCAGCCTTGGTGACCTTCCTGTTCCAAAGATCACTAAAGACCATTTTCCAAACAACAGATTCTTCGCGGGGAATCGAATTGGGCTCGTTGTCGATATAACCGCGCTTGCTCATTTGAATGCACATATGGCGATACTGCCAATCCGACATCCTGCCAAGCTTGTGCAAGCGATATGCAAGCGCGAGCGCCGAGACACGCCAATGCTTTTTGGCATCAACAAGCGCATCCAGTGACAGAATATATGGGATGCGGGCTTTAACGTCCGCACTAGGCATCAAGAACGATGACGCAAATGTGTTGGCGTCCTGCTCAGCCGCGCGAGTGGGACGAGGGCCGCCATGCTTATGGAGTACAAGGTGCCCTAATTCATGTGCGGCATCGAAACGGCTGCGCTCGGGTGATTTGAACGTGTTCAGAAATACGTAGGGCGTTGCATTCCGCCAGCACGAAAAAGCATCGACAGCTTTGGTATTCTCCGAAAGGGAGAACACCCGCACGCCCTTCGATTCAAGAAGCTTCACCATGTTGGTGATGGGCTGCTCACCAAGCGCCCAACGGTCACGAAGTATGCGAGCCGCCTTTTCCGGGTCTTTCTCCTCGCCCAGATCGGGAAGGTCAGTGATTGGAAGGTTGAAGCGTTCCGATACCCAATCGCAAAGCAAATACGCAAACGCGCCTGCCGATAGTGCTGCGTCACGCTCTTTCGCCGTCATGGCGGTCAGGCTGCGGAAGCTGGCGCCGTCTTCCGACGGCGTGTCCAAATTATCGCCTGCAAAAAATTCCTTCGGGAAGCCAAGCGCCGCCGCAAGCGCGTCGATTGTCTCCGGCTCCGGATCATTGTTTGACCGTTCAAGCCGCGAAATCGTAACCGCCGTAAAGCCGGTAAGCTCCGCCAGCGCCTTGCCGGTCAGCCGGCGCCGCATCCTGGCGAGGGTCAACCTCTGGGGATTAAACATGGGCTATTTGCGGGAAACCCGAATGTCGTATTCCTGGTCGGGGTCGTCGCGGCGCAGCGGCGTGGCCGGCGGCAAAATGCCTTCGATCAGGAAAATGCGCTCAATGAACTCGCCAAACTGGTTGTTCTTGATATAGCGCGGGCGCGAAATTTCGGCCCAGATGCCGCTCTCATCGGACGCGACACACAAAAACCAGACCGTTTCATTTTCCTTCTTTTTGGCCTCGGCGATCTTGGCCTTGCGCTCTTCCTCCATATCCGGGAACAGGAACGGCTCGGCAAGGTCGATCAAGCGCTCAGCGGCGACGCCCTTGTCAGAGATGGCTTTGGGAGAGGGGAAAAGGCGGCCCGCGGTGTCGGTGTTCTGATAGATGATGCGGACGCGGGTATCGGGCTGCACCGTGGACTCGATGTTATCGCGGCGGTCGATCAGCCAGCCCTTGGCACGAAAGACGACGCGCACCGCACGGGTGCCGTAGATGTAGCCAAGCTGGCCAGGCGCATTGATGGGATCATCGGGCACCGAGTCATTCTTGGCGCCCACCGCCGCCAGCGCGATGCTGGCCAATTCTTCTTTGGTGGAACTGAACACCTGGGCCAGCCTGGGAGCCGTGTCATCATCTTCAGCGCGACGGATCAGGGTATTTCCGACGATTATGGACATGGCCGAACCCTATGTTAATTTTCTCGACCTCATTTGTGGTCGAAAAAATTATCATACGCAAGCCCGAAATACGCCCCTAGGCCACAATTTTCCAAAGGGCGCCGATGCCAGTCCCAGTTCGGGTAACGCGCCCTTGGGCCTCCAAGTAGGCCAGATTGGCCCGAGTCCGGCGGCGGATGGCCGTCCACAGGTGGCTCCGATAGCCACCGCGCTGCATGATGGCCTTGGCGATCTCAAGATTGGTCATGGGTTCGGTGGAAACCCGGAGCAGCCCGATGATGAGCCGCCCAAGCTCACCTTGCCGGAAGACATTCAGGTACCGGGCCGGCTTCTTGGGCGGGATGGCAGTGGGGTCTTTCCCAGGGGCCAGAATGCGCAGGATGTCATCCACCTTGCCCAGATCGCGGCGGCGGTCACGAAGCTGGAGCTTGAGCTGGGCGATGTCGCCGTCCAACTCTGCGCGCTTCTTCTGGAGAGCCGCGACGGCATACTGGAACCCGACTGGTGTTAGCTGGCTGGCCATTGCGGCCACTTAGGACACCCAGCATCACCTAGGACACTCGAAAGTGATGTTGACGGTCACTTAGGACAGCACCGGCGGCGGCTGGCCCGCGATTGGCGGCTTGGTTACGAGCCCCAGGCGCTTGCCCGCACCAGGCCCACGCAAAGCCAAGGCGCCATGGCCAGCGCCAAGGCACGGCGGCGCAATGTGCTGGGCGCGTTCAAGGTTCCCGATCCCGGCCGGATCAAGGGAAAGCGCATCCTGCTGCTGGACGATGTGTTGACCACCGGCGCCACGGTGGAAGCTTGCGCCAGGGCCCTGAAACGGGCGGGCGCCACACGCGTCCATGTCCTTGTTCTGGCTCGCGTTGTGAAAGCGGCGGACGTGCTTATATAGGTCATCCTGAGTCTGGACCGCCATGAAGCCTGTCCGCATGTACACCACCCCGATCTGCCCCTATTGCGTGCGGGCCAAGTCGCTGCTGCAGCGGAAAGGCGTGGAAGTCGAGGAGGTGGACGTCTTCATGGACGTGGAGGCGCGCGAGGAGATGCAAGCCAAAACCGGGGGCGCCCGTTCGGTGCCGCAAATCTTCATCGGCGACACCCATGTGGGCGGTTGCGACGAGCTTTATGCCTTGGAACGGGAAGGCAAACTCGACCCGCTCTTATCTTGACCCCCTCCGGCCTTCGCAACTTTGCCGCGGTGCTCGGCTAACGCCAGCGCACCGCGGCGTTGCTACGGCCACCTCCCCCTCCAGCGCTTCGCGCGAGGGGGAGGTGGGCCTGAGTTTTCTACCTTTTTCGCTCTTTCCCCGGCTGGACAAAGCCGCGCCCCGCCCCGAATAATGGCGCTTATTTAATGGGGCGGCCGGGCTTTGCGCCGAACGCCCGATAACATGCCAAAACGGGAAGGGATCACCATGAAAAAGCTTCTGCTCGCCTCCGCCGCTCTTCTGCTTGCCATGCCCGCTGTCGCGCAGGCGCAAGCCGCCAATCCTGCGCCCACCATCGCGCCCCCGCCCAATGCTGACGAGATGAAGCTGCCGCGTCCGGCCCGCGCCAAGGGCATTTCCACGGCGCTGGCGATTGAAGGCGCGGTGGAAGCCAATCGCGTCTGTCTGGGCAACACCTACAAGACCACCGCCATGATCACCGACAGCGCCGGTGTTCCGATTGTGGTGATCTCCAATGACGGCGCCGCCGCCATCACCCAGCGCATCGCCATGAGCAAGGTGCAGTCGGTCCTCAAATATCACATGACCAGCGGCGAAGTGGCCGCCAAGGCTGCCGCCGATCCGGCGTTCAAGGCCGAAGTCGCCGCCAATCCCCTGATCGACACCGCCCGCCAGGGCGCGGTGCCGATCGTGGCCGGTTCGGAAATGGTCGGCGTGTTCGCGGTGTCCGGCGCGCCGGGCGGCGACAAGGACGAGGTCTGCACCAAGGCCGGTATCGCCAAGATCCAGGACCGCGTAAAATAGTCTTTGATGGTGTTCCGGGCGGCCTGCGTTCAACTGCGTTCCAGCGATGATGTGGCGGAGAATATCCGCGAGACCGTCAGACTGGTGCGCGACGCAGCCGCCCAAGGCGCCAATCTGATCGCCACTCCGGAAAACACCACTTTGATGGCGGGTGATGCCGCCGCCAAGCTGGCCAGGTCGTTTGACGAGGCAAACGATCCGGCCTTGCCGGTCTTTTCCGCTCTGGCGCACGAGCTTGGCATTTGGCTGTCGATCGGTTCGCTGGCCATTAAGGTGAGCCCGGACAAGACCGCCAACCGTTCCTTTTTGTTCGCGCCGGACGGTAAGCTGGCGGCGCGCTACAGCAAGATCCATCTGTTCGATGCGGTGGTGGGCTCGGGCGAAAGTTACCGCGAGTCCAATACCGTATTGGGCGGGGATGAGGCGGTGGTGGCTGACACCAGCCTGGGCCGCATCGGGCTGACGGTCTGTTATGACATGCGCTTTCCCCAGCTCTATCGCAGCCTGGCGAAGAACGGCGCCTTTCTGTTTACCGTGCCCTCCGCCTTCACCGTGCCGACAGGAGAGGCGCATTGGCATGTGCTGCTGCGCGCCCGCGCCATCGAAAACGGCGCCTTCGTGGTGGCGGCGGCGCAAGGCGGCTTGCATGCCAATGGCCGCAAGACTTATGGCCATAGTCTGATCGTGGGGCCTTGGGGCGAAGTGTTGGCGGAAGCCGGCACCGATCCTTGCGTGATATTTGCCGATATCGATCCCGCGCTGTCGGAACAGGCGCGCGCAAAAGTTCCCAGTCTGCAACATGACAGCGCTTTCACGGGTCCTTGAGACAAGATGTGAGACGTCGCCTCACAGCGTGAAGCGCTTGTTAACCCCGATACAGAGAAGGGTCTTGCGAATCGAAAAATGCGGGATCATCTTTTGCGTTCAGCCTGGGGCAGGCTGTCGGGAGCGTTCGGTGATTGCTTATTCGCTTCGTTGCCATCGGGGGCACGAATTCGACGGCTGGTTTCGCGATAGTGCCGCGTTCGACGAACAGTCGGGCAGCGGACATTTGACCTGTCCGTCCTGCAGTTCGGTGCGCATCGAAAAGGCGATCATGGCGCCCGCTATCGCCGGCACCAAGAAGAGCGTCCGCACCAAGGCCGGCGACGCCAAGCAAATGCGCCAGTTCGCCACCGGCCTGCGCAAATACATTCAAGAAAATGCCGATTATGTCGGCCCCAACTTCGCCGAGGAAGCGCGCAAGATCCATTATGGCGAAACCCCGGAGCGCCACATCTATGGCGAGGCGACCTCCAAGGAAGCCCAGGAACTGGTGGAGGAGGGCGTGGATGTCGCGCCGCTGCCGCCAGACCTGGAAGGGGCTAACTAATCCCTTGCTGTCATTCCCGCGTAAGCGGGAATCCATCTATCCGCTGTACCCGAGCCTGACCATGGATGCCCGTATGCGCGGGCATGACACTGATAGATTAGCGCCTCGCCACCATCATGTAATTCACATCAACATCCGGGCTTAGTTTCCAATCCCAGGTCAGCGGATCAAACGAAACACCTTGGATTTTCAAAACCGTTAGGCCGCTTTCTTCCAGTGATCTGTGAAGCTCCGCAGGCGGAATAAACCGGTTCCAGTCATGGGTGCCGCGCGGCAGCCAGTTCAACACATATTCGGCGCCGAACTTGGCCAGGGCCAGGCTCTTCAAGGTCTTGTTCAAGGTGGCGACAAAGGTCAGTCCGCCCGGCTTCACCAGCGCGGCGCAGGCGGCGAGGTAGGCTGGGACATCGGCCACATGCTCCACCACCTCCATGTTGAGCACGACATCGAAGCTTTGGTTTTCGGCCACCAGCGATTCGGCGCTGGTGGCGCGATAGTCGATCGAAAGCCCTGACTGCGCCGCATGGGCGCGCGCCGTGCCGATATTCTTGTCCGAGGCATCGGCGCCGGTGACGGCGAAACCTAGCCGGGCCATGGGCTCGGACAACAGGCCGCCGCCGCAGCCGATATCCAGCAGGGAAAGGCCTTCAAACGGGCGCAGGGACCGGCTTTCGATTTGCCGGCTTTGGGCAAAATGGGCGGCGGCCTGGTCGCGAATGAAGCTCAGGCGGACCGGGTTGAACTTGTGCAGGGGGGCGAATTTGCCGGCCGGATCCCACCATTGTGCCGCCAAAGCGGAGAATTTGGCCACTTCCTGGGGATCTATGGTCGAGCGGGGAGGGAAATCTGCCATGTTATTTCGAGGGTTGAGCGGGAACCTGTCCCCGTCTACATAGGCCGCCGTTTCTTGCGGGGCAAATCCCGAAAAAGGGCTGAAAAGGGTCAGGACGGGCATGGCGACGATTGCGATGAAATTCGGCGGCACTTCCGTGGCCGACATCGAGCGCATCCGCCATGTCGCCAGCCTGGTGAAGCGCGAGGTCGAGCGCGGCAACAAGGTGGCGGTGGTGGTTTCCGCCATGGCGGGGGAAACCAACAAGCTGGTGGCCTGGACCAATGATGCCGCCAAGCCGGAAGGCGCCAATCGCGGCACCGTGCCCGATCAGCGGGAATATGACGTCGTGGTGGCGGCCGGCGAGCAGGTCACTTGCGGGCTTCTGGCCATCGCCTTGAACGCCATCGGCATCAAGGCGCGCTCCTGGCTGGGCTGGCAGGTGCCGATCAACACCTCCGCCGTGCATGGCTCCGCCCGCATCGAAGGCGTGCCGGCGGCGGAAATGACAAAGGCCATCGAAAACGGCGAGGTCGCGGTGGTGGCGGGCTTCCAGGGCGTGGCGCCCGGCACGCGCATTTCCACTTTGGGCCGGGGCGGCTCCGACACCAGCGCCGTGGCGGTGGCGGCCGGGATCGGAGCGGCGCGTTGCGACATCTATACCGACGTGGATGGCGTCTACACCACCGATCCGCGCATTGTCCCCAAGGCGCGGCGGCTGGAAAAAATTGCTTACGAAGAGATGCTGGAAATGGCGTCGCTGGGCGCCAAGGTCCTGCAGACGCGTTCGGTGGAAATCGCCATGCTGCACCGGGTGCCGACCCGTGTGCTTTCGACTTTCACGCCCGATGTGGGCGGTACCCTGTTATGCGACGAGGAAGATATCGTGGAAAAGAAACCGGTCACCGGCATCGCCTATAGCCGCGACGAAGCCAAGATCACCCTGCACAAGGTCCCCGACAAGCCGGGCGTGGCCTCCGCGATTTTCGGGCCACTGGCGGATGCCGGGGTCAATGTCGACATGATCGTGCAGAATGTGTCGGAAGACGGCAAGACCACCGATCTCACCTTCACCTGCACCAGGGGCGAGTTGAATCGCGCCCTGTCGGCGATCGAGACCCATGCCAAGGATATCGGCTACCGCGACCTGACCCACACCGCCGACGTCGCCAAGGTCTCCATCATCGGCATCGGCATGCGCGCCCATCCCGGCGTGGCGCAACTGATGTTCCGGACGCTGGCGGACAAGGGCATCAACATCCAGGTGATCACGACCTCTGAGATCAAGGTCAGCGTGCTGATCGGCGAGGAATATGTGGAGCTGGCGGTCCGGGCGCTGCATTCCGCCTATGAGTTGGATGCGGCCTAAACCAGCCGATTGACCCTGTCTTTGGCCTGCGGCATGTTTCGCGCGATTTAGAACCGTTGCGTCATCATCCTGCCGTTCTGTCGCGGCATCGTAATTTTTCAGGGGCGTTCATGACCAACATAGTCGCCGGCGCGCGGCCTTTGGCCCGCGCGGAATCCCGCTTTTTTTATTTTCAGATGGCGCTGGTCTGCATGGCCGTCGCCTTTCTTGGTTTTCTGCCGACCTACTGGATGCCGGTGGCGCAAGGGGCCGCTCGCTTCGATCCGGTGGTCCATATCCATGGCATGGTCTTTTTCAGTTGGACGATTTTTTTCGCGGTCCAAACCTGGATCGCCGCCACCGGTCAAATCGCCCGGCATCGCATGGTGGGACTGATCGGTGTTTCGCTCGCCACGGCGATGGTGATCCTTGGCATACTGGTCGCGATGCATGCGATGCACGGCAGAGCCGCCAGTGGCCGGCCGGACTTTGCCCTCCGCCGTTCCATTGTTCCCCTGGCGGACATTTCCTGTTTCGCCATTCTGATGATCGCCGCCTTTTTCAATATTCCGCGGCCCGAATGGCACAAGCGGTTAATGCTGGTGGCGGCGATCTCCATACTGGGTGCGCCGATCTTTCGCTGGTTTGTCGCTTTTGGTCATGTTCCGCGTCCGACGCCGCTGCATGTGGTGATGGAAGCGCAGGGCGTGGTGATTTTGCTCTGCCTGTTTCCGATCCTGCATGACTGGCGTCTCAAAGGGCGGCTGCATCCCGCCTACATATGGGGCTTTGCGGGCGTGGTCCTTTCCCGTGTTCTGCAAGCGACCGCGGGCCCGACTGAGGCTTGGCACGGTATCGCGAGCTGGGTGGCATCCCTGGCTTAGGCATTGCCGCGGCCCGCAGCGGCGGGCGATAGTGTGGCGATTCAACGGGAATAGCCCATGTCCGCCGGTGGTGGTCCACGCCTGCTGTTACGCCGCCTGCGCGAAATCATGGCGGAGCAGACATCCGCCCAGATGCGGCTGGACAAGCTGGTCACCGTCATCGCCTCCAACATGGTGGCGGAGGTCTGCTCCATCTATCTGCGCCGCGCCGGCAAGGTGCTGGAGCTGTTCGCCACCGAAGGCCTGCGCCATGACGCCGTCCACCAGACCCGGTTGAAGGAGGGCGAGGGCCTGGTGGGCCTGGTCAGCGAAACCGCCGAAGCCGTCAACCTGTCGGACGCGCCGTCGGACCCGCATTTCTCCTACCGGCCGGAAACCGGAGAAGACCCGTTCAAGTCCTTCCTGGGCGTGCCCATTGTGCGCGGCGGCCAGGTGTTCGGCGTCCTCACGGTCCAGAACAAGGCCGAGCGCATCTATGCCGAGGAAGAGGTCGAGGCGCTGCAAACCGTCGCCATGGTGCTGGCGGAAGTGGTGGCCCAGGGTGGCTTCTTCAATGTCGCCGAGCTGGACGAGCCGGAACTGCGCATCGACCGGCCGCGCAAATTCGTCGGCGACGGCCTGTCGGAAGGCGTGGCGGTGGGCCGGGTGGTGCTGCACGAGCCCCGCGTGAAGGTAGAGCGCATGATCGCCGACAATCCGGTGGCCGAGCTCAAGCGGCTGGAGGAAGCCATCGGCGGCTTGCGCGAGTCGGTGGACGAAATGCTGTCCTCCAGCGAACTCGACCTGACGGGCGAAGGCCGGGAAGTGATCGAAGCCTATCGCCTGTTCGCCTATGACCAGGGCTGGCGCCAGCGCATGCGCGACGCGGTGCGCACCGGCTTGACCGCGGAAGCGGCGGTGGAACGCATCCAGGACGAGACCCGTCTTCGGGTGCACCGCCTGGGCGATCCCATCCTGCGCGAGCGGGCGCATGACTTCGAAGACCTGGCGCGGCGGCTGTTGCGCCACCTGACGGGCGAGGAAGCGGCCCAGCAGCATCTGCCGCAGAACGCCGTGCTGGTGGCGCGGGCCATGGGGCCGGCGGAACTGCTGGACTATGGCCGCGACAGGCTGGTGGGACTGGTGTTGGAAGAAGCCGCCAGCACCAGCCATGTCGCCATTGTCGCCCGCTCCATGGGTCTGCCCATGGTCGCGTCGCTGGAAGGCATCGCCGACAATGCCCGCGCCGGCGACGCCATCGCAGTCGACGGCGAAAGCGGCGAAGTGCATCTCAGGCCGGCTGGCGAAATCGTGAAGGCCTTCGAGGACAAGCGCGGCCTGCGCGTCCAGGCCCAGGCCCGCTTTGCCGCCGTGCGCGAACTTCCTGCGGTCACCAAGGATGGCGTCGCCATCAAGCTGATGATGAATGCGGGACTGGAATTCGACATGCCGCAACTGGCGCAGTCAGGCGCCGATGGCGTCGGCCTGTTCCGCACCGAGCTGCAATTCATGATCGGCGAAACCATGCCGCGGCTCGCCGACCAATCGGCTTTCTACAAAAAAATCCTGGACGCGGCCGGCGACAAGCCGGTGGTGTTCCGCACTCTCGATCTGGGTGGCGACAAGGTGCTGCCCTATGCCCGCTGGGAGCGGGAGGAAAATCCCGCGCTGGGTTGGCGCGCCATCCGCATCGCTCTCGATAGGCCAGCCTTGCTGCGCTACCAGGTGCGCGCGCTATTGAACGCCAGCGCCGGGCGCACCTTGCGCGTCCTGTTGCCGATGGTGTCGGACGTGGACGAGTTCAACCGCGCCCGCGCCTTGGTGGACCGGGAGATGGAACGGGCCCGGCTGCTCAATCTGGTGCGGCCCACCCAGGTGCTGGTAGGGGCGATGCTGGAAGTGCCGGCTCTGGCCTTCATGCTGCCGCAACTGATGCGGTCCGCCGATTTCGTTTCCATCGGTTCCAATGATCTTCTGTCCCTGGCTTTCGCGGTGGACCGCACCAATCCCCGCGTCTCCAAGCGCTATGACAATCTCAATCCCGCCTCGCTCACCCTGATCCGGCTGATTGTGCAAAGCGCCGCGGAAAATTCCGGCGATCTCAGCCTGTGCGGCGAGATGGCGGGACGGCCGCTGGACGCCATGTCCCTGCTGGGGCTCGGTATCCGGACCCTGTCCATGGCGCCCGGCCAGATCGGCCCGATCAAAATGATGATTCGCAGCCTGCATCTGGGGGAGGTCTCGGCCTTTGTCGACCGGCTCTGCGGGCGGACCGACCACAGTCTCAGAACCCGGCTGGCGGCCTTTGCCGCCGAGCGGCAGATTGTCCTGAAATAGGGGATTTCCCCGCTTTTTGGGTCCTTAAGGGACTTTTTGCGGCAGTGCGGTTGTCCCGCCAGCCCTTGTTCGGATAAAGTAGGCACCACAAATATTTAGCCATTCCGGGCGTTTGGGGCGTAGGGAATGGTTCGTGCGGTTTCATGACCAAAATTACGCAAATGGCAGTGGAGAATAACGGCGGTGGAGACAGTGGCGGCCCGAACCGCCGCCGCATCCATTTGCGTGAAATTTCCGGCGACAGCGAAAGCCCGCTGGAGACCGTGGGCCAGGACCTGCGCGCTGCCCGGCTCAGGCGCGGCGATGAAATCGCCCAGGTGTCGCGGGCGCTCAAAATCCGCAAGGACCATCTGGAAGCCCTGGAAAATGACCGGCTGGAGGACTTGCCGGGCAAGACCTACGCCATCGGTTTTGTGCGCTCCTATGCCCGGCATCTGGGCCTGGACGCAGCGGAATATGTCGAGCGTTTCAAGCGCGATATTTCCGGCCGCAGCGATGACCAGTCGCGCGAGCCCGCCGCCATCCATCTGGACGACCGCCGCCTGTCCTATGGCTGGCGCCTGATCGCGGGCGTGGTGGTGATCCTGCTGGCTTGGGGCGGCTGGCGCTTGCTGTCTCCAGGTGGGGAAGCAACCCAACCGGTGCCGCCCGCGCCCGTGCTGAATGCGCCCAAACCGGCGTCGCCTCCGCCACCCAAGCCCGTGGTGGCGCCGCCGCAGACGGCGGTTCCGTCGCCGGCCGCTGATACCATGGCCCCGCCGCCAGGCCGTGCCGCCAACGCGCCAGCCCAGCAAGGCGCGTCGGCCTTGCCGCCCCCTGCCGCCGGCGCCAGGACCCCAGCAACAAGCATTTCGCGGAACGGATCAGCGGCGCTCTCTGCCGCCCCGCCCATAGGGGCGGCGTCTGCCCCAGCCACCACGGCTGCCGCGCCGGGTGCGGCGCAGGTTTTTGGCGCTGCCAACAAGGATTCACGTGTGGTGCTGCGGATCAGGAGCGATGTCACGGTGACGGTCAAAGGACCGGGTGGCCAGCTTCTGTTGAACCGTGACCTCAAGGCGGGCGATATTTATCAGGTTCCCAACTTGCCCGGCCTGACCATGGCGACCAGCGATGCGGGCGCGATCGAGGTGGATTTAGACGGCATGGCAATGGGGCGGGCGGGGCAATCGCAACAGGTTCTGGGACGGGTTTCGCTGGATCCCCAGTCCCTGGCGGACCGTTTCAACAATCGTTAAAGGACGTCCTGGTCATGAGCATCCGCGCTTATCGCGACATTCACCGGCGCAAATCGCGCCAGATCATGGTCGGCAAGGTGCCGGTCGGCGGTGACGCGCCGATCACGGTGCAGACCATGACCAACACCATCACCGGTGATGCCCGCGCCACCATCGACCAGATTCGTGGCATCGAGGAAGCCGGCGCCGATATCGTGCGCGTCTCCTGTCCCGATGAAGACGCCACCAAGGCGATGAAGGCCATCTGCAAGGCGGCCGCCATTCCGGTGGTGGCCGATATCCATTTCCACTACAAGCGCGCCATCGAGGCGGCGGTGAATGGCGCGGCCTGCCTGCGCATCAATCCCGGCAATATCGGCTCGGCCCAACGGGTGCGCGAAGTGGTGCAGGCGGCCAAGGATCATGGCTGCTCCATGCGCATCGGCGTCAATGCCGGATCGCTGGAACCGGACTTGCTGGAAAAGTATGGCGAGCCCTGTCCGGAAGCGATGGTCGAGAGCGCGCTGAACCACGCCAAGATTCTCGATGACCTGGATTTCCGCGAATACAAGATCTCGGTGAAGGCGTCCGACCCATTCCTGGCGGTCGCGGCCTATCAAGCCTTGAGCGAAGCGATCGACTGTCCGCTGCATGTCGGCATCACCGAGGCGGGCGGGATGATTTCCGGCACCGTCAAATCCTCCATCGGCATGGGCATGCTGCTGTGGAGCGGTATCGGTGACACCATCCGCGTGTCGCTGTCGGCCGATCCGGTGGAAGAAGTGCGGGTCGGTTTCGATATCCTCAAATCGCTCAATCTGCGCCATCGCGGCGTGAACATCATTTCCTGCCCGTCCTGCGCCCGCCAAGGCTTCAATGTGATCGACACGGTCAAGACCCTGGAAGAGCGGCTGAAGCACATCGCCACCCCGATGTCGCTGTCGATCATCGGCTGCGTGGTCAACGGCCCGGGCGAGGCGCGCGAGACCGATTTGGGCTTTACCGGCGGCGGCGCCGGCAAGGGCCATGGCCAGATCTATTTGAACGGCGAACCCAGCTACCGCATCGACAACACCAATCTGGTGGAGCATATCGTCGAGCTTTGCGAGAAGAAGGCCGCCGAGATCGAAGCGCAACGCAACGGCGAATCCGCCAAAACACCGCTCGAAGCTGCGCAGTAGCGACCGACATTGCATAGGGCAGCCGCGATCCCTCGCGGCTGCCTTTTTTCTTGGACCTAGTTGGACCCACAATGATACCCGCCGCGAAACTTGACCGCCTGCTGGACCGCTTCGCCGCCATTGAAGCCGAGATGGCGTCGGGCGCGTCCGGCGAGGCGTTCGTCAAACTCTCCCGCGAGCATGCCGAGCTCAGCCCCGTGATCGAGACCGCGCGCGCCTACCGCCAGGCGCAGGTCAGAACCGGTGACGCCAATGCCTTGATCGATGACCCTTCCACGGAAAGCGAAATCAAGGCGCTGGCCGAGGAAGAGCGTGCGGAATTGAAACAGACGCTGGAAAAGCTGGACCAGGAATTGCGCATCGCGCTGCTGCCCAGGGACGCCGCCGATGACTCGTCCGCCATTGTGGAAATCCGCGCCGGTACCGGCGGCGACGAAGCGGCCCTGTTCGCCGCCGACCTGTTGGAGATGTACCAGCGTTATTGCGGGCTGCAGGGCTGGCGCACCGAAGTGATGGACAGGACCGAAAGCGACCTGGGCGGGATCAAAGACGCCACGCTTGAAGTCAATGGCCGGGGCGCTTATGCGAAATTAAAATTCGAAAGCGGCGTCCACCGGGTGCAGCGGGTGCCGGCCACCGAAAACCAGGGCCGCATCCATACCTCCGCCGCCACCGTGGCGGTGTTGCCGGAAGCCGAGGATGTCGACATCCAGATCAACGACAAGGATCTACGGATCGATGTTTATCGCGCCCAAGGCGCGGGAGGGCAGCACGTCAACAAGACCGAAAGCGCGGTGCGCATCACCCATCTGCCCACCGGCATCGCGGTGGCCCAGCAGACCGAAAAGTCCCAGCACAAGAACAAGGCCCAGGCGATGAAGCTGCTCAAGGCCAAGCTGTACGACATCGAGCGTCAGCGGGTGGACGGCGCGCGGGCCGCCGAACGCAAAAGCATGGTGGGCAGCGGCGACCGCAGCGAACGCATCCGCACCTATAATTTTCCGCAAGGCCGGGTCACCGACCATCGCATCAACCTGACGCTCTACAATCTGTCGCGGATCATTTCCGGCGACGAATTGGGCGAGATCGTCGACGCCCTGGTGGCACAGGACCAGGCCGACCGGCTGGCCGAATTCGAAGCGGCGGATTCGTGAACGACATCGTGCTTGAGGCGGCCAGGCGGCTGGCGGCGGCCGGTGTCGAATCCGCCCGCCTGGACGCAAGGCTGTTGTGGGAGCACGCGCAGAAACACGGCGCCGATTTCGAGGGCTTGGTTCGCCGCCGCGAAGGCCGCGAACCCATCGCCTATATCACCGGCCACAAGGAATTCTGGAGCTTGGATTTCCAAGTCGGGCCGGGTGTGCTGATCCCGCGTCCCGATACCGAAACCTTGATCGAAGAGACGCTGCGCATGGTGCCGGACCGCAAGGCGCCGCTGCGGATCGCCGATCTGGGCACAGGCTCGGCGGCTATCCTTGTCGCCGCGCTCACGGAATTTCCCAACGCGGCGGGTATTGGTTTTGAATCATCGCCGGAAGCCTTCGGCTGGGCCAGCGGCAATGCCGCCCGCCTGATTGGCTCAAGAGCGGAAATCCGTTTGACAGACTGGACCGGCGCGGAAGGCCCCTTCGATCTGGTCTTCTCCAACCCGCCTTACATTCCTTCCGCCGAAATCGAATCACTTGATGCCGATGTTTGGCAATTCGAGCCACGCGCTGCCTTGGATGGCGGTCCTGACGGGCTGGACGCTTACCGGGCCCTGGCGGAACTCCTGCCGGTCCTGGTGAGACCCGGCGGCCACGCCTTGCTGGAAATCGGCCTGGGCCAGGCCAATGCCGTCACGCAACTGTTCCCAAACCTTGAAATAGTGCGGGTTGCACCCGACCTTTCAGGCATCCCCCGCTGCCTAACCTTGAGGAAACCATAAGGATTTCCTTGGAAAAATGCGGGGCTTGGGCTAGGTTCAGGCTTGTAGGGATCGGGGATGATCCCTGTTGCGGGCCGCAAATGAGGCAGGACCGCAGGCTGGGCCGGTAGCGCGAATAAATCCGCAGCCGGGCAGGGGCTCAAAGCGAACCATTGTCGGCTGGGTCTGGAGCGTGCGCCAGTGGCGCTCATTCCGTCAGCAAAGGAAGGATCATAGTGAAGCGCTCTCGTAGAGGTGGCCGCAGGCCGCAACATGGTGGCAATGGCGGCGGCGGTGGCGGCGGCGGCAACAATGGCGGCGGCGGCTTCAACCCCAATCGCACCTATGACTCCAGCGGGCCCGAAGTGAAGATTCGCGGTTCGGCCAGCCATGTCTATGAAAAGTATTTGCAACTGGCCCGCGACGCCAACTCCGGCGGCGACCGCATCATGGCCGAGAATTATCTTCAGCATGCGGAGCATTATTACCGCATCATGGCCGCCGCCGCCGCCCAGCAGGCCCAGTACCAGGCCCAGCAGGCGGCCCAGAACCCGCAAGGCGCCGGCAACCCGCAAGGCAATTTTCAGGGCAATATGCAGGGCAACCCGCAGGGCCAGCCGCATAGCCAATTCCAGCCCCAGCCGCAAAACCAGCCTCAGCCGTCTCAGCCCGGCGGCAGCGCGCCGTCCTTTTCCCTGACCGAGGACCGTGGCGAGGAAGAGGGCGAAGAGGCGGAAGCGTCCTAGCTTCCACTTGAGGCCTCTTAAGCTTTTGCATGAGGGCTGCCGGTCTAAGGCCTTGAGCCAGCGCAAAGACATCCGTTAACCGCCCGCATAGACTGGCTCTTGCAGGCCTGGTTCCGCCTTCCCATATGCCTTGGCAGACGGCGCCCTTTAAGGGGCCGGAATAAGGCCTGCTGCCGCGCGCAAGCGGGGCTGGCCGGGAGAGAGCATGGATATCGAGAAATTCACCGAGCGGGCGCGCGGTTTTATTCAATCCGCCCAATCCCTGGCCGTCCGCGAGGGCAACCAGCAATTTGTCCCCGAACATCTGCTCAAAGTTCTGATCGATGACGAAGAGGGTCTTGCCGCGCGGCTGATCAATGCCGCGGGCGGGCGCGATGGCCAGGTGCGAACCGGCGTGGAAACCGCGCTCAAGAAGCTGCCCAAAGTGCAGGGCGGTTCCGGCCAGGTCTATCTGTCGCAAGAAGCGGCAAAGCTGTTGGACAGTGCCGAACAGATCGCCAAAAAGGCCGGCGACTCTTTTGTCACCGCCGAATATCTGCTGCTGGCGCTGGTCCTGGCCACCGGCACGGAAGCCGCGAAAATTCTCAAGGATGCCGGCGTCACCGCTCAAGGCCTCAACACGGCTATCGCGGATTTGCGCAAAGGCCGCACCGCCGACAGCGCCACGGCTGAGAATACTTATGACGCGCTGAAAAAATACGCCCGCGATCTCACCGAGCTTGCCCGCAACGGCAAGCTGGATCCGGTGATCGGCCGGGACGAGGAAATCCGCCGCACCATCCAGGTCCTGTCCCGCCGCACCAAGAACAATCCGGTCTTGATCGGCGAGCCGGGCGTGGGCAAGACGGCAATCGCCGAAGGACTTGCCTTGCGCATCGTCAATGGCGACGTCCCTGAATCCCTGCGCGACCGCAAGCTGATGGCGCTGGACATGGGCGCGCTGATCGCCGGCGCCAAATTCCGCGGGGATTTCGAGGAACGCCTGAAGTCGGTGCTGAACGAAGTCACCGGCGCCAATGGCGAGATCATCCTGTTCATCGACGAGATGCACACCCTTGTCGGCGCGGGCAAGGCCGATGGCGCGATGGATGCCTCCAACCTGATCAAGCCGGCGCTGGCGCGCGGCGAGCTGCATTGCGTGGGCGCCACCACCCTGGACGAATACCGCAAATATGTGGAAAAGGACGCCGCCTTGGCGCGGCGCTTCCAGGCCGTGTTCGTCAACGAGCCGACGGTGGAAGACACGATTTCCATCCTGCGCGGCTTGAAGGAGAAATACGAGCTCCATCACGGTGTGCGGATTACCGACTCCGCGATTGTCGCGGCGGCGACGCTCTCCCATCGCTACATCACCGACCGTTTCCTGCCCGACAAGGCCATCGACCTGATGGATGAGGCAGGCTCGCGCCTGCGCATGCAGATCGATTCCAAGCCGGAACAGTTGGACGAGCTGGACCGGCGCATCATCCAGCTCAAGATCGAGCGCGAGGCGCTGAAGAAGGAGACCGACAAGGCCTCCAAGGACCGGCTGGGATCGCTGGAAAAGGAATTGGCCGAGTTGGAAGAGCAGTCCGCCGCCCTCACGGCCAAATGGCAGGATGAGAAAAAGTCCGTTGCCGATGTCCAGTCGTTGAAGGAAAAGCTGGATACCGCCAGGAGCGAAGTGGAGCAGGCCCAGCGCAAGGGCGATTTCGCCCGCGCCGGCGAACTGACCTATGGCGTGATCCCGGAGCTGGAGCGCAAGCTCAAGGCCATCGAAGAGCGCAAGGATGACGTATTGGCGGCGGAAGCGGTCACCGCCGAGAATATCGCCCAGGTGGTGTCGCGCTGGACCGGCATTCCGGTGGACAAGATGCTGGAAGGTGAGCGCGAAAAGCTGCTCCATATGGAAAGCGACCTGGAAAAACGCGTGGTCGGCCAGAACGAAGCGGTGCGCGCCATTTCCAATGCGGTGCGCCGGGCCCGCGCCGGCCTGCAAGACCCCAACCGTCCCATCGGCAGCTTCCTGTTCCTGGGGCCAACCGGTGTGGGCAAGACCGAACTCACCAAGGCGCTGGCAGCCTTCCTGTTCGATGACGACACCGCCATGGTGCGCATCGACATGAGCGAGTTCATGGAAAAGCATGCGGTGGCGCGGCTGATCGGCGCGCCGCCCGGCTATGTCGGTTATGAGGAAGGCGGCGTACTCACCGAAGCGGTGCGTCGGCGCCCCTATCAGGTGATCCTGTTCGACGAAGTCGAAAAGGCTCATGCCGACGTGTTCAATGTCCTGCTGCAGGTACTGGACGACGGCCGCCTCACCGACGGCCAGGGCCGCACCGTGGACTTCAAGAACACCGTAATCATCCTGACCTCCAACCTGGGCACCGAGTTTTTGTCGGTGGAAGGCGGCGATGCCGCCCACGGCAGGGCGCAAGTGATGCAGGCGGTCAGGGCGCATTTCCGGCCCGAATTCCTCAACCGGCTGGACGAGATCATCCTGTTCCATCGCCTCACCCGGGCCGACATGGACAAAATCGTCGATATCCAGATCGGGCGGCTGGCCAAATTGCTGGCCGACCGCAAGATCGCGATCCATCTGGATGACAAGGCGCGGCACTGGCTGGGCAATGCCGGATACGATCCGGTCTATGGCGCGCGGCCCTTGAAGCGGGTGATCCAGCGCCGGCTGCAAGACCCGCTGGCGCAGATGATCCTGGAAGGCAAAGTGGGCGAGGGCGCCATCGTGAAGGTTGGCGCGTCCAAGACCGGGCTCACCATCAACGGCCAGGAATTTTCCGCCAATACCGACGAATTGGCCGATGCCGCTCCCGCCGGGACCGCCCTGAACTGAGAGGTGGACGTGCCGCCCCTGGCCGCCCGCGCAAGCGCGCGGCGGCGCGTGTCACTTCGCCTTGGCTTGCCTCAGATCGGTGGCATTGTCCGCGACCTTGGTCTCCAGCGCGACGGAGGCGATCATGCTCTCGATCTCCTGCCGCTTGTCCTGGAAGGTCTTCAGCAGCTTGCCCGCCAGCATCCGGCCCTGCGCCATCTTCACGGTCAGGGGATTGACCTGGATATTGTTGACCAAGATTTCGTAGTGCAGATGCGGGCCGGTCGCCATGCCGGTCATGCCGCTATAGGCAAAGACCTGGCCCTGGCGCACCCGCGCCCCCACCCGCATGCCGGGCGCGAAACGGGACAGGTGCCCGTAATCGGTGGAATAGCCGTTGCCATGCAGGATTTTGACGAAATTGCCGTAGCCGCTGGCCCGGCCCATGAATTTGATGGTGCCGGCGCCCGCCGCCATCACCGGCGTGCCGGTGGGAACGGCGAAATCCACGCCCTTATGCATGCGGGTATAGCCCAGGATGGGATGGAAGCGGCTGCCGAAGCCAGAGGAGATGCGCGCGCCGTCCACCGGCGTCTTCATCAGCGTTCCCTTGGCGCTTTCGCCCTTGGCGTCGAAATATTCCGCCGGCTCGTCGGGTGAGGCCTGGAAGCGGTACATGGGAATCTGTTTTCCGCCCAAGGTCATCATCGCATAGCTGATGGCGCCATATTTCGCGGGCTGGCCGTCGGGCGTGTAGTAATAGTCGTAATAGACTTCGAACTTGTCGCCGGGATGGAGGTCGCGCTGAAAATCCACCTTGTAGGAGAACATGTGGATCAGATCGACCACCACATCGGCGGGGATGCCCGCCTGCATGGCGGCAAGATAAAGGCTTGAGTCAATCGTGCCGCCGGCGCGGTGGCGATGCACCTCAAGCTCCTTTTTCTCCAGTTCGGCGGTGAAGCCGCCTTCGGTGGTGCGGGTGACCGTCATCTCCTGCTGGATGGAGGGCGAAAAATGCAGCGACAGCAGGCGCGAAATCGATTGGGAATTTTCCTCTGTCGCGCCGCTGGCATCGTCTTCGTCGGCATCCACCGGCACCACCACCGGCTTGTTGTTGACCATCACCGTCGTGGTCCTAGGCTGGGCGGGTTTGGCGGCCTGTCCGCCGGCGTCCGTGGAGGCGACGGAATAGGTGATGTCGAAAACCTGGCCCGCCTTCAGCGCCCGGGGATCGAAATTCTTGCCCATGGCGGTGACCACCGCATTGGCGTCTTCCCGCGAGATGCCGACATCTTCCAGCATGCCCGCCAAGGTATCGCCGGCATCCAAACTCACGGTGCGGCTTTCCACCCCGGGATTGGGATTGGCATTGTCGGCATTGTCGGCCGCTTCCTGAGGCTGGCCGGCGCGAACCAATTTCATGAACAGCGCATAGGGCAGGGAGGACCGTCCGGGCGCCACCATGGGGCGGTCGGCCGGCATCATTCCCACCGCCATCCAGGCGACCGCGCCCGCCACCAGGGCGGTCAGAGAGGTGGAAACCAGCGCCCAGCGGCCATCGGTGGTGGCCAGCGCGGCATTGGCGCCATTCAGCCCGCGGCGGAGGCGGGTGGAAAAAGGCGCAAAAGCGGGATCAGTCTCGGGATGATCGGGACTCAAAGCGGCTCCGTTTGTTGGGATCGGCTTCAAGTCCCCCGACTTTGCGCGTCCCGGCCCATTGCAATTTATTGTGTCCGCGCCCCATCCCCGGCGTGCGGCGGTTGCCATATAACCGTCATTCGGGCCGAAGGGTCAACCAAAAAATCCATGCAAGGGATTGGATGCATTGAGTTTTAGACAGTTTCCAAAGTTCCTTCCGTTCATCCGGGCGTTCATCTGGCCGTTCATCGGGCTGATGCTCTTGGGCCCCGTGCCTGCCTCGGCCTGGGGGCCTGAAGGCCATGAAATCGTGGCGCTGATCGCGCTGAAAGAACTGACACCAAACGCCCGCGCGCAAGTGGCGCGGCTTCTCGGCAGCCCCGAGATGATGGTGCATGACTCCAGTTGGGCCGATGAAATCCGTGACCGGCGGCCCGAGACCGCGCGCTGGCACTATGTCGACATCCCGCTTGGCGCGTCCGGTTACGATGCGCGCCGTGACTGTCCCCGCCAGGACTGCGTGGTGGCGCAGATTGAAAACGACTTCCATGTGCTGGGCGATAGCAGGCTGAATGACGGCGTCCGCGCCGAGGCGCTGCGCTTTCTGATTCATTTTGTCGCCGACGTGCATCAGCCGTTGCATGCCGAGAACAATGACGACAAGGGCGGCAACCAGGTTCGCATTTATCTGGGACGCGAGCGCACCACTTTGCACCGGCTATGGGATGGTGACGTGGTCGAGGCACTGGGCGTTGATGCTGGCGTGATCGCGGATGGGATCCTGCGCGGCGTTTCCCCGAACCAGCGCAAGGCCTGGGCCGCGGGCACCCCGGCCGGGTGGGCCGATGAGTCTCATGCCTGGGCGCGGGACCAGATCTATCCGCCGCTGATGGGGCGCCATGAACTGCGCCTGCCGCGCGACTATCCGCGTGGGGAAGCGGCGATCGCGCGGCGGCAATTGGCCAAGGCGGGCGTCCGCCTGGCGTGGCTGCTCAATATGGTGTTGAGGTGATTACTCCGCCGCAAGGATAGTGTTGCGGACAAGCGGATAGATTTGAGTCTGCCAGCGGGTACCGGAAAACACCCCGTAATGACCCGCGCCCGCCTGGACATAGTGTTTCTTGCGGAAGGGTTTGACGCTGGAAAGCAGGTCTTGCGCCGCCATGGTCTGGCCCAGGCCGCAAATATCGTCGCGCTCGCCTTCCACCGTCAGTAGCGAGGTCTTGCGGATGGCGCGTGGATCAATGCGGCGATTGCGATAGGTGGCGACGCCGCGGGCCAGGTGCTGTTCCTGAAAGACCTTGGATACCGTCTCCAGATAGAATTCCGCCGGCAGGTCGGCGACCGAGAAATATTCGTCATAGAATTTGCGGTTGGCGTCCGCCTTGGCAAGTTCGCCCCGCAGGATATGGCTGAACAGGTCCATATGGGCGCGCACATGCCGCGCCAGGTTCATGGTCATGAAAGCCGACAGCTGCAGGAAACCGGGATAGACCCGGCGATGCGCGCCCAGATAACGGCGCGGCACGGTGGTGATCAGATTCTGCTCGAACCATTCCACCGGATGCTCATTGGCCAGCTTGTTCACCCTGGTGGGATTGATCGAGGTATCGACCGGTCCCGCCATCAGGACCACGCTCTTGGGGGTGGCGGGATGATTGTCCTCCGCCATCAAGGCGGTGGTGGCCAGCATGGAAGGGCAAGGCTGGCACACCGCCATGCCATGCACGCCCGGACCGATATGGGCGAAGAACGCGGTCAGGTGATCGATATAATCGTCGGTGCCGAAGCGTCCGGCCGCCAGCGGCACATCCCGGGCACTTTTCCAGTCGGTGATATAGACGTCATGGTCGGCCAGCAGGGTCTGGGCGGTGTTGCGCAACAAGGTGGGAAAATGGCCCGCCATGGGCGCGGCCAGCAGCACCCGCGGCTGGACCGGCGAACCCTCCTTGCGGAAATGCACCAGATTGCCAAAGGGCAGTTCCAGCGCCACTTCCTCGCGCACCGCCAAAGGCTGGCCCTCCACCATCACCTGATCGATATCAAAGGGGGGGCGGTCGTGAATCAGATGGGAGCGGGACAGGATTTCCGCCGCCGCGGTCAGACAGCGGAACATGTAATTGGCGGCGGGGCCCAGCACCGTGTCGCTGAAGGCGGCCTTGACCAGCTCGGCATTGGCGCGCACCGGCGCGAACATGTCCTGCTGGGCCTGATAGGCGTCGTATAGCATCTGCGCTCTCGCAAGCCCCCTGGAATCAAACAGGATTCCGCTCCGCCTCGACCCTAGCCGATAAGATTATGCTGCAATGCAAAATAATGCTTGTCAACGCGCCAAAACAGGAGAAACTGGTGAATATGAGCGGCGCGGTTCTGACGATTTCCAGCAAGAACTATTCGTCATGGTCCTTGCGCGGCTGGCTGTTGTGCCGGATGGCGCGACTGGATTTCCAGGAAGAGCAGCTTTCCCACGACGATCCGTCCACCAGGGCCGAGCTTTTGTTGTTGTCGCCATCTTTCCTGGTGCCGTGCCTCACCCATAACGGCATCAAAGTGTGGGATACTTTGGCGATCGCCGAATATCTCCATGAGCTGTTTCCCCAAGCCGGGCTTTTGCCGCGCGACGCGCGGGCACGCAGCCATTGCCGCTCCATCTCGGGCGAGATGCATTCCGGCTTTGCCAATCTGCGCTCGGCGCTGCCGATGAATCTCAAGGCACATTATAAAGGCTTCAAGATATGGGCGGCGGCCCAGGCCGACATCGACCGCGTCACCGCCATCTGGCGGGAATGTCTTGGCCAGTATGGCGGGCCCTATCTGTTCGGGGAAAGGCCGGGGCTGGCGGATGCCATGTATGCGCCGGTGACCACCCGCTTCACCACCTATGACGTCAAGCTCGACCGCCAGTGCGCCGACTATTGCGAGACCATCCAGGCCTTGCCCGACATGATCGAATGGATCGACGACGCCAAGAACGAACGCGCCGGGATTGAGGAGTTGGAGGCGGAGTTTTAGCCGTGCCAGAAACAACACCAGGTCGAGTCGGTCCGGCTGTTTGCGCACGCCATGGCAAAGCCTTTCATTTCCAGATCGCCTGGGCTGGCAAGGACAAAAGGTTTGGAAGTGAAGAGCTAAGCCGCAGGCGGCCGGGCTTCCTCTGCCATTCCTTGAACTGACACATAGTCAGTCTTGCCGGTCTCCCAGGTTCGGACGCGTTAACCAGAAGCCCCCCCGAGACTGGGAGTACGCACTCATTCACGTCCGAAATGGCTGCTGGCCTGTATCCTTATCACGGGTAATATTGCCCTCGAATAAGGGGAATGGGATGCGGTCGGCAAAGCGGCTAGCGGGCTTGGCGGCTCTGTTGTGGATCGGCTTTTCGGTGGGCGCGCCCTCTTTTGCTGAGGAGGCGCCGGCTCTTTCCGTCACGCTTATGACACGCGAGATCACCGTTGCCGAGGATGGCCGGACAGACACGACTGTTCACGTCCAAATCCATATCGGCAATGAAAGCGCCGCCATGACAGGCGGCCAGCAGGCCGTAACCTTCTCGGCTGACACCGAAACTTTAGAGATAATCGAAGCCCATACGCTTAAGCCGGATGGAAAGCGCATCGCGGTTGCCCCGTCATCGATCTACGAACAGCAGGCCCCCGGTACGCAACAAGTTCTGATGTACACCGACCAACGTCAAAAGGTCATTGTATTTCCACAGGTCGCTACGGGAGATGATCTGATCTATACGGCGCGCATTTCACAGAAGGCGCCGCTCATTCCCGGTCAGTTCTGGGACAGCGGCACCTTCAATGCCTCGGCGGCTTTGCGGGAGGTACATGAGACCGTCACGGTTCCCAAAGCCCTGGCCCTGTATGTGGACACGAAAGGGCTGGCGTACAGCAGAGATGAAACGGCACCCAGATCGTCCATCGTTGGACCTATGTTGCCCCGCCAGCCGCTGACGAGCAAAACGGGAATGACTTCGCGCAAGCCAATACGCCTCATTTCTATGTCTCGACATTCAAGGATTATCCGGCCCTTGGATCTGCTTATGCGGTGCTGTCGGCGCCGAAGATCGCGGTAACGCCCCAAATTACGCAACAGGCCGAAGACATCACTCGGGGTGTCAGTGACAGGCGACATCAGGCCCAACTCGTCTATGAATGGGTCAGCAGGCGCATACGCTATGTGGGTATCGAACTCGGTGTGGGAGGGTACATACCGCATAGCGCGGAAAGCGTATTGGCCAACGGTTATGGCGACTGCAAGGACCACGCGGTCCTGTTGACCGCGCTTTTGAAGGCCAAGGGCATCGATAGCGAGATGGTGCTGATAAATTCCGGCAATCTTTATGCATTGTCGCCGGTCGCCGCCTTCCAGTTCGATCATGTCATCACTTGGCTTCCGGAATTCCAGCTGTATTTGGACAGCACGGCAGCCCTTGCTCCATTTGGCGTGCTGCCGCGGGAGGAGTACGGAAAGCCGGTCGTGCACGCATTGGCTTCCGGTGCTTCCTTGCACAAGACGCCGCTATTGGCGCCCGGTTTGGCGGAGACAGAAGTTTCAACGATCGCGAGGCTGTCCTCGTCGTCGGGACGAAGCAGCAGGGCGCGATTCGCATTTTGCAACATCCGGGCCCAATCGGTCTTTTCGCGGTAGGAATCCGCCAAAGCGGTAAAATTGTCCGGGTCGTTCGGCTTCAACGCCGCTGCCTTTTTGTAGTCGGCAATGGCACGGTCATAGTCGCGCTGGTCGTAATAGGCGGTGCCCCGCTGGTAAAGTTTTGGCGCGTCGTTCGGCGATTTCGAAATTGCGTCGGTAAGCAGTGCCAGGTTGTCCACCGACGAAAAACTCACGGTCGCATCATAGCTGTCACTGATTTTTCGCAGCAATGACAAGTTTGCCTTGCGCATGGATTCGGTACAGAAGGGCTTGTCAAATCTGCTCACAAAATCCCGGTGAACAGAAATGCGATCACCGTTCAGTGTCCAGCGGGCGGTAAATGCGATATTTTCCGATTTGACCTCGATGTTCCTGGGTGCTTCCTGAAAATGGCGTCCGGGAGGAGCCTGCAGCGAAATATCCTCGACGGCATGAACGCTGAAGCAATTGGCGTCACCTTCTATCTTGCCGTTAGAAGGTGTATCCCCCATGGGGTTGATGCCCGCCGGCTGCAGCAGACGCATGCCACCCGGTAGATAGGAGCCGGAGTCTGCGAACCGTCCGCTCCAGTTCGGGACTGTGAAACTGCCGCTGATGGCGAAGTCCGGCTTCAGGTCGGTCGGCATTGCGGGATCAAAACTGCCGGTTCCCCCTTCGTACCCGGCGCTCTGCAACACAGCTGCCGCGGCTTTTGTCGCTCCGATCGCCTGGATGCCAAGCTCGACTGCGCGCAGGTTGATCGATGGGGGACCGGAGGCCTTGGATACAGTCTTGCCCGTCAGATTTCCATGCTCATCCACCGTACTCTCCGCGGCAGACTATGCGCAGAGCCTTCGAAATTATGATGCGATTGTGAACGCGCACAAGACTGACGGTTTTCAACTGGTTCAGCGTTGCTGGGGGCGTGCGATGTTTGGCAGCGAGTTGCAGCTCGCGCTGGCTGATTGTGAGAACGGAATGGCCATGATGATGAAGGCCCACGATGACGCCTACCTGGCGCGCGGGCTGGTCAACTACAAATTGGGACGGTTCGACCTGGCCCTCGCCGATTATGATGCGGCGGTGAAACTGAACGACAAAAGCGCTGATGCGCTCTATATGCGCGGAATGACCAAGGTCAAATTGGGCCGCGCCGCCGAAGGCAAAGCCGACATCGCATCAGCGCTCAAATTGTCGCAGTCGGTCTCAAAACTTTTCACTTTTTACGGGGTGGCAGCATGAGCCGGCTTGTTCGCATTTTGGGTTCATTGGTTTTGGTCATGCTCGCAAGCCCCGCCATCGCCGAGGAATTGGACTATATGGGCGGCTATGATGGACGCTGGGAGGGCGGGCTGAAGTCCATCGCGCCAGAGGCCTATGACGCCGTTCACGGCATCAATCTGTCTGACGACATGACGATCGCCTTTGTGATCAAGAATGAAAGCGTGTCGGTCTATAGCGGAAATTCCAAAGGAAATTGGAGAGAGGCCAAACCCGGTCATTTTCAAATTTTGACCTTAAAAACCAATGCAACGATTACAGCTATCGATTCTTCCAATGAGCCGCCTGACAAGCAGGGATGGGTTGAAACCTGGAATTTCTCCGCCACCCATAAAGACCGCGATCATCTTTTGGTGATATTCACGCGCGTCGTGAACAACTACACCGCGCCGGAGGATAATCACGGCTCCAGTCCGGGCCGTTTTATGATGCTCGGGGTCGGGGAGATGCATCGCGTTACCCCCTGAACGCGAGTTCAGGTAATATTCTTTTCGTCAGCTTCCGCCATCTTCTGCACCGACACATAGTCCGTCTTGCCCGTCGCCAGGACGGGAATGGCATCGACCAGCACCAAGCGCCGCGGCAGCGCCAACTCCGCCACGCCATGGTTCTGCGCCCAACCCACCATATCGACGCGGCTGGCGTCCCTGGCGTTGGTGACCAGCACGATCTGTTCGCCCTTGCGGCCATCCGGCACGGCGACAGCGGCATGGGCATTGTCGGGCCACAGGGCGGTCGCGATATTCTCCACCACCGCCAGCGACACCGCCTCGCCGCCGATCTTGGCGAACCGCTTGAGCCGGCCGCGGATGGCAAGAAAGCCTTCATCATCAATGGCGACAATGTCGCCGGTGTCGTGCCAGCCATCCTTGGGCGGCACGATCTTGCCCGGTGCGTCGGGGCGGATATAGCCCAGCATCACATTGGGCCCGCGCACGAACAGGCGGCCGGCGCCGCTGATGCCTTCCACCGGTTCCAGCCGCGTCTCCATGCCCGGCAGCATCCGGCCCACCGTGCCGGGATGATTGGCGTCAGGCTGGTTGGCCGCCACCACCGGCGCGGTTTCGGTGACGCCATAACCTTCCAGCAACTGGACCGGCGATTTCTTGCGCAGGAAGGCGCGGGTCTCATCCCTGAGCCGCTCGGCGCCGCACACCGCCATGCGCAAACTGTCCAGGTCGCCCGGCTCGCTGGCACGGGCATATTGATTGATGAAGGTATCGGTGGAAATCACGATGGTGGCGTTGTGGCGGCGGATGCGGCGCACGATCTCCTTGGGCTGGAGCGGGGTGGGATGGGTGACGATCCTCACCCCGATCATCAGCGGCAGCAGCGTTCCCACCGTCAGGCCGAAGCAATGAAAAACGGGCAGGGGATTGAGCAGCGTGTCGCTGGCATAGAAATCGAAATGGGCGCGGGCCTGGGCGACATTGGCCAGCAGGTTTTCATGGCTTAAAGCCACACCCTTGGGCTCGCCCTCGGTGCCGGAGGTGAACAGGATCACCGCCGGATCGGACGCGCGGGACTTGGCGGCGAAAAAGCCGGGCGCCAGCCTGCCCGCCGCCGCCGTGAGCTTGTCGGCCAGCGACAGGGACTGGCGCACATCCTCAAGATAGACAATGTCCGCGCCCGAATCCGTCTTGAGACCCGCCACCACATCATGCAATCCCGCCACCTCGACCAGGCGGCGGGCGGTGATCACGCGGCGGACCTGGGCGGTGGCCAGAGCGCTTTTCAGGCCGGACAATCCGCTGGTGAAATTCAGCATGGTGGGGACGCGGCCATAAGCCGACAGCGCGAAAAAGCTCAGCGCCGCGGCCGCGCCGGTGGGCAGCATCACGCCCACGCATTCTCCGGCGCGGGTGCCTTTCTTCAGCGCTGATCCCAGCGCGAAGCTGGCCAGGATGATCTGGTCATAGGTGAAGCAACGTTCATCGCCGTCCACCAGGGCGATGGTCCCCGCGCCATGTTCGCGCCGGGCCTGTGCCAGCGCTTGGAATACGGTGCCTTGAAGACGCGCCGGATCGAAAGGGCGGCGGGTGGAAAGTCCCAACTCCGGCATGGAGGCGTTCCCAGGGATTCGGCAAGCGTCTTAGAACAAATCCGCCTGCGGATCATGCTTTCGGAACGTCATGTGGCGCGGAAATGCCCCGCCCAGCTCTGGAAGCTCCTCACCAACCGTTCCCGGCCGCTGGGGCTGGCGGACGTGAACAGGCCCGCGATCTGGTCGCGCAGCGGCTTGGAGTCCGCCCACAGCTTTTCGGCCTGGGGTTCGACCGCGCTGCGCAAGGGCTGGAGGACCTGGCTTTCCAGCCGCTTGGGCCCGACCAGCGCCGCCGCCAGGGCCGCAAGCCCCGCCGTGCCCAGCACATAATAAGCCGTGCGCGCCGGGCGGCTGAGGGCCATTTTACTGACATTGTCCAGCAGGGACGGCTTGGAAATGGGCCGGTGCGCCACCGATCGCAAGGCGCGTTTGGTTTTGGGATGGGCGCGGGACACCATGAAGCTCTCCGGGCGGGTTGCCTGACGGCAACGCAGCACACGCAGCGAAGTTCAACAATTGTTGAGAACGCCGGGACGGAACTTGGTCCATCTGGGGGACGAGAAGTCCCCTAATTTGTGTCCGGCTGACGATCTCGGGGGGCGGCGGGGACCGGGACTATCTCAGGGTCGGGATTGCCCGCTTCCAGTTGCTGGGCCAAAGCGTGCCAACTGGTGGCCATGGCCAGGTACCGTGTCCGTGTCTCGGGGTCTTCGACATTTTGGGCTTTCAGGAAGGTGGCGTCCGCCATTTCCCGGTATTGTTGGACCCGTTCGGCCAGAGGCAATAGTGCAAAGGAATGACCCATGTGCTCGCTCTTCCTGTCCAGACCGCCCCCCGGCGCTCCTTTAGCCAGGGAGAACTTTTAAAGAAGAGCGCGGTTCCTTTTTTTCTGAAATTTTCCAATGGCATCAGCAGAGTTGGTTACCGGCAGAGCGCCAGTGATTCGCGAAGCCCAACATCCGGAACTTATTCCCAGTGCGGGGCTGGGTTGCGGCCCCCATTGGTGATTTCCGGGCGTCCAGCGTCTATATCTCGGCCATGACCGTCGTCATCGACAAACTGGCGCAGACGCCCCGGCATCCGGAAAAAGCCAACCGGCCGGACAGCGCCATCCTGCGCAAACCGGACTGGATTCGGGTCAAGGCGCCGGTGTCCAAGGAATATCAGGCCACCCGGGACATCGTGCGCGCCAACCACCTGCACACGGTGTGCGAGGAAGCGGCCTGTCCCAATATCGGGGAATGCTGGAGCAAGCGCCACGCCACCATGATGATCATGGGGGACACCTGCACCCGCGCTTGCGCCTTCTGCAATGTGAAGACCGGGCTTCCCGGTCCGCTGAATGGGGAAGAGCCCGCCAATGTGGCGCGCGCGGTCAAGACCTTGGGACTGTCGCATGTGGTGATCACCTCTGTGGACCGCGACGACCTGGCCGATGGCGGGGCGGATCATTTCGCGCGCGTGATCGACGCCATTCACGCCGAAAGCCCCGGCACATCGGTGGAAGTGCTGACGCCGGATTTCCTGCGCAAGGACGGCGCCATCGAGACAGTGATGGCGGCCAGGCCCGAAGTGTTCAACCACAATCTGGAAACCGTGCCGCGGCTCTATCTCACGGTCCGGCCCGGGGCGCGCTATTTCGCGTCCCTGCGGCTGTTGGAGCGGGCCAAGGATCTGGCGCCCGGCGGCTTCACCAAATCCGGACTGATGGTGGGCTTGGGCGAAAGCCGGGAAGAGATCATGCAGGTGATGGATGACCTGCGCGCCGCCAAGGTGGATTTCCTCACCATCGGACAGTATCTCCAGCCCACCCGCAAACACGCCAGGCTGGAGCGCTTCTGGACGCCGGAAGAGTTCACCTCGCTGGAGGCAATAGCCCGCGCCAAGGGATTCCTGATGGTGTCGGCCTCGCCGCTGACACGGTCTTCCTATCACGCCGACAGCGATTTCGCCGAGCTCAAGGCGGCCAGGAATAATCAGACGGCCGCCAAGGCGTGATTTCGCATCGCGAGACCCGCATCGTGCCCTATCCGGCCGATCTGATGTATGCGGTGGTTTCGGATGTGGAAAAATATCCGCAATTCCTGCCCTGGGTGGTGGCGCTGCGCGTGCTGTCGCGGCGCGAGAACGGGCTGACGGCAGAAATGGCGGTAGGGTATGGGGCCTTGCGCGAGCGTTACACCAGCGATGTGCGGCTCGATCCTCAGGCGCGCAGCATCGACGTGGTTGAAATCAAGGGGCCGTTCAAAACTCTGGAAAATCACTGGCGCTTCACGCCAAAAGGGGACAAGTGCGAAGTGGAATTTTCCATTGTCTTCGAGTTCCAGAACCGGCTGCTGCATGGCGTGGCCGGCCAGGCGTTTGAAAAAGTTCTGTTGAAAATGGCCGACGCCTTCGAGGCGCGGGCCGCCGCACTTTCCCGCGCCGAGTCCTGAGCCTATAGTCGCGCAAAAACCCGGGGAGGTTTCGCGTGCGTTCCATTACGGCGCTGCTGATGGCAGTGCTCCTGCCGGCGCTTCTCGTGCCGCCGGCCCAAGCCCAACAAAAAACAACAACTATCCTTTTCGTGGGCAACAGTTTCACCTACGGCGCCGATTCCGCGGCGCGTTACTACAAATCTGGCACCGTCACCGATCTCAACGGGCCGGGCACGAACGGCAAGACGGTGGGCGGTGTGCCTGCTTTCTTCAAGGCGTTCACCAGGGAGGCAGGGCTGGACTACACGGTGTCGCTGGAAGCCGTGGGCGGCAAGGGCATGGATTTTCACTATGCCGAAAAGCGCGCCTTGCTGGACAAGCCCTGGGACGTGGTGGTGATGCATGGCTATTCCACCCTGGATCAGGCCCATCCCAACGATCCGGCGCTTCTGATCGCGTCCGCCAAACAGATGACCGGCATGTTCCGCGCGCAAAACCCCAGGGCCGAAATCTGGCTGAGCGCCACCTGGAGCCGGGCCGACCAGACCTATCCCGAAGGCAAGCCTTGGCACGGCAAGCCAATCCAGCAGATGGGCAAAGACATCGCCGCCGCCTATGACATGGCGGCCAAGACCGCGCATGTCACCGGCGTGGTGCCGGTGGGACTGGCCTGGAACCGCGCCATCGATACAGGCGTCGCAGGCGGCGATCCCTATGCCGGCATTCCGGCGGGCAAAATCAATCTTTGGACCTGGGACGGCTATCACGCCAGCGCTTACGGCTATTACCTGGAAGCGCTGCTGGTGTTCGCCAAAGTGACGGGCAGGGATCCGTTATCGCTCGGCGATAATGAAACAGTGGCCGACGATATGGGCTTCTCCAAGCCGCAGACCCATGCCCTGCAGCAGATCGCACATGACGAGCTTGCGGCTGGGCGTTAGCCCAGTCTGTCATTCCCGCGTAAGCGGGAATCCAACTTCGGAACCGCCACTGAATAAAAAAGTTGGATGCCCGCTTTCGCGGGCATGACAAATTTATTTGGGTGCTTGGAGCAGCTTCTCCAACATCTCCAACGCAGTTTCGACGCTCTTCAGCCGCACTTGCGTCCTGCCAATGTCACCGAAGCGGCATTCACGAGCGAAAATCTGTATTGGCGCTCCAGCCCGGCCCGCTGCGACGAACACAAGCCCAACAGGCTTTTCGGCCGTGCCGCCGCCAGGACCGGCGACGCCTGTGACCGCAACCGCCAGATCGGCGTGGGAATGTTTCAGCGCGCCTTGCGCCATGGCGCGCGCCGTTTCCGCCGACACCGCGCCATGCGCCTTGAGGATTTCCTGCGGCACGCCCAGCAATTCCTGCTTGGCCTGGTTGGAATAGGTGACGAAGCCGCGCTCCACCACATCCGACGAGCCGGGGATTTCCGTCAGCAAGCCGGCAAGCAACCCGCCGGTGCAGCTTTCGGCGGTGGCGATCGTGAGGCCCTTGGCGCGCGCCTCCGCCAGCAGTTTTTCGGCATGCGCCAGGAAATCGGCGGAAAACATCAGAGCTGGAAGACGTAGCGGACCAGCGCCACCAGCACTCCCGCCATCAAGCCTGCGATCATGTCGTCGGTCATCACGCCCAGCCCGCCCTTGATATTCTGGTCGGCCCAACCCACCGGCCAAGGCTTCCAGATGTCGAACAGGCGGAACAGCGCAAAGGCCAGGCCGAAAAGCGGCAGGGAAATATGCGCGGGCGGAAGCCGACCGCCAAAGGTCAACAGGGCGAAGGAGCAGGCCAGCCATTGCCCGGCCAGCTCATCGATCACGCATTCCGACGGGTCTTCCCGCTTGGTCTCGCGCACATGATCGGCGCAGGCGAGCACACCGATGACAAAAGCGATCAGGCTGGCGCTGAGCACGCCCATGCCGCCGCCGCCGAAAAGTGCGATCAGAATGGCCAGCGGCACGGCGATGGCGCTCATGATGGTGCCGGGCGCGACATCGAAATAGCCGATCCCGAACACCGAGGCGACGACGGTGGAGGCGCGAGGAAGTTTCATGGCAATTTCACCGTGGCGATGGCCTGGGCCGCGATGCCTTCCCGCCGGCCGGTGAAACCCAGGCCTTCGGTGGTGGTGGCTTTGACGCTGACCCGGGCGGGTTCGATTTTCAAAATCTCCGCGATCCTGGCTTTCATCGCGTCGCGATGCGGTCCCACCTTGGGCCGTTCGCAGATGATGGTGACATCGACATGATTGATGGCGCCGCCCCTGGCGGCCACCAGGGAGGCGGCATGGTCGAGGAATTTCCACGACGCGGCATCCCGCCAGCGCTCATCGGTGGGCGGGAAATGCTGGCCGATATCGCCTTCGCCGATACAGCCCAGCAGGGCATCGGTGATGGCATGCAGACCCACATCGGCGTCGGAATGGCCTTCCAGCCCGTGGGTATGGGGAATATTGAGCCCGCACAACCAGATGTGATCGCCTGGCTTGAAGCGATGCACGTCATAGCCGCTCGCCGTGCGGACATCTGAGCCCAACAATGCCTCGGCCAAAGCAAAATCCTCCTTGCGCGTCACCTTGATGTTCTTTTCGTCGCCTTCGACCATTTCAATCTTTAACCCGGCCATCTCCGCCAGCGCCACATCATCGGTGACGTCTTCCGCGGCATGATCGCGGTGCGCCGCCAGTATCTTGGCATAGACAAAACCCTGCGGGGTCTGGGCGCGGTAGAGCTTGTCCCGCGATACCAGGCTCCAGCGGCCATAGACATCCTGGCGCCGCAAGGTGTCGCTGACCTGGAGCATGGGCAAGGCGCCGTCCGCGCCGCCTTCCAATGTCCGTACCACCGCGGCGATCACGGCTGCGGAAATCAGGGGCCGGGCGGCATCATGGATCAGAACATGATCGGGCGGGTCCTTGGCCAAGGCCTCCAGCCCCAGCCGCACCGACTCCTGGCGGGTGGCGCCTCCGGGCACCGGCGCGGGCATCTCCAGCCCCTCCAGCGCCGCCGCCGCCAGGGTCTCCTGTCCGGCGCCGATCACCAGTTGTACCGGATAGCCTCGGAAAGCCTCCACCGTCCGGCGCAGCATCGGCCGGCCTGCCAGGGGTTCATATTGTTTTGGCAGGCTCAGCCCGGCGCGCTCGCCTTTTCCGGCGGCGACAATCAGGACAGCGATACGGGGCATGGGGGCTTTCGGGTTGGTCTTTCAGAACTCTGTGTACTGCCTAACATTTCGGGGTTCCGGCGGCGATATTTGTTGCTTTGCGGCATTATGCCTATATTATGACCTCGTAATGTATTTGCTTAAACAATAGGCAAAATTGGTGACCGGAGTCCTGCAAAAGCTCGGAAACGCACCCCAGGCTGAGTCGGGTAGCGGAACCATAGCCAATGCCTTGCCCATGCCCATCATGCTGTTGGGGAGCAAGACCGAAGTTCTTTACGCCAATCCCGCCGCCGAACAGTTCTTCGATACCGGCTTGCCCTTGTTGCGCAAGCAGACCCTGGCCGACCTGATTGCGCCTCATTCCCCGCTGTTCCAGCTGGTCACCCAGGCCGCCGAACGCAACGCCTCGGCGGCGGAGCGCGACATCGACCTCTCCACCCCGCGCCATGGCGAGCGAATCGCGGATGTCACGGTGACGCCTGTGCCGGAGCCGGAAGGCGCCATGTTGCTGACCTTTCAAGAGCGCAGCCTGGCCCAGCGCATGGACCGCCAATTGATGGCGCGCGGCGCGGTGCGCTCCATGCACGGCATGGCGGCGGTCCTGGCGCATGAAATCAAGAATCCCCTGGCCGGTATTCGCGGCGCGGCGCAACTGCTGGAGGAAGCCTTAGGCCCGGAAGAGCGCGAGATGACCCAGTTGATCATCGCCGAAACCGATCGCGTTCGAGGGCTGATCGACCGGATGGAAAGTTTCGGCGACACCCGCGGCTTCACCCGTCATCCCGTCAATATCCACGAAGTCCTGGACCGCGTCCGCAAGGTGGCGGAATCCGGTTTTGCCCGGGGCGTCGCCATCCTGGAAACTTTCGATCCTTCGCTGCCGCCGGTTTCGGGCGACCGCGACCAGCTGATCCAGGTGTTTCTCAATCTGGTGCGCAACGCCGCCGATGCGCTGCCGGAAAAAGGCGGCGAGATCACCTTGACCACCGGCTATCGCCCGGGAGTGAAATTCGGCGCCGGCGTTGCGGGCGAGCGCGTCTCGCTGCCGCTGGAAGTCACCGTGCGCGACAACGGCTCGGGCGTGCCCGCCGATCTGTTGCCCTACATTTTCGATCCGTTTGTCACCACCAAGGTGCGCGGCTCGGGTTTGGGACTGGCGCTGGTGGCCAAGATCGTCGGCGATCATGGCGGGGTGGTGGAATGCGATTCCCAATCGGGACGCACGATTTTCCGGGTGCTGCTGCCGCAGGCGCGGAACGGGGAGAGCTGAACATGGCCGCAACAATCCTTGTCTGCGACGATGACAGCGCCATTCGCACCGTGCTGAACCAGGCTCTGGGCCGCGCCGGCTATGATGTGCGCACCACCGGCACCGCGGCCGGACTGTGGCGCTGGATTTCGGCCGGCGAGGGCAATCTGGTGATCACCGATGTGGTGCTGCCCGATGAATCCGGTTTCGACCTGATCCCCCGCATCAAACGCATGCGTCCCGACCTGCCGATCCTGGTGATGAGCGCGCAGAACACCTTGCTCACCGCCATCACCGCGGCGGAGCGCGGCGCCTTTGAATATCTGCCCAAGCCGTTCGACCTCAAGGAACTGACCAATGTGGTGGGCCGCGCCCTGGTCAGCCCGCAAACCAAGCGCGACACCACGGTCGAGGCGGCGGAAGAACGCCTGCCTTTGATCGGCCGCTCGCCGGCGATGCAGGAAATCTATCGCGTCATCGCGCGGCTGACCCAGACCGATTTGACCGTGATGATCATGGGCGAATCCGGCACCGGCAAGGAGCTGGTGGCCCGCGCCCTGCATGATTACGGCAAGCGCCGCCACGGCAATTTCGTCGCCGTCAACATGGCGGCCATTCCCAAGGAGTTGGTGGAAAGCGAATTGTTCGGCCATGAGCGCGGCGCCTTCACTGGCGCCACCAATCGCGGGGTCGGGCGCTTCGAGCAGGCCGAAGGCGGCACCCTGTTCCTGGACGAAATCGGCGACATGCCGCTGGAGGCTCAGACCAGGCTGCTGCGCGTCCTGCAGCAGGGGGAATACACCACGGTGGGCGGGCGCACCCCGATCAAGACCGATGTGCGCATCATCGCCGCCACCAACCGCGACCTGCGCCAGTTGATCAGCCAGGGCATGTTCCGCGAGGACCTCTATTACCGGCTGAACGTGGTGCCGCTGCGCTTGCCGCCGCTGCGCGAGCGTATCGAGGACATTCCCGACCTGGTGCGTCACTTCCTGCGCAAGGCGGAAGACGAGGGCCTGCCGCACAAGACCCTGGATAACGAAGCGCTGGACATGCTGCGCCGCCATCGCTGGCCCGGCAATGTGCGCGAATTGGAGAACCTGATCCGGCGCCTGGCGGTGCTGCAGTCCGGCGACACCATCACGGCGGCGGCGGTAAGCGCCGAATTGAAGGAGCCGGCCAAAACCTTCGCGGCGGATTCCGGCGAAGGGCCGCAATCCCTGGCGGCCTCGGTAGAGCAATATCTCACCCAATATTTCCTGGCCCAGGGCGAGCGGCTGCCGCCCCCCGGTGTCTATGACCGCATTGTGCAGGAGGTGGAGCGGCCGCTGATCTCCATCTGCCTGGCCGCCACCAGGGGCAACCAGATCCGCGCGGCGCAGTTGCTGGGGCTGAACCGGAATACGCTGCGGAAGAAGATTAGAGATCTTGGGTTAGAGGTCATTCGGGGGTTGCGGACCGAGTAGGTCCGCAACGGCGCAGGGCCGCGCGCGACAGCGACTTGAGCGGCCCGAGCCGGGACCTTCGGACCGAATAGAGCCTAGCCGCGCAACTTCGCCGCCAGTGTGCCGGCGATCGCCGGCGGCACGCTGAGCACGGCCAGCATCACCAGGCCCAGCGGCAAGAGACTGAAGTCCGATCCCGCGGCGATCATCACCATCATCTGCATCAGCATCAGGATCACGGCCCAGCGCCACGGCCTTTCCGGAAACAGATAGCCCAGCAGTCCCGACCCCAGCACCGCCACAGGATAGGACAGCGTCCAATAGAACCCTGCGTCCCAGGGCTCTCTTCTGCCGGCCGCGATCATGGTTGCCGTCCAGATCACGGCGCCGGCGATGGCGGCCAAGGTGGCTGCTGAAATGGTCCCGCGCATCATTTCCGAATCGGATGGTCCCCGCGACAAGGTAAAAGCGGATGCCTCCCGCCTTTACCAATTTTTCCCAGGCGGCTTCCAGAAATGCCCATTTTCCGGGCCGGACCAAAGGTCGGCTGTGCCGAAATTGTGACGCGGCATTCTTGCAACAGTCCGTGCCTTCGCTACACTACCCCTATAAGACCGGCGCGGGGGGTGGGGCGCAGGTCACAACGGAAGACATGGTTAGCGAGACAACGTTCCTGGAGCGGCGCACAAGCCTGCGCTCCATATCAAGGCCTTCGCAACTCGCCTTCGGCGTTGCGTTGCTGGCTGTTGTCTCGGGCTGTGTCACCTACGCCCTGCTGACCGATTTGTTTCCCTATCATTTGGGCCGCATCAGTCAGATCGCGCTGCTGGTGTTCAATTTTGCATTGGTGTTGTCGCTGG
This sequence comes from Rhizomicrobium sp., assembly GCA_035693565.1. GTDB lineage: Bacteria > Pseudomonadota > Alphaproteobacteria > Micropepsales > Micropepsaceae > Rhizomicrobium. The sequence continues at coordinate 24,100 of DASSGF010000034.1, read as the reverse complement.
CCACGGCGATCGGCTGGCGCATCGCCAGGCTGGTGGCGACCCGCCGCTCCGGACGCGCCGGCGCCAAGCTGCATGTGCGACTGGTGACATGGTTCTCGGCCATCGCGGTGATCCCGGTGATCCTGGTTGCGATCTTCGCTGCCGTCACCTTGAACCTGGGACTGGACCAGATGTTTTCAGGCCGGGTGAAGCAGGCCTTGGGGAGCGCCCAAGAAGTCGCCCACCGCTTCATCATGGCGGAAGCGCGCGGCATCACCCTGAACGCCGGCGAGATTGCGGAGAACCTGACCCGCGATCCCACCCTGCTGGACGAGAACAAGCAGATCAATATCGGCCGGATGATGACCAAGATCGAGTTCATGACCCGCGATCGCGGCTTGATCGGCTCCTTCCTGCTGGACGGCCAGGGCCATGAATTGGGCAAGAGCGCGGCCTTGAACTATTCCGCCGCGCTCAAGCCCAGCGCAACCGATGTCGCGGATGCGCGCGCCGGCAAGATCGTGGTGGACGGCAGCCCCGACACCGGCCTGGTGCACGCCTTGGTGCGGCTGCCTTTCTTCAAGGATGCGTTCCTGCTGGTGGTGGAGCATGTCGATCCCCAGGTGTTCGGCTATTACAACCGCACCAAGGCGGCGGTCAGTGAATATAACCGGCTGAACGAGTCCCGGCTGGAGACCCAGCTTCAGTTCGCCGCGCTCTACGCCATGGTGGCGCTGGTGGTGCTGTTGGCCGCCATCTGGTCGGGCCTGTGGGCCGCCAACCGGCTGGTGCGGCCGATTTCCGACCTGATCGACGCGGCCGGACGGGTATCGGAAGGCGATCTGACCGCACAGGTGTGGGTGGAACGCGGCGACGACGAGTTGGGGCGGCTGGGGCTGGCCTTCAACCGCATGACCCACCAACTTTCCGCCCAGCGCGACGATCTTGTGGCCGCCAACCGGCTGAACGAGATCCGCCGCCGTTTCACCGAAACCGTGCTATCGGGCGTCAGCGCCGGGGTGATCGGCATCAACGGGGAAGGGCGCATCACCATCATCAACCGCGCCGCCGCGCGCTTCCTGAATGCCGCGCCGGAAGACCTGGAACAGAGCCACTATTCCGAAGCCGTGCCCGAACTGGCGCCGCTGATCTTGCGCGCCATGTCGGAGCCGGTGGGCCGGGCCGGGGGCGAAGTCACCATCAAGCGGGACGGCGCGCCGCGGGCCTTGAGCGTGCAGGTCAGCTCCGAACCGGGCGTCGGCGACGGCTTTGTCGTCACCTTCGACGACATCACCGATCTGATGTCGGCCCAGCGCACCGCCGCCTGGGCGGATGTGGCGCGGCGCATCGCCCATGAGATCAAGAACCCGCTCACCCCCATCCAGCTTTCCGCCGAGCGGCTGAAGCGCAAATATGCCAGCGAGATCGTCAGCGATCCCGAAGTCTTCCAGCAATGCACCGACACCATCGTGCGCCAGGTGGGCGATATCGGCCGCATGGTGGATGAATTCTCCTCCTTTGCCCGCATGCCCACGCCGGTGATGCAGCGGGAAAATGCCCAGGAATTGGTGCAGCAGGCGGTGTTCCTGCAGCGGGTGGCCAATCCCTCCGTCACCTTCACCACCGATGCGCCCAAGGCGCCGGTCTGGTTCGAAGGCGACGGGCGGCTGATCGCCCAGGCGCTGACCAATGTGCTCAAGAATGCCGGCGAGGGCATCGCCGCGCGCATCGCCAAGGGCGATGATGAGCCGGGCAAGATTACCGTCGCGGTGGAGCCGAATGGCGCCAGCTTCGCCTATCGCATCACCGACAATGGCATCGGCTTGCCGCCGGAGCATCGTCACCGCCTCACCGAGCCCTATGTCACCACCCGCGCCAAGGGCACCGGGCTGGGGCTGGCCATCGTGCGCAAGATCATGGAAGACCATGGCGGCGATATCGCCTTGGGCGATGCCGAGAGCGGCGAGGGGGCGCAAGTCACGCTGACCTTCCCCTTTGCGCAAAAGAAATCCGACACTGTAAAAGAAAAAAAGGGACCGGAAGATGAGCAAAAACGGATCGCTGATCGCGTCTGAAATCCTCATCGTGGACGATGAGGAAGACATCCGCGACCTGATCGCGGGGATCCTGCATGACGAGGGCTATTCCACACGTGTTGCGGGAGATTCGGACTCCGCTTTGAGCGCGATCCGCTCCCGCCGGCCGCAGCTGGTGGTGCTGGACATCTGGCTGCAGGGCTCCAAGCTGGACGGCATCGAGGTGCTGGACATCATCAAGCGCGAACAATCCGACCTTCCGGTGGTGATGATCTCCGGCCATGGCACCATCGAAACCGCCGTCTCCTCGATCAAGAAGGGCGCCTATGACTTTGTGGAAAAGCCTTTCAAGGCCGACCGGCTTCTCCACGTGGTGGAACGCGCCTTAGAATCGGCGCGGCTCAAGCGCGAGATTCAGGAATTGAAGCTCAAGGCCGGCGACGAAGGCGAGCTGGTGGGCCATTCCCCCACCATCACCCAGCTCAAGGTCCTGATCGACAAGATCGCGCCGACCAACAGCCGTGTGTTGATCGCGGGTCCCGCAGGATCCGGCAAGGAAGTGGCGGCGCGGCTGATCCATGCCCGTTCGCGCCGGGCCGGCAACGCCTTTGTCGCCATCAACTGCGCCACCATGGAGCCTGACCGGCTGGAGGCGGAATTGTTCGGGGTTGAGAATGGCGAAGGCCCGCGCAAGACCGGGCTGTTCGAGCTCGCCCATAACGGCACCCTGTATCTCGACGAAGTCGCCGACATGCCGCTGGAGACCCAAGGCAAGATCCTGCGGGTGTTGATCGACCAGACCTTCACCCGGGTGGGCGGCCAGCAGCGGGTGCAGGTGGATGCCCGGGTGATCTGTTCCACCACCCGCGACCTGCGCGCCGAGACCGAGGCCGGGCGCTTCCGCGAGGACCTGTATCACCGCCTCAATGTGGTGCCGGTGCGCATTCCCTCCCTGGCGGAACGGCGCGACGACATTCCGGTGCTGGTGGGCCATTTCATGAAGCGGCTGTCGGCGGCGGGCGGGCTCCCCATGCGCGCGATCGGCGAGGACGCCATGGCGGTGCTGCAGACCCATAGCTGGCCCGGCAATGTGCGCCAGTTGCGCAATATCGTGGAGCGGCTGTTGATCCTGGCCAGCGACGATGTCACCGAAGCCGTCACCGCCGACCTGCTGCCCACCGACCTGGGCGCGGGCGGGACCAAGAATGGCGATCTGGTGATCTCGCTGCCGCTGAGGGAGGCGCGGGAGATTTTCGAGCGCGATTACCTGATGGCGCAGATCAACCGCTTCGGCGGCAATATTTCCCGTACCGCCGCCTTCATCGGCATGGAGCGCTCGGCGCTGCACAGAAAGCTCAAATCGCTCGGCGTGGGGTCGGCGCAGTCCTTCCCGAACTGATGCGATGAAGAAGTGGTCCGCCAGCCGCGTGCCTGCGGGCCGCATCGCCTATGTCAACGGCCGCTACCTGCCGTTCGGGCAGGCCGGCGTCCATATCGAGGACCGCGCCCTGCAACTGGGCGACGGAATCTATGAAGTGTTCAGTGTGCTGGACGGCGCCCCCACCGACGAGGAGCCGCATCTCGACCGCCTGGAGCGCTCTTTGCGCGAACTGGGCATGGCGATGCCGATGAGCCGCGCCGCGTTGAAGCTGGTGACGCGCGAAATGATCGCGCGAAACCGCATGCCCAACGGCTTTCTTTATCTGCAAGTGACGCGCGGCGCGGTGAAGCGCGACCATGTCCCGCCCAGCGATCCGCCCAGGCCCACTCTGATCATGACCATGCGGGCGCAGGATGCGGCGGGGCTTGCGCAACGGTTGGAAAAAGGCATCGCGGTCTCATCCCAGCCCGATATCCGCTGGGGCCGTTGCGACATCAAGACGGTGCAGCTACTGCCCAATCTCCTGGCCAAGCAGGCGGCGAAAAAAAACGGCGCCTTCGAAGCCTGGCTGGTGGACAAGGACGGCTATATCACCGAGGGCGCCTCAACCACCGCCTGGATCATCGACCGGAATGATACTTTGATCACCCGCGATCTCAGCAACGCCATCCTGCCGGGCGTCACCCGCCGCATCATGCTGGACGCGGCGGCCGCGGCGCAGATCAAGATCGCGGAACGCAAATTCACTGTGGCGGAAGCGCAAGCCGCCAAGGAGGCGTTCCTGTCTTCCGCCACCGGCGCGGCGGTCCCGGTGGTGATGATTGACGGAAAATCAGTTGGAGACGGGCGCCCGGGGCCGCTCACGACGCGGATTCGCGAACTTTACGCCGCTCACCCGGACCATAAATAAGGCCCGGTCCTACAGATTTATCTCTTTCGCAAATGCAGCATTGCGCTAGAATGGTTCCAAGGTGTCGCGTGAACCCCCACGCGGCTGAAACAATGGGCGCACCCATGAGCGATAAACAACAGAACCTTCAGGACACGTTTTTAAATGCGGTCCGCAAAAGCAAATCCGCTGTCACCATATTTCTGATCAATGGCGTCAAACTGCAGGGCAATATCACCTGGTTCGACAATTTCTGCGTGCTGCTGCGCCGTGACGGCCAGTCTCAGCTGGTCTATAAGCACGCCATCTCCACGGTGATGCCGATGGGCCCGATCCAGTTGCAGGACGAGCCCGCCGAAAGCTGAGTTTGGGTCAAGACGCGTTTGTCATTCATGTCGAGCCCAAGAACCGCGAGCGCGGTGAGCGCGCTTTGCGGAATGCACAGGCACGCCTCGCCGAAGCGGTGGGGCTGACCGCCGCCATCCATCTGAAGGTGGTGGAAGCCCAGATCGCGCCTTTGGCGCGGCCCATACCGGCGACCTTGCTGGGATCGGGCAAGGTGGCGGAGATCGCGGCTTTGGCGAAAGCCCAGGAGCCGGAGGTGGTGATCGTCAATGCGCATCTCACGCCAGTGCAGCAGCGCAATCTGGAGAAGGCCTGGAACAGCAAGGTGCTGGACCGCACCGCCGTCATTCTGGAAATCTTCGGCGAGCGCGCCGCCACGCGGGAAGGGCGGCTGCAGGTGGAGCTGGCGCATCTCACCTATCAGCGTTCGCGCCTGGTGCGGAGTTGGACCCACTTGGAACGCCAGCGCGGCGGCTTCGGCTTCCTGGGCGGTCCGGGCGAAACCCAGATCGAAACCGACCGAAGGCTGATCGGCGAGCGCATCACCGCCATCCGGAAGGAATTGGACAAGGTCAAGCGCACCCGCAGCCTGGGGCGCCAGGCGCGAAAGAGAGTGCCGTTCCCGGTGGTGGCGCTGGTGGGCTACACCAATGCCGGCAAGTCCACTTTGTTCAACCGGCTGACCGAATCCGCGGTGCTGGCCAAGGACCTGCTGTTCGCCACCCTGGATCCCACCATGCGCGGGGTGAAGCTGCCGCACGGGACCAGGATCATTCTTTCCGACACGGTGGGCTTCATCGCCGACCTGCCCACCGAACTGGTGGCGGCCTTCCGCGCCACCCTGGAGGAGGTGCTGGAGGCCGATGTGATCGTCCATGTGCGCGACGCCGCCCATGACGAAAGCGCCGCCCAGAAGGTGGATGTGCTGAAGGTGCTGGAAGAGCTTGGCGTGCCGCCGGAACGCCCGATGCTGGAAGTGCTGAACAAGATCGACCTGTTGGAGCCGGAACAACGCCATGGGCTGCTGAGTCATAATGGCCGGCGGGACGCGATCGCGGTTTCGGCCCTGACCGGGGACGGCATTCCGGCGCTGCTGGCGGGGCTGGAGGCGGCGGTGACGCGCGGCAACATCACTTTGACGCTGAAGCTGGACGCCGCCGACGGCAGCGCCTTGGCGTTTGCCTATCGCCATGCCCAGGTGCTGGAGCGGCGCGACCGGGCGGGCAAGATCAGCCTGTCGGTGCGCATTCATCCCGACGATCTGGGCCGGTTCGAGAGCCGGTTCGCCAAGAAAATCGCGATAGAGCAGAGTGTTGGAAACTGATCCTCAGCTTACGGATTAAGTCTTTTCCCGCCCCTTGGCCTCCTGCCATAAGGCTTCCATTTCTTCCAGGCTGGCATCGCCCGGCTTGACGCCTTTGGCGGCCAGCGCGGCCTCGATATGGTGGAAGCGGCGGGTGAATTTGGCGTTGGCGGCGCGCAGCGCGGCCTCCGGATCGACTTTCAGATGCCGCGCCAGATTGGCCACCACGAACAACAGGTCGCCGATCTCCTCTTCCCGCTCGGCCTGGGTCGGCGCGTTCAGCACCTCGCGGGCTTCCTCGGCCAGCTTGTCCAGCACCAGATGGGCGTTGTTCCAGTCAAAGCCGACGGTTGAGGCGCGGCGCTGAAGCTTCTCGGCGCGGGAGAGCGCGGGCAGGGCGCTGGCGACATCGTCCAGCAGGCTGGTCTGGCCACTGGCCTTGCGTTCTTCTTCTTTCAGTTTCTCCCAGAAGTCCTTTTGCACCGCCGCCGTGGCTTTGGTCTGGGCATCGCCAAACACATGCGGATGGCGGCGGATCATCTTGGCGGTGACGGCTTTCACCACATCGCCGAAATCGAACAGGCCTTCTTCCTCGGCCATGCGAGCGTGAAACACCACCTGAAACAGCAGATCGCCAAGCTCGCCGGGCAGGGCCTTCATGTCCTTGTCGGCGATGGCCGAGGCCACTTCATAGGCTTCCTCGATGGTGTAGGGCGCGATGGTGTCGAAAGTCTGCGTCTTGTCCCAGGGGCAACCCTCGCGCAGGCGCTTCATCACTTCTAACAAAACGGCAATGTCCGGGGAGGACTTCAAATCAGGGCTGGTCATGGCGGGATAGGAAAGGGCGATGCCAACCCCGGCAAGAGAGCGGACTGCCTCCTGCACAGGCTTGAATGTGTTGCCGTCGTTTACACTAGACGGTACGGTCGGACCAAATTCACCAATAGTTTCAGCCTGCCAAGGGCTTGGCACAAGGCTTGCGAGAAATTTCCCAGATAGATCAATTGGGGTGCGTTATGAAGAAAATTCTGGCTGCGGCTGCCGCGAGCGCCGTTCTGTTGTTTGCCGGCGCGGCCAACGCCGGCCCGGCCTGGACCTGGGCCACCGCGCCCACCGACTTCACCAACGGGTCCTGGGATTTCGGCATCAATTTCACCGTGACCACGCCGGTCACCGTAACGGGGCTGGGCTATTACGATGCGGGTGGCGACGGCTTCCTGTCGTCTCATGAGGTCGCGCTCTATAACGCCGGCGGCACCTTCCTGGCGGGCGGCACCGTGGTCAGCGCGAATGTTCTGGTCTCGGGCTTTCGCTTTATCACCGTCGCGCCAGTGCTCCTGGCGGCCGGCAACTACCAGGTGTTGGGTGTCAGCCATAGCGACTTGTACTCCTACGTCTTTGGCAGCACGCCGGGCGATTTCCTGACCCTCGATCCCCGCATCACCTATCTGGGCGACTCCTACAATTTCGACAATGGGTCCGGCGCGGCTTTTGTCGGCATCGGCACCGGAACGGTCAACAATGACGTCAACAACGGGATTTTCGGACCGAACCTGCGGCTGTCTGATGCGCAGAAGGTTCCGGAACCGTTGACCGTCTCGTTGTTCGGCGCCGGCCTGGCCGGTGTTGCCGCGATGCGCCGCCGCAAGAAGAACAAGGCGTAACGCCACTTCACGAAAGCATGACGACAGCGAAGGCTGTACCTGGGATGCCAGGTACAGCCTTCGCGCTTTCAGGCTTGCGGGTCTTTTAGCTTTCCCATGATTTTTTCGAGAAATGCCAAATCACCGGCGGAAAAAGGCATTTGCGATGCGGTGGCGGGATCGGCGAGGGCATCCCGGGTCAGGGCGCGCATGCGCATAGCCACATCCGGATCGCCGCCGGTCACGGCATCGCTGTGCGACCGCCATCGCTTGCCCAGCGCGCGCGCCGCTGCAGAACCCGGATCGCCCGTTGCCGCGATCTTTCTCAGTTCAGCCACCAGCCCGAAGAATATGGCGATGTCTCGCTCCTGATCGAAATCCTCGCGGCTGGCAAGCGCCTCGATTTCCTCGGGACGGAAATATTTATGCTGATGGGGCACCATCGCGGGGTGAAAGAAAGTCGGGCGTGTGAGTTTGGACGTCATCGAAGTCTCCGTGTTTAGGGTTGCGAGATCGTCGATGGAAAGAGTTTGGCCGTCTCTCAGCTTGGCCCGCGCCGCCCGCAGCAGAGTGAGCGCCCGCTGCAGCTTCCCACGGTCCTGATCCAGGGCTTGCTCCTGGATGGCCAGCACGGCGTCCAGGCTTTCCGCGGCATTCAGAACCTGAGCGATCCTGGCCAGGGACAGGCCCAGGCGTTTCAACACCAGGATCTGGTGCAGCCGGGTAATCTGGTCCGGGCCATAGGTCCGCCAGCCAGCCTCGGACCGCAACGGGGTCAGCAGGCCGCGCAGCTCATAGAGCCTGAGCGCTTTGATGCTGACGCCAAAACGGCCGGCGGTTTCGGTGGGGCTCAACTGCATTAGGGACTCATTCTATCGACCCGGAGAACCAGCAAGGCGGCCCCTGGGGACGGCGCAAGGCCGATTTTAAAATAATTCCGGACCGGGCGATGCATTCCCAGGCGCCGGGACGTCTTACCCCTCGTGAACAGTCACAGGAGCAGGATGTCATGGACAAGATCATCGTCTGGGGTTTTCGCTGGGCGCCCCCCTTCGCCCAAGGACTTGTGCGCGATCTGCGGGTGCGCTGGGCGCTGGAAGAGGCGGGGCTTGCCTATGAGACCCAGCTGATCGACAGCGGGGACCGGCATTCGGATTCCTATCGCCAGATCCATCCGTTCGGGATGGTGCCGGTGTTTGAAGCGAATGGCCGCAGATTGATTGAATCGGGCGCCATCCTGCACCGCATCGCCGAGACCAGTGAGGCTTTGATGCCTGCCGACCTTGACGGGCGCGCCGAAACGCTCGCCTGGATGTTCGCCGCACTCAATACGGTCGAGCCGCCGCTTCTCAACCTTTTGGCGATGGACCTGGTGCACAAGGACCAGGAATGGGCAAAGCTGGGCCGGCCCGTCGCCGTCGAGGCGGTGAAGCTCCGTTTGACCGCGCTCTCGCAATGGCTCGACGGCCGCGACTATCTGCTGGCGCGCTTCACCGCGGCGGATATTTTGATGACGACGGCGCTGCGATTCATCCGGCATACGGATTTGGTGGCCGGTTTTCCCGTGCTCGATGCCTACGTCAAGCGTTGCCAGGCCAGGCCCGCCTTCCAGAAAGTCCTGAACGATCAGATGGGCGAATATGCCCGCTATCAACCGGTCGCGGCGTGACGGGTCGCGATCATGGAGACTGCAATGCGTGATTTGTCTGGCATCCCCGTTACCGTCATCGGCGCCAGCCGTGGTCTTGGCCGCGTCCTGGCGGAGAATTTTCACCGTCTGGGCGCGCAGGTGCTGGTGACGGCGCGCGGGCAGGGCGGTCTTGACACGCTGACGCGCGCGCTGCCGGGCATAAAGGTGCTGGCGTGCGACGCATCGGCGTCCGATGCGCCGGACCGCGTGTTCGCCGTCCAGGCCCCGCGCATCCTGGTTTTGTGTGGCGGCGCCGTACCGCCTTGCCGGCCATTCCACGATGTCGATTGGCAGGCGTTCAGCGACAATTGGAACAGCGATGTGCGCATGAGCTTTCATTTCCTGCAGGCGGCGCTGAAACGCCCGCTATCGCCTGGGGCGGCTATCGTCACCATCACCAGCGGGGCGGTGCGCCAGGGCTCGCCGATCTCTGGCGGTTATGCCGGTGCAAAACAGATGCAGATATTCATGACCGGTTATGCCCAAAAGGAGTCGGATCGCGCCGGCCTGGATCTGCGGTTCCTGTCATTGGCTCCGGCACGGCTGATGCCGCAGACCGATATCGGCGCGGCCGCGGTCAAGGGTTATGCCGCCTATAGCGGAACCAGCGAAGCCGCCTTCCTTGCGGCGATGGGGCAGGGACAGACACCGCAACAGGTCGCCGACGCGCTGCTGAAACTGATCGCGGACGCGGCGCCGGGCGGCAATTTCATTGTTTCTCCGGAAGGGGTGGCGGCACTAAGCTGATGCGAATGGACAACGCCATCGCCGCTTCCTCGGGCGCCGCTTCCCCGGGCGCTTTTTCCGATCTGGCCGGCGCCATGCGCGACGAGCTGAGGCGCCATTGTTATCGCATGATGGGCGGTGTGCAGGATGCGGAGGATTGCGTCCAGGAAGCCCTGCTGCGCGGCTGGCGCGAATTCGTCACCCTGCGCGATGGGACGGCGGCGCGGCCCTGGCTGTTCAGCATCGCCACGCGCGTTTGCCTGGACGCGCTGCGCACCCGCAAGCGGCGGCAAACCCTGTTCGGTCCCAGCCTGGATGAAATCGAGCCGGGGACCGAACCTTGGGTGGAACCCTGGCCGGGGGACGCGGAACGCGGGCAGGACATCCGTCTGGCCTTTGTCTCGCTGCTGCACGGGCTGTCACCGCGTGCCCGCGCCGTCTTCCTGCTGCATGACGGGGTGGGCATGACCGCGGCGGAGGCGGCGGCGGCGCTGGGCATCAGTGTGGCGGCGGCGCGCAGCGCCCTGCAACGGGCGCGCGGTGCGCTCGCAGACAAGAAAGTCGTGATGCCGCAGGAGGCAGGGGCGGCGAAGGACATGCCGGTGGAGGCCTATCTGGATGCCTGGAACGCGGGCGATCTCGGGACGCTGATCGGGCTGTTGCACCGGGATATCGTGCTGACCATGCCGCCTTGGCGCCGCACCTTCATCGGCCGTGACGCGGTGGAGCGGTTCCTGACCAGCGTCTGGCCACGCTATGACGGCTTCCGCGCCCTGGCGACGATTGCCAACGGCCAACCGGCGGCGGCGCTATATTCCCGCCGCGGCGACGGGGCTTATCTGCCGCATTCCCTGCATATCCTGGCGGGCAGCGGGCAGGTCAGCCAACTGATCCTTTATGCGCCGCCGCTGGGTGCGAGCCTGTTTCCAGCTTTCGGCCTGCCGCCGGCGGCCTGACGCGGCAGGGTGCTTTGTGTTTGTCACGCACCCCATCGCCACAAATTATCGTATAAGTAATATTATGGGAAATTATGATAGAATTTGTGGGGTACCAATGGCTCGCCTGGCCGAGCCAGGTGCTAGAATTGCCCCGTAGCCTCTCAAGAGAACGTCCCAGCAATGGCAGACACCAAAGACACCACCGGCAACGGCAAGGACACGCCCAAGCCCGTGAAGGCCGCGATGCGCCCGCCGGCCGAGCCGATGCACCCCAGAGAGATTCCTGGCAAAGGCGGCGGCAAGAACTTCAAGCAGCCCAAGGGCCGCAACTTCCGCCACCAGGGACGCTAAAGAGGCGCGCCGGGCAATGGCTTTCCCGTGGAGCTACCACGGCCGCTCGCCCAAGCTCGCGGCGTTCGCCGCTTTCGCAGGTCCACTGGACCTGCTCACACGCTGCGCGTGACGCGGCTCACCTCAACGGCGGTTGGGAAAGGCCGGATAATGCAACTGCGCCTCGTTGCGGTAAAAGGCGCGCGCGCGGTCGGCGGTGAATAACGCCTGGCGCAGCACGGTGATCATCTGATCATAGGCCTTGACCATCATGCCGGGATGGCCGTCATGCCCGGCCTGGACCTGAAAGCTCATGGTGGCCAGCACTTTTTCCTGGTCATCGCGGCGATGCACGAAACGGAAGGTGAAATCGCCATTCGGGCTGCCGGAATGGGCATGCATGCCGTCGAATTCCAGATACACATCGCACAGCCCGTCCGCGGGCCTGAGATCGTCCGCCATATCCCCAAACCCCTGCCCGTTTATTGTTCTTTCGGCATCAGCGCGCGAATCCGGTCCCATAATGCCACGCATTTGGTGTCCTCGACCGTGAAAGCCACCGAATCGGCGCCCCGAATATGCATGGTGGCGGCGGCGCGCTCCACCGCCAGCGCCATGCGATCATAAAGCTGCTTGAGTTCCGCCACTTCCGTGCTGTCGCGAACCGCCTTGCTCATGACAAAACTATATCACGCCTGGTTTTTCTGACGACCCTTTGGCGCCGTTCTTTGGTGTCGGTCTTTGGTGCCGTCCTTCGACACCGCCTGGCGCTCTTTTTCCGCCCGGAACCGGCCGGAAAAACCAGCAGCGCCCCCGCCGCCAACCAAGGCCCAAACAAAAAGGCCCGGCGCGAGGGTACGCAAACCGGGCCTTCTAGAAGCCTTGGCGGTATGGAGAAATACCGACGCCCCGCAGCCTCTGTATACAATAAAATGCCAGGGTGTTGGCGCTGTCAATACAGCTCAACCGCTTTGGTTAAGACCGCTCACAAGGGCCTGGATATAAAGCCTTTACTTAGCTTGGCGTCTTGGCGGGAACGCGGGTAACGACAAAATCCTTCAGCCGCTCGCTGGCCATGACGAAATTGGGTTCCAGCTCCAGAACCTTCTTATAGTCGTAATAGGCTTCCTTGTAGCGGCCCAGCATCTGCTCGGCCACGGCGCGGTCGTAATAGCCGATATGGGGGAAGGCCATCCCCAGCTCAATCCCCTTGTTGATCTGGCCCATCGCTTCCTCGTGCCGGCCCTTCTTGATCAACATGGCCCCCAGATTGACGTAAGGATCGCCCAGAGTCGGGTCCAAGGCGATGGACTGATTGAAATCCTTGGCCGCCTCTTCGGTGCGGCCCAGCATGTCCAGGATGATGCCGCGATTGTCATAGGTGCCGGCACGGTCCTTTTTCGCCAGCAGGTCGTGCTCCAACGCGCCGGTGCAGAGCGCCAGCCCGTCCGTCAGGTCATTGCCGGCCTTGGCATGCTTGAAGCACTCATGCGCCTCTCCACTGCCGATGGTGATGACGGTCTGGGCCTGGGCCGGGCCACAGACAAGAGCGGCCAGGACGGTGAGCGGGACCAGGAAAGAAGATGCGCGGTACATTCAGACTCTCCTGAGAGAAAGCTGCCCGGGGATAATAGCCCATTTTGCCGCCCCCCGCGCGGCGCTTTTGGCGGGTTGTGCCAAAATTCGTTCTGGGACATGCTTTTCCAATCAAAACAACGGGTTTGGGTGGAACTCTGCTGACGGTTCGCAATCTCCTAGCGCTGTCCTGATGCCTGGCGCAGCCATCGTTACCACCTTGCGCGACGCAGGCGCCCTGTTGGATTCCTTCGCCGCCTATCACTTGAACCTGGGCTTTGCCCATCTCTTCCTGTTTTTCGACGATCCGGCCGACCCGGATTTCAGCCGCTTCAGCCGGCATCCCAACGTCACCGCCATCAGCCATGACGCGAAGTTGCGGGATGCCTGGAAGGGCCTGCCGGAATATCAAACCTATGCTGCCTTCATCGACCGCGAGGTGATGGCGCGCCAGGTGTTGAACACCGCCTTGGGCATGGAGCTGGCGCGGAAGAAAGGCCTGGACTGGCTGCTGCATATCGATGCCGACGAATTGTTCTTCTTGGCCCGGCAATCTCTGGCGGAGCATTTCGCGGCGGCGCAAGGCGCGGACACCATCGCTTACGCGAATTTCGAAGCGGTGCCGGAAAAAGCCGATATCGGTGATCCCTTCCGCGAGGTGGACCTGTTCAAGCTGCCGCTGGAGCTCGCGGCCGAGCCGTCTGAGGCTTGCCGCGCCCTGCTGGCGGACACGCCCCAGATCCCGCCGGCGCGATTTCATTTCTATCGCAACGGCAAGTCCGCGGTCAGGCTGGACAGCGCGCTTCGCCCCAATGGCGTGCACAAATTCACCAACTGGAATGGCGAAACCCGGGAAGCGGCGGCCATGGATGCCTTTGTCCTGCATTACGCCTGTTGCGGCTTTGACGCCTTCTGGCGGAAATATGTGACCCTTGGCGCCTTTGCCGATCAATGGCTGGACAAGTTCGACATTCGCGGCGCCATTGGGCCGCTGCACCTGGATTCGCGCGATGTGGTCGCGGGCGGCGACCGCGAGGCGGCGCTGGCCTTTTATCGCCGGCGCATCGCCATCGAGGACCCGGCGCGGGTGCGCGAATTGTTGCGGCAGCGGATTCTCACCCGGGTTTCCAGGCCCAAGGAACTGCTGCACAATGCCGGCCCATTTCATCGGGAGGAACCATGAAGACCGTTCTGCTCGCCGCCGCCCTGCTCTCTTTGCTTCCCCTGCCCTTATGCGCGCAACCGGCGCCGCAGCCCACCAAACTCTATGCCTCCAGCGCCGAAGTCCAAGCCTTGGTCGCCAAGGCCAAGGCCGAACACAAGACCGGCAATACGGTGGAGCTGGTGGTGAATGATGAGGGCTATCCCTTTCAGCTGGAATATCGCACCGACACCACCCCGCCCAGCATCCATCCCACCCATGCCGAGCTGATCGAGATCATCGAGGGCAGCTGCACCCTGATCACTGGCGGCAAGATGATAGGGCTAAAGCCGGCGGCGACGCCCGGCGCGATGACACAGGGCGGCACCTCCATCGAGGGCGGCACACCGCGCAAGGTTTCCAAGGGCGATTACATCCTGGTACCGGCCAACACCCCGCACCAATATACCGAGGTGAATGGGTTGATCATGATGACCTTGCACATGCCGGTGGAGAAGAAGTAGGCAGCCTGGCCGCTCGCCTTAGCTCGCGGCGTTCTTCGCTTTCGCATGTCCACTGGACATGCTCATGCGCTGGCGCGCACCGCTCATCACTCCGGCAGCCCGAAGACATACAGCATATGACCGGTGGACGGCCGGTGTATTTCGTTGAGCAGCATGGTGGGCTTCTGCTGCGGGCTGCCGCCGCCCAGGCCTGACGCCACGGCGATATACTGCTTGCCGTCCAGGCTGAAGGAGATGGGGTAACCCTGCACGGTGTTGCCCAGCCTTGTCTGCCACACGATCTTGCCGGTCTTGGCGTCGACCGCTTTCAGGCTGCGGTTGAAGTCGCCGACAAAGGCCACGCCGCCGGCGGTGGAGAGCACCGCCGTCAGGAACGGCGAGCGCTGCTGCCAGGACCAGACTTCCGTCATGTCGGAGGTGCGGTACGCCACCAGCTTGCCCATATTCTGATGGGTGCCGGGCATGAAAAAGAATTTCTGCGACGCCGCGGTGCCGCCGCCGCCCAGCTTCTGCTCCACCTCATGGCCTTCAATCATCACGCAGCTTTGGCTGAGCGGAATGATCAACAGATCGTCGGGCTGGAAATAGCTGGTGGCCTGCCAGTCATGGCCGCCTTCCGGCCCCGGACAGGAGGCGTACCATTCATTGGTCTTCTGGTTGAAGATATCCGAACGATAGGTCACCGCTCCGGTCTTGGGATCGATCTTGGAGAAGACATTCTGGAAAACGGTTTCCTTGGCGCCGAGGAATTTTCCGGTGACCCGGTCCAGCTTCCACAGAATACCCGGCTTGCCGATGGTCATCACGGTTTTCTGGTCGCCGTGATTGATCAGCACCCGCTCGAACACTTCATCGAGATCCAGCGATTCACCCGGCGCATGCTGGAAATACCATTTCAGCTTGCCGGTATCGGGATCCAGCGCCAGGGTTGACGATGAATAGAGCGTAGAGGCATTGCCGGTCTTGCGGCTGGCGCGGAACCAGGGCTTGGTCTGCGCCACGCCCCAATACGTCGTGTTCAAGTCCGGATCATAGGTGCCCGCGATCCAGGTATCGCCGCCGCCGCGCAGCAGATTGGGCAAACCGTTCCAGGTATCGCCGCCCGGCTCGCCTTCCAGCGCCGTGGTGTGGAAGCGCCAGGCCGGCTTGCCGCTGTCGGCGTCGAAGGCCGAGATGTAGCAGTTGTTCTCGGAGTAGTTGTCGCAGCCGGTCAGTCCCGTCAGCACCTTGCCGCGCATCACCATGACGCCGCCGGTGTTGGAATTGTTGGGGTTGCCCAAGGTTTGTTCCCACACGATCTTGCCGGTGCGGGCGTCCAAGGCGTGGATCATGGCATCGGTGGTCGCGACAAAGACCTTGTCGTGATAAACGGCCAGGCTGCGGGTGCCGCCATAGGCGATCTTGGACACCGGACCGATGTGGTTTTCCCAGATCAACTCGCCGGTGCGCGCATCCAGCGCCTGCACGGTGTTGGAGGTGTTGGACAGGAACATGGTGCCGGCATGGACGATGGGCGTCACCTGGCTGGCGCCGCCTTCATTCATGTTCCAGGCCCATTTCAGGGTCAGGGTCTTCACATTCTCCGGCGTGATCTGCTTGAGCGGCGAAAAGCTCCAGCCCTGATAGTTGCGCCGGTACATCAGCCATTCGCCGTCCACCGGATGCAGCAGCATGTCATCGGTGACATCGACATAGTTCTTCACCGTGCCCTTGACGGTCAGGCCATGCGGCGCCGGCGGCGCTTCGGCCCGGGCGCGGGCTTCCGCCGCCGCCATCTTGCCCAGGCTGGGCGGCGCAATGGCCTCCGACAGCACCTTGCCGTCGGCGATGGTGGACACCTTGACGTCGGTGTCCTTGCTGAACAGCGCCGAGCCCGCCTTGGCGCCGTTGGCGTACAAAAGATAGGCGGTGATGTTTGAGTACTGCTCTTCGCTCAAGCTGCCGGGCGCGCCCGCCGGCATGGACTTGGCGATGAAGTTGTACAGGTCCTTGGTCGAACGGTTGCCGAACGACGCCATGAAGCCATTGCCGCCCAGCGCGGGCGCATCGCCGCCGCCCGCCAGATTGGCGCGATGGCAGCCGGCGCATTTGGCGACATAATCGCTATGGCCGTTGGTGGCCTGCTCCAGATTGTAGACACCGGGCGCTTGCGCGCGCGCGTCATGGGCCAGCAGCGCGGCCGCGCCCAGCGCCAACAGCCCGGCGCCGGCAAGAACGTTCTTGTTACGAGACATGATCTTTACCTGAGTCTTCCAGCCAGCCCTGAATATTGCCGTCAGGGGCTTTTTCGCTATCGATGCGGATATAAAGCGATTGCCGCTTGAGCGCCGCCAGTTGCGCGGCATTGAGCTTGATCGAGCCCGAGAACGAGCCCCGGCGCGCATGTTCGACCGTCAAATTGCCGATCGCGCCGCCCGGCACGCCCTTGGCAAGGCCGATGCGGAACGAGCCGCCGGTGGCGGGCGAAGTGAAGTTGGAGAAGGTGCCGTTCACCGTCAGCATATTGCCGTCCAGGCTGGCGGTGACATTGCCGATGGACTCGATCACATCGGCGCGATTGGTGGCATCGAAAGGCGTGGGGTCGAGTTCGGCCTCATAACCCGCTGCCCAGACCATTGTCGTAAGGGCCGGTGTGGCCAGCAGCAGAGCAGCGCATAGAATGATGGGCAAGCGGCGGGACATTGCGCCTGTTTCTCCTGTCTGTTGTGAGTTTCAAGTGGAATAGGGCGGCAGCTTTATGCCCAGCACGTTCCGCAGATAGTTGATATTGTGGGAGAGATAGTCGTCGACCGCGACATTGATATTGCCGCCGATGGCATCGAAGCCGTCATCGCCCTTGCGCGGGCCGTCGACGTCGAAGATCGCCCATCCCTTGAAGTGCTTCTTGCGCAGGACATCGAACACCGCCACGAAATCCACGCCGCCGCCGCCGAGATTGTGATAGACCGACGCCTGCTTGTGCATTTCCTGGGTCGGGGTTTGCTTGTTGCCGCGATACTTGGCGTAGGTGTCCTTGAGATGAATTTCCGACACCCGCGGGAAATAGTCGCTGATGATCTGCGCGGGATCGCCGCCGCCCAGCACCAGATGGCCGGTATCGGCGCAGAGCCAGACATATTTGGGATCGGTCAGCTCCATCACCCGCCGCATGTCCTGCTCGCGCTCCAAGGGACCCCAGATGTGAGGATGCGGCGACAGGCGCACGCCCATGGCGATGGTCTGGCGGCCCACTTCGTTCAGGGTATTGGCCAGCCGCTTTAACTGTTCGTCGCTGGGGCCGCCGGCCGGGCGCGCGCCCATATTGACCTTCCAGTGATCGCACCCCAGCGGCTGCAGGAAATCGCGGCAGAAAGCGACATGGTCGGCGATGGTCTTCGGAATCTGATCGGGATCGATGAAGTTGGTGGACTGGCCCTTCTCGCCATTGGAGGCGTCGATGAAGGTCATGTTGTACTTGTCGAACAGGGCCTTCAGCTTCATGGGATCGCTGCGATAGGCCTCGATGCCGTCGGCATAGGATTCAATGCCCTGCAAACCAAGCTCGGCGCAGCGCTTGACCGCCCATTCGGTGCTATGGGCATGGGCCGCATCGACCCCGGCTCCGCCCCAGATCGAGCTGGTGGTGCCGAACAGAATGTCCGGGTTCACCGGATCCAGCGGCTTATGGGTGATGGTCTTGCCCCACAATTTCGTGGTGTGCAGCCCGCTGGTGGCCAGTGTTGCGGCCCCTGCGGCCATGAAATGACGGCGGTGGAATTTGACAGCCATGGAACTCTCCCCGGGACTAATTTGTCCTGACGTTTGGGCGCGGGTGACAGTAAGTCAAGTCTATCCTGGCGCGGCACGCTGCCATTCCCTGCCAATTGTCCGGGTTATCCCGTGCTGCGCCGCAACACATGATGCGCGTTGTTTGCAAATTGCGCCGGCGCGGTTCTCCGCGCATTTACAGCAATCCGCAAAAGTGGGATTTTCCAGGCAACGCAGATAAAAATCTGCCTAGGGAGAAATCATGCACAAGACACGCGGGAAGCTGGCGCTGGGCTTTGTTGTGGGCGCGGCGATGATCTTGCCGGCGCTGGCGCAACCGAAAGAGGAGGCCTGGTTCGCCTGGTCGCCCAAACCCGACAAGCTGGTTCCTTATGGCCAGAACAAGCCGGTGACCCGCCTGCCCGTGGTGCTGGCCAAGCATAAGGGCCAGGCGCGCTGGAGCGAGCAGGTGATCCTGACGCCGCGCTATGACGTGAAATGGATTCAGGCGGCGCCGGGCGACAAGACTCCGGTGCAGTATTTTGGCGACGACCGCGTCTTCTGGGTGGCGTGGGGCGGGCAGATCCGTTTCACCATCGAAGGCCAGAAACCTTTTGTCGCCAGCAAGGGATTTCTGGTCCAAGTGCCGCAGCGGGTGCGCTATTCGATGGAGACCATCGGTACGGAACCGTCGCTGCGCTTTGAAGTGGCCCATACCGGCATCAAGCCCAACTATCCCGCCGACGGCGCAAAACCGTCACAGGCCGGCGATGGCTATATCAAGATCAGCACGCCGACCCAGCCGGACAAATACGACTCCCTGAACCGGCCCTATCGCGATTTCTTCAAGGAGGTGGTGGCGGCCGATCCGGTGGCCAATCCCAAGGACCATCTGGTGATGGCGGATGAAGCCAATATGGCCAACATCATTCGCGGCAAGGGCGTGCCGACGCCGCCGCCGACCAACAAAGGCCATTTCCACATCATCCATGACGAATTCTGGTTCATCCTGGAAGGCAAGTGCGATTATCTGATCGAGGATGCCGGCCTGTTCACCGCCGACACCGGCGATGTCGTGTTCGTGCCGCCCGGTCGCTATCACCGCGCCAGCTGGGCCAATGGCCAGACCGATACGCGGCTGTCGTTCAATGTCAGCCCGCTTCTGTTCCATAATTTCGGCGAAGATGCCGGCGGCAAGCAGTAAGGGGAGAGAGATGATGAAACGCCCGATCAAACTCCTCGCCTGTGCCCTGGCGCTGGCGGCCATCCCGGCGCTGGCGCAGGACCGCCAAGTCTATCTGTCCTGGGTGCCGAAAGACTCGCCGGTTCCTTACAAGGCCCCCAACAAGCCGGTGACACGGCTGGACCAGGTGCTGGCCAAGCATGCCGGACAGAAGGACTGGACCGAGCCGGTGATGCTGACCGAGCGCTATGATGCGCGCTGGGTGCAGATGGCGCCGGGCGCCAAGACCCGCACCCAATTCTATGGCGACGACCGCACCGTTTGGGTGGTGTGGGACGGCAAGATCCGCTTCACCATCAAGGGCCAGCAGCCTTTCGTCGCCAGCAAGGGATTTCTGGTGCAAGTGCCGCTGCGCGTGCCTTACAGCATGGAGACAGTGGGCGACGCGCCCAGCCTGCGCTTTGAGATCACCCGCGCCCATGCCCTGCCCTCTTATCCGGTGGACAGCCGCGCCGGTTTCGGGCCGCCGCCGCCGCCCAAGGACGGTCAGCATTATGAGAAGGTCAGCTATCCCAGCCAGCCGGTGGGCGGCGGCATGGGTGAGTATGATGAGAAAAACACACCTTATCTGGATTTCATGAAAGACGTCGTCCAGGCCGATCCCACTGCCAGCAAGAAAGAGCGGCTGCACTATTTCATGTCCGATGCCGATAACCAGGCCGCGATCATCCGCGGCATGGGTGTCGCCATTCCGCCCGCCACCAACCGGGGGCATTTCCATATCGGCAATGACGAGTTCTGGTTCATCCTGGAAGGCAAGATCGCCTATGAGATCGAAGGCGTCGGTCTTTTGGTGGCCAATGCCGGCGATGTGGTGCTGGTGCCGCCCAACCGCTGGCACCGCGCCAGCTTTGCGCCGGGCCAGGTGGATACGCGGCTTGCTTTCAACCGCAGCCCGTCCATCCAGCACAACTATGCCGAGGACGCCAACGGCAAGCAGTAAAGTGCCGCGCCGCGATCGTCACCAAGCGGCAGTCAGGCCATCCTTGCGGTGGTCGGTGCCGGCGCGATAAGTGCCGTTCACCGGGCGCTTGGAGGTTTTTGCCGGATCGGGCGCGGGCTCATTGGGATCGGGCGTGAACAGGATGGCCTGAAAGCCACCCATGTCGCCGCCATCCACGGCCCGCACCGTGTGGCCCATGGCCTTGAGCTTGTCGCCCACCAACTCCGCCAACTGCGATTCCAGCCCCAGCACATTGCCGATCTGGGAATGGTGAAAGCGCGCCATGTCGGTGGAGGCCTGAAGGTTGGCGCCCAGATCGACCATGTTCACCACCATCTGGGCATGACCTTGGGCCTGCATGTCGCCGCCCATCAATTGAAACGCCATCAACTGGCCATCGGTGCGCCCGCCTTGCAGCAGGAAGGCGGCGGCCAAGGTGTTGAACGGCCGCTTGTGGGGCGCGATGGCATTGGGGCTTTTGGGGTCAAGGCTGAACAACCCGCCGCGATTGTGCAGCACAAAGCCATAGCCCGGCACGGTGACGCCCGAGCCGAAGCCGGAGAAATTGCTGTTCACCCAGGACACCATATTGCCCCAGCGGTCGGCGGCGGCCAGCACAATGGTATCGCCGGCGCCGCTGCCCGCACCCGGCCTGGTCGCCGAGGCCATGCCGGGATTGATCCGCCCGCACAGGCTCTGCGCATGCTCGTGCGTGAGCAAGGCCTTCACCTTGCCGCCCAAACCGGGATTGAAGTCGGGATCGCCATTGATCGCGATCATGTCGGCATAGGCGAGCTTCTTGGCTTCCACCAGCATGTGCCAATAACGCGGGTCGGTGGGGCCCAGCGACGCCAAAGTCTGGCCGGGATAAACCGTGCCGATGCAGGTGGCGAGAATATTGAGCATCTCATTGGCGGCGAAGCCCTGGCTGGGCGGCGGTAGTTCCGCCAGGGTGAAGCCGTGATAGTCGCTCGTCACCGGCTCGACCCACTCGCCCTTGTAATCGGCAAGGTCTTGCAGGGTCATGGTGCCGCCCAGGGCCTTTTCCTTGGCGACAATGGCCTTGGCGATATCGCCTTTATAAAAAGCGTCGCGGCCTTGCGCCTGCAACAGCCGGAAGGCCTTGGCCAGATCGGGATTGCGGAAGATCTGGCCCGCCTTGGGTTGCTGGCCATTGATATACCAGGCGTGGATCGAGTCCGGATCCTGCGCCGTGCAGCAATGCGAGACATCGGATGCCACCGCATTGACCGCTCTGGGCAAGCGCCAGTCAAATGCGGCGCGTTCCGCGACCGGCACACCTTGGCTCGCGTAAGTGGCTGCCGGCTCCAGCACCTGCTTGAAAGTCATGCTGCCATATTTGTCCAGCACCTCCTGCCAGCCCCAGGCCGCGCCCGGGACGGTGGCGGAGAGAATGCCGCGCTGGGGCATGCCCGAGCCGGGGCCCCAATTGGCAGGATCGGCGCGATAGCCGTGCGCATTCATGAATTCGACACTTTGGCCGCTTGCCGCCTTGCCGCTGGCGTTCAGGACATGCAGCTTGTGGTCTTTGGCGGTGTAGATGATGGCGAAAAGATCGCCGCCCATGCCGACATTCATTGGTTCGGTCAGATTGAGCACCGCCGCGGCAGCCACCGCCGCATCCACGGCATTGCCGCCCCGGCGCAACATCTCCAAGCCTGCCTGGGCGGCCAGCGGCTGGCTGGTGGCCACCATGCCGTTGCGCCCCACCACTTCCGAACGGCTCTGGGCCATCCAGCCATCGGCCCGGTCGCCGCGCACCGCCTTGCAGGCGGGAGGATTGGCGGCGCCGGAATTGCAGGTCGAGGTGGCGAGTTGCTGCGACAGCGCCAGGGACGCCGCCGAGATGGTGAACCCCAACGCCAAAAGCAGCAATTTTCCCTGGCTGTTCATCGCGTCCCCCTGTGACTTGGTGAAATGTGATTTGGCGATATCCAGGGGCGATTTCGACACCCTTCGGTGATCCGGTCAACCGGCCTGTTCCTCGTCCCGACGGCCGGGCCTTCAAACCGCCACCACCATCCCGTCATAGGCCGGCTCGACCCCCGGCGGCAGATCGCGCGCCAAGGCGTCATAGTCCAGGTCCACATGCATGTTGGTGAGGATGGCGCGCCGGGGTTTGACCCGCGCGATCCAGTCCAGGGTGCGTTCCAGATGGGCATGGCTGGGATGCGGGGTGTGGCGCAGGGCGTCCACGATCCAGCATTCCACCCCGGCGAGCGCGGCGAAGGCCGTTTCGTCCAGATGATCGGCGTCCGGCGAATAGGCGACGGCGCCAAAACGAAAACCCAGGCTGCGGATGCGGCCATGGCCCTGGCCGAAAGCCAGCACCGGCACGGGGCCGCCCGAACCTTCTATCGCGAACTCGCGAAAGGGTTCGGTGATCTCATGGGCGTTGAGGATCGCCGGATAATCGCTGCCCACGGGCGTGGCAAAACAATAGTTGAATTTCTTGCGTACGCCGGAGAGACCGTCGAGATCGCTCCACATATCCAGCCGCCGCTTCATGTTCATGGCGACCACCCGGAGATCGTCGATGCCATGCAGCTGGTCGGCATGGTCGTGGGTGATCAGCACCGCATCCAACACGCCGACATTGGCCGCCAAGAGCTGTTCGCGCATATCGGGAGAGGTATCGACAAGCAGCCGCGTTTCGCCCTGCAGGCTGCGCCTGGTCACCAGGACGGAGCAGCGGCTGCGGCGGTTTTTGGGATTGCTGGGATCACAGGCGCCCCAGTTGGGCTTGCCCTCGCCCAGGCGCGGCACGCCGCCCGAGGAGCCACAACCAAGAATTCGCACCTCAAGCATCGGGCGGCTCTTCGTTTAATGGCGCGCTTCGCGCGCGGGGGCCCGAGGAGCCACAACCAAGAATTCGCACCTCAAGCATCGGGATGCTTCGCCTTGGAAAACAGGCGGAAGAAATTCGCGGTGGTGGCTTCGGCCAACGCGTCCTCGCTGACGCCTTTCAGGTCCGCCAGCATTTTGGCGGTGTGCACCACAAAGGCCGGTTCATTGGTCTTGCCCCGATGCGGCACCGGCGCCAGGAAAGGCGCATCGGTTTCCACCAGCAATCGTTCCAAGGGCACGCTCTTGATCACGTCGCGCAAGGGTTGCGAATTCTTGAAGGTGGCGATGCCGGATACCGAGATGTAAAGCCCCATCCCCACCGCCACGTCCGCCAGTTTCTGCGTGCCGGTGAAGCAATGGATCAGGCCGCTAAAAGCCCCCTTCCCCATTTCGTCCCGCAAGATATCGATGGTGTCATCATCGGCGTCACGGGTATGGACAATCACCGGCAACCCGGTCTGGCGCGCCGCCGCGATATGGGAGCGGAAATTCTTTTGCTGCGGTACACGTGGTGAGTGTTCGTAAAAATAATCCAGGCCCGTCTCGCCGATCCCCACCACTTTTGGATGGGCGGTTTCGCGGATCAGCGCTGCCTCGTCGTCCAGCAATTCCTTCTCCGCTTCATGCGGGTGGATGCCCACGCTGCACCAGACATTGGGGAATTTCTCCGCCACCGCCCTGACGCCGGCAAAGCGCTTCAATTCGGTGCCGATGCTGAGACAGGCGCCGACCCCCGCCGCCGCGGCGCGCGCCACCACCTGGTCCACCTGTCCGGCATAGACGGGGAAATCCAGATGGC